>OZ241894.1:0-3930525 GCA_965203575.1 Candidatus Aldehydirespirator sp.
CGTCCACGCCATCGCCACCGTGTCGTTCGGCGTGGACCACATCATCTCGGGGGTGGCCATCAACGTGACCGCCCCCGGCGTGACCCGGTTCCTGTCGTCGGAGATCCTCACCGGCTACGACGGCGGCTCCATCACCCAGTCACCCCGGACCTCGGGGGTGGGCAAGTTCACCTTCCCGTTCCTGGCCGGGGGCGACCTCTTCGGCTGGGACACGCCCGACATCCTCGGCTGGTTCACCAATAAGGACTGGTTCTTCGTGTCGGACTTCACCGGGCTGGCCCGGGGGCTGGTGGCTCACCTCTCGCTGACGACGATCATCGCCTTCGCCCTCGTGCCGGCGACCGCCTGGCTGATCTGGCGCACCCGCTTCGGGCTGAGGCTGCGCATCTGCGGCGAGCATCCCGTCGGCGGAGAGACCCAGGGCATCAACATCTACCTGTACAAGTACTACGGTGTGGTGACCAGCGGCGCCCTCGCCGGGCTGGGCGGAGCCTTCATCGCCAGCCCCGAACTGGGAGGCATATACCTGGAGGGCCAGACCAACGGGCGGGGATACATCGGGCTGGCCGCGCTCATCTTCGGCAACTGGCGCCCGGGAGGGGTGATGGCCGGCGCCCTCCTGTTCGGCTATCCCTTCGGCGTGGGCCTGCGGGACCTTGACGGCTCCGCGTCCCACGCTCTTCTGCTGGTCAACACCATCGCGCTGGCCGCGGTGGTGGCCTGGGCCCTGAGCCGGCGCCGGCGCATCGACGCCGGCATCGCGGCCGGCCTGGGGCTGGGCGCCGCGGTCTGGTACTTCCTGTCGACGACGGTGCCCGACTGGTGGATCGAGATCCTGCCCTTCGTGATCGTGCTGGTGGTGCTGGTGTTCTTCTCGCAGAGACTGCGGATGCCCAGAGCCGACGGCCTGGCCTACCGCAAGGGTGAGGCCTAGAAAAGGGCCGTGCCGGTGCTGGACGACTCGCAGCTGGCCGATTGGGAGCGCGACGGCTTCCTGGTCCTGCCCGGCTTCGTGGAGCGTGAGCGCTGCGAAGCGCTCAAGACCCATGTGGAGGCGATGCTGGCCGGCATCGACCCCGAGCTCGACGGCGGCCTCACCGTGTTCTCAACCACCGAGCAGAGCCACGCGCAAGACGAATGGTTCCTCGGCTCGGGCGACACTGTCCGCTGGTTCTTCGAGGGCGGTGCCATCTCGGGTGGGTGCCTCACGAGGCCGATGCCGCTGGCGGTCAACAAGATCGGCCACGCCATGCACGACCTCGATCCCGCTTTCGACTCCTTCTCCCGGACCCCGGAGTTGGCGGCGGTGGCGGCGGATCTAGGGTTCGCCGACCCCCGCCTGCTGCAATCGATGTACATCTTCAAGCAACCCGGCATCGGCGGCGAGGTGATCTGCCATTGCGATCACTCGTTCCTCTGGACCGAGCCCCAGAGCGTGGTCGGGCTGTGGTTCGCCATCGAGGACGCAACGATGGCCAACGGCTGCATGTGGGCAGTGCCGGGAGGTCACCGCATCCCGGTGAAGACCCGCTTCCGCCTCGTCGACGCCGCCGACCGCAGCTGCGGCACCGTCACCGACGTCCTCGACGACACCCCGTATCCCGTGGACAGCCTGGTGCCTCTGGAGGCCGCCGCGGGAACGCTGATCGCCCTGCACGGCACCCTGCCGCACTGGAGCGCGGCCAACACGTCGGACCGCAGCCGGCACGCCTACACCATGCACCTGATCGACGGCACCGCCGACTACCTGGCCGACAACTGGCTGCAGCGCGGGCCCGACTTCCCCCTGCGCGGCTTCAACTGAACCCGAATTTCCTGTGGCGAAGGACCTGACAAGTCCCCGACTACAGGGATTTCGGATGTCGGGGGGTCCCGCGGCTACATCGGCATGACGGGACCCCGGGGTCCCGGGGCAGACCGCCCCCGGGTCAGCAGCAGGTACAGCGCCGAGGCCACGATCAGCACGAGGCTCATCCAGATGTTGACCCGCACGCCCAGCAGCAGGCTGGCAGGGTCGACGCGCACGGCCTCGATCCACAAGCGGCCCAGTCCGTAGCCCAAGGTGTACACGGCCAGCAGCGAGCCGGGACGGCTCACCCGGCGCGGGTCGGTCACCAGCGCCGGGACGGAGCGGCGCACCCGTCGGCGGTCGATGCTCACCAGCAGCCCGCACAGCAAGAGGTTCCATACCGCCTCGTACAGGAACGTCGGATGGAAGGTCGCCACATCCAGGTACTGGGCCGGACGGTGCGCCTCATCGATCTCCAGCCCCCACGGCAGGTCGGTGGGCGAACCGAACAGCTCCTGGTTGAACCAGTTTCCGAGGCGGCCGATGGCCTGAGCCAGCGGCAGGCCGGGGACCACTGCCGCGATCACCTCGCCCTGGTTCATGTGCTGGCGCCGGGCCATCCACACACCGACCAGGATTCCTGCCGCCATCCCGCCCGGTATTCCCAAGCCGCCGTTCCAGATGGCGAAGACCTCCAGCCAGCCGGCGGACTGGAACTTCTTCCAGTCGGTGATCACGTGATAGAGGCGGGCGCCGATCAGGCCGGCGGGAACCGCCCACAGCGCGATCCGGCTGATCTGGTCGGGATCGCCTCCCCGGGCCTCCCAGCGACGCCGCGACAGCCACACGGCGGCCAGCACGCCCAGCGCGATCATCACCCCGTAGGCGCGCAAGTCCAGCGGCCCCAGGCTCAAGCCGTTCCTGGGCGGGCTCGGTATCGACGCGATCAAGACGCTGGTCATGGCGCCCATCAAGTCGCCAGCCTTGAACTCACCCGGCGAGGATCCGCTGCCGGGCGGCGGCGAGGTCGTCGGCGGGCTCGGCTACCGCCGCGGTCAGCCCGGGCACAGCAGAGAGCCGGTTCGCGGCGAAGAACCGGGCCAGAACGGCGCGGTCGGCAGCGGCGTCGGGATCGCCCAGCCGCGTTGCCGCCAGCGCGCCGTCGGCCAGAGCCGCAGCCCCGGTGGTGACCGCCAGCATTCTCAGAAAGGCGTCGGCGCCCGCCAGCCGCGCCGCGGGCCCGGCCTCGAGCAGGAATTCGGTGGCTGCACCGGTCGCCTCGACGGCGGCCTCGAGGTGCCGCTGCACCGGGGCCAGGTCACCACACCCGTCGAGCGCCTCCGCGGTGGTCCGGACCTGCGCCAGGTGGTCGCGCACCACGCCACCATCTCGCATGGACAGCTTGCGGCCGACCAGGTCGGCAGCCTGGATGCCGTTGGTTCCCTCGTAGATCGGGGCGATGCGGGCGTCGCGATAATGCTGGGCCGAGCCGGTCTCCTCGATGAAGCCCATGCCGCCGTGCACCTGGAGACCCACGCTGACCAGTTCGCAGCCCACGTCGGTGGCCCACGCCTTGCTCAGCGGCGTCAGCAGCGCGGCCTGCTCGTCGGCGGACTGGCGCTGCGGAGCATCGGGTTCGTGCGAGGCGCGGTCGATCGCCTCGGCGTTGCGGTAGGCGAGGCCCCGCATCGCGCTGATGCTGGAGCGCATGTCCAGCAGCATGCGGCGCACGTCGGGATGGTCGATGATCGCCGAGGACTCTCCCGCCGGCGCGCCCGGCGCCCGGCCCTGGCGGCGCTCGTGGGCATGGGCGAGAGCCTGCTGGTAGGACCGCTCCGCGATGGCCACCCCCTCCAGGCCCACGCTCAGGCGGGCGTGGTTCATCATCGTGAACATGGCCCGCATGCCGCCGTTCTCCTCGCCTACCAGGAAGCCCACCGCGCCCTCGCCGTCGCCGTAGGACATAACGCAGGTGGGGCTGGCGTGGATGCCCAGCTTGTGCTCGATCGAGACGCAGAGCAGGTCGTTGCGGGCGCCGGGCGAGCCGTCGGCCGCGGGCAGGTGCTTGGGCACCAGGAAGCAGCTGATGCCCCTCGTGCCGGGCGGCGCGCCGGGGGTGCGGGCCAGCACCAGGTGCACGATGTTGTCGGCCAGATCGTGCTCGCCGTAGGTGATGAAGATCTTCGTGCCGTGCAGGCGGTACGAGCCGTCGGGCTGCGGCAGGGCCCGGGCCGCGACGGCGCCCAGGTCCGAGCCGGCCTGGGGCTCGGTCAGGTTCATGGTGCCGGTCCAGTCCCCCGAGGCCATCTGCGGCAGGTACAGCGCCTTCTGCTCGTCGGTGCCGTGCGCGCTCAGCATGTTGATGGCGCCCTGGGTCAGCAGCGGGCACAGCGACCAGGACATGCAGGCCGAGGTGAACATCTCCTCCACCGCCAGCCCGACGAGGTGGGGGAAGCCGCCACCGCCGTAGGTGGGATCGATCGACAGCGACCCCCAGCCGGCCTCCACATAGGAGCGGTAGGCCTCCCGGAAGCCGGTGGGCGTCGCCACCGAGCCGTCGTCGAGGCGGCGGGAGCCTTCGGTGTCACCGACCCGGTTGAGGGGTGCGATCACCTCCTCGGCGAACCGGGCCGCCTCCGCGAGGACCTGGTCGACCACGTCGGTCTCCACGTGCTCGAAGGCCTCCAGCTTGGCCAGGCCGTCAAGATCGGCGACATGGCGCAGGTTGAAGGAGATCTCGTCAAGATCGACCCGGAAATCACTCACGCCAGCGAGAGTATCCCTACGCGGCGGGTTCCGTTGGCCTATTCAAACCCCGGCGGCCGTTGAGCACGCTGTTGATCTCGGCGCCGACAAGCAGGCCCATGGCCAGCAGGTAGAGCCAGACCAGCAGGATGAGAGCCCCTCCCAGAAGTCCGAACACGGCGTTCATCCCGCCGGCTGCGGCGTCGAGATACACCCGGAAGCCGAACGACACCGCCAGCCACCACACGGTGCCGACGACCGCTCCGGGCAGGTCGCTGCGCCACGGGGTGCGACGGCGGGGCGCGAAGTGGTAGATGGAGGCCGCCCAGCAGACCACCACCACGAACACGACCGGCCAGCGGAACCAGTCCCACGCGGTGGTGAAGGCGGAGCCGGCCCCCAAGCGGTCAGCCAACTCCTCCCCGCCGCCGAGCAAGGGGCCTACCACGACCATGGCGGCCACCAGGGCCGCCACCAGCACGGTGAACAGGGTCAGCACGAAGCCCATGACCCGGGTGGAGACCCAGTTCCGGCGATGCTCGTGGCCGTAGGTGACGTCCAGGGCGCCGACCACGGCGGTGAAGCCGCGCGACGACGCGTACACGGTCAGGACGACGCCGGCGGTGATCAGCCCCGCGTTGGATCGGTCGAACAGCTCCTCGACCGTGGCCCGTAGCGTGTTGTCGCTGCCGAAGGTCTCGACCACCCGGTCCAGGAGCCATTGCTCGGTGTCAGCCGCCGCGCCCGCGCCTATCACCACATCGAGGGAACCGAGAGCGGCCGCGAAAACGATCACCGCCGGGAACAGCCCGAGCAGCCCGAAGAAGGCGATCTCGGCCGACAGCCCCCCTATGCGAGCCCGCGACCACTCGCGGCGGAGGTCCTCGACGAACCGCAGTGCCTCACGCCAGAGCGTGGGCGGGGAGGGCAGCGGGAGGCGCGCCATGCCCGACCGATACTACGGTCCACAGACAATGGACCCCCACGACGCCACCCATCGCGGCGATGCCACCCACCCCCACGACGCCACCGCCATCGCCAACGAGTTGTACCGCTACGCGGAGCTCATCGACGCGGGGCGGTTCACGGAGTTGGGCGAACTCATGGAGCACTGCACCTTCAGCTACGGCACCCGCGGCGATCCGGGACCGTCGGGCGCGGCCGCCATCGCGGCGAGCTACCGGGACATGGTGGTCACCTACGACGACGGCACCCCCCGTACCCGCCATCTGACCACCAACCCGATCATCGACGTCGACGGCGACGCGGCCACGGTGCGCTCCGCCTACACCGTGATGCAGCAGGCTCCGGGGTCGGCGATGCAGACCATCATCAGCGGCCGCTACCACGACACCATGAAGCGCATCGACGGACGGTGGCGCTTCACCGAGCGCCGCTTCCTGGTCGACCTCACCGGCGACCTGAGCCGTCACCTACGATTCGAGCTGTTGCCGCAGGAGCAACCACCCGAGAGCGAGGAGCGCCAGCCATGAGCCGATGGAGTCGAGTCGAGATCGAGGAGGCGTTCGTCCGCTACCAGGAAACGGCTTTGCGGGCCGGCACCACCGGGGACTGGCGCGAGTGGGCCAACCTCTTCACCGAGGACGCCACCTACATCGAGCACCACTTCGGCACCATGGGCGGGCGGGAGGCCATCTACAACTGGATCCAGTCCACCATGAGCCAATGGCCCAACAACGAGATGATCCACTTCCCCATCGAGTGGTACATCATCGACGAGGAGCGGGGCTGGCTGGTGTGCCAGGTGTGGAACCGGATGGCCGACCCCGGCGACGGCTCGCTGCACCAGGAGTACAACTTCACCCTGCTCAAGTACGCGGGCAACGGCCTCTGGAGCTACGAGGAGGACGTCTACAACCCGGCCCGCTTCGGCGAGATGGTCAAGAACTACCTGCGCCACAAGAAGAACCTCGCCGCCGAGACCGCCTCCGACGGCTGAGTCAGCTGCAGCCGCTGGTGGCGCCGCAGTCGGCGCACACGTAGCACGAGCCGGCCCGGCGCATAGGAACGCCGCAGGTCATGCAGAACGGCGCGTCGAGCGCGCCGGACCTCGCCGACGGGTGTCTCCCGCTCATGTTCACTTCGCTCACGGGCCGCTCGGGCCCCGATCTCCCGCTCATGTTCACTTCGTTCACGGGCCGCTCGGGCCCCGATCTCCCGCTCATGTTCACTTCGTTCACGGGCCGCTCGGGCCCAGGCGGCTCTGTCGGTGCCGCCGCTGCGGAGAAGTCGAGTTGGGCCATCAACTGTGAGGGCGAGGGGATCGAGGGCGGATCAGGCGGCAGGTCGTGCCCCTGCTCGGTCTCGGTGACCTGCTCCTCGACGCCCGGCAGCGTGGGCTGGGTGCGCTCGCCGGTGATGAAGACGCCGAGAGCGGCCCGCTCTTCGGGCGTCAGGTACATCACGGCCAGCTTGCGGAACAGATAGTCCATGAGGCTGGTGGCGATCCGGATGTCGGGATCGTCGGTGATGCCGGCCGGCTCGAACCGGACACCCACGAACGTCTCCACAAAGGCTGCCAGCGGAACCCCGTACTGCAGGCCATGGCTCAACGAGATGGCGAACGCGTCCATGATCCCGGCCAGGGTGGAGCCCTGCTTGGAGACCTTCACGAAGATCTCGCCGGGACGGCCGTCGGGGTACTCCCCCACCGTGACGAACCCCTTGCAGTCGGCCACACGGAACTCGAAGGTGCGCGACCGGCGCGATCTCGGGAGCCGCCGGCGCACAGGCTCGGGCACCGACCCGGCCTGCGGGGCCACGCCTGCGCCCGAGTCCGAAACCGCCGCGGCGACGTCATCCGTGGAACGCTCGGCTTCGCCCAGGGTGAGCGGCTGGGCCACCTTGGAGCTGTCGCGGTAGATGGCCACCGACTTCAGGCCGAGCCGCCAGGCATCGATGAACAGCTGCTCGACATCGCCGGCGGTCGACGACGCGGGCATGTTCACGGTCTTGGAGATGGCACCGGACAGGAACGGCTGCACCGCGGCCATCATCTTGATGTGCCCGGAGGCGCTGATGGCGTTGTCGCCCAGCGAGCAGGCGAACACGTCCCGGTGCTCGGGCTTGAGCGACGCGCCCTCCACGGTGTGGTGAGCGGCGATGTGGTCCCTGATCTGGTCGGCCTGCTCCCGGTCGTAGCCGAGTCGCCGCAACGCCCTGGGGATCGTCGTGTTGACGATCTCCATGGTCCCGCCCCCGACCAGGCGCTTGGACTTGACCAGCCCGAGGTCGGGCTCGATGCCGGTGGTGTCGCAGTCCATGAGCAGCCCGATCGTGCCGGTGGGCGCCAGCACCGTGGCCTGGCTGTTGCGCACGCCGTGGAGGTCGGCCCGCTCGCAGGCCTCGTCCCACGCCAGTTGCGCGGCCTCGAGCAGATCGGCGGGCACAAGGTCCTCCTCTATGGAGGCGGTCGCGCTCCGGTGCTGGTCGAGCACGCGCAGCATGTGCTCGCGATTGTCGTGGAAGCCGGCGAAGGGCCCCATGCGTTCGGCCAGGCGGGTGGAGGTGAGATAGGCCTCGCCGGTCATCAGCGCGGTGATGGCCGCGGCCACGGCCCGGCCCTCGTCGGAGTCGTAGG
Organism: Candidatus Aldehydirespirator sp.; assembly: GCA_965203575.1. GTDB lineage: Bacteria > Actinomycetota > Acidimicrobiia > Acidimicrobiales > Aldehydirespiratoraceae > Aldehydirespirator. Next base: position 8,136 of record OZ241894.1, read on the forward strand.
GCAGGCCGAGCGCCATGAGCAGCGCGCCCAGGTTGGCGTAGCCCAGGCCGAGCTGGCGGAAGGCCCTGGTGGTGTCGGCGATGGCCGGCGTCGGATAGTCGGCGTGGCCGACGAGGATCTCCTGGGCCGCGAACACCACCTGCACCGCCCGTCGGAACCCGGCGACGTCGAAGATCCCTTCGTCGTCGAGGAAGCTCAGCAGGTTGATCGAGGCCAGGTTGCAGGCGCTGTTGTCGAGGTGTACGTACTCCGAGCACGGGTTGCTGGCCGTGATGGGGCCGGTGGACGCGGCGGTGTGCCAGCGGTTGATCGTGGTCGCGAACTGCACGCCGGGGTCGGCGCACTGCCAGGCGGCCTCGGCCATCTGGTTCAGGATCGAGCGGGCCGGCAACCGCTTGAGCACCGAGCCGTCGGTGCGGGCGGTGAGATCCCAGTCGCCGCCTTCGAGCGCGGCCTGCATGAACCCGTCGGTGACCCGGACCGAGTTGTTGGCGTTCTGGTACTGCACGGAGTCGGAGTCGGCGCCGTCGACACTCATGTCGAAGCCGGCCGCGGCCAGCGCGCGCGACTTGCGCTCCTCGCGGGCCTTGCACCAGATGAAGTCCTCGATGTCGGGATGGTCGGCGTCGAGCACAACCATCTTGGCGGCCCGCCGCGTCTTGCCTCCCGACTTGATGGTGCCGGCCGACGCGTCGGCGCCCCGCATGAAGCTCACCGGGCCCGACGCGGTGCCCCCGCCGCTGAGGGCCTCGGAACTGGCCCGGATGCGCGACAGGTTCACCCCGGCGCCGGAGCCCCCCTTGAATATCCGGCCCTCCTCGGCGTACCACTCCAGGATCGACTCCATGGTGTCGTCGACCGACAGGATGAAGCACGCCGATGCCTGCTGGGGCACCCCGGCCACCCCGATGTTGAACCACACCGGGGAGTTGAAGGCAGCCCTCTGCGTGTACAGCAGATGTGAGAGCTCGGCGCGGAACAGCGACGCCTCGGACTCGTCGACGAAGTAGCCGTCACCGTCCCCCCAGCGTGTGATCGTGCCGACGATGCGGTCCACCACCTGCCTCAGCGACCATTCTCGGGAGGGGGTTCCCAGCGCGCCGCGGAAGTACTTCTGGGCCAGGATGTTGGTGGCGTTCTGCGACCAGGCGGCCGGCACCTCCACGCCCCGCTGCTCGAATGCGACCGACCCGTCGCTGTGGTCGAGCAGGCGCGCGTCGCGCCGCTCCCAGGCGACGCTGTTCGCCGGGTCGTCCGCGGCGTCCGGTTGGAGGTCGGCGCCGGCGAGAAGACTGTTCTGCTCGGAGGCCAGAGTCATCGGATTACCTCCCTGAAATTCTACCGGGCGCGCTTCGGGCAGCCCCGCACGAACCCTAGGACTCGCGCCTGTTGACCCGTCTTGGGATTGCTTCTGGATTTGTCGGCATTGCTTCGGGATTCTCTGTGCATCGGAACAGCCGGCCTGTAGACAACTGCCAAGGTTGTCCAGAGATTCGCCTAGGCGCATGTGGAGAACCGCCCACCAGTGGTGGACACACACGGGCCGGTACCGTCTGATCGTGCGAAGGCTTATGCCGGGACCGGTCGTCGAGGTCGACCCGATGGAGCTCTACCCGGCCCTGCCCCGCCCCAAGCCGGCGGGACGGCCGTGGCTGATGCTCAACATGATCGCCTCCGCCGACGGGGCCATCGCGGTCGACGGCGCCAGCGAGGCACTCGGCAACCCGGCCGACGAGGCCGTGTTCTCGGCCGTTCGGGCCTGCGCCGACTGGATCGTGGCCGCGGCCGGCACGGTGCGAGCCGAGCGCTACAGCCTGCCCCGGCCCGGAGCGGAGTCCCGCCGAGCGCGGCACGCCGCCGGGCGCTCCGACCGGCCCCGGCTGGCCGTCGTCAGCGCAAGCCTGGACCTCGACCTGGACCTGCCGCTGTTCGCCGACCAACGCTCCGGCGACGACCTTCCGGTGATCCTCACCGGAAGGGACGCCGCGGCCGAGGCGGCAGACCGGCTCGAGCCTGTCGCCGAGGTCGTGCGACTGGCCTCGGTCCGGCCCGAGCCGGAGGAGATCCTCGCCGAGCTCGACCGCCGCGGCGCCGGAGTCGTGCTGTCGGAGGGGGGCCCGTCCTTCAACGCCCAACTCGCAGACGCCGGGGTGATCGACGAGTTGTGCCTGTCGATCGCGCCGCTGGTGGCGGGCGGGGCCAGCCCCCGGATCGTGCACGGATCGCGGCGGACCGTGCCCCTCAACCTGACCGTCGACCATCTTCTGGAAGCCTCCGACACGCTGTTCGTGCGCTATGTCGCGAAGGGAGCCGCCCCCGCCGCGTCGGCAGGTTGATCGGGATGCCGCTCCGGGCCACTCCCGGTGACCAGGGGCCCGACGGCGTCGATGACGATCTGCTGGCCCGGCTCCAGCGTGCTGCCGCCGGCTGCATCGGCCAGTTCGTGGACCAGACCCCTGGGATCCTCGCCCGGCGCGATGGCCACAGCGATGTCCCACAGCGTGTCGCCGGGCTGAACGATGTAGACGCCGGGCAGCTTCGCCGGAATCGAGACCTCGCCCGTGGAAGGCCAGGGGTTGGCCTCACCCGGCGGCACGCGATCGGGCCGGGCCGCGACCACTGCCAGCGTCAAGACCGCGGCCGCGATCATGGCCGCAACGGCCCGGCGGCGGCGGTACACCGACTCCGGCAGTCGCAGGGACCGGCGCGTCGGGGATGCCGGAGCGGCCGAGACATCGGCGGGGACCAGGGTGAGGGCGGGCGGGCGAGCAACTTCCATGCCACGATCATCCCGCAGCGGTGTGACATCGGTACCGATCCCTCCGAGACGCCCGAGATGCTTGACATCGAACGCGTGTTCCGCAAACATGTGTACGGATAGACTCCTTGTCTGAACAGGTGTTCGGTTACACTATAGCGAACATGTGTTCGGACACACAACCCGACTCCCCCAAGATCGGAGACCCGCCATGACGCCCCCGGCCAACCGGAAGCCACTCTCCGCCCGTCGCCGCCAGATCCTCGACGCGATCGTGGAGCACCAGCGCGCCCACGGCTACCCGCCGTCGATCCGCGAGATCGCGGCCGAGGTCGGGCTCAAGTCCCCCGCCTCGGTCAAGGCCCACATCGATGTGCTCGGCTCGGCCGGCTACCTGCGGGTCGACCCCACCCGGCCCCGGGCCATCGAGGTGCGCTACGACGAGAACTCGGGGGCCGCGCTGGAGCGCCGCCCGGTGCGTCACGTGCCCCTGGTGGGCGACGTGGCCGCAGGCTCGGGCGTGCTAGCCGCCGAGAACGTCGAGGAGTTGGTGCCGATGCCCGCCGACCTCACCGGCGAGGGCGACCTGTTCATGCTGCGGGTGCGGGGCGACTCGATGATCGACGCCGGCATCCTCGACGGCGACTACGTGGTCTGCCGGGCCCAGAGCACCGCCGAGAACGGAGAGGTCATCGTGGCCGGCATCCCCGGCGACGAGGCCACCGTGAAGACGCTGCGGCGGCGTGACGGCCGCATCGTGCTGGAACCGGCCAACGAACTGCTCCAGCCGATGGAGTTCACACCGGACGAGGTGACCGTCTACGGCAAGGTCGTCACCATGATGCGGCGGTACTAGGCACCACCTTCAACCGCGCTGCCCGCGGCGCTCAGGCGCCGTCGATGAGCAGTCCCTCCAGCGCAGCATGCACCGCGGCGAGCTCTTCTCGGTGCACACGTTCTCCCGCCGTGTGAGCCATGCGGGGATCGCCAGGACCGAAGTTCGACGCAGGCACGCCGCGCGCCGCGAAGAAGGCCGCGTCGGTCCAGCCCAGCTTGGCTCGCGCAGGCGCACCGCTTCGCCGGATCAGCGCCGCCACCAGCGGATCATCGAGTCCGGGGGCGGCCGCCGGAGCCATGTCGGTGAGCTCGACGGTGTCGGTTGCCTCGAGCACGGGATCAAGCAACGAGCGCACGTGCTGCTCGGCCTGCTCGGGGGTGCGGTCGGGAGCGAACCGGTGGTTCAGCGTCAGTGTGGCGGTGTCGGGCACCACGTTGCCCGCCACCCCGCCGCTCACCGCCACCGCCTGCAGAGCCTCCCGGTACTCGCATCCCTGCACCACAGGACGCCGGGCCTCATATGCGGACACCGCGGCCAGCACGTCGGCGAGCCGGTGAATGGCGTTGCGACCCATCCAGGGCCGGGCGGTGTGGGCCCGCTCCCCCGCCAGCGTCACCACCAGCCGCATGGTGCCCTGGCAGCCGGCCTCCACCGCGCCTGCCGTCGGCTCCCCCAGCAGGGCCACGTCGGCCTCGAGCAGGTCGGGCCGGGCCGCGGCCACCTCCAGCAGACCGTTGTCGCTCGCAGCGACCTCCTCGCGGGCGTAGAACACATAGGTGACATCGACGGCCGGCGCCGTCAGGGTCCGGGCCAGGGTGAGCATCACTGCCACGCCGCCCTTCATGTCGGCCGCGCCCAGACCCCACAGCACATCGCCGTCGACCCGGGCGCCGGCGTTGTCGTTGGCCGGCACCGTGTCGGTGTGGCCGGCCAGCAGGATGCGCCGGCCGAGTCCGAGTCGGGTGCGGGCGACGAGGTTGTCGCCGACGCGCTCCACGCTGAGGTGCTCGGCCCGGCGCAGGTCGGCCTCGATCAGGTCGGTGATCAGCCCCTCGGAGTAGCTCTCGGAGGGCACGTCGACCAGCGCGGCCGTCAAGGCGAACAGATCGCCTGCCGGCAGTGGCCCGTTGGACATGTCAGGTGGTGGGCACACGTCCAGTAGCGGGCATGTCAGGCGGTGGCGCCGTGGTCGCGCAGGACCTGGTTGAGGGCCGACTTGTCGTGGCGCTCGCCCTCGTTCAGGCGCTTGATCACCAGCACCGCAGGCAGGCCGTACTCGCCGCCGGAGAACTTGCGGGGCCGGGTTCCGGCGACCGCCACCGACCACGGCGGCACCTCACCCCGTCCGAGTTCGGAGCCAGTGGAGGTGTCGATCACCGGGATGGAGCCGGTGAGGATGGCCCCCGCTCCCAGAACAGTCCCCTGCCCGACCCGGGCACCCTCGGCCACGATGCAGCGGCTGCCGATCAGGCAGTCGTCCTCCACGATCACCGGCTCCGCCTGGGGAGGCTCGAGCACGCCGCCGATGCCGACCCCGCCCGAGAGGTGCACGTTGGCGCCGATCTGGGCGCATGACCCCACCGTTGCCCAGGTGTCGACCATGGTGTTGGCCCCCACATGGGCGCCGATGTTGGTGTAGCTGGGCATCATGATCACGCCCGGCGCCTGGTAGCTGCCCCAGCGGGCCGATGCTCCCGGCACCACCCTGACACCCCGGGCCGCGTAGTCGGTCTTGAGCGGGATCTTGTCGGCGAACTCGAAGGGGCCGAGTTCGATGGTGCTCATCTTGGCCGTCGAGAACAGCAGCAGGATGGCCTGCTTGCACCACTGGTTGACCTGCACCGTGCCGTCGTCGAGCACCTCGGCCACCCGGGCCTGGCCGGTGTCGAGGGCGTCTATGGCCTCGTGGACGGTGGCGACGACGTCAGGATCGTCGGCATCCAGGTCGGGGCGGGCAGCCCAGAGTTCGCTGATGCGGGACTCAAGCGTTGACATGCAGGTGAGGCTAGTTCCTTGGTGCAAATCGTCAGCACCCACCGCCCAAGACCGACCCGAGATTTTCTTGGCGCAAATCGTCAGCACCCATCGCCCAAAACCGACCCGAGATTTCGGGGCGGAGCGGTCGGCCGTTCACACTCCTAGCCGGCGAGCCGCTCGCGGGCCAGCTCCAAGCGGTCGTCGGGCTGGACCGCCGCGATGCGGACGAAACCTCGCGGATCATAGGCTCCGGCGGCGTCGGGCTGCTCGCAGTAGAACTCACCCGGACTCACGATCAGACCCGCGCCGCGGGCCAGCATCTCCGCGAAGGCCCAGGCGTCTCCAGCGGGGGCAGGTGCCCACAGGTAGAAGGCGCCGCCCGGCATGGACGCGCTCGATCCGGCCGCGTCGGCGATGCCGGCCAAGCAACTCAGCCGGCGCCGGTATCGAGCGGCCTGCTCCTCGACGTGGGCCTGATCAGCCCAGGCCGCGACCGCGGCCGCTTGCACCGGGCCGGGAACCATGCAGCCGGCGTGCTTGCGACACTCGCGCAGGTAGTGGACCAACTCGGGGTCTCCCGCATAGAACCCGGCTCGCACGCCAGCCACGTTGGATCGCTTCGACAGCGAGTGCACGGCCAGCACGCCTTCGCTGCCGTGCTCCAGGATGGTGCGCGGCGGGCCGTCCCAAGTGAACTCGGCGTAGCACTCATCGCTGGCCACCAGGACGCCGTTGCGCCTGCCCCAGGCCGCGGCCACACCCAGGTCGTCGAGGCCGCCAGCCGGGTTGCCCGGCGTATTGACCCACAGGCACAGAGCGCGCCCGGCATCGCGCCGGTCGATCGAGTCCACATCGATGCGGAACTTGTCGTCCACCGCGACCGGAACGGCGCGACAGCCGGCCAAGGCGGCGCCCATCGCGTACGACGGGTACGAGACCGACGGGTACAGCACCGTGTCGCGGTCGGGGAGGCGGAGCTTCAGGTAGCGCGGCAGCGAGGCCACGAACTCCTTGGTGCCTATGCATGCCGCCAACTCGGTGTCGGGGTCCACGCCAACATCGAAGCGACGCTGCACCCAGGCGGCAGCGGCTTGCCGGAACACGGCCGAGCCGATCGACGCCGGATAGCCGCGCTCCGTGCCCGAGTTCACCAGCGCCTCAACCACGGCGGTAGGCGGCGGGTCGCAGGGCGTGCCCACCGAGCAGTCCACTGCTCCTCCTGGCAGCGCCGCGGCAAGGGCTCGCAGACCGTCGAGCCGCTCGTAGGGATAGACCGGCGGGACGAAGCTCGCAGTCACGACCCCATCCAGCCGTCCGCCGCACTGCGACCGGCGGCATGGCGAAGCGAGCGGGCGCGGCTGCCTGCCGTCACCCCTCCTCCCATCCGTTGACCACGTAGCGACGCAGAGCCCCGACCGAGCCGGGCTCCATGCGGGCCCGCACCCTCATGCCCTCCTCGGTGGCGGTGGACTCGAGCACCTGTCCCTCCCGGTGCACGCCGGCGAGCACATCGCCGCGGTCCCAGGGCACCACCAGCTCCACCTCGCTGGCAACCCGGCGCATCCGGTCGCCGATGGCGCCCAGGAGCCCCTCCACCCCGTCGCCGGTGGCGGCCGACATCGCCACTGCGCCCTCTGTCCGCTCGGCCAGCCGGGCTGCGGCCGGACCCAGGTCGCTCTTGTTGAACACCACCAACTCCGGGATCTCGTCGGCGTCGATCTCGGCGAGCACCTGGCGCACCGCGGCCATGGAGCCGTCGGGGTCGCTGTCGGAACCGTCCACCACATGGACCAGCAGGTCGGCATCCCGGACGACGTCGAGCGTGGTCTTGAACGCCTCAACCAGCTGGTGGGGCAGCTTGCGCACGAAGCCCACCGTGTCGGTGACGAAGACCGTCTCGCCGCCGGGCAGCCCCAGTCGCCGGGTGGTGGGATCGAGGGTGGCGAAGAGGCGGTCCTCCACCGCGACGGTGGCCGACGTGAGCCGGTTGAGCAGCGACGACTTGCCCGCGTTGGTGTAGCCGACGATCGCCGCTGACCGGTTGCGGGTGCGGCTGCGGGCCTTGGACTGGGTGCGGCGATGGCCGGCGATGCGGCGAAGGTCGCCCTCGAGCTTGTGTATGCGCCGCTCCAGGCGGCGACGGTCCACCTCGAGCTGGGTCTCGCCGGGACCGCGGGTGCCGATCCCGCCCGCCTGCTGCGACAGGCGCCGCCCGGCGCCCCGCAGGCGGGGCAGCCGGTAGCGGAGTTGGGCCAGCTCGACCTGGGCCTTGCCCTCCGGTGTGCTGGCGTTCTGGGCGAAGATGTCGAGGATCACGGCGGTGCGGTCCAACGCCGTGCGGCCCAGCAGCCTTTCCAGATTGAATTGCTGCGCGGGGCTGAGGTCGTCGTCGAACACCACCGTGTCGCAATCGACCTCCTCGGCGATGGCCCTGATCTCGCGGGCCTTACCCGAGCCCACGAAGGTGGCCGGATCGGGCGCGGCCCGCCGCTGGCAGACCCGCTCGACGGCATCGGCTCCCGCGGTGTCCACCAGCAGGCTCAACTCGTCGAGGGAGGCGTCGGTGGCGGAGGCGTCCCGACCGGGCCGGGTGACGGCGACCAGCACGATGCGCTCCCGGAAGGCCCGATCGATGAGCCCGGGCCCGTCGCCGCCGAACTCTCCGAACCCGCCCCGGTGGGTGTCGTCACCGTCCGTCTCCTCGATTTCGATACCGGGATCGTTCTCGGTGTCGCCTGCGGTGGGATCGGCACCGAGCGTGTCGGCAGGCTCAGGCGGTGGGACCGCCTCAGGCATAGTGGACGTCCACCGTGGCGACGTAGGTCGATTCACCCGTGAGCGTCACCGGCTCGGAGAGATCGACCCGAGCCTGCCCACCCGCCATTCGCACCGTGACATTCTGGCCCACGTCGCCCCAGTAATGGAAGACGGCGGCTGCGGCCACGGCTCCCGTCCCGCACGCCGCGGTCGCCCCCGCGCCACGCTCCCAGACGCCCAAGGTCAGCTCGCCGGGTCCGGTGACCGCACCGAAGTGGACATTGATGCCGCCCGTGAAGATGGCCTCCACTGCCGGGCCGGCCTCATGGACGGGCACCGCGGCAGGATCGGCCACGGCCAGCACGACATGGGGATTGCCCACATCCAACGTGGCCCATCGTGCGACCGCGCCCGGCCCGAGGATGCCCTCCGCGGCGGCCTCGGGGGTGCCGCTGAGCCGGTCCGGGCGGGGACCGGGACCAGGGGTGCCCATCTCGGTGGTCCCGACGACGGTGTCCGGCAGGTGCGTGGGCTGTATCGAGCATCGGCGAGGACCGGCGACGGTGTTCACGACGATGTCGAGTTCGGCCTCTCCCAGCGTGCGGGCGATGGCGTGGGCGAGGCACCTGAGACCGTTGCCGGACACCTCGGCCGGCGAGCCGTCGGAATTCCACAGCCGCATGGTCGCGGTGCGGCCCGATCCGATGCTCGGCGGGTCGACCACGGCATGGATCAGCCCGTCCGCGCCGATGCCGTTGCTCCGATGGCACAGCGCGGTGGCCGTCCGGGCAGCATCGGCCTCATCGGGCAGCTCGTCGACGAGCGCGACGAGAAAGTCGTTGCCCAGTCCGTGGAGCTTGTGAAGTCGCAGCCCGCCGGTCATCCCTGCATTCTGGCGCGCCGGAAGGCCGAGCGGGCAGGCTGTGATTGCTACCGCCGTTCTTGACGTAGTTGTGCCGTTCTGGTGCGGTCAACTACGTCAAGAATCGCAGATGGACAGCAAGTCGCCGGGGGTGGAGGGGGCGTCCAGCCAGTGGATGCGGGGGTCGCGGCGGAACCAGCGCTCCTGGCGGCGGGCGAAACGCCGGGTGCGCACGATGGCCAGTTCCAGGGCTTCGTCGAGGGTCATCTCCCCCCGCAGATGGGCGAGCAGTTCCTTGTAGCCGAGGGCCTGCGACGCGGTCCGGGAGATGGGTTGGCCCGCCAGCGGCCGGACCTCGTCGAGGAAGCCGTCGGCCATCTGGCGCTCGTAGCGGGTGGCGATGCGCTCATCGAGGTGATCCCGCTCCCAGCGCAGCCCGACCTGCACGAACGGTGTGGCCGGGTAGTGCGTCAGGCCGGGCCCGTACGACGAGAACGGACGGCCGCTGCCGATGGTGACTTCGAGGGCTCGGACGATCCGGCGCCGGTTGGTGGGCTCCATACGGCCGGCGGCGACCGGATCGAGGGCAGCCAGGCGCCGGTGTAGAGCCTCCGTGTCGGGCTCAGCCTCCAGGGTGGGCCGCACCTCCGGGTAACGCCCCGGGATCTGGAGGTTGTCGATCACGGCCCGGACGTACAGGCCTGTCCCGCCGCCGAGCACAGGCACAGCACCCCGGCCGCGGATGTCGTTGATCGCCGCAATGGCCTGGGCCTGGAGTTCGGCTACCGCGAACTCCTCGGATGGGTCCACCAGGTCGATCAGGTGATGGTGCACCTCGGCCTGCTCCGCGGCGGTGGGGGTGGCCGTGCCGATGTCCATGCCCCGGTAGACCTGCATGGAGTCGAGGGCCACGATCTCGGCTCCACCGATCAGCCGGGCTACGCCCATCGCAAGGTCCGACTTGCCCGACGCGGTCGGGCCCACGATCACCAGCGGCCGCTCCGCAAGTGCCGTCCGATCAATCGGCGGCCGGCCTGCGCTCGTTCCGCGCTGCGCCGGAGCGTCGGCGGTCACGTCGACGGCATCGGGCAATCCGCTCCCGAACATCGCCTCCTTGTCGCGGCGGTCGGGCCAGCGGCATCGGAGGCACCCCGGTGATCGCCATCTGGCGCTGGCGGCCTCGAGGTCACCGGCCCGATCAGCTCGCGGCAGCCACGGGAATCCGGCGACGGACCGAGGATCCGTTGGTCGCGCCGGCAGCGGGTCGCGCTTCGATGTCGATACAGACGCCCTGCAGGAAGTTGGCCGCGGCCGCGGTGACCTCGACCTGGGCGTAGGTGCCGCTCGGTGGCACGCCGCCAGGCGGCGATCCGAAGTGCGCCAGGGTGTTGCGCCGGGTTCGTCCGGTGGTGACGGCCGGGTTCTTCTTGCTCGGCCCCTCGACGACGACCTCCTCGATCCGGCCGATCCGGGCCTCGTTGGCCAGGCGGCTAGAGCGCTCGATCACCCGCCGCAGCCGCTCGTAGCGGGCCACGGACACCTCGTGGGGCACGAACCGGTCGCCCATGTCGACCGCGGCTGTTCCCGGCCGGGGCGAGAAGATGAACGTGAAGGCGCTGTCGTAGCGGGCCTCGGCCGCCACTTCGAGGGTCTGCTCGAAGTCGTCCTCGGTCTCACCGGGGAACCCGACGATGATGTCGGTGGATACGGCCAGGTCGTCGACCGCGGCCCGGGCCGCCTGGAGCCGTTCCAGGTAGCGCTGGGCCGTGTATCCCCGGCGCATCGCCCGCAGCACGGCGTCGCTGCCCGACTGCAGCGGCAGGTGCAGGTGCTCGCACACCGCCGGGACCTCGGCCATGGCCGCGACGGTCTCGGGACGCAGATCCTTGGGGTGCGGGCTGGTGAAGCGCACCCGCCGGATGCCGTCGACCTCCCCCACCGCTCGCAGCAGGTCGGCGAACAGGGGACGGGCCCTCCGGTCGGAGATCCAGGCAGATCCGCACCACCAAGCATCGTCGCCCGTGGAGTCGGTCTGCCCGTTGCCGTTGGCGCTTCCCCGTCGCGACAGGGCCAAGTCCCGGCCGTAGCTGTTGACGTTCTGGCCCAGCAGAGTTACCTCGCTGACGCCCTCGGCCGCCAGCGCTCCTACCTCCTCCACTAGCTCACCGAAGGGGCGGCTGATCTCGGGGCCTCGCACCGCGGGCACGATGCAGAAGGTGCAGCTGTTGTCGCATCCGATCTGGATGGTGACCCAGGCGGAATGCGCCGTCTCTCTGCGTACCGGCAGAGCAGACGGGAAGGCCTCGACATCCTCGCGAACCGTCTCGGTGAGGATCTCCACCACCGGCCCGTGCCGACGGGCGTGGTCGATCAACTCGGCGGCCCGGTGCACGTTGTGGGTGCCGAAGACCACATCGACGTGGCCAGCACGCTGGCGAACCAGCTCCCGGTCCTTCTGGGCGAGGCACCCGGCCACCGCGATGAGTGCGCCGGGCCGCTCCGCCTTCACAGCCTTGAGCCGGCCCAGGGCGCCGTACAGCTTGTTGTCGGCGTTCTCCCGGATGCAGCAGGTGTTGAGCACCATCACGTCGGCGTCCTCCAGGGCGGAGGCGCGCTCGTAACCGTCATCCTCGAGCAGGCCCGCGATCCTCTCGGAGTCGTGCTCGTTCATCTGGCACCCGAAGGTACGGATGGCATAGGTCCGCACCCTCCCAGGCTACGGCCTCAAGGCCTGCGGACCTGCGGCAACCAGGCTCTGAACCGGTGAGTAGCTCTAGGCCGCTATTGTCGTGCACTAGGTTGTCACTTTGGTTACATTTCTGGTTATCGTCCGTGAGGTGGCAGGGAGAGAAGATGGTCTTGGCTGACGATACGCGGCGCCAGCGCCGCGCCGAACACGATCAGGTCCTGGAAATCCTTGAGACTGAGGTTCGCATCAGATCAGTCCGGCGAGCAAGGGAGCCGCTGGAGAGTCTGCTGGACCATCTGAGCGATCTGGGGTTCTCTTGGAGATGCATCGCGCGAGTTCTCGGGATATCGGTGCCCGCCCTACGCAAGTGGCGACTGGGGGGCCGAGCCACCGGCGAGAACCGGAGAAAACTGGCAACGGTGGTCGCCTTCTGCGATGTCGCCTGTTCGAGATGCCACGTATCCGACGTTGCCGGCTGGCTTGAAACTCCGCTGCACACGAATGCACCGATCACCGGTGCCGACCTCATGGCCGAGAATCGCTTCGATCTAGTTCTGCGACTCGCCCACGATCAGGGATCAGACCCGGAGGCCGTGCTCGACGAATTCGAGCCGGACTGGCGCGACCGCTACTCCTCACCTGTCGAGGTGTTCACCGGACCCGACGGGATGCCCGGCCTGCGGTTGGCTGATCGTTAGATCTGGAGCAGCAAGTTGTCCGGAGACACCCTTGAGTGTCCGGACGCGGCCGAACATCTATACCTCGCAGCGTCGCAGGACGAGGTCTCGATAGCTCGACCTCTCATGACGGGAGATGTCTTCACCCAGGTAGAGGTGCCCGGACTCGACGGCACCGGACTCGCCATCGTGCTAACACACCCGTGCTCCATGAGAGTTGACGGCGTGAAGCTCGCCTCCCGCCTGCTGACGGCTCGGGTCGTTCCCACTGATCCGATCCCACTGCCAGCCTGGCGCAACGGCTACTTCAAGGTGATGCCGCTTCCCGGACTGCTGGAAGTCCATCATTCTGCACGGTTCGACGAGATCGGGCTTGTGGAGTCAGGCTCGCTCGCGGAGAGGACGCGGGTGGCGTGCATGACGCCCTATGGCGTTCATCTGCTCCAGCAGCGCTTCATCTGGTACCTGACAAGGTTCTTGGCTCCTACTCACCGTCTTGCTGAAGTCACCGAAGCAGTCTTCGAGGAGGCCGACCTGCAGGAGGAGTGGGTGGAGCAGGCGGTGAGTCGCGGCGACGATCCACAGTCTGCCGCCGAGACGTTCCACGAGTGGATCAGATCACCGGGCTCCTCCGGGGTGCCCCGCCAAGACCAACTCCGGCAGGAGGACCTCAGAGCTGGGGTGCGCCGACAGATGCGAGTACACCTCAGCAGCGGGCTTCCGTAGGTTGCGTCCGCTCAATGCTGCGGTGGATCCGTTTGTGAGCGTCCGGGACGCTGGTCCTGCTCGGCGGACGCCCAGAGAGTGTCCCAGCGGTCCAGGGGATCCGGGATCGGTTCGCCGTGGTCGCGCAGGCTCTCGATGTGGAACTCGATGGCCTCTCGGATCGTCACCAGCAACTCCTCCCGGGTGTTGCCCGTGGCCACGCAACCGGGCAAGTCCGGCACATAGGCAGCAAGGTTGTTGGGCGCCCTCTCGATGACAACGGTGTACCTCATCGCGACCCTCGCTCCTTCAACCCGGCCTGCCTCACGATACGCGCCCATTTCCTCTCTGCTCTCCGGTGTAGAAGGTTGAACTTATAGAAGTAACAGCTTATGCTCTGTGGTGGTGAAATGGAGTGTGATTCCGATGCCATCCACGAAGAGTTACCGGGCGCTGCACGACAAAGTGCTGGCGCGCCCAGGAGCCGCGGAGCGCCTGGCTGCGCTGCGCGAGGAGACGCTCGTTGAGATCGGTCTGTACGCATTGCGGCGGGCCCTGGACCGTTCACAGGCTGACCTCGCCGCTGAGCTGGGCATCAGCCAGTCCGCGGTGTCGCAGTTGGAGCGTGGTGACGACGTGAAGGTGTCGACGCTTCGTAGCTACGTAAGCGGGCTCGGAGCTCGCCTGGAGCTAGTGGCCGTCTTCGGTGAGGGCGAGGCCGAGACTGCCGTGCCGATCCGAATCGGCCCCAACCCCGCATAGCGGACGATTTGATCGTCAGGCGGCGGCGGTGGCTGATGGCTCCGACGTGGCGGGCTGCTCCCACTCCTGCTCGGGTTCGGGTTCGGGCATGACGGCCCGCCAGACCAGGTCGGAGATCTCGACCATCAGCTCGGGGTTGTCCTGCAGGAACGCCTTGGCGTTCTCACGCCCCTGGCCGAGCTGCTCGCCGTCGTAGGTGTACCAGGCCCCGGACTTCTTCACGATGGACTCGGTGACGGCCAGGTCCAGCACCGAGCCCTCCCGGGAGATGCCCTGGCCGTACATGATGTCGAACTCGGCCTGCTTGAACGGCGGGGCGCACTTGTTCTTCACGACCTTCACCCGGGTGCGGTTGCCCACCACCTCCATGCCGTTCTTGATCGCCTCGATGCGGCGGATGTCGAGCCGCACCGACGAGTAGAACTTGAGGGCCCGGCCGCCGGGCGTGGTCTCCGGCGAGCCGAACATCACCCCGATCTTCTCGCGCAGCTGGTTGATGAAGATGCAGATGGTGTTGGACTTGTTGAGGTTGGAGGTGAGCTTGCGCAGGGCCTGCGACATGAGCCGGGCCTGCAGGCCGACGTGGTGGTCGCCCATGTCGCCCTCGAGCTCGGCCCGCGGGGTGAGTGCGGCTACCGAGTCGATCACCACCACGTCGAGCGCCCCGGAGCGGATCAGCATGTCGGTGATCTCCAGGGCCTGCTCGCCGGTGTCGGGCTGGGAGATGAGCAGCTCGTCGATGTCCACGCCGATGGCCTTGGCGTAGATCGGGTCCATGGCGTGCTCGGCGTCCACGTAGGCGCAGATGCCGCCGTTGCGCTGGGCCTCGGCCACCACGTGGGTGGCCAGGGTGGTCTTGCCCGAGGACTCCGGGCCGTATATCTCGGTGACCCGGCCTCGGGGCAGACCCCCGATGCCGAGGGCCAGGTCCAGCGACAGCGCCCCCGTCGGGATCGCCTCGATGTTCATGGCGGCCTTCTCGCCCATCTTCATGACCGAGCCCTGGCCGAACTGCTTGTCGATCTGGCTCATGGCCATGTCGAGTGCCTTGTGTCGATCGTCCACGTCTTTCTCCTGTGTCTGTGCCCCTTGGGGCGGATGGATGTCTGGTGGCCTCTCGGCGAGTCGGGGATGCTTGGTGAACCTACGCGGGGGGTGTGACAGGTCCAGCGGGGCGCCGTCGTTCCTCGCACAGCTTACAACAATGTAGTTGCGAACATGTGTTCAGTCAAGCATCCACCAGCAGGGACCGAGCGGGCCGGCAGCGCTCGCATCAAGGCACCGCGGGACTCGATTCGCCGGCCGGGAACCATACGAAGACCGCGTGCGTTGCCTACCGTAGAGCCGTACCGGAGAAAGGCAACACGATGCCCCGGCGAATCTTCGGATCAAGGCGCCGAACACGCTCGCCTGCAGATCAGGACCACGGAAAGGCAACCGCCATGACCGCCCAGACCTCCCCCGCCCGCCAGACCTACGACGACGCCGAACTGCGGGACCGACTCACCCCCCAGCAGTACCAGGTCACCCAGCAGGCCGGCACCGAGCGGGCCTTCACCGGCGAGTACTGGAACTGCCACGACGACGGTACCTACCGCTGCATCGTGTGCGACGCCCCCCTCTTCTCCAGCGACACCAAGTACGAGTCCGGCACCGGCTGGCCCAGCTTCTGGGAGGCGCTCGACCCCGACGCGGTGGAGATCCACACCGACCGCAGCTTCGGAATGGTCCGCGAGGAGGCCGTGTGCGCCAACTGCGGCGCCCACCTCGGCCACCGGTTCCCGGACGGCCCCCAGCCCACCGGCGCCCGCTACTGCATGAACTCGGCCTCGCTGCGCCTAGAGCGAGACGCCGACGAGGTGCAGCCCGATGACTAGGTGCGCTCCGTCCGGGACTCCGTCGCCGGACTACAGCCAACGAAGCGCTCTGTATCGCCCGTTCTGGTCTGAAGTCTTGAAGGGCCTGCACCAAGCCGACACCGTGTGGCAACGCAGAAAGACGCCGACGACCAAGAATTGGATGGTCTTCAGGAAGGACACGGAACACTGCGTCGAATACTGCGGGTCCTTCTGCGGCGAGGGGCGCCTGCGGGCTGAGGCGAGGCTGGACACTGAGGACGCCGAGGAGACATCCGCCTTGTACCGTCAGCTCAAAGCGAAGCGCGGCGAGATCGAGCAGTCCTTCGGCGCCGAACTCGACTGGGAGTCCCATGAGGACTGTCGGTACTCACGCGTGGCCGCCTACCTTCCCGGCTCGATGACCATTGAGGAGGTCGACCAGGACCCGGAGCGACGGCAGGAGGCGAAGCAATGGCTTGTCGATGCGGTGGACCGACTCCGAGACGCCATGTACCCAGTGCTGGAGGAACTCTGGGACATGGACGAGTGGGACTCATCCGCCGACGGATAGAGCTCCATGAGCGGGGGCAAGTCGCATCCGGGAGTTCACTGCCGTGCTCCCACACCCTGCGACCATCCTCACCGGAAGGTCGGCAGGGCGGCGCGTGTCCCTTGATCCATCATGTCGCCCGTACGCTCGGGCCGTGCGGATTGTCGATGCCCGGTCGCTGGAAGCGGCGGACTTCGTCGCGGCGTTGGAACTCCAGCAGAGGCTGGACCGCGAGCGCGACCCCGGCCTTCCAGTCACCCCCGCGCCGGAGCTACACGCGATCTTCGCGGACGACGCCACCGACTACTGCCGCCACCAGCGCGTCGTCGCGTTCGATGGCAGCCGGGCCGTGGCCATCGGGCACATGGAGCTCAATACGGACGCGGCCAACGCCGAACTGGCCGGAGTAGAGATCACCCCCACTGACGACCACACCGCGTCTGCGGTGCTGGCCGAGCTGTTGCAGCGAGCCCGAGCCGAGGGACGAACCTCGGTCATCGCCTGGGGCTACTACACCTCGTCGGCCGACCAGTTCTGGACCGGACTGGGTGCCGAACTCCGCTACACCGAACAGGAGTCGAGCCTCGACATGGCATCGGTGGACCCTCAACTCATGGCCCGGTGGATCGAGGCCGGACCCGCCGATCTGGAACTCGTCCACTGGGCCCGACGGTGCCCCGAGGAGTGGATCGACGCTGTGGTCGCCACGGCCAACGCCATGAAGGACGCACCCACCGATGATCTCGAAATGGCCGACACCGTCGTTGATGCGGCCATGGTGCGGGCCGAGATCGAGGCCCGGGCGGCGCTAGGCCTGGAGTACCAGGGCGTGCTGGCCGTCACCCCCGACGGCGAGGCCGCAGGAACCACCGAGGTGTTCGTCAACCGCCATCGGCCCGCCGCGTCGTGGCAGTGGAGCACGGTGGTGCTGCCCGCCCACCGGGGCCGCCGAATCGGACGCTGGGTGAAGGCCGCCATGTGGCAGCGGCTGCGAGCCACCGAGCCGGAGGTGACGGGCCTTCAGACCGGCAATGCGGCCAGCAACGCCCACATGCTGGCCATCAACACCGAGATGGGATTCCAGCCCACCCATCTGATGGGCTGCTGGCAGGCCGAGCTCGAAGCGCTGGACGCCGCCCTCAGCCAACGCCGCTGACCGGAGCCATCAGCGCCCCTGTCCGGGCGCGCTCAGTGGACGGCGGGCGACAAGCGCTAGTCCTCGGCCAGGAGCTGCTGGAAGGCGGCTGCGACCTGCGGCTGGCGGGAACGGAAGAACTCCTCCACTCGGTCGCGGATGTCCTCTCCGAATATCTCCTCCATGGCGGCGTCGTCGTCCACATGCCGGAAGTCCGCGAAATGCTGGAGAACACCCGTGACCTCCGAGTACTGCAGGGCGATGCCGTACCTGCGGAAGTGCAGCATGACGGCCTGTTCGAGGCGAATGCCGCCGTCGGTCTCGATGAACATGATGTCCACTAGGTCGCGCATCTGCCTGCGGCCGGTGATCGCCCTGAACTTGCCCGCCGCAATGTCCTGGAGCGAAGCGACGTGAAGTCCGTCGATCTCCAACGGCGGCGCGAGTCGGTAAGCGCCGTCCTCGCCTACGACGTCCACGTTCACCCCGTCTACTACGCCGCGCACAAGCAGCTCGGACGCGTCCCGGAGCAGGAACTCGCCCGATGCCGACAACGCTGACACGACGCTGTCGACGTCGAGTCTCCCGGGACAGAAGATGTCGAGGTCTTCACTTCGCCGGTGGCGCAGCCAGATCGCCAGGCCTGTGCCGCCCATGAGGACACTGCCCCCAGGAAGCGCGGCAGCCACCCGGGGCCATGCCCTGATCGTGCCGTCCGGCAACAGGCTCGCGTAGTCAGACAGGCTCGCCACGTCGCTGGGCCAGCGTGTTGCTAATGAGTTGCCGACAGTCCTGTCTGACATGGGGCTTCCCAGCCACGCTCTCAAGGGCTTCGCAGGGGAGGGTGAACAACGCCCAGCCGACGGACGCGACATCGCCATTCGTGAGGATCTGCTCCGCGACGAAGTCGGCGTAGCGAGGCAGCTTGTACAGCGACGTGTCGCCCCACCAGAACAGGTGCGCGAAGCGCTCCGGGAGGCAGTCGGGCATCGGCGCGGGCGGCACCTCGGGAAGCTCCGTGAAGCGCAGCACGCCCGGCACCTGCGACCAGGCGGCCGCGACGTCGAGGCGCCAGACAACCTCGCGCCGCACGGGCCGGGCCAGCACCAGCTCGGGGGCGCCCGTGATCAGGCCCAACTCGACGAGCCTCTCCAGACACGGCAGGGTCTCGTCGCGGTCGGTCCCGGCCGCGACCGCGACCGAGGCGACCGGGTAGAGCCCGAGCGGGCGCCGCGACAAGGCGGCCAGGATGCGCTTCTCCACCTCGGACAGCGCCGGCGGGCCACCGGGCTGGCTGCCGTTCGCTGCGCCGACCTGCTCCCCCATGGCATCAAGGCTAGGGGATGCGCCGACGCGTCAGGAGGCGTATCTCAGCCGCGAACGCGGTCGAGTCAGCCGTCGCGGGTGAGCAGGCGGGTACGCAGCAGGTTGAGAGCGGTGATGGTCGAGAGCTGACGGACCATGGTCCGGGCCATGTTGAAGCGAACCCTGACCGCCTCGCCGCCACCGTCGAGATGCAGGCCGATCCAGACTGTGCCCGGCTCTGCGCCCTCGTGGCTCTCGGGGCCGGCCGCACCGGTAGTGGCCAAGCCCACGTCGGCGCCCAGTACCCGGCAGGCTCCCGCGGCCATGGCCAGCGCCATCTCCTCGCTGACCGCCGCGACATCAGGCGCACCCAGCACGCCCGTCTTGAGCACACGGTCGTAGGGCACGACCGCCCCCTTCAGCACGTCGCTCGCGCCAGGCACTTCGGTCAGGCGAGCGGCGATCAGCCCTCCGGTCACCGACTCCGCCAGTCCCAGGGTGAGACCCCGCGAGCGCATCAGGGCCAGCACCACCGACTCCATGGTGTCGTCGTCCGCTCCGAACACCGCCTCACCGATGACGGCCCGCGCCCTCGACTCGACTCCCGACAGCACCCTCTGAGCAGTCTCGTCGTCGGCCGCCTTGGCGGTGATGCGAACCTTGAGCCCCTCCATGCCGCTGGCCAGGAAGGCGATGGTGGCCTCGCCGGTGGCGTCGAGGCGGCTCATCTCCGGTCCCAGCAGCTCGGCCAGACCCGATTCCGAGTAGCCCCAGGTGCGCAGCGTCCGGCTGCGGATCACGCTCCGCTCGCCCGCCCGGGCCTGCAGGTCGGACAGCACGCACTCGCTGACCATCTTCTGCATCTCCCAGGGCACGCCGGGAACGGCGTAGATCACCTTCTCGCCGCCTCCGGTCGCACCGTCGCCCGCCGGACTCACGGACCCGCCGGCTCGCCTCACCGGGCAGATCAGTCCGGGCGCGGTGCCGGGCTGCACGTCCATCACCCGGGCGCCGGCAGGCACGTCGGCCTGCTGCAGGTTGTTGGCGGGCATCTGCCGGTCGCGGCGGTAGAACATCGATCTGATCCGCTCGGCCACGGCGTCGTCCCGGTGCAACTCCACGCCCATCACGGCCGCGATGGCGTCGCGGGTGATGTCGTCGGGGGTGGGGCCGAGGCCCCCGCACACGATCACCGCGTCGCTGCGGTCAAGCGCCTGCTCGAGCGCGGCGGTCATCCGGCCGAGGTTGTCGCCGACCTTGGTCTGGAAGTGGCTGTCGATGCCCGCCAGCGCGAGTTGCTCTCCGATCCACGACGAGTTGGTGTCGACGATCTGTCCGAGCAGCAACTCGGTTCCCACCGCAACCACCTCGCACCTCATGGCCGGCCTACGAAGATTCTTGGGAGCGAGACCGCGCCCGCGCCGAGCGGCTGTCGAGCATGTACTGCATCCCGGTGACCACCGTGAACGCCACCGCCACCCACAGCGCGATAGCCAGCACCAGGTCGGCATCCTCAAGGGTCGGCATGATCGCCATCGCCAACGCCAGTGCCTGCACGGAGGTCTTGTACTTGGCGGACCGGCGGGCCGGGATCGACACCCCTTCTCCGGCCCACCGGGCCCTCCACGCGGTTATGCCGAGCTCGCGGAAGGCCATGATCGTCACCGGCACCCACCAGTAGCGCTCCACGGCCACCAGGCAGAAGGCCGCCCCGAGCACCACGACCTTGTCGGCCAGCGGGTCGAGGAAGGCGCCGCTGCGGCTGGTGACATTGGCCCGGCGGGCCACCCGCCCGTCGAAGAAGTCGGTGCCGGCCATGGCGACGCCCAGGCCGAAGGCAGCCCACGACGCCCCCCGGCTCTGCTCGGCCTGGAGGATCAGCAGGAACAGCACCGGCGCGAACAGCAGGCGGGCGAGCGTCAGCAGGTTGGCGGGATGAAGCAGGCTGGCCTGCGCAGGCGCCTCCGCGCCGCCCGAGGCGCTCACGCCGCCTCCAGATCGCAGCCGGTTGCGGCGGTGACGGTCACCTTCGCGAAGGTACCCGCGGCCAGGCCGGCGGGCACGTGGACGACGCCGTCGATCTCCGGGGCCTCACGGTGAGTCCGGCCGGCGCCCGGCTCGTCCACGAGCACCTCCACCCGCCGACCGACCAGCAGGTCGCGGCGCCGGGTGGTGATTGCGTCCTGCAGCTCGCCGAGTTCGGCCAGCCGCTCGGAGCGCAGGCCCCCGTCCACCTTGCCCTCCAGACCGGCCGAATAGGTGCCGTCCTCCTCGGAGTAGGCGAAGAACCCGCACCAGTCGAGTTGGGCCTCCTCCACGAAGCGCAGCAGCAGGTCATGGTCCTCCTCGGTCTCGGTCGGGTAGCCGACAATGAAGTTCGACCGGAAGGCTGCCTCCGGCTCGCGCCGGCGGATCGCTTCGATCCGGGCCAGGAACCGCTCGCCGTCGCCCCATCGGCGCATGCGGCGCAGCAAGGGCGCCGAGACGTGCTGGAGTGACAGGTCGAAGTAGGGGACGCCGGTGGCGCAGATCGCGTCGATCAGGGTGTCGTTGAGGTCCGACGGGTACAGGTACAGCAGGCGGGTACGGGCGGCGCGCCCCGACACCGCCTCCACCAGCGGCACGATGCGGCGCTCTCCGGAGCCCTGGTCCCGGCCGTAGGAGGCGAGGTCCTGGGCCACCAGCACGATCTCGACCGCGTCGAGCTGCTCGACCTCCGCCAGGATCTGCCCGAGTGTGCGGCTGCGCTGGGGACCGCGGAAACTGGGGATGGCGCAGAAACCGCAGGCGCGGTCGCATCCCTCCGCGATCTTCACGTACGCCCACGGGCGGGGCGACGGCGGCCGGGGCAGGTTCAACAGATCGAACGCCGGGATCGGGCGAGCGGTCCGCCGGCCCAGCTCCACCGGCACACCGGAAGGGACCGGCACGCCGGACTCCACCGGCACGCCGCCTGGTCGGTGCGATGCCACCGAACCTGCCGCGAGCTCCATCCCGAATCCGGCTATGCGGTCGGCCTCCGGCAGGGCCTCGGCCAACTCGTCGCCGTAGCGCTCCGCGAGGCACCCGGTGACCACCAGCGAGGCGCCGGGCGCCTTCGTCTCCGAGAGGGCCAGGATCGTGTCGATCGATTCTTGGCGGGCCTCCTCCACGAAGGCGCAAGTGTTGACGACCACCATGTCGGCTTCGGACGTGTCGCCAGCCGGCGACAGGCCGTCGGCGACCAGCAATCCGGTGAGCTTGTCGGAATCGACCTGGTTCTTGGGGCACCCCAAGGTGTGCACGACGAAGGATCTGGGCCTGCCGGACATAGAGGGTGCTACCAACCTAGAACCCCGCCGTGCCCGTAGGCGGCGGCAGCGAGGTCGTTGTGCTGGTCGGCGGAGGCCTGTGGGGACCGCAATTTCCGGACAGGATGTCGCGGATGCGCTCGACCCGCGGGCCGGTGTCGGCCGGAACCGGCACGCCGTCGCCGTCGAGCAGGTGGGGATGGAACGCCCAGCCGACAACCCTGTCGCCTTCGAAGTCGATTTGCAGGACGCCCGTCTCCCCGCTCATGTGCTGGCGGGGCTCCCAGATGAAATTCCCCAGCGAGAAGGCCACCAGCTTCTCACCGGTGAACACCACGGGCTGCAGCACATGGGGATGGTGGCCGATGACTGCGTCGGCGCCCGCGTCGAGGAGCTGCCGGGCCAGCAACCGCTGGGCATCGTCCGGACAGGGGTCTCGCTCGATGCCCCAGTGGACTATGGCGACCACTGCATCGGCCGCCGCCACCGCGGCCCGAACGGTGTCGAGCACGCGTGCCAGGTCGGGCGGGTGCGCCGACGCGACGCCAGGCGTGGAGGAACCGGCCGCGAAATTGGAGGGAACGATGAGGGAGGCGCCGACGAAGGCCACGCTCACGCCGCCGTCCGTCGTCAGGATCCGGTAGCGGTAGGCCTCGTCGATGTCGCGGCCTGCGCCGATGGTCGCCACCCCGGCACCCTCCAGCAGGTCGATGGTGTCGGCCAACGCGTCGCCGCCGTAGTCCATGGCGTGGTTGTTGGCCAGGTTGGCGACCCGCACGCCGCCGGCCGCTATCCGCCTGGCCGCGGATGGCGGAGCGCGAAACACGTATGTCTTGTCATGGGGTGTGCCCCGGTCGCTGATCGCCATCTCGACGTTCACTACAGAGAGGTCCGCCGAGCCCAGGGCGGGCTCTATGGACTGGAAGGGGTCCAAGCCCAACCGCTCGGACCGTTCCATCAGGACATCACCGCCGGCCAGCAGCGTCCAGGCTCGCGTGGACTCGGTGGTGGTGGTGCTCTGGACGGCGGTGATCGGTGTCGTCGTGGGCACCGGCGCGGTGGTCTCAGGAGGCAGGGTCGGCGACGCTCCCGTCGACGACCGCACCCTTGGGCTCTCGACGCATGCCGACGCCAATAGCGCAGCCGCTAGGAGTGCGCCGCTCCACGCCACGACAGTCCTCGATCGCACCTACGGAACCTCCACCAGGTGTAAGCGCGAATAGGTGAGGGCCCCTCGCTTGCCGGCGGTGTCACGCCCGCTCTTGTTCGCTTCGCTCACGGGCCTCTCGGGCCACGGCCTCGCTCGACTCCTCGCGAAGATCCTCATGAATCGCTCCCTACTCGCTCGGCCTCAGGCGAACCCTGTACAGCCGGGGCCAGAGCTTGCCGGTCATCCACAGGGTGGCGGTTTTCTCGTCCACCGCAACCCCGTTGAGCACATCAATCCGGCTCCCGGCCGAGGCCTGGGACGCATCGTCGACGAGGGGGCCGGCGTCGATGGCGGCCGCCACCCGCCCGGTGTCCGGATCGATCACGAGCAGGTGGTCGGTCTGCCACACGTTGGCGATCACCATCCCCTCGACGCACTCCAGCTCGTTCAGGTTGTCGAGCCGACCGTCGTAACCGGAGGCGTTTGCGGTCACCGTGCCCAACAGTTGGAAGGTATCGAGATCGCGGCGGGCCAGACGGTCGGAGCCGTCCGTCATGACCAGCTGGCCGCCCATCTCGCAGAGGCCCCAGCCCTCCCCCTCATAGCTGCGCTCCTGCAGCAGTTCGAGGGTGGCGCGGTCGTACACGAGGGCGGTGCCGCTCTGCCAGGTGAGCTGGATGATCTCGTCCCCGACGACGGTGAGGCCCTCGCCGAAGAACTCATCCGGCAGGTCGACCCGTGCGGTCACCTCACCGGTGGCCGGGTTCACGGCCCGGAGCGACGACTGCCCCCACAGCCCGGTGCTCTCGTACATGGTCCCGTCGGCCATTTCGAGCCCCTGAGTGAAGGCGTCTGAATCGTGCGGGGCCCATTCAATGATCTCGACACTCCAGCGAGCCACGCCCTCGTCGACATCGACCGACGGGAGCACCGACGATCCGGCTTCACCGTCTGGCTGAGTCGTCGCCGGTGCCGCGGCGTCAGCCTCAGGAATCTCGGGAGTCTTAACCCCCACAGACGACCCATTGTCAACCCGAGATTCCGTTGGGGGTGGTGTTGTCGGGGGCGCGGTCGTAGTCGGGGGCGCGGTCCTGGCCGGCTCAGCAGCCGGAGCCGGCGGGTCGGTGGCTGCCGGTGGGCTCTCGGACTGTGAATCCGACCCGCAGCCTGCGACCAGGAGGCCGGCGCACACCAGAGCGCGCAGCAGGGAACCGGGCCGCGTCACGGTCAACCGGCCAGCAG
Source organism: Candidatus Aldehydirespirator sp. (assembly GCA_965203575.1). Taxonomy (GTDB): domain Bacteria; phylum Actinomycetota; class Acidimicrobiia; order Acidimicrobiales; family Aldehydirespiratoraceae; genus Aldehydirespirator. The sequence goes on from OZ241894.1 coordinate 32,671, forward strand.
CGCGATGCTCACCACCCACAGGCAGAGCAGCACAACGCCGTCGATGCGGCTGACCCTGAGGCCGATGGCCATCGCCGCCCAGCTCACCACGCAGATCACCACCATCATCAACGATCCGAGGGCCTGCAGGGTGACGTCGCCGACGGGCCCCGCCCCCACCAAGCCGATGGCGCCGCCCACCGCCAGCGAGTTGAACACGTTGCTGCCCAGAAGGTTGCCGACCAGCAGTTCGGTCTCGCGCTGGCGGGCCGCGGCCACTGCGGTGACCAGCTCGGGCGCCGATGTGCCCACCGCGACCATCGTGTACCCGACGAAACCACCCGACAGGTTGAGCGCCTCGGCCACCCGCTCGGCGCCCTCGACGAGGATGTAGGCCGAGCCGGCAACCAGAGCAAGCGACACGATGGTGCGCACGGTCTCGACGCCGAGGGCAGGAGGATGCTCGCCCACCAGTTCGGAGAGGTCCTCCATGTCGGCATCGCCGGTGCGGGACCCGCGCAGTACCAGCACGAACCAGGCACCCAGCGCGGCCACCAGCACCAGCCCCTCGAGGCGTCCTAGATCGCCCTGCACGAACAGCGCGAACAGCGCAACCGCCGCTACCGACACGGCCGCGTCGCGGCGCACCACGCCGGAGCTCACCGGGACCACGGACACGAACGAGGCCGCGCCCAGCACCAGGGAGATGTTGGCCACGTTGGAGCCGATGATGTTCCCGACGCCGATGTCCAGCCGGCCGTTGGCCGCGGCCACCGTCGAAACCAGCATCTCCGGCGCGCTGGTGCCGAACCCCACCACGACTGCTCCCACCACGATCGGAGCCATCCTCAGCACGACCGCCAAGCGAGCGGCCCCCCTCACGAACTGGTCGGCCGCCAGCGACAGCACGACCAGCCCGACTACGGACAGGACGAGGCCGAGCAACATCGACAGCGGCCCTAGAGCGCGGCGGGTGGCATCATCGCCGGCGACCGCAGAACCCCACGGATGGTCATCATCGCCGGCGACCGCAGAACCCCACGGATGGTCATATCAGCGGGTCTGCCTGCTCTCGAGTTCCTCGGGAGTGATGAGAACCTCACGGGCCTTCGAGCCGGTCGACGGGCCGACGACACCTCGCTGTTCGAGCAGGTCCATGATCCGCCCTGCCCTGGCGAACCCCACTCGCAGCCGGCGCTGGAGCATGGATGTGGAACCGAGCTGCGTCTCGACCACCAGCGCCATTGCGGCGTCCAGCAGCTCATCGCCGTCGTCGGTGGTGGTGGGCGGAGGAGCATCCGTGATGCTCGACGGCATGATCGGCGCTCCGCCCAGGTCCGGTGCCGAGGCCGCGGCGGACTCGCTCGCGGGGGGATCCTCGGTGGAGACCGAGGGATCGTCGTGGAAGTCGGGGGCCTGATCCACCCAGTGGGACACCACGGAGCGCACCTCGTCCTCCGTGACCCAGCATCCCTGGATCCGGTGGGGTGTCGACGACGACGGTCCGAGCCACAGCATGTCGCCCTGGCCGACCAGCCGCTCGGCGCCGGGCTGGTCGAGGATGACCCGCGAGTCGGTCAGGCTCGACACCGCGAATGCCAGCCGGGCCGGGATGTTGGCCTTGATCACGCCGGTGATGATGTTCACCGACGGCCGCTGCGTGGCGATCACGAGATGGATCCCGACCGCGCGGGCCATCTGGGCGATGCGGGCGATCGACTCCTCGACATCGCGTGCGGCCACCATCATCAGGTCGGCGAGCTCGTCCACCACCACGAGCACGAATGGCAGGCGCTGGTACCGCAGAGGCTCACCGTCGGCGTCCCGTGCCCCAGCAGGGGGCTCGAGGGTGTCGGCGTCGACCGCGGCGTTGTAGCCGGCGATGTCGCGGAAGCTGGTCTCGTGGAGCAGGTCGTAGCGCCGCTCCATCTCCCGCACGGCCCAGCTCAGCGCGTTGGCCGCCTTGCGGGGATCGGTGACCGGCGCGGTGAGCAGGTGCGGGACGCGGTCGTACTGGCCCATCTCGACCCGCTTGGGGTCGACGAGGATCATGCGCACGTCCTCGGGTGTGGAGCGCATCAGCACCGACGTGATCAAGGAGTTGAGGCACGACGACTTCCCGGCGCCGGTGGCTCCCGCGATCAACAGGTGCGGCGTGGTCGCCAGGTTCATCATGATGGCGTGCCCGTTGATGTCCCGGCCGATGGCCACCTCCATGGGGTGATCGGCGCTGGCCGCCTCCCGCGAGCGCAGCACGTCGCCGAGGCGCACGATCTGGCGGTCCAGGTTGGGGACCTCCACGCCGATGGCGCGGCGGCCGGGTATGGGCGACAGGATGCGCACATCGGGCGAGGCCATGGCCAGGGCGATGTCCTTGCGCAGGCTCTCGAGCTTCGACACCCGCACTCCCTCGTCCAGCTCCAGCACGAAGCGGGTGACGGTCGGCCCCACCACGGGCTCCAGCAGAAGGGTGGGCACATCGAAGCGGGCCAGCGTGGCCTGCAAGAGCTGACCCCGCTCGGCCACCTCGGCCTTGTCGATCTCCCGCGACGGGGTCGCAGCCAGAATGTCCATCTTGGGGAGCTTCCACTTGGACCCCTCGCCGCGGCGCTTGGAACCCGCGGCTGGGCCCCTGGTCCTCGACGTCGAAGCGGCGCGGTGACCGGGAGATGAGATCTCCCGGAACGGAGCCGGCCCGAGCGCGGCAGAGGCTTCCGGTTCCGCCTCCGCCTCGCTCGAGGGCTCATCCGCGCCGGGCGATCCGGCATGAGGCTGCCCGTAGGGATGCGAGTCCGGAGGGGCGGGACCGGCCGGGCCCTCCTTGATGTCGCTGAACAGGTTCACGACCGCAGTTCGCAGCAGCCGCCACAACGGGCTCAGCGCACCGGCCAGAGCGGCCAGCGCCGATCTCACTGTGAGCCCGGTGACGACGATGACGCCGACCAGTCCCACGAACACGAGCAGCAGCACCGAACCCCATGCAGCCGTCCAGGCATGCAGGAAGCCACCGATGCCGACGCCCAGAGCGCCGCCGGCGGCGCCCAGCTCGTCCACCCCGTCACCCAGGCCGGGGCGGCCTCTGGACAGGTGCAGCAAACCGGTGGAGGACACCAGCAGCAGGACGCCGCCCAGCACCATCCTGACCGCGGAGTCGGACCGCTCGACCTGGGCGCGGCCGGCAGGCGGGTCGCCCTCAGCGCGGTCGCCACCGTCGCCTGCACGGTCCACCGCGCCGCCGCGGCGCCCGCCCCAGAGAGCCGCGGCCCCCAACGCGGCCAGTCCAACGGGGAGGGCCATGCGCACCAGACCGAAGCAGGCGGCGAGGGCGCGGTCCACGCCCTCGCCCAGCGGGCCGGCCGCCGAGAACCAGACGCTCCCGGCCACCAGCAGGCCGGCCACCACCGCGGCCAGACCCCAGATGTCCCGGCGATGGCGGCTCACCACCGAACCAACCGCAGCCGAGCCCCGGCGAGAGGCTCGCTTGCCCGCCGATGGCCTTTTCGCCCTGCGAGAGCTGGGATCGGCTCCCTTGGTCGCCATGAAGGGTGACGCTACCAGTGACGCCCGGCCGCCCCGTGAACCCCCAACACTCTTAGGGGCCACACGGATAGGCGCAGGCTTTCGCGTCGGGGCGGGGTGTTTCCCGCTCTTGTTCGCTGCGCTCACGGGCCGCTCGGGCCACGGCCTCGCCCGTATGACTTGAACTCGCGCCCCTATCCGCTCGGCCTCTCAGAAGGTGATCACCGGAACGATGACAGGACGGCGGCGGGTGCGCTCCCGCGAGATGCGCCGGGCTGTTCGCAACACCAGATCGGCCAGCGCCTCCCGGTCGCGGTTGCCGCCGGCCAGGGCACTCCGCACCTCCGTCTCGACCGCGTCCACAACCGCGGCCTCATGCCCTACCAGCGCTGGCTGCTCGACCCAGCCGCGGGACACGATCTGAGGACTTGACGCCAGCACGCCCCGCTCCAGGTCGACGCTCACCACCACGGCTACGAAGCCGTCGGCGCCGAGTTTCCGGCGCTCGTCGAGGACCGTCGAGCCCAAGTCCCCGACCGTTCCGTCGACGTAGACATGGTCGCCGCCCACCGATCCGGCCTGGAGCAGGCCCTCGTCGGTCAACTCGATCCGGTCGCCGTCGCAGCACAGCACCACCCGCTCGGCGGCCATGCCCATCTCGCGGGCGAGCCGGGCGTGCGCGACCAGATGCTCGTACTCGCCGTGAACGGGCACGAACCACTCCGGCGATGCCACCGAGTGCAGGACCCTGAGTTCCTGCTGCTTGCCGTGACCAGAGGTGTGCACGTCGAGGTTGCCGGTGTGGAGCACGAGCGCGCCCCTGCGGGCCAGCCCGTTGCGAACCGCTCCTACCGCGGCCTCGTTGCCGGGGATCGGATGCGAGCTGAAGATCACCGTGTCCTCGGCACCGATCTCGACCCACTTGCTGGTGCCCTCGGCCATCTGGGTCAGGGCGGCCCGGGGCTCGCCCTGCGATCCGGTGCACACGATCAGCACCTGTGACGGCTCGAGCCCCTCGAGGTCGGTGATGTCGCGCACGGCGTGATCAGGAACCCGCAGCAGGTTCAGCTCGCGGGCCAGCCCGACATTGCGCTGCATGGACAGACCCAGCGTCGCCACCGTGCGACCCGCGGCGACGGCTGCGTCCATCACCTGCTGGATGCGGTGGATGTGGCTGGCGAATGCCCCGACGATCACCCTGCGGCCCTCCTGGTGGGCGATCACATCGTGCAGGACATCGCCCACGTCTCTCTCCGACCGCGACGATCCGGGCGCGTCGGCGTTGGTCGAGTCGGCCAGCAGCAGCCTGACCCCCGGATCGTCGGCCAGCGCCCCGATGCGGGAAAGCGCGGTTCGGCGGCCGTCCACCGGCGTGAGGTCGAGCTTGTAGTCGCTGGAGTGCAGGATCACTCCCTGCGGTGTGGAGAATGCCGTGATGAGTCCCCCCGGCACCGAATGGGTGACGGGCATCGCCTCGCATTGGAACGGTCCGGCCCGGAAGGAGTCCCCATCGCGGACCTCGCGCAGCTCAGCCCGGTCGAGCAGGCCCGCCTCGGCGAGCTTGTGCCTCACCAGGCCGAGCGTGAACGCCGACCCGTAGACGGGGAACGACAAGTGCTCGAGCAGATGAGGGAGCGCTCCTATGTGATCCTCGTGGGCGTGGGTGGCGACGCACGCCTCGACTCCCCCGCTGTCCAGCAGCCATTCGAAGTCGGGCAGCACGGAGTCGACGCCGGGCAGGTCGTCGCCCGCGAACATGCGGCCGCAGTCGAGCAGCACCCGGCGGCCCGCGGTCTCGAGGACCGCGCAGTTCCGTCCGATCTCACCCAGGCCGCCCAGGAAGGTGACGGCGACGGGTGCGGCCACTTGTCTGCGGGCGGCGGTCAGCCCGTGCCGACCGGAGCCGGCTCGGCGGGCACCTCAGGGGCCGCTTCCGCCTGCTGCTCTGGTTCCGGCTCGGAGCCGCGCAGCGCGGCGAGGACCTCCCTGGCCTGGTCCTCCAGTCCGGGGGGCTCCGGTCCCATGGGCAGGCGGCATGGCCCTGCCGGCAGTCCCAGCACTCGCATCATGCACTTGGTGGGCACGGGATTGGGAGCCGCGTCGCCGGTCTCGAAGTCGTAGGAGTCGAGCAGCTGCCGGTTGATGGCAGTCGCCTCGGCGACGCGACCGCTCTCGAACGCGTCGAACATGGCCGCCATCTCCCTCCCCGCCCAGTGGGTGGCCACACCGATGACGCCCACCGCGCCGATCGACATGAGCGGCAAGGTGAGTGAGTCGTCGCCCGAGTACACCTCGAAACCGTCCGGCGCCATCTCCAACAGCCGGGCCGTCTCTGCAACCGAACCGGCCGCGTCCTTCAGGCCGACGATGTTGGGGACCTCGAAGGCCAGCCGGACCAGGGTCTCGGTGTCGACCTTGCGGCCGGTGCGTCCGGGTATGTCGTAGATGATCACCGGCAGGTCCGTTGCGGCCGCGCAGTGGCGGAAGTGCGTGTCCAGCCCTGCTTGCGACGGCCGGTTGTAGTAGCCGGCCACATGCAGGATCCCGTCCGCCCGGGCGCGGGTGCACCGCTCGGTGAGATCGATGGCGGCTCGGGTGTCGTTGCTGCCGGCTCCCGCCACCACGGGCACATCGACCGCGGCCACCACCGCGGCCACGAGTTCGGCCTGCTCGGAGTGGGTGAGAGTGGGGCTCTCCCCGGTGGTTCCAGCCACCACCAGGCCCTCGTTGCCGTTGGTGACGAGCCACTGGGCAAGGCGAGCCGCTCCGTCGAGGTCGAGCACCCCGTCCTCGGTGAAGGGGGTGACCATCGCGGTCAGTACGCGTCCGAACCGGCCCATGGCCTACAACTGTAGTTCGGTACCGGGGGCTTCTTCGCGCCCGGCGACGACCCGGCGCAGGATGAGGCCGTACACCACGATCGCGCCGGCCGAGAAGAAGAACCACTGGAACGCGTAGGACAAGTGGGGCCCGTCGCCCAGATCGGGATCGGGCACCGGCTCCGGCAGGCCTTCGGGCTGGGGCGGCGACTGGACCCGCAGCCTGATCCACACCCCCTCCACGTCGACGCCGGAGACCTCGGCGAACCGATCCAGGTCCATGCGGGAGATCTCGGGCACCTCCGTAGGGGCAGTCTCCGCGACCCTGCCTCCTCCGACACTGTCGAACGCGAGCCCGACCACGACAACCTCTCCTGCCGGCGGGGCCGTGCTGCGTTCGTCGAGTCCGGTCAGACTCCGCCGGGGGATCCAGCCCCTGACCACCGCCACGGCCCGGCCGTCGTCGAGTTCCAGTGGAGTCGCCAGCCAGAAGCCCGGCTGCCCTCCGCTGCTCCGGTTGCCGATGCGCACCTCCGCGTCCGCGAGGTAGGTACCGGTTGCCGCCACCGCGGTGTATTCGGGTGGGAGCCCGCGCCGGTCGAGATACGCGGCGATGTCGAACGGGTCCTGAGACATGGCCGCCGCAATCTCGGCGTTGTCGGTGCGGCGCTCGTCGAGTCGACGGAGCTGCCAGAACCCCAGGTTGACCATCAGCACGACCATCGCCAACGCGAAGATGTGCGAGGCGATCCACCCCGGGGAGCTCAGCCGGCGCACTCTGCGCCCCGCCTCAGATGCCCAGAACCTCGCCGAGGCCGACGGTCAGGCCCGGCCCGAGAGTCACCACGCGCTTGGCCGCCAGGAGCATGCCCGGCATGAACGCCGACCGGTCGATGGTGTCGTGGCGGATCGTGAGGGTCTCGCCGGGCCCGCCGAGCAGCACCTCCTGGTGCGCGACCAGTCCCTTGAGGCGCACCGAGTGGACCGGGATCCCGGCCGGGCCGCGACCGCCGCGTGCTCCGGGCAAGCTCTCGCTGGCCGTGGGGTCCGGCGCCCAGTCGTCGGAGGCCTCCGCCATGGCCTCGACCGTCACCATGGCCGTGCCCGACGGTGCGTCCACCTTGCGGTCGTGGTGCAGTTCGATCACCTCAGCGGTGTCGAAGTACGGAGCGGCCAGAGCCGCGAACCGGGTCATGAGCACTGCGCCCACTGCGAAGTTCGGCGCGACGACGCAGTGGCTCCGCACGAAGCCGGCGCGCAAGTCATCCAGGTCGTCGGCACCCAGGCCAGAGGTTCCGATCACGGCGTTGATCCCGGCCGCGGCCAGCACGCCCATGTTGGCCCGGACCGCCTCCGCGACGGTGAAGTCCACCACCACCTCGACGCCCGCCTCGACGAACTCCTCGACCGAGCCGGCGGAGCCGATCGCGGTCAGCAGCTCGGTGTCGGGGTCGGCGTCGATGGCCCTGCAGGCCTCGGCGCCCATGCGTCCGGTGGCGCCGCAGACACCGAGCTTGATCATGGCCGATTATCTAACGAGGACCGCGGCCACCGCGGCGGCCGCCACGCCGGACCCGCGGATCCGGGCCCAGCTCGCCGAACTCGCGCTCGAGCTCCTGGTCGAAGGAATCCTCGAACGAGACCCCCTTGGCACTGGACACCGGCGCGGGCGGCCTCGACCGGGAGCCGGACCGATCCTCGCGGCGCTGCTCGCCGCCGGCGTAGTCGGCACGCCCCGCCTCCGATCGTCTCGGCTCGGGCCGGCCGCCGTCGCGATGACGGCCGAAGCCCCCATCGCGGTCCGTCCGGCCAGAATCCCGCCCCGATCCGTCGCCTGCAGCGCCACGGGACTCGCCTCGGTTCGCTCCGCCGTCGGTACCGGCCCGGGACATCTCCCGGCGCCGGGCTGAGGGCGATTCGCCTCCGTCGGAGTCCTCCGACTTGGGAATGAGGGAGATCTTCCCGTTGGGGTCGACGTCCTCGACGATGACCTCCATCTCCTCACCGAGTTCGAGCACATCCTCGACCCTGTCGATGCGCCTGCCGCCGCCCAGCTTGGAGATGTGCACCAGACCGTCGCGACCGGGCAGGATGTTCACGAACGCCCCGAACTTGGTGATGTTCACCACCCGTCCCCGGTAGGTCGCGCCGACGTCGGCTGTGGGCGGATCCAGAATGAGCTTGATCTGCCGCTCGGCCTCGAGCACCGCGCCCCGGTCGGTGGAGGCGATGGCCACGATGCCGACCGCGCCGTCGTCGTCCACGCTGATGTCGGCGCCGGTCTCCGACTGGATGGCGTTGATCACCTTGCCCTTGGGTCCGATCACCTCGCCGATCTTCTCAACGGGGATCTCGAAGGAGGAGATCTTCGGCGCGGTGTCGCGCACCTCGGGCCTCGGCTCAATGATGGTCTCGGCCATCACGTCGAGGATGTCGAGGCGAGCCGAGCGCGCCTGCCGCAGAGCGTCGGCCAGAACCGACGCCGGGATGCCCGCGATCTTGGTGTCGAGCTGCAACGCAGTGATGAAGTCGGTGGTCCCGGCCACCTTGAAGTCCATGTCTCCGAAAGCGTCCTCGGCGCCGAGGATGTCGGTGAGGGTCACCCAGGCGTCCTCGGCGTGGACCAGGCCCATGGCCACCCCGGCCACCGGCGCCTTGATCGGAACGCCGGCGTCCATCAGCGACAGCGTGGACCCGCACACCGATGCCATCGAACTCGACCCGTTGGACGCCATCACCTCCGACACGGTGCGCACCGTGTAGGGCCAGTCCTCGAACCCGGGAACTATCGGGAACACGGCTCGCTCAGCCAGTGCCCCGTGGCCGATCTCGCGCCGCTTGGGCCCGCGCATGAAGCCGGTCTCGCCCGTGCAGAACGGCGGGAAGTTGTAGTGGTGGAAGTAGCGCTTCTTCTCGGTGGGCGACAGATCGTCGATCAGCATGTCGCTACGGCCGATCCCGAGCGTGGTGAAGTTCAGCACCTGGGTCTCGCCCCGCTGGAACAGCCCGGAGCCGTGGGCGGTCGGAACCACCCCGACACGGCACATCAGGGGGCGCAGCTGGTCGGTGGCCCGGCCGTCGATGCGGATGCCCTCGGTGACGATGCGCTTGCGCACGACCTCTTTGGTGACGGAGCGCACTGCGCTCTTGACCTGCCTGCCCACCGCGGGATCGTCACCGAAGCGGCCCTCCATCTCGGCCGCGATCTCCGCGCCCAGCGTGGACTCCGCCTCCTGGCGCTCGGTCTTGTCGGCGATCGTCTGCACAGCGGCGATGCGGTCGAGCGCCCCATCGCGCACCGCGTCGAGGATCTCGTCGGTGTGGTCGACAGCCAGCGGTACCTCCATCTTCTTCACCGGGCCGACCGCGTCGATCACCTGCTGCTGGAGTTCGATCATCTCCCGGATCCAGGTCTTGGCCGCTTCCAGGCCGCCGGCGAGCACATCCTCATCGACCTTGGGCGTACCGTCCTGGTACAACTCCCAGGTGGCGGAAGTGCCCCCGGCCTCGACCATCATCACGGCGACGTCGTCACCGGCGAGCCGGCCGGCCACCACCATCTCGAAGGCAGAGCTCTCGCCCTCGGTGTAGGTCGGGAACGGCACCCACTCGCCTGACGACGACCAGGACACGCGCACTGCGCCGATCGGCCCGTCGAAGGGGATGGGCGAGATGCACAGCGCCAGGGAGGCGGCGTTGAGCGCAGCGATGTCGTAGGGATGCGATTGATCGGCACCGAGCACGGTGGCGACGACGTGAACCTCGTTGCGGAACCCGTCGGGGAAGCTGGGCCTAAGGGGCCGGTCGATGAGCCGGCAGGTCAGGATGGCCTGCTCGCCGGCGCGGGCCTCGCGCCGGAAGAACGAGCCGGGGATGCGGCCGGCCGCGTACATCCTCTCCTCGACGTCGACGGTGAGGGGGAAGAAGTCGGCACCCTCGCGGGGCGACTTGGCGCCGGTGGCGGTGACGAGCACCACGGTGTCGCCCATCTGGGCGGTGACGGCGCCACCCGCGAGCGGGGCCAGCAGGCCCGTCTCGAAGGTGGCGTCCTTGCCTTCGGCGCGCGTGAACGCACCGGTGACGGAAATGGCATCAGCCATGGATCTACTCCTTAGGGACCCCGTCCAGGGGACCCGATCTGGGCACGACCCCGCCAGTTCCCAGTCGTATCGGTCCCACCCGGATACCGGGGGCGGGGCCGATACGACTAGCACCGGAGCGGTCGCGCCTGATGTCGGTTGTCACTGGGATCGTCGCTGGCTCGTCGACACCACCTTGGCGCCTACAGCCAGAGGGGCGGCCCTTGAGCCGCCCCGTCGTGCTCAGCGTCGCAGACCGAGATGGGCGATTAACGCCCGGTACCGCTCGACGTCGTTCTCCTTCACGTAGTCGAGCAGCCTCCTGCGCCTGCCCACCAGCATCAGCAGACCCCTCCGGCTGTGATGGTCCTTCTTGTGGACCCTCAGGTGCTCGGTGAGATGGTTGATGCGATCAGAGAGCAGAGCGACTTGGACTTCGGGAGAACCGGTGTCGTTCTCCTGGAGTCCGAAGGTCTCCACCATCGAGGTGATGGTGTCGGCCTTGGGAGGGAGGCTGGTTGGCATGGATTCTCCGTTGGGTATCGGACCCTGCTGCATGACCCGCTGTGCGAGGCCGGCAGCCTGCGTGCTGCGCACGACACGTCCCGCCATCGGCGGGACCATCTCAGGCTACCGGCCCGGCCGCGAACTCCCGCGGACCCGCCCGCCGTCGGTGTCGGTGTTGCAGTAAGGCAACCATCGTCGTACAATGATCTATATTGAGACTTCGGATGACTGCAATGACGGCCGAACTGTTCTGGTGCTGCGGCCGAGGGCGCACGGAGGGATGTGAACCATGGGCTCCACCTATGCGACTGTGACGGTAAGGAATGCGGCCGAGCCGGAGAGGGCCTGGGAGGGCAAGTTCCTCGTGGACACCGGCGCCCACGACACCATCGTGCCTCGCAAGCACCTCGAAGCTATAGGCATCGAGCCAAGAACGAGTCGAGAGTACGAGATGGCCGACGGCAACGGCGTCCGTTTCGACCTCGGGTTGGCGAGCATCGAGATCATGGGCGAGTTCGCCGGGGTGACTGTGCTCTTCGGATCCGACGACGCCGAGCCGGTGCTCGGCGTGATCACCATGCAGGCGGTCGGCGTCGAGCTCGACCTCCGCAACGAATGCCTGAGGCTCGGCGCCACCAAGCGCTTGACATACCGCCGCCGGATCTCCTAGACGAGTAGTTCCAAGGGGTTGTGCGGGGACTCCTGGACGCTGTTCAGCAGCGGGGCGGAACTGTCGGAAGCCGCCGCGGCGGCCTGTGCGCCATCGAGCAGTGCCGCACCGGCGGCTCGGGCCGGCCGGGGCGCACGACGGGGACGCCCCGGTCTGGCCGGACGCCCCCCGTCCCACGCGGCCGCCGCGGCGGGGGCTACTGGCACCCGGCGCTGTTCTGCCGGGCCTGCATCACGTCTGCGTCGGTCGCTGTGCCCGCCAGATACTTGTCGACCGTGCCCGCGATGCTCGCGGCGCAGCGGATGATGCGCCGACGGCAGCCGCGGCGTCGCCGCGGGGGGCCGCTCACTCATCGGACGCCACATCACGATGGAGTGGCCCCAGTCCACTCGCCGGCCACCGTCGGCCCCCGCATCACGCGTGGCCGCAGCCTCCGCAGAAGCCGCCTGTCCCGAGTTGCACTCGCAGGGGCAGGGCGGGGGCGGTCGCTCATGGCTTGCGCGGGAAAGCTAGGCGTTCAGCGTTCTAATGCGGATGCTCGCCCGAGGCGTGGCGTTACGCCGGGGGGTCTCGCTCAGTGCGGGCTGCGGTGTATGTGATAGATGTCGTCGCCGTGCCAATGCCAGCCGCCGTTCCAGTTGTCGGCGAAGCCCCTGTCTCGTTCTTGTTGATTTGGCGGCCGCGGTTCCGGCCGGAGCCCTGGCGGCTGTGGCCGGTCGCCGCCCGGTTGGTGAGAGCCGCGCCAAGTGCCCGCGTGGCGGTGATAGACGGAGTCGCCGTGGCAATGCCAGTAGCCCGCCTCGTCGCTATCGGGACTCTTTCCGTCTTCCGGTGCTCCGCAGCCGCCGCCGCGGCGGGCCGATTTCCGCAGGTCCCGCTCCCGCTCCCGCTCCTGCTCCGCCCGCTCCGCCCGCGCCTGCTCCTCCTGCTCGGGATCGACCCCGTGCGTTACTGCGGGGTTCTCCAAGCTCAATGACACTGAACTACCGGCCGTCAAAGAGACTCCGGGGTTGTCGAACGACAGGTTGCTCCCAGCAGCTTGGCCTGTGAGGGAGAGCTGGGTGCCGCCGACATGCAGCGAGTACGACAGTAGCGCCGTGGGCCAGGACTGGCCGCCCTCCAGCTTGAACGTCAACCGGGGGGTGTTAACGACGTTGCCAAAGCTGAACAAGCGGACGGTATACGTAGTTCCATCAAAGACGAAGTCATCGTCCGAGAGCGTTGCCGCCGCGCTGCACTTGTTCGCCGTAGTGGTTTGGCCATTAGAGCAGCCGACGAATCCCGTGCCGAAATCCTTCACCGTCAGCGTGGCGGACCAAAGTACGTGATCGGCCTCGGCCTTGCGCGGCGCGGCCAGAAGAATCGCGGCGACCAGCGCCACCAGTAGCAGCGCGATCAGGGGTAGGCGGACGCCACGGCGAGCTAGTGCTCTAGACCCCCCCCCCGGCAGAATCGGCGCGCCCGCGCGCCAAAGGCGCCGCCGCGAACCCCGAAGCGTTGTGTCCCGAAGCGTTGTGTACGGTCCTGGCGGGCATGTGCACCTCCTGAGCGAGAGTCGCGCCGCACTATAGCCGACCGGCCGCGCCGAAGCACACAGCAGAACACCACGACAACCAGAAGCATCCCAGCCCCCCACACCCGCAGCCCCACACACCAGCGAGACACTCGACCCGCCGCCGGCCGCGCAACGAGACAAGATCCCGGACCCCAGCGCTGCGAGACTCCGCACCCCGGACGAGCAGTCCCAAGGGCCCAGCGGCCGCAGGCGACCAGGGAGCAGGCCGGGCCGGGCAAGTCGGGTGGTCCACCCCTTGGAACCAACCATCTAGACGAGTAGTTCCAAGGGGTTGTGCGGGGACTCCTCGACGCCATTCGGCAGCGGGGCGGAACTGTTGGAGCCGCCGCGGCGGCCTGTGCGCCATCGAGCAGTACCGGCAACCCCCCTTTGGAGCCGATCATCCGCCGCGCACCATGGGGGCGCCCCGGTCTGGCCGGACGCCCCCCGTCCTACGCGGCCGCCGCGGCGGGGGCTACTGGCACTCGGCGCTGTTCTGCCGGGCCTGCATCACGTCTGCGCCGGTCGCTGTGCCCGCCAGATGCTTGTCGACCGTGTCCGCGATGCTCGCGGCGCAGCGGATGATGCGCCGACGGCAGCCGCGGCGTCGCCGCGGGGGGCCGCTCACTCATCGGACGCCACATCACGATGGAGTGGCCCCAGTCTACTCGCCGGCCACCTCCGGCCCCCGGCATCCCGCGTGGCCGCAGCCTCCGCAGAACCCGCCCGAATTGCACTCGCAGGGGCAGGGCGGGGCGGGTCGCTCATGCCTAGTGGCGGTGGAACCTGCCGTCAGAGTGCGTGTGCCAGTTGCCGAAGCCTTCGGCCGGCTGACCGTCTCTCAGATACTCGCTCGCCGGGGCAGTCGCCGGAGGATGCGGGACGGGGTCGGGGTCCGCGGTCGGGCGCACCGTTTGGCCGGGGCCCGGGTGACGGTAGCGCCAATCCGGGTGCCGGTGATAGATGCCGTCGCCGTGGCAATGCCACAAGCCCTGCTCGGCGCTTTCTCCCTCGTCGGCTTGGTCTTCAGCCGACAAGTGTTGCAGGGTTGGTGAGCCGCATGCGCCGGAGCGGCTGGCCGGTTTCCGCGCGTCCTCGGCCGCTATGTGCTCGTAGGACCTGTACAGCGTGATCTCTACCGACTGGCCCGGCGACCAGCCTGGGGTACCCGACCCGGTAATCAAATTTCCGGCACTCCATTCCAACGTCTGCGTAGTCGTCCCCTGCTGGTTCACGGGTCCCTTGAATACAATGATCCAGCCGGCGAACTCGCGCGGCGCGTCGGGGGCAGTGACCATGACTAGCTGGCCGATTGCGAATAGCAGCCCTCGCACCGTGTAGGTCGTGCCTCCGATTCTGAAAGTGCGGTCCGTCAAATGCGTAGCGCAGCTCGTGGCGGCGACGATATTGCAGCCAGACGTAACCGCCGATATCGATTGGGCCGTCAGCGTGGAGGACCAAACTTCCTCCGCGCCATTCAGGGCTTGGTTCTGGGCGACGGCCGGGCTCGATGCGGCCAAGATCGCGGCAACCAGCGCGGCCAGTAGCAGCGCGGCGACCAGGGGTAGGCGGACGGCACGGCGAGCTAGTGCTCTACCCCCCCCCCGGCAGAATCGGCGCGCCCGCGCGCCAAAGGCGCCGCCGCGAACCCCGAAGCGTTGCGTCCCGAAGCGTTGTGTACGGTCCAAGCGGGCATGTGCACCTCCTGAGCGAGAGTCGCGCCGAACTATAGCCGAGCGGCCGGGCCGGAGCACACAGCAGGACACCACGACAAGCAGAAGTATCCCAGCCCCCCACGCCCGCAGCCCCACACACCAGCGAGACGCTCGACCCGCCGCCGGCCGCGCAACGAGACAAGATCCCGGACCCCCACGCTGCGAGACTCCGCACCCCGGACGAGCAGTCCCAAGGGCCCAGCGGCCGCAGGCGACCAGGGAGCAGGCCGGGCCGGGCAGTCGGGTGGTCCACCCCTTGGAACCAACCATCTAGGCCGGATCCGGTCCAAAGCCGTCCATCAGATCCTCGAGCATCGGGCTGCCCCATGTGAGCAGGACGACGCCGTCGTGACGATCGCACAGTTCACCATCACGTCGCAGGTCTGCAACATCCGGCATTGCATGCCTTTGGTGTGAAATGACACGTCATGAACTACACTCTCATGAACCCAGGATCGACGTCTTGGGGGTATCGCTCAGCTGCTGAGCCAGACGTGAAGCCACGATGCTGGAGCCCGCCCGGCGGAAGGGAAGCAGCCGATGGGAGCAACCTACGTGGCCGTGACGGTCAAGAACCCGGCCGAGCCGGAGCGGACCTGGGAGGGGACATTCCTCGTGGACACCGGATCGACCAACAGCATCGTGCCGCGCAAGCATCTCGAGGCCATCGGCATCCGGCCCGCTGGCACCCGGCGGTACGAACTCGCCGACGGCAACGTCATCGACTTGGACACCGGGGGCGCCAACTTCGAGTTCCTCGGCCAGTGCACACCGGCCTACGTGGTGTTCGGCGACGACGGCGCCGAGCCGCTGCTGGGGCTGACCGCGATGGAGGCGGTCGGCGTTCAGGTGGACCCGGCCAACAGGCGCCTGACGCTGCTGCCCCCGCAACGCCTGTAGCAACAGCAGGCCTGCCGCCATCCGACACGACGCCGGGCCGCCCCGGCAGGAAGGAAGCGAACCATGGGAGAGACGTACGTGACTGTGACGGTCAGGAACCCGGCCGAGCCGGAGCGGGCCTGGGAGGGCGAGTTCCTGGCGGACACGGGAACGACCACCAGCATCGTCCCCCGCAGCAGGCTCGAAGAGATCGGGATAGCGCCGGTGACGAGTCGGCTGGTCGAACTGGCCGACGGCAGCTCGGTCAGGCTCGACCTCGGAAACGTGATCCTCAGCTTCGCGGGCGAGGACTCCCCCGCCGCCGTGTTCTTCGGTGCCGAGGGCGCCGACCCGCTGCTGGGCACGACGGCGATGCAGGTGGCCGGCGTGAAGGTGGACCCGGTGAATCACTGCCTCGAGCGCGCGAAGATCCGGTACTAGCCGGCCGCGCCCGCTCGCGGCGGGTCTCCTGGTCAGAACTCAGCGGCGAGGGCCTCGTCGAAGCTGGCTCCCTGCTCGATCAGGGCCCGGTAGCGCATCACATGGCGGGGACGGTTGAAGCCGAGCACGCCGACTATGCGTCCTGCCCGACCGTAGATCGCGGCGAAGCGCCGCTCGTCGACCGAGCCGGTCACCACGCGGACCTCGTCGTCGCCGCGGACGCGGCCGGCCAGCTGGATCTTGCGGTCGTACTGGTCGCTCCAGAACCACGGCACCGGAGTGAACGGCCCCACCGCCGCGTCGAGCAGGCGACGGGCCGCGTGGACTCCCTGCTGGGCCGCGTTGTCCCAGTGCTCCACCCGCATCGTCTCGCCGAAGAGCTCGTTGGGCCAGCGGGCCACGTCACCCGCGGCGGTCACCCCGTCGGCGGCCAGGCACGAGGCGTCGCACACCACGCCGTCGTCCACCTCCAGGCCCGATCCGTCCAACCATTCGGTGTTGGGGATCACGCCGATGCCGACCACCACCACGTCGGCGTCGATCGTCGAGCCGTCCGACAGCGTCACTCGCTCCACCCGGCTATCGCCGGAGACGCTCTCCACTCCTACGGCGGTGCGCAGGTCGACGCCGTGGTCGCGGTGGACCTCGGCGCACACCTCGCCCATCTCGTCGCCGAGCACCCGGCTGAGAGGGGTTGGCAGCGCCTCCACCATCGTGACATCGAGGCCGCGGCCCCGCGCGGTTGCGGCCACCTCGGCTCCGATGAAGCCGGCGCCCACCACCACCACCCGCTGCGGCATCGCCTCGAAGTCGGCTCGCAGCGCCAGGCAGTCGTCCAGCGACCGCAGCACGTGGACTCCGCCAATCCCTTCGGTACCCGGCATGGTCCGGCAGCGGGCCCCGGTGGCGATGACGAGCCCGTCGAACTCCACGGTCTCGCCGGTATGGAGGGTCAACTCGCGAGCGTCCAGGTCCAGAGCGGTGGCCCGCACGCCGAGACGGGCCTCGATGCCGTCCTCTTCCAGCTCCTCAGGGTCGATCAGCGCAGCCCGCTCGGGCTCCCAATCGCCGGCCAGCACTTGCTTGGACAGGGGAGGTCGGTCATAGGGCAGATGATTCTCGGCGCCTATGAGCGTGACGCGGCCGTCGAAGCCTTCACGACGCAAGGCCTCGCCTGCGTTCAACCCCGCCAGTGAGGCCCCGACGATGGTGACGGCGCGCGGGGCTTCGGTCATGTGCGGTCGACTCCCGGGGGTCGGCTCAGTCCTCAGCTACGGAGATGGCCTGCTTGGGGCAGCGCTGCACGCACTCCTCCACCCTGGCCCGGTCGGCCTCGCCGGGCGTCTCGTTGAGGATGTAGAGGAAGTCGTCGTCTCGCACCTCGAAGATGTCGGGCGCGATCTGCATGCAGACGGCATTGCTCTCGCACAGGTCAAAGTCAACGACGATGCGCATCGGCTCTCCCTTGTGGTCGTTTGGCGATGTGGTCGGCTTGGCCGCGGCCCACGGTAGCGAACCGCGGAACGCTGGGCGTGGTCAAGCCGTGATTCCCGCTCCTGCTCGCTGCGCTCACGGGCCGCTCGGGCCCAGGAACTCGGCCAGCCGGTCCTTGGCCTTCATGTCACCGAGCGGCCGCCCGATGATGGCCCGGTCGCCCCTGACCAGCACCGGACGCTGGATAAGCCTCGGATACTGGAGCAGCACGTCTACCACCGCTTCGGGGTTGCCGACGTAGTCGTCGGCGTTCAGCCCCAGCTTCGAGAACTGCGAGTCCTTGCGGACCAGGTTCTCCACCGGATCCTCCAGCCGGTCAACGATGCCCTGGAGCGCGTCGCGGTCGGGACGGTCGGACATGTAGAGCACTACGTCGAAGTTGACTCCGGCGTCCGTGGCGACCGCCACGGCATTCTTGGATGAGTTTCAATGCTTGTTGTGATAGATAGTGATGTCAGCCATCGGAGTGTCTCAATCCTCTTCCTGTCGTGCCACGTAGAGTTCTCGCCTCTCCAAGAAGACCGGCCGCCTGGTCTCGTAGACCTCCCGCAGCTTGTGCTTGAGTATCTTGAGGGTGGCATTGCGGGGCAGCGGGCCGGGATGGATCTCGAGCTGCTCGGGGACCTTCTGGCGGGCCAGGCCGGCCGCCAGGCAGGCCTCCACCATCTCCTCGAAGGTCAGGTCGTCCGAGTCGGGCGCGGTCTCGACCACCGCGCAGACCCTCTCGCCCCGCTTGCGGTCGGTCAGGCCGATGACCGCGGCCGCCCCCACCTTGTCGTGGGTGTACAGCACATCCTCGATCTCCTTCGCCGAGATGTTCTCTCCCTTGCGGATGATGATGTCCTTGACCCGTCCGGTCAGCGTCAGGTGCCCGTCCGTGCCCAGTACACCCAGATCGCCGGTGCGGAAGCGGCCGCGGGCGTCGAAGGCCTCCTTGTCGAGGCTGGGATCGGTGTAACCCGAGAACAGCATGGGGCCTCTCACCCTGACCTCGCCCTGCACACCGGCGGGAGCGGGAGCCTCGCCGCCGTCGGCGGCCATGGCCACTATGGACACCTCGCAGCCGTGAACCGGCTTCCCGTCGGTGTATGCCAGCTGGTGGCCGCTGTCACGAGGAGATCCCTGCGAGATCATCGGGCACTCGGTCATACCGTACCCGTGGGCCACGGGCACACCCATCTGCTCCTTCACCCGGAAGTAGATCTCGGGCGGCTTGGGGGCGCCCCCGCCCGACAGCACTCGCAGAGCCGGCATGGCCGGGCTGCCGGTGGACTCCCGCGACTTGCGGTCCTCATCGAGGAACATCTGGTAGAAGACCGTCGAGCCACCGGCCATGGTCACACCGTGGCGGGCGTAGGCCAGCACCGCGGCAGCCGGGTCGAAGCGCTCGACCAGCACCGCGCCGAACCCAGTCGCGAGCATCGTGACGATGTAGTCGGGCCCGCCGATGTGGGCGTAGGGGAAGGCGATGGAGCCGACGTCGTCCTCGCTCATGCCCAGCGCCCGGGCCAGCCCGATCCCGCCGGCGATCAGCGACGGGTCCGTGTGCTTCACGCCCTTGGGATCCGACGTCGTTCCCGAGGTGTAGTACAGCCAGCGCACGGTGTCGGCGTCGGCAGGGTCGGAGGCCGGCGGCAGGGTGTCCGGGTCGCCTTCGGGAAGGGTGTCGTAGCCGGCGAGCGTCCGAGCCTCGTGATCGAGATCGGCGACGATCTCGTCGACCATGGCGCCGTAGTCGTAGCCGTTCCAGACGCCGGGATGCACGACCAGTTCGGCCCTCGTCTGCCTGACGCAGAACTCGACCTCGCGACGGCGGTAGATGTGGATGATCGGGTTCTGCACCGCGCCCAGCCGGCTGAGGGCGAAGCTCAGCAGCACGGTCTCGATGCGGGTGGGCAGCACCCAGGTGACCGGTGTTCCGTCGGCGACCCCCAGGTCCCGCAGTCCGGCCGCCACCCGTTCGGCCTGGTCCTTGAACTCGGAGAAGGTCAGAGAGCGGCCCGAATCGTCGATGAGCATCTTCGTGTCGGGTGTGGCCGCGACCCGTAGGCAGAGCAGCTCCCAGAAGGTTCGGGCGTCGTGGATCGGCTCGGTCATGCAGGTCGCTCCGGTAGCTGGAACAGGGATGGATCGTAACGCGCCGCGAGCCCACCGGGCGAGACGCGCCGGAGCCCGCCAGCGCAATGCTGGCGGGCTCCGCACGGTCCCTGGAGGGGGGGAATTTGGATCCGGTTCTGGCCGATCCTGTCGTTCAGACCCGGGTCCTGTTGACCAGGTTACACCATCGTCACCGGTTTGTCACATTTTTGTCACAGATTTTTTTGAACGGCCGCGAACACTTGGAGAACACCGGCTGAAGGTTGCGTTAACGGGTGCCGTATACCGCAGCCGGAGGCTGCTCGGCTGCGCTCGAGCGGCGGGCCAGATCCCCCGCCTCAGCCACTGTCATCGGCCGCTCCCCCACCGACATCACCGGTCCGTGCTGCCACCCGTCACAAACGTTGAGCTGGCCCCCGGTGCACTCGAACACCCTCCCGGTGACGTCGCAGGCCGCGCTTCCGAGCCACACCACCAGCGGCGAGACGTTGGCCGGCGCCTTGGGATCCCAGCCGTCGTCGGGCTGTTCGGGGTAGTCCGGGATCACCGCCGTCATCCGGGTGCGGGCGTCGGGGGCGATGGCATTGGCGAGCACGCCGTAGCGGCCCCACTCCGCGGCCTGCTGGATCGTCAGCGCTGCGATGGCGGCCTTCGCGGCGACATAGTTGCCCTGGCCGATGGATCCCATCAGGCCCGCTCCCGACGACGTGTTGACGATCCGGGCGGCCGGTGTCTCGCCGCCGGAGGCCTTCTGGCGCTCCCGCCAGTGGGCGACCGCATGGCGCGCCGGCGCGAAATGCCCCTTCAGGTGTACCCGCACGACCGCGTCCCACTCCTGCTCGCTCATGTTGACCAGCATCCGGTCGCGCAGGAACCCGGCGTTGCACACCAGCGTGTCGAGGCGTCCCCACATGTCGATGGCCTGCCCCACCATGGCGCCGGCCTGGTCCCAGTCGGCCACGTCGGCATGATTGACGGCGGCCGAGCCGCCTAGGGCGACGATCTCGTCCACCACTGCGGTTGCGGCATCGTCGGAGCCGGGCTGCGAGCCGTCACTCTCCGCACCGAGGTCGTTGACCAGCACATGGGCGCCCTCGGCCGCGAAGGCCAGGGCATGGGCCCGACCGAGCCCGCGGCCCGCGCCGGTGACGATCACCACTCGCCCGTCGCAGAAACCCATGACGCGCGCTCAGGCGGCTCGGCGGCCCCGCACCAGGCGACCAGGCCGGGCCCCTGTGTCGACGCCATCGGTGCGGGTCTGCTCACCGGCCACGATGGTGGCGGTGTAGCCGTCGGCGTGTTGCAGCAGGCGCCGCCCCCGGGCCGGCAAGTCATGCACGAGGCGGGGCGTGCGCAGCCGGATGGCGCCGTGGTCGATCACGTTCAGGTCGGCCCGCTTGCCCGGCGCCACCACGCCCCGGTCGTTGAGGCCGAACAGCGCGGCGGTGTCCTGGGTCTGCTTGCGCACCACCCATTCCAGCGGCAGCTGCTCGCCCCGGCTGCGGTCCCGAGTCCAGTGGCTGATCATGGTGGTCGGCATCGAGGCGTCGCAGATCAGGCCGCAGTGGGCGCCGCCGTCGGAGAGTCCCATCACCGCCCGGGGGTGGGTGAGCTGCTCGCGGATTGCGTCGTGGTTGCCGTCCACGTAGTTGAACAGCGGCACCATCAGCAGGGCCCGGCCGTCCTCGGCGCAGAAGGCGTCGTAGGCGGCCGCCGCAAGATCGGCGCCGGCGGCCGCGGCGATGGCTGGGATGGAGCGGTCGGGGGCCGGCTCGTAGTCGGGAGGGTCTCCGAGCACGTAGAGCTTGTCGAGCATCCTTGCGACAAGCAGGCTCACGCCCTCGTGCATCCCGCCCCGGCGCTCGCCGTCGGCCTCGGACAGGATCGCGGCCCGCACGGTCGGATCGCGCAGCCGGCCGATGCGCTCATCGAGATCCAGATGCTCGATGGCCCGGTAGGTGGGCCGCAACACGAAGGGGTGGCTGGTCTGCCAGCCCGCCAGCAGGCCGAACGGGCGCCCGGCCACCTGCGGGTACAGCTGTGCGCCCTCCTCCGCGGCCTGCAACGACACGTCCATGAGCTCGCGCCACAGATCGGGCGCGGCGGGCACCTGCAGCAGGGCGAAGGAGACCGGCTGGCCGATCTCGGCCGACAGGCGCCTCATCCACTCCACTTCCGAGCGGGGCTGGACGATGTCCTCGCCGGCCGATCCGACCGGGGCCAGCTCGAAGACGCCTCCCCCGCCGTCGCGCAGCCCCCGGCCCAGCGCGAACAGCTCGTCTTCGGCCGCGAACGTCCCGGGCACTGGCTCGCCGTCCATGGCCTTGTGAGCGATGGTCCGCGACGTCGACACGCCCAGCGCGCCGGCCGAGACCGCGCCGGCGACGATGCGCTCCATGCGGCCGATGTCGTCGGCATTGGCCGGCTCGTTGCGGGCGCCGCGCTCGCCCATCACGTAGGCGCGGACCGCGCCGTGAGGGACCTGGGTGCCCACGTCGATGGCCCAGCGACGGCCATCGAGGGCGTCCAGGTATTCGCCGAAGGACTCCCAGCCCCAGGTGATCCCCTCCGACAGGGCGGCTCCGGGGATGTCCTCCACACCCTCCATCAGCTGGATCAGCCACTCCTCGGTTCCGGGGCGCACCGGCGCGAACCCCACTCCGCAGTTGCCCATGACGACGGTGGTCACCCCGTGGCCCGAACTGGGCTCGAGCAGATCGTCCCAGGTGGCTTGGCCGTCGTAGTGGGTGTGCACGTCGACGAAGCCGGGAGTGACGATCTGACCGGAAGCGTCGATGGTGCGAGCCGAGTCGCCGGTCAGCTCCGGGTCGACCGCCACGATCTGGTCGCCGACCACGCCCACATCGGCGTGGCGAGGCGGTTCGCCGGTGCCGTCGACAAGCAGTCCGCCGCTGATCTTCAGGTCGTACATGGCTTGGACTCTATGCGGCCGCTCAACCCGGCACGAGCCGTCGGAGGATTCTCGGGTCGGATTGTCCGCACCTGCCGCAGGAAACCCTCCCGAGACTCAGCTACTGGTCGGTCCGGTACAGGTAGCGGATGTCCCAGAGGGCGTACAGGGTGGGCGTGGTGTTGCCGAAGACGTTGCGCGTCGCGGTCAGCCGCTCACCCAGAGTCGTGTAGATGAGAGGCAGGTTGGAGGCCGCGACCTCCTGGGCGTTCAGGTAGTACCGCACCCGCCGAGCGTGGTCGAGCTCCTGGCTTCCCAGCACGTACATCGCGTCGATCTCGGCCTCCCAGTCGGTGGCCGGCTCGGGCTGGTTGGGGTACCACAGGTGCAGGTCCCCGGTGCTGTGCCAGAGGGTGATCCCGCTGTAGGGGTCGGGGCCTCCGGTGAAGCCGATGACGATGGCCTCCCAGTCGTAGGTGCTCGTCAGCTGGCCGACGAGCAACCCGAAGTCGATCGCCTCGTAGTCCACCTTGAGCCCCAGAGCCTCCATTCCCTGCTGGATGATCTGGGTGACCTCCTGTCGCACGCTGTTGCCGGTGTTGGTCACCAGCTTGAACTCGATCGCGTTGCCGTCGGAGTCCTCGCGGATCCCGTCGCCGTCGGTGTCGGTCCAGCCGAGGTTGTCGAGGATCGCGTTGGCCTTGTCGATGTCGTAGGGGTAGCGCCTGACGTCCGGATTGTGGAAGTCGCCGGCCGAGGGGCTCACGGAGGACCACTGCGGATAGCCGAGGCCGTGCTGGACGTCTTCGATGATGGCGTCCTTGTCGATGCTGTGGGCCACGGCCTGGCGGAATTGGACGTTGCCGAACCAGTCCAGCTTGTGGGCGGCGACGTAGGGCTCTCCGGTGTCGGGGCTGACGCCCGGATTGACGTTGAACGTGAGGAACGTCGTGCCGAAGTTGGGCCCCCGCCGGTGGATCGTGAAGTTTCCCTCTTCCTGGAGGGGCTCGAGCTGTGCGTACTCTTCGCCCAGCACCCCGTGAACATCGGAGTCGCCCGCCATGAACCCGGCCAGCTCCGCGTCCAGGTCTTCGACAATGTCGTGGACGATCCGGTCCAGGTACGGCAGGCGGTTGCCCTCGTCGTCGGTCAGCCAGTAGTCGGGATTGCGGACCAGGACCACTCGCTCGCCGGGCTCGTAGCTCCCGATGGTGAATGGGCCGGTACCGATGATCTCCGCCGGGTCGGTGTCGATGTCCCACGTCTCGATGAAGGTTCCGTCGTCGACGTGGGGCTCAAGGATGTGCCTCGGGTATATGGCGGTGCCCATGGAGCGCAGGAAGGGGGCGAACTGCACCGGCAGGGCGAACTCGACGGTGTGGTCATCGATCACGGACACGGCCATACGGCTCCGCTGCCAGTCTCCGTTGGCGTCCAGGTACTGGAACTCGAAGGTTGAGCGGCTGCTGGCGGGGATGTCGTCGTTGTAGATGATCCGGTTGAAGGTGAAGCCCACATCGTGGGCGGTCAAGGGCTCGCCGTCGTGCCAGGTGACGTCCCGGCGCAGGTGGAAGGTCCACGTCAGGCCGTCGTCGGAGCGCTCCCAGGATTCGGCCAGCAGAGGCTCCACCTCGTCGGTCAGCCAGGAGGTCTCGGTGAGGCCCTCGAAGAGGTACCCGAGCACGTCCGACGACGACGCGTCGTTGGAGATGGCCAAGTTGAACGTGAGCGGCTCGGAAATGGTCGTGATGGTGAGCGCGCCCCCGGGAGTGCCGATCGAGTACTCGAACTGCTCGGCGTTCCGCTTGAGGCGGTCCACCGTCGACGTGTCGATAGCCGCGGCGGTCTCCTCGACCGGCTCAGGCTCCTCGACCGGCTCAGGCTCCTCAGCCAGCTCAGGCTCGGGCTCCTCGACCGGCTCAGGCTCCTCAGCCGGCTCAGGCTCCTCAGCCGGCGCGACCTCTTCCGGCGGCGCTACATCGTCAGCCACCGGAGCGTCGGTACTCTGGCTGCCGGAGCAGGCGACGAGGAACGACGCAGCAAGGGCCAGGCCAATGCGAAGCACCAGCCGAGTAATGGGAGTCACGGGACCGAACCTTACTGCTTTCGATTACTGCCGAAGCGTCGGCTACTCCAATGGCAGCGGCGTAGCCACGAGCCCCGCCTCGGGAGCTTAGATGGCAGCGTCATCAACAACTGAGCGCTTCGAATTCACGGGCGGGGCCGGGGTCAAGCTGGCGGCTGTGCTTCACCGGCCCGGTGACGGCACGGCGGTGGTCGGGGCGGCTCTGCTGTGCCACTGCTTCACCTGCTCCAAGGACCTGTTCACCACCACCCGCATCGCCAAGGGCCTGGCCGCCGGCGGCTACTTGACCCTGGCCTTCGACTTCACCGGCTTGGGCGAGAGCGGAGGCGAGCTGGCCGAGACCACGGTGGCCACCAACGTCAGCGACATTACCGCAGCCGCAGTGGCGCTGATCCGTCGCGGGGCGGGACCCTGCGTGCTGGTCGGGCACAGCCTGGGCGGGGCGGCCGCGGTACTGGCTGCATCCCGCCTGCACACCGTGGCCCAGGTGGTGGCGGTGGCCTCCCCGGCCTCGGTCGCCCACGTGGAGCATCTTTTTTCTGACGATGCGCTGGAGCAGATCCGTTCCCAGGGCTCGGGCGAGGTGAGGATCGGGCCCAAGCCGGTGAGGGTGGGACGGGACTTCCTCGACGACCTGCACCAACACGATGTGACTGCTGCTGCCGCCGCCCTGGGCCGGCCCATGCTGGTGGTTCAGGCCGGGGCCGACACCGTGGTGGGCCCCGAGCAGACCGAGGCGCTGGCCCGGGCCGGCTCGGCGACCCTGCACACCATCGCCGGCGCCGACCATCTCTTCACCGACCGGCGCCATTCCGACGAGCTGGTCCTGATCATCCTCGACTGGCTGACAGGCGTCAGAGGCGTGGCCTGATCACCGAGAGCCAGCGCAACGGCGCCGGCTCAACTGGCTAAAGCGAACATATGTTTGTATATTGGGCTGATGGCGGTCCCATCCACGGCGCGGGTGCTTCCCACCCGGCTCGACGCGCCCGGAGCGGGCCATGAGCGGCGGATTCCGGTGGAGGGGGCGCTGGCGCCGCTGCTGCCGGAGGGCAGTATCCGGCGGGGCACCGCGGTAGCGGTCGGCGGCCACGGCTCGACGACGCTGGCGGTGGCGCTGGCGGCCGAGGCCTCCCGGCGAGGCAGTTGGGTGGCCGCGGTCGGGATGGCCGATCTGGGCGTGGCCGCGCTGGCCGAGCGGGGCGTCGACCTGGACCGCTGGGCACTGGTGGACCTGCCGGCGGTAGGACGGGACAGGAGCACCGCAGCCGACGTGCTGGGCGCGGTGGTGGGCGGCTTCGACCTCGTGCTGCTGGGATCCGCGGCACGGATGGGAGGCGCGACGGCGCGACGGCTGCTGGCCCGGATGCGCGAGCACGGCGCCTCGCTGATCTGCGCACTCGGCGACGCTTCGACAGACATCGTGTCCGGCCTGCAGCCGGAAGTCCTATTGATGATCGAGCAGGCGCGGTGGACGGGCATCGACGGCGGGCACGGACGGCTGCTGGCCCGCCAGGCCGAAGTGGCCGTCGGGGGCCGGGGAGCGGCGTCCCGGCCTCGCCGGATGCTTGTGTGGCTGCCCTCGGAGGACGGCCGGGTGGCCTGTGCGGATCCCGCCCGGGCCTCCGCTTCCGCTTTCGACCGAGATCTCGAAGACCTCAGGGAACGTCGAGCGGGCTAGCTCCGGCCCGGCAACGTATCGATGGCCCGCGAACTCTCGCTCCCCCAACCCCCGGCACCGCCCGAACGGATGGTGGTCGTGCGCCTCGGAGACTCCGACGCTCGCGACGGTGAACTGGTGGCCGCGGCGCTGGAGCAGTTCACTCCCCTGCCGGAGGCGCTGCGGCCCGGATTGCATGTGTTCGGAGCGAGGGGGCCGTCGCGCTACTTCGGTGGCGAGCAGACTCTGGCCGAACTCGTCGTCAGGGCTGTCGCCGACGCGGTGCCGTCTGCGCCGAGAGCCAGGGTGGGCGTGGCCGACGGCCTCTTCGCGACCGGCCTGGCCGCCCGAGCTGCCGCCGCGTCGGTGGCTGTGCTGGTGGTGCCGCCCCGGCAGGGCCAGCAGTTCCTGGCCAGCTTGCCCTTGATCTCCCTGGCCGATCAGATCTCGCCGTTGCACGCCGAGGACGGCACGGAGGCGCTGCTCGACGTGCTGTGGCGGCTGGGGATCCGGACGCTGGGTGATCTGGCCGAGCTGAGCGAGTCCGACGTTCTGGGCCGTTTTGGCTGGCCTGGACTGCTGGCCCACCGTCTGGCCCGCGGGCTCGACGACCGCCCGCTGCAAGTGGAGGCCGCCGGTGACAGCGCAAGCGTGGAAGCCGAGATCGATCCGCCTGCCGACCGGATCGAGACGGTGGCGTTCATGGTCCGCCCGCTGGCCGACGCCATGGTGGCCCGGCTGGCGTGCGACGGTCTGGACTGCGTGTGCATCGGCATCGAGGCCCATTCCGACAGCGGCCATGCCAGCAGCCGCCGCTGGCGCCACGAACTCCGCTTCAGCGTGGCCGACATCGTCGATCGGGTGCGCTGGCAGCTGGAAGGCTGGTACCGGTCGCTCAAGCGTCCCACCGGCCCGATCACGCTCATCCGGATCACACCCTGTGTGGTGGCTCCCGCCGGCGGCCGTCAACTCGGGATGTGGGGAGCGACGAGCGCGGCCGATGAGCGGGCTGCCCGGGCGCTGGCCCGGTTGCAGGGACTGCTGGGCGCCGAGGCGGTGACCGTGCCCCGCTTGGCCGGGGGGCGCCGCCCGGCCGAGACCGGCCGCCGGATGCCGCTGGGCGCTGCCAGGGATGCCGACAGCACCCAGGATGCGCCAGCGACGGGCACACGTAACGGCAAGAGGAACAGGAAGGCCAAAGCCAAGGCCGCCGAGGCTCCCTGGCCGGGGCGGCTGCCGGCACCGTCGCCCGCCGTCGTGCTGGCCCAGCCTGAGCCGATCACGGTCACCGACTGCGGGGGCGCGCCAGTCACCGTCGGCGGCCGGGGCGAGGCGAGCGCACCGCCGTGGCAGACGACGGACTCTTCAGGTCACAGCCGAACGGTTGTCGCCTGGGCCGGGCCATGGCCGCTGGACGAGCGCTGGTGGCGTCCGCCCGTCCGCCGCCGCCAGGCCCGCTTCCAGCTGATCCTCGACGACGGCTCGGCCCACCTCTGCGTGCTGGAGACCGGCCGCTGGCAGCGCGAAGCCACCTACGACTGAGCTTCCTCACGATGGGGTTCGACAATCCGATCATCCCTTGGCGGGAACTGGAGCGCCGCCTGTCGGACCGGGCGAGCACACCGCAGTGGTCGAACGGGAACGGCAGGAGCGGCCGCGCTCCCTCCAATGGAGCAGGCGTGGTCCGCAGCCTCCCCCGCGAACAAGCCGGCAAGGGCTCCGGGCTGTCCCGAGTGCCGTATGCGGAGCTGCATGCGCGCTCGCGGTTCAGCTTCATGGACGGCTCGTCGAACCCGGAGGATCTGGTGGCCGAGGCCGTCCGGCTCGAGCTCGACGCTCTGGCGATCACCGACCGGGACGGCTTCTACGGGGTGGTGCGCTTCGCCGAGGCCGCCACCGACGCCGGCCTGCCCACCGTGTTCGGCGCCGAACTCACCCTTGACCTGACCGGATCGGCTCGACGGTCCTCCCCGGCCCGTGCATCTGAGCGGGGCAGACGGGGCCGCTCGGTGGTGGTGCTGGCCCGCGACGCAGCCGGGTACGCGGCGCTGGGAACGCTGATCAGCAAGGCTCACATGGCCGGACGCAAGGGCGAGCCCCGGCTGTCGACCGAGACGTTCCTGGAAGCGGCCGCGGCCCACCGCGACCGGTGGGCGATCCTCACCGGCGCGCACGGCGGCGCGGTGCCCTCGGCGCTGGTGGAGCACGGTCCCAGGGCCGCGGCCGCCGCGCTCGACCGGCTGACCGGCGCGGCCGGCGCCGGCAACGTATTCGTGGAGCTGTGGGACCACGGCGACCCGCTGGACAGCCACCGCAACGACGCCCTGGCCGAGCTCGGCGTGCGCCGGGGGGTTCAGCCGGTGTGCGCCAACGCGGTGCGCTACGCCACACCCGGCGACCGGCGCCTGGCCGACGCCCTGGCCGCAGTCGGCGACCGGCGCAGCCTCGACGACCACGACGGCTGGCTCGGCGCCTGGGGCGGGGCCCACATGCGCTCCGGAGCCGAGCAGGCCCACCGCTTCGCCCGCTACCCCGGCGCGGTGGAAGCCGCGGCCCGGCTGGGATCTGAGTGCGCCTTCAGCCTGTCGCTGGTGGCGCCGGAACTGCCGCCGTACCCGTGCCCCGACGGCCTCGACGAGGCCGCCTTCCTGCGCCGCCTCGCCACCGAGGGAGCCCAGGCCCGCTACGGCCCGCCAGAGGCCGAGCGGGTGCCGGGCGCATGGCGCCAGGTCACCCACGAGCTCGACATGATCGAGCAGCTCGGATTCTGTGGCTACTTCCTGGTGGTGTGGGACATCGCATCGTTCTGCCGCAGCCGCGACATCTACTGCCAGGGCCGGGGGTCGGCCGCCAACTCGGTGGTGTGCTACGTGCTGGGCATCACCAACGTGGACTCGGTGGCGCTGGGCCTGCTGTTCGAGCGGTTCCTGTCGCCCGAGCGCGACGGCCCGCCCGACATCGACATCGACATCGAGAGTGATCGGCGCGAGGAGGTGATCCAGTACGTGTACGGCCGCTACGGCCGGGACCGCACCGCGCTGGTGGCCAACGTGATCGCCTACCGGGCCCGCTCGGCGGTGCGGGACATGGCCCGGGCGCTGGGCCATCCGCCCGCCCGCCAGGACGGCTGGGCCAAGTCGCTGGACCGCCGGGGAGGGCTGGGCACAGGCGACGGCGAGGGCGACCCCGCCGAGGGCGCCGGCATACCCGCCGACGTGCTGGCGCTGGCCGCCGAGGCCGAGGGAGGCCCCCGGCATCTGGGGATCCACCCGGGCGGGATGGTGATCTGCGACCGGCCCGTCGCCGAGGTGTGCCCGGTGGAGTGGGCGTCGATGGCCGACCGGTCGGTGCTGCAGTGGGACAAGGACGACTGCGCCGCGGCGGGGCTGGTGAAGTTCGACCTGCTGGGGCTGGGGATGCTCTCGGCGCTGCACTACGCGGTGGACCTGGTGGAGGGGGCCCACGGCGAGCGCATCGACCTGGCCGCGCTGCCCCAGGACCCCGCCGTGTACGACATGCTGTGCGAGGCCGACTCGGTGGGCGTGTTCCAGGTGGAGTCGAGGGCGCAGATGGCCACCCTGCCCCGGCTGCGGCCCCGCTGCTTCTACGACCTGGTGGTGGAGGTGGCGCTGATCCGGCCCGGCCCGATCCAGGGCGGCTCGGTGCATCCCTACATCCGGCGCCGCAACGGTGCCGAGCCGGTCACCTACCTGCATCCGCTGCTGGAGCGGTCGCTGGCCAAGACGCTGGGGGTGCCGCTGTTCCAGGAGCAGCTCATGCAGATGGCCATCGATGTGGCCGGGTTCACGCCGGCGGAGTCCGACGAGCTGCGCCGGGCGATGGGGTCCAAGCGGTCGGTGGAGCGTATGGAGCGGCTGCGGGGCCGGTTCTTCGCGGGGATGGCCACCCGCGGCATCGGAGCGGAGGCAGGTGAGCAGATCTGGCACAAGATGGTGGCCTTCGCCACCTACGGGTTCCCCGAGAGCCACTCGGTGTCGTTCGCCTACCTGGTGTACGCCTCGGCATGGATCAAGCTGCACTATCCGGCCGCGTTCTGCGCGGCGCTGCTGAACGCTCAGCCGATGGGCTTCTACTCGACCCATTCGCTGTGCCAGGACGCCCGCCGCCACGGCGTGTTGGTGCTCGGACCCGACGTGAACCGGTCGGCCGACGCAGCCGTGCTGGAGCCTTGCGAGGAGTCCACAGGCAGGGTGGCGGTGCGCCTGGGCCTGTCGTCGGTGCGAGGCCTGGGCCCGGAGCCGGCGGCAGCCATCGCCGGAGAGGCCCCCTACGAGTCGATGGAACACTTGGTCCGGGCCATGTCGCTGGAGCGGCCGCTGGACCTGCCGGTGCTGGAGGCGCTGGCCGCGGCCGGGGCGTTCGACTCGCTGGGCCTGGGCCGACGCGAGGCGCTGTGGGCGGCCGGCGCGGCGGCCCAGTCGGGTGCCAGCAGTCTGCCCGGTGCAGTCACCGGGACGAGGGTGCCGGATCTGAGGCCCATGTCGCCCCAGGAGCAGTCGGCGGCCGACCTGTGGACCACCGGCGTGGCTCCCGACGGCCATCCCACCCGCTTCCACCGGTCAGAGCTGGACGCCGCTGGGGTGGTGGTCGCCGCGGACCTGCTGACCTGCCCGGTCGGGCGGGTGAAGGTGGCCGGCACGGTGTCGCACCGCCAGCGTCCTCTGACCGCGGGGGGCACCATGTTCATCAACCTCGAGGACGAGACCGGCTTCGTGAACGTGATCGTGTCGAAGGGCTGCCAGGCCCGGTTCCGCAAGACCGTCCTGATGTCGCGTGCGCTGATGGTGCGAGGCCGCCTGGAGCGCCACGAGGGCACCGCCAACGTCATCGCCGAGCACCTGGCCCCCCTGTCCCTGCCGGCCACCCTCCCCAGCCGCGACTTCCGCTAGCAGCACCAAGGACTCCAACGAAGTCGCCTTCGATCAGCGCACCTAGCCTCGCCGCATGACCGCGTTCGATGATGCCGCGGCGCGGGTGGCCCAGGGGGCCGACGCCCGGGCCGAGGCCGACGCTCTGGTGGCCATGATGACCCTGGACGAGAAGCTGGGCTGCCTCGACGGCGAGCAGCCCTTCTGGCCGGGGATCGTCGACCTGACCACCGGCGGCTACCACGCCCACGGATGGCCTGCGGCCCGCGTCGATCGGCTCGGCATACCCGGGCTCAACTTCGCGGACGGGCCCCGCGGGTGCGTGATCGGACCGGCCACCACGTTCCCGGTCTCGATGGCCCGGGGAGCGTCGTTCGATCCGGCCTTGGAGGAGGTCATCGGCGAGGCCATTGGAGCCGAGCTGAGGGCCTCGGGAGCCACCTTCACCGGCGCAGTGTGCATGAACCTGCTGCGCCACCCCGCCTGGGGCCGGGCCCAGGAGACCTACGGCGAGGACCCCTGCCACGTCGGTGCGATGGCTGCCGCCCTCACCCGGGGCCTGCAGCGCCACGTGATGGCGTGCATGAAGCACTTCGCCTGCAACTCCATGGAGAACGCACGCTTCCAGGTGGACGTCGTCGCCGACGAGAGGGCCCTGCACGAGGTGTACCTGCCCCACTTCAAGCGGGTGGCCTCAGAGGGCGTGGCTGCGGTGATGAGCGCCTACAACTCGCTCAACGGCCATTGGTGCGGCGACAGCCGCCCGCTGCTGACCGAGATCCTGCGAGACGAGTGGGGCTGGGACGGCCTGGTCATCACCGACTTCATCATGGGACTGCGCGATCCGGTGGAGTCGGTCCGGGCCGGCTGCAACATCGAGATGCCGTTCCGCCAGCAGCGGGATCCGGTGCTGGCGGGTGCGGTCGCCTCGGGCGAACTCGATATCGCCGATGTCGACACAAGGGTGGCCGAGACCGTCGCCACCCTCCTGCGCTTCGCTCAGGTCTTTCGCGAAGCCCCCGACCGATCCGTAGTGGGCTGCGCCGAACACCGGGTGCTGGCCCGCGAGGCTGCCGTCGAATCGATGGTTCTGCTCCGCAACGACGGATGCCTGCCCGTCGATCCCAGTGAGATGTCGAAGGTCGCGGTGCTCGGTCCGCTCGCGGCCGTGCCCAATCTCGGCGACGGCGGGTCGAGCAACGTGCTGCACACGCCCGACCCGGTGACTCTGCTCGCCGGCATCGAATCCGCGCTGGAGTCCTCCCATGTGGATGTGGTCCACAGCGAGCGCGACCCGTCTCCGGCCGCCGACGCCGACCTGGCCGTGGTGGTCGTCGGCTACACCCGTAACGACGAGGGCGAGTACATGGGCGACGGCGGCGCCGCGTTCATGGAGCTGGCACCCCCGATGGACGACCCCGAACTTGGCTTCACCGACCCCGCTCAATTCGAGGCGCTGGCAGCCGGATTCGGCGACGGGGGCGCGGTGGCCGGATCGTCGCAGGGCGGCGACCGGGCCTCGCTGCGCCTGCACCCCGAGGACGAGCAGTTGATCGCGGCTGCGGCCGAGATCTGCGACCGGGTGGTGGTGGCGGTGATGGCCGGCAGCGCAGTCGTCATGCCATGGCTGGGCACGGTCGACGCAGCCCTAATGGTGTGGTACCCGGGCTCGGAGGGCGGCCACGCCCTGGCCGACGTGCTGTTCGGCCGGGCCGAGCCCACCGGCCGGCTCCCGTTCGCCATCCCGCACGAGGAGTCCGACCTCGTCGACTTCGACCGCGACGCCACCACGGCCCACTACGGCCTGCTGCACGGCCAGTGGCACCTCGACGCCGGAGGCACCGAAGCCCATCTGCCCTTCGGCCACGGCCTGGGCTACACCAGCTTCGATCTGGGCGAGGCCGAGACGGCAGGCGACGAGATGGTGGTGGCCGTCGCCAACACCGGCGACCGTGCCGGCTCCACGGTGGTGCAGGTCTACGGAAGCGTGCCCGGCTCGACCTTCGAGCGCCCGCCCAAGCGCCTCGTCGGCTTCGCCAAGGTTCGCCTGGCCGCCGGCCAGAGCACCGAGCTTCGGGTGGCCGTGGACCGGTCCCAGCTCGACCTGCGAATCGACGGATCCTGGATCCGGGAGGACTCGCCGGTGGAGTACTCAGTCGGGTTCGACGCCGCCACCGCCCGGCGGATCTGAGGGCGCCCTCAGGCGCAGAGGTCCATGGCCACCGCGGCGTAGACCTTGGCCGCGGCCACCAGGTCGTCGAGCTCGAAGTGGCCGGTGCCCTGCACCGCGGCCGAACCGCGGGGCGGCCCGAAGGTCAGCGACGGGATCCCGACCGCGTTGAAGATGTTGGTGTCGCGCCACATGGAGGTGTGGGCCACCTGGGGAGGCGGCGTCGCGCCCCCGACGATCTCGCCGTAGGCACCCTCAATGGCATCGCTGAGCGGCCCCACTCCGCTGCCGACCCGGCCCGCCTTGGCCATGTAGCACTCGACCTCGGCCGCCGGGTCCACCGAGCTGACCACGGCCCGAACCTCGGAGACCACCGCGTCCTGGTCGGCCCCGGGAGGCGTGCGCACGTCCATGTAGAGCTTGCACACGGGAGAGGACCGGTTGGGCCGGTACGGCACGCCGCCCCTGATGGCGCCCACCTGGGCCTTGGGACGCACCTCCCCCAGCTCCGAGACGTAGGAGTTGCGTTCCTCGTAGTCGATGCCCCATGCCTCCAGGACGCTGGCCACGACCGCTCCCTTGACGATGGCGTTGGGATGGTCGGGCAGGTCCGGCTCTCGGATGAGCCGGGGCGTGTACATGTTGCGACCCCGCAGCGTGATCTTGAGGTACACCGCGCCGCACTCGATCCACGACTTCGACCAGGCCGTGGTCTCGGCCACCAGGGCGTAGTCGGCCCGTACGCCGTGGTCGACGAGGTGGCGGCTGCCGAACCCCTTGCCCTCGTAGTTGAGGCCCTGGTACTCGTCGACGGGCGCCATGCCGGTCTCGCCCACCACCGACGTAAGGATCACGTCGCCGCCCAGGCCGGCTCCGGCGTCTGTCAGCGCCTTGGCCATCACCATGAACACCGACATGCAGCCCCGGTCGTTGAGCACGGTGTGGCCGAAGATGCGGTCGCCCTCGCGCCAGGCGCCCACCAGGTTGGGGTCGCTCGACTCCATGAGGTTGGCGTGGTCCGGGCCGCTGATCTCGGTGTCGAGATGCGCGTTGAAGATGAGGCTCGTGCCGCGGGGCTTCGACCCCGGCAGCACGGCCACCACGTTGGATCGGTCGGGCAGGATCTGCTGCTGGCGGGCGGCGATGCCGTGACGGTCGTACCACGCACTGACGGCGTCGGCGACGGGCTGCTCGTGGCCGCAGGGTGCGTAGGTGTTCCCCAACTCCAGGCACGTGTCGGCCAGCAGCTCCCGGTCTGCGTCGATCAGCTCGAAGACTGCGTCTCTCAGTTCGGTGTCGACTCCGGTCATGGCGACTCCTTTCAGGATCTGAGACCCCGCAGCACCTCGTCGGTGTCGGCACCTAGATCGGGCGGCGGCAGCCGGTGCGACGCAGGCGTCCTGGACATAGTGATGGGATTGGCGACCGTGGGGACCTGCCGGCCGTCACCGGCTGGTAGCCAGCGCACCGGGTCGAGACCCAGATCCTGGGCGAGCGCGAAGGCGGCGTCCATCGAGTTGACGGGACTGGAGGGGATACCGAGCGCAGTCAGGCGCTCAACCCAGTGCTCGCAAGGCCGGCGGAGCAGGACGGACTCAAGTTGCTCCGTCAGCGCCTCGCGGTGCTCGACGCGGGAACTGTTGGACGAGAACCGCTCATCGACAGCGAGATGGGGCGCTTCCAGCGCTTCGCACAGGTTGGCGAACTGGCGCTCGTTGGTGGCCGCGATTGCGATCGGAGCGGTGGCCGTCGCGAACGGCTGGTATGGGGTGATGCTCGGATGGAGGTTCCCCATGCGGCCGGGCACGACACCGGCGTTCACGAACGCCGACGCCTGGTTGATCAGCGCTCCCAGCGCCGACGACAGCAGGTTGACCTCTATGAACTGACCCTCGCCGCTGGTGTGGCGCTCGGCCAGAGCGGCGACAACGCCGATGGTGGCGTACAGGCCGGTGAAGACGTCGACTATGGCCACGCCGGTCTTGGTCGGAGACCTATCGGCCTCCCCGGTGATGCTCATGAACCCGCTGGCCGCTTGCACGATGAAGTCGTAGCCCGTCAGGTCGCGGCCGCCATCGGGGCCGAAGGCGCTCACCCGGCAGAAGATCAGGCCGGGGTTGTCGGCCCGCAGCGACTCGTAGTCGAGGCCGAAGCGCTCCATGGTGCCGGCCCGGAAGTTCTCGACCACCACGTCGGCGGACACGGCCAGGACCCGAGCCTGGGCGCGCTGCTCCTCGTCGGCGAGATCGAGGGTCACGCTGCGCTTGTTGCGGTTCACCGACAGGTAGTAGGTGGCCGAGCCGTCCTCGGCGAAGGGCGGCCCCCACGAGCGCGTGTCGTCACCGAGGCCGGGTCGCTCGATCTTGGTCACCTCGGCGCCGAGGTCGCCCAGCATCATCGCGGCCAGGGGGCCGGCCAGGACCCGGGAGAAGTCGGCAACGACAATTCCGTCAAGCGGCCCTCGAGGCTGGGCCGCAACTTCAGCCATCGGCAATCACGCCGACACTCTAAGAGGCCGAGCGGCTGGGTCGTGGCCACAACGGAGTCGCCGGCCGGGACGAGACGCTACCGTTCCGCTCCGATGGCTGGACCGTTGGAAGGGATCCGGGTCGTCGAGCTCGGCGTGTGGGTGGCCGGGCCGGCGGCGGGGGGAATCCTGGCCGACTGGGGCGCCGATGTGGTGAAGGTAGAGCCCATCGGCGGCGATCCGGGCCGGTTGTTCCAGTTCATTCTCGGCGGAGACATGCCCACCAACCCGGTGTTCGACATGGACAACCGGGGCAAGCGCAGCATCGCCCTGGACCTCACCACCGACGACGGGCGGGCCGTGATGGAGGAACTCCTCGCCCAAGCCGATGTCTTCGTCACCAACGTCCGCATCGGAGGACTCGAGCGTCTGGGCCTCGACCACCCGTCGGTAACGGCCCGGCATCGCCGGCTCGTGTACGCGTCCGTCACCGGCTACGGCATGGAGGGCGCCGAGGCCGACAGCGGCGCGTTCGATGTCGCCGGCTTCTGGGCCCGTTCGGGCATCGCCCATCTGCTGACCCCCGAGGGCGGTGATCCGCCGTTCCAGCGGGGCGGCATGGGGGACCACAGCACCGCCCTGGCCGCCGCGGCCGGCGTGTGCGCGGCGCTCGTCGCCCGGCAGCGCACCGGCGAGGGCCAGCTCGTGAGCACTTCGTTGCTGCGCCAGGGCGCCTACACCATCAGCTTCGACCTGTCGATCACATTGGGTTGGGGACTCACGCTGCAGATCGGCCGCCGCGACACGATGGGCAACCCCGCCATGAACAACTACACCGCGGGCGACGGGCGACGGTTCTGGCTGGTGGGCCTCGAACCGGCACGGCATTGGGAGCCGCTGGCCCGAGCGGTGGGGCGGCCCGAGTGGATCGACGACGAGCGCTTCGCCACACCCCGGGCCCGGCGCCACAACGCCACGCAGTTGGTCGTCGAGCTCGATGAGATCTTCGCCACCCGGTCTCTCGACGAGTGGGCCCGGGCTTTCGCGGCCGAGCCCGAGCTGTTCTGGGCGCCCATCCAGTCGCCCGACGACCTGCTGGCCGACCCGCAGTTCCTGGCGGCCGGAGGGTTGGTCGACGTGCCCGACGGGGCCGGCACATCCACCATGGTCGCCACCCCGGTCGATTTCGCGGGCACGGCCTGGGCCCCGCAGGGCATGGCGCCCCGCCTCGGGCAGCACAGCCAGGAGATCCTGCGCTCTCTGGGCCGCAGCGACGCCCAGATCGCAGCCCTGGCAGACGCCGGCGTGGTAGGCCTCGACCGCCCGGACTGACCGGCACGCCGTCAGCCCTCTGCGGCCGTCAGCCCTCTGCGGCCGTCAGCCCTCTGCGGCCGTCAGCCTGCCGCGGCCGTCAGCCCCCGATGTCGGCCACCCGGCGAGACCGCAGGGTGCACAGCGAACCCCGCACTCGCACAACGCCGTCGGTGATCACCACGGCCACGCCGGGGAACTCGCCAGCCCCGATGGCCTCCACCGCCGTGTCGCACACCGAGCCCAGGGATGTGTCCATCACGACTATGTCGGCCACGGCCCCCGGAGCGATCACGTTGCCGTCGGAGCCGAAGGCCTTGGCGGCCTGGCCCGACGCGACGGCCCACGCCGTCGCCGGAGCGATTCCGGCCAGCGAGCAGATGTCGCCGATGGTCTTGAGAATGCCCAGCGACGTGACGCCGTAGCCGGTGGGCGTGTCGGTGCCGATGAGCAGCCGATCAAGCTCGCCCCGGTCAGCCAGCCCCTCCACCACCCGCAGCATCGGCCTGGTGCCGCCGGCCTGTACCACCTCCACGTAAGGCGGGCCGTCGGCGCCGCAGAGCATGTCGATGTCGTCGTCGGACAGGGAGGCGAACGTGTTGGCGTGCGACGCGATCGACGGAACCGCCGTCAGGACGTCCTCGGCTGAGAAATAGGGATGCTCGTCGCCTCCCGGACCCCGGTCGGAGGTGCAGCCGCAGTGCATGTGGACCGTCATCCCGAGCCCGCGGGCGTGCGTCGACAGTTCCCCGGAGCGCACCGGGTCCTTGAGCGAGCCGATGCCGATCTCGCCGATGATCCGCATACCCGCTTCGTAGGCCCGGTCGATGTGGGAGAAGTCGGTGTCCTTCTCCAGCAGCATCGCTCCGCCGTGCACCTTGATGCCTGCGGGACGGTGGCGCTCGAAGCAGTGGAACGCCCCGAGAGCGATACCGAGCGCCGACTCGGCCCCGGACCGTCCCGGCACGTGGACCTCCCCTGCGGATATCGCCCGGGTGACCGCACCGTGCATCATGCGCTCCAGGTACCCGACCGACTGCTGCTTGGGCGCGTAGTCGCCGAGAGTGGGATGCATATGGGTGTCGACGAGGCCCGGGGCGACCGTCATGCCCTTGCAGTCGATCACGGTGTCGGCGGTGGTGGCCGCGCCGGAGTCGAACGACACTATGCGGCCGTCATCGACGATGATGGTGTCCGCCTCCAGCGTGGGCTCGTCGAGCACGCCGGTGAGAACCTCGCCGATGTTGTGCAGTACGAGTTGCATTGTTGATCTCCCGGGGGTCGTGCGTTGGAGCCAGGCCTGCGCAGCCCAGCGGCCGCTCAGAGTTCGAGGCCTGACTAGAGGTTGGCCATGATCTTGCTCGCGAACAGGTCGATCTGAGCGGGGTCGTCGGTCAGCGGATTGATGATCAGGTGGTCGATCCCCGCTCTGGCCAGGGCCCGGATGCGGGCGGCCATCTCGTCGATGGTGCCGAACAGGTAGGCGTTCTGCAGGTCCTCGTCGGAGCGCTTGACGTCCATGACGGTGCGGTAGGCGCGGAGCTGCTCGGCGATCACCTTGCGGCGGTCGGCCGAGTCCACGATGTGCAGCCACTGGGCGTGGGACATGGTGAAGGTGCTCATGTCCCGCCTGGCACCGAGGTAGCCGCGCACCGAGGCGATGTCGCTCGCGACGATCTCGGGACTGGTGCCGCTCGAGCGGCAGATCCAACCGTCGTGACGACCGATGCGGGCCAGCACCGCCGGGGCCATGTTCGGCGTGTCGACGTTGTCGACCACGTGCACCTGGGATCCTCCGCCGATCCAGATCGGGACGGTCTGGGCGGGCCTGGGGTAGAGAGTGGTGCCGTCGGCGACGCTGTAGTAGTCGCCCCGGAAGCTCACGTCGTCGGTGCTGAGCAGCAGCCGGATGAGCTCGAGGGCCTCGTCGGTGCGCCGCCCACGCTCGCGCCTGGACACCCCGACCGACGCGAACTCCATGTCGTCGTGTCCGGTGCCGATGCCGAGGACCACTCGACCTCCCCCGGAGAGGCTGTCGAGGCTGGCGACCTCCTTGGCGATGATTGTGGGATGGCGGAACGGCGCGCACAGGATGGCCGTGCCCAGACGGATCCGCTCGGTAGCGCCCGCGGCCACCGCGAGCGTGATCATCGGATCCTGCCAGGCCACCGAGTACACGTTCGGGGCCACGAGCAGGTGATCGATCACCCACAGCCCGCTGAAGCCGGCTTCCTCGACCCGGGCGAAGTAGGGAACCAGCGACCGGGCCGAGGCGGCCGTGGTCAGGGGTCCGGCGTAGGAGGGCACGCGCCAGCCGAACTCCATCATCGACCCCGCCCCCGGCCTGCGAGGCTGGAACTCACACCGACACTCCCGCGGCCCGCATCTCGGCGCCCACCGAGCCGTACAGCCGGCGCATCACCAGCTGGTACACGAGGCCGTGGATCTTGTCGAGGAGCAGGCCGAGCACGGTCAGCTGCACGAAGGCCACGAACATCAACTCGGTGTCGAGCGTGCCCTGCGACACGATGATCAGAGCGCCGAGACCCTTGTTGGCCCCCACGTACTCGGCCACCACCGCGCCCACCAGCGCCAGCATGAGCGCGACGCGCAGACCGCTGAACACGGCAGGAACGGCGTGGAGGGCCTTGCACTTGGTGAGCGTCGTCCAGCGGGAGGCCCTAAGGGCTCGGAACAGCTCCAGCATCTCGGCCGGCGCGGTGGTGAGGCCGAGGTAGGTGTTCTCCAGCAGCGGGAAGAAGGCGATGAGGGCGGCGATGATCACTTTGGGCGTCATCCCGAACCCGAACCAGATCACCAGGATCGGAGCGAGCGCGAACTTGGGCAGGGCCTGGGTGACGATGACGTAGGGCATGATGACCCGCCGGGCGATCCCGAACTCCGAGGCCAGGGTGCCCAGGCCGATCCCGGCGACACCGCCCAGCGCGAACCCGAGCACGATCTCCTGGACGGTGATCCAGATGTGCGGGTTGGCCCGGCCCGAGGTGATGTAGTCGATCAGGCGATCGAGCACCGGGCCCGGCTCGGGAAGGATCAGCGGGGAGTTGGTCCGGGCCCACAGGTGCCAGACCACGATGAGAACGACAGCCGACACCAGCACGAGCACGCGGCCGATCCACTTCTCCGAGCGGGCCGCTCGCCAGAAGCGCCTCACGCCGCACCCTCCGGGCTCATTCGAGCTGCTCCCGGATCCGCTGGCGCAGCGACCAGAACCTCTCGTCCGCCTCGACCTGCTCGAAGGTGCGGGGCCGCTCCAGATCCACGTTGATCACGTCCTGCACGCCCCCGGGGCGGGCCGACATGACCATCACCCGGTCGGACAGGAACAAGGCCTCGCCGATGTCGTGGGTCACGAACACCACCGTGGTCTGGGACTCCTGCCAGATGCGGAGAAGCTCGAGGTTCATGAGATCCCGGGTCTGGGCATCGAGGGCGCCGAAGGGCTCGTCCATCAACAGGATGGAAGGCTCCACCGCCAGAGCCCGCGCCACCGACACCCGCTGCTGCATGCCTCCCGACAGCTCGCCCGGCCGGTGCTGCAGGTACTCCGAGAGGCCCACCATCTCCAGCACCTCCATGGCTTTGCGCCGGTCGTCCTCGGTGGGCCGGCGCATCACCTCGAACGGCAGCATCACATTGTCGAGGACCCTGCGCCACGGCAGCAGCACCGCCTTCTGGAAGACGTAGCCGATGCGCCGGTCGGGGGCGGTGACCACCTCGCCGCCGATGCGCACCTGGCCGGTGGAGGGCGCGATGAGGCCGCCCACGCAGCGCAGCAGGGTGCTCTTGCCGCAACCGCTGGGACCGACGATGCCGACGAACTCTCGGGGCGCTATGTCGAAGTCGATGCCCTCCAAGGCCGTGATGTCGCCTGCGTCGGACGCGAAGGTCTTGGTGAGGCCGTCGATCTCGATGTGGCCGCGCCCCGGGAGTTCTCCGGTCTGGTCGTTCACGGTGTGCCCCTGAACCCGGCGAGCTGGGGTGCTCGCCGGGTTCAGGCTAGTTGTCGATCTAATTGATGAACCGGTTGGAGATCACCGCCGATGCGTCGGCTGCGTCGGGCAGGATCCCAAGCTCGGTGGCCTGGTCGGCCACGTCCTGGATGGTGGTCACATCGCACCAGCCCATGCCGTTCTCGGCTACGCCGGGACCGTTGTTCTGCATCTGGATGCGGTAGTCGATCACCGCCAGGTTGCGATCCATGTTGTCGGCACCGACCGCGTAGCGGGAGCCGATCTCAGCCGCAGCTTCGGGGTTCTCCTGGATCCATACCTTGGCCTTCTCCAGAGCGTCGATGAACCGTCCTACGCCTTCGGTGTTCTCGTCCACCCAGCTCCGGTTGGCGAAGTACACGTCGTTGGGGCCGGGCACCTGCTCGTACTGCCAGATCTCGTAGTCGCCGACCTGATCGTCGGGGATGCCGCCGGCCTCCAGGAGAGCCCAGTTGATCGAGCCCCATGTCGAGGCGGCTTGGGCCTGGCCGCCGAGCAAGGCCTCTCCGAAGGCGATCCCGGTGGCCGCGAAGGTCACGTCCTCTTCGGTGATGCCGTTGTCGGCGAGCAGCAGAGCCGCGTACCACTTGCTGGTGGAGGCCTGAGATGTGACTGCGACCGTCTTGCCCCGGAGGTCCTCGGGGCTCTCAATGCCGGCTCCGGTATTGACCAGCATGGTCATCCAGTTCTGCGTGTACGGACAGTAGATGCCCTCGAGATCCGCTCCCGCGATCGTGGCGAAGAAGCCCGACAGTGCATCGGCCATGGCGATGTCGGCGTTGCCGGCCACCAGCTGGCGGACGGCGTCGCCTGCACCCGCGCCGGGGAGCTGTTCGAGGGTGACGCCGGCCTCGGCGAAGTAGCCGTTCTCCTCGGCCACATACAGGTCGATGAAGTCGATGAACTTGCCGCCACCCCACGTGACCAGCCGGATGTCGATCGGCTCCGGTGGAGCAGCGGGCTCAGGCTCCGGCTCGGGCTCAGGCTCCGCGGCGGGCTCGGGCTCCGCGGCCGGCTCAGGCTCGGGCTCCGCGGCCGGCTCAGGCTCAGGCTCGGGCTCAGCAGCCGGCTCAGGCTCCTCAGCCGGGGCCGGGGTGGCCGGCTCGGGTTCTTCGTCGTCACCGCAGGCTGTGAACAGCAGGGCCGCGGCCAACGGCACCGCCAGCCAACGCAGCCACCTGGTCCGATTCGTGGTCTGGCTCATGATGGTCTCCCTCCGTCTTGAGACTGGCAAACTTTATAGGAAATCATCAATCGGATGTCAACTCCGCGCGTTCGTGGCATGATGGGGAATTGTGAGTTCGTTCGAGAGGCCCAAGACCGCACAGGAGGCTGTTCTCGCGGAGATCCGCGAGCAGCTCCTCGACGGTCGGCTCGCGCCGGGCGTGTCCATACGCCCGGACGCATTGGGTGACGAACTCGGCGTGTCGGCCGTGCCGGTGCGAGAAGCGCTGCGGATCCTCGAAGGAGAAGGCCACGTCCACTACCGACCGCACCGCGGCTATGTGGTGGCGGCCCTCGATGTGGACGACCTCATCGAGATCTACCGGATCCGCGAGCTCCTCGAGACCGAGGCCGTCAGCCGGGCCATCCCGCGGCTTCGGGGCGAGACGGTCGCCCGACTCCGCGAGATCGTCCGTGAGATGGACGAGGTGCAGGACGACGTCATATCACTGACCGCGGTGAACCGGCGGTTCCATTTCACCCTGTTCGAGGCGGCCGAGATGCCCCAGCTCGTTCGGGTGCTGCGGATCCTGTGGGACTCGTCGGACCGCTACCGCCTGCGCTACCTGATGTCACCCGAGAACCGCCAGCTCGTGCACGACCAGCATCAACGGATGATGAAGGCCGTCGCC
Source organism: Candidatus Aldehydirespirator sp. (assembly GCA_965203575.1). Classification (GTDB taxonomy): domain Bacteria; phylum Actinomycetota; class Acidimicrobiia; order Acidimicrobiales; family Aldehydirespiratoraceae; genus Aldehydirespirator. Next base: position 75,788 of record OZ241894.1, read on the forward strand.
GACGGCAACGCTGGGGCGTTCATCGATGAGAGCCACAAGCATCACGAACACGCCGTTGCGGCGCTGGCCGAGACGTTCGAGATGGGGTCGACGGAACCCGAGCAGAAGTCGGCCTGAACAGGCCCCTGCCTCACATGCGGGACCCTGCACCGGTTGGCAGCCCCGCCTAGAGATCGTCGTCTCTGCCGCACCGGAGCTACTGGCCCATCAGGTCGATCTTGCGCTGCTCGATCTTGGTGCGCAGCGGCGGGAACACCTCCTCGGGATCGATGTCGACGGCCAGGAGTGCCGGTCCTCCCAGAGACAGGGCCCACTCGAACGCGCCGTCCAGGTCGGCCTCCTCGCCGACGGTGCGAGCGGCGACTCCGAAGGCCTGAGCGGCCGCGGCGAAATCGATGGATCCCAGGCGGACGTAGTGGTCCTCGCCGTACATCGCCTCCGCCTGGTGGCGCAGGATGCCGAGCGCGCCGTCGACGAACACGACCGACACCAGCGGCAGCCCCAGGTCCTGGGCCACGACGAGTTCGCCCATCGTGTGCACGAAGCCCCCGTCACCCGCGATGGCCACCGCCGTCGTGCCGGGCAGGGCTACCGCGGCCCCGATGGCCGCGGGGAGGCTGAATCCCATGGCGTCGAACTCGCAGGACTGCAACAGGCCCTCGGGCCTGAGCACGTCGAGTTGCTCGCACACCCACAGCCGGTGGTTGCCGATGTCGGCCGACACCACCGCTCCGTCCGGCATCGCCCTGTTGAGCGCGGCGAGCACCGAGGCTGCGCTCAGGCCACGGGCGGGATCATTCTGCGGCGACGTGCGAGGCGGCTTGCGGGTGAACCACGGCTCACGCTGAGCGACCCGAGGGGAGGTGGCAGCCAGGACCGCTCCCACGCTGCCCACGATCCCCTGGTCCACCCGATAGACCCGGTTGATCTGCGAGGAGTCCGCGTCTATCTGAACCAGTTTCGCCCCGCCGGAGAACAGGTCGGGGCGCCAGCCGAAAGTCGTCTGCTCTCCGAGCGCGCACCCCGCGACCAGCACCAGGTCGGCCGAGCCGACGGCCTCGCGGGCGGTGTCGGTGCCGTAGAAGCCGAGCATGCCGACGCTGTGCGGATGGTCGGTGGGGATGCTCCCTATGCCGGAGCGGCTGGTGGCGACGGGCGCGCCGAGCCGCTCGGCCAACTCCACGAGAGCGGCGCTGCCGGAACTGCGGAGCACGCCGTGACCGGCCAGAACAGCCGGGCGCTGCGAGCGCTCGAAGTGCCCTACGAGTTCGTCGACGGTCGATGGGGCCGGAGTTGCCGCCGAGTCGGCCCGGGGCCGCAGCGGTTCGACTGGCCCCGCGGTGTCGGCCTGAAGGTTCTGAGGCAGGGCGATGTGCACGGGGCCGGGCCGCCCGGACCCGGCGAGCTGCAGGCCGGTGGCGATGAGGTTGGGGACCTCGTCGAGCGAGGCCGCCTGCACGGACCTCTTGCAGAACGGCGCGAGAAGCCCGACGTTGTCGCAGTACTGCAAGATGTTGCGGTGCACGTACCGCCGGTCGACCTGTGCAGTGAGAACCAGCAGCGGAATCGAGTCGGCCTGGGCATTGGCGACCGATGTGACCAGGTTGGTGGCACCCGGTCCGGGAGCTCCGGACAGGACGACTCCGGGCTCGCCCCTGGCCAGCGCGTAGCCCGATGCCATGTACCCGGCCCCCTGCTCGTGGCGGGCCGGAACCACCGTTGCCGAGCCGGTACGGCCCAGCTCGTGATATGTGGGCAGGAAGTGCCCGCCCGCCACCGTGAACACTGTGCCGATCCCCGCGGCAGCGATCGCATCCGCGATGACGCGGCGTCCTAGCAGATCTGCCGAGGCTTCCGACATCGGATCTCCGTCCCTAGAGCGGCACCGGCATCATATAGTCGATCAAATACAGGACCAGCAGGCGGGCGGCCAACACAACCGCCCGTCAGATCATGGAGCCGGCCGGCGAAGCCCTTACACTGCCACCACATGACGCCGCCATCATCTGCATCCTCCAACTCAAGCTCCCCGACCGTGGCCCTCACCATGGACGGAGTCATCGCAAACTGGGTGAAGGGCCTGAGAGCCCATGTAGCCGCCCGGCACGCGGTCGCCGATCGGCAGTTGGCGCTGAACGTCTCCTGGGACCTCTCCGAATGGGGCGTGGACGACCCGGCCGGCACGATCCGCGACTTCCTGCTGTCTCCGATGTCGGGGCGACTCAAGCTCGTCGAAGGTTCAGAGGCCGGAATTGCCAAGCTGCAATCGGCCGGCTTCAGGGTCGTGGCGGTAACCCGGCGCGACCACATGGTCGGCAACAATCCCGACGACCAGGACACAACCCGCGACATCGCCCGTCAGTGGTTCGCCGGTCAGCCGCAGCTGGGCATCGGCGATGACGACATCGTGTTCACCGAGGACCCGGTAGGCCTCGATGCCGATGTCTGGGTGGACGACGCGCCCCGGCGCGTGAAGCGCCTGGTGGAGGCCGAGAAGCCGGTGTGGGTGCTGCCGCAGCCGTGGAACCGCTCGGTGGTGCAGCATCCAGGCGTGCATGTGCTGTTCGACGGCTGGAGCTCGGTCGACGATCTGATCGCGACACACTCCTCCTGACACAGGCCGACGGCACCGGCGCCGCTGCGGCGCACCGCTGACGCCCATCCAGGAGCGGTGTCACAGCCGCGCTCCATAATCGCGGCGAGCGCTGAGCGCTCTCCTCGCAGCCCGGGACAACGGGCCGCCTGCACTCCGCAAGGCGAAAGGCCCCTGTCCCATGCATACCAGTCATCGGCTCCTCCCCTACTTCTCCAGGCTCGACGACGGCCTCGTAGTGGAGCGCAAGCACCCCGCAAGCGCGACGCTGGCGGCAGGCAGCGCCCGAGCGGGCGGAACGCACCAAGATCCGCTGCTGTTGGATCTCGCATCCCATGCCCTGGACCTGCCGGCCGGAGGCGCGGTGATGGCCGCGGCCACCGGAGCAACCACCGCAGTCGATCCTCCCTCCAGCGGCGTGATGGCCATGATCGGCCTGAGATGCCCGCCGGAGACCGTGGCCGTGGCGGCCACTACGCAGTGCGAGACGCTGTGGCCCGACGGCCGCCGCCGCAGCGGCGTGCTGGCGTGGTCGCTCGATCGGCACCGCAACTCCTCGGCCCTGTTCCGCGAGCAGCCCGGCCACGGCGCGGAGACGCTCGACGCGGTGGCGGGGACCCTGCTCGACGCGGGCCTCCGCGCCCTGGGCCAGGGCACGCCGCCGTGCTCCTCCCCTGCGGTGTGGTTCCCGGACGGCGTGTTCCTGCACCGGCTGTCGAGACTGCTCGACCGGCGCGGCGGGATTTGCACCCGGCGCCCGCTGAGTTGGGACGGCCTCTCACGGCTCTATCCGCTCAACGGCTCGGCCGAGCCGCTGACGCCCGGCATGACGCTCCATCTGAGGCAGGGCTTCCACGAGCGGAACACGTGGTCGTCTCTGCGTCTCGGGGTCGTCGATCAACCTGCTGCCGCGCCGGCGATCCTCCCCGGCCTCACCCCGGACATCGCTGAGTGGCTCGACGACGGATCGTTCGCCCGCTGGGTGCTCAGCCGGGTCCCGGATCCTCCCAGCACCCTGGATTGGCTGTGCGGGCGCGTCGACCGAGGCTTGGCGAGCGACCTCCGCCTCGCACTGGGCGAGGTGTACGGTCCGCTTCAGCGCCGGCGCCGCGGGCACATTCGGGCCTAGGGCGCGCCGTTATGCTGGCTCGTCGTGAGTGGGCCGAAACCGAGCGGCGGATCCATCGCCCGTCGCCGCCTGCTGATAGCACTGGGCTTCGGGGTCACCAACGTTGCCGTGCTCCGCCGGCTGAGATCCGGCAAGGCTCCCGCTCCCGAGCAGCAGCAGACGGCCACACCGGTCGAACCGGCCGATGCCCCGACTGCCTCGGCACCGGCAACGGTCGTCTCCGAACCGGCGGCGCCGACCGAGCCGCCGCCGGTGCCGGTGCTGGACGAGTCGGCGGCACAGGGGACTGATCAGCCGTTCGACCTGGCCGTCGTCGGCGGCCGCGTCATCGACCCCGCCTCGGGGTTCGACCACGTGGCTAGCATCGGCATACGCGGCTCGACGGTCGCGGCCATCTCGGCTGACCCGGACGCCCCGCCCCTGCAGGCAGCCACCACCATCGACGCGACCGGCCTGGTGGTGTCGCCCGGCTTCATCGACATCCTGTCGTACAGCCCCAACGGCTACGGCGAGTGGTTCAAGCTGGCCGACGGCGTGACCACCAACCTCGGGATGCACGGTCTCGACAACCGCGCTACCAACTGGTTCGCGGCCCATCCCGACGGCAGTTCGCCGATCCACTTCGGCGGGGCCTCCGACCACGCCTTCGTGCGCCAAGTGCACGGCCTCGAGCCCTACGACACGGCGGCGGGCAGCACGCTCGAGGCCATGCTCGAGGACGCCCGCGCCGACCTGCGCAACGGGTTCATCGGATTGCACATGCAGCCCGAGTACACACCCGGAACTAGCGCGGACGCGCTGCTGGCCCACGCCGCGATCGCCGCGGAGCACGGCGTTCCCCTGTGCGTGCACGCCCGCTACTCCGACAACCTCCCACCCGGCACCAACCTCCAGGCCATCAGCGAGCTCGTCTCCGCGGCCCGCGAGACCGGGGCCCATGTCCATGTCGAGCACATCAACTCGACGGGCGGCACCGGGGTGATGGCCGAGGCGCTCGGACGCATCGGCGACGCCATCGACGAGGGGCTGTCCATGACAGCCTGCATTTACCCGTACACCTTCTGGGCCACGTACCTGAAGTCGGCCCGCTACCAGGACTGGCAGGAGAAGTACGGCATCGGCTACGGCGATCTGCAGGTGGCGGGAACGTCGGAGCGCCTGACCGAGCAGACCTTCGCCGACGCCTACGCGGCCAACAGCCTCACGGCCGCGTTCGCCATGTCGCCTGAGGACGTGGACCTGCCGCTGCAGGCCGGCTTCGTGATGGTGGGCAGCGACGCCATCCTCGAGCAGTCCCACAACAACCACCCGCGGTCGACCGGATGCTTCAGCCGGGTGCTCGGGCACTACGTGCGCGAGCGGCAGGTTCTCGACCTCCCCACCGCACTCGCCAAGATGACGATCCAGCCGGCCCGCCTGCTCGAGGGCCGCTGCCCGGCTCTGCTGCGCAAGGGCCGGCTCGGCATCGGCGCCGACGCCGACATCACCGTGTTCGATCCGGCCACCGTCACTGACCGGTCCACGATCGCCAACCCCGCTCAGGAGTCCGCCGGCATCCAATGGGTGGTGGTCGAGGGCCAGGTGGTTCGATCGCCCGACGGCTTCACCGCGGTCCAGCCCCCAGGCCGGGGCCTGCGGTCCGACATCGGCACGGCCTGAGGCCCGAACAGTCATGGAGCCGCGATCTCCTCTGGAGCGGGGGGTGGCCTGGATGCTGTTCATCCTGCTCGTGGCCGGCGCGGCGGCATCGATCGCATTGGACAACGACGGCTCCGACACGGCTGCCCGGCCAGAGCCCGCACAAGCCGAGACCGCAACCACCCCGTCCGAGAACCCGCCGGTGGGCGCCGAGGGGCCCACCGTCACCGCGGCGGCTGACGACGGGCCGTCCTCCTTCACGATCGCGGCCACCGGCGACCTGCTCATCCACGAGTCGGTTGCTGACGCGGCCCGCACCGCCGACGGCTGGGACTTCGCGCCGATGTTCTCCAGCGTCGCGCCGATCCTCGGCCAAGCCGACCTGGCCGTGTGCCATGTGGAGAGCCCGATGTCGCCCAACAACGCCCGTCTCTCCTACTTCCCCGCGTTCCTCGTGCCCAGGGAGTTGGCCGAGGCGATCGCCTACGCCGGCTACGACACCTGCTCGCTCGCCTCCAACCACGCCACCGACGCCGGGCGCGACGGGATCGTGGGCACGATCGGCGCCCTTGACCGGGCCCAGGTAGCCCACGCCGGCATGGCGCTGTCGCCGGAAGCCCGCGACGAGGTCACGCTGATCGAGGCGGGTGACGCCACCGTCGCACACCTCTCGTACACCTACGGCTTCACCAACAGAGAGCTCGATCCCGACGAGCCGTACCTGTCCAATGTCATCGACGAGGCGACGATCCTCGACGAGGCGCGGAGGGCACGGTCCGCGGGCGCGGACTTCGTGATGCTGTCAATGCACTGGGGCACCAACTACACCAGCGAACCCGACGGGATGCAGGTCGGCCTCGGGCCCCGATTGCTGGCCTCCCCCGACATCGACCTGATCCTCGGCCACCACACCCACATGGTGCAGCCGGTAGTCCAGATCGGCGGGGAGTTCATCGTGTACGGGTTGGGGAACTTCCTGTCGAACCAGTCCCCGGAAACCTGCGCCGAATGCCCGCTGCCCACCGAGGACGGCGTGATCGTCCATCTCACGGTGACCGAGGACGAGGCCACCGGCCGGTGGTCGGTTACCGAGGTCGCCCACACCCCCACGTGGGTGGATCGCTCCAACTTCGAGATCGTCGACGTTCTGCGCGACACCGGCCGCGATCCGGGGCTGCTACAGGACTCCGCTCAAAGGACCGCCTCCGCCCTCGCCTTTCTGGGTACGGCAGTCGAGCCGCGCTAGAGGCCGAGCGGGCGGTAGAATTCGCAGAGTGAGCTTCAAGGTCGGTGATCGGGTTGTGTACCCGCATCACGGTGCCGCCGAGATTGTGAGGCTGGAGAAGCGCGCCGCCTTCGGCGAGGAGCAGGACTATCTCGTGCTGCGCATGACCCACGGCGAGATGACCGTGGCCGTGCCCGCCGACAGGGCCGAGGACGTCGGGATGCGCTGGCCCATCAGCACCGAGGACGTCGACGACCTCTTCGAGGTGCTGGCCCGCCGTGATGTGCGCGAGCCCGCCAACTGGTCGCGGCGCTACAAGAACCACCAGGAGAAGCTCAAGTCGGGCGACGTGTACCAGGTGGCCGAGGTGGTGCGCAACCTGGCCCTGCGGGAGCGGGCCAAGGGGCTCTCCGCCGGCGAGAAGACGCTCTACAACACGGCCCGCAGCGTGCTGGTCTCGGAATTGTCGTTCGCGCTCGATGTGACCGAGGACGAGGCGTCAAGCCGCGTCGATGTTGCCCTGACCTGACCGAAGGACCGGGACCTCTTCAGCGAACCAGCCCGCCGCCGTCGACGATCAGCGACTGGCCGTTGACCATGCCGGCCGCGTCGGAGGCCAGCCACACAGCCGTCTCGGCCACCTCGTCGGGAGTGAGCATCCGGCCGCCGATGTTGGTGGCCGCGATCATCTTGGCGATCTCGGCGTTGTCGCCGATGAAGCGCCGGATCATCGGCGTGTCGGTCGAGCCCGGCAGCACTGCGTTGACCCTGATCCCCCGGCGGGCGTACTCCTGCGCGGCCGCCTTGGTCAGCCCGACCACACCGTGCTTGGCCGCGGTGTAGTGGGGCTGTCCCGGAGCGGCCACGACCCCCGCTCCCGACGATGTGTTGACGATGGCGCCGCCGCCCTGTTCGGCCATGTGGCGCAACTCGTGCTTCATGCACAGGAACACGCTGGTCAGGTTGACTGCGATCATGCGGTCCCAGCGGGCCTTGTCGAGATTGTGGAACTCCGACATCTGGTCCGCGATCCCGGCATTGTTGAAGGCGATGTCGAGACGGCCGTGATCGGCGACGATCCCGTCCACCATCGAGACGACGGCGGCCTCATCGGTCACGTCGACGGCCACAGCCGAGGCTCCTGCAGGTTCCGGCGAGGCCTCGCTGATGGCGGCGGCCGTGGCGAGCGCACCCTCGGCGTCGATATCGGCCACGACGACGTGGGCTGCGCCCTGCACGGCGAATTGCTGCGCCGCGGCCCGGCCGATGCCACCGGCCGCACCGGTGACCAGCACCACCTTGTCCTGCGCCAGGCCGCTCACCCCGGAGCGGCCCCGCGTCCCGGGATCCAGATCGCTCACAAGCGCTCGATGATGGTGACGTTGGCCTGGCCGCCGCCCTCGCACATGGTCTGAAGGCCCCAGCGTCCACCGGTGCGCTCCAACTCGTGCAGCAGGGTGGTCATCAGCTTGGCTCCGGTGCAGCCCAGCGGATGGCCGAGCGCGATGGCCCCGCCGTTGACGTTGACCTTGGAGTGGGGGATGTCGTGCTCGTGCATCCAGGCCATCGGCACCGGCGCGAACGCCTCGTTGCACTCGAACAGGTCGAAGTCGTCGATGGCCATGCCGGTGCGCTCCAGCGCGTAGGCGGTGGCCGGGATGGGGCCGGTCAGCATGTAGATCGGGTCGTCGCCCCGCACCGACATGTGATGGATTCGGGCTCTGGGCTCCAGTCCGTGCTGTTCCACGGCCCTCTCGGAGGCCACCAGAAGCGCGGCCGCCCCGTCGCTGATCTGGCTGGAGACCGCCGCGGTGAGCCGCCCGCCCTCGGTGAGCGGCGGCAGCGACTGCATCCTCTCAAGGGAGGTGTCGCGGCGGGGACCCTCGTCGGTGGTCACGCCGGCAACCGGTTCGATCTCGGCCGTGAATCGCCCCTCGTCGATGGCCTGGATGGCCCGGCGGTGGCTCTCCAGCGCGTAGGCCTCCATGTCGGCCCGGCTGAAGTCCCACTTCTCGGCGATCATCTCGGCGCCCCGGAACTGCGACACCTCCTGGGTGCCGTAGCGCTGCACCCATCCCGCCGAGCCACCGAACGGATCGGCGTGGCCCAGAGGCTCGGCCGCGATCAGCGCGGTTCCGATGGGCACCATGGACATGTTCTGGACGCCGCCCGCCACGACCACGTCGTTCACCCCGGCCATGACGCCCATGGCCGCGAAGCTGACCGCCTGCTGGCCCGAGCCGCACTGGCGATCCACGGTGACGCCGGGAACCGCCTCGGGCAGGCCCGCGGCCAGCCAGCAGGTGCGGGCGATGTCCCCGGCGTTGGGGCCCACGTTGTCGAGATTGCCGAAGATCACATCCTCGACAGCCATGGGGTCGACCCCGGTGCGGCGCAGCAGCGCCTTGATGGCGGCCGCCCCGAGGTCGGCGGGATGCACCTCGGAAAGCCCGCCGCCGCGCCGTCCGGTCGGGGTTCGGACGGCGTCGACTATGTATGCCTCACCCATTCGACTCTCCTCCAAGCGCTCGTGTCTCTATTGATGTCTCTATTGATTATGCCTCCGACGCCGGTCACCCGAACTCCGGGATCACCCTCGTGCCGATCAGCTCGATGGTCTGCATGACCTTGTCGTGGGGCACCTTGTACGGGTTGAACAGGCAGAACACCAAGTCGCAGCCGGTGGCCTGGTAGGCCCGGAACATCTCGATGGCCCGATCGGGGTCGCCGCATACGCAGGCGTTGGCCTCCATCAGGTAGTCCATGGTGAGGTACTCGATCGAGCCGTCCTCGACATGGTCCGCGGTCCGGCCCAGGTAGTCGTAGGTGCCCAGCTCGTCCTCCATCTCCCGCAGCCACTGGGCCACCGACCCGATGAGGCGGGCCCCCGCCTTGGGATACCACTCGAAGGACTCGGCCGACACCTCGACCGATTCGGACACCGTCGGCGCCACGTTGACCATGGTGAAGGTGGCGGCCCGGTCGTTCACGAACCGCCCGATCGGGTCGGTGCATGCGGCGATGCCCTCCCGGTAGATGGCGATTCGCCGGGCCAGCTCCTCGGGGGGTGTGCCCACCGAGAACGACAGCAGCCCCAAGCCCGCCTCTCCGATCATGCGGTGCCCGCCGTCGGAGCTGGTGGCGGCCCACAGCGGGGGGTGCGGCGACTGCCGCGGCTTGGGCAGCACCCGGCGAGGCGGCATCTGCCAGTAGTGGCCGTCCCATTCCAGCTCGTCGGTGGTCATCGCGGCCACGGTCATCTCCAGGGCCTCGCGCCACATGGCCCGGGTCTCGCTGGGATGGATCCCGAAACCCTCCAGCTCGGCCCGGGTGGCCGAGCGGCCGGTGCCCAGCTCCACCCGGCCGTTCGAAAGCAGGTCGAGCACGGCCACCGACTCGGCCGTGCGCACCGGGTGGTTGTAGGGCTTGGGCATGAGCCGCACGCCGTAGCCGAGCCGCAAGTTCTCGGTGACTGCGGCGAGGTGGCCGTAGAGCACCTCGGGATTGGAGCAGTGCGAGAACTCCTCGAGGAAGTGGTGCTCCACCGTCCACACCGAATGGAACCCGACCCGGTCTCCCAGGCGCACCTGCTCCACCACCTCCTGGTAGGCCTGATGCTCACTCTGACGCGACCACGGTCGAGCCACCGGGATCTCGTAGAACATTGCGAACTTCACTGCGGGCTCCCTATCGGTCGGCTGGCTTACGCCCCACGGTAGCGATGGACGTGGGACTCAACATGGCGAAACCCGGCTCGCGCACCTGCGCCAGCAGGGTCGAGCCGTCCGCCTCGGACACCACCCCGAACTCGATGAGCCGGGGCACGGCCCGCTCCAGGGCGAGGAACCACCACTCCCCCGCCGGCTCACCGGGCCGCATCGTCCAGACGTCCCCGGTGACCTCCAGACCCTCCATGCCCAGGTCGCGCATCCATCCCAGCACACGCACTCCGGCGTTCGGATCCCGCCATTCCTCGTGGGACGCGCCCGCGATGAGCCGGTGGACGGACCGGTAGGGCTCGGGCAGCGACTGCTCGGCGAACTCGAGCATGGCGCCGTCCTCGATGACCATCGCACCGCCCGGCTTGAGGGCCTCCAGCAGCCGGGCGAGCACGTCCTCCCGCTCGGGAAGGTGCTGGATCACCGCTCGGGCGTGCACCAGGTCGAAATGCTCCGAGGGCAGCTTCTCGGAGGTCACATCGTGTTGCCGCACGATCACGTTCGGCGGCATCCCGGCGTGGAACCTTAGGTCGATGTCGGTGGACATCACCCTGCCGCTGGACCCCACCCGCCCGGCCAGCCAGGCCGACACGCTGCCGGTGCCCGCGCCCACCTCGAGCACGTGCATTCCGGCGGCCACGCCCACCCGGTCGAGCAGCGCGAAGGTGACCGGGTCGCGTGCCTCGGAGAGCATCGCCAGCCGGACACGCTCGATGTCGGCCTCAGCATCACTCACGCCGTAGCGTTCGCTGTGCTCCTCAGCCACAGGTGCAGAGGGTAACGGCGACAACCCAGCACCAAAGAACGCAATGGAAGCAATAGAAAGGGTCCCGTGGTCCGACACCGCTCCGATCAGCTCCCCGGGAACTCCGACGACACCGCGGAGCAGGCCGAGTTCAGGGCCAGGGTGCGGGACTGGCACGACCGCCACGCCACCGTCCGGTCCTACGACGACCTGTGGCGAGTCCCGCTCTATGTCGACGAGGCCCGGGCCGAGGAGTCCTTCCAGAACGGGCGGACGTGGCAGCGCACGCTGTTCGAGCACGGTTGGGCCGGTCTCACGTGGCCCCGCGCCTACGGCGGGGGCGGGGGCGAGCCCTGGCAGGCTCGCATCTTCTCCGAGGTGGCGGCGGGCTACGAGGAGTGGCCCGGGTTCATCGGTGCGACCATCGCCATGCTCGGACCCACGCTGCTGCGGCACGGCTCCGAGCAGCAGAAGCTCCGTTTCGTGCCGGGGCTGCTGGCTGGGGAGCTGGCCTTCTGCCAGCTGTTCAGCGAGCCGGGCGCGGGGAGCGACCTGGCCGGGCTGTCCATGCGGGCCGAGCGCGACGGCGACGAATTCGTGGTGAACGGGCAGAAGGTGTGGAACTCGCAGGCCCAGTTCTGCGACTGGGGGTTCCTGCTCGTGCGGACCGACCCCGACGCGCCCAAGCACCGAGGTATCACGTTCCTGCTCGTCGAGATGGATTCGCCGGGGATCGAGGCCCGACCGCTGGTACAGATGAACGGCTCGGCCCACTTCAACGAGGTCTTCTTCGACGATGTGCGGGTACCCGCCGCCAATGTTGTGGGCGAGATCGACGGCGGCTGGGGGCCGGCCCGGACTGTCCTCCTCAACGAGTCGGCGTTCATCGGCGACCGCAAGGGCACCAGCGTTGTGGCGCCGCTGTCGGAGCTGGCCCGGCGCCACGGCCGCCTCGCCGACCCCCTGGTGCGCCAGCGGCTGGTCGATTCCTGGGCCCGCGAGCGGATGCAGCGCTGGATGGGCGAGACCATCCAGAACGCGGTGCGGCGGGGCGAGCGGCCCCCGATCGACCCCGGGATCATGAAGCTGTTCGCGGCCGAGTCGAAGCGGCGCAGCGGTGACCTGGCCGTGGAACTCGGCGGCCTGGCCGTGGTGGCCGACACCGGCGAGCCGGCCCGATGGGCCCGCCACGAGCTGATGGGACGCTACGCGGTGTCGATCGGCGGCGGCACCAACGAGGTGATGCGCAACAATGTGGCCGAGCGCGTCCTGGGCCTGCCGAGAGAGCCCGACTTCGCCCGGGACGTCCCCTGGCGGGACATACCTAGGTAGTGGCTCCGGCGGGGATCACCCCGTAGGTCACGCCGAGGCGGCTGAGCCAGCGCCGGTAGGCGATGGCGGAGCGGTCGGCCCGGATCGGGGTCTCGGCCCGGGGATCCAGCGGCAGCAGCTTGGGGTGCTGGTTCTCGAGGATGGGCTTGTCCTGGCCGATGATGTTCTGCTGGAACCAGCGGATCTCCTGATCGGTGCTCACATCGTCGAGCACGCTCAGGAACAGATGGGCTCTGATCCGGGTGTCGGTGAGGGGGTGGATGAAGATGCCGATGGCGTCCAGCCGCTCGGCGTCCGACGGCGACGACTTGTAGAGCATGGCGCTGTAGGGATGGGGCACCCGGTAGATGTACTCGGCCAGAACCGCCTGCGAGGAGGCTGCCGCGGCGCGCGGCTGGTAGAAGGAGCAGTCGAACGCCCACAGCTCCCCGTCCTGCTCCACCACGCGGTACTCGGCCACCTCGGTGTGGGGCTCCTCGCCGAGCATGCCCGCGTGCACGTAGGGGAAGTGCGCCATGTCCAGGAAGTTCTCCACCGCGCGGGGGGCGGAGACCTCGATGCCGACGGTCACTGCGTTGAGGGTTCGCCGGTCGTCCTCATCGGTTTCCGGAACGGGAAAGACGTCGCCGTCGGGCTCCCCCAGAGCCGTCCAGACGAAGCCGTAGTCGGTGCGCACTTCCAGTTCGCGGCCGGATCGGGTCTGGGCCCGGAAGGTGCCGTCGCCGTCGAGCCAGCAGGACAGCGGCTCCCCCAGCAGCAGGGTGTGCAGCGGACCTCGACGGATCTCGTCGAGATCGGCCACCGCGTGCCAATGATTCAGGATCACCGGATCGGAACAGCCCCGGATGCTGGTCTCTGCCACTGTCATGACAGCCTCCGCTCGTGTTTGCAGTCGCCACAGTAGGCGAAGATCGGCACGCGACCGGATCCACCCATGATCATCAGGCGGAGCCCACGTAGGCGTCCATCTCGGCCTTCCAGGCGCTCCTCTGGGCTTCGGGCGCGAAGCAGGCCTCCAGGCTGTTGCGGGCGCAGCGGGCCAACTCCTCTCGCGAGAGGCCGAGGGCGGCCGCCACCGCCAGGTAGTTGTCGACCACGTAACCGCCGAAGTAGGCCGGATCGTCGGAGTTGATGGTGACCTTGAGCCCGGCGTCGTACAGGCGCTTGAGGTTGTGATCAGCCAAGTCGTCGACCACGCACAGGGCCAGATTCGACAGCGGGCACACCGTCAGCGGCGTCTGCTCGGCCACCAGCCGGGCCACCAGGTCGGGATCCTCGGTGCAGCGCACTCCGTGGTCGATCCGCTCCGCGCCGAGGGCATCGAGGGCTCCGGTGATGTAGGCGGGCGGTCCCTCCTCGCCGGCGTGGGCCACCGGCCGCAGGCCGGCGGCCCGGGCCATGGCGTAGGCCTCGGCGAAGTCCTCGGGCGGATGGTCTACCTCGGAGCTGTCGAGTCCCACGCCGATGATGCCGTCCAGCCAGCCCTCGGCGGCCCGGAACGTCTCGCAGGCGGCTTCGCCGGGAAGGTGCCGCAGGAAGCACATGATGAGCGCAGAGGAGATCCCGCACTGGGCCTCGGCGTCGGCCATCGCCGCGGTGAAGCCCTCCATGAACACGTCGAATCCCACATCCCTTTCGGTGTGGGTCTGCGGGTCGAAGAACATCTCCGCCCGCCTCACCCCGTCCGCGTGGGCCCTGCGCAAGTACGCGGCCATCAGGTCGTAGAAGTCCTGGGTGGTCTGCAGCACGGCCGCGCCCTGGTAGTAGATGTCCAGGAACGACTGGAGGTCGGTGAACGAGTAGGCGGCCCGGACCGCGGCCTCGTCCTCGAAGGGCAGCTCGACGCCGTTGCGTCCGGCCAGCTCGAAGAGCATCTCCGGCTCCAGGGTCCCCTCTATGTGCAGGTGCAGTTCGGCCTTGGGAAGCCCCCGCACGAAGCCGGCCAGATCCGCTTCTCCGGTCATGGTCCTCGCATTTGCCGCCCGCTCTAGGTTGAGATGGTGCCATACCGGATCCCCCGCGCGCCCAGCCACTTGCGGTAGGCGAGGCTGCCCGCGTCGGCGGGTTGATGCGATTCCATCCTCGGGTCCACCGGCAGGCGGCGGGGTCGCTGCGACTCGACCACGTCGATGTCCTGGGAGAAGATCAGGTCGTTGAAGGCTTGCTGGGCGTCGAGGTCGGCGAAGGTGTCGTGGACCACGGTAGAGCGCCACACCACGCACTCGGTCTCGGTGACGGGGCTGGCCACGATGAGGATGGTGAAACCCCCGGCGAGGTCGCCCTCGTCGGTTGACGGCATCTTGGTCAGCGTGGCCGCGTACGGGTGCGACACCGAGTACCGGTAGCGGACCGGTCCCCCGCCGGCCGCGGCCGGTCCCGGATTGGGCTGCCAGAACACGCAGTCGGTCAGCCGGAGCTCGTCATCGCTGGCCTCGACCCCGTAGCGGGCCACCTCGGTGTGGGGCTCCTGGCCGAGGTACCCGGTGTGCACGAACGGGAAGTGGGCGAGATCCAGGAAGTTCTCGATGATCCGGGGAGCCGACGACTCCACCCTCACCGGGTCGAGCCAGACGGTCCGCTCCGGATAGGCGTCGTGGTCCGGGGCGACCGGCAGGTTCCTGGGCTGGTCGCCGGCGCAGATCCACCAGAACCCATACCCGGTCCGCACCGACGCCCGCTTCAGCTGCACACCCGCGGGAGGGCGCCGGCTGGGATGGGCGGGCTGATGCACGCAGCGGCCGTCGATGTCGAACTGCCAGCCGTGATAGCCGCATCGCAGCCGCTCCCCGTTGAAGTCGCCCAGGGTGATCTGGGCGCCCCGGTGGGGGCAGGTGTCCACGAAGGCCTCGACCCGGCCGGCGTTGTCGCAGGCCAGCACCCAGCGCTCGTCGAGCAACTCGAACGGCAGCCATTGCCCGGCCACGACATCGGCGGTCCGGGCCACCGGGAACCACTCATCGCCGATTCGGTCGGTCTCGGTCAACGGTGCTCCCCGGTCATCGGTCGCAGGCCGCGGCTGGGCTCCGGGCGCGTCGGTGCTCAGCGCTCCTCGCGCGAGTACGGGATGGCCAGCGCGGCGGGCGCGGCCGTGGATCGCACCCGTCTACCAAGCTTCACCGCCCCCGCTGGGATGAGGATGGCCACCAGTGTGACCACGTAGGGCAGCATCGACAGGAAGAAGCTGAGGTCGCTGGCCCCCATGAACGGCAGGCCCCAGCCCCGGGCCTGGGCGGTGGTGTCGAGCGAGATCATCGATCCGTACAGCAGGGCCCCGGCCACAGCCCACCCCGGCCGCCAACCGGCGAATATCACCACCGCCAGTGCGACCCAGCCCCGGCCCCGAGCAATGTCCGGAGACCATGTCGGCGTGAACGACAGCACCATGTAGGCACCGCCCGCCCCGGTGAGGGCCGCGCCCAGCACCGAGTAGAAGATCCGCCACCCGGTCACGCTCACACCCACCGCGTCGGCCGCGGCCGGGTTCTCGCCCACCGCCTTCATGTTCATGCCGTGGCGGGTGCGGAACAGCACGAACCACAGCACCGCCGGCAGCCCTATATAGGCGATGTACACCACCGGGTCGTGGAAGAAGAACGCCGACACCGCGTCGTTGTCGTCGAGGACCCCGCCCGGGTTGACCTCTCGGAACAGGGTCTGGATGGGCGTGCCGTTGCGGTTCACGCCGAGCTGGTTGGACAACCCGATGCCCCCGAGCGCCAGCGCCAGGCCCACCAGCACCTGGCTGGCCCGGAAGGCCACGACGCAGACCGCGAAGATCAGGCCGGCCACCGCGGCCGCGATCATGCCGATCAGCATCGCCAGCCAGGGGCTCTCGACGCCCCATGACAGCACCGCGATCACCGAGTACACCGCGCCTATACCGATCAGCCCCTCCTGGCCGAGGTTGAGCACGCCGACCCGCTCGCCGAGCATGGCGCCAGTGGCGGCCAGCATCACCACCGCACTGGCCGGGATGGCCGAGCCGATCAGGCTCAAGAAGGCGTTCTCGACGATGGCGAGAATCATGAGTCCGATCCCTGTGGCGCGGTCGCTGCCTCGGCGGCAGCCGCCCCGGATTCGTCGGCGGAGCCACGGCGCACCAGGCGGTAACGGGCCGCGATCTCCCCGAGGGCGATGCCGGTGAGGATGACGCCGTAGATGGCGAAGATGATGTACACCGACAGGCCCTTGGTCTGCAGCACGATCCCCGCGTAGAACATCGACGCGATGAACAGGCCGCCGCCGATCACGCCCCAGAACGAGGCGCCGGCCAGCGCAGCCACGATGAAGCCGGACAGCCCGAACTGGGCCGAGAACCCGGCGTTCATGGCCTGCGCGCCGGGGGCGCTCAGCTGGAGCATCCCACCCAGGCCGGCGATGGCCCCGGTGAACAGCATGACGATGAGTATCCGGCGGCGCACCGCGATGCCGGCGAAGCCCGCGGCCCGGGGGTTGCCCCCGATGGTGTCGATCTCGTAGCCGATGGTGGTGGAGCGGAACACCCACCAGAGCACCGCGGCGATGACCAGGGGAACGAGCAGGGCGATGGTCACCGAGTTGGCGCCGGGGAGGCCGGGCAGGGTGAACGGCACCTCGCGGGTGGACTGGATGACTGCGGCCGCCTTGTCCCGCCAGAACCCCAGCGCCGACCAGGTCACCAGCTGGAGGGCCACGAAGTTCAGCAGCAGGGTGGTGATGATCTCGTTCACGTCCCAGTAGGCCCGGGCCAGGGCGGGCACCAGGATCCAGGCCGCGCCGGCCACAGTGGCGGCGACGGCCATCAGGATCAGCACCAGCCAGCCGGGGCCGTCCATATGGATGCCCACGCCCACCGCGGCCAGAGCTCCCATGAGGAACTGGCCGTCGGAGCCGATGTTCCAGACCTTCATCCGCAGCGACAGGGCCACCCCCAGCGCGGTCATCAGGATGGGAATGGCCCGCAGGGCCACTCCCTCGATGCCGCGCTGGCGGCCGAAGATGGCGTCCAGGGCCTGCCAGAAGATCCAGAAGGCGTTGCGGCCGGTGAGCAGCAGGAGGATCCCGACCACGAGCATGGCCCCGACCGCGCCGCCGATGCGGGTCAGTGCGGCCCGGCGGGCGTCGACCTCCAGGCGCCGCTCGAGCCGCCACGGCGTCACCGACAGCACCGCGCTCGCGATCGAGGCCAGCGGCGTCATCGAGTGGCTCGTGCTGGGTTGGGGGCGCGCTGGAGTCTCACGCCACGGCCTCGGTGATGGAGTGGCCGCCCATCAGCAGGCCGATGTGCTCGCGATCGGCGTCGGCAGCATCGAACACGCCCATGATCCGGCCCTCGTAGACGACCGCTATCCGGTCGCTCATCAACAGCACTTCGTCGAGGTCGTCGGATATCAGCAGCACTGCGCAGCCGCTGTCACGCTTGTCGAGGATCGTCGATCTGACCTCCTGGGCCGCGTTCACGTCGAGACCCCTGGTGGGGTGGGCCGCCACTAGCAGCCGGTCCGCGACCAGCGCCTCGCGCCGGGCCACCAGGCGCTGCTGGTTGCCGCCCGAGAGCTGCCCGGCGGTGGCGAAGACCGAGCGGGTCTGCACCCGGGCCGCCTCAACCAGCCGCTTGGCGAAGTCGATCACGCCCTGCCGGTTGAGGGTCAGGCCCTGGGAGAACTGCTCGGTCCAGTAGCTGTGAAGCACTGCGTTGTCCTTGACCGGCGCCGAGAGCACCATGCCCATCCCGATGCGGTCCTCGGGTATGTGGCCTACTCCGATGTCGGTCACAGCTCGCACCGACATGGCTCCGATGTCCGCGCCGTCGACCGTGATCGAGCCGGACTCCAGGCCGCGGAGGGCGCAGATGACTTCAGCCAACTCGGTCTGGCCGTTGCCCGACACGCCGGCTATGCCGAGGATCTCCCCGGACCGGACCGTCAGGTCAACGTCGTGCAGGGCGGTGATGCCCCGGTCATTGAGGGCCGAGACGCCCCTCAGCTCCAGGGCCGCGTCGCCGGTCACGACCCTGTGCTCCACGTTGAGGACCCGCTCCTCGCCGGTCATGAGCCGGGCGATCTCGCTGGCGGTGGCCCCCTCGGTCGGCCGGGTGATCTCTCTGATCCCGTGGCGCAGCACGGTCAGGCGGTCCGATACGGCCAGGACCTCCCTCAGCTTGTGGGTGATGAAGATCACGCTGAGGCCGCCGGCCGCCAGGTCGCGAACGACCGCGAAGAGCTCTTCGGCCTCCTTGGCGGTGAGGACTGCGGTGGGCTCGTCGAGGATCAGCACGCGGGCGCCGCGGGCCAGCACCCGCAGGATCTCGACCCGCTGCTGCTCCCCCACCGACAGCTGCCAGATCTTGGCGGAGGGGTCGACGTGCAGCCCCATCTCGCCCATGAACTGCTCGGTCCGATCGATCAGGGCCCGCTGGCTCACGACTCCGGGGGTCTCGGGCCAGCCCAGGTGGATGTTCTCGGCCACCGTCATCGGCTCGACCAGCCGGAAGTGCTGGTGGACCATGCCGATGCCGGCGTCGATGGCGTGGGCGGGGCTGCGGAAGTCCCGCTCGGTCCCGTCCACGATCACCTGGCCGGCATCGGCGCGGTAGATGCCGGCCAGGATGTTGCACAGCGTGGTCTTGCCCGCCCCGTTCTCGCCCACCAGGGCGTGAACCTCGGACCAACTCACCTCGAAGTCGACCGCGTCGAGGGCGGCCACGCCCCCGAAGGCCTTCGATATGCCCCGCGCCTCTACCGAGGGCCGCGTTCTGTCGTCGGTCAACTCAGTCAGAGTCGCTGTCCCGAGTCAGGGCTCAGACGGGCGAGATGCCGGTGACGCCGTCGACCGGCCAGTCGATGGCGTAGGCCTGCAGCGAATCGAGGGTCTCGCCCGCGGCCAGCCTCTCATTGCCCTCGTTGTCGTTGAGCGGGCCCTGGTAGACGTGGAGTTCGCCGCTGTCGAGCTTGGCTCCGGCGTCATGCACTGCGTCCTGCACGTCCTGGGGCACGTTGGGGCCGAAGTCGCCGATGGGCGTGTCCAGCAGCCACACCTCGTCCTGGGACACCCAGGTGCCGTCCAGCACCCGCTGGCACTGCTCGGTGTAGAACGGCCCGAACTCCGACAGGTCGAAGTGGGACACGTACTTGGTGGGAGCGGCCGAACGGAAGTCGAGGTTCCAGTAGCCGGTCCACACCCCAGCCTCCTCGGAGAGCTGCAGGAAGGTGGGCTCGTCCATCACGCCGAACAGGAAGTCGACGCCGGCATCGAGCAGCGCGTTGGCCGCCTGGGCCGCCTTCTGGGGATCGAAGAACGTGCTGACCAGCACGGTCTCCACCGTCGCGTCGGGGTTCACCGACCGGGCGCCGAGCAGCAGGCCGTTCACGTCGTTGAACGCGGTGGCGGTGGGGAAGGCACCGATGTAGCCGATGCGGCCGTTGCCGGCGAGGTGCCCGGCGGCCACACCCAGCTGGTAGGCGGTCTTCTCGTGGGCCAGGTAGAACGGGAACAGGTTGTCGCTGTAGTAGTGCCCGTTGATCTCGCAGAACTTGGTGTCGGGAGCGTTGTCGGACACCTCGGTGAGCAGCCCGGCGTACTCGGTGTTGGCGAAGATGATGTCGTTGCCGTCGTCCACCAACTGCTGGAACGTCTCGGTCGTCCCGGCGTCGAAGCCGATGTTCGGAACGAACGAGGTAGTCATCCGGTCGCCGAGGGCGGCCTGCGCGGCGAGGCGGCCCCGATCGTGCTCCTGGGTCCAGCCGTTGTCGTCGGGCGGGCCGATGTACACCCACGCGGCCTTGATCGACTCCTTGCCGGCAGGGGCCGCCGTGGTGGTCGGCGCGGCGGTCGTGGTTGCCGGTGCGACCTCCTCGTCGTCGCCGCAGGCCGCGAGCAGCGATCCGCCGACGGCGAGGCCGCCGATTCCGGCGACGCCCATCTTGAGCGCCTGGCGGCGCGAGACGGTTGCGCTTGGCGGGAGGATCAACCCACGATTCCTCTTGTTGTCAGCCATGTGGAATGCCTTTCTGGTGTCGAGATTCTCTCACGGTCAGATCTAGTCGAGTTGGGCGACCAACTCGTCGAACTCGAGGGCCCACTCCCGGCGCATCCTGCGCTTCTCGGGCTCGTCGAGCCAGGAGCCGTCGATGCCGTTGAGCATGCACTGGCGGAAGTCCTCCACCTCGAACCCCATGTGGTTGTGGGCCATGATGTAGTCCTTGGTGGGATCGGTCTTGAACATGGGCGGGTCGTCGCAGTCCAGGCTGATCTTGATGCCGAACTCCCGCATCCGCCCGATCGGGTGGTTGTCGAAGTCGTCGTTGAAGTACACCCAGGCGGTCGACACCGGGGTGCAGGTGAAGACCACGCCCTCATCGCGGCAGCGGCGCATGATGGCCTCGCTCTCGACCACGTGGTAGCCGTGGTCGACCCGCTCGCAGTTGAGCAGGTCGAGGCAGGTCACGATGTTGCGGGGCGGGGCGTCCTCGGACTGGTGCGCGGTCAAGTGCAAGCCGGCCTGCTCGGCCATGCGATAGGACTTCCAGAACCGCTCGGGCGGGAACTCGGCCTCGGCGTAGTCCATCCCGATGCCGATCACCTCGTCGCGGGGATGGTCGAGGAGGGTCTCCACCATGGAGACGCCCAACTCGGGGGTCTCCATGCGGTTGATGGCCGCGATCAGGCGGCACTCGACGCCGTGGTCGGCACGGGCCGCGTTGATGCCGTCGATGAGGCCGTCAACGCAGGTCTCGTAGTCAACCCCGGCCGCCATGTGGGTGGTCGGGTTGAAGAACATCTCCCGGTAGCGCACGTTGTGGTCGGCCGCCTCGGTGAGCGTCTCGTAGCAGATGCGCTCGAAGTCCTCCCTGTCGATCACCCCCAGCGAGGTGTTGTCGTACATGTGCAGGAACTTGTAGATGTCGGGGTAGTCGTAGAGGTCCTCCGGCTCTTCGTAGTCGGGCAGGGGGACGCTGTGCTTGTTGCACAGCTCGACCGCGGTCCGGGCCTGAACCGACCCCATAAGGTGCAGATGAAGGCTGACCTTCGGGATCGCCTTCAGGAAGGAATCCATGTCCATGAGCGCGTCTACCCCCTTGCCTGGCTTCGCTTCGCGGACACTACCACTAGGCGACTCACCGCTCGCCAATCCTGAAGTGCGAGTGGATCTGTGTATGCGCAACGCGGAACTGGTCGTGACCATGGACTCGGCGAGACGAGAGATCCGGGGCGGATGGGTGGCCGTTTCCGGCGGTTTCGTGACCGGGGTGGGAGAGCCCGGATCAGAGCCGGCAGCCGAGCGCACGATCGACGCCCGCGGCTGCTTGGTGACGCCCGGACTGATCAATACCCACCATCACATCTTCCAGAACCTGACCAGGGCCTTCGCTCCGGCTCTGGCCGGTGATCTGTTCCATTGGCTGCGCATCCTGTACCCGGTGTGGAGCCGCCTCGACGAGGAGGCCGCCTACGTGTCGGCCTGGGTCGGCCTGGCTGAGCTGGCATTGGGCGGCTGCACCACCAGCACCGACCACCTGTACCTTCATCCCCGGGGCGGCGGCGACCTGACCTCAGCGGAGATCGAGGCGGCCCGGGACCTCGGATTCCGGTTCCATCCCACCCGGGGGTCGATGAGCCTCTCGGAGAAGGACGGGGGCCTGCCGCCCGACTCGGTGGTCCAGGACGACGACGAGATCCTCGCCGACTGCGAGCGGCTGGTGGCTTTCCATCACGATCCGGCCCCCGGCGCCATGGTGCGCATCGCCCTAGCACCGTGCTCGCACTTCTCGGTCACGCCCGAGTTGATGACTCACACCGCGGAGTTGGCCGAGCGCCTGGATGTGCGGTTGCACACCCATCTGGCCGAGAACGCCGACGACAGCGCCCTGTGCGAGGCGACCCACGGTTGCCGCCCGGTCGAGTTCTTGGAGAGCGTCGGCTGGGGCTCGGATCGCGCTTGGGTGGCGCATTGCGTGGTCCCCAACCCGGCCGAGATAGACCGTCTGGCCGGCTGGGGAACCGGAGTGTCCCACTGCCCCAGCTGCAGCCAGCTGATCGGCTTGGGAGTGGCCCCGATCCGGGAGATGCTCGACGCGGGCGTGCCGGTGGGCATCGGCTGCGACGGCTCGGCCTCCACCGACTGCGCCTCCCTGTGGCTGGAGACCCGGGGCGCCATGCTCCTGGCCCGGCTGAGGGGCGGCCCCGAGGCCATGAACGCGCGGGAGGCGTTGGAGATGGCGACTCGCGGCGGGGCCGCCTGCCTGGGCCGCGACGACATCGGGGCCCTGGAGACGGGGCGGGCCGGCGACCTGGTGGTCTGGCCCCTTGACGGTGTCGCCTTCGCGGGAGCGGTCTCAGACCCGGTCGAGGCGCTGCTGCGCTGCGGACCGGTGGCCGCCCGGCACACGGTCGTGGCGGGCCGGTTGCTGGTGGAGGACGGCCGGCTGACCGCGGCGGCCGTCGACGAGATGCTGATCCGCCACCGCCGCATCGCCGGCGAGTGGCTAGAGGCCTCGATAGGCGGCTAGCTGCCCCCGCCCGCCCGAATTAGCAGGGTTATGCACGAATAGCGAGCAACACGCTGCCAATTCGACGAGCCGGTCACCACAGTGGCGTGGCGGGGTTGCCCTTGAGGGCCTCGCGCCGCTCGAACAGCTCCTCTGCCGCAGCTTGAGCCTCAGCCGCCACCGCGCTCACATCGACGGAGACCACCTGGCCGTCCTGCACCAGGCGGCGGCCCCGGACCCACACGTCGCTCACGTCGCGGGCGTGGGCGGTGAACACCAGATGGGCCGGGGCGTTGAAGTGCTGCCCGTGCATCACCGGCACGAAGTGCAGGCCGCCGATGTCGACCATGACGATGTCGGCGTCCTTACCGACCTCGAGGGTGCCGGTGACGTCGTCGAGGCCGAGGGCGGCCGCCCCCGAGCGGGTGGCCATATCGAGCACGTCCCAGGGGTCGGCCGCGGTCGGGTCGAGGGTGCTGACCTTGGCCAGCAGCGACGCGAACTTCATCTCGCCCAGCATGTCGAGGTTGTTGTTCTCCTTCTCGCCGTCGGTGCCGAGCCCGACCGTCATCCCCGATGCCCGGTAGTGGTCGATACGGGCCGGGCCGGAGGCGATCTTCATGTTGGAGCACGGGCAGTGGGTGGCGGCGGTGCCGGTGCGGGCCATGAGTTCGACCTCGCGGTCGTCGAGCCACACGCAATGGGCTACGACGGTGCGCTCGCCGAGGATGCCCCGGTTGTAGAACTCCTCGATGGGTCGCCGCCCGAACTGGTGCAGACTCTCCTGCACCTCCCACACCGTCTCGGAGGAATGGGTGTGGATGCCGGTGTCGAACTCTTCGGCCAGGGCGGCGGCGTCCCGGAACATCTCGGGCGAGCAGTAGAACATGTGCTCCAGCCCCACCCAGGATCGCACCCGGCCGTCGGCGGCGGTGCGGTGGGTCTCGAGCAGGCGCCGGTTCGATTCGAGGGTCTCGAAGTAGTCGTAGCGGTCGGCGGTGTAGGGGGCCAGTGTGGCCCGGATGCCGATCTCGGTGGCGGCCTCGGCCGAGCCTTCCATGAAGCGCCACATGTCGAGCACCGAGGTGGTGCCGCCCCGCAGGCACTCGGTGTAGGCCATGTAGGAGGCCGCCTTGGCGATCTCGGGGGTCAGGGCCCGGTGGGCGGGGTCGACGTAGTTCTCCAGCCAGTCGAACAGGGCCAGCCCTTCGGCCGTGCCCCGCAGCAGACCCGAGTGCAGGTGGGCGTTGTGCATGCCGGGGATCACCACATGGTTGGCCGCGTCGACTACCGGGGCACCCGCAGCCGCGGGGTGTGCGGCCACGTCGTCGAGTGTGCCGACCGCCGCGATCGTGCCGTCCACGACGAGAACTGAGCCCGGGTCGTGGCTCACCCGGCGGCCCTCGAGTGGCAGCACGATGCCGCCCCGGATCAGGAATGTGGTGCCGTTCGCGGTTCCGCCCACTGTTGCCGCCTTCCGCTCGATGGTGCCGACGGGCTCAGTCTGCTACGCCGCGCCACGACGCGCCCCAACCAGGGGCGACTGGCGACCGGTGCTCAGTGGGAGGCGACCACCACGTTGTCGAGCACCTCGCTGTCGCCGGTGCGGACGTACCACTCCCAGCGGGATCCGTCGGGGTCGGTGAGCCAGGTCTCGGTCTTGGTGGCGTAGCAGCACAGGGTGTCGTCAACGCCGGTGGTCTCGAGGCCCGCTCCGGTCAGGCGCTGCTCGGCCTCTACCACCTCCTCGGCGGTCTCGGTCTCAACGCCAAGATGGTTGATGGTTCCGCCCGCCCCGCAGCATCCGGCGGCGTCCGAGGCGCCTTCGGCGGCCTCGAAGAGCACCAGCTTCAGGGGCGGCTCGTCGATGGCGAAGTTGGCGTAGCCGGGCCGGCGGCGGGCCGGCTCCGTTCCGAACATGCGCGAGTAGAACTCCACCGCGGCTTCCAAGTCGGCGACGTTCAGGGCAAGTTGCAGCCTCACTATCTCTCCTTCGTCTCAATCGGCTGTTCCAGTTTGCCGGTCCCAATCTCTCATCGTGAACCGACGCCCCCTCCAACCTGGGCCGGAGCCAAGGTATTCCCCGGATTCGCTCGCCTACTCGCTCGGCCTCTTGCTGGGGTTAGCGTCTTGTTGTCGTGCGGACCCGATACTCCGAGGATCAGCAGGCCGTCGCGGAGGCCTTCGGTGACCTGTTCGCCCGGGAGGCGACCCCCGAAGCGGTTAGGGCCGCCGAGGCGGGCTGTGGCTTCGATCCCGACCTGTGGGGCAAGCTCGCCGCCGCGGGCGCACCGGGGATGGCGGTGCCCGTCGACGACGGGGGCGGCGGCGCCTCGCTCGTCGATCTAGCCGTGGTGGTCCACGAATGGGGCCGCCGCATCGCACCGGTCCCGCTGGTGGAGCACGCGGTGTGCGCCCGTCTGCTGGCGGCTCTCGGTGGGAACTCGCCGCGGGATCTGGTCGCCGCGGCGGCCTCAGGCG
Source organism: Candidatus Aldehydirespirator sp. (assembly GCA_965203575.1). Classification (GTDB taxonomy): domain Bacteria; phylum Actinomycetota; class Acidimicrobiia; order Acidimicrobiales; family Aldehydirespiratoraceae; genus Aldehydirespirator. Next base: position 101,116 of record OZ241894.1, read on the forward strand.
AGGTGGTTGCCACGATCGCCCCCGGGCCGGTCGACGCCGACGGCACGGTCCGGCTCGTCCCCGCCGGCGCGGTAGCCGACGTCGTGGCCGCCCGGCGCGACGACGACATCATGGTCGCCCGCGGCCGACCCCCGGGAGCGGCCCGGCCGAACACCGCCGATCTGCCCCTCGCCGACCGGGATCTCTCCGATGCCGGGACCGTCGCGTCCGGGGTGGCGGCCGCAAGCGCATGGGACCGCGCCATGGCCGAGTGGAAGGCACTCATGGCAGTGGCCTACGCCGGTCTGGCCGGCGAGGTGCTGGCCATGGGTGTGGCCTACACCAAGCAGCGTCACCAGTTCGGTGTGCCGGTGGGGTCCTTCCAGGCGGTGCAGCACGGCCTGGCCGATGCCGCCACCCGAAGCGAGGGAGCCCGGCTGCTCGCCTTCCGGGCCGTCTGCGCCGTCGATGCCGGCCGGGCCGACGGCCCCCGGCTCGCCTCGATGGCGCTGCTGTTCGGGGCCGAATCGGCCCGGTTCGCGGCCGACCGGGTGCTCCAGTACCACGGCGGCTACGGCTACAGCGCCGAGTACGACGTCCAGCTCTACTACCGCCGGGCCGCCGGCTGGCTGTTGCAGCTCGGCGAGCCCGCAGTCGAGATCGCCCGGCTTGCCGACGCCGACCTGGGCCCCCAGAGGCCGAGCGGGCGGGTGGCGTGATGGACTTCGCCATGCCGGAGAGCGCCGGGGCGTTCCGGGAGGAGGTCCGGCAGTTTCTGGCCGAGCACCTGACCGGCGAGATGATCGCCGCGACCCGCGACGGCACCATCCACTCCCCCGCTCTGCACCGGGCCATCGCGGATCGGGGCTGGCTGTCGGGCGCGGTGCCAGCCGAGCTCGGCGGGGGCGGGATGGACCCGGTCGATCTGTGCGTGCTGCTCGAGGAGTTGCAACTCCACCAGGCGCCCGCCGACGCGTTGGGGGTGGCCGTGGTAGCAGTGTCGATGATTCTCGAGCACGGCCGCGATCATCTGCGCAGCACGGTGGCCCCCCGGCTGATGTCGGGCGAGGCTCTGGCATGCCTGGGCTACAGCGAGCCCGAGTCAGGCTCGGACGTGGCCGCGGCCCGCACCCGGGCCGTGCGCGACGGCGACCGGTGGGTCATCAACGGCTCCAAGATGTGGACGACTCTGGCCCATGTGGCCGACTACGTGCTGCTGCTCACTCGGACCGACCCCGAGGTGCCCAAGCATCGAGGGCTGACGTTCTTCGTGGTGCCCCTCGACACGGCCGGCATCGAGATCCAGGCGATCGAGACGATGGGAAACGAGAGGTCCAACGCCACCTTCTACGACGACGTGGTGCTCGGCGACGAGTGGCGCCTCGGCGAAGTGAACGACGGCTGGACGGTGATGAAGACCGCCCTCAAGTACGAGCGGGGCATCGCCGGCGGCCAGTTCCCGTCGCCTCCGGTGATCGAGGCGGCGGCCGACTGGGCCCGCCGCGCCCGCCGGGCCGACGGCAGCCGCCCCATCGACGACGACGAGGTGCGCCACAAGCTGGTGCGGGCCATGATCGACGTGGAGGTGTGCCGCAGCTTCGCCTACCACACCGCGGCGCTGGCTTCGGAGGGGGCCATGTTCGGCGTGGAGGGGTCGATGACCAAGCTGTTCGCCTCGGAATCCTACAAGAAGCACTGCGCCTGGTTCCTCGACATGATGGGCGCCGAGGGGCTGCTCACCCACGCTGATCCCGGCTCGCACATGGAGGGCCGGATAGAGGAGCACTTCCGCCACGCCCCGGTGACCGCCATCTACGGCGGCACCAGCGAGATCAACCGCAACCTGGTGGCCGAGGGCTGGCTGGGCCTGCCCCGGTCGCGTTGAGCGAGCTTGGAGCGCATCGCTACACGTCGTAGCCTGATCAGTCGCACGGGACGTGGCGCAGCCAGGTAGCGCACCTGCTTTGGGAGCAGGGGGTCGCCGGTTCAAATCCGGCCGTCCCGACTCCTACCACCATGAGCCAACTTCACGAAGCCCAGCGCCGGGCCGATCCGATCAAGCGATATGTAGCGCCCGAGTCGTTGGAGGACGCCTTGGACGTGCTCGCGGCGCGCGGCCCCTCGGCCCGCGCCATCGCCGGCGGCACCGACCTGCTGCTGGAACTCAGCCGCGGCGCGAGGACCGGCATCGACACGCTCGTTGATCTGAGCGTGCTCGGCGGGCTCGACACCATCACCGAGCACCGCGGTCGGGTCGAGTTGGGGCCCCTGGTCACCCACGGCGACATTGTCGGATTCAAGCGGATGCTGTCGGTGGGGCTCCCACTCGCGCAGGCCTGCCTGGAGGTCGGGGGTCCGCAACTTCGCAACCGGGCCACGATCGTCGGCAACATCGTCACGGCCAGCCCCGCCAACGACACCATTTCCGCGCTGTACGCGCTGGGTGCCGACGTGACCGTCTCGGCGGCGGGAGGCGGCTCTCGGACCATGCCGATCCAGGACTTCTTCACCGGTTTCCGCACCACCGCGCTGGAGCCGAGCGAACTCGTGACCAGGATCTCCTTCGACGCGCTCGGTGGGGGCCGCCGGGGCATCTTCGTGAAGCTCGGGCTGCGGAGGGCGCAGGCCATCTCGGTGGTCCACGCCGCCGCGGTCGTCACCGAGGGCAGCGACGGAACCGTGTCCGACCTGGTAGTTGCCCTGGGCAGTGTCGGCCCGACCATCGAGCTGGTGGAGGCGGCCGCCGACATAGCCAGGGGCCAGCTCCTCAACGACGCCGCCGCCGACGTCGCGGCCTCGTCCCGGGCTGCGGTCACACCCATCGACGACCTGCGCTCCACCGCCGAGTACCGCAGCCACACGGTCGAGGTGGTGGTGGAGCGGGCACTGCGCTCCCTGGCGGCCGGCACTGAGGCCGCCACCTGGCCCCAGAGCCCTCCCCGTCTGGTACGCGTCCCGGATTCGGCGACACGTTCGGTGACGGAGGAGTCCTCCCGGCGGGAGGTCACCGACGCTGGGACCATCACCGCCACCATCAACGGCGTCGAGCGCAGCGCAGCCAACGCCGCAGGCCGCACCCTGCTCGACTGGCTGCGATTCGATCTCGGGCTGACCGGCACCAAGGAGGGCTGCGCCGAGGGCGAGTGCGGCGCCTGCACCGTCCACCTCGACGGCCGGGCCGTGCTGGCGTGCCTGGTGCCCGCCGCCCGTGCCGACGGCACGGACGTCACTACGGTCGAGGGCGTCGCCCCGCCCGACGGGGGCCTGCACCCCGTCCAGCAGGCCCTGGCCGACTGCGGGGGCGTCCAGTGCGGCTTCTGCACCCCTGGGTTCGTGATGAGCGCGGCCATGCTGGCCGACGAGGAGCCCCACCCGAGCCGGGAACAGGTGGAGCACGGCCTGGCCGGGAACCTGTGCCGCTGCACGGGGTACTACTCGATCATCGACGCTCTCGCCCTCACCGGCAACGGCGAGGCCGCGGTCTGATGGCCGTCGGCGCCTCTCCGGCCCGCATCGATGCGCCGGCCAAGCTCACCGGCGCGGCCGATTATCCGAGCGACAGGATCCCGGCCGACGCGCTGTGGGCCATGGCGGTGTTCACCGACCAGCCCCACGCCCGCCTGATCAGCCTCGATCTGGAGTCTGCTCGGGCCGTCGAGGGAGTGGTCGACGTGTTCGGCTCGGCCGACGTGCCCGTGAACGAGTTCGGCCTCACCATGGCCGACCATCCCGTGTTCGTCGGCCTCGAGCACACCGGCCGCAGTCACCTGCCCTGCGACGTGTCCCGCTGGGAGGCGGACCGGCTGGCGCTGGTCGTGGCCGAGACGGCGGACGCGGCCCGGGCCGGGGCGGCCGCCATCGAGGCCCAGTGGGAGCCGTTGCCGGTCCTGGCCGACATCGACCAGTCGCTGTCCTCGGAGACGATGATCCACCCCGAGAACGGCGAGCCCTCCAACGCCTACTACTCGCTGCGCATCCGCAAGGGGGACTTGGATCAGGGCTGGGCCGACGCCGATGTGGTGGTGGAGTCGACCTACGAGTTCCCCTACCAGGAGCACGCCTACCTGCAGCCCGAGGCGGGCATGGCCTACATCGACGGCGAGGGCCGGGTGACGGTGGAGGCCGCGGGCCAGTGGACCCACGAGGACCAGGAGCAGATCGCTCACGCCCTCGACCTGCCCGCCGAGCGGGTCCGGGTGATCTATCCGGCCATCGGCGGTGCCTTCGGAGGCCGCGAGGACATATCGGTCCAGATCGTGCTGGGCCTGGCCGCGGTGAAGCTCCACGAGCGGGGCATCGACCGCCCGGTGGCCACTGTGTGGTCGCGCGAGGAGTCGATCGTCGGGCACGGCAAGCGCCACCGGGGCCGCATCACCGCCCGCTGGGGTGCCCGGCGCGACGGTCGCATCACCGCGGTGAGCAGCACAGCCTGGCTCGACGCGGGGGCCTACAACTTCACCTCCAACAAGGTGCTGGGCAACTGCCACCTGCACCAGGCGGGGCCCTACGAGGTGCCCAACGCCGAGATCGACAGCATCGCGGTGTACACCAACGCCACTCCGGCCGGCGCGTTCCGAGGCTTCGGCGCCCCCCAGGCCGCCTTCGCGGCCGAGAGCCAGATCAACAAGCTGGCCGAGGCGCTGGGTATGGACCCGGTGGAGATCCGCCGCATCAACACCCTGCGCGAGGGCAGCATCGGCATCACCCAGACGGCCATGCCCGAGGGCGTGACCATGCCAGAGGTGATCGACCGCTGCGCCGAGGCCGCGATGGAGTCGGCCTCCAATGGCGACGGCGCGGCCTTCAGCCCGTTCCCCTCGCTGCCGCCCGAGCCGTCGGCCCTTCGCCGGGGCCGGGGGTTCGCCTGCTCGTTCAAGAACGTCGGGTTCTCGTTCGGCTTCCCGGAGCGGAGCGAGGCCGAGATTGTGCTCCACGGCAGCCAGGCTTCCGACGTGCCTGAATGGGCCGAGCTGTACCACGCCGGCGCCGAGGTCGGCCAGGGCGCCCACACCGCGCTGGTGCAGATGGCCGCCGAGGCCACCGGGCTGCCCGCGGACCTAATCGAGCACCGGTTCAGCGACACCGCTACCTCCGGCGACGCGGGCTCGGCGTCGGCGTCGAGGCTCACGTGGATGTCGGGCAACGCCATCCTGGGCGCGGCCGAGGAGGCCGAGAAGGCCTGGCGGGACGGCCAGCGCCCGGCTGCGGGCCGTTTCCGCTTCGTGCCTCCGCCCACGGAGACGCTCGACCCCGTCGACGGCCACTGCGTCCCCAACTTCAGCTACGGCTACGTGGCGCAGCACGTGGAGCTCATGGTGGACACCGGCACGGGCCACATCCACATCGACCGGGTGGTGAGCGCCCACGACGTGGGGCGGGCCATCAACCCGGACCTGGTGGTGGGCCAGATCGAGGGTGCGGTCATCCAGGCCCACGGGTACGCGCTGAGCGAGAACCTCCAATCGGACGGTGGCCGCCTGCAGAACATGCGCCTGAGCACCTACCTGATGCCCGGCATCGGCGACATCCCCACCACCGTCGACAGCGTGGTGCTGGAGCTGGCCGACCCGCTGGGACCGTGGGGCGCCCGGGGCATGGCCGAGATGGGCATGATCCCCTACGCCCCCGCGGTGACGGCCGCCCTGCACGACGCCACCGGCGTCTGGTTCGACAGCTTCCCCCTCACCCCCGACCGGGTCCTGGCCGGCCTTCGAGGCGCCACCGCTTAGGAGGCGCTAGTCAGCGGGGCCAGGCGGCGGTGAGGCGTTCCCAGCAGTCTTGGAGGCTCTGGGGGAGGACCCTCACATCGGCGATGGCGGTCATGAAGTTGGTGTCGGAGCGCCAGCGGGGAAGCACGTGGATGTGGACGTGGTCGAACACGCTGGGGCCGGCGCCCTCGCCCAGGTTGACGCCTACGTTCACCCCGTCGGGCGAGAAGGCGGCCTTGACCGCGGTGACGGCGTCGTGGACGGTGTCCCACAGCTCGCGGCGCTCGTCCGGGTCGAGGCCCTCCAGGTCGGGAACAGCCCGGTAGGGCAGGATCAGCAGGTGGCCCGTGGAGTACGGGTAGCGGTTCAGGATGGCGAACACCCGCTCGCCGCGGTGCACGATGTGGGTCTTGTCGTCGGGGAGGCCCGAGTTGAGGATGGCTTCGAACAGGCTCTGGCCGTCCCCGCCGTCGGGGCCGGTGCCGGCTCCGGGGACGGTCCCGGGAATGGTGCCGGAAGAGTCCGCGATCCCGGCTGCGGCCGCCTCCCGGTCCTCCATCATGGCGGGTATCCGCCATCCGGCCCAGAGGCGCTCGACCACGTCAGCTCCGAGCCTCGACCTCGGCCGCCAAGCGGGCCGCGAAGACCTCCAGCGGCACGTCGCGCTCGGGCTTCTTCGTGCCACGGGCGTTGACCCCGACCGTGCCGCCGGCGACGTCGTCGTCTCCCACCACCAGTACGTAGGGGACCTTGGCCACCTTGGCGTTGCGCACCCGCTTGCCCAGGGGCTCCTCCGCCGGGCTGGTCTCCACCCTGAAACCGTGGGAGCGCAGGGTCCCGGCCACCTTGGCGGCGTAGTCGGCGTGAGCCACGGCCACCGGGAGCACCGCGGCCTGCACCGGCGCCAGCCAGGCCGGGAACGCGCCGGCATAGTGCTCGACCAGCAACCCGAAGAAGCGCTCCACCGCACCGAACAGCGCTCGATGGATCATCACGGGGCGAGGCCGGGAGCCGTCAGCGGCCACATACTCCAGCCCGAAACGCTCCGGCAGGTTGAAGTCAAGCTGGATGGTTGACAGCTGCCACGACCGTCCGATGGCGTCGCGCACGTCGACGTCGATCTTGGGGCCGTAGAAGGCGCCGGCTCCCTCGTCGATCTTGTAGGCGAGCCCGTTGGTGTCCAGCGCGGCGCGCAGCCCGGCGGTGGCCTCGTCCCACAGCGCCGGCTCCCCCACAGACTTGTCCGTAGGGCGGGTGGAGAGCTTGGCCACGAAGTCCGTGAATCCGAAGGCCCGTAGCACGCTCAACACGAACTCGAGCAGCGAGGCCAGTTCCGCGGCGATGTCGTCGCGGGTGCAGAAGATGTGGCTGTCGTCCTGGGTGAACCCCCGGCTGCGGAGCAGGCCGTGCACCGCGCCCGACAGCTCGTAGCGGTAGACCGTCCCCAACTCGAACAGCCGCATGGGCAGGTCCCGGTAGCTGCGCTGCGACGACCGGTAGATCATCACGTGGAACGGGCAGTTCATCGGCTTGGGGTAGTAGTTGGTGCCGTCGACCTCCATGGGCGGGTACATGCTCTCGGCGTAGAAGTCGAGGTGCCCCGAGGTCTCCCACAGCACCGACTTGGCGATGTGGGGCGAGAACACGGACTCGTAGCCGCCGCCGGCGTGGCGCTGGCGGGAGTAGTCCTCCATGAGCGTGCGCACCAGCGCGCCCTTGGGATGCCACACCGCCAGTCCCGGTCCCAGCTCGGTGGGCCACGACACGAGGTCGAGCTCGGCGGCGAGGCGCCGGTGGTCGCGCCGCTCGGCCTCGGCCAGGCGATGCAGGTGAGCGGCGAGGTCCTTGCGGGTGGCCCAGGCAGTGCCGTAGATGCGCTGAAGCATGGGGTTGCGCTCGCTGCCCCGCCAGTAGGCCCCGCTGACCCGCTGCAACGCGAAGTGTCCCAACCGGCCGGTGGAGGGCACGTGTGGACCGAGGCACAGGTCCACGAATCCGGCCGCGTCGCCGTTGCCGGGTTCGTTGCGGTAGCAGCTGACGCTGCCGCCTCCCGACACCTCCGAGGCAAGGTCGCCGCCGGCGTCCGCGCCCATGGCCACTGCCTCGATGATGGCCCGCTTGTAGGGATGCTCCGCGAAGAGCTCCAAGGCGTCCTCGGCCGCCATCTCGACCCGCCGGAAGGGCTGGTCGGCCTCGATGATCTCGCGCATGCGGGCCTCAATGCGCTCCAGGTCGGCGTCGGTGAAGGTGCCGCCGTCGGGCAGCTCGAAGTCGTAGTAGAAGCCGTGCTCGATGGGCGGTCCGATGGCGAAGGTGGCCCCTTGGTAGAGGTCCAGCACCGCCTGGGCCAGCACATGGGCAGTGGAGTGGCGGATGGTGTGCAGACCCCGGTCCGACGACGCGGTGACGATCTCCACCGACTCCCCGTCGGCCAGCGGAGCGACCAGATCCCTCTCATCGCCGTCCACCACCGCCACCACCGCGTCGGCGGCCAGCCGAGGGCCGATGGAGGCGACCAGATCGGCCGCGCTGGACCCCTCGGCCAGCTCACGCTCCGAGCCGTCGGGCAGCGACACCGAGATGACAGACATCGACCCCGAGGCTACCGCTGCCCCCTGATCGCGAGCGGCTGCCCGCGGATCAGACCACCAACCGCAGAACCGTTCACATCGCGCCTTCTTGCAGGGCGACGCCGAGGAGATCGGCGGCAGTGTCGACGGGGTGGCCCGCCCGGGCGGCGCCGTCCACGGCGATGAGGGCGCCCGGGACGTCGAGGTCGTCGTCGAGGCGTTGGCGTACCTCTTCGAGAAGGTCCGCACCGCCATCGCCTCCGGTTCCGGCGCTCCGCCACAGGGTCAGGCGCTGCTCGGCCTCCCGCAGCAGGCCGTCGTGCCAGGGCCAGGGAGTTCGGTAGTGCTGCGACATGAGGGCCAGGCGGATGGCCATCGGCTCATGGTCCCGCCGCAGGTCGTGGACGAACAGCAGGTTTCCGAGCGACTTCGACATCTTGGAGCCCTGGTAGTGCACCAGCGCCTGATGCAGCCAGTGCCGGGCGAACGGCTTGCCCGTCACCGCCTCGGACTGGGCCCTCTCACACTCGTGGTGGGGATAGAGCAGATCCGCTCCGCCGCCGTGCAGGTCGATGGTCTCGCCCAGCTCTCGCAGCGCCAGCGTCGAGCACTCGACATGCCAGCCGGGCCGCCCCGGCCCCCAGCGGGACTCCCACGACGGCTCGCCGGGCCGGGCCTGCTGCCACAGCACGAAGTCGAGCCGGTCCCGCTTGGCCGGGTCGTCGGGGTCGTCGCGCCACTGGCGGGCCAGCTCGATCATGTGGTCGCGCCCGAATCCCGACAGCGAGCCGAAGCCGCAGAAGGCCTGCGTGTCGAAGTACACGCTCCCGCCGGAGCGGTACGCGAAGCCCCGCTCCAGGGCGGCGTGAATGAAGCCCCGGATGTCGGGGATGGCCGACGTCGCCCTGGGCTCGGAGGCCGGCGGCAGGGTGTTCAGCGCGGCCATGTCGTCGTCGAAGCGGGCCGTCTGGTCGAAGGCCAGGTCGAGATAGTGGATCCCCCGGCGGTCGGCCGCGGCCAGGATGTCGTCGTCGACGTCGGTGATGTTGCGCACGCAGCGGGTCTCGCGGCCCATGTCCCGGAGGCGTCGCTGCAGCACGTCGTAGGTGATGTAGGTGGCGGCGTGCCCCAGGTGGGTGGCGTCGTAGGGCGTGATGCCGCACACGTACATGCGCACCACCTCGGGCGGGTCGAAATCCACCACCGCACCGCGGGCGGTGTCGTAGAGCCGCAGGGTCACGCCGCACCGGCCGGCGGGCGAGCCGAAGCGGCTACCTCACCGCGGGCTGCGTCATAGAGCCGCATGTTCTCAAGGTAGCGTTGCCGGCCGTGGGCATCCTCGACGGCAAGCGCATCGTCATCACCGGCGTGCTGACCGACGCCTCGCTCGCCTTCGGCGCGGCCGAGCTGGCGCTGGCCGAGGGCGCCGAGATCCTCGTGACCGGGGCCGGACGGGCGATGCGCCTCACGCAGCGCACGGCCCGCAAGCTCGGCGACGGCATCGAGGTGGTGGAGTTCGACGTCACCGAGCCGTCCCATGCCGATGCGTTGCGCGACCATCTGGCAGCCAGCTGGGGGCAGGTGGACGGCGCGCTCCACGCCATCGGGTTCGCTCCCGAGATCTGCCTGGGCGGCACGTTCATGGACGCCACCTGGGAAGACGTCAAGGTGGCCTTGGAGATATCGACCTACTCGCTCAAGATGCTGGCCGACGCGGTGGCCCCGCTGATGCCGGCGGGCAGCTCGATCGTGGGCCTGGACTTCGACGCCACCCGGGCCTGGCCCGCGTACGACTGGATGGGAGTGGCCAAGGCCGGCCTCGAATCCACCTGCCGGTACCTGGCCCGCTATCTGGGGCCGCAGGGCATCAGGGTGAACCTGGTCTCGGCCGGGCCGATGAGAACCATGGCCGCCCGCTCCATCCCGGGGTTCGCCGAATTCGAGGACGCCTGGGCACAGCGGGCGCCGCTCGGTTGGAGCGTCACCGACCCCTCCCCGATATCCCGCACGATCGTGGCCATGCTGAGCGACTGGCTGCCGGCCACCACCGGATCGATCATCCAGGCCGACGGCGGCTACCACGCCATCGGCGCCTGAACGGTCATTCCACTTTCTCGACGCAGTTGTACCCGGTATTCCAGCACAACTACGTCAAGAACGGGTGAGGAGCGACTCAGGCGCCGTTGTCGTCGGTCTCGTCGAAGATGTCGCCCACCAGCGCCTCGAGTATGTCCTCGAGGGTGACCACACCCAGCATCCTTCCGGCGTCGTTGCGGATCAGAGCCATGTGAACCCGCGACCGTCGCATGTCGAGCAGCAGGTCACGGCCGGCCATGTCGGGACTCACCACCCGCATGCGGCGCACCAGCTCCAACGGCAGGGGGTCGCCGCGGGCCTCTTCGGGCATGCGGATCAGATCCTTGGCGTGAACGAACCCCAGCACGTCGTCGGGTTCGGACCCCCACATCGGTATCCGGGTGTGGCCGGTGGCGGCCACCACATCCTCGAGGTGGGCCGCCGAAGCGCCCCGGGGCACGGCCACCAGCCGGTCGGCGGGCACCATCACCGACCCGACCGACTGGGCGCGGAACTTCAGCGCGCCCGACAGCAACTCGTGCTCGGTGGGCTCGATCACCCCCTCCTCGCGGGCGCCGGCCAGCAGCGTGTGGAACTCGTTGATGGTGAGCGCGGTGTTGATTTCGTCCACCGGTTTGATGCCCATCAGGCGCACGATGCCCGCCGAGACCGCATTGAGTGACCAGATGACGGGCTTGAACACGACACCGTAGATCCGCATGGCCGGCGCGAGCAGCCTCGCCGCCGACTCGGGTTCGGTGATGGCCATGTTCTTGGGCACCATCTCGCCCACCACCACGTGCAGCGTGGTAACCACGAACAGCGCCACCGCGAACGAGATCGTGTGCAGAACACCCGAAGGGACCTCGACCACCCGCTCGATGACGGGCTCGATGAGATGGGCGATCGCCGGCTCGGCCACATAGCCGAGCACCAGGGAGGCCATGGTGATTCCAAGCTGGGCCCCCGCGAGCTGGGTTTGCAGATCGCGCACCGCCGCCAGCGCAACACGGCTGCGGCGATCCCCGTCGGCTGCGGCTGTCTCGAGCCGAGCGGCACGGGCCGCCACCAGCGCGAACTCGGCTGCCACGAAGAAGGCGTTGGCGCCGAGCATCACCACCGCCACCACTAGGGCCACGATCGTGCCCGTGCTCATGGCGACGCGCCCGGGGGGGCCGCACCGAGAATCGGCTCGGGGCTCTCGCTGGGCTCAGCTCCGGCTGCCGCGGGGGCCACCACCCTCACGGTGGCGATCCTGAGCCGGTCGACAGCCACAACCTCAAGGCGCCAGCCATTGACGGTGACAATCTCGCCCGGCACCGGGATGTGACCCAACCGGTCGAGCACCAGGCCGGCCAGTGTCTCGTAGTCGCCCTCGGGCATGGCGAAGCCGGTGGCGTCGAGCACCTCGTCGGTATGGAGCGACGCGGGCAGCACGGTCGAGCCCCGAGACTCCGACCGGGTGCGCTCAGGGGTGGACGAGTCGTGCTCGTCGTCGATCTCGCCGACGATCTCTTCCAGCACGTCCTCGAGGGTGATTATCCCAGCGGTGCCGCCGTGCTCGTCGACCACCACCGCCAGCAGGCCCGCGCCGGTGCGCAGATCATCCAGCATGTCGTCGAGATCGCGGGACTCCGGCACAGCCAGCACCGGCTGCATCAACTGCGACACCGGCGTGGACGGCCGTTCTGAATCGGGCACGGCGAACAGCGACTTCACGTGGACCACGCCGGCCACGCTGTCGAGATGTCCCGCCATGACCGGGAACCGGGAATGGCCGGTGCGGGCAGCCAGATCGGCCAGGTCGGCCACCGAGGCGTCGGCCTCGATGGCGACCACCTCCACCCTCGGCACCATGGCGTCGTCGGCCTGCTTGTCGGCCAGGCGGATCGACCGGGTGAGCAGCCGCACCTCGCCCTCGTCGAGCATCCCTTCCTGCCCCGAGGACACGAAGAGGTGCTCGATCTCGTCGCGATCGGGTACGGCGTCTATCTCTTCGCGCGGCTCCATGCCGAGTCGGCGCACCATCCAGTTGGCCGAGCCGTTGAGGAACGCCACCACGGGCCGAGCCAGCAGGCCGTACACGGTGGTCGGAACGGCCACCGCCACCGCCATCCCGAAGGGCTTGGTGGTGGCCACCGCCTTGGGAACGAGTTCGCCCATCATCATCTGCACGATCGTGGCCAGCATCAGCGCAACCGCGACCGAGACGCCCCAGGGCGTGTTGGACCCGAACAGAGCCTCGACTCCGGGCGCGATCATCGGCGCCAGAGCCGGCTCGACCATGAAGCCGAGGAGCAACGACGAGACCGTGATGCCGATCTGCGCGCCCGACAGGTGAAACGACAGCCGGGCCACCAGGCGCTGAACCATCCGGGCCCGACGGTCTCCAGCCCCGGCCCGTTCGTCCACTCGGGTCCGGTCCACCGCCACCAGCGCGAACTCCATGGCGACGAAGAAGGCGTTGGCTGCTATCAGCGCCAGAGCGGCCAGAAGCCACAGCGCGGTCTCTATCGGTCCTCCCAGGTTCGCCGGACCCTCTCCCGCGAATCTATCCCACCTTCCCGTTGTCTTCCGCTCTTGTTCGCTGCGCTCACGGGCCGCTCGGGCCACGGCCTCGCCCGTGTGCAGCAGATTCGCGCGCCTGCTCGCTCGGCCTCTAACTTGGCCTGATGCCGTCGCCTGGCCTGCACCCCGACCGCAGCCTCGGCTGGCTCCGGCGGATCCTGCCGGTGGTGGCCACCTACAGGGCCGTGTTCGCGGCCTCCGTGACGGCCGGCCTGGTCTCGGTGGCAGCCACCGCGGCGGTGCCGGTGGTGATCGGGCGGGGGGTGGACGCAGCCGCGGCCACCGAGGCGCTGAGGCCGTGGGTGCTGGCCCTCGTCGCCCTGGCCGGCACTCGCTTCGTGTTGGGCTTCGCCTACCGGTACGGGCTGTTCCGCACCGCCCACTGCATAGAGGCCGATCTGCGCAACCTCGTCTATGAGCGTCTCACCGAGCTGTCGTTCTCCTACTGGGACAGGACCCAGACGGGCCAGGTCATCTCGCGGGCCAACAGCGACATCCGCTCAATCCAGCTGCTCTTCGCGTTCGGTCCGCTCGTGGCCATGCAGCTGGCGCTGCTGGTCATGGGCACGGCCGCGATGGTGGCGCTGTCGCTGCCCCTGACGCTGGTGGCGATGGCGCCGTTGCCGCTGGTTCTGTACGTCGGCCTGCGGCTGCGGAACAAGGTCTTCCCCCTGACCTGGGTGACACAGGCCCGGATGGCCGACGTCGCCATGATCGTGGACGAGAACATCCAGGGCGCCCAGGTGGTGCGCACCTTCGCCCAGGAGCAGGCCCAGGTGGACCTGCTAGCCCGGTCGGCTCAACGACTCCGCTGGGCCGGCACGGCCACCGCCGACGCCCGGGCCCGCCACGCACCCCTCATGGAGGCGCTCCCCCGGTTCGGATTGGCCCTGGTGCTGCTCACCGGTGGTCTGCTGGCCATCGACGGCACCGTCGCGGTGGGAGACATCGTCGCCTTCAACGCATACGTGCTCCTCATGGCAGCCCCGTTCCGGATGATCGGCTTCGTCCTGATCCAATGGCAGCGAGCCTCGGCGGCCGCCCAGCGGGTGTTCGAGATACTCGACGAGTCCCCCGAGATCATCGAGCGTCCCGGCGCCGTGCCCCTGACGGAGCCGGCCGGGCGGGTGGAGTTCGACGATGTGGGCTTCACCTACTCCACCGGGGACGGCACCTCGATACTCGACGGCTTCTCATTGACAGTGGAGCCCGGCGAGACGGTGGCGGTCGTGGGCCGCACCGGCAGCGGCAAGAGCACCCTCGGCCGGCTCCTGCCCCGCTTCTACGACGTCGACCGGGGCGAGGTGCGCATCGACGGCACCGACGTGCGGGACTTGCGCATCCCGGATCTGCGCCGGGCGGTGACGGTGGCCACCGACGACCCGTTCCTGTTCGCGACCAGCGTCCGCGACAACGTGGCCTTCGCCCGCCCCGACGCCGATGAGGCGTCGGTGGCCGTGGCGCTGGTCGACGCAGCCGCCGGGGGCTTCGTGACGGCCATGCCCGGCGGCACCGACACCAAGCTCGGCGAGCGGGGCTCGACCATCTCCGGGGGCCAGCGCCAACGGCTCGCCATCGCCCGCGCCCTGGTCGCCGAACCGGCGGTGCTGGTGCTGGACGATGCCACCAGCGCCATCGACACCGAGGTGGAGGAGCGCATCCACTCGGCCCTGCGCCGGCGCCGCTCCCACCGCACCACCATCCTCATCGCCCACCGCCTGTCCACGATCGCCATGGCCGACAGGGTGGTGTTCATCGCCGACGGGAAGGTGGCGGCCAGCGGCAGCCACCGCCATCTGTTGCAGACCGTTCCCGCCTACGCCGAGGTGCTGACCGATATCGGTGCCACAGACGATGCGGCCCGCTCCGGCCGGCGCGCGGACTGATGTTCAGCTCGCCGGTCGGGATGCGCAGCGGACCGACCTCGGTCCAGGCCGCGGCCCAGGCCGGTCTGCCCCACGCCGACGTACCCGGCGACCTGAGGGCCCGGGTCGAGCGGGTGCTGGCCGACGAGCCGACCCATCCCGATCCCGGGGTGAAGTGGTCCCGCACCACCGACGAGTCCGGCGGCCGGTTCGGGCTGGGGCGGTTCCTGTGGCCGCACCGCTACCGGCTGGCAGTGGCCTTCCTGCTGGTTGCCGCCGAGACCATCGCGCTGCAACTCGGCCCCGTGCTCACCCAGATCGGGGTGGACGACGGCATCGTGGCCCGCGACCGAGGCGTGCTTGTCACCGCGGCTCTGGCCTATGTAGGCCTGCTGGCGGTGGCCGCCGGAGCCGGCGCGATCAGGACGTCGTTCACGGGCAGGCTCGGCGAGCGGCTGATGGAGCGCCTGCGAGTCCGGACGTTCGAGCACATGCAGCGTCAGCAGATGGACTTCTACACCACCGAGAGGGCCGGGGTGCTGCTGACCCGCATGACATCCGACATCGAGGCGCTGTCGGTGCTGTTCAACGAGGGCATCGTCAACTTCGCGGTCCAGGGCCTGACCCTGGTGGTGATCACCGTCCTGCTGTTCAACTACGACCCCCTGCTGGCTCTCATAACGCTGGCCGCGGCCGTGCCGCCGACACTGGCGTCCTCGATGTGGTTCCGGCGGCGGGCCGCGGCCGACTACCGCAGCGTGCGCGACCGCATCGGCGACCTGCTCGGCAATCTCCAGGAGTCCCTGGCCGGCATCCGGGTCATCGCCGCCCATGACCGGCGGGACACCAACGTCGCCGAGCATCGCCGGGTGGTGAACCGCCACCGCGACGCCAACCTGCGAGCCTCGCGGGCCAACTCCCTCTACGGGCCGGGCAGCGAGGCCATCGGCATCGCCACCCAGGCGGTGCTGCTGGCCGTCGGCGGCGCAATGACCACCAGCGGCCGGATCACAGTGGGAGAGCTAGCCGCCTACCTGCTGTTCCTGACCGCCTTCTTCGCCCCCGTGCAGGCGCTGGTGCAGCTGTACAACTCCTACCAGCAGGGCGGCGCGGCCATAGCCAAGCTGCGCGAACTGTTCAGCACCACGCCGACGGTGACGGATCGTCCCGGCGCTGAGGCCCTCGCGGAGGTGCGCGGCGAGATCACCCTGGACGGCGTGTGCTTCTCGTACGGCGGCGACCGCGTGCTCCACGATGTCAGCCTGCACGTCTCGCCGGGGGAGACGATCGCGCTGGTGGGCGAGACCGGAGCCGGCAAGACGACCGTCGCCCGCCTCATCGCCCGGTTGTACGACCCGACGGAGGGCGCGGTGCGAATCGACGGCCACGACCTGCGCGATGTCACCGTCACGAGCCTGCGGTCCCAGATCGGTGTCGTGTCCCAGGAGCCGTTCCTGTTCGCCGGCACGGTGAGGGACAATGTGGGCTTCGCCCGCCCCGGCGCGACCGACGCCGAGTTGCACGAGGCTCTGAGCGCCGTCGGCATGAGCGAGGTGGTGGAGCGTCTCGGCGGCCTCGACGGCATCGTCCACGAGCGGGGGGCCACGCTGTCGGCGGGAGAGCGTCAACTCCTGGCCCTGGCCCGGACGTTCGTCTCAGGGCCCCGCATGCTGGTGCTCGACGAGGCCACCAGCAACCTCGACCTGCGCTCGGAGGCCCAGATCGAGCAGGCGCTCGACGTGCTGCTGCGAGGGCGGACCGCGGTGATCATCGCCCACCGCCTGGCCACAGCCCGCCGGGCCGACCGGATCGCGGTGGTCGACGCGGGACGGATCGTCGAGATCGGGAGCCACCGCGAACTGGTGGCGTTGGGCGGGCGCTATGCGACCATGTTCGACATGTGGGAGAGCCATGCCGAAGGGTCTCGAGCCGCCCACGCCCGGGACCGGGACGGCGAGACCCCGTGACAACAGAGACAACCCCGGTGCCTCATGCCAGCCGAGACAGAGCGGTGCTGATGCCCAGAGGCCGAGCGGGCGGGCAGCAGTCTCACGAGAATCTGATGAGACCATGAGCGAGGCCGAGGCCCGAGCGGCCCGTGAGCGAAGCGAACAGGAGCGGGAAACGCAACGCCGCGCCGCGAGGCGGCACCACCTGCCCGTGTTGTCTCTCCGGGGGGTTCAGCGCACGATCGACGGCGCCCGCCTGCTACGTGACATCGACTGGGAGGTGCGACCGGGCCAGAGGTGGGTGGTGCTCGGTCCGAACGGCTCGGGCAAGACCACCCTCGTGCGGATCGCCACGATGTGGGACCACCCCTCGGCCGGCGTCGTCGAGCTGCTCGGTGAGCGTCTTGGGCGCACCGACGTGCGACGGCTGCGAGCCAGGGTCGGGTTCACCAGCGCGGCGATGGCGGCCATGCTGCGGCCGTCGCTGACCGCGGCCGAGGTGGTGATGACGGCCAAGCACGCCGCACTGGCCCCGTGGTGGCACACCTACGACGCCGACGACGCCGGCCGGGCTCAGGCCGCCCTGGAGCGCGTCGGCTGCGGAGACCGCCCCGGCCAGCGCTTCGGGACGCTGTCCTCCGGTGAGCAGCAGCGGGTGCTGCTGGCTCGGGCCCTGTCGATGGAGCCGGGGGTGATCGTCCTCGACGAACCCAACGCCGGGCTCGACCTGGCCGGCCGCGAGCAGCTGATAGTCACCCTGAGCGGCCTGGCGGCCGACCCGGAGACTCCGCCGCTGGTGCTGGTGACCCACCACACCGACGAGATACCGGACGGGTTCACCCACGCTCTGCTGCTGAGAGACGGCGCGGTGCTGGCGGCGGGCCCGATGGACGAGACGCTGACGAGCAAGAACCTCTCGGAGTGTTTCGGGATCGACCTCACCCTGGAGCGCCGCCACGGCCGCTGGACCGCCCGGGCGGCGATCATCTGAGACCTGTCAGCTCAAGCCGGCTCTCACTACTTCTGCCAGAGCGGCGATACCGGCCGCAATGTCGTCGGGGGGAAGATGGCCGAAGCAGAGCCGCATCCGGCTCGCTCCGTAGCCGGGATCGGTGCACCATGCCGATCCGGGATTGAACTCGACGCCACGCGCCGCCGCCGGCGCCACCAGGCGGTCGGTGTCGGTGCCGTCGGGCAGCGCCACCCACACGAAGATCCCGCCCCGGGGCTCCTCGAAGCGGGCGAGCTCCCCGAAGCTGTCCCTTAGCGCGCCGCAGATCGCGTCGCACTTCTTGCTGAGCACCGCGGTGAGCGCTTCGACGTGATCGTCGAAGTTGGCCGCGGCGTACTCCGCCACGGTGATCTGCTCCAGCGCGCCTGATCCCGCGTCGGTCTTCAGTGCCAGCAGCCGGCTCATCACCGGCCAGTCGGCCACGATGTAGCCCAGCCGCAGTGCGGGCGCGAGCGTCTTGGAGAATGAGCCGCAGTACACGACCTGGCCGCCCTCGGCGTCCAGTGAACGGATCGTCGGCGGCCGGTCTCCGCCGAAGACCAGATCGGCGTAGCAGTCGTCCTCGAAGATGGCGACCTCGTAGCGGCGGGCTGCCTCCAGCAGCTCGAGCCGGCGTGCCACCGGCATCACCGTGCCGGTGGGGTTCTGCACCGTCGGGATCGTGTAGATGAACTTCGGTCGCCGGCCCTGGCGCCTCAGCGACTCCAGCACTTCGTTGAGATGGTCGATGCGCATGCCGTCGGAGTCGAGCTCGACGCCGTGCACATCGGCCCGCAGGTCGGCGAGACGGCTCAGGGTGCCCGCGTAGGTGGCCTTCTCGACGATCACCGGGTCGCCGGGCGCGAGCAGTGCGGCGTTCACCAGGTCGAGGGCCTGCAACGAGCCCGACGTGGCCAGAACCTCCGACGCATCGGTGACCATGTGTGCCCGACGGGCGAGAGCCTCCGCGATGAACTCCCGCAGCGGCAGGTGTCCCTGGGGGCTCCCTCCCAGGTTGTACTTGGCCAAGGCCGGACCGTGGCGGGCCAGAGCCGCCGCGGCAGCCTCGGCGAAGCCGCCGAAGGGAACGCTGGCGGGATCGTTGTGGCCGCCGACAAAGTTGAACGGCGGATCCCCGACCCATTCGGCCTCCCCGTCGGCGAGCCCCGGCCTCACCAGAGCCGTCATGTCGAAGCTCACCGGCGGGACGCTACTGGCCGGCTGGGATTCCTTCTATTCGGGTGCCAGAGGCCGAGCTTGCGCGGCCGTGGCCCGAGCGGCCCGTGAGCGCAGCGAACAGGAGCGGGAAGTCGCGCCCCG
This sequence comes from Candidatus Aldehydirespirator sp., assembly GCA_965203575.1. Classification (GTDB taxonomy): domain Bacteria; phylum Actinomycetota; class Acidimicrobiia; order Acidimicrobiales; family Aldehydirespiratoraceae; genus Aldehydirespirator. The sequence continues at coordinate 120,142 of OZ241894.1, forward strand.
AAGAGCGCGGCGAGCCCTAGAGGGCGGCCAGGCCGGGACCGGCGACCGCGCCGCTCGGGCGGATGGCCAGCAGCACTCCCTCCACCACGTCCACCGTTGGCGGCGCGGCCACGATCACGTTGGACGTGCCGCGCCCGGAGGTCGGGCCCAGCGCCTCCTCGACCAGCGGGAACAGCAGACCGGAGGTCGACGCAACGAGGGCAGGCCCGCCGACAGCCAGCAGCGACACGACCTCTCCCACCTCGCCGCGGAGACGGCGCAGTCCTCGCACCACGGTCACATGGGCCTCCCCCACCGTGGCCGTCACTTCCAGCGCAGCCCAGCGCGGCGAGGCCAGCACCGCCAGGCTGGCCATCGCCTGATCGAGCCGCCCTCCGGCGGGCAGCAGCACATGCACCGCCTCGACCTGCCCCAGCGCGGAGGCCATGGCCAGTTCGAGATCGGTCGCGTCCTTGTCGGCCGGATGGGCGTCGACGGTTGCGCCGCAGCGCTTGGCCCAATCCAGCGCGGCCTCGCTGGCTGAGTCCAGATCGCCCACCACGGCATCGACGCGCAGTCGCCAGCGGCGGGCCGCGTCCAGCCCGCCGTCAGCGGCAATCACGAGGTCGGGAGATCCCGTCGCGGGCGGCTCACCGTGCTGGTCGCCCGCCACCAGCAGTGCCCAGGACCGACATTTCACGCTGAGGCCGAGCGAATAGGCGAGCGAATCCGCCCCATGTGGGCGAGGCCGTGGCCCGAGCGGCCCGTGAGCGCAGCGAACAAGAGCGGGAATGACACCCCTGCGACGCAAACGGTTCCCACTTGTTCGCGCTCGCTCGAAGCCGTCTGCGCTGCGCCCGTCAGCATCACGGGAGGAACGGCGTGGGGTCTACGGCCCGGCCGTCGATGCGCAGCTCGAAGTGCAGGTGGGGGCCGGTGGACCATCCGGTGGAGCCGATCGCGCCGATGCGGTCCCCGCTCTGGACGTTCTGGCCCTCCGACACCTCGATGCGGCTGAGGTGGGCGTAGAGCGTGCTGTACCCGAGCCCGTGGTAGAGGACGATGGTGTTGCCGAAGCCGCCCCGCTCCCCGGCCAGGATCACCTCGCCGGAGCGGGCCGCTCTGACCCGGTCCCCGGTGTCGCCGCCGAGGTCGATCCCGTTGTGCTGGCGCACCGTCCCGAAGATGGGGTGGACCCGCGGCCCGAATCCCGACGTCTTCTCCCCGTCGGCGGGCCAGGCCACCAGCTCGAACGGACCGTGCTCCGCCTCGTGGCGGCGGCGCTCCTCCTCGATGGCGCGGCGGCGGGCCTCCTCCTCCTGGCGGCGCCGCTCCTCCTCTCTGCGCCGGATCTCCTCCTCGATGCGGTTGATCTCCCGCTCCATCTCCTTGTCGGACCGCTCGATATCGGCCGACACGAGTTCCCATTCCTCGATGCGGGACTGGATCTCCAGGCGCAGCTCCATCGCCGCGGCGCGGGCATCCTGAAGGTCGGCGAGCCGCTGCTGCTGGGCCTGCCTCTCCTCGTCGGCGTCCTCGGCTCGGTCGAGGGCCCGCCGGCGCACCACCTCGAGTTGGGCCTCCGCGGTGCGCAACTCGTCGGTGATCTCCAGCTCGTTGCCTATGGCCAGGTCGAGCAGGAACAGCTTCACCGCGCTCTCGTTGAGGCTGGTCGAGAACTGCTCGACGACATCGACGGGCGGCTGCACGTAGGCCTGGATGGCTCGCTGTCGCAGGCGCTCGCGGATGGTCTCGATCTCGTCGACGAACCATTCGGCCTCAGCCCGGGCCGCTGCCGCCTCGGCTTCCGCGGCCAGGATGGCCGCCTCGGCCGCTTGGATCCGGGTGTGTTGGAGGTCGACGTAGTCGTCCAGTTCCTGGAGCGCCTCGATCAGGGCCTCGTCGTCCGCGACGAGCGCATCGACTTGGCTGGCCACGTCGGCGGCGTCGCGGGCCAGCTGCTCCCGCTGCTGGCGAAGATCCTCTATCCGCCCGTCGTCCTGTGCCAGCGCCGCGGCCGCCATCAGCGCTGCCGCTGACCCGATCAGCAGCAGCGCGCCTGAGAGGCGCCGCAGCCTACGCACCCCGAATATCGTAACGAAAAAGCAATATTTTCGCAATCTATACGCAATAAATCTACGGGCGCTGCCGGGAGTGTCCGACGCGCCCACCGGAATTAAGAACGCACGCGGGTAGGCGCAAACTCGTCGCCTGGCGAGGGGGTGTCTCCCGCTCTTGTTCGCTGCGCTCACGGGCCGCTCGGGCCACGGCCTCGCCCGTATGGGCCGGACTCGCGCATCTGCCCGCTCGGCCTCTAAGACTTGTTGGAGCCGACGATCCACATGGCGTAGTACTGGGCCCCGCCGCCGTAAGCATGGCCCAACGCCCGGCGGGCGCCGTCCACCTGGTGCTCACCGGCCGCGCCCATCACCTGCAGTGCCGCCTCGGCGAACCGGATCATGCCGGACGCTCCGATCGGGTTGCTGGACAGCACCCCACCGGAGCAGTTGACCGGCAGGTCGCCGCCGTCGAGTTCGGTCGCGCCGGACTCCACCATGCGCCAACCCTCGCCGATGGAGGCGAACCCCAGGCTCTCCAGCCACATCGGCTCGTACCACGAGAACGGCACGTACATCTCGACCGCGTCGATCTCGGCTCGCCGGTCGACGATGCCGGCCTGGGCGAACACGTCGTCGGCGCACTGCTCCGACGCGGCCGGCGACACCATGTTGCGGCCGCCGTAGCTGTTGCTCTCGCTGCGCATGGCCGTGCCGTGCACCCAGGCGACCGGTCCGGGATGGCGGTCGCCGCCCGCCTCGTCGACGAGGACCATGGCGCAGGCGCCGTCGGAGGACGGGCAGGTCTCGGAGTAGCGGATCGGGTCCCACAGCATCGGCGAGTCCACAACCTGCTCGAAGGTGAGGTCGTGCTGGTGGAGGTGGGCATAGGGATTGAGCAGGGCTTGGCGGCGGTCCTTGTGGGCCACCATGCAGCCGATCAGCTCCGGGGCGCCGGTCATCATCATGTAGCGGCGGATTATGGGCGAGAAGTAGCCGCCCGCCCCGGCGTTGACCGAGGTGGCGAAGGGCTGCGGGAGCGACAGGGCCCACATGGCGTTGGACTCCGACTGCTTCTCCCAGCCGATGGTGAGCACGCAGCGGTGGACGCGGCTCTGCACCATCGATGCGGCCACGCATGCTGTCGAGCCCCCTACCGAGCCCGCGGTGTGAACCCGCATGATCGGCTTGCCCACCGCGCCGAGCGCCTCGGCGAGGTAGATCTCGGGCATCATCACGCCCTCGAAGAAGTCGGGCGCCTTGCCGATGATCACGGCGTCGATGTCGCTCCAGGTCTTGCCGGCCATCTCCAGCGCCCGGTAGGCGGCCTCGCGCAGCAGCCCGGCGATGGACACGTCGCGGCGGGCCGCGGCGTACTTGGTCTGGCCGACCCCGATGACCGCGGTGCGCTCAGCCGCCATGTCAGTCGCCCTCCAGTACGCACACCATGTTCTGCTGCAGGCACGGCCCCGATGTGGCGTGGGCCACGGCCCGGTCGCCGTCGCCCCGCCAGATCCGCGACGCGGCCTCGCCGATGCGGATGAGGCCCGACGCCATCATGGTGTTCGCCGCGAGCGCGCCGCCCGAGGGGTTGATGGCGGTGCTGTCCTCGTCCAGGCCGAGGGCACCGATGAGCAGGTGCTCGGAGGTCGTGAAGGGACCGTGCAACTCGGCCAGGTCGATCTTGTCGGCGGCCGCCCCGGCCCGGTCTGCGGCCAGCCGGGTGGAGGCCGACGACGTGAGGTCCCGCACCCCGAGAGTGTGGGCGTCGCCGCGATGGTCCATTCCCCGAATCCACGCGGGGCGCTCGCACAGGTCCCGGGCCCGGTCCCCGGCCGCGAGCACCACCGCGCAGCCCCCGTCGGCCTCGGCCGGGAGGTCCGACGGTCGCAGCGGATCGATCACATATTCCTCGGCCAGGATCTCGGCGACGGACTTGGGGTCGGTTCGCACCGCATGGGGATTGGAGGCCGCGCTGGCCCGGCTGCGGGCCGCGATCTCGGCCAGGCGGCTCTCGCTGACGTGGCCTCCCTCCAGCATGAGCCGCGCCGCCAGCGCCTCGATCGCGTACGAGTCGGGCCATAGCGGGCACACGTAGTAGGGATCCATCTGGGTGGCCAGCACGTCGCGCAGCGAACCCGGCGAGGACTTGCCGTAGCTGTACACGAAGGCGGTGTCGATGCCGCCGCACTGGATCTTCACCCAGGCCTCGTACAGCGCCCAGGCGCCGTCCTGCTCGACGTGGCTCTCGCTGATGGGGGGCACCGGACCGGTCCCGTCGATGGTCATCACGAACGAGAACGCCTGCCCGGCCAGGAAGTCCGAGGAGCCCGAGCAGGTGAACCCCATGTCGGACTGGGTCAAGCCGACGGACGCCTTGGCCTGCTCCATCAGCGGGACCATGAACTCCACCTCGGATTCGCCGGAGATGGCCGCCTCCTGGCGCTGCGCGAAGGCCACAACGGCGACGTCGATCATGCTGGCGCTACCCCGACCATGGCTCTCGAACGTCGATCATGGGTCACTCGCCTCGACGCGGCCGATCCGCTCGTAGTCGGTGATCAACTCGTCGGGCTCGCCGGTGGGCTCCCAGCCCAGGATGTTGGCCGCGGAGGTCTCGAGCTCCTCGTCGGGCTTCCACACGGCCCGGACTCGCATGCCGATGCGGACCTCCTCCGGCGCGATGTTGATGACAAGACCCAGGAAGCCCACCGACGCACCGTCGAGGACGATCCAGGCGCTGCAGTAGGGAGGCTTGAGGTCGGGGCGCCGCTCTATGGGAACCCGGGTGATGTTGAAGGACTCGACGTAGCCGGTGTCGGCCAACTCGACGACTTCGCTGGTGGCCGCACCGGCCAGAGGGCTCACGCCCCGGGGCGGTACGAACACCTGGCCGGTGGCACCGCAGCGCTCGCCGAGGATCCGCTTGTCGGCCATGGCCCGCAGGTATCTCGACAGCGCCCGGCCCGGCGTGTACGTGTAGGTCATCCGGATGGGCGTGCACACGCTCTCCACCGGTTCGGCGCCGGCGAGCGCCTCGGGCAGCGTCACCGGCGAGGACAGGGCAGCCGGCGCTGCCAGCGGATCGCGGGCCGCGGGCCGGTCGGCGCTCACGCGGTCTCCTTCGAACATGCATGGGCGGATGAGACTGCTCGGGCAGCAACGTCGTGTTCCCCGCTCTTGTTCGCTGCGCTCACGGGCCGCTCGGGCCACGGCCTCGCTCGCTGTCTCGCCACCGTCTCCATCACTGCTGCCTACCGCTCGGCCTCTGGGTCCGGGATCGGCTCGAAGCCGGCTATGTCGGCGATGTGCCCCTCGCGCTCGGTACGCCACACGACCCGGACCCTCATGCCGGTCGACATCTCGGCCGCGCTGTCGGCGAACACCGCGTGCAGCATCGAGGTGTCGGCTCCGTCGAGACGTATCAGGGCCCACGCGAACGGCCGGTCGAACGGCTGCATGGGGCGGGGGTCGCCGTTCCAGGCCCAGGTGAGGACCTCCCCGGCCTGTCCCACCTCCACCAGCTCGGTGAGCGGTTCGGCGGTGAGCGGGTCGTACTCCTGCGGGGGGCACAGCACGGTCCCGTCGGCTCGACGGATGCCGCAGATCACGCCGTCTCGCAGTCCGGTGAGGAACGCTCCGATCACCGGCCCGGTGGAGCGGGTGAAGGGGTATTCAAGGACGAGCGGGGCCTGCAGGACCTCAGGAGCCATCCCCTCGATGCTACGCGTCGCTCACCTCAGTCGGATGCATCCCCGGCGCGGGGATCTGCTCGGCCTCTAAGCGCCGAGCAGCAGGAGCAGGCCGATGACGGTGTAGCAGATCATCACGGCCAGCATCGGGTACTGCGAGCGCATCGCCAGCCGGTGGGGCCAGCGCTCCACGGCCCGGTCGTGGGCCACCGCGACGGCCAGCACGTGGCCCACGGCGATGGCCGCGGTCTGCGTCCAGGCGATGGCGTCGGTGGAGATGGCGGTGAAGTCCACCAGGTAGGTGGCGGTGCCGAAGAGATCCCATCCCCGGCCGAAGGGATCGGAGAGGTGGGCGATGATCCACTGGCCCTCCAGCAGCAGGTAGCTGAAGTAGTGGGCGACGGTGTACGCCGCGGCGATGGGCATCAGCGAGGGTGCGAAGGCCTCGGCCAGCTCCCTCTCGGTGTCGCCGGTGACGGCGGCCATGGCCGCGATGGCGGCCCTGTACAGCACGAACACCGCGAAGATCACGAACACCAGCCCGACAGTGTTGACCGCGGTCAGCTCCCAGCCGGTGCGCTGGGAGGCCACATCGAGCCACACCGAGCTGCGGGTGAAGCCGTCGAAGGTCGTGGAGCCGAGCACGACGAGGATGAAGGCCACCGAGCCCCGCTTGATGGGCAGCACGGCCAGGCCGGCCAGCGGCGCCCTCAGTCTCAGCGCGCCGCCTTCGCGGTGCAGCGGCGCCATGGCCGACAGCTTGGTGAACAGCACGCCGAACCCCTCGGCGTCGCGCAGCCAGCCGCGGCCGAACGCGGCCGCGCCCGCCAGCAACGCGACCGTGTAGGAGGCCAGGTACACGCCGAGCACCCGGATGTCGGTGTTGTCGTGGAAGGCGAGCTCGAGCCAGACGAAGCCGAATACTGCGGCGGTAGCCCACCAGTGGTTTCCGGCGCCCCGGTCGGGGTCGGCCGGGAGCCGGCCGCGGAGGCGGGCATTCAGCCGGGCCGAGATCTCAGCGATGGTGCCGAACGGGCTGAGGTGCAGCCACACGTCGCCCACCAGCACTGACACGACCTGGAGCCCGACCCAGAAGATGATGTAGACCGCGACCGGCGCGATGTTCACCGACGGGTTGGTGTTGCCCGCCAGTCCGGCGTAGAGCAGAACACCGAGCGCGAGCAGGCCGAGCGCCCGCACCACGTACGCCTGCACCCGGCAGGCGGTCTGGAATGGCCCGGGGAGGACCCGCCCGGCCGCGGCGGCCCGGAACTTCGGCGTGTCCCAGAACATGCCCAGAGCCACGAACGACGCGGCCACCGCGAACGAGGCGGCCCAGGCCAGCTGCCAGACGGGAACGGGCAGGTCCAGGCGGCCGCCCACGCCGTGCGCGGCTGCGACGTCCGCTGACATCCAGAGCGCGGCGGCGGCCAGCGCTCCCGTTGCCGGGATCCGGCGGAGAGTTCGTTTCACGGCGGGAACGGCTCGGGGTCTATGGCGCTCGACGAATACAAGAAGGCCCCGCCAATCACCCACTGTCCGGCCCGCTAGCGCAGTGGCGACTGTCCGGCATGACGGCTCTGTGACTGCACCGGTGGGCGATACTGGACTCGAACCAGTGACCTCTGCCGTGTGAAGGCAGCGCTCTAGCCATCTGAGCTAATCGCCCTGGAAACGGTCGAGGCTACCAGCGGGGTTCGCCGCCGGGCTACGGAGCGGGCAGCGGTCAGGACAGATCGGGGGCTATGGGGTTGAGGGCTAGCAGGTCCTCGAGAACGGCGAGGGTCTCGAGCACGGCCAGATCGTCGAGTTGGTGGCCCACCACCTGGAGCCCGATGGGCACGCCCTCGCTGCTGAACCCGCAGCACATCGTCCCGGCCGGGCGCCGGGTGAGGTTGGCCAGAGGGGTGAAGCGGAACCAGTTGGGGGTCTCCTCACCGTTGATGGTGCCGTGCCCGCCCGGCGGGGGCGCCTGGCCCGCCAGCGTGGGCATCAGCAGCGCGTCGTAGCCCTCCATCAGCTCAGCCAACTGAATGGACAGCTCGCCGGCCTGCTGGCGGGCCCAGTAGATCGACTCCGGCGTGGCCCGCTGGTAGACGTCCTCCAGCATCACGGCCAGCACGTCGGTTACGTTCTCCCACTCGTCGGTGCCGTACAGCGGGCGGAACGCGGGCCCGATCAGACCTCCCAGGAACAGCTGGAGGAACGCTCCGGGCACCGCGGTGATCGCGGCGCCGACCTCGACCACCTCCACGCCCTCGGCGGCCAGGCGCTCGACGGCCGCGGTGCAGGCCGCCGCGATCTCGGCGTCGACCGGCTCCCCGTCGATCGACGGTGCCCACAGCACCCGGGCCGGCGCGCGGGGGCTGTCCAGCGCGGCCCGCCACGACACCTCCGGTTTGGGCAGGCTGCGCAGATCGGCCGGATGGGGGCCGACCATGGCATCCAGGCATAGCGCCACGTCCCGGATGAGGCGGGCCATCGGCCCCACGCACGACAGGTCGATCAGGCCCGATGGCGGCGGTCCGCTCGGTACCCGGCCCTGGCTGGTCTTGATGCCCGACAGTCCGCAGATGGCCGACGGGATGCGGATCGAGCCGCCCCCGTCGGAGCCGCTGCCCACCGGGACCATCCCCGACGCGATGGCCGAGCCGGTGCCTCCCGAGGACCCGCCCGGCGAGCGCTCCGGGTTCCAGGGGTTGAGCGTGGGACCGAACCTGGGGTTGTAGGTGTCGCCCATGCAGCCGTGCTCGGGTGTGTTGGTCTTGCCCACGATCACGCAGCCCGCGGCCCGCATCCGGGCCACCTCGGTGCAGTCGGAGGTGGCCGGCGGGTCGTTGCGGGTGTACATGGCGCCCCTGGAGGTGTGGAACCCGACCGCGTCGACGAGGTCCTTCACGCCGATGGGGATTCCCGCCAGCGGCCCGACCTCGTCGCCGGCGTCGAGGCGCTCGTCGATGGCTGCGGCCTGGGCCCGGGCCCCGTCGGCGTCGAGCGCGACAAAGGCGTTCAGGACGGGATTCAGGGTCTCGATGCGCTCCAGCGCGTGCTCGGTGACCGCGGCGGCGGTGAGGGTGCGGTCCCGCATCATGGACGCGAGGGCCTCCACGGTCACGGTCCGGAAGTCGGGCACATCCATTGCACGAAGCCTTTCGGGGAGGGAGGAAGAGTCCGGCGGGCTGGCCGGGCGTCGCCCGCCGATTCAATCAGGCATCTGCGCCGGTTACGAGCCGCTCCACCAGGCGCTCGAGGCCGGCGACCCGCGATCCCTTGACCAGCACCGCGCAGCCTGGGTCCAGTGTGCCTAGATCGGCCAGGGCGGCGAGGGCGCTGTCGATGCCATCTGCCTCGACGACGGCGCCGCGGCCGGATGCGTAGCCCGGCGCGTCGACCGCAATGACCTCGACACCGAGTTGCCCGGCGAGCGAGCCGATGGCGGTGTGCTCCGCCGCTTCGAAGTCGCCCAGTTCGGCCATGGTGCCCAGCACCGCGATCCTTCGCTGCGCCGGCAGCGCGGCCAGGGCGTGCAGGGCGGCCCGCATCGACAGCGGGTTGGCGTTGTAGGAGTCGTTGAGGAGTCGAGCGCCGCCTGGGGTCCGCGTGACCTCCATGCGCAGCGGCGACAGCGTCGGCTCGGCCAAGCCTGCGGCCACGCCGTCCAGCGACACTCCGAGTTCGATCCCCACCGCGGCCGCGGCCAGGGCATTGTCGACCGAGTGCACGCCGCGAGCTCCCAACTCGACCTCGACCTCCCCGCCCGGACTCTCCAGCACGAAGCGGGGCGTCAACTCGCCGTCGACGGCGAGGTCCCGGGCATGCACCTGGCCGCCGGAGCCGAAGGTGACCACCCGGGCGTCGGTGCCTGAGGCCATGGCGGCCACCTCGGGCACGCCCGCGTTGAGGAAGGCCACTCCCCCGTCGGCGGCCGCAGGGAGCCCCTCGACCAGTTCACGCTTTGCCGACACCACCGCGGCCAGGGATCTTAACTCGCTCGTGTGCGACAGCCCCACCGTGGTGATCACACCCATGGTCGGTCGGGCCACGCGGCAGAGTTCGGCGATGTGCCCCGGGCCTCTCGAACCCATCTCGACCACCAGCGCCTCGGCGTCGTCGGGGGCCGACAGCAGGGTGATCGGCACTCCGATCTCGTTGTTGAACGACCGGGTACTGGCCCACACCCGCCGGTCCCGGCCCAGCACCGCCGCCAGCAGGTCCTTGGTGGTGGTCTTGCCCACCGACCCGGTAATGCCGACAACGGGCACCGCCCTGAGCCGTCGTCGGGCCTGCTGAGCGAGGGCGGTCAGCGCCACCTGGGTGTCGTCCACCTCGACCGCGCCCGCATCGACTCCAGACCGGCCACGGCTGGTGAGATAGGCCGACGCGCCGGCCGCGACCGCGTCGGCGATGAAGTCGTGACCGTCGCGCTCGGCCACCAGCGGCACGAACAGCATCCCAGGCTGAACGTCGCGGCTGTCCTGGGTGACGCCGTCGACCATGGTGGCGCCGTCGCCGTGCACCCGGCCTCCCGTGGCCGCCGCGATCTCGTCGAGGGTCCAGCGCACGGCACGAGTGTGACACGCCCAGCCCCGAACTGGCAGCACAACGCACGCACACCGTGCAAAACGCTGCCAATTCCCCCACAGCCACCACCCCCAGCCCCGAACTGGCAGCACAATGCACGCATACCGTGCAAAACGCTGCCAATTCCCCGACGACCTCCACCCCCAGCCCCGAACTGGCAGCCGACGGCTCCCAAGACGGCACCCACCGCTGCCAATTCACCGCCGGGCGCTAGCGTCGCCTGGGTGAGGGACGGCAGGGTCAGGCTGGTGGTGCTGTTCGGGGGACGCTCCGCCGAACACGATGTGTCTTGCGTGTCGGCCCGCCATGTAGTGGCTGCGGCCGATCCCGAGAAGTACCTGGTCGAGCCGGTGGGCATCACCCGGGAGGGACGCTGGGTGCAGGCCGCGGCGGCTCTCGAAGCCCTCGGGGTCGGCCCCGAAGCCCTACCCGAGCAGCTCAGCGCGGCCGGTCCGGAGATCGAGCCTCTGCCGGCGCTGACCTCCACTCCCGGAGCCGGTCCCACCGGACCCACGGTGGTGCTCCCGATCCTGCACGGGCCGATGGGCGAGGACGGGACGGTGCAGGGTCTGCTGGAACTGGCCCGGGTCCCCTACGCCGGAGCGGGGGTGCTGGCCTCGGCACTGTGCATGGACAAGACCGCAGCCAACACGATGCTGGCCGCGGCCGGCATCGCCCACACCCGCTGGCGCAGCGTCACCCTCGACGATCCCACCGCGAGCGACTCTGAACTCGCGCCGCAGGTCGAGGCCATCGTCGAGGATCTGGGCCTGCCGGTGTTCGTGAAGCCGGCCAGCATGGGATCCTCGGTCGGCATCACCAGGGCTACCACCCGCCAGCAAGTGGCCGACGGACTCCGCCTGGCGTGCCGCTATGACCGATCCATGATCGTGGAGGAGGAGGCCAGGGCCCGCGAGATCGAGGTGGCCGTTCTCGGCAACGACGAGCCCGAGGCCAGCCTGCCCGGCGAGATCGTCCCCGGCGCGGAGTTCTACGACTACGCCGACAAGTACCAGGACGGCGCCGAGTTGCTGATCCCGGCTCCCCTCGACGACGACGAGATCGCCGCCTGCCAGAGCCTCGCGGTCGACGCCTACCGGGCGCTGCGGGTGGAGGGCCTGGCCCGGGTCGACTTCCTGTACGAGGACGGGCGGGACGGCCGCGGCGACCGGGGCTGGATGGTGAGCGAGCTCAACACGATGCCGGGCTTCACCCCCATATCGATGTACCCCAAGCTGTGGTCCGCCACCGGTCTCCCCTACTCGCGGCTCATAGACCGCCTCGTGGAGTTGGCCCTGGAGCGCCACACCCGGCGCGAGCACCACACCCACACCGACCCCGCCGCTCCACCGGATCGGAGGCCGTCGTGAGCCTCCGGCGGCCGCGGGCACTAGAACTAACCCCGTGATCGCGGAGTCTCTCGCCGGCAAGCGGATCGCTATCACCGGCGCGACCGGGTTCCTGGGGACCGCGCTCACCGAGCGCCTGCTGCGCTGCGTACCCGACTGCGAGCTGGTGCTGGTGGTGCGTCCGGGCCGCCGGGGCGCGGCCCAGCGGGTGCAGCGCGACGTGCTCCGCAACGACGCCTTCGAGGGGCTCCGCCACCAGGCCGCAGCGGATTCCAACGGCGAGAGCTACGAAGAGATGACCGCCCGCCGGGTCACCGCGGTGGCCGGTGATGTCGGTGTCGACGGGCTCGGCCTCGACGACGAGGGCCGTGCCGCCCTGGCCGGGTGCGACATCGTGATCCACTCCGCGGCCACCGTGAACTTCGATTCGGCCCTCGACGACGCGGTGGAGGTCAACCTGCTCGGACCGAGCCGGGTGGCCGCCGTCCTGTCCGAGACCGGCTCGAAGGCCCACATGATCGCGGTGTCGACCTGCTACGTGGCCGGCAGCCGCCGGGGCGCCGCCCCCGAGCAGCTGGTGGACGACTCGCCGTTCTTCACCGAGGTCGGCTGGCGCGACGAGGTGGACAGCGCCCGCCGCGCCCGCCGCGACGCCGAGCAGGCCAGCCGCAGCCCCGAGCGGCTAGCCGCGCTGTCGACCCAGGCCCGCCGCGAGTTGGGCGCGGCCGGCATCCCCGCACTCTCCGAGAAGGTCGAGGGCCTGCGGCGGCGCTGGGTGGACGAGCAGATGACCCAGGCCGGCCGGGCCCGGGCCTCCAGCCTCGGCTTCCCGGACGCCTATGCCTTTACCAAGGCCCTAGGCGAGCGGGCCCTCACCGAGACTCGCGGCGACATCGCGGTGAGCATCGTGCGGCCCTCGATCATCGAGTCGGCCCTGGCCGAGCCCTACCCGGGATGGATCCGGGGATTCCGGATGGCCGAGCCGGTGATCGCCGCCTATGCCCGGGGCCTGCTCAAGGAGTTCCCGGGCGTGCCCGAGGGCATCGTCGACGTGATCCCGGTGGACCTGGTGGTGGCGACCATCATGGCGGTGGCCGCGCGGGGCCCAATGGAACCCAGCCCCGATGTCGTACAGGTCGCCAGCGGGGCCATCAACCCGCTCAAGTACGGCAAGCTCTTCGACCTGGTCAGCGGCTGGTTCACCGAGCACCCCGTCTACGACGAGCACAACCAGCCGATCTCGGTGCCCCAGTGGTCCTTCCCCGGTCGGGGGAGGGTGTCCCGGCAGCTCCAGCGAGCGCAACGTTCGCTGGAGACCGCCGACCGGGTGCTGTCGGCCCTGCCGCTGCGGGGTCGCCACGCCCTGATGAGCGCCAGCCTCGAGGAGCGCCGCCAGCAGCTGGGCAGGGCCAACGAGTACGTCGAGCTGTACGGCTCCTACGCCGAGTGCGAGGCCATCTACCAGCTCGACCGGCTCCTGGAACTTTGGGACTCGCTCGACGACGACGACCGGGCGGCGTTCTGCTTCGATCCCTCGGTTGTCGACTGGACCCACTACGTGCAGGAGGTGCACCTGCCGTCGATGGTGGAGCAGGCCCGCCTCAAGATGGCCCCCGGCGCCCGCTCCAGCCGCACCGATTCCCGCTCCACCCGGCTCCGCGGCCAGGTGCTCGCACCCGAGCGCCAGCTGGCCGTGTTCGACCTGGAGAACACGCTGATCGCTTCGAACGTGGTGGCCAGCTACGCGTGGCTCGCCACCCGGGAGCTCGACGACCTGGACCGGGTCCGTTTCGTGGCCCGCACCCTCGGCGAGGCGCCCCGCCTGCTGGCCCTGGATCGCAGGGACCGCAGCGACTTCCTGCGCTACTTCTACCGGCGATTCGAGGGCGCCTCGGTGGACCGCATCGACGCCGACTGCGCGGAGATGCTCAGCGATCTCATCCTCACCAAGTCGTTCCCGCGGGGGATCCGCCGGATCCGCGAGCACCGGCAGGCCGGGCACATGACGCTGCTCGTCACCGGGGCGCTGGATTTCGTGATCGCGCCGCTGAAACCGCTGTTCGACCACATCATCGCGGCCGAGATGGGCTCGATCGACGGCGTCTACGACGGCCGGCTCACGTCGGTGCCTCCCACCGGCGAAGCCCGCTACCAGACGCTGGTCGACTTCGCCGAGCTCCACGGCCTCGACCTGCGGGAGTCGGTGGCCTACGCCGACAGCACCTCAGACCTGCCCATGCTGGAAGCGGTCGGCTTCCCGGTGGCGGTCAATCCCGAGACCAAGCTGGCCGCGCTGGCCCGGCGCCGGGGTTGGTTGATCGAGCACTGGTCCACCAGCGCGGGCGCTCCCGCCAAGCTCCTTCCGCTGGCGCCTCGGGGCCGCCCCGGGGCCCGCCGCCGCGAACTGGTGAGGTCGGCCTGATGGCCGTTGAGCGCCGTAAGGCCCCGCGCCCGGGACTGGTGCTCGACGTCGACCGTTCGACGCCGCCGATCCTGTTCCATCACGGCGAGGGCTTCCGCCTGGAGAGGCTGCCGCCGGGCCGCAGCCGAATCATCTACCCGGCTGAGCCCCTCGCCGGCCTGCCCGATCCGGAGGAGGCCATCCGGGACGCCCTGCTGAACCCGCTCGACTCCGACCCGCTGCCGTCGCTGCTGCGGCCGGGAATGAAGCTGACCATCGCCTTCGACGACATCTCGCTGCCGCTGCCGCCCATGCGGCGCCCCGACATCCGCCAGCGGGTGATCGAGCAGGTACTCGACATGGCGGCCGCGGCGGGGGTGGACGACGTGCACCTGATCGCGGCTCTGGCCCTGCACCGCCGGATGACCGACGACGAGTTGCGCCACGCCCTGGGCGAGCGGGTGTTCGACGCCTTCGCCCCGCAGGGCGCGCTCTACAACCACGACGCCGAGGACCCCGACGGCATGGTGGAGTTGGGCCGCACCGACCACGACGAGCTGGTCACCATGAACCGGCGGGCCGCCGAGAGCGACCTGCTGGTGTACGTGAACATCAACCTGGTGGCCATGGACGGAGGCTGGAAGTCCACCGCCACCGGCCTGGCCGACTACCGGTCGCTGCGCCACCACCACAACGTCGGGACCATGCTGAACTCCCGCTCGTTCATGGACCGGCCCCGCTCGGAGCTGCACCACTCCAACTGGCGCCAGGGCGAGGTGATCAAGGCCAACGGCCCGCCCATCTTCCAGATCGAGACCACCGTCAACAACAACACCTTCGGCCACGACGGCCCCCTGGCCGTGCTGCAGAAGCGCGAGTGGGAGTGGAGCGCCCGGGACAGGGCCTCGTTCATGGCCATGCAGGCCGGGCTGAGGGCGATGCCGCCGGCGGCCTGCCGGGGCGTGTTCGGCCGGTGGCTGGCGCCCTATGAGATGACCTCGGTCCAGGCCGGCGCGGTGGAGCCGGTCCACGAGAGCACCACCGCCAACGTGCTGGCCCAGCATCTGGTGCCGGTGCAGGGTCAGACCGACGTGCTCACCATGGGGCTGCCCTACATCTGCCCGTACAACGTCAACTCGGTGATGAACCCGATCCTGGTGATGTGTCTGGGCCTGGGCTACTTCTTCAACCTGTACCGGGGCCAGCCGCTGGTGCGCGAGGGAGGGGTGGTCATCATGAGCCACCCGACCCGCTGGGAGTTCCACCCGGTGCACCATCCGAGCTACATCGACTTCTTCGAGCAGTTGCTGGCTGAGACCACCGACCCGGCCGAGCTGGAGGCCAAGTACGAGGCCCAGTTCGCCACCGACGAGTGGTACGTGCACCTCTACCGCACCAGCTACGCCTACCACGGGGTGCATCCCTTCTACATGTGGTACTGGGGGGCGCATGCCCTGCATTGGCTGGGTCGGGTGATCGTGGTGGGCGGCGATCCGAAGGCGGTGCGGCGCATGGGATTCCAGCCTGCGTCGACTCTGTCGGACGCCCTGGAGATGGCCGGCGACGTGGTGGGGTCCTCGCCCACGATCACCCATGTGCACAACCCGCCGATCCTGATGGCGGACGTGGAGTAATCGCTTATGGGCATCGCTCACGATCTCGGCCTGGTGCGGATCCGGCACCGCCTGCCGTCGCCGACCCGCGCGTTGAGGGCTCGCTCGTTCCCGCTGCGGGCGCCCACCGTTCCCGGCGGTGTGGAGCCGCTGGAGGCGCCGGCCCGCACCGGCACCGGCTTCGACACCGGCTGGTCCCGCCGCTGGCCGGCCCGCATGTGCCGGGCCGCCATCGTGGAGGGGCCGATGCGGGCCATGGTCCAGGTGCTGGCCTCGCCCCGCCGCCGCGGCGCCGACCGGCTGGCCGATCTCGAGGGCCCGGTGGTCTTCGCCTCCAACCACCACAGCCATCTCGACACTCCCCTGCTGATCACGTCGATCCCCGAGCCGTGGCGCCACAAGATCGTGGTCGGGGCCGCGTCCGACTACTTCTTCGGCTCCCGGGCGGCGGGCGCCACCGCGGCACTGGTGATGGGGGCCATTCCCATAGAGCGGGCCCGGGTGGGACGCCGGTCCGCCGACATGGCCGCCGGGCTGATCGACGACGGATGGAGCCTGCTGATCTACCCGGAGGGCGGCCGCAGCCCGGACGGCTGGGGTCAGACATTCCGCGGCGGCGCCGCCTATCTGTCGCTCCGCTGCAACGTGCCGGTGGTGCCCATCCATGTGGGCGGCACCGGCGCCATCCTGCGCAAGGGCCGCAGCGTGCCCCGGCCCGCGGAGGCGACGGTCACGTTCGGGACGCCGCTGCGGCCCGCGCCCGGCGAGAAGGCCCCCCGGCTGGCGGCCCGGATAGAGGCAGCGGTGACGGCGCTGGCCGACGAGGCCAGCACCGACTGGTACTCGGCCCGCAAGCGGGCCCACGCCGGAGCCAGCGGCACCCTCACCGGCCCCCAGGTCGGGGTCTGGCGCCGCCAGTGGGCCCTCGGCGGCCGCCGCCGCACCCCGTCGACCCGCTCCCGCCGCTGGCCCGACCTGTAGCCGGGTCAGTCACCCGCGGGCGGCTGTGACTTCTGACCATCCGGGCCCGACAGACACGCCCGTAGGCTGAGAGCCATGGCTGTGTTCGCTAGTACTCCGGTGGAGCTGATCGAGGGTGTTTACGCCACGCTGGACGAGCGGGTGGGGCGGGCCCGCGCCAGCTTCGGGCGGCCGTTGACGCTGACCGAGAAGATCCTCGTCAACCATCTCGACCCGTCCGAGACCGGGGTGCCCGAGCGGGGCGTGTCGTATGTGGACCTGCGGCCCGACCGGGTGGCCATGCAGGACGCCACCGCCCAGATGGCCTGGCTGCAGTTCATGACCGCCGGGCTCGACGAGGTGCAGGTGCCCACCACCACCCACTGCGACCATCTCATCACGGCCCGCACCGACGCCAAGCGCGACCTGCTGGCCGCCCTGTCGGGCAACGACGAGGTGTACGAGTTCCTGCACAGCGTGTGCGCCCGCTACGGCGCCGGGTTCTGGAAGCCCGGCTCGGGCATCATCCACCAGGTCGTGCTGGAGAACTACGCCTTCTGTGGCGGGATGATGATCGGCACCGACAGCCACACCCCCAACGCGGGCGGGCTGGCCATGGTGGCGGTGGGCGTGGGCGGCGCCGACGCGGTGGACGTGATGACCGGGTTCCCGTGGAACGTGCGCTGGCCCAAGCTCATCGGCGTCCACCTCACCGGCGAGCTCAGCGGCTGGTCGGCCCCCAAGGACGTGATCCTGAAGGTGGCCGACATCCTCACCGTGGCCGGCGGCACCGGTGCCGTCGTGGAGTACTTCGGGCCCGGGGCCCGCTCCCTGAGCGCCACCGGCAAGGCCACCATCTGCAACATGGGCGCCGAGATCGGCGCCACCACATCGATCTTCGACTACGACACCTCGATGGACCGCTACCTGCGAGCCACCGGCCGAGCCGACGCAGCCGACCTGGCCGCCGACGCGGCCGACCATCTCTGCGGCGACCCGGAGACCGAGGCCGACCCCGAGCGCTTCTACGACCGGGTGGTGGAGATCGACCTCGACGCCCTCGGACCCCACATCAACGGCCCCCACACCCCGGACCTGGCCCGGGAGGTCGCCGATCTCGGTGAGGAGGCCCGCGACAACCAGTGGCCGCTGGAGATCAGCGCCGCCCTCATCGGCAGTTGCACCAACTCGTCCTACGAGGACATCACCCGGGCCGCGTCGATAGCCCGGGACGCAGCCGGCAAGGGCCTGAGGGCCCGCACCCGGCTGCTGGTGACGCCCGGCTCCGAGCAGATCCGCTCCACCATCGTGCGCGACGGCCTGATGGACGACTTCGAGGCTCTCGGCGCGACCGTTCTGGCCAACGCCTGCGGACCCTGCATCGGCCAGTGGGACCGCTCCGGCGAGGAGGGCCACACGCCGGGCCGGCCCAACGTGATCGTCACCTCCTACAACCGCAACTTCCCCAAGCGCAACGACGGCGATCCGGCCACGCTGAGCTTCGTCACCTCCCCCGAGACCGTCATCGCGCTGGCGCTGGCCGGCACCGTCGACTTCGACCCGATTGGCGGCACCCTCACCAACGACCACGGCGAGCCGGTGGCCCTGGCCGAGCCGACCGGCATCGAGCTTCCCCCCGACGGGTTCGACCCCGGCGAGGACACGTTCGTGGCGCCGCCCGCCGACGGCTCGGCCGTCGACGTCCGGGTCTCGCCCGACTCCGAGCGCCTCCAGCTGTTGGAGCCCTTCGCCCCCTGGGACGGCAACGACTACAAGGACCTGCCCGTGATCGCCAAGGCCAAGGGCAAGTGCACCACCGACCACATCTCCGCGGCCGGCCCGTGGCTGCGGTACCGGGGGCACCTGGAGAACATCTCAGGCAACCTGTACCTGGGCGTGGTCAACGCGTTCGGATCCTTGAACGGCGATCGCGGCTACGACGTCGGCCACGGCAAGAACCAGATCACCGGCGAGGTCCAGCCCCTGCCCGAAATCGCCCGGGAGTACCACGAGGCCGGCCTGCGCTGGGTGTTCATCGGCGACTCCAACACCGGCGAGGGCTCCAGCCGGGAGCACGCCGCCATGGAGCCCCGGTTCCGGGGCTGCGTGCTGGCCCTGGCCCGCAGCTTCGCCCGCATCCACGAGGCCAACCTCAAGAAGCAGGGAGTGCTGGCGCTGACGTTCGCCGATCCGGCTGACTACGAGCGCATCGGCGAGGACGACCGCATCGGGGTGCGCGGCCTGGCCGACCTGGCCCCGGATCAACCGGTGACGGTGGAGGTCACCGCGCCCGACGGCGCGGTCTGGGCCTTCGAGGCGCACCACACCCTCAGCGACGAGCAGATCGAGTGGTTCCGGGCCGGCAGCGCGCTGAACATCATCCGCAGCCGAGCGAGTAACCCGTCACCACAAGACAGAAGCGGCTGATCTGGGGCGAGACCAGCCGCTTCATTTTTTCTTGGGCCGATCTTGGGGGGATCACGACCCAAGTTGAGACCGGAGCGGCCTGCGAGGAGGAATACGCCTGCCGGACCGGATTTGTGCTTCTATTCAACACCATCCGGCACCGCCGGTAAATATCACTTTGACAGTTTGAATCGATAGTTCATATCATCAATTGCGATGGATCTGAGGCAGCTCGACGTGCTCCTCGCGGTCGCCGAGCACCAGAGCTTCTCGGCCGCGGCCCGCGCCCTGCACACCGTGCAGTCCAACGTGTCCGCTCACATCGCTCAGCTCGAGCGGGAGGCGGGCGCGGTGCTGATCGATAGGGCCCGGCGATGCCTCACCCCGGAGGGCCAGGTCGTGGCCGACCGCGCCCGCCGCATCCAGCTGGAGCTGCGGGCCATCTCCGACGATCTGGGCGCCATGCAGGCGAACCTCAGCGGCACCGTGACCGTCGGAGTGATCGGGACGACCGCCCGATGGCTCGTGCCGCGCCTGCTGGACGAGACGAGGCGGCGGCACCCGCTCGTCGAGGTGATCGTCCTGGACGCCACCACGACCTCGCTCGTTCCCCTGCTCATCGAGAACCGCCTCGACCTGGCGGTGGTGAACCTTCCCGTCGACGATCCCGACATCGAGACCGAGGACCTCTTCTCGGAGGACCGGGTGGTGATCGCTCCGGCCGGCCACGAGCTGGCCGACCGGGACCGCATCGACCTCGTGGATCTCGCCCGGCACGAGGTGCTGCTGCCCCCCAGGGGCACCGCCTTCCGCGACGAGGTCGACACCGACGCTCGGCGGGTCCACGTGGAGCTGCGCAGCCGGGCCGAGATCGACGGCCTGCGCCTGCTGGCGTCGCTGGCCTTCTCGGGCTTCGCGCCGGCTCTGCTGCCGGCCAGCGCCGCCCACGGCGTCCTCCAGGGAGACTGGCGCAGCGTGAAGGTGGACCGCCTGAGCGCGCGCATCGTCGGGCTGGCCCGCAACCGCAGGACCGTGCCGGCCGCGCCGCCGCGCGCCGTGGGCGAGACGATCCGCTGGATCGTGCAGCAGGAGGCGGCGGCCCTGCCCCACATCCACGCGGTGGGACACCCGACCGGCGCCATGACGGGTCGATAGCGGGCCACGGCCCCGCGACTCCCTACGATGAGCGACGTGTCAGCTGCCTTCGAAGCGACCGCGGTCAACCTTCGGGCCGGATCCTCCGGGTTCGTTCGCAGCCGGGTGACGACCCTCGGCGACCGCAGCGTGGTCGAGATCGACGCCCGCGGCGCCACCGATGAGCGCAGCGGGGCGCTGGCGCCGGCCGACGGCCAGAGCATGGCCGCCGCCGCGCGCCTGGCCCGCACGCAGCGGCTTCCGTTGCTGCTGAGGCTGGCCTCGTCGGGTGCCGACCTCACAGAGGGGGTCGACGCCCTGCACGGCTGGGCCACCGCGGCCACCGAGCTGGCTCGCTGCTCGGGGGTGGTGCCGGTGATCGTCGTGGCGGCCGGTCCCAACGTGTCCGGCCCGGCCCTGCTGCTGGGGCTGGCCGATTTCGTGGTGATGACCGCCGACGCCTACGCCTTCGTCGTCGGGCCGCGGATGGTGGAGCACTTCACCGGGATGCCCGTCGACCGCGCCGACCTGGGCGGAGCTGAGACTCACGCCGTCCGGTCCGGGGTGGCGAGCTTCGTGGCCTCCACCGACGCCGAGGCCGACGAGACCGCGGCCGAGCTTCTCAGCTACCTGCCGGACAGCAACGCCGTCGACCCGCCCGGCCGCACCTGCACCGATCCCGTCGACCGGCCGGTGCCCGAGGCGTTCGACGTCCTGCCGGCCGAGTCGGGCGGGAGCTACGACGTGCGCGACGTGCTGGTGGCCGTCGCCGACGACGGCGTGCTGCTGGAGCCGCACCCCTTCTGGGGCGCCAACCTGGTCACCGCCTTCGCCTCCTTCGGCGGCCGGCCGGTGGGGATCGTGGCCAACCAGCCGCAGTCGCTGGCCGGGACGCTCGACATAACCGGTTCCCGCAAGGGGGCCCGCTTCGTGGCCTTCTGCGACGCCTTCAACCTCCCGCTCGTCACTTTCGTGGACACGTCCGGCTTCTACCCGGGCAAGGACCTCGAGTGGCGGGGCATGATCCGCTACGGCGCCCAGATGGCCTTCGCCTACGCCCGGGCCACCGTGCCGCGGGTGAACGTCACCCTGCGCAAGTCCTACGGCGGCGCCTACATCGTCATGGACTCCAAGACGATGGGGAACGACCTGGCCCTGGCCTGGCCCACGGCCGAGATCGCGGTCATGGGCGCCAAGGGAGCGGTGGGGATCCTCCACCGGTCGGCCACCGACGACGAGAGGGCGGAGCTGGAGACGGCCTACGAGCAGCGGCTGCTCAACCCGTACATCGCGGCCGAGCGGGGCGCCATCGACTCCGTGATCGAGCCCGCCGACACGAGGCGGGAGATTTGCGCCGCCCTGGATCTGCTGTCCGCCAAGCGGGAGCGCCTGCCGAAACGCCGCCACGACAACGCTCCCCTGTAATGTGATCTTCGATGGGGGAAAGCGTCACGATCACCGACAACCGCACCGGCCAGTCGATCGAGGTCCCGATCGTCGACGGAGGAGTCGATTCGGTGGCCTGGCGGAAGCTGCTCGGAGGTGTCTGGTTCTTCGATCCGGGGCTGGCCACCACCGCGGCCACGTCCAGCGCGGTGGCCGAAATCGACGGCGAGGCCGGCATCCTGCGCTACCGCGGCTACCCCATCGAGCAGCTCGCCCAGCACAGCACGTTCCCGGAGGTCGCCTACCTGCTGGTGTACGGGGAGCTGCCCACGCAGCCCCAGCTCGACGAGTGGACCTACGACATAACGCGGCACACGTTCATCCACGAGAACTTCCGCAAGCGGATCTTCGACGCCTTCCACTACGACGCCCACCCGATGGGTCTGCTGACCTCGGGGGTGGCCGGCCTGTCCACCTTCTACCCCGAGGCCAAGTACATCTTCGACACCGACAACCGCCGGGCGCAGATCGTGCGGCTGATCGCCAAGATGCCGACGCTGGCCGCGGCGGCCTACCGGTTCTCGAGGGGCCTGCCGTTCATCTTCCCCGACAACGCCGACGACTACCCGACCCGCTTCCTGAAGATGATGTTCGACATCGGCGGCGACTACGAGCCCGACCCGCCGCTGGTGCAGGCCATGCGGGTGCTGTTCATCCTGCACGCCGACCACGGCCAGAACTGCTCCACCACCGCGGCCCGGGTGGTCGGGTCGAGCCACGCCGACCCCTACACCGCCATCGCGGCCGGCTGCGCCGCCCTGTACGGGCCGCTGCACGGAGGGGCGAACGAGGCCGTGATCAACATGCTGACCCAGATCGGCTCCTACGAGGAGGTCGACAGCTTCATCGCCAGCGTGAAGCGGGGCGGGCACCGGCTGATGGGCTTCGGGCACCGCGTGTACAAGAACTACGACCCGAGGGCGATGATCATCAAGGCGGCCGCCCACGACGTGTTCAAGGTGATCGGCAAGAACCCGCTGCTCGACATCGCCCTCAAGCTCGAGGAGGTCGCGCTGGCCGACGACTACTTCGTGAGCCGGCGGCTGTACCCGAACGTGGACTTCTACTCGGGCCTGATCTACCAGGCGCTGGGCTTCCCCACGAACATGTTCACCGTGCTGTTCGCCATCGGCCGCACGCCGGGGTGGCTGGCCCACTGGAACGAGATGATCGAGCAGAATTCCCGCATCTATAGGCCCCGGCAGATCTACGTCGGCGCCCCGAAGCGCGACTACGTCCCGATGAAGGACCGCTGAGGGGGGACCTGGACGGCCGCTAGGCGGAGTTCACGTCGAGGACGATCTTGCCGGCGTTGAGGTTGGCCTCCATGCGCTCGTGGGCGGCGGGCGCGTCGGCCAGCGGGAAGCGGCTGTCGATCACGGGGGCCATCGCCCCGGCCGCGACGTGGGGCAGCATCTCGGCCGCGAACTGGCGGGTGACCGCGATCTTCTCCTCGATGGGGCGGGCCCGCAGGGTGGTGCCGATCAGGGCAGCCCGCTTGAGCATCAGCCCGGCCGGGTTGAACGGCACGGGCCCGCCGGCCATGGTACCGACCTGGATGATGCGTCCGTTGGTGCGCAGGCACGACACGTTGCGGGGCAGGTAGTCGCCGCCGACCACGTCGAGGACCACGTCCACGCCGGCGCCGCCGGTGGCCGACTTGACGGCCTCCACGAAGTCCTCGGAGGCGTAGTCGATCACGAGGTCGGCTCCGAGCGCTTCGCAGACGTGGTGCTTGCCGGCGGAGGCGGTGACCGCGATGCGGGCGCCCATGGCCTTGGCGATCTGTATGGACGCGGTGCCCACCCCGGAGGCTCCGGCGTGCACCAGCGCCCACCGGCCGGTGGTCAGCCCGCCCTGGCGGACGAGCGCGTCCCAGGCGGTGATGTACACCTCGGGGAAGGCACCGGCTGCGTCCAGCCCGAGAGCGTCGGGCACGGCCATGGCCTGGCGGTGGTGCACCACGACCCGCTCGGCGTAGCCGCCGCCCCCCACGATCCCCATGACCGCGTCGCCGACGGCGTGCTCGGCGACCCGCTCGCCGACCGCGGCCACCCGACCCGCGAACTCCAGGCCGGGAATCTCGTGCTCGGCGGGCGGTCCGGGGTAGAGGCCGCGGCGCTGCAGCGTGTCGGCCCGGTTCAGCGCCGAGGTCACGACGTCGACAAGGATCTCGGCGGGGCCGGGGACGGGGTCGGGCACTTCCTGGATGACCAGCACTTCGGGTCCGCCCTTGGCGGTCAGGACGACGGCTCGCACGATGGTTCTCCGATCAGGCTGTGTACTGGTGGTGCAGGCGCACCGAGGCCGGGTAGGGAAACAGGTCGGGGATGTCGCCGGCGCGGTTGCGCTGCTTCATCGACTCCCAGAAGTCGAGGGTGGCGATCTCGGGGTGGTGCTCGGCGAACACGGCGCCCACGATGGGCGGTGATCGCAGGTAGGTGGCGAACTCCTCGGGGAACACGTCGTCGGCGCCGACCGGGAACCAGGGCTGGTCGAGCATGTCGTCGAGGTCGTCGTCGGGCACGGGCAGGGCCCGGAAGTTCACCTCCGACAGCAGGGCCAGCTCGTCGTAGTCGTAGAACACCACCGAGCCGAGCCGGGTGACGCCGAAGTTCTTGGGGAACAGGTCGCCGGGGAAGATGTTGGCCGCGGCGAGGTCCTTGATGGCGTTGCCGTAGTCGATGGCGGCCGCAACGGCCCGGTCGGGGGCCATCTCGCGCAGGTACAGGTCGAGCGGGTAGACGCGGCGCTCCGTGTAGACGTGGCCCAGCACGACCTCGGTGTCGGTGACCGACACCGTGCGCGAGCAGTCGCGGCAGAGCTCGTCGAGGAGGTCGTCGTCGAAGCGGTCCCGGGCGAAGGTGAGGTTCTCGAACTCCTGGGCGTCGACGAGCCGGCCCATCCGGTCGTACCCGAACACGAGCCGGTAGCGGCGCTTCACGTCCTCGGGGGTGGTCCGCTTGCTGGGCGGGAACCGGTCCTTGATCACTTTGAACACGACGTCGAACGACGGCAGCGCGAACACGGCCATGACGGTGCCGGCCGCGCCCCGGGAGTGCTCGAACCGGGTGTTGGAGTGCTCCATGTGCCGGTACAGGGCGCGGAAGAGGTTGGTCTTGCCGTGCTGGGAGTACCCGAGCGATGTGTAGAGCTCGGCGACGGGCTTGACCGGCAGCATCGACTTGAGGAAGGCCACGACCGAGGCGGGACGGGACGACAGGACGTGCATGTAGGAGCGGGCGTAGCTGAACAGCCGGCTGGCGGCGGGCTCGGTGAGGAGGGCGGCGTCGACGCGCACGCCCGAGTCGTCGTGGACGATCGGCAGGATGCAGGGCGACACCCGGTTGAGCCAGCGCAGGCGGCCGACGAGGTAGGCGCCCTTCTGGCGGTAGAACACCGGGTCGAGCATGTCGATTGCGTCGAGGTCCCGCCATGTGCCGCCGAGGTAGCCGTCGATGCGGCCGGCGACGAGTGCGGCGTCGCGGGCGAGGTCGGCGAAGTGCGGGCCCAGCGGGCTGCGTTCGAGGACGGCTGCGACCGCTTCGACGGTGGAGTCGTGCACGTTGATGCTGCTGTGCTCCGTTCCGGTGTCGTCGCTGGCGGGCAGGGAGGTGGGGCCGAGCCAGATGAACTCCAGTTCCCGGTCGAGGCCGACCACGCCGAACAGGCGCCTGGTGACGGAGTTGTAGAAGGTCTCGGCCAGCTCTAGGTCGCCCCGGTCGGTGAGGACCTCGACATAGCGGCGCTGAGCGTCGATCCAGGCGTGTCGGGCGCCGGCGTCGGACAGCTGGGCGCGGCAGGCCTCGACGGTGTCGAGCACCGCGTCGGTGTGCAGGTTCAGGCGCTCGAAGGCGTCTTGGCGGTGTCCGTGCCAGTCGCCGGCGAGGAAGCGGCCCTCGGCTCGGGAGGTGACGGAGATGAAGTCGGTGTGGAAGGCCTCGAAACGCTCGTAGAGGATCCGGGCCAGTGCCTCGGGCGTGCCCGGCGGGC
The DNA here is from genome assembly GCA_965203575.1 of Candidatus Aldehydirespirator sp. GTDB lineage: Bacteria > Actinomycetota > Acidimicrobiia > Acidimicrobiales > Aldehydirespiratoraceae > Aldehydirespirator. Next base: position 145,753 of record OZ241894.1, read on the forward strand.
TGGTCCCGACCACAGCGGGCGCGCCTCAGCCGTCCGCGGCGGCGTCGTTGTCGCTGCGAGCCAACTCGTGCTCGCGTCTCACCTCGGCGAACACGAGCCGCAGGAACTTCTCGCTGAAGGCGGGGTCGAGGTCGACGGAGGCGGCCACTTCCCGCAGCCGGACGATCTGCTCCGCCTCGCGCTCGGGGTCCGCGGCCGGCAGCCCGACGCGGGCCTTGTAGATCCCGACCTGCTTGGTGATCTTGAACCTCTCGCCCAGCAGCATCACCAGCGAGGCGTCGATGTTGTCGATGCTCGACCGGTAGCCGGCCAGCGTCTCGTCCCCGGCACCCGCACTCACAGCCAGTCAAGCTATCGCCAGCGAGCCGACGACGGCCCCTCTAGGCGGGCTGTCCACAACATTCGGCGGTCGGGAATGCCGCGATCCCGTGCCTTGCAAGTCACGGAGACAGAGGCACGACCGCGAAGGTTGGCGGGCACAGCACTAGGCGACGGTGAACAGCGGCTCAGGCTCTGCTGGGCGCCGGCTGCCCTCACCATCCGGCGCCCCAACCTGAGCATTGTCCTGGGCCATTGCCGTGTCGGGCGGTCGAGCGGCCCGGCGCGGACGCTGATGCGGGGATCCGCGGACGGGCGGTGGATCAGGTGAGTGGGCGGGGCCGTGTCGGATGCGCTCGGGCGGTGCGATGGTGTACAGGCCTCGCCCGTCGGGTACTTCCCGCCAGCCATGGTGATGCACCTTCTGGTGGCACACCCAACACAGCAGCATCATGTTGTCGATGTCGGTCCGCCCTCCTTGCGACACCGGCTCTCTGTGATGACCATCGCAGATCCACATGTCGGCGCCACAGCCCCCGCAAGCTCCATAGAGGGCCCGCAACGCATTCATCTGAGCCTTGGTGGCGCGCCGCTTGGCGTGTCCGTGCCATAACGGCACCCCCTCACTGCTGAACACAACCCCCTTGATGCGCGCGTTGCAGAAATGCTCCTCGAGCACGCTCGGGGGGATGATCCCGCCCCCGGCGACCTCAGCGAAGGCGTCGGTGCCGTCGGCACTTAGATGTTGCACGATGGTGATGTCAGCCGACACCCGGCCACATCCGCACCCGCCACCAGCCCCGTTGCCAGCCTTACTGGCGTTGCCGACCCCGTTGGCACCACCCACGGCGCCGGCGTTACCGAACCCGTTGCCGACGCTGTTGGCGCCATCAGAATTGCCGACGTCGCTGATCTCGCTGGCACCACCCACGACGCTGCCACTGTTGGCGCCGTTCAGGTTGTTGCCGGCGCTGACCGCTCTGGTGTAGATGCTGCCGTGTGAGGTCAACGTGTCAAGGGCGTCGGCCATTCGCTGGTCGAGGCTGCGCTTCTCACCCCCAGGACTGTGGAGGTCCAAGCGGCGCAGTCGCTCAGCCTCCTGCACGAACCGCTTGCGCACCTTGGCACCGGTCACCGGGTCCAACTCGCCCCGCAGGTGCACCATCCCGTCGTCTCCGTCCCAGAAGCTCAGGCGCCTCCGACGCCGCTGTCGCCGATAGACGCCCTCCGCGTCGTTAGGTCGGCGCTGCGCGGCCCACCGGCCCGCCTCTCGCGTTAGCTGCTCGGGCGACAACACCGCAGCCTTCTGCAACAACTCCGAGTCCTGCTCGACCTGCTCGGCGCTGGTCCTCTCCGAGGTGCCAGAAAGCACCTTGGCATTGGCAATGGAGATGTCGCCGCTCTCCACCGCGTCGCGCACCGAAGGCAGCGACTCCAATTGCTTGGCCACCTTCACCTGCCCCGCCGCGTCGCGCCGGGACAACCCCACAGCCTGCGCCAGCACCCCCACACCCGAATCGCCGTGTCGCTCCCGCACCGCTACCCCGGCAGCCGTATCAGCCTGCAGCACCGCCAACTGCCCGCCGAAGGTCTTGCACTCTCCAAGAAGTGCCCGCAGATCCGAAGTCGGAGTTGCGGGATCGCTAGCCAGCCGGATCAACTCCGCCAGTCCCGCCCGCACTCGCCGTGCCGTGTCCATAACCATGCGAACATCTTGCCAGAGGGGTGTGACATCTATCAGCCATATCCAAGATAATCTGAGTTAAATCACTATATTTAGGTTCGCCCGGGTTGCTGCCCTCCGCCGAGGCAGCACCAAGCCGGTCAACGAACTAGCCGCCCCGGCGACGGGGTCAGGCGTTGGTGGCTATTCGGTAGAGCTCGCCTACTAGGTCGTCGTAGCGGCCGGTGGCCAGGGTGATGGCGTAGGCCGCGCCTACCGCGCCGCCCACTGCGGTCACGGGCAGGCGGTCGAGGAACCGCTTGGTGGCGGGCAGGGCGTGGGGCAGCACGGCCAGCAGCAGGGCGGGCAGCAGAGCCCCCGCCATGTACACGAGCATCAGACCGAGCGTGCGAGCGGCCTCGGTGTCGGTGTTGTCGAGGATCTCGCCCAGCTTGGGACCTACGCACGGCCGCCACAGCCATCCGGCCAGCGCGCCCGCCGCTGCGCCGGCTCCCGTCGCCGACAGCGACAGCGGCCCCTTGGCGAGATAGGCGATCACGAAGACCCCTGCGGCCAGCACCGCGGCCACCGGCACGGCCGCACCGCTCAACTCCACATTCCAGTGGCCGGCGGCCCGAGCCCAGGTCAGCAGCGCGGCGCCTATCACATACAGCAGCGCCACCGTCAGCCGGGCCTTGCGGGCCACGAGCACCAGCGCCACCGCGGGCACGAGCATCACCAGCGTGCACGCCACGCCGATGGCGCCGACCCCCTCGAGGAACGTGTCCATCGCGATCAGCCGCTCCTGTTACCGATCCGGTCAGGCCTGGGCCAGCAGCTGCTCGACCGTCTCGTGCAGCTTCTCGTAGGTGGCCCGGCCGTCGCCGGTGCGGTCGAAGCGAATCTGGTTGTCGCCGTCGATCACGTACACCCGGGGCCAGTAGCCGATGTTGCCGGGCTGCCAGCGGTGGAAGTTGCGCTTGTCGGTGTCGAGGGCGATGGGCCAGACGACGCCGAGGTCGGCCGAGGCCTCGATGATGTTGTCCACGTCGGCCTCGTAGGAGAACTCCGGCGAGTGCACGCCCACGATCTCCACACCCTGGTCGCGGAAGTCGGTGTAGAGCTGGCTGAGAGCGTCGAGGGTGTTCTTGCAGTTTCGGCACCCGAACGTCCAGAACTGCACCACCGTGAGCTTGTTGGCGGCCCGGATCTCCTCCAGCGACATGGCGTCGGTGTTGAGCCAGCCGTCGAGGCCGGTCAGGGTGTCGGCCACACCCAGCACCTCAATGGGCTCGGGAGGGACGGTGGTGGTGGCCACGGTGACCTCCGGGGCAGTGGTCTCGGGGACCTCGGTGAGGGGGTCTGCCGGCTCGTAAGCCCGGTCGACGGAGTCCGTGCGATCGACAACCGCCGTCCCGGGGTCGTCAGCGGCCGCAACTGTGGTCTCCGCCGCGGCCGCAGTGGTAGAGGTTGCGTCTTGGTCGGCGGTTGTAGCGGCTGCCGCTTGGTCGTCGACGGTTGCGAGGCCGGCCGCCAGGTTATCGCCCGCGTCGCTGCGCACCGCCGTCCAGACGATGGCGGCCACCCCAGCCGCCAGCACGGCCAGCGCCGCACATCTCACGAAGGAGGGTCGCATCGCACCGTGAACGATACGAGCGCCGCCGGGACCACAGCTTCCGGACCTCTGCTCAGACGCCCGCCTCCTCGCACGGATCCCGAACTCGGGCAGCAGACGACCGTGCTCGTCGAGCAGGTGGGCGCAGTGGATGTCACCCCCCTGGGCGACCTGGTCGGCCATCTCCGCCCCGAGGAGCAGTGGGGTATCGACACCGCCCTGAGCACGGTCCTCGATCTGCGATAGCAGGCAACACCGCCAGCCGAATCTGCCGCCCCCCGCCGAATCCGATAGGGTCCCCCATCCGGCCCGGATCGGCCCGCAAGCTAGCACCCGACCGTTTATCGTCGCGGGTGGTGGATGCCCGGGCCGTCACCCACGCCAAGCCTGATCTCGAGCGAACCGCCCAGTTGGTGCATGACGCAGCTCTCGGGCTGGGACTCGCCGCGGCTGGGTTCAGGCTGCTTCGAGTGGGCAACCACATTGTGCTGGGAAGCCTTGACGATCAGGTCGTGGCCCGGGTCGGGTACCTCAGCCGCCAGCCGCTCGAGCACCACATCGCTCATCACAGCCGCCTCAAGCAGTTGGCGGCAGCGGGTGCTCCGTTCGTGGCTCCGCTGTGCGATCCATGCCGGTTGAGCGACGGTCGGATCGTCACCTTCTGGCCGATGCATTCCCCCGCACCGAAGTTGTCCCTCGAGACGCTCGTCGAGCTGGCCTGGCGATGCCATCGCATTCAAGCGTCGGACGCTCTGCCGGTGTGGGGCCCGGAGGCGTGTTTCCTGACGCGATGGACGGCCCGAGTGCCGCTGATGGAGGCGAGGGGCGTGCCCGCCCGTCTGCGTGCCTTCCTCGAGGTGACGCTGCACCGCCGGTTGGGGGCGCTCAGCGAGTGCTGGGCCGACTTCGGGGGAGAGGCTCAGTCCCGGGTGCTGATCCACGGCGACGCCTACCCGCCCAATGTCGTGCGCCGCGGCGACGGGACCCTGGCGTTCGTGGATCTCGACTACGTCGGGATCGGCCCACCGGAGGTGGATCTGTCGACCGTGCGAGTGCAATACCAGCGTCACGACCAGGAGCCGGACGTCGTGGAGCGGATCCGCGCCGCCTATCACGGCGCGGTGAACGAGCGACTGCTGGCCGAGATCTACGCCGCGGACGAGATCAACGAACTGGTGTGGCTCGCCTGCCTGTGGGGCGTCGTGCCGGGCGCCGACAAGGAACTCACACGGCGCGTGGATCATTGGGACGATCCAACGCTGCGATGGCAGATGTTCTGAACGATGGAGTGATACTGCTCGCCGACTGCGATGACCGCGCTGCCGACCCACCCGTTGCTGTCCGATCTCCCGAACAAGAGTGCAACTGCCCGATCGGCCGGTCTGAACTGCTAGGCGAGCGTTGTTGCTGTCGCGGCGGCCGCGGTCGGCCTAGTCAGCTCAGCAGGTGGGGCGCCAGGGTTCTCCAGCCGTCGGCGGCGGCGTCGATGTTGTCGGCGAGGACCTGCACCCCGACGTGGTCGGCGCCGGCATCGAGGTGCTCCCGGACGCGTGACGTGACCTGCTCGGGGGTGCCCCACGCCACGATGGCGTCGACCAGGCGGTCCGAGGGGCCGCCGCCGGGTCCGCCGTCGATGTCGGACTGCTCGAAGCCGAGGCGGAGAAGGTTGTTGGTGTAGTTGGGCAGCCCGAGGTACATCGCCATGTTCTTGCGGGCGAGGGCGCGTGCGGTGGCCGGGTCGGTGTCGAGGACGACCATCTGCTCGGGGTACAGCGCCGCGTCGGGGCCCATGACGTCGCGGGCGATGGCGGTGTGCTCGGGCGGCACGAAGTACGGGTGCGCTCCGGCGGCGGCCTCGGCCGACAGGGCGAGCATCCTGGGGCCGAGCGCGGCCAGCACGATTTCGGGCAGTTCCTGGGGGCCGTGGGCCAGGAACAGTGCCTCCTGCATGCGGGCGAGGTAGTCGCGCATGTAGCTGAGCGGGCGCGAGTACTCGTGGTTGCGGAGGTCCTGCACCAGGCGCCGGTGGCTGACCCCGAGCCCCAGCAGGAAGCGGCCCGGGAACGCCTCCTCGACGGTTCGCTGGGCGTTGGCCATCGTCATCGGGTCGCGGGCGTAGATGTTGGCGATGCCGGTGGCGACCTTGATCGAGGAGGTGCCCTGGAGCAGCAGCGCAGCCGCCACGAACGGGTCTCGCCCGACCGCTTCGGGGATCCAGATCGCCCCGTAGCCCATCTCCTCCACCTCGGCCGCCAGCTCGATCGCTTGAGACGACGGCACCTGGTCCAGGAGCCCGGTCCAGATCCCGGTCCGGCCGATGTCGATGTTGCCCATACTCACGGGCGGGAACCTATCGCCGGTCGCTTGTTCACCGCATAGACCAGGCTCACAGTGCCTGTCTTCTCGAACAGTTGTATCGAATCCGCCTCACAGCTGGCCTCCCGGTTGTCTTGGCTCGGAATGAAGCAACCACCTGCATAACACTTCCGATTACGGTTGAACCTCTCCAGGTATTGCGCACGCTCCGGTGTTCCCCGGGACAGTCGCAGCAAACGGCCCCCAAGAGACTTCAACCGCTGCTCGCTTGCCATGGCTGGAGTGGTCGCCTCTACGACCGATGCCCCTGGAGCGCATAGGGGTTGAGGAACTGGCGCCCCCAGAGCCGTTCCTTGTCGGCGCGGCTGGTGGCGGCAAGGTCACAGACCTCGTCCCAGTGGGCGTGGATCGTGGCGATCTGATGATCGACGATGTTCTGTGCCTGCTGGACGGTCAGGTGGTAGTGCCCAGCATGGGCGACACAGCGCGCGACCTGGCTCAGGCGGTCCCCGTCGGGCCCGAAGGCCATGGCCTGGGCGGCCTCGCCACCGGCGCGGAGCTGCGGGCAGACGTCGTATGCCGGTGTGAGCGTCAGATCGGCGCCGTCCCAGAAGGCGGAGTGGTTGCGGGCGTGATCGTCGGTGTTGCTGACGAGAACGTTGAAGACGATGCGCGAGAACAACTCCCGCAGCGTCGCGTCAGCGTCGGTGAAGCGCGCCCGGATCTGGTGAGCCAGGTCGGCATAGGTCGCGTAGCGGCCCGCGATGCCGTGAGCGTCGTGTCGTTGCAGGATGGTCAGTGCTGAGACCATCATGCGTCGAGCGCCACGGTGGGTTCGATCGAAGCGCTCCACCATGAGAACCTCTCTGCCGAGTGCTTGCGCGAGTTCAACGGGGGCGGCGTCAATCCCGGCACGACGCGCCAGTTCCATAGCGATGTACTCGGCCTTGACCACGGGATAGGGGTCCGTGGACGACGAGAACTTGGCGATCATGCCACGCTCGCCATCAGCGATCAGGGCCTTGGGCCGCGCCCCGCCGACGGAGGTTCCATGGAGCAGGGCGCGGTTCAGCGCAGGGGTCAGCGGCTCGCCCCTGTCGACGTGGTCGGCGGCGTCCGCCAACTCAGTCAGCGAGGCCGAGTCCCCCAGACGCGGCTCGTAGCGGGAAGCCGAGGCCTGGAAGTCCAGCGCACCGATGCGATCCGAACCGGACTCGAGCAGATACGTCAGAGTGGGCAGGTCGGAGTGTGCGTCGCCGCGGCGGTGCTCGATCGCCCTGCGCCCCCAGGCGTCGGGCGCGGCATCCGACACGCAGCCGGCGATCTCGCCCGACAGGGGCTGAAGCTCGCCGCGCTCCAGCGGCAACTCGGGCAAGTACAGCGCCATCGGTCGGGCTCGCTCGAGGTAGCTGCGGGCGTATGTGAAGGTGACGATGGCACCACGGTCGTCCAGCCTGCCCGCGACGACAGGCTCGGTTGCCTCCGGCAGCCACACCCACACGTACGCGTGATCAGGGCGCTCGACGGGATCAGAATTCGTCGTCGACATGGCGCGACCGCACCGTCGCGGGCAGCACGGCAAGACGGGAGTGCACGACCTCGCCCTCCGCGGATCGCCGTGCCGAGTCATGATGGAACAGCGGCACCCCGACCAGGGCGGCTGCCTCGAACGCCGTGCCGAGAGCGACGCTGGGGTCGCCCCTTTCGACCTTGCGCATCGTCACCACAGAGACGCCGACTCTCTCGGCCAGTTCCGCAAGCGTCCACCGCCGCTCCCGGCGCGCCAGGGCCACCTTGCCTCCGAGCAGCTTGATGGCCTCAATTGTCTCTGGACACAAGGGCTTCGCTGAGTTCATAGCAAGTATTCTTTCTTTACTGACATGCAAACATCAGTTTACTATCTATAGCGCCAAGATGCCCGACACGCCTGGCGACGTGCCGGTGCCCGAGTCGGCAGGTGTTGTAGATGACGGTCAGGGCAACGCCGGGCCGCGTCGGCGCGGCACGCCGCCGGGATCGCCCGCGGGGGGCCCGGAGTCCAGGAGCCTGCCCTCCATAGCCGCGTCGACCTCCCCGGTCTTGTTCAACGCGGCGATCAGCGCCGTCAGCTTCAAGTTGATCTCGTCGATCTTGGCGTCCTGCTCGGCGAAGCTGGTGTTCATGGTGTCTTCGAGGCGGTCGATCCTGGCGTTCACTGTGTCTTCGACGCGGTCGACGCGGCTGCGGTTGTCGGTGAGCACGAAGACGAGCAGCGCCACCGCGACAGTGGCCAACGCCGTCTGGAGCGGGTTGTCGCCGAGCACGGCCCGAAGGCGGGCCCCGGCCGCGGCCCCGTTGGCTGCGGGCGGGTCGGGTCGCACGTCGGGGGTGTGGGCCATCTGGGTCGACTCCGCTGCGGTTGCGGTCACTCGTGTGCCTCTCGGATGCCTTCGGCAGGGATCCTGTCGGGTAGTGTCGTGCTGATTGGCGCACCGCTGACACCTGGTGGCAAGATTCGATGTTCAATATAATACCACATGCACTGTCATGCAACCCAGCACATTGCTCGGGCTGGAGCAAGCGCGATTCGCTGTTGACGCTCCGTCATCTTCGCGGAGTGACCTTCCAGGGCGCTCTAGGCGGTGATCAGTCGTCCGATGAGGTGGCCCGTTCCTCGGTGTGCTGGTGGTGGTCGGGCTTGTGCACCGCGTAGACCAGGCTCACTGTGCCTGTCTTCTAGAGATGCTGGTGATCTGTGCGCCAGTGTCAACCAGCGCCGAGTAGGTGCGCTCCGGGCCGTCGGGCGGCACCGAGCAAATGACCTCCGCCAGAATCCTGGCGTCGACCACCGCAAAGGAGCGCAATAGCCGCGTTCAGGCCGGTCTGGCCGAGAAGATGCCCAACTCGATGGGCTTCTGGCCGATCTCCTTCATGGAGAACTCGCCCAGTCCCCACTTCTTGTAGCCGGTGAGGTAGGCGTCGTTCGGGTCGTCGAACACCTCCACGACCTTGCCATCGTGCATCAGCGCCGTCTTGCCGAGGTGGTCGCGCTCCAACCGCTCTCTGTAGTCCTTGTCGTATGCGGCCTCATTGGCTCGCAGTTGCTCTGCTGCCATGTTCCTCGAACCTCCTGAGACGTGAAGGATCAGCCCACAAGGCGAGAATAGCGCCGGCGATGCTCAAGCCATGCGATAGCGAAAGCGTGACCGCTCACCGACGCGCCCGAAGGTCGGCTCATCGGCCACGTTCCCCAGTCCTTGGCCTGAACCACATGATTCCGATGCAATCCGCAAACGGAAGCGCGCAGCCGCAAACACCCCTGTTGTGGGTGGGGTGTCGGCAGGTTAGTTTGCCCAGGTCAGGCAGGGCGTTCAAGCACCCTTCGCGATTACTCCACACTTCAAGCGGCCTTACTTCACATCTGCAAGCTGCTGACCTCCGCAAACGCGCAGAGAGCGCGGCGAGGTACCCGATGAGGGCTCCGCTTCACATTTGGAGCCGCTCTGTGTCGCTGAAGGCTGCTAGCGCCGCTTGCATTTGTTGAAGACGATGGTGCCGGGGATGGCGATGATTACGCCGAACACGGCGGTGAGCATGGCGATACCGACGGCAGCGCCCACATCGTCACCGCCGCCGGAAGTAGCGACGCCGATGACTGCGACCAACGCGGCTAGCCCGACGATTATCCAACCGGGCAGCGCCACTAGGAAGCCGATGCCTTGACCGGTGGTCCAGTCCCGGCTCACGAGAGCCAGATGGAGGGTAGGCAGGCGCGGGACTGTGGGGGGCATGGTCTGACATGAAGGGTTCTCCTTCTGCAATCCGGGAGCCGCCGCTCCCTAGCCACCGCCCCCCGCCCCGACCGGGGGCACGAGAAGGGGCTTGGAGGATGACGAGAGCTAGCTACTCCCCCGCCGCGTCATCGTCCGCACTGACCGCCTCGCACTCATCGACCCATCGGGCGAGCACGCTCAGAGCTGCCAACTGCTCTAGCGCCTCCTGCTCGGTGAGGTCTGGCGACGGGTGCGCCTGGGGGTTGCGGATGCCCTGAGCGCAGCCCATCCCAAGGTTCCGGGCACCTTCATGTGCGGAGGTCCAGCGCTTGGGCTCCTCCGTCCGATTGATGTCGGGGAACCGCAGCCGCTTCTCGCCCGGCGATGGGTCCTTCGTGGAGAATGCTTGGCCGTATAGGGCCTTGCCGTCCAGGTCAAGGCGACTGATGCTCACCTGCGTTTGACGCTCCACGGTCTTGTACGCCGCATGCACAGCCGAGTCGTAGTGACCTCCATCCCACAGACGCGCGGCTGCCTCCCAGACCCACGGATGCAACCGGTTGGCAGCCAGCGTCGGCCCGCCGGGGCCAAATGTCCGCTCCCAGTCCTCTGCGTCCTCTAGGCGGCCAATGAGTCGATTTGCCACAGCCATCGCGGAGTACGAGCCGCCCGCCACGTCGGCAACGCGCCTCTCGCCGAGTGAGCGAGCCACTTCCTCGATGAAGGGCTCCATCCTGTCGATGGCAGCCTCTAACCCAACCGGCACCTCGCCCAGCAGATACCTGCTGGCGGATTCTTGTAAGTCGCGAAACTCATACAGCTTCTGTAGCGCCATCTCGGGGTCAACTATCCCCACGGTTGGTCTCCTAGGTCGGTGGTCGCACGGTGTGAGTAGGTCACTTCTGGTCAACCTACCGACGGGGTATGACCGCGGTCCGGCGCTCCTGGTGGATTAGCCGGGGGATTTGGCGGTCTCATCGGGGATTTGCGGGGAACTTGGGGATGCGGCTGTGGAACAACGTGGAGGCTCACGAGTAGCTGCGTCCCAACGCATCCGCGGCGGCCTATTCGATCCATGTCGCACGGTAGGGTCGTAGGGATGCCCCCCAGCCCGTCGGATAGTTCCCTGCCAGAGAACCGAGGCGTGCTGATCGCCTACAGCACGGCGTTCGAAGCAGCCGTACAGCGCCTCACCGACGAAGACGCCGATGACCTGGCAGACAGTCTTCAAAGAACTGCGGAGCGGTTTCGGGCACGATTTGAGGAGCCGGTACCCCATCCGTTTAGCGACTGCTGTAATCACTTGGAACGTCTAGCGCTCCTAGTCCGTAATCGCTTCGACTTCGCAGCGGCGCATCCACATCCGGACGAGACCCCAGAATTCATAATCATGTGCCTTCGTTGCGAGGTCTTCCCCATCCCGTGGGACACTGCCTGCCCCAACTGCAACACTCATGACTTCTTGCATGCGGTCTCTATCGGGTAGCCGGTTCATTGGAGTTGTGCGTCCGTCGGTGGGCGGTGCAGCTATCAGCCGATGCCCGGCAACGTTGGCCCGAACCGCCGCGCCCTCTCCGACGCCCAATGATCCAGTACCTGGTCGCGTGCCCACGCCAAGTCCACAAGATCATCCACAGAAGCGACAGTCAACTCTCCCGCCGCGACAACTTCCTCCCGCAACTCATCAAGGTGAATTCGCCTGTTGCTCTTCATGTTGTTGTGATACGGGCATAGCGGCGCGCGGTTGTCAATCTCATGCCTGCCGCGCTTGGACTGCGGGTCAATATGGTCCAGCTCAAAATTCCGAGTTGTGTGCTCTATAACAGGTCGACCAAAGGCACCGATTTTCCAGTTCGCAAACCCGCAGCACCACGCCCGCCACCCCGACAGACCGAGCAAGTACTCCAGCATCTCCTCACGGGAGAAGATGCTCGCACGGGTCTTGTACTTGCGCTGCGGAAGCGGTTTGACCGATTCTACGTCATCGTCATCGGTGGTTCGTACTGGCAGTTGATTCGGGCCTCGCAAAGTGACATCGGCACGAGCTAGCGAGCCCTCCTCGCTAGACAGGATGCCCTGATTGGTCTGTTCCTGTCCGTCAACTAGGTAGTCAAACTTTGCGAACTGACGACGCAGGACAGTCAGCGCTCGGGGTGAGATGTCACACGCTATCCATTCACGCTGTAGCCGTTCGGCTGCGACGGGCACATAGGCGCACCCGGCGAATGGATCTAGGACGACATCGCCGGGGTTAGAGGATGCCTTGATGATGCGCTCCGCCAGGGCGACCGGCTTCTGCGTCGGATACCCGGTGCGTTCCGGCGACCAAGTTTGTAGGGAGTTGATGTCAGTCCACCAGTCAGGCATAGAAGCACCCCGTTCAAGGTCCCTAGGCTTCTGGTCGATGCTGACGCCTCCGCGTGATTTGACGAGTTTTTGGCTGGCTTCTGAGTACGGAACGTACTGCTTGTTGAAAATGTACTCCTTATCTCTGGAGCCGTTCTGACGGACATAGCGCAGAATTGTGTCATGCTTACGGGCGAAGTCGCTCTTTGGCACGCCTCCACCGCGGTAGCACCAGATTATCTCGTTGCGGAAGTTGTCCACTCCGAAGATGGCATCAAGCAGCATTCTAAGATAGCTGTTGGCTGTGTGGTCGCAATGCAGGTAGAGCGTTCCAGTTGGCTTCAAGACGCGGTGACATTCGATGAGTCTGACCGCCATGTATGCGAGGTAGGCAGCTGTCCCTTCGGCGTGGGTACGCCGCGTTGTGTCAATGACAGGAATAACGCTCGGACGCAGATCCTTGATGTCTTCCATCCATGCCTCGTGGACGTCTGTTTCCCATGACCAGATGTCTTTGAACTTCGCTGTGGTTTCTCCTGTTGGCCAAACCACGTTGGACTGTTCTGCGTCAGCAGGGTTGCGTATACCCCAAGACTTCAGTGTCTTCAACTCCTCTTGGATTTCTTCGTCTGTAAGGGGTGGAGTCAAGTTGCCGATAAAGGTCTCGTTCTTGGCAAACGGCGGGTCCGTACAAATCAGGTCCACGCTTGCGGTGTCCATAGACTTCAGCAGGTAGTAGTTGTCAACGATGAACAGGTGCCGGTTCAGCGAGTGGCCGGTCGGCTGGGCGTCAGCGTCGGTGGACATGGCACTAGATCCTTCGTGTCGTGAGGGGATGCCCGCAAAACGTAGCAGAGGCCTGCGACAACGGAGGGCGACTGCTGGGACGACCATGCCCGCGGTCAGGGCGGGAGGTGGGGCCATGCGGACTGACACCTAGCACCGTGCTTCACCAGATAATCGTTGTCGGGCTTCAGGGTGCCACGCTGAAAGGAGCTCCCCATGCCCGGCGAACCCATCGCTTCACCAGATAATCGTTGTCGGGCTTCAGGGTGCCTGCTGCTGAGCCGGGAACAGCGCCGCAGCAGACTCGTAATCGTCCGCCAGTTCGGACGAGTGCTCGGTTAGGTCTAGGGGGCCCGTGCTGTTCCTGTCCGTCCAGTAGCGGCCGTGCAGCCGAGCGGCCGGGGAGCCGGACACGAGCAACGAAGCCGCCCCCGGTGCATCCGGCTTCTGTCCTCCACCGGCACATCAGGCTCTCCGACGTACATGTCGTCCAGCGATGCCCTCCCATCCGCCCTAGCCACACGGGCGAGACGGGCCTCAGACCTTGCCTCGTCCGTGAGAAGCACAACACGCAGGAGTGGGCCGTAGGGGATTTGAACCTCTGACCTCCTGCGTGTCGAGCAGGCGCTCTAACCAGGCTGAGCTAACGGCCCCGAGCCACGCAGGGTAGCAGGCGTCACTCGCCTCGGAACTCGGGCGTTCGGCGCTCGGCCATGGCTCGGGTTCCCTCCGCGAAGTCCGCCGTGTGCTGGAGGCGGTCCTGCTCCCGGTGCTCGTGGAACGTGGCCGCCTCCACCTGATCGGCCAGGTCGCCTCGCAGCGTGGCCCGGATCGACCTCACCGCCAGCGGCGCCGACATGGCGATCTCGCGGGCCATGGTGTGCGCCTCGGACCGGACCTCGTCGCGGTCCACGAGGCGGTCGGCCAGACCGAGCCTCGCCGCCTCCTCGCCCGGCACCCGCCGGCCCGTGTAGAGCAGGTCGGCGGCTACCTGCGGGCCCACCAGCCGGGGCAGGGTCACGCTCAGGCCGAAGCCCTGATGGAAGCCGAGCCGGGCGAAGTTGGCGCTGAAGCGGGCCTCCGGCGCCGCGATCCGGAAGTCTGCCGTCAGCGCCAGGCCCAGGCCACCGCCCACCGCCGCGCCGTGCACGGCAGCCACCACCGGAGTGTGGGTGCGGAAGATGCGGACCGCGGCCGCGTACAGGTCCTCGGTGGTGTAACGGGCGCCCTCGGGCGAGAAGTCGGCGCCGGCACAGAAGTGCTTGCCCCGCGCGCACAGCACCGCGGCCCGGCAGCGGGGGTCCTCGTCCAGCGACTCCAGCCCGTCGGCGATCCCGTCGATCATCTCCAGCGAGAAGAAATTGTTGGGCGGGCGCCGCAACTCGATCGTCGCCACACAGTCGTCGCCGATCTCGATCGCCACCGGGTCGGTCATCGGGCAGACGCTACCAACGGCCTCGGGAACCTGGGGCGCCGCCGTATCGTCCAACTGTCATGATCAAGATACTCGGACCTCTAGTCCTGCTCTGCTCGATCGCGGTGGCCTGCGCATCCTCGGACACGACGGTGTTGGAGCCGGTGGCTGACCGGCTTCCGGCCGATCCCGACGCCCCGGCCGCCGACTGGGTCGCCGGAGTCAACGCCGCCGGGTGGGGCTTCCACCGGCACCTGGAAGGCAATGCCGTCTCGAGCCCGGTGAGCATCGGCACCGCGTTCAGCCTGAGCCGGGCCGGGGCGTCGGCGGACTCCGCCGCCGCCCTCGACGAGATCTTCGGATTCCCCGAGACCGGTACGCACCGCGCCGCCAACGCCGCCGATCTCGCGCTGGGAGGGGCCTCGGTGGACACCACCACCCTTGAGGTGGCCAACCGTCTGTTCCCCGACGACGCATTCACGATGCGGCCCGAGTTCCTGGAGGTCGCCTCCACCCACTACGGGGCGGGCATCGAGCCGGTCGACACCGCCGACGGCGCGGCCGCGGCCGACGCCGTCAACCGGTGGGTCTCACAGAGCACCCGCGGGCTCGTCCCGGTGATAGTCGACGGCGACACCGTCCAGGACCAGAGGCTGGTCCTGGTCAACACCGTGTACCTGAAAGCGGACTGGGCTGAGCCGTTCCTGCCCGAGTACACCCGCGACGGCCCCTTCGCCACCGGCGACAACCGGTCGGTGACGGTGCCGTTCATGACCGACCGCGAGCCCGGCTACCGCCGCTACGTCCGTCTCGACGGCGCCGACGCGGTCGAGTTGCCCTACCGCGACGGCGGGCTGGCCATGTGGATCGTCGTGCCCCGCGACCGCGACGGGCTCGCAGCCGTCGAGGAGTCGCTCGACGCCGCAGCACTGACCGCGCTGGCGGGCGCCGCCCAGACCGGCTACGTCGACCTCACCATGCCCAAGTGGGAGCAGGCCCTCCCACCCACCGACCTGTTCGAGTGGCTGTGCCCGCAGGGATTCTGCGCTGGCGCCGGCTTCGACGGCATCGCACCGGGCATCTTCATCACCGCCGCGCTCCACGGCGCCAAGGTGATCGTCGACGAGAAGGGCACCGAGGCAGCCGCAGCCACCGCCATGGCGTTCCAGGAGTCAGCGCCGCCCCGACCCGACCTCACCGTCGTCGCCGACCGGCCCTTCCTGTGGGCCATCGTCCACGAAGACACCGGTGCTCTGCTGTTCGTGGGCCGCCTCGTGGACCCGGCCGGGTAGCACCCGCAGCGCAACTCCACACCCCGAGAAGCGCCGATCGGACCGACAACTCGGCCGAGCATGTTGCAGGCCGACCAATAATCGACTATCGTCGATGGTCGATGAATACCGCGGCGCAGAACCGCACACGACCGGCACTCGCCCAGGATGACGCCGACGAGTACGCGAGCTGGTTCCGATGCCTGGCCGACGGGACGCGGCTGCTGGTGCTCAACACCGTGGCCACCGCGGGGCGGGCCATGACGGTCGGAGAGATCGTCGACCGGGTCGGTGTGGGCCAGTCGACGGTGTCGCACCATCTTCGCACGCTGGCCGAGGAGCGCTTCGTCCACATGCAAGCCGACGGGACTCGCACGCTCGTCAGCGTGAATCCGAACTGCCTGCAAGAATTCCCGGAGGCGGCGGCCCGGATAATGGGCTTCCATTCCCCGTGACCTCGCCGTCGGGGGCACTACTGCTGATCGCGGAGATGGTCGGGCTGCTCCTGGCCGTCACGTTCGGCGTCACGCTGCTGCAGCGCCGGCTCGGCGACGCCACCATCCGGCGGTGGATGGGCGGGCCTCCACGGCGGGCCGCGCTCAAGGGCATCGCGGTGGGCTTCGTCACACCGTTCTGCACCTATTCGGCCATACCGGTCCTCGTCGGCATGCGCCAAGCCGGTGTGCGGCCCGCGGGATACGCCGCGTTCATCTTCGCCGCACCGGTGGTCGACCCGGTGCTCATCGGCGCACTGGCCATCATCATCGGCCCGGCCGGGGCGGCCGTCTACGTCGCCACCGCCTTCGCGGCGGCCTTCCTGCTGGCTCTCATAGTCGACACGGTCGACATCGCCCCACACCTCAAGCCGGTCCCGGCGCTGGTCGGGCAGCCCACCCCGCCAAGAGGTCCTGCCGAGCCGCGAACCCCGTCATCGCCGACGAGCTTCCAGTCACCGCCAGCGTGCTGCCCGTCACCGGAGGAGGCCCTGTGGTCCGGATGGCGGGCCGAGTCACGAGCCGCGTGGCGCCGCGCTGTGGCGCTCCTGAGGAGCATGGCCTGGCTCATCGCGGCAGGCGTCGGCGCGGGACTGGCGATCAGCCTGCTCATCCCCACCGACGCCCTCGCCAGCATCGCCGGCGCCCACAACCCGCTGGCCGTCCCCGCGGCCGCGGCCGCCGGCGTCCCCCTCTACGTCGGCACCGAACTCTTCATCCCCATCGGCGACGCCCTCCACGCCAAAGGAGCCGGCACCGGCTCCATCGTGGCCCTGGTCATCGCTGGCGCCGGGGCCAACATCCCGGAGTTCGCGCTGCTCACCAAGATCGCCCGGGGCCGGGTAGTGGCCGCGTTCTTCGCCTACGTGTTCGCCGTGGCCACGTCCGCCGGTCTGCTCACCGACCTGATCCTGTAGACACAGTTGATCCTGTAGACACAGTTGATCCTGTAGACACAATTGCGCCAACCGGCGGAGGGCCGCAGCTCATCCGCTGACCGGCGCCGATGACCCCGCAAGAAGACCCCCAAAGGGACCTCCGATGGCGAACACCCGCAAGAAGATGACGAAGAAGATCGACAACGAAGCGGCCGTGCTGGAGAAGGTCGCGGCCATGCCCGAGCCCTACCGAGCCATGGGCGAGCGGCTCCACGAACTCATCCTCGAGAGCGCACCGGAACTCCAAGCCCGACCGTGGTACGGGATGCCGGGCTATGCGAAGGGCTCCGGTCCCGTCCTGTGCTTCTTCCGGCTGGACGACTACATGACCTTCGGCCTCACCGAGAAGGCGAGCTTCGAGCTGGAGGACGGCGCGCCGCACCAGCTCATGGAATGCGCGTGGTTCTTCACCTCGCTCGACGACGCCACCGAGGCCGAACTCGCCGCCATCGTCCGCAAGGCCGTGCGTTGAGGTCGTGCGCCGCAGTGCCGTGCGGGACGAGTCGTTCCCTCCCCGACGGGACAGATGACCGGTGGTGACGCCGTCCCCCACTCCACGATCCGAGCGCAGGCGGGCATCGGGGCCGGTCTCGACGGCCGAGCGGATCACCTCACTCGACGCCGTCCGGGGCGTGGCCGTGCTCGGCATCCTTCCCATGAACGCGTTGGCCTTCGGACTGGCGTCGGCCGCCTACTTCAACGTCTCCGCCGGCGGGATCCGTCAACCCTTCGATTGGGTCGTCGGCGTGGCGACCATGGTCTTCGTCAACCAGAAGATGATGGCGCTGTTCTCGCTGCTGTTCGGCGTGGGTGTCGTCGTGTTCGCCGACCGGGCCAAGGCCAAGGGTCGCCGGGTCGTCTGGCTGAGCCTGTGGCGCTTCCTGCTGCTGCTCCTCGTCGGCATCGCCCACACCGCCGTGTGGGATGGCGACGTGTTGATCCTCTACGCCCTGTGCGCGCCGATCGTGCTGCTGGTCCGCAAGCTCCCGGCGGGCCTGCTGATCGGCTCGGGGGTGGTGCTGGCCCTCGCCGGCGGCCTGACGGCCCCCCTGTTCCAGAGCACCGTGGGCGCCGACGGAGCCGAGCTCGGCGACTACTGGCTCACCGACATGGGCGACATGTCGGGCCCGGTCGCGGGCTGGTTCTACCTGGACGTCTCCGGGCGGGCCCTGGGGCTGATGCTGATCGGCGTCGCCCTGTTCCGGCTTGGCATCGTGCAGGGACAGCGAGACGACGGCTACTACCGGCGCATGGCCCTCTGGGGCCTCGCCGCGGGAACGACGGTCACCGCCGCCGAGTTCGTGTTCCGGATCGCGAACGACTGGTCACCGGACCACGCGCTCACGGGACACCTGCTCACCGCCCTGGGGACGATCCCCATGGCCCTCGGCTACATGGCGCTGATCATCATGTGGAACCGGCGCAACCGCCACCACATCGAGCGCTTCCGCAGCGTCGGGAGGATGGCGCTCACCAACTACCTCTCCCAGACCATCCTCGGCGTCACCATGCTCACGCTGTGGTGGGACGGCGTCGACCTAAGCCGCACCCTGATCGCGGCGTGGATCCTCGGCGTCTGGGGGCTGCAACTCTGGTGGTCGACGTGGTGGCTGGCCCGGTTCCGGTACGGGCCCTTCGAATGGGCCTGGCGCTGCGCCACCTACCGCACGCGGCAACCGTTGCGACGGAAGAAACTGCGCTAGCAGGGAGAGTGGAACTGCTAGGTTCCCGCTCACCCCCCCCGAAGGGAGAACCCCATGTCAGACCCCCAGAGCACCAGCGCGCCCGAGAATGCCGGATATCCGGCGAGACTCGACATCGAGTATCCCGAGGACGGGCTCAACCGGACAACGACGCTGTTCCGCATCATCCTGGTGATACCGATCGGCATCGTGGCGGGCCTGCTCACTAATTCCTTCGTCGGCTGGTGGCCTGGCGATTCGGACTGGGCAGTGTTCCTAGTAAGCATCACGCTGTTCGGTCCGACACTGCTGATGATCCTGTTCCGGCAGAAGTACCCGCGCTGGTGGTTCGACTGGAACCTCGAACTGACGCGCTTCACCACACGCGTCAACGTCTATCTGTCACTGATGCGCGACGAGTATCCGTCGATAGATGAGGAGCAGGCCGTCCATCTCGAGTTGGACTATCCCGACGCGACCCGAGACCTGAACCGCTGGACGCCGCTGGTCAAGTGGTTTCTAGCGATCCCGCACTACATCGTGCTGGCCGTTCTGGCAGTGGCCGCGTTCATCTGCGTGGTGATCGCATGGTTCGCGATCATCTTCACCGGCCGCTACCCCCGGGGACTGTTCGACTTCGTGCTCGGCGTGCACCGCTGGGGACTGCGGGTCTGGGCCTACATGTGGCTGCTCATCACCGACGAGTACCCGCCCTTCTCACTGAAGTGACCACAGCCGCCCCACGGTGAACCTCCATCGGGAGCCCGTGCATGCAACATCGGCGTGGTCGCCCTCACACAGGTCCGCGAAGTCCTGGGCCTGATCCTCGATCTCCCCGGCTAGCCGAAGCCGCCATCGACCCTTCTGGGTCTGCTGGAGCGCCGGGCGGGATTTGAACCCGCGGCTTTACGGCTTTGCAGGCCGTTCCCTTGGTCCGCTCGGGCACCGGCGCAGGGACTGGCAGCGTACCGGCGGCGCGATGGGGTCGCCCACGACACTCCGCCAACGACGACGTGTATGAACTCGTCATGGCCGTGGCAGCGGGTGCCCCGAGCGTTGACGACATCGCAGCCGAGCTGCGGCGCATGCACGGGCAGCCGGGTACCGAACAGGACTGACGGATCCCTGCCTACTGACTCGCGCCGTCTCAGCGGAGCCTGGTGCGGGCTGCTACCGCCGCGGTCACCGAGGCCGCTCCCGCGTCGCGAAGGCAAGCCGCCACCGCGTTCAAGGTGGTGCCGGTGAGCACCACGTCGTCGACCACGACTATGTGGCGTCCGGCCACCGGCTCACCAGCCCTGTAGCCCGCCGACGCCGCCACCTCGGCCCGACGCTCGGGCTCCAGATGGCGCAGACGCGGCGTGGGGTTGCTCTTCACGACGAGGCTCGGCCGGCACTCCCCCGCCCCGGCGGCGGCCAGTGACGACGCGAGCAAATTGGCGAGGTCCGGCCGATCACTGTCGCCGGCCGGCGCCGGCCCCGACGGCACCGGCACCACCAGACGGGGCAGACCACCGGCCGCCTCCGGCAGGGCCGTTGCCAGGCTCGCGAACTGCTCGGCCAGCTCCGACGCGGCCCCGGGATCGCCCTGGTCCTTGGCCCGGTGGACCAGCTCGCCCAGCCCGGTGCGCTCGTCACGGTCGGGCTGCCAGTAGTCGCCAAGCACCAAGAGCATCGTGCCGGCTCCCACGCCGAGCCCCGCTCCGACCTCCAAGCGGAGGGCTCCGGCGGTATCCATCCGAGCGGACGACCGGCCTCGAACCGGCGACCTCAACCTTGGCAAGGTTGCGCTCTACCAACTGAGCTACGTCCGCGGGATGGACGATCCTACCGCCACACCCCGAGGCCCACGCCTTCTAGCCGGCCTCCGGCGGGCGCAGATCGATGCTCAGGCGCAGGACGCCGTCCTCCATCGTGGCCTCGGCGTCGCCGATCATGGCGAAGTCCTGGAAGTCCAGCTGGGCCTGCTCCAGGAAATGCCGCCGCTCCTCCCCCGCCACCGGCGGAAGGTTGCGGCGCTTCACCCCCGCAGCACGCTCGCGGAAGCGCTCGATCATGGCGTCGGCGTCGAAACCCTCAGTCACGGCCGCCAATCTAGACCGAACGCTGCTCGCCGTTCTCCTCGTCGAACTTCCAGACAGCCGACTCGTCCACGGACTCCCCATCAGACTCCTGCCGGGAGTCGTCGGCGGCGGACTCGGAACCCTGTTGCGGAGCCACCCTCGAACGCAGCCAGAGGAGCGCCTCGCGCACCATCGCCCCGAAGCCACCCTCCGACGAGTCCTCCCCCGGCTCGCCCTCGCCAACGGCATCCTCAACCGGTTCAGCGCCCCCTTCAGCCTCTCCGGACGGCTCGAGTGGCTGGCTCGCCGCCAGCCGGAGGCGCCGGCGGGGGCTGGTGTGCCACAGGAAGAACCCCAGCAGCACCGTCATCACGCCCGCGATCGTCCACAGGGCGATCACCACCGCATCTACCCGCTCGCTGCTCTCACGGTCGACCAAACGCCGGTCGGGATCAGAAGCAGGATCGGCCTCCACATCGGACTGGGCCGAGTTCACCACCCGGACGGTGTCGGACAACTCGGCGCCAGGCGCCGCCCCGCCGGTGTCATCGGCAGCCAAGGCCGGCGCGGCAGCCAGCACGAACACTGCAGCCGCCACCAGCGGCGCAGTCATCAAGCCTCTGCTCAAACGCACCGCGCCCGACGCCACCGATCCGCCGACGGAACGATCTCTTCCACCCGGTCCAGCGCGCCGATCACGTCGGCGACCACATCGTCGGTGTGCTCCAGCCCCGCGGAGAACCGGACCGTGCCCGGACCGATGCAGATCGCCTCCAGCTCGGCGGGAAGCAGGCTCACATGGGTAGTGGAGGCCGGATGGGTGACCAGGCTCTCCGGGCCGCCCAGCGATGTGGCGAACTGCACCACCCGGACCTCCTCCATGAACAGGCGGCCGGCCTCGTACCCGCCCCGCAGCTCGAAGGTGGCCAGACCCCCGGCCAACTCCATCTGCTTGGCGGCCAGCTCGTGCTGGGGATGCGACTCCAAGCCCGGGTAGTAGACGGCCTCCACCGCGGGATGGCCCTCCAGCGCCTCGGCCAGCGCGGTGGCGGTGTCGGTCTGCTGCCGCAGCCGCACCGCCAGCGTGCGGATGCCCCTCAGAGCGTTCAGGGCGTCGAACGGCGAGGCCGCCGCGCCATGGAGCACCGCGTAGCTCCACAGCCACGCCAGCAGCTCCTCGCTGCCGGCCACCACCCCGATGGTGGCGTCGTTGTGGCCGGCGATGGCCTTGGTGGCCGAATGCACAACCAGATCGACCCCGAACTCGGCCGGCCGCTGGGCCAGCGGCGTGGCAAACGTCGAGTCGACCACCGTCATCGGCCCGGCGATGGCCCCCACCTCGGCCAGATCGATCACGTCCAGCTTGGGATTGGCCGGCGACTCCGCGATCACCAGCACCGTGCGGCCGGGAATGACGGCCTCGGCGAAGGCGCCGGGCTCGGTGCCGTCGACGAAGGTCACGCCGATGCCGAAGCGGGGACAGGCCGTCTGCAGCAGCAGCTGGGTGCCGCCGTAGAGCTGGCGCTGGGCCACTATGTGGTCGCCGCTGGAGCAAAGCCCCAGCACGATGGCGCTCAGAGCGCCCATGCCCGAGGCGAACGCCCGGGCCGACTCGGTGCCCTCCAGGTCGGCCACCACTTCCTCGAACGCCTTGACGGTCGGGTTGCCGTAGCGGGTGTAGAACCGGGTCGAGTGGGTGTCGACGGCCAGGTCGCGGGCCTCCGAGACGCTGGCCGCGGTGAAGGTGGAAGTGGCCCACAGGATCGGAGCCAGCGCGTTCTGGTTGTCGGCCCGCCCGGCCCGGATGGCCCGGGTGTGGGCGTGGAGACCGCCCGTGGTCGGCTCGTCAGCCATCGTGGACCTCCTCCAGGAAGCTGCTCACCGGACCGTGCAGGAGCTCGTGCTCGAGCAGGAACCCGTCGTGGCCCTCGTCGCTGTCGATGAACACGCGGCGGCAGTCCCCGCCGCCCGCGAGGATCCCGTCGGTGAGCTCCTGCTGCTCATGGGGCGGGTACAGGCGGTCGCTGGTGACCGTCGCGGTGAGCACCGGCACGTCGATGCGGGCCAGCGCGGCGGCGATGCCGCCCCGTCCCCGCCCGATGTCGTGCAGGTCCATCGACCGGTTGAGCACCACATAGGTGTTGGCGTCGAAGCGCCTCACCAGCTTCTGGCCGTGATGGTCCAGGTACGACTCCATCTGGAAGCGGCCCCACAGATCGAAGTCCTCCTCCGGGTCGTGCAGCCGCCGCCCGAACCGGCGCTCGAAGGACTCGCCGGACCGGTAGGTCACCTGGGCGATCTGGCGGGCCACCGCCAGGCCCATCCAGGGTCCCTCGGGCTTGTCGTAGTAGTCGCCGTCGTACCAGCCACCGTCGGTGGCGATGGCCAGCCGCTCCACCGCGCTCCAGGCGAGCTGCAGGGCGCTGGCCGCGGCGCAGGTGGCCAGAGGCAGGATCGACCGCACCCTCTTGGGGTACATGGCCGCCCACTCCAGGACCTGCATGCCTCCCATCGAGCCGCCGGTCACTCCGAGCCAGCGGCGGATCCCGAGATGGTCGGCCAGCAGGGCCTGCGCCCGGACCATGTCGCGGATCGTCACCACCGGGAAGCGGGGCCCGTAGCGCCGGCCGTCGGCCGGGTCCACGTCGGCGGGGCCGGTCGTGCCCTGGCAGCCGCCCACCACGTTGCTGCACACCACGAAGTAGCGGTCGGTGTCGATCGCCTTGCCCGGGCCGATCATGTCGGACCACCAGCCCTCAGTGGGATGCGCCGGGCCGCTGTCGCCGGCCGCGTGCGAATCGCCGGTGAGCGCGTGGCACACCAGCACCGCGTTGGAGGCCTGCTCGTCGAGCCGGCCCCAGGTCTCGTAGGCCAGCCGCACCTCGGTCAGCCGGCCGCCCCACTCCAGCGCGAAGGGCCTGCCGTCGGTGATGGTCACGAACCGGCGGTCGCCGGCGGGGTCGCCGGGCTGCCAGGCGCCGGTGACGGGCAGCCCGGCCGGGAAGCGCCCCCCGGGGCCGGCTCGCCCGCCCGCGGGAGTCGGAGGCTCGATGTGGGAACCTGCGCTCAACCTTGCTCCTCGTCGCCGGTGCTCAGCGCCGTCGCTCCGGCTGGATCGACGACCGGCTCCCGGACCGGATACTCAAGGGCCAGTGACTTCGGGGGTGTTCCCCTGAGGACACTTGGTTGCGCCGGCTGGCCGGCGCCGCATCCCCGCCCGGAGGCGGGATGGCACCTTGGGTGTCCGTCCCAGGTTGCCGGGCCCGACCCGGGGGCCGGACCGCTCTTGATGACGTGACCCGCGAGGGTCGCCGACCAGTCTAGGCCGATACAGCAGTCGAAACGCGCCGGCCGGGCCCGCGGCCGGTTAGACGCCGTGAACCAGGTCCCGCAGGCGGGCGTCGTTGGAGAACATCTCCACGATCGGCTCGTCGAGCTCGAGACGCCGCTGGAGCCGCTTCACGTCGAGCTCCTCGTCCCACAGCGACAGCGTCACGACGACGCCGGACTCGCCCGCCCGGGCCGTGCGACCGGCCCGGTGCACATAGGTCTTGT
This sequence comes from Candidatus Aldehydirespirator sp., assembly GCA_965203575.1. Classification (GTDB taxonomy): domain Bacteria; phylum Actinomycetota; class Acidimicrobiia; order Acidimicrobiales; family Aldehydirespiratoraceae; genus Aldehydirespirator. The sequence continues at coordinate 169,966 of OZ241894.1, forward strand.
GATCCGACGGCGGGTCGTACTGCACCACGATGTCGACATCGTCGACGTGGATGCCCCGGGCGGCGACATCGGTGGCCACCAGCACCGGAAGGCCGCCCTCTATGAACTGGCGCAGGGACTTCTCGCGGGCCGCCTGGCGCAGGTCGCCGTGGATCGGCGCGGCCTTCACGCCCTCGCGCCGCAGGTCGCGGGCCAACCGGTCGGCGGCCACCTTGGTGCGGGTGAACACCAGCGTGCGCCGCGCCGTGCCGGCGATGGCGGCGGCCACCTTCACCTTGTCGAGCTTGTGGACGCCCACGAAGCGGTGGACCATCTCGGCCACGGTGATCTCGCGGGGCGCCACCGAGTGCATCGAAGGCTTGCTCTGGTAGCGCCTGATCAGCGAGTCGACGGCACCGTCGAGCGTGGCCGAGAACAGCAGGGTCTGGTGGCCGCTCTCGACGTTGCGCAGGATCCACTCCACCTGGGGCAGGAAGCCCATGTCGGCCATCCGGTCGGCCTCGTCCACCACCACATGGCGCACGGCCCGCAGGCTCACCGCGCCCCGGTCGATCAGGTCGATCATCCGGCCCGGCGTGGCCACCGCCAGATCGACGCCGTCGCGCAGGCGGGCGATCTGCTTGTCGATGGGCGCCCCGCCGTAGATGGCGAGCACCCGGCGCCGGACCGCGGCCGCGGGCGCGGCCAGCTCGTCGCAGATCTGGTTGGCCAGCTCGCGGGTGGGAGCGAGCACCAGGCCGGTGGGCGAGCCGGGCTCGGACCGGGGAAGCCGCTGCAGAATGGGCAGGCCGAAGGCGAGCGTCTTTCCGGAACCGGTCTTGGCCTTGCCGCAAACGTCGCGGCCGGCCAGCGCATCAGGGATGGCGAGCGCCTGGATCGGGAACGGGGCGGTGATGCCCCGCGCCGCCAGCGCCACCACGATCTCGTCGCATAACCCGAGGTCAGCGAAGGTGCCGGATCCGGCGGGGACCGGCTCAGAAGCGTCGGCTCCCAGGGAGCGAACGTCTACGAGCGGATCAGAAAGGGTCATCAGACCCACAAGGCTACCGTTGTAGGATCCTGAATCCCGTGAACGCTGTCGAGGTCGGCCCTCCCACCACCGGTCGCATCCGCCGCGCCCCCAAGGTCGTGCTCCACGACCATCTCGACGGCGGGCTGCGCCCCGAGACCATCATCGAGCTTGCCGACGAGACTGGCTACACGGAGCTTCCCACCACTGATCCGGCCGGTCTGGCCGCCTGGATGCAGCGGGGCGCCAACCGCAAGGACCTGACCCTCTACCTGGAGACGTTCGCCCACACCGTCGGGGTGATGCAGACCCCCGAGGCCGTCGCCCGGGTGGCCCGCGAGTGCGCCGAGGACCTCGCGACCGACGGGGTCGTGTACGCCGAGGTCAGGTTCGCGCCCGAGCTGCACGTCGAGCGGGGCCTCTCCCTCGACGGCGCCATCGAGGCGGTCCTTGAGGGATTCTCTCAGGGCAGCGCGGGCACCGATCTGACCGTCCGGACGATCTGCACCGCCATGCGCCATCTGCACCGGTCCGCCGAGGTGGCCGAGGCCGCGGTCCGCTGGAGGGACCACGGCGTGGTGGCCTTCGACATCGCCGGGCCCGAGGACGGGTATCCCCCCGACGACCACCTCGACGCATTCCAGTACTGCCACCGCGAGAACTTCCACATCACGATCCACGCGGGCGAGGCCTACGGCCCCCGCTCCATCTGGAAGGCCCTTCAGTTCTGCGGCGCCGAGCGCCTCGGTCACGGCATCCGCATAATCGAGGACATCGCCACCGACGACGGCGGCGACCGCACCCTGGGCCGGCTGGCCCACTACATCAGGGACCGCCGCATCCCGTTGGAGGTGTGCCCCACCTCCAACGTCAACACCGGGGTGTTCGCCTCGGTGGCGGAGCACCCGATAGACGCTCTGGTCGACCTGCGGTTCCGGGTGACGGTCAACACCGACAACCGGCTGATGTCGAACGTGTCGATGACCTCGGAGATGGCCGCTCTAGTCGATGCGTTCGGCTACGACTGGGCCCGCCTGCGGTGGCTGACGGTCAACGCCATGAAGTCGAGTTTCTTACCTTTCCGGGAGCGGCTCAAGATCATAGAGGGCATTATCAAGCCTCGATATGCTCCGCTCGAAGCGGCCCAGAGCGAGCCCCCGGCCTAACCCCCTCTCCCCTCCCCGAACTGAGGAGACTCAGCCATGACCCAAGCCCGTCGCCGTCTCGCCGTGCTCGTCGCCCTCGCCGTCGCGGCCTCGGTCTTCGCCTATGCCCCCGCCGCCGCCGGCCAGACGGCGCCGGCGCAGAGCCAGGACGCGGGCGTCCATCAGCCTTCCATCGATGCGCTGGAGTACTTCGAGATCGATATGGGCGTGGACGTGTTCTCCCGCACCGGCTGCGCCGACAGTGACGAACTCTGCCCCAACGAGGACCTTCCCCGCCGGGAGATGGCGGTCTGGCTGGCCAGGATCCTCGACCGCACCGACCCGCCCGCTATCGACTCGTCGCGTTTCGCCGATGTCGACCCGGGTGCGTGGTGGTCCCCGCACGCGGAGCGCCTCGCCGAGATGGGAATCGTCGAGGGGTGCGAGACGGACCCCTCGAGTTTCTGCCCCGACGATCCCGTCGACCGCGGCCGGATGGCGGCGGTCCTGGCTAGAGCCTTCAACCTGGACGAGGGTGTGAGGGCCGGGTTCGCGGACGTGCCGGCCGATCATGTCTTCGCCGACGACATCGACCGGCTCGCAGCCGCGCGGATCACAGCCGGGTGCGACCGCGACCCGGCCCGCTACTGCCCGCGGCGCAATGTGACCCGCGGTGAGATGGCCACGTTCCTGGCCCGGGCGATCGGGCTGGTGTACCCGGCTGAACCGGTGCCCGCCCACGACCCCACCCCGCTGCCGATCGACCCGGCGGTGACCATCGGAACCCTCGACAACGACCTCACCTACTACCTGCGAACGAACGACAGCCCGGGCAAGAACCTCGCGGTACGGCTGCTCATCAATGTCGGATCGGTCGACGAGGCCGACCACGAGGTCGGCATCGGACACTTCATCGAGCACATGCTGTTCAACGGCACCACCGAGTTCCCCGGCAACTCCCTCGGGGAGGCGCTGCGCGAGATCGGCGTGGAGCTGGGACCCGACGTCAACGCCCACGTGGGCCACGACGAAACCGTCTACCAGATCGCGGTGCGCCTCGACGCGGACCACAAGGCTCCCCTGGTGTTCCACGCGCTGTCGCAGATGGCCAGCGCCGCCACCTTCGAGCCCGACGCCGTCGAATCCGAGCGGGGCGTCGTCCTCGACGAGATGCGCTTCAGGCGAGAGAGCGTCAACGGCGTCATCGGCGCCGAATTCAACCGTGTCTACAGCCAGGGCACCCCGTACGCGGGACGCGACCCCGTCGGCACCCTCGAAACCGTCAACGCGATGACGGCGGACGATCTGCGAGCCTTCTACGCAAAGTGGTACGTGCCCGCCAACATGGCGGTGGTCGTGGTGGGCGACATGGATGTGGACGACCAGCAGGCGCTGGTGGAGGAGCACTTCGGGCCGCTAGCCGCGGGCGAGGGACGCCGGGCCCCCAGCGTGTACATACCTCCAGCCGAGTCCTCGAGCCATGTGGTAACCGACCCGAGGCAGGGCGTCACCTTCATCTCGCTGGACATACCAATCGATCCCCATGATCTCAGCACCGTCGGCGGTGACCGGCTCGCAACGATGGAGGCCCTGATCGAGATCATGATCGACAACCGCCTCAACGACGCCTACCACCGGGGCGAGCTGAGTCAGGTCGATCCTCCGAGATTCATCGCGTTCACCTACAACCGCGGGCTGAGGTACTACGGCACGAACTGGCAGGGCGACAACCTCGACACCGCCTCCAAGGACTACCTCTCGGTGCTTCTGACCGCGCAGGAGCACGGCTTCACTTCGGGCGACCTCAGGCGAGCCATCAGCCAGATCGTGGCCGACCTGCGGTTCCTGCTCGACAGGACACCCACGATCCAGGACGGTGAGTGGGCTGGCTACTACCAGGACCACTTCTTCTACGGTGGCGACATCGACTCCGTCGCGAGGTCGGTGACCCGGACCGCGCGGCTGCTGCCGCAGTTCACGCCCGAGGAATTGACCGAGCACTTCCGGTGGCAGATGCGGCGCGGCGGACTGGTGGTCATCGCCGTCGGTCCCGACCCGTCGAGCGTGCCGACGGTCGCCGAGCTCGACGCCGCCCTGGCTGCGGCCGCGGCCGGACCGCCCCCGCAAGAGGTGGCCGTCATTGACCAGCTCATGGACCCTCCAGAACCCGCGGACCCCGTCGCGGAGGGATCCTTCGACGTCTTCGACGACGGGTACGAGTGGACCTTCGCCAACGGAGCCCGGGTCATGTTCGCGCCCTCCGACATCGCCGAGGGCTCGGTCAGCCTGCAAGCCCAGTCCCTCGGGGGCTGGTCGGTGCTGGAGCCCGGCGACCGGGCCCTGTCGGCCATCGCGGTGAACGCGGTTGGGGGCAGCGGCCTGGGCGACGTGTCGAGAGCGGAGCTCAACCGCTTCCTGGAAGACGTCACCGTTTCGGTCAATCCCTACATTGGCGAGACGACCGAGGGCTTCGCCGGGTCGTCAAGCACCGACGACGTCGAGACCATGTTCCAGCTCATCCACCTGCTGGTGACCGCGCCCCGGATCGACGACCAGTCCTACCAGGACGCCGTTCACACCGCCGAGACGAGGTTGGCGCTGGCGGAGCGCGATCCCCGCTGGCAGGCGGCCATCGCCTACCTGGAGGCCCGCTACGGCGACACCTGGCACCGGGCCATCGCCGAGCGCGAGGAAATCGACTCGCTAACCCCGCAGCGGCTGCTGGCCATGTACCAGAGCCGTCTCGGCAAGGTCGACGACCTGGTGGTGGCCGTCGCCGGCGACATAGACGCCGAGGAGATCGAGCGTCTGGCCCGCCACTACATCGGCACGCTGCCCGCCGGCGAGTCCGACACCTACATCAACCGCCGGCCACCCATGCCCGATGGGCTCGTGCAGCGGCAGGTGACCGTTGGCGAGGGTGAGAGCGCCGTGCTGGAGATCTACCACGAGGCCGACCTGGAGGTGACCCCGCTGCGGACGGTGGCAGCCGACGCCCTCGGAGTAGCTCTGAGCGAGCGCGTGTTCCTGGTGATACGCGAGGAGTTGGGCGCCTCCTACGTCGCAGGGGGCTCGGTCGACAGCAACAGCCTCCCCAGCCAGTTCTTCGACTCGCGGGTCTACGCCACGCTCGATCCGAGCCGGTACGACGAGATCCGCTCCACGATGCTCGACATACTGGCCGACGTGGCCGCCAACGGGCTGACTCCCGCAGAGTTCGCACAGGCCACCGCCATCCTGACCACCGACTACGCCCGGTCGCGCAATTCCGACCTGATCAGCGCTCTGCTGTCTCGGCGCAGCGCCGACGACGAGAACGTGATCACCAAGAAGCGCCTCACCGAGGAGCTGGCCCGCCTGACGCCCGAGGACGTGCAGGCGCTGGCCGCCGCCATCTACGGTGAGGGCGGACGCATCGAGATAGCGAGAAGGCCGTGACCGAAGTCCACGTGATCGACAACGCGCTGGTCGCCGACCAGGTGACCCGCCTGCGCGACTCGTCCACCCCCAACCACGAGTTCCGGCGGCTGCTGCGCGACCTGAGCTCGATCCTGGTGTACGAGGCCATGCGGCAGGCTCCGCTCGAACCCGTCGACGTCACCACGCCCATGGGCCCGACGGTGGGCTCCCGCCTCCAGCGTCCCCCGGTGGTGGTGCCGGTGCTGCGGGCCGGGCTGGGCATGCTCGACGCCGCGCTCGAGCTGCTCGGCGACGTGGAGGTGGCGTTCGTGGGCCTCAGGCGCAACGAGCAGACCCTGGAGGCCAGCCAGTATGCGAGCACGCTGCCGGAGAGCCTCGAAGGCCGCGACGCCCTGATCCTCGACCCGATGCTGGCCACCGGCGGATCCTGCGTCCACGCCCTGGAGACGCTGAGGGACAGCGGCGCGGCCCGGGTCACCGCGGTGTGCGTGCTGGCCGCTCCCGAGGGAATCGAGAGGGTGCGCGAATCGGGGCTGGCCGACGCCGTCTGCGTGGCCGCCGTCGACGAGTCGCTCGACCACAACGGGTTCATCCTGCCGGGTCTCGGCGACGCCGGAGACCGCCAGTTCAACCCGTCGTGACCCGATCCCGGCCGTGAACAGCCGCCTCCGGGCCCGCCGGCGCTGTCCGGCACCTGGGCAGGTCACGTGAGCCGCCCGATCGCGGTTGCGCCGGACACCCGGCCGGTGATGTACGACGCCTTCGCGGCCGCGGTGCGCGACGCCGGCGGCGAGGTGGCGGACCTGGCCGAGGCTCAAGCCCTGATCTGGGCCGACCCCTATGCGGCCGGAATGTACCCGGAGGTGATCGCCGCGGCCCCGTCGGTGGAGTGGGTGCAGCTCCCCTATGCGGGCGTGGAGCCGTTTCTTAACTATCTGGACACCCGGCTGACGTGGACCTGCGCCAAGGGCGTGTACGCCGATCCCGTGGCGGAATGGGTGATGGCCGCCCTGTTGATGGGCCTGCGGGACTTCCATCTGTTCGCGGCGGCCGACTCGTGGTGCGCGGAGTCGGGCCGCAACCTGTTTGGGACTCGAATCACCGTGCTGGGCGGGGGCGGCATCACCCGGTCGCTCATGCGGCTGCTGGAGCCGTGGGGCTGCCGGATGACGGTGGTGCGGCGCTCCGAGGAGGCTTTCGAGGGCGCAGTGCGGACGATGACGCTGGTCGATGTGCACGAGGCGGTGGCGGGGGCCGACGCGGTTGTGGTGGCGCTGGCGCTGACCGACGAGACCCACGGCGTGGTGGACGCGGAGCTGCTGGAGTCGATGGGGCCGCAGTGCTGGCTGGTGAACGTGGCCCGCGGCGGGCACGTGGACCACGCCGCGCTGGAGGCCGCGCTGCGGGCGGGAACCGTCGCGGGGGCGGTTCTGGACGTGACCGACCCCGAGCCGCTGCCCGACGACTCAGGGTTGTGGGCCCTGCCCAATTGCGTGATCACGCCCCACATCGGCAACACCCGCGAGATGGGCCTGCCGCTGATCACCAACCGGGTGCGCGAGAACGTACGCCGCTGGCTGGCCGGAGAGGAACTCCTCGGCCTAGTCGACGTAGCCCTCGGCTACTGACATTCCTCCCGGGATCCTGATGCTTCAATACATTCTGTGATATTACAGTTGTAATGGTTGTGGCTTGCGGGTAATGTCCCTGGCATGGAGGCCGCACTTCTCACGATGAACGCTGCGCTTCTCCTCGCCGTGCTTGGGAGCATCTACGAGCAGCGCCGGGAGGGCTCCAAGACCCGCGACAAGCTGGACGAGAACAACGAGGCTCTGCGAGAACTCGCCGGCCGGACCACAGTCCTCGAGGCCAGCCATCAGCACCTTCTCCAGGACTTCGCGGATCACCGCCGCACGACGGAGAAGAACTTCGCCGAGGTCACCGGCAGCCTCGCCGACGCCCGCGAGCGGCTGGCCCGCATCGAGGGGCATTTCGGCGTCGGCCTCCCGCCACCGAACCCGACCGCGAGTTAGGTCTGGCTGGCGCCGAGCGTCTGGCGGGCCTCAGCCGAGAAGGCTGCGGAGTTCGGCTAGGCGGGGGGCTACTACGTCGGTGATGATGCTGGGCCGCTCGGCCGGTGATGCCAGGGCGGCTGCGCCCCACAGGGCCCGGCCGGCCATGAAGCCGGAGCAGCCCGCCGACACCGCAGCCGCGACTTGGTCGCGGTAGGACTCGAAGTTGCCGCCGCCCGACAGCAGGGTCCACGGCATGTGGCAGCGCTCGGTGATCTGAGTGCAGGCGACTGCCCACACGCTGCGGTCGGGCTCGTGCATCGGGTCCACCGGGAAGGGCAGCTTGAGCAGGTGGGGGTCCATGGCCGCGAACCGTTCGACCGTCTCGATCACGATGGCGCGGCGGGCGGCGGGGTCATCGAGCCCGTAGAAGAGCGGCTCCAGCACCAGCGGGATCCCCACCCGACGGCACTCGGCGAGGATCTCAGCCGCCACCCGCTCCTGGACCGCGGCGTGCTCGCCGCGGTCGGGACGGTAGAAGATCAGCAGCTTCGCAGCCGACGCCCCGCAAGCTGCCGCGGCCTCCACCGACCAGCCGTCCAGGATCTGCGTGGCCGCAGCCTCCGGGTCGGCCGCGTAGCCCTGGGCCTCCAGCGCGGCCGTGAACCCCACCCCGGCGGGCAGCGTGCCGTCGAGCAGCTGCGGGATCGAGTACTCGGGTTCGAGCATCACCCCGGTGGCGCCCGCGGCCAGGGCCCCGACCAGCTCGCGCTTCAGGTCGGTGATGTCAGCGGCGCTGACCGAGTCCCGATCATCGGGGGCCAGAACGGCCCGCAGCGAGTCGCGATGATCGATGGCGAGCACTCCGAAGCGCCCGCCGTCGGATATGCCGTCCAGGCTCACCTTCGCACCCCCGGGCCGTCCTGGGTCACCACCGGCAGGCCCCACTCCCCCGCCTGCCAGTCGGACTCGATCCAGGTGTGCTCGGCCGCGAAGCACGGCGGCGTGCGGCGGTCGTCGTCCTGCAACTCGCCGGCCAGGTAGTTGATGAAGTACATGTTGGCGCTGGGGCATGTCACCGTCGTGTGGTAGCCCTTGGGGACGAGCACGAGATCGCCGTCGTGCACGACCATGGGATCGTCGTACCCCTCCTCGTGGCGCCAGTTGCGGTGGAGGCCATAGCCCTCGGGCCGGTCCAGGCGGAAGTAGTACACCTCCTCCAGATACGGCGAGCCCTCCCGACCGTCATGGCAGTGCGGCGGCCATGCCGCCCACGTGCCTCGGGGGATGTACACCTCATAGAGGATCAGTCGCTCCGCAGGGAGCGGATGCGAAAGCGAGTGGATTACCTGCCGGTGGGCCTGCCCGCCGCCGCGGATCTCGATGCGCATCTCCGACGGTTCGAACACCCGAACCGGGTAGCGGCCCTCCGCCGGGGCCGACCCGACCGTGGCCCGCAGAGCAGCATCGGACTCGATCCGGTAGGGCGTGTCGGGAGGCAGGTAGACGACGCTCGCCATCTGGTCGAACACCGAGATGCGACTCAGATCAACCACCATCTCATCGCCCACGAGCACCCTACCCTCGCCGGCCAGCGGCACGATGGCGGTCTCCCGGTCGGCCTGCACCCCGGACCAGGGCGCGGCCGCGGTCACGTCCACCACCCCGAACTCGACATAGTCCCAGCCGGCGGTCTCGGGCGTCACATGGAGGATCCGCCCCGGACCCTCCGCCGGGTGGATTAGCGACGAACTGGTCATGTTCCTGCCTCCCGTGTCAGTGGGCCAAGATCTCGGGCCAAGAACCTGTGCCACATCCACAACACCGACCCGAGAATCCAACGGACCGGATCTCGGGTCGAGAACCGGTGGCACATCCAGAAGACCGACCCGAGAATCAGTGGGCGAGGGCGCCGGCGGAGCGCTCGTGGCGGAACCGGGTCAGCAGGTCGCGGATGCCGGGCGGCTCGTAGCCGAGGACCTCCCTCGTGCGCCGCACCGTGAGGCTGGTGTCGTACGGGATCGGGAACTCGCCCACGGCTCCCACTGCGCCGGTGTCGGGCGGCGTGGAGCTGAGCAGCGACGGGTCGAGGTCGAAGACGTCGCAGGCGGTGCGGGCCAGCTCCATGCGACCAGTGGATTCGGCGCCACAGCAGTGGAAGATCCCGACGGCGCCGTCGTCGGCCGCGATGCGCCACATCACCGCGGCGCACTCGCTGGCCAGCGACGGCGAGGCCACCATGTTGATGTTGTCGGCCTCCCACACCGCGAACGGGCGCCCCTCCTCCAGCGCGCCGACGATCGAGGTGACGAAGTAGCCGAAGCCGCCGTCCTGCACCCGGGGCGTGTGGTCGCGCATCCAGTGCATGCCGCTCACCGCCGACACCCGGGCCACCGCGGCACGCTCCGCGCCCAGCATGGCGGCCTGCTCGCTGGCCATCTTGAGCACGCCGTAGAGGTTGACCGGGTTGGGCGGGGTGTCCTCGTCGGCGCCGGACTGGGTGCCGTCGAACACCCAGTCGGTGGACACCAGGATCAGCTTGGCCCCCACGTCGTCGGCCGCTCGGGCCAGAGTCTCGGTGGTGCCGACGTAGCTGCGCCAGGCCAGGTTCCTGTCGGCGTACATGGCCGCGAAGTCGTTGAGGATCATCGAGTGGACGATCACGTCGGGGTCGAACGCCGCCACACTGGCCAGCACCGCCTCGTCGTCGAGCAGGTCGAGACGCTCGGTGGTGAAACCGTCGGCATCGGTGGGCACGAACCGGTGGACCGGGCAGTGCACCGAGGCCCCGTGGCGCTCGGAGAACACCTTGACGATGTTCGACCCGACGAAGCCGGTGCCTCCAGTCACATAGGCCCGCACGGCAAACCCTCCCGGCTCAGCCGATCTCCGAGACCGCCACCGGGCGGCCCTCGCGGACCGACTTCCAGGCGGCCAGGCCCATCACCAGCGGGGCCCGGCCGTCGGCGAGGGTCACCGGCGAGGGCGCGCCGCGGACCATGGCCACGAAGGCGTCCCACTCGGCCAGGTAGGACTGCGTGTAGCGCTCCACGAAGAAGTACGGCAGCGGCGGACCCTCGGACCCCTGCGACCCCCAGTAGAGCGCGGTGGCCGCCGGCGGGTTGTCCGACGTCGCCATCCCGCCCGACCCGAACGCCTCCAACCGCTGGTCGTAGCCGTAGACGGCCCGGCGGCTGTTGTCGATGGTGGTTATCGCCCCGTTCTCGTGGGTCACGACCACCACCGCGGTGTCGAGGTCGCCGGCCTCGCCGATGGCCGGATCCACCCACACTCCGCCGGTGGCGTACACCTCGACTGCGTCGCTGCCGGTCACGAACCGGGCCATGTCGAAGTCGTGGATGGTCATGTCGCAGAAGATCCCGCCCGACACCTCGATGTAGGAGATGGGCGGCGGGTCGGGGTCGCGGCTGGAGATGCGAACCAGATGCACATCCCCGACATCGCCGGCGGCGACCCGGTCGCGCACATGGCGATGGGCCGGGTCGAAGCGGCGGTTGAAGCCGACCTGAACCGCGATCTGGGCTTCGGTGGCGGCGTCGATGCCGCGGTCCACGTCGGCCAGGTCCAGAGACAGCGGCTTCTCCACGAAGGCGGGCTTGCCCGCGGCGGCCACGTCGACCAGCAGGTCCATGTGGGTGTCGGTGGAGCTGCATATGACCACTGCGTCCACGTCGTCGGCCTCGATCACCGCGGCTGCGCTCGACGCTTGGCGGGCGCCGAACGCCTCCGCCACCGAGACGGCGGCACCATCGAACACATCGAACACGGCCGCCAGCGCCGCTCCGGGCACCCTGCGAGACAGCAGCTCGGCGTGGATCGAGCCGATGCGCCCGCAGCCGAGCAGCCCGATGCGAACAGGACCGGTCACGGCGAGACGGCCTGTTTCAGCGGGCTGAAGGTCGAGACCACCCGGCCGTTGCGGAGCGCGACGTCGTAGAGGGTGACCGGCTCGGTGGCCGGGTAGCGCAGAGCCTCGCCGGTGCGCAGGTCGAAGCAGCCGTTGTGCTTGGGGCACTCGACCATGCAGTCGAGCACCGCTCCCTCGGCCAGATGGGCCTGCCCGTGGGTGCACAGCCCGTCGCTGAGCACGAATTCGGAGCTCGAGTCGCCGGCCACGCCGTCCTCGGGATCGAGGCGGTACAGGGCATAGGTGGCGTCGCCGTGGTCCACCCGACGGGCCGATCCCGCGGCCAGGCCCTCGGCGGGGCCGAGGTCGACCAGACCGTCGTGCACCTCCCCGGCCCAGGCGGTAACCCCGGTGTTCACGAACGACCGCTCCGAGCCGGCCACGTCGGGCACGTCCGGGCGGGGATCGTCGTAGTACGGGTCGCGCCACTGGCGGCGCAGCGTGGTGAAGATACGCCGGTAGGCGCTGATGGTGGACGGGTCCGGCGGGGCCAGGTACTCCTTGATCTCCGCGTGGAGGGCCGGGAGCGCGTAGTACGGCACCGTGGGGAAGATGTGGTGCTCGACGTGGTAGTTCATGTTCGAGTACAGGAACCTCAGGACGGGGTTCATGTACACCGTCCGGGAGTTGTAGCGGTGGTCGAGCACGTCCTCGCGCAAGCCGGCGTGCTGCGTCGCCCCGAAGAACACCATGAGCCAGGCCCCGTAGAAGGTCGGCAACCCGATGTACAGCGCCGGCACGATCGAGCCGATGGCGACACACCACACCGCGGTGCCGCCCAACACGGCGATGTAGGCCCGTGACTCCCACTTGAGCTTGGGCAGCTCGTCGGTGGGGATGAAATCCCGGGCGTCGTCGTCGATGCGTCCCGCGGCGTGCTTGAGGGTGCGCCACACCGCCTTGGGGAGGATCATCACCGGCACGTACACCCCGAGCACCCTGCGCAGCGACGACGGGCGGGGGAACATGATCTCGGGGTCGCGCCCCACCACGATCGTGTCGGTGTGGTGGCGCACATGCGACCAGCGCCACAGCGTGGGCTGGCGCAGCAGCATGAACGACGCGATGTAGTAGACGACATCGTTCAGCCACTTGGTCCTGAACGCGGTGCCGTGCCCGCACTCGTGCCAGCGGGAGTCGCCGGCACCGCCGTAGAGCGCGCCGTAGACCATGAACGCCGGCACGGCCCACCACGAGCCCAGCGCTCGGAACGCGAGATACCCGAAAACGGCCAGCAGGCCCAGCCACATGACGGTGTCGCGGGCGGCCCGGGCGTTGGTTCGGGCTTGAAGGGCGCGCAGTCGCTCGGGATCGATGGGCGGGCGGAACCACTCCGCCTCCACCAGGCCTCTCTCGATGGCCAGCCTGGAGTCGTTCCCGGTGAGGCCGTAGTCCCGCACGGCTGCGGTCACCGCGGCACCCCCGCTGCCGTGGCCGGCGGCCCCAGCTCCGGGCCGGGGAACACCGAATCGCCGGCGCCCAGCACGGTCTGGTCCCACTCCACCACCGCGCCGGTCATCATCCCCGACTCGGAGGTGGCCAGGTGCACGATGGTGCGGGCGATCTCCGACGGCTTGATCAGCCGGCCGAACGGCATCCCGGCCTCGGCCCGATCCAGCCAGCCGTCGGTGGCGCCGTCGAACGTGCGCTGCACGACGTCCTCGTTGGGGGTGTCCATCCATCCTGGGCACAGCAGGTTCACGCGGATGCGGTGGCGCATCAGCGAGAAGGCCAGGTTGCGGGTCATGGCGACCAGCGCCCCCTTGGAGGTGGCGTACGGCAAGAGCTTGGGCGGCCCGCCCCGTCCCGCGATGGACCCGATGAGCACGATCGTGCCCTCTATCGACTCGCGGGCCATGATCCGCGCCACTCCCTGGCTCAGCAGGCCCGGCGCCTTGACGTTGACGGCCAGCATGGCGTCCCACAGTTCCGGGGTGGTGTCCCAGACCGTGCCCCGGTCGGTTATGGCCGCGCAGTTGACGAAACTGTGGCAGGCGCCGAAGCTGCCGTCGAGCACGGCGAGGACCCGCTCACAGACGCCGGCGTGGGAGAGGTCGGCGGCCAGGAACTCCGCCCGGCACTGGCCGGTTCGCAGCGACTCCGCCGCCGCCTCGCCCTTGGCGCCGTCGCGGCCGACCAGCAGCAGGCCGGATGCCCCCTCGGAGACCAGCCGCTGCGCCACGGCGTAGCCGAGGCCCTGCGAGCCTCCCGTGATCAGCGCTACGCCGCCGCGGAAGGAGCCTGGATCAGTCACCAGCCCACCACCACCGCCCCGGCGAGCGCTGGCGCAGCGACCGACGCGCCGCAGAGGGAACCTGGATCACCAGCCCACCCGCTGGGAGGAGCGGGCCTCGTCGAAGCCGGCGCGGGCCTCGAGCACCGCCGGGAGGGCGCTCACCTCGGGCACGCTGACCTCCCAGAAGGCACCGCCCTCGGTCCAGGAGCTCGGATGCGTCTTCAGCGCGATCACGTAGGTGCGATCAGCATCCCGGGCCCGCTCGATGGCCGCCTCGAGCTCGGCCACCGTGCGCACCGTCTCGGCGCCGCAGCCCATTGAGGCCGCGTGGGCCGCGAAGTCCACTTCGACGACGTCGGCGGCGTCGTCGGCGCGGTCGGTGCGGCAGTCCGACATGAAGTTGTTGAACGACACCCCGCCCGCGGAGACCTGCAGCCGGTCGATGATGGCGAAACCGCCGTTGTCGCAGACGATGACGATGAGCTTGTGCCCCGACAGCACCGTGCTGTAGAGGTCGCTGTTCATCATCAGGTACGAGCCGTCGCCGACCAGGGCGATCACCTCGCGGTCGGGCATGGCCATCTTCGCTCCCCAGGCCCCCGAGATCTCATACCCCATGCACGAGTAGCCGTACTCGCAGTCGAACGAGTGGACGCCCTGCGAGCGCCACCCGCTGATCAGCTCGCCGGGGAAGCCCCCCGCGGCGGTGACCACGTAGGTGGACGCGCCGGCGGCCCGGTCGACCGCTCCGACGACCTGCGCGTAGGTGGGGAGGTCCTCGGGGGCGGTGTCGCCGTTGCCGGCTCCCGAGGATCCCAGCGTCACCGGAGCGGCGATCTTGTCGATGTACGCGTGGTACTGGGCCGTCTCCGAGGCGGCCCTCACCGACCAGGACTGCGGGGCCCGGTAGTCGCCGACGGCCGCTCCCAGCTCGGCCAGACCCTCCCTGGCGTCGGCCACCAGCGGAACCGACCGGTGCTTGACCGCGTCGAAGCGGGCCGCGTTCAGCCCGATGATGCGGGCGGCCTCGTCGGAGAACACCGTCCATGAACCGGTGACGAAGTCCCCGAGACGGGTGCCCACCGCCAGCACGACGTCGGCCTCCGCCGCCATGGCGTTGCCCGAGACGCAGCCGGTCACGCCGATCGGCCCGCAGTTGAGGGGGTGGTGAGCGGGCAGCGAGGTGCGGCCCGCGGTGGTCTCGACCACCGGGATCCCGTGAGCCTCCGCGAAGGCGGCCAGTTGCTCCTCGGCCAGCGACCAGCGCACGCCGCCGCCGGCGATGATCAGCGGACGCTGCGCGCCGGACAGCACCTCCGCGGCCCTGCGCAGCTCGCCCCGGTCGGGCCTGGGCCGGCGGATCTCGTGCACTGTCTCGGTGAAGAAGCGAGCCGGATAGTCGTAGGCGTCGCCCTGCACGTCCTGGGGCAGCCCGATGAAGGCCGGACCGCAGTCGCCCGGATCGAGCATGGTGTGGACGGCGTGCGGCAGCGAGTGCACGACCTGCTCGGGTGCGGTGATCCGGTCCCAGAAGCGCACCACGGCCCGGAAGGCGTCGTTGACGGTGGTGGTGGGGGAACCGAAGTGCTCGACCTGCTGCAGCACCGGATCGACGATGCGGTGGTCGAAGGTGTCGCCCGAGATCAGCAGCAGCGGCAGCCGGTTGGACAGCGCCACCGCGGCCGCGGTCACCATGTTGGTGGCGCCCGGGCCGATCGAGCTGGTGGCCACCATGATCCGGCGCCGCTTGTGGGCCCGGGTGAAGCCGCAGGCGGCCAGGGCCATGCCCTGCTCGTTCTGGCCCCGCCAGGTGGGCAGCGTGTCGCCGGCCCGCTCCAGCTCGTGGCCCAGGCAGGTGACGTTGCCGTGGCCGAAGATGGCGAACACGCCCGCGAACAGCGGCACGGTCTCGCCGTCGACCTCTATGTGCTGGGCTGCGAGGTAGCGGACCACCGCCCCCGAAGTAGTGAGCCTTACCGTCTCCATGGCCTACCTCTCCGTGGCCTCCCGGCCATCAGTCGATCCGCGTTCGGGAACGAGCGTGTTCCGTCTCTTGGTAGCAGCTTCCGTGTGCCGCCGCACCTCTCAGTCGATCCTGACCGACACGACGTCCGTCCAGGCGCCGGTCTCCCAGCTGCGCAGCAGCGCGGCCTGCACGCTCACATACTCCAGCGCCTGCTCCATCCCCGCCGAATGGGGCCGGCCCTCGGCCACTGCGGCCAGGAATTCGTGGTCCTGGATGGTCACGACGTCCTCGAACCCGATGGAGTTGGCCTCGCCGGGAACGAAGCCCGCGTGATACGGGTGGCGTTCGCCGGCGTAGACGGTGGTGTAGCCCCGGTCGCCCTCGATGATGTTGAACAGCCGCATCTGGTTCATGGTCTCGAAGTTCCAGCTGAGCGCGCCGTCGGTGCCGTGGATGTCGAAGGCCATCTGGCTCTGCGGCCCCACCATCGTCCGGCTCACCTCGAAGGTGCCGCGGCTGCCGTTGGCGAACACGGCCATCGCCCCGAAGTAGTCCTCGTTGGTGACCACCCCGACAGGGTCGCCCGGTCTGCCCCGGTCGTAGTGGGTGCCCGACGCGGACGGCAGGGGTCGCTCCTTGATGAACGTCTCGCCGGTGCCCACCACCCGCAGGATCGGGCCGTTGAGCATCATGGCCAGGTCGATGGCGTGGCTGAGGATGTCGGTGGAGACGCCGTGCCCGGCCTGGTCGATCAGGAAGCGCCAGCTGAGCAGGCCGAGCGGATCGGCGCCGTACATGGAGAAGAAGCGGCCCCGGTAGTTGGTGATCTGGCCCAGCTCGCCCGCCTCAATCAGGTTGCGGGCGTGCTGCACCAGCGGCACGAACCGGTAGTTGTAGCCGACCCCGGTGATGATTCCCGCGTCACGGCAGGCCTTCTCGGCCCGGGCCGTCTGGATGGGAGTGCCCCCGACCGGCTTCTCGCAGAACACGTGCCTGCCCGACGCGGCGGCCACCTCGACCAGCTCGCAGTGCACCATGTTGGGCGCGCAGATCACGACCACGTCCACGTCCGGGTGGTCGACCGCCACCCGCCAGTCCTCGGTGACCTCGCGGAAGCCGAAGTCCCTCACGGCGACGGCCCGCCGCTCTGCCAGCGTGTCGGCGCACACCGTCAGCTCGGCGCGGTATTCGAGGCTGTCGAAGATCAACGGCAGGCGTGCGTAGGACCGGGCGTGGGCCTGGCCCATCCAGCCGAAGCCGATCACGGCGATCCCGATGCGGCGCGGGGTGCTCATGAGGCCCTCCGGCGGTCGACGGCGGGATCGGCCGCGGCCGGATCGAGCAGGTGCTCGGGACTCCCACCACGCAGCCACTGGGCCGCCTGGCCCAGCGCCTGGTCGAGAAGCCTGACCATTCCCGCAGTGGTCGACGACGCGACGTGCGGGGTGACGATCACATCGTCGCGCCCGAGCAGCGGATGGCCCGCCGGCAGCGGCTCGGGCTCGGTCACATCGAGACCGGCCCCGGAGATGCGGCCCGACTCCAGCCCGGCAAGCAGCGCGTCGTGGTCGATCAGCGCTCCCCGGGCACAGTTGATGATGATGACCCCCGGCTTCATGGACGCGACGGCGCGGGCGTCGACGATGTGGCGGGTGGCCGCGGTTGCGGGCGCGTGCAGCGACACCGCGTCGCTGTCGCGCCACAAGCCGTCGAGGTCCACCGGCTCGCCGGTGTCCGCCACGCGGGCGGGATCCAGATGCGGGTCGTGGACCAGCACCCTCATGCCGAGCGCGGCCCCGTAGCGCCCCACGCGGCTGCCGATGCGCCCGCAACCCAGCAGCCCCAGAGTCCGGCCGTGAAGCTCCAGGGCGCGATGGTTGACCCGGTAGTCGCCCAGACCGGCCGCGAGCCCGCGCTCGGCGGGCTTCACGCGCTTGGACACGGCCAGCAGCAGCGCCAGGGCGTGCTCGGCGGTGGACACGGTGGGAGCGTCGGGCGCGTTGCACGCGGCCACCCCGGCCGCGGCGCACTCGGCGACCGCCACATTGTCGTAGCCGATGCCGGCGCGGGCCACCACCTTCAAACGGGGCAGGCGGCGGCAAGCGTCGGAGTCCCAGGACTTCTCCGCCCCGACCACGGCACCGTCGGCGGTGGCGAGGTCGTCGGTCAGCTCGACGTCGCCGGGGACGGAGACCTCGGGCGGCGGCCGGCGGTCGATCCATATGCGCCACCGCGCCGGGCCGCTCATGCCGCCTCGGCCTCGGAGGGATCCCCGCCGGCGAGCACGGCATCGATCTCGGCCACCGTCGGCATGGCGTCGGCGCATGTCAACCGGCCGGCCACGATCGCGCCGGCGGCATTGGCCCTGGTGACCATCTCGACAGGGTCGAGGCCGGCCAGCAACCCGTCGGCCAGCGCACCGCCGAAGGCGTCGCCCGCGCCGAGCCCGCAAACCACCTCGACCGGCACCGGCTGAACGTTGGACCTGCCCTCCGGCGTGGCCACCAGCACGCCGTCGGCCCCCATCTTCACCACCGCCAGCGACACGCCCCGATCAAGCAGCCGGTCGGCAGCCAGGTCGGGATCGGCGACCCCCACCGCGATCTCGCACTCGGTGCGGTTGCCCACCGCCACGGTGGCGTGGTCGACGGCAGCCCCGATGTGCTCGGCCGCCGCAGCCGGCGACGACCAGAAGCTGGGCCGGTAGTCCAGGTCGAGCACGGTGTGCTCGGCCCGGCCGCGCCTCTCGAGCATGGTCCGGATCGCGGCGCGCGACGGCTCCTGCGCGAAGCGCGAGCCGGTCACCCACAGCACCGGCACTGCGTAGGCCTCCTCGGGGATGTCCTCGATGGTGAGGTTCATGTCGGGGCCGCGCGGCTCCCGGTAGAACAGCAGGGGCGGGTCGGTCGGCGGGTCCAGCGCGCAGAAGGCCAGCGCGGTGCGCAGCTGCGGGTCCACCGCCACGTAGTCGTTGACCACCCCGAACCGCTCGGCCAGGGCGGTGCGGATGTACTCGCCGAACCCGTCGTCGCCGACCCGGGTGACCACGGCCGCCCGCCGGCCCAGCCGGGCCGCGGCCACAGCCACGTTGGTGGGCGATCCGCCGATCGACTTGGCGAACGACGACACCCCGCTCAGGGGCACCCCGCTCTGCTGCGGGTAGAGGTCGACGCTGACGCGGCCGACGGTGAGCAGCTCAAGTCCGGTCATCCGTGTCGGGGGGAGGAGCTGGAAGCCGCCGTCGAGTCGACGACGGCCGACGAGCGGAAGAGAATCACCCTCAGTCGGTGCCAGCCTGGGCCAGTTCGTGCTGGAGCTCCTCGAGCTCGGCGCCGCCGGCCATCAACTGGGTCAGCTCTCCCTGCGACAGCTCCTCCTTGGCCCAGTTGCCCAGCGCACGACCCCGCTTGAGGATCACGAAGCGATCGCCTACCGGATAGGCGTGATGGGGGTTGTGGGTGATGAAGATCACTGCCAGCCCCTGATCGCGCGCCTCCACTATGCGGCGCAGCACCACACCCGACTGCTTCACGCCCAGCGCGGACGTGGGCTCGTCGAGTATCAGCACCCGAGCGCCGAAATAGCTGGCCCTGGCGATGGCCACCGACTGGCGCTCGCCACCGGACAGAGTGCCCACGCTCTGCTCGGTGTCGCGGATGTCGATGCCCATCTTGGCCATCTCCTCCTTGGCGATCATCTTGGCCTTGTCGATGTCGATCTGGCGAAACGGCCAAACGCCCTTCCTCGGCTCCTGGCCGAGGAAGAAGTTCCGCCACACCGACATCAACGGCACCATGGCCAGGTCCTGGTACACGGTGGCGATGCCCGCCGCGAGGGCCTCGCGGGGAGAGGCGAACCTGACCTCGGCGCCCTCGAGCAGAAGCTCACCCTCGTCGTGCTGGTGCACGCCGGCCAGGATCTTGATGAAGGTGGACTTGCCCGCGCCGTTGTCGCCGAGGATGCACGTCACCTCCCCGGGGTTGACCGTGGTGGTCACTCCGGTGAGGGCGATGATGTTGCCGTAGAACTTCGAGAGGTTCTTCATCTCGAGGAATTCGGTGCTCATGGCTGGTCCTCCTTCGATTCAGAGGTGGGTTCCTTGGGCACGACGATGGTGATCTCCGCTTGGTCGGGTTTCGCCTTCTCCGTTCTGACCGGTGCCTTCTCGGCGCGGCCGCGGATGTAGTTGTTCACAATCACAGCCACCAGCAGCAGCGCTCCCAGCACCAGGAACTGCCAGTTGCTGTTCCACAGCGCGAAGCCGATCCCCTGGCTGATCATGCCCCAGATGATCGCACCGATGGCCGCGCCCAACGCCGAGCCGTACCCGCCGGTCAGCAGGTTGCCGCCGACCACGGCCACGATGATGTAACGGAACTCGTCGCCGTTGCCCACGTCGGCCTGCACCGACAGCTGGCGGAAGGCGATCAGCATCCCGGCCAGCCACGCCGAGCCCGACACGAGCATGAACAGCGTGGTCTTGGCCCGCGCGGCCGGGACGCCCACCGAGCGAGCCGCCTCCTTGTTGCCACCCACCGCGAATATCCAGTTGCCGAACTGGGTCTTGGCCAGCACCCAGGTGCCCGCGGCCGCGTAGAGCAGCAGGAACAGCACCTGGACCCGGAAGCTGGTCCGGGCGTTGGTGGCCAAGGCTTCGTCTGTGGTGATGAACAGCAGCCGGGCGATGAAGCTCAGCGCCACAAGCCCGGCACCGACGACCACTACGGCGCGGCCCGTGCCCTCGTCGGAGGTGAACAGCAGCTTGTAGAGGGCGCCCGCGGCGTACACAGCGAAGGCGACCAGGGCTCCCTTGGTGATTCCGATGACGACGCTGTAGATGATCCCGTCGCCGTCGATCAGTTCGAGGACGGCGAACACGACCACGCCCGCCAGGCCGGCGATGGCGCCCACCCGGGCCCACGGTCCAAGGTCGGCCGGAGCCACTGACGTGTGGCGCCTCTGGCACAGGTGGCTGGCCAGGGCGGCCACGGCCACCAGCAGCGCGATCAGCAGCAGGACGACGAACAGCTCGACCCGCAGCTTGCGGGATGTGGACTCCGCCTGGATGAAGAAGGCCAGCACCACAACGGCCACAGCCGACAGCAGTGAGACTGCCAACGGCATCCGGGACCGGCCGGCCGCAGACGCCAGCAGCAGGACGCCGACTCCGGCGAGACCGCCGAAGAGCAGCACCCGGGCCCCCTGGCCGGTGACCAGGAAGCTGACGGTCGGAATGAACATGATGACTGCGCCGATCAGCGGGTAGGTCATCCGGATCCGGCCCATGGCCGCGAGCACGGCCAGCACGCCGGCAACGGCTATGCCGATGGCGAAGACGGTCCGCCCGGCCGCACCCGGCAGGAATCCGAGCCGGTCGGTGTTCTCCGCGTCCATCAGCAGCGCGACCAGCACACCAAGCACTATCCCGACCACGCCTGCGGCAAGGCGATACATCAGCCCGGGCGAGTCGGCGGATCCGGCTCCGCTGCGATCGGCGGGCTCGTAGCGGGCTACGCACCATCCCGACACTCCGGCCAGGATGCCGGCTGCGACCAGCACGCCGCCGATCCACTCGGAGGCGGAGCCTCCCTGGGTGAGCAGGTACGCGAACCCCGCGACGGCCACGGCCACACCGGCCGCCGAGAAGACGATGCCCGGCATCTTGTAGGCGCTGCGGCGCCGGTAGGTGAGCTCCAGCACACCCAGCAGCAGGGCCGCTCCACCGATGATGAGCAACCCGGCCCAGGCCCAGTCGCGACCGTCCCAGAGGTGGCCGGTTCCCGGGACGATGTCGAGTATCGCCTGGCCGCTCTCGTCGATCTCTCCGGATTCGACCTTCTGGGGGTTGAGCACCCACTCGGCGCCGAAGATGCTGCTCCAGAAGTCGAAGCCGCCGGCGTCCTTGAGCTGGCCGCCGTCGCCCACGATCACCTTGTCGGTGAAGAGCTTGGCGAAGCCGAGCTTGCCGCCCCACAGGATGAAGAACGTGCCCAGGGTGACGATGAAGCTGGGCAGCGACGTCCTGTCCACCACGGTGCCGTTGAACCATCCGATGGACAGCGCCAGAGCCAGGGTCAGCGGCACGGCCATGAACAGGTTCAGACCGGCCCCGCCCGAGCCGGGGTCGATGCTCAGAAGCACCACCACCATGGCTGTGGCGCCGGTCATGGCACCCGAGGAGAGATCGAACTCTCCCCCGATCATGAGCAGTGCCACCGGCACGGCCATGATGCCGAGGATGGCCGCGGTGTCCAGGAAGTTCGCTATGCCTCCGACGGTGCCGAACTGGCCGGCCACAAGCCAGAACATCACTCCCACGCCGACGAGCCCGAGCAGTGCCCCGATCTCCGGTCTCGTCAGGAGCGTCTGGATCGGCCCCCGGTGTGCGAGGCGCTCGTCGCCGGAGTCTTCGGCCGCGGTCTCCGCCGGTTTGTCGCTGGTCGTATCGGCCATATGTCCCCCTATCGCATTGGTTGTGGCGTTTGACGGCCGCTCCAAGGCCGAGCCGGCCGCATCATTCGAGATTGGAGATCCGGCTCCGAGACCGGCGTGCGGCGGCAGGCCTCGTGCCGCCGGAAGTTAGCAGGGGGCGGCCGGCCGCAGCCGGCCGCCCCCTTGGGGGGTGTTCTCTACCGGGTGCCCTCAGCCACCAGAGCGGCTACCGCAGCTGCGTTGTCGGGCGTCACGAAGCCCGGCCCGGTGAGGATGGGCAGGCCGCCGCCCGCGGTGTTCTGGTTGGTCGCCTGGAGGTGCATCAGGATCACCGGCAGGTATCCCTGCAGGTACTGCTGCTGGTCGACCGTGAAGGCGATCTCCCCGGACTGGATCTTGTCGATCAGGTCGCTGGAGAGGTCGAATCCGCCGACGTGAATGGAGCGGCCCGCGTTCTCGGCCGCTTCCAGCGCCCTCAGTGGGACGTTCGGGCCCACGCCGAGCACGGCGTCGATGGACTCGTCGGCGATCAGCCGCGACGAGATCGTGGCGCGCTGCTCGTCGGGGTTGGCATCGAGACCGATGAACTCGGACACGACCTCACCGCTGAAGGTGTCGGCCAGGCCGTCGCAGCGCTCCTCGAGGCCGACGTTGCCCTGCTCCTGGCGCCCGCACAGAACCTTGCTGGCACCCAGGGCGTTGAACCGCTCGCCCGCGCCCTGGCCGGCCACGAACTCGGTCTGCCCGATGTGGGTCACCGCGCCCAGAGACTTGTAGTGGTCCACGCCGGAGTTCAGCGTGTACAGCGGGATCCCCGCCGCCACGACCGACTCAGCCGCCGCACTGACGCCCGTCGGGTCGGCCAGCGAGATGGCGATGCCGTCGGAGCCGGCCGCGATGGCGGCCTCGATGTCCTGGGACTGCTTGAGGGCGTCGTTGTTGGAGCCCTGGTACACGACGTCGCAGCCGATGGCCGCAGCGGCGTCCCGGACGGCCTTCTCGACGACGGACCAGAATGTGCCGGCGTCGCCGTGGGTGATCACGTGATAGGTCTTGTCGCAGCCCTGGGTGTCCACGACGTCGTCGGTCGGGGCTGCGGTGGTGGCTGCGGCCTCGCCGTCGTCGTCGGCGGGAGCAGACGTCTCCGCCGGCGCGGCCGGCTCGGGCGCGTCATCGCCGTCGTCACCGCACGATGCGGCCACGAGCGTGATGGCGAGCACCACGGCAAGCAGCTTCAATAGTCTTGACATTGTTGTTTATCCCTCCGGGAATCGGTGGTTGTTGTGCATTGCTCCGCTGCCCGCGCGGGCGGGCACCAGACCTCGCAGGAAGTCGAGGCTCAGATCGGCGTTGCGCCTGAGCCAGGCCACCGCGGAGAGGTCTCCCTCCGCGATGGCGGCATCCTGCTCCAGGACGTACCAGAGGTTCCGTCCTGACTCTTCGAGACGAGCGACGATCTCGGTGATCGCCACCTCTCCTCGACCAAGCGGCGGGAACAAGCCGCGCTGCACAGCCTGCATGAGCGTCAACTCCCCCGCCGTCAAACGCGTCCCGAGGGCGGGATCCACATCCTTGAGGTGGACGAGCCCCACGCGGTGCGCGTAACGATCCAGCAGTTCCGATACGTCGGTCCCGCCCAGGGTGAGGTGGGCGGTGTCCAGAACGAGCGAGACCTCGGATCCCTCCAGGACCCGGGCGAGTTCGGCGTCGGTCTCGACCACCGAGCCGAAGTGCGAGTGGTAGACCTGCTTCAGACCGTGCGAGTCGACCAATGCGTCGACCTCGGCCAGAGCGCCGCACAACACAGCCCACTGGTGATCGGTGAGCGGCTGCTGGCGCCAGTGGTCCGGGTGACTCACGGCGCAGGTCACGAAGAATTTGCCTCCGGCGCCGCCGATGAGCTCGGCCCAGCGGTGCGCGGCAGCGCGGGTCTCGGCGGCGCGGTCCGGGTCGTGCAGAACCAGGGGCACGAACCCACCAAGCAGGCCCAGACCGTGGCGGTCGAGCGTAGAGCGCAACTCGGCCGGTTTGGTGGGGAGATAGCCGAAGGAGCCGAGTTCGGTGTGGGTGAAGCCCGCGGCCGCCATCTCGGCCAGCACCCGGTCGACGGGAAGCTGGTATCCCCAGCCCGGCACCTCGCACACGCCCCAGCTGATCGGCGCGGTCGCGACCCGGTCGAGCAACGCGGTGTCTACAGCGACCGTCATGGGATGCCCGCGGCCAGCCCGCATGCTGTCTTGGACTTGGCGTCTCCCACCGGCATGTTCCGAGTAACCCCCCGCCACGCCTGGATTGGAGCGCTCCATTTGGAATTGGAGCGCTCCAATGGTCTATCGTGCCCCGCATGACATGTCAAACCGAATGCCGGAATTGACATGAGCCGCCCGACCATGGAGGACGTCGCCGAGCGGGCCAGCGTGTCGCGCGCCCTGGTGTCGCTGGTGATGAACAACTCGCCCCAGGTGTCCGAGGAGAAGCGGCGCTCGGTGCTGCGAGCCGCCCGCGAGCTCGGCTACCGGCCCAATCTGGTGGCCCGCAACCTGGCCCAGCAGCGCACCCACACCATAGGAGTGCTCGTGGACGACCTGCGCAACCCCTTCTTCGGCGAGGTGGTCGACGGAATCGAGGCGGAGGCGGCCGAACACGGCTTCAGAGTGATCATCCTCAATGGCCATCGCGATGCCCGGCGAGAAGTGGAGGCGATAGAGACCTTCCTCCAACTGCAAGTGGAGGCGATGGCGCTGGTCGGCCCCCGTGTCGCGGAGGACGATCTGGGCGAGATCGGCACAGCCGCTCCCTGCGTGATAGTGGCGACCGGCGCCGCCCATCCCGGCATCGATACCATCGCCACCGATGGACGGCGGGGATCGGAGTTGGCGGTTGAACACCTGGCTGCGCTGGGCCACACGCGGATAGTCCATCTGGATGGAGGTGCCAATGTGTCGGCGGCAGAGCGTCGCTCCGGCTACCGGTCGGGCATGAATTCCGCCGGCGTCGGTCACCTCATCGACATCCGTCCCGCGGGCGACGACGAGACCGACGCTCTGGCCGTGATCGACGCTCTGCTGGCTGAGAGCGATCCGCCGACGGCGATCTTCGCCTTCAACGACCTGCTCGCCGCAGGTGCGCTCAACCGCCTGGACGACGCCGGTGTGGCGGTGCCCGGCGATGTGTCCCTCATCGGTTTCGACAACACCTTCATCTCCGCCCTGCGCCACCTGTCCCTCACCACCGTCAACCAGCCGACGCTGGCCATGGGCCGCCTCGCGGTCGAGACCCTGCTGCGACGGCTCTCCGACGGCTCCGACGGTTCCGACGGGCCGGTCCACCACACGCTGCAGCCCGAATTGGTGGTGCGCGGTACCACGGGGCCGCCACGCAGCGCGGCACTGCGGCCCCGCAGCCCGGCCATGACCGGGCCCTGACCATGCTCGACCATGTCTTCACCGACGCCATCGGCGCCCTGCGCGACGCCTTCGAGGACGCGCTGCTGGAGCGGCAGGCGGGTGAGGAGAGGTTCCAGACCGACGTGCTGGCGGGCGACATCGCCTGGGAGAACTCATATGCCCTGCCCGGGGAGGGGCAACCACCGAAAGTGTGCGCCGACGTCAGCTGCGTGTGGCCCACATGGTCACAGGCGGCCTACCTGAGCTGGTACGCGGGCGAGAGCCACGCCGAGCCGCCCCGCATCGAGATCAAGATCCTGCTGCGGGCCCAATGCCTGGCCGAGGCGCCCGATCCCGCGATGGTCCTGGATGTCCTGCCCCCCACCAGCCCCGACATCGGCAGCGAGCGGCTCTCGAGGGGCGGACCCAGGGTGGAATCCCTGTACGCCGACGACCTCGACGACGCCGACGCGACCGAGTACGCCATCGACGTCAGCTACGAGGGCGCCTACGAGCTCGACGAGGCGGGTCTGTCCGACGGTGCGGAGCTCGACAAGCACTTCACCGCGCTGGGCGGCTGGATCGCCTCGATGCTCGTGCGCCTCGGCGACCTCAAGCTGCGCTACAAGCCGGTATTCGGGAGCCCCGCCGACGGCTGACGCCGCGGCGCGACTGCTCATAGACCCCGGCGTACCTCACCAAGGTCCTCGTAGGAGGGCGTGCGCCCCTCGGAGTCGGCCCTGAACGACTCCTCGAGGTCTTCGGGGTGGAACATTCCCGACTGCCATAGGGCGATGTGACGAAGCGAGTCCTCCACCGTGTGATCCCGGCTGTAGTTGATGGCCTCCTTGGTGCCGTGGATCGCCAGCGGCGACTTCGAGGCGATCTCGGAGGCGGTCTCCATCACCGCGCCCATCATGGACTCCTGGTCGTCGAAGACCTCGTTGACCAGTCCGAACTGGTGGGCCCGCTCGGCCGGCATTCGCCGACCTGTGTAGGCGTACTCGCGGGCCACTCCGGGCGGGATCAGCTTGGGCAGGCGCTGAAGGGTTCCCACGTCCGCGGTCATCCCGATGTTTATCTCATGGATCGAGAACCAGGCGTCTGCCGTGGCGTAGCGGCAGTCGGCCGCGGTCACCAGGTCGACGCCGCCGCCGATACAAGCGCCCTGGATCGCGGCCAGCACCGGCATGCGGGCCTCCTCCAGGGCGGTGAACGAGCGCTGCAGATGCAGCAAGCTCAGGCGCACGTTCGCCCGGCGCCTCCCGATCTCGCCGGCCTCGCTCTCGAGGCTGGCCTCGCCGGAGAAGACCGAGAGGTCCATTCCCGCGCAGAAGTGGCGCCCCTGCGCCGACAGCACGATCACCCGCGCCCTTCCGGAGTCGGAGATCTCGTCCACGATGGCCGGCAGCTCTGACCAGAACTCCGGGATCATCGTGTTCAGCTTCTCGCCGCGGCTCAGTTGCACGTGCGCGACGCCCCCGGACTCCTCCACGTCAAAGCACTGGTAACCCATGCCCGCAGGCTAGTGGGGGAGGACCGCGGACTCGCCGCCTCAGAATCGGGCGACGAATCTGCGCAGGTTGCGAGCCCAGACGGCGCTGAGCACCGGGCGGGCCACGACCGCACCGATCGGGCCGCCCATCCACCAGGGGAACCGCAGGGTCTCGTTCCACTCGAACCGCGTATGGGCCTCGCCACCGGGTGTCGTCAACGGCGTGAGCCGGAACTGCCCGACGCCTGAGACCACGCCGTGGTGACGGATCCCCATCACCACCCCATCGCGCCAGTCGGTGACCTCCATCCGATCTACGAGCCGCAGTGGACCCAACCGCGTGACGCACTCGAAGCGCGTCCCCACCCCCTCGGTGTCATCGGTCAGGAAGCGGATCGACTCAGCGTCGCTCATCCATTCGACGTGACGCTCTATGCGGCGAAGGTCCTCCCACACCACCGAGGGCGCGGCGGGCACCACCGTCGAGATCCGGATGGTGACCATTCCGCTAGGGGGCGCCGCTGGAGGCCGCGAACTGTGACAGCGCCACCTGGGGGCGGGCGCCGACGTGGCTGATGACCTCGGCCGCGGCCAGGCCGGCCAAATCTGCGCAGCGGGCCAGAGGCGCGCCCCGGCTGAGACCCCACAGGAAGCCCGCGGCGTACAGATCGCCGGCGCCGGTGGCATCGACGACTTGCGGGACCTCGACCGCGGGCACTTCCTCCAGCTCCGAGCCCTGGACCACCACCGAGCCGCGGGCGCCACGGGTGATGGCAACCGTCCGTGCCATCTCGGCCGTGAGGTCCCGGGCGGCGCCGAAGTCGTCGGTGCAGTGCAGCGCGCACACCTCCGCCTCATTGGCGAACACCACGTCGACCCGGTCCTCGATCAGGTCGAGCCACTCGTCGCGGTGCCGCTGCACGCAGAATGAGTCGCTCAGCGCCAACGCCACCGTCCTACCTGCGGAGGCTGCCGCCGCCATGGCCACCCGGATGGCGTCCTTGGCCACCTGGACGTCCCAGAGATAGCCCTCGCAGTAGGTGATGCCGGCCGAGGCGACGAGGTCGGTGTCCACGTCGGGAGGTTCGAGCAGCGCGGCGGTGCCCAGGTAGGTGTTCATGGTGCGCTCCGCATCCGGGGTCACCTGGACCAGGCAGCGGGCGGTTGCAGGACCGTCGGGCGCCGGCGGCACGTCGAAGGAGACTCCGGTCGCCCGGATGTCGTGGATGAACACTTCGCCGAGCTGGTCGTCGCGCACCTTGCCGATGAAGGCCGCCCGGCCGCCGAAGGAGGCCACCCCGGCCATGGTGTTGGCCGCCGATCCGCCCGACGCGGCGACTCCCGGCGGCATGGCGTCGTACAACTCGGCAGACCTCTCGGCGCTGACAAGGGTCATGGCCCCCTTAACCAGGTCGTGGTCACCGATGAAGGCGTCCTCCACGGAGGCGATCACGTCCACGATGGCGTTGCCGACACCCACCACATCGAGCACAGGTTCCAAGGAGCCTCCCTATTCGCCCAAGACAGTAGGCGCGAGGGCCCTGGGTCTCCCGCTCTCGTTCGCTGCGCTCACGGGCCGCTCGGGCCCTGGGTCTCCCGCTCTCGTTCGCTACGCTCACGGGCCGCTCGGGCCCTGGGTGGGCTTCAGCCCGTCGCCACCCGGCGGGCCAGCGAGCGGAAGGCCATCACGAAGGTGACCAGGGCGAGCCCGCCGATGGCCGCTGAGGCCTTGCCGATGGCGGCCGCCTCCCAGCCGTCGGAGAGCAACGACCGCATGCCCTCGAGCAGGTATGTGACCGGGTTCCAGGCGGCCACGGTCTGCATCCAGCCGGTCATCAGCTCGCGTGGCAGGTACGCGGGCGTCAGGAAGGCGAACGGGAAGAAGATCAGGAACGACGAGTTGACCGCGGCGGGATTCCCGGTGCGCAGGGCCACCGTGTATGGGAATCCCGTGAACGCCAGGCTCCACGCCACCGCCAGCCCCAGGAAGAGCAGGATCCCGAGCAGCCCGGTTCCGAAGCGCACGCCGGCGACGAAGCCCATGGCGACCACGACGAGCGACAGGGCCAGCGCCAGGACGATGTCGGCGACCATCATGCCGAGCAGCAGCGTCGTGCGCCGCACCGGCGTGACGAGCATGCGGTCGAGGTAGCCGGTCTGGATGTCGATGACCAGCACCGACGCCCGGGAGATGCCCGTGACTGCGAAGATGATCGCGACCGGTATCTGGAACGCCCGGTAGTCGATGCCCGGTGAGCGCTCCACGAACGACTCCAGCGCGCCGATGTTGACGATGAAGAAGAACGTCGGGATGATCAGCGCGGGGGCCATGGCCTCGGGCTCTCGCAGCAGGCTGCGCACGGAGCGGCGGGCCACCGTGGCGATGTCGGTGACGATCCCCACCGGGCGGACCATTCCGCCACCGGCCGCTACGGCCGCGCCGGACTGGGTGCTCACGGCCCGCCGCTCCCCGGAGCCGCCGCCCGAGAGCCCGATCCTGGTGCCGCACCGCCGCCCTCGGCGGCCGGGTCCACCGCCGACATCCGGTACCCGGTGGCCAGCAGGAACACATCGTCGAGCGATGGGGTGCGCACGGTGAGCGACTGGGGATGGATTCCCGCCCCCGAGAGCGCCACAGCCACGCTCCCGACGGTGGCGGCACCGTCGGCGGTGGCGATGGTGATGCCGCGGCGACCCTGGGTGACGGCATCGACCTCCGGCACCGTCTCGGCGACGGTCGCCGCTCCGGCGATGGCATTGGGGGGAAGGTTGACCACGATCACGTCGGCGCCCACGGCCCGCTTCAACTCCGATGGCGACCCCTCCTCGACTATCCGGCCGCCGTCGATGATGGCCACCCGGTCGGCCAGCGCATCGGCCTCTTCCAGATACTGGGTGGTGAGGAACACCGTCACCCCGAGCTCGCCGTTCAGCCGGCGCACCTCGTCCCAGACCTGCGCCCGACTCACCGGGTCGAGGCCCGTGGTGGGCTCGTCCAGGAACAGCACCTCGGGACCGTGAATGAGCGATGCGGCCAGGTCGAGACGGCGCTTCATGCCGCCGCTGTAGGTCTTGACACGGGCATCCATGGCGTCGCCGATGTCGGCTAGGTCCACTGCCCTCTCGATGGAGGCGGCCCGATCCGCCGCGCTCAACCCGTACAGGCGAGCCTGCAGGTCGAGGATCTCCCGTCCGGTCTGGCGCTCGTCCAGCGCCGCCTCCTGCAGGGCGACGCCGATGCGGATGCGAACCTCGCCGGGGCGGTCGACAACGTCGTGGCCGGCGACCGAGGCTCGGCCCGCGGTGGGTGCCAATAGGGTGCACAGCATCCGCACCGTGGTGCTCTTGCCCGCTCCGTTGGGCCCCAGGAACCCGTAGATCTCCCCGGAGTTGACACCGAGATCCACCCCGTCCACTGCCCGGTTGCTTCCGAAGGTCCGGACCAGCCCGCGAGCGGAGATGGCCGGGTTGTCACTCCCCGTCCGGACAGCTTCAGGCACGAAGCGGCAGGCTAACGGAGCCGGACGTTGGTGAACCCGGGCGAAGCCTCGATCATCAGCAGCTTGACGGTCTCCGCGGTGGCCGCTCGCAGCCGGTGCGGCTGGCGGGTGTCGTAGGAGATGGAGTCGCTCGGCTCGAGCCGGAAGATCTCCCCGTCGAGGTCCACGTCCACAACACCGGAGATGACGTAGATCGTCTCGAAGCCGTCGTGGACCCAGTACTCGCGGAACCCGTCCGGCGCGCCGCTGAACTCGACGACCTGGAACGGGCTGGCCTCCGGGGCGACCACACGGCGCACCCCGTCCATGTCCCCCAGCTCGCTGGCCGGCACTGCGGCCGTGTCGGACGCCCGGACCACCGTTGCCTCCCGGGTGTTCTCCGACCCGGCGAGCAGCCAGGAGGCGTTGGTCCCGAGCGCCTCGGAGATCTGGTGCAACGAGCTCATGGAGGGCCTGGCGAGTCCCCGCTCCACCTGCGACAGGAAGGGGTGGGAGAGGCCACTCAACTGGGCCAGCACCTTGAGGGTGAGGCCTTGATCCTTGCGCAGAGCCCGGATGTTCGCTCCGAGCCGCTGCATCCGCTCCGCGTCATCTGGTCGAGAGTCGACCTTCGAGCCCGAAGAGCCGTCGACCCTCGCGCGCGCAGTGCCGTCGACGAAGTTCTTGGGGTTCACAGGCTCATTCCGGGTCACACCTCAGCCCAGCTTGCACCGCCAGAATGTTGATGGTATCAAGACTGTTATCGGTCATATCAACATTCGAGACCATACCTGGAGGACAACATGAAGACGAAACCATGGGTTCGCGCCCTGTGCGCGCTGGCCGTACTAAGTCTGATCGCAGCAGCATGCGGCGATGACGATACCGACACGGTAGCCGCCGAGGCGCCGGAGCCCGAGCCGGCCGAGCCCGAGCCCGCCCCGGAGCCCGAGCCCGAGGCGCCGGAGCCCGAGCCGGCCGAGCCCGAGCCGGCTGAGCCCGAGGCGCCGGCCGAGGACCCGCTCGACCTCGCCAGCGTGTGCCCTAGCCCGATCATCATCCAGACCGACTGGTTCCCGGAGTCCGAGCACGGCGCCATGTACCAGATGGTTGGAGAGGGCTGGACGCTCGACACCGACAACATGATCACCACCGGCCCACTCGTGGCGGGCGGCGTCGACACCGGCGTCGACATTGAGATCCGCGCCGGCGGCCCGGCCATCGGCTTCGCCTCGGGCTCGGCCCAGATGCAGCTCGATCCCGAGATCACACTGGCCTACGTGAGCATGGACGAGGCCGTGATCCTCGGCGGCGACACCCCGACGCTGTCGGTGGTCGCCCCGCTGGAGAAGAACCCGCAGATCATCCAGTGGGACCCCGAGACGTACCCCGACGTGACGAGCATCGCCGACCTCGGAGAGCTCGGCGTCACCATCAACGTGTTCGCGGGCGGGACGTTCATCGACGTGTTCGTCAACGAGGGCGTGCTCTCCGCCGATCAGATCGACCCGTCCTATGACGGCGGCCCCGCCCGGTTCATCGCCGAGGGCGGCGCCATCGCCCAGCAGGGCTTCGCGTCCGAGTCGCCCTACAGCTACGAGCAGGTCTATCCGGAGTGGTCCAAGCCGATCGCGTTCGAGCTGATCCACGACGCCGGGCTTCCGATCTACTCCCAGACCCTGGCGATCCGCCCGGCCGACCTCGACGAACTGAGGCCGTGCCTCGCCAAGTTCGTGCCGATCGTGCAGCAGGCGATCCTGGACTTCGCCGCCGATCCCGGCCCCACCAACGCGATGATCGTGCAGATCGTGGCCGACATCGACAGCTTCTGGCAGTACAGCCCCGGGCTGGCGCAGTTCTCGGTCGACACCCAGATCGAGCTCGGCCTGATCGGCAACGGTCCCGACGACACGGTCGGCAACATGGAGATCGACCGGATCCAAGAGGTGATCGACAAGATCGTCAACGCCGGCTTCGACGTCGACCCCTCCCGGACGGATCCGAACAACCTCGTCACCAACGAGTTCATAGACGAGAGCATCGGCTTCTAGGACTCGGCAGCCGGGAGCCTCCCCCCTGCGAGCCGGCGGGGGAGGCTCACCGATGCGAGGATGTTCACCAGAGGCCGAGCGGGTGAGAGGCGATACGTGAACATGCTGGCGAAGCACTCAGCGAGGCCGTGGCCCGAGCGGCCCGTGAGCGCAGCGAACAAGAGCGGGAAACACCACGCCGCACCGCGAGGCGGCGTCTCCTACCGCGCGTGTTCTGAGTTGGACGCGCCACGGAAGGAACGAAAGTGACCGACGCCGACACGGGTGCGGACCACCGGCCGCAGGCCGCCGACTTCGTGGTCACCGGCACGGTGGTGACCGCCGACGCTGATCGCCGGGTGTACACCGACGGCGCGGTGGCGGTCCGCGATTCGCGGATCGTCGCCGTCGGCCCGAAGGCGGAGGTCGAGAGGGCCTTCGAGGGGGGACACCGGCTCGGCGGCCATCGCGACCTGGTGATCCCCGGACTCATCGACACCCACAACCACATGGCTCAAGCACTGGTGCGAAGCCTGGCGCTGGAGGACCTCCCCAACATCACCCGGGTCTACATACCGGCTGAGGACGTCCTCGGCGACGACGGCATCCGCACGAGCGCGCGGGTGACCATGGCCAACCTGCTCCGGGCCGGCGTCACCACCACCACCGACACCACCTGCACCGCGGAGCACGAGGAGGCGGTGGGCGAGACCGCCCTGGAGACCGGCATCCGCTGCGCGCTGGCGGTGGGCCAGCGCGACCGCACCTCCCGCCTGGCCAGCAACTACGAGCAGATCGAGGGCCGGTCGGAATATCAGGACGACCCCGCCATCACGGCCGGCAACATCGCCCACCTGGAGGACTTCCTGACCCGCTGGTCGGAGCGGGGCCGCGGTCTGGTGCGCCCCTACATCCACGCCGCCAGCGTCCCCTCCATCAGCGACGAGATGTTCGTAGCGGCTCAGGACCTGGCCGAGCGCCACGACACAGCGGTGATGACCCACATCAACCGCGACCGCGAGGAGATCGAGCTCTGCGTCTCACTGTTCGGGCGACGACCCCTGGAACACCTGAGCCGGCTCGGCGTCCTCGGTCCGCGTTTCCTGGCCATCCACGCCATGCTGACCACCGCCCGCGAAATCAGGCTGATGGCGGAAGCCGGAGCCAAGCTGACGCACGCGCCGGTGGTGTGCACCGACATCGTGTCGGCCGTGACCGACGTGGTCGGCATGCGGGCCGCCGGGGTGACGGTGGGACTCGGATGCGACACCGTCATCAACGACATCCTGGCCGTGATGAGGATCGCGTTCTTCATGCAGGCCCAGGCGGCCGGGATCCCCATGTACGACCCGATCGGATTCACCACCGAGGACGCCTTCGAGATGGCCACCATCGATGGGGCCAAGGCCCTGGTCTGGGACCATGAGATCGGTTCGCTGGAGGTCGGCAAGGCCGCCGACATCGCGGTGATCGACGGGGAGAATCCGCGCCTTTCGCCGCGCCACAACCCGGTCGGCTCGATCGTGCGGTACGCAGTGGGAACGGACATCCGCAGCGTCCTGGTGGACGGCCGGTTGGTGGTGGACGACGGCCGGGTGCTGACCATCGACGAGGGCTCGTTGCTCGAGGAGGCTGACGAAGTCGCAGCCCGGGTTCGCAACGACCTCGTCCCCCGCCGCTACTGGCCCCTGAATCAGCGCTTCCGGATCATCGACGGCTGACAGCGCCGACCTCACCGCGGGCAACGGCGGCAGCATCGTTGGAAGGCCGGGCCGCTAGTACCGTCGGGCCATGAGTCCGAGACTGCCTGCCGGCGTCGTTCCCCGGCACTACGCCATCGAGCTGTCGCCCGACCTCGAGGATGCGACCTTCGCCGGAAACGTGGCCATCGACGTCGACATCGCCGAGCCGCTGGACTCGATCACTCTGAACGCGGCGGAACTGAGCATCATCGGCGCGCGGCTCGTCACCGCATCCGGCGAGGCTGTCGAACTCGATCCGGTGCTCGATGCGGAATCCGAGCGGCTGACCATGACCCGGAGCGACGGGTCCGGCCCGTTCGCGGCGGGGCGGGCCCGGCTGGATATCTCCTTCGACGGGATCCTCAACGACCAGTTGCACGGCTTCTACCGGTCCACCTACACCGACGACGCCGGCGCCGCTCACACCATCGCCACCACCCAGTTCGAGTCCACCGACGCCCGCCGGGCCTTTCCCTGCTTCGACGAGCCCGCCCTCAAGGCCACCTTCGCCACGACGCTGATCGTGGACGACAGCCTGCTGGCGGTGTCCAACACGGCCGAGACCGGCCGCGAGCCGCTGGAGGACGGCAGGGTGCGGGTCAGCTTCGCCACCACCATGCCGATGTCCACCTATCTGGTGGCCTTCGTGGTGGGCCCGCTAGAGGCGACCGAGCCGGTCGACTGCGGCGGGGTGCCTCTGCGAGTGATCCACCGACCCGGCCGCGGCGACCAGACCGCCTTCGCCCTCGATGTGGCGGCCCATGCCCTGCAGTGGCTCTCCGACTACTACGGCCTGCCCTACCCCTCGGACAAGCTCGACCTGGTGGCCATCCCCGACTTCGCGTTCGGCGCCATGGAGAACCTCGGCTGCGTGACCTTCCGGGAGGTGCTCCTGCTGGTGGATCCCGCCGCCGCCAGCCAGCCGGATCTGCAACGGGTGGCCGAGGTCATCAACCACGAACTAGCCCACATGTGGTTCGGGGATCTCGTGACCATGGCCTGGTGGGAGGGCCTCTGGCTGAACGAGGCCTTCGCCACGTTCATGGAGACGGCGTGCACCGACGCCTACCGGCCCGACTGGCAGGTCTGGTCGACGTTCTGCCGCAGCCGAGCCTCAGCCCTGTCCACCGACGCCCTCGGCAGCACGAGGTCGGTGGAGTACCCGGTCCACTCCCCCGCCGAGGCCGAGGACATGTTCGACGTGATCACCTACGAGAAGGGCGCGGCCCTGGTCCGCATGCTGGAGCAGTACCTCGGCGCCGAGACGTTCCGGGCCGGCGTGCGCCTCTACCTGCGGCGGCACGCCTACGCCAACACGGTCACCGAAGACCTGTGGAACTCGTTGGCCGACGCGTCCGGCGAGCCCGTGGGGCAGATCATGGACGGCTGGATACATCAGGGCGGGTATCCGGCGGTGACCGCCGCCGCCACCGATCACGGCCTCAGAGTTTCGCAGCGCCATTTCACGCTCGACCCCGAGCGAGCCGACGAGCGCAGATGGGTGGTCCCGCTGCGGCTGCGGGTCCGGCCGCCCGTAGGCGACCGGGACGAGGTGCGGTTCCTGCTCGAGGGGTCCCCGCGGACCCTCACCGGAGCAGCCGGCGGCCCGGTGACGGTCAACAGCGGCGCTTCGGGCTTCTACCGCGACGATCCCAGCCCCGAGGCGCTGGCGGCCGTCGCGTCGGAAGGCCCCGGCGACCGCAACGCGGAGGAACGCCACGGCCTGGTCGACGACGCTTGGGCCGCGACACTGGCCGGCAGCCTCGACGCGCCGGCGTACCTCGACTTGGTGCTGCGAGGGTTCGTTGGCGAACGCGATCTCACCGTATGGCAGGCCGTCGCGGGCACCCTGGCCCACCTCCGCAGGCTGGTGGACGCCGACGCAGCCCACCGCTTCTGCGAGCTGGTCGTGGCCGCCTCCGACACTGCGGCCGCCGATCTCGGGCTCGACCCTCCCGCGGACGGCGAGAACGAGCGAACCGGCGAGCTGCGGGCCACCCTCCTCCGGCTGCGGGGGGCGGTCGCCGACCACGCCGCCACCATCGAGGCGTGCCGGCAGAGGCTCGACGACCCTGACCCCACGCTCGCGGCGGCCGCTCTGAGCGTGGTGGCGGCTCACGGCGACGCCGAGGACTTCGCTTGGGTCCGCGGACGCTTCGAGACGGCGTCGGATCCCCAGACCGAGCAGCGCCATCTGGCTGCCCTGGCCGACTTCGGTGACCCGGAACTGGTCCGCACCATCCTCGAGGGCACCCTCGACGGCGCGGTCCGCACCCAGGACGGCCCCTACCTGGTTCGGAGGGCCCTGCTCAACCGCGTCTGCGGACCCGAGGCGTGGGACTTCCTGGCCGAGCACTGGGACCGCCTGCTCGGCATCTTCCCAACCAACTACTCACTGGCCCGGATGCTGGAGGGAGTGACCGCGCTCGACCGGGCCGAGCTGGCCGCCCGGGTGCATGCCTTCCTGGCCGAGCACCCCCTGCCCCAGGGAGCCAAGCAGGTCGCCCAGCACCTGGAGCGCCTCAACATCAACGTCGCTCTACGGGCCCGCGAGTCCGACCGCCTGGCCGCCGCCATTCTGAGCAGCTGACCGGGTCGGGGCTCAGGACAGGCCGAGACGGTTTCGGGCGTCGGCGACGTCGATGGCGAGTTGCTCGGAGAGATGCTCTATGCCCTCGAACTTGCGCTCGCTCCTGAGGAAGTCGACGAACTCCACACGCACTTCGCATCCGTACAGATCGCCTTCGAAGTCGATGACGTGGACCTCCAACAGCGACTTCTCGGCGTGCTCGTAGAACGTCGGCCGGCGACCGATGTTGATGGCGCATCCCCTGCGCTGGCCGTCGGGCAGCGTGCACCAGCCCGCGTACACCGCGTCGGCCGGCCATGCCATGAACTTCGGGACGGGCACGTTGGCGGTGGGAAACCCGACCGTGACCCCACGCCGGTCTCCGGGAACGACCGTGCCCCGCACCTCGTAGTAGCGACCCAGCATCCTCGCGGCCCGGGCCACGTCGCCTCCGGCGAGGGCCCGCCTCACCGTCGTGGACGACACCGGCTCGCGGGCACCCTCACGGTGCCGGATGAGCTTCAGCGGGACCACCTCGAAGTCCCACTCCCGGCCAAGGCGCTGGAGTTCGGCGACGTTGCCGGTACGGCCCTTGCCGAAATGGAAGTCCTCCCCCACCACCACTGCCCGGGCATGGAGGGCGTCCAGAAAGACCTGCTCCACGAACTCCTCCGGCCTGGTGCCGGCCCGGGCCTCGTCGAACTCGATCACATATGTGTAGTCGAGCCCCTGAGCCTCGAGCAGCTCCAGCTTCTGTTCGAGGGTCGTAAGCAGCTTCGGCGCGTTCTCAGGACGAACCACGTACGCCGGGTGGGTGTCGAACGTGACGACCGCAGACGCCACCCCGAGGCGCTCCGCGGTGCGCCGAACCTGGGTGAGAACCTCCTGATGACCGAGATGCACCCCGTCGAACACGCCGATCGCGGCCGCCACCGACACCATGGGGGGGAGTTGATCGCGCCGATCATGCAGCAGTTCCACGGACGCCTCCCGCGCGGGACAGTGACGGTTCCGGACCCTGGGGCCGGTACCTGGGAGGCTACCGACGCCCGTCCCCTACCTCACACCCGCCACCGCGGTATCACTCCCGCTCTTGTTCGCTTCGCTCACCGGCCGCCCGGGCCACGGCCTCACCCGTGGGGGCCGGACTCGTGCCCCTATCCGCTCGGCCTCTGGGCGACACCCGCCACTACAACGGCCGGCTTGGCGCCCGTGCGGAACGGCTCGTACACCGCGAGCAGCGCGCCCTCGGAGTCGTGCACCGACCACGGGCCGTCTCCCGCGACGCCGAGGTACTCGAGATCCAGAACCCGGCCGTGAGCCACCTGGGCCGCCGCCGCCGGACCCACTCGCACGCCTGCCAGATGTTGGACGGCGTGCGCCATCGGCAGCACCTCGGCAGACTCGACCGGGCGGGCCGCATCGAGCCCGAAGCCGCCCACGGCCGTGCGTCGAAGGTTCCTCAGGTGGGCGCCCCCGCCCAGGGCCCGACCGAGATCCGCGGCCAGCACCCTCACGTAGGTGCCCGAAGAGCAGTCAACAACGGCCCGAAGCACGGCGTCGGTGCCTGGCACGGGCGTGACGTCGAATCGATGGACCGTGACCGGCCGGGCCTCGCGCTCCACCTCCACACCGGCGCGGGCGAGGGTGTGAAGCCTGCGTCCTCCCACCTTCACCGCCGAGACCATGGGCGGAACCTGGAGGATCTCGCCGGTGAGGGCGGCAACAGCCTCGCGAAGCTGCTCCGCGCTCACGCCGGCCATGTCGTGGCGGGCTGTCACCTGCCCCGTCGAGTCGAGGGTGTCGGTCTCGATTCCGAGCACGATCTCCGCCTCGTAGCTCTTCGGGAGTCCGGTGACATACCGCAGCAGCCGGGTCGCCCTGCCCACGCCGAGGACCAGCACCCCGGTGGCGTCGGGGTCCAGGGTGCCGCTGTGCCCAACCTTCCTGGTGCCCAGCACACCGCGGGCCTTGGCCACCACGTCGTGGCTCGTCCAGCCAGCGGGCTTGTCAACGACCGCGACGCCGTCGGGCACTACCGGTTCTCGCCGTCGGTGCCGTCGAGGAGCCTCTCGATGCGCTCGGCCGAGCGCAGCACAGTGTCGGGACGGAACACAAGCTCCGGCGTGCGTCGCAGCCGAGTCTGGTCCCCGACGATGCGCCGCAGACCGCCGGCGTGCTCCTCGAAGGCCTCAGCGATGTCGGCATCGCCCTCCTCGGTGTCGCCGAGGGACGTGAACCACACGACAGCCCTGTGCAGGTCACGGTCTACGTCGACGCCCGTGACCGACACCATGGCCAACCGGTCATCGTCGATCTGCTCCATGGACTCGGCGATGATGCGCCGGATGAGCTCGCCCACCCGGGCGGTGCGATGGCCGGCCCGATGGTCGGGATGCGAGCGTCGGGTTCGCCGTGTCATTGATCGAGGGTTCGGGCCACCTCGCGCTCTTCGAAGGTCTCGATTATGTCGCCCGCCTTGAGATCCTGGAAGTTGCTCAGACCGATGCCGCACTCGAAGCCCGACTGAACCTCGCGGACATCGTCGGTGAAGCGCTTGAGCGAGTTGATGGTCCCCTTCCAGATGATGGCCCCGTCGCGCAGGAAACGCACCTTGGCTCCCCTGGTGATGGTGCCGTTCTGCACGTAGCAGCCCGCCACCGCCCCCACCCGGGGGATGCGGAAGACCTGGCGCACCTCGGCTTCGCCCGTGACGATCTCGGTGATGTCGGGGGCGAGCATCCCTACCATGGCCGACGAGACGTCCTCGAGCAGCTTGTAGATGATCTCGTAGGTGCGGATCTCCACGTTCTCGGCGTCGGCAGCCTCACGAGCCTTGCGGTCGGGCCGGACGTTGAAGCCGATGATGGTTGCGTTCGACGCCGAGGCGAGCTGGATGTCGTTCTCGGTGATGCCGCCCACACCCCGATGCACGATGGCGATGCGGACCTCGCCGGTCTCGAGTTTGCGGAGGCTCTCGGTGACGGCCTCCAGCGACCCGTTGACGTCGGCCTTCACGATGACGTTGAGCGTGGCCGTCTCGCCCCGCTGGATCCGGGTGAACAGGTCCTCGAGCTTGGCCCCGCCGGACAGCGCGTGAGCCTCGCGGCCCAGACTCGACAGGCGCTGCCAGTGCTCGCGGGTGTCGGCCACCCGCCCGGCGATCTTCTCGTTGGGAGCGACCGCGAAGGCATCGCCCGCGATGGCGACCTCCGACAAGCCCAGGACCTGGACCGGCGTCGACGGAGGGGCCTCATCGACGGCCTCGCCCCGATCGTCGAGCAGGGCCCGGACACGACCCCAGGACGCTCCCGCGACCACCGGGTCACCGATGCGCAGCGTGCCTCTCTGCACCAGCACGGTGGCCACAGGACCCCGCCCGATGTCGAGATTCGACTCGAGCACGACCCCGCCCGCTCGACCCTCCGACGATGCCCTCAGGTCCTCGACCTCGGCCACCAGCAGTATCTGATCAAGCAGGTCCTCGAGGCCCTGGCCGGTCAGAGCCGACACCTCGCAGTAGATCGTCTCCCCGCCCCAGGCCTCCGGAACCAGGCCCTGCTCGGCCACTCCGGCCACGGTCCTCTGCGGATCGGCGTTGGGACGATCGATCTTGTTGACCGCGACCACGATGGGAACGTCGGCGGCTTTGGCGTGGTTGATGGCCTCGACCGTCTGGGGCATCACGCCGTCGTCGGCGGCCACGACCAGCACCACGATGTCGGTGGCACCCGCGCCCCGGGCCCGCATGGCCGTGAACGCCTCGTGGCCGGGAGTGTCGATGAAGGTGAGCGTCCGGTCGTTGCGCTCGACCTGATAGGCACCGATGTGCTGGGTGATTCCGCCCGCCTCGCCGTCGACCACGTTCGTGTCGCGGATCCGGTCGAGCAGCAGCGTCTTGCCGTGGTCGACGTGGCCCATGACGGTGATCACGGGAGCCCTGAGGGGAGCGACGCCTGGGTCGTCGTCGCCGTCGATCCCTAGGAGTTTGCGCAGTTCGGCCTCCTGCTCCTCACCAGGGTCGACGAGGCGGATCTCGGCACCGATCTCGGCCGCGAACAACTCCATCATCTCGTCGCTCAGCGACTGGGTGGCGGTGACCATCTCGCCGTGCTGCATCAGGAAGCGGACCACATCGGCGGCGGTGCGATTGAGCTTGGGGCCGAAGTCCTGGGCGGCCGAAGCCCGCTCCACCACGACGATGCCCTCGGGCACCGCGGCGTGACGGGGCGTGTAGGTCGGGACGTCCATGGGCTGGAGCTCCTCGCGCACCCGCCGCCTGCGGCTCTTGCGGCGGGGCGGGCGTCGCTGAGCGCCACCGGGGGCGCCCCTGCCCCCGCCGGGACGGCCCGGCGGTCCCGGAGCGACAGGCCGGGGACCGCCCAGAGAACGAGGACCGCCTGCCGGGGCGCCGCGGCGGGGTCCTGCCGGTCTATCAGCCTGAGGCCGGGGGCCCGCCGGGCGGGAGGCTCCGCTGGACGGGCGGCGCTCCGGCGCGGCCGGACCTCCCCGGCTGGGAGTCCCCTGAGGGGCAGGCGGCCGAAGGCGGCGAGGAGGAGGC
Organism: Candidatus Aldehydirespirator sp.; assembly: GCA_965203575.1. Lineage (GTDB taxonomy): Bacteria > Actinomycetota > Acidimicrobiia > Acidimicrobiales > Aldehydirespiratoraceae > Aldehydirespirator. The sequence goes on from OZ241894.1 coordinate 211,376, forward strand.
GGCGGCGGAATGGGCTTGCCCGACCGCGATACGGGAGGGGTTCCGGGCCTGAGAGGACGGGGCGGCGCCGCGCTGGCCTGCGCCTTGGGGCCGGCGGGCTTGGGCGGCGGGGGCTCCTCCGCGACAGGCTGGGGCTCCTGGACAACGACTCGCTTGGCCGGAGCCACACTGCCACTCGAGGAGATGGTCACCTTCGGCTTCGCGGCGGCAGGCTCGGTCACTTCCGCCGCGGCCGGCGCGGTCGCTGCGGCCACCGACGCGTCCGGCTCGACCTGCGGCGCGGCCTGGGCGGCGGGCGCCCTCGCGGCCGGTGCGGCCCGGACTCTGGACTCGCTGCTGACCTCGGCCGCTGGCTTCACAGGAACAACCGGCTGGGGACTGGGAGCTTCCGCCTCCGGCTTCGACGTGACCGGCGCCTTGGCCTCGGGCTTCACAGGCTCCGGTTTCGGGGGCTCCGGCACGACGGTCTCCGGTTCCGCCACCTTCACGGGTTCCGGAGGCGGCGGGGGCTTCAGCAGCCCGTCGCGTTCTGCTCGTCGCCGTACGCGGTCGGCTTGAGCCTCGACGATGCTCGAAGAATGTGACTTGACTCCGATGCTGAGCGCGAAGCAAAGATCGAGCGTCTCTTGATTCGTCAGTCCGAGCTCCTTGGCGAGCTCGTGGACGCGGATCTTGCCTGGCAACGCGTGCCCCCGTTCAGAGAGTCTGGCTGGCGCGACCGCCCGGCCCGGGATCGCTCCCCGGGTCCGACGGCCACGCTTGTTGAAGCCTAGCGATCTCGCCCGGCTCTACGTCAGCCCGCAAGGCCCGCCCGAAGGCTCGACGGCGCCGGGCCGACTCGAAGCAGGCGATGTCCGCGCACAGCCAGGCGCCCCGGCCGGGTCCGGGCCCCACAACCAGAGCGCCGCTGGGATCCCGGCGCACACGCCGCATCTCCGCACTCGGGCGGCGGGTGCGGCAACCGATGCAGGTTCGGACCGGGCTCAGCTGCTCTCCACCCGCTCCGCCGTGACTTCGGGCTCTCGGGCACCGGCGTCCCCCGAACTGGAGCCCTCGCCTGAGCCGGTGTCCTCGGCCTGCTCCTGCGCCATGGCCGCGGCCCACGCCTCAGCGCTGACCGCCTCGCCGCCGTCGGCCGGCTGCCAGAGCTGCTCTCCCGTCTCGGGATCGGTGATCCACTCCCCCTCGGCCCACTCCACGTCGCCGTAGGCCGCCTCCTCAGCCAGCTGGGATTCGCTCTTGATGTTGATGCCCCATCCGGTGAGCCGGCTGGCCAGGCGGGCGTTCTGGCCCTCCTTGCCGATGGCGAGCGACAACTGGTAGTCGGGAACGATCACGTCGCAGTCGCCGGTCATCTCGTTGGGGCGGACCTCCTTGATCCTCGCCGGCGAAAGCGCCTTGGTCACGAACTCCTCGAGCTCGCTGCTGAACGGCACTATGTCGATCTTCTCGCCCCGCAGTTCGTTGACGACCTGACGGACCCTCGCCCCCCGGGCCCCCACGCACGCCCCCACGGGATCGACGTTGGGGTCGTTCGAATGCACCGCGATCTTGGTGCGATGCCCCGGCTCGCGCGCGCACGCCTTGATCTCCACGATCCCGTCGGCGATCTCGGGCACCTCAAGCTCGAACAGTCGCTTCACCAGGCCGGGATGGGTCCGGCTGACCACGATCTGAGGCCCCTTGGCCGTCTTGCGCACCTCGACGATGTAGGCCTTGAGCCGGGTGTTGGAGTCGGGCCGCTCGTAGGGGACCTGCTCCGCCTGGGGCAGCAGCGCCTCCACCCGGCCCAGATCGAGCAGGGTGTAGCGCGCGTCGGTCTGCTGGATCATGCCGGTGACGATGTCTCCCTCGCGGCCGGCGTACTCCTCGTACTTGAGCTCCCGTTCCGCCTCGCGGATGCGCTGGGTCATGACCTGGCGGGCGGTCTGTGCCGCGATGCGCCCGAAGTTGTCGGGCGTGACCTCGTACTCCTCGCCCACCGGGTTGCCCTCTTCGTCCACGTCCTGGGCCATCACATGGAACTCCAGGCTGGAGGGGTCGATCGTCACCCAGGCGTACTCCTTGGCGCCGGGCAGCCGCTTGTAGGCCGACTCAAGGGCGTCAGCGAGCGCCGCGTACAGAGCATCGACGGTGACACCTCGCTCGGCCGCCATCGCCTGCAGTGCTTCCCTGAGCGCTTCTCTCTGCTCGGCGTTCATGACAGTGCCTCCCCACGGGATCGTTGTTGAGAATCTCGAGAATCGCGGCTGCGCGAGCCCCACTCGAAGACTGTGCGAGCCGAGGCGAGCTGCTCATAGGAGATGCGGCACACCTCGCCGTCGGTACTGCGCAGGTCCACGCCGTCGTCGGCCACGGCCTCCAGGGTCCCCGTCAGCCGGCGGGGCCCGTCGAAGCCGGCCAGGGTCTTCACTTTCACGGTGGATCCGGCGGCGCGGCGGAAGTGCTCGGGTGTGCGCAGCGGGCGCTCCAAGCCGGGGCTCGAGACCTCCAGCGTGTACCGGCCCGGTATGGGATCGTGCTCGTCCAGGGCGCGGCTGATCGAGCGCGACAGCCGGGCGATGACGTCGAGATCAATGCCGCCGTCGGCGTCGACAAGGACTCGGACCACGCCGCCGTGGTGCTCCACGTCGTACAAGTCGACCGAGACGGCCTCCGCCAGCGGGGCAACGAGTTCGCGGACGCGATCGGCGATCGCCATGGTATTCCCTGATATTCTGCTCTGGGCCGGGGGGCGGGTTCGGGCCTGAACCGGCAACGGCGTGGGCACGAGCCCACGCCGCTTCCGGAGAATCGAACGTGCGGGAAGTATACCCGGGTTAGGCGCCGGTCTTGCGCCGGATGCCGGCCACCACCGTCTCGGCGTTGTTGGCGTCGTCCCCGAGCTCGTCGAGGTTGCGGCGGCGGTCTTCCTCAGCGGCCCGCCGGGCGGAGGCCCGCGTCTTCTTGGCCCGCTCGAGCGCGGCGTCCGAACCGTGCTCGCAGATGAACTCGGCCCATTCCACCAGCGCGTCCACCATCGCCTCCTCGGCGACGACGGCGACGTTCTCGCCCTTCACGAACAAGTGCCCCCGACGGTTTCCCGCGGCGATGCCGAGATCGGCGTCGCGGGCCTCGCCGGGACCGTTGACGACGCAACCCATGACGGCCACCTGGAGCGGTATGCGCCGCTCGCCGAAGGCCTCCATGGCCTGCTGGGCCACCGTGAACACGTCCACCTCGGCCCGCCCGCAGCTGGGGCAGGCGATCAGGTCGACGTTGCGCCGCTCGCGCAGCCCCAACGCCTCCAGCAGCTGCCGTCCGGCCCGAGCCTCCTCGACAGGATCGGTGGTCAGTGAGTAGCGGATGGTGTCGCCGATGCCCTCGGCGAGCAGGGAGGCTATTCCGGCCGTCGACTTGATGGTCCCGGCCGGCGGGGGTCCCGCCTCGGTCACCCCGAGATGCAGAGGATGGTCGGTCGTGTCGGCCAGCTGCCGGTACGCCTCGATCATGAGCGGAACGCTCGATGCCTTCACCGAGATCTTCACCAGATCGAACCCCACGTCCTCGAAGTAGGCGAGCTCCCGCATCGCAGACGCCACCATCGCCTCGGGGGTCACCCCCAACTCCGGGTCGTAGAGGTCGGGATCGAGCGAGCCCCCGTTGACTCCGATGCGGATGGGCACGCCCCGGTCCTTGCATTCCCGGGCCACGGCCTTGATCTGGTCCGGTTTGCGGATGTTGCCGGGGTTCAGGCGCAGGCAGTGAACGCCGGCTTCCAGCGCGGCCAGCGCCATGCGGTAGTTGTTGTGGATGTCGGCGACGATCGGCACCGGTGAGCGGGGCACGATCCGGGCCAGTCCCTCGGCGGCCTCGGACCGGTTGCAGGTGCAGCGCACGATGTCGGCGCCCGCGGCCGCCAGCGCGTAGATCTGTTGCAGGGTGGCTTCGTAGTCGGCCGTCTTGGTGACCGTCATGGACTGCACCGTTACCGGTGCCCCACCGCCGACTGGGACGGTCCCGACCATGATCTGCCGAGTGTCTCGCCGCGGGAATTTCGCGGTGACCTGCACGATGTGAGTCTATCCGCGCCGGATTGGCGGCTCAGCAGGGTCTCAGCGGGAGCTCAGACTGGTCTCAGCCGAAGCTGACAGGATCAAGGATGTCGCGCACCAGGGCCACTCCGCCCACCAGCAGCAGCAGCGCCACCACCGCGTAGGTGAGCGGGAGCAGGCGGGCTGCGTCGACCCGGTGGGTGCGGCCCCCGAAGGAGCGGATCCGCTCGTATGTGGCCACGACCACATGTCCCCCGTCGAGGGGCAGCAGCGGCAGCAGGTTGAACACTCCGATGAAGGCGTTCACGTACACGAGGAGCAGGAGAACCTCGGTGGCGCCGTCGGAGGCTGCTTCGGCACCGATGCGGGCCACCCCGTAGATCGACAGGATCCGGTTCTCATCCGGATGCGATCGGTCGAGGCGCCGCAACTCGAGCTCGCGGGCCATCGGCGCGCCGCCGGCCGCCTGATCGTCGTCCCGCAGCCCGTCCAGCGTGCCTCCGAATCCGTCGGTCACGATGGTCGGGATGGCGAAGACCACGTCGCGGACGATCAACGCGGACAACCGGACCGACTCGCCGGCAGCCTGCACGACGCCGAGGCCATCAGCGCGGTAGTCGGCCGACACCCCGAAGAATCCCCTGACCGCGGCCGACGGGCTGATCAGTTCGGTGATGACGGCTTCCTCCACCACCGCCGGCCGGCCTGTTCGGGTGTCGACGATGGTGATGTCGAGGGGCTCGCCGATCCGGTCGCGCCCGTACGCAGCCACCTGGACATAGGTGGGGGCGCCCCCGGATTCGAGACCCTCCACCGCGAGGATGCGGTCCCCTTCGATGAGTCCCACGATCCCGGCCGCGCCCGCCGCGGTGAGCCGCTCGCCCACCCGGGTGGAGGCCGTGTGCACCACGCCGTCGCGGCGATACACCACCTCCACCTGGGATCCTGCGAGCTGCCGAACCAGGTGCGAGAAGTCGGCGAAGGTGGTGCGGCCCACTCCGGCGACCGAGATGAGCTCGTCGCCGGGCTGCAGGCCGGCCGCCGAGGCCGCGCTGTCGGTCGAGACCGTGGCCAGCACCCAGTTCTGAGCCTCGTCGGCGTCGGACCGGCCGCTCAGGATCGTGCCGTCACCCAGCAGCACCGCGAACAGCAGCACCAGCACGATCACGAAGTGCATGGCCGACCCGGCCGTCAGCACCAGCATCTTCCTGGGGTAGCTCTGCTGCCGGAAGCTGCGCGGCTCGTCGTCGGGCTCCACCTCGTCGAGGTTGTTCATCCCGACGATGCGCACGTACGCGCCGACCCAGATCGCCTTGACCCCGTACTCCGTCTCGCCGCGACGGAACGACCAGAGGCGCGGGCCGAACCCGATGAAGAACTCGCTGACCTTCATGCCCGTCCACCGGGCCATGAGGTAGTGGCCGAGTTCGTGCAGGAACAGCATGGCCACCAGCGACAGGATGATCACCAACCAGCCGGCGCCCGCGAAGACCCCGAGGAGCACGAGGAGCGCCACGAGGACGGCGAGGCGGGTGTGATCGCCCAGAGGCGAAGCAGAGAGGCGCTGGCTCATGAGGGTCTCAGGCTGCCTCGCGCCGCCTTACCAGGCTTCCGGCGATCCGGCGAGCCTCGCCGTCCGCGGCCAGCACCGCTTCGACGTCGTCGGCCTTCGTGCCGGGCCACAACCCCAGCGCCTCCTCCAGCAGGTGCGCGATGTCAACCCAACGGATCCGCCCATCGAGGAAGGCCTGCACCGCCACCTCGTTGGCCGCGTTGAGCCACGCCGGTGCCGTCTCCGAAGCGCGGCCGGCCTCGTAGGCCAAGTCGATGCAGCCGAAGGCGTCGCGGTCGGGCGGTTCGAAGTCCAGGCGGCCCAGCTCAGCCCAGTCGATGGCACCGTAGGCCAGGTCGAGGCGATCGGGGTAGGCCAGCGCGTACCCGATGCAGAGCCTCATGTCGGGCTTCGAGAGCTGGGCCACCGTCGCTCCGTCGCAGTAGGTGACCATCGAATGGACGATGGACTGGGGATGCACGACGACCTCGATCTGGTCGTAGGCGATCCCGAAGAGTTCGTGCGCCTCGATCACCTCGAGGCCCTTGTTCATGAGCGTGCTGGAGTCGATGGTGATCTTGGGGCCCATCTGCCAGGTGGGGTGGGCCAGAGCGTCGGCGACGCTGACCTCCTCCAGCTCGGCCCGGCTGCGGCCCCGGAAGGGTCCACCGCTCGCGGTCAGCACGATCTCCGAGACCGCCCCGGGGTGGTCGTTGGCCCTCAGGCACTGGTGAACAGCACAATGCTCCGAGTCGACCGGGATTATCGCCGCGCCGGCCGTGGCCCGGGCCCGCTGCACCACCGGAGCGGCCGCGATCAGCGACTCCTTGTTGGCCAGTCCCAGCCGCTTGCCGGCTTCCAGGGCGGCCAGGGTGACCGGCAGCCCCGCGAACCCGACCACGCCGTTGATGACGGTGTCGGCCACCGAGGCCGCAGCAGCCATGGCATCGGCACCGGCGAGCAGCTCCACGGTGTCGGGCAGCCGCTCGGCCAGGGCGGCAGCCCGGGAGGCGTCGGCAATCGCCACAATGTCCGGGCGGAAGCGCTGCGCCTGCTCAGCCAGGAGATCCACCGAGCGGGCCGCACCCAGGGCGGCCACCCGGTACTGGTCGGGTCGGGCCCCGACGATGTCAAGCGTTTGAGTTCCGATCGACCCGGTCGAGCCGAGAATGGCTACCGATGACACCAAGCTCAGATTACCCCGATCATTCGGAGCCCCTCTTTGCTCAGATCACTCCGGTCATTAACGCCACGTAGTACGTGGCCGGCAGCGAGAACAGCATCGCGTCGAACCGGTCGAGGATCCCGCCGTGGCCGGGAAGCAGCGAACCCATGTCCTTGATGTCGAGGTCGCGCTTGAGCATGGACTCGGCCAGGTCCCCTATGGGCGCAGCCACCGCCACCACCACCGACAGCAGGACTGCGGTCCAGAAGCTTCCGGGGGCCTCCGCGATGGGCGCGGGCATGCCGACCAACCCCATGACCACGCCGACCGCGACGGTCACGACGGCTCCGCCGAGCAGCCCCTCGAGCGTCTTGTTGGGGCTGGCCCTCGACAGCGGGGTGCGGCCCGCGGCCCTGCCGATCGCCATGGCGCTCACATCGTGGGCGACGGTCAGGACGATGGCCGCGGTGAGAAGCCCAGTCCCGTGGGTCGGGATCTGCAGCATCAGGGCTGCGTGAGCACCCAGAACGCCTATGTAGGCCACGGCAAGGACCGTCACCGCGAGCCCTCGCATGGGCCCCTCGACGCCTACGCCGGTCAGATACCACAACGTCCCGAACACCACCGTGAGCACCAGCACGACGACGATCCCGTCCATGCCCCGCCAGTAGGCGGCAAGGGGCGTGGTCACCACCCCGGCCAATCCCAGAACCACGGCCGGCTGGTATCCCGCCACTCGAACCGCGCTCAAGAACTCCACAGCCGCCAGACCGAGCACCACCGTTGCCACCACCAGCGCCAACGCGGGACCGACTTGCAGGGCCACGAGGATCACAGCCGAGAGGAAGACACCCACGAGGACCGCCATCGGCATGTCCCGATCGGACGACACCGCCGGAGCGGGGCCGGTGCCGGTCACTCCGCCGTACACCGCCTGGTCGTCGTAGCCGAAGAAGTCCTCCTCGCCGATGACCGTGCCGACCGGCTCACTCGGCTCCATGGGAGGCAAGGTGTCCTCGGACTCGTCCCACTGGGGTGCGGAGGCGTGGTCGGTCCACGCCCCCAGCTCCTGGGGATCGGCTTCCTGGAGCCTCGGCTCAGACCCCGTCAGCTGGGACGACCCTGTAGCCCCCGCCTCGCCCCAGGCAGGCTCGTCCTCGTCGCCGAACACCGACCGCCCGGCCACGACGCCTGCATCGTCGTCCAGCTCGTTGGCATCGGTCGAGCCGAGTTCTCCGAATTCGTCCCGGTCGCTCACCACACCGCTCCTTTCGCTCGCCGGGTCATGGACCCGAGCACTGCTCGCGTCTCACACCTCGAGCAGTTCGTCCTCTTTGCTGGCTAGGGCCTCATCGATCTGCTTCTCGTGGGCGCGGGTGATGCCGTCGAGTTGCTCGCCGGCGCGCACCACCGAGTCGGCAGAGACTCCGCCCTCCTTCTCGATCCCCTCAAGATCCTTGCGGGCCTGGCGGCGCAGGCCGCGCACCCGGTTCCGGGAGTCCTCGGCCATGGACCCCACGAGCCTGGCCAGTTCCCGGCGTCGCTCCTCGGTGAGCGGCGGGAACGACAGGCGGATGACTCGCCCGTCGTTGCTGGGGACCAGCCCGAGCTGGGCCTGCTGGATGGCCCGCTCCACCGCAGTGATGTTGGCGGGATCATGAGGGGTCACGATCAGTTGACTGGCCTCGGGGATGGCGAAGCTGACCAACTCCCGCATCGCCATCGTGACGCCGTAAGCCTCCACCGGCACCCGCTCCAGCAGCGCCGAACTGGCCCTGCCGGTGCGCACCGTGGAGAACTCGCGCCTGGCCGCGGCGACGGCTTCATCCATTCGCTCGCCAGCGTCTTCGAGCACCATGCCGATCAGCTCCTCGCTCATGGGCTCCGATCCTCCTGCGCAACGAGCGTACCCACCTGGGAGCCGTCGAGTAGGGATTGCAGGTTGCCCGCCTGCATCAGGTTGAAGACCACGATCGGAAGGCGGTTGTCCATGCACAGCGTGATGGCGGTGGAATCCATCACCTCGAGTCCCCGGTTGAGCACCTCGAGGTAGGTGACACGCTCCAGCCGGACGGCTCCCGAATCGACTCCAGGATCCGCGGTATAGATGCCGTCGACCCCACCGTGGGTGCCCTTGAGCACCACTTCGGCCTCCACCTCGGCGGCCCTGAGCGCGGCGGTGGTGTCGGTGGTGAAGAAGGGGTTGCCGGTGCCGCCCGCGAAGATGACTACCCGGCCCTTCTCAAGGTGGCGGATGGCCCGCCGCCGGATGTACGGCTCGGCGATCTGCGCCATGTGGATCGCGGTCTGCACCCGCGTCGGTTGACCCAGCTGCTCGAGCGTGTCCTGGAGGGCCAGGGCGTTCATCACCGTGGCCAGCATCCCCATGTAGTCGGCCTGGGCCCGGTCCATGCCCGCGCCCGCGCCCTGGGTGCCCCGCCACAGGTTCCCGCCCCCCACCACGACCGCTATCTCGACGTCGAACGCGCCGCGGGCCTCGGCGATGCCCGCGGCGATGCGCCGGACGGTGTCACCGTCGATGCCGCCCTCCGATCCCCCTGCGAAGGCCTCGCCCGAGAGCTTGAGCAGCACCCGGTGCCAGCGAGCCGACCGCCGCGCCGGTGCGTTGGCGGTATCGGCGGAGCTGCTCATGGTCAGTCGCCGATCAGCACCTGCACGAAACGGACGATGGACCCGCCGCCGATGCTGTCCTTCACCGCGGTCTTCTCGCCGTGAAGCCCCTGCTCGAGCAGCACGCGCTCGGCGTACCAGCCCCGCATCCTGCCGTCCACGATCTTGTCCCACGCGGGCTCGGGCTTGCCCTCGGCCTTGGTGATCTCCAGCAGCGAGGCTCTCTCCTGCTCGATCTCGGTGGCCGGGATCTCGCTCGTGCTCAGGAATTGAGGCTTGGCGAAGGCGATGTGCAGCGCCACCTGGTGCAGCGCATCGGCGTCCACCCCGCTGCCCTCCACAACGACCGCGTTCACGCCCCGCCCGTCCTGACGGTGAAGGTACGAGTCGAGAACGTTGCCGTCGGCAGCCTGCATGTGCTCGACCACACCGATCTCGATGTTCTCCTTCAGGACGAGCTTGAGGTCCTCGATCCCGGCTGCGTGCCCGTCCACCGCTCCGGGACCGCCGGAGAGCACAGAATCCGCGAGGGTCTGCACCAGCGAGGTGAAGCCCGCGTTCTTGGCCGAGAAGTCGGTCTCGCACTTGAGCTGAACGACAGCGGCGGCTTTGCCGTCGCCGGCGACCGCGATAGCGCCCTGATCGTTGTCCCGGCCGCTCCGAGCGTCGGCTTTGGCCAAGCCCTGCTCCCGCAGGATCTGGCGGGCCGCCTCCATGTCGCCGTCGGCGGAGGTCAGGGCCTTCTTGGCATCCATCATCCCCGCGCCGGTGGCGTCGCGCAGTGCCTTCACGTCCCGAGCGCTGACCGCCATCTCAGTTCTCCTCGTCCGGCTCGTCAGCGCCAGCATCAGCATCGCCGTCCCCGGCGTCCGCCTCCTCAACGACAGCATCTGCACCCTCGGACTCGACATCCTCAGCGACGGCATCTGCACCCTCGGATCCGACATCCTCAACAGCAGCATCTGCACCCTCGGACTCGACATCCTCAGCGACAGCATCTGCACCCTCGGACTCGACTACGGCGGCAGCGGCCGCCTGCGACTCGGTCTCGGCGTCGTCGGCGACGGCTTCGGAGCCCTCGTCCTCAGCGGCGGCCGCCTCGGCCTTGGCCTTGGCCACGCGAGCCTCGCGCTCGGCTGCCTCGGCAGCCGCCTCCGCCCGGGCCAGAGCCTGCTGCTCGGCGACCTCCGCCTCGGTAAGGGCGTCACGGGCGGTAGTGGTGGCCTCGGTGCGCTTCGAATGGATGAACCGGCCCTCCAGCACGGCGTCGGAGATCACACGGGCCATGAGCCGCCCGGACCTGATGGCGTCGTCGTTGCCGGGAATGGCGTAGTCCACGAGGTCGGGATCGCAGTTGGTGTCGACCACCGCGACGATGGGCACACCCAGCTTGCGCGCTTCGGTGACCGCTATGTACTCCTTCTTGGTGTCGAGGATGAACACCGCCCCGGGCGGCTCCTCCATGTCGCGGATGCCGCCCAGGTTGCGCTCCAGCTTGGTCAGCTCCCGATCGAGCAGCAGCGCCTCCTTCTTGGGCATGGCCTCGAATTCGCCCGAGTCGCGCATGCGCTGGTACTGCTTCATCTTGGCGATGCGCTTAGCGATGGTGTGGAAGTTGGTGAGCATCCCGCCCTGCCACCGCTCGTTGACGTAGGGCATGTTGCAGCGCTCGGCGAAGGACTGCACCGAGTCCTGGGCCTGCTTCTTGGTGCCGATGAACAGGACCGTGCCACCGTCGGCGACGAGGTCCCGAACGAAGACGTAGGCCCGCTCGAGATGGGCCAGAGTCTGGCGGAGGTCGACTATGTGGATCCCAGCCTTGTCGCCGTGGATGAAGCGCTTCATCTTCGGGTTCCACCGGCGGGTCTGGTGGCCGAACTGAACCCCGGCCTCCAGCAGTTGCTTCATGGTGACGACGGCCATGCTTGTTTGCTCTCCCGGTTCTACGTGGCCCGCGCCGGACGCCTAGACGACCGGGTGAAGGCGCGGGTTGCGGAATGATTCGGCGACGCCGTTCGGCGCCGTCGAGCCCCTAGGGGCCAACGCAGCAGTGTACGAGGACCGCAGGCAGACCGCGCCGGTCACAGCGGCACCAGCCGCACCCTCACCCGGCGCACGCCGGTGAAGTTGGCCGGGTCGGTGTAGGCCCCTTCCAGCCGCACGCTGAAGTGCAGCCTCTCGCCCGCGACGCCGATCACCTGACCCTGGTCGACGGCAGCGCCGACCCGCACGCTGATTCGCTGCAAGTACGAGTACGAGCTGACCAGCCCGCCGCCGTGGTCGACCGTCACGTGGAGGGTTCCGGCCACTGCGCCCGCGAACACGACGCTGCCGGAAGCCGCAGCCCGCACCGCGTCTCCCGGCTCGGTGTCGTACTCGACGCCGCGGTTGCCCGGACCGTAGGGGTTCTCGGGCGGGCGGAACGGGTCGGTGACCGGCGCGTCGACGGGCGGGCGGAACACGGGCCGCTCATAGTGCGTCACCGCACCGGCTGGCGAGGCCGGCATCGACGCGGCCAGGGCCACGGCCGCGGCCGGCACGACAAGAAGGCCCGCGCCGCGCCGTCGAAGGCCCGCCCAGAATCGGCAGAGAATACATGAGCATCGCATGGTGACGCTCCCCGGGTAGTGGTCCTTGCGGGGAAGCGCTGTCCGCAGCTTGCGGCTGTGTCCGCGGAGGCCGCTTCGCCGAGGCCGAGCCGCGGAGCGAAGAAACCTACAGGCGCGAACGCGCTTTGCGGAGACGGGCGAGCGTCTCGTTCTTCCCGAGCAGGCGCATCGGCTCCCACAGGGGCAGCCCCGCGCCGGTGCCGGTGAGGGCCACCCGGACCGGGGGCTGGGACCTCACCCGTTCACCCAGACTCTCGGTCAGTTCGTCGCCGACCCCCATGACGATGGCCTCCAAGCGCTCGGCATCCGAGAAGTCGTCGTCGGTGAGCCGGGCCTCCACCGCTTCCAGCACCTCCGCCGCCGCCCTGCCCTTGACGATCGACTTGCGCCAGGACTTATCGTCGTAGGTGACGTCGGGACACAGGATCCAGTCGATCCATGCCGCGACCTCGTCGAGGTGCGCGATCCGTTGCTGGATCTCGCCGGCCAGCACCCGCACGGTCTCGCGGTCGTAGCGATCGGAGGGCCACGGAGCGTCCGAGCCGGTGAGGAACGGCTCCGCTCGGCCCGCGAACTGCTCGGGAGAGAGCGACTTGATGTAGGCGGAGTTGATGTGATCGAGACGGGCGGGGTCGAAGAACGCCGCGGCCGGCTTGACCGCGTCGAGGTCGAACAGGGCGACGATCTCGTCCAGCGGGCGGATCTCCACCTCGTCGGGCGGCCCCCAGCCGAGCAGGGCCAGGTAGTTGACCATGGCCTCCGGGAGGTAGCCCGACCGGCGGTAGCTGTCGAGCGACACGTCGTCGCGCCGCTTGGACAGCTTCTGGCGCTTGGCGTTGACCAGCAGCGGCAGGTGCGCGTACACCGGCGGGGCGCCGTAGCCGAGGGCCTGCCAGATCAGAATCACCCTGGGTGTGGTGTTGAGCAGGTCCTCGCCCCTGATCACATGGGTGATCGCCATGTCGTGGTCGTCGACCGCGTTGGCCAGATGGAACGTGGGCGACCCGTCGCCGCGGCGGATGACGAAGTCCTCCAGCGACTCGTTGCCGAAGCTCACCCGGCCCCGCACGACGTCGTCGACGACGGTCGTGCCCTCGTCGGGGCAGCGGAACCGCACCACCACGCCCGGCCCGTCGGCCACGTCGCGGTCGCGGGACCAGCCGTGGTAGCCGGCCGGCAGTCCGGCCGCGGCGCAGCGCTCCTCGATCTCGGCTCGGGTCAGATCACAGAAGTAGGCGGCGCCGTCGGCGAGCAGTCGCTCGATCGCCGCCGCGTGAAGGGCGCTGCGCTCGGACTGGAAGTAGGGCCCCGCGTCCCAGTCGAGGCCCAGCCACCGCAGCGGCTCGATGATGGCGTCCACGTACTCCTGGGTCTTCAGCGCGGCGTCGGTGTCCTCCACCCGCAGCACCATCTCCCCCCGATGGTGCCGGGCGAACAGCCAGTTGAACAGCGCCGTCCGGGCGCTCCCCACATGCAGGAACCCCGTCGGAGCGGGCGCGAACCTGACCCTGGGCGTGCTCACGCAGCGAGACTAGCCAAGCACTCCCAGGCTTCTGTGCAACGCACAAAGCACGGCGGGACCTTGATCTCGCCTCAGCACGCTCTGCTACCGTCGTCGTGTCCGTCGACCTCCGAAGGAGCCGCCCGTGTCCGACATGCCTCCGCCCCCACCCGACGACTCGGGCTGGTCGTCCGAACCTCCTCCCCCGCCGCCAGACCCGTCCGGCCACGGAGGTGCGCCCGCCGCAGGATTCGCAGTCTTAGGGACCGGCGAGACCGCGGAGTTGGCAACGCCGGGCCTACGACTCGGAGCCAGGCTCATCGACATTGTCATCGGCATCTTCATCGGCTTCATCGTCGGCTTAGTCGATCCTCTCCTGCTCCCCCTCCTGGCCGGCGCGGCCTACGAGATCTTCTTCGTCGCCCTCAAGGGGCAGACTCCCGGCAAGATGGCTGTGAGCATCAAGGTCGTCAGGGCCGACAACGGAGACTTGCCCGGCTTTGGCCCGGCGGCCGGACGCTGGGTCATTCCGACCGTCGGATACGTGCTGCTGATCCTTCCCGGTCTGCTCGTCCACGCCTCGCTGCTGTGGGACGACCGCCGGCAGGGCTGGCACGACAAGGCGGTGAAGACGCTCGTCGTCAAGGTCTAGTACGGGGCCCGGGGCGAGCCGGGTCGCGGTTAGAGCCCTAGCGGGGTGCGCCAGTTGTCGGTGCGGGCGTTGGCAACGGCGGCCGGCGTGAGGCGCAGCGCTTCCTCCGGCACAAGATCAGCGAGGCGTAGCTTGACGTGGTAGCCGTGATGGCCGGCCGCGCCGGCGAACTGGTCCCGGCGCCAGGCCACCAGCTCGGCGTCGGCGGCCTCGTCCAGGAAGCCGAACAGCTCCAGCGCCACCCGCAGGTCGTGCATCACAGGCGCCCGGCCGAACATCGAGGCCCGGCGCAGCGCCACCGCCACGCACCCGGCCAGCGCATCGTCCTCCTGCTCCCCGGCCGCGAGCATCAGCCGGCCAGTGAAACGCTCAGCCAGCTTCAGCGCGTAACCCTGGTCGGGACCCTGGTTGCCGAGGCCGGGGCCAGCCGTGGGCTCGGTGCCGACCACCTCCCCGGGCCGGTCCGCCATCCAGGGCTCAGCCCGCCGCGGCGGCGACTGGTAGATCGACGGGGCCTTGGCCGTGGCGGGAACGTGGGACGGAGCAGCCACGGGGCGACAGCGTAGCCCTGCACCGCCCAACCGCCTTCGCTGGTGGTCGCAGAGTGGAGATACTTGCATCGGCCTATGCTCCCCGCGTGGATAAGCTGAAATTGATCAAGGAGCTTCGGAAGATCGCGAAAGGTAAGGGACTAGCCCTCGTCAAGGTTCGGGAGGGCAGGCATGAGATCTGGGCAATAGGCTCGCAGATGATCCAGATTCCCCGGCACAACGAGATTCAGGAAGGAACGGCTGCCAAGATCATGAACGTGGCACGGCGAGTGCCTCCGGAGACGGAAGCACGGACATGACTGAGACGGCGGCTGAGACGGGTACCGATACGCGGCCTGGTGACACCTTCCATGTCCGGGCGACGCCGGGGGGCGGCTGGTGGGGAATCACTGTCGATGAACTGGACACGGTGTTCGCTCAGACCAGGCGCTTCGAGGACGTGGAGGCCGAGGCGCGGTCGGCCATCGCCTTCTGGTTCGATGTGGACGAGTCGCAGGTCGGCGGCGTCATCGTGACGGCGACGGAGATCCCCCGCAGCTGATTCCCGCCGAAGGTAGCCCCGCGAGGCCGGGGGGTGGCGTCGGGGCAAGCCCTGGCGGCGCTTGCGCCGCCAGGGCGCGCCGGCGACAGGACCCGCCGGCCGGACGAAGCGAGACGGCCGCGCTCAGTCGTCGGCGTGGAGGAGGCCGTAGACGACGGAGTCGGCCAGCGCCTGCCAGGACGCCTCGATGATGTTCTCCGACACGCCGATGGTGGTCCACACCCTGCGCCGGTCGGTGGAGTCGACCAGCACCCGGGTCACCGCCCCGGTCCCCTTCTGGGTGTCGAGCACCCGGACCTTGAAGTCGGTTAGCGAGATGTTGTCCAGCGCCGGGTAGACGTCGCCCAGCGCGGTGCGAACCGCGGTGTCCAGCGCGTTGACCGGACCGTTGCCCTCCCCTACGGCCACACGGCGCTCGCCTCCGACCCACAGCTTGACGGTGGCTTCGGTGTCCACCTCCACCGACACGTCGTTCCAGGCCCGGGCTCCCGTACCGGAGCGGTGGTCCAGCGACACCCGGAACGATTCCAGCCGGAAGAAGTCCTGCTCCCAGCCGCTCGCTCCCCGCATCAGAAGCTCCAACGAGGCGTCGGCCGCCTCGAAGTGGTATCCGGCGTGCTCCAAGCGCTTGAGCGTGTCGATCACCTCGCCCAGCACCCTGCCGTCGAGGGCCAGGCCGAGCTCGGCGGCCCGCATCTCCAGCGTGGAGCGTCCGGCCATCTCCGACACCAGCACACGGGTGCCGTTGCCGACCAGCTCCGGCGACACGTGCTCGTAAGCGTCGGGGCGACGACTCAATGCGCTGGCGTGCAGCCCCGCCTTGTGGGCGAAGGCGCTGGCCCCCACGTAGGGCTGCTGGGGGTTCATCGGCAGGTTGACCAACTCGGCCACGTGGTGCGACACCGACGTGAGACGGGGCAGGTGGCCCTCGGGCAGCGCCCGCATGCCCATCTTCAGCTCGAGGTTGGCGATGATCGGCACCAGGTCGCAGTTGCCGACCCGCTCCCCGTAGCCGTTGATGGTGCCCTGAACGTGCACCGCCCCGGCCTGTACCGCGGCCAGCGCGTTGGCCACGCCGCAGCCGGTGTCGTTGTGCAGGTGGATGCCGACCTCGCAGTCGACGTGGGCCGCCACCGCCGACACCGCAGCAGAGATGTCGTCGGGCAGGGTGCCGCCGTTGGTGTCGCACAGCACCACCGTGGACGCCCCGGCCATGGCGGCGGCCTCCAACACTCGCAGGCTGAACTCGGGGTTGCGGCGGAAGCCGTCGAAGAAGTGCTCGGCGTCGAACAGCACCCGCTTGCCCGCGGCCACCAGGAACTCCACCGAGTCGGCCACCATGGCCACGCCCTCGTCCAGGGTGGTCTGAAGGGCCTCGGTGACGTGGTAGTCCCAGCACTTGCCGACGATGCACACCGTCGAGGTCCCGGCTCCGGCCAGATGGGCCAGCACCTGATCGGAGTCGACCTTGCCGCGGGCCCGGCGGGTGGAGCCGAAGGCGACCAGCTCGCTGACCTGAAGGTCGAGCTCCGTGCGGGCCCGCTCGAAGAACTCGTCGTCCTTGGGATTGGCGCCCGGCCAGCCCCCCTCGATGAACGCGACGCCGAGATAGTCGAGCTGCTCGGCGATGCGCAGCTTGTCGTCGACGGTGAGCGAGATGCCCTCCAGCTGGGTGCCGTCGCGCAGGGTGGTGTCGTAGATCTCCACGGGCGACCGGCGCGAGGCGTCGCTGATCATGGACGTACCTGCCCGAGTGACGGATCGCTACTCATGGACGTACCTGCCCGAGGCGTCGCTGCTCATGGACGAACCTGCCCGAGTGACGGATCGCTACTCATGGACGTACTCGTTCCACGTCTTGTAGCGGTCGTTGCGGCCCCGCACGACGTCCGCATAGGCCTCCGCGATGGCCAGCGTGCGCGGGCCGGGGCACACCAGGGGCCGGTCGTCCACCGAGTTGACCGCGCCGACCTCGGTGGCGGTGCCGCACACGAATATCTCCTGGGCGATGTACAGGTCGCTGCGGGCCAGGTCGCCGATCACCACGTCGATGCCGATGTCTCGGGCGATCGAGATCACCGAGTCCTGGGTGATGCCGGGCAGCGCCCCCGACGACAGCGGCGGGGTCACCAGCAGGTCGGGGGTGCCCGCGAAGATGTTCTCGCCGCTGCACTCCGACACCAGCCCGGCCGGATTGAGCATGATGGCCTCGTCGTAGCCGGCCCTGAGAGCCTCCATCTTGGCCAGCGTCGAGTTGGCGTAGTTGCCGGTCGTCTTGGAGGCGGGCGGCATGATGTTGTGATCGTGGCGGGCCCACGACGAGATCTTCAACCGGACGCCCTTGGTGAGGGCGTCGTCGCCCAGGTAGGCGCCCCAGGGCCACACCGCGATGGCGATCTCCGTGGTGCAGTCGGCGGTGGACAGGCCGATCTCGCCGTACCCGTAGAAGGCGATCGGGCGCACGTAGCACTCGGGCAGCCCGCTGTCGCGCACCACCAGCTTGCAGGCCTCCACGATCTCGGGCACCGAGTACGGCATGTCCATGTTGAGGATCTTCGCCGAGTTGTACAGCCGCTGGATGTGGTCGGTCAGCCGGAACACCGCGGGGCCGTTGCCGGTCGCGTACGTGCGTATGCCCTCGAACACGCCCGTGCCGTAGTGCAGCGAGTGCGACAGCACGTGGATCTTGGCGTCCTGCCAAGGGACAAGCTCCCCGTTCATCCAGATGTGCTTGGTGGGTGTGATCGGCATTGGGCGGGTGGCCTTCCTTGAGTGGCGCTTTCTCTGCTGTGTGTCCCGGGTCTCAGTCCTGCTGGTCGGCGAGGCGGGCGACGATGGCGTCGCCGATCTCGCCGGTGGTGCCGGCGAGCGACTCGGGCCGGTCGCAGGCCTTGCGGATCCGTTCCGCGGCCCCGGTCTCGCCGAGGTGGTCCAACATCATCGCGCCGGACAGCACCGCCGCGACGGGATTGGCCCGGCCTGTGCCCACGATGTCGGGCGCCGAGCCGTGGACCGGCTCGAACATCGACACCTGCCCGGGATGCAGGTTGGCGGTGGGCGCCAGTCCGATGCCGCCCGAGACCGCGCCGCCGAGGTCGGTGAGGATGTCGCCGAAGAGGTTGTCGGTGACGATCACGTCGTAGCGGGCGGGATCCTCCACGAAGTAGATGCAGGCCGCATCGACGTGGTTGTAGGCCGTCGAGACGTCCGGGTACCGGGCCGCGACGTCGTTGAAGGTGCGCTCCCAGAGGTCGCCGGCGAAGGTCAGCACGTTGGTCTTGTGCACCAGCGTCACGTGCTTGCGCCGGGTCATGGCCAGGTCGAACGCGTAACGAACGGCTCGCTCCACGCCGTGACGGGTGTTCACCGACCCCTGGGTGGCGATCTCGAAGGGAGTGCCCCGCCGCAGGAAGCCACCCTCTCCCGCGTACGTGCCCTCGGTGTTCTCGCGGATCACCACGAAGTCGTGGGCCGGCGCGGTGAAGGGCCGCAGGTTGATGTAGAGGTCCAGCTCGAAGCGCATCTTCAGCAGCAGGCCTCTCTCGATGATGCCGGGGGGAACCTCGGGGGTGCCGACCGCTCCCATGTAGAGCGCGTCGAGGCCGCGCCACTCCTCCACGGTGGCGTCGTCGAGCACGGTCCCGTCCCGCAGGTAGCGGCTGCCGCCGAGGTCGTAGTGCGTGGTGTCGAGATCCACGCCGGCGGCCGCGATCACCTTCAGGCCCTCGGTCACGACCTCGGGGCCGATGCCGTCGCCTCCGATGACTCCCACTCGATGTGCCATGGTTCTGTCGCTAGCTCCCGTCCTGCTGAAGCGCCTGCCAAATTGCGAAACCGCCCACCTGGGTGGACGGTTGAAGGCGCGCGCCGGGATGGCGCGCGCTAGGGAATTGCGATGCTGGGCCGGTTCGCCACGGGCACCAGCATACCTCGCCGCCGGTAGATTGATGCGATGCCCGATGCTCATCATCTCTCGCAGGCCGCGCACGACCGGCTGAGCGCTGAGCTGCACGAACTCAGCACCCGGGGCCGTATCGAGATAGCCGACAAGATCGAGGCCGCCCGCAAGCTGGGCGACCTGTCCGAGAACGGCGACTACCACGCAGCCAAGGAGGAGCAGGCCAAACTGGAGGGCCGTATCGTCCATCTCACACGGATCCTGACCCACGCGGAGATCATCGACGCCGGCAATGGCAGCGACAGCGACTTCGGGGTGATGCTGGGGTCGGTGGTGACCGTCCTCTACGACGGCGACGATGAGCCCGAGCGCTTCCTGGTCGGGGTGATCGAGGAGCGTCAGGACGACGTTGTCGTAGTGTCGCCGGGATCGCCGATGGGCGAGGCGCTGCTGGGCGCGGCCGAGGGAGACGCGGTCGAGTTCGACTCTCCCGGTGGCCGGCAGAAGGTCACCGTCGTGGAGGTGTCCTAGACCGGTGGACGCCGATCCGCCCCGCACCCTGCGGTGGGCGCGGATCGCCCTGGTGGTGGGCGCCCTGCTGCTGGGCATGGCCGTGACGCTGATGGTCTGGGATGCGGCAACCGGTGATCCCCCACCGGCAGTGATCACCGGCCGCGACGGCTGACAAGCCAACCACGAGCCGTAAGATCGAAGCTATGAGTAAGCCGCGGACGCTGAGCGAGAAGATCTGGGACCGCCACACGGTGGCCCGGGGCGGCGACGGCGAGCCCGACCTGCTCTATATCGACCTGCACCTGGTGCACGAGGTCACCTCGCCGCAGGCCTTCGACGGGCTGCGGCTGTCGGGGCGCGGCGTGCGCCGACCCGACCTGACGGTGGCCACCGAGGACCACAACGTGCCCACCGCCGACGTGGACAAGCCCATCGCGGATGCGGTGAGCCGCACCCAGGTCGAGACGCTGCGCCGCAACGCGGACGAGTTCGGCATCACCAACTACCCGATGGGCCACGCCAAGCAGGGCATCGTGCATGTGATCGGGCCCGAGCAGGGTCTGACCCAGCCGGGCATGACCATCGTGTGCGGAGACTCGCACACCTCCACCCACGGTGCCTTCGGCGCCATCGCCTTCGGTATCGGCACCAGCGAGGTGGAGCATGTGCTGGCCACCCAGACCCTGCCCCAGATGCGGCCGGGCACCATGGCGGTGACCGTCGGGGGAACCCTGGCCTCCGGCTCCACCGCCAAGGATGTGATCCTGGCCATCATCGGCCGCATCGGCACCACCGGAGGCGTCGGACGGATCATCGAGTACCGGGGGCCGGTCATCGAGGCGCTGTCGATGGAGGGCCGCATGACGGTGTGCAACATGTCGATCGAGGCGGGCGCCAAGGCCGGACTGATCGCCCCCGACGACACGACCTTCGAGTACCTGCGGGGCCGGGAGCAGGCACCGGTGGGTGACCTGTGGGAGCAGGCGCTGGCCGACTGGCGCACGCTGACAACCGACGACGGGGCCTCCTTCGACATCGAAGTGACCCTCGACGGCGCCGACATCTCCCCCATGGTGACCTGGGGCACCAACCCCGCCCAGTCGGTTCCGCTGGAGGGTGCGGTGCCCGCCCCCGACAGCTTCGACGAACCGGCCCGGCGCGAAGCCGCGGTGCGGGCTCTCGACTACATGGGTCTCGCTCCCCTGACCCCGATGCGCGACATCCCGGTGGACACCGTGTTCATCGGGTCGTGCACGAACAGCCGCATCGAGGATCTGCGGGCCGCGGCGACGGTGGTGGCCGGCCGGCGGGTGGCCGACGGGGTGCGCACCCTGGTGGTGCCGGGCTCCGGCCAGGTCAAGACCCAGGCCGAGGCCGAGGGCCTGCCTGAGATCTTCCGGGCAGCCGGCTTCGACTGGCGCGAGCCGGGATGCTCCATGTGCCTGGCCATGAACCCCGACAAGCTGACTGTCGGGGAGCGGGCGGCCAGCACGTCGAACCGCAACTTCGAGGGCCGCCAGGGCCGGGGCGGGCGCACCCATCTGGTGTCGCCCGCGGTGGCCGCGGCCACCGCCATAGCCGGTCACTTCGCCGCCCCCGGAGACCTGTGATGAAGGCAGGCTTCGACGTCACGAGCGGGTCGCGGCCATGAAGGCGACACGGGTGGTGACGGGCACAGCGGTGCCGCTGGACCGCAGCGACGTGGACACCGACCAGATCATCCCGTCGGACTGGCTCAAGCGGGTGTCACGCACCGGCTTCGAGAAGGGCCTGTTCTCGGAGTGGCGCGACAGCCGAGACTTCGTTCTCAACGACGAGCGCTACGCGGGGGCGACCATCCTGCTGGCCGGGACCAACTTCGGCACCGGCTCGTCGCGGGAGCACGCGGTGTGGGCCATCCAGCAGTACGGGTTCGACGCGGTGATCAGCCCCCGCTTCGCCGACATATTCCGCAACAACTGCACCAAGAACGGGCTCGTCCCGGCCCAGATCCCGGCCGCGGCCGCCGCGGAGCTGATGGCCGCGGTGCAGGCTGAACCCGGCCTGGAGATCACCGTCGATGTGGAGCGGCTCACAGTGGAGGTGCCGGCCATCGGGTTCGAGGCCGGGTTCGGTATGGAGGCATCCACCCAGCAGCGGTTCCTCGAGGGTCTCGACGACATCGGCCTGACCCTGCGCCACACCGGAGCCATCGACGACTACGAGCGACGACGCCTCCCCTGGCTGCCCGCGGCCACGTAGGGCCGCCATGTCCGAGGCCTCCGCAGGAACAGGAGCGACTCGGGAACCGCCACCCACCAGGGAACGTCCAAACCTTCAACCGCAGCGCGCGCTCCGTAGCCGCTTCGATACGAAAGGCCCCGTCTCCATGCGCAAGATCGTCATCACCGTCGCCGGCGTTGCCATCCTGGCCGCGTCATGCAGCCGCGACAGCCCGGGCGGGGGTCCGGGAATCTCCGGCTCTGCAGGCACCGTCGAGCCGGCCGTCACGAGCGCCACCGCCGACGGCGACGACGACGACACGGTGATCGATGTCGGGCCCGACGATGTGGTGCTGACCGCGGGACTGGTGAGGTTCAACGACTGCGACACGCTGCTCGACCACCTGCACACCGAGTACTCGGCCAGGGTGGGGCCGTGGGGATTCGACCAGGGCGGCTGGTTCGGTCCCGTGGGCGCACGTCTCAGCGGCGACGACATGGCCATGGCCGAAGAGGCCATGGCCGACGCCGAGCTCGAGGCTGCGAGCGCGGCTCCCGTCGAGGGCGTGGACTTCTCGGGCACGAACGTCCAGGAGGCCGGAGTGGACGAGGCCGACATCGTCAAGACCGACGGCCGCAGGATCTTCACGCTGTCCTCGGGTCGGCTGGTGGTGGTCGACGCAGCCAGCCGCCGCGCAGTCGGCTCGGTTGCGGTGGCCGAGGGCTGGGGACGGGAACTGTTCATCGACGGTGACGACCTGCTGCTGATCACCCGCTCGCACAGCGAATCGGGCGACGGCTCCGAGACCGTGCTCCAGCGCATCGACGTGAGCGGCGCGCCCCGGATCATCGAGACCGTCGGTGTGCAGGGCAACTACATCAGCGCCCGCAGCGTCGGCGGCACCGCCCGGGTCATCCTTCGCTACGACCCCCAGTGGAACTTCCCGTTCGTGTTCCCCCAGAACGAGTCCGCCGCCGACGTGGCCGAGACGGCCAACCGGGCCGCGGTGCTCAACTCCACCCTCGACGACTGGCTACCCCACTACACGCTGGGAACGGCCGACAGCTCGACCGGATCGCTGATGGTGCCCTGCGACGACGTGCACGCCCCGTCGGTGTTCTCGGGCTTCGGGGTCACCACTGTGATCAGCGTGCCCATCAGCGGTGACTTCGACCCGTCGTCATCCAGCGCGGTCATGGCTCCCGGCGACACCGTCTACGCGTCGACCGGGTCGCTGTACGTGGCCACCACCCGCTGGATCGACTCCGATGACTTCGGAGGCGACGACAGCTGGGACGAGGACGGCTGGCGCGAGGCCTGGAGCCAGCGCCGCACCAGCGTCCATCGCTTCGACATCACTGGCGCCGCGGCCAGCTACGAGTCCTCCGGTGAGGTCCTGGGCGTGATCCGCAACCAGTTCTCGCTGTCGGAGCACGCCGGATACGTGCGGATCGTGACCACGGTCGGCGACCCGTGGGGCGAGGAGTCCGAGAGCCAGGTGCGGGTGCTGAGCACCGACGGCGACGTCCTGGTGGAGGTCGGCAGCGTGGGCGACATCGGCCGGGGCGAGAACGTCCAGTCGGTGCGCTTCGTAGGCGACGTGGGCTATGTCGTGACGTTCCGCCAGATCGACCCCTTCTACACCATTGACCTGTCGGACCCGACCAACCCCGAGATCCTGGGAGAGTTGAAGATCCCCGGCTTCTCCAGCTACCTGCACCCCATCAGCGACACCATGGTGCTGGGGGTGGGATCCGACGCCGACGACGAGGGCCGCGTCACCGGGGCCAAGGTCTCGCTGTTCGACGTCAGCGATCTGACCGAACCCCTGGAAGTGGCGGTGTGGACCGCGCCCGACGGCTGGAACGACGTCGGCTGGGACCACCGGGCCTTCCTGTGGTGGGCGCCCGAGGAACTGGCGGTCATCCCGGTCACGGTGTGGAACGAGTGGTCCGGCGCAGTCGTGCTGCGGGTCACCGACGGAACGATCACCGAAGTGGGACGGGTCGACCACGAGATCGAGGGCGAGGAGCCCGGCCGGACCGACTGCCGCGAGCTCACCCCCGCGGATCTGTCCTCGACCGACATGGAGGACTTCACCAGCGAGATCGAGTACATGATCTCCGACGACTACACCGCGGTGCTGGCCTGCGAGGCCGGCGAGGCCGGCATGACCGGCTTCGAGTGCTACCCCGAGCCGTTCTTCGTGGACGAGGCCGAGAGGCTGGGCCTGCTCCGGGGCGGTGAATCGGTCTCGATCTGCTGGCCCAGCGACTCGCCCAACGTGATCGTGCGCAGCATCGTGATCAGCGACGAGTTGTGGACGCTGGGCTTCAAGGGCTGGGGCTCCTTCGACGGCCAGGCCCCTGCCCGGCTCCATGTGAACGACCTCCAGACCTTGGCGAGGCTGGCTGCCCTGGAGCTGTAGAACGCACGCGAGCATCCGACAGGCGGGTCGCTAGGCTGGCGGTATGTCGCGCCTGCTGGCTCGGGCCATCCGTCTGGTGAAGATCGGCGCCGTCGCGGGTGCCGTCGTGGGCGTGGGTCGCCTGGTCATGCAGCGCCGGCGCCGGTCCCAGATGGACGAGTCGTCATGGCCCACCATCGCCGAGACAGCCGCCCAGAACGGCCAGCCGGTCGACGAGGAAGCCAACGCTGCGCCGCCGTCGGACGACACCGGCGTCGACGACGCAGAGCAAGCCGACGGCGCCAGCGACGCCAACGACGACAAGAGTTAGCTCTACAGGCCGCTGATCTCGAGGTCGGGAAGCCGGTCGGCAGGCGTGAAGCCGAGGACCCGGCCGAAGAAGGCCAGTTCGGCCTCTAGGGCGGCGACGATGTTGTCGGCGCTCCGGAAGCCGTGCTGCTCGCCCTCGAAGAGCAGGTAGGCCACCGGCACACCTTTGGCCTTGAGGGCCTCGACGATCATCTCGGCCTGGCCGGGGGGCACGATCTCGTCCTCGTCGCCCTGGAGCACGATCATGGGGGCGTCGAAGCCGTCGAGGTGGTGGATCGGGGAACGAGCGACGTAGACGTCCCTGGCCTCCGGGTAGGGGCCGACGAGGCGGTCGAGGTATCGGGACTCGAACTTGTGGGTGTCAGCGGCCAGAGCCTCCAGGTCGGCGATGCCGTAGCGGCTGGCGCCGGCCGCGAACGTGTCGTGGAGGGCCAGCGCAGCCAGCACGGTGAAGCCGCCCGCGCTCCCGCCCCGGATGATCAGCCGTTGAGGGTCGACGTCGCCCCGGTCGGCCAGGAACTGGGCCGCGGCCACACAGTCCTCCACGTCGGCCACGCCCCAGGCACCGTCCAGGGCCCGCCGGTAGCTGCGCCCGTAGCCGGTGGAGCCCCGGTAGTCCACGTCGACCACCGCGATCCCCCGGGAGGTCCAGAACACGACACCCAGCTGGAGTTGGCGGCGGGCTGCGGCCGTGGGCCCTCCGTGGGCGGTGACCAGCAGCGGCGGACGATCACCGACCGGGCCGGCACATGCCGGGTTGGCGGGCGGGTAGTACAGGGCGTGGGCCACCGCGGATCCGTCTCCACCGGTCGGGAAGGTGATGGCTTCGGGCTCGATCAGCAGGTCCGCGCCGAGGCCCAGCTCCCGCGCCGTACGCACTGCACTGCGGCCGGCGCGGCCGTCGCTGTCGATTCGCACCACCGCGACCTCAGGTTCGTGCCGGTAGCCGGCACCCGAGTAGGCCAGCACCGCGGCGCCGTCCGGGGCGTTGCGGGCGATGGTCAGCGACGACATCGACGAGTCGATCAACCGGACGGCGCGGCCGTCCACCAGGATCTGGTCGCCTGCGGGCATCCCGGCCACGGCGGCCACCGTCCCGCCGGCCGCCGCCCAGCGCTGCATCCCGAAGACCCAGGGCGGGGTGGCCACATCGAAGTCGCCCACCACGACGGGCAGCATCGCTCCGTCGTCCAGGCTCACCTCGTAGAGACCCCACCAGTCGTCGTGGTCGCTGCACACCATCAGCCTCGGTTCCGCGCCGGCGGCGCCGGGATCCCAGCCGGGCTCGCACAGGCTGCGGTCCCCGCCCCGGCCCAGGACCTGCACCTCCGCGCCCAGCTCAGCGTCACCGAGCTCGTGGACGTGCAGCCGGGTGGCGTCCCACGGCATGTTCGGATGGTCCCATGAGATCCAGGCCAGCATCGATCCGTCGGGCGACGCCCGGGGCGTCATCACGAAGTCGGACCCCGACCACAACGGAACCACTCGCTGGGACCCGTCGGTGGCCACCGCCACCAGCTCGTTGGCCGGCTCGCCCTCGGTGTCGTGGCGCTCCTGAACGCACACGCTCCAGCGGCCGTCCGGCGTGACCCGCCCGTCGGCGTACCGCCACGCTCGCGGCTCGGGCGGCTCAGCGGTCAGCAGCAGGGGCTTGGCGCCCGGATGATCGATCCTCCGGAGCCGCTGGTCGGCGAACTCGACGTAGTAGAGCGACCCGTCGTGCGGCCACCAGGACCCGCCGCCGTACTCGTGCACTCGGGTGCGGACGTTGGCATCCGGTGGCGTGACCTCCTGAGACTCGCCGCCGCGGAGGTCGCGGCGCATCACCGCGGTGCGACCACCCTCGTCGGGGCGGTTCTCGGCCCACCACAGCACCCAGGGCCGGGCCGGATCGGCGATCACCTCGGAGATCCCCGCAGCTCCCTGCACCAGGCACGCGGCGGTGACCGGGGACGGCCACTCCCCGAAAGGCACGACCGCCGGGTCGGGCATCAGCCTCCGCCCAGCAGGTCGACCATCCGGCCCACTCCCTCGCCCAGGTCGTCGTCGCCGAGGGCGAACGACAGCCGCAGCCCGCCGCTGGCGCCGAAGGCCTCGCCGGGGACGACCGCCACCTTGGCCCGATCCAGCAGCAGGTCGGCCAGCTCCAGGGTGGTCGCCGGTCTGACGCCGCCGTAATCGCGGCCCAGCAGGCCGGTGGCGTCGGGATAGGCGTAGAAGGCACCCTCGGGCTCGGGGCAGACCAGCCCCTCGATCCCGCTCAACAGGCGGTACATGGTCTGCCGCCGGCGGTCGAAATGGCGGCGCATCTCCACGACCGCGTCGAGGGTGCCCGACACCGCGGCCAGCGCCGCGGCCTGGGCCACGTTGCACACATTGGAGGTGCAGTGGGACTGGAGATTGCGGGCCGCGGTCATGGCGTCGGACGGTCCCATCATCCAGCCCACCCGCCAGCCGGTCATGGCGTAGGTCTTGGCCACACCGTTGAGCACGATGCAGCGGTCGCGCAGCTCGGGAACCACCACCGGCATGGAATGGTGCTGGGCGTCACCGTAGGTGAGGTGCTCGTAGATCTCGTCGGTGAGGACCCAGACGCCGTGCTCCGCGGCCCAGCGGCCGATCTGCTCGATCTCCGAGCGGGGATAGACGGCGCCGGTCGGGTTGGAAGGCGACACGAAGATCAGCGCCTTGGTCCGGGGGGTTCTGGCCGCCTCCAGCTGGTCGGCGCTCACCCGGAAGCCGCTCGCGGCGGTGGCCAGCACGGGCACGGCCACGCCGCCGGACAGGGCTATCGGCTCGGGATAGGTCGTCCAGTAGGGGGTGGGCAGCAGCACCTCGTCGCCCGCGTCGACCACGGCCGCGATGGCGTTGTACACCGCGTGCTTGCCGCCGTTGGTGATCAGCACGTCGGCCGGGTCCACCTCCAGGCCCGAGTCGCGCCGGGTCTTGACCGCCACCGCCTCACGGAGATCCTCCAGGCCGCCGACGGGGGTGTACTTGTGGTGCTGGGGATCGCGGCACGCGGCCGCGGCCGCCTCCACGATGTGGGCAGGCGTGGGGAAGTCGGGCTCGCCCGCGCCGAAGCTGATGACCCGCTCTCCCGCGGCCCGCAGCGCCCTGGCCTTGGCCGTGACCGCCAGGGTGGCCGAAGGGGCGATCGCCCCGACCCGCCTTGAGATCCGCTCGCTCGTCATGGCCGCGAGCGTACCGGTCAAGGTTCGACACAATCCGTCGATCTTGCGGGTGGCGATGACGTGGAGCAGCGCCCGCGCGGTGCCAGACTTTGCGGCGATGCCCACACGAGCGCCAACCCGACCCGAAACGATCGCCATCCCTGCCGCGATGCTCCCCTCCGACGGCCGCTTCGGCAGCGGGCCGTCGAAGTTCCGGCCCGCGGCCGCTCAGGCGCTGGCCGACAGGGCGGTCGACTATCTCGGCACCAGCCACCGCAAGGCCGGCGTGCGCCGGGTGGTGGCCCGACTGAAGACCGGTATCGCCGATCTGCTGGGCGCGCCCGACGGCTACGAGGTGGTGATGGGCAACGGTGGCGCCACCGCTTTCTGGGACGCGGCCAGCTTCGGGCTGATCGAGCAGCGCAGCCACCACTTGTCGCTGGGCGAGTTCAGCTCCAAGTTCGTCGCGGTGACCGCGTCCGCGCCCCACCTCGACGAGCCGTCGGTGAGGGTCGGGGACTTCGGGACCTGCCCCCCGCTCGAGGCCACCGACGGAGTCGACGCCTACTGCTACCCCCACAACGAGACGTCGACCGGGGTGATGCTGGAGGTCCGCCGCCCCGCCGGCGACAACAAAGCACTGGTGCTGGTGGACGCCACCTCGGCGGCAGGCGGGCTCCGGTTCGACCCCTCGGGCTGCGACGTCTACTACTTCGCGCCGCAGAAGGCCCTGTCCAGCGACGGCGGGTTGTGGATTGCGCTGATGTCGCCCGGCGCCGTCGAGCGGATCGAGCGCCTGTCGTCCTCCGGCCGCTGGACGCCGGCCTTCCTGGACCTCAAGCTGGCGGTGGACAACTCCCGCAAGGACCAGACCTACAACACTCCCGCGCTGGCCACGGTGTTCCTCACCGTGAGTCAGGTCGATTGGCTCAACGGCAACGGCGGCCTGGAGTGGGCCGCGTCCCGCAGCGACCGCTCCGCCGACATCCTCTACGGCTGGGCCGAGGCCTCCGACATCGCCTCGCCCTTCGTGACCGACACTGCCATCCGCAGCCGGGTGGTGGGAACCATCGACTTCGACGACCGGGTCAGCGCCGACGACATCAGCGCAGCACTGCGGGCCAACGGCATCGTCGACACCGACGGCTATCGCAAGCTCGGGCGCAACCAGCTCCGCATCGGCATGTTCCCCGCGGTGGAGCCCTCAGACGTCGAGGCCCTCACCGCCTGCATCGACCACATAGTCGACCGTCTCACCGCCTAGCCCCAGAGCCGGGTCCGCCCCGATAGGCCGGGGGGCGGCGGCCTTACGGCGTGATGCCGGTGCGGGCCTTGGGCCGGCAGGGCTGGCTCCGCCGGCGAGCCGACACCTCGAGGGCTGCGAGTACGGCGTTGCGAGTGTCGCGGGGATCGATCACCTCGTCGAAGCTCAGGGCCGACGCCGACCGGTAGGCCGATTCCTCCTCGGCCCGGCGCAGATCCTGCTCGGCCTGCTCGTCGGCGCCCACGGCCCGGCCTGCGCCCGCGGCCCCCATGGCCCCCACCGTGGCACCCGGAAAGGCGAAGCTGAGGGTCTGGGAGTCGTGAGGGTTCATGGCCATCACGCAGCTGCCGAAGCCGAAGGCCTTGCGCAGCGTGACATGGATCTTGACGGTGGTGGCGCCAGTCTGCGCGGCGTACATGCGAGCCGACGCCCGAAGCACCCCGGCCCGCTCCGATGCCGTGCCGGCCAGCACGCCGGGGTTGTCGGCCAGGAACAGCAGCGGCAGGTGGAAGGCATCGCACACCGAGATGAAGTGGGCCGCCTTGTCGGCCGCGGCCGCATCGATCGAGCCGGCCAGTTCCACCGGCTGGTTGGCCACGACCCCCACCGGCTCGCCGCCGACACGGGCCAGGGCGCAGATGATGGCGCGGCCGTAGTCGGGTTGGATCGAAAGGCTCTGGCCGCAGTCGACCAGCGACTCAACAACCGCAGCCATGTCGTAGCCCCGCCGGCCGTCGCGTGGAACCAAGTCGAGCATGCGATCGATGCGGCGCCGGCCGGTGTCGCCGGTGTCGACCGCCGGCGGGCTCTCCCAAGCCGATGATCCGAAGTACGACAGGTATGAGCGGATCTGGGCCAGCAGGTCGGCATCGTCGCCGGCGGCGTTGTGAATGGTTCCCGCCCCGATGGCCACCGCGGGCCCGCCGAGGTCGTCCTTGCCGACCCGCTCCCCCAACGACGCCTCCACAACCGGAGGACCGGCGGTGAAGATGGCCGCATCACCGGTCATGATCGAGAAGTCGCACAGCAGGGCGGTGATGGCCCCATGACCGGCCGACGGCCCCATCACCCCGCACACCATGGGCACCATCCCCGACAGGGCCGCCTGGGCTTGCAGGTCGTTGGGCCCGCCCCCACCAGGATCGCCGGGCATGGGAGGCCGGTGCCCGGCTCCCTCGAGCAGCATCACCAGCGGGATGCGCTCGCGGCGGGCGATGTCGGCGATGCGCCACCGCTTGCGGGTGGCGGCCGGGCCGATCGATCCCCCCATGGTGGTGAAGTCCTCCGCTCCCACCGCCACCGGACGGCCGTCGATGGCCCCCACGCCGGCGACCAGAGCATCGGCGGGCACGGGTCCGGCCAGGGTGCCGATCTCGGTGAACGAGCCCGCGTCGAGCAGTCCGTCTATGCGGCCCCTGGCGTCCAGACGCCCATCGGCCCGACGCTGGGCCAGCTTCTCGGGCCCGCCCATGGCCCGAGCCTGTTGCCGGCGGCGCTCGAGGTCCTCGACGGTGGAGTCCCACCCTGGAGCGTCGCTCACCGGCTAGACCCCGTTGCGACCCGGCTCGCCGGCACCTGCCATGCCGCCCACGGTACCCATTGACCACAGAACTGGCAGCTACGAACGCCCATCCGGGACCTCCACGTTGCCAATTCGACAACGACTACCCGGCGGCTTGCGGGTGGGCCGTGAGTCGGTCGGGAATCGCCGGAGGGTGCACCGCGATCGGGCCGCTCACCAGCTCGACCTCCCAGCAATCGCCGCTCTCCACGACAGGCCGATGGATGGGTGCGCCCGCGTTGGATGCGACCCATGCCGACGCTGAGGCGAGTGACACCTCCGCTAGCGCGGCCCGGCCTTCCGCTAGCAGGTGTGCGGCAATGGACGCCGCTGCCAGTCCAGCGATGGGATCAGCGATGGCGTCGCCCACGAACATGGGCGGCTCGCCGGGCACGACGATCCCGGCCGACACGGCGGCGTCGTCGCCGAAGGCGATCCGGTTGCTGCCAGCGCCGGCGCGACCATGTCCCGTGATCGAGACCCACGCAGTGCCAGCCGCCACCATTGTGTCCGGACAGATCCCCCACTGCTGCATCACCCGCGGCCGGCTCGCCTCCAGCACCAGGTCGGCGCCAGCGATCAGTTCTTGTAGTCGCTCGACCGCCGGTGCGGCAGGCAAGTCGAGGCTGAGGCACTCCTTGTGTCGGTTGAGATGGTCGAAGAACCCGGCCGGGCCTCGCCGGGCACCATCGGGCCGAGCCACCGACTCCACCTTGAGCACCCGGCATCCAGCCGCAGCCAACAACCCGCCGGCCAGCGGACCCGCCCACAGGCTCGTGAGGTCCACTACCACGGGCGCTCGGCCGTCCCTCGGCAGCGCCGGCGCCTCACAGTGCACCGACCACGGCTGGTCGGACGCAGCGGTGGCACCGACCACTGCCAACGCCAGACCCAACAGCGACCCGGTCTCCACCACCCGCTCTGACTCCATCGACGCCAGGCGACGCTCGATCTCGGCCCAGTCGTCCGCTTCCACCGCCGCGCCCACCAGGGCAGGCAGCATGGCTACGTCCGCGGGGCGTGGAAGGCTCAACGCCACCCAGCCGTCGCGGGCCCGCACCATCTGCGCGTATCCGCCCGCGCTGCGCGATCCGCTCCGGCCGAATCCCGTGAAAGCGGCTCGCTGGGCCGCCAGCGCCACGGGATCCACCCTGACCTCTGTGCCAAGACGCCCAGTGGCCGAGGCCAGCGCGTCGCCCAGACCAAGCAGAGGACGCACAATCCCTGCGGGCGATACCGCCGGTGGACCGGAGGCCGGCCCGGTGAGATGCATCGCTCCAGACGTGGCCCAAGCCCTGGCGCACTCATTGTCGTCGAGGGAGGCAGGTTCGATTGCGAGCACCTCAGCGAAGGTAGCGTGAGCGGTTGGGCAACTGCCCTCCAACGGTCACAATGGGTGTTCAGGCGCGGGAGGACGACATGGTGGAACTGCGGCCAGGGGCCCGATTTCAAAGCACGGTGTGCGCCACTGAGGTGATCGTGGTGAAGGGCACCGGACCGGCCGAGCTGACCTGTGGCGGCGCGCCGATGGCGGCGGCCGGGTCGGCCGAGCGGTCCGGGGAGCCCAGCGCCGACGCCTCGGAAGGAACGCTTCTCGGCAAGCGCTACGGCGACCAGGACGAGACCGTCGAAGTGCTCTGCACCAAGGCCGGGCCGGGCTCGCTCGCTCTGGGCGATGTGCCTCTGACCGTGAAGGTGACCAAGCCGCTGCCCGCCTCGGACTGAGCGGCCGCGCCGCTCCCCCCCCCGGTCTCATGAACGTGATGATGCTGCTGGAGATGGCGGCCACCGCCATGGCCGACCGGGTGGTGGTGGGCCCGCGGGACGGCGGCGTCACCTGCGGCGGACTGATGGGCGACGCCGCCGGACTCGCAGGACGTCTGCGGGCCTCCCAGGCGAAGCACCTGGTGCTGTGCGACGAGCCCAGCGCCGTCCTGCCGGTCGCCCTGTTCGGCGCGGCCTGGGCGGGCGTTCCGTACGTGCCGATCAACTACCGGCTTGCCGACGACGATCTGCGCCGGCTGGCCGAGCGGGCCGCGCCCGCGGTGGCGGTGGCCGACCCCGCCGGGGCGGAACGGCTGGCCGGGGTGGGCGGGATGGAGATCGTCGAGCGGGACGCCCTGCTCGACGACCCCGCGGGGGGCGCCGAGCCTGCCGACCTGAGCGACTGGCCCATGGACCCCGACGCCGCGGCGGTGCTGCTGTACACCAGCGGAACGTCGGGCCCGCCCAAGGCGGCGGTACTGCGCCACCGGCACCTGTTGCCACGTGTGTTCGGCACGGTCGAGTTCGCCTCAGCCGGCCCCGACGAGGCCCACATCATGGCCGTGCCGCCGTACCACATCGCCTCGGTGACGGCGACACTGTCGCAGGTCTACTCGGGGCGCAGGATCGTGCCCCTGCGCAGGTTCGACCCGGACTCCTGGATCGACCTGGTCCAGGCCGAGGGCGTGAGCCATACAGTGCTTGTGCCCACGATGCTGACCCGCATCGTCGATGCCCTCGACCGCCGGGGCGAGGCCCTCGAGTCGGTCCTCTCCGTGTCGTACGGGGGAGGGAAGTCGCACCGGGCGGTGGTGGAGAGGGCGCTGGAGTTGTTCCCGGCCGCGGAGTTCGCGCACGGCTACGGCCTCACCGAGACGAGTGCATCCGTATGCGTCATGGGCCCCGACGACCACCGCCGGTGGGCCGCCTCCGACGATCCCGATGAGAGGGCCAGACTCTCGTCGGCAGGGGTGCCGTTGCCGGGAGTGGAGATCTCGGTGCGCGGCGACGACGGCACCGAGGCGGAGCCCGGTGCGGCCGGAGAGATCTGGGTGAGGGGCGAGCAGGTGGCCGGCGAGTACGCGGAGGGCGGGTCGCAACTCGACGACGACGGCTGGTTCCGCACCCGCGACAGCGGACACCTCGACGATGCCGGCTACCTGTGGGTCCACGGCCGCAACGACGACATCATCATCCGGGGCGGCGAGAACATGTCGCCCGGCGAGATCGAGGACGTGCTGTTGACCCATCCCGCCGTCGTCGACGCGGCCGCATTCGGGGTGCCCAGCCGCGAGTGGGGTGAGGAAGTGGCGGTCTGCGTCATCACCCGCTCCCCGGCGCCGGCCGTCGACGCCCTCCGCGAACTGGTACGGACCCGGCTGCGATCGAGCCGAGTACCGGCGCGGGTGGAGTTCGTCGACGAGCTGCCCTACAACGACACGGGCAAGCTGCTGCGCCGGGAGCTGAGGCAGCGCTTCGTCTCCGACCCCCCAGGGGGCTGATCCAGCCGTGCACGGTGGGATCTGGCCTCTGGAGGAGCTCAGATCGGCGGTCGTCTCCGTGGATTTCGACCGGCTGGCTCTGGACGGGATCGCGGCTGCGGCCGGCGTTCCCGCCGTCGTCGTGGATGTGGGCGAGGACCCCGCCGACGACGTGGGATCGGCATTGGCCGCGCTCCCGGTGGTCTCGGTCGCGATGGGGGCCGGGGGCGAGTCGTGGGATCTCGCACTCGACGATCCCGGCCCGGCCCTCGAGGGGCTGCGAGCCAACCCGCAAGCCGCGGTCGTAGCCGCTCAGACGCTGCGCCGCGGGGCGGGACTGGACCTATATGACGCGCTGCTGGTGGAGAGCCTCGCCTATGCCACCCTCCAGGCCGGTCCCGAGCACGCCGGCTGGCTGGCACAGCGGGGACGGCGGGTCCGGAGGGACACCGACCAGCCTCGCATCGAAGTGACCGACGACGGTTCGGTGGTCACGGTGACCCTCAACCGTCCCCGCCTGCTCAACCTGTTCGACGCGGCCATGCGCGACCAGCTGGTGGATGTCCTCAAGGCGCTGGAGGCCGGAGCTGATGACCGGCCGGTTGTTCTCACCGGCGCGGCAGGCAACTTCTGCGCGGGGGGTGATCCGGCCGAGTTCGGCACGGTCTCAGACCCTGTGACCGCTCACTTGATCCGCAGCCGGGCCAATGCCGCGCCGTGGCTGGCCGCCATCGCCGACCGGACGACGGCGCTGATCGACGGGGCATGCGTCGGCGCGGGCGTCGAGCTGGCCGCGTTCTGCGCCACGGTCACCGCCACCGACCGGGCCCGCTTCCGGCTCCCCGAGCTGTCCATGGGCCTGATCCCCGGCGCGGGGGGCACGGTGAGCATCCCGGCCCGGATCGGTCGCCAGCGAACACTGAAGTGGCTGCTGACCGACGCCGAACTTGACGCGGCCACCGCGCTGGAATGGGGGCTGGCCGACACCCTTGCCTGAGCGGCCCCTTCCCCGGCCGCCGGCATCTCGGCCGCCTCGTCGAAGTCCCGGTCATAAAGGCGAATGATCGCCCCAAACCGCCGAAAATTCGGCGGAACGGCTACTTGTGGACGAAGGTCTGGGCCAGGGGGGCCTGCTCGAAGCCGGAGGGGGCGGTCCCTGTGGTGGCGTAGAGGTAGAGCGCGGTCTGGAAGATGGCGTTCAGAGCGGTGAGCACGACCACGACCACCGCCACCCACGCCGCGGCGACGATGATCCCTACCGCCATCAGCAACTGCCAGCCGGACGCGATGAAGAGTCCGGCCACAATGGCCGCCGGGATGATCAGAACGAAACCGAGAAGGCCGAACCCGACCCGGGCCGCGATGTTCTCGCCCCATGTGCGGCGCAGCAGAGAGGCCGACTGCTTGAGACCGGCTATGGCCCCCAGGTCGTCGATGACGATGGCGGGCACGGTCAGGAAGGTCACCACGTCCCAGGCCATCTCCAGCATGTGGGTGACGATTCGCCCCAGCCAGCCGGCCCGTTCCCTCAGCGCCTGGAGGACCAGCCCGACGGTGGTGGTGATGATCGCCCACGGGACCAGGCCCGGGATGCGGGCGAACGCCCGGCCGATGGCGCTGCGCACCGTCGGGTCGCCCCCGGTGAGCCTCTCGTGGGCCCCGGCGACCAGCGCGCCGTTGAAGAACACCGCCACGACGCCCAGGACCAGAGCGGCCGCGATGTAGACCACGATCATCGCCGGGTTGAACTCCATGGTCGTCTGGCCGTGCGAGGACGTGGTCGACAACGTGAGGAACGTGAGCGCGATCGCGACCGCTATCACGACGGCCGACACGAGAAAGGACAGCACCGGCATCCACAGCAGTTCCCGGTCCTTCTTCAGCACACCCCAAGAGATCTTGGCCAGACTCCAGGTGTTGGCGAGACGTCCCATAGTTTCTCCTGACGCTCGGTTCGGAGGCGACGACCTGCAGAGTATCGGCGCGGCCGCTGTCTACCGTGGCTCCCGCGGCAGACCCAGGACCCGCTCCCCTATTATGTTGCGCTGTATCTCATTGCTTCCCCCGTAGATCGTGTGGGCCCGCGAATAGAGGAACGTCCGCTGCCATGGGTCGAGCCGGTAGTCCAGCCCACCCTCCCCGGCGTGAGCACCGTCGCCCGGTTCGGCAACCATCGCGGCCGCGCCCCGGACCCTCATGGCCAGCTCCCCCAGGCGCTGGTGCCACGACGCCCAGTAGAGCTTGCCGATCGACTGCTCCGGCCCGGCGAGCTGGTCGTGGGTGAGCGAGGTCAGCATCCGCATCTGGTTGTAGCGCAGGATCTCGAGCTCGATGTGGCTCTGCACCAGCTCCGACCGCAGCACATCGCTTTGGATGCGCCCGGATTCCCGCGCCTCCGCCACCAGGGAGTCGAACTCCTGGCGGAAGCTGATCTGCTGGCCGAGGGTGCTCGCTCCCCGCTCGAAGGCGAGGGTGCCCATGGCCACCCTCCAGCCGTTGCCCTCGCCGCCCACGACAAGGTCGGCCTCGGTTACCGCATCGTCGAAGAACGTCTCGTTGAACTCGACCCCGCCGTTGATCTGCACGATGGGCCGGATCTCGATGCCGGGCTGGTCCATGGGAACGAGCAGGTAGCTGAGCCCGGCGTGCCGTTGCGAGCCCGGAGTGCTGCGGGCCAGCACGAAGATCCAGTCGGCGTGCTGGGCCAGCGATGTCCAGACCTTCTGGCCGCTCAGGACCCACTGGCCGCCCCGTCTGGTGGCGGTCGTGGACACGCCGGCGAGATCGCTGCCTGCGCCGGGCTCCGAGTAGCCCTGGCACCACAACTCCCGGGCTTCCAGGATCGGGGGCACGAAGCGCTGCTGCTGCTCAACCGATCCGAACGCCATCAGGGTGGGGCCGAGCAGCATCACACCCACGTTGGGAAGCCGTCCGGGGGCGCGCGCGGTGGTGTAGGCGTTGAAGAACACGACCTGCTCGGCCAGCGTGCACCCCCGGCCGCCGATCGACTCGGGAAAGTCGAGCCCGAGCCATCCCCCCGACGCCAGCTCCTGCTCCCAGGCGATCTGGACTTCGACCGGCACGTCGTCCTGTCCGGTGAGGCCCCGGCCCCGGTACCGGGCGAATTCGCCGACCAGGTGCTCCTCGAGCCAGGTGCGCACCTCGTCGGCGAAGCTGGCGAGCCTCGGGTCGGACCGAAGATCCATCAAGCTGGAGCGTACAATCGCCCCGATGGACGAGCCTGAACCTGCGGAGCAGCGGTCACGAGAGGGCCGCAGGGCGGGCGGTGTTGCGGGATTCGCGGCGGGAGTCCTGGGTGCCGCCGTTGCGCTGGGCTTCGGCGAACTGATCGAAGGCGTCACCGAGACCATCCCATCGCTGGTCATCGCGGTGGGCGAGGTGGTCACCGACTACACGCCCGGCGACATCGTGGCCTTCAGCATCGCCAACATAGGCGCCAGCCAGAAGACGGTGCTCACGGCCGGGATAGTCGTCGTCTCGTTGGCCATCTGCGGTCTGTTGGGCCGTCAAGCCTCGGGCGGTGGACGCCTGATGGCCATCGCCGGCTTCGCGCTCTTCGGGCTGGTCGGCGGTTGGGCTGCCGCTCGCAACCCGCTGAGCCCCGCAGTGGCCTCGTGGCTGGTTGCGCTCGCCGCCGCCGTGTTGGGCGCGGCCGTCACCCTTTTTCTGGTGAGCCGGGCGCCCGCCTGGCGCCCGAGCACTGCCGGCGTGGACGCGGATGAGGCGGGCACCGGAGACGCAGACACGCAACAGGAGTCGGCCGGCCAGCAGGAGTCGGTCACGCAACAGGAGTCGGCCGGCACGCGCCGGTCGTTCTTCGGCTTTGCCGCCGGCGCTGGAGTTACCGCCCTCAGCTTGGTCGGGCTGGGGCGGGGCTTGCGGGGACCGTCCGCGGCCGAGAAGGCCAGAGAGACCTACGCGCTGCCGCCGAGGACGACCGACCCAGCCCCCGACGCGACGAGCGGTGCCACCACGGCCGGCCGCGACACCATCGATATACCCGAGGGCATAGAAGTCCCAGAGGGCATAGAGATTCCAGAGGGCATAGAGATCCCGGAAGGCATAGAGATCCCCGAAGGCATCGAGATCCCCGACGAGATCGTTGTCGAAGCTCCAGACGAGCCCACAACGACCACCACGACACAACCCCCCGAAGAGCCCGCAACCACCACCACGACACAACCCCCCGAAGAACCCGCAACCACCACCACGACACAGCCGCCAGAGGAACCAGAACCCACAACCACCACCACGACACAACCCTCCGAAGAACCCGCAACCACCACAGAGCCGCCTGCCGAGGTCGAAGCGCCGACAACCACCACCGCCGAAGAACCAGAACCCACTACCACCACCACGACACAGCCGCCAGAGGAACCAGAACCCACAACCACCACCACGACACAGCCCCCCGAAGAGCCCGCAACCACCACCACACAGCCACGGGGCCAGTCGTCGCGATACCCGCAGGTGGCCCACCTCGACACGCTCGACGACGAGGTGCCGGACATCTCGCCCTACGTGACCCCGATCTCCCCCACCAACGAGTTCTACCGGATCGACACTGCGCTGACGATCCCGCAGGTCGACCCGGAGTCGTGGCGCCTGCGCATCACCGGCCTGGTCGACAACCCCTACGAGCTCACGTACCAGGACATCCGATCCATGCGCCTCGCCGACTACGTGATCACGCTCTCCTGCGTGTCCAATCAAGTGGGGGGCGGGCTCGTCGATAACGCCATCTGGACCGGCATCCCTCTCTACGAGCTGCTGCAGCGGGCCGGCGTCCAGCGTGGCGCCCAGCAGATCGTGGGGCGCTCAGTGGACGACTTCACCGCCGGGTTCCCCACCACCCTGGCCTACGACGGCCGCAACGCCATCCTCGCCATCGGTATGAACAACGAGCCGCTGCCGATCCGGCACGGCTTCCCGGCCCGCATCGTGGTGGCGGGACTGTACGGCTATGTCTCGGCGGTGAAGTGGCTGGAGGAGATCCACCTCACCACCTGGGACGGGTTCGACGGCTACTGGATACCGCGGGGCTGGTCCAAGCAGGGTCCGATCAAGACCCAGAGCCGCATCGACCTCCCCAAGGACGGAGACAGGGTCAGCAGCGGCGAGACCATTCCGGTGGCGGGCATCGCCTGGGCCCCGACCCGCGGCATCGAGCGGGTCGAGGTGAAGATCGACAACGGGGACTGGACGCCTTGCCGGCTGGGCCAGGCCGCGGGCAACGAGAGTTGGGTGCAATGGCACCGGGACTGGACTCCTTCGGGCGGAGGCTGGCAGCAGATCCAGGTGCGGGCCACCGACGGCAGCGGCTACACCCAGAGCGGGAGGAACGTGAGGCCGCGACCGAACGGCGCCGAAGGATGGCACACCATCAGCGTCAACGTCCGATAATCAACAGGTGCTGACCGAAGCCATCCAGCGGGCCGCTAGCGACTTCGGCGAGCGCGCCGCCTTCGTCACGCCGGCAGGCCGGCCCCTGAGCTTCGCTCGACTCGAACAGGCCGCGCAGCAGGTCGCGGCCGGGCTGCATGAGCGTGGCCTCGGGGAGGGCTCGGTGGTGGGGCTGGCGCTGCCCTCCGATGTCGACTACGTCGCCATCTATCTCGGAGCGGCCCGCATCGGCGCGGTCACGGCCGGGATCAACCCGCTGCTGGCTCCCATCGAGGCAGCCGGATGCCTCGACCGGCTGGGAGCCGATCTGGTCGTTGGGGACCCTCGCCTGGCCCACCTCGTCGGACCAGGGTCGGCCCCCGACATCGTGCGGCTGGAAGGAGGGGGCGACCCGGCCACGGCGGGCGGATCGCTGCGCTCGGGCTCGGGCGTTCCGGATCGCGCGCTGGCAGGGGCCGCCGCCGAGCCGGACGACGAGCGACCGGTGTGCATCTGCTTCACGTCGGGCTCGACGGGCGCGCCCAAGGCGGCCTGGTTCGCAAGCCGTCAGCTGCGAGCGGTGGCCCGGATCGACGCGGGGGGTGCGTGGGGCGCCGGCCACGGAATCTCGTCGACCCAGTTCGCCCACGTCGCCTTCATGACGAAGCTCCCATGGATGCTGGCCTGCGGCCGGACCACGCACCTGCTCGAACGCTGGTCGGCCGGGGCGGCCCTGGAGCTCACCGCCCGCCACCGGATGGCCGCGGTGATCGGCGTGGCCCCCCAGATCGCCCTGATGGTCCGGCACCCGTCATCGGAGGCGCTGGACTTCTCGGCCGTGCAGGCGGTGGTGGCCGGCGGCGGCCCGTCGCCCCCGGAGCTGGTGCGATCGGCCCGCGAGCGCTTCGGGGCGCCGTACTCGATCCGGTACTCGTCCACGGAGTCGGGCGGAGTCGGCCTGGCCACCGCGCTCGACGCCGGCGACGACGAGGCGTGCCATTCGGTGGGCCGGCCCCGCCCCGGCGTGCAGGCTCAGATCAGGGGTGCGGACGGGCAGCGGCTCGACCCCGGTCAAACGGGCGAGCTCTGGCTGAGGTCGCCCGCGGTGATGTCGGGGTACTGGCGCGACCCGGGGGCCAGCTCCGAGGCCCTCAGCGACGGCTGGCTGCGCACCGGGGACCTGGCCACCGTGGATCCCAACGGCCTCTACCGCCTCGCGGGGCGGTTGAGCGACATGTTCATCCGGGGCGGCTACAACGTGCACCCGGCGGAGGTCGAGGGCGTGCTGTCCGGGCATCCCGGGGTGCAGGAGGTGGTCGTGCTCCCACGTCCCGATCCCGTGATGGGCGAGATCGGCGTGGCCGTGGTGGTGCCCCGAGACGCTGCCGAACCGCCCACTCTGGAGGACCTGCGAACCTTCGGGGCCGGCGCGCTGGCCCGCCACAAGCTTCCCGAGGACTTGAGGATCGTCGATGAGCTGCCCCGCAACCCGACCGGAAAGATAGACCGCCGCCGCCTCGGCTGAGAGGCCGAGCGGGTAGGCGAGCGAATCCGGCTCGTACGGGCGAGGCCGTGGCCCGAGCGGCCCGTGAGCGCAAGCGAACAAGAGCGGGAGATACGCCGCTCGATCGTCGCCTCAGCGGCGGCCCCGGGCCGCAGCTCGAGCCCGCTGCTCCTCACGGACCCTCTGTTGCTCGACCTCATCGCGCAAGGCGAGGAAGCGCTGCAGCCGGCGGGGATCCATCTCGCCTCGCTCCACGGCCTCGGCCACCGCACAGTCGGGCTCGGCACCGTGGGCGCAGTCCGAGAACCGGCAGCTGAGACCATGCTCCTCGATGTCGCTGAACACGCGGCTCAACGCCTCCTGCGCGTCGATCAGGCCGAGGGCGCGCACGCCCGGCGTGTCGAGCACCATGCCGCCGTTGTCGGGCAGGAGCACGAGCCGGCGTGCCACGGTGGTGTGCCGGCCCCGCCGGTCGGACGACCGGACCTTCGCGGTGGCGGCAACCTCGGCACCGACCAGGGCGTTCACCAGGGTCGACTTACCCGACCCGCTGGCACCCACGAGGGCCAGCGTCCGACCGGGTCCCAGCCGGGACCGCAGGTCATCCAGGCCCAGGCCCCGGCGCGCGCTCAACGTCAGGACATCGACATCGCCGGCGACGGCCCGGACCGTCTCAGCCGCCGCGGCGGCATCCGAGGCCCGATCAGCCTTGGTGAGCAGGATCACGATGGCGGCCTCGCTGTCACGAGCCATCACCAGCATGCGCTCGAAGCGTCCTGGCGGCAGGGGCCGGTCGAGGCCGGCGACGATGCCCACGATGTCGAAGTTGGCCGCCAGCACCTGCTCGGCGTCGCGTTCGGCGGGATCCCGGCGGGTCAGGGCCGTGAGCCGGGGCAGCACCCGGCCGATCAGCACCACCTCGTGCCGGCTCGTTACCTGCACCCAATCTCCGGTGACCGGCGCGGTCTCGGCCTGGGCCCGCACGGAGTCCGAGCCGGCTCGCACCATGCCCTCCGCCGTCACCACGTCGCACTCGCCCCGGTCCACCTGCACTACCCTCCCGACCCTCGCTCCGGGCTCAAGAGCACGGGCTATGCGATCGTCGTAGCCCCAGCGGCTCAGGTCGCCGACACTGTCCGTCACTGGTGTTTCATCGGCACTGAGGGGGTGTCTCCATCCGTCCACTATTGCCCATTGCGCGGGATTCCGCTCGTGTTCGCTACGCTCACGGGCCGCTCGGGCCACGGCTCCGCTCCGCGCCTTGAGTTCCATCGATCAGTCCGATGGATTCGCTCCGCCTCTGGGACAGGAAAGGCGTACGATCTCGGCGAGCGAAATGGTCTATCCGAGGCGGTCAAGGGGACAGCGGTGACAGACGAACAATCGATCGAGGACTATCCGGGCTCCTCGCCGGGCGCGGCGCCCTCGGTGATGGGTGCATTGGCCGGGACCGCCGGCGCGGCCGTCGGCCTGGGGTTCGGTGAGCTGATCGAGGGAGCATCGGAGTCGATCCCGTCGCTGGTGGTGGCGGTGAGCGAGCTGTTCAACGACTACACGCCCGGCGACGTGGTGAGGTTCAGCATCGACAACTTCGGCACCAGCCAGAAGACGCTGCTCACGGTGGGCATCGTCATCGGGACGCTGGTCCTCGGCGGTGTCCTGGGCCGCTTCGCGGCTCGCGGGCGCCCGAGGGTGACCCTGGTCGGGTTCGCGCTGTTCGGCCTGCTGGGCGGCTGGACCGCGGCCCG
Organism: Candidatus Aldehydirespirator sp.; assembly: GCA_965203575.1. Classification (GTDB taxonomy): domain Bacteria; phylum Actinomycetota; class Acidimicrobiia; order Acidimicrobiales; family Aldehydirespiratoraceae; genus Aldehydirespirator. Next base: position 253,860 of record OZ241894.1, read on the forward strand.
CAACCCGCTGAGCCCGGCCGCCGCATCATGGGCGGTGGGGCTGGCGGCCGCTGCGCTGGCGGCGGCGACGACGCTGCTGCTGGTAGGCCGCCTGGCCAAGCGAGCTGTTCGGATGCCCGCGACCCTGCCTGTGGATCCACAGCAGCAGGAGCCCGCCGCCGATGTGGCTGCGCCTGCGGGGGAGGTGCAGACGCGGCGGGCCTTCTTCGCGTATGCAGCCGGTGCCGGTGCGGCCGCGCTGGCCATGGTCGGCCTGGGCCGGGCATTGCGGGGCCAGTCGGCCGCGGAGCAGTTCCTGGAGACGAACACGCTGCGGTCGGCGGCAACCACCACGGCCCCCCGGCCGTCCGCTACCGACGCGACCGCGGCGCCCGCGTCCACCACCAGCACCACCGCGCCGGCGACGGTCGGGCCGTCCATACAGGAGCAGGTGGCCGCGCTCGACACGCTCGACGGCGATGTGGCCGGGATCTCGTCGTATGTGACGCCCAACGACAGCTTCTACCGGATCGACACCGCCTTCGGCCAGGTGCCCCAGATCGACCCGACCAGCTGGCGGCTGCGCTTCACCGGCATGGTCGACAACCCCTACGAACTCTCCTTCGACGAGATCCAGGCCATGGACCTGTCCGACTACGTCATCACCCTGTCGTGCGTGTCGAACCGGGTGGGCGGCAACCTGGTCGGCAACGCGATCTGGACCGGGGTCCCGCTGTCGGTGCTGCTGGACCGGGCCGGGGTCCAGCCGGGCGCCGACCAGGTGGTGGGCCGCTCGGTGGACGACTGGACGGCCGGCTTCCCGACCCCGGTGGTGTACGACGGCCGCAACGCCATCCTGGCCATCGGCATGAACGACGAGTTCCTGCCGACCAACCACGGCTTCCCGGCCCGGCTGGTGGTGGCCGGCCTGTACGGCTACGTCTCGGCCGTGAAGTGGATCGACGAGATCCACCTCACCACCTGGGACGGGTTCGACGGCTACTGGGTGCCGAGGGGCTGGTCCAAGGAGGGTCCGATGAAGACCCAGAGCCGCATCGACGTGCCCGCCGCGGGCCGCGGGCTCACAGCCGGCCAGACCACCCCGATCGCCGGCATCGCCTGGGCGCCGACCCGCGGCATCGAGCGGGTCGAGGTCAACATCGACGACGAGGGCTGGCTGCCCTGCGAGCTGGGCGACGCCCTGGGCGACGAGAGCTGGGTGCAGTGGCACCGCGAGTGGACGCCCACCGCGGGCCGCCACCGGATCCAGGTGCGCGCCACCGACGGCGACGGCGTCACCCAGAGTTCCAGGGAGGTCGATCCCGCCCCCAACGGCGCCGAGGGATGGCACACCATCACGGTCACCGTCGACAACTGACCCGGAGTCGCCGACCGCCGGCAAGCCTTCACCCTGCTGCCATGGGCGGCAGAGATGGGTGAGATCGAGGGGAGAATTTGTGTATTGGAGGGGAGAATTTGTGTATTGTGCGAATGTGGGGCGGACGTATGTGGCTTCCTCCAGCCATGACTGATCTTCAGGAACGAACCGGACCGGCCGCGCCGACGGTGACGGAGTTCGTCTGTAACGGCTCGACCGTCCGCGTCGGTGACCATCCCCACCTGCTGGCCGCCCTGCGGGAGGAGCTCGGGCTGATAGCGGCCAAGGACGGCTGCTCCCCGTCGGGCCAGTGCGGCTGCTGCACCGTTCTGCTCAACGGCAAGGCCCGGGTGGCATGCCAGATCCCCCTCGAGAAGGCTCAGGGCGCGGAGATCGTCACGCCCGAGGGCCTCAGCGACGAGGAGCGCCACCGCTACGCGGCCGCATTCGGGGCCGCGGGGGCGGTGCAGTGCGGCTTCTGCACCCCGGGGATCGTGATGCGGGTCAAGGCGCTGATCGACAACAAGGGCGCCGGACTCACCCGCGAGCACGCCTCCCGCCATCTCGGCGCCCACCTGTGCCGCTGCACGGGCTATCTGAAGATCCTCGACGCAGTCGAGATGCTGGCCACCGGGGCCGACGGGATGGTCGGCACCGACGGGACTGCCGTGGAAGTCGTCCGCGGGGTCGGATCGCGCGCCGCCCGCTACGAGTCCACCGACCTGGCGCTGGGCGACAAGCTCTACATCGACGACATGACCGCGCCGGGGATGCTCCACGGTGCGGTGCATCTGGCCGAGCACGCCCGGGCCGACGTGGTATCCATCGACACCAGCCGGGCGGAGGCCCAGCCCGGCGTGGTGGCCGTATTCACCGGCGACGACGTTCCGGGCGACCTGCGCATCGGGCTGATCCACAAGGACTGGCCGGTATTCATCCCCGAGGGCGGCCGCACGTCCTACCTGGGCGACATCATGGCCCTGGTGGTGGCCGACAGCCGTGAGACGGCCCGCCGGGCGGCGGAACTGGTCGACGTGGTCTACGAGCCGCTGCCCCCGATCACCGACCCGGCCGCGGCCGTGGCCGACGGCGCCGAGGACGCGGTCTGGGGACTGGACGGCAACATCTTGTCGGTGTCGACTTACGCCAGGGGCGGCGACGTGGAAGAAGCGCTGGCGGAATCGGCCCATGTCGTGCGGGAGACATTCCAGACCCAGCGAGTGGAGCAGGCCTTCCTGGAGCCGGAGTCGACTCTGGCCGTGCCCAAGGTCATCGACGGCGAGCGCGGTCTGGACCTGTACTCCGGCGGCCAGGGCGTGTGGGACGACCGCGACCAGGTCGCAGCCGTGCTCGGGATCGACAACAGTCGGGTCTGGGCCGAGCAGGTCGCCAACGGCGGAGCCTTCGGAGGCAAGGAGGACTGCTCCAACCAGACCCAGACCGCGCTGGCGGCCTGGCTGCTGGACCGTCCCGTCAAGACGACGTTCTCCCGCGAGGAGTCGCTGCTGGTCCATCCCAAGCGTCACCCGGTGCGTATCGAGCTGGCCGTGGGCTGCGACGCCGAGGGCCGGCTCACCGCCCTGCGAGCCCGGATGCTGGGCGACTCCGGCCCCTACGCCTCGGTGGGGATGAAGGTGCTGGAGCGAGCAGCCGGCCATGCCTGCGGCCCCTACGTGGTGCCGGTGGTGGACGTGGAGGCGGTGGCGGCCCGCACCAACAACAGCGTGTGCGGCGCCTTCCGGGGCTTCGGGGCCAACCAGGCCCAGTTCGCCATGGAGGGCGCGCTGGACCGCCTTGCCGACGCAGTGGGGATCAGCGGCTGGGAGATCCGCCGCCGCAACGCGGTGCACCCCGGAGCGGTCTGGGGGCCGGGCCAGATCATGGACGGCGGCAGCCTCGGCGCGATGGAGTGCCTGGAGGCCATCAAGCCGGCCTACGACGAGGCGATCGCGGCCGGAAAGGCCGTCGGGCTCGGCCTGGGCCTGAAGAACTCCGGGCTCGGCAACGGGTTCAAGGAGATCAGCCGGGCCGTGGTCCACTTCGTGGCCGACGCGGCCCACCCGGCCGGAACCCCGGCCGGACCCGACACCGTCGTGGAGGTGCGCCACTGCTGGACCGAGATGGGCCAGGGGGTGCACACCGTGGCCCTGCAGGTGGCGGTGGAGGAGCTAGGGGTGCGCCCCGACCAGGTAAGGGTCTACGTCGACACCAGCCGGGAGTTGGGCGCCGGCCAGACCACCGGCTCGCGGGGAACGCTGATGGGGGCCGGGTCGGTCGCCGAGGCGTGCCGGGCGGCCAAGGACGGCGGCTGCCTCACCGGGGTCGACTACGAGGGCGAGTACCGGGTGGACTGGACCAACAAGCTCAGCGACGGCCTGGAGAACCCGGTGATTCACTCCACTTTCGGCTACGCGGCCCAGATGGTGATCGCCGACCCGAAGACAGGCAAGGTGGAGAAGGTGGTGGCCGCCCACGACGTGGGACGGGCGGTCAACCCGCTGCTGTGCGAGGGCCAGATCGAGGGCAGCGTCCACATGGGCCTCGGCTACGCACTGAGCGAGGACTTTCCCTGCGACGCCGACGGCAGGCCCCGCTTCGACACCCTGAGGGGGCTCGACATCATCCGGGCCAAGGACATGCCGCCGGTGGACGTGATCCTGGTCGAGGCACCCCAGCCCGACTCGCCCTACGGCATCAAGGGTGTGGGCGAGATCGGACTGGTGCCCACCGCGGGAGCGGTGGCCGAGGCCATGCGCCAGGTGGACGGCCAGTGGCGCAACCGGCTGCCCATCAACACTCATCAGCCGGTAGTACCCCAACCGTGACCGCCACGGCCCCAGATCCCGGGAACGCCGCCGCGCCCTCGCAGGAGGCTGGAGGCGACAGCCAGACCACCCCGGGGATGGTGTGCGCCCACCATCACCTGTACTCCGCGCTGGCCCGGGGCATGCCCGCACCGCCCCGCACCCCCACGGAATTCCTGGAGATCCTGGAGCTCATCTGGTGGCGTCTGGACCAGGCCCTAGACCTGGACATCATCGAGTGGTCGGCGAAACTCGGCGCGCTGGAAGCCCTGGAGTCGGGCACCACCGCCATCATCGACCATCACGAATCCCCCAACGCCATCGAAGGGTCGCTGGACGTGATCGCCCGGGCCTGCGCCGAGGTCGGAGTGAGAGTGGACTGCGCCTACGGGGTGACCGACAGGCACGGATCGGCGGGCGCCCGAGCAGGCCTCGTCGAGAATGACCGGTTCCTTCGAGCCGGGGGGCGGGGCCATGTCGGCGTCCACGCTGCGTTCACCTGCTCCGACGAGACGCTGGAAGCCGCCGCAGGACTGGCCGCCGACCACGGCACCGGAGTCCACATCCACGTGTCGGAGGGCACGGCGGATGTGGAGGCCGGGTACCGCCTGGAGCAGCTGGCCCGCGACGACTGGCTGGTGGTCCACGCCGTGCACCTAGACCGCGACCTTCCGGGCACGATCGTGCACAACCCCCGCTCCAACATGAACAACGCGGTCGGCTACGCCCGGCCCGCAGGCCGGTCCAACCTGGTGGCCCTGGGCACCGACGGGATCGGCGCGGCCATGCTCGACGAGTTCCGGGTGGCCTACATGTGCCACCGCTCCGACGATGTGACCGCCACCCCCGAGACGGCATGGAGCTGGCTGGAGGCCGGCTGGAGACTGTTCCCCGAGGCCCTCGAAGACACGGTGGTCTGGTCGTATGACCGCATGGACCCCTGGTCGCTGGCCTTCACGACCGGTGTCCGGGCCCTGGAAGTGACGGTCGACGGCGAGGCCGTGCTGCGCGACGGCCGGCCGACTCGGGTGGACGCCGCGGAGATCAGAGCCAAGGCCTCTGAAGCCGCCGCCAGACTGTTCGCCAAGCTCGAACAGATGCCGTAAGCGGAAGAGCCGCATCAGGAGAACGCAATGACCCAGCCCGTAGCCCTCTACATCCAGGATGCCCATACCCTCGCCGAGTCGATGGATCTGTCCCGGTACGCGGAGTCCAAGGGCTTCGACGCGGTATGGCAAGCCGACTCCCGGCTGGTGCGCGACGCGGTGGTGCCCATGGCCGCCATCGCCGCGGTCACCGACACGATCAAGGTCGGCAGCGGCGTGGTGGACTGCTGGACCCGCAACCCGGCCCGGCTGGCCTCCACCTTCTCCACCCTCGACGACCTGGCCCCGGGCCGGATCATCCTCGGCATCGGCGCCTGGTGGGAGCCGCTGGCGTCGAAGGTGGGCGTGAGCCGGGTGCGCCCCCTGAAGGCGATGCGGGAGATCGTGGAGGCTTGCCGCGGCCTTCTCAACGACCAGGCCGTCACCTTCGACGGCGAGTTCGTGCAGTTCGACGGGGTCGAGCTCGACTACGTGCAGCAGGAGCGCCGGCCCAAGGACGTGCCCATCTACATCGGGGCGACCGGGGCCAAGATGATGGCCCTGACCGGGGAGATCGCCGACGGCGTGGTGTTCAACTACCTGGTGTCGCCCCAGTACAACGCGCAGGCCATGGAGCACCTGGCCGAGGGCGCGGCCCGGGTGGGCCGCACCGTCGACGACCTCGACCGGCCCCAGTTGATCGTTTGCTCGATGGCATCGGGCGACTCCGAGGCCGAGCGGACCGAGGCGCTCGACAGCGCCCGGCTGCTGATCACCCAGTACCTGGGCCAGCAGCCCCACATCATGAAGGCATCGGGGGTGCCCGACTCCCTGCTCGACGAGGTGAAGGCCGTGCTGACCTGGCCGGCCACGCTCGAGCAGGTGGAGGCGGCCTCCAAGCTGGTGCCCGACGAGGTGGTGCAGATGCTGTGCGCGGCCGGCACCGCCGACGAGTGCCGGGCCAAGGTCCGCCACTACATCGACAACGGCTGCACCACGCCGATCCTGTACCCGCTGGGGCCGGACGCGGAGATGATGATCGACGCCTTCGCCGACTGGGAGATCTGAACGGTAACCGGAATTGGCAGCCCACAAGTCCGTTTCCGGCACCCGCCGCTGCCAGTTCCGTTAGGCCGCTCCCGGCGAGATGACCTGAGAACCCGATGACCGACCTGCTCATCCGCAACGCCCGGCTCGTGGCGACGATGGACGCCCAGCGCACCGAGATCGCCGGCGGCTGGGTGGCCGTCACCGACGGGTTCGTGTCGGGCGTGGGTCACGCCGGCTCCGAGCCTGCCGGCGCGGCCCGCACCGTGGACGCCACCGACTGCCTGGTCACGCCGGGCCTCATCAACACCCACCACCACCTGTACCAGAACCTGACCCGGGCCTACCGCCCTGCGCTGGGCGGCAACCTGTTCGACTGGCTGCGAGCGCTCTACCCGCTGTGGGCCCGGCTCGACGAGGAGGGCGCCCATGTGTCGGCCTGGGTGGGGCTGGCCGAGCTCGCCCTGAGCGGATGCACCACCAGCACCGACCACCTCTATGTCCACCCCGCGGGCGGCGGTGACCTGATCTCGGCTGAGATCGCAGCCGCGGCCGATCTGGGAGTGCGTTTCCACCCCACCCGGGGATCCATGTCGCTAGGCGAGAAGGACGGCGGGCTGCCCCCCGACTCGGTGGTGCAGACCGACGACGTGATCCTGGCCGAGTCCGAGCGCCTGGTAGCTGCCCACCACGACCCGTCCCCCGGGGCAATGGTGAGGGTCGCGCTGGCGCCGTGCTCGCCGTTCTCGGTATCGACCGAGCTGATGACGGCCACCGCGGAACTGGCCGAGCGCCTCGACGTACGGCTGCACACCCACCTCGCCGAGGACATCGGCGAGGACGACTTCTGCATGGAGACGTTCGGGATGCGCCCGGTGGACTACTTCGAGCACTGCGGGTGGGGCACCGACCGGTCCTGGATCGCCCACTGCGTGCAACCCAACGCGGCGGAGATCTCCCGGCTGGGCCGCTGGGGCACCGGTGTGGCCCACTGCCCGAGCTCCAACATGATTCTGGGCGCGGGAACGGCGCCGGTGCGAGAGCTGCAGGCCGCGGGAGTGCCGGTGGGCCTCGGAGTCGACGGCTCGGCGTCGGCCGACTCGGGCTCGATGTGGACCGAGGCCCGCAACGCCATGCTCATGGCCCGGCTGCGCGACGGCCAGGCAGGACGAGCGGGCCTGTTCACCGCCCGCGAGGCCCTGGAGATGGCAACCAGGGGCGGCGCCGGGTGCCTGGGGCGGGCCGGCGAGATAGGCGAGCTGACGGTGGGCGCCTGCGGCGACATCGCAGTGTGGCGCCTCGACGGTGTCACCTTCGCGGGGGCCTGGTCCGACGCCATCGAGGCGTGGCTGCGCTGCGGTCCGGTCGCCGCTCACCACACCATCGTCGCGGGCCGGCTCGTAGTGGAGGACGGCCAGCTAACGGCATCCGGAACCGACCAGATGCTGAAGGACCACCGCCGGATCTCCCTCGCCATGCAGGCTTAGCTATACATCCCACCGCGAGCGGGCGGGAGCTAGTAGGAACTAGCGGACCCGGCGGGAACCACAGGAGGACGGCAGGCATGGGTGACAGTACGGCACGGGAGGAGATGGACTGGGCGCTCTACGGGCGCGGCGTCCGCGAGTTGGCGCACATGATCGCCGACGACGGGTACCGGCCCGACATGATCCTGGCCATCGCCCGGGGCGGGCTGTTCTGCGCCGGGTCGCTGGGGTACGCGCTGTCCGTGAAGAACGTCTACGTGATGAACTGCGAGTACTACACCGGGGTCGGCGAGCGCCTGGAGGTCCCGGTAGTGCTGCCTCCCCAACTCGACCTGGTCGACCACCGCCAGTCCAAGATCCTGATCGCCGACGATGTGGCCGACACCGGCCATACGCTCAAGCTGGTGCGCGACTACTGCCTCGACGAGGTGGCCGAGGTCCGCTCGGCGGTGCTCTATGAGAAGTCGCATTCGCTGGTGAAGTGCGACTACGTGTGGAGGCGCACCGACCTGTGGATCAACTTCCCGTGGTCCACCCTGCCGCCGGTGGTCGACCTGGCCGAAGCCGGCTACCAGGTGCTCGACGCCTGAGAGGCGACCCGGTGTCCGCTGCGCCCGACCTAGCCCGGGGCCCGGGCTGAGGGCGATGGCAGATCGCATTGATCCGGCTCTGGTCGACAGAACGGCCATGCACCTCGCCGGGATCCAGGACGCCTCGCTGCCGACCCGGCCCATGACCATCCCCGGGATCGACGGCGCCCTCGGGGCCCGGATCCTGTCGACCGACCTGAGGGGTTCGAGCACCCGGCTCGTGCGCCTGCGGGCGGGATGGGGAACGGAGGCACGGGGCGCGTTCACCGCCGACGTGGAGATCTTCGTGATCCAGGGCTCGATCGAGGCCGGACCGCATGCCCTGGAGGCCGGGGACTACATCCACCTCCCGAAGGGGCGGACCGTCCCCCGGCTGCGGATCACAGCCGACGGCGCGGCCCTGCTGATGACGTCCGCTCCGGTGCGATACGACCCGACCTTCCAGGGCGCTCCAGCCGAACTCGTGCCCGGCCGGGCTTCCACGACGGACTGGATCCCGGTCTCGGAGATGCCGGGCCGGCACATCAAGCCTCTCGGCCGAGGCCCGGTCGGTGACGTCTGGCTCGGCGGCGCCCGCGAATGGGACCAGGGCGACGGCGGTTGGCACCACCATCCCCACCACGAGGAGTGCTTCGTGATCGACGGCGAGATCGTCCTGCGGGAACGGTCCACCGAGAACGACGAGCTGATCACCGCCGGGGCCGGCACCTACTTCTTCCGCCCCGCCGGCGTCCTGCACAGCGGCCCCGGGTCGCGCTGCGACGACACCATGCTCGCCTTCCACCGCGCCTTCGGCGACCTGAGCACCGAATGGGAGCCCTCCCCCGCCGACGGGGGCCAAGAGAGCGAGGCGGCTCTTTAGCCCGGATCCACCGGCCGGATCAGATCTCGGGTTGGTTCTCGGTTGTATATGCACAGAAATCGACCCGAGATCTGGTGCGGAGACCGAGCAGCGCCCCTCAGCCCATCACCGCCCGCACGGCGGCCTCCACGGCGTCGGCACCGGGAACCACCGCGGCCTCCAGCGGTGGGCTGAACGGGATCGGCGCCGAGGCTGCGCCGACCCGGGCCACCGGGGCCTCCAACTCTCCGAACAGCTCGGAATGCAACTGGGCGGCCAACTCGGCGCCGAAGCCGCCGAAGCGCCACGCCTCGTGGGCCACCACCGCCCGGCGGGTGCGGGCCACCGACTCCACCACGGTGTCGAAGTCGAGCGGCACCAGCGACCGCAGGTCGATCACCTCGACGTCTATGCCGTCGGAGGCCAGTTGCTCCGCGGCGGCCAGCGCGTTGAGGGCCATGGCCGAATAGGCCACCACGGTCACGTCGGCGCCGGGGCGGGTCACCGACGCCGATCCCAGCGGCACTCGATAGTCGCCGGTGGGGACCGGGCCCCGCTGGGCGGTGATCTTCTTGTGCTCCAGGTAGATGACCGGGTCGGGGTCGTCGATGGCGCTGCGCAGCAGGCCCTTGGCGTCGGCCGGGTTCGACGGCGCCACCACCTTCAGGCCGGGCAGGTGGGTGAACAGCCCCTCCAGGCTGGAGGAGTGCTGGGACGCGGACGAGCGCAGCACCCCGTCGGAGGCCCGCAGCACCAGCGGGACCGACACCTGGCCGCCGAACATGTACCGGAACTTCGAGGCCTGGTTGACGATCTCGTCCATGGCCCCCAGCGTGAACTCCACGAAGCTCATGGACGCCACCGGCCGCAACCCCGCGGTGGCCGCGCCCACGGCAACGGCCACGATGATCGCCTCCGAGATGGGCATGTCGATGACCCGGCGGGATGCGAACTCTTCGACCAGGCCCCGGAACTGCCCGAAGTTGCCGCCCCAGGAGATGTCCTCTCCCAGAGCGAGCACGCTGTCGTCGGAACGCATCGCTGAGGCCATGGCGTCGACCGTGGCCTGACCGAAGGTCATGCGCCGCGTCGCGCCGGGCTCCCCGCCGGAGCCGTCACCGGGGGTCGCGGAGCCTCCTGCCGAACCCCCATCGGAGCCGCCATCGCGGGCCGCAGATGCCCGTACCGGACCCTGGTCCGAGCGACCAGCGGCGGCCGGCACCGGAGTGAACACGTCGTCCAGGGCGCTGTCGGGGTCCGGGAGGGGTCCCGCCTCAGCCTGTTCCTCGGCGTCGCGCACCGTCGCGGCGGCGTCCTGGTACACCGACGCCCGGTACTCGGAGTCGAGCCAGCCCCGGTCGGTCAGCGTCTCCTCCCAGCGCTGGATCGGATCGCGGCCGCGATTCTCCTCCACCTCGGAAGCGTCCCGGTACACCTCGGCGTCGCCCACGTAGTGGCCTCCGAGACGGTAGGTGACCATGTTCAGCAGGGTCGGTCCCTCCCCGTCCCGGGCCCGCTGAACCGCCTCGGCCGCCGCGGCCGACACCGCGGCCACGTCGTTGCCGTCGACAGTCGCCCCCGCCATGCCGTAGGCGGTGGCCCTCACGGCCAAGTCCTCGACCGATGTGGTCCGGCTGCGGGCGGTGAACTGGGCGTACTGGTTGTTCTCGCACACGTACACCACGCCCAGCCGGTGCACCGAAGCGAAGTTGAGGGCCTCGTGGAAGGTCCCCTTGTTGATCCCGCCGTCGCCGAAGAAGCACACCGCCACGTGATCGGTGCCGCGGTGACGGGCCGCCAGCGCGGCACCCGCGGCAATCCCGAACCCGCCACCGACGATGCCGTTGGCGCCCAGCATCCCCAGCGAGAAGTCGGCCACGTGCATCGAGCCTCCCCGGCCCCGGCAGGCGCCCTCAGCCCGCCCGTAGAGCTCGGCCATCAGCGCGGCGGGCGACATGCCCTTGGCCAGGGCGTGCCCGTGACCCCGGTGGGTGGAGGTGATGTAGTCGTCGGGCCCGAGGCGGGAACAGACGCCGGCGGCAATGGCCTCCTCGCCCAGGTAGGTGTGGACGAATCCGGGAAGCTTGCCCGCCTTGAACAGCTCCTCGACCCGGCTCTCGAACACCCTGATCAGCACCATGGTCCGGTGCAGAGCCAAGGCCTCGGACCGCTCCAGGGCGGGCACCGCGCCGGTCACTGCGCCGTGTAGCCGCCGTCGACGGCGAGGATCTGGCCGGTGACCATGGCCGACGCAGGCCCGGCGAGGAACACCGCGGCACCGACCATGTCGGACGGCTCGGCCAGCCGGCCCAGTGGGGTGCGGCTCTCGAAGTAGTCCTTCAGCTCCGGCTCGAGTTCCCACTGGCGGCGCACGAGCGGTGTGGCCACGTGGCCGGGCGAGATGGCGTTGACCCTCACGTTGTGCGGGGCCCACTCCACTGCCAGCGTGCGGGTCATCTGGATCACCCCGCCCTTCGAGGCCTGGTAGCCGACACTGCCCGCGAAACCGACCTCGCCGACCACCGAGGCGATGTTGACGATGGCGCCGCCGTTCCGCTGAGCGATCATGCGGCGGCCCACGGCGCGGCAGGTGCGGAACGCTCCGGTGAGGTTCACATCGATCACGTCGGCCCAGGTCCCGTCGTCGTAGTCCGCGGCCGGTCCGCGGCCGCCGATCCCGGCGCAGGTCACCAGCACGTCGATGCTGCCGGTCACAGACGCGGCCCGGGCCGCGAGGTCCTGCACCGACACCTCGTCGCGCACATCGACGGTGAAGGCCTCAGACCGGCCCGGTCCCAGGTGCTCGACCAGCGCCCGGTTCGGTTCACCAGCCGAATCGGCGCACACAACGAAGGCGCCGGCGTCGGCCAGCCCTTCGGCGATGGGCGCGCCCAGACCGCCGGCCGCGCCGGTCACCACCGCGACCCGGCCCTCCAGCGAGAAGGTCTCGCTCATGCCCCAGAAACGATCGCCAGGACTGTGCCCACCGTCACCTCTTCGTCGCCGGCCGGCACCAGGATTCTGAGCCGGCCCGAAGCCGGGGCCTCCAGTTCGGTCTCAGCCTTGTCGGTGTCGATCACGACCACGGATTCGCCTGCGGCGACCAGCGAGCCGTCTTCGACCAGCCATTCCACCACCAGCACCTGCTCCACCACCCCCATCTGGGGGATCGTCAGCTCGGCGCCGGCGGGCGCGGCGCTCTCCTCAGATGTGGCCATGGCGCTCGAGTCCCTCCCACGGAGTGGCGCCGGCTCGCATGTCGGCCCGCACCAGCTCCTCGGACCCCACAATCGATTCGGACTGCAGCAGCACCCTCTCCGCCTCGGGTCCGGCCACCACCAGGACGCCGTCGCGGTCGCCGACTATCAGATCACCGGGCTCCACGGTCACGTCGCCGATGGTGACCGGCACCTGGGAGGCGACCATCTCCCAGCGCCCGATGGCATTGAGCGGCGACAGGTCCCGGTAGAAGACCTGCAGGCCGATGTCGAGCAGGCCGTCGAGGTCGCGCAGGTTGCCTTCGAGCACCACGCCCGCACAGCCGTACTGCTGGGCCGAGTTGCCGGTCAGCTCCCCGAAGTGTCCCACCTCGCTGTCGGGGTTGCACGACACCAGAATCGAGTCGGGCGTCAGCTCCTTGAACATCTCCAGGTACGACCTGATGCGCTCCAGGCCCGGGTCCCATCCCACGCCCGGGCGGATGGCCCGACCCTCCAGCGTGTAGGCGATGCCGGCCATGCGCACGTCGGGCAGCAGGGGCTTCAGCCCGCTGGGCAGCACCCGCTCGGGCAGGTCCAGCTCGTACAGGGCGTCACACACCACCGACACGCCGATGCGGCGGTAGCGGGCGCACAACTCTGAGGTCGCGATGGTCATGAACCCTCCTCTAACTCGTGGCCTCGTCCAGGTAGTGCAGCGCAGCCAGGGCGTAGATGCTGGCCGACAGGGCCGCGCCGTCGGCGTCCATGTACTCGTTGGGGCTGTGGGCCCTCGGCAGCATCCCGGGCCCGAACGCGGCCACGGTGGGGATCCCGGCACCGAGCTGGAAGTAGGGCGCGTCGGTGGCTCCGGGAAAGGCGTCGAGCTCGGGCGCAGTCCCGAGCACCTCCCCAGCCGCGGCGACAAGGGCCGCCACCACCGGATGGTCGGCGTCGATCTCGACCGCGGGGACCATCAGATGCCACCGCAGCTCGGCCCGCAGCTCCGGATCGTCGGCCATGGCGTCGACCAGGAACCGTTCGAGGTCGGCCTTGACCGACTCCTCGGTCATCCCCGGCAGGGTCCGCACATCGCAGGCGAACTCGGCGTTTCCCGGGTAGACGCCGTAGAACACTCCCCCCTCGGCCATCACCCCGACGTTGACGGTGGGACCCACGGGGCACAGCGGGTGCTCCTCGTAGGTGAGGTACGCCTTGAACTCGCGGTCCATGCGGTCGATGAGGCGGGCCATCTTGACGGTGGCGTTGACGCCGGGCAGGCGGTCCGAGATCGACGAGTGCATCTGGGTTCCGAATACGGCGATCTTGAACAGGGCCGCGCCCCGCGAGACGAGGTGGACGGACTGCCACTCCTCGGTGATGCCGCTCGGCTCCCCGATGACGGCGGCGTCGGCGCTCAAATGGCCGTTGTCGGCCAGCCACTTGGACCCGAACTGTGCGCCGGCCTCCTCGTCGGCGGTGAACACCAGCACCAGCTCGCCCGCGAAGCCGTCGCCGGCCTGTTGGGCGTGCTTCAGGGCGGCCGCGGCGTACATCATCCCGGCCACCGCAGCCTTCATGTCTCCGGAGCCCAGGCCGATGAGATCGCCGTCGCGCAGCACCGGATCCCAGGGGTCGGTCTCCCAGGCGTCCATGTCACCGGCCGGCTTGGTGTCGATGTGTCCCGACAGGATCAGCGTCGGCCCTGGCGCCGTGCCCCGGACCCGAGCCAGCACGTTGGGGCGGGTCTCATCGAAACCCACCCGGGTGATGTCGTCGACACCGAGCTCCCTCAGCCTCTCGGTGATGAGGTCGGCCACGGCCCGCTCGTCGCCGGGCGGGTTCGGGGACGGGGTCCGGATCAAGTCGCGGGCCAGTTCCAGCACCTCGGCGTCCCGCCCGTCGAGATAGCTGCGGACGCGCTCGGCCATCCCGTTCGCTTGAGTCGAGTTCATGGCGCCGTGTTCCTTCCTGTTGTCCGTAATTCTCCCTACCGGTGCAGCGCCTTGGCCAGGCGACGGACACCCTCCGTTATCGCCTGCTCCTCCGCGGCCAGGGAGATGCGCGCCCAGCCACGGCCGGCGGGACCGAACACCGAGCCGGGCGCCACGCTCACCGATTCTGATTCCAGCAGCGCCAGAGCGAAGTCGAGGTCGTCGACGCCCGCCGCGGAGACGTCCAGCAGCATGTAGAGGGTGCCGTCGGAGGGCACCGCCCGCACGCCGGCCGCGGCCGCGGCATCCAAGGCCGCTCCCCGCCGGCACCGGTAGGCGGCCAGCATCTCGTCATAGGGGGCACGCGGCCCCGTGAGGGCAGCCTCGGCCGCCTTCTGGGAGATGGTGCTGGGGCACGACACCAGGGGCTCCTGCAGCTTGCGCAGCAGATCGGCCACCGGCCGCGGCGCGGCCGCATATCCCACGCGCCATCCGGTCATGGCGTACACCTTGGAGAAGCTGCAAACGGTGATCACCCGCCCGTCGGCGTCCAGGGGCGCGGCCGCGGTGTGCACGCAGCCGGGCGAGAGCACCATCTCGTCGTACACCTCGTCGCACAGGAGCCAGATGTCGTGGCGTGCGGCGAACTCCACGAGGTCTCCCATCAGCGGGGCCGGATACACCGCGCCGGTCGGGTTGGCCGGTGTGTTGACGAACAGGATCCTCGTTCGTTCCGTTACCAGCGCCTCGAGCTGCCCCACGTCGGGCAGGAAGCCGTTGTCGGCCGACAGCGGGTAGAACACCGGCCGGCTCCCCAGCAACCGGATGGTCTCGTCCATGTTGGGGAAGCCCGGAGTCGGCAGCAGCACCTCGTCGCCGGTCTCAAGCAGGGCCAGGTACACCGAGTACAGCGCGTTCATGGCTCCAGGGGTGACCACGATCTCGTCGGTGGAGGCTTCGATGCCGTTGATGTTGCGGAGCTTGTCGGCGAGCAGCTCCCGCAGGCTCAGCAGGCCCCCGTTGGGGCCGTAGCCGGTGTGGCCGTCGCGAGCAGCCTTGGCCGCCGCCTCGATGACATGGGCGGGGGTGGTGAAGCTGGGCTCGCCCACCTCCAACCGGATCACGTCGCCGCCGAGCCGAGCGGCGGCGTCGAAGAGGACCCTGATCTCCGACCGGCGCAGCGAATCGGCCCGGCCGGCGGGAGTCCTCGTCACCGGGAACGGGCCGCGGCTTGAGCCTCGAGGTCGGGGCGCTGGCCGGGATCGAAGTAGCGCAGCGCCCAGTCCGCGCCCTGCCAGGTCACCAGGCGGCCGTCGCGGGGCACGAGCCGCACCAGGTATCGCTCCCAGCCCCACGACATCTTGAGCTGCTCCGGCCCGTCGGGCCCGGTGTAGCGGGCGGCCATCTCCTCGGCCACGGGCACCCACTGCGAGCCCTCGCCCACGGCCGGGCCCTCGACGATCTCGGCCGTGCACTGGGCCAGCACCTTGCGGATCCGGGGGTGGGCCAACTCCTCTATGCAGACCGCGCAGCGGGGATCGCGGCGCAGATCCTCGACCCACTCCGAGCGCTTGCGCCCCACCACCAGGAAGGCCTCGCCGTCCCACTGGTACCAGAGCGGCACCACCATGGGCCAGCCGTCCGACTTGAGGTGGCACAGCTTGAGCAGCCAGGTGCTGTCGGCGCTGGCCAGGAAGTCCTCGACCTGCGCTGCGGGGATACCGCCGGCGCCGGAGTCCTCCTCGTAGTACCGCTCCTGCTTGAATTCGCTCATCGACACACTCCCCAGTCGGTCGAGCCGATACTGACACACCTCTGAGGCGCCATGACAATCGAGAACCTTCCCGGACTGCCGGTCACCGTCGAGCGGGATGTGCCCGCGGCGATGCGCGACAGCACCGTGCTGCGGGCCGACGTGTACCGCCCGGCGGACCAGCCCGCGGGCGGCGTCCCGGTCCTGCTGGCCCGGAGCCCCTACGACAAGCGGGTCAACGTGTCCACCTTCGGCAACGCCCACCCGGCCTGGTACGCGTCCCACGGCTACATGGTGGTTATCCAGGACTCCAGGGGCCGCTACACCTCGGAGGGGGACTTCTACCCGTTCGCGCACGAGATGGACGACGGATACGACACCGTCGAATGGGCCGCGGGCCTGCCGGGATCGAACGGCGACGTGGGCATGTTCGGGTTCTCCTATGTCGGCGCCACCCAGCTGCTGGCCGCGGTGACGAGGCCCCCGTCGCTGCGCAGCATCGCGCCCGGCTTCACCGCCTCGCAGTACTACGACGGCTGGACCTACAACGGCGGCGCGCTGGCCGCGGCCTTCGTGTGCTACTGGGCCAACCTGCTGGCCATGGGGTCGGCAGTGCGGGCCGAGGACCGGGCCGCAGTCGACGCCCTCGGCGCATCGCTCGGCGCGGCCGAGGGCTGGTTCTGGTCGCTGCCGCTGTCGGAGTTCCCGCCGCTGCAAGGCGGCTACGCGCCCTACTTCTACGACTGGGTGGAGCACTGCACCTACGACGACTACTGGAAGCAGTGGAGCATCGACTCCGACTACAGCCGCATCGAGGTACCGGCCCTGCACTTCGGGGGCTGGTGGGACGTGTTCCTGGGCGGGACGGTGAAGAACTTCACCGGGCTGCGGACCTCAGCCGGAACGGAAGCGGCCCGCGGGGCCCAGAAGCTGCTGGTGGGCCCGTGGACGCACATGCCGTGGACGCCGGTGAGCCGCTGCGGCGGTGACGGCCCGAGCACCAACGAGATCGACGACTGGCAGCTGCGCTGGTTCGACCAGACGCTCAAGGGGATCGACACCGGAGTGCTCGACCATCCGGTGACCGTGTTCACCCTCGACGGCGGATGGCGGGATCTCGACGGGTGGCCGCCCTCCGACACGGCCGCCGAGGACTGGTACATCCACTCCGGGGGGCGGGCCAACTCCAAGTTCGGCGACGGCACCCTCGACCGGGATCCGCCCGCGGCCGAGCCGCCCGACATCTTCGTCTACGACCCCGGCGTGCCCATTCCCAGCATGGGCGGCCACTCGTGCTGCTTCGACACCATCACCCCGATGGGCCCCGCCGACCAGCACCAGGCCGAGGTGTCGCGCATGATCCTCGTGTACACCTCCGAGCCCCTGGCGGACGACATCGAGCTGCTCGGCGACGTGTCGGTGACGCTGTACGCGGCCAGCACCGCCACCGACACCGACTTCACCGCCAGGCTGTGCGTGGTCGATGCCAGCGGCCGCAGCGTCAACCTCCAGGAAGGCATCCTGAGGGCCCGCTACCGCCGCTCGCTCAGCGAGCCCGAGCCGCTCGTGCCCGGCGAGGTCTACGATCTGCGCATCGAGCTAGGCCCGGTCGGCGCCCATGTGCCGGCCGGGTCGCGGCTCCGGCTCGACATCTCCAGCTCGGACTTCCCGCAGTGGGACCGCAACCTCAACACCGGCGGAACGCCCCTGGCCGAGAGTGCCCTAGTAGCCGCGCCGGCAACGCAGACGGTCCTGCACACCGCCGACCACCCGACCACGATCACCCTGCCCGTCCGCCGAAGTGACGAGTAGTCTTGCCCGACAGGCACGAACCCCGACAACGGGACAGAGGCATGACGGTCACGGCACGATCGAAGGATGCCACAGCAGAACAGGTGCGTCAGTGGGCTGCCGCGGCTGCCCAGAATGCGGTCGTCGCCGATGCGGAGGACACCGAGTACCTGGTCGCGACCGTCGAGGGCTGCCCCGGGGCGTGGGCCTACGGAACGACGGCGGAGGACGCCGTCGCTTACCTGGAATCGGTGCTGATCGGATGGGCCGATCTCAAGCTGGCCGACGGCGACACCGACATTCCGGTCATGGGAGGAATCAGGCTCGTTACTGAGCCATGAGCCGCCGATTGGGGCCGGTCAAGCGGCGGGACCTCATCAGCAGACTCAAGAAGCTCGGCTGGCGAGGCCCTATCCCGAGCCGTCATGACTACATGGTGCTCGGTGCGCGCAAGGTACACATACCCAATGTCAAGGAAATCGACGCCGGCTTGCGCCCGGCCACCGACGTCGACTCGGCCGTTGCCGCGGCCAGGGAAACGGTCAAGTCACAGCCCTACCTGTGGGCCAACCTGATCATGATCGACGAGGCGGGGGCGACCGCGGTGAAAGTGCGGGGCGACCGAGTCGAGGCCACCGCCCTGGCCGGGTCCACCGCCCGCCCACACCACAGCGAAGCCTGCGTCAGGCGGGCTCGGAGTGTCGCCAGCGCCGCCAGAAGAACAGCGATTCCGGGATGAATCCTTGGCTGCCGGTGGTGCTGTCGAGTTCGGGGATGTCCTTGAGGAGGTCTTGCTGGGACTCGGTGTCGGTTGCAGGCGGCTCCATGGGGTCACGTTAGCTCGTAGAATCCCAGGAGCAATACGACGATTTCGAGCAGGACGATCAAGGCCTGGAAGGCGACCAGCCACCGAATGCGAGTGAGGGTCTTGGCATTGTCGCCAAAGTCGCGATTGAGCGCGTCGATGAGGGCGACTTGCAGCTGCAGCAGGCTTGGGCGGTCGTGGAGGACCGGCCGCCTCTTCATTCTCAGGGGATGAGTACTGCCCGGCCTACGAAGGCGCCGCCGGCGAGGTCTCGCAATGCTTGGTTGGCGTCGCTCAGCGCGTAGGGCACGGCCACGGGGTGGACGTCGCCGCGCAGAGCCAGCTGCGTCAGCTCCACCAACTCCGGGTAGGTGCCGACGTAGACGCCCTCGATGCGGGTCTCGTTGGCGACCAGCGACAGCATCGGAGTCGACAGAGAGCCGCCCACCCCCACCGCGAAGTACGAGCCGCCGAAGCCGAGGATGGACAGGGCGGAGGAAGCCGACTCGTCGCTTCCGGCGAAGTCGAGGATGACGTCGGCCTGCGAGCCCGTCGCCGTGCCGAGTTCCTCCGGCGAGCAGGCGGCATGCGCGCCGCAGACCACCGCGAGTTCCCTGGCCTCGGGCCGCGTGTCGACGGCCAGCACCCGGGCCGCGGAGACTGACCGCAGGATCTGCACCGCGAGGTGACCGAGCCCGCCCACGCCCATCACCACCGCCAGACTGCCGGGCCCGAGAGATGAGGCGGCCTTGCGGCAAGCTCGGTAGGCGGCCAGGCCGGCATCGGTGAGAGTGGCCATCGCGGCCAGGTCAGCGTCATCGGGCAGCGGGATCAGCGATCGCTCGGTCACCAGCAGGTACTCGACGTAGCCGCCGTCGCAGTCGATCCCGGGAGTGCGCCTGCCCGGCGCAGCCGAATCGACACCGCGGCGCTCGGGCGCGCTGAGGCCGTCGGAGACGAACGGGTAGCAGAGCACGGCCTGCCCCACCTCCACCGTGGACACCATCGACCCCACCGCGTGCACCCAGCCGCTGTTCTCGTGGCCGAGCACGTGGGGCACGCTCACCGGCAGCTCCCCCATCAGTATGTGCAGGTCGCTCCGGCACACCCCGGCGGCCGCGATCCGCACGACGACGTCGAACGGTCCCGCCGGCTCCGGCTGGTCCCGCTCCTGCGGGCTTAGCGGCTGGAGCGAGAGGCCGTCCGGTTGGCCGGTCATTACCATGGCCCGCATCGGACCGAGGCTAGAGGGCCGCGCCGAAGGGTGAGGGAACGCCATGTGCACGACCGGAGTGCTGAGGATCGGTGCCGATGACTACCTGCTGTTCAAGAACAAGGACTTCGGCCGGACCCACTTCGACGACCGGCTCGTCACCGAGCCGAGCGTCTTCGGCGTGCAGGGCGTGACCACCTGGGCCGGCACGGACCCCGACCTCGACCAGTTCTCGGGGTTCTCCATTGGTGCCAACGAGCACGGGCTGCTGTGCTGCGACTCCAACGTGCGCACCCTTGACGGCCACGCCAACTACGACGAGCTGACGGAGATCGCCCTGCGCGAGGGCCGCGATGTCCATTCGGCCGTCGCGGCCGTGCAGGAGGCAGTCGAGTCGAGGCCTTACCTGTGGGCCAACCTGATCATGATCGACGCGGCCAGGGCTGCGGCGGTGGAGGTGCGGGGCGACCGGGTCGAGGCCACCGCTCTGGCCGGGCCCACCGCCCGCTCCAACCACCATGTCGAACTCAAGCCTCACCCCGATGACGACGACACAGTCACCACCCAGAAGCGGCTGGCCTCCGCCCAGCGCCGGCTGGACGAGGCCACCGGCTTCGACGACGTTCTCGCCCTGCAGCGCTCCCACGACGACGGCGACACCGGCATATGCAACCACCAGGGCTACCGGACGGTGTACTCCTATGTGCTGAGGCGCAGGGGGGACACCACTGCCCTGCACGTGGCCCAAGGCCAGCCCTGCACCGAGCCCGAACTCGTCGAATTGACCGTGCCTCTCGGCGCTCACTGGTCCGAGGGCGCTGCCGGAGACTTCCGGAGTTCGTACCCGTCGGCTCAGGCTCTCGACGACTGCTGACGCTTCTCCTATCTCGCCATCTGGCAGCAGCCGCGGAGTCTCGCGGTACGGTTTCGAGGGAGGACACCCACTAGCCGATGCCAACGCAAGGACATTTCAGCGGATCAACCATGACCAACAACCTGACTGCCGACGCGAGCCCCGAGAAGCGGCTGTTCATCTCGCTCCTGACCCGCGACATCTCCCTCGTCGCAGCGTTCCTCGACCTGATCGACAACTCGATCAACGCTGCGCTGGCCCCATATGCGGACAAGCTAACGACGGCAGAAGGCTACCTCTCCGCGCTCGATGACCCCGAGATCTCAGCGTCCACCTCGATCGATATCGAATTCAGTGCTGAGAGCGTCAAGATCACCGACAACGCGGCCGGCATCGACTCGGAGACCGCTAGATCTTACGTGTTCAAGTTTGGTCGCGCAGCCAGGACTCCGGCGCGTCCCTTGACAGGCTGTCGGTTTACGGGATCGGTCTCAAGCGCGCGATCTTCAAGATGGGCGACCAAATCTCAGTCGTGTCAGACCACGAACAAGGCGGATTCGAACTGGATCTCGACGTTCCAGCATGGGCAGCGTTGAAACAGCACGTATGGGGCTTCCCCATAACAGAGAGGCCAAACGCCGACACCGATGCAACCGGAACTGTCATAGAGATCACCCATCTCCATGAGGATGTTGCGACTCGGCTCGACGACGGTGTGTTCGAGGGCCAGTTGATCGAGAGAATCGGTAAGACGTACGGCTACTTCATGGGGAAGTTCGTCACGATCAGCGTCAACGGGGAGCCCGTCGCGCCAGACAGCGTGCAAGTGAGTGAGAACCAGGCAGCCGAGACCTTGACAATCGACAACACAACATGCGCCATCGTCGCCGGTCTTGGCCCCAGCGACTCAAACGGGCACTTCCGCGACGCAACGGCTGGATGGTTCGTCCTGTGCAACGGCCGCACCGTCGTTAGTGCCGACAAGAGCAGACTGACGGGCTGGGGTGGTCGTGGCCTCCCCATCTTCCAGCCCAAGCACCGGCCATTCGTAGGAATGGTGATGTTCGTCAGCGACGATCCTGAGTCACTGCCTTGGACTACAACGAAAGCGTCTATCAACGAAGACAGCATCGTATGGCAGCGGGCAAAGCGGGAGATGGTGAATACGGCCAAGGCGATCGTCAAGTTCCTCGACAGCCGGTACACCGAGTCTGGCACGGAGGTGGACTCCGACGAGCTAAAGGAGGCGCGGGGCGGAAGTGTCAACCCTCTCGCATCCTCGGTGGCGAAGCCGCGAAAGTTCAAGCCTCCCGCTCCCAAGAAGGATCCCACGACGCGGATCCAATACGACGCAAAGGTGGCGGACGTGAAGCGAATCGGTAAGCACTTGAGACGGCCTGGAATGAGCGGGTCCGAGGTCGGCAGACACACTCTCGACTTCTTCCTTCGCAACGAGGTCGGAGACGAGGAATGACTCCACAGTCATCGGCTCGCTTCGTTAGCTACGACCTCCGGCCTGCTAAGCAGACCGAGCGCCGAATACTCCTGGACCTTGTCGCGCTCGGTCGAGCGTGCGGGCTGGAACTCAGTGACTATCGCTACGTCGGCATGGGGGCCAATCGGTTCTACGACTATCTGTTGCTGCACCGCTACCTTGGCATCCACAACATGGTCAGCCTCGAGCATGACCCGAACATGGTCGAGCGAGCCCGGTTCAACGCACCGTACGGCTTCATCGAGGTGCGGGAGCAGAGTACAACTGACTTCATCCAACTCGATGCATTCGACATCAGATCGATCTACTGGTTCGACTATGACGGCGCGATTGGCACGGAGGTCATCGATGACATCTACTCCTTGGGAACGGCCGTCTCGCCGGGAGACTTCATCTTCGTGACGGTCAGCGGAGAACCGCCGCGAGTAGTACGCAAGGAGAGCAGTACCCAGCGAGTGGACTGGTACACCGAGACGTTTGGCGACGTCGCTAACCGAATCCAGCCAGAGGATTGTGAGGACGGCACCTTCAGGTTGTCGGTTCACAAGCTCCTCTGTACGGCATTTCGCCATGCGTTCGCCAGCGCAGACGACGTCTTCTCGATGCCACTCCAGCTCTTCTACCGCGACAGCACCCAGATGGTGACCGTCGGTGGGTGCTACCTACGAGCGGCAGACGACGAGGAGTTCCGCCGCAGGTGCCAGCAGGAACTGCCCTTCCTGGACGTCGAGGGCGCCGACCCCTACTCGATCCCGCGCCTGTCCTTGAGCGAACGCGAGCGACAGGTCTTCGACCTCGCGGCAACCGGCCGACGAAGGAACTCCAAAGCCTTCAACCAATTGAGGTCGATGGGATTCGATGATCGCGATATCGAACGCTATGGCGAGCTGATTCGTTACATCCCTCGCTACGTCGAAACGATCGTCTAGATGGACCTCAACGATCCGTTCACCCTGCACGCAGCGGACGCCAGGAACATGTCCACCCTCATGCCGTTGCTCGGCGATGACGCTGAGCCGTTGGACTGCACAATCACATCGCCGCCGTACTGGAATATCAAGGACTACGACCAGCCGGATCAGATTGGCTTCGGTCAAAGCTACGACGAGTACCTCGCGGCAATGGGAGAGGTGTTCCGCGGGCTACGACCATACGAAGCCCACGGACAGCCTGTGGATGGTGGTCGACGCGCTCCGCGTCAACGCGGAGCTTCCTAGTCAAGCAGCGCGGCAACTTCCCCTTCCGTTCGAACTCTCATCACTAGCAGCGAAGTCGGGATGGACGTTGCGAGAAGTCGTCATCTGGAAGAAGGACCGCACACTCCCGTGGTCTTCCGGTCGACACTTCCGCAATCTCTTTGAGTGCGTGCTCTTGCTCGTCAAGACCGACAACCACAAATTCAAGGTCGACCGTCTACGCGACTTTGAGTTCAGCGAGTGGTGGCTCAGGTGGCCGGAGCGCTACAACCCGAACGGCCGACACCCCTCAAACGTGTGGGAGATACCGATCCCCGTCCAGAGAAGCTGGCGCACGCCAACGATTCCGCACGTCTGCCCGCTGCCGGAGGAACTGGTCAAGCGGATGGTCCTGCTGTCAACGTATCCGGGGGACGTGGTTTTCGACCGGGGATTATACGGAAAGGTGCCGAAGCTTAGGTCAGAGGCCACAAATGGCTGTCACACCCCTGTGGGACAATGGACACATGGCCAGCAACTCACCAGGCAAGCACTTCCGCAAGGGGATGACCGTGGCCGAGTTCTTCGCACGGTTCCTCGACGACGCCGCGGCCGAGGCGTGGTTCGTCGAGATGCGCTGGCCCGACGGGGTGGCGTGCCCGCACTGTGACTACAGCAACGTCCAGGATGGTGCCAAGCACCCCAGCCAGCGCTACCGGTGCCGCGGCTGCGGCAGGCGGTTCAGCCGCCGCACCGGGACCGTCATGGCCAACTCGAACCTAGGGTTCCGCGACTGGCGCATCGAGTCGCTGCGGAGCATGTTCAAGCGCGGCTACGTCGGCACCTACCACCACATGTCGGAGGCCCACACGGGCCGCTACGTGGACGAGTTCGTGGGCCGACACAACATCCGGCCGCTCGACACCGACCAGCAGATGGGCGCGGTGGCCGTCGGGATGGTCGGCAAGAGCCTGCCGTACCGCCGACTCGTGGACGCCTAGGGATGCACCAGCTGCGCATCACCGGATGCGACACTGGACAAGTGTCCACTGTCGGCGCGGCCCGCATCACCGAGGCCGACAATCTCGACTATCTCGCCGGCGTGGCGGATGAGTCGGTGAAACTGGTGGTCACCAGCCCTCCCTACAACCTGGGCAAGGACTACGAGCGGCGCAGCCCGCTCGATGCGTACCTGGCCGCGCAGAGGAAGGTGATCGCGGAGGCGGTGCGGGTGCTGCATCCCGCGGGGTCGATCTGCTGGCAGGTCGGCAACTACGTGGACAACGGCGAGATCGTGCCGCTTGACATCCTGCTGTACGACACCTTCGCCAAGCACGACCTGAGGCTACGCAACCGGATCGTGTGGCACTTCGGCCACGGTCTGCACTGCTCGCGGCGACTGTCGGGCCGCTACGAGACGATCCTGTGGTGGACCAAGACCGACGACTACACATGGCATCTCGACCCGATCCGGGTTCCGGCGAAGTATCCCGGCAAGCGCCACTTCAAGGGGCCGAAGGCGGGCGAGCTGTCATGCAACCCGCTCGGCAAGAACCCCAGCGACGTGTGGGAGATCCCCAACGTCAAGAGCAACCACCCCGAGAAGACCGGCCATCCCTGCCAGTTCCCAGTCGAGTTGGTGGAGCGGCTGGTGCTGTCCATGACCGACGAGGGCGACACGGTGTTGGACCCGTACGCCGGGGTGGGCAGCACACAGATCGCCGCAGCCATGCACGGACGCATCGGGGTCGGCTGCGAACTCGACGCTGGCTATGTCGCGGTGGCGCGTGAGCGGTTCGCGCGGCTCGCTGAGGGCACGCTGAGGACCCGTCCGATGGGCAAGCCGGTTTATGACCCGAACCTGCCCAAGGGTGGCCACTGATGCGACTGGTCGAGCACTACTCGCATCTCAACGGCCTGGAGTATCTGCTGGTGCATCACTGCGACCTGTGGGACGAGGTGCAGGCCGTGATCGCGGGGGTGGACGCGGAGGAGTGCCGCACCAAAGTCTCCGCTGAGCAGCGCACCGAGGGGCAGGTGTTCTACTCGCCGGTGGACATGAACAAGGCGTTCGAGGCCCTGTTCGAGGATCGGGGTTGGGAGGAGCGCCGCAACAACTTCTGGGTGACCGCTGATGCCAAGTTGCTACGCGGCATATACGGTCTGCCCACCGACCAGCAACGGGATCGGATCCGAGAGGCTGGCCAGGAGCCGATCTTCTCCTACAACCAGACCGATTACGTCAAGCAGCGCGTCGCGGTGGAGGTCCAGTTCGGCAAGTACGCGTTCGTTGCACACGACCTGTTCGTCAAGCATCTCAGCTTCTACGTCTCCGACATCATTGATGTCGGCATCGAGATACTGCCCATGAAATCCTTGGAGCGCGAGATGTCGTCCGGCGTCCCCTATTACGAGCGGGACTTGCTGAACGTGATCCGACAGGGCCGCGGCGTGCCCGCGGTCCCCCTAGTGCTGATCGGAGTAGCACCATGACAACCGCGAAACCCGCGAGGCCTACTGATCTGCCCAAGTACTGGGACCCCCACTATCAACCCACCGCCGAGGAGCTGGAGAACCCATCGCGCTAAAGGGCGGCCCGGTGGGCTACACCTACCTGCACGTCGCCATCGACGACTATACGCGGGTCGCCTACGTCGAGGCCCACAACGACGAGACCGCCACCACCCTCGTCCGGTTCTGGCGCCGATCCCAAGGGTGGTTCTGGTCCAGCGACATGCCCGTCAACGAAAGTGATGACCGACAACGGCCCGAACTTCTGCTCCGACGCCTTCGCACAGGTCCTCGCCGAACGAGTTCCTCTACGCCCGACGCTTCCGATCCGAGTCCGAACGCCGCATCCGCCTGCGGCGCTGGATCCACGACTACAACTGTCACCGACACCACGCCGTCGTAGGCGGCCCACCCGCATCACGCGCCAACAACCTCCCGCGAACTGACAGCTAGAGTCGGTCATGTGAGCGCGGCTACGCAAGTCTGGACCATTGGTCACTCGAACCACTCGGCGGCAGACTTCGTAGGCCTCCTTGAAGGGTGCGACATCGAGGTGCTCGCTGATGTGCGCTCTCATCCGTACTCGAAGTACACATCCCATTTCAGCCAGACTCCGCTGCGTCAGCTGCTTGCGAAGGCAGGACTCCACTACCTGTATCTGGGACGCGAACTCGGCGGACGCCCGCCCGAACGCGAACTGTACGACTCCGACGGCCATGTGCTCTACGGCGAGTTAGCCGCCACACCCCGCTTCGGCGCTGGCCTCGATCGGCTGCGCGCGGCCGCGGCCGGACGACGGGTGGCCATGATGTGCAGCGAGGAGGACCCCTCGTCCTGCCATCGGCGACTGCTCGTGGCACGCGCCATGCTGGAGCAGGATCCGGCGTCGTCGGTCACGCACATCCGTGGCGACGGCAGCGTGGTCGACGAGGCAGAACTGGCCCGAGCCCTCGGAGGCAACCAACAATTGGCCCTATTCAAGGAGGCGGATCCATGGAGATCTGCACGATCGGTTTCACCAAGCACACCGCAAAGGGTTTCTTCGGGATCCTAAGGGAAGAGGGCGTTGCACAACTGATCGACGTTCGGCTCAACAACGTGAGCCAGCTCTCGGGATTCGCCAAACGAGACGATCTGCGGTACTTCTTGGAGCACCTCTGTGAGGCCGACTACATCCACGAACCCGATCTGCTGGCACCCACGGCCGAACTGCTCAAGAGCTACAGAAACAAGGAGTTCGGCTGGCAGGAGTACGAGTCGCGGTTCCTGGACCTCATCGAAGCACGCCGAATCGAGGAGGAACTGTCGCCGGACTTCTTCGAGCCGAGAACGGTGCTGCTGTGCAGCGAGAACTCTGCCAAGCGATGCCACCGCCGACTTGTCGTGGACTACCTCTGTCAGCACTGGAGTGACGTCTCAGCCCTCCACCTCCCCCGAGAGAACGGCAACACCCCGCCAATACAGCGCCCCTAACGCCGACAGCGCGCCCGGTAAGGAGTGAGTAGTGCCCAAGGTCGACATGTTGTGTCTCGCCAACTCTTGGAAGAAGTCCCCCGGGCGCTGCGTAGCAGGCATACGTCTGGACGACGGCTCCTGGATCCGGCCGGTGTCCGAGACACAGGACGGCGAACTGTCCCCCGATCAGTGCACCTTGGACATCGGGCGCCAGGTAAGGCCGCTGGATGTGGTGCGCGTCTACGTGAGGGAAGCAGACCCGCGGCCCCACCAACCGGAGAACTGGCGTGTCACGGACCGGCGGTGGAGGCTACGTCGAATGATGAGTCTCAGCGACGCGAAGGGGACGTTGCAGGAGGCGTTAGAGAAGCACGAGTCAGGAATCTTCGGTACCTCCACCGACAACGTTCCGCATCCGACCGCGAGGATCGAGAGTTCTCTCACGATGGTGAAGGCGACCGCGCCAGAGTTTCGATGGGGCCGCAAATGGCGACAGAAGCGAGCCGTGTTTAGCCACCGTGGGGTCACCTACGATCTCGTGATGACGTTTGAGGACGCGCCACCCGTCGGACAGTCGCAATCCGAGTGGTACTTCACCATCAGCCTCGGGGAGCCGTACTACGGTTCGTGCTACAAGTTGATCGCAGGTGCGATCGAGGTGCCGCCGCGGTAGCTGGCGGCAGACCTCCTATCGCGTCCGTGCCCCGCCGAAGCGGGGCACGTTCTGCGGGTCAGCAGAGGAGCAAGCTCACGGAACCATCTCTTCGGTCCTCTCCACTGAGATCACCAATATACACGAAACTCAACACGGACACAAGCACGGTTGCTGACCGTACCCGTGGCCGCGGCTGGTCGGAGGCCGCCGCGGCGGAGTTCCGGGCCAGATACCCCTCGGCCCGCGCCCTCGACGACTGCTAAGAGCGCCGCCGAAACTGAGCCCCTGCCGCAGTGTCCCGCCCAGTTCCGGGCGGCGTGCCCTTCAGCCCACGCCACCTTCGAAGCCTGAGAGCAGCCGGACGACCCCACCACCGCAGGACCGGTTGGTCTGCTCGTATCGCTGCCGCATCTGGGTCGTCAAACGTCTCAGCCCTCCGCTGACGTTTCACCGCCGCGCCAGCGGACGGTCAGCCGCGACCAGTTTTTTGCATGGGACCGACCGCCCTTGCTGTGCATGCGGTCACTTTGTGCCCTTAAGTGGCCGCATGTGATGGGGTAGCGGCCACTTCCATATCATAAGTGGCCGCGAATAGCGGCAGGACAATATCCGGGCGTACTCACGAGCGAAGGCGTCCTAGCGGAAGCGCTCGACGAGGACACCGGCCGCAGGATCTTCGAGTTGACCGATGTCCTGCGGATCGTCGATGAGCGCCATGACCTACTCGCCGACTGCTGGGATCTTCACATGTCCGGAGCCACGAGTGTCGTGCCCGACGTGCTGGACCGGTTCCGGAGTTCGTACCCGTCAGCCGAGGCCCTCGACGACCTCTGAGTCGGAGGTCGACACGGGCGCGGCCGCGATTGGCGGCTGTCTGACGTTTGGTATACAGTCTCGGTCCCGGCCGGAGCCAAACACCGCGTCGGCCGCAGGTTCACTCTGGAAGAAGGGGGCGTCCCATGGGGACTTCGTGGATAAGAGACGAGTACGGGCCGGAGGTTGCCGAGCTCGCCGACCAGTACCAGGCCAACCAGCTCGACCGCCGGGCGTTCATGAAGCGCCTGGGTCTGACAGGCGTAGGAGTCGCGGCCGCAGCCAGCATCCTGGCCGCCTGCGGTGACGACGAGGAGGCCGCGCCCACCACCACCGCGGCTCCGGCAGAGCCGGTCGACAGCGATGAGGCCGCTCCGGCCACCACAGCAGCGCCTGAGGAGCCGGCCGCCACCGGTCCAACCCAGGGCGGCACACTGCGTGAGGGCTACAACCGGGACGTCTCCAAGCACGACCCGCTCACCACCAACTGGTACGACCCGGCCTTCTTCGCCATCTACGAGGCCATCCTGTCCAACGACCCGTCGGGCGCCACCGTGCCCCAGTTCGCCTCGGGCTTCTCGGTCTCCGACGACGGCCTCACCTACACCTTCGACATCCCCGAGGGCAAGATCTCCCACTCCGGGGGAACCGTCGACGCCGAGGCGGTGGCGGAGTTCTACCGCTCGGTGCAGGCCTACAGCTTCATTGCCGGCCTGGCCGCTCCGGTCGACACCTATGAGGCCGACGGCAACACCGTGGTCATGAAGATGAAGAACGCCTGGTTGGGCGCCCTCGGGCCCCACAAGACCGGCTACTGGCGCATCCTCAACATCAACACCTGGAAGGACAGCTCGCTCAACGCCGACGGCACGCTGAATCCCGAGTCCACCTACGGCACCGAGTTCGCCGACGGCACCGGTCCGTTCACCCACGAGGAGTGGGTGCCGGGCAGCCACGTGCTGGTGAACCGCTGGGCCGACTACCCCGGGTCGAACACCCCGTTCTTCGAGAACAAGGGGCCCGCCTACCTCGACGCCATCCGCTGGACGGTCATCACCGAGGAGGGCCAGCGGGCCACCCAGCTCGAGAACGGCGACATCGACACGCTGATCAACCCGGCCCACATCGACATCTCCAGGCTGGAGAACAACTCCGACCTGACCGTGATCCGCCATCCCGAGTGGTCGGGCTTCCACCTGGCCATGAACCGGGACTACGACGAGCTGTTCGGCGACGTGCTGACCCGCCAGGGGCTGTCGCACTCGCTGGACCGCGAGGGCATGGTCAACGCCATCCTGGCTGGCAACGGCGCGGCCACCTACGGGCCGTTCCCCACCACCGACCGCCAGTACGACCCGGCGGTGGAGCAGTTCAACCAGTTCGACGTGGATCTGGCCAACCAGAAGCTCGACGAGGCCGGCTGGGTGATGGGCGACGACGGCGTGCGGGTGCGCGACGGCAACCGCTTCGAGTTCCGCTACCTGGTCGAGGACGAGTCGGTGCAGAAGAACGTGGCCGCCGCGGTGTCGGCCCAGTTCGCCAAGGTCGGCGTGAGGGCCAACCTCAACGTCGTTGACCGCGGCCTCGCCTTCGCCGAGCAGAGCCGGCCGGGACGCGACTCGGTGGAGATGTCGCTGTTCTTCTGGCTGTGGCCCATCCCCCTCGATGTGCTCATCCTGTTCGGCTGGTCGGCCACCATCCCGGTGCCGAACTTCTCTCACGCGGTAGAGCCCCGCATCGACGACGCCATTGCCGCGTGGCAGCAGTCGGGCACCGAGGCCGAGGCGCAGGCCGCTTCGTCGGAGTTCCAGCTGGCCTGGGCCGAGCAACTGCCCTACCTGCCAATCATGAACCAGAACGCCACCTTCGTGCACCACAACAAGGTGCATGGTTGGCAGCCGTTCGTGTGGAACCTCTACCCGTACTACAACGACACGTGGATCGAGGGCTAGAGGGCTCAGAGGCGCAGAGCCTGCATCCAAGCGCGGCGGCGCCGTGAACGCCGCCACCGACGGCGCAACAGCAGTAGTCGAGGCGCGCCGTCTCGACTGGGAGGACCGGCTCCTGGAGCTGGAGGAGGCCCAGCACATCGGCGGCATGCGGCGCAGCCTTCGCCGCATGCGCCACAACCGGCTGCTGCTGCTGGGGTCGGCCCTCGGCGTGGTGGTGCTGGCCGCGGGAATCTTGGGTCCGTGGCTGACCGGCGGTGACTACGTCTCCCAGGATTACTCGGCCATCCATCTCAAGCCGCTCAGCGACGGCCATATCTTCGGCACCGACGCCCTCGGGCGGGACATGGCCGTGAGGGTCTTCGTGGGCATCAGGGTGAGCCTCACCGTGGCCGCCGGCGTGACCCTGCTCGCGCTGGTGGCCGGAATCGTGCTCGGCATGGTGGCCGGCTACCTGCGAGGCTGGACCGACCGGGCCATCGGAGGGGCCGTCGACTTCATCTGGGGCTTCCCGCTGATCCTGCTGGCCGTGCTGTTCGTCGGAGGGATGGGCGGGGGCCTGTTCCCGGTGATCCTGGCCGTCGGGCTGGTCAACACCGCAGCCATCGCGCGCGTCGTGCGGGGCGAGGTTCTGACCCTGTCGCAGCGGGAGTTCGTGGAGGCGGCCCGGGCCGGCGGCTACTCGTCCATGCGCATCATGTGGCGCCACATATTCCCCAACATCCTGGCCCCCGCCTTCGTGCTGGCGTCCTACTACGTGGCCGTGGCCGTGATCGCCGAGGCCGCCCTGTCGTTCATCGGCCTGGGCGCCCAGCCTCCCACCCCGAGCCTGGGGCAGATGGTGGCCGACGGCCGCAACTTCCTGCGGCTGAACCACTGGGAGTCGACCATCCCCGGCATCGCCATCGTGCTGGTGGTGCTGTCGGTGAGCCTCATCGGCGACGGGCTGCGGGATGTGTTCGACCCCCGCCTGCGCCACGAGGCCAAGTCGGTGGACGAGCAATGAGCACCAGGGGCATCCTGGCATGAAGCGCATCGCAGCCCGCACCATCTACACGCTCATCGTGTTGCTGCTGTCGTCGATCGCGGTCTTCTACGCCATCCGGCTCTCGGGCGGCGATGCGGTGTCGGCCCGGCTGCCGGCCTCGGCCTCCTACGAGGAGCGCGAGGAGTTCCGGGAGCTGCTGGGCCTGAACGACCCCGTCCACGAGCAGTACTTCCGCTACATGGGCCGCCTGCTCACCTTCGACCTGGGCAAGTCGCTCACCAACAACGCCGACATCTTCGACATGCTCACCCACCACGGCAAGAACAGCCTGATACTGGGGGCCGCCGCCTTCGGGCTGGTGTTCGCCATCGGGGTCCCGTTGGGCATCCTGGCCGCGGTCAGACGCAACAGTTGGGCAGACGGCTCGGTGATGACGTTCTCGGTGGCCGGCATGGCCGTGCCCAACTTCTGGCTGGCCCTGCTGACGGTGTGGTTATTCGCGTCCACGCTGGGATGGCTGCCGTCGGCCGGATGCTGCAGCTTCAAGCAGCTGATCCTGCCCGCGGTGGTGCTGGCCATGGAGGGGATCGCCCTGACGGTGCGGATGACCCGGTCGGCAATGCTGGAGAACCTCGGCCAGGACTTCGTGAGGACTCTGCGGGCAGGCGGCCTGTCCGAGGCGAGCATCATCGGCAAGCACGTGCTGCGCAACGCCATGGTGCCCATCATCTCGCTGGCCGGCCTGCGGATCGGCCAGATCGTCGGCTACGCCCTGGTGGTGGAGACGATCTTCGGCTGGCCCGGCCTGGGCCAGGTGCTGGTCAACGCGGTGCTGAGACGCGACTACCCGGTGGCCCAGTTCTTCTCGTTGGTGCTGATCGCCATCGTCGTGCTGAGCAACTGGGCGGCCGATGTCGGCTACACGGTGGCCAACCCCCGGCTGCGCAAGGCATGAGCCCGCGGTGAGCACGTCCGCGGCTCCGGCCGCCACCAACGGCTCGACCGGGGCGCCGGTCCTGTCGGTCCGGAACCTCCACACCGCGGTGGCCACCCCGGAAGGCGCCTTCGACGTGGTCCGCGACGTGTCCTTCGACATCCAACCGAATGAGGTGCTGTGCCTGGTGGGCGAGAGCGGATGCGGCAAGACCATCACCGCGCTGTCGATCATGCGGCTGTTGCCCACTCCCCCGGTGCGCATCACCTCCGGTGAGATCGTCTTCGACGGTAGCGACCTCACGCAGATGCCGGCGCGCCGGGTCCGAGACGTCCGCTCCGAACGCATCTCGATGATCTTCCAGGATCCGCTGACATCGCTCGATCCGGTGTTCACGGTGGGCCAGGTGATGACCGAGGTGATCCGCACCCACCGCGACGCCACCAAGGCCGAAGCCCGCGACATGAGCGTCGACATCCTTAGAGCCGTGGGCCTGCCCGCCCCCGAGGAGCGGTTCGACTCGTACCCGCACGAACTGTCGGGCGGGATGCGCCAGCGGGTGATGATCGCCACCGCCCTGGTGCTCGACCCCGAGATCCTCATCGCCGACGAGCCCACCACCGCGCTCGATGTGACCGTGCAGGCCCAGATCCTTGAGCGGCTCCGGCAGGAGCAGCAGGACCGCCACATGTCGATGCTGCTCATCACCCACGACCTGGCCGTGGTGGCGTCCATCGCCGACCGGGTGGCCGTGATGTACGCCGGAGAGATCGTGGAGGAGGCCCCGGTCGACGAACTGTTCTCCAACCCGCGCCATCCCTACACCCAGGGCCTGCTCCGGGCCCTTCCCCACGCCAGTCGCAAGCGCCGGGAGCTGGTCCCGATCCCAGGTCTGGTCCCGCCCATGCAGATGATGCCCCCGGGCTGCCGCTTCGCTCCCCGCTGCCCCCACGCCCTGGAGCCGTGCTGGACCGACCATCCCCCCCACGAGGTGGAGGCCGGGGTGGGGTTCCGCTGCTTCAACCCCCAGCCGTTCTGACCGCGTGCTGACATGGCGCTATCGAAGCCTTACCCGATAGAGGTCGCGCTGGCCGACGGGACAGTTCTGCGGGGGGTCGAGCATCCTGCCGACGGGCCGCCGCTGCTGTTCGTGCACGACCTCGGCGAGGACCTGGACGCCTGGGGATCGGTGGCGCCCGCAGTGAGAGCGGCGGGCTTCCGGGTGATCTGCCTGGAACTGCGAGGCCACGGCCTCTCCGACGGCGAGCCCGACCCGTCGGCCACTGTCGATGACGTGACCGGCGCGCTGGCCGAGGTGCAAGGCGCCTTCGGCCCCTGCGGGCTGGTGGTCCACGGGACCGCGGCCGGTGCCGCCTTCGCGCTGGGCAGCGAGCACGGCGCCCCGGTCCATGCCGTGATCAGCCCCGTGCCCGGACCGGGCGGTGCTGACGACGGCGACGACAGCATCGGGTCGGTCCCCTCCATGCGGGTGCTGTTCACCGGCGCCCACGACGAGCCCGTACACGAGCATGTGCGGACGAGCCATTCGAGTATGCGGGGCCAGAACATGTGGATTTCGACGGGCACCGCGCTGAGAGGCCCGACCCTGCTACAGGAGCACCCCCACCTGGTGGAGCAGCTGGTGATGTTCATGAGGCGGCACCTCACCGCCTACCACCTCGCCTGGATCGCAGAGCAGACCGAGAACCGGCAAGACTCCGACGAGTAGAGACGAACCAGAAAGGCAAGAAGCCATGGACGTAGTGGATGGCCACCTGCACCTGTTCAAGGCCCTCAGCGACGACTATCCCCGGGCCATCTTCGACGTCATGGCGCCGCCCGAGCGCGAGGAGGCCGCGGGACGCCTCCTGGAGGCAATGGACGCCGCCGGAGTGGATCGGGCCGTCATCTGCGCCCTGTCGGAGCACGACCGCTACCTGGCCGAAGTGCTGGCCGACTACCCGGGCAGGTTCGCGGGTGTCGCCGTGTACGACTTCGAGGACTCCGATCCGCTGGCCACCCTGCAGCGCAGGATCGACGCCGGGATCGAGGGCGTCCGGTTCTACGGCCTGGAGGGTGAGCCCGGTTCCGATCCCGAGTCGCTGGCCGCGTTCCCTGCTCTGGCCGCCATGCGCGACGCCGGGATGAAGGCCTGGTTCTACGGGCCTGCCGACCAGGTGGCGCTCCTCGACGGCTGCCTGGACCTGCTCCCCGGGCTGAGGGTGGTGCTCAACCATCTGGGGTTCCTACCCAACATGCACCTGGAACTGCGGGTGGACGACCACCGGCGACCCCGGTTCGACATGCCGCTCCCCCCGCCCGGCCTGGAGGTAGTGGAGGCGCTGGCCGCCAAGCACCCCAGCGTTCACGTCCACCTGTCGGGTCACTACGCCTTCAGCGGCGCTCCCTATCCCTACCGGGACCTCCAGGAGACCACCGACCGCATCCATGCCGCCTTCGGCGCGGAGCGCATGCTGATGGCCTCGGACTGGCCCTGGATACGGGAGGAGCCCGGCTACCCCGAGACCCTGGGCGTGATCGACCAACTTCTCGGCAGCATCGGTTCGGCCGAACGCGACATGATCCGCGGCGGCACCGCCATGTCGCTGTTCAACTTCTGAGCATCCTGCCGACCTCTCGGCGGTCAGCTACCCCACTCCTCGATGGCGTCGGCTAGGCGCTCGACTCCTTCCATCAAGAGATCCGGGGCAGTGGCCAATGAGATGCGCACGAACCGGCCCGAGCCGGGACCGAACGTGTCGCCCGGCACCACCGCCACCCGCTTGTCCCTCAGCAGTCGGAGCACGAAGTCCTTGCCCGAGCAGCCGCTGCCGCTCACATCGATCATCAGGTAGAAGGCGCCCCGCGGCCTCACGTGGGGAATGCCCCGGCCGGTCAGGAACCCGGTGACCAGATCGCGACGGCGCCGGTAGGCGTCTCGCATCTCGGCCACACACTCCTGCGGACCGGTCACCGCGGCCAGGGCGCCCATCTGCGCGGGGGCGTTGACGCACGACGTGATCGGCTCCTGGGCCCGCACGATCAGGGGCGACACGCCCGGCGGCACCACGAGGTAGCCCACCCGCCAACCGGTCATGGCGTAGGTCTTGGAGAAGCTGAAGAAGGTGATCACCCGCCCGTCGGTGTCCAGCGGCGCGGCCGGTGTGTACGGCCCGTCGAAGGAGATCTCGTCGTAGACCTCGTCGGAGAAGACCAGCAGGTCGTGCCGGCGGGCCAGTTCCATCAGCTCGGCCAGGGCGGCGGCATCGGTGACCGCGCCGGTCGGGTTGCCGGGAGAGTTGAGCAGGATGGCCTGCGTGCGCTCCGTGATCAGCGGCTCGACGTCGGCGGCCTGCGGGACCAGATCGGCCTCGGGCCGCAGCGGGAAATGGACCGGCGTTATCTTCAGCAGCGTCATCATCTGGGCGTAGTTGGGCCAGCTCGGATCGCCCAGCAGCATCTCCGCGCCGGGGTCGACCAGCGAGACCATGGCGCTGTAGATCCCGGCCACGGCACCGGAGGTGACCACCACCTGATCGGCGGTGGCATCGATGCCGTTGCGCTCGGTGACCTTGGCCGCCAGCGCCTCGCGCAGTGGGGGGATCCCGGCGTTGGAGGTGTACTTGGTGAACCCGTCGAACGCGGCCTCGGACGCGGCCTCGCAGACATGGCGGGGGGTGTCGAAGTTGGGTTCGCCCGTCTCCAGGCGGATGGCGCCGTCAATGGAGTTGGCCAGTTCCATGACCTCGCGTATGCCCGAGCGCGGCATCCCCGCGATGGGCTGCGATGGTCTCATTCTCTGAACGACCCCTATACGACCTGGCGGGCCTCGGGGAAGTGACAGGCCACCCAGTGGCCCTCGCTCACCTCATCGAGAGGAGGCTCCTGGACCCGGCACACCTCCTGGTCGCGGCCCACATGGCAACGGGTATGGAAGCGGCATCCCGTTGGGGGGTTCAGCGGGCTGGGAACATCCCCCTCGAGCAGGATGCGCAGCCTTCCCCGCTCCAAGTCCGGGTCGGGCACCGGAACGGCCGACAGCAGGGCATGGGTGTAGGGGTGCATCGACTCCGCGAACAGCCGCTCGGCGGAGGTGCGCTCCACGATCTTGCCCAGATACATCACCGCGATGTCGTCGCACACGTGGCGCACCACCGCCAGATCGTGGGCGATGAACAGGTAGGTGAGGCCCAACTCCTGCTGGAGCTCGTCGAGGAGGTTCAGGACCTGGGCCTGGATCGACACATCGAGCGCGGACACCGGCTCGTCGAGCACCAGGAAGCCGGGATCGAAGGCCAGAGCCCGGGCCACGCCGATGCGCTGGCGCTGCCCGCCGGAGAACTCGTGGGGGTAGCGGTCGATGATGCGGGGATTGAGGCCGACCAGCCGCAGCAGTTCGCCCACCCTGGTGTCCTGCTCCGTGCGGGGCATCGAGGTGTGCACCTTGAGCGGCTCGCGCAGGGCCTGGCCCACCGTCATGCGGGGGTTCAGCGAGGCGAAGGGATCCTGGAACACGATCTGCATGTCGCGGCGCAGCCGGCGCAGGTCGGCCCGGCTGCTGGCGATGATGTCGATCCTCTCGGTCGTGCCGTCCGCTATCGGGCGCTGCAGGACCACCTCACCCGAGGTCGGTTCGATCAAGCGAAGGATGCACCGGGCGGTGGTGGACTTCCCGCAGCCCGACTCCCCCACCAGACCCAGCGTGCGCCCGAAGCCGATGTCGAAGGACACGCCGGCCACCGCCGACACCTCGCCCTTCTCGCCGCCCAGCCAGCCGCCGCCCACCTCGAAGGTCTTTACGAGGCCGCGCACTGAAAGGGCCACATCGGAGCCGGTGCCGTTGGCACCCGCGGCTTCCAAAGCGCCATCGACCGGCTTGGTCGGATCCATCGGCGCGATGGTACTGTCTGGCCTCGACCAGTGAGAAAAGGAGCGGTCGACTATGAGCAGTTTCCGAGGCGATCTGGGCGGCTTGACAGCCGAGGAGATGGAGCAGTTCCTGGCGGGCAACCCCATCGCCCGCCTGGCCACCATCAAGCCCGACGGGTCGCCCTACGTGATGCCTGTGTGGTACCAGTGGGACGGCGAGGCGCTGTACTTCGTCGGCCGCCAGCGGGCCCTGTGGTGTCAGTACATCCAGGCCGACGGGCGGGTCAGCGTGGTCATCGACGCCCCCCACAGCGACCCCGACGAGTCGGGCCAGTCGGTGGAGATCCCGAAGGTGTACATGGAGGGCACAGCCACCGTGGAGGAGGAGCCCAACGTCGGCGGCCGCTGGGTGCAGGTCGCGGAGCAGATGTCGTACCGGTACCTCGGCCCCAACGGCCCGACCTATCTGGTGTCCACCCTCCAGCAGCCTCGCTGGCTCATCAAGCTGGTCCCCGACAAGATCAAGACCTGGAAGGGCGTCGGCTGGGCCCGTCGCTACTGGGTCGAGGAATCGGGGGGACCCAGCTACGAGGAGGCCCACAGCTCCTAGACCGCAGGATCTCGGGTCGGAACCTGGCACACACGACCCAATACCAACCCGAGACTTCCGAGGAGGCCCCAAGCGCCCAACCCGCTCGACCTGTTCCGCCTCGACGGACGCGCCGCCCTGATTACCGGCGGATCCCGGGGGCTCGGCGCGGTGATGGCCGAGGCGTTGAGCTTCGCAGGCGCACGTGTGGCCGTGACCAGCCGCAGCCTCGGCGACGCGGAGGCCAAGGCAGCCGAGATCGCCTCGGCCACCGGGGGCCAGACGTTGGGGGTGGAGATGGAGGCCACCGACGGAGACTCGGTCGAGGCCGCGGTGGCCGGAGTGGTCGAGCGCTTGGGCGGTCTCGACATCCTGGTCAACAACGCTGGGATCCTCGTGCGGGGCGCCATCGGTGATCTCGAGCCGGGCCAGTTCGAGGAGTCTCTGGCCGTCAACGTGACCGGCCCCTGGCTGATCTGCCGGGCTGCGGCCCCGCACTTGTGGGAGTCCAGCTGCGGGCGGGTGATCAACGTGTCGTCGACGTTCGGGCTGGTGGCCGCACCCGACCGCACCGCCTACACCTCCTCCAAGGGCGCCGTCGTGCAGTTGACGCGGGCGCTAGCCATGGAGTGGGCGCCGCGGGGCGTGAACGTGAACACGATCGCTCCCGGCCCGTTCCTGACCGACATGAACCGGGCCCACCAGCACAGCGAGCATAGCGTCAGGGTGATCGGACAGGAGGTGGCCCTGCAACGCTGGGGCGAGTTGCCCGAGATCGCCGGAGCGGTCATCTACCTGGCCTCTGACGCGTCGTCGTATGTGACCGGCTCGGTCCTGACGGTGGACGGAGGCTGGACGGCCCACTAGGAGCGGGGGTACCGACACAATGCGACGATTCGAAGGACGCAACATCTTCGTGACGGGAGCGGGCAGCGGCTTCGGACGCCGCACCGCCGAACTGTTCGCGACCGAGGGCGCCAAGAACCTCTACCTGGTCGACTACAACCAGGAGCGCTTGGAAGCGGTCGCGCCGGTGATCGAGGAACTGGGGGCCACGCCGCACCTGCTCAACTGCGATCTCAGCGTCATGGAGAACTGTGCCGAAGCGGTGGCCCAGGCTCTGGCCATCGACCCCAAGCTCGACGTCATGGTGTCCAACGCGGCCGCCTGGGACCTGTCCGAGTTCGTTGACGTGAGCGACGCGACCTGGCGCCGGATCCTGTCGGTGAACCTCGACGCCTACTTCGTTCTGGGCAACCGGGCGGCCCGAGCGATGAAGGAGACCGGCGGTGGCGTCATCCTGTTCACCTCATCGATCGCCGCGCTCGGGCACGGTCGAGGGTGCACGCCCTACTGCGTGGCCAAGACCGGCGTTGTGGCCCTGGCGAAGGCGATCGCCGTCGAGTGCGCCCCCTACAACATCCGGTGCAACTGCGTCGCTCCGGGCCCCGGAGACACCCAGCAGTCAGTCGACATCGTGGGCGAGGAGTTGATGGACAAATGGCGCTCCGAGGGCTTCCCGGCGGTGCCCGCCAACCGGCTGACGTCGGTCGACGACATCGCCAACGCCTTCCTGTACCTCGCCTCGGACGAAGCCAGGTACGTGTCCGGCATCAACCTCGTCGTGGACGGCGCCCTGAGCGCCCAGACCTACGACGTGCCCGAGAACTGACCGAAAGGAGCGGATCGTGAGACTGACATCCGACGTTCATCTGGTAGGCGGTGGCACGCTCAGCGGCTTCGGCGTCTCGTCGGACTTCGACGCCCACTGCTATCTCCTCGACGGCGGTGACGAGCAGGCCCTCGTCGAGTGCGGCATGGGCACCGAGACCGGGTTCCGGCGCGTCACCGGCAACATCAGGAGCGCCGGCTTCGACCCGGCCGACGTCACCAGGCTGTTCCTGACCCACCACCACACCGACCACGCAGGGGGCGCATCGGTCTACCGCGAGCGCCTCGGACTGGCCGTCGTGACCGGCGCGGCCACCGGGCGAGCGCTCGAGGCGGGCGATCACGAGGCCACGTCCTTTGCTCGGGCTCAGGCCGCCGGGATCTTCCCCGACGGCTATTCCTACGAGCCCTGTCCCGTCGATGATCTGCTCACCGACGGCGACCAACGGTCGGTGGGCCGGCTGACGCTCACCTATCTCGACACACCGGGCCACTGCGGCGGCCACGGGTCGTTCCTCGTCGAGGGGGGCGAGCAGACGTACCTCTTCGCCGGCGACGCCATCTTCGCGTGGGGAAAGCTGCACTTACAGGCCATTCCGGACTGTGATCTCCAGGCCTCGCTGGCAACCGTCCTGGCGCTGGCCGAGCTGGAGTTCGATTCACTCCTCCCGGGTCACGGAGCCATCGCCCTCCATGACGGCCAGGCCCATATTGGCATGGCCAAGGACGCTATCGAGAGTCTCGCCGTCCCACCGAGACTGGTCTGAGGCCGAGCCGACACCCGCAGCATCACGCCTCGACCACGAACCGGTCTGCCGTCAGGCGCTCCAGAAGGTCGGGTCTGGGCACCGGCGCGATGCCGGCCTCCTCGCCGGCCACCGCGTAACACCCGCCGTCGCTCGCTGTCTCGAAGCACACGGCCGGATCGGCGAGGTCCTCGGCGTAGAAGCGCGAGGAGGGGAAGATGTCCGACGGGTAGGTGAAGTTCTCCAGCGTCGCGAGCGCGACGCATATTGCCGCGCCCACCCCGCTCTCCAGCATGCCGCCCACCCAGCATCCGATGCCGGAGTCCCGGCAGAGATCGTGGATCGACTTCGCAACCGTCAGCCCGCCGACCCGGCCCGGCTTCACGTTGATGTAGCGGCAACTGCCCAGATCGACGGCGTGCTCGGCACCCTTGACCGAGACGATGCTCTCGTCGAGACACACCGGCGTGTCGATCTGCGCCTGGAGCTTGGCATGATCGAGGAGGTCGTCGTGCTGCAGCGGCTGCTCGATCATCGCGAGCTCGAACCGGTCGACCGCACGGAAGAGATCAAGATCGGACAGCTGGAAAGCCGCGTTGCAGTCGATGTGGGCGGTGAGGTCGGGAAAGGTCGAGCGGACCGCCTTCAGCATGTCCATGTCCCAGCCCGGCCGGAACTTTAGCTTCACGCGCCGGTAGCCGGCCCTGACGGCACCGTCCACCGCGGCGACGAGATCGTCGAGCGAGTCCATGACGCCGAAGTCGGCTCCGACCTCCACCCGATCGCGCCGGCCGCCGAGCAGCACATGCAGCGGCTCCTTGACCCGTCGGGCTTCGAGGACCCACCAGGCCACATCGAGCGCGGCCTTGGCGAAGTAGTTGCCCTTGAAGTGCGACAGCCTCTCCTGGAGCAACTCACCGGAACCGATCTCGGCGCCGACAACCGCTGGCGCGAGCCAGTCCCGGAGCACTGCGAAGGCGCCCCGGGCGTACTCGGGGCTGTAGCCGGGCGCCCCGAAGGGACAGGACTCGGCCCAGGCGTCGAGTTCCCCGCTGGTGATCCTCACCAGCAGGCTGTCGATGGCCGGTATCTCGTGTGACGCCGTCCTCCACGGATACAGCAGCGGCATGGTGACGTGCGAGACCTCGACACGGTCGATCTTCATCACAGAATCCCCATCTCGAGTCGGGTTCCCGCGCCGAGGGCGACCCGCCGGCGGCCGCAGCCCGCTCGCCACCGGTACCGGGGGAACGCCCCGAAAGAAAGGGTCAGGCGCATGCGGTGCCCGGCACCGAACTGGTGGGCCGCGTGGCCGAGATCGACCCGAGTGCTCGGCCCGGTGACGGCCGCGCCGCCGTCGGCGACATTCCACACCGACATGTCGGGCCCCATGTCGCTGAGTGTCGCGAACACCATGCCTTCGGGCTGATCGGCGTCCGCCACCACCGTGAGTGTCACTCCTCCAGCAACGGTCACGGCATTGGACAGCGGCTCGGACGTGAAGGTGACCACATCGCGGCGTGCGTCTCGGGCCGTCTGGTCGAAGGGGCCGGGCACCAGGTCGGGGGCCCAAGGGAAGACCCGCCCCCCTACGGAGGGCGTCGGATCTTCGGCATCGAGGTCCACATCGACCATGGCCTCCTCAGCCATGTCGCCGAGTTGGCCGCCCGCGGCGGGAAACAGGCCAAGCCGGCTGGTCGGGGGCGGCCAGGTTGCGAGCCGCTCCCAGCGGTTGGCGCCGGTCACGAACACCCGCGCCCCGGCTGGGGCGGTGTCGGCGTCGCGCAGGTGCTGATCGAGGAACATCCGTTGAGCGCCTGCGAGGTCGAAGGCGGCCGCCGCTCCGTGATCGCGTGCCCCCGCGTCGCGGGCCAGGGGCAGCCCGCGGTGGCCCCATGGGCCAGCGACGAGCACAGACTCGATCAGTGCGTCGTGGAGCTCGAATGTCGAGGGCTGGAACACGTCGAACCAGCCGGCCACCACGAGGGCCGGGATCGGCACGCCCGCGATGGTGTCGCGGGTCGGGATCGACGGATCCCCGGCGTACGGAGCAGGCCGGTTCCACTCCAGCCAGGCTCCCGCCAGCGGACTGCCGGCGATGAGTTGGTCGACCGCCGAGCCAGCGGCCGCGGTCGTGCCGGGCCGGGACCACGCATCGAGCGCCCCAGTCGGGTCGGCCATGCGAGGATCGGCCGGGAGCAAGGCTCCGAGCATCCATGCGAGGTTGAATCCGTGGTTCGGCTCCCCGCCCTCGCAGATCCAGCCGTCGCGCACATCGCACGGTGTGAGCCCGGGAATGATCGCCTCCAGGGGCTCCGGGCCTCTCGCGGCTGCGGCCAGCTGGCAGTAGCCGAGATAGCTGATGCCAGCCATGCCGACCCGCCCGTTGCACCAGGGCTGCCCGGCCACCCACTCGATGGTGTCGATCCCATCGGCCTGCTCATCGACGAAAGGCTCGAAGTCGCCACCGGAGCCGAACCGGCCCCGCACATCCTGGATCACCACCGCGTAGCCGGCCTCGGCCAGACCCAACCCATCAACCTGCAGTCCGCGCGACGCCGGAGTGCGGCGGTTGTAGGGAGTTCGCACGACGACGGCGGGAACCGAACCGCCGCCGGCCGGCCGGATCACGTCGGTGGCGAGTTTCGTCCCGTCGCTCATCGGGACGCCGATGCCGGCATCGACGCTCAAAGAGTGCACCGGCCGAGAGCTTAGGCTCACCCAAACCGGCGGACCGTTGAGAGC
The DNA here is from genome assembly GCA_965203575.1 of Candidatus Aldehydirespirator sp. GTDB lineage: Bacteria > Actinomycetota > Acidimicrobiia > Acidimicrobiales > Aldehydirespiratoraceae > Aldehydirespirator. Next base: position 297,212 of record OZ241894.1, read on the forward strand.
TGATTCTCAGCCAGGATGCGCGGTTTGGCGCAGGAATTTCAGCCTGCCTATTGTGAAGCCTGGTGAATTGTATTTCGCGTTAGGGGGTATGAAAATGCGCGAAAGCTCTAAGGACCATTATTCCGGGGGAAGTGACGCGAGAAACGAGGAGCTCACGTCGATCTCCGGCAGCCGTTTCGGACGACGCGGGTTTCTTCAGGGAGCCATGGGTCTCGGACTCTCACTCCCAGCCGCAGCGGCACTGCTCGCCGCTTGCAGCGGAGAAGATCCCGAGGCGACGCGGAGGACGCTGCGGTTTGTCGGCTGGGACTTCCTGCCCGACACGATCCAGGCGCACTTGGACACTTGGATGAGCGTGTCAGGCGGAACGGTTGAACTCGAGGTGCTTCCCGTAACCGGTTACCCGGCTGCGATCCAGACGAGGTTCCGGGGTGGAGACCGACCCGACCTCTTCTACAACTTCACCTACCTGTTGGGCCAATTCCTCGAGAACGGGTGGAATCGGACTCTGAATGACCTGCCGGGCGTGGAGGAGCGCATCGATGCGCTCTACCCGGGCGCACGATCACGATTTGTCACGGCCGACGGACAGATCACCAGCTTGCCCTACTTCTCGGCAGTCTTCATGAACCACTACAACGCGGCGATGGTCGAGCAGGCAGGATTCTCCGGCCCGCCCCAAACGCTGCAGGAGTACTACGACCAGTGCGCCAAGATCAAGGCTGACGGAATCTCCGACGCTCCCTACGAGTCGTCATGGCTCAACGAGCGGATCGAGGAATACCTCATGGCCACTCTCCTAGGAGAGGGAATCACCGCGTTCGATGATGCTGCCCAGCCGGTATTCGCTGATGATCCGAGGTCTGTGGATGTTCTGGAGTGGTGGCGGGCGATGTACCAGGACGGGTTGACATCGCCGACCATTCTCACCGATGACAATCCGGAACTCATCGGCGGAATGACGCAGGGAACATTCGCGTTCTATGCGGGTCACGACTACTGGTTGAAGATCTTCAACGATGTCGGAGGACCGGCAGCCGCAGACCTGCGGATGGCCCCGATGCCGGGAGCGGGCCAAACGCTCCTAGCCGGCGAAGTCGTCCAGATGGGTCCAGACCTGGAAGGCACGGCGCTTAATGACGCGTGGGACCTGCTGAAGTTCTACACGGGGGCCGACAACGACGGGAACTTCACCGTTCCATTGACCTGGGTCGAGGCTGCCGCGCTGGCCGTTCCGTACCCGTCATTCTTCGAGGATCCCGCCATCCAGGCCGCGTATCCCGACTACTACGACCTCGGGGTGATCACGTCGGAGTACGACAGAGCGGCGACACCGGCAGCAAGAGCGCTGAGCTGGTACCAGGGATTCCAGGTCAAGGTGGGCGAGCGCGTCAACGACATGCTGGCCGGGGACGCGACACCAGCAGAAACGGTGGCGAACATGGCCGACGACGCGGTAGAGCTGGCGGCGGGCTAGTAACACTGACCCATTCGCGGGGATCGCCTAAAGCTCCGAGAGGCGACAGGAGCGCACTCCGCATTGCCGCTCGGACCCTCGCGTGCTGACATGACGAACGATGGTCTCCAGGGTCGGGGCGGGCAGTAGTACCGGCGCCCAGGCGCTTCCCCGGCCCGGGTCTCGGCTGAACGACCGGATGTTCGGCCTGGTCCTCGCGCTCCCCGCGATCATCTCGCTGATCCTGGTCGTCGGCATTCCCGGTGTGCAGACCCTGGTGTACAGCTTCCAGCGGGTCCCTCTCTCAGACGATCCCGCGACGTTCGTCGGGACCGACAACTACGCGAAGGTTCTCGGAGACGACTCCTTCGTTGAATCGCTCGTGGTCACCTTGCAGTACACGACCGGATACGTCGTCCTGGCCACGGTCCTCGGGCTGCTCTTCGCGCTGCTGCTCGACCAGCCGCTGCGAGGGCGGGGCATCGCCCGGGCACTGCTGATCATCCCCTGGGCCACGCCCGTCATCATCGCGGGTGTGATGTGGAAATGGCTCATCGACCCGCAGGTGGGCGGGCTCAACGCGGTTCTGTTCGAGCTCGGTGTGCTCGAGGACTACAAGCCGTTCCTGGCCGACCGGGAATGGGCGCTCGTCTTCACGATCCTGGCGGCGGCCTGGCACCAGGCGTCGTTCTCGGCCCTCCTGTTCCTGGCTGCTCTTCAGACCCTCCCGAGTGAATTGATCGAGGCAGCGAAGGTCGACGGGGCAGGCGCGTGGCAACGGTTCCGCGGAATTGTCTTCCCCTGGATCCGCCCGATGCTGTTGGTGGTTGTCGTCATCAACGTGATCTACGGGGTTCTCCAATTCGACACGGTCTGGGTGATGACTCAGGGCGGACCCGGCGATGCGACGACCCTGCTGCCGATCCTCCTCTACCGGCAACTCTTCATATTCTCCGATATCGGAGCGGGGTCGGCTCTCGCGGTAATGCTGGGAGTCGTCGCAGTGCTTGTGAGCGCGATTGCACTGATATTGCTCGGACGAGACAATCCGTTGGAAGCGTGAGCGAGCAGCGATGACGGCCAGAACTGTGAGCCGGCCCGTTCTGGGGAGAAGAGCGGTCACTGCACTGCTGTACGCGGCTCTCGTGTTGTTCGCTGTCTGGGTGCTGTTCCCGTTCTGGTTCCTCGTCAACAGCAGCTTCATGACTCCTGAGGAGGCAGTGGCGGTACCACCGCACTGGATACCGGAAGAGCCGACGCTGGGGAACTACAGCGCGATCCTTGCCGGCCAAGTCGCTCCCGGAGGCGCCCAAGTAGGCCTCAGAGTACTGACGGCGCTGGGAGAGAGTCTCGCCGTCGGCATCCTCACGGTCGTGGTGAATCTCGCCCTGGGCGGCACGGCCGCGTACTCGATGTCACGGTACAAGTACCGCGGCTCCCGACTGGCCTACCTGGCCGTCCTCTTTGCCCGCCTCGTTCCCGCGATCGCGATCGTGGCCGCCTTCTTCGTCGCCCTCCGCGACCTGGGCCTCATCGACAGCCGTTACGGGCTGGTGATCGTCTACACCTCGTTCACGCTGCCGATCACAATCCTGGTACTCAAGAACTACTTCGACGGGCTGCCGCGTGAACTGGACGAGGCCGCTCTGGTGGACGGGGCCTCGCGGCTGCAGGCGCTCTGGTACGTGATCCGCCCCATCGCCAGGCCCGGCCTCATCGCGGCCGCGTGCCTGGTGTTCCTCGAGAGCTGGGGAGAGTTCTTCTACGCACTGACTCTGACCAACCAGTTGACGATTCCACCGGTCCTTGCCGGCTTCCGCGGCTTCTTCCAATTCAACTGGACAACGCTCGCGGCCGCGACTGTACTCGCGGTCGTGCCGCCGGTGCTGCTAGCGCTGATATTCCAGCGGTACGTCGTCCGGGGGCTGGCCCAGGGCGTCACCAAGTAATGAGAGTAGGGCTCGCAGGCTTCGGTTTCGCCATACGGCACGCCCAGGTCATCGCGGCCAATCCGTTCGTCACCGAATTCGCCATTGCCGAGTTGAGCACGGACCGCCGACAACAGGCATCGCAGGAACACCCGCAGGCGAGGATCTTCAACGACGCGGTCGAGATGCTCCAGGACATGAGACCGGACTGCGTGATCGTCGCCTCGTCCTCCGACAGCCATGCCGCAATCACCCGTGTCGCCCTCGAGGCCGGCATCCACGTCTTCTCCGAGAAGCCACTGGCCCTGTCCTGGGCCGAGGCCCGGGAATTGAGGGACCTCGCACATCGGCACGGCCTGATATTCCAAGCGGGCTACATCCTGCGGTACGAGGCTCGCCACCAGCTGCTGCACGATCATGTGAACAGCGGGCGCCTCGGCCGGGTGGTGTTGATTCGTTCCAAGCGGAACTGCTCCCGCACCTGGTTCGAGACATGGGGCAAGCACAGCCATCCCGTGCTGGAGAGCATGGTCCACGACATCGATCTGGCAACGTGGCTCACCAAGCAGCGTTGCGTTCGCGTCTCGGCGTGGGGCCAGAAGTTCCTAGGAGGGCCTCCGCCTGAGGCTGTGGTGGCCGTCCTGGAGTTCGACGGCGGCACGCTGGCGGTGCTGGAGACGTCCTGGCTCATTCCCGACGGCGCGCCGGCCAACATCGTCGGCCCGCTGGGGCGCGAGGACGAGGGCGCGGGCGTCCTGGACGCGCACTTCGAGGTGCATGGCACGTCGGCTGTCGAGGCGCTCTCCCTCTACAGCCCGTCACTCCTGCTGATGACCGACGAGCGGAGCTATGTGCCGGAGTCCACGCTGTTCCCCGCCTCGGCGCTGGGAGTGGGCGGAGCGCTCCGCGACGAGCTCTTCGACTTCCTGGCCCATGTCCGGGGCGAACCCCACACCGGTGTCGCTTCGATCGATGACGCGGTGCACGTCCAGGCAGTCGTGGAAGCGATCGGTCGCGCTGCGGAGTCAGGAACGCCCGCCGCCGTCGAGGACTGAGACCGAGGACAGGAGGGTAGATGCCAGTCGGGTTCTGGGTCTTCCCCTGGGATATCGAGGATGACGGGATCGACCAGTTCGCAGCGCGCCTGGAAGAACTAGGCGTCACGTCGGCAAGCCCCAGCGTCCTCTATCACTCCGGCCGTGCGCTCCTACCACGAGCACGGGAACACAAGGTCCGCCTTCTAGGCGGGCCAGGGGCGAACTTCCCGTTCGAGAGCCTCGAGGCACCCTTCGCCGACATGGAGTCGGAGTCCGCACCCAGATCGGGCAAACGGTTCTGGTGGGGACTGGCGGAGGCGCTCTCGAACCGAGGAATCCGGCTCAACGCATGGGCGATGCCGATGCACGGCTCCGAACTCGGCCGAAGGCTCCCTCTCGCCGTCGTGCGGAACTGCTTCGGCAACCCCTACAGCTATGCGCTGTGCCCCTCCCATCCGCAGGCTCGCCGATTCGCCGAGTCCCTGGTCGGCGAGTTGGCCCGGACGCATATCTTCGGTGCCATCCAGCTTGAGTCGGTCGGCTACCTCGGCTATCGCCATTTCCACCACCATGAGGCGGAGTACGTCGGTCACGGGCCGCTCGAGGAGCTGTTCCTGTCGCTGTGCTTCTGCGATGCATGCCAAGCCGGAGCCCGCCGGGAGGGGATCCCGATCCTTGCGCTGCGGGCAGCGATCAGCCGGGAGTTGGAGAGACGATGGCGCGACGACGTCTGGAGCGTCGGCGTGGAGGACGTGAGAGAAGCACTCGCAGCGAACGACGACCTTCAGGCGCTCATCTCGTACAGGCAAGCGACCGTGGCCTCCCTCGTCTCGTCGCTGGCGGAGCGGTGTCACCGCGAGAACACGGAGCTCCACTCCTTCTCGGCCATCTTCCCGCCGACGCTCGAGCACAGCACGTGGATCGAGGGCACCGACTTCACAGCCTGGTCACGAGTCCTCGACCGGCTGATCGTCTTCGGCTACACGGCGGGCGGTCCCGGCGCCGCCAAAGTCGATGAGAGCTGGACTCGCTCCGAGCTGGAGTACGCGGGCCGCTACTTCGACCGATCGAGGGTCAACGTCGTTCTGAACCTCGCACCGCAGTACCTGGCCACTCTCGACGACGCCAGGCGCCGATTCGCCACCATCAGCCGGATGGGTTTCAGCGACCTGAGCATCACGAACTACGGGATGCTCAGCGAAGCCCGCCTCAATTGGGTTCCAGAGCTGAGAGACGTCTTGGACGCGCCACGTCCTTGACGTGGGGGATATGCCCCTCTAGGCGAGCCAGGCCTGCCTGCTCAGGGTGCCGCCGCGTGGGATCGGGGGCGGGATGTAGACGTGTTCCCTGGTCACCCAGAACGTCCCGGTCGTCTTCGCGTAGTTCGACACGTCCTCCCAGGCGACCGCCATCTCGGGCGTCTCCGCGGCCCGCTCGAACGACTCCACATCGTCCCACCACTGCTCGATGAACGCCTCGGCCTGGAGCTCTCCCTGGACCTTGCTGATCACCTCCGATACCACGTAGCCCCGCATAGGGCCGATCTTCGCCGAGATGGGCGCGTGGACATCCCGCCAATAGTCGAAGAACTCCTGGGTCGTGAAGTCGTCGCGCTTGTACGCAGTGCCGATTACCTTGATCATGGTGGCCTCCAAAGTCGTAGGTCAGGCGATCCTATTGAACCCCGAATCGCTGTTCCAGAGGACCAGCCGCTGATCGTGCGGCCATAGGAGGTCTCAGCCCATCTCCCCGGTGGTGATGAGCTGCACGAGATCGCGCCCGGTGACGCCCTCCAGCTCAAGGTCGGCAACGGCGCGGCCGTGGCGGAGCACGACGGCCCGGGAGCACACGTCGAGCACCGCTTGGATGTTGTGGCTGATCAGCACAACGGCGAGGCCTTGATCCCGGAGGGTTGTGATCAGCTCAAGGACTAGACGGGCCTGCTCGACGCCCAACGCGGCGGCCGGCTCGTCCATGAGGACGATCCGGCGGCCCCACGCCACCGAACGACCCACCGCCACCGCCTGGCGCTGGCCGCCAGAGAGCTTCTCAACCGCATTGCGAACCGAGGGAATGCTGATGCGTAGACCCTCAAGGATCTCCTTGGCCTCCCGATGCATCCGGCGTTTGTTCATCCATCTCAGGACGCGCGGTCCGGACAGGACCTCGCGGTTCAGGAACAGGTTGCCGCTCACATCGAGAGTGTCGATAAGAGCCAGATCCTGATGGACCGTCTCGATTCCGAGCTGCCGGGCCTCGTAAGGAGAGGAGATGGTGACCTCCTCGCCGTCGAGCAGGATACGGCCGGCGTCAGGCCTGATGATCCCGGCCAGGCAATTGATCAGCGTCGACTTTCCGGCACCGTTGTCGCCGATCAGACCCATCACCTCTCCGGCCCTCACTCCGAAGCTGACTTGCTGAAGCGCCTTCACGGCTCCGAAGGACTTATCGATATCGCGAACCTCGAGCGCGGCGTTCTCGACCTTCATCGGCTGACCCAGAACGGGCTGTGGCGAGGTCATGTCCCGCCCGCGGCCCGACGGGCCACGTACTTGCTGAGAGCATCGAGCGCGGCGGCCGCCACCAGAGCCAGTCCGGCGCTCACCCTCACCCAGAACGGCTTGGCCCCCAGCAGCAGCAGCCCATCGTTCAGCACGCCGATGAACAGCACGCCAGCTACGACGCCGAGCAGGTTTCCCTTGCCTCCGCCGAAGGCCACGCCTCCGAGAAGTACCGCGCTAAGGACCGCTATCTCGTCCCCATCACCGAGGGTTGGAGGCGCCGCGTTCAGCCGTGAGACGGAGATGACCGCTCCGAGCCCGGCCGCCAGGCCACTGGCTATGTACAGCATCAGGGGCAGCCGGTATAGATCGATCCCGGCCCGCCGGGCGGCCTCGGGGTTGACGCCCAGAGCCATCACGTGGCGACCCCAGGTCGTCCTGGTGTGGAAGATGGCGCCGATCACGAAGACTGCGGCCGCGATCACCACCGGATACGGAATGGGCGTTCCTGGGAGCAGGTTGCGACCCAGCGCCCTGAAACTCCTGTCCCAGCCGCTGGGAACGTCCCCGTCGCTGATCACCAGCGTGAAACCCCGGACCGCGGTGAAAAAGCCGAGGCTCACAACGATGGGCGCGAACCGGAGTCGTGTGGCCAGCACGCCCTGAGCCGCGCCGGTGGCGCCCCCCAGCGCGATAGCGAGAACCACTGCGAGCAGGGCGGGCGTCTCCACCTCCAGCATCCGGCCCAGCACCATGGCGGACAATCCGAGCGTGGAGCCGACCGCGAAATCGATGTAGCCCGACATCAGCAGCAGAGCACTGGGCACGGCCATGATCCCCACCACCGCCACCTGCAGGAAGACGAGGCGGATGTTGTCCACGGTCATGAACTTGTCCGACTGGGACCAGAAGAACAGCACCTCGACCAGCAGGGCGATGACTATGCCGTTGCGCAGAGACCAGGCCCTGGCCCGGGCGATGCGCGGTCCGGAGTCGATTCCGACCGTGCTCGCCGGGCCAGGGCCTGAAACTGAAGGAGTCAGATTCTCCGACATTGGCTCATGGATGGCACCAGATCAGTCGACTAGGCGCAACACCCTAGAGCGTCGATGGATCAGCCGCCGGTGAACTCGGCGTACAGGTTCAGCAGGTCCTGGGCGTCCTGCGGACTGTTCGCTGACATGAGCTGATATCCCATGTGCACGACCGCGTCCGCCGATCCAGCCTCGATCTTGCCCTCGAGGATGTCGGCCGGGAGGTCGACGACCGTCTGGCCGAGTTCGTGGAGCAGCAGGGAGGAACTGGCACGGTAGATGCCGCCCTCTCCACCGCCCGCGGCCACGAGCTCCAAGGCCTCGTTCTGGCCGTCGATGCCAGCCACGAAGAACGTGCTCGCATCGCGACCCGCCTCGATCTCGCCGAGGATCGCCTCGTAGGCGCCCATCGCTCCGGCGTCGTTGACTCCGATCACCATGGCGATGTTCGGATTCGACTGGAAGAAGACCTGGGTGTCGTCCAGGCCCTGCGGGATGGATATCGCCTCGGACTCGAGGGGCGCCACTCCGGTGGCCTCGGTGATTATGTCGCGGATGGGGTCTGTGCGGTCCGTGCAGGGCTGCCCGCATCCGTCGTAGGTGAACAGCACCCACGAGAAGTCGTTCTGGTCGCCGGTGAAGTCCTCGTCGAACCACCTCAGCGCTTCGGCCGCGACGGACTCGCCTGCGCCCCGGTTGTCCCAGAGGATTGCACCGTCACCGGTCTCGGGGATCTCGCTGGCGTAGCCGACTACGACGATTCCCTTGGCCTCGGCGTCCTCGAGCGTCGGGGCCAGGGCGTCGATGCCGCATATCGGCACGACCACAATGGCGTCGACATCCTGGACGACGAAGTTCTCGACGTCGCGGACCTGCGCGTCGCAGTCGCCGTTGGCCGCTCCCTCCAGGAACTCGTAGCCGCGGTTCTCAGCCTGCAGGCGGGCCGGGCCCGCCACGATCTTGTATATGCCGACCTGTTCGTTGCCGAAGCTGAAGGCGATGGTTCCGCCTTCCTCCATGGGCTCCTCGGCCGGCTCCTCCATAGGCTCCTCGGCCGGCTCCTCCATAGGCTCCTCTTCAGACTCCTCCATAGGCTCCTCGGCCGGCTGTGCAGCAGGCTCCGCCGGCGCGGCCGGAGCCTCGTCATCGCCATCATCCCCACATCCGGCCGCAATGAGGGCCACTGAGAATATTGCTATGAGAATGATAGTTAGTCTTCTCATGTCTTGGTTCCTTTCATTGTGCTTGTCGTGGCCGCCAAGGGCCCGACGCGGCGATCGCCAATGGAGAGTCAGGCCGGGGCCAACTCGAACAACGGCTCGCGGTCGGTGACGGTCACCGGGACTGACAGCACAAGATCGGTCATGCTGGCTGCCCCCCGGGGAGGACGATGGCGCGGCCGTTGATTCGGCCGGCGCGCAGATCGGAGAGAGCTTCGTTGATGCCGTCGAGAGGGTAGGGGCTCAAGGGCATGGAGAAGGCGTCGCGCTGGGCGAGGCGCACTACGTCGTGGAGGTCGAGGACGGTGCCGGCCACGACCGTGGTCAGCGAGGCCTCCGGCGCGAGCGCCTCGAAGCCGAAGGCGACATGACCGCCTGCGAGGCCGAGCAACGCCACAATCCCCCGCGCCGCGACCGTGGCCGCAGCCAACCCGAGCGTCTCATCGGTTCCGACGAAGTCGATGACGGCCTCGGCGCCGCGCCCTACGGTCAGCTCGCTCAGCGCACTCGCGGCGTCAGTGCCCGATGGGACGGTGTCGTGCGCGCCCGCGGCCAGGGCGAGGTCGCGCGCCTCGGGACGGGGATCGACGGCCACCACGCGCGCCCCGGTGAGGGTGCGGGCGTAGTGGGTGGCATAGAGGCCCAACCCGCCAGCGCCAAGGATGACGAGGGTTGACTGGCCCGACAGGAACGGCGCCACCCGCTTGACCGCCGCGTAGGAGCACAGCGCCGCACAGCCGAAAGGAGTGGCGTCATACGGCGACACATCGCCGAGTGGCACAACGTGACGCCGGTGCGGCACCAGCACCAACTCCGCGAACCCGCCGTCAACGGTGGCGCCCGCCTCGTCACCGGAGGGGCAGAGCTGCTCGTGGCCGCCCACGCAGGCCTCACAGTGGCCGCATCCCCAGCCCACCATCACGGCTACCGGCGTCCCGACATCGAGGTCGCTCACGTCTGAGCCGATGGCTTCGACGACGCCCGCGATCTCGTGCCCGGGAGTCACCGGCCGGCGGATCATGTCGGCGAAGGCCCCATCAAGCACGTGGATGTCGGACCGGCACACGCCGGCGCCCACCACCCTCACCAGGACTTCGTCTCCGGACGGCTCAGGTTCTTCCACATCGAGGACCGCGAGGCTGTCGGCGTCGGGGAGCAGCCGGGCGGCCCTCATTTCAGAACTCCTGGCCCAACTGGTTCTGGAGCGTGACCACGTCGGCGTAGATCGAGACCTGGGTGATGCGATGGTCGTCATCGAGTTGGAACACGTCGCACTCCGCGAAGGCGAACTCCCGACCGACGACCTCAGCGGGCATGCCTTCGGGCGCCTCGACCACCTGGCCGCTAATCCACAGCTGGACGGCGACCTGCCGCTCATCCCCGAAGATGTTGAGGATCTCACCGTGATAGTGGCCCCACGTATGGCAGTAGGCCAGCAGATCCATCACCTCTTGCTTACCCTTCACGGGATCGGGCATGAGCGGGTCCACGACCACGCAGTCGTCGGCCAGCGCGGATCGGACCTCGTCCCAGCGCGAGTTGAAGAAGGCGTCCAGATAGGCCGCCACCACATCGCACGCCTTGGTTTGCATTGCTAGTCCTCTCTGCCGAGCGCCCGATGCCGGCTCGAATCGGTCTCTCAGTCCTCGGCCGGCTGCAGCTGTGCGGTAACGCTGGCCAGGTCGTAGTAGTAGGTCTCCTTCCAGATGCGCTCGTTGTCGTCGGTCAGGTCGAAGAAGCTGCAAGTGACCCAACGGATGACATTTCCCGAGGGCGGGTAGCCGAGGAACTCCCCGAGGTGGGTGCCGACCAGCACGAACTCCGCGGCTACCAGGTTCTCGCCGGTTACCCAGCGCTCGTCCTCGATGTGCATGTCCGGGAATGCGTTCGAGAGGTTGGCCATGTGCTCATGCAGGAAGGCACTGCCGTATGTGGGCTCGGGCGCGGCGACGTCTATGAGTATGCAGTCCTCGGTGTAGGTATCGATGACTCCTTGGGCGTCCTTGGCATTGAATGCCGCAAAATTGCGGAGTACGACATCCTGTGGATCTTTCATTCTGCTTCTCCGTTCGGGTGTTGTAATCGGTTAAGGGACGCCTATGATGCCCGGCGCGCGACGACGCGGAACTCATATTGGATGCAGTCTTCAAGTTGTCGGGTATTTTATAATGTGATTGGTAATATTCTTTGCCTATTGGTGTATATGCCTACGATTCAATTGTCTCGAAAAAGCACACCAATGTTCCGTCGGGATCGCGCAGATATGTGGTCTTGGAAGACACGCCGTCGTCGGTCACATAGGGAACCGGATCCGACAACGTCTCGACCCCGGCTTCACGAGCCCGGGCCACAGCACTCTCGCTGTCAGTAACGGCCAAGGCGATGATCACCGTTCCGCCCTGATCCACATTGCTCGGTGGCTGTGGCGACCGGCCTGGAGTCGTGTACTCGATCAACTCCAGAGCGGTCTGGCCGTCGGGAGCTTCCATATAGACGACTCGGATTACTGCGTCGTCCACTCCACAAACTTGCTGATGGTACACGTCCCAACGCTCTCGTTCGGCCGGCGGAGGGAGTTCTACTGCCACTCGAAAGCCGAGCAGGTCGCGGTAGAAGGCCAACGAACGCTCCATGTCGGAAACGGTCACCGCGGTGGTCAACACGGAATCGATCATGCTCCGGGCCCCAATTTCAGGAGTACGACGCGCCCGGCTACTGGCAGGCGATGGACCGACGATACATCAGACAAATGACGCCTTCAAGGCGGGCGGGAGACCGCCTCGGCTCTGAGACTCGCCCGTGACGCGAGTCGCGTGCACGGACGGCACGAGGTTTCGCTCAGTCGGCGAGGTCGTCTGAGTCCGGATCGTGGATGTGGAAAATCTTGCGGACCGGCTCGATGACCGTCCAGTTCCACACCTCTCCCTTGCTATTGTAGAAGGTGTCGCCCGTGGTGAACTCGTGCGACTCCCCATCGGCTGAGACCAATCGGATCCTGCCCTCGAGCAGAGTGCAGATCTCGTCGCCCGGATAGGTGTATTCGAAGCTGCCCTCCGTGCACGCCCAAACACCCGTCATCGTGCGCTTACCAAGTCCGCCAGAGTCGAAACGACCCGACTGGACCGGATTGCCTTCAAGCGTCTTCGCGTACGGCAGTTCGTCGAAACCGGGCCAGACATCAAGACCCCCCTGGTCCCTTAGTTCGTTGTAATCGAGCACTTCGTGTCCCCCTTTGCTCGTGACTGGGACAAGCACATTAGTTCCCTCGTGGCAGTTGTGCACGGTGAACCACTGAACAGGTCGCCTAGGAGCAACGATCGGATCCTGACTAGGATGAACTTCACGTTCTGGGCCGCGGGCAGACACGCAGGCGTGTCCCGACCTGAATTGCTAATACCAAGATCGAGAACCGGGGGAAGAGATGAGCCGACGATTCGAGGGACGCAACGTCTTCGTTACAGGAGCTGGAAGCGGTTTCGGACGACGTACCGCTGAATTGTTCGCTGCCGGGGGTGCCAAGAACCTGTACCTGCTCGACCACAAGCAGGAGCGGCTCGACTCGATCGCGCCGGTGATCGAGGAATTGGGGTCCACGCCGCACCTGCTGAACACCGATCTCAGTGTCATGGAGAATGGCGCTGACGCGGTGGCTCAGGCTCTGGCCATCGATCCGAAACTCGATGTGATGGTGTCCAACGCGGCGGCGTGGACCAGTGCCGAGTTCGTCGACATGACCGACGAGGAATGGCGCCGGGTCCTCTCGGTGAACCTCGACGCCTACTTCGTGATGGGCAGCCGGGCAGCCCGGGCGATGAAGGAGACCGGCGGCGGAGTGATCCTGTTCACCTCGTCGATCGCTTCCCTCGGACACGGTCGGGGCTTCACGCACTATTGCGTGGCCAAGGCCGGCGTGGCCGCACTGACGAAGGCCATCGCGGTGGAGTGCGCGCCCTACAACATCCGATGCAACAGCGTCGGTCCGGGCCCGGCCGACACCCAGCAGTCAACCGACATTGTGGGCGAGGAGTTGATGGACAAGTGGCGCAGTGAGGGCTTCCCGTTGGTCCCGGCCAACCGGCTGGCCTCCGTCGACGATGTGGCCCACGCCTTCCTGTACCTCGCCTCCGACGAGGCGCAGTATGTGTCGGGGATCAACCTCATCGTGGACGGTGCACTCACCGCCCAGACCTACGACGTACCCGAGAATTAGGAAAGGGGGCGGGCGATGGCCGAGGAGTTTCGCGGGAAGATCGGCGTCATGGACAGCGAGGAGGTTGCGGCCTTCCTCGGCTCGGACGCGCTGGCCCGGCTGGCCTGCGTCAAGCCGGACGGATCGCCCTACGTGGTTCCCGTCTGGTTCCACTGGGACGGCAGGGACTTCTGGTTCGTGGGCCGCAAGAAGGCGGAGTGGTGCCGCTACCTGGAGCAGGATCCGAGGGTCTGCATCGTGATCGATGCTCCGCACAGCCCGGCCGACGAGATGGGCAAGTCGACGGAGGTCCCCAAGGTCTTCGCGGAGGGAACGGTGGAAGTGGTGGAACAGCCCAACATCGGAGGCCGGTGGGTCGGGATCGCCGAGCAGATGTCGTACCGGTACCTGGGCCCCAACGGTCCCACCTACCTGGCCGCGAGCAAGCAGCAGCCGAGGTGGCTGTTCCGAATGCAGCCGACCAGGATCAGGACCTGGCAGGGGGTCGGATGGGCGCCCAAGTACTGGGTGGATGAGTCCGGCGGACCGAGTTACGAGCAGGTCCATTCCTGACCGAGCGACGGCTCACCAATGACGCCGGTTAGCGGGGCGCCGGCTCGGGGCAGCTAGGCCGGCGCTGCGTCGCGGCTCTCCGGCGACTTGCCAGGTGGGGCGGGAGTGCAGCAGTCTGTGCAGGTCGCCCGGGGACGGCTGGCCTGCGTCGAGCTTCTGACAGCCGGTGACTTGTTACGCCTCTGATAGTATGGGCTTGCGCTCCCATTGAGACGATACATCATGACAATCACTGAAACTCACAAGACTGTAGCTAAGCTCCTCACCGCTGATGACCTCTTGCGCCTCTACGGCGAAGGCGTGCGTGGCGAACTGATACGAGGAGTGCTGCACGAGACCATGGCCGCTGGAGTACGGCACGGCAAGATCGTCGTCAACCTGGCGGCTGCGCTGCACAACTTCGCGACGCCCCGAGCGCTGGGGACCGTCGTGGCATCCGACTCGGGGGTCTGGCTGGAACGCAATCCCGACACCGTGCGCGAACCCGACATCGCTTTCTTCTCGGCGGCAAGGATGCCCCTTGACGCCGGCATCGACGGCTACGCCGAGGTCGCGCCCGACCTCGTGGTGGAGGTCCGCTCCCCCAGCGACAGCCGACGCGACGTCCACGACAAGGCCCGCATGTGGATCAGCCACGACGTGAGCCTGGTGTGGGTGATCCACCCCGGTGCCCGCACCGTCGACGTCCACCGCCCCAACCGCGCCGTGACCACGCTCGCCGACGACGACATCCTCGACGGTGCCGACGTGCTCGCGGGGTTCACGCATTCGCTCGTTGAGGTCTTCGGGCCGTAGACGTCCGGTCTCCCGCCGCCCGCGGCGTCATCCGGATCCGATGATCGCCCATCTGATTCCGCTGGGCGCGCCCGGATCGGGCGGCTGATCACCGACTCCTTCCGCGACTCACCCGCTCCGCCTCCTCAGCGAAGTGCACGGCGGTCGCAAGCGCTCAGGCGACTTGCCAGGTGGGGCGGGTCGACGTGGACTTCGCCGACCATAGCGTGATCGGCCCGGTCGCAAGCGCTCAGGCGACTTGCCAGGTGGGGCGGGAGTGCAGCAGCTTGTGGAGGTCGCCCGGTCCGGCCTTGGACTGGGAGGCCGCGATCTGGGACGTGACGGCCGAGCCGTACTCCGAGCGCTCGACGGCCCGGAAGACCCCGATCGGGGTGGGCACGTCGTTGGTGTTGGCCAGACGGCTCAGCGCGAAGGCCATCGACGGGTCGGGGTCGGTCTCGTCGTGCACCACCAGGGCGTCCATCCCCACGTCGGCCACCTCCGCCACGCGGGCCCGACCGCCGTCCATCACCACGCCGAACTCGTCGCCGGCACCGAAGCGCACCGGCTCGCCGTGTTTCAGGTCGATCAGCATCGAGTCGCGGGCGTCGCGCTTGGTGATGGCCGCGAAGGCGCCGTCGTTGAACACGTTGCAGTTCTGGAAGACCTCCACGAGCGCCGCGCCGGGATGGTTGTGGGCCCGGCGGAACATCTCCTGCATGTGGCCGCGGTCCATGTCATGGGTGCGGGCCACGAACGAGGCCTCCGCCCCCAGCGCCAGCGAGACCGCGTTGAAGGGCTGCTCCACCGAGCCGTGAGGCGTGGACTTGGTCACCTTGCCCCGCTCGCTGGTGGGCGAGTACTGCCCCTTGGTCAGCCCGTAGATCTGGTTGTTGAACAGCAGGATGTTCAGGTTCACGTTGCGGCGCAGAGCGTGGATCAGGTGGTTGCCCCCGATCGACATCATGTCGCCGTCGCCGCCCACCACCCAGACGTGCAGGTCGCCCCGGGCCATGGCCAGGCCGGTGGCCACAGCCGGTGACCGCCCGTGGATGGCGTGGAGGCCGTAGGTGTTCATGTAGTACGGGAACCGGGCCGCGCATCCGATCCCCGACACGAAGACCGTGTCCTCGCGGCGCACGCCCAGTTCGGGCATCAGCAGCTGCACCGCGGTGAGGATCGAATAGTCGCCGCAGCCCGGGCACCAGCGGACCTCCTGGTCGGTGGTCCAGTCCTTGCGGGTGGTCACGGGCACGTCGGTCATCGCTGCTCTCCGGTCATCGCCGCTCCCCGGTCATCGCGGCTCTCCCGTCGCCCCGATCGCCTCGCCGATCGCCTCCACCAGCTCGGCCGCGGTGAAGGGCTGGCCCGAGACCTTGGTCACCGACTTGGCGTCGACGAGATACTCGGCCCGCAGCATCCGGCACAGCTGCCCGGTGTTCATCTCCGGCACGATGACACGCTCGAACGACGAGATCAGCGAACCGAGGTTGGCCGGCAGCGGGTTCAGATGGCGCAGATGGATGTGGGCCAGGCTGCGGCCGGCCGACTCGATCCGGCGGCGGGCCGAGGTGATAGCGCCCCACGTCGAGCCCCAGCTCACCACCGCGACGGACGCGTCCGGGTCGCCGACGACCTCCGCCGACGGGATGTGGTGGGCGATCAGGGCGATCCGCTCGGCCCGCAGCCGCACCATGGCCTGGTGGTTGTCGGGCTCGTAGCTGATGTTGCCGCTGCCGTCCTCCTTCT
This sequence comes from Candidatus Aldehydirespirator sp., assembly GCA_965203575.1. Classification (GTDB taxonomy): domain Bacteria; phylum Actinomycetota; class Acidimicrobiia; order Acidimicrobiales; family Aldehydirespiratoraceae; genus Aldehydirespirator. The sequence continues at coordinate 313,673 of OZ241894.1, forward strand.
CGATCCCGCCGATGCGGTGCATGAGCCCCGGAGTGCCCGGGATGGCCCACGGGCGCACCAGCCGCTCGTCGCGGCGGAAGGGCCAGAAGACGGCCTCGCCCTCGTCGTTCACGTGGTTGGGCTTGGAGGCGAAGTTGACCGCGATGGAGTCGAGCTGCTCGACATCGGGGATGCGCCACGGCTCGCTGCTGTTGGCCAGGTAGCCGTCGGAGAGCAGGATCACCGGCGTGCGGTGCTCGACGGCCAGGCGCACCGCCTCGATGGCCGTGAAGAAGCAGTCCGAGGGGCTCTGGGCCGCCACTATGGGCAGGGGCGCCTCGCCATGGCGGCCGTACATGGCCATGAGCAGGTCGGCCGCCTCGGTCTTGGTCGGCAGGCCGGTCGACGGACCGCCCCGCTGTATGTCGATGACCACCAGCGGAACCTCCAGGCTCACGGCCAGGCCCACGGTCTCGGCCTTGAGCGCCATGCCGGGACCCGAGGTGGTGGTGACGCCGATGTGGCCCCCGTAGGCCGCGCCGAGGGCCGCGCCCACCGCGCCGATCTCGTCCTCGGCCTGGAGGGTCCGGACCCCGAAGTTCTTGTGCCGGGCCAGCTCGTGGAGGACGTCGCTGGCCGGGGTGATCGGGTAGGACCCGAGGAACAGCGGTATGCCGGCCTGCTGGGAGGCGGCGATGAGCCCCCACGACAGCGCGGTGTTGCCGTTGATGTTGGTGTAGGTGCCCGGCTCCAGCTCTGCCGGGTTGACCATGAGCCGGCTGGCGCCCAACTCGGCGGTCTCCCCGAAGGCGTGGCCCGCGGCGAAGGCGGCCTTGTTGGCCGCGATCACCGTGTCGCGCCCCGCGAACTTGCCGTCGATCCAGTCGACGGTGGGCTTGACCGGGCGCGAGTACAGCCACGACACCAGCCCGAGGGCGAAGAAGTTCTTGGACCGCTCGGCGTCGCGGGGCTTGACGCCCAGGTCCTGGCAGGCGCGCTTGGTGAGGTCGGTCATGGGCGCAGTGACCACTGTGTAGCCGTCGAGGCTGCCGTCTTCGAGCGGGTTGGACCCGTACCCGGCCTTGGCCAGGTTGCGCTCGTTGAAGGCGTCGGCGTTGACAATGACGGTCCCGCCCGGCTTCAGCAGATGCAGGTCGGACTGCAGCGCGGCCGGGTTCATGGCCACCAGCACCGTGGGCGCGTCGCCGGGGGTGGTGATGTCGTGGTCGGAGATGTGAACCTGGAACGACGAGACGCCGGCCAGCGTTCCGGCCGGGGCCCTGATCTCGGCGGGGAACTCGGGCAAGGTGGCCAGATCGTTGCCGAACAGGGCACTGGCCGAGGTGAACCGGTCGCCGGTGAGCTGCATGCCGTCGCCGGAGTCGCCTGCGAACCGGAGGACGATGCCGTCGGTCCTGCGGACCTCCTCGGTCCGCGCCGCAGTCTCGGTCACTGATGCTCCTTTGCACCGGCGATGAGCGACGAGACGACTCGACGCGCGATTCGGGCGCCCGCCGCGTCAGTCCCGCCGTTGTCACCCTAGCCGGTGTGGCGCAGCCCGCGGCGGCATCGGGAACGGCTCAGCCGCCCTTGCCTGCGCCCCTGGCCGCCTCGACCATGCCGGCCAGTCCGCAGGCTGTCTCCGTCCCACTTCTGAACGACTCGGCCTGGCGAGTCACCAGAAATCGTCGGTGGGCGCCGATGGAGTCGGCGTTCTCGTTCAGGCGGGCCATGACGGCGCGGGTCGGGCGGGTGGTGAGCTTGACCTCGACGGCCCAGAGTTCCCGCTCGACCCTCACCACCAGGTCGATTTCGCGGCCGTCGACGGTGCGCAGGTGCCAGGCGTCGAACCTCCGGCCCGCTTGCTGCAGGGCGGTGAGCACCTGGTCGATCACATGCCCCTCCCAGCTCGCCCCCACCGCGGGCAGGGAGAGCAGATCGTCGTCGGCGCCCAGCCCGAGCAGGCAGTGCAGCAGCCCGCTGTCGCGCCAGTAGATCTTGGGCCGCTTCACGAGCTGCTTGCCCACGTTGGCGTGGTACGCCGGGAGGCGCCTCAGCAGGAAGGCGCCCTCCAGATAGTCGAGATAGGCGTTCACGGTGTGGTAGGTCAGTCCCAGGCCTCGGCCCACCTCACTGGCGTTCCACTGCTGGCCGTGGCGGAATGCCAGCAGGTCGAAGAGCCTGCGGGTGGTCTGGGCGCTCGCGGGCAAACCCCACGACGGCAGGTCGCGCTGTGCCAGCAGGCCGAGGTAGTCGTCCTGCCAGGTGGGGAAGCCGCCCCCGCCGAGCACCCCGCCGTCGGGGTAGCCCCCGCACCGCCACAGCCGCTCCCGGCCGCCTTCGGGCAGCTCCAGCCACGACAGGGGAGTCAACTCGACGACGCTGAGGCGGCCCGCCAGCGATTCCGACACGTTGGTCATCAGCGCGGGCGAGATCGAGCCCAACAGCAGGAACCGCCCGTTGCGGCGCCGGTCGGCATCGATAGTGCCGCGCAGGCGCGGGAAGATCTCCGGTGCAGCCTGAACCTCGTCGATGATGACGATCTCATCGGAAGCGACCGCCTCGGCCCACTCGATGTCGAGTCTCAGCTGGTCTGTCTCCTGCTCCATGTCGTAGTACCGGCCGCCGAGCGACTGCGCCAGGGTGGTCTTGCCGCACTGGCGAGGTCCGACAAGCGCAACCGCCGGGTACGCGCCGAGACGCTCCCGCAGCAGCGCTCCCGGTTCGTCAGAGGCGATGATCCGCTCCAGCACGCCGTGAACACTACCCTGGATTTCTATTTTCAGAACAGTTTATTTCTATTTTTGCGTCCTCTGATTTCTATTCGAAGAGGCCGCGCGAAGGATCGATCGATGTGGCCCAGCTCTTCATGATGCGCCAAGCGAGCCCGCGGCCCAGCGGCCCGTGAGCGCCACGAACAAGAGCAGGGATGACACCGACACGGCGCGACCGGCTTCTCACCAATCGCGCTCGCATGTAGCCTTGTCGAGCGCCACAGGCGCGACGCCGACGATCGAGGTGGGATGCACCATGACCGTCACTGACACCGAGCTTCTCACAGCTGGGCCGGGCTTCGAAACGCAGACGAGTCCGGCCAGGGCGCGGGCGCGGACCGGCCGCGGGCCCGCCTCCCGGCCGTGACTGGGCCGGGCTTCGACCCCGCAGTCGATCCGATCCTGTGCTCCCCATACGACGAGCCCGACAAGCACTGGCAGCTCGACGGCGCGGGGAGGGCGAGGGCCGGAAGGTCGCCGGAGCCCGGACGGCGCACGTCGGCGCTGATCCGGCCCGTTCCCGACGACCACAAGAACGCCCAGTACGCGCTCGACATGGACACCGCGCACACCAACGAGGCCGTGATGGAGATCCGCGAGCGCGTCAGCCGGTGGCGCCGCGAGGGCTATCCGCACACCACCTCTGTGACCCTGAGACTGCTGCGCCACTGGGCCGACGACGACGCCCACCGCCAGCGCCGCCCCTTCTTCGCTCAACGCGAGGCGGTCGAGACGCTGATCTGGCTGCGCGAGGTCGCCGACCGGGCGACCCCGGAGCGCAGCCGGGTCGAGGAGACCTCACGGCGTCTCAACGACGGCATTGTGCGCTACTGCGCCAAGATGGCCACAGGAACGGGCAAGACCGCGGTGATGGGGATGCTGATCGCCTGGCAGACCCTCAACGCGGTGCGCTCCCGCCGCAGACGCAATCTTCAGCACTCGTCGCGATTCCTGGTGCTGACGCCGGGCCTCACCGTGCGCGACCGGCTGGCCGTGCTCGACCCGGGCCACCGCGACAGCGTCTACGCCGAGCTCGACCTGGTGCCCCACAACCTGCGCGGCGACCTGAGCCACGCCCGCGTGGAAGTCGTCAATTTCCAGCGCTTCCGCCGGCGCGACCCCAGCGAGGCCACGGGGGCGCAGAAAGCGATCCTCGGAGCGCAAGCGTTCGACCAGACCGAGACGCCCGAGGCGATGGCGAGACGCGTCCTCGGGAACCTGCTCCGGACTCGAGGCGCTCACGGCGACCTGGTGGTGATCAACGACGAGGCGCATCACTGCTACTTGCCGGAGACTGCCCGACCCGGTCGCGGTGCCGGAGGCGCTCCAAGTGCGGGCAAGTCCGCCGAGGAGAAGGACGCCGACAAGGTCGCGGCGGTGTGGTTCAACGCGATCCGCACCCTGCGCGACATGGGCGCCCTCGGCAAGCTCGACCGCCACGGCGGCCAGGCGTCGCATGTCTACGACTTCTCGGCGACCCCGATGTGGATCGCCCGAGCCAACCGGGGCGAGTCGCCGATGTTCGAATGGGTCACCTCGGACTTCAGCTTGATGGACGCCATCGAGTCGGGTCTGGTGAAGGTGCCGCGAGTGCCCGTCGATGACGACACGGCGGCTGCATCCACGGCTTGGCGCCGCCTCTACGACAAGACTGCGCACAAGAGGCTCCCCAAGCGCAGCGACAACCCGTCTGCGGTGTTGCCCGAGCCGCTCGCCGGCGCGTTGGGCGCCTCGGTGAAGGAGTGGCGCCAGGCCCATGAACGTACCCGCGACAGCCAGCCGACGCCGCCCGTGATGATCGTGGTGGCCAACACCGTCGACAACGCGGTGGCGCTCTATGAGCACATCGCCGGCTGCGAGACCGCTGACGGGCGACTGTTGGAAGGCCATGTCGAGGAGTTCTCCAATGTCGTCAGCGACGGCGATGGCGCGGCGGCGCGCTGGATACCCGAGCCGCGCACGCTCTTGGTGCACTCCCGGCTCGACGACGAGGACGCAGTCAACGCCCGGTTCAAGAAGCTGCTGCGCGCGCAGGCGCGCCGCATGGGCGATGAGGTGCCCGTCGACGCGGTGCGCGAGGCGCTCAACACGGTCGGCAAGCAGGGGCGCCTCGGCGAGCAGGTGCGGTGTGTGGTGTCGGTGTCGATGCTCACCGAGGGCTGGGACGCGCGCACCGTGACGCAGATACTGGGGTTCCGGGCGTTCTCGTCGCAGCTGCTGTGCGAGCAGGTCACCGGACGGGCACTGCGCCGCACGTCCTACGACTCGTTCCGCGACGAGCCCGGCAAGGAGAAGCTGCTGACGCCCGAGTACGCCGAGGTGCTCGGCATCCCCTTCGAGTTCATGCCAGCGCGGGGCCGGGGCGTCTCCGCGGATCCGCTGCCGCTCACCGAGGTGCGTTCCGTGCGCGGGCGAGCGGGACTGCGGATCAGCTGGCCCCAGGCGACCGAGTACCTGACGGTGGCCGGCGCGTCGGGATTCCACTTGGACCCGTCGAGGGTGAAGCCGGCGGTGCTCGGCACCGACGCCGAGGCCGAACTGGTCGAGGTCGCCGGAGTGTCCGGTGAGACCCTGCTGCTCGACGCCGACGAGGGCAGGCGCGAGAAGGCGGCCCGGGTCCGCTGCGCGGCCGAGATCGCCAACCTTCTCACCGACGGAACCCAGACCGCCTTCGGCCCCGGGACGCCTGGCGCAGTCGACGCCAGCGGGGGCGCCGACGGTCCCTACGAGGACGCGGGCGACCTGCAGGTCCCGGACGCGGCCTCCGATGATCCGAGCAGCGGCGCGGGCGGCGCAGACGCGCCCACCGGCGAGCCGCTGCCGAGCAGCGGGCGGAACGCGATGTTCGTGTCCGCGTACCGGGCGCTCGGAGAATGGCTGGCCCATCCCGACGTGGACTGCGAGCGGGCCTCCGTGCTGCTGCGGCACCGCAACAGGCGCGACCACTACAACGACCTGATCGCGGCGTGCCGCTTCGCGTCCGCCGGACCCCCCCCCCCGCAGGATTTGCCGTTCTCGGCTCGCCGCCGCTCTCGGACACTGCGGACATCCGCTTCGACACCACGCTGCAGCACATCCACGAGAGCAAGCGCAGCGAGCTGTCGCACGCGGCGTGCCACTCGCGCCTCGAGCGCCGCTGCGCGAGGATCCTCGACAAGCACCCCGCGGTAGCGGCCTGGGCCCGCAACTTCGGCCTCGGCTGGTCGCTGCCGTACCACTTCGACGGAGCGTGGCGCCTCTACGAGCCTGACTTCGTCGCCCGGCTCGCCAACGGGCTGAACGTGATCATCGAGTGCAAGGGCGTCGCCGACGACAAGGCCCGCGCCGCCGAGGCCTGGACCCGCGAGCACTGGGTCCCGGCGATGGCCGGCACACAGCAGCTGCCCGCGGAGCTGCGCCGCTGGGCCTACGAGATGATCTTCGACTCCGAACACCTGCCGGGACGCCTCGACGGCCTTGCCCAGGACTCGCCGTGAGCTCCGTCACCGCGCCCGCGTCCAGGCTCGCGGACTACCCGCCCAGCCGCCACAGGAGACACCACTTCCTGGTCGGCGCGGGAACCGGCGGCCACGCCTGCCAACGACAACCCCCACCAGCCACTGGAGACCCCATGAACGCTGCGAAGCCTGAGGAGCCGCGCTCCTACGACCACGCCTCAGCCGGCCGCGCCAACCAGCCCACCGCGGAGACGGCGCCGCTGATGACCGACAGCGACCGGGAACCGGCGCCGTTCCGCGTCACCCGGCGGATGACCGAGGCGGTCGCCGCCGCCTACGAGGCCGCGGTCGAGCGCGCCGACGTGGACCTCGACCGCGACCTATGCACCCATCCGCTGCTCGCCTGGGACCGCCAGGGCCCCACGTCCAGGCTCGACGGCGACCTCGATGCCGACGCGGGCCACGACTTCGCGGGCGCGCCGCTGTACACCCGCGAGAAGGTGACGCCCGCGCTGCTGGTGGAGCAACTGCGCCGGTCCAACGGGGGCAGCAAACGGCAACTCGACCTCGACTTCGACGGGCTCCCCGACGACGCGGCGGGGTGGGAGTGGTACCAGCACTCTGGACACTGGCAGAACCGGCTGATCCACGGCGACTCGGCCGCGGTGATGCAGTCGCTGATCGCCAAGGACGGCCTGCGCGGCCAAGTGCAGATGATCTACTTCGACCCGCCCTACGGCCAGGGCTTCAAGTCGAACTTCCAGACCGAGGTCGCCAGGCTGGAGACGCCCGAGAACCTGACCGGCGTGCCCGCAGGCGACAGCGCGCCGCTGCGGGCGTTCCGCGACTCCTACCGCAACGGCATCCACTCCTACCTCGACGGCATCCACGAGCGAGCTGCCCTGGCAAGGGAGCTCCTCACCGAGAGCGGCTCGCTGTTCGTGCAGATCGGCGACAAGAACGTCCACCGCTTGGCCCTAGTCCTCGACGAGGTCTTCGGCCCCGAGAACCGAGTAGCCACCATCACCTGGCGCCCAACCGGCGGCTCCTCGGCCCGAACCCTGCCCGAGAGCGCCTCGTATCTCCTGTGGTACGCGAAGGACAAGTCCCGGTGCAAGTATCGACAGCTCTACGAACCGCTCGACCGCAAAGGCATCGTCGACCTATTCGGGGGATTCTCGACACCGATGGTCCAAGATGCAGATGGCCGTAACCGAGGGATGACTGCACTGGAACGTGAGCGTCCCGAGAATGAGCTTCCAGCAGGCGCTGTCGTTTGGAATCGTGAGAACCTGACATCGATGGGTGCATCTACTACCGGCCGTACGCGCTGGCTCCAGTATGATGGTGAGCGTTACCACTGCGGAACCGGACGACACTGGTGCGTCTCCGTCCACGACGGAGACGCACCAGTGTGCGCCCCCTGGCCGGACGACAATGGCGCGCGCACGGCGGCAAAGCCGCCGTGCCCTGACCCTGCGCCTTGCGGCGTGTGCTGGCTCGGCTGGACGAACCGTCTCTACGGCACAGGAAGAGCGCTGTACTGGAAGCAGCTTGAGACCGAAACGGCTGGACGCCGAATTGATAACGTCTGGCACAACTCAGTCACTGTTCGTGGACAAAAGCGATACGTCGTCCAGACCGCGAGCGCCATCGTCGAGCGGTGCATGCTCATGACCACCGACCCTGGTGATCTGGTGCTCGACCCGACTTGCGGGTCGGGGGTCACTGCGGATGTGGCTGAGGAGTGGGGCCGGCGCTGGATCACCATCGACGTGAGCCGGGTCGCCATCGCCGTCGCCCGCCAGCATCTCGCCACATCCACGTATCCCTGGCATCGCATCACCGACGGCGGCATCGACCCGGCTGCCGGGTTCGTCTGCAAGACCATGCGCAAGGTCTCCGCCGGGCGGCTGGCCGATCCCGGCACCGACTGGGAACATCCCGACAACGTGATACGTCTCGTCGACCAGACCGAGCGCGAGCGCAGGCGAATCCGGCTTTGCAGCCCGTTCACGGTCGAGTCGCACTCGCCGTTCTCGTACCTGCCCTTCGACGCATCGACCTCTGGCCGCGGCGCCGAAGGAGACACCGACGACAACGCCGCCGGGAACTCCGCCGACCCGGGCCTCGCCGCGGCCGACACCGAGCAGGCCGTCGTCGAGGCCCTGCACCGCTCCCCCGTCTGCGACTCCGCGGGCCGCACCGTGCTGGAGGTGATCGACCACGAGCCCTGGCCCGACGCCCGCCTCGCCACCCACGGCGTGACCTGCACCCGCCCGGGCCGCGACGCCCAGATCGCCGCGGCGCTGATGATCGCCGCGCCCGACGCCACCGTCACCCCCGAGCTTGTGAGGCGGGCCGCCACCGAGGCCCGCCAGAACGCCTCGGACTGCCGCGACCTGATCGTGGTCGGCTTCGCCTTCGAGCCCGAGGTGCCCGCCAGCGTCGGCCCCTGCGCCGTGCACCGCGTGGTCGGCTCGAAGGACCTGCAGATCCCCGAGCTGTCCAAGAACCCCGACGGCGGCACCTTCACGCTGCTGGGCGAGCCCGACTGCGAGGTTCGCCGCACCTCGGACGGAACGGGCCTCGTAGTTCGCCTCTACGGCTGCGACACCTACGACCCCAGCACCGGCGCGGTGCGCGAGACCAAGACCGACGACATCGACTGCTGGATGATTGACACCGACCACGACCAGATGTCGTTCATCGCCCGGCTGACCTACTTCCCCAACGGCGTGCGCAACAAGGCGGGCCTGCGGGCCGCGATGAGGAGCCTCGCCAAAGACCTCGACCCCGACGCCGAGGCGAACCTGACGTCGCTGCTGTCCCAGCCCTTCGACATCCCCGCAGACGGCAGGCCTGTGGCGGTCAAGGCGATCACCAGCACCGGCGCAGAGATGAACGCCGTGATCCATCCCGACGCCTGGCTCACACCGACCGACCATCCGAACTGACAAGCCAGCCCAGCCACAACCCAACGCCCGGCCGCCGCCCCTCGAGGACTCGGACTGGACCTGGTGGCTCCAGCCAGCCCGATGGGCCGGGGTCAGGCCACGGTGACGGAGGCGTCCAGGTACACGTCCTGGATGGCGTTGAGCAGTTCGACGCCTTCGGCCATGGGCCGCTGGAAGGCCTTGCGACCCGAGATCAGCCCGGTGCCGCCGGCCCGCTTGTTGATCACCGCGGTGGCGACCGCCTCGGCCAGATCGCTGGCGCCCGACGATGCCCCGCCGCTGTTGATGAGCCCGATCCGACCCATGTAGCAGTTGGCCACCTGGTAGCGGCACAGGTCGATGGGGTGGTCGCTGGTGAGCTGGTCGTAGACGAGGTCGTGGGTCTTGCCGAAGCCCACTGCCCGGTATCCGCCGTTGTTGGTGGGCAGCTTCTGCTTGATGATGTCGGCCTCGATGGTGACGCCCATGTGGTTGGCCTGACCGGTCAGGTCGGCGGCCGCGTGGTAGTCGGTGCCGTCCACCTTGAACGCCGAGTTGCGCAGGTAGCACCACAGGACACAGAACATGCCGAGCTCGTGGGCGGCCGCGAACGCCTCGGACACCTCGCCGATCTGGCGCCTGGCGTTCTCGGATCCGAAGTAGATAGTGGCGCCCACACCGGCCGCGCCGAGGTCCCATGCCTGCTCCACCGAGCCGAACATGACCTGGTCGTAGGACTCGGGATGGCTCAGCAGCTCGTTGTGGTTGAGCTTGACGATGAACGGGATGCGGTGGGCATAGCGGCGCGACGCCATGCCCAGCACCCCGAATGTGGTGGCCACCGCGTTGCAGCCTCCCTCGATGGCCAGCTCCACGATTCTCATCGGGTCGAAGTAGGCCGGGTTGGGCGCGAACGAGGCTGCCCCCGAGTGCTCGATGCCCTGGTCGACGGGCAGTATCGACACGTAGCCGGTGCCGGCCAGCCGGCCGCTGCCGAACAGCGACTGGATGCTGCGCAGCACCTGGGGCGAGCGATCGCTCGCGGCGAGAACCCGGTCGACGAAGTCGGGGCCGGGAAGGGTCAGCGACTCTCGCTCGAAGGTCTTGCACTCATGCTCGATCAGCGACTCGGCGGATTCGCCGAGCAGGGTGTGAATGTCCACGGAAAGCTCCTGATGGGGTGGTCCGAAGCGATCGCCGGTCGGCAAGCCAAGCGACCCGCGCCCGCCTGCCGCCACGGTAGCGCCCCAACCCATCAGCGGGCGCGGACCCGCGAAGCCGGCCGCCGGGCGGGGCTCGGGCGAGTTGCGCTAGCGTCGTTGCCGGGATCCAGGGGGAGGAGCGATGAGACTCACCGACGACCAACTCCGGGAATTCGACGAAACGGGCCTCCTGTTCCTGCCCGACGTCTTCTCGGCCGCGGAAGTGGCGCTGCTGCGCCGCGAGGCCGACACCTGCTTCGCCATGGAGCGGGAGGAGGTATGGCGCGAGGACAACGGCGCACCCCGCAGTGCCTTCGCCGCCCATCGCTACAACGAGGCGTACCGGCGCATCGCCGCGCATCCTCGGCTCCTCGAGCCGGTAATGCAGATCCTCGACGGCCAGGTGTACATGCACCAGTTCAAGATCAACGCGAAGGCGGCCTTCGACGGTGCGGTGTGGCAGTGGCACCAGGACTACGGCACCTGGCAGCGCGACGACGACATGCCCGAGCCGCGGGCCATGAACATCGCGGTCTTCCTCGACGACGTGACTGCGGCCAACGGCCCGCTGATGCTCATTCCGGGCAGCCACAAGCTGGGCGTGCTCGAGGCCGGCCACGATCTGGAGACAACCACCTATCCACTCTGGTGCCTGGAGCGTGAGACCGTCAGCGAACTGGCCGAGCGGGGCGGTGTTGTCGCGCCGACCGGCAAAGCCGGCTGCGTGCTGATGTTCCACTCCAACATGGCGCACGCCAGCCCGCCGAACATCAGCCCCCTGAGCCGGGTCATCGTCTACCTGAGCCTCTGTGAGGTCTCGAACCACATCCGCAGGTTCCAGCGGGCCGAGTGGCGCGCCCTGCGCGACTTCGCGCCGATCGAGCCGTTGGCCGACGACTGCCTAGAGGAACTGGCGCGCCTCCAGGACTCGACCTCTGAGGTGTACGCACGCGACCACAGTCTGGACCCACAGCATGAATCTCTTCCGGCTACTGCAGGAGCGCGTCGCTGAGGGCCGCCCCGTCACCGTCGGCCTGATCGGAGCCGGCAAGTTCGGCTCGATGTTCCTGGCCCAGGCCAGGACCACTCCGGGCCTCCGTGTGGCGGCCATCGCCGATCTCGATCCCGACCGGGCCCGCGCCGCCCTGGCAGGGACCGGCTGGCCCGAAGAGACCGGCTGTGCTCCGTCGCCGGCTGCCGCGCCGGAGCACGGCACGATCCACCTGACCGACGATGCCTCCGAGCTGATCGCCGCCGACGGCGTGGAGGTTGTGATCGACGCGACCGGCAACCCCCCGGCCGGCCTGGCCCACGCCCGGGCCGCCATCGCCAACGGCAAGCACATCGTCATGGCCAACGTCGAGGCCGACGTCCTGGCGGGCCCGCTGCTGGCCGAGGAGGCGCGTCAGGCCGGGCTGGTCTACTCGATGGCCTACGGCGACCAGCCGGCGCTGATCTGCGAGATGGTCGATTGGGCCCAAGCCGCCGGTCTCGGTGTCGTCGCCGCGGGCAAGGGAACCAAGTACCTGCCGAGCTTCCACGATTCCACCCCCGACACGGTCTGGGACGGCTACGGCATCTCGCCCGAACGGGCCGCCGAGGGCGGCATGAACCCGCAGATGTTCAACTCATTCCTCGACGGCACGAAGTCAGCCATCGAGATGGCCGCGGTGTCCAATGCCACCGGCCTGACGCCGGCGCCGGGCGGACTCGAGTTCCCGCCAGCCGGCACCGACCAGCTCGCAGAGGTCCTGCGACCGCGTGCCGAGGGCGGCACGCTGCACCACAAGGGCCAGGTGGAAGTGGTCTCCTCGCTCCTTCGGAACGGCGAGCCAGTCGAGCGCGATCTGCGCTGGGGTGTCTACGTGGTCTTCGAGGCGCCCAGCGACTACACGGCGCGCTGCTTCGCCGAGTACGGCCTCATGACCGACCGCAGCGGCCGCTACAGCGCGACCTACAAGCCGTACCACCTGATCGGCCTGGAGGTCGGCGTGTCAGTGTTGAGCGCCGCCCTGCGCGGCGAGCCGACCGGGACACCTGCCGGGTTCGCTGGCGACGCAGTAGCGGTGGCCAAGCGGCACCTCGAGGCGGGTGAGAGCCTCGACGGCGAGGGAGGCTTCACTGTCCGGGGCCGGCTGATGCCGGCCGGCGACAGCCTCGCCGAGGGCGCCCTGCCGATCGGCCTCGCCCACAACGTGCCCCTGGTCAACGACGTGCCCAAAGGCAGCCTGGTCACCTGGGCCGACGTGAAGGTCGACGAGACCAGCGACGCGGTGAAGACCCGCCGCGACATGGAGACCCGCTTCGCCCCGGCGCACCCCGGCGCCTGATCAGGACAGGGCGCGGACCCGCTGGGAGACGTCGGCCAGCCGCGGATCGTGGGACTCGACCCAGCGGAACAGCTCACGGGCCCTCGGGGAACGGCCGGCCCGTTCGTACAGGTCGGCGAGGGCGTAGGCCCGGCGCAGGTGGTGGTCTCGGGGCCGGGACGGCAGCCGCCAGCCCTGCTCCAGAACCCGGATTGCCGCGGGCAGCTCTCCCCTGTCGGCCTTGGCGCCCGCCAGCACCAGCCGTCCCTCGGTCACCAGCTCGGCCGAGGGCGACGCCGCGCCCAGTTCCTTCCAGAGCTCCTCCACGTCGGCCCATCGGCCCAGGGCCCGGTGGCAGTCGGCCAGCACCGGATGCTGCTCCACCGACCCGCTGAGCTCCCGAAAGAACTCGAGTTCGGCCATGGCGGGGCCGAACCGTCCCAACCGGTAAAGGACCAGGCCGTGCAACTCGCGCACATCGGCGACCTCGGGCGCATCCCGGGCCAGCCGAGTGAGCAGCGGGAGGGCCTCCTTGAACCGTTCGGCGCGGAAGGCCTTGGCCGCCGCCTCGAAGCGCCGCACCGCGCCCCGGCCGCGCTCGGGTCCCAGCGCGCGCACCAGTTCGGAGTGAGGATCCGGTGCGGGATACGGCACCGGCGGCAGCGGCACGCGCCGGCGCGGCTTGCCACGACGCGGCTTGGACCGCGGCCGACTCGATCCGTCACCGTTGCCCGCCATAGGCGCGGGAGCCTACCTGCGGCCTGAAATCGTGCCCCGGAATGGCAGAAGGCCCCGGACCTGGTCGACGGGGCCTTCTGATCGGCGAAATCCGGCGGCGTCCTACTCTCCCAGGGCGTCTCCACCCAAGTACCATCGGCGCTGGCGGGCTTAACTTCCGTGTTCGGAATGGGAACGGGTGTGACCCCGCCGCTATCGCCACCGAAACCTGTTGTCGTACGGGCGAACCCTCAGCGGGATCGCCTCTTGACGAACTCCATAGCGAGCACGAGCACCGAGCGCTCGATGCGAAATTGAACCAAGCCCTCGGCCGATTAGTACCGGTCAGCTGAACACGTCACCGTGCGTACACTTCCGGCCTATCAACGTGGTGTTCTACCACGGGCCTTACCCGGTTACCCGGTGAGAGACCTCATCTCGGAACAGGCTTCCCGCTTAGATGCTTTCAGCGGTTATCCCTTCCGCAGGTCGCCAACCAGCCATGCTCCTGGCGGAACAACTGGCACACGAGAGCTGCGTCCGTCCCGGTCCTCTCGTACTAGGGACAGCTTTCCTCAAGTCTCTTCCGGCTGCAGAGGATAGGGACCGAACTGTCTCACGACGTTCTAAACCCAGCTCGCGTACCGCTTTAATGGGCGAACAGCCCAACCCTTGGGACCTGCTTCAGCCCCAGGATGCGATGAGCCGACATCGAGGTGCCAAACCTTCCCGTCGATATGGACTCTTGGGGAAGATGAGCCTGTTATCCCCGGCGTACCTTTTATCCGTTGAGCGACGGCGCTTCCACACGCAACCGCCGGATCACTATGCCCTGCTTTCGCACCTGCTCGACATGTACGTCTCGCAGTCAAGCTCCCTTGTGTCATTGCACTCGACGCCTGATGGCCGACCAGGCTGAGGGAACCTTTGGGCGCCTCCGTTACCCTTTGGGAGGCGACCGCCCCAGTCAAACTACCCATCTGGCACTGTTCCTAATCCGGATTACGGACCTAGGTTAGATTTCCAGCATAGGAAGGGTGGTATTTCAAGGTTGACTCCACAAGAGCTGGCGCCCTTGCTTCCAAGTCTCCCACCTATCCTACACAACCTATACCAAAAACCAATACCAGACTGTAGTAAAGGTGCACGGGGTCTTTCCGTCCTTCTGCAGCTAACGAGCATCTTTACTCGTACTTCAATTTCGCTGGGTCTATGGTTGAGACAGTAGGGAAGTCGTTACGCCATTCGTGCAGGTCGGAACTTACCCGACAAGGAATTTCGCTACCTTAGGACCGTTATAGTTACGGCCGCCGTTTACTGGGGCTTAGGTTCAAAGCTTCGCCCGAAGGCTAACCTTTCCCCGTAACCTTCCAGCACCGGGCAGGCGTCACAGCGTATACATCGCCTTGCGGCTTCGCACGCTGCTGTGTTTTTAGTAAACAGTCGCTTCCCCCTGGTTTGTGCCACTCCTTCGAGCTCGGGCCGCTAAGGGCCGTCACCCTATTGGAGTCGTCCTTCTCCCGAGGTTACGGACGCAATTTGCCGAGTTCCTTAACCATAGTTCACCCAATCACCTTGGTATTCTCTACCTGTCCACCTGAGTTGGTTTGGGGTACGGGCACCGAGTGAGCTCGCTAGCGGCTTTTCTCGACAGCATAGGATCAGTGACTTCACCTGTAGCGGCTCGGCTTCACGTCTCAGAGTTCATGAGGCCCGGACTTGCCTGGTCCTCCTCCTACACGCTTACCCCAGGACAACCATCGCCTGGGCTCACCTACCTTACTGTGTCCCCGCATTGCTTGCAGCCACGAGATGGGTCGATTCGACCTATTGCCCCTTCGTGGGGCGCAAGGCATCCTCTTAGCAATCTCGCTTTTGCATGGACGCGCACTTGGTGGTACCGGAATATCAACCGGTTGTGCATCGACTACGCCTGTCGGCCTCGCCTTAGCTCCCGACTTACCCTGGGAGGATTAGCCTTCCCCAGGAACCCTTGGACTTCCGGTGGAGGGGTTTCTCACCCCTCTTTCGCTACTCATACCTGCATTCGCACTCGACCACGGTCCACGACGGTTTACACCGGCGCTTCACACCAAGATCGACGCTCCGCTACCATGCCTGTTTACACAGACATCCGCAGTTTCGGCTCTGTACTTAAGCCCCGTTACATTGTCCGCGCAGGGCCACTCGACCAGTGAGCTGTTACGCACTCTTTCAAGGGTGGCTGCTTCTAAGCCAACCTCCTGGCTGTCTGGGCAATCCCACATCGTTTACCACTTAGTACAGAATTAGGGGCCTTAACTGGCGGTCTGGGCTGTTTCCCTTTTGTCCATCGAAGCTCATCCCCCGAGGACTCACTGCCGCACTCTGGAACCGTGGCATTCGGAGTTTGGTTGGGGTCAGTAACCTTGTGGGGCCCCTAGCCCATCCAGTGCTCTACCTCCACGGCTGAACATGCGACGCTGCACCTAAATACATTTCGCGGAGAACCAGCTATCACCGAGTTTGATTGGCCTTTCACCCCTAACCACAGGTCATCCCCTCCGTTTTCAACCGAAGTGGGTTCGCGCCTCCACGGGGTCTTACCCCCGCTTCACACTGCCCATGGCTAGATCACTCGGCTTCGGGTCTACAGCATGCGACTGAACGCCCTGTTCAGACTCGCTTTCGCTCCGGCTTCCCCTCACGGGTTAACCTTGCCACACACCGTAACTCGCAGGCTCATTCTTCAAAAGGCACGCCATCGTGACCTCCGAGGCACAAGGCGACGGAGGCGACACTCTGACTGCTTGTAAACCAACGGTTTCAGGTACTATTTCACTCCCCTCCCGGGGTGCTTTTCACCTTTCCCTCACGGTACTAGTTCACTATCGGTCACTGACTTATACTTAGCCTTACGAGGTGGTCCTCGCAGATTCACGCCGGCTTTCCCGGATCCGGCGCTACTCGGGAGCTCCGATCAGAGGACAGATGAGTTTCGTGTACGGGGCCATTACCCTCTATGGCTCGCCTTTCCAGAGCGATTCCACTACCCACTGTCTTTGTAACTCTGCGGGAGATCTGGCGCTCTCCCAATCGGTTCCCACAACCCCCAGGTGGCAACGCCGCCAGGCTTTCCACCACCTGAGTTTAGGCTCTTCCCGTTTCGCTCGCCGCTACTCAGGGAGTCGCTGTTGCTTTCTTTTCCTCGGGTTACTTAGATGTTTCAGTTCACCCGGTTCCCTCTAGCCGCCCTATGTGTTCAGACGGCAGTGACACTCCATTACGAGTGCCGGGTTTCCCCATTCGGTCATCCGCGGATCAAAGCTTAGTTGGCAGCTCCCCGCGGCTTATCGCAGCCTCTCACGACCTTCATCGGTAGTCAGTGCCAAGGCATTCACCGTTGGCTCTTAGTAGCTTGGGTTTCATTTTCATTGCATCTCGCGAAAGATGCTCGTGCTCGCTATGCAATTCTCAAGAGGCGATCCATGGGCGATGAGTCTGACGAGTTCAGCGCGCCCGTAGGAGCGGTGCCATGACCGCTTCCTCAAAACGGAAGAGACGGACAGCGAGTGCCTTAACTGGAAGCACTCAACTGAGAGCTGGCCTGAGCAGCCAACAAACCGTTGAGATCATGCTCCTTAGAAAGGAGGTGATCCAGCCGCACCTTCCGGTACGGCTACCTTGTTACGACTTCACCCCAATCGCCAACCCCACCTTCGGCAGCTCCTTCCCCGGAGGGTTAGGCCACTGACTTCGGGTGTTGCCGACTTTCGTGGTGTGACGGGCGGTGTGTACAAGGCCCGGGAACGTATTCACCCCGGCGTTGCTGATCCGGGATTACTAGCGACTCCGACTTCATGGAGTCGAGTTGCAGACTCCAATCCGAACTGAGACCGGCTTTATGGGATTCGCTCAACCTCGCGGTATAGCAGCCCTTTGTACCGGCCATTGTAGCATGTTTGCAGCCCTGGGCATAAGGGGCATGATGACTTGACGTCATCCCCACCTTCCTCCGAGTTGACCCCGGCAGTCTCCTACAAGTCCCCACCGTTACGTGCTGGCAATATAGGACAAGGGTTGCGCTCGTTGCGGGACTTAACCCAACATCTCACGACACGAGCTGACGACAGCCATGCACCACCTGCGCACAGCCCCGAAGGACACCATATCTCTATGGCTTTTCCGTGCATGTCAAACCCAGGTAAGGTTCTTCGCGTTGCCTCGAATTAAGCAACATGCTCCGCCGCTTGTGCGGGCCCCCGTCAATTCCTTTGAGTTTTAGCCTTGCGGCCGTACTCCCCAGGCGGGGCACTTAATGCGTTAGCTACGGCACGGAACCCGTTAAGGAGGCCCCACACCTAGTGCCCAACGTTTACGGCGTGGACTACCAGGGTATCTAATCCTGTTCGCTACCCACGCTTTCGCTCCTCAGCGTCAGTACCGGCCCAGAGCACCGCCTTCGCCACTGGTGTTCCTCCTGATATCTGCGCATTTCACCGCTACACCAGGAATTCCATGCTCCTCTACCGGACTCTAGTCAGCGCAGTATCGGATGGCGTCTCCGGGTTGAGCCCTGAGTTTTCACATCCGACTTACGCAACCGCCTACGAGCTCTTTACGCCCAATAAATCCGGACAACGCTTGCCCCCTACGTGTTACCGCGGCTGCTGGCACGTAGTTGGCCGGGGCTTCTTCTGCAGGTACCGTCATTTTCGTCCCTGCTGAAAGGGGTTTACAACCCGAAGGCCTTCATCCCCCACGCGGCGTTGCTGCGTCAGGCTTTCGCCCATTGCGCAATATTCCCCACTGCTGCCTCCCGTAGGAGTCTGGGCCGTGTCTCAGTCCCAGTGTGGCTGATCGTCCTCTCAGACCAGCTACCCGTCGATGCCTTGGTAGGCCGTTACCCCACCAACAAGCTGATAGGCCGCGAGGCCCTCCCGGAGCACCGGAGCGTTTCCTCGGTTGGCCATGCGACCATCCGGGGGCATCCGGTATTAGCCAGAGTTTCCCCTGGTTATCCCGGTCTCCGGGGCAGGTTCCTCACGTGTTACTCACCCGTTCGCCACTCGACAACGGCCCGAAGGCCGCTGCCTCGTTCGACTTGCATGTGTTAAGCACGCCGCCAGCGTTCGTCCTGAGCCAGGATCAAACTCTCCGTCGAGATCTCCGGCACGGCCGAAGCCGGGCCATCGATCGGTTTGCTCGGCTGCTCCCCGCCTAGGCGGGTGCGTGAGCAGCCTTGCGGCCAGAGAGCCGGCCCCACCGCTCGGAGCGGAGAGACCTTTGGCTCCCCCGGCGCCGAAGCGCCGGGCGGTCCGGCAGGCACGCCGGACCATGATTGACGGACATCGCCTCAGGCCACGCAGCCCGAGCCGACGCCCGCACTCGCTATGCGTCCGTCTCTTCCGTTTTCAAGAAGCAATCTCCTGTCGGCGACCGTTGCGATCCCGGCCAGAACCGGTCCGATGGCGCCGAAGGCACTGCAACTCCGGCCGCGCTCACAGAGCCCCGCCGGGGTGGCCGGTCACCCTACCGCCCCGGGGCGACTACATCAACCTTGCTCAGGCCTCATTCCACCACCAGAAGGTGACGCTGCCGACGGCCCCGCTGCACCAGCGCGTAACGGCCGTCCACCAGGTCGACCTGCTCCTCCGGTGACCCCACCCGCCGGCCGTTCACACGGATGCCGCCGCCGGTGATCGTGCGGCGGGCGTCGGACCGCGAGGCGCACACCCCGGCCGCGACCAGGGCGTCGACCACCGGCTCGTCCCGGCCGATGACCGAGCCGCCCACCACCGTCTCGGGCACGATGCCTCGCACCGCCTCCAGCCGATCACCGGACAGCGTCGGCTCCCCGAACAGGACCTCGGCTGCCAGACCGGCCTGATCGGTGGCGGCCGAGCCGTGCACGAGGGCGCAGACCTCGTCCGCGAGGGCGCGCTGGGCCCGGCGCTCGTGCGGGGCGGCCGCATGGGCCGACATGATCTCCGTTATCTCGGCCACCGGCAGGAGCGTGAGCTGCAGCAGCAGCCGCTCGGCGTCGCGGTCGTCGGTGTTCACGAAGTACTGGTGCAGCTCGAAGGGCAGCGTGCGCCCGGCGTCGAGCCAAACCGTGCCGTCGGCGGTCTTGCCGAACTTCTGGCCGTCGGCCCGGGTCATCAGAGGCCACGTCAGACCGTGGACGGTGGCACCGCTGCGACGCCGGACCAGGTCGATGCCGGCCGTGATGTTGCCCCACTGGTCGGAGCCGCCCACCTGGAGGCGGCAGTCGTAGTTCTCGAACTGCCACCAGTAGTCGAAGGCCTGCAGCAGCATGTAGCTGAACTCGGTGAACGAGATCCCGTGATCGCTCGCCATGCGGCTGCGCACCGAGTCCTTGGCCACCATCTGGTTGACGGTCATGTGCTTGCCGACATCGCGCAGGAAGTCGAGCAGGCTCACGTCGCGGGTCCAGTCGTAGTTGTTCACCAGGCGGGCCGCGCTGTCGCCGGAGAAGTCGAACAGCGACTCGAGCTGGGAGCGGATGCCCGCAGCGTTCGCTTCCAACGTGGCCGCGTCGAGCAGGTTGCGCTCATCGGAGCGCCCGCTCGGGTCACCGACCATCCCGGTGGCCCCGCCCACCAGCGCCAGCGGGCGGTGGCCGGCCTCCTGGAAGCGGCGCAGTACCAGCACGGCCACGAGATGGCCGACGTGCAGGCTGTCGGCGCTGGGATCGATACCGCAGTAGAGAGTGACGGGCCCGGATTCGAGCAGGTCGGTCAACCCATCCTCGTCGGTGTGGTCATGGACCAGCCCGCGGGCGCGCAGGTCGTCGAGCAGGTCAACCATCGCGGTTCAGCCTACCGACCGGGCGCGAGTGGCCCGTGAGCGAAGCGAGCCGACGATCCCGAGAGTTCATCAAGGCGGCGCAGTTGTTCATCGAGGCGACGCCGTCGTTCTCCGGTCGTTGGTCTCAAGCTGACCTCGGCGTTACCTCTCGGTGCGTAAAGTGCGCACGTTGCGGCTACGAGGAACGCCCCGGCCGCGACATGGCAACCGACACGAGAGAAGGGGAACCATGGTGACTTCAAGATCGCAGCAGTTAGGCAGAAGGCTCTTCGCCGTGCTGCCCGGCAGGCGAGGCTCCGAGGCGGATGAAGACGGCGCGATTCCTCGCAAGTGTGAGTACAAGTGCGACGCGGCCTGCTTCCATGAAGCGCCCAACGAACGCCGCGCCACCGCGGATGGCCGCGCCTTCGCGGATGTCGCGGAGCGGCGCCTGGCCCGCCGCACCCTGCTCAAGGGCGCGGCCGTGGCGCCGCCGCTGCTGCTCGCCACCGCCAGCCCCGCGGCAGCCTCTCTCATCGGAGGACCCTCAGGCGGATCCTCGGACGCTCCGGGAGGCGCCGGCGGCACGGTACAGGCCGACAGTGGAACGGCCACTGCCGCGAGCCCCGCTCCGACGGGCGCCTCGCTCGGGTTCACTCCCATCAGGCTGGGAGACGCCGATGACGTCATCGTGCCCGGCGGCTACGAGGCCAAGGTGCTGATGCGCTGGGGCGACCCGATCCGCGCAGGCATTGAACGCATGACCGCAGCCAACGTGTCTCTCCACCAACAGGTGAGGACCTTCGGCTGGAACGCCGACCTGAACGCGTACTTCCCGCTCACCGAGCACAGCTCGGGACGGGCCGCGAGCGGGCTGCTCTGCGTCAACCACGAGTACACCGAGGGCGACCGCATGTTCTCCGACTACGACGCGGCCAATCCCACTAAGGAACAGGTCGACGTGGAGATCGCCGCGCACGGCATGAGCATCATCGCCCTCGAGAGCACGCCGGAAGGAGAATGGTCGGTGGACCTGACAAGCCGGCACAACCGCCGCATCACCGGCTTCACGCCGATGGAGATCACGGGACCGCTGGCCAGCCACGAGCTGCTCGAGACCTCCAGGGACCCGTCGGGCCGACACGTCCTCGGAATGCTCAACAACTGCGCCGGGGGCAAGACCCCTTGGGGCACGGTGCTCACCGCCGAGGAGAACTTCCATCAGTACTTCGCGAACAACGACATGAACGCGGACTCCCGCCTGAAGGAGATCAACGAGCGCTACGGCGTTCCCAGGGGGGCGTCGCGCCGAAAGTGGGAGCGCTACCACCGCCGCTTCGACGTGTCCAAGGAGCCGAACGAGATCAACCGGTTCGGCTACATCGTGGAGATCGACCCGCATGACCGGTCGTCCGTGCCGAAGAAGCGCACCGCGCTGGGGCGCTTCAAGCACGAGGCCGCCACGACTGCGATAGCCGACAGCGGGCAAGTCGTGCTGTACTCGGGCGACGACGAGCGCTTCGACTACCTGTACAAGTTCGTGACCGCCGGCTTGTACGACCCCGACGCCAGGCAGGCCAACCTCTCGCTGCTCGACTCCGGCACGCTGTACGTGGCGAGGTTCCACGACGACGGCACCGGCGAATGGCTCCCGCTGGTCGGCGGCGGAACGGGCCCGCTGGCGGACTGGACTCAGGCGGAGGTACTGCTGAACACCCGGGGTGCGGCCGACCTGTTGGAGGCCACTCCCATGGACAGGCCGGAGGACGTGGAGGTCAACCCCCGCAACAACCGCGTCTACGTCTGCCTCACCAACAACACGCGCCGGGCCCCGGGCGACGAGAACGCGGTGAACCCGCGGGCTCAGAACCGCTACGGCCATGTGCTCGAGATCACGGAGGACGGCGGCGACCTCGCGTCGGTGACCTTCACCTGGGAGTTCTTCCTGATCTGCGGCGAGCCCACCGATCCGAGCACCTGGTTCGCCGGCTTCGACAAGTCGAGCGTGAGCCCGATCGCGGCGCCCGACAACCTGGCGTTCGACGAGCGCGGCAACGTCTGGATCGCCACCGACGGCCAGCCCCGAACATTGGGGCTCAACGACACGCTGTTCGCGGTCCCCTCGTCAGGTGCTCAACGGGGCAACGTCCAGCCGTTCTTGAGCGTTCCCAGGGGTGCCGAGGTGTGCGGTCCCGAGTTCACGCCGGACTTCGAGACGCTGTTCGTGAACGTGCAGCACCCGGGAGAACTCAGCGCCGGGCCCGAGGATCCTCAGAGTCTCTGGCCCGACGGAGTGTGGCCGCCGCTGCCGAGCCTCGTGGTGGTCACCAAGACCGGGGGTGGCCGTATCGGCTCCTGACAGGCCAGCCCCACAGTGGGCTGGCTCCAGTCGCGGGCGCTGGCCGTTCGCGAGCGTAAGAGTGGCTCGGCTTGCCCGGCGCAGCACAATGAGACCGTGCGCGAGCGTCCAGCCCTGATCGCGGCCATCGCAGTCCTGCTGTCGGTGTTGGCGGCAGGCTGCTCCTACGAGTTGCGCGACGTGACCTTCGATGTGGAGGAGCTCACCACCGCGCAGTCCTCAAGGGTGTACGACCGCAACGGTGTGCTGATCACCGAGCTGCGGGGCGAGCAGCGCCGCACCGACGTGACCGACATAGCCCTCGTCCCCGAGGTGGTGCGCAACGCGGTCGTCGCCATCGAGGACGAGCGCTTCTACGAGCACGACGGAGCCGACCTCAAGGCGATCCTGCGGGCGGCCCGCAGCAACGTGGCCGCGGGCGGGATCAGCCAGGGCGGCTCCACCATCACCCAGCAGTACGTCGGCAACGTGTTCCTCGACCGCTCCGAGACGACCTTGACCCGAAAGGTCGAGGAGTTCTTCATGGCCCGGCGCTTCGAGCAGTTCTTCACCAAGGACTTCATCCTGCTGCGCTACCTGAACTGGGTGTACTTCGGCAACGGCGCCTACGGCATCGAGGCCGCGGCCAGACAGTACTTCGGCGCCCCCGCCTGCGAGCTGGCCACGACCGCGGCGGAGCGCGACAGCGAAGTATGCCTGAAGGTGACCGAACTCACCCTGGAGCAGGCCGCGCTGCTGGCCGGACTGATCCAGCGCCCCAGCGCCTTCGATCCCTACCGCAACCCTCAGGACGCCAGGCGCCGCCGCAACCTGGTGCTGGAACGGATGCTGGTCAACGGCTTCATCACGAACGACGAGTACGACCGGGCCTACAACGAGCCGATCGTGCTGATCGAGGACATCCCGATCTTCGAGGAGCGCTACCCGGCTGCTCACTTCGTGGAGGACGTCAAGCAGTGGTTCCTCGACAACAGTGCCTTCGGGCCGACCCGCGAATACCGCACCCAGCTGCTGTTCGAGGGGGGCCTGGACATCCACACGACGATCGACCTGGGCCTGCAAGCCAGGGCCGAGGCGACGGTGGAGGCGATACTGCCCGACAACGGCATCAATCCCGATGCGGCCGCGACGGTGCTGGGGGTGGGCGGCACCGAGGACGGCCACGTACTGGCCATGGTCGGCGGCCGCGACTTCTTCGGCGACGACACCGACGCCAAATTCAACCTGGCCAGCGGCAAGGGCCGGCAGGCCGGGTCGGCCATGAAGCCCATCGCGCTGGCCACGGCCCTGACCCGCGGCTTCACG
The DNA here is from genome assembly GCA_965203575.1 of Candidatus Aldehydirespirator sp. GTDB lineage: Bacteria > Actinomycetota > Acidimicrobiia > Acidimicrobiales > Aldehydirespiratoraceae > Aldehydirespirator. The sequence goes on from OZ241894.1 coordinate 337,480, forward strand.
GTGACCAAGAGCTACGACGCCCCCGACGAGCTCGAGATCGACCGGCCCGACGTCTGCGGACCGGTCTGGACCATCAGGGGCGGGCTCGGCTCGGAGCCCGAGACGCCGGTGGAGGCCAACCTGATAGCGGCCACCCACCGTTCGATCAACACGGTCTACGCCCAGCTGATGGTGGACATCCGGCCGGCCAACTTCGTGACCATGGCCGAGCGCCTCGGCCTGGAAGCCAGCCGCATCGCACCGGTATGCGCCGGCGTGCTGGGCACCGAGGATGTCAACACGGTGGAGCTGGCCACGATGTTCTCCACGTTCGCCCGCTCGGGCAGGCGAACCGAGCCGGTGCTGGTGACCAGCATCATCAAGTCCGACGGCACCGCGCTGTACCGCCATGTCGGCGACGACGTGCCGGTGCTCGATCCCGCCGTCGCCAACCAGATCACCTGGGTGCTCCAGGGAGCCATCACCCAGGGCACCGGTCACCGGGCGGCCATCGACCGCCCGGCCGCCGGCAAGACGGGCACGGCCCAGAACTACGCCGACGCGACCTTCGCCGGCTACACACCCCAGCGAGCCGCCGCGGTGTGGGTCGGCTTCCCCGACGCCCAGATCCCGATGGTTCCCCCCACCACCGACATCAGGGTGTCGGGAGGCACGTACCCGGCCCAGATCTGGCGCGAGATCATGATCGCGGCCCACGAGGGAATCCCCGCCGTGAACCTGCCCGCTCCGCCGGTCAGCGCGCCCCCGCCCGCCACCGCGCCGCCGCCGCTCGACTCGGTCGAGATCCCCGACCTCGTGGGCCGGGCCTGGGACCCGGCTCAGGTGGCGGCTGAGCTGGGGGAGCTGACCCTCGGGGTGGCCGCGGTCGACGTGGAGACCGACGAGTACGCGGAGGGAACGATCATCGGGCAGGCTCCCGCCGCGAGGTCCCTGCAGCGGGGCGGGATCACCGTGACGGTGGAGGTCGCGGTGGCTCCCGACCTGCCGACGTTCATCGAGATGCCCAGCGTCGTGGGCCTGAGCGAGGCCGAGGCCAGAGGGGTCCTGGCCGCGGCCGGGTTGGGCGTGGAGGTGTTCGTCGAGCCGTTCTTCGACGAGGAGGCGGAACGGTTCGGCGGCGATCCCGGCGTCGTGTGGCAGCAGTCGCCGGCGGCCGGCGACACGGTCGAGCCGGGCAGCTCGGCCGAGATCTGGGTGAACACCGACCAGTGACCACCGAAGGGCCGGGTCCGAGGCGATGGTGGCGACGGGTGGGCCGGTGGCTGGCCGGGCTGTTCGTGGTCGGCAGCTTCGTGTTCTGGGCGTGGGCCTTCTCGCCGTGGGCGCGCACCGAGAACCCGGCCCGCCTCGACGACCGCGACTTCGCCCAATGGGCCGACCAGCGCTGCGCCCAGGCCCAGACCGCCATTGCCGCCCTGCCGACGGCCCGCCAAGCGGCCTCGCGGGCAGAGCGGGCCGACCAGGTGGACCGGGGCACCGACGAGGTCGAGATGCTGGTGGCCGACCTGCGCCTGCGGGCCGAAGCTTCTCTTCGTGAATCCACCGAGAGTGACGGTCCACCGGACGTAGCGCTCGTTCGCGACTGGCTAGCCGACTGGGACGTCTACGTCTCGGACCGGCGCAGCCACTCAAACAAACTGCGCACCGCCGACGACGACACCCCTGATCGGGAGCTGCGCTTCCTTCTCGTCGACATGACCGAGGGCAGCACCTACACCGAGCGCATGGACGGCTTCTCCCGCCTCAACAACATGGACAACTGCCAAGTCCCCGGCGACGTCTAGCCCTGATCAGCGGCGGGATTCGAGGCGGGATCGTCGGCAGGGTTAGCGGAGGGGTCGTCCGCGACCGGCGCGGAGTCCAGGAGCCGGCCCTCGATGGCCGCGTCGACCTCGCCGGTCTTGTTCAACCCAGCGATCAACGCAGTCAGCTTCAGATCGAGCTCGTGGATCAGCGCCGTCAGCTTCAGATCGAGTTCGTCGATCTTCGCCGTCAGCTTCAGATCGAGTTCGTCGATCTTCGCCGTCAGCTTCAGATCGAGTTCGTCGATCTTCGCGTCCTGCTCGGCGAACTTGGCGTTCATGGTGTCTTCGAGTTCGTCGATCTTGGCGTCCTGAGCCGCGAACCCGGCGAGCATGGTGTCTTCGAGGCGGTCGATGCGGTCGTGGACGTCGTCGATGCGGTCGTGGATGTTGGTGAGCGAGAAGATGAGCAGCGCCACCGCGCCGGTGGCCATCAGCGTGACTATCCCGGTGGCTATCAGGGTCAGGAGCGGGTTGTCGCCGAGTATGGCCCAGCGGCGGCCCCCGGCCTCGGTCGCGGTCGCGGGGGCTGCGGGCGGGTCGGGGGTTTGGGCCATCTGGGTCGATCCGGCTGTCGTTGCGGTCACTGGAGTGCCTCTCGGATGTCCTCGGCAGAGATCCTGTCGAGCAGTGTCGTGCTGACTGGCCTACCGCTGACACCCGGTGGCAAGGTTCGATGTGCAACATATCATCCCATGCCCTGCCATGCTACCCAGTGTGGCGTCAAGGGTGGGATACGTGGGGCACCCCATCAACGTAGAAGCGCCACGGCAGATCGGCGCCGTTGGTCAGGCCGATCCTCGTGGTGACGACGGGGACTCGCGGAGGTGGTTGGCCGTCGTCCACGATGGTGGCGCCCCGGTCTCCGCTGACGAGGTCGGCGCCGTCGAGGGCGCCGTCTATTCCCAGCGCCTGGGTGAGCTTGGCCGGGCCGCTGCACAGGTCGCGGTCACGACGAGCAGCCGGGCGCCGGGCTGCGTACATGGCGTCGAGGCCCTCCAGCGGTGTGAGCGCCCGCAGCAGCACCGCCGCGGCCGCCCCGTCGGTCTCAGCCACCACGTTGGCGCACCAGTGCATGCCGTAGGTGAAGTACACGTACAGATGACCGGGCGGACCGAACATGGTGGCGTTGCGCTTGGTCATGCCGCGGAAGCCGTGGCTGCCGGGATCGTCGGCGCCCCGGTAGGCCTCCACTTCCACGATCCGTCCGGTCCGGCCGTCCGGCGCCACCAGCACCTTGTTGAGCAGATCAGTGGCGACCTCCAGCGCATGCCGCGCGTAGAAGTGGCGGGGAAGGCGCTCTCGGCTCACCCCAAGCGGGCCGCGTCGGTCTCGATCCGTTCCCGGAAGCTCTGCAACTGAGCTGCCACCGCCTCCGGACCGCCCGCGCCGCGCGTGTTGCGCCGCGCCGCGGATGCCCCCGGCTGCAGCAGCGCGGCGGCCTCCGGGCCGAGCCGGTCGTCGGCGGCTGTTAGCTCGGCCAGCGATCCCTCGCCGGCCAGCGAGCGCCGCACCAGCTCGCCGACCGCGGCGTGAGCCTCGCGGAACGGCGTCCCTCGCCCCACCAGCCACTCGGCCAGGTCGGTGGCCGAGGAGTAGGGCGACGACGCCGCCCCCGCCATCCGGTCGGTGTCGAAACGGGCCGTCGAAAGGAGCCCGTCCAAGGCGGCCAGTGTGAACAGGGTCGTGTCGACCGCGTCGAAGAGGGGCTCCTTGTCCTCCTGGAGGTCCTTGGCGTACGCCAGGGGCAGGCCCTTGAGGGTGGCCAGCAGACCGGTCAGGTGCCCGACGAGGCGGCCGGCCTTGGCCCGGGCCAGCTCGGCCACGTCGGGATTCTTCTTCTGGGGCATCATCGACGAGCCGGTCGCATAGGCGTCGTCGAGCTCGACGAAACCGAACTCCGACGACGCCCACAGCACCAGCTCCTCGCCGATCCGGCTCAGGTGCACCCCGAGGACGGCCAACGCGTAGAGGGCGTCGACCACGAAGTCGCGGTCGGCCACCGCGTCGAGGCTGTTGTCGAAGACGGACGCGAAGCCCAGCTCGGCCGCGGTCCGCTCGGGGTCCAGCGGCAGCGACGACCCGGCCAGCGCGCCCGCCCCCAGCGGGGAGACGTCGGCGCGGCGACGGGCCTCGGCCAGCCGCTCGGTGTCGCGGGCCAGCGCCCAGCCGTGGGCCAGCAGATGGTGGGCCAGCAGCACCGGCTGAGCCTGCTGAAGATGGGTGTAGCCGGGCAGCAGCGCCCCGCCGGCATCGGTGGCCCGGCTCAGGAGCGTCCGCTGCAGCCCGAGCACTGCCCGGGCGACATCGTCCAGGGCGGAGAGGGTCCACAGCCGCAGGTCGGCGGCCACCTGGTCGTTGCGGCTGCGACCGGTGTGGAGCTTGGCCCCGGCCGGCGTGATCTCGGTGACCCGCCGCTCCACCGCGGTGTGAATGTCCTCGTCGCCGGGCGCGAAGACGAAGCGGCCCTCGGCCATCTCGGCCTCGACGGTGTCGAGCGCGGCACAGATGGCGTCACGCTCGTCGCCGGTGATCAGCCCGACCGCGGCCAGCATCGTCGCGTGGGCGCGCGACCCCGCGATGTCCTCGCGGAACATGCGCCGGTCGAAGGGCAGGCTGTCGTTGAGGGCTCGGAGCGCGTCGGCGGGATCGCCGCCGAACCGCCCGTGCCACAGGGTCGCGGAATCGTCCACGGCTAGCCCCCCTTCTCGGCTTGCTTGAGGGCCAGGTTGCGCAGGCGCAGGGCGTTCAACGCAATGAATCCGGTGGCGTCGGCCTGGTCGTAGGCCCCCTCGTCCTCGTCGAAGGTGACCACCTTGTAGTCGAACAGCGAGTCGTCCGAGCGGCGCCCGGCGATGTCCACGTTGCCCTTGTAGAGCCGCACCCGGACCTCGCCGTTCACGCTGGTCTGGCTGTAGTCGATGGCGGTCTGCAGCATCCTGCGCTCCGGGCTCCACCAGTAGCCGTTGTAGATCAGCTCCGCGTAGCGGGGCATGATCTCGTCCTTGAGATGGGCCATCTCCCGGTCGAGGGTGATCGACTCGATGGCCCGGTGGGCCCGCAGCATGATCGTGCCGCCCGGCGTCTCGTAGGCGCCCCGGCTCTTCATGCCCACGTAGCGGTTCTCGACGATGTCGATCCGTCCGACGCCGTTGGCCGCGCCCAGCGCGTTGAGGGTGGCCAGCACCTGGCCGGGGGTCATGGGCCGGCCGTCGACGGCCACGATGTCGCCGCCCGCGAAGGTGAGGTCCACATAGGTCGGCTCGTTGGGGGCGTGCTGGGGGCTCACCGACCAGAGCCACATCTCCGCGGGGGGCTCGTACCAGGGGTCCTCCAGCGGACCGCCCTCGTATGAGATGTGGAGCATGTTGGCGTCCATCGAGAAGGGCGACTCCTTGCCCCGCTTGCGCTCGATGGGGATGCCGTGGTCGGCCGCGTAGGCCATGAGCGACTCCCGCGAGCCGAGGTCCCACTCCCGCCAGGGCGCGATCACCCGTATGTCGGGCTTGAGCGCGTAGGCCCCGAGCTCGAAGCGGACCTGGTCGTTGCCCTTGCCGGTGGCGCCGTGGCTGATGGCGTCCGCGCCGGTCATCGCCGCGATCTCGACCAGCCGCTTGGCGATCAGGGGCCGGGCGATGGACGTGCCCAGCAGGTACTCGCCCTCATAGACGGCGTTGGCCCTGAACATCGGGAACACGAAGTCGCGGGCGAACTCCTCGCGCAGGTCCTCGATGAAGATGTCGGTGGGCGCGACGCCCATGGCCAGGGCCTTGGCCCGGGCCGGCTCGAGCTCGTCGTCCTGGCCGATGTCGGCGGTGAAGGTGACCACCGTGCAGCCGTAGGTCTCCCGCAGCCAGTGCAGGATGATGGACGTGTCCAATCCGCCCGAGTAGGCCAGTACCACCTTGGACACCGGCGCGGCGTGCGCTGTGCTCATCGAATACCTCTCAAACTCGTTCTTGTCATCTGTCCAGGCCGGCCAGGTCCCGCAGGCGGTCGGCCAGCTCGGAGCCCGGCGTCCCGTCGGTGGCCACCACGATCAGCGAGTCGTCGCCCGCCACCGTTCCCAGCACCTCTTCAAGACCGGCCCGGTCGAGGGCGGACGCCACCACGTGGGCCGAGCCGGGCGGCGTGCGCACCACCGCGAGGTTGCCCGAGGCACCGATGTCGGCCACCCAGTCGCCCATCACCTTCCTGAGATGCTCCTCCGGCGCGATGCGGTCGATGGGATGCTCGGGAATGGCGTACACGGTTCCTCCTCCCGGAACCCGGACCTTCACCGCACCGAGAACGTCGAGATCGCGCGACACCGTCGCCCGGGTCGCGGTCACGCCTGCGGACGCCAGCAGGTCGACCAGCTGCTGCTGGCTGGCCACGGCATGCTCACCGAGCAGCCGGACGATCAGGTGCTGGCGGCTGGTCTTGCTCATGGTTGCGATCACCCTTGTTCCATGAGCCACAGCAGCAGGCCCCTGGCCGCGTGCATGCGGTTGGCCGCCTGCTGCCACACCAGGCTGCTGGGACCGTCGATCACGGTGGAGGCCACCTCCTGGCCCCGGTGGGCGGGCAGGCAGTGCATGAACACGGCACCCGCCGAGGCGCGGGCCATAAGCCGCCTGTCCACCCTGAATCCGGAGAAGTCCTTGCGGCGCTGCTCGGCTTCCTCTTCCTGGCCCATCGAGGTCCACACGTCGGTGTAGACCACATCAGCGCCGCTCAACGCTTCGGCCGGCTTCTGCACCTGGACGGGTTCGCAGCCGCGGCGGCGCATCCGCCGCAGGTCGGCCTCGCTGAACTCGTAGCCAACGGGACTGGCGATACGCACTGCCATGCCCGACAGGCCGGCCGCGTACGCCAGCGAGTGGGCCACGTTGTTGGCATCGCCGATGTAGGCCAGGACACGGCCTTCGAGATGGCCGCGAGCAGCCCGGATCGTCAGCAGGTCGGCCACTGCCTGGGTGGGGTGGGCGGTGTCGCTGAGCAGGTTGATGACCGGCACGTCACTCACGGCCGCCATGCGCTTCACCGTGCGGTGGGCGAACACCCTCGCCCCGATCACCGCGCTGTAGCACGCCAGGGTGCGGGTCACGTCCTCCACGCTCTCGCGCTCGTCCAGGCCGACCTCGGCGGCGCCGATGTAGGTGGGGTGGCCCCCCAACTGCACCACGGCCATCTCGGTGGCGCTGCGGGTGCGGGCCGAAGGCTTCTCGAACAGCAGGGACGCGCCCTTGCCCGCCAGAACCGGCGGCGGGTTGGGGGTGGTCGCCAAGTTCAGGATCCGGGTGAGCTCGCTCGGCTGCAAGTCGTCGATGTCTAGGAAATGACGCATGTGAACTCCTTCATCACGTGGGGATCGGTTCTCGCAGTGGGGCGCGCATCAGCGCTGCTCCAGGACGCCGGCCAGGATGGAGCACCCTTCGGCGAGTTGCTCGGTGGACACCACGAACGGCGGGGCGAGCCGCAGTGCCGTCGGGGTCACTCCGTTCACGACCAGCCCCGCATCGAGGCAGGCCGAGGCGACGTCCTTCGCCGAGCGGCCCGCTCTGGCCTCCTCCGACAGCTCCGCGGCCAGCAGCAGACCCCGGCCCCGCACACTGTCCACGCCGTCGATCTCGAGCAGCCGGTCCCGCAGGGCGGCACCGAGGCGGGCCGCGGCCGCGGGCGCGTCCATGGCCTGCATCTGCGCGAGGACGGCCCGCACCGCGGCCAGGGCCAGGGGCTGGCCCGCGAAGGTCGAGCCGTGGTCGCCGGGAACGAAGGCGGCCGCAACGTCGGGCCGGGCCCAGACCGCTCCGACGGGCACGCCGTTGCCGAGAGCCTTGGCCATGGTCACGATGTCGGGCTGCACGCCGGCGTGCTGGTAGCCGAACCACCGTCCGGTGCGGGCGAGACCGGTCTGGATCTCGTCGAGCACCAGCAGGATGCCGCGTTCGTCGCAGACCCGCCGCACGGCCTGCAGGTACTCGTCACCGGCCGGAACCACGCCACCCTCGCCCTGGACCGACTCGAGCACTACTGCCCCGACGGAGGGATCGAGCGCCGCCTGCAGCGCGGCGAAGTCGTCGAAGGGCACATGGCGGAAGCCTTCCGGCATCGGCTGGAAGGGCTCGTGCTTCTCGGGCTGCCCGGTAGCCGCCAGCGCGGCCAGCGTGCGGCCGTGGAACGACCCGTAGGCGCTCACCACGCCATGGCGACCCCGGCCCTGATGCTTGCGGGCCAGCTTGAGGGCGGCCTCGACCGCTTCGGCGCCGGAGTTCTGGAAGAGGATCCGGCCGGGCTCGGTGTCGCCGCCGGGACCGGAGCGGATCAGCCGGTCGAGCGTCTCCACCACCTCGGCGGTCGGCTCGTTGGCGAAGAGGTTCGACGTGTGTATGAGCGTCCCCGCCTGGGCCGCGACGGCCTCCGTCACCGCCGGGTGGGCGTGCCCCAGCCCGGTCACCGCCAGCCCGCACAGGAAGTCGAGGTAGCGGCGGCCGCGGTCGTCCCAGAGCTCGGTGCCGTCGCCCCGCACGAAGGTCACCGGCGGGGTGCCGTAGTTGTTCATGAGCGCGGCTCTACTCATTGCTGGTCCTCGGTGTTCTGGGTGATCATCGTGCCTATCCCGGCGTCGGTGAACAGTTCGAGCAGCACGGCATGGGGTATCCGACCGTCGAGCATGTGCGCGGAGCCGGCGCCGCGGCGCACCGCGTCCACGCAGGCCTGAGCCTTGGGGATCATCCCGCCGCTCACGGCGCCGGAGGCGATCATGGCCTCCACCTCGGTGACGCTGGCCCGGCTCACCAGCGACGACACGTCTGCCTGGTCGGCGAGCAGGCCGGGCACGTCGGTGAGGTACACGACCTTGGCCGCGCCGAGCGCGCCGGCCAGGGCCGCCGCCATCGTGTCGGCGTTGATGTTGTAGGCCTGCCCGCCTTCATCCGCGCCGATCGAGGAGACCACCGGGATGATCTGTTCAGCCACGAGCCGCTCGATGACGCTCGGATTGACCGCCGCGACGTCGCCCACGAACCCGAGAGCAGGATCCCGGGGCGCGGCGATCACGAGGCGGCCGTCCTCACCGGAGAGTCCCAGGGCCGCTCCCCCGCTGGCGTTGATGGCGCTGACGACGTCCCGGCCGACCTTGCCGACCAGCACCATCCGGGCCACGTCGAGAGTGTCGGCGTCGGTGACCCGCAAGCCGTCGCGGAACTCGCTCTGCTTGCCCATGCGGGCCAGATGCTCGCCGATCTGGGGGGCTCCGCCGTGGACCACCACCGGGTGCAGCCCGACGGCGCGCACCAGGACGATGTCGCGTGCGAATGAGGAGGCCAGAGCGGGGTCGATCATGGCGTGGCCGCCGTACTTGACGACCACCACCGCTCCCCGGAAGCGCCGGATGTAGGGCAGTGCCTCCACCAGCGCCCGGGCCCTCCGCTCGGGCTCGAAGCCGTGGTGGACGTCGTGTTCGGCTTGGGTGCCGGTTGCGTGAGTCATGTCCGGTACCCCGCGTTTATGTCGATGTAGCCGTGGGTCAGGTCGCAGGTCCAGATCGTGGCCTCGCCGTGGCCCACGCCCACGTCGACCCGAAGCTCGATGTCGTCGCCCAGCAGGTGCTTGGTGGCCATCTCCTCGCTGTAGTCGGGGTGGGGCATGCCACCCTCGGCGCACTGCTCGTCGCCGATCCAGATCGCCAGCCGGTCCCGGTCGGCCCGCTGGCCGGCCTTGCCCACCGCGGCCACGATGCGGCCCCAGTTGGCGTCGGAGGCGGCCAGGGCAGTCTTCACCAGGGGGGAGTCGGCCACCGCCCGTGCTATGGCTTCCGCGGCGGCGGCGTCGGCCGCCCCGGTGACGGTGACGGCCACGAACTTGGTGGCTCCCTCGCCGTCCCGCACTATCTGGTGGGCCAGATCCAGCATCACCGCGTCGAGCGCGTCGCGGAAGGCCGTCGCGTGCCGGTCGGTGCTATGACCCGATGTGCCGGTCGCGGCCAGCAGCACGGTGTCGCTGGTGGATGTGTCGGAGTCCACGGTGATGCGGTTGAAGCTCTTCTCCACCGACCCGGCCAGGCACTCCTGAGCGGTCTGGGCGTCCATGGCCATGTCGGTGAACACGAACGCGAGCATGGTCGCCATGTCGGGGGCGATCATGCCGCTGCCCTTGGCTATACCGGCCACGTGGGCGCTCGTGCCTGCCACTGGTGCCGACGCCCCTTTCGCGAACGTGTCGGTGGTGCCCATCGCGACCGCCGCCGCCTCCCACGCCGCTGTGGTGGAGGCGTCCAACCCGGCCACCAGTCCGGGCAGGGCGGTGTCGATGCGCTCGACGGGCAAGTCCTCAGCGATCACCCCGGTCGAGGCGACAAGCACCTCGTGAGTAGCCGCGCCGAGCGCGCCGGCCACGGATTCGGCGGTGTGCACCGCCGCGGCGTACCCGGACGCGCCGGTGAAAGCGTTGGCGTTGCCCGAGTTGACGATCAGAGCCCGACCCCGGCCTCCGCTGGCAGCCAGCGCCTGCCGGCACCAGTCGACCGGCGCGGCCGTGCACAGCGACCGGGTGAAGGTGCCGGCCACAGTCGTGCCCGGAGGCATCTCGGCCAGCATCAAGTCGTCCCGGCCCGAGTAGCGGATCCCGGCCGCGGCAGTCGCCAGGCGCAGGCCCGCCACGGCGGGCATCGCGGGGAAAGCCGCGGGAGCAAGGGGCGAGACCTTGGGCGCCATGGCGGTCACCGAGAATTGGCAGCAATACGCACGCCATGCGTGCAAAACGCTGCCAATTCGGCTGAAGGGCCGGCAGGCCGCGGGGAACCAACCGGAACTGGCAGCAATACGCACGCCATGCGTGCAAAACGCTGCCAATTCGGCTGAAGGCACCGCCGCGGGGTGGTTGGAGGTCCCATGTCGGCCTCTAGGGGTAGATCCCCGCCGAGGCCAGTCCGGCGGTCTCGTCGATGCCCAGCGCGAGGTTGGCGCACTGCACGGCCTGGCCCGACGCTCCCTTGACCAGGTTGTCGAGCGCGGCGATGGCCATCACCCATCCGGTGCGGGCGTCGGCCCTGGCGGTGATGTGGACGCTGTTGGACCCCAGCGTCGCCTTGGTGGACGGCGACCGCTCGCTCACCACTACGAACGGCTCGTCGCAGTAGGCCTCGGCCAGCAGGTCGAGAACCTCACCGGTGCTGGTTCCGGCGGTGGGCCGTGCGTAGCAGGTGGCGAGAATGCCCCGGTTCATGGGCGCCAGATGGGGCGTGAACAGCACCTGCACATCGGTGCCGGAGTGGCGGGACACCGCCATCTCGATCTCGGGCGTGTGCCGGTGGGTCAGCAGGCCGTAGGCGGTGAAGTCCTCGTCGACCGCGCAGAACGTGGTGTTCGCCCTTGGAGGCCGGCCCGCGCCGGACACCCCGCTGGCCGCGTCGACGATGATGCCAGCCGGCTCCACCGCGCCCGCGGCTACAAGGGGGGCGAGCGCCAGCGAGGCCGTAGTCACGTAGCAGCCGGGCGCGGCCACCAACTCGGCGTGGAGGATGTCGTCGCGGAACAGCTCGGGAAGGCCGAACACGAACTCGTCGAGCAGTTCCGGCGCGGTGTGCTCGGTGCCGTACCACGCCGGGTACAGGCCGGGATCGTCGAGTCTGAAGTCGGCGGCCAGATCGACGACATGCTTCACGTCCTTGCGCAGGTCCCGAACCACTGACTGCGAGGCGCCATGGGGCAGCGCGCAGAAGGCCAGGTCGCATCCGGAGGCGGCACCCGGCTCGTAGAGCACGAACCGGGTGTTGCCGTAGGCGGGGGCCAGGCTCGGGTACAGGTCGGCCACTGCCCGGCCAGCCATGGAATCGCCGGTGGCCACCACGGCCTCCAGGCCGGGATGGGACGCGCATATCCGCAGGAGCTCGGCGCCGGTGAACCCCGACGCGCCGATCACAGCAACCTTGTGCATCCCACCAAGCTATTCCCTCCCCACGGATATTGCAACTATGTGCAAAGATAGGAGACTAGTTGCACAATCAGGATCGAAGGGTAGCACCGGTACGGCGGGAGGTCTCGTCTATGCAGCGCTGGCGGATCTCGGCCACCTCGGCATCGGTGAGGGTGCGGTCCGGTGCCTGGAACCGCAGCCGGTAGGCCAGGCTGCGGGAGCCCTCAGGCACGCCGGACCCGCGGTACGAGTCGAACAGCTCGACACGGGCCAGCAGCGATCCGGCCGAGGCTCGCAGGGCCCGCTCGACCTGGACCGCAGCCACCTCGTCGGGCACAACGAAGGCCAGGTCCACGTCACTGGGCGGGTACTTGCTGACCGGGCGGTAACGGCGCCGGGTCCGGGGGCCCTCGAGCACCTGTTGCAGGTCGAGATGCAGCCATGCCACCCGACCGGACACCCCGCAGGCCTCCAGCACCTCGGGGTCGACCTCCCCCACCGCGCCGCGCGCCCGCCCGGCCACCACCACTTCGGCGGATCGGGTGGGATGCATTCCCGGAAGCACGGCGGCGCGCATCTCGACCGCAGGCAGCGCCAGCGCCTCGGCCAGCAGGTCGAGCACTGCCACCGCGGCCGGGGCCTCGGTGCCCGACAGCGCCACGGCCAGGAACTCCCGCTCGTCGGGGAGCAGCTGACCCTCCGGTACCGGCAGGTAGACGTGACCGATCTCGAACAGCCGCACATCCCCGTTGAAGTGGCGTTGGTTGTGCGCCACCGCCCGCAGCTGGCCGGGCAGCAGCGATGTCCTCAGCACCGACTCGCCGTCGTCGACCGGATTGGACAGGGTGATGCCGTCCTCGGCCAGGCCCACCGCGGCCAGCGCGCCGGGCGCCACGAAAGGCATCGGCTGGGTCTCCAGGCAGCCCGCGCCCACGAGCACGTCGCGCACCAGGCGACGGTCCTTCTGGTACTGCGACAGCCCTCCGGCCTCGTTGGCGGTGGGGACGGTGCGCTCGATGCTCTCGTATCCGTGGAGGCGGGCGATCTCCTCGGAGATGTCGGTCTCGGTCTCGGTGTCCCAGCGCCATGTCGGGATGGACACGTCCAGTTCGGTGTCACCGGCAGGGTCCACGCCGAAGCCGATGGAGCGCAGATGCCCGGTCATCGCCTCCGTGCTCAGGCCGGTGCCGAGCAGGCTGTTCACCCTCGACGCGCGCACCCGCAGCGGGCGGCGGTCCGGCAGGTTGCCGCGCTCGTCGATGAGACCCGGTGCAACCTTGGCTCCCTGCTCCACCGCCAGTTGGACGAAGCGGTTCATGCAGCGCTCTACGTTGTAGCCCCAGTCGGTGCCCCGCCGGAACCGGGTCGAGGCCTCGCTGGAGAGGTTCAGCCGCTTGGCTGTCCGCGAAATGGACGGCGGGTCCCACCACGCCATCTCGACCAGCACGTCGGTGGTGTCGGCGTCGATCTCGGTGGACGCCCCGCCCATCACCCCGGCGATGCCGATTGCCCCGTCGTCGCCGTCGGCGATCACTCCGTCGCCGTCGGAGAGGGTGCGGTGCTGGCCGTCGAGGGTTGTGATCGTTTCGCCGTCGCTGGCCCGGCGCACCCGGATCCGGGATCCGCTGACCCGGCCCAGGTCGAAGGTGTGGCTTGGCTGGCCCAACTCGAGCATCACGTAGTTGGAGATGTCGACGATGAGGTTGATGGGACGCTGGCCCAGCGCGGTCAGCCGGTTGGCCATCCACGCCGGCGACGGGCCCTGCGGAGCGTTGCGCAGCACCCGCCCGACGAAGCGGCCGCACAGCGTCGGGTCGACGATCTCCACGTCGACGGCCTCCGAGATGTCGGGGCCCGAAGCGGGTGTCGACCAGTCGGGAGGCTCGAAGGCAACACCCAGGCCGGCCGCGAGGTCGCGGGCCACGCCCATGACCGACAGGGCGTCGGGCCGGTTGGCGCCGACGTCGAGGTCCCACAGCACGTCGGGCTGCAGGCCGAGGGCCTCGGCCAGCGGCGTTCCCGGCTCGGCGCCGGGCGCGACCCGGTCGTTGAGGATCATGATGCCCTCGGCGTCGACGCCCATGTCGAGCTCGATCTCCGAGCAGCACATGCCCTCGGAGGTCTGGCCTCTCAGCTTGCGGCGGGCTATCTCCAGACCGCTGGGCATCACTGCCCCCACCCGGGCCAGCGGCACCAGGTCGCCGACCGCCATGTTGAACGCCCCGCAGCACACCTGCAGGGTCGAGCCTGAGCCGTCGTCCACGTCGACGAGCTGGATCCGGTCGGCATCGGGGTGGGGGCGCAGGTCCAGCACCCTGCCCAGCACCACGCCGCCGGGCATCGCACCGGTGACGGTCATCTCCTCCACCGTCAGTCCCAGCGCGCTCAGCACGTCGCTGAGCGCGGCAGGTTCACCCCCGATATCGGGAGCGAACTCCCTGAGCCACGACAGCAGAACCTTCATCGGGGATCCAGCCTCATCAGAACTGGCTCAGGAAGCGAACGTCGTTGTTGACGAACTCGCGGATGTCGTCGATCTCGTGGCGCATCACCGCCAACCGGTCGATACCGAAGCCGAAGGCGAAACCCTGCCACTCCTCGGGATCGATACCGCAGTTGCTCAACACGTTGGGATGGACCATCCCGCAGCCGCCCAGCTCCAGCCAGGAGCCGTCGGGGCGGGAGATGTCGAACTCTGCGGACGGCTCGGTGAACGGGAAGTACGACGGGCGGAGCCGGCTCTTGACCTCGCCCCCGAAGAAGGCCCTGACGAACTCGTCGATGGTGCCGGCGAGGTCGCCCATCGTGATGTTGCGGTCCACGGCCAAGCCCTCGATCTGGTTGAAGGCCGGCAGGTGCGTCGCGTCGGCGGTGTCGGCCCGGAAGGTCCGGCCCGGCGCCACGATGTAGACGGGCGGCTTGCGGTTCTCCATCACCCGGATCTGCACCGGCGATGTGTGCGAGCGCAGCATCACCTCCTCGGGCTCACCGAGGTTGACGAAGATGGTGTCGAAGCTGCCCCGGGCCGGGTGCCAGTCGGGGATGTTGAGGGCCTCGAAGTTGTACCAGGCGCTCTCGACCTCGGGACCCTCGGCGACCGTGTATCCCATCCCCACGAACACGTCCTCGAGGCGATCGCGGGCCTGGGTGACGGGATGGAAGTGGCCTCTGCGCAACGGTGCGGTCTGGGGCAGCCGCTCGGTGAGGTCGAGCCTCTCAGCCGCGTAGCGGTCGGCCCGGCCCGCTGCCGTCAACCGGGCCCGGGCCTCGGCCGCAGCAGCCTCGACCCGGCCCCGGGCCTCGTTGAGAAGGCGCCCGGCCTCGGCCCGCGCGCCCGGGTCGAGCTCACCGAGCTTGCGCTTGGCCTCGGTGAACTGCGAGCGGCGGCCCAGCAGCTCCCGCTCGATGCCGGCCACGGCGTCGAGGTCGGCGGCCGCGGCGAGGCGCTCGGTGGCGTCGGCGGCAGCCTGCTCGTAGCCCTCCATCATCCGAGCAAGGCTAGGGCGCAGTGACGCCTGCCCGACGGAATGTCAGGGTCGGCGGCGGTATTCGAAGGCGAGGATGGTGGCGGCCATGGCCACGTTGAGGGATTCGGTGTCGCCCGCCAGCGGGATCCGTACCCGGATGTCGGCAGGCGCGAGGATCGAGTTGTCGAGGCCGTGGGACTCGGATCCCAGCACCAGGGCCACCGGACCCTGCCCGGCGAGCACACCGGAGTCATGGGCCTCGCCCTCACGCGAGTCGGCGGCCACTATCGACGCTCCGGCCTCCCGGAGAGTCTTCAGCGCGGCACCGGCATCCTCTGCCCCCACAACCGGCACCCGTAGCACCGAGCCGGCCGAAGCCCTGACGGCCTTGGGCGCCCACGGGTCGGCGCCGCCCGCCACGACCACGCAGCAAGCTGCGCAGGCCTCCGCGGTTCGGATGATGGTCCCGGTGTTGCCCGGATCAGAGACCCCTACGAGAACGAGCGCGAGATCGTCTCGCGCCATCGATCCGGGCATGACCGCCTGCGGCTTGTCGGTCAGCGCCAGCATTGGCTGGGGACTCACTGCGGGCGCCACCGATTGGAAGGCCTGATCGGTCAGCACCATCACCTCTACACCCGGAGTGAGCCGGTCTAGGACATCCCGGACCGGTAGTGAGCCCAAAGCCGACTCGGCCGTGACCACGACCGAAGGCTCGATGCCGGCTGCCAGCGCCTCCGACAGGGTGCGCGGCCCCTCCAGCATCACCGTGGCGTCCCCTCGCGCGCGCCGGCGCACGAGGCGGCGCAGCTCGGCTACCCGCTGATTGCGCGGCCCGAGCGCGCTAGGTCCGGTCAGCTCGCCTGGGCCTGGGCCGCGGAGGCTGCGGAGGCCGCCTCGACCAGCGCCGAGAAGGCGTCGGGGTCGTTGACGGCCAGGTCGGCCAGGATCTTGCGGTCGACCTCGATGCCGGCTGCCTTCAGCCCGGCGATGAAGCGACTGTAGGACGTGCCTCGCTGGCGGCAGGCGGCGTTGATCCGCTGGATCCATAGCCGGCGGAAGTCGTTCTTGCGAGCCCGGCGGTCGCGGAACGCGTAGTTGCCCGAGTGCATGAGCTGCTCGTTGGCTGAACGCCACGACCGGGACTTGTTGCCGTAGTAGCCCTTGGCCCGCGACAGCAGCGCCCGGCGGCGGCGCCTCGACTGGGCGGGTCGCGTCACTCTGGCCATCGAATCGTCACCTTCTTCTTCGTGTTGCCTGCAGTTGGGCTATATGCCGAGGTCCCGAAGCATCCTCTCATCCGACGAGGACACCTCGGTCGGGGGCCGCAACTGGCGCTTGCGCTTGGGAGACTTCTTCTCGAGGATGTGGTTCTTGTTGGTCCGGCGGCGCCGCAGCTTGCCGGAGCCGGTGCGCCGGAAGCGCTTGGCTGCGCCCCGGTGTGTCTTCATCTTGGGCATGGTGGATCTTCTCTGGTTCGACTGCTCGCCTCGGTGTGAGAGCGAAAGGCCGGTGACGTTTACTCCGCGGTGCCGGGCTGGGGCGTCTCGGTGGCGGCCATGGCGGCCTCGGCCTCCAGTCTACGGCGGTGCCGGGCCTGTGCCTGCTTGTCGGGAGCGAGCACCATCACCATGTTGCGGCCGTCCTGACGGGGCTGGAACTCCACCTTGCCCACATGCTCGACGGTCTCGGCCACATCGTCGAGGATCTTCCTGCCGAGCTCCGGATGCTGGACCTCGCGTCCCCGGAACATGATCGTGACCTTGACCTTGTTGCCCTCGCCCAGGAACTTCTCGACTCTGCGGGTCTTGGTCTCGAAGTCGCCCCGACCGATCTTGGGCCGGTACTTCATCTCCTTGACCATGACGTTGGACGACTTGCGGCGGGATTCCTTGGCCCGCTGGGCCGCCTCGTACTTGAACTTGCCGTAGTCCATGATTCGGCAGACGGGTGGGTTGGCCGCCTCCGCCACCTCGACGAGGTCGCGCCCCGCGGCCCGGGCCAGATTCAGCGCCTCCTGAAGCGTCCTAATGCCGATCTGCTGACCATCCTCCCCCACGAGGCGCACCTCGGGGGCCCGGATCTGGTCATTGATGTTGGGCTCTTCGCCTGGCGGTGCTATCGCCTTTCACTCCTCGTGAGCACGGAACCTCCGTATTCGGGCGGAACGCCCCGGCCGCGGCCGGGGCGCATGTCCGCTGGATTGACCCCGGTAGGGTAGCAGCCGGTCGCGGCACGCGGCCAAGCCCATCTGCGAGCGTGAGCCGGAGGTGTTCGGATGAGCACGCTGTGGACCCCTGGAGGGGAAGTACCGGTAGGCGATCGCAGCACCGGACCCGCCGACGAGCCGGCAGCCCGAGACGATGCGGCCGCCGCGCCCGAGGGCTTCGACCTCGACAGCCTGTCGCCGGAGGAGCGCGAGCAGGCCGAGCAGTACATACGGGAGCTGGCCGAATCCCGCGAGCGGCTCAAGGCGGTGCCCGCTTCGGTGGTGGTCTCCAACCACGCCATGGGCCTGTACGAGCTGGCCGCCCTTCACCTCTCCAGCCAGCCAGCGAACTTTGCGGAGGGGGCGGTGGCGATCGACGCCCTGGGCGCGCTGCTGGACGGGATGAAGGGCCGCCTCGGCGAGGCGGAGCCCACCCTGCAGGACGCCCTGTCTCAGATCCGGATGGCCTTCGTCCAGCTCAAGAACCGCCCGAGCGAGGACGGAGACGCATCCAGGGACGACTCGCCCGACGACGATGCGGCGTCCAGAAACGACCCACCCTCGGACTCCGACGACAGCGCGCCCGCCGACTCGGACGATTCCGGCTGAGTGGACGACGAGCGCATCGGTCGGCTCAGCCCCGACCGTCAGACGAGGTTGAACAGCGGATCTTCGCCTCGTCCATCCACATGCGGCCATCATCCCATAGCAGTGTAATATTTTTCAAGCATTATAAGTATGTTTGAATGTTTTGAACTGCTGATAGAGTGTTGTCAATGGAATCCTGCGTCTCAGACCCTCCAACCGCCGACGGCCGGTACAATCCGAACATGGTCAAGTTCGTGCATACCGCCGACTGGCAGCTCGGCATGACCCGCCACTTCCTGCATGGCGAGGCCCAAGCGCGTTTCGACGCCGCCCGCATCGAGGCTGTCGGTTCAATCGGGGAGCTGGCCGCGACGGAGGGCTGTGCCTTCGTCGTGGTCTGCGGCGACGTGTTCGAGTCGAACCAGGTAGACCGGAAGGTGCTGCTTCGAGCCCTCGAGAAGATGCGCGCCAACCCCGAGGTCGACTTCTACCTGCTGCCCGGCAACCACGACCCGCTCGACGCGTCGTCGATATTCGGATCTCGGACTTTCGCCGACAACAAGCCCGACAACGTGAAGGTGCTGCGGGAATCCGAGCCGCTACAGGCGGCGCCCGGCGTGGAGTTGGTCCCGGCGCCGTGGACGAGCAAGCGTCCGCTCACCGATCTGGTGAACGACGCCTGCAAGGAGCTCGGCCCGACCGACGCGGTCCGCATTGTCGTCGCCCACGGCGCGGTCGCCGCCTACGGAGCGGTTGCCGGGCCACGGCGGGTGGATGCACTGTCACCGGACGAGCACAACCCGGCGCTCGTCTCGCTGGCGAAGCTCCGGGAGAGGATCGGGGAAGGGCTGATCCACTACGCGGCGCTCGGCGACCGCCACTCGACCACTGACGTGGGAGACACCGGCCGAGTCTGGTACTCGGGTGCGCCCGAGCCCACCGACTACAACGAGACCGACCCGGGGAACGTACTCGTCGTCGACCTCGACGCGGAGAAGGTGAACGTCGAGACCCGCCCGGTAGGCGCCTGGAGGTTCGAGCGCCGAGACTGGGAGTTGAGCGGCGACGCGGACATCGACGCACTGGAGCAATGGCTGTCAGACCTCGGCGACAAGTCGCGGACGATCGTCAAACTGGCGTTGATCGGCCAAGTCTCGGTGGCCCAGAAGGCGAGACTCGACAACCTGCTCGACCACCACTCCGATCTGCTGGCAGCTCTCGAGACTTGGGATAGGCGCAGCGAACTGGCAGTGATTCCCGACGGCGCAGACCTTGACGACTTCGGACTCTCAGGCTACGCGCACGAGGCGCTGGGTGAGCTGCGCGAGAAGGCCGAGTCGGGCGAGCAGGCTGTCGCGGCCCGTGACGCGCTGGCATTGCTGCACCGGCTCGCGGGAGCGGCCGAATGAGCGATGCACGCAGCACGCCGACCGCCGATTGGCAACAGGTGCTGCGCCGGCTGGCCGGAGCGGCCGAATGAGCGCCACCGTGCCAGGATCGTCCCGTCCACGACGGAACCGGCTTGAAGGAGTGTCCGAATGAGGCTCCACCGGGTGCGGCTGCGCGACTACCGCGGCGTCAACGACTGCGAGGTCGCATTCTCTGTCGAAGGCGTAACGGTGGTGGAGGGTCCCAACGAGATCGGCAAGACCTCCATCCCTGAGGCCCTCGATCTGATCCTCGAAGTCATGGACTCGTCCTCAGCCCGTCGAGTCAAGTCGGTTGGGCCGGTCGGCCGGGACGCAGGCCCCGATGTCGAGGTCGAGATGTCCTCGGGCGACTACCGGTTCGTGTACCGCAAGCGATGGCTGCGCGACCGCTCGACGACCCTGGAGATCACCTCACCCCGGCACGAGCAGCTCAAGGGACGCGAGGCCCACCAACGGGTGACGGAGATCCTCGACGACACTCTGGATAAGGACCTGTGGGATGCCCTGCGAATCGACCAGGGCACGAAGCTGGCCCTGCCGGGCTTCGGCGCCACATCGTTGGGAGGAGCCCTCGACCAAGCCGCCGGGAGCGAACTCGCGTCCGGCCGCGAGGACAATCTGTGGGACCGAATATGCGACGAGCGCCTTCGCTACTGGACCGCCCAAGGCCGGCCCAAAGGTGATCGCAAGTCGTCGGAAGTCGGCGTCGACGAGGCCAAGAAGCAGGTTGAGGGGATCCAAGCGAGACTCCGGGAGATCGAGGACGACGCGGCCGAGGTGAGGCGGCTGTCAGAGGACGAGGGCCGGCTCGCGAGGACTCTGGAAGACTGCAAGCGGCAGGAAGACGAGCTGGGCGACCAGTGGGCCGCAGCTGAGAAGCTCAGCCGAGAGGCAGACCGCCTGAGGGCCGACCACGAGACCAAGGCCGCGCAGCGCGACCGCATCGCCGGCGATCAGCAGCGTCGCCAAGAGCTGGCGGGCTCTCTCGACGAGCGGGCCACAGAACTGAGCGGACTCGAAGCCGAGGCGGAACGGGTGGCGCCGTCCCTCACGGCAGCAGGACAGCTTGCCGAGGACGCCGAGGCCGCCCTCACGAAGTCTCGGGAAGAACTGCGCGCCGCAGAGTCCGAACAGCGCCGGGCCAACGAAGACCGCGACCACAACCGTCGACAGATCGACGTCGCCCAGCTGAGGGAACGCCACGATCGGGTGACAGAGGCGGAGACAGCACTGCGCGAGGCAGAGACTCAGCTCGAAGCTGCCAGGGTCGACGGCGATCTGCTGGCCGAGATCGAGCAGGCGCACCTTGACAAGGTGGCCGCCGACGCCGCTGTCGCGTCAGTGGAGACGACCGCCTTGCGCGACGTCTCGTTGCGGATCGACGGGGAGGACACCACCCTCGCCGCCGGCGAGGCCAAGCGCACAGTGGTGGAAGACGAGATCGAGCTGGTCATCGCGGACTCGGCGAGGGTCCGGGTCACAGCTGGGACAGGCAACAAGAGTCTCGCCACCGAGCGCAGCAACGCCCATGACACGTTGGCCCGCCTTTGCGAGACAGGCGGGGTAGCCGATCTGGCTGGAGCGCAACGAGCGGCCGACCGGCGCCAGGAGGCCGAACGGAACCGCGAGGACGCCCGCGAGACAATCAAGCGCGACCTGCGCGATCTGACGGTCGAGGACCTGAGTCGCAAGATCAGGGGCCTTTCCAGGAGGATCGACGAGTACGCCGCCGAACGGCCCCCTGAACCGCCGATGCCGGCTGACCTTGAGGAGTCCAGAAGGATCGCTGACAAGGCTGAAGGCCTTGTCGCCAAGAGGAGAGAAGAGTTCGAGACCTGCGAGAGCACCGCCCGAGGCGCGACCGAACAGCGGGAGAAGGCTCGCATGCAGGACGCCACGCTCAGCGCCAAGATCGAGAGCGCCCGCGACGCTCACCGCATGGCCAAGAGAAAGCTCGATGCGGCGCGACAGGAGCTGTCGGACGCCGACATCGCCGGCCGGCTCGCCGCAGCACAGCAGAAGGCCGACGCCTCCAAGGAGACCTTGGAGAAGACCGAGGCAGATCTGGAGGCGGCCGATCCCGGCTCGCTCGAAGTTGAACTCCAGAACGCCAGCGCCGCCGCCCGGCGCGCTGCCGTCGACCTGCAGTCCAACAAGACACGCCAGAACGAGTTGCGCATGGCTATTGAGTTCCGTGGCGACCAAGGCCTCCACACCCGCCTTGACGAAGCAGCCAGCCGGCACGAGCGCCTCGCGCACGAGCATGAGCGCACCGAGGCGCGGGCCGAGGCAGCCCGCCTGCTCCACGCCACGTTCGATGAGCGGCGCCGGGAGGCCCGCCAGCGTTACGTCGAGCCCTTCAAGCAGCGCATCGAGCGCCTCGGGCGCATCGTGTTCAACAAGACGTTCGAGGTCGACCTCGACGACGATCTGCGGATCGTGCGCCGCACGCTCGACGGCGACACCCTGCACGTCGATCAACTGAGCACCGGCGCTCTGGAGCAACTTGGCGTGCTCAGCCGGCTGGCTTGCGCGGCCATCGTCAGCCCCGACGGCGGCGGCGCGCCCGTCGTCATCGACGACGCCCTGGGGTGGAGCGATCCGGACCGACTGAAGAGCATGGGCGCGGCCATCGCCGCCGCCGGTGGGCAGTGTCAGGTGATCATCCTGACATGCACACCCGGCCGCTACGCCCACGTCGGCAACGCTACGACGATCCGGCTGCCCAGTGGCTCATAATCAGAAGCTTTGTTGCATTTGAATCAATTGAGAGTATTCTGAGACTCATGTCTGAGATGGGCGGCCCTCACGGCTCCAGAGGTGACCGGATCGCTTCCGAACTGCGGCCCGATCCGGCCCCGGTCGATCCCGGTCTCGATGGCGTCGGCGACAGCGAGGAGGACTGGGCGTGGCTGGAGATCTCCGAGGAGGAGCGGGACGCGCTCCTTAAGGAGACAGACATCTACCTTGCCGAACTGGCCGAGAGGTTCGGCGAGCCCTCGGCCGAGCACATCGCTAACGCCCAAGCGCTCGTGGACCGTCTCAACGGCGCTTGAGCGACGCAGGCTCATGAAGCGGCTGTTCCTCGACTCCGGGGCGGTCGACCGGCTCGCGCGCGACAACTTTCTTGCCTCTGCGCACATCAAGCGTCTGAGGGACGAGGGTTACTGGCCTCCCCGGCTTCACACGGTTGTGCTCGCCGAATGCGTTTCCGGGCGCCAGCGCGACGACGCCCCTGTCAACCGCTTCATCAAGACCTGCAACGTGGTTGAGGAACTCCCCAAGAGATTCGCGCGACGGGCGGGCGAACTCCGCACCAAGACCAAGAAGGGCTCCGTGGTCGACGCGCTCCTGGTTGCAATGGCCGAACACGGTGGAACCGTGCTCACCGACGACTCCGGAGACATCCGGGCGCTCGCGTCGAACGCCCATGGGGCGACGGTCGTGTCCTCCAAGCCTGCCAAGAGTTGAAGGGCCGCCCTGCGGGCTGCTGAGCGAGGCGGCCGGTCAGCAGTCGCGGCGCTTGCGTCCCCTGCTGCCCCACGACCCGATCACGACGCCGATGAGTGCCCCGACGCCCGCCCCGACGCCCGCCCCCGTGCCCGAGTCTCCGAAGATCGCTCCTATCCCGGCCCCGATGCCCGCCCCGGAGCCCGCGCCGATGCCGATCCAAGTCCCGAGCGATCGCTGGTTCCTCGCTCGCTCCGGACCGCTGGATCCTCCGGTTGCCGAGCCTCCACCATCAGGCGTCTCGTTCATGGCGAACCTCTAGGGAACGATCTTGGAGATGGGCATCTCCACTATGTCGGTGGCGCCCAGGTCGCGCAGGGCTGGGATGAGAATGTTGATCTCGCTGCGGGGCACCACCGTCTCCACTGCGTAGCCCGCGCCCTGGAACAGTTCGTTGACGGTGGGGGCCTTCATGGCCGGCAGGATCTCGATCACGTCGTCGAGCGCATCCGCGCCGACGTTGAGCTTCACCAGGACTTTGCCCCGGGCCTCGAGCACGCCCTGGAGCAGGGTGTAGATCTGGCCCATGGCGTGGCGCTTCTTGGCGTCGGCTGCGGCCGCGGGGTTGGCGATCAGCTCGGTGTAGGAGGTCAGCAGGGTGTCGATGATCCGCAGGCCGGCGGCCCGCAGAGCCCGGCCGGTCTCGGTGATCTCCACCACCGCATCGACAATGTCGGGGATCTTGGCCTCAGTGGCCCCGTAGCTCAGCGCGATCTGGGCCTCTATACCGGCGTCGGTGAAGAATCGCCTGGTCAGCTCGGGGTACTCGGTCGACACCCGAACTCCCTGAGGCAGGTCGGCGACGCTCTGGTAGGGCGCGTCGCCGCCCACGGCCAGCACCACCCTGATCGGCAGCGACGTCGCCTTGGAGTACTGCAACTCCCCCAGCGAGACCACGTCGCTGCCGGTCTCCTCCACCCAGTCCCGGCCGGTGATACCGATGTCGAAGAGACCGTCGGCGATGTAGATCGGAATCTCCTGGGGCCGCAGGATCCTCACGTCGCTGACGCGCGGGTCGGCCACTGAGGCTTTGTAGGCCACGTCGGAGGACCGCCGGACCGGCAGGTCGGCGGCTTCGAACAGCTCGAGCGTGGACTTCTCGAGCGATCCCTTGGGGAGAACGAGCTTCAGCATCTGGTGGTCCTAGCGCCTTCTACGACCGCGCGAGGCTACCGGCGCTGAAACGCTGCGCTGCCCTGCCGGCTCACCCGCCGTGGGGGTGCGGGTCGTAGTTGTCGACGAGGAGCCGGACCGCGTGGCCGATGACATCGATCACGGCGTCGACCGTCTCCACGCAGCCCTTCGAAGAACCCGGAGTGTTGAGTACCAGCGCAGTGCCGATCGTCCCGGCCGTCCCCCTTGACAGCCGGCCTAGCGGGTTGACCAGGCGCATGGCCTCGGCCAGACCGGGCGCCTCGCGGTCGAGCACGGCCTTGGTCCCCTCCGGCGTGGCGTCGCGGGGCCCGAAACCGGTGCCCCCGGTGGTGACGATCAGCCCGTGGAACCCGTCGGCCAGCCGGCGTAGCTCCCCGCTGACGGACTCGACTCCATCGGCGACCGCAGACCGCTCGACCACCGCCCATCCGGCAGAGGAGAGATAGCCCTCCAGCGCCTCGCCGCTGCGATCCTGCCGGGTGCCCTCGATCACGCCGTCGGACACGGTCAGCACCTTGGCCGCTAGCCCGGAATCACTGCCTTTGTCTGCAATGCCCATGTGATGGATGGCACTCAACTGCGGACGCTGTAGCCCCTCGTAGCAGAGGTCATGGGATCGCCCTCGCAGTACCCGCAGGGTATGTACCCCCGCTTCTTGCCGTCCTCGATCGACTTGAACACGACCAGAGACCTGAGAGGCACCGACTGAACCGACTCACAATCGGGCGAGTGGATCTTTCTCTGGTTGCGGCTGCCGACAAGGTAACCATCGAGCGCGTCGTACACCGTTACGGCCACGGGGCGATCCACCTCCGAACTGTCAGGTTGCTGTCTGGGTGAGGGCACTCACTCTAGTCAGCGGCGCGTGCGTCGTCAGCGGCGGCGCCAGCGGAATAGGGCCATGCCGTCGTGGTCAGCGTCGGGGAGGAGCACAGCGCCGTCGCCGTGGGGCGACCACGGTTCGGCCGGGGCGGGCAGCGGCTCCAAGCGATCGTCGGCTGACGTCACTGCCGCGACTTTCTGCGTCTCGGCCGCGGTGAGGGTGCAGACGCTGTAGACCAGCTTCCCGCCTGGCCGCAGCAGCCCGGCGGCCGCGTGCAGCAACTCGGTCTGCAGTCGGGCCAACCTCGACACAGCCGACGGCTCGATGCGCCAACGGGCGTCGGGGCGGCGACGGAGCGTTCCCAGGCCGCTGCAGGGCGCGTCCACCAGCACCACGTCGAAGTGGTCCTGTCGTAGTGGAGAGTGCCGACCATCGGCCGCCACCGTGTGCATCGACCCGGCATCCAGAGACCGCCGGTTGGCCTCCAACAGCCCGACCCGGCCGCGGTGAGAGTCGCAGGCGATGACACGGCCGCCGCGAGCGGCCAGTGCGATGGCCTTACCGCCGGGTGCGGCGCACAGGTCGACCACCAGCGCGCCCGCTGACACGTCGATCGCCTCCACCACGAGCTGTGAGCTCAGATCCTGCACGTAGCCGTCTTGACGCCGGTGCAGTTGGGCCGGGCGGTTCATCGACTCCAGCGCGGCCAGTGCCGTCGAGCGACCGAGATCGTCGGCCAGGGTGTCGACTATCCAGTCCGGGTAGCTGAGCCGGGTCGGGTCGTCGGGCCAGTCTGGTGCGCCCGCGTCGGCGACGCGACGCAGAACCGCGTTGACCAGGGCCCGATGCTTGCGGGGTGCGACCGACACGGTGGCTGACACAGCCGCGTAGGCCGGCGTGCCCAACTCGACGATCTGATAGGCGCCCATGCGCAGCGCGGCCCTCGCCGGGGCCGGTGGCGCGGCCACCAGGAAGGCGTCAACAACCCAGTCGAGGGCCCGGCGCCGGCGGGTGACGCCGTAGACGAGCTCGGTGACGAAGGCCCGGTCGCGCTCATCGAGGTCGGCCCTATTGAGCGCGGCGGGCAGGGCCACGTTGGCGTAGGCGCCCCCCGCGTCCACCCGAACCAGCACATCGAGCGCCAGCCGGCGGGCGTCGGTGACCACTTGCCGGCCGCTGGAAGGCTCCTCGGGGCGATCTGGGCGGATCACCGGAGGCCGAGCGGATTGCCAACCGCCACGGGCGAATCGCACCGGGCATTAAGCGAGGCCGTGGCCCGAGCGGCCCGTGAGCGCAGCGAACAAGAGCGGGCGTCACAGCCCCTCGCCGCGACATGCTCACCATCCATCCGCGCTCGCTCTCACCCGAATCGCTCGCCGCCGGTGATGCGAGCGCCGTTGACCCAGTCGCGGGCCGGGGCTGCGGCCCGCCCCTCCGACTGCAAGGTCAGGAGCTCTACCGCGCCACTATCGGTGGCGACATTGACCGCCGGTCCGTCACCGGATCGCGGCACCAGCGAGATCGAGCCGGCGGCGCCGGGCCGGCCGGTGCCGGCTGCGAGACGGGCCTCCAGCACCTTGAGACGCCGGTTCCGGTAGGTGGTCCAAGCACCGCCGACCCGCACCAGCCGCAGGACATGCTCGGCGGGAGCGGACCAGTCGACCCGCAACTCCGAGGTACTCATCTTGTCGGCCCAGGTCACCTCACCCGACTGGGGCACCGGATCACCGAACCCCTCGCTCAGTGCATCCAGCAGCAACCCGGTGCCCAGCTCGCAGAGCCGGGCCCGCAGCTCCCCGGCCGACTCTTGCGGTTCGATGGGCGTGGACGCCCGCCGGTACACGGCCCCGGTGTCGATCTCGGAGGCCACATCCATCAGGCAGACCCCGGTCTCGGTGTCGCCGGCCAGGATGGCACGCTCCACCGGTGCCGCCCCCCGCCAGCGGGGCAGCAGCGAGAAGTGCAGGTTGACGGTGCGGCGGCGTTCGAGGACCTCGTCAGGAATGTGCTCGCCGTAAGCGACGACGACGCCCAGATCAGCCTCAACGTGCAAGGCATCGGAGAGGTCGCAGGTGACGGCCAGCCCCATCTCGGCGGCTGCGGCCGCCACCGGCGAGGGGGTGGGCGCCTGGCGCCGGCCCCGCCGCTTGGGGGGACGGGTGAGCACCAGCGCGACGTCGTGGCCGGCGCGGTGAAGGGCCTGCAGGGGCGGCACCGCCACTTCCGGCGTGCCGAAGTAGACGACGCGCCGCCGCTCCGGCGGCGTCGCGCTCACAGCAGGCGTAGACCGGTCGAAGTCGCGTCCCCTCCTACGTCCGACGGCCGCATCGCCGTCGTCGAGCCGGACCCGATCCCCAGCTCGCGCAGCGTGCGCAGAGCAGTCTTGCGGGTGGCCGCGTCGAGCCGCTCGATGAGCAGCGTCCCGTCGAGGTGGTCCAGCTCGTGCTGGAACAGGCGAGCCTCGATCTCGTCGGCCTCGACGGAGACCTCGTTGCCGTCCAGGTCGCGGCCGATGACATGGACCTGCTTGGGCCTGACGATCTCCCACGACAGCCCCGGAACGGAAAGGCACCCCTCGTCGTAGACCCACTCACCGTCGGACTCGACGATTCGCGGGTTGACGATGGTGCGCGGTCCGTCGCCCAGATCCCAGACGAACAGGCGCTTCTGCACTCCGATCTGGGGAGCGGCCAGCCCGACCCCCTCAGCGGCGTACATCGTCTCCACCATCCCCTCGACGATGCGCACCAGCGTGGCATCGACGTCGGCCACGTCGGCGGCCCGGCGGCGCAGGACCGGATCACCGATGATGCGTATGTCGTAGGGGGCCACCACCGTTTGAGGCTACCGTCGCGCCATGGCCGATCCCGCTGCCGATCCCCTTCCCAACCCCGCTTCCGATCCCGCTTCCGATCCCGCTTCCGACCCGACGTCCCAGCCGGCCAGCGGCCAGTACTTCGAGACCGAGCCTCTGGTCGCGGCTGCACCGCGGACCATCGCCGTGAACGTCGGCGAGATGCAGTTGACGTTCGTGACCGATTCAGGGGTGTTCTCGCCCGACCGGCTGGACGCGGGCACACGTCTGCTGCTGCTCGAGGCGCCGCCGCTGGGCGCCGGCGAACGGCGGGTGCTGGACCTGGGATGCGGCTGGGGTCCCATCGCCTGCATCGCCGGGCTGCGCTCTTCGGAGGCAAGGGTGCTGGCGGTGGACGTCAACGAGCGGGCGCTGAGCCTCACGGCCGGCAACGCCAAGCGCAACCGCGCCGGCAATGTGACGGTGGCGCGCCCCGACGAGGTGGACCCGGCGCACCGCTTCGACCGCATCCTCTGCAATCCCCCCATCCGCGTCGGCAAGAACGCCCTTCACGGCTTGCTGGCCACCTGGCTCGACCGCCTCGCCACCGGCGGGCGGGCCCATCTCGTCGTGCATCGCCACCTCGGCAGCGACTCGCTGGCCCGATGGCTCACGAACCGGGGCCATGAAGTGGACCGGCTGGTATCGAGATCCGGTTACCGGCTCCTGGAGGTGCAGCCCCGCTCAGGCCGCGACGCACTGTCCGACCAGCCGGAGACCGCAGCCGACGGAGCACCATGAGCCAACTCGACTCCACCGGGCTGAAGCGTCTGCATCGCGAATGGCGAAGGCGTGGCCACCCACGGCTCGGCCTGATGCTGGACCGTGTGCAGAACCCCCTCAACATGGGGGCCATCGCACGAACCGCTTCTGCCGAGAGGGTGGAGCACCTGTACCTGATCGACTCTGCCTCGCCGGATGCGCCCAAGGCAGCGAAAACGGCCATGGGGACTGAGCGGTATCTCGCCTGGAGTGCATTCGACAATCCGGCCTCGGCAATGGACACGGCCCGTCGCGACGGCTACCAGGTCGTGGCCGTGGAACTCGCCTCGGAGGCCCGGCCACTGCACGAGCTGGATCTCACCGGCGAGATCGTTCTGGCTCTCGGCAACGAGAATCACGGCCTGTCAGCGACCGCGCTGGAGAGCTGCGACGACGTGGGCTTCATCCCGCAGCTCGGTCGCGTCGGCTCCCTGAACGTGGCCGCCGCGACGGCAATCGCCGTATACGAGGCCCGCCGCCAGCAATGGACTCGGGGCCCCGATCATTCTTGACGTAGTTGTCCGCACTGGAGCAGCACAACTACGTCAAGAACCGGCAAGCCGGCATCCGGGGCGCGGTCGGCATGGATCGAGCGGCTCAGGCCCGTAGCGGGTCCACCTCCACCCGCAGCCGCTCTGGGGGCCGCGGCGTGGCGGCCAACAGGTCGAGCAACGGCTCGTGGGTAGGGGCCCGCAGCAGGTACTGGCCGTCGACGGGTCCGCGGATGCTCACCGCGGTGTCGCCAGCTTCCTTGAGCGCCGCGATGAAGGCCTCTGCACCGGGGCCAGAGACCTTGGCCTGGGCGCTGAAGGGCGGCAGGCCCAGCGCCCGGCGGCGCTCGCGCTCCGCGGTGGTCGCGATGGACGGGTCGGCGAGCACCGCCGCCCGCACTACCGGATGGTCGGGCTGGCGAGTCTGCACCATCAGGCGGCCCCCGTCCCGGCGTCCGCCCGCCAGACGGGCGCCCTGGGCCAGCAGGGCCAGCGCCTGCTCTGCTGCCCGCTGGCGCGGAGCCAGGAGTTCCTGATCAAAATCCAGGAACACAACCGCGGCCGATGACTGGAGGCGCCACAACACAGCCTCCGTGCCGATCACGATCCGCTCGCCGCCGACCCGGTCTGAGTCAGCGGTCAGCTCCCCGACCGGC
Organism: Candidatus Aldehydirespirator sp.; assembly: GCA_965203575.1. Lineage (GTDB taxonomy): Bacteria > Actinomycetota > Acidimicrobiia > Acidimicrobiales > Aldehydirespiratoraceae > Aldehydirespirator. The sequence continues at coordinate 367,124 of OZ241894.1, forward strand.
TCTCCCATCAGCGCAGCCAACTCCTCGCGAGCTCGAGTGACACCCATACGTAGGTTGCGCAGCACCGTCGAGCCGCACTGGGCGCACACCACTGGTCGACGCTCGCTGCCGTCGGCCGCCACCAGCTCGTTCTCGATGAGCCGCATCGGCATGCGACCGTCGGAAGTGCAGGCCAGCTCACCGCATGCCTTACAGGCCAGAAGGCGGGCCCGGCCCTTGCGGTTGAGCACCACCGCCACCCTGCCCCGGGCGGCGGCCAGGCGATCCCGCAGCCCCTCGGCGAACGGCCCGGACCGGACCGGATCGTCGAGCCTGCGGTCGAGCACATCGACAGCGGGCCAGCCGTCGCGCTCAGCCGACCGTCCGACCGTCCGAAGCTCGCCGGCCTCCAACGCCTCCAGCGTCGGAACCGGCGACGCCAGCACCGCCGGCACGCCCGCCCGTCGAGCCCGCTCCAAGGCCACATCGCGGGCGTGCCATGTGGGGGCTTGCTGACTCTGGAGGCGCTCGGAGTGCTCGTCGAGTACCACGACCGCGGCCAGCCGCGGCATCGGCATCCACACTGCGCTGCGGGTGCCTACCACCGTGGCTCCGGCCGCAGCCTGGGCCCAGTCGTCGAAGCCGAGCGGGGTCCGCCCATCATCGCGTCTCAGTTCCGCAGCTATGCGCCGGGTATCGGACCCCAGCGCGACCCGCACGCCCCCGTGTCGCAGATCGGCTGCCAAGCGCTGGGCGTCGGACGGGCCGGGCACGACGATCAGCGCGTCGCCCCGTCGGGCCGCGGCCCGAGCCACTGCCCGGCCGTCGTCGGCGGGCGGGCAGCGCAGCACGGTCACGGCATCCGGGCGGCCGAACAGCCCGTCATGCGGCTGGGTCGGACCCCCGCTCGCGGAACGGTGGCGCCGTTCCTGAGCCGGGCGGGTCACCACCCGGGGCGGGGACGCGGCGCGCAGCAGGTGCACCGTGCGCCCGGCCCAACGCCACGCGGCCCAGTCAGCCAAGTCCACCATGTCTGCGGACGGACCCATGCCGGTGAGCTTGGCCAGCGGCTGGAGCTCGACGTCCGGAGGCGGATCGACGCCCACGTCTGTGATCCAGCCTCGCAGCCGGCGACCGCCCAGGGTTATGCGCACGATCGAGCCCACGGCCAGCCGCCCGGCGCGCCCGTCAGCCTGCCAGGCGTCGGGGACGGCGTAGTCGAATTCCCTGTCGAGACCGACCACATCGGGCAGCACCCGAACGACCAGCCCCGGAGAGGCGCCGTCACTCGGCTCCCGGGCATCCTCGCCGGGCACCGCCGGCTCCTCGGACGGCTCCTCGAAGGAGAGTTGGCCCTGCGAGCCGGAACTCAGAGGCCGAGCGCCGACTTCAGATCGTCCAGGCGATCGGTGCTCTCCCAAGTGAACCGCCCATCCTCGCTGGGCCGGCCGAAGTGGCCGTAGCAGGCAGTCGGGGTGTAGATGGGATTGAGCAGGCCCAAGTCCCGAACGATGGCCGCGGGACGCAGGTCGAACACTTCCTTCACGGCTGTCACGATGCGGGCCCGGTCGACGGTCTCGGTGCCGAAGGTGTCGACCATGAGCGAGAGCGGGTCTGCCATGCCGATGGCGTAGGACACCTGCAGCTCGCAGCGGGAGGCCGCGCCCGCGGCCACGATGTGCTTGGCCGCCCAGCGGGCCGCGTAGGCGGCGGAGCGGTCGACCTTGGAAGGATCCTTGCCCGAGAAGGCGCCGCCGCCGTGGCGGGACATGCCCCCGTAGGTGTCGACGATGATCTTGCGCCCGGTGAGACCCGTGTCGCCCTTCGGCCCGCCGATCTCGAACTTGCCGGTCGGGTTGACGAGCACGTCGTAGCCATCGTCGGCGAACTGCGGGCACTGCTCGGCGATGACCGGCTCGATGATCTGCTCGGTGACGTCGGGGCGGATCATCCGGTCGCGGTCGATGCCGGTCCGGTGCTGGGTGGACACCAGGACGGCGTGCAGCCGCACCGGCCGGCTGCCCTCATACTCCAGGGTGACCTGAGTCTTGGCGTCGGGACCCAGGTAAGGGATCGTGCCGGCCCGCCGCACCTCGGCGTGGCGCTCGGCCAGCCGGTGTGCGAGATGGATCGGCAGGGGCATTCCGACGTCGGTCTCGTCGCAGGCGTAGCCGAACATCATCCCCTGGTCGCCCGCGCCCTGCTCGTACGGATCCCGGTCGGTGCGATCCACGCCCATGGCGATGTCGGGCGACTGGTCGCCGATGGCCACCACCACGCCGCAGGCGTCGCCGTCGAAACCGAAGGTGGCATTGTCGTACCCCGCGGCGCAGATCGTCCGGCGCACGATGCTCGGGATCTCCACGTAGGCCTCGGTACGGATCTCGCCCGACACCACGGCCAGACCGGTGGTGAGCAGCGTCTCGCAGGCGACACGGCTGCCGGGGTCGGCGCCGAGCAGAGCGTCGAGGATGGCGTCGGATATCTGGTCGGCCATCTTGTCGGGGTGGCCCTCGGTGACCGACTCGGAGGTGAACATCCAGGTACTCACGGGGCCTCCGCCATGAGCGCGACCACTTTGTCGAGCACGGACCGCGCCGCCTCGCGTTTGGTGGTCAGGGGGACATGGTGGCGGGCACCGTCAGCGGTGAACATCACGATCTCGTTGGTGTCATGGCCGAAACCGACCTGTTCCTTGGAGACGTCGTTGGCCACGATCACATCAAGGTTCTTGCTGCGCAACTTGTCGAGTGCGTTGGTTTCCAGATCCTCGGTCTCCGCCGCGAAACCGACCAGCACCTGGCCGGGCGGCTTGGAGGCGCCAAGCGACGCCAGGATGTCGTGGGTGGGCTCGAGTTCCAGCGGGGGCACGCCCTGCCCCTTCTTGATCTTGGTGCCCGCGGGGTTCGCAGGGCGGAAGTCGGCGACCGCGGCAGCCATCACCACCGCGTCGGCACCGGAGGCCTCCAATTCGACGGCGGCAGCCATCTCTGCGGCCGTCTCCACCGCCACCACCCGAGCGGCGGCCGGCGCCCGATCGGGTTCTGTGGTGACGAGCACAACTTCGGCCCCGCGGGCCGCGGCCTCGGATGCGACGGCCGAGCCCTGCTTGCCCGACGAGCGGTTGCCCACGTATCGCACTGCGTCTATCGGTTCGCGGGTTCCGCCCGAGGTGACCAGCACTCGCCGGCCGGCCAGATCCTGGGGGGTCAGCACCGCCTCGACCGCGGCCACGATCTCAGCCGGCTCCGCCATCCGGCCCGATCCGATGTCGCCGCCCGCGAGGGGACCCTCCACCGGCCCCACGATGGTCACGTCCCGCTCGGCCAGCACCGCCATGTTCTCCTGCACCGACGGCTGCTCCCACATCTCGGTGTGCATGGCAGGAGCCACGATCACCGGCGCCCGGGTGGCCAGCAGGGTGGCGGTGAGAATGTCGCCGGAGCGCCCCGTACGCAGGTCCGAGATCAGTCGGGCCGTGGCCGGGCACACGACGACGGCGTCGGCTCGCTGGCCGAGACTGGTGTGAGGGATGGCCGAGGAGGGGTCCTTCCACAGCGACGTGACCGCCGGCTCCGACGCCAGCGCCGAGAAGGTCGTCTCCCCCATCATCCGCAGTGCTCCCGCGGTGAGCACGGGAACGACATGGGCCCCGGCACCGACCAGCCGCCGGCACACCTCCGCCGCCTTGTAGGCAGCGATGCCGCCGGTGACGCCGAGCACGATGCGCCGGCCTCGCAGAGGGCTCATGGCGCGCGCCCGTCAGGCGCCGACGTCGCCGGCAGACTCGAAGGACTTGGCGGCGGCCAGACCAGGCTCCGGGTCGCTGACGTCCTGCAGGTGGGCACCCTCGGGGGAGCCCGCCTGCTCGGCCAGCAGTTCCGAAGCCTCCATGGCCTCGGCCGCTTCGGCCTCGGGATCGATCTCGACCGCCTCGATCTTGCCCGCGGCGACCTCCTCGAGTGCGATCGACAGCGGCTTGGACGACGTGGAGATCACCTGGGGAGGCACGGACGCTCCGATTCCACCGCCCAACTGGCCCAGGTAATTGGTGATCTCGCGGCTTCTCATGGCAGCCAGAGTCACGAGCACGAACTTGGACTCTGTCCGGTCGAGAAGATCCTCGATGGCCGGGGTCATCATCGTGTCGTAGCCGTGGGCCATGGCGCGCTCCGCTGGATCTGGCGACTGGGGGCGCTTCACGCTACCAGCCACGACCGCGGTTGCGGACGTATGGAACCGACCGCGCGAGCCTGTGGTCAGGGTTGCACGCAGCGTCGAGCACGGTCGGCTGCGATCAAGCTCTCGATGGCTCGAACAGCCCGGCTCACCTCGTCATTCACCACTATCTCGTAGCCCATCTCCTCCGCTTCAGCCCGCTCTGAGGCTGTCTTCTCCATTCGTCGAGCCACCGTCGCGGCGTCGTCACCCCGGTTCTCGAGGCGCTTTCGCTGGTGCTCGCGGCTGGGCGCGTCGACGAACACCAGCACGGCGTCGGGCACCAGCTCCCTCACCTGCCGTCCCCCGCGGACGTCGATCTCGAGCAGGACGTCCGCTCCCTCGGGAGGGTCGGGAACCGGAGTGCCCTGGAGGTAGTCCAGGAACTCGACCCACTCCAGGAAGCCGCCCCGATCGATGGCGGCCTCGAACGTGGCGCGATCCACGAAGCGGTATGCCTCGGCCGGCTCTGCCGGCCGGCGAGGCCGGGTCGTCCAGGACCTTGACAACCACAGGCACGGGTCACGGGCGAGCAACTGCTCGACGATCGTGCCCTTGCCTACGCCTCCCGGTCCGGAGACGATGACGACAGAGCGGCCCTCGAGGGAGGTCACCCCCGCGAGGCTACCGACCCGGTACTAGTCAGCCGAAGGCGTCAAGTAGTTGGCTCCGCTGCCGGCTGCCGAGCCCGCGCAGGCGGCGGTTCTCGGATATCCCGATCGCCTCCATCGCCCTGCGGGCCTTCACCTTGCCCACGCCGGGCAGGGACTCGATCACAGCCAGAACCTTCATCTTGCCGACGGTGTCGTCGTCCAGCCGGCCGAGGAGGTCCGAGAGGGAGATGTCACCGGCCTTGAGCTGTCCGCGGAGTTCGGCCCGCTCGCGGCGGACCTTGGCCGCCTTGACCAGGGCCTCGCGCCTGACTTCATCGGAAATGGAAAACGGTTGAGCCATGGGCGGTGAGATTAGCCAATGTGACGCGGATTTGCCACCATTTCATCGAATTGGGTCTGCCGGTATCTGCGCATCTGCGGGGCAGAAAGTCTCACTGCTGGAGGCTGCGGTGCAGGCGCTCGGCGGCCTCGAGGGGATCGGCGGCCCTGGTCACCGGCCTGCCGACGACCAGCAAGTCTGCACCGGCGGCCAGCGCCTGGACCGGTGAGGCCACCCGCCGCTGGTCGTCCACCGAGTCCCCGGCCAGCCGGATGCCGGGAACGGCCCGGAGGAGTTCGGGCCGGACATGACGGGTCGCGGTCAGGTCAGGGGCGGCGCAGACCACGCCCGCGCAGGCGGCCTCGAATGCCATCTCCATGCGCTGGGCGACCAGGTCGCGGGTGGCGGCGACTTGGGCTTCGCTGGTCAGCACCGTCACGGCCAGCACACCCGCAGGGCGGGTCGCGCCGGCGGCCAGACCCTCGGCTCCGGCCCGCAGCATCTCGACACCACCGGCGGCATGCACCGTCAGGTACGAGACGCCCAACTCTCCCACCACCCGGGCCGCCCGGGCCACGGTGTTGGGGATGTCGTGGAGCTTGAGGTCGCAGAACACGTCATATCCGAGGTCGATCATGGCTCCTATCGCCTCGGGGCCCGCCGCGGTGTAGAGCTCCAATCCGATCTTGGCGACCCGGAAATGCCCGACCAGCGAGCGGGCAAGGCGGGAGGCCGCCACCAGATCGTCGACGTCGAGCGCCAGAGCGAGACGGTCGCGGACCGGCCCTGTGCGGGAGGCGCCTCCACCGCTCGTGGAGGCGGACATCGCTTCATCCATGGGCTGCTCCGATCAGCTCGTCCATTCGTTGCGCCCCCGCTTGGCGGCACCACTCCCGAAGTTCGGCAAGAACCCGCCAAGGGGCTCTGGGGTCGGCGAAGATCGCCGTGCCCACCTGCACCGCCGACGCACCGGCCTGCAGCATCTCGACGGCGTCCGCGCCGCGGGCTACCCCGCCGACGCCGACGATGGGCACTTCCGGCAAAGCTTCGCACACGTCGTAGACGGCTCGCACCGCCACTGGGTGCAAAGCCGCTCCGCTGACGCCGCCGCGCAGCCCTCCGAGGGCGGGTCGCCGCTTGTCGATGTCGATGACCATCCCGGCCAGCGTGTTGGTGAGGACCACCGCTTCAGCCCCACCGTCCACCGCGGCCTCGGCCACCGCGACCAGCTCGTGCGTGTTGGGGCTCAGTTTGGCCCAACGCGGCCGTCCGCAGCCCGCCGTCGCGGCCAGCGCCGCCGCGGTCGCCTCGACGGAGTGCGCGAACATGCGCATCCCGTCCTCGGTGTTGGGGCACGACACGTTCACCTCGACCGCCACCACCTGCGGCGGAGCCTCGGCCAGCGAATCGGCGGCCCGGCGGTACCCGTCGACGGTGTCGCCCCAGATGCTGGCCACCACATCGGCTCCCTCGTCGATGAGAGCGGGCAAGTCCTGCTCGAGCCAAGACCCGGTGCCTGGCCCCTGCAGCCCCACGCTGTTGATCATCCCCGCCGCGGCGTCGCGCAACGGATGCAGCCGTGGCGCCGGATTGCCCGGCCAGGGCTTGTCGCTCAGAGACTTGACCACTACGGCTCCCAGATCGCCGAGCCGGCCGTAGGGAGCCAACTCAGCGCCATGTCCCGAAGCGCCGGACGCAGTCATCACCGGGGCCCGCAGCACCACGCTGCCGACGCTCGTCGTCAGGTCGGTCATCTACGCCGCTCCCCGGAGGCTGCGGTGATACTCCTGGAGGCTCCGCACCGTGGGCCGTTGACCACGCAAGTCGCGCAGGCCGTACGCCGCGGCCAACGCCGCGGCTCCAGTGGTTACCAGGGGCAGGCCGGCGCCGCCCGCAGCCGATCGAATGTGCGCTCCGTCGGCTCTGGGGCCACGACCGCGGGGCGAGTTGATCACCAGCTGGATCTGGCCCGCCTCGATGAGGTCGACGGCATCGCGCCCCCCCTGGTCGCCCAGCTTGGCCACCTCGACTGCCACCGGGACACCGCCGCGTCGCAGGAACTCCGCAGTTCCTACGGTGGCGGCCAGCTGGTAGCCCAGCGCGTGCAGGATCCGAGCCGCCCGAAGGCCCGCCTCCTTGTCGCGGTCCGCCATAGACATGAACACGGTGCCCTCAGGAGGCAGCCGGGTGCCCGCGGCCAGCTGGGCCTTCACGAACGCGAGGCCCGGCGTGGCGTCCAGCGCCATCACCTCTCCGGTGGAGCGCATCTCTGGACCGAGCACGGCGTCGGCCTCCGGGAACCGGTTGAACGGCAGCACCACCTCCTTGACCGCCACGTAGTCGGAGGCTGCCACATAGCCGGAGGCCCGGGGCGATCCGTCCGGAGCCTCCGGCAGCATCCCCTCCGCTCTCAGCTCACCCAGCGTCGCTCCCACCATCAGACGGGCCGCGGCCATCGCCAGCGGGACTCCGGTGGCCTTGGCGACGAACGGCACGGTGCGCGACGCCCTCGGATTGGCTTCGATCACGAACACGTCGCTCGCTCCGGGCCCGCTCCACCGGGTAGGCATCTGCAACGGACTGTCCCCGTTCCGCTTGACCGCGAACTGCACGTTCAGCAGCCCCTTCACATCCAGCTCCTGCGCGATGCGACGGGTGTAGTCGCAGATGACGGCGACCACATCGTCGCCCAGCGTGGTGGGCGGGATCGTGCAAGCGGAGTCCCCGGAGTGCACACCGGCCTCCTCGACGTGCTCCATCACCGCACCGATCTGCACCTCGCCGGTGCAGTCCCGCACCGCATCGACGTCCACCTCGGTGGCGTCCTCGAGGAACCGGTCCACCAGCACCGGCCGCTCCGACGCCGGCCCCCCCTCCCGGCCCAGCGAGCCGAAGTCGGCGAGCTCTTCGATCGCCGCGGCCAGCTCCTGATCGTCGTAGACGATGGCCATGGCCCGGCCGCCCAGAACGTAGGAGGGTCGCACCAGCGCCGGATAGCCGATCCGGGCCGCCACCTGTTGAGCCTCGCCGAGGCTGGTGGCCGTGCCGCCCGGCGGTTGCGGGATCCCGAGACGGGAGCACAGCGCGTTCCAGCGCTCGCGGTCCTCGGCCAGATCGATCGAGGCGGGCGAGGTGCCCAGCACCAGGTCGGCAGGCAGATCGCCCGACAACGCCAGCGGCGTCTGGCCCCCGAGCGACACGATCACCCCGACGGGGTCCTCCGCTGCGATCACATTGGCCACGTCCTCGGTGGTCAGGGGCTCGAAGTAGAGCCGGTCGTTGGTGTCGTAGTCGGTGGAGACGGTCTCGGGGTTGCAGTTGACCATGACCGTCTCGTACCCGGCCTCCCTCAGGGCCAGCCCGGCGTGAACGCAGCAGTAGTCGAACTCGATGCCCTGGCCGATGCGGTTCGGTCCCGATCCGCAGATCACGACACGCGGTTTGGTGGCCGGCCGGATCTCGTCGGTGTCCTCGTAGGTGGAGTAGTGGTACGGCGTGGTCGCCTCGAATTCGGCCGCGCAGGTGTCGACCGTCTTGAAGGTCGGCAGCACCCCCGCCCCCTCCCGCAGGGCCCGAACGTCGGCAGCAGACGTGCCCCAGAGGTGGGCGAGCTGGCCGTCGGAGAACCCGAGCCGCTTGGCCCGGCGCCACCCGGCTCGTGTCATCGCCTCCGGGGGGGTTGCCTCGAGCATCAGGCGCTCCTCGCTGATGCGCGCCATCTGGTCGAGGAACCAGGGGTCCACACCGGTGGCCGCCGACACGACGTCGATCGACACTCCCCGGCGCAGCAGCGCCTCGAGCTGGAAGATCCGCTCCGGTGTGGGAACGGCTGCAGCCGCCAGCAGTTCGGCGTCGCCGAGGCGCTCGGTGGCGGCCTCGGCGGGGTCGGCGTTGAGGCCGAGGCGGCCGTGCTCCAGGGAGCGCAGCCCCTTCTGCAGCGACTCGCAGAACGTGCGGCCGATGGCCATCACCTCGCCCACCGACTGCATGGAGGTTCCCAGCACGCCCTCGGCGATCTGGAACTTCTCGAAGGCCCAGCGGGGGATCTTGGTGACCACGTAGTCGAGGGTCGGCTCGAACGAGGCCGGGGTCACGCCGGTGATGTCGTTGGGGATCTCGTCGAGTGTGTAGCCCACTGCCAGTCGGGCCGCGATCTTGGCGATGGGGAAGCCGGTGGCCTTCGACGCCAGAGCCGACGACCGGCTCACCCTGGGGTTCATCTCGATGACGACCTGACGGCCCGTGGCCGGGTCGACCGCGAACTGCACGTTGGACCCGCCGGTCTCGACCCCCACCCGGCGCAGCACCGCGAAGGCGGCGTTGCGCATCTGCTGGTACTCCGGGTCGCTGAGGGTCTGGGCGGGGGCGACGGTGATGGAGTCGCCGGTGTGCACTCCCATGGGGTCGAGGTTCTCGATGGAGCACACCACCACGCAGTTGTCGGCGCGGTCCCGCATCACTTCGAGCTCGAACTCCTTCCAGCCCACGATCGACTCCTCGATCAGGATCTCGGAGATGGGGCTGGCCTCCAGGCCGAAGGCGGCGACCCGCTCGAACTCCTCGGCGGTGGCCGCGATGCCGGCGCCGCGGCCCCCGAGGATGTAGGCGGGGCGGACGATCACCGGCAGCCCCACGTCCCGCATCACCTCGCGTGCGGTGTCCATGTCGCGGGCGGTCCCGGAGCGGGGCACGTCCAGGCCGATCTCGACCATGGCCTGCTTGAAGAGCTGGCGGTCCTCGGCGGTGGCGATGGCGGTTGCGTCGGCGCCGACCAGCTCGACGCCGTTGGCCTCCAGCACACCGTCGGCGACCAGTTCCATGGCCAGGTTCAACCCGGTCTGGCCACCGAGGGTGGGAAGCACGGCGTCGGGCCGTTCCCGCTCGACGATGCGGGCCAGTACGGCGGAATCGAGCGGCTCCACGTAGGTGGCGTCGGCCACCTCGGGGTCGGTCATGATCGTGGCCGGGTTGGAGTTGGCCAGGATCACCCGGTAGCCCTCGGCCCGCAGCACCCGGCAGGCCTGCGTTCCCGAGTAGTCGAACTCGCAGGCCTGGCCGATGACGATGGGCCCGGAGCCGATTATGAGGATGGATTCGATGTCGTCACGCCGGGGCACAGGACCCGCCCATCATCCGGTCGCCGCCCGATGTGGAGTCGCCCGCCACTCCGTCACGCCGGGGCACGACGGCGATCCATCATCTCGGCGAAACGGGCGAAGTGGTGGCGTGCGTCGTGGGGACCGGGACCAGCCTCAGGGTGATACTGCACGCCGAAGGCGTCGGCGCCGTCGACGGAGAGCCCCTCCAGGGTGCTGTCGTTGAGGCAGACGTGGGTCTCCGTCACGCCCGGCACCGATCCTGCCTCGACCGCGAAGTTGTGGTTCTGGCTGGTGATCTCGATGCGTCCGCTGGCGGTGCACCGAACGGGCACGTTGCCGCCGTGATGGCCGAAGCGCATCTTGAAGGTGCGCCCGCTGAGGGCCAGGGCGAGCAGCTGATGGCCCAGACAGATCCCGAAGACGGGAACCGAGCCCACAAGACCGCGCAGCGCCTCGATGGCAGGCCCGGCCAGCTCGGGGTCACCCGGCCCGTTGCTGAAGAACACACCGTCGGGTCGGCGAGCGAGCACCTCGGAGGCCGGAGTGTGCGCGGGCACCACGGTCACGGTGGCCAGCTCGCCCAGGCAGCTCAGGATGGTGGACTTGATGCCCAGGTCGTAGGCCACAACCCGGCGCGGGCCCGACCCCGCGACGTACGGCTCGGCCGTGGTGACCTCACCGACGAGATCCACGCCGCTGGTTCCGGGCTCGGCTCGGGCCGCGGCGAGCAGGGTCGCCTCGTCGGCGGTGCCGAAGGCACCGGGCATGGCACCCGCATCGCGGATGTGGCGGGTGAGGCGCCGAGTGTCGATGCCGGTGATGCCAGCGATGCCGTGGTGGCGCAGGAAGTCGTCCAGGCTGCCGGTTGCCCGCCAGTTGCTGTAGCGGCGGGCCAGATCGCGCACTATCACGCCCCGGCAGTAGGGCCGGGCCGCTTCCGAGTCGGCGTTGTTGGTGCCGTAGTTGCCGATGTGGGGATAGGTGAAGGCGATGATCTGGCCCGCGTAGGACGGGTCGGAGATCACCTCCTGGTACCCGCTCATCACCGTGTTGAAGACGACCTCTCCGGAGGCCACGGCGGCGGAAGCGCCGACGGCCTCACCTTCGAACACCTCCCCGTCGCACAGCACCAGCAGGGCCGGCTCCGGTGCAGTCATCGCTGCGGCTCACCGTCGATCACCACCGGCTCGGAGGCCAGCAGCGTGTGGCGGACCCGGCCCCGCAACTCTCGACCCTCGTAAGGGGTGTTGCGGCTCGGGCTCGCCATGGCCTCGCCGGACACCGTCCAGGTCACGCCGGGGTCGATCACGCACAGGTTGGCAGGCTCTCCGGGCGCGATCGGCCGTCCGTGACGGTCGTCGATGCCGGCGATGACCGCGGGCTGCCAGGACATCAGGGCCAGCACCCGCTCGATGGGAAGATCCAGTTCGGTAAGGGCCAGGGCCAGCGCCGTCTCGAGCCCGAGCATTCCCGGGGGCGCCGAGTCGAAGGGCCTCTCCTTGTCGGCGCTGGTATGGGGGGCGTGGTCGGTGGCGATGGCGTCGAGGGCGCCGTCGGCCAGCCCGGCCCGGACCGCGGCCACGTCGGCGTCGGTGCGCAGCGGCGGATGGACCTTGAAGACCGTGTCGTAGCCGGCGCAGCAGGCGTCGGTGAGGGTGAAGTGGTGGGTCGTGGCCTCGGCCGTCACCGGCAGGCCCGCCTCCTTGGCCGCTCGGACCATGGCCACCGACCCGGCCGTCGACAGATGCTGGAAGTGCACCCTCGACCCGGTGAGCCGCGACAGGGCGATGTCGCGCATGACCATCAGCTCTTCTGCCTCGGATGGCTGGCCCCCCAGGCCGAGCCGGCTCGACCACTCTCCTTCGTGCATGGATCCGTCGGCAGTGAGTTCGTCCACCTCGCAGTGCTGGGCCAGCACTGCCCGACGACCGCCGGTGAGATGGTCGAGCCCGGCCGCGTACTCAAGGGCCCGCCTCATCACTTGGGCGTCCTGCACGCCGGCGCCGTCGTCGGTGAACACTCGAACTCCGAGCCGCGCCAGCTCGGCCATGGGCGCCAGGTCGATCCCCCGGCGGCCAACCGTGATGGCGGCCGAGGGGTACACGTCGCAGCAGGCCACGGCGCTGAGGTCCTGCACTTCGCGCACCACAGCCGCGCAGTCGATGGGCGGATCGGTGTTGGGCATGGCGACCATGGCGGTGAATCCGCCCAGGGCGGCGCCCCGGGCGCCCGTCTCGACGGTCTCGGCGTCCTCCCGGCCGGGCTGGCGGAGATGGACGTGCAGATCGACCAGTCCCGGAGCCACCACGCACCCCGAGGCGTCGAGCGTGCGGTCGCCTTCCACGCCGGCGGGATCGACCGAGATCACCCGGCCGTCGCCAACCAGCACATCGGCGCGGCGGCTGCCGCCGGCGTCCACCACGGTCCCACCCCTTATGGCGATGGTGCCATGCGGTGGCACCGCGGCCAGCCGGGCGGTCATGCCGCCCCCGCTTCGCGGCCCCATCGAGCCGATGCTGCGCACGGTTCAACCGGACGGATCCTCATGCCGCCATCACCCTTTCGCCCTCGGCCAGGTCCAGGCCAGAGCCGAGCAGCAGGAACAGGACCGCCATGCGGACCGCCACGCCGTTGGCGACCTGCTCGGTAATCACCGCATTGGGCCGGTCGGCCACGTCCCCGTCGATCTCCACGCCGCGGTTCATGGGTCCCGGGTGCATGATCAGGGCGTCCTCTCCGAGCCGGTCGGCCCGGGCCGCGTCGAGGCCGTACTCGGCCCGGAACTCTCGTAGCGAAGGAACGGACGCGCCGGCCTCGCGCTCCAGCTGCATCCGCAGCAGGTAGCAGATGTCGATGTCGCCCAGGACCGAGTCGAGGTCATGGGTGACATCGACGGGCCAGCCTTCGAGGCTCAGTGGCAGCAGGGGACGGGGCGCCACCAGGGTGACCTCGGCGCCCATGGCCGTGAAGGCCAGCACATCGGAGCGGGCCACCCGGGAATGGACAATATCGCCGACGATGGCCACCCGGGCGCCGTCGAGTCTGCCCAGACGCGTGCGGGCCGTGTAGAGGTCCAGAAGCGCCTGGGTGGGATGCTCGTGACGGCCGTCGCCGGCATTGATGACCGAGGCGTCGATCCACTCGGCCACCCGGTGGGGCACCCCCGCGCACGAGTGCCGCACCACGATCGCGTCTATGCCCATTGCCCCGATCGTCTGCACCGTGTCCCGCACCGACTCACCCTTGTTGACCGATGAGGACCCCACGGAGAAGTTCACCGTGTCGGCGGACAGCTGCTTGGCCGCGGCCTCGAACGACAGCCGGGTGCGGGTGCTGTCCTCGTAGAACAGCCACACCACCGTCTTGCCCCGCAGGGCCGGCACTCTGGGGATGCGACGCTGGCTCACTTCAGCGAACGAGTCGGTGAGGTCGAGCACGCGTTCCAAGTCCGGTCGGCCCAGATCCTCGATCGACAGCAGATGGCGGCGCTGCGCAGTCGTCTGCATCACTCCAGCTCTCCTATGTGAACTCCGTCGGACTGCACGTCCACCATCTCGTCGCGGCTGGTCGGGAGGTTCTTGCCCACGTAGTCGGGACGGATGGGCAGCTCCCGGTGGCCGCGGTCCACCATCACCGCCAACTGCACCGCGCTGGGGCGGCCCCAGGTATGCAGGGCGTCGAGCGCGGCTCGCACGGTGCGACCGGTGAACAGGACGTCATCGACGAGCACGACCACTTGCTGGTCGAGGTTGATCGGAATGTGGGTCTCAGCCTGGGGCAGCACGGGCCGCAGGCCGATGTCGTCGCGGTGCAGGGCCACATCAAGAGTGCCGACCGGTACCGCGGAGCCTTCGATCTCGCTCAGGGCGGCCGCGATGCTGCGGGCGATGGGAACGCCGCCGGTCTGGAGGCCGATGATGACCAGGCCCTCGGTTCCGTGGTTGCGCTCGATCACCTCGTGGGTCATCCGGCGGATGGCGCGGTCCACGTCGTCGGCATTCATCACCTGGCTGCGAGACCGGAACGTGCCGCTGGCGTGGGGCACCGTGAAGCGGCGTTCTCTGTCAGCCATGTTGTCCTCCCCGTTCGGGCCTCGCTGGACCCGTTTCACGGTCGGGAGGCGACGGTATCACCGGCTCCGGCGAGTCGCGCGCATGCGCCCAATGCGATCGCTGACCTTGTGTTTCGCGGGCTGCAGCGGCAATGATTCAGCAATGCAAGCAACGCCGAGTACCCCGAACCCCACAACCCCAGGGCTGGCTGAGGCCCTGGCGTACGTGGAACTGCAGCGCTTGGAGAGCCGCTATGCCGATGTGGTCACCCGGCGGGCGTGGGGCGAGCTGGCCGACTTTGTGCGGGACGACTGCCTGATCGTGGTGGATGTGCGCCATACGAAGTTCGAGTTCACTGGCCCCACCGAGTACGGCGAGTTCATAGACGGGGCAATCCAGCGCTTCTCGCTCTTCGAATTCGTGCTGCTCAACACGGTGATGCAGATAGACGCCGAGCGCGGCGTCGCTGCGGCCCGGGTGTACATGCAGGAGATCCGCCAGAACGTCTCCGACGGGCGGCGCACCGACGCCTTCGGCGTCTACCACGACCGTCTCGAACGCAGCGACGACAGCCGCTGGTGGTTCGCTTGGCGGCACTATCGCAGCTTCGCCCGAACCGCTGAGCCTCGGGGCGACACCGACTTCGCCGTCTTCGACCTGCCGGTGATCCCGCTTGAGGAGATCCTGGGAGGCGACTAGCACCCCTCGGCTCGGGTGCGGGCGAACACGAGCGGCCGCGGCCCGGCGGGCTCCCTGGACGGCTTCCGGAGCGCTTGCACTCTGCGGAGGCCGGCCCGGCGGGCAACCGCCACGGACGCAGGGTTGTCGGCGGCGATCTCGGCCATGACCGCCTCCAGCGGCCCCGCCGACAGCGCCCAGTCGACCACAAGGCGGACGGCCTCGCCGGCTCTGCCCCGACCTCGCCAATCCTCGGCGATCCACCAGCCGACCAGCGCGGCCCGCCGCACCGGGTCGAGGGCACTCAGTCCCACCTCGCCTATCACGGTCCCCGACGGCGGATCGGTGACGGCCAGATCCACTGAGCGCCCATCGGCCCATTCCCGCCCGCGCCGGGAGATCCAGCTTGCGGCTGAAGCCTCGTCGGCGGACTCGGGCACGCTCAGCCGGTCCCGGATCGCCGGATCATGCCACGCGGCTACGAGCGCCGGAGCGTCGGTGACGCGCCATGGCCGCAGCCTCGTGGTGGGGCCGGCGAGGTCAGGCACCGGCAGGACCATCGGGGCTGCCGGATCCGGTGAGCCTGCCAAGTCCTCGGAGGCGGCCGAGTCCGGTGAGGCCGCCCAGCTGTCAGAGGCTGCCGGATCGGGTGAGCCTGCACCGCCGCTCATGCTGGCGAATCTGATCCCCGTACTTCGTCGGCCACGGCTCGCAGCACGCCGTTGAGGAAGCGGGGAGACTCGGCGCTGCAGTACTGTGTGGCCAGGGCGACCGCCTCGGACAGCACGACGCCGGTCGGCACATCGCCGCGGTGCACCAGCTCCCAGACCGCGATCCGGGCCAGGGTCCGGTCGACCACCGCGAGGCGCTCGAGCCGCCAGCCCACCAGGTGCCGCCGCAACAGATCGTCCACACTCTCGCGGTCGGCGTCCACCCCAAGGGCCAGTTCCATGGCGTACTCGGACGGTGGCACCGCTCGGCGAAGGCGGAACCGCCGGCGATCTCGGCCTCGTAGAGCACCGCGAGGGCATCCTCGCGAGCTTCCCGGCGGGTTCCGAAACCGGGCACGGACGTACCGGATCCCGGCACCTTGAGCCCGCCTACGCCCGGGCGATGTAGGTGCCGGAGCGGGTGTCCACCTTCACCCGCTCCCCCGGCGACACGAACAGCGGCACCTGCACGACCAGGCCCGTCTCCAGCGTGGCCGGCTTGGTGGCGCCGGACACCCGGTCGCCCTGTATGCCCGGCTCGGTCTCGGCGATGGCCAGCTCCACCGCCGCGGGCAGGTCGGTCCCGACTATCTCGGCGCCGTGCATCAGCATCACCGCCACCGAGCCCTCCACCAGGAACCGGGCGGCTTCGCCCAGGACCTCGGGAGGCACGGTGATCTGGTCATAGGACTCATTGTCCATGAAGACGAGGTTGTCGCCCTCGCGGTACAGCAGCTGCATCTCGCGCTTGTCGATGGTTGCTCGCTCCACCTTCTCGCCGGCCCGGAAGGTGCGGTCGACCACCGCTCCGGTGCGCGCGTTCTTGAGGGTGGTGCGCACGAACGCATGGCCCTTGCCCGGTTTGACGTGCTGGAACTCGACGACGCTGAACAGGTTCCCGTCGAGGTCGAGAGTCATGCCGTTCTTCAGGTCGTTGGTCGTGATGGTGGGCAAGTTCGTCTCCTTGTCGGTCCCCGACGGTCCCTGCCGGGGCCGCCGTGTCGTTCTACGCCGGTATCTGCACCACCGGGGTCTTCGGATAGAGCGTCAACGGGCGGCACCCGTCGTCGGTGACGACCAGAAGGTCCTCCACCCTGGCGCCCCCGACCCCGGGAAAGTACACGCCGGGCTCGACGGTCAACACATTGCCGGGCTCGAGCACCGCGGTTGATCCCGACACCACCCTGGGCAACTCGTGAACGTCCAGCCCGACACCGTGTCCCGACCCGTGCACGAAAGCCTCACCCATGCCGGCCTCATCGATGACCGAACGGCAGGCCCCGTCGATCTCGCTCGCCTCCACCCCCGGGCGCACCGCCTCGACCCCGGCCGACTGGCTGCGACCCACAACCTCCAGCATGGCCTCGGCCCGCTCGCCGGGATCGCCCAGCACGAACGATCGGGTCATGTCGCTGCGGTAGCCGTCCACCTCCGCTCCGACGTCGACAACCACCAAGTCGCCGGCCTGCAACTCCCGGTCGGTTGGTAGGGCATGGGGAAGCGCGCTGTTGGGACCCGAAGCCACGATGGTGTCGTAGGCGGGGCCGGACGCACCGGCGGCGCGGATGGCGTCGTCCAAGGTCTGCTGGATCTCCGCCTCGGTCACCCCCGGCCGCAGCATCGGCTCAACTGCGGCCAGGGCTTCGTCGGCGATCCTGGCTGCGGCCTGCATACGGGCCAGCTCGGCTGGGTCCTTGACGGCCCGCAGGCCCTCGACGGCCTCGGTGAGCGGCACCGTGGAGGCATCCACGGCCTCGCTCCAGCGGATCTGCTCGGCCCACGCGACGCTGTCCTCCAGGCCGAGCCGGGCCACGGCTCCGAGCCGTTCGGCCACCGCGTGGGCGGCCCGGCGGGCCACCACCACCTCCACTTCGTCCGAGCAGCCCGCCCCTGCCAGCTGTGCAGGCGCCTGCTCGGCGTAGCGGGAGTCGGTGACGAGAAGGGCCTCGCCGGAGCCGAGCACCACGACCGTCCCGTTGGAGCCGGTGAAGCCGGTGAGCCACCGCACATTGGCCGGCTCGGAGATCACCGCCGCATCGACATCCGCCGCGGCCAGCCGGCGCCGGAGCCGTCCGAGACGCCCGTCCACCCGCAACGGCGGCAGGCTCGGCGCGGTCGCCGGAACCGGCGAGTCGGCGGATCCCGCCGGGGAGTTCATCGAACGGCCGCCAGCGCTTCCCGGAGTGTCTCCTCGGGCACGCCCACCACCGGCTCCACGCCACGATCCGAGTCGAGCACGAGGGTGACCCCGTCGACGGCCTTCTTGTCCCGGCCGAACAGCGCCAGCAGTTCGTCGTCGTCGAGCACTGCCGGCAGACGGTCTCCAAGGCCGTAGCCGGACACCACCCGGCGGTGCGCGGCCACCCGCTCGGAGTCGATGCGACCCAGCCGGAGGGCCACCTCAGCCGCGTACACGAGACCGACGGCCACGGCCTCGCCGTGGCGCAGGTCGTAGCGTCCTGCCGTCTCGATGGCGTGGGCCAGCGTGTGGCCGTAGTTGAGGATGGCCCGGCGCCCCCCTTCCCGCTCGTCGGCCGCCACTACGTCGGCCTTGATGCGCACGGCCGCGGCGATCCGTTCGTCGAGGTCGAGAGCGTCGAGATCGTCCCCGCCCAAGAAGTGGTACTTGGCCAGCTCACCCTGACCGCTGCGCAGCTCCCGGGGCGGCAGCGTGGCCAGCGTCTCGGTGTCGCAGAGCACGGCGTGAGGCTGCCAGAACGCGCCGACGAGGTTCTTGCCCTCCGGCAGGTTGACTCCGGTCTTGCCGCCGATGGCCGCGTCCACCTGGGCCAGCAGCGTGGTGGCCACCGAGACATAGCGGATGCCGCGGTGGTAGACGGCGGCCACGAAGCCCGCCAGGTCGGTGACCACTCCCCCGCCGACGGCCACGACCACATCGGACCGGGTGAAGCCCGCTCGCGACATCGCGCGGCAGAGCCGCTCGACCTCGCTCAGCGACTTGGCCTCCTCGCCGTCGGCGACGGTGAACACAGACTGGTCGAGGCCGCTGTCGACGGCCCAGCCGATGTTCGACTGGGTGATCACAGCGGCCCGGCGCGCGCCGGGCGGCATCACCGAGTCGAGCCGGGAGCGGACTCCCCTGCCGACATGGACGTCGTAGGAGCGATCGCCCAGCGCGACGGCGACGACATGGGCTTGCGACTCGGACGGCGGCACCCTGAGAGCCTACCGACGCGCCGGTAAGGCTCTGGACGCGCCGGCTCCGCTACAGCACGTCAGTCGGCCCTGCCCGCGACCGCGGCCTGGCGCATCACATCCACCGGCGCTTCGACGCCGGTCCACAGCTCGAAGGCGGCCGCGGCCTGGTACGCCAGCATCGACAGGCCATTGTGAGCCTCGACGCCCCGCCGCCGCAGGGCAGCCAGCCAGGCCGTCTCCAGCGGCTCGTACATCAGGTCCACCGCGACCTGGCCCGGTCTCAACAGGGTCGGATCGCAGGGCATGTCGCCTCGCTTCGGGTCGGCCGCAGAGCCCGCCCCCATGCCTACCGAGGTCGCGTTGACCACGAGGTCGGCGCCCGCGATGTCGTCGATCGAGCCGGCCCGGCCCGGTTGTCCCGCCTCTCCGGCCGCATTCGCGATGTCCGCGGCGGCTTGAGCCTTGGACGGCGTTCGGTTGATCACGGCGACCTCAGCCGCGCCGGCCGCGGCCAACCCCCAGGCCACCGCCCGGGCGGCTCCGCCTCCACCCAGCAACGCCACCCGAAGGCCTCCGGGTTCCAGCCCGGCGTCGGCCCGCAACCCGGCCATGAAGCCGGCCGCGTCGGTGTTGGCAGCCCGCAGCCGTCCATCGTCCAGCGGCAGGATGCAGTTGGCCGCGCCGAGCACCTCCACCTCGTCGTCACGCACGTCCGCGGCCTCGGCCACCTCTGCCTTGAGCGGCATGGTGACCGACAGTCCGGCGAGCTGCAGCACCCGCATCGCCTCCAGGGCGGCCTCTCCACCCCCCGCCGGCACCTCGAACGCGGTGAACACCCAGTCGATGCCGGTCGCTGCGAAGGCCGCATTGTGGATGGCGGGCGAGCGCGAGTGTCGCACCGGGTCGCCGATCACCGCCGCCACCCGCCGTCCCGGCATCAGCAATATCCGAGCTCGCGGCAGACTTGCACGTTCTCCAGATGCTCCTCGTAGGTCACCGAGAAGCGATGGGCACCGCGGACCCCTCCCTCATCGGTGCGGACGTAGAACAGCCAGTCGCCGTCGGCGGGCTGCAGCGCGGCCTCCAGCGACGCCTCTCCCGGCGCCGATATCGGCGTGGGTGGCAGGCCGGACACCACCCGCGTGTTCCAGGGCGACTCCCGGCGGATGTCGGCGGAGGTGAGATCGGCGCACGACTTGGCCGCGGCGTAGCAGGCGGTGGCGTCGATGTCGAGGCGCATGCCCTCAGCCAGCCGGTTGTAGATCACCCGTGAGATCTTGGCCCGGTCCTCGGACACCTGAGCCTCCTCCTCGATGAGGCTGGCCACGATGACCACGTCGTAGGGCGCCAGGCCCAATTCGACGATGTCGGGATGGAGTCCGGGATCCTCTAGCAGACGAGCGAAGCGGCGATCGAACTCGTCGGAGAGGCGCAGCAGGAAACCGTGCTCGTCGCCGAGGTCGTCGGCGTTGATGTCGTAGGTGGCCGGGAAGAGCATGCCTTCGAGGCTCCTCACCGGAGCGTCGTCGGGCAGGTACGACGCCTCCCGCACCAGCGACACGTAGGCCGCCTCCAGGTCCTCCCACTCGAAGGCGGGATTCTCCTCCAGGAGGCGGAGGGCCATCTCGCTCCAGCGAAGACCCTCGGGAATCCTCACCAGCTCGAACACCTCGGGCAACGGCCCGGAATCAAACACGGTGCGCACCGACTCGAAGTCCATGTTCTCCCAGAGGATGTAGTCGCCCGCCTCCACCGCTACGACCGTGTCGCACCCCAGGAACCCGGCGATGGTCAGCTCACCGTCGCAGCGCAGCCAGTAGCGGAAGACGGTGGCGTTGGAGATCACCCCCGAGCTCTGGAGCTCACCGGCGATCTCGTTCACCGACGCTCCCTGGGGAATGGTCAGCTCGACCGCGTCGCCCGGCAGCCCCTCCGGCGTGATCTGGGCGTCCACCCAGCCGTAGATGCGCCCCCGGACCCATCCCACCGCCAGCACCAGCACCACGACCAGCACCACCAGGCGGGCGAACCCACCCCAGAAGGGGCGATAGCGGACCCAGTTGCGGTCGTCGGCGTCATAGACGGGATCGACAATGAAGTCGTCTTCGTCGAGTTGCTCCTCCACCACGACCATCGAGCCCTGGTCGACCGTTGACCAGCCGCCCCGGGCGGCGACGACGCTCTGCTCGTCGCGGCGGGCCGCCTTGTGCGCCGCCTTCTTGGGACGCTTCCTGGGAGGTTGGGGCGCCGCCTTCGGGCGGGCCGCCGCCTTTGGACGGGCCGCCGCCTTAGGACGGGCCGCCGCCTTAGGACGGGCCGCCGCCTTAGGACGGCGCGCCGCCTTCGGGCGGGCCGCGCCATCAGGACGCCCCGTGATGAAGTTCGACAGCTTTGACGGGCGTCGAGCGCCCTGACCGTGGTCAGCCACGGGGCATACCAGCGTCGAGCCAGGATTGGAGCATCACCGCAGCCGCCACCTGGTCGACAACACCGCGCCTCTGCGGTCCCTTCATCTGCTGCTCCATGAGGCTCCGTTCCGCGATGACGGTCGTCAACCGCTCATCGTAGGAAACGACAGGCACCTCCAGGAGCCTCTCGAGACGGCCTGTCTCGGCACGGGCAGTTCGAGCGGCCGGCCCCTCGGAGCCGTCGAGGGAGATCGGCAGCCCGACCACCACGATCTCGGCCTCCCACTGGTGCACCTGATCGGCCATGGCCTGCAGATCGCGGTCGGGATCGCCCGTGCGGACGAGCGTCTCGACCGGAGTGGCCACCGTCCCGGCCGAGTCGCACACGGCCACACCGACCCGGCGCTCGCCCAGATCGAGCCCCAGGGCCCGCACTTCAGCTGATTCCAGCCGCGGCGCGCGCCAACTCGAGGGCCTCGTCCAGACGATCGGCGTCCCTGCCCCCGGCCACGCAGAAGTCGGCCGCGGACTTCCCTCCGCCACCGATGGTCTTCTTGGCCTCGCCGATGAGATCGCCGGCGTGGAATCCGCCGCCCTTGGTCGCGGCCGCGGCCAGGGCCGCTCCTCCGGAGTCGAGCGCGGTGCCGAGAACCACGGCCTTCACTCCGTCGATATCGCGTATCGACGCCGCCAGGTCGCGCAGGCCGTCGCGGCCGACGTCATCGACACGAGCCACCACCACGCCGTCCACGGCCGCGGCTGCCAGCTCCGGCGCTCGGCCCAGCGCCACCCGGCGCCGCAGTTCGGCCACCTCGGCCCTCAGCGCCTTCGTCTCGCCCTGGCGCTTGGCCACGCCATCGGCCAGCTCGGCCGCGGGCACTCCCAGCGACCGGGCCACGTCGTCGATGAGCGACTGCTGGCTGCGCAGCAGGGCGAGCGTGTCGTGGCCGGTGATGGCCTCCAACCGGCGCATGTTGGCGCCGATCGATGCTTCCGAAGTGATGTGGAACGCCCCGATGTCGCCCAGGGCCCGCACATGGGTGCCGCCGCACAACTCCACCGAATGGCGGCCGGCTTCGAGCACCCGCACCAACTCGCCGTACTTCTCCCCGAAGAAGGCGATCGCGCCGACCTGCCGGGCATGGTCGAAAGTGGTCTCGTAGTGGCGGCACGACTCGTTGCCGAGCACTTCGGAGTTGACCAGGTCCTCCACGTCGGTGATCTGCTCCGCCGTGAGGGCTTCGTAGTGGCTGAAGTCGAAACGGAGACGGTCGGGACCGACCCAGGATCCCTGCTGCTTCACGTGCTCGCCGAGCACCTCGCGCAGTGCCCAGTGCAGGATGTGGGTAGCGGTGTGGTTGCGCCGGATGCCGGCCCGGCGCTCCGCGTCCACCGTCGCGGCGACCTCGTCCCCGACTCGCAGCTCGCCGTCGATGGGCTCGACGACGTGAAGGTGGAGGTCGGGCACTCCGTAGACGGTGTCGACGACCCGCACCCGGGCTCCGGTCGCCTCGCAGGAGATCTCGCCGGTGTCTCCGATCTGACCGCCGCTCTCGGCGTAGAACGGCGTGCGGTCCAGAACGACCCGACCGTCGGCCGCGTACAGCACCCGGCCGACCGACGTCAGCTCGGCCCGGCCACAGAACTCGGTGGGTCCGGCAGCCGAGAAGAGAGCCACGAACGGGGCCACGTCGTCGGCGGCAGCCACCGAGCGGGCACTGCGGGCCCGCTCCTGCTGCTGCGACATCGCGGCCGCGAAGCCTTCGGTGTCGACCTCCACGCCTCTCTCGGCCGCTATCTCGACAGTGACCTCGAGAGGGAAGCCGTAGGTGTCGTGCAGCAGGAACGCGACCTCGCCGTCGATCGGCTGGCCGGGGGCGAGGGCGTCCAGGCGACCGTCGAGGATGGTCTGCCCGGTGCGCAGCGTCTGGCGGAAGCGCTGCTCCTCGCGGTCGATCACGTCGCGCACGTAGCCGTGGTTGCGGACCAGGTCCGGGTAGGCCTCGGCCATCACCTCCACCACCGCGTCGACCATTCCCCCCATGACCGGCTCCTCCACCCCCAGCAGGTAGGCATGGCGCACGGCTCGACGGATGATGCGCCGCAGCACGTAGCCGCGGTCCTCGTTGGAGGGGAACACCCCGTCACTGACCAGCAGGGACGTGGAACGGGCATGGTCGGCGAGGATCCGGAGCGACACGTCGCGGGCCTCGGACTCGCCCAGCTTGGCATCGGAGAGGCGCTGGGCCGCGTCGAGCAGGGCGACGAACTCGTCGGTCTCCCACACCGAATCGACGCCCTGGAGCACGGCCACGGTGCGCTCCAGGCCCAGGCCGGTGTCGATCGAGGGCTTGGGCAGCGGCATCTCCTCACCGTCGGGAGTGCTCTCGAACTGCATGAACACCAGGTTCCAGACCTCGATGTAGCGCTCCTCGCCGCCGTGGGCGGGTCCGCCGCCGGGCCCGTACTCGGGTCCCTTGTCCCAGAAGATCTCCGAGCACGGCCCGCAGGGACCCACGTCGGCCATTCGCCAGTAGTTGTCCTCGCCCAGGCGCTGGACCCGCTCGGCGGGCACGCCGACCTCGTCCCGCCAGATGGCCTCGGCCTCGTCGTCGCTGAGGTGCACCGTCACCCACAGCCGCTCAGGATCGAGGCCGAACACCCCGGTCACGAGCTCCCAGGCCCAGGCGCAGGCGTCGGACTTGAAGTAGTCGCCGAAGCTGAAGTTGCCGAGCATCTCGAAGAAGGTCAGGTGGCGGGAGGTGCGCCCGATCTCGTCGAGGTCGTTGTGCTTGCCGCCGGCCCGCACGCATTTCTGCACGGTGACCGCCCGCGAGAAAGGGGGCTGCTGCTCGCCGGTGAAGTACGTCTTGAACGGCACCATCCCGGCCACCGTGAACAGCAGCGTGGGGTCGTGGGGGATCAGGCTGGCCGACGGATGGTGGGTGTGGCCCCGCTCGACGAAGAAGTCGACGAAGGCTTTGCGGACCTCGGCCGCGGTCATCGACTTCATGTCGCGTCGGTCCCGGTCGTGGACTGCTCGTCGCCGGACAGGGACCCGTCGTCGCCGATCAGTTCCGACTCGGTGCGGTGCATCGCCTCACGTCCCTCGGCGACGGCCTGGCGTAGATCGTCGGCGATGCGCCGGGCCTCGCGTCCGAGGTTCCTGGCGCTGTCGGCCGCGGTCTGCTGGGCCCGGCTGGCAGCCTGGCGCGACCGATCGGCCACCGCGCTTCGCACATTGGCGGGCGCGTAGCGCTCCGCGGCCTCACGAGCCTTGCTGCGCAGCCAGGCCGCCGTCCCCAGCCCGGCCACATAGCCCGCACCGAGCCACCACATGCGCCTCATCGGGATGTCCCCCGCTCCTGTTCGCTGCGCTCACGGGCCGCTCGGGCCACGGCCTCGCCCGTATGGGCCGAATACGCTCCCCTACTCGCTCGGCCTCTGCGCCTCCTGGTCCGGGTCCGCCCGGTGCGGCCGGACCCGCCGGGGCCGGCCGCAGCGGGGCGGTCGGAAGCGGTGGCCCTCACCGCGGTTGAGATCTCTCGGCTCGCCGCCGAGGGAGCGCCGGCCGCGAGATCGAGCTCCCGGCGATGGCGGCGACGCTCGCGCAGGCGCCGGCCGGCCTGGCCCGCGCCCGACACCAGCGACAGCCCCTTGATCAGCGGCGGCGCGAAGGCCCGGTAGGTCAGGCGGCTGGCATGGTCCGCGGTGGCCGCGATGCGCTCGGCCCGCCCGATCACCCGGTCCACCCGGTGAAGCTCCGCGTCGGCCTTGGTGACCGTGGTGCGGAGATCGTCGACCATGGGCAGCGCCGAGTCCCGCAGGTCGTCGACCACATCGCGCAGTTCGCGCATAGTCCGCACCAGCGACACCACGGCCAAGGTCAGCACCACCACCGTCGCCAGGCACACGACGGTCACGATCACGGCAGCCAGGTCGACAGCGCTCACCCAGTCAAGATACCGGCAAGCCAGGATGCCGAGCGATTGGGCCGCAGGTCAGAGAATATCGCCTGAGGCCGAGCAAGGCCGCGCCCGAGCGGCCCGTCTCCCCAGGCTACGCCGCCGGAACCGTCGTAGTCGTCGTCGTGGTGGTGGTCGAACTCGTGGTGGTGGTCGTCGTCGAACTCGTGGTAGTCGTGGTGGTGGTCGTCGTCGTCGAACTCGTCGTAGTCGTGGTGGTGCCGTCCGGTGGCTCGCCGTCTCCGGTAGAGCCGTCCGGATCGTCGCCAGTGTTGCCCACCGGCCCAGAGCCGTCCCCCGGCAGATCATCGACCGGCCCCTCGCCGGGCGTGCTCGGGCCCTCCTCATTGACTCGCGCCGCCACCCGCGCGTCGTCCAGCGAGAACCCTTGACTGACGAAACTCCCGACACCGTCGGTGACCTGCCAGCGCCTGTGGAACGGACTATCCTCCCCAATGCCGAGGCCGTCGTCATCAAGGATCTCCACGACACCGCCAGCCGTGTTGAAGAAGAACAGATCCGGCCGGTGACGGACACTGTCCGGATGTGCCCGCGACGCGTACACCAGATAGCGCGGACCGTCCAGCAGGTTCCTCTGCTCGATCCCGGTCCTGACAATCCCTATCGGCCTATCGAGAATCCTGTGGCGGGGGGATCCGTCCCGGTTCAAACTATATGCGAAGGTTCCTATCGTCACCTTGGTGTCGCCATCAGGCAGCGTGCCTGCGATCAGTTCGTCCACGGTGAACACAACTCCGTCATAGACCTCGGGGAAACCCCATGGGTCCTCGGCGCTCTGGGGAACGATCACCACACGCTCCACATAGTCTGTCACCCGGCCCACGAACACCAGATCCGAAGCTTCTGCCAACGATCCCAGATCGTCGTGAAGCCACTCGTATCTGGCATAAGCAGTCATGGGGATCGACTCGTCATAAGCCACCAGGCCCTCAGTGCCGATAGGTCCCAGATCAGCTAGCGCAGCCTCGCCCAGTGTCGACCCGCCATCAACTTGTGCCTCCGGACCTGACAGCAACGAAGGCTCGTCCGGGACCGACCCGTCACGCGACATGCACGAGAGCGCCAGCAGACATGACAACGCCAGCAGGCCTGCAACCGGTACAGCCCTCACTCTCACACTGACCATTGCGTATCAATACCGGTATCGCTCGCCGTGGCTGAGCGCCTTCGCTCCTTGGTAGTGGGCATCACGCCAACGCATTGGCACCCTCCGGCCCGCCTCCCCACGCTACGCCTGCGGAACCGTCGTCGTAGTAGTCGTAGTCGTCGTTGAACTCGTCGTAGTCGTGGTGGTGGTCGAACTCGTGGTGGTGGTGGTCGTCGTCGAACTCGTCGTGGTCGTGGTGGTGGCGTCCGGTGCCTCGCCGTCTCCGGTAGAGCCGTCAGGATCGTCGCCAGTGTTGTCCACCGGCCCAGAGTCGTCCCCCGGCAGATCATCGGGCGGGCCGCCGTCGACAGGATCGTCAGTCAACTCGTCCACACGCGCCGCGTCGCGGGCGTCATCCAGATCCAAGACGCGATCACCGAACTCGGGGAAACCGTCCTCGGACACAACCACAGGCTGCGACAGCGGAGGAGCCACGCCGAAGCCGAGAACCCCACCGCCAAGAACCGGCGCCGCACCACCGCTGGTGTTGAAATAATGCAGATCAGACCGGTAGAAGACACTGGAAGGGTCATCCTCCTGTCTGGCATACACCAGATACCGCGGACCGTCGGGCAGGTTCCGCCGCTCGATACCGTCGCGGAACATCTTGATGGGATCCTGCGAGATGCGCACCCGCGGCGTGCCGTCAGGATTGCGGATCAACGCATACGTCGCCACCGTCACCTGCTCGACACCAGCCGGAAACGAACCGGCCAGCAACTCCTCCACCGAGAACACAACACCGTCGTACACGCGAGACAAGTTCCGACGGTCATCCACGCTCGGTGGAATCACTAGCGCAGCCTCGACATAGCCTGTGACGCGGCCAACGAATACGACATCGGAGGTGCGGCTCAACGACACCAAATCGTCATAGAACAACTCGTACGCATCATATGATCCGTCCGGTATCGATTCGTCATAAGCCACCAGGCCCGCAGTTCCGACGGGTTCCAGATCAGCTAGCGCAGCCTCGCCCGAGGTTGATCCGCTACGGGCCTGTGACTCCAACTCAGACGGCAGAGGCGGTTCGTCCGGGGACAATCTGCCACCGGAAGCGCATGAGAGCGCCAGCAGACATGAGAAGGCCAGCGCACCCGCAGCCGGCACAGTTCTAACTCCCCCAAATCGACCATCGCGTATCAATACCGGTATCCCTCGCCGTGGCCGAGCGCCTTCGCTCCCTGGTAGTGGGCATCATCCCAACGCATTGGCACCCTCCGGCCCGCCTCCCCACGCTACGCCGGCGGAACCGTCGTAGTCGTCGTCGTGGTCGAGCTCGTGGTGGTGGTCGTCGTCGAACTCGTGGTAGTCGTGGTGGTGGTGGTGGAACTCGTAGTGGTGGTGGTCGTCGTCGTTGAACTCGTCGTAGTCGTGGTGGTGCCGTCGGGTGCGTCGCCGTCTCCGGTGGAGCCGTCCGGATCGTCGCCAGTGGTGCCCACCGGCCCGGAGCCGTCCCCCGGCAGATCATCGGTCGGGCCGCCGTCGACAGGATCGTCAATCATCTCGTCCACGCGCGCCGCGAAACGCGCGTCGTCCAGCGAGAACCCTTGACTGACAAAACTCCCGACACCGTCGGTGACCTGCCAGCGCCTGTGGAACGGAAAATCCTCCCCGATTCCGAGGCCGTCGTCATCAAGGATCTCCACGACACCGCCAGCCGTGTTGAAAAAGAACAGATCCGGCCTATAGAGGTCGCTGTCCGGATTGGGCTCAAGTGACGCGTACACGAGATAGCGCGGACCGTCCGGCAGGTTCCTCTGCTCTATCCCGCTCCTGACGATCCCTATCGGCCTGAGGGACTTCCTGTAGCGGGGGGATCCATCCCGGTTCAAGCTATACGCCCAAGTTCCTATCATCACCTTGGTCTCACCGTCAGGCAGCGTGCCTGCGAGCAGTTCGTCCACGGTGAACACAACTCCGTCCCACACCTGCGGAAAACCCCATGGATCCTCGGCGCTCTGGGGAACGGTCACCACACGCTCCACATAGTCTGTCACCCGGCCCACGAACACGAGATCGGAAGACTCTGCCAACGATCCCAGATCGTCGTGAAGCAGCTCGTAAGTGGCAACCGCGGTCATGAGGATCGACTCGTCATAGGCTACAAGACCATCCGTGCCGATAGGTTCGCGATCAGCCAGCACCGCCTCGCCCGGTGGCGACCCGCCATCGGCCCGTAGCTCCGACTCTGACAGCAACGAAGGCTCGTCCAGGACCGACCCGTCGCGCGACACGCACGAGAACGTCAACAGACATGACAACGCCAGCAGGCCTGCGACCGGCACTGCTTTCACTCTCACGCCGACTATTGATCTGGCCATTGGTCCCTACTTGTCGTGCTCGCTAGTACTGCAAGTTGATGGCACGTATCTCCCATCTATCGAGCTTGTTATTATCGCCGTATGTCATGCAGCTTGTCTTTGATGTTCCACCGTCATGAAGGCCGACGGTGTGTCCTAACTCATGGCACACCAGGTTGTTTCTCAAGAGGGGCGACATGTCGGGGTCCTGAGCTTGGGGATCGATCACTATCACAGCCGACGCACAAATAGTCGGGCTATGCGGATAGTCGCAATTGTAGTGGGCAAGACCGACGGCCTTGGGGTCCACATACCAGCGAACGTCTACGTTGGGAATCTCTCCAGCACCGTGGGAAGAGATTATGCCCTCATAGAGATTCAGATCGGTCAAGTCGTAGACGTCCTCGCCACCCGCGCCTCGAAAACGCGGCAGCCACTCGTCACGGTCCGTGTCAGTAGTCTCGATCGACACGTAGCTATGACGTGCGTCGTTCGCAAGATAATATACTCCGCCGCTTGGGCCGAAGTCGGCTGCGTTGTTCGGCCTACAGAACCAGCCGAGGTTCACCTCTACTAGAACATTGCTGCCAGAGCACCCGGTGGGGTCTCTGATTAGCGTCCGAGCGCACATGAGGATCGGCAGTTTCGTCGGATACTGAGCCGGGCACTCGAAGATGGCGGGTGCTGTCGTAACGGTCTGCTTGGAGCATGAGTCGCTGTCCGGGACGGAGTCGAACCCGTCGGGACATACCATGTCGGGAGACCGTGTCTGGACAACCTGTCGGGTGCGAGTCTCATACACGGGCTCGTAGTTGAACACGTCGCGATCCTCGTAATTAAACACGTCCCGAGTCTCATAGTTGAACACGTCCCGAGTCTCATAGTTGAAGACATCCCGAGTCTCATAGTTGAACACCGCCCGGTTCTCATAGTTGAAGACATCCCGAGTCTCATAGTTGAACACATCCCGAGTCTCGTAGTTGTACACCGCCCGGTTCTCATAGTTGTACACCGCCCGCACCCTGTAGTTGTAGGCCGGCCTAGTCTCGTAGTTGTACGCGACGACGATGCGTCGTGCGTTCCGGTAGCCCGTGCGACTGACGCTGCGGTATCGCCATGCGATGCACCGGCCGCTTCGATAGTCCGTGCGAAGGCACCCGTCGCGCACGCGCACCGTGTAGGTGTAGGGAACACGCACAGTCACCCGCTTCGTGAACGGCGCCACCCTTACCCGCTTCGTGAACGGCGCCACCCGCACCCGCTGCGTAAGAGGAGGCACCCTCACCCGCTCCGTCAACGGCGCCACCCTCACACGCTTCGTGAACGGCGCCACCCGCACCCGCTGCGTAAGAGGAGGCACCCTCACCCGCTCCGTCAACGGCGCCACCCTCACACGCTTCGTGAACGGCGCCACCCGCACCCGCTGCGTAAGAGGAGGCACCCTCACCCGCTCCGTCAACGGCGCCACCCTCACACGCTTCGTGAACGGCGCCACCCGCACCCGTCCTGTCTGCTCCTGGTAGGTCTCCTCGACGGTGCGCACGCACTGCGAGCCGCTGAGCGTCCAGGCCGGGGGATCATCGGGGTCGTCAGGACACGTCGCTTCCCGATCGGCCGTCTCAGTGCGCGTCGTCACGCACTGAGTGCCGCTCAGGCGGACCTGCTCGCCCGGGCCCGCAGCAGGACAAGAAGCCACAGCCGGCTTCGACCCCTCCGTCTTCACACACGACGCCCGGCCATAGTCGAAGCTGTAGTCCGCCGGGCACAGAGGATCCGGGGTGGCGCGAGGCGACGAACCCGCACCAGAGCCCGGAGCAGCCTGCGCCACCGCCAGCGCGGCCACCAGCAACAACACGACCCCCGACCTGGCCATGACACCCGGAGCCCGCGAGCGGACGCGCTCACCGGTCGCGCTCCGTGCCCATGGGCCGGGAATCCGACTCCTCTCCATATGACCTCCGTATGAAGAGACAAACCGACTCTATGGGACGGCGTTGGTTGCTGTCAAGAAGTACGCAGCCGATCACCGCAGCCGATCCGTGTCACCCCGGCGACACATGCCGGGCCGTTGCATGGGCAAGAGCCGTCGACCGTCCCGAGCGGCACGGAATGGCCCACACCATCGAGAGACCCTCCCGCCCGGGAACGCGCCGACACCCGGCCGCAGCGCGTGCTCAGTCGCCAGAGTGCCGCGGGCCGGGCCGGCGGTCGGCCAACCCGGCCTCGGCGCCGTGGTCGGAGGGCTCGTAGTAGACGTTGCCGGCCACTTCGGCTGGGCGGTGCTCCTGGGCGACCCAGCCGTCGGGGTCGCCGTGGGGGTAGCGGTACCCGTCGCCGTGACCGAGGGACTTCGCGCCCTGGTAGTGGGCGTCGCGCAGGTGCATGGGCACCTCGCCCGTCCCCGCGGTCCGGGCGTCGGCTGCGGCCCGACCCAGGGCGACCGTGACCCGGTTGGACTTGGGCGCGGTGGCCAGCCGCACCACCGCGTGGGCCAAGTTGAGCTGGGCCTCGGGAAGGCCCACGTACTCCACCGCCCGTGCCGCGGCGTCGGCCACCAGAAGCGCGCCGTCGTCGGCCAGCCCGATGTCCTCGGAGGCCAGGATCACCAGCCGCCGGGCGATGAAGCGGGGGTCCTCCCCGGCCTCCAGCATCCGGGCCAGCCAGTAGAGCCCCGCGTCGGCGTCGGAGCCCCGGATGCTCTTGATGAAGGCGCTGATCACGTCGTAGTGGCCGTCTCGGCCGTAGCGCACCGCCTTGGCGTCGGCGGCCGCCTCGGCGTCGGCCAGCGTCACATGGGCCGGTCCGGCTCCGGCCGCGGCTCGGGCATCGGGACCGGCTCCAGACCTGACTTCGGCTGCGAGCCGGCGGCTGGCCAGCGCTACTGCTACCTCGATGCCGGTGAGGGCATGGCGGCCGTCGCCGCCGCTGCGGGCAGCGAGGTGCTCGACGGCATCGTCGTCGGCGGTGGCCTGCTCGGCGGCCAGTCCCCGGTGGGCCAGTTCCACCAGCGATTCGCTGTCGAGAGGATTCAGGCGGAACAGGGTCGAGCGCGACATCAGCGGGGGGTTGACCTCGAAGTGCGGGTTCTCGGTGGTGGCGCCGATCAGAACGATCAGGCCGTCCTCCACCGCGGGAAGCAGGGCGTCCTGCTGGGCCTTGTTGAACCGGTGGACCTCGTCGAGGAACAGGATCGTGCCGGTGCCGTGGACGCCGAGGCGATCCCGGGCCCGCTCGATCACGCCCCGCACGTCCTTCACCCCGGCGGTAACCGCGGAGAGCTCCTCGAAGGCCTTGGCCGTGGTGAGGGCCACCACCCGGGCCAGCGTGGTCTTTCCGGTGCCCGGCGGTCCCCACAGGATCACCGACGACAGCCGGTCGGCCTCTATCAGCTCCCGCAGCGGCCGCCCCGGCCCCACCAGGTGGTCCTGGCCGACGATCTCGTCCAGTTTCCGGGGCCGCAGCCGGGCCGCCAGCGGCGCCCGCCCCCGCAGCCGCTCGGCCGCAGCCGCATCGAACAGGTCACCAGCCACGCCCCGACCCTACGCGCTCAGTCTGTGACCGGGCTGCGCTTCCTGGTCGATCCCTTGGATGTCCACACGAGTGAGACACCCAGGGCCAAGCTAACCGCGCCGAGCGACAGGACAGATTCGACAACGGTCACGATGTCACTGGTGGAGTGGAATGTGTGCTCGTTGGGCCGCCATGACGCCGGGTCCTCGTGGAGCAGCAGATATCCGAAGGCAAGCAGCACCGCGGCAGGGAGCACGGTGGAAAGGCAGAGTTCCTCCCAGCCCAGATACCGCTGCCGCCCGGTGCCGAGACCGACCACTCCCCTCGCAAAGACAAAGATCGCGACCGGCAACAACAGGATCGTCGCCGTTGAGGCCATGCACATGAGCCCCAGCGTTGCACCGGAAGTCGCCATGAGAGCCGGCCGGTCGCGGAGCCCGCCCAACAGCGCCAGGACACCCAAGGCGCTGTACGGGAGTCCGACGGCAAGCGCAGCCAACTCGGCGTTGGGAAGCCCCTCTTCGGAACCCAACCAGCGGATTGCCACCAGTCCCAAGCCACCCAGGACAAAGATCATTGCCGCGACGTTCTCGACTGTCCGCAGCCACGAAGGGACGTCGGGAGTCGGACCACTGCGGGTCTCGTCCCCTGGCGCCGCGCCGGGAGCGTCACCGTCCACCCCCCAACCCTACGACCGGGCGCCGCCAGGGAAGTCAGGCGCAACGTACTGGTGGACGCTGGTATATCCATTCTGTTGTTGAGAGGATATACTGTTGATCGTGACCAAGCGGCTTGTGGACATCGACGACGACCTGCTTGAGGAGGTCCGGAGCCTGATCGGAGCGTCCACCATGAAGGAGGCGGTGAACGGCGCGCTGCAGCATGTGGTCGACTTCGAACTCCGGTTGGAGCATGTGCGTCGCCTCATGATGCAGGAAGGGATCGACCTGGCTGACGAGCAGGTCATGCGCGACGCGTGGCGGTGAGTCCGAGCTACCTGGCCGACAAGAGTGCGCTGGCAAGGATGACGCATGCCGCGGTGGCCGAGCGGCTCGCTCCCCTCATCGTCGGTGGTCAGGTCGCCACCTGTGCCGTCATCGACCTAGAGGTTCTGTACAGCGCCCGATCGCTGGACGACTACGAGCAAGTCCTGGCGCAGCGGGCGGCGCTGCCCACGCTGCCAATGACCCAGGCGGTCGCGTCCCGAGCTATCGACGTGCAACACATGTTGGCCCGGCGCGGCCAGCACCGTGTGCCCGTGCCAGATCTTCTGATCGCCGCCACAGCTGAGATCAACAGCGTCGCGGTCATTCACTACGACTCCGACTACGACCTGATCGCCGGTGTGACCGGGCAGCCTGCCGAATGGGTGGCCCCGCGCGGCTCCCTCTAGCGGCGATCAGGCCGGGGGCAGGACTCGCAGGCCTAGTTCTTGAAGGTGGGTGTCGGCTATGGGGCTGGGGGCGTCGGTGAGGGGGTCGGCGCCGGACTGGGTCTTGGGGAAGGCGATCACCTCGCGGATGTTCTCCTCCCCCACCAGCAGGGCGGCCAGGCGGTCCAGGCCCACCGCGAAGCCGGCATGGGGCGGGGCGCCGTAGCGGAAGGCGTCGAGCAGGAAGCCGAAGCGCTCCTGGGCCTCGTCGGCGGCAATGCCAAGGACTTCGAAGATGCGCTGCTGGACCTCGCGGCGATGGATCCTCACGCTTCCCGATCCGAGCTCCCAGCCGTTGAGGACCAAGTCGTAGGCCTGGCTGCGGATGTCGAGCAGGGCCTCGCCGGTGGGTGGGCCGTCCTGCGACATGAGCGCGGGAAGGTCGTCTTCATGCGGCATGGTGAACGGGTGGTGCGACGGGATCGGCTCGCCGTCAGCGCTGAGGGCCTCGAACAGCGGAAAGTCCACCACCCACAGGTAGTTGAAGCTGCCGTCGTTGACCGGCGGCCGGCCCAGCTCGAGGCGCAGCAGACCCAGCACGTGGCGCACCAACCGGCGCTCGTCGGCCACCAGGAACACCATGTCGCCGGGCCGGGCGTCGAGGGCTGCGATTACCCCTGAGCCTTCGGTGGCCGACAGGAACTTGGCCACGCCCCCGTCCAGGGCTGAGCCGCTGTCGTCCCCGGATACGACCCTCATCCAGGCCAGGCCCTTGGCGCCCCAGCGCTGGCAGGTCGCTACCAGCTCGTCGACGCGGCTGCGGGCCAGCGCCTCCGCGCCGCCGGCAAGGCAGATCCCCTTGACACACGGCGCCTGGAACACCCTGGCCTGGGTCTCGGTGAAGATCGGGGTCAGCTCGGCCAGCTCCATGCCGAAGCGGGTGTCGGGCTTGTCCGAGCCGAAGCGCTCCATGGCGTCGTGCCAGGTCATGCGGTCGAACGTGCCGGGGTCGTGCCCGGTCACCTCGATGGTGGCCTCGGCCACCGCCCTGGTCACGAAGCCGAGCACGTCGTCGCGGGTCACGAACGAAGCCTCCACATCGAGCTGGGAGAACTCGAACTGGCGGTCGGCCCGCAGGTCCTCGTCGCGCAGGCAGCGGGCTATCTGGTAGTAGCGGTCGACGCCCCCCACCATCGTGAGCTGCTTGAAGATCTGCGGGCTCTGGGGCAGGGCGTAGAAGGAGCCGGGCTCCTTGCGGGACGGCACCACGAAGTCGCGGGCCCCCTCGGGGGTGGAGGCGATCAGCATCGGGGTCTCGACTTCGACGAAGCCCTGGGCGTCCATGGCCCGGCGGATGGCCCCGTTGACCGCGGCCCGGGCCCGCAGGTTGTGCTGCATCCGGGGCTTGCGCAGATCAACGTAGCGGTGCCGCAGGCGCAGCGTCTCGTCCACCTCCGTGCGCTCGTCGAGCGGGAACGGCGGCGGCTCGGCTCTCGACAGCAACTCCACCTCGCAGTCCTGCAGCTCGATCTCGCCGGTGGCCAGTGCCGGGTTGGCGGTGCCCTCGGGCCGCAGCTGCACGGTGCCGGTGATGCGCACAACGAACTCTGAGCGCAGGTCGCGGGCGCCGTCGACCACGCACTGCAGCACCCCGGTATGGTCCCTCAGGTCGACGAAGGCGAG
This sequence comes from Candidatus Aldehydirespirator sp., assembly GCA_965203575.1. Lineage (GTDB taxonomy): Bacteria > Actinomycetota > Acidimicrobiia > Acidimicrobiales > Aldehydirespiratoraceae > Aldehydirespirator. The sequence continues at coordinate 402,361 of OZ241894.1, forward strand.
GTGCTCACTGTGCTCTCGCCGGCGGTCCACCCAGCCGCACACGGTCACCTTTCGGCCCGCGTCGTCACGGCCCAAGCGGCCGCACAGGTCGGTGCGCATGGCAGTGGCATCGATCCCGGTCACCGGCGCCCTCCCGAGCAGCCCGAATTGGCAGCACAATGCACGAATACCGTGCACAACGCTGCCAATTCCCTAGGACCAGCCGCCCGCAGCCCGAATTGGCAACACAATGCACGCATACCGTGCACAACGCTGCCAATTCCCAAACGGGGTTGGGTAATCATGGTTCAGCCCTCCCAAGCAGGTCGGAAACAGCCAGCACCACGTCTTCGGTGGCCACGTGCCGCTGGCCACCGCCAGGCCGCATGTCCCTCACCGCCGCGGTGCCGACGGCCTGCTCATCGGGGCCGACAATGACGGCCACCGCGGCTCCGGAGCGGTCGGCCCGCTTCATCTGGGCCTTCATCGACCGGCCGTCGAAAGCCCGATCCACCCCCAGGCCGGCCTGGCGGAGCCGGTCGCAGAGCACGACCGCGCTCTGGCCGCCAGCCGTGTCCACCACGAACACCTGCACCGGCGCGGGATCGGGAGGGAAGACCCCCTCGGCATCGCAGGCCAGCAGGATGCGGTCCACGCCTAGGGCGAAGCCGATGCCCGGCGTCGCCGGCCCGCCCAATTCCTCCACAAGACCGTCGTAGCGCCCGCCGCCACCCACCGCGTCCTGCGCGGTGCCGAGCGCGTCGGCGACGAACTCGAAGGCGGTGCGGGTGTAGTAGTCGAAGCCGCGCACCAGCCGGGGTGACACCTCGTAGGCCGCGCCCAGGCTGTCGAGGCTGGACCGCACCTCGTCGAAGTGTTCTGCGGAGGCGCCCGTGAGGAAGTCGGTCATTAGCGGCGCTTCGGCGATCACCGGCTGGTCCTGGTCCCGCTTGGAATCGAGCACCCGCAACGGGTTGCGTTCCAGCGTGAGTTGAGACTGTTCGGACAGATCACCTCGCCGGGCCTGGAGATAGGCCGCCAGCGCGGCGTCGTAGGCGGGGCGGCTCTCAGAATCGCCCAGGCTGTTGATCAGCAGGCGTACCTGCCTCATCCCGAGGGCCTCGTAGAAGCGCACGCCGAGGCCGATCACCTCCACGTCGGCGTGGGGGTCGTCGGTGCCGAGGGTCTCCATCCCGACCTGTTCGAACTGGCGGTAGCGGCCGGCCTGGGGACGCTCGTAGCGGAACTGCGGGCCGGAGTACCAGATCTTCCACGGCATCGTCGGCCGGTGCTCGACGAAGGCCCGGCACACGCTGGCGGTGAGCTCGGGGCGTAGGGCGAGGTGCCGGGGCGGGTCGCCCTTGTCGAAGAACTCGAACATCTCCTTGGTCACGACCTCGGTGGAGATGCCCAGCCGCTGGAACACGCCGACGTCCTCGAACACCGGCGATTCCAGCAGCCCGAAGCCGCTGCGCTCGGCCAGGTCCGCGAAGACGCGCACCAGCCGGCGCCGCCGCGCCGACTCCGGCGGCAGGATGTCGCGGGTGCCCACTGGGGCGCGGAACAAGGGTTGAGCCACGACCCCCGAGGCTACCGCCACCCCGGTTGTCACAGGAAGGGCCAGAACTCCCGTCAGGTTAGATTGGAGGTCGTGTCAGCGATCACGATGAGGCGTTCGAGCACCACGATCGGCGCGGTGGTATCAGGCGTCGAGCTTGCCTCGGGCATCGGCGATGCGGACGCCGCGACGGTCAAGGACGCCCTCGACGAGCGGGGCGTGCTGATCTTCGAAGGCCAGCACGCGGTGGATGACGAGGCTCAGAAGCGGATCGCGTCGCTGTGGGCGGTGCCGCGGCCCCATCCCGTGGTGGAGTTCATGGGCGGCACCGAGGTGATCGGCGTGGTCTACAACGATGCCGACCATCTCCCCAAGGAGAGCGGAGACGCCACCTTCCACACCGACTATTCGTTCAACCATGAGATCCCCGACATCGCGGTGCTGCGCACAGTGGTGGAGCCGCCAATAGGCGGAGCGACAGTCTGGGCCGACGCCCGCGCCGCGTTGGCGACGCTGGACGACGAGGATGTGCGGGATCTGCGCGGGCGAGTCGCTCATCACGACATGGGCCCGGGATTCAGAGCGGAGATGGAGGCCCGGTTCGGCTCGGAGACGGCGGACAGGATCCACGCTCGCTTCGGCATCGGGTACCGGCATCCCGTGGTGGCGGTGCATCCACGCACCGGCGACGAGCTCCTGTTCGTCAACGCCGGCTTCACGCGCTACGTGGTGGGGCTGCCCCAGGACCGCAGCGACGCCCTGCTCGGACGGCTCTTCGACGCCTTCACCGACCCGGCCATCGGGTTCACGCACCACTGGCGGCCCGGCGATGTGGCCGTGTGGGACGAGCACCGCACCGTGCACCGGGGCCCCAGCGACTTCGCCCCCCACGCCCGGAGGCTGCACCGCTGCACCGCAGGCGCCCGCCGCCCCCAAGCGTCCCCAATCGCCTGAGGCAGATACGGGAGATCAGTCGACGCCACCTCGACCGCAAGGCCGCCGCGCCGAGGCGAGCCCCCATGACGGCATGCCTCCCATCCTGCGAACCTGACAGTCGGCACCGCAGTCGCGCAGTCCGCCCGCCTCCGGTGCTGCCGACGCCTCGTTGCTAAGGAGAGGGTTCCCAGCCCTGTCGCAAGGGTCCGCTACTGTCGGCCTCATGCAGTCGACAGGCTCTTCTCAAGGTCGTCCGGCCGTCCCGACAGACCCGGATGCTGCCCTGTCGCAACTCTTGGAGGAGACGGTCGTGTGGGGGGACGCGGCGGAGTGGCTGCCGAGCCTGCCGGAGGGAAGCGTCAACCTGTTCTTCACGTCGCCGCCGTATGCGGACGCTCGCTCGTACTCGGAGATTCACCCTGATCGCTACGTTGAGTGGTTCCTGCCTTTCGCCTCGGCGATGCTCGACGCGACAGCCGAGTCCGGTTCCTTCGTGCTGAACATCAAGAACCGAGTAGCGGCTGCCGGTCCGCTCCGCGGGCAGCGACACCCTTACGTGTACGAGTTGGTGCTGGCCATGCAGCAGATGGGCTGGCGATGGTTAGAGACCTATATCTGGTCGAAGCCCAACGCCATCCCCGGCCGCTTCGGACCGCGCACCAAGGACAGCTTCGAGTACGTCTACCACTTCGCCAAGAGTTCCAAGCCGTACTTCAACTTGGACGCAGTGAGAGTTCCGTACAAGGCGGACCATGCCGAGATCAACCGACGCCGCCTCGATGGCAACGGACGTCGCAACACCGAGGCGGGCTTCGGGCGCGACAGGCGCAAGACATACGACAAGGGAGGCGCCGACCCAGGAAACGTCGTAGAGGTGTGCCAGACGTACAACCAGCACAAGGGCCCAGCCGGCCAGCACACCGCGGTAATGCCCGAAGGCCTTGCCGCGTTCTTCGTGAAAGCTGCCTGCCCGGCTGACGGCTTGGTAGTCGATCCGTTCGCAGGGTCGGGAACGACTGTCGTCGTTGGTCGCCGCCACAACAGGAGGGCGGCAGGCATCGAACTCCATCCCGAGTACGTCGAAGTCTCTCGGAGACGCATCGCCGCCGACGAGGCGGATGATCCCCAAGGCCAGCTGAGTGTCGCTGTCTGACGACGAGCGAAGGATCCTGGAGGCTGCGGGCGGTAACCCCAGCCCCGTCGACGGCCAACGAGCTGTCGGCATCTACTTGGCCAAGTCCGAGACCGACCAGGCGACTGCGGGTGATCTCCTGGTCAAGGGCTTCCTCGGCCACCTTCGTCCCTCGTTCCACCTGATACCCAAGGGTGATTCAATGGCGGACGAGGAGAGTTTCGCCAGCGCGTACGCGGCGCTGGCTGAAGGCACCGAGGACTTCTTGCGCCCCGACGCTCACTCGCTGGCCACAGTCCTCCAGCGGACGCCATCGGCGCTCGCTCCGCTACGGATGATCGTCGGGCTGACCCACAACGAACTGGCCGTGGCCATCAAACTCACAGACCCAGAAGCTCGGGTCAGCGGCGACGCTCTCAAGCAGTTCGAGCGGAACCCGCCTTCCGGTCAGGTGTCCCCGAGGCACAACAAGTTGGCCGCGAACATCGCTCAGGCAGTTGTCGCGGCGATGAACCGCGAAATCCTGGCTATCCCACCAAGCGCCGCGACGTACTTTCACTCCAAGCTGGACAAGCGGGACACGCTCGACGGCTGGTCGAGCGTCCAGGCAGACGCAGGCGGCGTGCCGTACTCGGCGCTGCTCTACCAGCGATATGTCGGAGGAGTTTGGAGGCAGGTTCAGGATGCCTATTCAGAGGTGAAGGGTGACGCCGTCCTCGAGTATCCGTTGCGCGACCTGCTCAATGAGCACGACATTCCGTATCACCACACGAGACCCGGTGCCTCGGGCGCCCGGAAGACGGCCGAGCGCTACGGCATGTCACCCGGCCCCGACTTCGTCATACCGGACGAAGCCCCCACCCTCGTAGTCGAGTCGAAGGTCGGAGAAGACGGCGGAACCGTCCGGGACAAGGCCGCCCGCATCAAGAGCATGACCGCCGCAGCAAACGCTCGGGGACTCAAGGCATGCGCAGTCGTCGACGGAAAGGGCTGGACCGAACGTACGGCTGCCCTCCTTGAAGTCATCATCGCCACTCAGGGTCGCACGTACACGCTTGCAACGATCAACCACATTCTCGAACTCCCCGAGATTCAAGCGCTGACTTCGTAAGTGCGAAAATATGGCGCTTGCAAGTGTCGAAATATATGCAGAGCAAGTGCTGAAATCGTGAAATCGGGCTGGGCTTGACCGCCCGTTCTGGCTAGCTGGAGCGGGCGTTGCGGCTGGGGACTACCCGGTAGGCCTCGAAGACCGCTTCCAGGGCGAGGACGCTTGACAGCACCGAGTCGAGCTGGGACAGGTCGGCCAGCTCGAACTCGAAGTCCATGCGGGCGATGAAGTCGTCGCCCGTCTCGGCCTTGGCGCTGATGATGCTCAGCCGGTGCTCGGCCAGCACGTCGGTCACGTCGCGCAGCAGGCCGGGCCGGTCCAACCCCTGCACCGAGATCGTCGTCGAGAACTTGCCGGCGAAGTCGGCGTCCCACTCGACCTCGATCAGCCGGTCGGTCTGGCCCTCGGCGAGCCCGGTGGCGTTGACGCAGTCGGCCCGGTGCACCGACACGCCCCGGCCCCGGGTCACGAAGCCCATGATCTCGTCGGGCGGCACCGGCGCGCAGCACTGCGACAGCCGGATCAGGATGTCGTCGAGGCCCTCCACGTGCACGCCCATGTCGGAGTCGCTGCGGAGGTGGCCGGCACGCCGCCGCGCCGTGGTGGGCAGGCGGTCGCGCTCGGTCTCGCCGTCGGCGTCGTCGCCATGGAGGGCCCGGGCGAACCGGCCGGCCACCGACGACGCCGACTGGTGGCCCTCCCCTATGGCCAGGAACAGCAGATCGGTGGAGCTGTAGTTGAGCTGCTCGGCGATGGTGTCCAGCAGCTTGTCCTTCAGCAGGCGCTGAGCGGGAAGGCCCTCGCGCCTCAGGGCCTGGATGAGGTCGTCGCGCCCGTTCTCGATTGCGTCGGCCCGGCGCTCGCGCGAGTACCACTGCTTGATCTTGTTGGCCGCCCGGCGGCTGGCCACGAACTTGAGCCAGTCCCGGCTCGGTCCCGCGCCCTCGGTACGGGTGGTGAAGATCTCCACCACGTCGCCCGACAGCAGGCGGCTGTCCAGCGCCACCAGCCGGCCGTTCACCTTGGCCCCGACGCAGGCGTGGCCCACGTCGGTGTGGATGCTGTAGGCGAAGTCCACCGGGGTGGCCCCCACCGGCAGTTCGATGACCTTGCCCTTGGGCGTGAACACGTACACCTCGTCGGTGTCGAGCTCCGTCTTGAGGTTGGACATGAACTCCGCCGGATCCGACGTCTCCTGCTGCCAGTCCACGATGCGCGACAGCCAGGCCATCTCCTCCGACGGCGAGGCGTCCTTGTACTCCCAGTGGGCGGCCACGCCGTGCTCGGCCCGGTCGTGCATCGCCCGGGTGCGGATCTGCACCTCGAGGGTCTTGCCCTGTGGCCCCACCACCGTCGTGTGCAGCGACTGGTAGAGGTTGAACTTGGGCATGGCGATGTAGTCCTTGAACCTGCCCTGCACCGGACGCCAAGTGGCATGGATCGAGCCGAGGGCCGCGTAGCAGTCCCGGACCGAGTCCACCAGCACGCGGATGCCGACCAGGTCGAAGATCTCCTCGAAGGACCGGCCCTTCACCACCATCTTCTCGTAGATCGACCACAGGTGCTTGGGCCGGCCGGTGACCTCCGCCCTGATCCCCAGCTCGGCCAGGCGGGACTCCACGTCGCTCAGCACCTGCTCCAGGTAGATGTCGCGCTCGGGGGCCCGCTGCTGCACCATCTGGTCGATCTCGGCATAGCGGCGGGGCTCCAGAGCGGCGAAGGCGAGATCCTCCAGCTGCTGCCTGAGGTCCTGCATCCCGAGGCGGTGGGCCAGCGGCGCGTACACGTCGAGGGTCTCGCGGGCGATGTAGTCCTGCTTGAATGCCGGCAGCACCGCCAGCGTGCGCAGGTTGTGCAGCCGGTCGGCCAGCTTGATGATCAGGACCCTCAGATCGCGGGCAATGGCGACGATCATCTTGCGCACCGACGCGGCCTGCTGCTGCTCGCGGGTGTCGTAGTGGACCCGGTCCAGCTTGGTGACCCCGTCCACGATGCGGGTGACCTCGGGCCCGAAGTCGGTCTCGATGGTGGCCAGGGCCACATCGGTGTCCTCCACGGCGTCGTGCAGCAGCGACGCCGCAATGGTCACATCGTCCAGCCCGAGCTTCGCCACGATGGTGGCGACGGCCAGCGGATGGCGGATGTAGGGCTCCCCGGACAGGCGCATCTGGCCCTCATGGGCCTTGGCGGCGGTGTCGAAGGCTCGCAGGATCAGATCGGGCGACCGATCCCGATGGCGTTGGCGGTAGCACTCCAGCAGCGGGGCGATTTCGGCCGCCGCGGGCCGCCGGGCTCCGCGCCTCCAGGGCAGGACCCGGGTGACGGTGGCCACCTAGCAGCCCCGGTGACGGCGAACCACGGTGATCACCGCTTCTTCTTCTTTCGAGGACGCGGCGGTATCGCGCCCTGCGCCGACCCTGCCGCGGCTCGGGGAGCCGGCCCCGACCGCCGGGCCGTGGCCGACCGCTTGGCCGCAGCCGCTTCGCCGAGCACCGCGTCGTCGGTCGCGACCGTGCGGGTGGCGACCCCGGCCGCACCGCCGCGCAGACGGACCCGCTCGGCGATCTCGACGTAGGCCGGCTCCCGTTCCTTCATCCTGGCCACCACTGCGGCTGCTACGAACAACGAAGAGTACGTGCCCACGACGATGCCCACCAGCAGAGCGATTGCGAACTCCTGAAGCGTGACCGCGCCCAGAACGAACGAACCGATCACCAGCATCGACGCCACCGGAATCATCGAGGTGATTGATGTGTTGACCGATCGCATCAGCACCTGGTTGAGCGACAGGTTCATCATCTCGGTGTAGGTGTAGCGACCGGTGGCCGACACCCGGCCCACCACCTCGCGCACCTTGTCGTACACGACGATGGTGTCGTACAGCGAGTACCCCATGATCGTCAGGAACGCGATGACCGTGGCCGGGGTGATCTCGAACTGGAACACCGAGTAGAAGCCCACCGACACCACGATGTCGTGGATCACCGCCAGCAGAGCCCCGACGGCCATCTTCCACTCGAGCCTTATGGCTATGTAGACGGCGATGAGCGCGAAGAAGGCGATCAGAGCGTTGCGGGCCTTGCTGGTGATCTCCGCCCCCCACGACGGCCCGACGGTGGTCACGCTCACGTCGTCTCCGGTGACGCCGGCCAGGTCGGCCAGCGCGGTGCGCACGCCGTCCACCGCCTCGGGGGTCTCGATGTCGGCCCGCACCCTGATGGTGTCGCCGCCGACCGTCTGGATCTTGGCGTCGGCCGCGCCCGTGCCCCTCAGCGCGTCCCGGGCCTCGGCTACCGACACCCCCGGCGCGGGGACCTCCCAGGAGGTGCCTCCCTCGAACTCGATGCCCAGGTCGACGCCGCGCAGCCCGAAGCTGGCCACGCTCACCACGACAGCCACGAGGGAGCCGATCAGGGCCCGCCGCCACAGCCGCGGGAAGTCGATCTGCTGCTCGCCGCGGTACACGGACGCGAGCACGCCCAACGGCCCGCCCTTCATGCGGTAACCCTCCACACAGCGACGACCGCGGTCATGCGGTAACCCCCGGCTCCGTGCGTGCCATCTTCGCCGGTATCCCGAAGCGGCCCGGATGGGAGTACAGGCCCGAGCGGCGCGACAGGAGGCCGATCAGCGGACCCATGAAGAAGTAGGTGGCCACCAGATCGAGGATCGTCGCCAGCCCGAGGTACAGGGCGAAGCCCTTGACTTGCCCAACCGTCAGGACGTATAGCACCGCGGCCGCGATCAGCGACGCGCAGTCCGCCTTGACGATGGTGGAGAAGGCCACCGGGAAGGCCCGGTCCACCGCGGAGCGCAGTGTCCGGCCCGAGCGGACGTCCTCCTTGAGGTGCTCGAAGTACACCACATTGGAGTCCACCGACACGCCGATGGCTACGATCAGGCCGGTGACGCCGGCCAGGGTCAGCGCCAGTCCCCGGGACGCACCCAGCCAGGCGATGATGGTCCACAGCATGGCACCGGACAGGCCGAGGCTGGCCATGGCGACCAGGCCGAGCAGGCGGTAGTAGGTCAGCAGGTACACCGTCACGAGTCCCAGCCCGATCAGTCCCGCGAGGACACCGGCGGACAGCGCGTCGGTTCCCAGCGACGCCGACACGATCCGGCTCTCCTGGGCCTCCAGCTCCACCGGCAGGGCGCCGTAGTCGAGCACGAGGGCCACATCGCGGGCCTCCTGCTCGCTGAACCCGCCGGAGATGGTGATACTGGAACGCTCGAACGGCTCGAAGATGGCACTGTCGGCTTGGACGGAGGGCGCGCTCACGACCTCGTTGTCGAGTTCTATGGCCACCTGACCGGTAGGGCACGAGGGGACCCGGCTGTGGCACCGGCGACTCACCTCGTTGAACAGGTCGATGCCCTCGGCACCCGGCTTGAACGTGGGCGCCACATGCCAGCCGATGAATGAATGGAACTGAGCGACGGCCCCCTCGAGTCCGTCACCCGCGACCGCGGTGGGGCCGAGCTGGTAGCGGAACGCGATGTTGCGGCCGTCGTCGTACTGGGGCAGGACGACATCCGCCCCTGCGGCAACGTCGCCCTCGCTGAGGGCGAACAAGTCCAGCAGCGCCTCGTCGGCGTCGGCGCCCTCCAGCGAACTCTCCGCCACCACGCTGAGCACTGGACGGAAGCGCAGCTCCGCGGTCTGGCCGACCAGGTCCAGGGCCCGCTGCTGCTCGTCGACGCCGGGCAGCTGGACGAGGATGTTGTTGCCCTGGGTGGAGATCTCGGGCTCGGCCACTCCCAGGCCGTCCACCCGGTTGCGGATGATCTCCACGGCCACGTCCAGCTCCTCGGGCTCCGCGACACGGGTCGGCTCCAGCACGACGCTGGCACCGCCCTGCAGGTCAAGCCCGAGCAGGGGCTCGTTGCCGGCGGCGAGCGTGTAGACAACGCCGGCGACGGCAACCGCGACGATGCCGATCACATAGATGAGCTTGCGGCGCAAGGACCCCTCCCGCCGTCCGACCCGATGGCCCTCAGGAGTGCGTTGGGCCTAGCCGTCGTGCTCCTCGTCGGTGTCGGCGTCGTCGTCGGCCTCATCGGCATCGGAGCCCGCTGGCGTACGACCGTGGATGGCGTCCCGGGAGAGCTTCAGTTCGACGTTGGGTGCCACCTCCAGCCACACGACGGCGTCCTCCACTTCGGCCACGACACCGTGGATGCCGGCGTTGGTAACCACTTCGTCACCCGCCTGGAGGGAACGAACCAGCTCCCGGCGAGCCTTCTCCCGCTTCTGCTGGGGGCGCAGCAGCAGGTAGTAGAGCGCGCCGAACATGAGGATGATGATGAGGAACTGTTCCATGCCCCGAGCCTACGCCCAGATAGCCCCGACAGAGGCGCGCAGGTCGTCGAGGGTGCCGGTGCGCACCGCGGTGCGCACCTGATCCATGAGGCGCAGCAACCAGGCCAGGTTGTGCAGGGTGATGAGCCGGGCCGCGGTCGGCTCGTGGGTGGCCAGCAGGTGGCGGAGGTAGCCGCGCGACCAACGGCCGGCGGGGCTCTCGGGAAACGACGGATCGAGCGGTTCATCGCTGCCGGCATGGCGGGCCGCAGCCAGGTTGTAGCGGCCCGCGTCGGACAGGACCGTGCCGTGACGACCGAGACGGGCCGGCAGGACGCAGTCGAACATGTCCACGCCCCGCGCCACCGACTCCACGAGGCCGGCGGGGTCGCCCAGGCCCATGAAGTAGCGGGGCCGGTCGGCGGGAAGAGGAGCCATGCACGCATCGAGAGCATCGAGCATCGCCGGTTGATCCTCGCCCACCGACAGCCCGCCCACCGCGTAGCCGTCGAACCCGACCTCCAAGGTGCGTTGGGCTGACTCCAGCCGCAGGGCCGCGTCGGCGCCGCCCTGCACGATGCCGAACTGGCACTGGCGCCGGGCCGCGTCCGGGTGGGCCAGGAAGGCGTCGCGGCCCCGCCGGGCCCAGAGGGCGGTGCGGCGGACCGCTTCGGAGAGAACGGGTCGCTCAGCCACCGCGGAGGGGCACACGTCGAGCACCATGGTGATGTCGGCGCCGATCAGAGCCTGCAGACGTACGGCGTCCTCTGGCGTGAGCCGGCACATCGAGCCGTCGTACACCGACTTGAAGCTGGCCCCGTCGTCGTCCACTTCCGGGTCGAGCGAATAGATCTGGTAGCCGCCGGAATCGGTGAGCACATGGCCCGACCAGGCCGCGAATCCGTGGATACCGCCGAGCTGAGCCACGGTCTCTGCGCCGGGACGCAGCATCAGGTGGTAGGTGTTGGCCAGCACCACCTCCACGCCCAAGTCCTCCAGGTCGCCCGAGTGAAGGTGCGGAACCGCCCCCCGGGTGCCGACCGGCATGAAGCAGGGAGTCGAGAACGTTCCCCGCGGCGTGGTCACCGTGCCGGCGCGGGCGGTGCCGTCGGTCGCTTCGACCGTGAGGACGGCCGCAGTCACATCGGACCCGGCTCGGAGCGGGTCACGAACATGGCGTCGCCGAAGGACAGGAACCGGTAGCCGTGCTCGAGCGCGGCGGCGTACAGCGTTCGCCAGCGAGGTCCGACGAAGGCGTCGAGCAGGCACAGGAGGGTGGAGCGGGGCAGGTGGAAGTTGGTCATCAGCGCGTCGACGACGCGCCACTGGTAGGGCCTGCGGATGAACAGGCGGCTGTGCCCTGACGCCTCGCCGGTCGCGGCCCACGTCTCCAGGCAGCGCACGACCGTGGTTCCCACGGCCACCACCCGCCGGGCTCGGGACAGGGCGCGCTGGGCGTCGGCCGGCACCTGGTACTGCTCGGTGTGCATGTCGTGGTCGTCGAGACAGTCGGCGGTGATGGGCCGGAAGGTGTCGAGTCCGACCGCCAACTCGATCGCCACCACCTCGGCGCCCGCATCGCGCACCCGGCCCAGTAGCTCCTCGGTGAAGTGCAGGCCTGCGGTCGGGGCCGCGGCTGAGACAGGACGCCGGCCGTACACGGTCTGGTAGCGCTCGGGGTCGTCGATCCCGGCCGTGATATAGGGCGGCAGGGGCACCGCACCCACCTCGTCCAGAGCTTGCAGCAGCGGCCGCTCGCCGGTGCGGACCCGAACCACTCGGCGCCCCTCGCCGAGATCGTCCCGGATCTCGACGGTCGCGCCGGTGGCACCGGTGTCCGGTGCGACCACCTCGCCGGGCCGCAAGCGGCGAGACGGCCTTACCAGCGCCTCCCAATCACCGTCGGCGCGCTCGTGGAGCAGCAGCACCTCGACCGCACCACCGGTGGTCCGCCGCATCCGGAGGCGAGCGGGCAGCACCCGGGTGTCGTTGACGACAACCGCATCACCGGGTCCCAACAACTCCGGCAGGTCGCTTACCCGGAGGTGGGAGATCCCGCCGGCGCCGTCGACCAGCAGACGGGCCCGGTCGCGTTCACGCAGCGGGACCTGCGCAATGGCCTCAGCCGGCAGGTCGTAGTCGAGGTCGGCCGGGATGGTCGGCGGCGCGGTCACGACCCTGGAGGGTATGGCCGGCCCGGGGGTTCAGGCGAACAGGCCCGGGTGGGTGTCCGGGTCCGACTGCGGCGCCTCCAGGCCGAGGTGCACCCATGCCGCGGGGGTGGCCACCCTGCCCCGGGGCGTGCGCATCAGCAGGCCCTGCTGGATCAGGTAGGGCTCGTAGACGTCCTCGACCGTCTCGGTCGGCTCGCTGACCGCTATGGCCAGGGTGGACAACCCGACGGGACCGCCGCCGAAGTTGCGGCACAGGGCTTCCAGCACCGCCCTGGAGGCCCGGTCGAGTCCCATCTCGTCGACCCCGAAGAAGGCCAGGCCGTCGGCCGCCACCGTCGAGTCGATGCGGCCGTCGCGATGCACCTCTGAGAAGTCGCGCACTTGCCGCAACAGGCGGTTGGCGATACGGGGCGTGCCCCTGGCCCTCCGAGCGACCTCGGCCGCGCCGCCGGTATCGGTGTCCACTTCGAGGATCCCCGCGGTGCGCTCCACGATCGCCACCAGGTCGTCGACCGTGTAGAAGTCGAGCCGGGCCACCAGCCCGAAACGGTCGCGCAGCGGTCCGGTGATGAGACCGGTGCGGGTGGTGGCACCGACCAGGGTGAACGGGGCCAGATCCAGCGGGATGGAACGGGCCGCGGGGCCCTTGCCGAGCACGATGTCGATGCGGAAGTCCTCCATAGCGGGATACAGGACCTCTTCGACGGGCCGGGGCAGGCGGTGGATCTCGTCGATGAACAGGACGTCACCGGGCTCGAGCTTGGTGAGCATGGCCGCCAGATCACCGGCCCGCTCCAGGGCAGGCCCCGAGGTGGTCTGCAGATGGGCGCCGAGTTCGTTGGCGACGATGTGAGCCAGGGTCGTCTTGCCCAGTCCCGGCGGCCCGGCGAAGAGCAGGTGGTCGACAGGCTCGCGGCGCTTGCGAGCCGCGCCCAGGAGCACATCGAGATGGCCCTTCAGCTCACCCTGGCCAACGAACTCCTCGAGGCTGCGGGGACGGAGAGCGGCTTCGCCGAGCCGATCGGCCGGCAGCGGATCCGCCGACAGCAACTCAGCCGGATCGGCCGCGGGCGCGGGGGCAGTACCAGGCGCCGGGTCGGCGGCGGGCGCCGGGGCGGCACCGTTGCCATCGCCCGAGGGCCGGGCCAATGTCTCGGAGCGGGTCATGCTCGGCTCCCCTCCCCTCAGGCAGCCACACCGGCGAGGCGCTGCAGCGCCTCGCGCAGCAGCCGGCCGGCGTCATCGCCGGCGGGCAGCTCAGCCAACACGCCCCTGATCTCCTCGGTGCCGTAGCCCAGCCCGTCGAGCGCGGCACGCACATCGGTGCGGGCATCGTCGTTGGCAGTGGGCACGGCCGCGACGTCGTCAGCGCCGGGCGGTGCGCCCGCCTCGGGCAGATGCAGGCGCGACTTGAGCTCGACCAGCAATCGCACCGCGGTCTTGGTGCCCACACCCGGCACCAGGCACAGCATGTCGACATCGTCGTCGGCCACGGCCCGGCGCAGGGCGTCGGGATGGTGGACGGCCAGGATCGACAGCGCCAGGGTCGGCCCTACACCCCGGGCGCCGACCAGCGCCTCGAAGGTCCGCCGCTCGTCCAGGGTGGAGAACCCGTACAGCGTCTGGGCGTCCTCGCGCACGATGTGGCTGACATGGAGGAACACCTCCGAGCCCATCTGAGCCGCGGCCGCGGCCGTCCGGGGCGTGGCCTGCACCCGGTAGCCGATCCCGGACACCTCCACCAGGAGCTCGGCGTCCGGTGATCGCGACAGCAGCTGACCCCGCAGCGACCCGATCATCGCAAGAGCTCGCTCATCGCAGGGATCCGATCATCGGGCACCACCTGTGACCGCGGCCCGCCGGCTCGCCGCCGCGGGCGGACCGGTACGGGCCAGGTGACAGAGAGCGACGGCCACCGCGTCGGCGGCGTCGGCAGGTCGCAGCAGTTCGGTGAGCCCGAGCAGCACCCGCACCATCTCGGCGATCTCCTGCTTGTCGGCGCCACCCCAGCCCGCCACCGCTTCTTTCACCTCGTTCGGCGAGTACTCCACCACCTCGCAGCCGGCTGCGGCCGACTCGGCCAGCACCACCCCGACGGCCTGCCCGACGGACATGGCCGTGGCCACGTTGCGCTGGAACAGCACCCGCTCCACCGCGACCACGTTGGGCTTCAGTTCCGCGATCAACGACCGGATGTCGGCCTGCAGCTCGGCCAGCCGCGACGCCCGGTCCATCCCGGGGGGCGTGGCCAGGACGCCGGCCGCCTCAGCGGTGGGCCGGCGCCCGTGCCGGACCGCGCCGTAACCGCAACGCGAGAGGCCCGGGTCGATACCCAATACGAACACATGCGCGACTCTATTGGAGACTCGCCGCCGCGCCGCGGATAGCCTAAGAAGCGGCCAACTCCTCCATGATGTCGTCGCCTATGTCGAAGTTGCTGTGCACGTCCTGCACGTCGTCGAGATCGTCGATCAGGTCCATCAGCCTCAGTACCGCCCGGGCGATGTCAGGCTCGGTCACGGCCACTGCGCTGGTGGGCAGCATGGTGAGGTCGGCACTCTCGAAAGTGATCTCGGCTGCCGCCAGCGCATCGCGCACTGCGTTGAGGTCGCCGGGCTCGGTGGTGACCCGCCACATGTCGCCTTCGCCCTCCAGATCCTCGGCGCCGGCGTCGAGCACGACCATCATCAGATCGTCCTCGCCGGCTGCCGAGGACGGGACGAGCACCACGCCCTTGCGCTCGAATTGCCAGGCCACCGAGCCCGGCTCGGCCAGCGAGCCGCCGTTGCGGGTGAGAGTGCTGCGCACCTCGCTGCCGGTGCGGTTGCGGTTGTCGGTGAGACACTCGATGTAGAGGGCCACTCCGCCCGGCGCGTACCCCTCGTAGGTGACCGACTCGTAGCTGACCCCCTCAAGCTCGCCGGTGCCCCGCTTGACGGCTCGCTCGATCGTGTCGAGAGGGACCGAGTTGTCGCGGGCCTTCTGGTACATGGTCCGCAACGTGGGGTTGGCGTCGACGTCCCCGCCGCCCTGGCGGGCCGCCACCTCGACCTGCTTGATCAGCTTGGCGAACAGCTTGCCCCGCTTGGCGTCGGCCGCTCCCTTGCGGTGCTTGATCGTCGCCCACTTGCTGTGCCCGCTCACAGGGCGAAGGCTAACTCCTGCACGCCACGCCAGAGCTTGCGACGATCGGCTGGTTCCCCGCTCTTGTTCGCTGCGCTCACGGGCCGCTCGGGCCACGGCCTCGCAAGCTCGGCCTCTGAGGCTACAGATCTGCCAGGAAGCGGGCGTGCAGCCGGCTGTCGCCCGACAACTCGGGATGGAAGGCCGCGACTGTGGCCGGGCCGGACCGGCACAGCACCGGTCGACCCTCGTGACGGGCCAGCACCTCCACTCCGGGGCCGACCCGCTCGACGGCCGGAGCCCGTATGAACACCGCGTGGAAGGGTGTCTCGAAACCGTCGACACCGATATCGGCCTCGAAGCTCTCGATCTGCGTGCCGTAGGCGTTGCGGCGCACGGTGATGTCCACCAGCCCCAGAGAGTGCTGGTCGGCTCGCCCGTCGACCACCTCGGCGGCCAGCAGGATCATCCCTGCACAGGTTCCCAGCACGCCCATCCCTCCATCGAGGCGCTCTGCGAGAGGCTCGAGCAGCCCGGAGCGCTCCAGCAGCATCGACATCGTGGTCGATTCGCCTCCGGGCATGACCAGGGCGTCGACCGCGGCGAGCTGCTCAGCCGTGCGGATCTCGTCGACTCGTACGCCGAGGCGCTGCATGATGGCGGCGTGGGCGGCGAACCCCCCTTGCAGGGCGAGCACGCCGACGCGCGGCTTCACCAACCCCGTTCGGCCATCTTCGTGGTGAGGTCGGCAGTCTCGAGGCCGGCCATGGCTTCGCCGAGCCCTGAGCTGATCTTGGCCAGGATCTCCGGGTCGCGGTAGTGCGTGACCGCCTCCACGATGGCCGAGGCCATCTTGGGCGGATTGGAGCTCTTGAAGATTCCCGACCCGACGAAGGCCGCCTCGGCGCCGAGTTGCATCACCAGCGAGGCGTCCGCCGGAGTGGCGATGCCGCCGGCGCAGAACAGCGGCACCGGCAGCCATCCCCTGTTGGCGATCTCCTGCACCAGCGGCAGGGGCGCCCGCAACTGCTTGGCCCACTCGAACAGTTCGGCCTCGTCTCCCGCGGCCGCAATGCGGCGCATGTCGCCCACGATCGAACGCAGGTGGTGGACGGCCTCCACAATGTTGCCCGTTCCGGCCTCTCCCTTGGATCGGATCATGCAGGCGCCCTCGCTGATGCGGCGAAGCGCCTCGCCGAGGTTGGTGGCACCGCAGACGAACGGCACCGTGAACGCCCATTTGTCGATGTGGTGGACCTCGTCGGCGGGCGTGAGGACCTCGGACTCGTCCACATAGTCCACGCCGAGGGCCTGAAGGATCTGAGCCTCGGCGAAGTGGCCGATCCGGGCCTTGGCCATGACCGGGATGCTCACCGCGGCCTGCACCTTCTGGATCATCTCGGGATCCGACATCCGCGACACTCCACCGTGGGCGCGGATGTCGGAGGGCACACGCTCGAGCGCCATGACCGAGACGGCGCCCGCGTCCTCGGCTATCCGAGCGTGCTCCGGCGTGACAACGTCCATGATCACTCCGCCCTTGAGCATTTCGGCCAGACCGCGCTTGACGAGTGTGGTCCCGGTTGCGGTGCCGCCGGTGGCGGCTGCGTCGGAACTGGGAGTGCCGGACATGGAGGCCATCCTAACTTCCCCGCTCCTGTTCGCTCCGCTCACGGGCCGCCCGGGTGTCGGCCAGCAGTTGGGCGCTCTCGGACGCCGTCAACACCGTCACTTCAGCCACCGGCCAGCGTGTGCTGGTGTTGGCCAGCAGCAGCCAGGTGGATCCCGTCGACAAGGTGAGCGGATTCCCGGCCGCGTCGGTGAAGCGATAGCCGACACGGTCCTCGGTGCGCTCCCAGACGGCTTCGTGTACCGACCCGGCCGTGAGCACGAGCGCTTGGCCGGAACCGTAGGAGACGGCCTGCGGCGACCGGCGGTCGGCCGCCGATCGGCCGTAGGGCATCCACAACACCACCACGTTGGCCGGCGCGATCTCCGCCACGCCGAAGTCGGTCTCGGTTGTGTGCAGAGTGCCGTCCTGGATGCGCACCCAGCCGCCCAGGATGTGGTCCCAGACGTGGGAGGCCTCGCCGCCGTAGAGAGTCGTGTAGGCCACGGTGACGCCGGCTGCGTCGTCCAGGGGCGGCGAGTTCGACGAGCCGTACTCGAACAGCGCCGCCGGTGGGGCATCGGGGATGCCGCCTGGCAGCGAGTCCGGATCTCCCCCTCCCAGGTCCTCGTAGTGGAAGTACAGGTTGTGGGGCGAGGGTCGCGAGCGATCGCGCTCATATGGCGCAGACATCGCCCAGGCCCCGACGTCGACAAGGGTTCCGGCCCTCGCGGCGTCGCGCATCTCCCGCCGCACGGTGCTGTTGGCGCCGGATGAGGCCAGGTAGGGGGTGGCCAGGTCCTCGAGGATGTCGAAGTCGCTGGACCGGACCGATCGCACCGGCCCGACCCGGCTGGGGATCTCGGAATGGAGTACGGCGATGAACCGGGTGAAGCCCGCCTCGACCAGCACCTCATAGACGATGTCGGCGGCCGCGAGGCCGGCCTGGGGACGATCCTTGGGATCGCCGTTGCCCACCTTCACGGCCAGGGCCCGTCGCTGGGAAAGGCGGAAGTCGGTGGTGATCGAGCCGGTGAGAGGGGCGATAGGGCTGGCTGCCGCGGGATCGAACTCGAGGTACGGCGCGGGTGATGCACCCTCGACAAGCCCGCCCTCAGATGCCGCTCCCTCAGTAGACACGCCCTCAGGTGCCGCACCCTCACCTGACCCATCCCCAAGCGCAACTTCCTCAGGAGCCGCACCCTCCGCAGATCCGCCGCCGGCAGAGCCACCCTCGACCGAGCCATCCCCGGCAGAGCCACCCTCGACCGAGCCGCCCCTGGCAGAGCCACCCTCGACCGACCCGTTCGCTGCGATGACTGTCGTATCGCCGGTCGCCTCGCTGCCAGCCGCTCCGTCGCCCTCCACTGCAGCAGCGCCGTCGTCGCGAGACTGATCGCCCGCTCCGACCGTCGTGGAGGCGGCGCCGCCCGGAGTCGAGCCGTCACTGGCTTCGGTCACGGTCGGGGCTGCCGGTCGCGGGGATCCGCTGCACGCGGCCACCAGAGTCGCAACGGTCACGAGAGCAGCGAGCGCGAGCCATAGCCTGCACGAACCTCCGACCCCCGCGACGGTGCCGGGCCGCGCTGCCATCAAATCTCTCTCAGTACGTCGATCCGTCGAAGTGTGGACGATCGTGCTCCAGCCTCGGAGGCGTCCCGTTGCGATGCGACCATCCACAGGTGAGCGCCGGCACGGGATGTGTTCAGGCTGGGTGCATCGGCAGCCTTTCTCAGGGCCGACGCCAGGGCCGGAGGAAAGCTCGTAAGGCGCGCCGCCTCGACATCGATGTCGGAGACGGCATCGAATCCGCCGACCCGGCCGGCAAGCCCAGCGGTGATCGGCCCTGCGCCGGGGAGCCTGGAGACGCTGGCCAGCACGGTGGGGAAGGCGACGCCCCGCCGGATCGCGCAGAGTTGACGCGCCACCACGGCCTCGAGCTCCAGCCGGTCGAGGCTGGACAGTGCGCCGCGGGTCAGGACCAGATGGGCCGCCGGCCGTCTGAGCCCGACGGAGGCTGCGTTGATTGCCGGGCTCTCAACGACATGGACTGAGGGCTCGTGAAATCCGTGGGTGGTGCAGGAGCCTTCGAGGAGATTCTCCAGCCGTGGATGATCGCCCTTGGTGAGCGGGCCGGCCCGCAGGGTCCGGAGGGCCGCCCGGGGCGCCCTCCAGTGCAGCAGCACCGCGATCAGCAGGCCGGCGGCCGCGGCCGGCGCTACCGCAACCAGTGGCGACATGCCCGCGACCGCGAGGGCAGCCCAAACGATGACGGATACGACGAGCGCAGGAGGCGCGACGAGGGCTGCGGGAGAGTACTTCAAGGGCGTTCTACGGTGGATCGGGGAGGTTCAGGGTTGCCGCCGCCATGCCGAAACCTACCGGGTGTTGGAGCGGCTGGTGGACACCGCAATCCGTTCGTAGCGCTCCAGGTACTGATCGGCCAGGCCCGACATCGAGAAGGCCTTGGCCCGCTCGTGCCCCGCGGCCACCAGCCTGGACGATTCGCCAGGGTTCGACAGCACCCGACCGAGAGCCGCGGCCAGCTTGGCGGGATCGCCCGGCGGAACCAGCAGAGCATCGTGGTCGGGCCGGGCGACGTTGCGGTAGCCGGGCAGATCGCTGGCCACGACGGCAGTGCCGGCAGCCATCGCTTCCAGCAGGACGATTCCGAAGGACTCGCCCCGCAATGACGGAGCACAGAACACGTCGGCGCCCTTGAGCCGGGCGATCTTCTCGCTGTCGGTGACAGTCCCGAGCCACTCGATACGGGGATCGGACGCCGAACGGGCTTGCAGTGCGGCCGTCTCCGAGCCGGAGCCTGCGACCTGGAGCCTCACATCTCCAGGGAGCATGCGCAGCGCCTCGAGCAGGACGCCGAGGCCCTTGCGGGGCTCGTGCCGTCCGATGAACAGGATCGTCGGACCGGAGGCCTGTACCGGTTCGGCGATCCGGTAGGGGGCCAGCTCCACGCCGTTGTAGAGCAGGTCGTAGGTTCCGCCCAGGGCGTCGGCCGCCATGTCGCGTGCGTCGCGCGAGACCGCCGCCCGGTGGTCGAGACGGCCGGCCAGAAAGCGGGTCGCTCGCGGGAGGAGGTCGTAGGCCAGCGAGCCTCCCGCGGCGTGGAAGGTGCCGATGAGGGGGGCGGGCCTCACCAGCAGCGCGGTCATGGTCGGACCGGGCGCCAGGGGCTCGTGGAGGTGGATCACGTCGAAGGACTCGTCCCGCATGGCTCGGATCGCCCGCAGCTGGCATGAGGGGTCGGGGGCCACCGGAGCGATGGAGCCGTTGGCGATCGTCGGCAGGCTGTTGCCGAGCGGCGTGACGTTGGTGTCCGGCGGCGGGCCGTCACACGGTCCGAGCACCCGAGTCGGATGCCCGCTGCGGCTCAGCGCCCGGGCCAGCCCGAGCACCTGCATCTGGACACCGCCGGGCACGGTGAGGCTGTACGGGCAGATGATTCCGATCCGCACTGGTTATTGAGGCTAGAGGTCGCGCAGCGGTTGAGGCGTGGGCAGTCCGAGCGCCTCGTAGTCGCTGGGCCAGTTGGGTGACATCAGATGCCACTGCTCGGGCGCGACCCTGATGAGACCCTCCAGCGCGGCGGCATAGTCCTGGACGACTCGGAACGTGTCGCTGCGGATGCCTCCCAGTCGTCGAGTGTCGACCGGAGGCCCGGCGATGGCGTGACGGGTGCTGCCCCGCCAGTACACCGCGGCGGGGATCAGGGGCGCGCCGGTCCGCAGGGCCAGCACGGCAGGACCGGCCGGCAGCCTGGTCCGCTCGCCGAAGAACTCCACAGCCACGCCGGTGCCGGTGACATCTCGATCAGCGAGCAGACACACCACGTCCCCCCGTTTGATGGCCGCAACGAGACGCCCGCCCGCGTCCGGTCCTACCGGAATGATGTCCATGCCCAACCGCTGCCGGAATGAGGTGAACCATTCGAACACCTCAGGAGGCTCGAGCGGCTCCACCACCGCCGTCACCTTCATGCGCGGGACCAGCGCGAGCCACCAGGCGGCCCATTCCCATGTGCCGAGGTGCGGCATCACCAGGATCGGACCGACACCGGAGCGAACCGAGCGCTCGATGGTGTCGACACCCTCGTAGCCGAAGCCGGCGTCGATGGTCGACGCGTCCAGCCCCGGAAGCTGGAAGCTCTCCAGGTAGTAGCGGGCGTACCAGTCGAACGCGGCCGTCACCCGCACAGACGCCTCGCGGCGCCCCATTGGTCGGCCCAGCGCCCTCTCGAGGTTGCGCCGCACCAGCAGGCGCCGGTCGCGGCTCGCGGCCGCGACCCCCACCCCGCCGGCCAGCGCGGCAGACCGGGCAACGGGCGCGGGCGCGTGGCGGGCGAAGAACTCGGCGGCCCTATACGCCGAGGCCGACGGCATCCAGAGGCCGAGAGGTTAGACGAGCGAGACGCCTCATACGGGCGAGGCCGTGGCCCGAGCGGCCCGTGAGCGCAGCGAACAAGAGCGGGCTTCCCGCGCGGCCTCTCAGGCTCAGCCGGCGTCTGTCGGCGGGCGGTTGCGCATCCGCGCCCGCCGAGCGGTCTCAGTGACGCGGCCTTGAGCCCGCGTGGTGCGGGTGCGGCGGAAACGGCGGCGGGAGCGAGGACGGACCGGCCGGCCTTCGGACGCCTGCCTCCAGACCTTCACGAACCGCTGCACCGCAGTGACCGCGGTCAGCACGATCATCACCCACAGGGTCCATATGAGCAGTTCGCTGAAGAGCAGGCCGAAAGCGAGCACGACGAAGCGCTCGGCTCGCTCCATGATGCCGCCCTTGGCCTCGTATCCCAGGGACTCGGCCTTGGCCCGCTGGTACGACACCAGCATGGCCAGGCTCATCACGGCCACCGGCAGCATCATGATGTGCCCGGGCTGGGTGTCGGCGAGGTACCAGGCGATGCCACCGAACAGCAGGGCGTCGGTGAGACGGTCCGAAACCGAGTCGAAGAAGGCGCCCCGCAACGAGGAGGTGCCTGAGGCCTTGGCCACCGCGCCGTCGAGGGCGTCGGGTATCCCGGCGAGTATCAGCAGCAGGAAGCCCACCCGCAGGTAGCCGGTGGCTATGGCGACGGCCGCGCCGGAGGCCATGACGATGCCGGTGATGGTGACCATGTCCGCGGTCACTCCGGTGCGGCGAAGCGAGACGCCGATCGGTGTGAGGCCCCGGTCCACTGCCTCGCGCCAGTTTCCGTCGAACATTCACCGGCCTCCGGTTCGGCTGAGGATCAACGCTACCAGCTTGCCGCCGGGCGGCCGCGCCCGGCCGTCACGCGTCGAGGCCGGTCCAGTCCTCGGGGTTGTCCTCTACGAAGCACCCCATGATCTCACCGTCCACGCCGTCCACCAGGACGAGGCCGCGGCGGTCCGGGGGCGCCTGGTTCGAGTACAGCAGGATGCGCCACGTCGGACGGCTCCTCAGGCCCCGCCACGCCAGCTGCGCCGAAGCGTGACCCACGGGGAAGCCCACCTCCCTGGTGGCCGCCACCAGGGCGTCGTTCTCGTCGACGGCGAGATCCCAGCCGGCCTGCATGCAGTACAAGCCGAAAGCGATGAGGGCGATGCCGCCCACCCCGAAGCCGCCGTTGACGAGCACGGCGCCGCTGCCGGCCACCAGCGCGATCACGATGGAGGCCGCGCCGATCAGCAGGTAGAGCGCACCGGCGATGCGGCGCCTGCTGTTGTTGGGGAACAGGTACGGCCCCACGTATCCGGCCGCATCGAGATCGGCAGGGAGCTGGTCGCGAACCTCGGCGTCGTTCGCCGGGGCGCCGGTGGCCGCAACGTAATCATTCCCATCTGGGTCGGCGACTAACGCATCTTCATCGCCCCCTGCTGGGTCGCCGCTGATCGTGGCTTCGCTCACGACGGGCAGAATAGGGCCCCTGGCCGCAAAACCCGGCCGCTGAGATCCCCTGCCGCGTTTAACGAACGGAACTACATGCCCGAATAACCGGGGGCGACTCAGGCGGGGTCGTCTCCTGCACGAACCGCCACTCATCGGCCTGCTTCGGCGGGGTCTCCAACACCGCCCGAGCCGCACTCTCAGGCTTGCACGGGATCGGCTCCGGCATTCTCACGATGACTACGTCCCCGTTTCATCACATTCACAGCCGCATCACCCACAGTGAAGCATGGCAGACAGTGAAGCATGGCAGAGCACGGGAGCGCCAACGGCAGCGAGGTAGGCGAGGCGGTCGGTGATGCCGATGGCATCGATGATGCTCCCGTGACGATGAGGCAGCCGACGATAGCAGCTATGACGACAGTGCGCCAGCGCGCGCTCGATGCTCCTGAAGCCGACTCCTGCGGCCTCTGGCGGGTGACTACGATGCGCCGGGTGCGGTGGGCCAGGGTCGTGGTGAGGGCCCCGTGGTGGTTGGTGCTGCTGTTGGTGGTGGCGGTTGTGGTGGTGCCGGCGAAGTCAGCGTCTGCTGATGACGCTGTTGGGGCGAGTTGGGCGGTGGACTTGGTTGATGTCGCTGACGGGTGCGTGGGTGAGAGTTGTGGTGAGCCGATTTCGCGTCGTGAGATGGCGGGTCTGGTTGTGGAGGTGCTGGTCGAGGCTGGCTGGGCCGAGTTGAGGGACCACGCTGGCCGCTTTGGGGACGTGGACTCGACGGATGTGTGGGCGGACCATATTGAGACGTTCGCGGCGCTGGGCATCACTGATGGCTGCTCGCGGGCGCCGGCGAAGTATTGTCCGGACCGGGCTGTGACGCGGGGCCAGATGGCGGTGTTCTTGGTGCGGGCCTTCGACCTGCCCGAACCCTCCGGGCCGGTTCGGGCATTCAGCGACATCTCTGTAGATCACCGGTTTGGGTATGCGATCAGTCGCCTCGCCGCGGCGGGTGTCACTGTTGGGTTTCCCGATGGCACGTACCGGCCCGACGCGGAAGTGTCACGTCGGCACATGGCTGTGTTCCTGCGGCGAGCCGCGGGGTATGTGTGGGGCCAGTGGACCGTCGAATGGACGAACTCGTCGTGGCCGTCGGGCTGTGAAGCCGGGCTCAGGCACACCACCACTGGAGAGGCCCGCAACGCTGCGGTGCCTTGCGGTGCTGTCATCGAGGCGGGCGACGCGGTGTCGGTGATCGGCTTCGGTCGCCGGTTGGAGGCTTGGGCCGACGCCGCGGCCTGCGACAGGCTGAGATACAGCAACCACGGCGCCACCTATCCTGCACCGAAACGGGTGGAGGTGACGGCTGTCTCTGTCTCCTTCGATGACCTTCCCGCACCGGGTGAGCGGCACATCCCAGAGTTCGGGGCAGAACCGAATCAGCGCTTTGTTGACGAGTTGCTCGCCGTGGTCGAGGTCCAACTGGAGGCGCTGTCTCACGGCCGCACCGACTGGGTGTTTCGCCGCGGCGGCGAGGTTCACCTTGGGGGATCGGCGCACGCCCGCGCCAGGCCCGCCAGCCTGGATCGCCAGACTCTCGGCGGGTATGCCCCTGAGCTGAGAGCCCTGTTCCCCGACGACGAGGTGCTGCTCGCATTCCACACGAACACCACAGAGTTCCCCTATGTCGGGTTCTACAGCTTCGACGGCGTGGCCGGTGTTCATGTGAGACCCGAGGACGACCCCAGCCCCGAGACCTACCCGGGCTTGGAATGGGTGAGCGTCGATGCCGAGACCTGGGCCTCCATCGACGCCTACGGTTGGTCAGATCACCGTTTCAGGGGGGCGCTGTTCACGGCCGCTCACGAGCTGTTGCACCACCTTGGTCTCGATGACCTGTACGCGACCATGCCCGACGACGGCCGCGGCCCGCCCGACAGAGGCGGCCAGAGCTCGCTGATGGGCATGTCGGGCTACGGATGGGGCCTCTATCTCCAACTCACCGCCGAGCGGATTCAAGTCTCAGAGATCAGCGTTGATCAGCCATCCGCGCGATTCCCCCATGAACCCCTCACCGGCTGGAACAAGTGGCTGTTGGGATGGCTCGACGGCCCCGAGGCACTGTGCGTGCCAACCGGCGAGAAGACGACACTCACAGTGCGGCCCCACCAGCGCACAACCCTCCAAGTTGACGAGCAATGGTCCCCCTCGTGGTGCTGGCGCCACAGCAGCGGCCACTGGGGCCCCGCCGCGCCGGATCCGGTAATCGCCATCATCCCCACCTCAGACACCACAGCAGTAGTCATTGAGGCAGACCCATTCGCCGCGCAGGGCAGGCCGCAGGTTCCCCAGTGCTTCTTCGACGAGAACCACGAACTGCCCTACAGCCAGCACCAATGCACGGCTCCCCCCGATCACCGACCACGCGACGAAGAAAACCCGACGCGCCACACCCGGCCCGTGGGTGACATCATCGTCTATGACGTGGACTTGACAACACGCCACAGGCCTCAGCTGCTAGTGAACCCCACCGTGGCCGTCGTGTCGCCTGCCAAACACGAACAAGTCGCTCCCCTATATGCCGCCACCGGCGCATTCGGCATGCAGTACGCCCCCGGCGGCCGCTACGCCAACTCCCCTGAGATCCGGCGCGGACCGTGGCCCCACGGGCTGCCGATCCAGTGCTACTACCTAACCGAGGTAACCGTCCACGGCTACCGCATCGCCGTTGCTGACAGCACCATCACCGATGCCGGATTGCCGCAGGTGACCGTCACCATCGAGCCCGTCAACTAGACACCGCCACAATCGCCAGCTCGGCTACCACCGGCTGGATGCGCCAACCCTGGACCCACTCGGTCACACCGAAACCGTCTCAGTCACACAAGCGTTCACAACCGCGGCAACCTTGGCTGCGACAACTCAAGAGGTGCCCGGAGGCGGCGACGCCAGCACTACGTCGCACTGGTCGGAAAGCGACGCCAGTCGCGGTGGCGGCGAACTCCTCGCAGGTCCTAAACCCCAACTGGGTGAGGCGGGCATTCCCCAGAACTCCACGAGCCGACGACCGTGTCGCAACGCTGTTTGGGTTGATGCGCCCCGCGATTGCCGATCTCGTGACCGACCCCCCATATCAAGAAGGACTCTTTTCTTTTTGGAGGGCTCTGCCAGCGCTTCTGCGGCTGCGGAGAGGTGACCGCTCGACACTGCCCTGGTTTCGTTGTTCCTGAGTTGTTCTGAACAGGTTGGCTTGGGCTGGTCCAGCCGCTAGCATCGTGTGTTCAGTACAACGCGGGAACAACGGAGATGGGTATGAGTCGTCAGAAGTACTCCGCAAGTTTGAGCCGGACCCAGGGACGGTTGGGCTACTCGGTCATCTTCCGGCATCCGGTGAGACGGTCGGATGCGACCGGTAAGCCGGGCCTTCGAGTGCGCTGCGGGCTCAGCACTCGCGACGAGGCAGAGGCTGCACGGCTGCGGGACGAACTTAATGTCTTGTTGGGCAACGCCAAGTACCACGGTCCTGCTGCTCGCCCCGAGGCCGAGCGGCGATTCGATTCTCGCGTCGTTGACATCTTCTTTGACAAGCTGGTTCCCGAGGTGACGGACTTCGCTGCGCTGCGCGACGCCGTAATAGCGCTGCCGGAGTCGTCGCCGGACGGATACCGGCGTGTGCTGTTGCTGGGCACGACCGGTGCCGGTAAGACGACGCTGGTTCGCCAGTTGATCGGAACGGATCCAGACAGGGAGCGCTTCCCGTCGACGTCGGCTGCGAAGACGACGATCCACGACACCGAGATCGTCTTCGCCGAAGGCGACTGGCGTGCGGTGGTGACTTTCGCTTCACGCGACGAGGTGAGCGAGTACCTCAGCGAGTGCGCTTCGGACGCCGTACTGGCCGCAGCCAGGGGTGCAGATGACGCTGATGTCCTCAGGAGACTCCTGAACCACACCAATCAGCGTTTTCGGTTCAGCTATGTGCTCGGGAACGGCCCGACAGTCGCCTCTCGCAGCTCAGACTTCGACGATGACGACCTGGAATCGGACAGCGGGGAGGATCATCTGTCCGAAGAGGAGCGTGGCACGATCGACATGACGCGAACTGCGGAGCGCCTTGCGGAGGCGATGGAAACACTGCGCGGTCTTGCGAGCCGTCACCACGACGGGCTGCGCGCTGAACTCGATGTTGGTGGCGACGATGACGAGCGCGTGGTCGAGGAGCTCTTCGAAGAGGAGCTAGACAACCTGTTGCGCGACGACGAGGACTTCCACCAGGTAACGGATGCACTGATGGAGGAGATCGAGAAGCGCTTCGACCTGCTGCCACCCGGGCAAGTCAAGAAGACACGACAGGGCTGGCCACTTTCCTGGAGCGGCGAATGGCCGTTCGAGGAGCGCGCCGAGTTCCTCTCTGAGATCTCCCGTTTCTCCAGCAACTATGCGCCCCTCTTTGGTCGGCTGCTGACGCCGCTAGTGAACGGCTTGCGTGTCGCCGGCCCCTTCTCACCGGCTTGGAACGGAAGCGAGGCGCCGAAGCTCGTCCTGCTTGATGGCGAAGGGCTCGGCCACACACCCAAGTCGTCTTCGGCGGTGTCGACTGCCGTGAGCCGCCAAATCGAAGCAGCGGATGCGGTGCTACTGGTAGACAACGCCACCCAGCCGATGCAGGCGGCGCCGCTCGCCGCCATGCGCGAGATCGTAGCGACCGGCAATGCCCACAAGCTCATCATCACTTTCACGCATTTCGACCAGGTCAAAGGCGACAACCTGCCAACCCCACCCGCGAAGGTGGAACACGTATTGGCCTCAGCCGAGAACGTGTTAGCGGCCTTCGGAGAAGAACTGGGTCCGCACGCGGAGCTCACGCTGCGACAACGCGTGGAAGACGCTCGGTTCTTCTTGGAGGACATCCACAAGCCGTTGAGCGAGACCACCGCTTCGGGCAAGCGCACGATTCGGCAGCTTCGCAAGCTTCTCCACTGCATCGATCAGGTGATCGAGCGGCCCGAGCCTGCCGAGGCGCGTCCGGTCTATGACCGGATGAACCTCGTACTCGCAATCCGTGGCGCGGCCGACGCCTTCCATGACATGTGGCGACCGCTCCTCGGTCTTGAGTCCAAGCCCGGCTTTACGAAGGAACACTGGACGCGGATCAAGGCTCTGAACCGCCGGCTCGCCGAGGGGCGGACCGACGAATACGACACACTTCGGCCAGTCGCAGATCTTCGCAAGGAGCTGAGGGATCGCATCTACGTGCTTATTCAGAACCCTCTGCGCTGGGAGGGCCCCGAACCAACAGAGGATCAGAAGCGGGACTGCTTCAACGCCCTCGCGCACAACCTGGGGCAACGGCTGCTCGAAGTGTGCACTCGCCGCCTGTGGCACCAACACGCGGTGCAGTGGCAAGAAGCATACTACGAGCGCGGAATCGGCTCGACATTCGTGCGAGCCCGGATCATCGGCGACGAAATCTACGAGCCCGCAGCACCCGTTCCCGACACCACGCCATCTCCTGATCGCAACCAGTTCCTTCGCGAGATCGTCGCAGAGGTCAAGAAGGCGGCCGACGAGACCAACGCTACGCTTGAATAGGGGCTGGGTATCCGTGACCTATGTCTCTCGGTCAGCGCTACGCCCCTGCCCTTCACCCTCGCGACAGTGCGCGTCCTGCGACGCGACCGCCCGGGTCCCTCAACCCTGGAGCGACTACTTCGCCTGGAGAGTCGAGCCGCTGGGTTGCCTAAACTCATGGATTCTGCTATATTTACACTTGTGTCAAATAAAACTATAGAGATAAATGTGGGAGCGGAGTTCGAGCGCAGGGCTCTCCGGGTGTTGCGCACCATCCCCGAACTGAAGCCAGTTACTTCTCTCAAGAGGACACTCTCGGCCGATGCTGTGGTGCGCTACGCCGGCATCGAGACACCCGTCGCGATCGAGTGTAAGGCGAGAGTCAGCAGCGCCGCGGCTCATCAGGCCGTCCACCGGGCACAACAGTTGGACATTCCGATGATCGTGATCGCCGACGAGATCACGGGCACGGCCCGGGAGATCCTCGATGAAGCCAGCATCGGGTCGGTGGACGGACTTGGAAACGTCAGGCTGGCGTTGCCCGGTCTGATTATGAGGATCACTGGCACGAAACGTCGCTCACGCCTTGCTGCTACTGCGAGGCTGTCCGGCAAGTCCGGCCTTGTGGCCCAAGCGATGCTCCTCGATGCCGAGAGATCTTGGAGCATCTTGGATCTCGCCAAACAATGCGGGGTCTCGCCAGCCTTGGCACATCGGGTCATGCGACGACTCGAAGACGAGGGTGTCACGGCGGCGCACGGCGCCGGACCGGGCAAGACCCGCCGACTGTCGAACCCGACAGCTCTGCTCGATCTCTGGGCTGAAGAACAACGGGAACCGTCGTGGAGGCAGCCA
Organism: Candidatus Aldehydirespirator sp.; assembly: GCA_965203575.1. GTDB lineage: Bacteria > Actinomycetota > Acidimicrobiia > Acidimicrobiales > Aldehydirespiratoraceae > Aldehydirespirator. Next base: position 431,564 of record OZ241894.1, read on the forward strand.
GCATTCATGCTCGCCCAAACCGACCATCAACTCATCGACTCGCTTTGCGATGGCCTGAATGCCTCCGCGGTCGCCTATGCGCTCACGGGTGCCGCTGCGGCCGCTCGTGTCGCGCCCTTCATCAGCACCGTGCATGTCGCCGAGGTATGGCTGGAAGGCACGGCCGACGCGAACGAGATCTGTTCCCGAGTTGGCGCGAAGCCAGTCGAGTCAGGCCCGAACATTGTGTTCCTGCAGGAACTCGACGACGGGCCACTGATGTTCCAGACTCGCGAGGACGGAGTGTGGACGGCCAACGTGTTCCGGCTCTACGTCGATCTCCGTCGCGACCCGCGTCGCGGCCGTGAGCAGAGTGACTACCTCCGCCAAGAGTTGATCGGATTCTGATGGCGCGTGACCACTACACCGACTACACCTACGAGGCAACCCTCCGGTGCGAGCGAGCGCTGCTGACCATGATCGGAGACATCGGTCCCTGGAGCCGTCGCGTTGTGTTGATCGGAGGTCTCGCCCCACGCTACATCGTCGGCTCGCTTCCCCTCGAAGCAAGTCCGCATGCCGGTACCGCCGATGTGGACATCGTCTTGGAACTTGCTGTCGGCGATTCGGCGGAGACCTACGAGACCTTGCAGTCCAACCTCAAGAAGTCGGGGTTCATACCCGACGAGCCCAGCTATCGGTGGGCGCGTGCCGTCGCCGGAACGAGCGTTCATGTCGAATTCATCTGCGAAACCGATCAGGTAGCCGCCGGACGGATCTACCGGCCCAAGCAGGGCGCCGGATCCAGATTCGGAGCATTCAACGTGATCGGGGCGGGGCTGCCAGCTCGTGACTTCATAGAGGTCTCGATAGAGGGCGAGCGGCTCGATGACGGCGGGCTTTCGACAGTGACTGTCCAGGTTGCCGGTGTGCTGTCCTACATCGTGCTCAAGACCCTGGCGTTTCAGGACCGCCATGACAACAAGGACGCATACGACCTCGTCTACACACTGGCGAACTACCCCAATGGTGGGCCGCGTGCTGCGGGGCGGGCAGCGGCAGCCAGCGCGGTTCGAGGCGAGCCGCGCGTGTTCGAGGCGCTTGAGATACTCGAGCAGCGCTTTGCCAGTACCGACCTAGACGGACCTAGCGCCTACGCCAACTTCCTGGCCGAACCCTACGACGCCGAACGCAAAGCGCGGTTGCGCAATACGGCTGTAGAGGCTGTGGACCAGTTCCTCGCCACCGCGGGCGCAGAGTGACGCGTGCCGACCCCGGGTTCAGGCCGGGGGCCAGGCCAGGCCGCCGTCGACCTTGATGATGGCGCCGGTGGTGAAACTGGAGGCTGGCGAGGCCAGGTACAGCGCGGCGCCCACGATCTCGTCGGGCTGTCCTCCCCGCCCCAGCGGTATGCGCTCGCGGGCCGTCTCGGCGAACGCCTCCAGGTCCCAAGCCTTCGTGATGTCGGTCATGAACGGGCCCGGCATGATGCAGTTGACCCTGATCTTCGGTCCCAGCATGTGGGCCAGAGCGACGGTCAGGTTGTTGAGTCCCGCCTTGGCCATGCCGTACGGCACCTCGATGGCCGAGGGCTGCACGGCGGCGATGCTGGAGACGTTGATGATGCTGCCTTCGGCGTCGCGGACCACCATCTGCTGGGCCACGAGCGCGCACAGCCGGAAGGGGCCCTTCATGTTGAGACCGATCACGCTGTCGAAGAGCCCTTCGGACACCTCGGCCAGCGACGGGTACAGCGGCGAGCTGCCCGCGTTGTTGACGAGCACGTCGATCGGTCCGAGGCGATCCGTCACCTCCTCCACGAAGGTCTCGCACTGCTCCCAGCGGCCCACATGCAGTCCCAGGCCGACCACGTCCGAACCGGTTGCCGCTGAGATCTCGGCCGCGGCCGCCTCGCATGCCTCTCGCTTGCGGCTCGCAAGGGCCACGCGAGCCCCGCGACGCGCGAACGCCTCGGCCATCTGCCGTCCCAGCCCGCGGCTGCCGCCGGTGATGGCGACCACCTTGCCGGACAGGTCGAACAACGGATCGGTGCTTGTGGTCATGGAACCAGTCTGCCGGGACCGCTCGACTCCAATACGCTGAACTCGTTCCACCACGACAGGAGGCGGCGTGACCGAGACCCCTATGACCCGACCAGGCGAGGTGGCGGGCTGGCCCAAGCTGGTTGTCACCTATCTGACCGACCCCTCAGGCATTGAACAACTCGTCCCGCCCGGCCTGGTACCCGGCGAGCCTGTCGTGACCGTCGGCGTCTACTGCGTGCCCATCCTGGGCGAACCGGAATTCGGCATCAGCATCAAGGTTCCGGCCTCGTGGCGCGGCACCGCCGGTCTCTACAACCTCGGTATGGGCATCGACCAGGAGGCGGCCGTCTCCATCAGCCACGAGACCAACGGCCAGCCCAAGTTCCTGTGCGACATCTCCTTCTACCGGCTCGGCGACCATGTGGCGGCCCGGGCCACCCATCAGGGCTACACGTTCATCGAGTTCAACGGAGACGTGACCGGCGCAGGCGACATTGCGCCCGGAGACGTGTCCGACCACGAATGGTGGATCAAGTACTCCCGGGCCATCGGCGGCACCGACGGTCAGTACGACTTCCCGCCCCACGTCGTGGACGTGGCCACCACCTTCGAGCAGCGCCACGTCGAGAACATCGACGGCGAGCTGAAGCTCCTCGACAGCCCGTGGGATCCGGTCGCTCGCTATCTGCCGATCCGCGAGCAGCTGTCGGCGCAGCTCGTGACCCACCAGGCCAAGGCCCGCAGCATCACCAACGCGGGGCCGCTCGACCCCGACGCCTTCTGGCCCTACGTGGACACCATCGGAGCCTCCCGCTGGCCCGGAACCCGGGGCGGTCCCCGCGCCGACTGAGCGCCGACCCGCTAGTGGTCCGTCGCCGATTCGGTGGGGCACCTTGATCATCCGAAGGGGCAGGCTTCGGCCTCCTACGCCGTCCTAGCCATTTCGAAGCCACAGCACTAGGCCGCAGTTCGTCCGTCAGCCGCCGAGGTCGTGGCCCGGTGGCATCTCCGCCCGACCGATGGCCTCGGCCCGCCGGTGAAGCAACTCCTCGGTCTCATCGAGATCCCGGGCAATGATGTAACGGCGTTCGGCCACGCCGTCGAGCACGAACTCGCCGAGTTCGTCCAGGTCGGCCACTTCGGGCTCGGTGCCTCGCATGTCGGCAATCATCCGCTTGAGTTGCTCGAACGTGAGGCTCCCCCGCCCGGTGGCCTCGCCCACCCGCTGCAGATGCTCGGGCCGGTTGCGCTGGGCGTTGAAGAGGCCGGTGTTCATCAGGCCGCCCGAAGGGTAGAACACCGACGCCCTCAGGTCGGTGCCCTCGCGGACGAGGTTGGCGTTCAGGGCCTCGGTGAAGCAGCTGGCCGCAGCCTTGGAGGACGCGTACACCGAGGCGGTGGGCACAGGAGCGAAGCCTCCGTCGCCCGAGGACGTGACGATCACCTGGCCCGGCTCGCCGCTGGAGATCATGCGGGGAACGAATGCCCACGTGCAGATGGCCACGCCGAACACGTTGACGCCGAAGCACCAGCGCCAGTCGTTGGGCTCCTGCTGCCAGGGCTTGCCGCCGCCGCCAGAAGTGACACCGGCGTTGCAGAACAGCAGGTTGCAGGCCCCATGAGCCTCGAAGACATGGTCGGCCAGTGCGGTGACGGACTCCTCGTCGCTCACATCGGTGGGCACGCCCTTCACTGACCCCAAGGGCGACAGCTCCCCCATCACCTGCTCCAGAGCGGGCGCTTCGATGTCGGCTATCACCACCCGCGCGCCGCGGCGCAGCAGCGCCTTGGCGATCCCCTTGCCGATGCCGCCGGCCCCGCCGGTCACCACCGCCACCGACCCGTCGATTGTCAGGCGATCCAAGGTCATCCGGGACCGTCTCTCATGCGGGTACGACCTCGACGGGGATCCCGTTGACGGCCGCGTTGCCCGACGGCACGTCCAGGAAGTCGGGCGGGGCCAGCAGGTTGTTGTTGACCCCGGCGTGCTCGCGGGCTACCGACTGCCGGGTGCCGGGCTTGTCATGGCCCCAGCCGTGGGGCAGCGACACCACCCCGGGCATCATCTCATCGCTCACTTCAGCCGAGACCTCGATGCTGCCGTTGGAGGACGACACCACCGCGACGGCCCCGTCGTCGACGCCCCGGGCGGCCGCGTCGTCGGGATGGATGAGCAGCGTGCAGCGGTCCTTGCCGCTCACCAGCACCTTCACGTTGTGCATCCAGGAGTTGTTGGAGCGCAGATGGCGGCGACTGGTGAGCACCAGCGGCTCGACAGGGCGGTCGAGGCGGCCGGCGAGCCGGGCGACGTCGCCGACGATGTGATCGGGAGCCAGGTCGACCTTGCCGTCGGGATGCAGCACGATCTCGTCGATGCGGGGCACCATCGGGCCGAAGTCGACACCGTCGGGGTGCTCCTTGAGCTTCTCCAAGGTCAGGCCGTCGGGGTTCTCGCCGTAGCGGTCGCCCCACGGACCCGTGCGGACGGCCAGATCGTTGAGACGCTCCGGGCCGGGCTCCGGAGAGGCGGCCAGAGCCGCCTCACCGTCGGCCCCGCACAGGGCGGCCAGATTCGAGAAGTACCCGTTGTCGATGGCGGCCGCGTCGGTGTCCGGCGGGATCCCCGCGCAGATGGCACCCAAGCGGAGCAGGATTTCCCACTCATGGGGCCGGTCCTCAGCGGGCGGGAACAGCGGCGGCGACCATTTGATGGCCGAGCGGGTGGCCCACCCCCACAGCAGCTCGTCGCAGTGGGGCTGCTCCAGCGCCGAGAGGCCCGGCAGGATCACGTCGGCGTGCCGGGACGTCTCGTTGAGAGCGTTGTCGAGCGAGATCATGGCGTCGAGCTGGGGCAGGGCCGCGTCCAGGCGCCCGGCGTCGGGGGCCGAAATCACCGGGTTGCCGCAGATGACCACCAAGGCCTTGACCTGGCCCGGCCCGGGCGTGTCGATCTCCTCGGCCAGGCACGACAGCGGGAACTGTCCCAGAGCCTCCGGCGCCCCCCGCACGCGGCTGTGCCGGCGGCCGAAACCCTTGGGCGAGCCCCAGTCCTGCTGGGCCGCGGTCACGGCCACCGGCTTGGCCCACATGAGCCCTCCGGTGGCGTCGAGGTTGCCGGTGAGCGCGCAGATGACGTCGGGCAGCCACGACGCCAGGGTGCCGAACTCCTGGTTGCAGGTGCCGATGCGGGCATACCAGGCGGCCCGGTCGGCGGCGGCGAACTCGCGGGCCAGCGAGCGGATCAGCTCGGGGCTGGTGCCGCAGGCGTCTGCCACCCGCTCGGGTGGGAAGTCGGCCGCGATGCGTCGGACGTCGTCCACCCCCTTGAGGCGGTCGGCCAGGTGTCCGAGCCGGATCAGGCCGTCGGCGAACAGCACGTTGACCACCGCGAGCTGCAGCAGGGCGTCGGTGCCGGGCCTCACCGGCAGCCACTGGTCGGCGTGCTTGACCGTTCCGGTGCGGCGGGGGTCGATCACCACCACCTTGCCGCGCTCGCGGATCCGGTCGAGCGCGGCCGGCACGTCGGCGTGAGCTAACAGGCTGCCTTGGCTGGCGTGGGGGTTGGCCCCTTGAACGACCATGAAGTCGGTCCGCTCGATGTCGGGTGCCGGGATGCGCCAGGCCTGCCCGTACATGAGCTGGCACACGACATTCTTGGGCCACTGGTCGATCGTGCCGGCCGAGTAGATCACCGGCAGCTGGGCCAGACCCATGAACAGGCCCACGTAGCGGCTGATCGAGTAGTTGTGGGCGGCCGGATTGCCCACATAGGCGGTGATCGCCTTGACACCGTGGTCCGAGCGGACCCTGCCGATGAGTTCGGAGCACCGTGCGAATGCGTCGTCCCAGCCGGCCTGGACGAAGTCGCCCGACGAGTTGCGCACGAGCGGCGCCCGCAGCCGGTCGGGGTCGGAGTGAAGATGCCCGAGCGTTGTGCCCTTGGGGCAGATGTAGCCATTGGACCACACGTCGCCGCGGTTGGGCCGGATCAGCTTGACCTCACCGTCGGCGTGGTGCACCTCAAGCCCGCACATCGCCTCGCAAAGCGGGCAAGTGCGGATGTGGATGCTGCGATCCGTCATGGATGAGCCCTTCGTTCCCGGCTCCAACAAGTTCCCAATCGTAGTGCCAGGGACCGGAGTCAGACTTCGAGCATCAGGGTGACGGGGCCGTCGTTGGTCAACTCCACCGCCATGTTCGCCCCGAAGGAGCCGGTGGCCACGGTGGCACCTAGACGCTGCAGCTCGTCCACGAGCACGCCGATCAGGCGGTTGGCCTCGTCGGGAGCGGCCGCGGCGATGAACGACGGCCGGCGGCCCTTGCGGGTGTCGCCGTACAGCGTGAACTGGCTGACCACCAGCACCTCGCCGCTGGTGTCGGCCACGGAACGGTTCATGTGGCCGTTGTCGTCGGCGAAGATGCGCAGATGCCACAGCTTTGAGGCCAACTTGACTGCCGCTTGGTCGTCGTCGCCGTGGGTCACCCCGACGAGACAGCACAGACCCGGACCGATCTCGCCCACCACCCGGCCGTCCACCCGCACGCGGGCCTCGGAGGCCCGCTGCACCAGCGCTCTCACGGGGCCAGCCTACGAATCACCCCGCCCGGACCCGGCCTGAAGCGCTTGGAACGGCCGGCCGCGACCGTGCCGTAGAACACGCCGGCCAGCACCACCACCGCGCCGGCCACGGTGCTGACGCCGGGCAACTCCGACAGGAACAGTGCGGCCCACACCGTCCCGGCCACCGTCTCGGTCGGCGCGAACAGCGAGACCTCCGACACGGGGGCGTAGCGGAGGGCGTTCGAGTTGGCCAGCCGGCCCAAGGGGTTGAAGCACAGTCCCATGGCCGCGATGGCCAGGTAGGCCCGGGCGTCGAGCGAGAACGGCGCAGCCGCGAAACTGGTGACAACCACGACAATGGCCGCGCTGATCCACAGCGCGGCCCGGCGGCTCACGTCCGGGAAGCGCCGCCAGACGGTCATGTTCCCGGCGAAGCACACCACCGCCAGCAGCGCCAGGAGGTCGCCCCTCAACGTCGGCTCGCCCACCGAGTTCGACACGATCACTCCGATGCCCACCATGGTCAGGGTGATGGCCACGGTGACCCGGCGCGTGATCGCCTCGCCGAGCAACACCCGGGCGCACAGCGAGGCCATCAGGGGAGCCGCGGCCACGATGGCCACCACGTTGGCCACCCGGGTCTCGGTGATGGCGGTGATGAAGGCGAGCTGGCTCACCGATGCGAGCGCCGCCACGCCCATGATCGGCAGCCGGTGGGTGCGCAGAGACTCCAGAGCGGGACGCCGGTCGAACCACCGCCCGAAGGTTGAGTGCACCACCAGCGCGCAGCACGACACCAGGAAGGCCACGTCCAACGCACCGGCCTCCGACACTCGCACCCAGAGCGAGTCGGTGGAGACGCACAGCATCCCGACGCCCGCCAGCAGCCACCCCAGTGGCCGCCGATCGTCCGAGTGCTCCGCGCTCACCGGGTCAAGCTAACTGTACCCGCCTCGCCAGAAGGCAGCGGCGGACGGGCCGACTAGTGCGAGATGCCGATCACTCGGCTGCCGTGCCTGCTGCGGCCTGGGCAGCCGCGGTGTCGGCGGCAATCACCTTGTCAACTACAACCTCGCCGACCTCGGAGATCGGCACGTCGTAGTAGGCCGCGATCGCGTCGCGGGCCATATCTGGCACGTCCTCGAGCCTCTGAGCCTGCGAGAACACCCAGTCAAGCTCGCGCACCCGGATGCCCCACCAGTCATCCCCTCGTCTGGCGACTATCCGGAACCGGCTGCCCGGCGGTGGGATCGCGGTCATCACATGCTCCTGTTTTCGGACCGGCGGGCTTGCCGGAGTATAGCTGTCGCCGTGTGCTCGTCGATTTCGGTGTGTCTGGGAATGACGAGCCGCTCGGTTCCGAAGAGCCACACTTCGTGTCTGCCCTGACGCAGGAGGCGCAACCCGACACCCTTGTCTCTCGCTACCTGGCGCAACTGCTTGATCAGATGCTGCTTCCGCATAGGGAATCAGCATGTTATTCATCGAAATAACATATGCACGCTGGCAGTCATTGGACCACGTCGGAGGGGCTGCTGGCTGAGCGGATCACCTCGTGGCCCAGGTAGGCGTTCGGGTCGGCGGTGAAGGCCCGTAGGCAGCCGGGCGCGCAGAACCAGTAGTCGGTGCCGTCGTGGACGGTGTGGTACTTGGCGTCGTCGACCAGCACCGTCATGCCACACACCGGGTCGGTGGCCTCGGCTCGGACCGGAGCCGGGCCGCACCCGGTCGCCACCAGCTCACCCCGGGCTCGGCGGGCCACCAAGTCGGCCATCACCGCGACGGCTATCTCCGCGTTGGCGACCGCTCCCAGGTCCAGCCCCGCCGGGGCGTCGACGCGCGCGGTGTCGGCACTGCTGACTCCCCTGGCTGCGAGGTGGTCGATGACTGCTGCGGCTCGTTTGGCGGAGGCGACCAGACCGACATAGCCCGGTTCGAGCGCGAGGGCGGCCTCAAGGGCCAAGTCGTCGTAGTGACCCTGGGTAGCCACCACCACCGCGGTGGCACCGTCGATGCCGAGGTCCGAGAGGTCGAGCTTGGTCCGCACGATCTCGGGCCGGACGTGCTCGTCGGGATGACCTCCGTCGTCGACGATTGCTGCTCCCCAACCCAGCGCGATGGCCATCTCGGCCAGCGCGTCCACGGCCGGGGACCGGCCGACAACCACGACTTGGGGCTCGGGCCGGTGCGGCTCCAGGTACACCTCCAGCGCTCCCTCGGACTCACAGGCCATAGCTATGGAGCGGACTCCCTCCTGGGAGCGGCCGTCCAATTCGTCGGGCTGACCCAAGAACAACAGCGCGGGCTCGCCGGTCTCCAGGCAGTGGCGGGCGTGGTGCACCACCGACGGCTCCGCGCAGGCGCCGCCCAGCCAGCCCCGGACCGTTCCGTCCGCCAGAACCACCGCTTTGGAGCCCTGCCGCCCCGACGACGGACCCCGCCGCCAGACCACCGTGGCCAGCACGTAGGGCACCCGCTGGGTGGTGAGCTCCACCGCCTCGGCCAGCACTGACACGTCCATTCAGCCGTTTCCCCTCATCCGCATCTTCAAGACCGCCCCTCTCGAACATCTCGCCGTAAGCGTACTCACAGAGCACCAGCCGCTCAGAGTCGAACACCCGCTTCTCTGCTCACGCACCGCGTGACATGCTGCTGTCGACGCTGCAGGCGTTCATACGAGCCACCGGCGGCGAACTCCAACTCATTGCGACGTTCCCCGACGCCGAACCCGTCCAGCTCCTCGTCGGCACCGAGTAGTGGCAGTGGCGAATGCAGGGGAGCTATCCCCGCCCGGCGCTGCCACCCCGATCCTGACACGCATAGGGTTTGAGATAGTCGGAGGGGTCCACCACTAGACGAGTAGTTCCAAGGGGTTGTGCGGGGACTCCTGGACGCTGTTCAGCAGCGGGGCGGAACTGTCGGAAGCCGCCGCGGCGGCCTGTGCGCCATCGAGCAGTGCCGCACCGGCGGCTCGGGCCGGCCGGGGCGCACGACGGGGACGCCCCGGTCTGGCCGGACGCCCCCGTCCCACGCGGCCGCCGCGGCGGGGGCTACTGGCACTCGGCGCTGTTCTGCCGGGCCTGCGTCACGCCTGCGTCGGTCGCTGTGCCCGCCAGATACTTGTCGACCGTGCCCGCGATGCTCGCGGCGCAGCGGATGATGCGCCGACGGCAGCCGCGGCGTCGCCGCGGGGGGCCGCTCACTCATCGGACGCCACATCACGATGGAGTGGCCCCAATCTACTCGCCGGCCACCTCCGGCCCCCGGCATCCCGCGTGGCCGCAGCCTCCGCAGAACCCGCCCGAGTTGCACTCGCAGGGGCAGGGCGGGGGCGGGTCGCTCATGGGTTCTCGGCCTTTAGTGCGGGCTGCGGTGTATGTGATAGATGTCGTCGCCGTGCCAATGCCAGCCGCCGTTCCAGTTGTCGGCGAAGCCCCTGTCTCGTTCGGCTTGAGTTGGCGGCCGCGGTTCCGGCCGGAGCCCTGGCGGCTGTGGCCGGTCGCCGCCCGGTTGGTGAGAGCCGCGCCAAGTACCCGCGTGGCGGTGATAGACGGAGTCGCCGTGGCAATGCCAGTAGCCCGCCTCGTCGCTATCGGGAGAAAGTCCGTCTTCCGGTGCTCCGCAGCCGCCGCCGCGGCGGGCCGATTTCCGCATGTCCCGCTCCCGCTCCCGCTCCTGCTCCGCCCGCTCCGCCCGCGCCTGCTCGGGATCGACCCCGTGCGTTACGGCGGAGTTCTCCAAGCTCAATGACACTGAACTACCGGCCGCCCAAGAGACTCCGGGGTTGTCGAAGTTCGCGAGGTTCCCACTAACTACGCCTGAGAGGGAGAGCTCGGTGCCGCCGACATGCAGCGAGTACGACAGTAGCGCCGTGGGCCAGGACTGGCCGCTCGCCAGGCTGAACGTCAACCGGAGGGTGCCGGCGTTGTTGCCAAGGGTGACCGTGCGGACGGTATACGTAGTTCCCCCAAAGATGAAGTCATTGTCCGAGAGCGTTGCCGTCGTGCTGCACTTGTGCGCCGTAGTGGCCGAGCCACTATGGCAGCCGACGAATCCATTGCCGAAATCCTGCACCGTCAGCGTGGCGGACCAGGCTACGTGTTCGGCCTCGGCCTTGCGCGGCGCGGCCAGAAGAACCGCGGCAACCAGCGCCACCAGTAGCAGCGCGATCAGGACACGGCTAGAGCCTCCACCCCCCCCCCCGCAGAATCGGCGCGCCCGCGCGCCAAAGGCGCCGCCGCGAACCCCGAAGCGCTGTGTCCCGAAGCGTGTGTACGGTCCAAGCGGGCATGTGCACCTCCTGAGCGAGAGTCGCGCCGCACTATAGCCGACCGGCCGCGCCGAAGCACACAGCAGAACACCACGACAACCAGAAGCATCCCAGCCCCCCACACCCGCAGCCCCACACACCAGCGAGACACTCGACCCGCCGCCGGCCGCTCAACGAGACAAGATCCCGGACCCCAGCGCTGCGAGAATCCGCACCCCGGACGAGCAGCCCCAAAGGCCCAGCGGCCGCAGACGACCAGGGAACAGGCCGGGCCGGGCAGTCGGGCGGTCCACCCCTTGGAACCAACCATCTAGGGGCTGTCGGCGCGATTCTCGGTGAGAGCAATCACTCACTCATCGGGGAGGTTCACACCGATGACCCTGTCTGAATTCTGCCACACGCATGTGGCAGACCTTCCGCGCTTCAGGCGGCACGGGCTTGATCCGCGAAGCGGTTGGAGCGGTTGCCCCAGGAGTTGACCAAGGTCGAGTCGGCCAAAGCCGGTCGGCGCGGGCCGCCATGAGCCAGTGAGACTCAGGCGACGTAGCGCAAACGGGCACGGGCCGCGGCTGCTGGTCGCCCCGGCCCGGGGGACCTGGAGTTGCGCATGTCCCCAAACTGCGCCAGGGAAGCTTCATGCCGCCGGTGATCGAAGCCTTGCAGGCGTATCGGCCGGGCCCTTTGGGCCGTGGTCATGACGAACACCTCCAGTCCGGCGTCAAGCGGCCCCGCATCACGGACCACTCCATCAAGGACCGTCCGAGACGATGATGTAGACCTCCAGGCCGAGGGCCACCGGGAACCCGTGGAGCGGATCGGTGCCGATGATCTCGCCCTCCGGGACGGTGGCCGAAGGCTCGCGCCGCTCGGCGACGCGGAATCCCTGGTCGGCCAGGGTCTGGATGGCCTGGATCAGTGTCTGGCCCCGCACGTCGGGCACGAAGATCTGCCCCGGCCCGGTGGAGACGGTAATGGTCACCGCCTCGGCCAGCACCGACACGTCCACCTAGCAGACGGCGACAAGATCGGCCCACGCCACATCGCGAGGGTTGTTCCTGATTCTCGACAACCGCTTCTCATATCGAACCAGTCGTTACTGAGTCTTACTCAGGATCATCACGTCGGCGTCCGCTCACACGGGCATACTTGCGGCCGTGCCCAGACGCAGACTCGCCGCGCTGTCCGTAATGGGTGTATTGACCGCATCGGCTCCGGCTCACGCGCCGGTCGCCGCCGCTCAGACCGGCACTGCCTTCGAGGATGTGGCCGACGGCTCGTACTACGCCGAGCCGGTCGCCGCGCTGGCCGGGGACGGCGTGTTCTCCGGGACTCTGTGCGAGGAGGGCTTCTGCCCCGGCGAGGCGATCGACCGCAAGACGATGGCGGTGTGGGTTGTGCGAGTGCTCGACGGTGCGGACCCGCCCGCAGTCCCGCAGGCAAGGTTCGACGACATCGATGCTGACAGCTTCCATGCGCCCTTCGTCGAACGCATGCATCAACTCGGAGTGACCAGCGGCTGCGGCGACGGCAGCGGCTTCTGCCCCCAAGACAACGTCACCCGAGCCCAGATGGCGGTATTCGTCTCGCGAGCCTTCAAGCTCCCCGACGGCCCGGACCCGGACTTCGCCGACGTTCCCGCAGACGCCTGGTACGCGGCGGAGGTGGCCAGGCTCGCCGCGTCGGGCGTCACTCGCGGCTGCGGCGACGGCAGCGGCTTCTGCCCCCACGACAACGTCACCCGAGCCCAGATGGCGACCTTCCTCGTGCGAGCACTGGGCGAGAACGTGGCGCCGGCCGCTCTCACCTGGGCGCTGCCCTCGCACTGCCAGGCCTGGCTGCCAGAGGACGTGCGGGCCACCCCCCGTCTGTATGCTGCGCCCACTCCCGACTGTCCCGCGTGGTGGAGCCATCTGCGGGACCTGGAGCCCTCGCCCGAGGGGATCACCGCCAGCGAGATGAGGCACCGACTCGCGGCGGTGCTGCCCAACTACCGGTGGCCCGACGGTCGGGACGACGGCCTGGAGAACCTGCCCGCCGCCGCCCGCGAGACGATAGCCAACACCATCGAGCGCCTCGCAGCCGAGGACCCGGCCACCGCCGCCAGCCTCAACGTGATCGACGGCGATCCCGAGCGCTGCAGCGGATGGGTTGGAGCGGCTCCAGCAGCGTGCGCCTTCAGCAACGCACTCAGCTTCGCCCGCCCCGAGGGCCTCGAACGATGGCTGGCAGACGTTGAAACCACCGTGCACGAGTGGGCGCACATACGCGACTTCAGGATCGCGCCCGGCGGCGGGCATGATCCTGGGTGGTGCGAGCAGATCGCCGAGCGGGTGAGAGCCGATGAGGCCTCGGGGCGGCTCGTCACGCATGCAGCGCTGCTGGAGGCCGCGAACCCGGCCTACCGGATGCCGCTGCGTGCGGGGCCGGGTTGTTGGATAGCGCTCATCGGCCGCTTCGAGATGGAGGTCCCCAGCCATGACCGCGGGGGAATCTTGGAACTCTCGGCCAATGCTCAGACCCAGGCCTGGTTACGCGGCTCGTGGGCATCAGCGGAGGCCCGCTGGTGGGCTGCCGAGGCCGCTGCCGGGTACCCGGCCGGCCCCCGCCTCGAGTCGCCGTTGCAATGGGCGCCAGAACACAACGTGATAGAGCCCGAACGTGGAGCCTGTGACGACGAATGGCCCGATCCCGAGGGGTGCGCCACCCCCGACAACTGCTATGACGGGATCCACGATCACCCGTTTCTGCGAGACACCAGGCACTACCACAGCGGCGGGCTGGCGCCCCACACCCACCCCCGCTGGCACGTCATCATCGACGGCGAGGCCGTGCCAACCGACGTTGCCCTCGACCACCGGGGCCGCTCGCGACCCCTCGAGCCAACGGAGGGCCATGCGCCTCGCACCGCCGGCGCCTACTGCCAGTACCCCGACGGGCGAAAGGTAGTCATCGGGCACCAGCACGGACTAGTGGATGCGCGAGTGTTCGGGGACCCTGTCAGGGTCAGCACCCACGCATATTCACCCGATGGGAAATGGGTGAAGTCGGTAGCCAGCAACTGCGTCCACAGCGACACCAGCCCGCAGCACTGGGTCTGCAGCAGCCACGGCAAGCGCTTGGGCTGGCACCGCGATGTGTTGGGGCCTGTCCTCATCGAGCACACGTGGGAATACTGCGACGGCCCGACAACTGGGTCCCCCGGCATCTACAGACAGTGGGACGGGGGCTGCCCCACGGAGGCCGAGCTCGATGACGGCGGGTATGACGGGGGCTGGATCGCCTGCGGCGAAGCCGACGAATGGGGCACCTTCCGGGACATCTGCCGAGCCACGACCGGCGAGCCGCTTCACCGCGGGCGGTGACCCAGCCCCCCGAGCCAATTCGCGTCGCTGGCGGTGACGGAACCTACGTGCAGCAAGACTTGTGATTAGTGAGTATGAAAAATATCGATTAGTGCAGGGGAAAAAGTTTGATCAGCGGTTAGGGTCCGTCTCGTGCAGATCGTCCCCAGGCACATGGAGCCGCGGGTCGCCGAAGCGATGGACCACTTCCGGGTGGTCGTGCTCCACGGTGCCCGGCAGTGCGGCAAGTCAACTCTCGCCCGGCTCGTGGCCGACGAGCGCGGCGGCACCTACACGTCGCTGGACGACGATGCTGCCCGCCAGGCTGCTCTGGCCGATCCGCGCGGTTTCCTGCTCGACCAAGGCCTGCCGCTGGTCGTCGACGAAATCCAGCTAGGAGGCGACCGAGTCGTCCGCGCCTTGAAGCAGGTGGTGGACGCCGACCCCGCAACGGGCCGCTTCCTGCTCACCGGCTCGACCAACTTCCTGACCGTCCCCACCATCAGCGAGTCGCTGGCCGGACGGGCGCGTGTGCTGCGCCTGTGGCCGCTCTCGCAGGCGGAGCTCGCAGGCTCTGATTCGCTCCCTCTAGGAGCTTGGTTCACGGACGCGGGCTCCGACCCTGCTTCCGCGCCCGCGTCCACCGGGCGGCGGGCTCGCCCCGGCCGCCGCGACTACCTCGAGCTGCTGTGCCGGGGCGGCTACCCCGAAGTGATTGCCCTGCCCCGCAGCCAGCGGCGGGGCTGGTTCGAGAGCTACGTGGAGACGGTCGTCGAACGCGATGTCGTGGCGCTGGGCGACCTGCGCCGACGGGCGGTGCTGCCCCAGATGGTGGAATGGATCGCGGCCAGCACCGGAACCGAGCTCAACATCCAGGCCGCGTCGAGCCGGATGGGCATCGACCGAGCGACCCTGGCGTCCTACCTGGCCTGGATGGAGACCGTGTTCCTGGTCCATCGCCTGCCGGCATGGTCGCGCAGCCCCGCGGCCAGGACCGTGCGCCGGCCCAAGGTCCACATCACCGACACCGGCCTGGCCGCAAGCCTCATGGGACTCGACGCAGGCGCACTGACCATCCCCACCGCGCCCGCAACCGGACCGCTGCTGGAGACCTTCGTCGTCAACGAGATCGCCCGCGCCGTCTCGGCATCAGCCGAAAACCTGCGCCTGCACCACTACCGGGACCACCAGGGCCACGAGGTCGACCTCGTGATCGAACGGGCCGACGGCGCCGTCGTGGCAGTGGAGATCAAGGCGACCAGCTCGCCCAGCGTCGTCCAGATGCGCCACGTGGGCTGGCTGCGCGACAGGATCGACGCAGCCGCCCCGGGCGCCTTCCGAGCCGGGATCCTCCTGCACACCGGCGAACAGCATTTGACCGTCGGCGACCGGCTGCATGTCCGACCCATCGACACCCTCTGGCAGTATCGGGCCGCTCCGGCGAGCTCAGGCGCCGGCTGAGTCGATGGCCTCCCATACCCGGTCGGGCAGCACCGGCATGTCGATGTTGCGCACCCCGAGATGGGCCAGCGCGTCGACTACCGCGTTGACGAAGGCTGCGGGTGAGCCGACCGTGGCCGACTCGCCGATGCCCTTGGCCCCGATCGGGTGGTGCGGCGACGGGGTGACCGTCTCCAGCAGCTCGAAGCGGGGGGTCTCCCAGGCGGTGGGGATCAGGTAGTCCATGAAGTTGGACCCGATGCAGTTGCCGTCGTCGTCGAAGGTGATCCACTGCATCGACGACATCGCGAACCCCTCGGTGAGGCCGCCGTGGATCTGACCCTCCACGATCATGGGGTTGATGCGCACTCCGCAGTCGTCGAGGGCCACCATGCGCCGCACCTTCCACACCCCGGTGTCGGGATCCACGTCCACCACCACGACGTAGGACCCGTAGGGGAACGTGAGGTTGGGCGGGTTGTAGTAGGTGACGTCCTCGAGCCCGTACTCCATGCCCTCGGGCAGGTTGGTGTACGCCGCGAAGGCCGCGTCCTGGATCGACACCGACTGGTCGGGCGAGCCCGCCACGAAGAACTTGTCGGCGTCGCGCTCGATGTCCTCGGGCGCGGCCTCAAGCAGGTGGGCAGCGATGTGGCGGGCCTTGTCGGCGATCTTGCGGGCCACCATCGCGGTGGCCGCCCCGCCCACCGGGGTGGACCGCGACGCGTAGGTCCCTAGCCCGTAGGGGGTGTCGTCGGTGTCGCCGTGGATCACCTTGATGTCGGTGGCGGGGATGCCGGTCTCCTCGGCCACGATCTGGGCGAAGGTCGTCTCATGGCCCTGGCCCTGGGTCTTCACCCCGAGCTTGAGGATGGCCTTGCCGGTGGGATGCACCCGCAGCTCGGCCGAGTCGATCATCTTCAGCCCGGCTATGTCGTAGGTGTGGGCCGGCCCGGCCCCCACCGCCTCGGTGAAGTGGGCGATGCCGATCCCCATCAGCCGGCCCTCGGCCCGGGCCGCGGCCTGCTCGGCCCGCAGCTCGTCGTAGCCGGCCGCGTCCAGCGCCTTTCGGAGCGCGGTCGGGTAGTCGCCGGAGTCGTACACGAACCCGGTGGCCGTCTCGTACGGGAACTGCTCGGGCTGGATGAAGTTGCGCAGCCGCAGCTCGGCGGGGTCGATGCCCAGCTCGTCGGCCGCGGTCTGCATCAGCCGCTCGATCAGGTACGACGCCTCGGTGATACGGAACGAGCAGCGGTAGGCCACCCCGCCCGGCGCCTTGTTGGTGAACGCGCCCCGGCACTTGATGTGCGCGGCCGGGAAGTCGTAGCTGCCGGTGCACACATGGAACAGCCCGGCCCGGTAGCGGGTGGGCTGGGCGTCGGAGTAGAACGCACCCTGGTCCGACAGCATGTCCACCCGCATGGCCTGGATCCGGCCGTCGTCGGTGAGGGCCAGCTCGCCGGTCATGTAGTAGTCCCGCCCGAAGCCGGTCGAGATCAGGTTCCCGGTGCGGGTCTCCACCCACTTGACCGGCTGGCCGATCAGCAGGCTGGCCGCGGTGGCCACCACGTAGCCGGGGTAGATGGGCACCTTGTTGCCGAAGCCGCCGCCGATGTCGGGGCTGACAATGCGGATGTTCTGCTCGGGCAGCCCGGCCACCAGCGCGAACAGCGTCCGGTGGGCGTGGGGCGCCTGCGAGGTCATGTAGATGGTGGCCTGGCCGGTCACCGAGTTGACGTCGGCCACGATCCCGCAGGTCTCCAGCGGCGAGGGATGCGAGCGCGGGTAGTGGGTGGTGAGCGACACCACCCGGTCCGCGGCGGCGAAGGCAGCCTCGGTGGCGGCCTCGTCGCCGGTCTCCCACGTGTAGGCCAGGTTGTCGGTCTGGTCCTCCTTCTCGTCCCGGATCAGCTCCGCGCCGTCGGCCAGGGACTGCTGGGGCGTGGTGATGGCTTCGAGCATCTCGTAGTCCACGTCGACCAGCTCGGCCCCGTCGGCGGCCGCGTAGGGGTCGGTGGCGATGACCGCGGCCACCTCCTGGCCCTGGTAGCGGACCTTGTCGGTGGCCAGCACGGCCTGGGTGTCGCCCGACAGGGTGGGCATCCAGGCCAGCCCGTGGGCGTCCATCAGCTCGCCGGTCACCACGGCCAGCACTCCCTCCACCGCGGTTGCTGCCTCGGTGTCGATCCCGTTGATGCGGGCGTGGGCCACCGGCGAGCGCACCAGGGCCATGTGCAGCATCCCGGGCAGGGCGATGTCGTCGAGGAAGTTGCCCTGGCCCTCGATGAGCCGGGCGTCCTCCACCCGCTTGACGCTGTGGCCGATGCCTCCGATCTCGGGAGGCGTCGTGGTTGTGTCAGTCATTGCGTGCTCCCTTTCAGCCGTCGCCGTTGGACGACGCGGCGGCCGCGGCCGCGGCCTGGATGGCCTTGACGATGTTCATGTAGCCGGTGCACCGGCAGAGGTTCCCCGAGATGGCCCAGCGGACCTCGTCGTCGGACGGGTCCGGGTTCTCCTCGATCAGGGCCGCCCCCACCAGCATCATGGCCGGGGTGCAGAAGCCGCACTGCAGGCCGTGCTCATCGCTGAACGCCTGCTGGACCGGGTGCAGCCCGTCGGCGGTCTTGAGGCCCTCGACCGTGGTGACCGAGCGACCATCGGCCTGGACGGCCAGCATGGTGCACGACTTGACCGGGGTGCCGTCCACCAGCACGGTGCAGACCCCGCAGCTGGTGGTGTCGCAGCCGATGTGGGTGCCGGTAAGCCCGGCGCCGGTGCGGATGTGGTCGACCAGCAGCCGGCGAGGCTCGACGTCGGCGGTGTGGTCGGTTCCGTTGATGTTGATCGTGATCTCCATGTCTCCCCCTCTCAGGCCTGGGCCTGCTCGGCTGCGGCCGCGAGAGCCCTCTGGGTGAAGGCGGCCACCACCCTGCGCTTCCATCGGGCCGAGCCCCGCACGTCGTCGCGGGGCTCTGAGGCCGCCGCGGCCGCTTCACCGGCCTCGGCGAACAGATCGGCGCTCGGTGCGTTGCCCACTAGCAGCGCCTCGGCGCCGGTGGCCTTGCGGTTGATGGGCGCCACCGATGTCATGGCCACGCCGGCGGCCGAGATGGTGCCGTCGGCGGCCAGCTCGAGATGGGCGGCCACCCCGACGGTGGCGTAGTCGCCGACCTTGCGCTCCAGCTTCTGGTACGAGCCGCCCGACGGACCCGAAGGCACCGGGATGTGCACTGCGGTAACCATCTCGTCGTCGTTGAGCGAGTTGGTGAAGAAGTCCTGCACGAAGTCGCCGATGGCGATGGAGCGCCGGCCCGACGGACCCTGGGCGATCACCTCGGCACCGGTGGCCAGCAGCACCGAGTTCCAGTCGCCCTCGGGGTCGCAGTGGGCCACCGACCCGCACAGGGTGCCCAGGTTGCGCACCAGCGGATCGGAGATCCAAGGGGCCGCGGATGCCACCGCGCCGGACACCGCATCGGAGGCGGCGATATCGGCGTGGCGGACCAGCGCCCCAACCTGCAGATGGCCGTTGTGGTGCTCGATGGTGTCGAGACCGGCGATCCGGTTGATGTCAACCAGCTTCGACGGCGTCGCGAACCGAAGCTTCATCATCGGTAGCAGGCTCTGCCCGCCGGCTAGGAACCGGGTCTCGTCACCCCCCTCGGCCTTGGCGGCTATGGCCTCCTCCACTGATGAGGCCGCTATGTAGTCGAACTGGGCGGGCAGCATTCCGAACCCCCATTCGTCGCGGCCCGCGTAGGTGCACGCGGGTCGCGGACATTACACGACCAACCGCTGTCCCGCTCATGCGGGAAGACTCGGAGCGGCGACACGGGCAAAGGTACGCTGACGGATGCGCGCCGCCGGACCCTCGAAACCCCCGGGGCGGTTCGCGGCGCTCGGCAACCGCCACTTCCGGCTGCTCTTCGTGGGCGGGTTGTTCACGTTCCTCACCATGCAGGTGGCCGGCATCGCCCGGGCCTGGCTCGCGTTCGAACTCACCGGCAGCAACACCGGCCTCGGCGGTGTGATGCTGGCCTTCGGTTTCTGCAGCATCATCGCCATCCCCTACGGGGGCGTGATCTCCGATCGCTTCCCCAGACGCAATGTGCTCCTGGTGGCCGGCGTCCTGCAGGCTGCAACCCCCATCTGTCTGGGCGTGGTAGTGGCCACCGGCACCGAGACGTACTGGATCCTGATCGCCGCCAGTGTCGTCCAGGGCGGCGTCATCTCGATCCTGGCACCGGCCCGGCTCTCCTTCATCTCTGAGATCGTCGGCCGGGAGGCCATCACCAACGCGGTGTTCCTGTCGATGTCCACCGTGCAGTTGGCCCGGGTTGCCGGCCCGGCTGCGGCGGGCGCCCTGATCGGGGTGGCGTTCTTCGGCCTGGCCGGCGTCTTCTTCGCCGCGGGGGTGCTCGGGATCCTCAGCGTGGTCCTGCTGGTCGGCCTGCCCCGGGGAACGCCGGCGAGCCACTCGGGTCGCAGTGCGCTGGGCGACATCGCCGACGGCCTGAGATTCGTTCGCTCCCGCCCGGACCTGGTGCACCTTCTCTTGGTGTCGTTCGGGGTGGTGCTGATCGGCTTTCCCCACATGGCGTTCCTGCCGGTAGTGGCCGAGCAGGTTCACAACAGCGGATCGACCGGGTTCGGGTTCCTCAACGCAGCCGCGGCGGTGGGCGCCGCGGTGGGCTCCATCTCGCTGGCGAACCTGGAGCGGAGGAGGCTGCGCCCATTCCAGACTCGCAGTGGCCTGGCCTTCGGCGCCTCGCTCGCCGTGTTCGCAGTGATGCCCGGGTTCTACGCCGCGCTGGCGGTCATGGCGGTGGTGGGGGCCACGTCCAGCGTGTTCCAGGCCCTCAACAACTCCATGCTGCTCACTTCGACGCCGGTCGAGTACCACGGACGGGTCCAGAGCCTGCTGATGCTCAGCTTCTCGGGTTTCGCCATAGCGGCCCTGCCCATCGGAATCGTGGCCGACGCCATCGGGATACGCACGACCCTGGTGGTGCTCGGCGTGCTGGTGATCGCGGTGATGACGGTGGCCCGGATCGTCGAGCCGCGCCGCATGCCCGAGGAGACAACACTATGAACAGGCGGCACGAACAGGAGGCCGAGCTTGCGAGGCCGTGGCCCGAGCGGCCCGTGAGCGAAGCGAACAAGAGCGGGAAGGACAGCGCCGCATCGCGCGGCGGCTGCACTTGCCCGCACGTCAACTGAAGGAGGCAGCCATGGCCAGCGACACCGGCAACGATCAGACCGCCAGCACTCCGGGGACTTCGCCGGAGTCGGTGGTGCGCGCCTACTGGGAGCGGGTCTGGCTCGGTCGCGACCTCGACGCCCTCGACGAGATCGTGGCCGACCCGATCGTGCGCCACACCGCGGAGGGGACCCAGGTCATGGCCCGGTCCGACCTGCGCCGGAGGCTCTTGGGGGCCTTCGAGGCAGTGTGCGCCAGCGAGGTCAGCTTCGACGCGCTCGCCGTCGAGGGCGGCTCGGTGTGGGTCCGGCTGACGCTGCGAGGGGTGAGCCTGGCCACCGCGGCCCCGATGTCGGTGGCCTGGCTGGCACAGTACCGGATCGACGGAGGGCGCATCGCCGAACTGTGGGCCCTGCACCAGCCCGGCGCGGACTGGTCGGCACGATGAGCGGCGGCCCGACCATCCGACGCTTCGATGACCCTGCGGTGCCGTGGCAGCGGGTCAAGGCACAGCGCAACGCCGACGGCACCGAGTCGTCGGTGTGGGAGAAATGGTTCGCCTTCCGCTCCGACCCGACCTACCTGTCGCTCTATGCCCGCTACGACGGTGGCATGGTGGTGCGGCGCCACGGCCACCGTTCTCCGCACGTGGTGTTCGTCGTGGAGGGCGAGATCCTCATAGACGACGAGCTGTGCGGCGCAGGCACCCATATCGAACTGCCCGAGGGCGCCCAGTTCGGTCCCCTCGTGGCGGGGGACGCGGGATGCGCACTCTTCGAGGTGATGCTGGGCGACCCCCGCAGCTGGAGCGACGACCCGGATTCGTTCACCGACGCGTGCTCGGCGCGCGGGGTCACGCCGCTGCCCGACCCAGAGATCGACTTCCCCGACTGGCTCACCGATCTGCGCAGCCAGTGGCTCGACTCCCCCGGCCCAGCTGACAAGCCCGGAGGGTGAGCACCACCGAGTTGATCGTGGTCGGCGTGGCCTCGGCCCTAGCCATGCTGGCCAAGAGCGCCACCGGGCTCGGCTACCCGCTGATCGCCATCCCGATCCTGGCGCCGTTGATCGGCATCGAGACCGCGGTGGCCGTCGTCACCCTGCCCAACGCGGTGGCCAACCTGCTGGTTGGCTGGCGCACCCGCCTAGCCCGCCCCGAGACCCGCGACGTGTTCGTTCTATCGGCGACGTCGGCGATGGGAGCGGTGGTGGGCACGTTCGTCCTGGTCTCGACGCCCGAGAGGCCCCTGCTGATCCTGCTCGCGGCCGCGGTGCTGCTGTTCGTGGTCAGGTCGCTGTGGTACGGGGACGTCTCCGTGTCGCCCGAGGCGGCGCGGCGGGCCTCGCCGGCCGTCGGGCTCGTCTCCGGAGTCATGCAGGGGGCGGTGGGAGTGTCCGGGCCGATCATCGGGTCGTGGCTGTACGCCTACCGCCTGCCGAGGGATGCCTACATCTTCTCACTGTCGGTGCTGTTCCTGGTCGCGGGGCTGGCGCAGATCACGTCCCTGGCGTCGATCGGCGCCTACGACTCCGACCGACTGGTCGCGGCGGCGGTGGGATTCGGGCCGGTGCTGGCCGTGCTGCCCGCCGGCGAGTACCTGCGAGCCCGGCTGTCGGGCTCGCAGTTCGACCGGGTCGTACTGGCCCTGCTGGCCGCCTCGGGTGTCACCCTGGTAGTACGGGCCGTGACTGGCTAGTCGTCGTCGGTCGACGTCCCGCTGGAACGGCGGCGTCCGGGCAGGCGCCATTGGGCTGAGCGGCGATCCTGCAAAGACAGCTATCAGACAATCCATTTTGTGGATAACCTATTATCCTTTTCTGCATGACGTACCTGCGCAGGCACATCGACAGCCGCTTGGCCCACCTGCTGACGGTCCATCCGGCCTGCCTCGTGGAGGGCGTGCGGGGCGCAGGCAAGACCAGCACCGCCTCCCAGCTCGCAGCCGCGACGCTGCGGCTGGACCACCCCCAGACCGCACAGCTGGTGGCCAACGACCCCGAGGCGACCTGCCGGTCGCTGCCGAGTCCGGTGCTCGTCGACGAATGGCAGCGAGTCCCTGCGGTATGGGATGCGGTGCGGCGGATGATCGACGAGGACCGCTCGCCGGGCCGGTTCGTCCTCAGCGGATCGTCGCGCGCCGCCGTGACCGCCGACATCCACGCCGGCGCCGGACGGATACTCCCGCTGCGGCTGCGGCCGATGACCCTGTCGGAGCGGCTCGGTCGCCCTCCCGAGATCTCGCTGGACGATCTCGCCGTGCGAGGCATCGACGCAGTGCGCGGCGCGCGCTCCCCGTTCTCGCCCGCCGAGCAGGTCGCCCCCACCGTCGAGTCCGGTCTGCCCGGATACCTCGGCATGGACGCCGCAGACCATCAGGACGCCCTTCGCTCCTACCTGGATCTCTCGGTGTCGCGCGATCTCGCCGAGATCTCATCGGCGCTTCGCAACGTGGGCAAGCTCCGCCGCTACCTGAGGGCCTACGCTGCGGTGGTCGGCACCACCGCCGACCACGCGTCCATCCATCACGCCGCCGGAGTGGCCAAGGCGACCGGCGAGACCTACCACGACCTGCTCGAGCGCCTGGGACTGATCGAGGAGCTGCCCGGCTGGTCGAGCCGCGCCCTCAAGAGGCTCACAAGGCGGCCCAAGCGGCATCTGGTGGATCCGGCGCTCGCAGCGGCAGACCACCATCACACCGCCTCGGTGCTCAGCGGACGCCCGAGCCGGCTCGGTGAGCTGTTCGAGAGCGTCGTCGTGTCTCAGATCACCGCCACTGCCGACGCGCTAGGGCTGGGCTGGCGGTTCGGCCACCTGCGTTCGGCAGGCGGCGACCACGAGATTGATCTCGTCGTCGACCTGCCCGACGGGAGCATCATCGCTTTCGAGGCGAAGCTCTCACAAACCGTCACCGCTGGCGACGCCCGCCATCTGGCCGCTCTGCGGGACCGTCTCGGAGAGGACTTCCGGGCCGGGCTAGTCGTCCATCCGGGTACAACAGGCTTCCGTCTCGACGACCGCATCGCCACCGCCCCTCTCGGCGTCCTCGTCTAGCGTGACAACACTCACCCGTCCCGGACACGCCGGGCGAGCCGGCGATAGGCGACGTACGCCCCTGCGCAAGAGACTGCGAGTGTCACCCAAAGCTCTACGACACCGACATTGCCCAACTGCGCCGAGATAAGAACTAGCAACAAGAAGGTGGCCAACCCGATCAGCACGGAGAGCAGCGAGCTCCAAATTCTCCGCATAGCTCCTTACCTCGGGTCGGCGGCTGTGAAGAGTGGATGCGTGGTCCAGTGGCCGCTGGCCCGGGCCCTGCGGGCCACTGCGCCCCTGATCGTTCGTGCCGTCTCGAACAGTTCGTCTGGAATCTTCAACGCGTAGGTGGTGCCCGGCTCAGCAACAAATGGTTGGAACGTTTCTATCCGGGCAACGGTGGTGTCGTCTAGCAGGACGAGAGGACGCATCTCATAGCCTTCACCACCCGGGCACGCGCTCATCACGAGATGGACAGATCCGTCTCCCTTGGTCCGCAGCGGCTTGAACGTCTCCCGCGGATCGAGGTTGTCCATCAACAGGGCCCAGTCGCATCCCCCGAGTGGGTTCGTGATTACCGGCGGCGGATCGCTGACGGTCGAGAAGGGAACGTCCCATCCGTCGATAGATCGCACGCGCGAGACGGGATAGACCCGTCCCGCCAGATAGTCGCGTTCCTCCGCCAAGATCACGTCCCGTCGTGCGTCAGATTCGGGAAGAGCGACGATGGCCAGGCCGGGCTCGTCGAGTTCGACCCGCCACACTCCCGCGTCTTGGGAGCAAGATGCTTGGACCCCGTCCACCAGGCAGACGACGTTCATCCGCAAGGGCTGCGACCAGTAGTTCGCGACGAGCAACTCGGAGGGCCGCCGCGGCGGATCATCGTGCTCGCCCACCCCAAAGAACGCCACAGCGATGGCATGGGATGGAAGGTCTGCGGGCGTCTGACCGGCACCCCGATTGCGAAGGAGTTCAGCCTCCGCCACGCTGAGCGTCCCAATGCCGTCTTCCAAACTGACGGTGGAAGCCACCGAAATGTCGTATTGCGAAATGTCGTATTGGCGGGGGGATCCGTCCCGGATCCCCCCGCTGCATCCACCTATGAGCAATGACGCTGTCAGCAGCTCTAGGACTACACGTCGGGAAGGCATCGGCTCAACTACTCAGAGACTCAGCTGCTCGGAGCGGTCCACACAAAGTCCAGCTCTCCAGCAATGCTGTCGTCGATCTCGCCGTCGTTGCCGTGGTCGTAGTAGTGACCCGAGATCGCGAACCACTTATCGCCCGGCGAAGTGCTGAACTTCGGAGAAATACAAGTTATTGCCCTGCCGTTGACCTTCACGACGGCAGCGCACGAATGAGTGAAACCGCTGAAGACCTGTTCATCTTCGTACGAATCCCCTTCGATCAAGACAGCATGCGCCTCAGCCTCGTAGGGGCCCGAACCGGTCAGCCGGTGCGTGATGGCATAGTAGTGGCGTACCCACTTGGCAGCACCGGAATTGGCTTGGATGACGTTATCATAGCGGACTTTGAATTCTGGGTGGCTTGAAACGATATCCATCAGAGGAGATCCCTCTTCCGGCTGAGACGTCACCAACTTAGAAGCCCCATAGAATCGCACACCGTCGGCCTCAGTCACTTGCACCTGCGGCCCTTCGCGGGTGACTTGGCCGCCTAAGTCCTGGTCTGGGAGGCCACCGTCCGCAGGTGACTCTTCCTCGGCTGGCGGCTCTGTCCGTGCTGATGCGGGACCTGCGAAGGCCAGAGTCCACGCAAGGAGTGCCAGCACCAATGGAACCAGCACGCCGATCCTCCGCTTGATAGTCATCTTGATCTCCTTCTGCTACGGCCCCGCTGCCGATCTAGCAGCAAGGTTGATGTGTTGGCTGTTCATGTTCCTACCGGACCGCTCGCGTCGGTGAGTACCAAACGTCTGCCAACCTGCGGCAGACTCATGCCAACCTCTTGGCAGGTGGTGTCAGGCGCTGTCAAGGTCTCGCTACGCTCTCGGCGATGATCGGCGGCTTCTCGGAGGCGCAGGTGCGTGTGCAGGTGCGCCTGGCCTGCGGCCGGATCGCCGGAGGCGCGGCTGCCATCGTCGAAGCCCACGGCCACGGTGTCGCAGAGGGGCCCCATGAGGAGCCGTGGACGCCTGGCTATCACCGTGAGGCAGTGCGGATCTATGCCGAGTCGCTACACCCGTCGTACCAGCGCAATATCGGGGCCTTATTCAGTCGCTGCGTAGAGACGATGGCCGAGGGCTCGATCCCGGCGCGGATGGCCAAGGACTGGGCGATAGTCAGCGACTACATGCGGTGCGCCAGCGCTGCCATCGAAGCGCATCTGGACTCGTCGGGCACCAAGCCGCGGCAGTCCGGCGCGGTGCCGTCGATAGAGACCGAAGGGCGGGACTCCCCACCGCTGGTGATCCGCTTCGACGCGTTGGCCAAGCTGACCACCGACGACGGCGCCCGCCGACTGGCGCAGGCCGCAGTCGCCGTACGGGAACACCTGGATGACCTGCCGCCGGAGATGCTAGATGACCACGAGCGTCTCATGTTGAAGCGGCTGGCGGCGGGCGCGGCGATTGTGGACCTGGCCGCGGCGATGAACTACTCAGAGCGGTCCATCTACCGAGCCCTCGCCAGTCTGTGGAACAAACTCGGCGTGCAGAGCCGCGAGGACGGCATCCGCAGGGCCGTCACGGAGGGCCTGCTCGACTGAGCCCCCAAAGCCGGTTCACCTGCTCCTCAGCGGACCATCGAATGCGTCGGCGACGACCGATTCCGGCCGCAGGTCAGGAGGTCGGATCCGGGCCGGAACGGCGGCGGCCGGGCAGGCGCCACTGAGCGGCGCGGCGCTCCTGCTCGGACTCGGGCTGGTCGAGGCCGGGATACGCGACCCGCACGTCGCCCACGTTGCCTCCGTACAGCCGGTCCGGGCGCTCGTGGCCGCTCCACACCGTCACCTGCGGGAAGGCGATGGTGATCGAGGAGGCCGCGAACGCCTGGTGGATGGCCAGCACCAGGTCGTGGCGGGTGGCCAGCTCGGAGGGAACGTCGCTGGCGTGCCAGTAGAGCACGTTGAAGCCGATGCTGGAGTCGCCGAAGCCGTCGAGGTTCACCGCCGGCTCCGGCTCCGACATCACCCGGGGCACCCGTTCGAGGGCCTCGTAGATGGCGTCGGTCGCCTGTTGCAGGTCGGTGTCGTAGGCCACGCCCACGGCCAGCGAGCTGCGCCTGAACGGCTCCCGGGTCAAGTTGACGATGGTGGCCCCGGCCACGTTGGCGTTGGGAATGCGGATGTGGGTGCCGTCGAGGCCGCAGATCTGGGTGGTGCGGGAGTCGATGTCCTCCACCACCCCCAGATGGCCGTCCAGCTCGACGGTGTCGCCCACCGTGTACGGCCGGCGCGTCTGCAGGATCAGCGACGACACGAAGTTGCCGACCACGCCCTGGAGGGCCAGCGCCAGCACCAGACCGCCGAGGCCCAGAGCGCCGAGCAGCGGCCCCACCCGAACGCCCAGCACGGTGAGCGCGTACGACAGGCCGATGATGAACACGGCGTAGCCCGAGAACCGCGACGTCAGGATGGCCGCGAAGCCGTGCCCGATGCCGCGGGACACGGCCCGGCGCAGGATCTTGGACACCGATACCGCCAGCACGACGGTGGCGACCAGCACGATCCCGGCCTGGATCCAGTCGACGTGGGTGAGCGCGTCCTCCAGCAGCGCCTCGCTGTCGGACTGGGCCAGCACCACGACGAACTGCCTCATCAACGGCCAAGTCTGTCATGCCCGCCCGCCGCCGTCCCTGAAGGGGCCGCCGGTGCAGCAGCGGCCCCTAGCGCCCGGAGGGGCCGGAGCGGCCGATGGCCTGGTCAGAGGTGCCCAGGTAGCTGGCGATCACCAGCGGGTCCTGACGCACTTGATCCGGGGGGCCCTCCGCAATCACTGCGCCCGCTTCCAGGCAGTAGACGCGGTCACTGATGCCCATCACCAGCGGCATGTCGTGCTCGATGACGATCACCGAGGCGCCCAGCTCGGCCTGCACCTGCTTGATGAGCGGACCGAACGCCTCGGCCTCGCGCTGGGCCACCCCGCCGGTCGGCTCGTCCAGCAGCAGCACGCGGGCGTTGACGGCCAGCAGGCTGGAGAGCTCCACGATGCGGCGGGTGCCGGTCGACAGCGTGGCCACGAAGTGATCCGCGTAACGGGTCAGGCCCATGTAGTCGATGATCTCGTCGGCCTCGGCCCGCTTCGTCCTCTCCTGGCCGGGTGACGGCGGCAGCGCGGTCATCGATGTCACGAGACGCGAGTGTGATCGTGCCTCGAGGGCGACCATCAGCGACTCGCGCACCGTCAGGCCGGGATAGATGCGGGCGCCCTGGAAGCCCCGACCCAGGCCACGGGCGTGGCGGGCCGGCGAGCGCCGTGCCGTCACGTCTGCTCCGAGCACGAACACCCGCCCCTCAGCCGGAACGAATCCGCTGATGGCGTTGAGGAGCGTGGACTTGCCCGCGCCGTTGGTTCCGATCAAGCCCACCAGCTCGCCGTGGTCGATATGCACCGAGACGCGATCGACCGCGGTGTTGCCGCCGAAGTGCACCGACACGTCCTGGGTCTGCAGCGCCGGGCCCGGCCCGGCCGCGGCCACAGCCGCGCTCCTCGTCACCGGTGAGCGGGGCCGGTCCGGCCGGGCCGCGGCCCGAGGCACCTCCTGAACCTCAGGTTCTTCCCCGGAAGCCGACGGCTCAGCGCCCGTGGCGACGCCCCTCTCCGCCATCCTGCGGTCGGCCCGTTCGAGCAGCTTGTCGCGGATGCTGTAGATGATCTGCAGCAGGCCGCCGGGGAAGTACATGAGCAGCACCAGCAGCCCGATGCTGCTGGTCACCAGCCGCACGAGGTCGTCGAGCTCTTCAGGAATGACCTGGGGAATTCCCCGGACCCACAGGGCCCCGAGGATGGGGCCGGCCACCGAGCCGAGGCCGCCGATGATGGCGGTCGCCACCACCACGATCGACTCGCCGGCCCGGAACAGCGAGTCGGGCTGCAGCGAGGGCACCAGCGTCACCAGCAGCCCTCCGGAGTAGGCCGCGATGCCTCCGGCCACACCGAAGGCGGCCAGCTTCATTCGAGTGGGCGACACGGTGGACGCCGCGGCCATCTCCTCGTTGTCGCGCACCGCTATCCACGACCGCCCGATGCCGGTGCGGCGCAACCGGGCCACCACCGCGGCCACCACAGCCAGCGAGACCAGGCACAGGAAGTAGTAGTTCCGGCGCGAGGCGTCGAAGTCGATATGGATCGGGCCGATGTCGAGCACGGGCTTCTCGGCCGGACGGGGGAAGGAGGTTCCGCCGGTGAAGAAGTCCTGCAGGAACAGCCACGTCGCCGAAGCGACCGCGAACGCGAGGGTGGTGACGGCCAGGAACAGGCCCCGTACTCGAAGCGCGGGCACGCCGACGATCACGGCCACCACGACCCCGAGCGCGGTGGCCACCACCATGGCCAGCGCCCACGGGAGTTGCAACGACAGATCGAACAGGTCGAAAGGCACAGGGATGTCGTTGCCCTGGGTCAGTCCCAGCACCGTCAGTCCCCCGAGACCGACGAAGGCGTACTGGCCGAGCGACAGCTGGCCGGCCCAACCGGTGAGCACCGTCATCGACAGCACCACCATGGCGAACAGCAGGATGCTCGTCCACGTGAACAGCGCACTGCTGGTGGAGAGGGTCATGCCCAGCAGGGCGAAGAACCCGAAGAGGGCCACGAACCCCAAAGCGTTGAGACGGCGGACCCACCACACCGACTCCAGGCGGCTCGGGATGGCTCGCACCTGGGGCGCGAGCGACCAGGACTCCTGCTCGCCGGTGGTGCGGATCACCACCAGCACGGCCACCAGCACGGCCAGGAACAGGTACACGTCCACCACCGAGCGGTTGGCAGAATCCACGTTGGCGCGGATGAGCGCCTCGGCCACGCCTACCGCCATCCCGCCGACGAGCGTGCCCGGCAGCGAGCGCATGCGGGCCAGCAGCGACACCACCAGCACCCGCAGCAGCAGCGGCTCGGCAATGGCCGCGGTGCCGGCCTGGGCCGAGTTGATGCCCTGCAGCGGTGCCAGGAAGATGGCGGTGGCCGCCGCGAACGCGCCCGAGATGGTCCACACGATCGTCGAGGTCCGCCGGGGCGACGTGCCGTAGACCCGAGCCGTGTCCGGGTTGGAGGCCGAGGCCCTCACGGCCAGCCCGAAGCGGGTGCGCGAGATGAACCAGGCCAGAACGCCGATGAGCACCGGGATCACGGCCAGCACGACCAGCTCGCGGGCTTGGAGACGGATGTGGTCGGTGGGGGTCCACGTCGCCTGGAACGGAGCCGGGATCGGCCCCGGGGCGACCACGCTGGGAAGGTGGAACTTGGCGAAGATCACTATCTGGCCGACGCCGATGGTGGCGATCAGGACCACCAGGCGGGGGGAGGCGAACAGCCGCCTGATCACTACCAGCTCGATGGCCATGCCGATGGCGGCGCAGGCCGCCAGGGCGAGCACGAACGACAGCCACCAGTTCAGGCGGTACTGGGCAAGCAGCAGGACGAACAGGGCCACGCCGAACGCCCCGACCTCACCGTGGGCGAAGTTGAGCACGCCGGTGGAGCGGTAGATCAGCACGAACCCGGCCGCGAAGGCCGCGTAGGTGAGGCCCGTCACCAGGCCCAGCATCACCGATTGCTGGCCGACCGTGATGCCGAGGAACTCGATCATCGGCTCGCAGCCCCCGGGTCCTCAGCGCTCGACGGGGCGGTCATCCGCCCTCGCCCCCCAGGAACACCGCCCGGGCCAGATCGTCGCGCTCGGCCAGCTCCTGGGCCGGGCCCTCGAACCGGATGCGGCCCTTCTCCATGAAGATGGCCCGGTCGGCGAAGGCCAGGGCCACATTGAGCGACTGCTCGACGATGACCATCGTCTGTCCCGCCTCGCGCAGGCTCTCCACCACCCCGAGAAGCTCCTGCACCACGACCGGAGCGAGCCCCAGGCTGAGCTCGTCGATGAGCAGCACCTCGGGCTCGTGCATGAGGGCCATGGCCAGCGCCAGCATCTGCTGCTGCCCGCCCGACAGGTCGCGGGCCGCGAGGTTGGTGCGCTCGGCCAGAGCCGGGAACAGGCTCAACGCCCGGTCGGCCCGAGCCGCGGACTCGACGTCGCTCAGACCCGATGCCAGCACGGAGGCTCTGAGGTTGTCGGCGACCGAGAGTTCGTCGAAGACCCCCTCCCCGCCCCTGAGCTGCACCAGCCCGGCGGCGAAACGGTCCTCGGCCTCGGCGTAGGTGATGGTGCGGCCCCCGAGCCGCACCACGCCGCGGTCGGGGATCCCCAGCCCGCTCACCGCCCGCAGCAGGGTGGACTTGCCCGCGCCGTTGGTGCCCAGCAGGGCCAGGACCTCGCCCTTCGCCACCTCGAAGGACACGTCGAAGAGCACCTGCACACTGCCGTAGGCGAAGTCGAGGTTGTGGACCTGCAGTGCGGGCACCGAGGCAGGATCGGCCACTGCCCGCTGCTGCTCCTCCTGCTCCTCGAGCAGTTCCTCGACCGACCGGGAGATGTCGGAGCGGATGAACCGGCTGCCGTAGGCGATGAGGGCGCCGCCGATCAGGGCGGCCGGCGGCGCGGCCACCAGCATGGCGGTGCGCTCGTTGTAGGCGTCGGAGAGCTGGCCCACGATCAACCCGCCGAAGAAGCCGCCCATCAGGAATATGAACACCGGCAACAGGGCGAAGGCCTGGGCCCGGATGCGATAGGGCGACACCGCCGCGATGATCGAAGGGGCGGCCACGAAGGCCATCGAGACGAGGGTCTGGGCCACGGCCATCAGCGCGACCAGCCCGCCGAGGATCTTCATGGGGAGGGCCACCGCGAACACCGCGCCGGTAACCATCACCAGCAGGCCTGCCAGGCGCATCATGGCGGCCGGATCGCGGCGGAACCCGCGGTCGAAGAGCCGGCCGGCCACGGGCAGTCCGATCAGCGCGGCCACCCAGATGAGCGACTCGACAACGCCCCGCTCGAAGGGTCCCATGGCGTACTTGTCCTCGAGCAGCAGGTTGAACTGGATGGGGATGGCGATCAGGGCGAAGCCGAGCACGCCCACACCGGTGGACAGGAAGTAGAAGGTCCTGATCTTGCGGAGCCGGGCGAAGGCAGTGCCGATCGACACCGGCAGCTCGTCCACCTGCACGTCGGTGTCACCGAACACCGCCTCCTTCTCGAAGCGGCCTCTCGGCGGCTCGCGCAGCATCAGAGCGGACACGACGGCAGCCACCACCGGCGCGACCGCGACCACGAAGAAGCCGGCCCGCCAGGACTCGTCGCCGCCCACCAGCGCAGCAATGCCTCCGATTATCAGCGGGCCGAAGAGATGGCCGACGGGCCGGCCGAGTCCCTCCAGAGCGAAGATCCGGCTGCGGGCCGGGATGGGGTAGGTGTCCACCAGCAACGAGTTCGAGACAGGAATGCGGTAGGCCTGCCCGAAGCCGGTTCCCGCGTTGGTGAGGAACAGCTGGAAGGGGTTGACGATGAGGCCGCTCAAGAACGCTGTCACACCCCAGAAGGCCGTAGCCACCGGGATGATGGCCACCCGCTTGACCCGGTCGGCGAGAGCGGCCATGGGGACCGCGCCCAGCACCAGGGTGACGCCGCCGAAACCGAGGATGCCGAAGAGCACGGTGTCGCTGATGTCGAGCGAGTCCTGGATGTCGGGGGCGAGCACCCGGATCGCTCGGGGCATCTCGTCGATGAAGGCGAGCAGGAACATGACGAACACCGTCGCCCTGCCGCCGGCCCGGAGACCCTCTCGCAGGGTCATGGGTGCGTCACCCACGCCCGGCAGCAGGTCGTCGGGAAGGACGGTCTCGGCGTCGCGCTCGGCCTGCTCGGCTCGGCGTCTGGCTTCCTCCTCGAGGATCGCCTCCGCCAGATCGGCGACCGACGGCTCAGGTCCGGTCATCTCCGGCGCGTCGTCTGCCATTCTCCCCCTCGCCACGCTCCGACCGACCGGCAGGGGTGCGATCGGTGCGCAGACAGTAGCCCAGCCCGTCCGCGGAGCACTCATGAGCGTTCACGAATCGACTTGTGCGGTTCACACAAGTGGAGAAGACTTGTCCTCAGCCCCGTCGGGGTCACTCAGAGCGGACGGAGAATCAGATGATGCAACGACTGCGCCTCGCGCTCGTCCCGGTTGTGTGCCTGGCTTTCGTGGCTGCGGCCTGCGGGGGCGAAGTGACGGACTCCGATGACGGCGGCACGGCCGCGCCCACGACGCAGGCACCCGACACCGCGGAGCCTGACACGACCGAGCCCGACGGCTCGGATGAGACTCCCGAGGCCGGGACGACCACGACGGAGCCGGAGGCCACCACGACAGAAGCGGCCGCCCCCGAGCCCGAGGACTCCGGCGAGGCGCCCGACGACGAGCCCGCCCCGGCGGAGCCCGAGGGTCCGCCCCCGAACATCTTCGACGATCCCCGCGACGGGATATTCGACGAGTTCCAGGCCACCTTCGACCGCGGCGACCACCCCTTCGCCCAGCTCGACGCCTTCTGCCACGCCCACGACCCGGCCCCGGACAGGGTCGCCACCGATGCCGGCATCGAGGCCGACTCCATCTCGCTGGTGCACCTGCGGTCCAAGCTGGAGGACTTCGCCGCCATGGGCTTCGCCGTTCCGGTGGGCAACGTGGCCGAGATGTTCGACACGTTCACGGCGGTGGTCAACGAGCAGTGCGGAGGCGTGCGGGGCCGCATGATCGAGCTGCACACCATCGAACTGGAGGTTCTCGGCGCCACGGTGGACGAGGACCGCAACGCGGCGTGCATCCAGGCCATCGAGGACCACAAGGGCGTGATCCTGCTCAACTCCAGCGGATTCCAGGGATCGGCCAACCTGTGCATCGTCGAGGAGAACCAGACCGCGTTCATCTCCACTCAGGGCCAGAGCGAGGAGTTCATGCGCCGGGGCGAGGACCGGCTCATCTCGGTGTCGCCGACGCTGGAGGAGAGCGTGCGATGGCTGGCGGCCGACCTCGCGGACCGCGGACAGCTCGACGGCAAGACGATCGGCATCGCCGCGCCCGACACTCCCGGCCAGTACGAGGCGGTCGAAGCGGGCCTGGTGGAGACCCTCAGGTCCAAGGGCATCGATGTGGCCGTCTTCGACGTCATCGGCTGTGGAGGCACCACCTTCTGCCTCGAGGGTGTGGTCGATTCGGTGCAGCGGATGAAGGCGGCCGGCATCGACGTCTTCTTCAACGTCCTCAACGTCGTGTCCACGCCGAGCTACCTGACGGAGATGGCCAACCAGGGATTCGAGCCCGGCGACGTGCAGTTCTACGCCTCGGACTTCAACTCCCAGGCCGCCGAACTGGTGGCGTCCAAGGTCGTGGCGTTCGGCGGCGAGACGGCCGGCAACCTCTACAACGGGGCTCTGATAATCGACGACGCCGACACCGGCGTCTACCGGCTCGAGGACTACCAGCCGCGGCCGTTCAACGAGATGTGCAACGACACCTACGCGGCCAACAACGCATCGGGGGCCAACCACGAGAACGAGGGCCGCCTCGACGGGTCAGGCTCGTCGGCCTACGGGATGGTGACCACGGTCTGCAACCTCATGCGCACAGCCCTGCGGGCCATCTATGAGGCGGGCGACAACCCCACCCGGGCCGACATCTACACGACGCTGGCCAATCTGGGGCCGATCGACTCCAACGAGATGCTGCCGATGACACTGCGACCGGGCAAGACGCAGGCACCCGACGCCATCCACACGATGCGATTCGAGTATCCGTGCACCAAGCCGGCCCCCTTCGGCGAGGAGAACATCTGCATCACCCCGATCGACGAGTACCGCCCCGCCCCGCGCTAGCGGGGGCCTGTACCGTCCGGGGCGACCGGGCGGCCGGTCGACAGCTCGCCGAACAGGGCAGAGCGCCCGGCCCGGCCGCTCACGGATTCCCCGTGACCGATCAGGCCTGGCTTATGGGACGATGTCGATGAGGTCGGTGAGCGGCACGTTCTCGCCGTTGCCGACGTCGGGATCGAACGTCGTGAGCCGGTACAGGTCGCGGGCGCCGAGCTTGGTGGGCGACAGCGAGTTCGCGGGAAAGCCCGGCAGGACGAAGTCGGTCAGCGTGTAGGCCGCCTGCTCGAACGTCTCCGGCGTGAGATTCGGACCGGCCGCGGCCGCGATCTGCGCGAACAGCGACAGATGGCCGCAGTAGCGGCGGGTCGGGTTGAACCAGTTCTCGTCGTCGTCGGCCAGTTCTGCCGTGGGCCGCAGGTCGGCCCCGATGCCGGCGTCGTTGACCGCCCGCACGCAGTCCTGGAACACGTCGTCGTTCCAGATGTCGAGCTCGGAGGGGCCGTCCGAGGAGATCGCGCCCCGAGCCCACTCGTGGTCGAAGGTCTCCCCGAGATTGTTGAGCCCGGGCGCGTCGTTGCTCCAGACGGTCACCGAGTCGAGCAGCCCGTTCAGGCCCAGGCCCCGGATGGTGGCGGCCGGGTTGCCGTTGATCATCACGGTGTCGGCCCCATCGGCCCTGATCCGTTCGGAGATGACCTGCATCAACTGGTCCTGAGCAGCGGTGTCGCCGTCGTTGGCGTCGAGGACGGCAGTGCCCACCACCTCGATCCCACGCGCGCTGAGCCCCTCGAGCACCAGCGGCTCGTCGCCGGTCGCGGACTGGTGCGACACCACGAACACCCTGACCCCGTCGGCTCTGCCGGTCTCGACCAGCAGGTCGAGGAGGTTGGACGTCGCATCCTCGGTGCTGGGCTCCACGTTGAACCACGGCGCCTCGGCCAGGGCCACCTCGTCGGGGGAGTGCTCACCTCCGACGAGCACCGTGTTGTTGGTCCCGACGAAACAGGGGTCGGCGGTGCCGGCCAACGGGCCGACGAATCCGAGCACGGCCGCGAACACCTCGTTGTCCTGCGTGAGAACCGTGCACGCCCGTTCCGCGTCGGCCGCGTCGATGGGGCTGTAGTAGTCGTACACGGCCACGACCTTGCGGCCCAGGATCCCGCCGTTGGCGTTCAGGTCGTCGACCAGGGCCTGGAAGACGCCCTGCTGGTCGCCCCAGCCCGCGGCCGTGAGTCCCATCTCCTGCAGGAGTTCGAAGTTGAGCATGGAGACGCCGATCGTGATCGTGTCAGGGGTCACACCCCGCCACGACGCGGTGAGCTCCGAAGGGTCGTCGGGCGCCATGTTCGGGGCCAGGCGGCTCCACGTCAGGGGTGCCGCGGCCTCTTCGGAGGGCTCGTCGACCGCGGCCTCTCCGTCGGCCTCGCCGGTCGGCTGCTCGGTTGCACTGCTGTCCGCGGCCGGCTCGGAGTCCGGCTCGGTCGGTTCAGGGTCTCCCTCAGACGGCGCGGCCGTCTCCTCGGTCGTCTCCTCGGACGGGCTGTCAGTGCCGGAGCCGTCGCTGCCGGAGCTGTCGCTGCCGGAGCTGTCGACCTCAGTGCCGGCGCCGCCGGTGTCCACCGCCGGCGCCTCGTCGTCCGCTTCGTCACCGCCACCGCAGGCCGCAGCTACCAGAGCCAGCGCGGCAACGAGAGCCACCGCCCGCGCCCCCAGTGCTCTCTGTGTCCGCTTGTGGATCATTGACACCGTGCTCCTCCAGGGATTCCTCTGGTCCAGTGGCGGGGATTCGCCAACCCAGACTGCCTCCGACGGGCGGCGCAGTATACCGACTCGCCTCAGAGGCCGAGCGGGCAGGCGAACGAATCCGGCCCATGCGGGCGAGGCCGTGGCCCGAGCGGCCCTCAGGTCGCAGCGAACAAGAGCGGGAAACACCCCTTCGCAACGCGACGGACTTGCGCCTATTCGCGCCCGTTCTTGGCGGCCGCGGCTAGCCCGCAGCCTCGCCGGCGGTGCCGAGATAGCTGGCGACGACCAGCGGGTCGTTCCTGACCTCGTCGGGAGTGCCCGCCGAGATCACCGACCCGGACTCCAGGCAATACACCCGATCGCTGACTCCCATGATCACCGTCATGTCGTGCTCGATCAGCAGGATTCCGGCACCCAGCTCGCTGCGGATCCTGCGGACAAGGGGGGCGAACGCCTCGGTCTCGCGCTGGGCGACGCCGGCGGTGGGCTCGTCCAGGCACAACACCCGGGCGTCGAGCGCCAGCAGGCCGGCCAGCTCGACAATGCGCCTGGAGCCGGTGGACAGGTCCGACACGTAGTGGTCGGCGTAGGCGCCCAGGCCGAACCAGTCGATCAGCTCGTCAGCCTCGGCGCGGCGGCGTCTCTCGTTGACCAGAGTGTGGGGCAAGTGCAGCGCAGTCGAGAGGAACGGCGTGCGGCCCCGGGCCTCCAGAGCCACCATCACCGTCTCACGCACGGTCAGCTCCGGGAACAGCGTGGCCCCCTGGAACGTCCGACCCAGGCCGGCACGGGCTCGGCGCGCGGCGGACACGCCGGTCAGGTCCCGTCCCATCAGCTCAACGCGGCCCTCGCAGCCGACCATCCCGCCGACCGCGTTCATCAGGGTGGTCTTGCCGGCGCCGTTCGTGCCGATCAGGCCGACGATCTCATCGCGGCGCACCTCGACGCTGACCTGCGACACGGCCTGATTGCCGCCGAAGCGCACCGACACGTTCTCGGTCCGCATCACAACGTCACCGACGTCGACGCCGGCTGGGTCCCGGCGGCTCAGGCTGGCGGGCGAGGCCGGGGCGACATCAGGAGCATCCTCGGTCGGCAGTCGGGATTCGAGCCAGCTCAGCAGGCCGTCCCGGGCTGAGTAGACCACCTGGATGAAGCCGCCGGGCAGGTACATGATGATGACCAGCAGCCCGATGCTCGAGGTGAACAGCGGCACCAGATCGTTGTCGCCGAAGAAGGCCGGCATCCCCTCGACCCACACTGCGCCCAGCACCGCGCCGGTGACCGAGCCCAGCCCGCCGATCACGGCCATGCCTACAACCCGCAGCGAGTCCTCGACCTGGAACAGCACCTGCGAGAAGCGGATGTTCTGCACCAGGCCGCCCAGCAGCGCGCCGCCGAAGCCGGCGAGCCCCCCGGCCAGGGCGAACGCGGTGAGCTTCGCCCTGGTGGGGCTCACGGTGTAGGCGGACGCGCCGGCCGCGTTGTCACGCACTGCGATGGTGGAGCGGCCGATGCCGCTGCGCCGCAGCCTCGACACCACGGCATAGGCGATCACGAAGCCACCCAGCGTGAAGTAGTAGTACGACCGCTGAGACGAGAGATCGATGCCGAACAGCGTGCCCCGGTCGTAGGGAACGCTCGAACTGCTCCCGCCGGTGAAGAACGGTCGGCGGAACAGGTACTGGGTCGATGCGATCGAGAACGCGAACGTGCTCACCGCCAGCATCAGGCCGCGCACCCGCAGCGCTCCAGCGCCGATGAGCAGGGCCGCCAGGGCGGTGAACAGGGTCGCCAGCAGGATCGACACCACGAAGGGCACCCCGGCTGCCTCCAAGTCGATCAGGCGGAAGCTGCGCCAGCCGATATCGAGCTCCAAGCCCCGGCTGAACGCCGCCCCCGACAGCGCTCCGATCCCCGCGAAGGCCATCTGCGACAGCGACAGCTGGCCCGACCAGCCCGTGATCACGGTGACCGACATGGCGCAGATGGCGAAGCCCAGAACCGTCGCGTACAGCAGATGCCTGGACGGCAGCGTCACGATCAGTGGCAGGACGATGGCGAAGGCCAGCGTGGCGGCGAGCGCGATCCGGGGCAGGGCCCGGACCCATCGCAGCCGTTCGAGGCGAGCCGGCACCGGCCGGATGCGCGGAACGAATGCCAGGATCGCCTCCTCGGGGCTGCCGCGGCTCTGCACGTAGACCGCCACCAGCACCGCGCAGAACAGCAGGAAGTCGATCAGACCGGCCTCGGACAGGTAGTTGAATCTCACCACCGACTCGGTCACCCCGATGGCGAGGCCCGCCATGACTGCTCTGGGAAACGATCTCATTCCGGCTATGGCGGCCGCGGCCAGCGCTCGGGCCAAGGTGAGCGGTCCCAGGTTCGCCAGGCCGGTCACCGCCCCCGACTGGCCGCTCAGCAAGATGATCGACAGAGACGACAGCAGGCCGGCTGCCGTCCACACGAACGTGGACACCACCTTCGGGTTCACGCCCGACAAGCGGGCCAAGTCGGGGTTGCCGGCCGACGCGGCGACTGCACGCCCGAAGGTCGTGCGGTTCAGCATCCAGCCCAGAGCGACCGCGACAATGGGCACCACCACGATGATCGCCACCTGGGGAGCGGCGATGCGCAGGCCGAACGGTGCGTTCTCCCAAATGGTGCGGGCCGCCACCGGATAGCGCTGGGTCGTGTCGGTGATGTCGGGGAACGCGGCGATCACCGCCCGCATCAACTGGGCCACGCCCACGGTGGCCACCAGCAGTATCACCCGGGGGCGGCTGAACAGGCGGCGCACGACGGTCAGCTCCACCAGCGCTCCGGCCAGCGTGCCAATCAGCAGGGCCGTGGCCAGGCCGATCCAGAAGGGGAAGCCCCAGTCGATCTGCATCAGGGCGAACAAGCCGGCCGCGGGCAGCCCCAGGTTCCCCACCGCGAAGTTGATCACCCGGGTGGAGCGGTAGATGAGGACGATGCCCATGGCGAGCATGCCGATGACCAGGCCCGTGACCGCTCCGTTGAACACGAGCTGCTTTGTGATCCAGGCTGCCAGAACCACCGCGGCTCAGTCTCCGTCGCCCGGGTCGGAGGGCGATCCGGTGCTGCCGGCCCCGGCGCTGTCGCCGGAGCCTGTGCTGCCGGCCCCGGCGTCGCCGGCAGGACCCGGTGCCGGGCCGGTGCCGGCGCCGAACAGCACTGCGTGCAGCAGTTCGGGCCGCTCGATGAGATCCTGCGCCGGCCCGGCGTGACGAACCTCACCCTTCTCGAGGAACACCGTGTCGTCGGCCAGCGACAGCGCCAGGTTGAGTGACTGCTCCACCACGATCATCGTCTGCCCGGCCTCACGCAGTCGCTGGAGTCCGGCCACCAGGTCCTGGACGATGGTGGGGGCCAGTCCGAGGCTCATCTCGTCGATGATGAGGATCTCGGGGTCGTGCATCATTACCCGGGCCAGCGCAAGCATCTGCTGCTGCCCGCCGGAGAGGTCGCCGGCTCGCTCACCGAGACGGCCCTCGAGCTGTTCGAACATCTCGACCACCCGATCGATGCGCCGATGCACGTCGGCGGGGTCCCGCCGGAACTTGTAGGCGCCGATGCGAAGGTTGTCCTCGATGCTCAGCTCACGGAACACCCCCCGCCCGCCGGGCAGCATCTGCACGCCCATCGCGGAGCGCTGCTCCGGGGTGGTGTAGGTGATCGAGCGCCCGTGCATGCGGATCTCGCCCCGCTCGGGCGTGAACAGTCCGGTGACCACGCTCAGCGCGGTCGACTTGCCCGCGCCGTTGGCGCCGAGCAGGGCCAACGTCTTGCCCTGAGCCACCTCGAAGGAGACGTCGAAGAGCACCTGCACCGCGCCGTAGCTGAAGTCGATGTTGCTGGCCTGCAGCGCCGGGGTGGACTCCGGGTCGATGCGCCTGCGGTCGTGCTCAGCCAGCTCCTCGGTGAGTTCGGCAACCACCATCGACAGGTCGTGCTTGATCGACCGCGAGCCCCGAATCAGGAAGAGCGAGCCGATGGTCACCGCCGGGAGGGACAGAACGGTCACCGCGGTCTGCACCCCGTAGGAGTCGACGAGGAACGCCGCCACCAGTGATCCACCCACTGCGCCGAACAGGAAGATGAACAGGGTGATCAACGCTGAGCCCAGGCCTCGCAGCCGGTAGGGCACGATCGACCACACCACCGGGGCGACCATGGCGAACGCGGCTGACGACAGCACGGTGCGGGGCACGTCCACCACCACGAACAGGTACTCGTTGGGCATGGCGAACTGCAGCGGCACCAGGAACGCGGTCGGCAGCAGCAGGCCCCCGATCAGCCGCAGAGTCAAGGACGGGTCGCGGCGGTAAAGCCGATCGAAGCGCAGCCCCACCAGCGGCAGCACCACCGCCGCGGCGAAACCGGCTACCGAAGTGGCCGCCCCCCGCCCGAACGTGCCGAGACCGAACTCGTCCTCCAGGAACAGGTTCGACTGCACGGGAATCGTGAACAGCACGAAGCCCAGAGCGACGAACGCGAACAGCACCGCTCTGACGGTCTGGATCCTCAGCAGCCGGGCGAAGGCAGCCTCCACCGAGATGGGAGCGGGGTCGGGGTCGGAGATCACCTGGCTGAGGACAGACGTCTTCTCCCACTGGCCCCTGGTCGGTTCGGGGATCCGGAAGGCGGCCACCGCGAACACCGCCACCGGCAGGCCCAGCAGGAAGAACGCCCACCGCCAGCCCTCGTCACCGCCGGCGACCCACGCCACGGTGCCCACCGCGATCGGGCTGATGGCGGCCACGGCCCGGCCCGTGGACTGGGTGAGACCGCCGATGCGGCCCCGAACCCCGATGGGGTAGGTGTCGGCCAGCAGCGAGCTGTGCACCGGGATCGTGTTCGACTTGGCGATGCCGGCCCCGAAGCGGGTCCAGAACAGCATGAACGCGTTCACCGCGAAGCCCGAG
Source organism: Candidatus Aldehydirespirator sp. (assembly GCA_965203575.1). GTDB lineage: Bacteria > Actinomycetota > Acidimicrobiia > Acidimicrobiales > Aldehydirespiratoraceae > Aldehydirespirator. Next base: position 473,051 of record OZ241894.1, read on the forward strand.
AGGAACACCAGCGCAGAGAACAAAGCGCTCGCGACCCCGACGATCGGTGCTCGTCTGATGCGGTCGGCCAGCCAGCCCATCGGGAAGGCGCCCAGCACCACGAAGGCCGCAGAGGCAGACGCTATGAAGGTGATCGTGCCGTCGGACACACCGAAGGTGTCGCGGATATCGGGGGCCAGCACGGCCATGGCGGCCTGTTCGAGCTCGTCGAGGCTGTTGAGCACGAGCAGCACGATGAAGGTGAAGGCACCGCCCATCGCGAGGCCCTCGCGCAGCGGCACCTCCTCGTCGCCGACCCCAGGCAGGAGGTCGTCGGCGAAGAGCACCTGCTCACTGGCGCGGGCCTGAGCGCCGCGCCGCACCGACTCCTCCGACAGCAGCGTCGCGGTGAGAACGGCGGTGTCGTCCTCGGCGGTCCCCGCAGGCTCAGCCGCTCCGGGATCCTGGTCGGGGTGGTCGTCAGTCACCAGCCAGCAAACTTAGGCCCTGGGATGCGATGTCCGGTGCACCTCGCGCAGGCGCTCGCGGCTGACGTGGGTGTAGATCTGGGTGCTGGCGATGTCGGCGTGGCCCAGCAGCTCCTGCACGGCCCGCAGGTCGGCGCCGCCGTCGAGCAGGTGGGTGGCGAAGGTGTGACGCAGGGCGTGGGGATGGGTCGGCACGACGCTGCGGCGATCGATGGCCCGGCGCACGTCGCGGGGTGTCATGGCCCGGCCCCGCTGGTTGAGGAAGACAGCGTCAGCAGGGGTGTCGACAGTGACGAACGAGTTGCGGTGATCCGCCAGCCAGGCACGCAGCGCGGCTACGGCCGGATCGCTGAGCGGCACCAGGCGCTGCTTGGAGCCCTTGCCCCAGACCCGAACTTCGGTCTTGTCCAGATCCAAGTCCTCATGGCGGAGGCCGCACAACTCGCTCACCCGCAGACCGCTGCCGTACAGCATCTCGACTATGGCCAGATCGCGGGCATCGCGGGCCTGGTCGTTCCCGGCACGGGCCGGCTTGGAGATGAGCGTGTGGATCTGGTCGTCCTTGAGCACCTGCGGCAGCTTCGACGGCCCCCTGGGCGGGGCCAGCCCGAGCGTCGGGTCGGCGACCACACGGCCGGTGCGGCGGGCCCAGTCGAAGTAGCGTCGCAGCACCGAGACCTTGCGGCTGATGGTGCGGGCCGCGTAGCGGTTGGCGCCCAGTTCGGCCAGGTAGCGGCGCAGGGTCCTCCGGCCCACCGCCGATGGGCCGGCCACACCCGCCTCCTCGAGCCATTGCACAGCCGCAGTGGCGTCCCGTGCGTACACGGCCCTGGTGGAGTCGGCCACGCCGCTCAAGGAGTCGAGCCATGCCCTCAAGCCCCAGTTGTCCACAGTACGAGTGTAATTTTCCACAAGGCGTTCGCACGGAACTTGAGTCGCCGGCTGTGACAACCCAGGCGGTTGCCCCTAATGCGGCGGGCTCGGGTTGATCTGGTTGGGGCGACCCGCTTGAGGGCTCGGGACCGTGTGACTTGCAGCATCAGCACCTGTTGGGGTGGGCGCCGGCGGTGCCATCCCATCCTCTTCGAAGATGTCGAGCGCCCTGCGGACCATCATGCGTATGCCGTCGAGCGCGGCCTGCTTGTCCTTCTCCAGCCAACTCAACCCAGGGAACGCGTCGCACAGGCCGACCCATTCCGCATCCGGCGACGACCAGACCGAACGGTAGTTGTATTGCTCAACGTCACTCATCAGGCATCTCGCGGATGTAACTTAGCACCTGCCGCACTTGGTATCCCTTGGCCGTCTTGCCGCTGCGTTGGATGTTCACCAGGTGACCTGGAAGCCACGGAACCCGGAATGTGATGTGACTGCTGCTCTGGTCCCGGGGCGGTCCGAAGCAACCCTCGCACAGAGCGCGGAAGTCGCTCCAGTTGAGATTGTCGGGGTTCCGCTCCGCCTTCTTGCGGAGCTTGTCGAGTCGCGCCATGAGCCGCCACCGGCAAGGGCGCCTGGTATCAGGCCCGCAGGACGAGGGCGCCGTCGCGGGCGAGCAGGCCGAGGCGTTCCAGGCCCTCGGCTGCCACAAGCACGTCGGGCGCGGGCGCTCCGGCCCGCAGCACCAGCGCGTCGAGGCTCACCGGGCCGTCATCGAGCAGTTCGAGCAGCCTCCGCTGGAGCGAGTCGAGGCCGTCGATGTCGATCGGGCCGCCCGCCGGGCCGGCCCCGGCGCGGCCGGACTGCCGGACGCCGCGGGCCGCGCCGGCGGTGGAGCCGGGCTGCATCGCCCGGCCGGCCATGCCCGCGGTGGCCAGGCCCAGGGCGACCAGCACGTCGTCGGTCGAGCAGGCCGGAGCGCAGCCCTCGCTGAGCAGCAGGTTGGTGCCCTCCGCGGCCGGGTTGCGGACCGAGCCGGGCACCGCCATGACGGTGACCTCGCGCCGGATGGCCTCCTCGACGGTGTGCAAGGAGCCTCCTGCCCGCTTGGACTCCACCACCACGACGACGTCGGCCAGCGCGGCCAGCAATCGGTTTCGGGCCGGGAAGCGCCAGCCCTCCGGCTCGGCGCCCAGCGGCGCCTCGCTCAGGAGGGTTCCGGCCGCGCTCACGGCGTCCCACAGATCGCGGTTGCCCCTGGGGTAGACCACGTCGAGTCCGCTGCCCACCACCCCCACCACGGGTGCGGCGTCCGCGGCCAGCGCTCCCCGATGGGCGGCGCCGTCGATCCCCAGGGCAAGCCCCGACACCACGGTCACCCCGGATGAGGCCAGCCCTGATCCCAACTCCATCGCCACCGACCGTCCCGTGGGAGTGCAGCGCCGCGTGCCCACGATGGCCACTGCGGGTGCAGTCGGGTCCGGCACCCGGCCGCGGCGGAACAGGATCGGCGCCGGGTCGATGTCACCAGTGAGGGCGGGCGGGTGTTGGACGCTGGCCGGCGTCGTCACCCAGGCATCGAGCGTTTCGAGCAGGTCGGCCACCGCAGCGAGATCGGTGCTGCGGGCATGGTCCCGCCACACGTCGTGAAGATCCTCGCCGGCCACCCACTTGGGCATCTGGCCCGTCTCCACCTTCTTCCAGACCTTCGCTGGATCCTGCTTGCCCAACAGCCGCTGGAGGCGCCCCGGCGTCGCCCGCGGCAGCGAGGCCAACGCGGCGGCGTGGACTCCCCGGTCGGTCGTCGGTGCAGGTTCGTTATCCATGGACCAGGCCTCCCGCGCTGTCGAGCCGCATCCGCAATGAGAGCGCCGCGAGCACGTCGACCGCTCGCAGTTCGTGGCCGCCGTCATCAAGGTCTCGGATGGTGCGGGCCACCGTTCGGACCCGGCGCAGTCCTCTGGCACTGAGGCGGCCCTCGGTCAGGGCAGCCCTCAGCACCTCGGTGGCGGCTCGGTCCATGGGGGCGTGCTGCTCAAGATCGGCATCCGCCAACTCGGCGTTCCTGCTCACACCCCGCCGGCGGGCCAGGGCCCGCACCTCGGCCACCCTCTCAGCCACTTCGGTGCTCGGGGTGCTGGGCCGGGTGTCGAGCAGGTCGGCCGGGTCGGGGCGGTCCACCCGGACGACCAGATCAAGCCGGTCGACGAAGGGACCCGACAGGCGACGCTGGTACCGGGCCAGCGCGCCGGGAGCGCAGCGGCAGCCGACCGTGCCGCCTGCGCCGCACGGGCACGGGTTCATGGCCGCCACCAGCAGGAAGCGGGCCGGGTGCTCGACCATGCCCTGGGAGCGGGCTACCCGGATCATGCCCTCCTCCAGCGGCTGGCGCAGGGCGTCGAGCACCGACGGCGCGAACTCCCCGAGCTCGTCCAGGAACAGCACTCCCCCGGTGGCTGCGCTCACCTCGCCAGGTCTTGCCCTGGCGCTGCCCCCGCCCACCAGCGCGGCCATCGAGGACGAGTGGTGGGGCGCCCTGAACGGAGGCCGGGTGACCAGGCCATCGGGAAGGGTCAGACCGGCGGCCGAGTGGACCCGGGTGACCTCCAGCGACTCCTCGGGCGACAGGTCCGGCAGCACACCGACGAGGCGGCGGGCCAGCATCGTCTTGCCGGCTCCGGGAGGCCCGACCAGCAGCAGGTGGTGCCCGCCGGCGGCAGCCACCTCCAGCGCCCACCGGGCCAGGGGCTGGCCCGCGATGTCGGAGAGGTCGGGCTCGGGATCGGCACAGGGCGAGCATCGAGCCACGGGCGGAACGGGCCAGGCCTCAGTGCCGGCCAGAGCCTCGAACACCTCCTTGAGGTGGTTGACGGGCCGGACCCGCTCGGGAGCCACCATCTCGGCCACCGCGCTGTCGCGGGCGGCCACCACGATCGACGAGTTGTCCATGGCGTCGACCAGAGGCAGCGCCCCCGGCACCGGCCGCACCGACCCGTCGAGGCCGAGCTGCCCGAGCACCCCGAGGTCGGCAATCGACGCGGCTTCGAGCTGCCCGTCGGCGACGAGCACGCCCACGGCTACGGCCAGATCGAGACCGGCGCCCGACTTGGGCACATCGCTCGGGGCCAGGTTGACCGTTATGCGCTTCGGCGGCCATTTGAGCTTGCTGGACACGATGGCGGCCCGGACCCGGTCGCGGGCCTCCCGGCAGGAGGCGTCGGGCAAGCCGACAATGGTGAACCCGGGCAGCCCGTCGGCGACGTGGACCTCTACTGAGACGGGATGGCCCCACACGCCGACGAGGGTGGCGGAGCGGACGGTAGCGAGCATGGCGGCCTCCGTGGTCCGTGGAGTGGAGGCCGTCGTCAATTCGGCCGGCGGCTAACCGTGGGTTTGCCTGCGTCAAGCGCAGTGAGTCGGAACTATAGCACTTCTCGTGTATATCTGACTACGGCAGCTATTTCTTCGGAGTCGAGAACCTCCACAAACGCAGGCATGGATCCCACACCGTCGGCGATGATCTCGACCTGGTCGTCGACGTTCGGATACTGCGTGATCATCCGACCGTCCGAGAGCTTCGTTCCCCGTCCCCCGCCGCCGTCGTTGCCATGGCAGTTGGCGCAGCGGTCGATGTAGACCTGCCGCCCCGCCACCAGCTCCCGGTCGGGGAAGCCGTCCGGGCCGACCGGAACCTCCGGCACGTCGTCGGCCGCGCAGGCTCCGAGCGCCGCGATGGCAACCATCAGGGCCGCCGGAAGAAGGCGGTGAGGGATCAGGCGGCGGAGCATGGCACGTGAGGTCCGGGAGTCGGCGGCGAGGCATGGCACGTGGGTGCGGTCGGATCGCCGTGCAACGATACTTGCGCCATGGGATTCGACCCCACCCGCCCCCACCGTCGTCGGCCCTCCGACCTTGTCTTCGTAGTGGCAGGGCTGCTGGTGGCCATCGCTCTGGTGGCCTGGGCGCTGCTTGGCTGAGCCCGTGGACGACCCGGAGCGTCTCGGCGAGGTGGAGGTCCGCTTCATCCAGTCCTACCTGGCCGGCAAGGACTACATCTGTCCCAATTGCAACCGGACCATTCCAACCGGGACAGGCCACTACGTCGTAGTGCCCGTCGAAGCGCCGGACCTGCGGCGGCACTGGCACCGGGGCTGCTGGGACCGGCGCACCAGGCGCTAGTGGATGCTCACCCGTCGGTGTCGTCGTCGTCGGGGGGTTGGGCTGCGTCGTAGAGCCTGATGACGAACGTGGCGATCTCGGCCCGATTGAGGTGCCGGTCCGGGGAGTAGGTGGTGGCGCTGGTGCCGTTGGTGATGCCGAGGGCCCGCAGGCAGGAGATGTCGCTGGCGTGGACGTTGTCGGTGCCGACGTCGGCGAAGGGCGTGGCGGCGCTCTGGGGGCATTCGCGTCCCAGGGACCGCCACAGCCTGATGAGCATGCTGGCGGTCTGGGCCCGGGTGAGGCTCTGCTCGGGGTCGTAGGTGGTGTCGCTGGTACCCGTCGTGATGCCGAGGGCGTGCAGGCAGCCGACGCTGTGGGCCTGCGAGTCGGGCACGTCGGTGAAGGAGTTGGACGCGCCGGAGGGGCAGTCCCGGCCGAGCAGTTCGGCCAGCTTCACCATCGGAGCCGCGATGGCTCCTCGCGTCACCGTCACATCGGGCTTGAACTCCCCCTCCGGGTCGGCCTCGGGGTCGGCCTCGGGATCCTCAGTCTCGGGATCGGTCTCGGGGTCGTCAGTCTCGGGGTCGTCGGCCTCGGGGTCCTCAGTCTCGGGATCGGTCTCGGGGTCGTCGGCCTCGGGCTCGGGGTCGTCGATTATGAGGGCGAGGATGCCGAGCGCGACGGCCTTGGCGATGTTGGTGGCGTGTACCGAGGCCGTCGGCACGTCCTTGAAGACGTCGGGCTGCGGCTCGGGCTCGGGTTCGGGCGGCGCCCCGCCTCCGCCTCCGCCGTCGCCTCCGGGGCCGCCGCCTGTGCGGGGCCGGCTGCCAGTGGTGGCCATGGCCTCGTTGGAGGCCCGTCCGGGTCCGTCGGCGTCGAGGGCGAAGAGCCGGAAGGTGTAGGTGGTGCTGTACTGGGAGACCCAGCCAGGCGCAGCCGGCCAGGCGGATACCTGCACCAGGCGGGCGGGCGTCTGCAACGTGCTGCACCAGCGGCTGTCGACGGCGTTCACGTGGGCGGCCGCAAACCACATCGCCACCAACCCCGCGGGCGTGCTGCCAGCCACACCGGCAACGACGGCCAGTACAGTCTCCACTCCTGGAGCGCTAGCCCAGATCAGGCTCACAGCAATAGAAGGGCCTAGTCGATGACCGTAGGGCCCGAGACGGAACGCCGCGAACCGACTCGCATTCACCTCCTATGGAAGGGTCCGCACGCCTTCGAGGACATCCTGCAGATGGATGGCGTCACGGACTTCGGGATCTACCAGGTCTACGGCCCCCATCCAGCCAGCGGGACGGACTCGTTGCTCTACATCGGACAGGCAAACGACCAGACCTTCGCCGCGAGGTTCACAAACCCCGACCGCCAGCCGTGGGGCCCCCATGACGCTCCCTGGGGAGACAACACTGCACTACTGAGGTTCTTCACAGGACGGGTCCACCCGACTCAGTGCCAGCGGGACCGCGGAGCCGTCGATGATGAGCTGTGGGGAACCTATATCGACACGGCCGAGAAGCTCCTGATCTGCGCACATGCCCCCCACTGGAACGCACAAGGCGTCTCGGGGATCAAGCCTGAACAGACCGATGCCTACGACAACTGCCATGTCCTCAACTGGGGAACCCGCGCATCGCTGCTGCCGGAGGTCTCCGGCGTCCGCCATGCTTGGACAGAGTTCGACCGAATCAGTGACGACCCGCTCGAATGGACCGCAAGCCAAGCCGGATGAGGACGGCTACGCGGCTACGGGACCATCGGTAGCTTGGATGTCGCGCCCGCGGCGGTGCCAGTCAGCCTCAGATGTGAACGCCGCGTCGGAGCCGCACAGAACCATCTGACCCTTGGCGTGAGCGTGGGGCTTGTTGGCTCTCTGGTTGTGTGCCGGTCGCCGGGTCCGAACCTATGCTCCCCAGCCAGGGGAGACACCGGTGTCCCGCTCGGTTCTGAGCGATCGACTCAGCCAGACTGGGCCCTACCGTCAGAGACATCAGCGCGGCACCGGAGCAGGAGGTCCGTCGCATTGCAGCCACAACGCAAGAATCTGGCTGAGCTCTTCGATGGGAAGCTCGTGTACGCCGTCCCGAACTTCCAGAGGCTCTACGTCTGGAGTCGCGACGACCAGTGGGAACCGCTGTGGTTCGACGTCCGAGACATCGCCGAGGAACTCATCGAGAACGCCGCTAGGGCTGAAGCCGGTGGTGCCGACCGTGACGTCGAGCCTCATTTCATGGGTGCGGTGGTGTTCAAGATCAGTGGGTCCACCCCGGACCTAGCGAGGCAGTATCGCGTCATCGACGGGCAGCAGCGCCTGACGACCCTTCAGATTCTGATGGCCGCGGCGGTGTCGGCCCTTGACGTGGCGGGCCTTGCCGAGCCCGCCAAGCATCTCCGCACCTACATCGTCAATGACTCAGACGACCAGCCCCTGAAGATCCGATTCCAGAGGCACCGCAACGGCCATGACTATGAACGCTTCGCCGATGTCATGGGCGCCGCGGATGACAGCGACGACGATCCCGATATCGACGGTCCCATGGCCAAGTGCTATCGGTACTTCACGAGCGTGATCCACAAGTGGCTCCACCTGAAGGGCGACCGAATCAACGTGGCGGGCACCGCGCTCGTACGAACGCTCGCTGAGAAGCTCCGTGTCGTCGCGATCTATCTGGATCCCCACGAGAAGGAGCATGCGATCTTCGAGAGCCTGAACGCTCGCGGAGAGCCGCTCACCGAATGGGACAAGATCAAGAACTATCTGCTGTACAAGGCCGACGAGGACCACCGCCTGAACCAGGAGACCTTCTTCGAGAAGTATCTGGATCACTTCGATGATCCCTGGTGGCGTCAACTGACCGGCCGCGGCGTCCAGAGACCCCGCGGCGATATCTTCGTCGACTACTGGCTCGAAGCCCAAACCGGCACGTCTGTCGCGGTGCGGCGAGTGTTCCGCGAGTTCCAGAACTACGTGGACCCGAGAGACGATCCCCTCGAAGAGACCATGAAGCAGCTGCTGGACGACGCGCGCTACTTCAAGAAGTCAGAGACGGTCGAGCCTGGAGCAGGTGGCCGCGAAGCGCTGTTCCACGAACGCCGCCTCGCGATGGGAGCCGGTGCGGTATGGCCGCTACTGCTGAAGCTGCGACACCTCGATATCGACACCGACGACCGACAGGCGTGCCTCGTAGCCCTCGAGAGCTACCTCGTGCGCAGGCTGATAGCCGGATACCAGGCACGCAGCTACGACCAGGTCGCCCTGGAGTTGATCGAAGCCCTATCCGAACACGCCGAGATCCCCGAGGCGCCGAGCCAGACAATACGCACCCACCTGTTGTCCTACACGGAGAACGCGAACCTGTGGCCAAACGACGCGGTCACAACCCAGGGTGTCTTACAGCGGCATCTCGCGGTGTACGCACGACGCCTGGTGCTTGCCGCCTTGGAAAGGAGCCTGATCACATCGAAGGCGGGCAACCAGAGCGTCCCCGCCGGCCTGCACGTGGAACACCTCTTGCCCCAAGGATGGGGGCCAGACGAATGGCCGTTGCCGAGCGGGATCGACCCCGAGCAGGCACAGGAGCAGCGAAGTCAGGCGCTCGCCACGCTAGGGAACATGACTCTGCTGAACGCCCCGCTGAATTCGTCGGTCAGCAACAGGGCGTGGACCATCAAGCGCGAGAAGATACAAGAGTCCGACAACCTGTTCCTGAACCGGCGGCTCGTTGAGAAATCCGGTGACCGCTGGACCGAGGACGACATCGAGCAGCGCGGACGCTGGATGGGCGACAAGATTGTCAAGATCTGGCCGCGCGGGTGAGGCTCGCGCCGGGTACGGGCTTTCGAGAGCGGGCACCAGCATCCGGTCGTCGCCGTAAACCGAGAGTGTGTCCCTGACCCGGGCCGCAGCCAGCCGAACAACCACACCACGCCTCGGACCAACCGTCACGAAATGCGTCGTCATCGCCGCAGCGTTCGCGAGCGTTCCTCAGCGTTCCTATGCGGTATCGGCGACGCCGGCATTCCCGGTCGGAAGCCCTTGCGGTGATCAGGGAGGGAGTCGTGTCAGGTTCCGAATCGAGGCTGGTGGCCGGTGTAGACAGCGTGCCGCTACGCAAGGGCGGCGGCTGGGTAATGGCCATCACCGAGACCGGCAGCGACGCGCCCGTGGAGTTCTCGGTGTGGGAGTCGTTCACCGATCTGTGGGTAGTCGCATGTGAGCGAGGCTTGCTGGTGGCCGTTGACATCCCTGCCGGACTACCGGGCGCTGGTGGACGAACGGCGGACCGAGACGGCCGTAGCTTGCTGAAGCCGAAACGCACCTCGTGCGTGTTCCCGGCTCCCGCGCTGTGCATCCTCGACATCGACGACTACAAGCAGGCCAAGAAGATCTCTCACGCAGCAACCGGCAAGCGACCCTCCCAGCAGGCTCATGCCCTGCTGCGGAAGATCCGCGAAGTTCGGCACGCCGTCGCTCCGGAGGACTTCTACAGACCCGACCGCAAGATCGATTCGGCTCCTGCCTGGGCGGTGGAGGTACACCCCGAGGTGAGCTTCGCGAAACTGGCCGGACGGCCGATTCCGGTTTCCAAGCACAAGCCGGCTGGCATCACCCGACGGTTAGAGGTGCTTCAGGCGGTGTTCCCCAACGTCGTCGAGGCCATGGCAGCGCCCGTGGCCGGCCGACCGCGGCCGGGCCGTGATGACCGCCTGGACGCTGCCGCGGCCGCCTGGACGGCCCGTCGACTGGCATCCGGCGACGCGGACTGCCTAGGAGCAGGCGAATACGACGACACCGGCTACCCGATGAACATCTGGGTATAGCCCAACATGCGCTGACGCATCGACCGTCGTGCGGGATGCCGCGTCGCGGTGACCTCCACGGCGGTTAGGCCCGCCGGGTGGCCTCCAGCATCCGCGATCTCGGATGGGGTCGCGTGTAGGTTCAAGAACGCCTCTTGAGGGCGTCATGTGCTGGATGGGCAGGTGCAGACGCGCGGTGGGGCATCGGGAGGAAGGGCGAAGCCGGCGGCTGGTGCCGTGTTCAGCAACGCCAGCGACGACCGGAGCGAGAAGTATGGAAGTTGAACAGTTCAGCGACGGCAATCTCAGAGTCAAGATCACGGCACAGGCGGGTCCGGAGATCCACATCACGAGATATCAGCCGCGAACCATGCACCAGGTGCCGTCGCTGATCATGGGCAAGACGCCGGACCCTGGAACCCCGGGCGCGCTCGCTACTAGTGCCTTGGTGCTGCCGGAGCACATGGCAGTGAACCAGGTGCCAATGATGCCTGACGGGACGGGCAGTGGTCTTCGTCTGCCGTGGAGCGAGTTGGCAGACAGCCTTCTGCTGCTGCCCGAGCGCACCGCCTTCGATATCTCCCTCCAGCGCTCCGCCGCTGTGGAGTTGCTGCTTGACCCCAGGTCACTGCGGGTGCCTCCGGCGGGCGACATTCTGCACACGGCCGCTCAGGTGGTGCTGGGCAGCGCACGGCCGGAGACGCTGCTGCGTGTCGCCATGCACTGGGCGTTCGCGTGCGAGGTGTATCAGCGCCCATGGGCGGAGAACCGCGACGTGTTCGCGCAGCATGCGCTGTCGGGGCCTGAACCGAATCGGCAGCGTCTGAGCGACGCCGCACATCGACTGATACTCCCCCAGACGGCGCGCGTGATCGCGGCCGACGCTGTCTGCTCGCGCCGCCATGCCAATGTCGCCGACACCTACGACCCGACGAGCCTGAACGTGCTGGAGCGAAGTCTGGTAGAGGCATTCCTTCCGAGCGCGGTCACGGGCCAGCACCCAAGATCTTCTGAGATCCGCACGGCTTTGTGGATCCTCTCTCACGGCATGCCGCTCGATGGCCTCGGCCATGACGGGCCGGCGATCTTCATGGCACACACATTCGGGATGCGCAGCATCGGCGAACCCCAGGACGCTCTGCTGCGCTGGTGCGAGATGCTCAGCTTGCCTGACGACCACCCGCACTGCAGGTGGGGACCGGGCCAAGCGCCGTCGGACCTGTGCGCGGACCTGCGGACCTCCACTGGGCTCGACCTGCGGGACGTAGCTCGAGTCGTCCACTGGAAACGATGATTTGGTTCCAAGACACGGGCAACCAGATAGTCACGCTCGGGCTGTTGCTCTCCTTCGCCAGGAGCACACGCCTGAGTGATGAAGCGGATGCACTGGTGTTCGGTTGCGATCATCTCATTACGACCGTGGAGCAGTTGCAGAACTCGCTGCGTCTCGACGACACCGTCTGCACAGGCGATTCCTGTGAAGATGTCGTGACGCGTCGACGCCGCATCGAGGAGTACTTCCTGGAGTACCCCTTCATTCAGTTCGACGACGGTGCGGTCGTTCCCGTCGGCACCCCCGATGTCGTTCATGGCACCATCGAGTTCTGTCAGGCAGCACACAACGGCCAGGAGGAGCCGCCGCAGCAGCGCCGACAGCGCATCGGTAACACCTTCGGGGGCCTATTCGAGGCACGAATCAGGGAGATCTGCCACAGCTTCGGCGAGAGTCACCGAGTCATCGGGAGCGATGTCATCGACCCGGTCATGGATCGCGTAGCCGGACGCGACTCGAAGCGAGCGGATGTGGTCATAGGCCACAGCAACGGCAACTACATCGTGCTTGAAGCCACCAAACGCAACCTGCGAGCAGGAATCCGTTACGGCGACCAAGCAGACCTGGATTCATGGGCCGACGACCACCTGAGGAAGCTCGAGCAGGCAACGACCACCGCAGAGCACCTTCGCGCGATCACTGACCACTGCGGGGCTCCATCACCAAGACGCACGGCATGCCTCGTCGTCGGGGATCTGCCTCTGCGCCAGAACATCGGCCTCAGCGCCATCTTCGACGCCCGATCCGACAGGCGCAACCCACCGTTCTTGTGCGGCATCACCGAATTCGAGATGCTCATCGACATGGCACAAAGGGGCTTCTCCGTGCCGTCGGTCGTCTGCACCTGGCAACAGAGCGGCACCGACATGTCGTTGGGCCTGTACCTGTCCAATCACCCAGCCACCTGACCCGAGGAACTGTGTAGTGGCGCCGCAAGGGCTGGAGCCTGAACTTCTAGACCACCTTCGCGTCGAGTTCGACGAGCACGGCCGTCGAGCGGCTGACCTGCTCACGGACGCGCACGCCCACTTGGTGTCTGGGACGCCGACGCTCCGACTTCGAGAAGTCGTCGCCCACTGCCTCCGGGAGGCGTTGAAGTCGATACTGGAATCGGTCGGATCCGGCGGAGCCGGCACATGGAAGCAGATCTCACGGCGCGTCGTGAAAGCGCGAAGGCGATACGGGATGGCCGTCGGGCTTCCAGGCGAGGATGCCGAGGGTGCCTTGCATGACCTTCTCGCGGACATCGATGAGCTGAGCCGCTTCCACGACGAGCAGGAGCGACTGCACGAGAGGCGGCTGATCGCCGTCATGGTGAAACGCACCGGCACGGTACCGCTGTCGACTGGAGTTGACCCGGTGCATGCCTACCAGGATCTCCTGCACCGCCTCGATACGGCCGCCCACGGCGGCAGGATGCAAGAGAGCATCGAGCAGATGTGGACGGAGTGTGTAGCGATCTTGCGAAGCCTGTTCCTTCCTTCAGAGATCCGGCATGAAGAGCTCGAGAGGCTTGCGCAGCTGGCGCATCCCATGGAGAGTGACACGCAGGCTGTCCTGGACCTTGTATCCAGCCCCGGGCACTTGCGGCGCTTCTTGGGCAAGGTCGAGAGCCCCGCTTGGCTCGAAGCGCTGGGAGTGACTGGTGCGTTGTACCCGACAGACACTGATGGTCCGTGGCCCCCACATGCGGCGGTGGTCCGCCTCGCAGAGCGCCATCCCGTTGAGGTCACCGCCTGGCTCCAAGGCATGTTTCAGTCACATGGCGCGACGCCCGCGCTCGCGACGCAGATCGGATACGCAGCATGCGCCGCAGGTGGGCCGGCCCTCGACCTGGTCTTGGCTGCTGTGAGGCAACACCCAGAGCACCATGGAATCGTGATGACTGGTGTCCGGGCGGCGGAGCAGGCCGACGCCTCCCATGCTCTGGTAGAGGATCTTGCAGATGTGATTCTGAACCCAAGAAGCTGGGCTGCGGCCGCGTTCGTCAACCCGCTGCTGGACCAGGTCTCAGCCGGCATCAACGAAGACAACTCCCAGCGCCGTATGGACATCCTCGTTTACAAGATCCGGTCGCTTCCCGAGAACGATCGGCTGCTGCGGAGACTCAGGTGGCAGCCTTCCGGATCGATGGCCGACATCCCTAGGTCTGCGCGTGATGACCGGTCCCGGTTGCTGTTGTCGTGCTTGCTGCGCCTCTTGGAGGGTGCTTGGGCGTGGACGCCCGCGAGTGGTCTCCTTGATGCTCTCGACAGGCTGCCCGACAGCGGTCTGCGGCAACGGCTCCGGGCCTGGGTGCTCGCGAACGCGCCGGATGTCGCCCCAAGCCTCATCGCCGATGAGATAGAGCACGCAATCTCCTCGCGGTCGCCGACGGGCGACGACGTTGCCCTGGCAGACCGAGCCGCCACAGACTGCGACCACTCCACCTCTGTGCCCAGATGGAGTGAAGCACTGGGTGCCGCACCTGATGTGGAGCAAGTAGGCCGTGCCCTAGCCGAGGATGATGTGCGCGAAGATTGGCTTCGGGCGCTCCGTTGGGCTTCGCTGTTGCCCGCCGAAGCATCGGGTGCATGGGCGACCGCGTGCGACATCCTCGCAGCGAGATACGGAAGACCAAGCCGAGAGACCCTCGTCCAAGGTGCGCCTGATGTCGCCCCATTTGCAGTAAGCCCCATCACAGCCGACGAGCTGCGATCAATGGATCCTGACACCGCAGCCGCGAGAGTCGCGCAGTGGCGACCCGGCCCGAGAGACTGGCTCGGCGGGGCACGCGAGATAGCAAGGACTCTGGAGTCTGTCGTCGAGGACAACATCGAGGAGTGGGTATCTGACCCGATCCGCACAGTCGTGAACCTGCGCCATCCGACCTACATCAGCCGTTACTTGCATGCCTTGACGTCGGCTGCTTCGAAGCATGAGTTGCCTGTCGGCGAGCTTCTAGACGTGATCAAGTTCGTACGAACGCGCCCGTGGCCGGTGGAGCCGCTCGCCGATGACCGCCGCGGCTACAGCACCGACTGGCGCGAGACAGAGCACGCTGCCGTCGGCTTGATCAAGGCCCTGGCCGACTCTGACCGAGGTTTCGATGGCCGCGCCGATGAAGCCTGGGCTGTGTTGGTGTCTGAGGCCTCTGACCGCTCAGAACCGTCCGACATTGTCTCAATCAGTACCGGACCGGATTTCCTGGTAAGCGCCAACGGCCGACCATGCACGCGGGCGCTGGTGGCTGTGCTGGCCTTCCTTGCCTACGAGTACCGCTCCTCTGGCACGGTACGCCCAGAGGCAACATCCCTCTTTGAGGACGGCTTGCGGCTCACAGGCATCGACGGCGCCGAACACCGCGCCGTGCTGGCACCCAGGATCGGATTCCTATTGCACGTCATGCCAGAGTGGACCGAGACGACACGCGAGCTCCTATTCGGATCCCTAGCCCCAGAGGGACTAGGCCAACTCAGCGTCGAGCTAGCCATCGAGTGGAGTCCGCCGAACCCGTGGCTGCTGGAGAACTTCCGCGACGCAGTCCGCAACGCGGTCATGAGCGACGCCGAGCATGCCATGGAGCACATGATCGTCGCGATGCTCTGGAACTCCCCCGGCTACTCCGTCCAACAGACCGTGGCGTTCCTGCGAGCCTCGCCCGAGTTGGTGTCGAGGTCCGGGCACGCGTTGGGCCTCGTACTGGACGACGCCGACGCCGACCAGAGTCTCGTTGACGTCGCCGCCGACTTCTGGAGGACAGTCCTGGTGACAGAGACCAGCGCCGCGCTGGAGGGCTTCGGCTTCCTGTCACAAGTCGCCGCGATGGACGCCGAGGTATGGGAGGAGCTGATGCTGCAGACAGTCCAAGCAGCCGGCGGCCGAGTCGACTGGAGCTACGGAATCGCCGAACGGCTCGAGACTTCACGTCCGACAACCGCTGGCCTCGCGATCCTCAACGAGTTGGTACGGGGCGGGATCGACGACTGGGACAGCGTGCTCGTCATCGAGAAGGCCTCTGCCATGCTGGCCAGAGCGACCGACTTGCAGGAAACCGACGAATACAGGCGCCTCCGCACAACGCTGCTGGAACGAGGCGTCATCGACGACTGACCGTGGACAGGGTCCGACCTGCCACATGAAGCGCACGGGACGCTGCCCGCCGTACCCAGAGAGGGTCGGGCTGCGACAGCAACCAGCGCTGCGCGACACTGCCAGCCGAGTTGGAGATTGGGCTGTCTCCCACGCGCCATCCGGGTATGTGCGCCGCTATCGTGCGGGCCTCCTGGTGTGCTGGTTCACGGGCGCACGTTGGTCTGAGAGGTGAGAATGAGAGTCGCTGTATCTGTGATCAACATGAAGGGCGGAGTCGGCAAGACAACGATCGCGACTCTGCTCTGCCGGCGCTTGGCGCGATCCCACAAGGTTCTGGCGATCGATTTGGACCCTCAGGCCAACATGTCGCAAGCACTCATGGGTGAGGCCGGATACCGGCGGTTCCTGGCCGACAACTCGCCATCCGTGGTTGAAGTGTTCAAGGGCTATCAACCCCCCGGCAGCGCCGCCTCACCAACGCCGCTGGATGCGACCGAGGTGGCGCGGACAATCCGACGGACCCACAACGGCGAGCTTCGCATCGTTCCTTCTCGATTCGACTTCTCCGACAACCTGCGCGACGCATCAAAAGCCGACGATCAAGCTCTCGCTCGCTTCATCGCCGAAAGTTTCCACGATGTCGACATCGTCTTGATCGACTGCGCCCCGACGGAGTCGGTTCTCACGCGAGCTGCCTACCACGCGTCACGGTATCTGCTCGTTCCCGTTCGCCCGGAGTACTTCGCAACCATCGGATTCCCGCTGCTGCATAAGTCGCTGGAGGATTTCAGGGGGAGCAACCCTAGTCACGAGATCGATGTGCTCGGCGTCGTGATCAACGATGCGTGCTATGACGGTGGGAATCAGGGCGGGCCTGAGAGGATACGGGCGATGGCCGAGATCGAGGACGAAGCCGCCGATCACCACTGGAGGATCTTCGCCAATCAGATCCCGTTCTCCCGTGGGTTCCCGAAGATGATGCGCGGGGACTACAACTACCTCGGCAATGCCCCGATGTTCTACGATTTCGCGGAGGAGCTGCGCGACTGCTTAGCAGAGGAGGGATACTTGTCGTGACGGGAGACCGACTCGCCGCCTCGCTACGCGAACTCGTGCAAGAGCACGGGCTCGAGCAGGTCAGCCGGTCGCTCCACGAGATCGGTGGGCCCGACGGCCCTGCACAGGACGCGGCGTCCAGCACCGGCCGGCCGGCTCAGCGCTCGGCAGCCAGGCGGGGCAATCAGAAGCGTGCCCCCACCGCGCTAGAGCGCGCCAACAAGATGGACCTGCCGAGGGAGACAGCCGACAGCGTCGTAGAACTCGCAAGGCGGTTCGACAAGAAGTCCTTCTTGCCTACCTTCGGCGACATCGCCCATTTCTGCCACGTCTACGACATCGACGAGCCAGCATCGAAGTCCCGAGCCTCTGCGATTCCGCGGGTCTTCCGGGCCATCGCGGCCATGGACGCCGAGGACATCCAGATGCTGCTGGACTACGGCGCGTTCTCCGGCCCATCACGTCTCGGGCCGATAGCCGACGCAATAGCCCGCAGCACTGCGCGCGCCTGAGCCCCGCCGTCACGACCGACGCCACGAGAGCTCCCTGCCCCTAAGGCAGCTCAAGGGCGGCACCCAGTCGATCCTGCTCGGACTTAGCACCAATGTGTCAACGAAACCGGGTCAGCTCCAGATCGCTTCTGCGGCTGTTGTCCGGACACACCCGCGCCCTGTGAGGTCCGCGGCCTCGTTTCGGATCTCGTGGTCGATGGGAGTTGTATTGATATACATGTAAATACTTGACAAATGTCGTACCCCTATGGGATACTCTGTGCATGTTGATCGAGAGCGCCCGACGGGCCGAAGCCGCCGCCAAAGAGATGCTGGCCTACGTCAATGACGGCTCGGCGTCGTGCGCGGAGATGCGCGAGGCGCTTGCGGTCTGTGCGGCGATCATGGCCGCCGCTTCGGCGTTCCAGGCCGGCGCGGCCCGCATCATCGCCCGGGCCGAGCGCCACGGCGACGGCGGCGCCCAGGTCCTAGCGGACGCATCCGGGCTGTCACGCCGTGACGCGCACAGCCAAGTCAAGACAGCCGAGGCCATCGGGGCCGTCCCCGCCGTGCGCGACGCGGTGGAGTCGGGGCGGGTGTCACAGGCCAACGCCAAGCGACTCGCCGACGCGGTTGAGAAGACCAGCGCCGCCGATGTCGAATCCGATAGCGAGCTGTTGGCCAAGGCTGAGTCGATGCGTCCTGAGCAGTTCGCCCGCGAGGCCCGGCGCTGGACTGCGGACCACCAGGCTGACGGCGGGGAGTCCGAGCACAGGCGCCAGCGGGCCCGGCGCTGCGTGCGGATCTGGACCGACGATGACGACGGCATGGTGCATCTGCGAGGCCAGTTCGACCCGGTCACCGGCAAACGCATGCCAACCGGCTCCGAGAAGCGGCCCGCCGCCTCCATGACGCCGACAAGAAACACACCGGCGACACCGCGCCGCGCAGCTTCGACCAGTGCATGGCCGACGCCCTCGACCAGTTGACCTCCGCCACGAACCTGGGCGGCGGCAAGCCCTTCGCCGACATCTGCGTCGTCGCCCACGTCGACGACACCACCGGCGAACTCATAGCCGAACTCCCCGACGGAGAGCGGCTCCCCCGGGCGGTGCTCGAACAGCTCTCCTGCAACGCGAAGCTCACCGGCGTCGTCTACGACCGGAAGGGCAAGCCGATCTGGCGCACCCACTCGCGGCGCACCGTCACCGAAGCCCAATGGCAGCTGCTCATCGCCAAATGGGGCGGCTGCTTCCACTGCGGAGCCAACCCCGGCATCTGCCAGGGACACCACATCGAACCGGCCTCACGAGGCGGACCCACCAAACTCGACAACCTCGTCCCAGCCTGCTGGAGCTGCCACCACCGCATCCACCACGACAACTGGCAAATCCACAAACACCCCGACGGGTGGCACACCCTGCACCCACCCGACCCGGTGAGCTACGGACCCGCCCACGCCGCCGACCACCCATCGCCAACACACCGACCAGCCACCACCCATCCCGGCCACGGAATGCCCCGGAGGGTGCCCAACCGGCTCCAGAGCCCGCAACACGAGCCGCTCTTCACGCTCAGCTAGCTCGCTCCGGGACGATGCTCGATCCTGCACCGGACCAAGGCGAGCGCACCAGGCGCTAGAAGGCGTTCTCGATCACGTTTACTTCGACGCCGGTGACGGTGGCCACGTCGAAGCGGACCCGGCCGCGGCGGCCGCTGGCTTCGAGCCACTGCGCCGCCAGCGACCGGATGCGGCGCTGCTTGCGCCAGTCCACCGCCTCGGCGGCTGTGCCGTAGCGTTCGGAGCGACGGGCCTTGACTTCACAGAACACGATCTCGCCGTCCCGGAACAGGACCAGGTCCAACTCGCCGCCGCGCACCCGCCAGTTCTGGTCCAGGATCTCGTAGCCGGCCTCGCGGTACCAGCGGGCCGCCTGGCGCTCGCCCCAGGCGCCTCGTGCCTGCTTCGAGCGGTCCGCAGGTCGGCGGGCTCGATCCGACGGGTCGACCGCCGGGTCAGCGATAGCGCTTTTCCTTGACCTTGGCCGCCTTGCCGACGCGATCGCGCAGGTAGTACAGCTTCGCCCGGCGCACATCGCCCTGGATGATGCGTTCGATGCGATCGATCACCGGGGTGTGCACGGGAAACGTGCGCTCCACGCCCACACCGAAGCTCACTTTCCGCACGGTGAAGGTCTCGCGCACCCCGCTGCCCTGGCGCCGGATCACGACACCCTCGAACACCTGAGTGCGGGCCCGGTTGCCCTCCACGACCCGCACATGCACGCGGACGGTGTCGCCCGGCTGGAACTCCGGGACGTCGTCGCGAAGGTTCTGTGCGTCAACGAGGTCGGTGGGGTTCATCGCTGTCTCCGCTCACATCGGCCGCTGCGGCCGGGCTGAGGGAGTCTACGAGGACCACTCCCCGCCTCCACCTGCATCCCGGGCGAACCTACGAGGACCGCAGCTCCCCCGTGGCCGGGTCGAGACCGTGCGCGATGAGCAGTTCCCGCTCCTCGTCGCTGAGCCCGCCGCGGGCTTCGATCAGGTCGGGGCGACGCTCGATGGTGCGAGCCAGAGACTGGGCCCGGCGCCAGCGAGCCACCCTCCCGTGATCGCCCGACAGCAGCACCTCGGGCACGGGCCATCCACGATAATCCGCTGGCCGGGTGTACTGCGGGTACTCCAGCAGCCCTTCGCTGAAGGACTCGTCGGAGGCGGAGGCCTCGTTGGCGAGGACACCGGGCACGCACCGCCCCACTGCCTCCAGCACTACCAGGGCGGCCGCCTCCCCGCCCGCCAGCACCACGTCGCCGACCGAGAGCTCGCCATCGACTAGGTGCTCGCAAACTCGCTCGTCAACACCCTCGTACCGGCCACAGAGCATCGAGAACCCGGACCCGGACGCCAGTTCGCCGGCCATGGCCTGGTCGAAGCGGCGGCCTGCGGGCGACAGGTAGAAGAGCGGCCGGGGCGGCTCGACGGCCTCCACCGCGTCGAACAGCGGCTGGGGCATCATCACCATTCCCGCTCCGCCGCCGAAGGGGGCGTCATCGGTGCTCCGGTGGCGGTCGGTGGCGGCCATCCTGAGGTCGTGGGCCCTCACGTCGAGCGTGCCAGCCGTACGGGCGCGCCCGATGACGGAGGCCGAGGCCATGGTCTCCACCAGGTCCGGGAAGATCGTGAAGATGTCGATGCGGAAGCTCACGGCTCGGCCTCCGCCTCAAAGAGCCCGTCGGGAACGTCGACGTCTATGCGCTCGGTGGGCACCGAGTCGACCACGAAGCGAAGTGGCACCAGCGCGCCGTCGACGAGTTCGAGCAGATCCCCAGCCGGGTTGGCCACAACCGAGGCCACCGGGCCCCGGTCCGTGCCGGATTGGTCCACGACCCGCGCTCCGATCAACTCGTGGACCCACAGCTCATCGGGGTCCACGATCGGCGCGGCTCTCAGAACCAGCCCCCTCAAAGCCTCAGCCTTGCTGCGGTCGTCGACACCGGCGAAGGCCACAAGGTGGCGCTTGTTGTGGGGTCGGGCCGAGGAGACCTTCAGGATCCCCGAGTCGGTCTGCAGCTCGGATCCGGGCTCTAGACGCTCGGGCCGGTTCGACACCAGCGTGACGGCTACCTCACCGCCGGTGCCATGGGGCCGGCCGACGCGGCCGATCTCAAGCAGGGGCGCGGTCCCGGCGCCGGACGAGTCAGAGGCGCTAGTCGACGAACTCGACCTCGATGTCCACATCGTCGCGCGATCCGGCGGCGCGCACGAGGGTGCGAATGGCGTGCGCCACCCGGCCTCGCTTGCCTATCACCCTGCCCATCTCGCCCTGCGCGACACGGACGTCGAGGCGTACCGCGTCGGCGCCGGCCGAGCTGGCGGTGACCTGAACCGCATCGACGTCGTCGACGATGCTCGTGACGACGTAGTGGCACATCGCCTGGGCGGTGGGGGCTAGATCGCTCACGAGCCTGAGTCCCCGGCGCCGGCTGCTTCGGGCTCAGCCGCGGCCGTTCCCTTGCCACGGAAGGTCTCCCAGGCGCCGCTGATCTTCAGCAACTTCTCCACCCGCTCAGTGGGCTGGGCACCGTGACGCAACCAATGCAGCGCCCGGTCGTTGTCGATCCGCACCACCGACGGATCCTGGCGGGGTTCGTATATGCCGATGATCTCGATGAAGCGCCCGTTACGGGGGGCTCGGGCATCTGCCGCCACCACGCGATAGGTGGGTTGTTTCTTCTTCCCCATCCGCATGAGGCGCAACTTGACAGCCAATGTGAATCCTCTGATCTATAGATGTCTCGGGTGTTGGTCAATTCAACCCGGGCCACTCACCCTTTTCCAACCCTGGAAGGGTCAGAGGCGTCTTGGAAACGGGCACCGGTCCCTTGGGGGTGGTCCGGCCGCCGGTGCCGCGCCGCTTGGAGGCGGACGACCGGGCCTTCGACGCGCCGGCCATCCGCCTGCCGCCGAGCCCTCCGAGCCCCTTCATCATGGACCGCATCTGCTTGAACTGGTCGACCAGGGCTTTCACGTCGCTGGGGCGGCAGCCCGAGCCGGCCGCGATGCGCTGCCGGCGGGAGGCGTCGATGATGTCGGGCTCGGCGCGCTCCTGCGGCGTCATCGAGTGGATCATGCCGGTGATGCGGCCGATGCGGCCCTCATCGACTTCGGCGCCGCGCAGTTCCCTCGGCACTCCGGGCATCATGCCGATCAGGCTGCGCAGGTTGCCCATGCCGAGGACCTGCTGCATCGTGGACAGGAAGTCGTCGAACGTGAAGGTTCCCTCCAGCAGCCTGGAAGCGGTCTCGGTGGCCTGCTCGGCCTCGAAAGCGGATTCGGCCTTGTCGATCAGTGTCTCGACATCGCCCATCCCCAGGATGCGGCTGGCGAGACGATCGGGGTGGAACGGCTCGAAGTCCTCCAGCTTCTCGCCGACCGAGGCGAACGCTATGGGCCGGCCCACCACCTCCTTCACCGACAGCGCCGCCCCACCCCGGGCGTCGCCGTCAAGCTTGGTGAGGATCACGCCGTCGAGGGTGAGCGTGTCGTGGAAAGTCCTTGCCGAGTTCACGGCATCCTGGCCGACCGTGGCGTCGACCACCAGGAAGGTGTAGTGGGGCCGCACTGTCTTGGAGATCCGGCGCACCTGATCCATCATCTCGGTGTCGATGGACAGACGGCCCGCAGTGTCGACGATGACTACATCGCGCCCCGTCCGGGTTGCTTCGGCCAGCGAGGCCGACGCGGCCTTGACCGGGCCCCGGCGGTGGCTGAACACCGGCACGCCGGCTCGCTCGCCCAGCGTCCGCAGCTGCTCGACCGCGGCGGGCCGCTGCAGGTCGGCGCCGACCAGCAGCGGGCTGCGGCCCTGGCGCAGGAACCACTGGGCCAGCTTGGCCGCATTGGTGGTCTTGCCTGATCCCTGAAGACCGGCCAGCAGCACGACAGTGGGCGGCTTCGACGCGTAGGTGATGGCGAGCCGCTCGCCCCCGAGGCTGGTGGTGAGCTCCGAGAGCACGATCTTGACCACCTGCTGCGCGGGATTGAGCGCCCGCGAGAGCTCTTCGCCGACGGCTCGCCGACGGATGCGCTCGGTGAGGCCGGTGACCACATCCAGGTTTACGTCGGCCTCGAGCAGCGCCACGCGGATCTCGCGCAGCGCGGCATCGACATCGTCGGCGGACAGCTTCCCGCGGCCGCGCAGCTTCGTGAAGGCAGCCTCGAATCGGCTCGTGAGCATGTCGAACATGGCCGAGCCACCCTACCTAGCGGGCGCTGCCTTGATCGCCCCCCGTCAGGCGAACAGCGCCTCCACGAACTCCGAGGTGTCGAAGGGCACAAGGTCGGCGATTCCCTCGCCGACTCCGACCAGCTTCACCGGCACTCCGAGCTCGGCCTGCACAGCCACCACGATCCCGCCCTTGGCCGAGCCGTCGAGCTTGGTGAGGACCACACCGGTTACCTCCACCGCGTCGGTGAACTGCCGGGCCTGGGCCAAGCCGTTCTGACCGGTCGTGGCATCGAGCACCAGAAGGGTCTCGGTGACTACGCCCGATCCCTTGTCGGCCACCCGCCGCACCTTCTGGAGTTCGGCCATGAGGTTGTGCTCGGTGTGGAACCTCCCGGCCGTGTCGGCCAGGACCAGATCCGCCCCGCGGGCCGCAGCCGACTCCACCGCGTCGTACACCACCGACGCAGGATCAGCACCGGCGGAACCCCGCACGATGTGCACCGAGGAGCGCTCCGCCCACATGGCCAGCTGGTCCGCGGCCGCGGCGCGGAAGGTGTCGCCCGCGGCCAGCACCACCCCGGAGCCGGCGTCGGCTTCGCGCTTGGCCAGCTTGCCGATGGTGGTGGTCTTGCCGGTGCCGTTGACTCCGACGAACAGCCACACCGACGGGCATTCGCCGTCGCTGCGGCGAGCCAGCGACCGGTCGAAGCCTCCAAGCCGCTCCCGCAGTTCGGTCTGCAGCGCCGTCCTCGCCTCGGTGGGATCATGTCCTACAGCCGCGATCCGCGACCTCGCCGCCTCGACGATCTCGGTACTGGTCGCCAACCCGACATCGGCCCTTATGAGAGACTCGGTCACGTCGGTCCACGCCTCGGTGGAGGTCGAGGTTCGCTCGAGGGCGGAGCCCAGCGACCCGGCCAGCGCGGTGCGAGCCTTCGATAGGCGGTCGCGCAGGAAGGGGGCAGGCCCGTCGGCGGCTCCGGCAGCCCGATCGGCCAACCGGCCGATCACCCGATCCGCGGTATCGCCCACCACGGTGGAATCGTCGACAGGTGCCGCGGCCGGCGAGCGGCGGCGTCTGCGAGCCACGACGACCACGGCCAGCACCACGACGGCCAGGACGGCTACGGCTACAACGATGATCTCCGTCATCCGAGAGCCCCCAATACGGCCGTGACGACGTAGATGTCGCCGCCTCGCCTGACGGTCAACTCGACGGCCTCACCCGGGCGGCGCAGCTTGATGGCGGCCGAGAGTTCCGTGATGTCGTGCATGGGCTCGGCGTCGAGGCTGACGATCACATCGCCGGCCAGAAGGCCCGCCTCCTCGGCCGGGGACCCGGGCAGGGCTTCAGCTACGAGCACACCCAGGTCCTCACTCTCGACGGCATTCCCACGGATGCCGAGGTAGCCAAGCTCGAGCGATTCCCCGTTCACGATGCGGGTGGCGATCAGATCCACGGTGTCGCTGGGCACTGCGAAGCCCAGGCCGATGTTGCTGCCTGAAGTGGTCCGGATCATGGTGTTCATCCCGATGACACGCCCCTGCCAGTCGGCCAGCGCGCCTCCCGAGTTGCCGCGGTTGATGGCGGCGTCGGTCTGGATCATCTCCACCGGCACGGGCGAATTGGGGTCGGCGCCCCCCTGGACCTGGATCCTGACTGCGCTCACGATCCCGGCGGTGACCGTGCCCGTCAGGCCGAGCGGACTGCCGATGGCCACCGCCAGTTGTCCCACCCGCACCGACGAGACCGGAGCGAACACGGCAGCCACCAGATCCGCGGCCTCCGGATCGACCCGAACCACAGCCACGTCGTGGCCCCCCGATCCTCCGACGACCTCGCCAGCCAGGCGGGTGCCATCCGACAGGGTGACTGCCACCTCTTCGGTTCCCTCCACGACATGTTGGTTGGTGACGATGTACCCGTTGTCGGCGTCCCACACGATGCCTGAGCCCAAGCCGAATCCGATCGGCGAGCCGAATTCGACCAGCACCACCGACGGTCCGACGGCCTCCGCCACGGCCACTACCGGCTCCTCGGCCACGGCGGGTGCCGGGTACTGCGGGGCCGCCGCCTCTGGGATCGACTCGGCCGAAGCGACAGCCGGCCCGTCTGGAGTAGCGGCCTCCTCTGAGATGGCCGCGGCTACCGGCTCGGGGGCGATCTCATCGGGCGAGGCCAGCCTCATCTGGGGGGCCGGCCCGGAACTCTGCGGGTCATCGAACAGAACCAGTCCGAGGGCGGTACCGGCAACCAGAACCAGGCAGGCCAATACCAGTGCCCCCGCGACCTTCCAAACGGGGCGTCGGGCCGCAACGGCGACCTCGGGCGGCCTGACCACCGCGGTCCGGCTGGCAGCCTCTGAGTCCTGCATCCGCCTTAGAAGCTAGGCCGAGCAGGTGAGAGAACCGTGAGCGGCAGCCTCCATGCCCTATAGTCGTCCGCGAATTCGCTCGGCCTCTAGGTGTGCTCCGCGGGGAGGTTGTCCTTGTGTAGCTGGTTGAGGGTGGCTGCTGGTGTGTTCCAGTTGAGTGCGCCGTGGGGCCTGTCGATGGCGGCGATGAGGAACTCTTCGACCTCGAGGAGTGCGAGTGAGACGGCGATATCCAGACTCGACCCTAGCAAACCACTGCGCCTAGGATCACAGTGGGTCCGTTCCCCGAAATAGACGAACCCGCCTGGCGCCAGCGCCTCTCAAGTGGTCATTTGCTTCGGCAGCTCGTACGGCGGATCGCCGGGCTGCGGCTCGTATTTGCCGATTGGCCCTCGGTACACCCCCGTAGTGGTCGTCGTCGGATTCTTGTACTCATCCGGCGGCGGTGGCCTATTCCACGGATTCACCGGCTGGCGAACATCCGGCTGCGGCTGCGCAAGCGGGATAGGACCCCGATACACAGGCGCCTGCTCGTACGGATGCCGCTGTGCTGGCGGCGTATCCGGTTTCGGAGGCGGATCCGTGTCGGGCGCCGGCCTCGTACCTGGGATGCCGACCGGACGCGGAGCCGGCGTAGACCCTTCACAACTCCATGCCGACACAACCAGCACCAGGGCAATGACCACCAAGACCCACCTCATCTCTCTCATCTGCCGCCCCTCCCTTGTCCGGTTTCTTGTTGAAAACGCCAGCACTGTAAAGCCGTTGCGCCTATTCGTCAACAGGCTGTAGGCGAAGTATCAGAAACGCGAAGAACCCGGGACTAGCGATCCCGGGTTCCAAGCGATCTCACCCCCGACAAGTCGGGAGAAGGAATCAAAGTGAACACTCGTACTTAGCAGAACGCGCTCGTGCACATGCGCCAAAGCATCGACGGCAACCGCCGGGGTTCGCGTCACCGCATGCTCATAAGATGTGGCAACAGCAGCTCGAAGCCGACTACTGGGATCACCTAGCTACCGAGCGCGAAGCCAGGATCGCCAAGTATGACGAACAGATCGAGGCGGATCGTCATGCGGCGATGAGCTTGTCGTAGGTGATGTCGCGGCCGAACATCGATGCCACGACTGCGGCCATCTGGTCGGCGGTGTCGGCGTCGCGGATGTTGCGCTTCGCCGCGAATGAGTCCACGTAGCGTTGCAGATGCTTCACGCTCAGCTTGTGGTAGACGCCCTGGTGGGCTCGCTTGATAGTTGACCACAGCGACTCAATAGCATTGGTGTCGATGTTCACACCATCCAGATAGCGCACGTACTCGCCGGTTGTGTGCCGCACCGTCTCATGGTGGGCAGATGCCGGTGTGCGGCGATGAACGACCCGCTCGGGTTCAGGCGGCGTCGGAGACGCGCTCGGACACGACCATGGAAGAGCCGCCGGGCTTCATCGAGACCCCTTGCAGGCAGTCGGCAGCCTCCATGGTCCGCTTCTGGTGGGTGACGATCACCAGCTGGGCGTCGGAGCGGAACTCGCCGATGAGGGTCAGGAAGCGGTGCAGGTTCACGTCGTCGAGAGCGGCCTCCACCTCATCCATCACGTAGAAGGGCGAAGGCCGGCTGCGGAACACCGCGAACAGGAAGGCCAGCGCGGCCAGCGTCCGCTCGCCACCCGAGAGCAGCGACAGCCGCTTCACGTTCTTGCCGGACGGCTTGGCCGAGATCTCGATGCCGGTGTCGAGGAGGTCGTCGGGCTCGGTGAGGCTGAGGCGTCCCTCGCCGCCCGGGAACAGCGCCTCGAACAGCAGCTCGAAGTTGGCGGCCACATCGACGAAGGCTGAGCTGAACACAGTCTTGATCTCGGCGTCGATCGAGCGGATCACCCGGTTGAGGTCGCGGCGGGCGGCGCGAATGTCGTCCAGTTGGCCTCTCAGCAGCTCGTGGCGCTCGTAGAGCTCGTCGTACTCGGCCAGAGCCAGAGGATTGACCGGGCCCATGATCTCCAACTCGGTGGTCAGCTGATCCACCCGCTGCCCGGGGTCGAGCCCGTCGGGCAGCTCCGGCAGCTCCGCCGATGCTGCTTCGTGCGGGGTCAGGCCATAGGTGTCGCGCAGACGCTCGACCGCCGTCTGCAACCGCGTGCGAAGCTCGGCCTCCTCGATGTCATGCCGGCTCTCGGTCTGGCGGAGGGTCTCGTAGCGACTCTCGGCATCGGCCTGCCGGCGCCGCAGGCCGTCGAGGTTCGCGGCCAGCGCCCTGACTTCATCGGAGTGCCTGCGACGGACTTCTCGTATCTCAGCGAGTCCGGCGTTCAGGATCCCCGTCCGCTCCTCCACCGCCCGCCTGAGCGTCTCAAGCACCGTCGCCTCGCGCTCCAGCACGGCCAGACGACCTTCGGCCGCGGCCCGGGAGGCGTGGTAGACGGCCAGCCGCTCCTCCAATTCTGTGACGCGGGCACCCAGCATCTGCTGGCGCTGCTCCAACCCGGCGTCGGTCGCGCTCTGGTCGGCCGCCCGGGCCGCCAGTTCCGATGCACGCCGGTCGAGGTCGGCGCGGGCCTCAGCCGCCTGACGGTTCTGTTCCTGCGCTCTCGCCTCTGCCGCCTCCAACTCGGGCAGGCGGGACTTGATCTCTGCGACCCGCGAGACGGCCTCCCCCAGCCTGCGGGAGGTCTCCGCCAAGTGGTCGCGCAGGGCGTTGGTCGCGGTGTGGAGGTCGCGCCGATCGGACTCGGCGCGACCGATGGCGTCGGTCGACGACGCCGCGGCGAGTTCGGACGCGGCCAGCCGGCGGCCAAGCTCGTCGACATGCCCCCGACTCTCCTCCAGTCTGCTCCGGGCCAGGTCGCATCCGGTCTCCGCCTGTTCGACGACTGCCCTCGCGGCCTCGACCCTCTGATCCGCCTCTGCCAGCGCGGGCCGGAGTCCGGCGGCGCCGTGCACGCCGAGTCGCCAGCCTCTGCTGCTCAACCGGTCACCGACCGGTGTGACCACCACGAGGCCGGGGTGCCGCATCCATACGTCGGCCGCGGCCCGCCAATCGCCGTCCACGAGGGCCGTGGAGTCGAGCAACACGTCCAGCAGTTGGGCCACATCCGGATCGGCGGCTCGCACCCGGCCCCTCAACGGCTCCAGCCCGAGCCGGGCCACCGGCACGGCCTTCGCGCCGTCGGTGTCATTGCCCTCCAACGCGATCACAGCCGCGCCGACATCGCTGGCCTCCACGCTGTCGAGCACGCGACGCGCCGTGGCGGCGTGCCTCACGACCAAGGCGCCGACTGTGTCCCCCGCGGCGGCCTCGAAGGCTGCGTCGAGGCCGGAGTCCACCTCCACGAGGTCGCCCAGCAACCCCAAGACACCATCGGCGGCGGCCTGCGCGTCAACTGGTACCGGCCTCGCGGCCTGATCGAGGGCCATGGCGAGCGCCTCGCTTCTCGCGGCCCAGTGCCGCAAGTCGCTCTCGGCCGCTGAACGGGCCTCGACGGCGTCCTCAAGGGCATCCTCGCCATCGGCCCGAGCTGCTTCTGCCGCCGCGAGCTCTGCACGGAGGGCGGCAATCTCGTTGCTGCACCCCTCCTGCTCGCGGCGGTGTCGATCAACCCGGCCGGCCAAGTCCTGCAAGCGACGCTCGGATGCTTCCAAGCGCTGTGCGATCCGATCCCGCTCCGACTCGTTGAGCCCGATCGTCGACTGAAGCGCGGCCAGCTCGCCCCTGGCCCCGGCAGCCTCGCTGGCCACATCCAGGTCGAACCCACCGTGGTCGCCCCATCGGGCCTCGAACGCGGCCCGGTCTGCTTCCAGGCGTTGCTTCATCTCCTCAAGTCGGAGACGATCCGAATCGGCCGCGCCAGCGGACAGCACGACCGCGGAGAGCTCGCTGCGGCTGCGCTCCAGCTCCGCCTGCAGTCCCGCAGCCAGATCATGGTCGGCGAGGCCGGCCCTCTGATGCTCGATACCGCGCTGGCGCTCGACCGCGACCGCAGCCAGCCCCGCCGCCCTGGCCCGCAGGCCCTCGATGCGGGCCAGGCGCTCGGAATGATCGTCCATCCCGTGCCGGGCCAGCCGTTGCTCGTCGGCGGAAACCCTCTCGCCGAGGGCGTCGAGCTCGGTTCGCAGGTCGGCTTGTTCGGCCGCTCGAGCCTCGCTCTCATCCTTGTGGGCGCGCAGCCGCTCCCGGAGATCCGAGATCTCGCAGCCCGCCAGATGCACCCGCAGCACCTCTAGCTCAGCGAGCAGATCGGCGTGGCGCCGGGCCGCTTCAGCCTGCTTCTGCAGGGGGCGCAGCCGCCGTCGCACCTCCCTCAGCAGATCGCTCATCCGGGTCAGGTCGCTGTCGGTGGCGAGCAGGCGTCGCTCGGCCCGTTCCCGCCTCTTGCGGTACTTGAGAATCCCAGCAGCCTCCTCCACCACCACCCGGCGATCGGCGGGACGGGCGTTGAGCACCGCGTCGATCTGGCTCTGGGACACGATCATGTGCTGCTGGCGGCCCACGCCCGTGTCGGACAGCAGTTCAACGATGTCCAGCAGCCGGCACGGAGTGCCGTTCAGCCCGTAGGTCGACTCGCCGTTGCGGAACAGGGTGCGGGTTATCTGGACCTCACTGGCCGCCAGGGGCAGCATGCCGTCGGAGTTGTCGATGGTCAGCGACACCTCGGCTCGGCCCAGTGGAGGCTTGTGGGCCGTGCCCGCGAAGATCACATCGTCCATCCGCGTGGAGCGAACTGCGCTCGGCGCCTGGGCACCCAGAACCCATGCCACCGCGTCCACTACGTTCGACTTGCCGCTGCCATTGGGGCCGACGACCACGGTGACGCCAGGCTCCAACCGGATGGAGGCCGGCTCTGCGAAGGACTTGAAGCCCTTCAGCGTCAGCGTCTTCAGATACACGGGCGCGACGCTAGTTCCGCCCGATCCCCTATCCGGGCATCCCCCGCCCGGTGGAGGCTCAGACCTGGGTGTCGCAGTAGTAGGTCCAAGTGCCGCGGAACTTGGTTCGCTTGATCGGCGCCCTGGACCGCTCGCTCAGCGCGCCGTGCCGACCCCACACCTTGAGGTGCCCCGCGTAGCCGCCCGGCTGGCCGAACGGATCCAGGAAGGGGCGATCCGGCACCGACGTCCCCCGGTACTTCATGGCGTCGTGCATGGTGCCGACCAGCGACCGGTGAAGGCGGCGGATCTCCTGGGTGGAGAGCGTGTTGGAGACCCGGTCGAAGCGCAGCCCCGCCTCGAACAGGATCTCGTCGGCGTAGATGTCACCTATACCCACCACGAAGCTGTCGTCGGTGATAAGGGTCTTGAGCTTCGTGTCCCTCTGGAGCAGCAGGCGGCCCATCTCGGTCCAGGAGATGGGTGTTACCGGATCGAGGCCGTAGCCGGTCACTTCAGGCACAGCCGACAGGAACTCATCGGCGGGCACCACGAACAGCTGTCCGGTGCCTTCGGTATCCACGAAGCGAAGCTGGCCGTACTGGGTGAACGAGATCACCACCTCGGTTCCCGCGACCTTGGGATGCTTGTTGGCGTTGCGGCGAGGCGAGCCCGACGAGCCAAGCGACAGCACAAGCAGCAACTCGGTGCTCAGCTCTATCACCAAGTAGAGGCCGACCCGCCTCACATCAGTGATCTTGGCCCCCTCCAACTGCGAGGTGAATGCCTTGCGGGTGTGGTAGCGGCGCAGGCACTTCATGCTGGCAGCCTCCGCCGTCTTGATCTTGCGGCCGATGACCTCCCGCTCGAGGTCCCTCCGTATGGTCTCGACCTCCGGCAGCTCGAAGTCGAGGTCTCGGCTCATGATCGGGCCTCTGGGGCGAGAGCTGCGTAGGCGATCTGGGCCGCCTGCTGTTCGGCGTCCTTCTTGGTGCTTCCCCTCCCTACGCCGCTGGCGCTGCCGGCGTGGACCTCGGCCTCGAACGACATCTTGTGCGCGGGCCCGCTGGTGGTCACGTCGTAGGTGGGAGGGGCGAACCCGAGACGGGCGGCCAGCTCCTGGAGTCGTGTCTTGAAGTCTGCGTGACCGGGAGCGCTGGCTGCGGCATCGAGGCGCGAACCTAGGAGCCGGCCGATCGCTTCGTCGGCCGCGTCAATGCCACCATCGAGATACACGGCCCCGATGACCGCCTCCACCGCGTCGGCCAGGATCGACGACTTGAGGCGGCCGCCGGATGCGACCTCCCCCCGGCCCAGGCGCAGCAGCTCGCCGAGGCCGATCGATCGACCCACTTCCGCCAGCGTGGCCGAGTTCACAAGCGAGGCACGGGTCTTGGCCAGGTCGCCTTCGGACCAGTGGCCGAAACGCGAGTAGAGCCTCTGCGTCACCGCGAGTCCCAAAACCGCATCGCCGAGGAACTCCAACCGTTCGTTGGAGGACGACCCCGAGTGCTCAGCGCACCAGGAGCGGTGCGTGAGGGCAAGCTCGAGCAGCGCGGCATCGCCGAACCGGTGGCCGAGCCGATCCATGAGCGTCGCGGCTTCCGCCGAAGCGGTCTGGATCGTCAACCCAGCTTCGCTACGACGTAGTCAACGGCATCGCGGACGGAACGCAGGTCTTCCAGGTCCTCGTCCTCGATACGGAAGCCGACTGCCCGCTCGGCCAACTCCTCCTCGATCCCCTCCACCAGCTCTATGAGCGCCAGCGAGTCGGCGTCGAGGTCGTCAGCGAATGAGGCTCCCTCTGCGATGTCGGAGGGATCGATCTCCAGGATGTCCGCAAGGCGGTCCCGAATCAGCGCCAGAACCTCCTCACGCCCCATAGGTGCCTGCTCCACATGGGTTTCTGCCGGCATCGCCGCCTCCGTGCGTCGCTCCGTCGTCGATGCAGCCCACAACCATATCGTTGGGGATGCGACCAGCCTCCGACACCCGGCTATCCGCGGGCGATGGCCGCGATGTGGTCCACCATGCCCGCGGCGACCATCTCTCGGGCCACCCTGATGGCGTTCATCACTGCGGCGGCGCTGCTGGCACCGTGCGAGATCACACAGACGCCCCGCACCCCCAGCAGCAGCGCGCCGCCGACGCCGTCGGGGTGAAGCTCTCGCGCCATCTCGTCGAGGGCCGGGGCGAGCATGTCCCCGGCCCGGCGTGAGGTGCCGTCGGTGTCGATGGCCACCAGCAAACGGCCGAACAGGGCCCGCAGCGCCCCCTCCAGCGCCTTGAGGGTCACGTTGCCGGTGAAGCCGTCGGTCACCACCACGTCGACGGTGGGAGTCATGATGTCGCGGCCCTCCACGTTGCCGATCCACTCCGCTCCGACGTCGTCGGCCCACCGGCCGTTCGAGAGCAGTTCGAAGACGGTCTTGGTGAAGTCGTTGCCCTTGCCGGCCTCCTCGCCGATCGACAGCAGGCCGACCCGGGGCTGCTCGATGCCGAAGCGGTCGCGGGCGTAGACCGAGCCCATCCGGGCGAACTGCACGAGCCACTCCGGACGGCACTCCGCGTTGGCGCCCGAGTCGAGCATGGTGGTGGGACTGGCTCCCGGAGTGGGGATCGGCGTGGCGATCGCCGGACGGGCTATGCCGCGAATGCGGCCCATGCGCAGCAGCGCCGAGCCCATGGCGGCGCCGGTGTTGCCTGCCGACACCATCGCCGACGCCCGACCATCCCGCACCGCCTCAGCCGCCCGCACGAGTGATGAATCCTTCATCGTGCGCACGCTCGATCCCGGCTCCGCGTCCATCGGAATCACTTCGGAAGCCTCGATCACCTCCAGACCGCCGGTGTCGCCCAACTCGTCGGGCCGCCCCACCAGCACCACCGGGATGCCCAACTCGTCGGCGGCGCGTCGGGCTCCGGCCACGATCTCCGCAGGGGCCCGATCGCCCCCCATGGCGTCAACCGCTACCGGTTCCACGGAGGTTCAGACCACTCGACGCCGACAAAGGTTCCATCACTGCGCATGAGAACGTGCGCGGGCACGTGCAAGCTCGCGTTCGAGAGGTCGGCTACTCGACGTCTATGGCCTGCCGGTCGCGATACCACCCGCAGTTGACGCACACGCGGTGCGGAAGTTTGACGGCACCGCAACGGATGCACACGCTGCGGCCGCCGGGACGGATCTGCCACGCAGAGGCCCTTCGGCTGCGGCCCTTCGCCTTGGAGGTCTTCTTCTTGGGGACAGCCATGAGGGATCCTGGTCTTCTGCGGCCGATCGGACAATCCGGCCCGGCAGCCTACCGGGGAGCGGTGGGGCCTACACGCCGCTGCTAGCTGTGGAATCAGCCGCAGGCCCGGTCGGGAACCGGTCCGGAACCGGTCCCGCGCAGTCCTCAGAGCAGAGGGCTGCCAGCGGCAGGGCCAGCACGGCGGCCTCGCGAACCGCGGGAGCCAGATCGATGCGCTGATCGTTGATCGGCCAGGTCTCACCCTCGGTCGGTTCCCATTCGAACACCTCGTGCAGCGACGCCTCCAGAGGGCCGCGCACCTCCTCCAGGCAGCGGCGGCACTCCGCGGTCCACACCCCCACGACCCGCCCGTCTGCCACAAAGGAGCCTCCGGCCGCTCGTACCACCACTTCCAGGTGCACAATCCCGTCCACCACCAGAGCCCCCTGGACGCCGGGCTCGTCCAGAATGCACTGGTCGTTGACTTCGATGTGGTCGGCCGAGCCGGCGTCGAGCCGGACACAGTCCACCACCAGGTAGGTCAACCCAGGTCCTGGTCGAATATGTCGTCGTCGGGCTCTGCCGGAGCGGGCGCCGGCGCCGGGCGCGGCAACCGGGTGTCCTGGAGTCGCTGGCGCCCGGTGGACACGGCGGTGGCTGTCTTGTGCAGCATCGCCTCGAAGGCTGCCAGCCGCTGGTCGCACCAGTCCTCGGTCTCGAGCTTCATCCTCCTGGACCGCTCCTCGGCCTCGTCGACCGTCCGTCTCGCTCGCATCTCGGCGGCCTTGACGACCTCGCTGCGCTGGACCATCTGCTCCGCACGAGCCCGGGCCGCCGCGATGATGTCCTCGCCCTCTCTCTGCGTGCGGAGCCGCATGTCGTCGCGTTCCTTGAGCATCCACCGAGCGGCCCGCAACTCCTCGGGAAGAGCCGCGAACGCCTTCTGCAGTATCCCCAGCAGCTCTTCGCCGTTGATCATCACCGAGGTCGAGAACGGCATCGGCCGCGACCTCTCCACCGTCCGGATGGCCTGGGTGAGCAACTGCTCGACGGCCAGCCGTCGAGCCTCGGACGAACTCTCGGCGGAGCCCGTCCCCGCCGGCGGGACCAGGTCGCTGGAACTCATTGCTCCTGCTCGAGTAGAGAGCGCCGATAGGCGACAGCCCGTCGCGATGCGGCGGTGTCATTCCCGCTCTTGTTCGCTTCGCTCACGGGCCGCTCGGGCCACGGCCTCGCTCGGGCCCCTGCGAAGATTCTCACGAATCTCTCTCC
Organism: Candidatus Aldehydirespirator sp.; assembly: GCA_965203575.1. Lineage (GTDB taxonomy): Bacteria > Actinomycetota > Acidimicrobiia > Acidimicrobiales > Aldehydirespiratoraceae > Aldehydirespirator. Next base: position 507,778 of record OZ241894.1, read on the forward strand.
ATCCGCTCGGCCTCTAGGCGACCGGCCAGCCGGACCCGCACCGGCTCGGGCACCATTGACGACACGTCCCCACCGAGGCGGACGACCTCCCGGATCAGCTTGGAGGCCACGAACGACCTCTTGCTGGCAGAGGGGATGAAGATCGTCTGCACGCCGGCGAGAGCGTGGTTCATCTGCGCCATCTGAAGCTCGTTCTCGAAGTCGGAGACTGCTCGCAGCCCCTTCACGATGAAGTCGGCCTCGACCTCCTGGGCCAGATTGACCACGAGGTTGGAGAACATCGCCACCGAGACATTGGGCAGGTGGGCGACACACTCCTTGATCAGCTGCTCGCGCTCGTGCAGGCTGAACAGGCCCTCCCCCTTCTGCGGGTTGCGCGTGGCCGCCACCACCACTTCGTCGAACAGCTGGGCGAGCGTCTCGATGATCTCGAGATGGCCGTAGTGGATCGGGTCGAAGGATCCGGGGTACAGCACACGGGTCACTGATCGGCTCCAGTTCCGCTCGGCCTCTTGGCAGCTTGTGCGAACGTCACCACGGTACCGCCGTGACGCCGGTGATGGTGGATGGCAAAGCGGGGTCCCACATCCACCCGGCGATCCGACTCGGCCACGACCAGTTCAGCCGGCACCCGGGACAGCAGTCGCGGCCAGCCATCGAAGGCGTACGGCGGGTCCACCAGAGCAACGTCGAAGCAGTGTCGAGCCAGCTCGTCGAGAGCGGCATCGACGTCGACGACCATCACGGTCGCGCCTGCAGCCAGGCCGGTGGCCTCGAGGTTGCGCCGCAGCAGCGAGGCCACGGCCCGGTCGTGCTCCACGAAGGTCGCTTCGGCCGCGCCGCGGCTCAGCGCCTCGATCCCCAGAGCGCCGGTTCCGGCGAAGAGGTCGAGCACGCTGGTGCCCTCGATGGCCCCGAGCGAGTAGAGCGAGTTGAACACCGCTTCGCGCACCCGGTTGGGGGTGGGGCGAGTGACGTCGCCCGCCGGCGCTTCCAGCCGGCGGCCCTTGGCCGAGCCGGCCACGACACGGATGCTCACAGCAGCCAGACCTAGCTCTTGAGCAGGTACTCGGCCTCGCGGTCGCCGAGCATCAGGTCAATCTCGTCCGCCAGCGCCGGGTGGCTCAGCAGGTCCGGGTCCGCGTCAAGCATCTCGATCGCGGCGTCGCGAGCCTTGACCACCCATTCCTTGTCGTGTCGCAGCGAGGCCAGCCGGAGGTCGTTGCGACCCTTCTGGCGTTCACCCATGATCGTGCCCTCGCCCCGCAATTCCAGGTCCACCTCGGCCAGATCGAAGCCATCGTTGGAGTCCACCACCGCCTTGAGCCGGGCCTCGGCCTCCGCAGTAGCGGCCTCGCCCACCAGGTAGCAGCTGGACGCAAGATGGGCGCGGCCCACCCGGCCACGGAGCTGATGGAGCTGAGCGATGCCGAACCGGCCGGCGTCGATCACCACCATGGTGGTCGCGTTGGGCACGTCCACACCGACTTCGATGACGGTGGTGGACACCAGCACGTCAAGAGCTCCCGTGCGGAACAGCCCCATCGTGGCTTCCTTCTCGGCGGGGGTGACCCGCCCGTGCAGGAGGCCCACCCGAAGACCGGCCAGCTCGCCTCCGTCGCCGGTCAGGCGGTCGTACGTCTCTATCACCGAGCGCACGTCGAGCACCTCGGACTCCTCGATGACGGGACACACCACATAGGCCTGCCGGCCCGCCGAAACCGAGGTGCGCACTTCCTCCCAGACCTGGGCCTCCTCCAATGGGCCGCGGGCCCATGAGGTGGCCACCGGCAACCGGCCCGCGGGCAGCTCGTCCAGCACGGACACGTCCAGGTCGCCGTACACGGTCATGGCCGCGGTGCGAGGGATGGGCGTCGCAGTCATCACCAGCAGGTCGGGCATGACCGACCCAGGGCCGCGATCACGGAGCACCGCCCGCTGCTCGACCCCGAAACGGTGCTGCTCGTCTATCACCACCACCCCCAGCGAGCGGTACTCCAGGCCCTCGGAGATCAGGGCATGGGTGCCGACCACGATGTCGACATCTCCGGCGGCGAGCCCGGCGTGCGTCCGGCGCCGGTCAGCTGCGCCGCGGCTGCCCGACAACAACTCGACCTTCAGCGGCCGCTCCCCGCCGAGCCGTCTCTCATCGGGCACCGTCAGATCGCCGAGCAGCGAGACCATCGTGGCGAAGTGCTGTTCGGCCAGCACCTCGGTCGGAGCCATCAACGCGCTCTGGAAGCCGCCCTGCACCGCGGTGAGCAGAGCGCACAAAGCCACAACCGTCTTGCCCGCACCCACGTCGCCCTGCATGAGCCGGTGCATGGGGTGCGGCTCGGCTAGATCGCCGACGATCTCTTCGATCACCCGCTCCTGAGCACCGGTCAGCGGGAACGGCAGGCGGGAAAGGAACCGGTCGACTAGCTCGCCCCCCACCGCGTGGGACAAACCGGCCGTGTGCCGCTCCAACCAGCGCTTACGCCTGACAAGCTCGAGCTGCACACGCAGCAGCTCGTCGAACATGAGGCGACGCCTCGCCTCGCTCGATTCACCCATGGTGCCCGGCCGGTGGATCCCGTTGATCGCGCTGTGGCGGCCCATGAAGTTGAATCTCCGCAGCACTGCGCCAGGAACCGGGTCGGCAATCCCGCGCAGCTGGCAGCGGTTGAGGGCCTGCTCGACGAACCTGGCGATCTCCCACGTGCTCACGCTCGCCTTCTCCGACTGCGGGTACACGGCAAAGAAGCGCCCGGTGCGGTCCCCGACCAAGTCGACCACGGGGTTGGTCATCTGGAGAGAGCCCCGATACTGCGTCGGGCGGCCAAAGACGACCACCTGACGGCCCGGTTGCAGGCTCCTCTCCTGCCAGGGCTGGTTGAAGAAGGTGAGTTTCAGCCGGCCGGTCGCGTCGGACACGACGACCTCGACCAGCGTGCGTCGCTGCCTGATGCGCCTAGACGAGCTCCGCTGCACGCAGCCCTCCACGAACACCTCCTCGCCCTCGGCGAGCTCAGCGATACGGGCCTGCTTGGTGCGGTCGATGTAGCGGCGCGGGTAGTGCTGCAACAGGTCGAGCACACTGCGTATCTCCAACTGAGCTAGGGCGGCAACACGCTTCGGGGGGATCCTCTTGCGGTCATTACCCCTCTTCTCAGTCAGGACGCCGACACTGATGGCGTCGAGGTCCCGCAGTGTGAGGGGCGGGTCGCCGGCTGGCATCACTCCAAGCCGAAGTAGTACGGGTACAGGGGCTGGTGGCCGTCTGACACCTCGACCTCTACGTCAGGGTGGTGCTCGGCCACATGCCCGACGATGGCCTCGGTGGTGGCCGCATCGGCGTCGGCGCCAGTGAGCACGGTGAGCAATTCGTGGTCGTCGTCGATGATTGCGCTCAGCAGAGCGGTCGCCGCGACGGCCACGTCGGACTCCACCGCGACGATGCCGTCGGGGCCGATGCCGAGCCAGTCACCCTCGGTGATGGAACCGGAAGAGCTCGAGGCGTCGCGGACGGCCTGAGTGACCTCGCCGGGGGTGACCGAGGCGGCCGCGGCCGTCATCGACTCGGAGTTCTGGGCCGCGCTGGCGCCCGGCGAGAAGGCCAGCAGGCTGGCAATGCCCTCGACCACGCTGCGAGTGGGCACGACGCCCACCGTGCGCTCCGATTCCCCGTCGACCTGCTCAGCCACCGGGATGATGTTCTTGTTGTTGGGCAGGACCACGACATGCCCGGTCGGAAGCGAGTCGGCAGCCGCGAGCAGCTCGGCCGTGGACGGGTTCATCGACTGGCCCCCGGTCACAACCCGGTCGGCTCCCATGGACATGAGAATGTCGACCACACCGGCACCGGCACCCACCGCCACCACCGAGCATCGATCGGCCTCAGTGATCTCCACCGCACTGGGGGGCGGGGCGCCTGCATCGTCCCGGCTCAGAGGCCGGTCCAGCGCCTCGAACGACTCGGAATGCTCGGCCGCCTGGTCGAGCAGGTCGGTGATCTGGATGCGGTGGGGCCGGCCCACTGCGATCCCGGCCTCGATGGCCGCGCCGATGTCGTCGGTGTGGATGTGGCAGTTCCAGATGCCGTCCCCGCCCACCACCACGATCGAGTCCCCTATCTGTTGCCACGCGGCCTTGAAGTCGTCGACGGAGGGGTCGGGAGCGTCCAGCAGGAACATCACCTCGTAGCGCAAGTCGGCAATGGAGGACTCCTCCGCGGGCACTTCGGCGCCGGTCACAGCCGCGGGCGGCGCCGCCGGCTCAGGGGCCTCGGGCATGGGCCGACCATCGATCTCGGCCAGCCAGGCATCGAACAGCAGCAGGAGTCCAGCCCCGCCCGCGTCCACTACCCCGGCCTCGGCCAGCACGGCCAGCATCTCCGGAGTTCGTTCCAGAGCGTCGTAGCCGCGGTCGCGAGCCGCGTCGAGCACCTCGGTCAAGCCGCCTCCGGCCTGGGCGGCTACCTGAGCCGACTCCGACGCTTCCCGGATGACCGTGAGGATGGTGCCCTCCACCGGCCGCGCCACCGCCGAATACGCGCCGTCGCTGGCGGCAGCCAGCGCCTGGGCCACCACCGGTGCGTCGGGCACTGAGCCGGCTGCCGCAGAGTCGCGGAACACGCCGGACACGCCTCGAAGGATCTGGGCCAGGATCACTCCGGAGTTGCCCCGGGCCCCCATGAGCGCCCCGTGGGCGAGTGCGGTGCACAGTGGCTCGAGGTCGTCGGCGACGCCGTCGAGACTCTCGACGACGGACTTCATGGTGAGCGTCATGTTGGTCCCGGTGTCCCCATCCGGGACCGGATAGACGTTGAGGTTGTCGATTACCTGGCGGTGGTCGGCGAGACCTCCGTGGAAACCGACGATCACGCGGCGCAGCGTGGCCGCGTCGAGAACGAGCGGTGCCATGTCGCCGATGATACTGAACCGTGTCAAAGCGTCCCGGCTCGAGCGCGGCGCGAACGCCGAAGTCGACGCCGGCCGCGCGCCGCTACGATGCGGCTCCGTGCAGGGCGTCATCAAGAGCTACGACCCCGTGACCGGCGACGGTGTGCTCGTCAACGAAGCTGACCTCGCCGACATCGACCTCGCCGACAACGCCCTCGATGGCTCGCTGTTCCGGATGCTGCGTCAGGGCCAGCGGGTGCAGTTCGACCTCGACGACGATGGTAGGGCCACCCGGCTGCGCATCGGCTCGGAGGTCGACATGGGCACGCCCGAGATCTAGATGGGCGGTCGTTACATCGCGGCCGCGATCCCCATCCCGGCGTAGCCCTGCCGCTCGAAGTTGGAGCGGAACAGGTCCCTGAGCCTCAGGGCCGCGGCGTCGTAGGCATCTGGATCGTCCCAAGTGGCGCGGGGGTCGAGGATCTGGTCGTCGACGCCGTCACAGGTCACCGGCATCCGGAGGCCCAGGATCGGATGGGTTCGGGTGGCAACGTTGTCGAACTCCCCCGCCAGCGCGGCGTCGAGCAGCCGGCGGGTGACCGGTAGCGGCATGCGCCGGCCCGAGCCGTATGCGCCTCCCGACCAGCCTGTGTTCAGCAGCACACAGCGGGCCCGGTGCTCGTGCATGCGCTGCTTCAGCAGGCGGGCGTACACGTCGGGCTTGCGGGACATGAACGGCGCACCGAAGCAGGGCGAGAAGGTCGCAGCCGGCTCGGTGACGCCCACCTCGGTGCCGGCAAGCTTGGCGGTGAAGCCGGTGACGAAGTGGTACATCACGTCGTCGGGGTCCAGGATCGCTACCGGTGGCAGCACACCGAAGGCGTCCGCGGTCAGCAGCACGATCGTCGTCGGATGAGGGCCGCGATGGCCCGGGGCCACGTGCGGGTTGCACTCCAGCGGGTAGGCGAAGCGGGTGTTCTCGGTGATTGACCGGTCTCGCAGGTCGAGATCCTGCGGGTGGGTGTCGGCGAGGCTGCGGCCGTCGACGGCGGGGACGTTCTCGATGAGCGTGCCCTTCATCGACAACGCGGCTGCGATCACCGGCTCGGCCTGCTTGTCGAGGTCGATCAGCTTGGCGTAGCACCCGGCCTCGTAGTTGGCGATTCCGGAGTCGGTCCAGATGTGCTCGTCGTCGCCTATGAGATCGCGATCGGGGTCGGCCGACAGGGTGGTCTTGCCCGTGCCCGACAGTCCGAACAGGATCGCGGCGTCGCCACCGGACCCCACGTTGGCCGAGCAGTGCATCGACAGCTGTCCCTTTTGTGGCTGCACGAAGTTCATAATCGTGAACATCGTCTTCTTGTTGACCCCGCAGTAGTCGGCCCGGCCGAGCACCAGTGCCAAGCGTCGCCCCATGTCGAGGATCACTGCCCGCTGGGACCGGGTGCCGTCGCGCCCGGGGTCGCAGTGGAAGGACGGCACGTTCAGCAGGATCCAGCCGTGGTCGCGGTGATCGGGTGCTCCGTCCAGGTGGGCGGGAAGCATGATGTTGCAGAAATAGGCGTGGGAGGCGTATTCGCCCACGAACCGGCAGGGCTCGGCGAAGTCGGGGTCCGCGCCGCAGTAGACGTCGGTCACATACAGCCGGGCCCGGCGCTCGTTGAGGTGAGCGACGACGCGGCCCACCAGAGCGTCGAACGCGCCGGCGTCGAAGGGCGCGAAACCGTCCTTCCACCACACCTGCTCGCTGATCGGGGCCCGGTCCACGCAGAACGTGTCGTGGACCGGCCGCCCGGTGCAGGAGGGGTCGGAGTAGAAGACCAGCGGTCCGTCGTCGCCGAGCGCGGTGGCATGGGCCTTGTGCTCGTCGTCGGGGCCGCCGGGGCGCACCCGGCCCAGATCGCCGGAGACCGCGGCCGCGAACAACTCGTCCTGGGTCAGTCCGTAGCGAACGTCCACCGTCGCCAGGCCTAGTGACGAGAAGAGTTCCGCGGCCACCACGCTAATCGTGTCGCTGACCGGCGCCGCCATGGTCATAGTCATAGTCGAACGACTCCCTTGTCGCCGCGGCCGACAGTAACCGGACGCTCATGACGGGGCGCGCATGGCCGCGACGTCCCTCCCTCCACCAGCCTCAGGCGACGGAATCCAGGATCACCGCCCGGATCCCCAGCCCCATGAGGAACAGGCCTGTGCAGCCGTAGAGCACGTACAAGTGGTTGCGCAGCTGGTGCCGGTAGCTGTATGCGATGCCGACCGCGACCAGCGCCGAGAACCCGTAGAGCGCGTGCAGGTCGGGGGCGTCGCGGCCCTCCCGGACCATGAGCCAGGTGCCGAGCCCGGCCTGTACGAAGACGGTGGTCTGCGCGGCCGCCGTGGTCACCCACAGCCCTATCGACCGCAGGCTCGGTCGGCGGTGCGCCGCGAGGGCCCAGAGCCCGACCAGCGCGTTGGAGAAGATCACAACCCACGAGAACCAGTCGTGGACATCAGCGACCATCGAGGCGGTCGCCATCAGGCAACTGGAGCCGGACGTGACGACCGTACGACCAGCATCATCAGGCGACCGCGCCCGCTTCGCGCCGGGCCGCGATGTCCGCCGCGTCGAGGCCCAACTCGGCCAGGATCTCGTCGGTGTGCTGGCCGGCATGGGGCGGCGGGCGGCGGATCGCCCCCGGAGTCCGGCTGAAGCGCGGCGCCGGACCGGGCTGGATGATTCCGGCCACTTCGGCGAAGGTCTCCCTCTCGCGGTTGTGGGCGTGCTCGGGGGCCTCCGCCAGCGACAGCACGGGCGCGAAGCAGGTGTCGGTGCCCTCCAGCAGGTCGCACCATTCGTCGCGGGTGCGCTGGGCGATCACCGCAGCGAGCTTCTCCTTCAGTTCGGGCCAGCCGGACCGATCCATCTGCCGGTCCCACTCCGGACCGTGCAGTCCGAGCCGCTCCCGCAGTTCCGCGTAGAACTGGGGCTCGATCGGTCCGAGCGAGATGTAGCGGCCGTCGGCGGTCTCGTACACGTTGTAGAAGTGGGCGCCGGTGTCGAGCATGTTGGTGCCCCGCTCGTCGCTCCAGAAGCCCGAGCCGGCCATGCCGAAGAAGGCGGTCATCAGCGAGGCGGCCCCGTCCACCATGGCCGCGTCCACGACCTGGCCCCGACCCGAGGTACGCGCTTCGAGCATCGCGCACACCATCCCGTAGGCGAGGTACATGCCGCCGCCCCCGAAGTCGCCCACCAGGTTCAGGGGCGGCACCGGCGCCTCGCCCTGCCGGCCGATGCCGTGCAGCGCGCCGGCCAGCGCGATGTAGTTCAGGTCATGGCCGGCGGCCGGGGCGTAGGGGCCGTCCTGGCCCCACCCGGTCATCCGGCCGTAGACCAGGCGCGGGTTGCGAGCGAGACAGTCTTCCGGCCCGATCCCGAGCCGTTCGGCCACGCCGGGCCGGAACCCCTCCAGCAGCCCGTCGGTGCCTTCCACGAGCGAAAGCACGGTCTCGACACCCTCCCGAGACTTGAGGTCGATGCCGACTGAGCGCCTGCCCCGGTTGAGAAGGTCCCGCGGCGGGTGGTCGGGGTCGCCGCCGCGCACCGCGGAGGCCCGATCGACCCGAACGACGTCGGCACCCATGTCGGCCAGCATCATGGCGCAGAACGGGCCCGGCCCGATGCCGGCGATCTCGATCACCCGGATTCCAGTCAACGGTCCCATGGGGGTCTCCTTCCTCTGTCACCAACCGATGCGGGCCGACAGGGCGGTGACGGCGCTGATTATCGGAGCCCACACCTGGGGCGGCAGATCGTGGCCCATTCCCTCGATCTCCACGTATTCGGCGCCCGGCACCAGCTCGGCGGTGCGGCGGCCTGCGTCGGGGGTGATCAACGGATCGGCGCTACCGTGGATCACCAGGGTCGGCACATCGAGGTTTCGCAGTGCCTCGGCCCGGCTGCCGCTGCGGGCCGCAGCCTTGAACTGGCGCTGGGACGCGCCGGGATGCCACGCCCGCCGGTAGCTGCGCGCCAAGTACTCCCGCTCGGCCTGCTCGTTGCGCCAATCGGGACTGGACCAGATCCGGTAACCGGCCAGGTCGGCCTCGATCTGGGCTGCGACTGTGCCGGCAGGCGGAGCGGTGAGCGCGGCCAGGGCTTCGGGTGTGGGGTCACCGACCCCGGGCTCGCCGGTGTGCGACGAGATGGAGACCAGCCCGGCCACCCGCTCACCGCAGGCCGCGGCCGCGGCCTGCGCGACCATTCCGCCGAGCGAGTAGCCGCAGACGATGGCCCGGTCACAGCCGGCCGCGTCGAGTACCGCGACCGCATCGCCGGCCATGTCTTCGAGGGTGTAGCGGGCACCGTCGGGCAACACCGTGGACAGCCCCGAGTCGCGGTGGTCCATGCGCAGCACGAAGAAGCCGCGGTCGACGAATCCGGCGCACATCTCCTCCGGCCACACGAGCATGCTCGAACCGAGGCCGTGGAGCAGCATCAGCGCAGGATCTCCATCCGTGCCAAAGGTCTCGTAGGCGATCCCGATCTCGCCGTTGCGGGCTGTGCTCATCCGCTGATGTCTAGTCGGCCGCTCGCGCTATGTCGGTGAAGGCTATGGGCAGGGTCCGCAGCCCCGACAGCCGGTTGGTGCGGGTGTAGGTGGGCTCGCCGGTGGCCTCGATCTCCCGCCAGCGATCGAGGACGGCATTCAACATCACGTCGACCTCCAGCCGGGCCAGGTTGGCCCCCAGGCAGAAGTGGGGCCCATGCCCGAACCCGACATGGTTGTTCGGGGAGCGGTCGATGCGGAACTCGAACGGTGCTTCGAAGATCGCCTCGTCCCGGTTGGCCGACATCTCCCACACCACAACCTTGTCGCCGGCGCGGATCTCCTGGCCTCCGAGGACGGCGTCTCTGGTGGCGGTGCGGCGCTTGTAGACCGACGGCGTCGTCCACCGGACTATCTCCTCGACAGCCGTCGGCATCAGGGACCGGTCGGCTCGGAGAGCCTCGAACTGCTCGGGCGACTTCGAAAGCTCCCAGATGCCGGTGGCGATCGCCTTGCGGGTGGTCTCCGCGCCGGCAGTGAACAGCAGGCTCCAGAACATGGCCACTTCGGTCTCGTCGAGGCGGGGAGGGTCCTGGTCGGGCAGCTCCCCGTGGATCACGACCGACAGCAGGTCGTCCCGGGGTTCCGCGGTGCGATCCCGGATCAGCCGCTGGCCGTACTGGAACAGGTTGGCGTTGGCCTGCGCCCGCACCGACGACGGAACCTCGTCGCTGAAGTCCGACGACGAAGTGTCGACCCACTCGCACAGCGCGTGGCGATCCTCGCCGGGGGCGCCCAGCAGCAGGCAGATGGCCTGCAGCGGCAGCTCGGCGGCCACGTCGACCACCAGATCGCAGCCTCCCCGCTCGCCGGGCTCGGGCGCCACCGCATCCAGGGTGTGGCCGGTGATGGCTGCGAGATCGCCGCGCAGGCGAGTGATCCGCTTGGGAGTGAACCCCTTACTGACGAGTTGGCGGATGCGCTGGTGGCGGGGGTCGTCCATCATGTTGAGGAGCTTCCCGCTCATCTTCATGTCGTTGATCATGGTGCCGCCGTAGGGCCGGTCGCCGCCGGTGTGGGAGGAGTAGATCCTGGGAGTGCGGAACACCTCCACCACGAGTTCGTGGGTGCTCACGCACCAGAAGCCCTCGCCGTCTGGGGTTCGGTCGGTGGGTTCGTGCCACCACACCGGCGCGTGCTCGCGCAACTGCACGAAGGCGTCGTGGGGGAAGCCGTTCACGAACGTCTCGTAGCTGCTCAAGTCCGGGATCGGAAGCCGCGCCGTCATGGCGCGTCCGCTGGGGGCGGCACCGGAGCGGTGAAGCCCGCCTCGGCCTCCAGGGTCTCCATGGCACCGAGGAAGAACTTGGCGCCCAGCCCGGCTTCGACCGAGCGAGCCAGCACATCATGAGCCGCTCTGGTGAGGGGCAGCGGCGTTCCGATCTCCGCGGCCGACTCCAGGGCGAGACGGAGGTCCTTCTCGGCCAGGGACAGGTCGTAGCTGGACGACTCCCACTGCCGCTTGACGATCATGTCAGCCAGGGGCATGTACATGCCTGCCGAACTGGCCCTGAGCATGTCGAGGAATCGACCGGTGTCCAGCCCTGCCTTGGCCGCCAGCAGGTATCCCTCGCCGAAGACCTGGGTGGCCACCAGGAATACCTGGTTGTTGATGAGCTTGATGAGGGTGCCTGTTCCCGACGGTCCCAGCCATTTCGTGTCGTCCTTGCCGAAGCACGCCAGCACCTCGCGGACCCGATCGAAGGCAGCCTCGTCGCCTGACGGCATGAGGGCCAGATCACCCCTCTCGGCCGCCCAGGCGCCGCCTGACACGGGGGAGTCGATGTAGTCGACACCGACCTGACGGCACTGCTCGCACAGGCTCCGGGCCGTCCCCACCGAGTTGGTCGAGAGGTCCACGACGACCAGGCCCGGGCGGCCCGCAGCCAGCACGCCGCCGTCACCGGCCACGACAGCTTCGGAGGCCTCGGGAGTCGGGAGGGACAGCATCACCGCGTCGGCGGCCGCGGCGACCTCGGCCGCCGATTCCGCACTGCGAGCACCGACACCCGCGAGCCGACCGGCGGCGGCCTCATCGATGTCGAAGACGGTCACCCGGTGCCCGGCGTCGAGGAGGTGCTTGGCGCAGGGCCCACCGATATTGCCCAGTCCGATGAAGCCGACGTCCATGCGTGCGCCAAACTATCCGACAGTCCGGGCGGGCGATAGCGTCGGCTGATGGTCAGGACCAGCGACAGCGGGGCGCGATGACGGCTGAGACATCGGCCCAGACCCACGACCGCGCCAGGGTCCAGCGCCGCACGATTGCAACCACCATGGCCTCGGTGGTTCCCACCACCATGGCCATGGGAGCGTCGTTCGCGGGCTCGGCAGTGCTCGCCGAGGAGATCACCGGCAGCGAGACGCTGGCCACACTGGCCGCGGGCTCCATGTCGCTCGGCAGCATGGCGGCGGCCGTTCCCCTGTCCCGCCGCATGGCCCGCCTGGGCCGGCGCCAGGGCCTGGTCGTGGGATGGGCTCTGGGCGCGGCGGGAGCGATCGCCGCCCTGCTGGCGGCCGTGTTGAACCTGTATCTGTTGGTGGTGCTGGGCATCATCGGGGTGGGCGTGGGCCAGGCCACCAATCTGGCCGCCCGCTACGCCGTGGCCGATCTCGCTCCCGACGACCGCCGGGCCCGCGCCATCGGGATGCTGGTGTGGGCCTCCACCTTCGGCGCCGCTGCGGGACCGACGATCGCGCTGGGGCCGGTCGCCGACTTCGCCCAGTTCATCGGCCTGCCCGAGCTGGCCGGCCCCTATGTGCTGAGCTCGGCAATGTTCCTGTCCGGACTCGCCATCACGCAGACGTGGCTGCGCCCCGACCCGTTGGAAGTGCTGGGCACGGTCGGGGCGGAGGCGCCCCGACCGGCATCGCCCGCGGCCGTGATCCGGCGGATCGCGGCCTTGCCGGCGGCCCGTCTCGCCCTGCTGGCCATGCTGGTGGGGCAGATGGTCATGGTGGCCGTCATGACCGCCACACCGCTTCACATGACCAGCGGGGATCAGGACCTCGCGGTGATCGGCCAAGTCATATCGCTCCACATCATCGGGATGTACGCCTTCTCACCGATCGTGGGATGGCTCGTGGACCGCCTGGGCACCCACACGGTCATCACCCTCGGCGGTCTGATCCTGTTCCTGGGCGCAGAATTGGCCGGGCACACCGACCCCGAGCACAGCGCCGGGCTGTTCAGCGGGTTGACGCTGATCGGAATCGGCTGGAGCTGCGGACTCATCGCGGGCAGCGCGCTGCTCACGAACTCGTTCCCGGTGCACCAGAGGGTGGAGGTTCAGGGCGGTGCGGACTTCGTCATGATCACAGGAGGCGCAGTGGGCGGCATGTCGTCCGGAGCCCTGGTCGAGCTCCTCGGCTTCCAGTCACTGAGCCACTACTCCGGCATCGCCGCCCTCGTGCTGGTAGCCGCCGCGGCGGGCGCCTGGATCACGGCCCGCCTGGCTCGCCCCCGGCCTGCCGCCTGACACCCTCAGTCCCCGCCAGCGCCGACCGCCACGACCGCGGCGCGGTCGATGGCATAGTGCAGTCGATCTCCCTTCGCGGCCGGACGGGGGTCCCGGACCAGCAGTTCGAAGTCGCCCGGGTCGGTGTGCAACCTCAGCTCGAAGCGATCTCCCCGGAAGCGGGCGTCGGCGACTGTTCCCGTGACTGTGTCGCCGGCGTCGGCAGGCGGATCCTCCATGCGCCGGAAGGCGTCGGAACGCACCACCACCGACCCTGGGGCCACCTGCAGGCGACCCCAGGGCACCTCGCCGCCTTCCCCCACCTCCACGACGTTGGCGTGGCCGAGGAACCGGGCCACGTCCGGGTGGCGGGGATCATGCCAGATCTCGGCGGGAGTGCCGATCCTGGCGATGCGGCCCGACCGCATGACCGCCACCCGGTCGGCCACTGCGAAGGCCTCGTCGTGGTCGTGGGTGACGTGCAGCACGGTGACACCTATCCGGCGCAGCAGCACCCTGAGCTCCTCCGTGAGCTCCTCGCGGCGGGGCCGGTCCAGCGAGCCGAGCGGCTCGTCGAGCATCAACAGCCGGGGCTGGGGTGCCAGCGAGCGAGCCAGCGCCACCCGCTGAGCCTCGCCCCCCGACAGTGTGGCGATCGTCCGTTCCTGGTAGCCGGCCAGCCCCACCAACCCGAGCACCTCGTGCACCCGCCGGCTCCGGCCAGCAGCGTCCATCTTCTGCATCCGCAGACCGAAGGCCACGTTGGCGGCCACGTCCCGATGCGAGAACAGTGCGTGCTCCTGGAACATCAGCCCGAAGTCGCGGCGATGCACGGGCAGCCCGGCCAGGTCCTCGCCGTCCCAATGAACCTCGCCCGAGTCGAGGGCCTGCAGCCCGGCCACAGCCCGCAGCAGCGTGCTCTTGCCGCACCCGCTCGGGCCCAGGATGGCGACAACCTCGCCCGTCGCTACCTCCAGGTCCACTCCGTCGAGGGCTATGACCCGGCTGAACGAGACCGTGGCGCCCCTCACCGTCAGCATCAGAAGGCCCCCCTGCGCGTGTCGCCCCAAAGGTCCATGACGAAGACTGCCACAGCGGTGAGCACCATGAGCGAGACCGCCAGCGCCATGGCCTGGCCTCGCAGGGCATCCCCCGGCGTGCCCAGCAGCCTGAACAGGGCCAGCGGGGCTGTGAGCGTCTCGGGACGGCGGGGAATGAACGACGTGGCCCCGAACTCTCCCAGCGACACCGCGAAGGCGAACCCGGCGCCCACCGCCACACCGCGGGCGGCGACCCGGAGATCCACCTCGCGGCGTACCCGCCGCGGCGACGCGCCGAGCACGGCCGCAGCCTCCCGAGCACGAGGATTCACGGTGCGCAGCATCGGCACCAGGGTTCGCACGACGAAGGGGATCCCCACCAGTGCGTGGGCGATGGGCACCACGATCACCGAGGTCCGGATGTCGATGGGCGGGCGGTCGAGCACCAGCAGGAACCCAAGTCCGATCGTGACCGCGGAGGTGCCCAGCGGGAGGGTCAGACCGATGTCGAAGGCTCGGCCCAGACCCCGGCTGCCGCGGGAGCCCGACCGCAACACCACCAGCGTGGCCGCCCCACCCACTAGCAGCGCCAGCGCGGCTGCGGGAAGCGCGAACGCAAGCGAGTTCCGCAAGGCGGCCAGGGCCGTGTCCGGCAGCAGGTTGACGCGCTCAGCCATGGCTGTGTAGTTGCGCACCGTGTAGCCGCCGCTGCGGCCCGCCGCGAACGACCGCTCCACCAGCACCGCGAGCGGCAGTCCCAGGATCAAACCCATCACCGCCAGGTTGGCGACCAGACCGGGACCTCTGCGCCGGGGCGCGGCCGCAGGCGAAGAGGCCGGTTCGATCGCGGCGCGTCGCCGCTCGAGCGCGTTCGACACCGCGACGAGCGCAACCACCGCGGCCAGCTGCACCACAGCCAGAGCCGCCGCGGTCGAGAGGTCGAGACGCACGATGGCATATCGGTAGATCTCGGTCTCGATCGTGGCTCGGGCCGGGCCTCCCAGTATCAGCACCACACCGAAGGATGTGAACGAGAACAAGTACACGATGGCCGAGGCCGCGGCTACGGACGGGGTCAGGCGGGGCAGCACGACTGTGCGAAAGACCCGGAGCCGCGAGGCGCCCAGCACCCGGGCCTGATCCTCCACCCTCGCGTCGAGGTTCGCCCAGTGCGCGCCGACGGTCCGCAGCACCACGGCGTAGTTGAAGAACACGTGGGCCAGCAGGATGGCCCACACCGTGTGGCGCAGGCTCAACCCGTCGCCCCCAGCGAGGCCGAACCGGGCGAACAGGCCCTCGAACGCGGCGGCCACTACCACGGTGGGCAGCACGAACGGCACCGTCGCCAACGCCCTCATCAACCGCTGCCCCCGGAAGCGCAGACGGGCCATGGCCCCCGCCGCCGGCAGCGCCACCGCCACCGTGAGGACGGTGGACACGGCCGCCTGCCAGACGGTGAACCAGATCACCGAGCGATGCGAATCCGAACTGAGGACTTCGCTCAGCAGGCTGGCCGGGCTCGTCCCGCCGAGGCCTCTGGCGATCACCCCAGCGATGGGCCAGGCAAAGAACAGCACCATGAACCCGCCCACCGCCAGGGCGGGCAGCGCGGATACTGAACCCCTGGCGATACGGGCCGGGGCAGTCATGGTCGTTCTCTAGCTGGGGGACTTCAGCGCAGGACTATCTCCACCCACCGGTCGGTCCAGTCGTTGCGCTGGGCCTCGATCTCGGCCGGGTCCACCATGAACGGGTCGTCCGCTATCTGGGCGTGGGCCACGAACTCCGGCGGGAGGGTGGCCGCGGAGATGACCGGGAACACGAACATGTTCAGCGGGACGTCGTTCTGGAACGTCTCGGTGAGCATGAAGTCGATCAGGGCCTGGGCGCCTCCAGGGTTCTCCGCGCCCGCAAGCACGCCGGCGAACTCGATCTGGCGGTAACAGCTGGCAGTGACCACGCCGGTGGGGGGCTCGTCTACGGGCGGGTCGGCGAATATGACCTCCGCGGGCGGGCTGGACGCGTACGACACCACTATCGGGCGATCACCGCCGCCGGCGCTGAACTCGCCGTAGTAGGCGTCCTCCCACCCGGCGGTCACCGACACGCCGTTGTCGCGCAGCGCTGCCCAGTAGTCCTCCCAGCCGTCGCCGTAGTGGGCGATGGTGGCCAGCAGGAATGCCAGACCCGGCGAGGAGGTCTCCGGGCTCTGGACCACGAGCATCTCGGCGTAGGCCGGGTCGACCAGATCATCCAGGGACGCCGGCGGTGGTGGCGAGCCGTCGAAGGCGTCGACCCAGTAGTTGAGGCACACGTCGCCGAAGTCGACCGGCGTGACCCGGTGTTCGGGATCGAGCTCGAAATGGTCGGGCACGTCGGCGAGGCCTGGCGACGTGTACGGCTCGAACATGCCGCAGTCGAGGCCGCGCTGAAGGAAGGTGTTGTCGATCCCGAACAGCACGTCGCCCAGCGGCTCGCCCGCGGTGAGGCAGGCCTGAGCCACCAGCGCCCCGGCGTCGCCCGAGGCGAGTTGCTCCACCTCTATGCCGGTGGACGCGGTGAACGCCTCGAAGGTCTCGGGCGAGACGTAGAACGAGTCGTGGGTCAGCAGCGTCACCTTCGTGCCGGCCAGGTCTTCGCTTGGTTCCGAATCGTCAGCCTCGGGCTCAGCCGCCGGCTCTGCGGCGTCAGGCTCGGGCTCAGCCGCCGGCTCTGGGGCGTCAGGCTCGGTCGATGCAGGCTCAGTTGCGGCCTCCTCGGTCGCCGTGGGCTCGCTCGCGGCATCCTCGGTCGCCGCAGGTTCGGGGGCGGCGGGCTCCCGCGGGTCGCTTCCGTCGCTGCCGCAAGCTGCCGCGACAAGTGCGAGGACAGTGGCGGCCACCACCACAACGGCATGGTGCCGGAAGCCGAGTTCGCGGCGGGGCGCGCTCGGCTGGATGGGAGTTGGTTGGGATTGGTGATCCATGGGTCTTCCTCCGCTGGCATTACCCAGATCAGGTCGGCGGGTCGACACCGCTGCGATCGCGTGGATGCCCTCTCAGCCCGGCTGTCCCGAGCTCCCCGGTCTTGGTTGTCGCCCGAGACTATATGTCAATGAATGGTCCGGGGCCACGCTCGGCCACTATTCGTCGGTGCAGAACTCCAGGCCCAGCGTGTCCAGGTCGTCGGCCAGGGTCTCGAGCGACTGCCAGGCCGCGGGCAGGCAGCCGCTGAAGCTGTTGGTGCCGCCCACTATCAGCTGTTCCAGGCCGGCGAGGTCGCCGAGCGCAGCAGGGATATCCCCCGACAGGTCGTTGTCGTGGAGCCACAGGCGCCTGAGGCTGGAGAGGCTGCCCAGCTCGGCAGGAATCTCGCCCGAGAGCCGGTTGCCGTCGAGGTACAGCCGCCTGAGTCCCGTCACGCCGCCGAGCTCGGCCGGGATCTCACCCGATAGCTCGTTCCCCCTCAGCCACAGCTCTGTCAGCAGAGTGAGGTTGCCCAGCTCGGCGGGAATCTCCCCGGAAAGCTCGTTGTCGTCGAGGTCCAAACGTGTGAGGTTGACGAGGTTGCCGAGTTCGGCCGGAATCGGTCCCGTGAGACTGTTGTGCCACAGGTTCAGATGCTTGAGACTGGCCAGGTCGCCCAGCTCGGAGGGGATCTCGCCAGAGAGCTCGTTCCAGCGGAGCCGGAGGATCTTGAGGTTGGACAGGTTGCCGAGCTCTGCGGGAATCTCCCCGTCCAGGAAGTTGAAGCTGAAGTACAGCGCCTCCAAGCCTGCGATGTCGCCTAGGCCCGGCGGGATCGGCCCGGACAGCGAGTTGCGGCTGAGGTCCAGCCACTCGAGGTTGCCGAGACGGGCCAGCGACTCGGGGATCTCACCGTTCAGCAGATTGCCGCCAAGCCTCAGCTCGACAAGGTTCGAGAGGCCTCCGGTGCTTTCGGGGATGGTGCCCGACAGCCTGTTGCCTCTAAGGTCGAGCACCCTCAGGTCCTCCAGTCCGCCGACGGCGTCCGGGATCTTCCCAGACAGATGGTTGTTCTGGAGTCTCAGGCTGCTGAGTTCCGCCAGTGAGCCGATCCCCGCGGGGATGGCCCCGGAGAGCGAGTTGTTGTGCAGGTCGAGTTCTGTGAGCCTCCTCAAGCGGCCTATGCCGTCGGGGATTGGCCCCGACAGCTCGTTGTTGTCAAGGCTCAGCCGCTGGAGATCGGCGAGGTTCGCGAGATGAATGGGGATCGAACCGTGAAGCCAGTTGCCGGCGAGGTCGAGTTTCTCCAGCCGGGAGAGGCGGCCCAGAGTCGGGGGTATCTCACCCGACAGCTCGTTGCCATCGAGGCGCAGCTGTTCCAGGCGGTCCAAGCCGCCGAGAGAGGCCGGGATAGCGCCTGAGAGCCGGTTGTCCTGGAGCTGGAGCGTCTCCAGCCGGCGGAGTTCACCGATCCCGGCGGGAATGGGACCCGACAGCCGGTTGCCTTCGAGCCGCAGTTCTCGGAGAGAGCGCACACCGCCCAGCCCGGCCGGTATGGACCCCGACAGCTGGTTGCCATCCAGCCACAGGTACTGCAGGGCGCGCAGACCGCCCAGTTCGGCCGGTATGGACCCCGACAGACGGTTGAGGCCGAGCCGCAGGCGCCGCAGCGAGGCCAGCTCTCCCAGTTCGGGCGGGATAGTGCCGGTCAGGTCGTTGAGGCCGAGGCTCAGGTCCTCGAGGGAGGCGAGGTCGCCCAACTCCGGCGGGATCTCTCCGGTCAGCCCGTTGAGCCACAGGCTGAGCGTCTGGAGCCTCGACAGCCGGCTCAGCTCGGCCGGAATCTGGCCCGACAGGCTGTTGACGCTGAGATCGAGCCAGGTGAGGTTGGCAAGATCACCCATCTCGGGCGGGATCTCCCCCGACAGCGAGTTGCGGCTCATGTCCAGCCACACGAGGCTGTCCAGGCCTCCCAGTGCGGCCGGAATCCCGCCGGACAGCCGATTGTCGCTCAGCATCAGGCGGGTGAGGCTGGTGAGCCCGCCGAGCGAGTCGGGCAGCTGGCGGGAGAGTCCGTTGCCCCGCAGGTCCAGGATCCTGAGACTGCCGAGGCTGCCGATCTCGGGGGGAATGGCCCCGAACAGCAAGTTGTGCTTGAGATCCAGCACCTCCAGGCCGACGAGCTCGCCGATCTCGGGAGGGATCGGGCGGTCCAGCCGGTTGCTCCTCAGGTTCAGGTGGGTCAGGTTGACCAGGTCGCCGATCTCGGCGGGAATCTCCCCGTACAGGTCGTTGTCTCCGAGACTCAGATACTCCAGGCTGGCCAGGCTGCCGATGGAGGCCGGGATCTGCCCGAAGAGCCCGTTGGACGGCAGGGCGAGCCTCGCCACCCGGCCGGCACTGTCGGTGCTCACCCCGTACCACCGGTCCAGCGGCAGGTCCGAGCCCCAGTTGTCGCTCCGGCTCCAGGTGTCGCCGTCGGTCGCAACGAAGAACTCCACCAGGACCTCCCGGTCAACCGGCTCCTCGGCCTGAGCCAGAGCGGTCGAGGGCACGGTCAGCGACGCAAGCAGGACCGCGACGGCCATTGCGCGGGTAGCGATATTCATCAGCGAGTCCCAATCGTTCGTGGGTGACGCGACGGCCGCAAAGTACATGCGCCGGGTCTCGCCGGCGCGGACCCTCGGCCGCGGCATCACAGCCTGCGCTCGCGGCCGGCGCGGTCAGTCCCAGCCGAGGTGGTGCAGGGTCTCGTCGTCGATGCCGAAGTGATGGGCCACCTCATGCACCACGGTGACCATGATCTCTTCGAGCAGCTCGTCCTCGTTGTCGCAGATCTCGCAGATCGGCAGCCGGTAGACGGTCACCCGGTCGGGCATGGCCATCCCGCCGTAGTCGTCCCGCTCGGTCAGCGGCACCCCCTCGTAGAGGCCGAGGAGGTCCTCGTCCGGGTGGACGTCCTCCACCACCACCACGATGTTCTCCATCATCTCGCCCAGCGCGGGTGGCAGGGAATCAAGAGCGTCGCCCACCAGCTGCTCGAAGCGGACTTCATCGACCAGGAACACCGCCCAGACAGTAACGGTCGGGCGTGCGCCGAGTCTCTGGAGTCGGGTATCCGCTCGGCCTTGTCGCCCGCTCCTGTTCGCTTCGCTCACGGGCCGCTCGGGCCACGGCCTCGCCCGTATGAACCGCATCGGCGTACCTGCCCGCTCGGCCTCTAGGGTCGGGTGGTGACCGAACCGGAGCACCCGCTGCTCGAGGGCTTGACGCCCGAGCAGCGCGACGCGGTGACAACCCGGGCGTCTCCGCTGTGCGTCATCGCCGGAGCCGGCTCCGGCAAGACCCGCGTCCTGACCAGGCGCATCGCCTGGCAGGCGGCCGAGGGCCACGCCGACCCGCGGCGCACCCTGGCCGTGACCTTCACCCGCCGGGCCGCCCGAGAGCTGCGGTCCCGGCTGCGAAGGCTCGGCCTCAACGACGCGGTGCGGGCCGGGACCTTCCATGCCGTCGCTCTGGCCCAGTTGCGACGCCACGCGGCCGACTCCGGCAGACGCCCGCCCCGGATCCTCGAGAACGCCGGCGGGCTGATCTCCGAGCTGCGGCCCAGGACCGATCGCGCCACGGCAGCCGACATCGTCAACGAGATCGGCTGGTGCCGGGCCAGGCTCGTGTCGCCCGAGGACTACGTGCCGGCGGCCCGGGCCGCGGGTCGGCGGCCCCCTCTGGGGCGGGCCGACCGCTTCGTCCAGCTCTACGCCGACTACCAGTCGGCCAAGCGCAAGCGCCGCCTGCTCGACTTCGACGACGTGCTGGCCCGGTCGTTGGAGGTGATGGAGACCGAGCCCAAGCACGCGGCCGCCCACCGCTGGCTCCACCAGCACCTGCTCGTCGACGAGTTCCAGGACATCAACCCGCTGCAGTTCGCCCTGCTCAAGTCCTGGCTGGGCCCGGACTCGACGCTGGTGATGGTGGGCGACCCCGACCAGGCGATCTACGGGTGGAACGGCGCCGATCCCGAACTTATCAACACCGTCGGCGGTCACCTGCCGGGCTGCGCAGTGCTGCACATGCGCACCAACTTCCGCTCCACGCCCGAAGTCCTTGCCGCGGCGGGACGGGTCCTCGGCCGGCCGCCCCAGCCCGCGGTGCGGCCATCGGGAGAAGACCCGACGGTCACCGTGTGCGACGGAGCCGGCGAGGCCGCGATGCTGGCCCGAGCGGTGCGGCAACGCCACCGGCCCGGCTCATCATGGCGACGGCAGGCTGTGCTGGCCCGGACCAACGCTCAGCTCGATCCGCTCCGCAAGGCGCTGGCGCGCCAGAACATCCCGGTGGCCACCGCCTCCGAGGGCAGCCTGCTCCGCCGGCCCGAGATAGCGGCCGTGCTCCAGGCCTGGCCCCCCGGCGCCAGCCTCACCTCCTGCGCGGCCGACACTCGCCAGCGGCTGCGCGAGCCGGTGGACGGCGGGGTGGATCCCCGGAAGCCGACCGCCCCGGACACGCCCGCGGCCCGAGCCAACATCGAGGCCTTCCTGGAGTTCGCGGAGGACCATCTGTCGCTCGACCCCGACTCCACCGTGGACGCCTTCATCGCCGCGTTGAGAGCCGACAGCCGCTTGGCGTCGTCATCGGACGGTGTCGACCTGATGACCTTCCACGCCGCCAAGGGACTGGAGTGGCCCGTCGTCCATCTCGTGGGCCTGGAGTACGGGTTCGTGCCCATCGCCCACGCCCGCACGCCCGTGGCCCGGGCTGAGGAGCGCCGCCTGCTCCATGTGGCCGTCACCAGAGCCGAACAGGAGCTGCACGTCCTGTGGTGCGACCGCCGCGACCACAGAGGACAGACCGTCGAGAGGGAGCCGTCGCCGTGGCTGGAGGCAATCGGAAGTCCGAAGAGTGCCGATGACGCCGAGTTGCGGCGACTACGGAACCTCGAGGGCGTCAAGAGGGCCCGCAGGACGAGGATGGACTCGGGCTAGCCGGTGTCGGCGCGGGGCATGGCCACAACCGCCACATTGGCGGAACAGCGCTCCAGCACCGTCTCGACGGTGTGGCCGAGGAACGGGCGGCCGTCGACGTTGCGCAGCGAAGCGCCCAGCACCACGAGGTCCGCCTCCTGCTCCTCGGCCACCGCCACCAGAGTCGAGGCCGCCGAGGAGCCCTCCTGGACCAGGGTGCGGGCCTCGATGCCCATCTCGGCACCGCGGGATCTGGCCGCATCCATGAGGGCGTCCACCACCGGGCGAGCCGACTCGGTGTGGCTCTCACCCAGGAACCGGGTCGCCAACTTGCTGGTGGCCAGCCGCCTGGGCAGGATCCGCATGTCCGGCCAATGCCGTTGCACCACATGGGTGAGGACCACCTCGGTGCCGAGCTGGCTGCTCACCCCGAAGGCCACCTCCTGGGCGGCCCTGGATGAGCGTGTTCCGGTCACCGGCACGATGGCACGGGTGAAGGCGCCCGGCAGCGGCGTCTCCAGACCCTCGGCCCGCCTGACGATCACCACCGGAAGCGGCGAGTGCAGCAGCAGCTCGTCCACCAGCGGCGAGTACAGCTGGCCCTCGTGGCGGCCGGCGACACCCACGCAGATCGCTCCGTAGCCGAGGCGGGCTTCCGCCACGATGGCCGACGCCACGACCGCGCCGGCCGCGCTGGCCGCCCGCACCTGGCGGTGATCGACCTCCCGCCCGTCGAGCACGTTGCGGATGATCGTGATGTCGGGCCACTGGCTCCTGGTCGCGCCGTCGGAGTGGTAGGAGCCGTCGCCGGGGCTCTCGGACGCCACTGAGATCACGGTGGCCGGCACCTGCACAGGCCAGGCGTAGTGCATGAGCTGCGCGGCCGCGATGGATGCGGGCTCGGCCCGCGAGGCCAGAAGCAGCCGCGACGAGCGCACCACCAGGTTCCGGCTGAGCGCCTCCTCGCGCTCGAGACGCTCGCGCTCGGCCGGGGACCCCATCCAGTCCCGCACCGCCAGGCGCAGGCTCACGGCGGCGAATACGGAGGTCACCAGGGGCACGATCACGATGACGGTGTACGCCGTCTCGCTGAAGACACCCAGAGACAGCCCCACCGAGGCGATGACGATCTCCAGGGCGCCCCTGGCGTTGAGACCGGCGCCCAGGGCCACCGCAGCCCGCTGCGATTGGCCCGCCAGCCGGGCGCCCATGAAGGCGCCGGCGAACTTGGCCACGATGGCGACCACCATCACCACTCCGGCCCAGGCCAGCGCATCGCCCTCGCCCAGCAGGGAGAGATCGACCCGCAGTCCTGCCATGGCGAAGAACACCGGGGCGAGGAAGGTGTTGGTGAGAGACTCGATGTGGTGGACGACCTCGTGCTGCTGGAAGCGTGAGCGGTTGAGGACAACCCCTGCCACGAAGGCTCCGAGCACTGCCTCGATACCCAGCGCCTGGGTGGCCACGCCGAACACCAGCATCGTGATCACCGCGATGCCGAGCGCGCCGTGCAGGTTGGGGCCCTCGCGCCTGATCCGGCGCAAGCTGGCGTCCACGGCGCGCTGGCCCAGCGTCATCGCCAGGAACAGGAAGGCGGCCAGGCCCAGCACTGTTCGCAGGGTCCCCCCCACCGACACCTCGCCCGCGGTGGCGAAGCCGGCGAAGACGGCGAGCATCACCCAGCCGACCACGTCGTTGGCCATGCCCGCGGCCACCGTGATCTGGCCGAAGTCGCGCCTCATCAGCCCCAGCTCCGACAGGATCCGCGCGATGACGGCCAGCGCCGACACCGACAGCGCCGAGGCCACGAACAGCGCGAACACGGTGCGGTCGGCGCCACCGCCTACGAAGTCGCCGGGCAGCAGCAGCCCCGTCACCAGGCCTCCGGCCAGGGGCACGACGAGGCTGAAGCCGGTCACCAGCGCGGCGGCGCGGCCCAGGCGTCGTATCAGGTCCAGGTCTGTCTCGAAGCCCGCTGTCACCAGCAGCAGCGCCACCCCCAGCCAGGTGACCGCGAACAGGGCTCCGGAGGAGATCTCCTCGTGAGGGATGAACCACTCGAAGCCGCTGGGCCAGACCGCGCCGAACACTGAGGGCCCGAGGACCACCCCCGCGGCCAGCTGGCCGATCACCGACGGCAGCCCGACCCGGCGCATCGCGTAGCCCGCCGCCCGTGCGGCCACCACCAGCACCAGCAGCTGGGTCCAGAAGACGAGCAGGGCGTGCTCGTCGAGAGGCGTCAACATTTCGTCGTCAAGTCGCCCTCGTCCAGGTCGACGTACAGGGGCGCGTGGTCGCTGGGCGGGTCGTCCTTGGGTCCCTTGCGCTCATTGCGGTCGATGAGCACGAAGCCGGCCGCGTCGGCAACCGGGCGGGTCGCCAGCGCGAGGTCGATGCGCATTCCCTTGCGCTTGTGGAAGTCGCCTCCCCGGTAGTCCCACCACGTGAACAGCCCACCGCCGTCGTGATGCTCCCGGAACACGTCCACCAGTCCCCATTCGAGCAGACCGGCGAGCTGCTCCCGCTCGGCCGCGCTGGTGTGAGTCGTGTCTGTGAAGGCGGCCGGGTCGTACACGTCCCGATCGTCGGGGGCGATGTTGAAGTCGCCGCACACCAGGGCGGGCCGACCGGGATCGGCCTGGGCGTCGAGCGAGGCTCGCAGACGGCTCAGCCAGTCGAGCTTGTAGTGGTAGTGGTCGTGACCGACGGCCCGACCGTTGGGCACGTAGCACGACGCCACCCGCACGCCTGCGCAGGTGGCCCAAGCCAGGCGAGCGTCGGGGTCGGGCTCGATGCCGTCACCGAATCCGGCAACCGGATCCGCGAGCCCCACCCGGCTCAGAATGGCTACGCCGTTCCAGCGTCCCTCGCCGTTGTGGAAGCAGTCGTATCCCAGCGACTGGAACGTCAGCGCCGGGAACGCGTCGTCGGCGAGCTTGGTCTCCTGCAGGCACACCACATCCGGTGAGAAGGACTCGATCCAGCGCTGCACCCGGCCAAGGCGCGCCTTCAGAGAGTTCACGTTCCAGGTGACGACCCGCACGAGCCGACCCTATCCGGGCCAGAAAGTAGGAAACTAGGATCGTGGCCATGAACGACCGGATCCGCTCCGAAGCGAGCGACTCTCTAGGCGCCAACGCCTGGGTCATCGATGAGATGCGAGACCTGTGGGCAGCCGACCCGGCCTCGGTGGACGAAGCCTGGCGCGCCCTGTTCGAGGGAGAGACGCCGAATACCCCGATCACGTCGACTCCTCCAAAGGCATCGACCGCCGCCCGCACCACCATCGATACCACGGCCACGGATGTGACGGAGCCTGAGGTCGACCCGGCCGCCATGTCGGTGCCGCTCGCAGGCGAGCCATCGCCGCCTCCCGCACCGAAGGAGGCGGAGAGGGAACCGGCGGCGGACACGCCCATCGGGGAGCCGATCAGAGGCGTGGGAGCCCGCATCGTCTCCAACATGGAGGCCAGCCTGGCCGTGCCCACCGCCACGAGCTTCCGCGACGTCCCCGCCAAGCTCCTAGAGGTCAACCGCAAGATCATCAACGGCCACCTCAGCCGCAAGATGGTTCGAAAGGTCTCGTTCACCCACCTGATCGGCTACGCGGTGGTGCGGGCCATCACCGACACGGTCCCGGCCATGAACAACATCTACGCCACGGACGCGGCGGGCAAGCCGAGGATCGTGCGGCCCGAACACATCGGTCTCGGGATCGCGGTCGACATCGCCCGCGACGACGGCACGCGGTCTCTGATGGTGCCGTGCATCTGCGACGCCGACACCCTCGACTTCGCCACCTTCGTGGAGCGATACGACGAGCAGATCGCCAAGATCCGCGAGAGGAGGCTCAGTGCCGACGACATGCGGGGCGTGACCGTCACCATCACCAACCCCGGCACGATCGGCACCCAGCAGTCGGTGCCCCGGCTGATGACGGGACAGGGAACGATCGTGGGCGTCGGGGCTCTGGCGTTCCCCACCGAGTACGAGGCCGCCGACCCGTCCCTGCTGGCCGACCTGGGTGTGAGCAAGCTGGTAACGATCAGCAGCACGTACGACCACCGAGTCATCCAGGGAGCCGAGTCGGGACTGTTCCTACAGCGGGTGCACGACCTGCTGCTGGGCACCGACGACTTCTACGGCCAGGCCTTCCGGTCGCTGCACATCCCTTACGAGGCGGTGAAGTGGCGGCGCGACTTCAATCCGGTGGACCGCGAGGCGGCCATGCTCGAGAAGCAGGCCAAGGTCAACCAGCTCATCAACCAGTACAGGGTGCGGGGTCACCTGATCGCCGACCTCAACCCGCTGCGCGACGAGGCGCCCGTGATGCACTCCGAACTCGATCCGGCCACCTACGGGCTCACCATCTGGGATCTGGACCGCGAGTTCCTGACCGGCAGCGAGACGGGCATCTACGCCACCGTGGGCCCGGACCGCCGGATGAAGCTCGGCGACCTGCTGGGCGTGTTGCGCGACGCCTACTGCCGCACCGTCGGCGTGGAGTACATGCACATCCAGGAGCCCGAGGAGAAGCGGTGGATCCAGGAGCAGATCGAGGGCGCCGACACCGCGCTCAAATCCGAGGACCAGCACCGCATCCTCAGCCAGCTCAACGCGGCTGAGGCCCTCAGCAACTTCCTGGGCACCAAGTACGTCGGCCAGAAGCGCTTCGGCCTGGAGGGCGCCGAGTCGACCATCCCGCTGCTGGACGCCCTGCTGACGTGCGCGGCGGACACGCCGCTGGCGGAGGTGGTGATGGGCATGGCCCACCGCGGGCGGCTGAACGTGCTCGTCAACCTGGTGGGCAAGACCTATCACGAGCTGTTCAAGGAGTTCGAGGGGGCCATCACCGAGGACCAGATCCAGGGCAGCGGCGATGTGAAGTACCACCTCGGCCAGATCGGTGCCTACGAGAGCCCGTCGGGCAAGCACCTTCTGGTGGAGCTGGCGGCCAACCCGTCCCATCTCGAGGCCGTCGACCCGGTGGTGGTGGGCATGGCCCGGGCCCGCATGGACAACATCCCGCCCGACAGCGACTACGGCCCCTATCCGGTCATGCCGCTGCTGATCCACGGCGATGCCGCCTTCGCCGGGCAGGGCGTGGTGGCCGAGACCTTCAACCTGAGCCTCATCAGGGGGTACCGCGTGGGCGGGACCATCCACCTGGTGATCAACAACCAGCTCGGGTTCACCACCACGCCCGACGCGGCCCGCTCCACGCAGTACTCCACCGACGTGGCCAAGATGGTCGGCGCGCCGATCTTCCATGTCAACGGCGACGACCCCGAGGCTTGCGTGCGAGCGGCCCGCCTGGCTTTCGCCTACCGCCAGCGGTTCAACAAGGACGCCGTGATCGACATGATCTGCTACCGGCGCCACGGGCACAACGAGGGCGACGACCCCAGCTACACCCTGCCGGAGATGTACCGCCGCATCAATGCCAAGCCCACGGTGCGCACCCAGTACCGGGAGTCGCTGCTGAAGCGGGGCGACATAAGCGCAGAGGATGCCGACGCCTCCCTGGCCGAGTTTCGCGACCAGCTCCAGGCCGCTCTGGACGAGACCCGCGACGCCGCGCCCGGCCACAACATCCGCGCCCGGCGCCCGCCCGAGCCGATGGGGGTGATGCCCCACGTCCGCACCGCCATCGACTCGGTGACCGTCGAACGGATCTACGAGGCTCTCAACACCGTGCCCGACGGCTTCACCGTGCATCCCAAGCTGGCCCGGCAGTTCGAGCAGCGCAACAAGATGTTCCGCAGCGGCGATTTCGACTGGGGCATGGGCGAGGCGATGGCCTTCGGATCGCTGCTCATGGAGGGCACTCCGGTGCGGCTCAGCGGCCAGGACAGCCGCCGGGGGACCTTCTCGCACCGGCACTCCACTCTGGTGGACTACGTGACCAGCGAGGAGTACGTGCCGCTGGCGACTCTGTGCGCGCGCGAGGCCGACCTGTGGATCTACGACTCCCTGCTGTCGGAGTACGCCGCTCTGGGCTTCGAGTACGGCTACGCGGTGGCCAAACCGGAGGCCCTGGTCATGTGGGAGGCCCAGTTCGGCGACTTCGCCAACGGGGCCCAGATCATCATCGACCAGTTCATCGTGGCCGCCGAGGACAAGTGGGACCAGCACTGCGGGATCGTGCTGCTGCTTCCACACGGCATGGAGGGCCAGGGCCCGGAGCACTCGTCGGCCCGCATCGAGCGGTTCCTGACGCTGGCCGCGGAGGACAACATGCACGTGTGCCAGCCCACCACCGCGGCGCAGTACTTCCATCTGCTGCGGCGCCAGATGATCCACCGCGTCCGCAAGCCCATGATCCTGTTCACACCCAAGTCGCTGCTGCGGGCCAAGGCCGCCCGCTCGAAGGTGGCCGACCTGTCGTCGGGCACCTTCGAGGAGGTGCTCGGCGACCCCGGGGCGGAGGCTGGGACCGTCGACCCGGAGGCCGTCACCAGGGTGGTCTTCTGCAGCGGCAAGGTGGCCTACGCCGCGATGGAACTGCGCGACGAGCACAAGGCACCGCTGGCCGTGTGCCGGGTCGAGCAACTCTTCCCGTGGCCGTACGGAGCGGTTGACTACGAGCTTCGCCGGTACCCCAACGCCACGGAGATCGTCTGGCTGCAGGAGGAGCCCGAGAACATGGGCGCCTGGACCGGGATCAAGGGGCGCCTCTACGAGGCCCACGGCGACGACTACGAGATCCGGAGGGTGAGCCGCCCCGAGTCGGGCAGCCCTGCGGGCGGCAGCCCCACCGTGCACGGCCAGGAACAGCAGGACCTGCTCGACGCGGCCGTACTGGCTTGACACCCACTACCGACGACCACCTCATGGCGGCGCAGCTCGCTCACCGTGCGGGCGAGCTGCTGGTCGAGCTGAGGGCGAGGCTGGTCGACGAGGAGGCCCCCGCCGCCGTGCTGAGAGCCGAGGGCGACCGCCGGGCCCACGAGTTGCTGGTCTCCGAACTGGCCGCGGCCCGCCCCGCCGACGCGGTGCTCTCCGAGGAGGGGGCCGACGACGCGAGCCGGCTCGCCGCCGAACGCGTCTGGGTGATCGACCCGCTCGACGGCACCCGTGAGTTCTCCGAGGTGGGGCGGACCGACTGGGCGGTTCATGTGGCCCTGGTCGTCGACGAGCGCCCGGTCGCGGGGGCGGTGGCCTTGCCCGGGCTGGGGCTGACCCTCTCGACGGCCGAGCCTCCCCAGCTGCCCCCCGAACGGGGAGGCCTGCCCCGTCTGGTCGTGTCGCGCTCACGGCCCCCGGAGCAGGCCGACGCGGTCGCCGCCGCGCTCGGCGCCGACGTCGTGCCGCTGGGATCGGCCGGTGCCAAGTCGATGGCCGTGGTACGGGGCACTGCCGACGTCTACGTCCATGCCGGCGGCCAGTACGAATGGGACTCGTGCGCCCCGGTGGCCGTGGCGAAGGCCGCAGGCTGCTTCGTCAGCCGGCTCGACGGTTCCCGACCTCGCTACAACCAGCCCGACGTCTACCTGCCCGACCTGGTGGTCTGCCGCCCCGAACTCGCCGGCCCGGTACTCGCCGCCCTGACGACCGCATGACGGAAATTTCCTGCTGGGCTTCCAGTCGGGGCACGCATAGCGATCAGACGGCCGTGGCCGGAGCCGTAAGCGTCCCCACAAGTGCGGAAGGACGAAGCGACATTGGTTCCGAATATGGTCAAATAATATGTAACTACTTATTATGTGCCTGTGACGAAGGGCATACACCCCAGCAAGGAGGTGCGGAAGGCGATCCGGCAGCTTCGCAAGGCCGGATGGACCATCGAGTTGGCGAAGGGTCGTTCGTCGCACCGGTGGGGTACCGCCATGTGTCTTTCACGCAACCCTGAGTGCTCGGTGGCGGTGTGGGGTTCGCCCCGCGTGGCCGAGGACCAGGCAAGTAGGCTGCTGAAGGCTGGCGCGAAGTGCGAGTGCCGAGAGGGCGGCAGCCCGGGGAGGCCGTGATGGAAGCACACAAGGTGCACTTCTTCGAGTTGGAGACCGACGGAACGCTGGACCTCCTGGAGGACTCCTTGCTCGATGCGCTCTACGAGGCCGGGTGCGACGACGCTCTCGTGGGCCATCGTCGTCTGGACTTCGCCCGCCGCGCCGACAGCTGGGAGGAGGCTCTCAAATCGGCCAGGGCCGACGCCGAGTCCGTTCCTGGCGTGCAGATTGTGGCCGTCAAGATCGATGCCGAAGACATCGAGGCCGCGCCCGCGGCATCCCCGGCACCTGCGACAGCGGATACAAAGACATACCAACGCAGCCGTCGCAGCGCCGCTGCCGTCTAGTGCCTCGCGCGCCCGGCCGCGCCGGTGGGGTCGCATGTTGAGGCGGTTCGAGCACCAGGTATCGGTCATCACCGGTTCGGCCACCGGTATCGCGGTGGCCGCCGTCCGCCGTTGCGCCGCCGCGGTGGCTCGGCCATGAACGCCCGGACGCACGGTGAGCTGGCCCGGTTCATCTGGGGCATCTGCAACCTCCTGCGCGGCCCGTACAAGCGCAACGAGTACCGCAAGGTGATCCTGCCGCTGACGGTCTTGCGGCGCTTCGACTGCGTGCTCGCGCCCACGAAGCAGCAAGTCCTATCCGCTGCCGCCGAGCACAAAGCGAAGACGGGCAGCCTGCGCAGCAAGCTCCTTGAGGCCGCGGCTGGGCGGTCGTTCTACAACATCTCCGAGCTTGACTTCGCCCGGCTGCTCGACGACCCGAACCAGCTCGCGCAGAACCTCCACGCCTACATCCGCGGCTTCTCCGACAACGTCCGCGAGATCATCGAACGATTCGGCTTCGGCGAGCACATCGGGCGCATGGCCGAGAAGGACCTGCTGTTCCAGGTCGTGCAGCGCTTCGCCGCTCTGAACCTGTCGCCCGAGCGGGTGGACAACATGCAGATGGGATACGTGTTCGAGGAGCTGATCCGGATCGGCGCCGAGCAGGCCAACGAGGAGGCCGGCGAGCACTTCACGCCCCGCGAGGTGATCCAGTTGATGGTCAGCCTTCTGCTCTCGCCCGAGAAGGACCTGGGCAAGGGTCACATCGTCAAGACGATCTATGACCCCGCCTGCGGCACGGGCGGCATGCTGTCGGTGGCCGAGAGGTACCTGCGGGACCACAACCTCGAGGCGATGCCGATCCTCTACGGCCAGGACCACAACGACGAGGCCTGGGCGGTCTGCAAGTCCGACATGCTGATCAAGGGTGAGGACGCCGACAAGATCATCCTCGGCGACACTTTCACCCGTGACGGTTACCGCCGCGGCGTCGAGGGCCGTCCGTCGACGTTCGACTACATGCTGGCCAACCCGCCCTTCGGGGTGGAGTGGAAGCAGCAGAAGCAGTTCATCACCGCCGAGCGTGAGACCCTAGGTTGGGACGGGCGCTTCGGGGCAGGTCTGCCGAGGATCACCGACGGCGCGCTGCTATTCCTCCAGCACATGCTGGCCAAGCGGCAGCCCGTTCGGGACGACGGCACGGGCGGTAGCCGCATAGCCATCGTGTTCAACGGCTCGCCGCTGTTCACCGGCGATGCCGGCGGAGGCGAGAGCAGCATCCGGCGCTGGATCATCGAGAACGACTGGCTCGAAGCAATCGTGGCCCTCCCCGACCAGCTGTTCTACAACACCGGGATCTTCACGTACATCTGGGTGCTCACCAACCGCAAGGAGCCCAACCGGGCCGGCAGAGTGCAACTGATCGACGGCCGTGAGTTCTACGTGAAGATGCGCAAGAGCTTGGGCAACAAGCGCAACGAGCTCTCAAAGGCTCAGATCGACGACCTCGTGCGCCTGCACGGCAGTTTCACCGAAGGCGAGACGCGCGACCTCACCGACGAGGATCCCGTCACCCACGAGCCCCGGACCCGGCCCCGGGTGGTGAGCCGGATCTTCACCAACGAGGACTTCGGCTACCGCAAGATCACGGTCGAGCGCCCGCTGCGGCTGAACTTCGCGGCCACCCCGGAGCGCATAGCCCGCCTCGATGACGAGCCGGCATTCCAGAAACTCGCCACCAGCAAGAAACGCGACGCTGCCGTACGCGAAGCCGAGATCGCCGCCGGACGATCCCGGCAGGATCTGATCCGCGCCCTGCTGGGCCTGATGTCGCACAGCACGGATGGCGCGGTGGTGCACGACCGCGAGGAGTTCCTGGCCGCACTGTCGGAGTCCGCCAACGACGCCGGCGTGCGGCTGACCGCAGCCGAGCGCAATGCCGTGCTCGCCGCCCTGGCCGAGCGCGACCCGCAGGCCGAGATCTGCCGTGACCGCCACAGCAACCCCGAGCCCGACCCGGCGCTGCGCGACACCGAGACCGTGCCGCTCAGCGAGGACATCGACGAGTACATGGCCCGCGAGGTACTCCCCCACGCACCCGATGCCTGGATCAACCACACCAAGACGAAGATCGGCTACGAGATCCCCTTCAACCGCCACTTCTACGTGTACGAGCCGCCGCGCCCCCTAGAGGAGATCGACGCCGATCTCCAAGCGCTGGAACACGAGATCGTCGGCCTACTAGCCGAGGTCACCGAGTGACTCCGCCCGGCTGACGACCGCCCGACTACTGCTTGTGCCGCCGGCAGCCGGGCTGCCGCAGAATCCGTCGGAGCTGTCAGGTATCGCGCTGTGCGGCGGCTAGAGCGTCACGGGCGAAGTAGGCCATCTTGATAGTGGGCTCGCGCGGTGGACGGAGAGCCCGCTCGATGAGATCCAGGAGTTCTTCGTGGTTGCCGATTCCAAGTTCTTGGATCAGGTGGACACAGTCCTCAAGGTCTTCGGGACGCGCCGCTGCGAGCTTCATTGCCAGGATGTACTTCGGCCCGACCGACTCCACCACGAGGCAGGAGCCCGAGAACACCGGCTCCGTGTCTGCTGGGAGGCTCACGGCCAGTCCCTTGGCGCCGTCGTTGATCCAGTCGGGCGCGAGGTTGTGGCGTGCGGCCACTGTCTGTGAGGCGCGCCGCACCGCCTTGCTCATGCCTTCGGAGACCACATCGACATCTCCAGTCACGCGTGATCCGCGCCTCGACAGCATTGAGGCGCCGCCGGCGATCAAAAGATGCGCCGGTTCTGCGTTGACGGCTTGCAGTTCGTCGTCGACCTCGCTGAGCAGCTGGTGCATCTCGGCCGCGTTGAACTGCCGGTAGAGCACTTCTCCCGGTGGGCGCGGATCGGCGCTGCGTCGGGCCATCAGGGTCTGAAGCCGTGGACTCTGTGATCCTCGATGGTGGAGCGATCGAAGTAGACCCTGTGGTAGCTGCACGCCTCGGGGGCCTCGGCTTGCAGCAACCTTCCGTACTCGGTGTGCAGCGAGATGGAGTCCGTCACCGCGATGGGCTTGCGGCTGCGGTGCTCATGCACCCAGGCGGGCACGTCTACGCCATCCCGGTCGCAGAGCGCATGGACCACGGCGGCGATACGCGGCAGGTCACGGCGACGAGCCGTGAAACGATGATGCCACCGCTGACGGCGCGGCGGCTCTGCGATCATCTCTGCGCGCGCCTGCGGGTCCTGCGCCCAGTCCTTCACGAGCACGCGTAAGGCGACGACACGACCACGACCGTCGTCATCCGCCAAGAGTTCCGGCAGCGCGGCAGCAGAGATGTTGGCATACATCATGTAATCCCGCCCATATGAATCGACATCCCCATTCTAGCCGCGACCCTCGCCACGGCCCGCAGTACGTCGTCGGGTCTCTGACCGGCGCGACGACACGGCGAAATGCGGTGCGATCAGGTAGCCCCGGTCTCCAGTGGGGCAGCCGATGGCGCGACGGGATCGAGCCCGAGTTCAGCGCAGCCCTCGAGATATACGTCGGTCGACGTCCGGAACTCGCGCTTGATGCCCTCCGCGTCGGTCGCCTCAGCGTTGGCGATCGGATAGGGGCCGCTGTTGACCACCCGTGCGTGCAGCACGCCGGACTCGTCGTCGTGCGCGACCTCGCCGATGTATCCCTTGTACTCCAGCATCAATCTTCTCCGATGCGCTCGACGAACCTTACGATGTCGCGGACGGTGTCCGCGCCGTGACTGCACAGATCCGCCCAGGTCGGGGACAGGCCACGGGCATTTTGACATGTTGCCCAAAGGAAAGGGACCCCGTGCGGTCCGGGGCCCCAGACACCTGGGTATACAGCCGCATTCGGCCCACGGGCCTACTAGCTGTGACCGTCAGGTGCCCACAGGACGGTACAGCCCGCTTCGGGGGACCGCAAGGACGGACATCAGAACAGGGTGATCTCATTGGTCCACGGTCGCCCGGTGTGCGTGTACAGGCTGGTCACCGCGGCCGGGCGCACGGCCGCCCGCGTGCGCGAGCGCATGCAAGGTTAGGGTGGACCTCGACGACCCCCGACTAGGGTGAGTCCATGACGTACGCAGGGGCGCCCGAGAACTCCCCCGACATCGACGAAGATCTCGCCAAGCATCCCAGCATCGTCGTCCACCGCGGGATGCTGCCCGAGTCGTGGTTCCCCAAGTGGCTGGATCGCAAGCTTGAGGCCCGCAGCAAACGCAAGCACGCGACCGCCTGACACCCCCCACATCACAGGCGCTGGAGCACGAGATCGTCGGCCTGCCCGCCGAGGTCACCGAGTGATCACTTGCGACAGCACACCCCGCAAGTGTGATGTTGGACTTGCGGGCCACTACCGTTGACGGCATCACGACACGGAGCGGAGGTGCAATGTCATGAGCCCCGAGACCACCACTCCTAGCCAGGGGCCGGCGTCCGATGGGGCCACCGAGGCGAGGCGCTCGCCGTTGAGGGACTTTCTCCGCGGCGCCGCGCTTATCTTCGACTTCGGTGGAACTAGCGGCCGGCGTCGCATCTCGACGGCGCGCATCCCCTCTGACGCGGACAGGCTCGCCTCAGACTGGAATGCCGTTGGGGAAGACTTGCGCCGGGCCATGGGCAGCCGCCCGTCACATCGCCCCGCCCAGTGACCTCGGGCGACCTGCCCGCGCCGCTGGACAGCGATTCTCAACCTCGGTCGGATGCCGAGCAGGTCGCGGTCGAGCACTACCAAGCGTCGTTCCACTCCGGGCCGCTTCCCGCTCCCGCCGACCTAGCCGCCTACGGGGAGATCAGCCCCGAGCTCGTGGCTCGGATCGTGGCGGCCTCGGAGGACGAGAGAGCCCACCGACACCGGATGGACGCCCATCAATCACGCCGCGAGTCGATGGGCCTCGCTGCCGGGTTTGCCGTCGCGGTGCTGTTCCTCATCGTCTCCGCATGGCTGATCTACAACGGGCACGACATCGCCGGAACGGTGCTCGGATCGTTTGATCTCGTCGCGCTGACCGCCGTATTCGTGCTTGGTCGCCGAGACGGATCACCCCAATGATGTGACCACGAGGTGAGCTATGAGACTGAGAGTCGACAAGCGGGCGGACGCCCTGTACCTGCGCCTCGACAGCTCGGACATCGTCGAGTCGGTCGAGGTCGTCCCGGGCGTGGTTCTGGGCCACAACGACAACGAGGAGGTCGTCGGCGTCGAGATGCTCCGACTCTCCACCGGTTCGGCGGGCCTTGACCTCTCCGACTTGCATTTCGAGGCCGTGTAAGCCATTCCCGAGCGGCCTGAGGCTGCGAGTCGGCGGAGCGAGGCGCTCGCTCCGCTCTCATTCTCCGGCCACGCGGCAGGGCGTTAGGGTGGAGGCATGAGCAGACGTGATGAAGTGCTGGAGCGCAGCGCAGCCATCCGCTCTGCGGCGCGGCGCTCCAGGGCTCGATCCATCGCGCTGGTGGGCTCGGTCGCCCGCGGTGACGACACAGATGGCAGCGACTACGACTTCCTCGTGGACTTCGAGGACGATGCCGACCTGTTCGACGTGGCCGGTCTCAAGGTGGACTTGGAGGACCTGCTGGGCCGGCCCGTCGATGTCGTCGACTCGGCCGCGGTCCGAGACAGCCACCGAGCCATGTTCGAGGACGCGATACCGCTGTGACGCGCCGCGATCCAGACCGCGTGGCCGACATCCTCGGCGCATGCCGAAAGCTCTCCGAGGTCGCCGAGATGGGCCGCGCCGAGTACGACCGGAACTGGATCGTCCGAAGCGCGGTTGAGCGGCAGCTGGAGATCATCGGTGAAGCCGCAAGCCGACTCTCGGAGGACTTCTTCGAAACTAGCTCCGACCTACCGATAAGGCAGGCCAAGGCGCTGCGCAACGTGATCTCCCACGAGTACTTCAGCGTCGATCACGACCGAATATGGAAC
This sequence comes from Candidatus Aldehydirespirator sp., assembly GCA_965203575.1. Lineage (GTDB taxonomy): Bacteria > Actinomycetota > Acidimicrobiia > Acidimicrobiales > Aldehydirespiratoraceae > Aldehydirespirator. Next base: position 543,873 of record OZ241894.1, read on the forward strand.
GTGGTCACGAACCGAGTACCGGAACTCGTGTCGTCATTGGCCTCCTACCGCAAGCGGCCTGCCGAGTCGTGACGCGTCACGTGTCGATGCCGAAGCCGGGATGACTCCGCCCTGAGGCCAACAGATGAGGCGCCCCTACCCCCGCTACCGAGACTCTGGCGTGGAGTGGCTCGGCGAGATTCCCGAGCACTGGGAGGTCAAACGGCTGAAGCATGTCGCTGAGTACCGCACAAGCAGTGTGGACAAGAAGACCGAGGACGCGGAGTCGCCCGTCAGACTCTGCAACTACACCGACGTCTACTACCGGGACCGCATTCGAGCCAGTGACGGCGAATACATGCAGGCGACTGCATCGCCAAAGGAGATCGCCCGGTTCACACTGAATCGAGGAGATGTCCTCATCACCAAGGACTCCGAGGACTGGCGAGACATCGCCGTGCCCGCGCTCATCGAAGAAACCGCCGGTGACTTCGTCTGCGGCTACCACCTTGGCCTCATCCGAACCACCAAGCTCGCTGATCCAGAGTTCATCTTCCGGTCGATGCAATCGCAGACGATCAACCAGCAGCTTCAGACATCGGCCACAGGCGTCACCCGATACGGGTTACCAAACGCGGCAGTCGGGGAAACGCTCATACCGCTACCGCCGCTCGATGAGCAGCGGGCCATCGCCGCGCTCCTCGACCACGAGACGGGCAAGATCGACCGACTCGTGGACAAGAAGCGCTTCTTGATCGAGCGGCTCGAAGAGTATCGGGAAGCGCTGATCACGCGCACGGTCACGAGGGGCCTTCCGCCGGATGCTGCCCGAGCCGCCGGCCTCGACCCGCAGCCCCGTCTCAAGCCCTCCGGCGTGGAGTGGCTCGGCGAGATCCCCCAGCATTGGAAGGTGCGGCCGTTCCGACGGGTACTTCGGGATCCGCTCAAGTATGGCGCCAATGAAGCGGCAGACCTCGACGATCCCGATCTTCCACGCTTCATTCGGATTACTGACATCGACAACGGTGGTCGACTACGAGATGAGACGTTTAGGTCTCTTCCGCTCGATATTGCGGAGCCCTACCTACTTGAGCCTGGCGACCTACTACTTGCCCGCAGCGGGTCAGTGGGACGCACCTTCCTCTACGACGCGTCATGGGGTCCCTGCGCCTACGCCGGATACCTCATTCGTGCTCGGATGGATCGCGCAGAAGCGATGCCCCAGTTCGTCTCGTACTTCTCGGCATCGAGTTCATACGCGGGTTGGCTCCGCACGGAGGCGATACAGGCAACCATCGAGAATGTCAGCGCGGAACGGTACGCACGGATGCCCTTGCCGGTGCCGCCGGTTGATGAACAGCGGGCCATCGCCGCGTTCCTTGACGAGAGGCTTGAACGCATTGATGTGTTGGTGTCCTCGGTGGAAGCTGCGATCGAGCGGTTGGCGGAGTATCGCGCCGCGTTGATCACCGCGGCTGTGACCGGCAAGATCGATGTGCGGGGTGACGTGCCGGCCGAGCCTGAGCGAGTCGGCGCATGACGAGCCAGACGAACGAGGAGGCCTTTGAGTCGACCGTCGAGTCGATGCTGCTCGAGGGCGGGTGGCGCAAGGGCAATCGGGCGGAGTGGGACGTAGATCAGGCGCTGTTCCCTGCGGATGCGATCGCGTACATGCAGGCTGCTCAGCCGGAGCTGTGGACGCAGCTGGCTGCTCAGCTCGGCGACCAGCTCAGGCCGCTTGTCCTTGAGCACCTCGTCCGCGAGCTCGACCTCAAAGGAACCTTGACCGTGCTACGGCGCGGCTTCCGATTCCAGGGCAAGACGCTGCGGGTCGCGCAGTTCCGGCCTGCTCACGGCCTGAACCCCGACGCTATGGCCCTGTTCGACCTCAATCGGCTGACGGTGACTCGCCAGGTTCCTTGCCATCCCGGCAAGCAAGACACCGTCGACATGGTGTTCGCGCTCAATGGCCTGCCCGTCGCCACCTGCGAGCTCAAGAACCCGGGTACCGGCCAGAGTTGGCGCGACGCTGTCCGCCAGTACCGGCAGGACCGCGACCCCGACGCCCCGGTGTTCCGGTTCGCCAAGCGGGCGCTGGTTCACTTCGCCGCCGACTGCGACGAGGTCCACATGGCCACCCGCCTCGCCAAGGAGGGGACGCGGTTCCTGCCGTTCAACCGCGGCAGCCACCCCGGGGAGGTCAAATGCGGCGCCGGCAACCCGCAGCACCCGTCGGGCTACCGCAGCGGCTACTTCTGGCAGGAGGCCCTGGACCGCGACCGGTTCCTGAACATCGTCGGCTCTTACGTGTTCGTTGAGACCCGCGAGGAGAAGGTCTACAACGACCAGGGCGCGAGCACCGTGGAGCGCAAGACGCTGATCTTCCCGCGCTACCACCAGCTCGACTCCGTCGACGGGCTCGTCGAGGCCGCCCGAGACGCCGGACCGGGGAGCAACTACCTCATCCAGCATTCGGCGGGCAGCGGCAAGACCAACAGCATCTCCTGGCTCGCTCACCGCCTCGCGAGCCTCCACACCCGCGACGACGACAAGGTCTTCGACTGCGTGCTGGTGATCACCGACCGGCGGGTGCTGGACCGCCAACTGCAGGACGCCATCTACCAGATCGAGCACGCCCAGGGCGTGGTCCAGGCCATCGACCAGGACTCCAGGCAGCTGGCTCAGGCGCTCGTGGACGGAACGAAGATCGTGGTCACCACGCTGCAGAAGTTCCCGTTCGTGATGAGGGGCCTGCTGGCCATCGCCGGCGGCGGCACCAACTCGACCGACGCGCCGACCGCGGCGGAGCAGGCCCAGGCAGCCCAGTGGCGACAGGCCATCGCGGCCCGGCGCTACGCGGTGATCGTGGACGAGGCGCACTCCAGCCAGACCGGCGAGAGCGCAAGGGAGATGAAGGCCGTCCTCGGCTCGCGCTCGCAAGCCGCCGCCGAGAATGGGGAGGAAGCCCAGAGCTGGGAGGACGGCCTCAATGCCGTGGTGGAGTCACGCGGCCAGCAGCCCAACCTGTCGTTCTTCGCGTTCACGGCCACGCCCAAGGGGAAGACGATCGAGCTGTTCGGCCGGGCCGGCCCGAGCGGCAAGCCCGAGCCGTTCCACGTCTACAGCATGCGCCAAGCCATCGAGGAGGGGTTCATCCTCGACGTGCTGCGCAACTACACCGACTACGACACCTACTTCAAGCTCGTCAAGCAGGCCGCCGACGACCCGGACTTCCCGAAGCGCCGAACGGCTGTGGCGCTGGCCCGGTTCCTCAGCCTGCACCCCTACAACATCGAGCAGAAGACCGCCGTCATCATCGAACACTTCCGCGACCATGTGGTGCACCGCATCGGCGGCAAGGCCAAGGCGATGGTGGTCACCCCGTCGCGGCTGCACGCGGTGCGCTACATGCAGGCCTTCCAGCGCTACATCGGCGAGCACGGATACGACGACGTGCGCCCGCTGGTTGCGTTCAGCGGCACCGTCGCCGACCCCGACACCGGCGAGGAGTTCACGGAGCCGGGCATGAACATCGACGTCGTGTCGGGCAAGCCGATCAGCGAGGCGGCGCTGCCGGCGCGGTTCGACTCGCCCGACTACCAGATCCTGCTGGTGGCCGAGAAGTACCAGACCGGCTTCGACCAGCCGCTGCTGCAGGCCATGTACGTCGACAAGCGCCTCGACGGGGTGCAGGCCGTCCAGACGCTGTCGAGGCTCAACCGGGTCGCGCCCGGCAAGGAGCCGCCGTTCGTCCTCGATTTCGTCAACGACCCCGAGGACATCCGGGCGGCCTTCGCGCCCTACTACGACCAGACCCGGCTGCAGGACTGCACCGACCCGTACCAACTCGACCGGCTCAAGCATGAGCTCGACGAGATGCAGGTGTACCACCAGCAGGAGGTCGAGGCGTACGCCCGGGTGTTCTACCTTCCACCGGAGCAGCGCAAAGCGGAACACCACGCGCTCCTGCAAGCTCAGGTGCAGCCCGCCGTGGACCGGTACAACCAACTCGACGATGAGCAGCAGACCGAGTTCAGGGACCGGCTCGGTGCGTTCGTGAGCCTCTACGTATTCGTGAGTCAGATAATCCCCTACGCCGACGGTGACCTCGAACAGCTGTCGGCCTTCGGCCGGGCCCTGCTGCCGCACCTGCGCCAGGACCACGAAGCGGTAAGCCTCGGCGGCGACGTGGAGTTGGAGTACTACCGCCTCCGGCTGGTCACCTCCGGGGCCGTCGAACTGGGTGAGGACGACGACGCACAGGTCACGAGCCCGACCGCCGTCGGCACCGGCGACCCCGAGGAGGAAACCGCTCCGCTGTCAGAGATCATCCGACTCCTCAACGACCGGTTCGGAACCGACTTCACCGAAGCCGACCGACTGTTCCTGCAGCAAGTCAAGGAGGACGCCATCGCCAAGGAGGGCATCCGCAAGACGGCCCTCGCCAACACTTTCGAGAAGTTCAGCCTCGGCATCCGCCCCGAACTCCAAAGGCTCATGGTCGACCGGATGGCCGGAAACGACGCCCTCGTCACCCGCTGCCTCAACGACCCCGACTTCCAGGAGATCGTCTTCTCCGGCCTACTACGCGACATCTTCAACACCATAGGCGCCCTCGATCACCCGGCCCCCAACTCCGCTCCCCCCACGCCGCAGAACTCACCCTTGAAGACGACACGATGAAAGCAGACTCCGGTGCCGACGCTCAGGACCGCTCCGATCTGACAGAATCCGCTCGCGTGCGACTGCGCGCAGACCGGACCGCCTCGGCTGGCCGTGAGCACCTCTGGTTCAGGACAGACAGTCCACTGGGCACTGTGTTCGTTGCCCATTGCGACGGCTATGTGTCCGGTCTTCGTCTCGCAAACGACAGCGAATCGGCCATTCGTGTAGTAGCGAAGGATCGAACGTGGGAGCCGATGGACGCCGACGACTTCGCCAGCCACCTCCTACGCGCAGACTGCACGCACCGCCGGCTCCGGGTTGCAGTAGCAAAGGATCCCAACCCTGACCAAGACTTCGTGGAGATGGTCCGAACGGCGCTAGCAGAGGGCCGCACGGATGTGCCCATCGATATCTCGTCCCTCGCCGGTCCAATGCACAAGTCGGCACTGAGCGCCACCACCCGGATCCCCCGCGGAGAAACGCGCTCATACGCTGATGTGGCCGAGATGGCCGGGTCGTCACGCGAGGCGGCCCAGTCAGTTGGCAACGCCATGATGAAGAACCCGGTACCGCTTCTGATCCCATGTCATCGCGTCATCCGAAACGGCGGAACCCTCGGGATCTGGGGCTTCGGAGTGGAACTCAAGAAGCTGATGCTCGCGCGTGAAGGGTGCTCGCCATAGTGTGATTGAGCATCCGGGACCATGTTTTGCCACCGCGGAAGGTTGTACCGATTCGAACATGAAAGCCAACGACACCGCGGTCCCGACCCTCCGAGATGGCCGGGACGGTGGTTCCTGGCCCACGACGACGCCCAGTACCTCACCAGCGACCAGCGGTGCCGCGCAGCGAGCACATCGCAGGGTCGGGCGGACGCGAGGACGCGCGGTGACAGCGCCCCGAATCACTACATGTTCCGGCTACCTGAGTCAGCGGGGTCTGCGAGCCTTCGAGCGAACGGCGCGGATAGGGTCGGCGCGGTCGGCCTTGATCTGCTCCACCAGTTCAGGATGACGCAGCAGCGGCGCCTCATGGGCTGTCATCACCACCGCCGGCGTGAACACGAGCGTCCCGTCGGAGTGCTCGGTGACGAGGTATCGGTCGTGCTCGGGGTTGCCGAGACGGCCAAGCGCCACTCGCCGTCGAGCATCTAGCTCTACCAACTCGGGCATGAGCATCGGCTCCGTTCTGTCGTTCTCCTTCAGGTTAGATCACTTGGATAAAGACCTGCTGTAGGCGATCGGAACTGCGCTGTAGGGCTGACCCTGCAATCAACAAGCGGAGCCGCGCGATGCGCGGATGGCGGGTTGGTAGGGTCGCCCGATGCGGCGGTTCGAGAACCAGGTGTTGGTCATTACTGGTTCGGCCACCGGTATCGGGGCGGCCACGGCGCGTCGCTTCGCTGCCGAGGGAGCCAACGTCGCTTGCCTCGACATCAACGAGTCTGACAACGACGCCACCGCGGCCGCAGCCCGGGCCGAGGGGGTCGAGGCGATGGCCCTGAGATGTGACGTGCGGTCCAGCGAGGACCAGCAAGCCGCTTTCGAACGGGTGATGGAGGCCTGGGGACGCATCGACGTGCTGGTCGCCTGCGCCGGGGTCTACGTGGGCGGGCCCCTGCCGGAGATCCCCCTCGACCGCTGGGAGGACATCGTGGCCGTCAACCTGACCGGGGTCCTGATCTCCAACAGCCTGGCCGCCCCGGTCATGACCGCTCAGGGGCGGGGCTCCATCATCAACATCGCGTCCATGGCCGCCAAGACCAGTTGGCCCTTCTCGGCGGAGTACTCGGGCACCAAGAGCGGGGTGGTGGGCATCACCCGTTCGGCTGCGATGGAGCTGGGACCCCACGGCGTCACCGTCAACGCGGTGTGCGCCGGCAACACCCTCACCGACATGGTGCGCCAGGTGGCGGCCGAGGTCGGGGCCACCGTCGGGATGAGCGCCGAGGAGTGGCTGGACATGAGGGCTGACGACACTGCTCTCAAGCGGCTGGCCCGGCCGGAGGAGATCGCCGGGGTCGTCGCCTTCCTGGCCAGCGAAGACGCCCGCTACCTGACCGGCCAGGCCATTGAGGTGGACGGCGGCCTCGTCCTCAGCTGACGGCATCTGCTGCCCCAGCCCGTTCTTGACGTAGTTGTGCGCCCTATAGCGGCACAACTACATCAAGAATGGATGATCAGGCGATCCGGTCGAGCATGTCGGGACGGACCTCGTTTACGGCCGGCTCACCGCCTAGATAGCGGCGGACCTCTTCGACGGCCAACTCGCCCATGCGGTGGCAGTTCTCGATGCAGCCTGCGATGTGGGGGGTGACCACCACGTTCTCCAGTTGACGGAGCGGGCTGTCCGGTGCCGGGGGCTCCGGGTCGGTCACGTCGAGGAAGGCGAAGATCCGTCCCGTGGCCAGCTCGTCGATCAGGGCCTCCTCATCGATGATGGTGCCCCGGGCGGTGTTGATCAGCACCGCGCCATCGCTGAGACGGGCCAACAGCTCGGCACCAATCATGTGCCTGGTCTCATCGGTGGCCGGAGCGTGGATCGACACCACGTCGCAGCGATCCATCAGCTCGGCGAGCCCGACCCTCTCCACTCCGAGCTGCTGGGCCTCCTCGTCGCCGAGGTAAGGGTCGGCCACCAGGATGTTCGTCTCGAACCTGGCCAGCAGCTCGATCACGTGGCGGCCGACGTTGCCGACGCCGATCAGGCCCACCGTCGAGCGGCTGAGCTCCCGGGCATCCCAGCGGTCCCAGACCGGACTGTCGCGCCAGCCGCCGTCGCGCACATGGGTTCCCAGGGGCCAGATCCGCTTGCGCCCCACGATCATCAGGCCCAAGGTGGTTTCGGCCACGTCCCGGGCCAGCGCAACCGAGGCGCTGGTGACCCTGATCTCCCGCTCCCACACGGCCGCGGACACGAAGCGCTTCACGCTGCCGCCCATATGGGCCAGGTGCCCGAGGCGGAGCGAGGCCGCCACCACATCGGCATCCAGTGGCGCCACTCCCCAGCTGGTGATGCAGGCGTCGGCTCCGGCCAGGACGGCCAGCAGGTCCTGCTTGCCGGCCGGTTCGTCGCCGGGGTGATGCACGACCTCTGCCACAGCAGCCAGGTCGGCCAGGGCCGCCTCGCTGAACATCCGCCGGTAGTTGGACTGTCCGATGGTGATGGCAACAACTGGCCTGGTCACGGCACTCCCTCTTGAGGAGCCCACCCTAGGGCTGCTGCGGCCAGCCGGGCCGCGCCGATCGCCGGCCAGGCGGCTTCAGGTCGCGTCACCACCGGCCGGCCGATGATGTCGACCATCACCTCCTCCAACTCCCCGAACCGGGTCCCGCCCCCCACCATGGTCAACTCGTCGCCACCGGCGGCGAACTCGCCGGCCCCCTCGAGAGCGTGGCGCACCCTCTCTCCGCAGGCCACGAAGGCGTCCTGGATCCTGGCCGGCGGGGTCTCAGCCAGCGTCGCGCCAAGCCCGCCCAGGTTCTCGGAGGCAGTCCAAACGCCACCCAGCACGTGGGGGCTGAGGTTCAGCGAGGGTGGCAGGGCGGCGACATCGACCCGGTCGGTGACCGCGGTCAGCACCCACGCTGTGCCGGCCGACAGGAACAGATCGCCGGGATCGACGACACCGAGACCGAGTGCAGCGCAGGCCTGGTCATGGCCGCCGATCACCACCGGTGTGCCCGCATCCAACCCCAGCCCGGCCGCCGCCTCGGCCGCCAGTTCGCCTGCAGTGCTGCCCGACTCAAGGATCGGCGACAGCCGGCCAGGATCGATGCCGGCCAGGCTGCACAACTCGTCGCTCCACGTCCGGGTGGCGACGTCCATCAGCTGCATGCCCGCCGCGTTGGACGGGTTCGTGGCCCACTGCCCGGTCAGGCGGAACACGAGATAGTCGTCGACCGAGGCCCACCTCCACACCGGTGCGGAGTCCTCTTCACGGCTGCTGCCCGACCCTGAAGCCTGCAGCCCGACGATCGTCGACAGTCCGACCCCGGACGCGGGCATCCAGCCAGAGACGGCGCGGATCCTGGCCGCGACGTCGCGGGGCCAGTTCTCCACAACGGACCGGAATCGTGTGTCCATCCAGGTGATGGCCCGCTCGGCGCAGCCCTCTACCGTCACCGGAATCACAGAACCGCTCTGAGCGGCCACAGCCAGAGCCGCCACATGGACACCGGGCCCGAGCCCCTCGACGGCCCGCCGGCCGGAGGTTGCCAAGGCCTGCCAGATCTCTTCAGGATCTTGCTCGCGGCCGCCGTCAGGGGACGAGCAGGTGGCGATGGGATCCGATCCAGCCGTCGCCAAGATCTGACCCGACTCGTCGACGGCCACCGCCTTGGCCGATGTGGTCCCCGCGTCCAGCCCCAGGACGATGCCGCCGCGATTCGCTTTCCCGGCCGCGGTATCGCTCACCGGGTCATCCTTCCAGGATGGCCAGGGCTTCCTCGACGCTGGCGTCAGCGTGCACGACGGCGACGACGGCCCGGGTCATGGCCGTGGGGTCGTCGCTCTGGAAGACGTTGCGGCCCATCGCCACCCCGGCGGCGCCCGCGTCGACCGCGGCCCGGATGTTCGCCAGCGTGGCGGCCTCGGAGCCCTTGGATCCCCCCAGGATCACCACGGGAACGAACGTCGACGAAGTGACCCGGGGGTAGTCCTCGCAGAAGGGCGCCTTGATGAAGTCGGCTCCCAGCTCGGCTCCCAGGCGGGCCGCGAAGGCCACCGCCTCGGATCCCCGCATCTCAGGCGGAGAGTCGAACCCGCCCGGCACCATCTCGGCCATGACCGGCAGGTCCGAGCGGTGAGCCTCGGAGATGGTGCGGGCCAGATTAAACAGCGTGTCCGCCTCCGAAGCCGAGCCGGGCAGGGCGGTCACGGCCAAGGCGTCGGCTCCTACGCGGAGAGCATCCTCGACGCCGAAGAATCGCCCGACGGAACCGGTGCTGGGCGATCCGAGGTTGCTCACCGATCCGTCGCTGCGCAGGATGAGCCCGACCTGGTCCAGCTCGGCCGCGAAACTCTGTGCGACTCCGTAGGAGGTCAGCACCGCATCCGGCCCACCGGCCACTACCGCCGAGATGGTCTCGGCCGGTCGTTCGAAGCCGGGGCAGGGGCCGTCGATCAATCCGTGGTCCAACGCGATGATCACGGTTCGCCCGTCGGAGTCGAAAATGCGGCCGAGGCTTCGGGAGCCCATAGCAGCAGATGCTAGGGCGGCGCGGTCACGGGGCGGACGGTCGCGGCGGGGCGAGCAGCTCCTCGCCATGCCAGGCCGTCGCCGTGAATGTCGCGTCCAGGCCGGGCGCGGCGACGCGGGGCGCGGCTGTGGCCGGATCGTGGGCAACGACGTCCCACCACAGCTGGGGACGGTCTCTGCGCCAGTGCACCGACCAGGACACAGTCCCCAGCCGCGTCGGCACGCCGTGGACCTCCACCGGCTTGCCCAGCCACGCTTCCGGCCAGTGCCCGGCGAGCCGCAACCCCGGCGCCATCTGCTCGGCCGCTACCTCCGGCACGTCCACCAGCAGGCGCAGCAGCGTCCGCAGGAGCAGACCTCCGACCTTCAGGTCGTGGCCCTCGCCGTTGGTGCCGGTGTGCAGTTGCGGATCCATGAACGTCGGCCAGTTCATTGTCGGCGACGCCACCGACACCAGCGCCTCCAGCCGCTCGAACGCCCGAGCCGGAGCGGGACGCGCCTCCGCGAAGGCAAGCAATGCCGTCGCCACGACGTCGTAGCCGCGCGATGCCACAGCATCGACGACGAAGTCCGGCGGCGTGCCCTCGGCGGGCTCGGATGTCACGAACGGCAGCGGTGGTGCCCACGGGACGGCTGCGTGCATCCACAGCCCGGCGTCGCGCCGCTCCCAGTCCCAGAGCCAGCTCACGGAGTCGTCCAGGTCAGCTCTCGGCGACTCTCTCCACGACGGGTGCCCCCGGATGTTCAGGTAGAACGACGAGGTGTCGGGCGACGCGGCCGGATCGATCAGCAGCCGCTCCTGCAGCGTCCTCACCGAACGTCGGACCGGCTTGCGGCGCGACATCGCGGAGTGCCGGAGGTCAGCCGCCGCTCCATCGGCACCGGCGCGCTGAAGCAGGCGGAAGCCGGCCCGCAGCCCCTCGCGTACCGTCCATGGCTCAGCCCACCGCCCGACGGCGTCAAGGGACAGCAGCCACCTCACCGCCGATGTGACGAACTTCGAGATGGCATCACCGAACACCGGATCAGGATGAAGCGACAGCAGGTGCTCAGCGAGCACGAGCGATGTGCCCGTCACCGTGTGGCCCATGCTCGAGACGTCTCCCGATGAGTGCTGCGCCTCGGCTTGGCGGATCAGCAGGTCCTGGACTGGGCGCGGCTCTCCCGATTCGATCAACCCCAGCAACTGCACCAGGTCGTCGCCATCGAACTGTGCGTCGGTGTAAGTCGAGGGCCACAGCATCGGACCGACCACACCGGGCCCGTCATCACAGGGCGCTGTGCCGAGCAACTGGGAAGCCCGTGCTGCGAGCACAGCATCACCGAGCGGCCTGTCCGGCAAGTCCAGCCGGAAGCCCGCATCGAGACGTTGGCGCCAGACGCTGGCGACTCGATCGAGCGATGGAGGAGAGCGGAGTACTTGAGAAGCGGCTCGCCGGCTCATGGCTGCATTCGACCTGAACGCGAGGCCCCTGCCCGGAACCGCGGCCCGCAGCGTCGTTCCCGTACCAATCGGAAAGACCACGGCCGCATTGGCCAGGCGCTGCGGGCAATCGACCGAGACAGGCGACTTCAGCCGATCCGGCGACTCGAGCGCGGCGGCGCAGTCGGTCCCGTGGCTGGCCGCAACGACGGCCGCGGGATCGCGGTCGAACATCACGCACAGCGGGCCGAAGCCGTCGGAAAGGCTCAGCGCGCGACCCTCGACCCTGATCCTGTCGATCGACCAGAGGTTGGACCACTCCCAGATGTCGCCATCCGCGAGTTCGAACGCGCCCAGGTGGTACGGGCGGGCAGCCAACGCCACCTCCACCTGCGCAGGCGTGCGATTCGCGATCTCGACCACGAAGACCTCCGGCGCAGTTGAATCGTCGACGCTCGCTCCGGGGGCAACGCGGCGGGAGTAGACACTGGGCGCCGTCCGGTCAGCGGCAGAGGACGCATTCCCGGCTGCCGCGACCCGGTGAACGACATCGCCGCCTTCCACAGCCAACACGGTCTCGACGACCGGCATGCCGCCCACCAGACGCTGACGAACGGCAGGGGCGCGAGAGGGGAACACCCACGTGTCACCCGCCCTGACCCACCAGTCCAGCGACCATGTCCCCCACAGCAACGTCACGAGTCCCCGAGGGTCCACCGTGGCCCGGTCGAGGGTCTCGGGGCCCCCGATGAACGTCCAGGACCGCCCCCGCGTGTTCGCCAGCAGGCGAGCCTCGACGCTCTGGGCGCGGTTCCAGTAGCGGCATTCGCTCGGCTCCGGCGCGTAGGCGGGTGAGGCCGGGTCGAGTTGACGCTCGGCCCACCACGGTAAGACCCAGCTTGTCGGCGGCTCTGCCGGCGGCACCGGAGGCTCACGTCGACGCGGCAACTCGTCGGGCTCCAGTGCTAGGGCCGGGCCCCATCAATGATGGGCAGGGACTCGGCCAGGACGGCAAGGTTCTCACTGAGGTCCGATGACAGCGCATCGATGAGCACGCCGCTCCGCGGCACGATGTGGACCCCGGCGGCGACCACGACGACTCTCAGGCGGCGGTGACCGGGCTCACATAACCACGACGAGGATCAGCCGTGGGTGTGCTTGCGGTGCCCGTAGCGCTGACCGCCGTCCACGGTTAGGACCTCGCCCGTTATGTAGTCGGCCTCTATCAGGAACTGGACCGCCTGGCCCATCTCGTCGGGAGTTCCCCACCGGCCGACAAGCGTCTCGTCGGCCACTCGCTGGTAGGTGGCATCGTCATAGTCGGCCGGGCGCAGAGCCGGGCCCGGGACCACGGCGTTGACCCTGATCGTGGGGGCCAGCTCCAGGGCCAGCTGCCGGGTCAGCGAGAGGATCGCCCCCTTGCCGACCGCGTGGCCGGCGAAGCCCGGCCAGGGCTCGAACGCGCTCAGGTCGCCGATGCTGACGATCGCTCCCCCGCCGCCGGCCAGCATGACCGGCGCCACCCGGTTGGCGCAGTAGAAGGGACCGTGGACGAGCGTGTCGATCGACCGGTGCCACACGGTCAGATCGTCGGTCGGGAACTCTCCGAAGGCGAAGGTGGAAGCGTTGTTGACCAGCACGTCGATGGTGCCGAAACGGTCGGTCGCCGCCTTGACCATGGCCTGGACCTGGCGGTCATCGGTCACGTCGGCGGCTACCGGCAGGGCCTGCACTCCCATCGCTTCGGCATCGGCCGCGGTGCGGTGCGCCTCGTCGGCCGAGGTGTTGTGATTGATGACGACGTTGGCGCCGGCCCGGGCCAGGGTCAACGTGATACCCCGACCGACCCGCCTGGCTCCCCCGGTCACCAGGGCCGTCCGGCCGGCAAGATCCATCGCGAGAGTATGCCACCGCGCCACCGCCGCAGGTCAGCGGGGCAAGCGCAAACGGGTGAGAGTCTCCGCGCCGCGGCGGTGTCCTTCCCGCTCCTGTTCGCTGCGCTCACGGGCCGCTCGGGCCACGGCCTCGCCCGTATGGGCCGGATTCGTGCGCCTTGCCCGCTCGGCCTCTAGCTTGGCGGCGGTGCGGCTCGTGATCGCCCGCTGCACCGTCGACTACGACGGCCGTCTGCAGGCCCATCTGCCCTCGGCCGTGCGTCTCATCATGGTGAAGGCCGACGGTTGCGTGGCCGTCCATGCCGACGGGGGCGCCTACAAGCCGCTCAACTGGATGAATGCCCCCAACCGGCTGGTGATCGACGAGGAAGCCGGAGTGTGGCGGGTGTCGGCTCCGGGCCGCAGCGACTCCCTTGTCATCACGATCGAGGAGATCCTCCATGACAGCACCCACGAGATGGGCACCGATCCCGGACTGCAGAAGGACGGCGTGGAGGCGCAGATGCAGGAGCTCCTCGCACACAACCCGGACGCCATCGAGGACGGCTTCACCCTGGTGCGGCGGGAGTTCCCGACAGCCATCGGACCCGTGGACCTGCTGTGCCGCGACTCGTCGGGCAACGCGGTGGCAGTCGAGGTGAAGCGCAACGGCGAGATCGACGGCGTGGAGCAGCTCACCCGGTACCTGCACTACTTGAACTCCGACCCGAGCCTGGCGCCGGTGCGGGGCGTGTTCGTGGCCCGGACCATCAAGCCGCAGGCCAAGGTGCTCGCGGCCGACCGCTCCATCGACTGCGTCGAGGTGGACTACGACGAGTTGCGGGGCATCGAGTCGCCGGAGTTGAGATTGTTCTGAACGGCTAGGCGGCGCTGTTGAGCCAGCGAGATCACTTGCTGCGGATAGCCTCAAACCGTGCTCAGGCGGCTGCTAGGACGGCAGGTTCGGCCCGTGCGACTATGGCCGTTCCTCGTCGGAGCAGCAGTGGTGATCGCTGCTCTGATCGTCGGCTGGCAGGTCTACGAGGCACGCCAGGAGACCCGCATCCGTCCGGGAGCGACGGTGTCGGGCGTCGAGATCGGCGGACTGGAGCCCGAAGAGGCCGTCATCGCGCTCGAGCCCGTCGTCCAGGAGGTGGCCGAGACCACCATCGACCTCCAGTTCCCGGACATCGACCTCCAGTTCCCGGACATCGACCTGGAGTTCCTGGGCCACACGATCACGGTCACCGCCGAGGAACTCGGAATCTCGCTGGATTCCGAGCGGATTCTCGCCGAGGCCGACAACCCGCCCCCGCCGGTGGTCCGGCCGGCCGCGTGGCTGTTCGATCTGTTCGCCAGCCGCGACGTGCGCCCATCGGTGACCACCGATCTGGGAACCCTCGCCGACACGGTCGACCCCTACACCGACGCCGAGACCCCCCGGATCCAGTTCGTCGATGGAGCCTTCCAGCCGATCCTCCACATCGATGTGCCCGTCCCCGACATGGAGTTGTTGGCCCTCAGGCTCGAAGAGGCCGTGCTCAGCAACATGGGCGGCCGGGTTGCCGTCGAGGTCCCGATACGCGGCATGGAGCCGGCCGACCCGATCGCGGTCGCGCTGGCCGCCGCCCTCGCCACCAAGGCCAACGAGATCACTGAGGGAGGGGTTCAGCTCCAACTCGAGGGCACCACCGAAACGTTCGCCATCCGCGAGGAGGTCCTGCGGGGGTTCATCGTCCTTGAGGGGGAGCAGCACGACACGCACCTCGGTCTCAACCCGCAGATCTCCGCCACCCTCGCCAGCCTCTTCGTGGGGATCGGCAGTGAAGGGATCCCCGCGACCATCGGCCTGGGCCAGGACGGTGCCGTGACGATCTCCGAGGGCGAGGCCGGATTCAAGTGCTGCCACGAAACGGCGGCCGACGCCTTGCTGCAGGGGATGATCGACGGCCAACCGGTGGTAGTGCTGCCGGCCGCGCCCAACCCCCACCCCCGGGGACGGGAGTGGGCCGAGTCGCTCGGGATCCTCCAGGTGGTCGGCGAGTTCACCACGCGCTTCACGCCGGCCCAGGACCGGATCATCAACATCGCCCGCATCTCGGAGTTGACCCGCGGGGTGATCATCGAGCCCGGCCAGCGGTTCTCGGTCAACGGCCACGTCGGGCCGCGCACGACCGGCAAGGGGTTCGTCCCGGCCAAGATGATCCTCGACGGCGTGTTCGTGGACTCTGTGGGGGGCGGCATCTCGCAGTACGCCACCACGCTGTTCAACGCGGCCTTCTTCGCGGGGCTCGACTTCATCGACTACCAGAGCCACACGATCTACTTGAGCCGCTACCCCTACGGGCGCGAGGCCACGGTGTCGTATCCGGCGCCTGACCTGGTGCTGGAGAACAACACCCCCTACGGCGTCATGCTGTGGCCCACCACCGCCGACGACTCGATCACGGTGAGGCTCTACTCCACGCCGTCGGTGCTGGCCGAGCAGACCGGCCAGTGGACCCGGACCGTGGGAACCTCCTGCACCCGGGTGACCACGGAGCGGACACGCACATACTTGGACGACGGCCGCACCGAGACCGACACGGTGTGGGCCCAGTACCGACCCGAGGGCCTCAAGTGCGACGGGTCTCCCTCGGTCACGACGACGACAACGTCCACCACGGTCGCGCCACCCGAGGAGGGGGAGCAGTTGGGCGAGGAGGCCGGCTGGGAGCAGGGCGAGACCGGAACAGACTTCGGCGGCGAGGATCCCGGCCAGCAGGGCGGCGAGTCGGGTGAGCCGGGGGGTAGTGTCCCGCCCTCCACGACCGTCCCAGGTGAATCTCAATGAGCGATGCCCAAACGCCCGTCGAGGGCATCGACGATGCGGTCGACGCCTGGTGGGAGCGGGCCCTGCGGGGCAAGCCCGCCCTGGACCGGATCATGTACTCGGTGTCGGAGGCCGCCAACCACTCACGGCTGTGGCACGCGCTCGGGGCCGCCCAGGCCGTGGCGCGGCGAAGCCATCGCCCGGCTGCCGAGCTCAGCATCTCCCTCCTGGCGGAAGCGGTGCTGGTCAACGGCGTCATCAAGACGGCCTTCGGGCGGCGGCGTCCGGTCTTCGCGGGGAACCGGCCCCACGCCCTGCGCCAGCCCCTCACCAGCAGCTTTCCCAGCGGTCACGCCAGCGCGGCCATGGTGGCGGCGTCGCTGCTGTCGCGCCGCAGCCCCTGGGCGCCCGCGTACTACGCGCTGGGGCTGGTCGTGGCTCTGAGCCGCATACACGTCCGGATCCACCACGCCAGCGATGTGGCCGCAGGGCTCGGGACCGGCGCGGTGCTCGGCGCGGTCGCCCGCCGCCTGTGGCGCTGAGGCCCGCGTCGCCGGGCGGTAACTAGGATCGAGACGTGGAACTCGAAGGGGCTGTCGCGGTGGTGACGGGCGCCGCCAGCGGCATTGGACGCTCCCTGGCCCGGGCCTTGGCGCTCGATGCGGGAGCTGTGGTGGTGGCAGCCGACATCGACGGAACCGGCGCCGAGGCCGTGGCCGCCGGGATCGCCGCCGAGGCCGTGGCCGCCGGGATCGCCGCCGAGGCCGTGGCCGCCGGGATCGCCGCCGAGGCCGCGCCCGGGAGCCCGATCGGCTTGGCCGCCGAGATCGACGTGACCGACGAGGCCGCGGTGGTCGCCCTGATCGATGGGGTCGAGGAGAGCCTCGGCCCGATCGAGCTGTGGTGCGGCAACGCCGGCATCTCCCGCATGGGCGGAGTCGAGCGTCCGGACGAGGAATGGAACCTCGTGTGGGACGTGAACCTGATGGCCCATGTCATCGCCTGCCGCCATCTCGTGCCGAGATGGGTGGATCGAGGCTCGGGCCATCTGCTGGTGACCGCCTCGGCCGCAGGGCTGCTGACCGGATTGGGAACAGCGTCGTACGCGGTCACCAAGCACGCCGCGGTGGCCCTGGCCGAGTGGATCGCCATCACCCATGGCGACGACGGCGTGAGGGTGTCGTGCCTGTGCCCCCAGGGGGTTCGCACTCCGATGACGGAATCGGACTGGATGCTCGGAGTGGCCCAGGTGGAGGCCCTGGGTCTGATGGAGCCCGAAGAGGTGGCGGCCGTAACGCTGGAGGCGCTTCGACAGGACCGCTTCCTGATACTGCCCCACCCCGAGGTGGAAACCTACGAGCAGCGCCGAGCCGGTGACCGGGAGCGCTGGCTGCGCGGCATGCGGCGCATGCAGAAGAGTCTGCTGGGGGCTTCGGACTCCTAATCAGTCGAAACGGCCCATGCCTCTCGTACGTGCCTTTCTCAGAAATAGCGTTGCACGTCCTGCGACTTTCACGTAACGTTGTGCAATAGCCCACCCGGCCCTTTATGGGCCGGGTTTTTTCTTACCAGTCCGTCGGCTTGGCTAGTGTTCCAACTGGGTTCGGTAGCTGGCAGGCCAAGAAGTCTGCTCTCTTGAGTTGGTACCACCAGTGTCCGCCCGCTCCTTGGCTGGCTTCTCCGCGGAGGTCCCCGGCCAGTTGGCTGCCGCTGGGGTTGACCATGCCGACCGGGACGCGAAATCGACTCTCGCGTATCGGGAGGCGAAGATCGCTGTCGTTCGAGATGACGATCGCCGCGTCGACCGCCCCACCGACCACGTCTAGTAGGAGGTGCGACGCCAGGTTCACGTCGGTGCTCTTCTCCTCCCAGTGTTGATGGGAGGCTATGAAGACGGCGTCCGGTACATCGTTTCCTAGGGCATCGCGTACCATCACTGGCCACGCTGAAGTCGCCAGGACGGGCTTGCCGCCCGGTCCCTTGGTAGCTAACGGTGCTGTCTTGAGACGACTCACGAACCTGCCCCTTTCCAGAACATCGAGTGATCCGTTCTGTCTGAGTGCGGCGACATATCTGTCCTGGTTCCTCCGACCTTGGGCGTTGTAGCTGCCGGCGATGAAGGCCGTGCAGTACACGATCCGATGCAATGTCGCGCCTCGCGCGAGCCAGGAATGGCTGCCGTCGAGAAGCCTCTGACTCAGCTTGCGGAGGTCAAGCCAGCGCCAGCCAGGCTGGCCGCGCCCCACTATGGACCTGCCGCCGTAGTAGAGATTTAGTCCGTCTATGTAGACGCCTACACGCATGAACTCGCTTTCTTGGTCCGTATGTGCTCCGAGAACACCTCCATTCTGCGCGGCTGATGGAGTCAACTTCCCGTTGGCAGTTGGATTGTGGTGGCGTTGCCGATGTGGGCATAGCGGCCCGGGGTGCATGTGAGGATGATCACCTGACAGTGGTCGCCTGCGGCGGCGATGGCGGCGCCCATGCGTTCTAGGCGGTCTGGGTCGCTCCAGCCGAGGGCGTCATCGATGATGACTGGCGCTCCGCCGCCATCGGGGCTGACGATGGCTGCGCAGGCGAGTCTGCTGATCACGGCGAGTTGCTCCAAGGCGCCGGCGCTGAGTTGGTCGACTCGGAGGGTGTCGCCGTCGAGTGTGCGGCTCACGATGCGGAGATTCTGGTCGATGTCCACCGTGAATGACGGGTTGAACACGATACGACCGAGTTGCTCGATGCGCTGCTTGAAGGGTCCGCTGTAGCGCTGGAGGGCTTCTTGGCGGCGCCGGGAGAAGGTGTCGTGGAGCAGGCGCGCGGCTTCGGCTCTTGCCTCGGTGCGTTGGTGCTCACGTTCAAGGTACCGAAGTTGTCCGGTGGCTTCATCGTGGCGGGTGTGAAGTCCTTCCTCTCCGCGTACGGACAGTGTGATGCGCAAGTCGTTCTGCCTCTGTTCGTTCGCTTGGAGGGCGTCGCTGGCGCGGCGCGCGGCGTTCTGTGCGTTCTGCAGTCTCACCTGGAGGGATGCGGGGTCCGCGGCGCTCAGTTCCGCCTCGGCGTCTGCCAGTGACTCAAGTGCCTCGCGTGCGTTCTCTTCGGCTTGGGCGAGTTCGGACGCGATCGCGCTGTCGGTTCGCTGAGATCGTGCCGACTCCAAGGAGTTGGCAACCTGGTTCTGGGCGTTGCTGGCCATTTCGATCTTGCCGGCGAGGTTTGACTTCTTGATTCGCTCGTCTTCGAGGGCGCTTGAGGCGCTACTGGCCGACTGGTCGCAGGTGGTGAGTTCTGCGCGCTGCTCCTCGACCGTGCGCGCCTTGACTGCGGCGACCTGCGTGGCTGTGTCGAGATCGGGGGGCAGGGGCGGGTCTTCGGGTCGGCCTGCGGCGTATGCGTTGATCCGCTTGGTGAGTCTCTCGATCTTGCCTCGCAGGCCGTCCACGGTGAGATCCCGTAGGTCGCGCTTGATCGTGTTCTGCGCGTCTCGACGCTGCCGCTCCGCGTCCTTCCGTTGCTCGGCAGCTTGTCGGGCTTCGGCCTGATTAGCGACTCCTGCCTCCGCGCACAGGCGATGGAACTCTTGGTGAGCGTGGCGTCGCTGGGTGGCAAGGCTCTGGGAGCCGGCTCCGGCCCGTACCCGGATCTCGACGGTGTCGGGTACTACGAGCAACACGTCCTCGTCCACAGCGGCGTGGTGCACCTCGCCGGCACCGAGCACGACCGCCTCGCCGTTGATATCAATCGTGAGGTCTCGCGAGGCAGTCGTGTCGACCGAGGCGACCGAGGCCTCGGCACTCACCACCGCAAGGTGTGCGTCCTCGATCTGGCCCAGCAGGTCGTCATCGACCTTGACCGACTCGAGCACCGTGTCGGCCTCCTGCAGGTTCTGCTCAGCTTCCACGACCCGTTCGTGGCGCTCTGAGAGTTGTTCCACCTCGATGCGGTTGCGGTGATGGTCGCGGTCCTCGTCAGCGCGGCGCTGCTCGGCCTCAGCGGCGCTCAGCTCGGCTCGGGCCGCCTCCAGCGCGGTGGTCGTGTCCTCGACATGTTTGATGGCAGCAGCTAGGGCGGGGGCCGACTGCTGGGCCTGAATTTCGAGTTCGCTGAGTTCTTCGGTCCGGGATTCGAGTTCGTCGATGAGTTCCTGTCGGCGGTGCTGTTCGCTCGCGATGCTGTCACGCTTCAGCGTCGCAGCGGCGCTGGCGGCGGCAAGGCGGTCAACCTTGTCGCGGACTCGCTCGGTTGCATCCCACTGTTCACTGAGTTCGCTCGCCCGCTTATCGAACTTGTCCCGGTCCGCCACGAGCCGCCGCTCACCGGCCGCCAGACGCTCCATTTCGGTTACGTCCCGGTCGAGGCTGTTGAGCTGATCCTCCAATTCGTGGATCCTTGATCGGGCAGTCTCCACCGCCGCCTGCTGGGCGCTGCGATCCTTCTTGGGCCGGCCCGTCGCGGTCCAATAACGGTCGTGCTCCTCGCAGATTCGGGTCCATAGATCGTCGTCCTCGTCGGCTGCGTCATCCCCGCTCGCAGCCTGGTCGAGGGCTGCGACCAACGACGGCACGTCGAAGCCCGGCAGCAGCAGCTCAGCGCCCTGCTCGATCCGCAACGCTCTCCACAGGTATCGATCAAGGGTCTCGTCGAGGATCTCCTCCACTCGCTCATGGGCCGCCCGCCCGGTGAGCTGCTCCTGCCGTAGCGACAGAACCTGCAGAACCGTCTCGGGGCGGCGCAGCCAGCGCTTGCGGTAGATGAAGCGGTACTCGCCAGTGGACATCTCGATCTCCACTTCGGGCCCCACATCGCGCCCGACCGGTTGGACCGACTTAACCTGCCGGTGGCCAGACGAGCCCCTCATGGTGAGGAGGAGGTCGGGTCCCTGCGGTATGGATGTCTTGCCGACCTCGTTGGGTCCCTCGATGACGGTGATCCCTTGAGCGGGGAGCTCCACCTCGGAGTCGGCGACGCCCCGATAGTTACAGAGCCTCACCCTGTGCACAGGCCTCACGGTGGCGTCCCATCGCCGGTGTAATAGCAGCAGGGGCGTAGGTTCCTTCGAGAACCTCAACTCAAGAAGGAGACCTACGCCCGTGCCAACACGAGTATCGCCCACAGAAGCTGTCCGCGCCGAGATCGACGAGCTGTTCGGCTCGGGCCGTGACATCGCCGAGGTCCTCGAGGAGGTGATGCGCCTGTCGGCGCGGCTTGTGTTGCAGCAGGTCCTCGAGGACGAGGTCACTTCCTGGCTGGGCCGGGGCTGGAACTCCCGCGCCGGCGGAGAGCGCGCCGGGCAGCGCAACGGCTACGGAGACGTGGCGGTCAAGACCACCGCGGGGCCCGTGGCGCTGCGCCGCCCGAAGCTGCGCAACACCGCCGAGGCGTTCGCGTCGCAGCTGCTGGGCAAGGGCGTGGTGCGCTCTGAGCCGCTGGAGGCGCTGGTCGTCTCGGCGTGGGTGCGGGGCCTGTCAGATCGCGACATCGAGGCCTTGCTGGCGGAGGCGCTGGGCCCTGAGGCCGCTTTGTCGAAGTCCACCGCCAGCCGGATCTGCGCCCGGCTGCGAGACGAGTTCGACACGTTCCGCAGCTCAGACCTCTCCGGCGTCGAGCTGGACTACCTGTTCCTCGACGGGTCGCACTTCAAGATGCACGACGGATCGCGGGCCGAGCCGGTGCTGGTCGCCTACGGCATCACCGCCCTCGGGCGGCCGGTGCTGTTGGCCGTCGAGCCCGGCGGCGACGAGTCACACGACGCCTGGGCCGGGTTCCTCGACGACCTCACCGACCGGGGGCTGCGGCCCCCGCTGCTGGTCGTCTCAGACGGCGCGGCGGGCCTGATCGGCGCCGTCGAGCAGAAGATGCCGCAGTCGCTGCGCCAGCGGTGCCTCATCCACCGCTGCCGCAATGTCCTGGCCAAGGTCCCCGCCGGTCGCCGCGACGAGCTCAAGGCCGCGTTCTGGGCGATCTTCGACCTCGACGACGACATCTGCCCCGGCGACGGGGCGGTGCGCCACGCCCAGGCCGGCATCGACGGCTTCGCCCGCCGCTACGACAGCGAGTTCCCCGCCGCCGTGCGCTGCCTGCTCAGCGACCGCCAGGCGCTCACCGCGCACCTGCGGTTCCCAACCGAGCACTGGCGCAGGATCCGCCACACCAACCTGATCGAGCGCACCTTCGGCGAGACCCGCCGAAGAGTCAAAGTCATCGGCCGGCTCCCCGGCGAAGCCAGCTGCCTCACACTGGTATGGGCCGTGCTCGACCGGGCCTCAGCGGGCTGGCGCGGACTCACCTACACCCCCGCCATCGCCCGAGCGCTCACCGAGCTCCGCCACCAACTCCACCGACCCGCCCACACCCACACCGACCAGCCCCACCGCACCGTCACAATCGCCGCCTAACATGACCCCCGGAACCTGCGCCCCAACCGCTATTACACCCAATCTGGGACGCCACCATATCTTGGTCGGCTCCGGCCCTACCTTGGTTGCATCGAGGAGCTTAACAAGCTTGTCTCTCACATCTACCGCTGTAGCAATTTCCCTACGCTTGATCTTCCATCAGACTCGACGGGGCACCATATGGCGACGGCCGGACGGCTGCCCTTGGGGCGTCGTATCTAGTGGGGGGCTTCGGGTCGAGCATCGGTAACTTTCTTGCGGGCTGTGAGCTCAGATGTGGCGAGAGTATCGCGCTGAGGGAGAGGCTGGCTCATGGAGTCCTCTCAGAGGTAGCAGTAAGCTCTTGGGCCTGTGAGGACACGGTCTGCTGGTTGATGGTGAGTCGGGCTGCGTCGAGGTCGAGGTTGTGCCACAGCAGGCTGGCGATCCCGCCCCGGCGCATCCCGGTGGTAGCAGCGAGCAAGTACAGCGGGTACGGACACGTCCCGGAAGTAGTTCCTAGCCCCCGGCGGGCGCCAGCGCTCTGACCACGTCGAACGCGTCGACACCTTCGACCGGCAGCACCATGGGCGCGGGGCAGGTCACGCCGTTGGCGGCGAAGCGCTGGATGTGGCGGCGGCACTCCTCGGGCGAGCCGTGAACAAGCAGTTCATCGACCACGCTCTCGGGGATCTTCCCGAGAGAGCCCCGACGGTCGCCCGCCTCCCACTGGGCCCAATGCTCGCCGAGCGAATCGGTCCGGCCGAGCCAGGAGTGGAACGCCCGGTACACCGGCACATTGAGGTAGGCGGCCAGGATGAACCGGCCCGCGGCCATGGCCGCCTCGCGATCCGGAGTGGGCAGCACGAAGATGCGGGCCACTATCTCGGCTGCCGGGTTCTCGGACCTCACGATGCCGCATACCCGGGCTGCGTCCTGAGCCGACAGCCAGTTGATGATGGCCCCGTCGCCCTCGCGTGCCGCCAGCCGCAGCATGCGTTCTCGCAGGGCGGCCACGAAGATGGGGACGGGCTCGTCGACCCTCACGCCGAGCCGGAAGCCGCGCACCGAGAAGGTGTCGTAGTCCTCGGTGACCTTCTCGCCGCCCATAGCCGCTCTCAGGAAGCGGATGGTGTCGCGCACGCGGTGATAGGGACGGTCGAAGGCCACTGCGTTCCATCGACCGACGATCACGTCCGACGACGAGCCGATACCGAGAACGAAACGGCCCGGCGCGGCCGAGGCCAGCGACGCCGCCGACTGAGCGAGCAGGGCGGGGCCGCGGGTGTAGACGGGCAGGATGGCGGTACCCAGCCGCAGGGAGGGCGCCCACACCGACGCGAGGGTGAGGGTGGTGAGGCCGTCGAAGCCGTCGGCCTCCGCTGACCAGACATCGGTGTAGCCGAGGTCGACCAACTCCTCGAAACGCTCCCGCTGCGTGTGCAGGGGGCCGGCGAAGGGCACCGTGATGCCGTGTCTTTGGGCAGAGGTCTGAGTCACGGCGAAAGGATGATGCTCCTATTGTTGTCAAGTCAAGCGGCGGGGGGTGGTCAGGCGGCGGGTGTGAGGGTGTTGAGCCAGTCGCGGTAGACGGGCACGAGGCGGTGGTGGGGTGTTGTGCCGTGTTCGATTCTGGAGATGGTGCTGGGCCAGGTGTTGAGGCAGTCGGCGGCGTGTTGGAGGGTGGCGCCTGCTTGTTGGCGCAGTGCTCGCAGGTCGCCGGTGGTGTTGGCGGCGGGGTGGGGGTTGGTGAGCAGCCTGTAGACCTCGCGGGCGATGTAGCGCTTGAGGCAGCGGATGGTCTCGCGGCGTGTCTTGCCCTCGGCTTGTCGGCGTTGGGCGTAGGCGTGGGTGTCGGCGTCGGTGGAGAGCCGGACCATGGCGATGCGCCACAGGGCGTGGTTGGCCTGGCGGTTGCCGCCTGTGTTGAGGCGGTGCCGTGTGATGCGGCCCGAGGAGGCCTCCACGGGGGAGGCGCCGCACAGCGCGGCGAAGGAGGCCTCGTTGTGGAGCCGCTGGGGGTTGTCGCCGGCCGCGACCAGCAGGATCGACGCGGTGTCTGCGCCGATGCCTTTGGCGGCTCGCAGCGCCGGGTTGGCGGCCGCGGTGAGCTCATCGAGGTGCTGTCGCAGCTCGGCGAGGTCGGCGTCGAGGACCCGGTGCTGGCGCGCCAGGGCGCGCAGGGCGGCCTTGGTGGCCTCGGCGGGCTCGGTCAAGTCGCCGGGGCGGAACCGGGCGCATCGCTGGACGCGCTCAGCGGTGGTGAGCGGCTCCAGGCCGACGCGCAGCGGCTCGGGGGCGGTGGTGACGAGGTCGCCGATCTGGTTGGAGATGCGGGTGCGATGAGAGCGCGTCGAGCACAACGCGACCCGCAGCGCCCGGATCGACTCGACAATCCCGTCGTTGCCTTTGGGAGCGGTGGCCGCTTCCCCGCTGAGCGCGGCGCGCGCCGCGGCCTCGGCGTCGACGGTGTCGGACTTGCCGCGCCGGCGCCGCACCTGGCGGTTCGGCCGGTTCACCTCCACCACATCGACCCCGGCGCCCACCAGATGGCGGGTGAGCCCAACGCCATAGGAGCTGGTGCCCTCCACGCCGACCTTGACGACGGGCCCGAAGGCCCGCATCCAGCCCTCGACGCGCCGATACCCAGCCGGGCTCGCCGCGAACGACTCACAGCCCAGCACTCGGCCCGTGCAGTCGATGACCGCCGCCACATGGAGGTCCTTGTGAGTGTCGACGCCGCCGTAGACGCCAACGACCTGATCAGCCATGATGAAGTCCTGCCTTCCTTGCTAGCCAGTTGGGTCGGCACCACCGGCCGGGACGGCGGACAGGACAGTCAAGGTGCTCTAGCCAAGGCTCCTATGAGGTCACGCCCGCCCGACCGGTCGGTGCGCGCCAGCAGCCGGGACACCGCACCGACAGATCAACGGAAAGGCACAAGGCCCGTCACACCCTGGGTCAGATCCGAGCCCCGACCACTGACCCCACAATCATGACTGTCACACCCCCTCGCCAATATGTCTACATGACCGATCAACTGGTTCTAATCGACATCGTTCCCGCAGAGAAGGCCGACTCGAGAAGCAGCTGGCAACTCGACCCCGCCACATGCGCCATCGGCCGGCGCGGCGTGGCCCGCGCCCGCCGGGCCCTGCGGGCAGCCCGCAATCAGGCGGAGACCGCTACCGTCCCCAGCCCCAACCTGCCCGCCGCGGCCTGATCGCAGCGGGAGCCGCCCCATCGCCCCCTGGTCCGCTGCCGACCGCCGGGCCTCAGATGGCAGCCATGTCCATCTTGCAGATGTAGCCCGTGAAGGGAGGCGGGCGCGATGTTGCGTCGAACATTCTGGGTGCTTGTCCCCGTTGGACTGTTGGTGCTCGCGGGCGGCTGCGGAACCTACGCTCGCAGCCCAGCTGACCCCTCGGTAAGCACGCCCGACTCACGAGCGGCCCATTCGTCGGACCCCGGCGATGGGACTTCCGTCATGCCTGTACCGGGCGGGCGAGACCCTCCCGCAGGCGGGACTCCCGGCGCGGTCGTGACCTCCTACGGTGGCGCGAGCGGCTGGGTTCCCAATGCGGTCGTCGAACGGGTCGTCGACGGGGACACGATCGTCGCGAGGATCGGGGAGCGTTCCGAGACGGTGCGCCTCATCGGCCTCGACGCTCCCGAGTCGGTGGCACCTACCCGGCCGGTGCAGTGCTACGGCAAGGAGGCGTCAGGCTTCCTCGAGGCAGTGCTTCCCGCCGGGACAGAGATCACGCTGTTGCGTGATGTCGATGCCCGCGACGTCTACGACCGGCTGCTGGGCTACGTCGTGCGATCCAGTGACGGACTCTTCGTCAACCTGGAGCTGGTCGCGGCCGGCTACGCCGCGGTGCTGAGCTATCCGCCCAACGACCACTACGCCGATGTACTGGACCGGGCGCAGGCAGAGGCCGTCGTCTCCGGCCGAGGGCTGTGGAGTGCCTGTGGAGGTCCCGACGTGCCATTGGACTGACCCGGACGCTGCCTGCTCACAGGCACCCGACCGGCACGGTGCCGGTGTGAGGTACCGTCAGGGCTGTGGAATCGCTGGTTGAGCGACTCGGGCACCCAGCCGACGCGAGGCTCGTGATCGTCAGCGCGGACCGGATCGGCACCACCCACTCCTCCACGGCCGGGGGCTATCAGACCCTCCGCGAGGGCGCGGCCACCACCGGCACGATCGTCATGCCCGGCGCGTGGGCCCGCCATGCCGCCGAGCTGTACCGGGGCGAGGACCTGGGCGTCCACCTCACGCTCAATTCCGAACTCGACTGCTTCCGATGGGGTCCGATCACCAACGCTCCGAGCCTGCTCGACGGCGACGGCGGCTTCCCCCGCACGGTGCAGGACCTGTGGGACCACGCGGACCTCGACGAGGTCCGCCGAGAGTGCCGGGCCCAGGTCGAGCGAGCCGTGCTGTGGGGATTCGACGTAACCCACCTCACCACCCACCTGTCGGCCCTTCAGCAGCGCCCGGAGTTCTTCGACGTGCTGCTGGACCTGGCGGTCTCGTTCGACCTGCCCGTGCGGCTCGAGGGTGCCGACGCCGAAGCCAAGGCCGGATTCCCGTTCCGGTCGCTGGCGACGGACGAGGGCATCGTCTTCCCGGACCACTTCCGGCTGGTCCGGGGCGACGCTCGCCGCCATGTGGTCGAGCAGCTGGGCGATCTGAGTCCGGGAGTCACCGAGTTGTCGCTGCACCCGGCCCTGGACGAGCCTGAGATCCACGCCATCGATCCCGCCGCTGCCGGCCGGGTGGACGACCTCGCCCTAGCCCTGTCGGCCGAGGTGACCGAGATGCTCCAGCAATCCGGAGCCGTACTGGTCGGCTACCGCGCGCTGCGCAGCGCCCAGAGGAGGGCCAGGCACCGCATCTGAATCTGCGGGCTTCGCGCAGAGGGGCGAGGCGCGCGCCCGCCGAATCTACGGGCTTCAGCGCAGAGGGGCGAGGGCTGCCCGGAGCTGGGACGACCTCAGAAGGGGGCGCCAGCCGTCGAACAGCAGGACCTGGTCCCCCTCGAGCTTCATCCGTCCCGACATGTAGGCCGCTTCCACCGACAGCTCGCCCTCCCAGGCCCGCACGAAGTCGGGGTATGCCCCGGACAGCACCATGTCGGGCTCCGGGTGGCGCCCGGCCACCACTCCCACGCGGCCGTCAGCCACCACGACATGGAAGGGAGCCGCTCCGGCAGGCGAGCCGCTCACGACGACCTGGGCCACGCCGTCGGCTGAGCCGGGTTCGTCGACCGCCTCCAGTTCGGCCGCCACGGCCTCCAACCACCCCTCACTGAGAGGTTCGAGCGCCATGTCAATCAGACTCGCCGGCCGCTTCAGCCCGCAAACCCTCGAACAGGTCGCGCTCGGGCAGCTCTGCGGGGCGGGGGCCGCGGGCCAGCACATAGTCGTCGTAGGGGTGTATGGAACGCTCGACCTCCGGGGGCAACCCGAACCAGAAGGTCGACTCGGGATCGATCTGGGTGGCGTGGGCCAGCAGTCCCTCGATGCGCGCGTCGATGAACCCGTCCACGGGAACCTGAGTCGTGATCTGGTCGTCGGTGGAGGGGCGCTTGAACCACCAGTCGCTGTAGGGCGACTTCAGGCCGAGGTCCTGGAACGCCTGGTGCCGCCCCTCGATGCGCTTGCGGGACCAGAGCGTGTAGTAGAGCTTGGCCGGCGACCAGGGCTCGCCGAGGTCGGGACGGTACCGGGCGTCGCCGGCGCGCTCGAAGGCTGGGATCGAGATGTCGTGGACCCGCACATGGTCCGGGTGCATGTAGCCGCCCTGATCCTCGGGATAGGTCACGATCACCTGGGGCCGGTACTGGCGTATCACCGACACGAGACGGCTCACCGCCTCGTCAAGGTCGGCGTTGGCGAAGCAGTCGGGATGGGCGTTCGCCTCCGACCCTTCCATTCCGGAATCGCGATATCCGAGCATCACCACCTCGTCGTAGCCGATCACGGCCGCGGCCCGGGCCAGTTCCTCTGCTCGTATCTCGGCCAGCTTCTCGGCCATCGAGGGCTTGTCCAGCGCCGGGTTGAGGATCTCGCCTTCCTCTCCTCCCGTGCAGCACACCAGCACGGTGCGCACCCCCTCAGCGTGGTAGCGGGCCACCGTGGGCGCGCCCTTGGACGCCTCGTCGTCGGGATGGGCGTGAACGGTGAGCAGGCAGAGCCGGCCGGCGGAAGTCGCCATGGCCGGTGAAGCTAGCGCCGCAGCGCACCGCAGCGCACCGCGCCGGTTCGGCGTCACCGCCGGCCGGCTAGGCAGTCGGCAGGCTCGACTCCAACGGCTCGAAGACCATCGCCGTGTCGTCGTCCCTGTTGATGAGCCGCCAGCCGCACATCTCGGCCAGGTGGTCGCGTCCCTCGTCGGGACCGCTGGCGATGAGAGCATCACCGGACTCAAGCCGCACCTCGCCGCGGGGCCGGTAGCGGTACTGGCCCCCGCGGCGGATGGCCAGCACGGTGAAGCCGGGCTCGATGTTCAGCCTCAGGTCGGCCAGCGTCCTGCCTTCTACCGCGCAGCCCTCCGCCACCGGTATGTGCACCACCACCTCGTCGCTGTCGCCGAGCGCGACGGCCAGTATCGGGTGGATCTGCTCCTGCCGCTCGATGATCCACACCATCTGCTGGGCCTGATCGCCCAGATCCTCAGCCGCCTGCGACAGGTGCAGCAACCCCCGAAGGCCTGAGTGGTCCACGTGCTCCCGAGCGGCGCGCAGCACCCACTCCTCCAGGCGGTCCTTCATCTCATCGAGGCGATCCTCGAGGTGACGCACCTCAGCGGCAAGGCTCTCGTCCCGCAGCACCAGCGACGAGTAGGCCAGGCCGACGGCCACCTCCGAGAGGTCCTTCATCTCCACCAGCACATCCACCGCACGATCGAGGTCTGTGGCGACCGGACCGTCGGGCTCCTCCGGCGGCATCCGGTCCGGAGACCCGGCCAAACTGCGCAACTCGTCGATGCCGTCGGGAGATCCCCGCAGGAACAGCACGTCATCCGGGACGAGGACGGTGTCGCCTCCCACATCGGTGATCCACTCGCGCTCCCGACGCACCGCCATTACCCGCATACCCATCTTGGCCGGCATCTCGTGGTCGGCCAGGCGGCGGTGGGCGAGAAGCGATCCGTCGGAGACCAGCACCCGGTGAGACACCTCCTCGGCCGCACTCAGGTCGGCCACGAGTTCTGCCGGTATGCCGACCCGGTGGGTGACGATGCGGGCAATGTCGACCGCGTCGTTGGCGATGCGCTCGATGGCGGAGACCACCTGCAGCACCGACGACATACCGTCGGCGTCGCGCGGGTGGCGCACGGCCAGAATGCACACCGCCCTCATGTCCTGCACCAAGTGGCTCATCCGCTCCTCGAGCGCGCCCACCTCGTCGGCCATGTCGGGATCGCCGAAGTAGAGCGCGGCGTAGGCCAGGTCCACCATCAACTCGGAGGTGTCCTTGGCCTCGGCCAGCATCTCCCGCAGATTGCGAGGTCTGTCTTCCATCAGGTCCCTCCTGGAATCATCGTAGGTCTCAAGCGCAGCGCCGTGCCCATGAGCGCCCGCTCTTGTTCGCTTCGCTCACGGGCCGCTCGGGCCACGGCCTCGCTCGGACTGTCGCGAAGACTCATGAAGCGCTCCCTCCCGCTCGGCCTCTAGACAACCCCCACCAAGACCACCGAGACGATCAGGGTGAAGGCCCCGGCCAAGTCCAGTGACGAGGTGACCATGGGAATGCCGTAGGTGTCGGGGTCGACTCCGAACCGCACTGCCGCGAGCGTTCCGTAGTAGGCGACCACCACGATCAGCACCGTGGCCAGCAGGCCGCCGAGCACAGCCACCGCGACCAGGTCTGCCAGCGGGGGGCCGGCATAGCCCGTCAGACCGGCCGCCATCGACGACACCAGACCGAGCAGCGCGAACACCGGGAGCGACAGCGCGAAAGTGGTGGCGAGATCGACTCTTGCCTCCCCCGAGGGCACCACGGAGGGCCTGGCCAGGCCCAGATGCAGCTTGGTGGACAGGCGGCTCGACAGCACCCCCCCGAGCGCTCCGGCCGTGGCCAGGTAGCCCGGCAGCAGAACGAGCAACACCGGGAAGGTGACGAAGTCCTCGATGCGCTTCTCGACCGTGATCCCGGCCACCAGGTCGAGCATTCCCGCCGCGATCAACACGGGGATCGACTCGCGCATGATCGTGCGCAACTCCAGAAGCCTGCTCCGCAGCCCCCACGCCACCGACAACGCGGCCAGGACCCCCAGCACCCACGCCATCGACGGCGTGAGAATATCGAACCCTGCGAACTCGGCCGCGACCACCAGCGAGGGCAGTGTCACGACATCGCCTGCGACCGTCACCATCGGCGCGACCACGTTGTCGAGATCCCAGCCGAACCGCACTGCTCCGGCCGTGGTCGCCAGGGTGATCGCCAGCACGACGAAGGCAGCGATCAGACACCCCAGCGCCGAGATCACCACGAAGTCCGAGAGGCTCATCGTCGGCGAGACGTTGAAGGCCAGCGCGATGCCCTTCGCCATGATGGCCAGTACCACACCCAGCGCGAGGCTCAAAGCCACGGAAGCGACCGCGTTCTGCGCCATCACCGAGTCCCGCCGGCTCGACAGCCGGAGTGTGCCCGCGTGGATGGCGGTGCCGAGCCGGCTGCCCAGCGCCCCGAAGATGTTGCCCTTCACCGCGATCGCCGCCGGCACCAGCAGCAACAAACCCGGCAATTCCTCAAGCGTGTCGATGATGGAGGCCAGGATCAGACCGGCAACGAGGCTGGCGAGGGCAGCCATCACCAGCGCGGCGAAGGCACTGCGCACCGCCAGCAGGTCGCGCACCCAGCGCGTGGCCCCCCGCATCAGCGCCTGCGGAATGCGACCGCGTGCAGCCATGCAGCAAGTGTGCTCCGTCAAGCGGGGCTTCGGCACGATCTTGCGCGTGGCATCATCCCGCTTGGCTACCGTGCAGGCGTGACAGTGATCGCTCTGGTGAACCAGAAGGGCGGAGTCGGCAAGACGACCACGGCGCTCGGGCTGGCGTCGGCTGCCTGGGCACGACGGATTCCAAGCCTTGTGATCGACCTCGATCCTCAGGGCAACGCAACCACCGGACTCGGGCTGTGGGCACCTGACACCAACGTGGACGAAGCCCTGGCGTCCGACCGGCCCGGAGCCGTCGCGAACCTGGCCGTTCCGTCGGGATGGCCCGACGACAAGGGCCTGCCCCCGAAGGTCGTGGCATCCACTCCAGCGCTGGCGGGCCGGGAGCGGCAGTTGCTCTCCGACCCAGTCGGCGCCCAGGACCGCCTCCGGGTGGCTCTGTCGGGAAACCAGAGCCTCGTGCTGATCGACTGCCCCCCGTCGCTCGGGCTCTTGACCATCAACGGCCTGTTCGCCGCGGACGCAGCCCTGGTAGTCACCGAGCCGAGCGCGTGGGCCTCCGACGGGGTCAGCGAGATCATGCGGACCATCGAACGCGTCGCGGCCAGGAAGCCGTCCGGCCTCCGAGTTGCGGGAGTAGCCGTCAACCGCCTCGCTCGCACCCGGGATTCCCGCTACTGGAACGAGCAGCTCATCGCCGACCACGGTCAGCTGGTGCTGCCTCCGGTCCGCTTGCGGGCTGCGGTGGCAGAGGCCGCCGCTCGCTCGCGTCCCATTCACGCCCTGCCACCCCGTCGAGGCGCAGCCGAGGCGTGCGCCGAGTTCGATCTCCTCTACGATCTAGTGGTCGGCACACCAGGACCGGAGGATCGCAATGGTCTATGACCCCCAGCGCGACCAACCCCGCTACCGGCCGAACGGGAACGGGTCCTCGGTCGTCGACACCCTCCTCGACCCGGTGATCGACTCGCCGCGACCCAGTCACGGCGAGCCCCCTCCGACACCGGGTCCCGGAATCGCTCCCGATCCACCCAGCGCCTGGAGCGAGAGGCTGCTGTACTCGGTGGGGATCTCAACGGTGCTGGGCGCAGCGGTAGGCCTGGTGGTCCTCGGGTTGCTCTGGAGGGCGTGGAAGCGCCGTTCCCGCTAGCCGGCCAGCCTCACCAGATACTCGTCCTCGGCGGCACGCATCTCTGATCGCCGACGATTCTCGGCCTGACCCTCGGGGCAGCGCTCGACGTACGGGCAGTAGCCGCACAACGGCCCTGGCCGGGCCGAAAAGTCATCGGCGTGACATGCGTCCCCGATCGCGTTCCATGTCGACGTCAGTTGCTCCACGGCACCCTCGATCTCAACGGGGGTCACGGCCGTGGCCACGATCTTCTGGCCCAGGTACAGCAGCTGCGCCCTCACCGGCCGCTCGCCCGTCTCAGCAGCTACCGCGGCCGCGTAGAGCAGCACCTGCTGGAGTCGACTGGGCGCGTACCGCGGTGTGGGCGCCCGGCCCGACTTGTAGTCGCTGATCACGAGACCGTCCGGCTCGGATTCGACTCGGTCCACGACGCCCCGGAAGGGCACTCCGTCCAGCGTCACCGACAGTTGCTGCTCGGTGGCTTGCACTTCCACACCCGACGGGTCCTCGAGCTCCCACAGCCCCTCGATCGCCCGCCAAGCCTTCCAGCGGAACTCCAGCGCCTGCTCGTCGTCGAGTTCCAGGTCGCGGTAGTCGTCGCTACCCGACATCTCGGGCCAGGATGCCCGAGCAATCCGGCGAGCGTCGTCCTTGGTCCGCCGGACCGGGTGCCGCTGCATGAGGTGCTCGAGCACTCGATGGGCGAACGTGCCGACCAGGGCGCCCTCGCCGGGGGGATCGGGCAGGCGGTCCACATAGCGGAATCGCCAGCGGCGGGGGCACTGCTCGAACGTCGCCGCCCCCGACGGTGAGAGCCTCTCGGGCGGGCTCGGGCGACCGTCCTCGCCGACCGCTCCGACGCCTGCCGGGTCGAGCATGTCGGCCGGATCGAACTCGAGCTGCATGCCGCCGTTCTAGTTGATGGGTGAGACAGCGGCACGGATGCGCAAGCCGCCGACCCGAGCCGGCGTGCTGCTCCTAGATGTCGAGGGTCGCCTCGTCCACGAGGGAGGAGTTCTCGACCAGGTAGTCGCGGCGCACTGCCACGTCGCTGCCCATCAGAACGTCGAACATCTCCGCCGCGGCGTCGGCCTGCTGGGCGTCGGCCATGGTGAGGCGGCGCAGGGTGCGGGTCGCGGGATCGAGCGCACAGTGCCGGAGTTCGTCGGTGTTCATCTCCCCCAACCCCTTGAAGCGCTGCCATTTCAAGTTCTCAGGCCTGCGCTTGCCCCGGCAGAGCTCGCCGGTGATGCGGTCTCGCTCCTCGTCCGAATAGGCCCGGTAGGTCCGGTCCCCGACCCTTGCGGTGTACAGCGGCGGCTGGGCCGAGAAGACACGGCCCTGAACGAGCATCTCCCGCATGTACCCGTGGATGAGGGTCAGCAGCAGGCAGCGGATGTGACTGCCGTCGACGTCTGCGTCGCACAGGATGACGATCCGGCCGTAGCGAGCGGCCTCGATGTCGAAGGCGTCGCCCGCGCCGGCGCCCATGGCGGTGAAGATCGCCTGCGCCTCGGCGTTGTCGAGCACCTGCTTGGGGCTTGCCTTGGCTGCGTTCACGATCTTGCCCCGCAGCGGGAGGATGGCCATGAATTCCGAATCACGGCCCCGCTTGGCCGGTCCCGCCGCCGAGTCGCCCTCCACCAGGACCAGTTCGGCCCGGTCACCGTGGACCCGGCAGTCGGCCAGCTTGTCCGGCATGCCGGTCGAGCCGAGACTGGCCGCCTTGCGCTTGGTGTCGAGCATCTGCTTGGAGGCGACGCGGTTCACCACCGCAGCAGCCACCTTGTCGCCGATGGCCTTCACCTGCGAGCGAGGACCGCCGCCCGGCTCGAACCACTCCTTGAGCTGCTCGTAGGTGATCCGGGCCACGATGCCCTCAACCGCGGGAGTGCCCAGTTCCTGCTTGGTCTGGCCCCGGAACTGCGGCTCGGAGAACTTCACCTTGACCGCCGCGATGAGCCCCTCACGCACATCGTCCTTGGTCGCATTGGTCTTGGCCGCGCTGCTCTTGCCGTTCCTGGTGCCCGACCCACTGCTGTCACGGGCCAGCCGGGCCAGCTTGCGATTGTCCTTGAGCAGCACGCCGTTGACCACCCGCGTCAGCGCCTTGTCGAACCCGGCGAGGTGCGTGCCGCCGGAACTGGTGGGGATCGTGTTCACGAACGACTCGACGTCGCTGTCGTATCCCGACATCCAGCGGAGCGCGATGTCGACGGTGCACTCTCTCTCGACCTCGGTAATCTTGCCGTCGACGGGCACCTTCTCCGTGAAGCGCTCGATGCCGTTGATCGTGATGACGCCGCTGACGGCGTCCCCGCCAGATCGTTCCGAACGCTCCTTGACCAGGTCGGCGAGGCCGCCCCGGCTCACGAATTCGAAGGGCTCGGCGCTCTCACCGGACCGGTTGTCGGCAACCGTCATCCTCAAGCCCGGCACCATGTAGCACATCTGCTTGACCCGGCTGCGCACCTCGTCGGCGTCGATGCGTGCGTCGGGATGGAAGAGGGCCCTGTCCGGCCAGAACTTCACCTTCGTGCCGGTTGCCTTGGTTCGCCGCGTGGAAGGACGGACATCGCTGCCGGGGACGAACTTGTTTCCGACGAAGTGGCCCGGCTCCTGATCCTTGAAGCTCAACTCGTGGACGTACCCGTCTCGACGCACTTCGACATCGAGTCGGGTGGACAGGGCGTTCACGACAGACGCCCCCACGCCGTGCAGCCCGCCGGAGGCCTTGTAGGCGCCTTCGCCGAACTTGCCGCCCGCGTGAAGCTCGGTGAACACCACTTCCAGGGCCGAAACGTCGCGGTCGGGATGCTTGTCGACGGGAATGCCCCGACCCTTGTCCGACACCTCGATCGACCCATCGCGGCGCAGCGTGACATCCACCTTCTTGCCGAAGCCCGCAGCGGCCTCGTCGACAGCGTTGTCAACGATCTCCCATACGAGATGCATGAGGCCTTCGGACCCGTTGCCGCCGATGTACATGGCCGGGCGCTTGCGAACAGCTTCCAGACCCTCGAGCGTCTCGATGGAGTCGGCGTCGTATGTGTCCGTGGAGCGGGTCGACGCCCCGTTGGAGCCGTTGCCGGCACGGCCGGCAGCTTCCGGCTCGGCCGCAGACTCCATCTCGATTCCCGGCAACAGTGGTACCTCGACCGCCCCCGATCCTCTCGTCGACTGGGTTGACGCGGCCACCGGAATCACCACCTTCCCGGCGCCAGCACATGGATGCGACGCTCGAGGCGCTGGGGTGAGCGATAGCGCGCCGTGGGCTCGATCCGTACCGGTACGGGGTGGGGGTCGATCTTGCGGGGGTTGTCGTCTTGACCCATCAAGGCCAGCATGCCGTCGGCAGCCCCTACTGCCGCGGCGACAACGGACTCCCCGGGCTGGAGCTTCACAACGAGCACGCCCTGGCCTCCCCTGCCCTGCGTCGGCAGCTCCGAGCAGTACGTGGCCTTGACACCGCTCCCGGCACCCGTCGTGCTCGTTGCGACCGTCAGCACCGGGTCGCCGATCACGGCTCCCGCGCCCACCAGCACCGAACCGTCGCGCAGCTTGATGCCGACCATGCCCGCCGCGCCGCGACGCTGCACCCGAACCGACGAGGCTGCCATGCGCAGCGCTCTCCCGTCATCGGCCGCCAGCACAAGGTCCACGTCGTCGGGGGCGGTGAAGGCGCAGGCCAGCCTGTCGCCGGCACCCAGCGAGACCAGTGACGCCCCCGGAGCCACGCCGAGCACCTCGTGGGCCTCGATCCGCTTGATGCCGCCGCTTGCCGTCACCATGACGAGCCGGTCGCTGCCTGCTGCGACGAGGGCCAGGACGCTCTCGCCGGCGTCCAGATCGAGGACGGATGAGACGTCCGCGCCGCGGACGCGGTTGTTCGCCTCCGGGATCTCCGCGCCGAGCGCGCCGAGCGCTCGTCCCGCGCTGGTCACCGCGACCACGGGAGTTCCGGTAGAGGCCACGACCCTGGCCGCGATCAGATCGTGGCGTCCGGGTGATGCCCGCCGGTCTCCCTTCAGGGATGCCCGCCCGATATGGCCGCTGGTGGACACCGTCACCACGCACGGCAGATCAGGCCCGAGATCGGCTGGCTCTGGTGTGGCCGCCGAGGCAGCCCCGTCGCCCGAATGCCCGGCTAGCTCGCGTTCAGCGACCTCGGCGGTGACTATCCGGCTGCGCCGCGGCCGGCCGTGGTCGTCGACGATCCGCCGCAACTCCTTGCGCACGATGGCCCGTTGTCTGCGGTTGCTGGCGAGTATCTCCTTGAAGTCACTGATGTCGGCTCTAAGGCCTTCGGCCTCCGCATCCAGTCTCTCGCGCTCCAGGGCTGTGAGCCGCCGGAGCGCCATGTCGAGGATGTGGTTTGCCTGTACTTCGGTCAGGCCGAACCGGGCCATGAGCCCCGCCCTTGCCTCCGTGGCGTCCCTGGAGCCGCGGATCAGGGCCACTACCTCGTCGATGTTGTCGAGGGCGGCGATCAGGCCGTCCACGATGTGCAGGCGCTCGTCGGCCCGTCGCAGGCGGTGGCGGGTACGGCGCACGACGACTTGGAGACGGTGCGCCACGTAGTGCTCGCAGAGCTCCCGCAGCCCGACTGTGGTGGGGACACCGTCGACCAGCACCACGTTGTTGACGCTCAGACTCTCCTCCAGGGGAGTGTGCCGGTACAGCTCCCCCAGGACCGTGGAAGGATCCGAACCCGGCTTCAGATCGATCTGCAGCCGCAGCCCGTCCATGTCGCTCAAGTCGGCGATGCCGGAAACCCCGGTGAGCCGTCCGGCCCCCACCAACTCGGTGATGCGCGACACCACCCGCTCCGGTCCTACGAGGTGGGGCAGCTCGGTGACGATGACTGCCTGGCGGCGGCGGGTAATGGACTCGATGCTGGCCCGTGCCCGCACCCTCACCGATCCTCGCCCACAGTCGTAGGCGGCTCGAAGGCCGTCGTCGGCCACCACGATCCCGCCGCCGGGGAAGTCGGGTCCGGGAACCACGTCCATCAGCTCGTCGGTCGTCGGCCGCGACCGGCGCTTGCGAACCTGCGGGCTGCCTGACCGGGCCGGCTTGGATTCTGCTGCGGCTTCGCCCGGCTGCTTGCTCATCACCAACTCGATGGCCTCGCCGACCTCGGCCAGATTGTGGGGCACCATGTTGGTGGCCATGCCCACCGCAATTCCCGCGGTGCCGTTCACGAGCAGGTTGGGCAGCGCCGCGGGCAGGACGACCGGTTCGGTGTCCTCCCCGTCGTAGGTGGGGCGGAAGTCGACGGTGTCCTCGTCGAGTTCGCCCACCATGTCCATGGCCGCTTCGCTCAGACGGCATTCGGTGTAGCGGGCCGCAGCCGGCGGGTCGTCGAGACTGCCGAAGTTGCCCTGCGGGTCCACCAGCGCCACCATGCGGCTGAAGTCCTGACCCATCCGGACGAGGGTGTCGTAGATGGCGGCGTCGCCGTGCGGGTGGTAGCGGCCCATCGTGTCGCCCACGACGCGGGCCGACTTGCGGTATGGAGTGCCCGGGCGCAGACCCATCTGCAGCATCGACCACAGGACGCGGCGCTGCACCGGCTTCAGGCCGTCTCGCACATCGGGGATGGCCCGGGAGGTAATGACCGACAGGGCGTAGGCGAGGAACGAGTCGCTCATCTCCTCGGCCACCGGCACGTCGTCCACCTGGCGGGCCGGGACGGGGTCGAGGGTCGCGGTAGTCAGTTGCTGTTGTGGTGGTGACACAGTCGTCTCCAGGCTCTGGTTCTTCTCGAGGCTTCGGGTGCTCCGCATACCGCCGTGGGCCTGGCCCGTCGGGGATTCAGATGCGGCTCACCGATGGGATCGAAGGTAGCGGCTGAGGCTCGAAGGTTCAGTGACCCCGCAGAGCCATCGGCACCGGCGGGACTCGGACTTGAGCGAGTCGAGCGACGATGGTCGCCGCTGGTTGAGACGAGCCGGTCGCCGCCCCCGTCAGCCGCACGGCCGCCAGCCTCACCCGGCACCCGGTGGATCGCGACCACACCGCTCGCCAAGATTACGCTGCCGGCTGCCGCCCTCACCCGGCACCCGGCGGATCGCGCCCTGCGGCACGGGCCCCGACTGCGATCTCGTCGGCCTTCCGCACCTCAGCCTGCTCGTGGCCGGCGCGGCCATTCAGCCTGTCTGGCGGCTCAGCAACACCGTGGTCCCCTCCCCGGCCGCCGGGATCAGGGCTTCGGGGAGCCGTAGTCCAGGCGATGACCCCGTGGGCGTCAACGTCTCGCACAACACGCCGGTTGGTCCGATGCAGCCACAGGTGGCAGCTGTTGCACAGCGCCGCGAGGTTCTCGATGTCCGTCGGGCCCTCATCGGCGCAGTGTTCGTCAATGTGGTGGATCCTGCATCGGTGCATCGGCGCCCGGCACAGCACGCAGCCACGGTCCCGCAGAGCGACCGCCACATACTGGGCGGTGTTGGCCAAGCGCTCCATGCGACCCAGCCACAGCGGTTGGCCGTCACCGCCGAATATGGCGCCGACGAGCCGGTCATCGGGCGAGATGCTGTCGAGCACCGTCGGGGGAACCGGACCGACTCCAATGATCTCGCACGATCCGTCGGGGTCGGTGCCGTCCACCACGCCCGCGGTTACGGCGATGATCCGCCCCGGCGACAGCCGCCGCGAGCCCCGCGGGCCGTCGTCAGCCGAAAGGGGCTCGTGAGTCAGAGCGTCCAGCCCGGTGCAGAGCTCGAAGATGGCGTCCATCGTGCGCTGACCGTTGTTGCGCACCGCGTCGGGCGTGCCGTCGCGGCCACCGTCCCTGCGCCACAGGTAGTCCTTGCGCTCGTCCACCGCCTGTTCCAACACACCGAAGCTGACCGGGTCCATCTCGCCCTTGACCACGCCCATGCCGTCGCTGCCGGCGAACAGGTCGGCCTTCCGGCTGTTGCGCTGGCCCTTGAGCAGGTCGCCTCCCGCCGATGGGTCATGGCGCTGGGCGAACCGCCGAGCCACCCGGCTCAACGACCCAGCATCCCGTGTGGAGGCCTGGTACAGCAGTTCGTCCGAGCTGTCCACAAGCGCAGCGCCGCACTGCTTGGCCGCCGAACCCAAGGCGAACACGCTCTCCAGCGTCAACTCCCCTGCGTCCAGCATCCGCCCGACGTTGGGCATCTCCTCGACCTGCCTAGCCGCCTCAGTCACGCGCTTGGCTGCCCGGCCTGACAGCTTCGCTCCGGCCACCAGCGCCTCTCGCGCCGAACCTGCCCTCAGATTCTCCAACCCGCTCGCTGCCCTCAGAGTCAAAGCATCGGCCAGAGCCGTCACCCGGCCGACGCCAGCCACCACCCGGCACAGCTCATCTTCGTCCAATCCCTCCAAAGTGACCGACCGCAAGGCCTCGCATACCACCTCGAGCAGAACCCGCACCGAGGACCCCCGGTCCACTTCGCTGCCGTTCGAGCAGCCAACCTCCCGCTCCGCTGGCCCACTACCGGACTCGCCGCGGCCGTTCAGAACACTTGTTCGTTCCATGGCTGCCACTCTACCCATCCCCTGTGACAACACAACCTAATAATTCATAATATTGCTGATAAATCGCTCTGGCTTTGTCCCTTGTGGCTACCTGCGCCCAGTTACAGCGCCATCCGCAGGTCGCCCCGCACCTCTCCATCGACATCCGAGGACTGCTACGTGCGCCAATAGGTCCCTTGTGGCGCTACCCGTCCGCTGAGTAAGCCGATCCGTAGCACACCCCAACCCGCCAACACCTCGTACGGAGGGCTACCTCGGTGGCCAGTATGCGATGGGATTCTGGTTTCCCTTCGCAAAATCGACGATTCGACCTGACGGCCCCACCCACTCGTCGTACACCGGACCAGAAGTCAGTGGACTCGCTGCGAATGCCCAGCGCCCGTCGGCGCGCTTCAGCCAGCGGCCGATCACCATCACCCCGCGCGTGATTCCCTGATGCACAGCGACCGCGTGACGTATGCCCTCACGAGCTACGCGATCGGGGTTGATCCTCCACCAAGCACGCGTTGCGTCTACTAGCTCGGTGAGAGTCATGTCCTCCCGGTAGCCAGCACCCGACCGGTACACACCAGGCTCAATCTCAAGGACATTGTCGCGCCATGAGCCCAATCGGATGAGCACTGCGGGGGGCGCTGACAGGCCCACCGGCCTTGCTCCTTCGGTCACGGTCGCAGCGTAGCGGGTCACGGCACAGCCCTCCTTAGGCTACGTCACCGTCGACGACGAACACCACGGCCGAGACGATGCCATCCGCCAGGCCCTTCGAGAAGGCCCGCGCGAGCCCGACTCGCCTACCATCGCAACAACAAACCTAGAACCGCGGCGAGATAGTTGCGGAGGCAGGTCTTCAGGGCGCACAGCGGAGGCACCGGCTGGCAGGTACCCGAAGGCTACGACATCGAGAGCCCACAGCATCCAGGACCCCGGCCTCCCCGGACTGCGGCACCCGTCGAGACACAACATCGTGACCCGGCCGATGGGTGGGCAGAATGTGGCAAGTGGGCAGGGACCGGGAGGCACTCATGGCTAAGCGGCATACGAACAGGCAGCGCATCACTGCTGTTGCACTCATCGTGATAGTTGTCGGAGCATTGGCAGCGACCGCGGTTGCTCAGAATCAGCGATTCTCCGACGTGCCCCCGGACCATGAAGCGTACGAGGCCGTGGAATGGGCAGCGGAGGTCGGGGTGACGGTCGGCTACGGCGACGGCACATTCAAGCCAGAAGAGCCGCTCATCAGGAGGCACGCGCGTGTGTTCGTGGAGCGCTTCTACGACGATGTCCTAGGCGCAAACGGAGACGACAGCTTCAAGAAGGACGACTTCACCCGCGGCGACATGATGGTGCTGCTGAAGGCCATCAACGACGGCGGCATCGGCGCGACTCGTGACAGTGAGAGCAGCGGCAATGCGCCGACATCCACGCTGCCCGTCGCTGACGACGAAGTGGAGGCCATTCACAGCTATGAACGCATCCAGAACTTAGACCCCCCTAGCGACCACTTTGGCACGGCGTTCGGTTCACCGAGTGAAAGCACAAACGTCTGGAACGAGCCGCTGTTGAGCGTCCATGCGAGCGCCCTCCGCTATCCTGCCACCGGTATTTCGATCCGGTGCGAGGACCGCGAGCACCTCCAAGTGTTTGTCAACCGTCGCTCGGCT
This sequence comes from Candidatus Aldehydirespirator sp., assembly GCA_965203575.1. GTDB lineage: Bacteria > Actinomycetota > Acidimicrobiia > Acidimicrobiales > Aldehydirespiratoraceae > Aldehydirespirator. Next base: position 585,407 of record OZ241894.1, read on the forward strand.
CCCGGCGACCCCAACTATTTGACAGAACACTGGTATGTCCTAGAGGAATGGGACTACAGCGTCGATGGAAGGCACTGGTTCAAAGGGCGTCGACAGTTCTCTTCCGATGGCGGGTCCTACTACATGAGTGACTCAGATAATGCGCTACGGATGGTCAACCGGATACTGGATTCCGATTCGAACATCCTCTACATCCAGCACAGGACTCTCTTTGCGCCGCCGCCGCCCGCCCTCCTTTCAACCGCCAATAGGTCGGGCATCGCAGCTGTGAAGGCTGCTTGCACCTAACCGAGTATGGCGCGATAGACGGGCCATGTAGCTACGCGCCAACAAGCCCTGCGTCCACGAGCCACCAGGCACCAACCCACACATTCAGAACCTCAGCCTCCCGCGCCCGCCAGGGCGCAGGCTGACACTGACCGCAGCCCCCTTCAGCCGATAGCTCACACTCACTAGGGCACCCCCCGATCGGCCGGAGCCATCCTCGCCGACCTGCTTGACGAGTGGCAGGCCAGCGCACGTCGCTACCTCTCAGGAGACTCCCTGAGCCAGCCGCACTCAGAGTGCGATGGTCTCGCCACAGCCGAGCCGCCGCCGATAGGCGTCGAGCAGGACTGGCACCGCTGGCTGTAAACATGAGATAGCGGCAGCAGGCGTATCGTTGGAGCCATGGACGTGCAGACACTCATCGACCGCGCCGAGATCACCGACCTGCTGACCCGCTACGCCAGAGCCGTCGACCGGCAGGACTGGGACCTGTTCCGCAGCGTCTTCACGCCCGACGCGCAGATCGACTACACCCAGGTGGGCGGGATCGCAGGGAACCTGGATGAGGTTGTGGGCTTTCTCTCGCAGGTCATGCCGATGTTCGAGAGCATGCAGCATCTGGTCTCCAACATCGACATCGCCATCGAGGGCGACGAAGCCAAGGTTGTGGCCATAGTCTACAACCCGCTGAAGCTGCCCGACAGCCCGATGTGGGCCACCGGCGGCTGGTACCACCATGAACTGGTGCGCACCTCGGAGGGCTGGCGGAGCCGGTCACTGGTTGAGGAAGCCGGCTGGTTCCACGGAGTCCCCGCACCCAACAAGCCCGCCGGCGACGCCCCGGCCGACCAAGGCTGAGCCAAGGCCGGCCACCCCTGAGCGAAGATCGAGAGACCCCGTGCCCGGACCCCTCGACGGCATTCGCATCGTGGAGATGTGCGTGGCCGTCACCGGTCCCCTGGCGGTGACCCTCCTGGTCGACCAGGGCGCTGAGGCCATCAAGGTGGAGGAGCCCGGCTTCGGGGATCAGGGCCGCTATGTGGGCGTGGCGTCGGGCGGGATCTCGGCCCTGTTCCAGATGTGCAACCGGGGCAAGCGTTCCATCGCGGTGGACTGCACCCGCCCGCAGGGTCGAGACATCGTGCTCGACCTCGCCGCCGGCGCCGACGTGTTCGTGCAGAACATGCGCCCGGGGGTGGTCGAGCGGCTCGGCGTCGGCTACGGCGACGTCTCGGCCCGCAACCCCGACATCGTCTACGCCTCGCTCTCGGGGTTCGGCCCCGACGGCCCCTACGCCCACAGGAGGGTGTACGACTCGGTGATCCAGGCCCAGTCGGGGCTCGTCGGCAACCAGACGGGCATCAACGACGAATCCCCCCGGTTCCTGCGCCAGGCCGCGGCCGACAAGGTCACCGCCTACACCGCCGCCCAGGCCATCACCGCCGCGCTCCTCGCCCGCGAGCGAGGCGCAAGCGGCCAGCACGTCGAGCTGGCGATGCTGGACGCCTCGGTGGCCTTCCTGTTCGCGGACTCGGCCGCTCACGAGGTCGCGCTGGACAACGACCAGCGTCACCTTGCCCAGTCGTTCTCGGCCCACCAGCGGGCCATCGCCCTCGCCGACGGGCATGTGGTGGTGGCCGCGGTGACCGACGACGAGTTCCACGGCATGGCCAAGGCGTTCGGCGTGGACTCGAGCGACCCCCGCGTGGCCGGCATGGGTGATCGCCAGCGCCACAAGGAGCAGACCAGCGTCGTGTTCAGGGCCGTTCATGCCGCGGCCGCGGCCAAGCCCCTGGCGGAGGCGGTCGAGGCACTGGATCGCCACCAGGTCCCGTTCGGGGTCGTGCTCGGCGTGGAGGACGTCGCCGACGACGCCCAGGCTGTTCACAACCAGCTGTTCGAAGAGCACGACCACCCGGCCATGGGCCGCGTGCGCCAGCCCCGGCCGGCGGCCCGCTTCTCGGCCACCCCGGCTGGATTGCGCCAGCCGTCATCGCCCATCCACGGCCAGCACACCGACGAGGTCTTGAAGGAGCTGGGCCTGGCAGGCAGCATCGACCGACTCAGAGCCGACGGCGTGATCAAGTGAGCAGCCTCCAGGCGGACTCGACCGGCGCCCGCGCCCAGGAGACGTGATCAAGTGAGCGACCTGACGGACTCGATCAGCGACCGGGCGCAGGAGGCGTTCCGCCGGGAGGTCTGGCTCTTCGAGGAGTGGCGCAAGCAGTTCGAGCGTGACGGTGAGGCGCCCGCGATACCGGCGGCAACCGTGGTGGTGCTGCGCGACGGTCCCGACGGCCCCGAGTCGCTGATGCTGCGCAGGAACTCCCGCCTCGCCTTCGGCGGGATGTGGGTGTTCCCCGGCGGCCGCATCGACGACGGCGACCACGACGGCACCAGCGACCTGATCGCGGCCGCCCGCAACGCGGCGGCCCGCGAGGCCCACGAGGAAGCCGCCATCGCGCTCGACCCTGAAGACCTGGTGCACTTCTCCTACTGGATCCCGCCGCCGATCGCCCCCAAGCGCTTCGCGACGTGGTTCTTCGCGGCCCAGGCCCCCGCCGGCGAGGTCTCCATCGACGACGGCGAGATCGTCCACCACGAGTGGATGACCCCCGCCGACGCCATGCAACGCCGCGACGCCGGTGAGATCGAGCTGATCGCCCCCACCTGGGTGACGCTGCACACCATCAGCCGCTTCGGCACCGTGGCCGAGGCGCTCGCGGGCCTGGCCCGCCGCCGTCCCCGCCGCTACGAGACCCGTATCGGCAACGGCGAGCACGGACCGATCTCGTTGTGGCACGGCGACGCGGGCTACGAGACCGGCGATCCTGCGGTGCCCGGTCCCCGTCACCGCCTGGAGATGACTCCGGGCGGCTACCTGTTCGACGAGTCCGGCTACTCCGACACCGGCGGCTGATCCGTTCTTGACGTAGTTGTACCGCTCCAGGCGGCCTAACTACATCACGAACCGTTCGGGCGGGGATGCACCACGCCGCTTACCCGGTAGGCCGGGCCAGGAGGTCCTCGATCAACTCGACCAGCTCCAAGGGGCGGTCGCCCTGGATCGAATGGCCGGCGCCGTCCACCACCTGGTGCACCGTTGCGGGCTGCCGTCGCATCCACTCGGCCACATCGGCGTCGTCCACCACGCTCCACGCGCCGCCCTGCCACAGCGCGGTAGGAGCCGCTATGCGAGAAACCTTCTCCCACAAGCCTTCGAACGTCATCTCGGCCCCGTCGCCCGACTCCCAGTCCCGCATCCGGTCGTAGTTCCAGGTCCAGCGCCCATCGGCCATCTCGTGGGCGTTGTGCAGCACGCCCCGGCGCAGCGACGACTCGCTGCGGGTGGGGTTGTGCTCGACGGTGCGTTCCAGGATCACATCGAAGCTGTCGAAGTGCTCGGGGCCGTCGACGAAGGCGATGATGGGCTCGGCCTTCTTGTGGTCGGTTCCCGGCGTCACGTCGACCACCCCCAAGCGGCGCACCAGATCGGGCCGGTCGGCGGCCAGGCACATGGCCGTCAGTCCGCCCAGAGACATGCCCACCACCGCCTCGGCTCCCGGCGCCAGTGCCTCGACCGCAACGGCAACGTCGCCGGCCATCGAGGCCGGCCCGTAGTTGTGGGCCGGCCGGTGGTCGGAGTATCCATGGCCGGGCAGGTCGACGGCCACCAGCGGCCGTCCGAGAGCCAGCGCCACCGTGTCCCAGGTGTGAGCGTTCTGGGCGCCGCCGTGTATCAGCACCAACTCCGGCTCGGCTGTGCCCCACACCAGCGCCGACAGTCGCAGCCCCGACGGCAGCGCCACCGACTCCCGGCGGACGGTGGGCCGGCCGGAGTACTCGATGCCGTACTCGGCCGCGTTCTCGGCGAACAGTCCGAACTCGTCGTAGTCGACCATCCGGCGATGCTAGAGGCCGACGGGAGGACCTGCTGTGTGCCGGCACCCGACTCCCACCAACTTCCGGCCTCCAGGGTCAATAATCGCCCTCTACCGCCGGAAGTTCGATTGCGACCGCTTGAAGGGCTCAGCTAGGCAGGCTCCCGTTGGGCGCGGCGACGCCGGGACTGCCGACCGGCAATCACGGGAGGCTCCCAGCTGAACTTCCACGCGGCCACGGCCGCACCGGCCGCCAGCCAGAGCAGCAGCACGCCGATCCGGTGCCACTCGAAGGCGGGGGCATCTGAGAACGGGTTCATGGCCTCTCCGAAGGCCAGCCCGAAGTGCTTCAGCGGGAAGATGTCGCCGAGCAGGTCCAGCCAGCCGGGGGTGTCGGTGCCGAAGGGGACGAAGATATTGGAGATGAAGGCGATCGGCAGGAGGGTGGCGTTGGCCATGGGCACCGCCATAGCCACCGACCGGGCCACCGAGGCGAGGGCCAGGCCGAGCGCGGCGAACGACGCGGCCCCTACGACGAAGGTGACGAGCATGGCCGGGATCTTGGCCGCCTCGACGTTGACGCCGTAGACCGCGACCCCCAGAACGACCATCGCGATCACTCCCAACGCCGCGATCCATACTGCCGACAGCACCACTCCGCCGAGATAGAGCCAGGGCGGCAGCGGCGTGCCCCGCACCCGCTTGAGAATGCCGAGCTCGCGCCGGCTGGCCAGGGTGATGCCAATGCCGGTGTAGGTGGACGACGCCGCCGCGTACACGGCCAACCCCGGCGTGTAGAACTGGCTGCTGGTGACCCGGCCATAGACGGTGTCGAAGGCATCGTTTCCGAAGATGGCCGTGAACAGCACCAGCATCAGGATCGGGAACACCAGGGTGAAGAAGGCGGCGATGGGAGTCCGCCAGAAGATCCGGTTCTGCATGCGGATGCAGCGCCACATAGGCCTCATGGTTCGCCGTCCCCTTCGTCCGACGCCGTGTCACCGTCGTCGTCGACAAGACTCAGGTAGACATCCTCGAGGCTCGGCGTCGAGACGGTCAGCCCCTCGAGCTCGAACCCGCGCTCGGCGGCCCACCCGGTCAGGTGGGCCAGGTCGGCGGTGGGAGCGTCGGTCCTGATCTCCACCCGGCTGTCCCGCCCGACTATCGCACCCGAGATCGGGGCCAGAAGACCAGCCACCGGCTCGGCTCGGTCGGGCACGGTGAACCGGATCAGGGCCGAGCCCGCTCGGGCCCTCAACTCCGCGGGCGTGCCCTCGGCGACTATGCGGCCCTTCGCCAGCACGGCCACACGATCGGCCAGAGTCTCGGCCTCGTCGAGGTAGTGCGTGGTGAGCAGCACGGCCCGCTGCTGCGAAGCGAGCCTCTCGACCAGTTCCCAGCCTCGCCGGCGAGCCGCGGGGTCGAAGCCGGTGGTCGGCTCATCGAGGAACACGACGTCGGGATCGCCCACAAGCCCCAGGGCCATGTCGATGCGGCGCTGCTGGCCCCCCGACAGGGTGGAGATGCGGGCGCCGGCCTTCTCCTCCAGCTCCACCAACTCGATGAGCTCGCCGGTCGGGACGGGGCGCGAGTAGGCGGCGGCGTAGAAGTCGATCGCCTCGCGCACCGTCAGTTCGGGGTCGATGCCCGAGGACTGCAGCACGATGCCGATGCGGTCCCGGAAGGAGGCGCCGGCCGACGCCGGATCGGTGTCGAGAACCTGAACGGCCCCCGACGTGCGGGAGCGATGACCCTCGAGGATCTCCACGATGGTGGACTTGCCCGCGCCGTTGGGTCCGAGCAGGGCGAACACCTCGCCCCGCTCCACCTCGAACGACACGCCGTCGACGGCCCGAACCGCGCCGTAGTCCTTGACGAGTTCGCTGACGGCTACGGCTGGACTCACGCGCCGCACGCTATCCGCGGCTGGAGCGGGCACGATATGGAGGTGAGACCGCTCCCGGGCATGGTGCCCATCGCCGAGTACGCCAACCGCTGGGAGGCCAATGTGGCCGCGGCCCGGCTACGGGAAGCGGGATACGAAGCCACGGTGCTGGTGGACCCGGCCACCGATGTCGCCCCTCAATACGTCACCCACCGCTTCGCGGTGCTGGTCGTGCGAGCCGAGGTCGCCGACCTGGCCGTCGATGTGCTCGGCCTCGAGCGGCCCGACATCGAGGCCGAGAGCCTGGACGCTGCCTTTCATCATCGACGCTTCGCCGACCGGCCCGCATGGGTGCGCTACCTGACCTGGGCGCTGATCATTGCCGTCCCGATACCGCTCGCCATCTCGGGCCTGCTGCTGTTGTGGACCGTGTTGAGGAGCATCTTCCCGTGACCGCGCGGACCCTAGGATGGCGGTCACCATGACCGTCACACCCGTCGACCCCCGACCGCTGGACATCCTCGACGGCGACTTCTACATCAACGACCCGCACTCCCGCTACGCCTGGCTGCGGGAGAACTCGCCGTGCCATTGGGACGACATCAACGAGCTGTGGGTGCTGACCCGCTACGACGACATCGTGGCGGTCGAGAAGGACAAGCGCCGGTTCGTCAACTCCGACCGCGCCAAGGGCGGCTACCGCCCCAACATCCCCGCCGACCAGTCGATCATCGGCACCGACGACCCGCTGCACCAGGCCCGGCGCTCGCTGGTGTCTCGCCGCTTCACTCCCAGGGCCGTCCAGCAGTGGCGGGGCCACATCACCGAGATCGTGGACGGGCTGCTCGACCCTGTGATCGAGCGGGGTCGGGCCGAGATCGTGGGAGAGTTGGCCGCTCCCCTGCCAGCCAAGATGATCGGCCACCTGCTCGGCTTCGATGACGACCTCTGGCCGAAGCTTCAACACTGGTCGGAGGCGACCATCTCGCTGGGCGGCGGTCCCCGATACCGCAACCAGGAGGGCAGGGAGGCGACTGAGGAGTTCAGGAACGCCTGCTCCGACCTTTACACCGCCAAGAAGGGCTGCCCTGCCGGCGACGTGATGTCCCGCTGGGTCGAAGCCGAGTCCGACGGCAATGGGCAGGTGGGTGGCTCGGCGTTCGGGCTGTCCCAGATCATGTCGGACTGCCTGCTGCTGCTCGACGGCGGGGCCGAGACCACCCGCACGGTGATCGCCCGCACGCTGCTGGACCTGGCCGACCGTCCCGAGTCCTGGGCGACCCTGAGGGTGGGCGCGGACCTTGAGACTGCGGTGGAGGAGTTCATCCGCTGGGTCACCCCCATCCACAACATGTGCCGGACGGCCACGGCCGACACCGAACTGGGGGGCCAGACCGTCCGCAAGGGCCAGCAGCTGGTCATGATGTACCCGTCGGCCAACCGGGACCCCCGCCACTTCGATGACCCCGAGACCTACGACGTGGCTCGCCACCCCAACAACCACATCGCCTTCGGGTTCGGCACCCACTTCTGCCTGGGAGCGGCCCTGGCCCGCCTGGAAATCCAGGTCTTCTTCGAGCGCCTGCTGGCGCGGGTCGACCGCATCGAGCGCGTCGAGGGCGCGCCCCAGGTGGAGATGTCGAACGCCTTCGTCCACGGCCTGCGCGAGGCCCACCTAGCCTTCACCCCGGCCTGAGCCGTCCGCCCTTCCAGCCGAACCCCAGCAAGGAGTCGCACCGTGCCCGAACCCTCATCGAACCTCTTCAGCTACGCGGGCAAGAAGGTGGTGCTCACCGGGGGCGCCAGCGGGGTGGGCGCGGCCGCCGTCGAGCTCCTGGCCGATGCCGGCTGCACCGACCTCACCGTGCTCGACCGCAACGAGCCCACCGGTCCGGCCACTGCGTACGTCGCCGCGGACCTGAGCAACCCCGACTCGATCGACGCCGCCTGCGAGGTCATCGGCCCGGGCGTCGACGTGCTGTTCAACAACGCGGGAGTGTCGGGGGTGCACTCCTCCGACTTCGTGCTGCGGGTCAACTACCTCGGCCTGCGCCGGCTCAGCGAGGGCCTGCTGCCCACCATGAACCGGGGCGGCGCCATAGTCAACACCGCGTCGGTCGCCGGGCAGCGCTGGCCCCAGAACCTGGCTGAGATCCTCGAGCTGATCGCCATCGACGGCTGGGACGACGCCCTGGCCTGGATCGCGGAGCACGGCGAGCTGATCGACCCGGCGCCCTACGAGTTCTCCAAGGAGTTGGCCCAGGTCTGGACCATGCACGGCTCGCGCCGCAGCTATCTCGACTACGGGGTGCGCACCAACAGCGTGTGCCCGGGCGTGATCGACACCCCCCTGCTGCACGACTTCCGCCGCCACATGACCGAGAAGGTCATCGACTGGATGGTCGACCAGTCGGCCGGGATCCTCACCCCGGAAGACATCGCCCGCACCCTCGTGATGCTGGGCTCCGACGCCAGCGCGGCCATGAACGGCCACAACATGGTCGCCGACCACGGGTTCGTGGCCTGGTACACCACCAACCAGGTCGACTTCGCCGGCCTCGCCTGACGCCGCACCCACACGAGCGGGCACGGCTGGGCTCTTCCGCTTGCCTCTGGGGGCGGCGGCACCGCGACTAGCTGTCGGGGCGTACTTCGGAGAAGCGATCGATGCGGCGCAATTCCGGAAACACCAGCCACCAGATGGCGACCACCGCGAGGGTGCCCACCCCGCCGAACACCACCGCGCCGGCCACACCGAGCAGCGCCGCGGTCACGCCCGACCTGAACCCGCCCAGCTCGTTCGAGCCGCCGATGAAGACGTACTCCACAGCCAGGACCCGTCCCCGCATCTCCTCCGGCGTGGCCAGCGGGACGATCGTGCCGCGGACGAAGATGCTCACGGCGTCCGCTCCGCCCAGGACCAGCAGCGCCGCGAAGGCGACGACGTAGGAACGGGTCACCCCGAGGACGATCGTCCCCACACCGAACAGGGCCACCGAGCCCAGCAACGACGGGCCGACTCGCCGCTGAAACGGCCGCACCGACAGGGCCAGCATCACCACGGCGGCACCGATGCCGACCGCCGACGCCAGCCAGCCGAGTTGTACGGCGCCCACCCCTAGGCGATCCTCGGCGATGGCGGGCAGCAGCAACTGCACGCCGCCCAGGAACACCGCGAACAGATCGAGGGAGATCGCCCCGAGCACAACCCGGTTGCGCCGCACGTACTGCAGGCCCTCGAGGGCTTGCGCGATCACGGCCCGCGCTCCGGCTCCAGCCGCGAGCGCAGCCCGCCGCACGTCGCTCGGCGGCACGATCATGAGCAAGCCGATCCCGGCTGCCGCGCACCCGGCGGCCAGCAGGTACGGCAGGGCCGGATCGACGTCGAAGGCGAGTCCGAACACCACCGGGCCGACGATGTAGCCCCCCTGCCAACCGGCGACGTTCAAGGCCACCATCCGCTCTCGGGCCCCTGCCGGTGCCAGGTCCACCGGCATGGCCCGGCTCACCGCCATGAGGAAGGCTCGGGCGGTGCCGAACGCTACGACCAGGCCGTAGATCGGAAGTACCGACGTGGGATCCGACGCCACGTAGAAGAACAGGCCGAGCGAGGCAACGGCCTCTCCGCCGAGACCCCAGGCGAACACCAACCGGCGCTCGAAGCGGTCCGCGACCATGCCGGTGATCGGTGCAAGCAGGAAGGCGGGCACGAATTCAGCCAACCCCAGCAACCCCAGAAAGATCGGCTCGCCGGTCATGTCGAAGACCTGCTTGCCCAGGAACGTGATCTGCCCCATGGTCAACGCCATCGAGCAGAAGGTCGCCCCGAAGAGCGCCCAGAGCCGCGGCTCGATCCGCCCCGGCGGGCTGGTCTGCTTCCCGCCGCCGGGTCCGCTCGGCTCCTGGCTAGGCATCCGCGGAACGCTAACGCCCACCTAGCCTTCGGACGGCATGGCCCTGCCCGCACTCGGCGACTTCCTGCCGGACACGCCCGGCACCGACGAGTTGCTGGACGCCCTCATCGAGTGGTCGGCGCAGTCGGGGCTGGAGCTCTATCCCCACCAGGAGGAGGCGGTACTGCGGCTGCTGGCCGGCGAGAACGTGGTGCTGTCCACGCCCACAGGATCGGGCAAGTCGCTGGTGGCCGTGGCCGGGGCGTTCGCCATGCTGGCCCAGGGCCGCCGCGCCGTCTACACCGCCCCGATAAAGGCCCTGGTGGGCGAGAAGTTCTTCGAGTTGACGGCGGCCTTCGGACCGTCGGAGGTCGGCATGGTCACCGGCGACGCCTCGGTCAACGCCGATGCCCCCGTCATCGCCTGCACGGCGGAGATCCTGGCTCAGCGGGCCCTGCGGGCAGGCTCCGACACCGCGGCCGACCTCGTGGTGATGGACGAGTTCCACTACTACGGCGACCGCGATCGGGGCTGGGCCTGGCAGGTTCCCCTGCTGGAGTTGTCGCGGCCCCGGTTCCTGCTCATGTCGGCCACCCTCGGCGACACGACCGGGCTGCGCCGGGATCTCACCGCCCGCACCGGGCGCGACACCGCCCTGGTGGCCTCGGCCGAGCGCCCGGTCCCCCTCGACGTCGAGTACCGCGAGACACCGCTGCACGTCTCCATCGAGCAGCTGCTCTCCGCGGGCCAGGCCCCCGTCTACATCGTTCACTTCACCCAGAGGGAGGCCACGGCCCGGGCCCAGAGCCTCACCAGCCTCAACGTGCTCAGTGCCGACGAGAAGGCCGGAGTGAAGGAGGCGGTGGGCGGGTTCCGCTTCGACACGCCCATCGGCAAGGACCTGCGCCGCTTCGTGCTGGCCGGCATCGGCGTTCACCACGCCGGGATGCTGCCCAAGTACCGGCTGCTGGTGGAGAAGCTGGCCCAGCAGGGCCACCTCAAGCTGATCTGCGGAACCGACACGCTCGGGGTGGGGGTCAACGTTCCCATCCGCACCGTGCTGTTCACCCAGCTCTACAAGTACGACGGCCGCCGGACCCGGGTGCTGTCGGTGCGGGACTTCCAGCAGATCGCCGGCCGGGCCGGCCGGCGCGGCTTCGACACCGTGGGCAGCGTGTGGGTGCAGGCCCCCGAGCACGCGGTGGAGAACAAGCGGGCCGAGATGCGGGCCGCGGGCGACCCCAAGAAGCTCCGCAAGCTGGTCCGCAAGAAGCCTCCGGACAGGGGCTACGCCCACTACGACGACAAGACCCTGGCCCGGCTGTGGGAGGGCACCCCCGAGACGCTGGAGTCGAGCTTCGACGTCACCCACGCCATGATGCTCAACGTCCTGGACCGGCCCGGCGACGGCTGCGCGGCCATGAAGCGGCTGCTGGTGGACAACCACGAGCCCCGCTCCCGCCAGCGGCGGCACATCCGCAAGGCGGTCGGGGTGTTCCGCTCGCTGATCGACGCCGAGATCGTGGAGGTGCTGCCCGAGCCGGATGCGTCGGGCCGTCCCGTGCGGGTCAACATCGACCTTCAGGACGAGTTCCGGCTCAACCAGCCGCTGGGGCTGTTCGCCGTGGAGGCCGTCTCGGTTCTGGACCAGGAGGCTCCCGACTACCACCTGCAGGTGCTCAGCGTGGCGGAGTCGGTGCTGGAGGACCCGATGGCGGTGCTGCTGGCCCAGCGGGATGCAGCCCGCGACGAGCTGATGACCCGCATGAAGGAGGAGGGCGTGGAGTACGAGGAGCGTATGGCCCGGCTGGCCGAGGTGACCTGGCCGAAGCCGGAGGCCGAGTTCATCGAGCCCGCCTTCGACACCTTCGCCCGCCATCACCCGTGGGTCGGGCATCTGCGGCCCAGCCCCAAGTCGGTGGTGCGCGACATGGTCGAGCACGCCGACACCTTCAACCAGTACGTGAGCCGTTACGGGCTCAAGCGCTCCGAGGGACTGGTGCTGCGCTACCTGACCGACTGCTACAAGGCACTGGTGCAGACCGTGCCGACGGCCGCGGTCGACGACCGTCTGGCCGAGGTGATCGAGTGGCTGGGGGAGCTGGTGCGCGAGGTCGACAGCAGCCTGCTGGACGAATGGGAGCGCCTGCGGACCGTCTAGGACTTACCCGCTCCTGTTCGCTGCGCTCACGGGCCGCTCGGGCCACGGCCTCGCCCGTATGGGCCGGGTTCGCTCGCCTACCTGCTCGGCCTCTAGGGCCGGGCCCGACCTGACTTGACGTCGTCGCCGTAGGGCAGGAACGATCCGAAGTCGGGTCCCCGCCGCAGGCTGTGCCCCCCGTCGACGTTGATGGCGGTGCCGGTGATCCAGCGGGACTCGTCGGAGATCAGGAACGCCACCAGGGCGGCCACGTCGGAGGGCCGCCCGACCCCGCCCAGCGGCGTGTTCTCCACGTAGCTGGAGTACACCGCGGAGTCCCGGGGTATGGCCTCCATGATCTCGGTGGCGATGAAGCCGGGCCTGACCGCGTTGAAGCGCACACCCGCCGGTCCGAACTCGTCGGCTGCGTTGCGGATCATCGCCTCGATGCCGGCCTTCCCCGCGGTGTACGCCCCGAAGTACGGATGGGTCACGTTGCCGGCCAGCGACGACATGGCCACGAACGACCCGCCCCCGGCCGCGGCCAGACGCTCCACCGTGTGCTTGATGGTGAGCATGGTTCCCACCACGTTGAGGGTGAGAACACGCTTGAACTCGTCGGTGTCGAGCAAGTGGTACGGGCCCATTCCCCCGCCCCCGCCGGCGTTGGCGACCACGCCGTGCAGGCAGCCGTCGGCGTCGGCCGCAGCCTGGGATGCCCGTGCCACGTCGTCCTCGGAGGTCACGTCGGCCACCACGTAGGACACCGATCCCCCGTCGCCGCACTCGACGGCCGCCGCGAGCGTCTGCTCGGTCCGTCCGCAGATCGTCACGGCCGCGCCCTCGGCCGCCAGCCGGGCCGCGCAAGCCCGTCCGATGCCGGTGCCGCCCCCGGTCACGAGCACCGACCTGCCATTCAGCCGGCCTGATGCCGGGGTGTCGGCCGTCACGAATCGGATGCCGGCGCGCGGCGGGTCGCCCGGCTCACGAGGTCGACGAGGCTCGGGCACCCCTCGATCTTGGAGAACCGCCGGTCCACGTACAAGAGCGTGGCGAGTATCAGCACGAACGACACCACGTAGTTCGCCACGAAACGGATGGTCACAAACCAACTCACTCCAGAATTGTTGTAGAGCCAGATGTCCCACACGGACGAGCCGAGTTCGTAGAAGGCAATGACCCAGGTGACGTCGCGCAGGGTGGCCACAAAGCGACGGTCCAGTCTCAGAGCTTCGGGGAGGTCGGGGACGAAGCGCACCGCCCACAGTGCAAACGGCTTGCCGGCGACGATCGTGGCCACCGCGGCCAGTCCGACCAGCATCTTGGTGCCGATGCCGATGCCGAAGTAGACCGCCTCCGAGCTGACCCCGAAGTCGACCAACTCGCGCTCCACCGCGATAGCGACCGCGGCCCGAACCACCAGGTACGTGGTGATGATGGGCAGCCACTTGCCGATGGGCAGGCCCCGTCGCACCCGGCTGTACGCGGCTTTGATCGACCATGCCGTCGCCGCGATGACCGCTACCTCGATGTTGTTGAGGCCCGCTACTTGGACTGCGTCCAGGTTGTAGAACACCAGGAACAGCACCACAGGTATCAACTGATCAAGTTGGCTGCTCCTGCTTGCGGCGATGCGGCGAGACTGCGACATCGCGTATCCAGCCGCGCCGGTGTCCGCAGGCACCGGAACGGGCTCGGTGTCAGAGTCCTGCTGGTTGGCCGCTGCCGTCGATTCGGCGGCGGGAACTCCCCGGTCGTCGCCTGCTGCCTCGTTCACGGGGCGAGCGCGGCCCAGGCTCTGGCGACCTGCTCGTCGCCCACCACCGACAATGAGGCGTCGTCGAGCGGCAGCCGGTTCCACATGGCCAGGAACAGCGAGCTGCCCGGCCCTCTCACCGCGGCGTCGCCCTTGACGTGGGCCCGTTCCATGACGACTTCGTCGCCCTCGGCGTGCACGATCCACTCCCCCTCGCCGTCGGTGCGGTGCAGGTGCAGGCTGCCGGCCGGGAGGTCCCGGCGCTTGCGCTGCTGGGCGTTGGGCAGCACGAAGTCGAAGAACTCGTCGACCCCGTCCCGGGCCTGCTCGCCGTCCACCGGTCCGGTCTCCCCCACCGCATTCTCGGCGTCCCAGCGGTGAATGCTGGTCTCGTGCAGCATCCGGCGGAAGTAGAAGCCGGCGTCGGGCCGGGGCGACCAGTTCCACACCGGTGTGCCGGGGTCGATGCCGGCCAGAGCGTCGACGAGCCGGTCTAGCGCGGCGGCCGCGAAGTCGACCGCCGAGTCGTCGTCGGGCACCTGGGGCATCTGCTCGCGGGACAGGGGCTCGGTGGCTCGGCCGGCCACGTAGCTGCCCACCAGTGCGTGCACCCATCCCATGTGCCCGGCCAGGTCTCGCAGCGTCCAGTCGCCGCAGGTGGGCACAACTGCGCCGAGATCGGACCGGGCTACTTCGATCAGGCGCCGCCCGTCGAGCTCGATCTGGTTGACGATTGCCTCGGAGTCCATGGCCCCAGTCTGGCCCTCTCACCGGCCAGTCGCGACACCAGGACGCCGGGCGGGCGCGGGACGGAATCGGCGTTGCTCCATGACATCGTGACACATGCTCATGCGTATTTGTCTGCATGAGCATGTTAGGTTCAACCCATGCGAACCACGATCGAGTTCGACGACGACACTTCCAAGGCTGTGGCCCGGCTGAGGAAGGAGTCGGGGATGGGTGTGTCCGAGGCTGTCAACCACTTGGTCCGCCGCGGTCTGCTGGCTCCGGCCGAGCGGCCGCCGTTCGAGCAGCAGACCCGTCCCCTGGGGCTGCGCATCGACGTCACCAACGTCGCCGACGCCATCGACCTTCTCGAGGGACCCCGGGCCAGGTGATCCCGGGTGCTCGTCGACGCCAACATCCTGCTGTACGCGGTCGACGAGGAGAGCGCCGCGCACCGTCGGGCGCGACAGTGGCTGGAGGATGCCCTGAACGGCCCGCGGAGAGTGGGGCTGCCGTGGCAGTCGCTCACCGGCTTCATGCGGATCGTCACGAACCCCCGGGCCGTGCCCAACCCCGTGCAGCCCGCGGATGCCTGGACAATCGTCGAGGCCTGGCTCGACGCCCAGAACACCTGGATCCCCGAGCCCGGGCCCGGGTACCGGGACATTCTCGGCCGCCTGGTGCGCGACCTGCGCCCCAGCGCCAACCTGGTGCCGGACGCCGCCCTCGCGGCGTTGTGCATCGAGCATGGTCTGGCCATCGTCTCCGCCGATTCGGACTTCGCCCGCTTCACGGAAGTGGTGTGGATCAACCCGGTGGCGACATGAACTGGAGGTGAGGCCATGGGAACGTACGCAATCAGCGGTTCGGCCTCGGGCATGGGGGCGGCCACCCGGTCCCGGCTCGAGGCCGCGGGACACCGGGTGATCGGCATCGACCGGCGCGATGCAGAGGTGTGCACCGACCTGGGAACGGCCGCGGGTCGGGCCGAAGCGGTCGACGCCGTAGCCGACGCGGCCGGTGGAGTACTCGACGGCGCGGTCTCGGCCGCGGGCCTCGGCCCGCCGACGGCGGGAGAGCTCATCGCCCGGGTCAACTACTTCGGATCGGTGGCGCTGCTGGAGGGGCTGCGGCCCGCGCTGGCCGCCTCGGGCTCGGCCCAGGTTGTGCAGTTCGGGTCCAACTCGTCGACCACCACGCCCAACCTGCCCGACGAGCTGTTGGCCGCCTACGTCGAGGGTCGTGAGGAGGAGGCGGTGGCCATCGTGAGCGAAGCTGATCCGGTGTTCGCTCCGGCCGTGGCCTACGCGGGCGCGAAGCTGGCCGTCACCCGCTGGTGCCGGCGTGCCGCGGTCACCGAGCCATGGGTGGGTGAGGGCATCCGGCTGAATGTGATCGCGCCCGGTCCGGTCGACACCCCGCTGCTGCGCCAGGGCCAGGCCGACGAGGTGTACGGTCCGCTCATGGAGTCCTTCCCGGTGCCGGTTCCCGAGACGCCGGATGCCGACGCTCTGGCACAATGGGTCGAGTTCCTGCTGTCACCGGTGGCCGGATTCGCCTGCGGATCGGTGTTCTACGTCGACGGCGGCACCGACGCCCTCATCCGCGCCGACGACTGGCCGAGGTCCTTCACCGTGTGATCGCCTCCGGTCAGGTCAATGCCCGCAGGCCTGCCGTCACGCCCATGGCCACCAGGATGACCACCACCATGGATGCTCTCCGCCAGGCCGCCAATGCCGCCGCGACGACTCCGACGACCCTGGCGTCCAGTACCAGTTCGCCGGCCCTCTCCCACGTCATCAACGCGACGAGCGCCGAGAACAGGGTGACCGGCAACAGCGATACCAGCGGCCCCAGCCGCTGCTCGACGAGCCTTCCGGGCGTGGTGACGCCCAGGACTCTGATGCCATAGACGCCCGCGGCCAGCGCGAACAGCATCGGCCAACTCACCGGGCTGCTCCCCGTTCCGGTTCGGAGCCTTCTCCCCCGCCCGGACGCGCCTGTCGGCGGGCCCTAACGAGCGCCGCTGGTACCAGAGCCACCACCGACAGCAGTATCGGAACGCCGGGTGCGGTCAAGGGAACCGTGCTCAAAGCCACGGCCGCAGCCACCAGAGCTGCGACCCGGCCCTCCGGTGTCCTCAGGTGAGGAGCCACAAGAGCAACGAATATCGCCGGCAGCGCTGCGTCGAACCCCCATGTCTCGGAGTTGCCCATGACCCCGCCGAGCGCGGTTCCGGCCACCGACCCCACCATCCAGCACAGCCAGAGGGTGACACCGGTGAACCAGAAGGCCCCCGCGCCGTCTCGACGGTTGGTCTGCGCCACAGCCATGGCGGTGCTCTGATCGATCACGAACTGGGCTGCGACCAACCGTCCCAACCGCGACGAAGGCAGGAAGCGCCGCACCACGGGCCCGTACAGCGCGTAGCGGGCAACCAGCAGCAGGGCCGAGCCGACGGCCGCTATCTCGGTTCCGCCGCTGTCGATCACGCCCACCACCACGAACTGTGCCGCCCCGGCGCAGGCCAGGGCCGACATCACGACGATCTGAGTCAGGTCGAACCCAGCCGTGTCCGCGAATACGCCAAAGGTCACGCCGATCACGCCGACCGCCAAGCTCATCGTCAAGCCGTCGCGCCAGTACGGCCGCAGCCGGGTCATGCCGGGATCGGCCCACGCAGGCGCGCTCGGGTCATACCAATCGACGGTGCAGCTCGGCCACCAGCAGACGCAGCTCGTCGGAGCAGCGGTCGAAGTCGTCCTGCTCTCCGGCACCGGGATCGACGATCTCCTCCCATGGCTCCGGTTCCAGCGTGTCCAGCCCCAAGGCCCTCACCCTCCGGCCGAGGTCGATGGCGTCCGCCTCGCCCTGAGGCGGGCCCAAGTCCCGGGCCAGCCGGCGCAGCGACCCGGTGATCGGGGATGCCTCGGGCAGGTTGCGGCGGACCCAGTGCAGATGCAGCGGCTCCATCACCACCACAAGATCGGCGTCCGCCGCGTCGTCGCCGCGGAACTGCCGCGACCGGTGGGCGTGGTCGACGAGCCCGTGGCGGGCCAGCGCCGACCGGGTGCGGGTACCCATGGGGTGGCCCTCCAGCGTGAGTATTCCTGCGCTGCGAACATCGATCCGACCATCGGTGTCGAGGGCCCGCAACATGGCCGCGGCCATGGGCGACCGGGCCGCGTTGCCGGTGCACACCATGTACACCACCGGCCGCTCCCCCATCGTCGTCACCCGTCTCCCCGCCGCCACCCCAGCGGCTGAACCCTACGACCGCAGCCGGTCCACGAGACGCCAGACGTCGGAACTGGGATTGGACCGCAGCGGCGAATCGTTCTCGTCATGCCAATTGCCCAACTCCGTCGCTCGCCGCTTGGCGTCCTCGTAGCTCTCCGAGAGCAGGCGCAGAGCAGTGGCGGGGATGCTCTTGCCGTCGATCAAGCCGAGTCGCGACGCGCGCCGTTGAATCTTGCCACGCTCCACATGAGCTCGCTGATCCTCAAAATGCAGCACCAACCAGACTTCGAAGCAAGGATTGGAGACCGCGACATGGATCCCACTTTGTTCCGCCTCAATGATCGCCTGGGAGACATTGGGGTGCGCATTTACGTCGAACACACACCAGATCTCGTCGAATGCTGGAGTTCCGTAACGCCTGCGAGACCGACGGCTGACCTGAGCATCCTGCTGAGCCCGTGCCACGAGGCCGGCCGGTGACATTCCGGACTCGCCCCAGTCGATGCGGATTCTCTCGTTGCGGCGACTCCAGTAGTTCAGATAGTCGCGTTCCGTAACCCGTCCCTCGGTATGCACGCGGATGACTCGCGGTGCCGGAACCGCGCGCCGGCCCCGGGGAACGACTCGTTGCCCCTTGTTCGGGCGAGGCCGATTCACGCGTCTACTAGGCCGAGCGCCCGCTCCACCTCAGCGGGATTCATAGAAGGAACCGCACCGTAGCGGCCCTGCAGGTAGCGACGCTCCACGGCGTCGTCGCGTCGGGGAGCAAAGTCGGTAAGCGAGTAGAGAGACGCAACCCCGACAAGATCCTTCTTCGTGAACCAGATCTGATCACGGCCGATGGAGCGCCGGTCGCTGTCACCGAGGACGCCGGTGTCATGCGAGTTGAAGAGCAGTTGGGCACAGCGCGGATTCGTGTGCTCGTCCTGGAACAGCCTTACGAGACGTCTAACGAGATGGGGATGCAGGCTCGTATCGAGTTCATCAATCAGCAGGACGGTCCCACCGTTCAGCGCGCTCAACATCGGACCAATCAGACCGAGCCATGCCCGGGTGCCCTGCGACTCG
The DNA here is from genome assembly GCA_965203575.1 of Candidatus Aldehydirespirator sp. Lineage (GTDB taxonomy): Bacteria > Actinomycetota > Acidimicrobiia > Acidimicrobiales > Aldehydirespiratoraceae > Aldehydirespirator. The sequence continues at coordinate 604,263 of OZ241894.1, forward strand.
TCCTCAGGCTCAATCTGCCACTCACCGTCAGGACCGGAGTGAGTGAGCTTCATGACACCCTCGAGCATGATTTCTTCATCGATACCGGGCTCTCCCTCACTGCCTTGGATGCGAGCGCGAACAATCCTGCGAACTCGCTCCACGGACTCAGGGTCGGGCGGCTCCTTGAGGGCGTCGGTGACGCCAAGATCGGCATACCGCAGCAGGCTCAGCACGTCGTCCTTCGTACTCGGGGACTGCACCAGGTCGGCCGTCAGCGCCGACCCCCAGCCGCGCTTGGTCGGCTTCGTGAGGGACAGATTCGACTGGAACCATCGGTAGAGATCGGCCAGCGCTTCGATGTCGACCGCTCCGGCAACGGAGAGCAGCAGATAGTGACCGCGGGCGAGGCTCCGGAGAACGCGGCCGGCGGATCGAAGGGGTGACCCGAGGGACACGCGGTCGAGTTCTCGGTGGAAGACCAGCGCCTGCCTGCCCTTGGGAAAGTGATAGGCGTACTCGCTGAGGACCCGGTGGTCGTCGATCTCGAACCCGTACTGCCAGCGGACGCTCCCGATGATGAGGTCCACTTCGAAGCGTGAAGGGCGCTGTCTGCTCTCTGCGTCGAGCAGGAAGGGACGACGACTCATTGATTCTGCGGGGTCCTTGCGATGGAACGAACTCATGACGACGGATTGCATGTCGTCCATGGCCTCAAGGATCGCGGTCTTGCCTGACGCGTTGGCACCGAAGATCCCCGCGACAGGCAGCACGTCGATGGGCTTGGCCATGCCCGAAACCGCAAGGCGACGCGCGACGCCCTTCTCGGCCATACGCGTCGCCAAGAGCGAGAGGTGCACCTCGTCGCGATAGCAACGAACGTTCTCTGCAGTAAAGGACAGCAGTGCGCTCACACCCGATGGATCGGACGATTGTTCGTTCATATAGTGATTTCTACCGGAAATCCTCAAAAATTACAATGAGATAGACAGAAGGTCTCTATCCGTCCGGCTGCTTGACGGTACGCAGCAGGTACAGGCCGACCGTGACGTTGACCAGCACGAACAGCACATCGATGCCGTACCACATGGCACACTCCGGTGCTGGGGATGAGGCGATGTTGAGAGTCAGGGGCTGCGCTCGGTGAGCCGAACGCGGGCCGTGCGCCGCGCCGAACGAGCGATGCGCCACATGATTAGGGCGACCGCGACGGCTACAGCGCCCAGGGTGACGAACTGGAGGCTCCCGCCCCGGTCGCCGGAGTGCTGGGGGTCTGGTCCGGGATCGGGGGAGCCGATGATCCGGTCGGCGCCGGCCGGAATCTCGTAGACGGGCCTCAGGTCGCCGCCGGTGTCGGCGGGAAGGGGCTCGTCCTCGCCCTCGTGGGCGGCCGCACTGGAGTGGGCTCCGAGCAGCAGGGCCGCGGCCAGCACACAGTAGACACGGACTCTGCGTGCGGGCCTGCGGCGCCCGGTTCTCATGGCTTGGACCCCGGCCGGTACCGGGTCACCTCGCCAGTGGAAGCGCTGAGATAGGACGGCACCTCGCCGCCGCCGTGCACCGGCACCGACGCGCCCGACATGAACGACGCCAGCGGCGAGGCGCAGAACAGCACCACGTCGGCGACCTCGGACGGATTGCCTAGCCGGCCCAGGGCGAGAGTCTGCCCAACGGCCTCGATGCCGGCCTCGTCGCCGTAGTAAAGGTGGGCCTGTTCGGTGTGGAGCAGCCCGACCATGACGCTGAGCACCCGGATGGTCGGCCCCCACTCGTGGGCCAGTGTCTGGGTGAGGCTGTCGAGCCCGGCCTTGGCCGCCCCGTAGGCCGCTCCGGCGGGGGTGGGGCGGATGCCGGACACCGACGAGATGTTGATGATCACCCCGCCGCCGTCCTGTGCGCTCATCACCGGGTGCACCGCCTGGGAGAAGGTCATCGGGGCCAGCAGGTTGAGGGCGATCACCTTCTCGTTGAAGCGGGGCGACACGGTGGCCGTCTCGGCGGGGGGAGCGCCGCCGGCATTGTTGACCAGCACGTCGATCCGACCGGTCAGCCGGACCGCCTCCGCGACCACAGCCCCGATCTGGTCAGGATCGCGAACATCGGCCGCCACGAAGGCTGCTTCCCTCCGGTCGGCCGCTATGGGCGCCTCCGGCTCGCGGCGGGCGCACGCGATCACGTCGGCGCCGTGCTCCAGGAACCTGGTGGCGATCACCCTGCCGAGGCCCATCGTGGCGCCGGTCACGATCACGGTCCGGCCGGTCATGTCGAGAGGATTGTCGGGCACGCGGCGCTCCCCGGATAGGCAGGCCCTCGAGGCTTGGTTCCGCCTCGAAGCTACCGCCTCGGGGTACGGTCGGGCCGTGCCCGACAAGCGCATGACCGAGGATGAGGTGGTCGCCGAGCTGAGCAGCGGCATGACCGTCGGCATCGGCGGCTGGGGGTCGCGCCGCAAGCCGATGTCGCTGGTGCGGGCCATGCTCCGAAGCGACCTGACCGATCTTCACGTGGTGAGCTACGGCGGACCGGATGTCGGCTTGCTGTGCGCCGCAGGCCGGGTCCGCAGGATCACCTACGGCTTCGTGTCGCTCGACTCAATACCGCTGGAGCCGCATTTCCGGATCGCCCGCCAGACCGGCTCGGTGGAGGCCCGGGAGTTCGACGAGGGCGCCTTCTACCTGGGGTTGCTGGCGGCCGCGCACCGGGTTCCGTTCTACCCCACCAGAGCGGGGCTGGGATCGGACATGCTCACCTACAACCCCGATCTCAAGACGGTGACCAGCCCCTACGGCGACGGCACCGAGCTGGTGGCGGTGCCCGCCTTCGACATCGACGTGTCGCTGGTGCACATGAACCGGGCCGACGCCGCCGGCAACGGTCAGTTCCTCGGACCGGACCTGTACTTCGACGACCTGTTCGCCATGGCGGCCAAGCGCACCTTCATGTCGTGCGAGAGGGTGGTGGCCACCGGGGACCTCCTCGACGAGGGCTCGGTCCACACGCTGAAGATCCCGCGCCTGCACACCGACGGCGTGGTGGAGGCGCCCGGCGGTGCCCACTTCACCGAGTGCCCACCCGACTACAGCCGCGACGAAGCCTTCCAGAGGGAGTACGCGGCCACCGCCCGAGACTCAGGCGCCTGGGCCCGGTTCCGTGCCGACTGGCTTGACCTACCGTCTCACGACGCCTACCGGGCCCGCCTGGCCGAGCGGGCTGAGTCCGAAGGAGCCGGTCGATGAGCGGACTGGCTCTTGTCCGGATGTTCGGATCTGAGAAGGCGCCATGAGCGAGGCGACGATCGACGAGATCTGCCTGGTCGCTTTGGCCGAGGCCTTCCGGGGGGACGGGGAGCTGTTGTGCCATCCGATGGGTCCCTTCCCGGTGGCGGCGGGCAGGCTGGCCCGGGCCAGCTTCGAGCCCGACCTCATGCTCACCGACACCATCGCCTACGCGGTCGTCGGCACGTTGCCGCTGGGCGCCACCGTTGGTCATCCTGGCGCGGCGGACGAAGGCATCGTGGTCGAGGGCTACCTGCCGTTCCGAACCGTCTTCGACCAGGCGTGGTCCGGGCACCGCCATGTGGTGATGGGCGCCAGCCAGATCGACCGGCACGGCAACCAGAACTTCGCCGCCATCGGCGACTACCGGAAACCCAAGGCCCAGCTCCTCGGGCTGCGAGGCGCGCCCGGCAACGTCATCAACCACACCGCCAGCTACTGGATCCCCAACCAGGCCCGGTCATTCTCCGAGAGCGTCGACGTGGTGTCCGGTCCGGGCTATGACCGGGTGGCGGCGCTGCCCGAGGCCAGCGGCCGATTCCACGAAATCCGCAGGGTCGTGACCGAGCTGGCCGCCTTCGACTTCGAGACCCCCGACCGCAACATGCGCCTCAGGTCGGTCCATCCGGGGGTGTCGCTCGACGCCGTGCTTGCGGCCACGCCCTTCAGGTTGGCCGTGCCCGAAGATGTACCGGCCAGCCGGCTTCCCACCACCGAGGAACTCCGCCTCATCCGCGACGTTATCGACCCCAAAGGCATCCGCAAGCACGAGTTCCGCTAGCGGGCTGGGGGAGAATCTTGTCTCCATAATCCCGATAAATCTGATCGGGTTTGTGTTGTATCGCGCCCGCGAGTGCGTTACCCTCGCCAAATCCCGACTTATCTTATCGGAATTATCGTATTCGGATGTCCAGGACCCCAATCCCCTACCCCGTAAACCTCCGCCTCTCAGGACAGCGCGTCCTGGTGGTCGGCGGTGGTCCGGTCGCGGCCCGCAAGGTTGAGGCTCTGCTTCGAGCCGGAGCCGCCGTGACGGTGGTCGCGCCTGCCGCGGTCGACGCCATCGCCCAGCACCCCAAGGTCACCTGGCAGCCGCGCGGATACCTCCGTGGAGAGGCGGGTTCGTACCGTCTCGTCGTCACCGCTACGAACAATCCCTCGGTGAACTCGCTCGTGGCCCGAGACTGCGAGACCGCCAACGTCTTCGTCAACTCTGCAGACGATCCGGCCAACTGCACGTTCACGCTGCCGTCGGTGGCCCGGCGCGGCGACCTGCAGGTGGCGGTCTCCAGCGGCGGGCGTAGTCCTTCCCTGGCCCGCTGGCTCCGGCTGCGGATCGAGCGTGAGATCGACTCCGGCTATGCGACCCTGCTCGAACTGCTGTCCGAGGCCCGAGCCGAAGCCAAAGCCCGATTCGGGACCTCCGAGGTGACCGGCTGGACTTCCGCCCTCGACGACGGACTGCTCGAACTCGTCAGGGTTGGACGCACCGACGAGGCTCGTTCCCTACTTCACCGTCACCTCGCCCTCGACAGGCCCGAGACTGCACCGGCCGAGGCGATGGCATCGTGACCGTGCACCTCGTGGGCGCGGGACCCGCTCTGACATCGATAGGAGCCGTGTCATGACCCTGCTCGAGCCCCGCATCGCCCCGCTCGGTGCTCCCACGACGCCGGGGCCGCCCCCCGCCGGCGGCCCCATCGATCCCGCCATACGGGCCGACGTCGACAAGTACAGGCAGCAGTACGCGCGCTTCCTGGCCGGCGACCTGAGCGACGAGGTGTTCCGGGTCTACCGGCTCACCAACGGCATCTACGGGCAGCGCCAGGGCGGCACCAACCAGATGGTCCGGGTGAAGGTGCCCTACGGGTCCATCCAGCCCGAGCAGCTCGAGATGATCGGCTGGCTGGTCGACACCTACAGCCGGGGCTGGGGCCACATCACCACCCGCCAGAACATCCAGTTCCACTTCGTGCAGCTCGACCAGATCCCCGAGGTGCTCGAGCATCTGGCCGCGGTGGGGCTCACCACCCGGGAGGCCTGCGGCGACACCGTCCGCAACGTGCAGGGATGCCACCTGGCCGGCGCCTGCCCCCACGAGGAGCTCGACGTAACGCCCTGGGCCGAGGCCACATACCGGCACTTCGTCCGCAATCCGATCAGCCAGCGGCTGCCCCGCAAGTTCAAGATCAACTTCTCGGGCTGCGAAACGGACTGCGGCCAGGCCATGTTCAATGACGTGGGCGTGATCGGCGTTACCCGCCACACCGACGACGGCACGGTCGAGCGCGGCTTCCGGGTGTTCATCGCCGGCGGGCTGGGCACGACCCCGCACCCGGCTCTGGCTCTGGAGGACTTCACGCCCCGCGAGGAGTTGCTGCCCACGATCGAGGCCTGCTTGAGGGTGTTCGACCAGGCCGGCAACCGCGACAACAAGCTGCGGGCCCGCATGAAGTGGCTGGTGGACACGCTCGGCTTCGAGGAGGTCCAGCGCCGGGTGCTGACCCAGCGCAAGTTCCTGGTGGCGTCGACCTCCTGGCCGGGCGGGATCCCCGCCGAGGTGCAGATCGACGGCGACGACCCGGCCGGTGCGGGAGATCCCGCCATCGTCACCGCGGTGGGCCACGGCACGCCGGTCACTATCGGCACGGGCTCCGCCTACGAGCGGTGGGAACGGGTCAACGTGGTCCGGGGCGTGCGCGACGGCACGGTCTCCGCCTACGCGCAGGCTCATCTGGGTGACATCACCGGCGACCAGTTCCGGGCCCTGGCCGCGTTGCAGCGCGCACTCGACGCCGACGTGCGGCTGACCAACCGCCAGAACGTGGTGTTCCGGGGCCTGCACCCCGACGACCTGGCCGCCGTCTACGACCGCCTGGACGCCATCGGCATGGCCCGCCCGGGAGCGGAGCTGGCCCGCGACGTGGTGGCCTGCCCCGGGTCGGACACCTGCAACCTGGCCGTCACCCAGAGTCGCGGCCTGGGCGACGCCATCGGCGAGCGCCTCGAGGACGAGGGGCTGGCCGATGTGGGCGGCATCCGCATCAACATCTCCGGGTGCCCCAACTCCTGCGGACAGCACCACGCGTCGGACATAGGCTTCTTCGGGGCGGAGAGACGGGCCCACGGCCGCAGCGCCCCCGGCTACCAGATGCTGCTGGGGGGCTTCATCGGCCAGCAGCAGATGCACTTCGGCGACAAGGCCCTGCGCCTGCCCGCCCGCAACGCCCCCGAAGCCACCGCCCGGGTGATCCGGCGCTTCGTCGACGAGCGCCAGGCCTCCGAGGGCTTCCGGGACTGGATGGAGCGCGCCGGCGGCGCCCGCGGCGTGGCCGAGGGCCTCAAGGACCTCGACGAGTTCCCTGCCTACGAGGACGACCCGTCGTTCTACGTCGACTTCGACGAGACCGGCCCGTACACCGTGGAGACCGGCGCCTCGGAGTGCGCCACCTAGGAGATGCGCCCGCCCGCGGTCAGCGGGCGTTGATCTCTACCGGGACGGGGTGGTGGCAGGCGACGTAGTGGTCGGCGTCGCCGATCTGCTCGCTGACCGGCTCGACCTCGCCGCAGATGTCGGTGGCCCGCGGGCACCGCGTATGGAACCGGCAGCCGCTCGGAGGATCGGTCGCTGACGGCAGCTCGTCGCCGATGTCCCCCTCGCTCACATCCACGGTCGGAGCAGGCTCGGGAATGGAGGCCAGCAGCGCCCGGGTGTAGGGATGGGCGGGATGGGAGTAGAGCTCGGCGGTGCTGCCGATCTCGCACACCTTGCCCAGATACATGACCACGATCCGGTCGCTGACGTTCTTCACCACCGACAGGTCATGGGAGATGAACAGCACGGTCAGGCCGTAGCGACGCTTCATGTCCTGCAGCAGGTTCAGGATCTGGGCCTGGATGGACACGTCGAGCGCCGACACCGGCTCGTCGCAGATCAGCACCTTGGGATCCAATGCCAACGCCCTGGCTATGCCGATGCGCTGGCATTGGCCGCCCGAGAACTCGTGCGGGCGCCGGGCCCCGTACCTCGCCTCCACACCGACCGCGTCCATGAGTTCGTCTATGCGGTCACGGCTCCAGGATCCGATGTCGTCGCCCCACACGGCCAGGCCCTCCGCGATCACGTCGCGAACCCGGCGGCGGGGATTGAGCGACGAGATCGGATCCTGGAAGATCATCTGCAATCTGGGCCGCACCTTGCGGAGTTCCTCGCCCTCAAGGCCGGCGAGATCGCGTCCCTCGTAGAGCACCTCACCGGAGGTGATGTCGACCAGGCGGATGATGGCTCGGGCAACCGTCGACTTGCCGCACCCGGACTCGCCCACGATGCCGAGAGTCTCGCCTTCCACTACGTCGAAGGTCACCGCCGACACGGCGTGCACCACGCGCTTGCGGCCCGCGGGAAACTGCACGACGAGGTCCTTGACCCGCAACAGCACGTCGTCGCGGTCGCGCAACTGCGCGTGGCCGGTGCCGGCCATCAGCCGCTGCCTCCACCGCTGCCGGCGACCGGCAGCCCGGCCGCCGTCACCCCCGCGGCCCGGTTGGCGGCGATGGCGGCCATGCCGCGTTCGGTGCCCGTCGGATGGAGGCACGCGAAGCGGTGCAGCCCTACCAGCCCGCTCAACTCGGGAACACCGCCGAGGCAGTCGGCCTGGGCGTAGATGCACCGCGGCGCGAATGCGCAGGCGTCGGGCGGGTCGATCAACTCGGGCGGGCGGCCCGGGATCGGGTCGAGACGGTGGTGGACTGGGTCGTCGATGCGGGGGATCGACCGCAGCAGCGCCTCGGTGTAGGGATGGCGCATGTCGAAGAAGAGGGTGCGGGCGTCGGCGGTCTCCACCACCCGGCCCGCGTACATCACGGCCACGTCGTCGGCCCGGCCATGGGCCACACCCAGGTCGTGAGTGATGAGGATCATCGACATCCCCCGATCGCGGCGCAGCTCGTCAAGCAAGTCGAGGAGATGCTTCTGCACGGTCACGTCCACCGCGGTGGTGGGCTCGTCGGCAATCAGCAGCCGAGGCTGGCAGGCCAGGGCCATGGCGATGACCACCCGCTGGCGCAGCCCGCCCGACAGCTCGTGGGGGTACTGCGACACTCTTCGTCCCGGCTCGGGAATGCCCACCACGTTCAGCAGCTCCTCGGCCTCCTCCAGGGCCTCTCGGCGGGACCGGCCGAGGTGGTAGCGGAGGGTCTCGGCGATCTGCTCGCCCACCTTCTTGACCGGATTGAGCGAGGTCATCGGATCCTGGAACACCATCGTCATCTGCACCCCGAAGAAGTGCTTGGTTCCCGCCGCGGCCAGGGCCCTCACGTCCTGGCCGTCGTAGGTCACCTCACCGCTCACCTGAGCAGTGCGGGGCAGCAGGTTCATCAGCGTCTTGGCCGTGACCGACTTGCCCGAGCCCGACTCCCCCACGATGGCCAGGGTCTTGCCCTCGTAGAGGTCGAAGCTCACGCCGTTGACGGCGTTGACGGTCCCCCGCTCGGTTCCGAACCGCACATGCAGGTCGCGCACCGACAGCAGCGGGGCTCCGGCAGCAGACTGCTCGGCCATCACTGCGCACGCTCCCAATGGTCGAACCACGGATGCAAAGCGTGTACAGCCCGCCCCTGCTCGGCCATCAGAAGGCCAGCTCCTTGACATCGAAGTACTGGCGAATGCGATCGCCCGCGAAGTTGAGGGACAGCACCGTCACGAACATCACCACCACCGGGAACATCGTCACATGGGTGGCGTTCTGCAAGTCACGCAGTCCGGCGCCATCGACGATCATCTTGCCCCACGAGATGGCGTCGTCCCCGGCCACGGACAGGCCCAGGAAGGCGAGCGAGCCCTCGGCGACCACGGCCACGGCCATCCCGAGCAGGGTCAGCGCGCCCATGGGAATCACCACATTGGGCAGCAGTTCTCTCACGATGATCCGGCCGTGCCTGGCCCCGAGCACCCGGGCCGCGGCCACGAACTCGCGCTCCGCGAAGACCAGGGTCGAAGCTCGCGACAGCAGGCCCACGGGCGCCACCGCCAGGATCCCGATGGTCAGGCTCACCACCAGCAGGCTGCGCTCGAAGGTGGCGGTGATCAGGATGGCCAGCACCAGAGCCGGGAAGGACAGCAGCACGAAGAATATGAAGCCGACGCCCTGGTCCAGCCGGCCCCGGTAGTACCCGGCCAGGATGCCCAGCCCGCCCCCGACCACCATGCCGAACAGTATGGCGAAGCCGCCCACGGCCAGGCTTATGCGGGCGCCGTGCATGGTGCGCGAGAACACGTCGCGGCCCAACGCGTCGGTGCCGAACCAGGCGCCGGGAGAGGGCGACTCCCGGGGGCCCCCGAAGGCCACCTCGGTGGGATCGGCCATCGGCAGAAGCGGCGCGAAGACGGCGACGAACGCCATGACCAGGAGCCAGACCACTGCCAGCCAGAAGGAGAAGCCCAAGCGGCGGCGGACGGCCGAGTCGTCCCCTGCCGGGCCGTCAGCGGGCACCGGGCTGGGCCGCACGAGCCGAATGATCCGGAAACGCCGGAGCAGTCGCTGCCGGGACGCCCTCGGATCGCGGGACGCCCTCGGCTTGCCGGTCGCCCGGCCCGCACCCGTCGCCTGGCCTTCGTCCGTCGCCCGGTCCGCACCCGTCGCCCGGCCCTCGCCGTTCATCGGGCCCGCACCCTCGGATCGAGCCAGCTGTACAGCAGGTCCACCAGGAAGTTGAGCACCACGAAGGTGACCGCGACCACCATCACGATGGCCAGCACCACCGGGAAGTCGTCGCGGACCACTGCGGTCACGATCTCCCGGCCGATCCCCGGAATGCCGAATATCTGCTCCACCACCAGGGATCCGCCGATCAGGGCCCCGGTGCTGACGCCGAACACGGTCACGACCGAGAACATCGACGGCCGCAAGGCGTGCCGGAACATGATCCGCATGGGCGGCAGGCCCTTGGCCCGCGCCATGTGCACGAAGTCCTCCTGAAGGGTGGTGATCAGATCGGTGCGCAGGAGTCGCTGGTAGCTGGCCGCCAGGGGCAGGCCGAGCGTGAGGGCGGGCAGTACCATGGAGAACACCAGCCCGGAGACGGTCTCGCTCTCGTAGGCCGACGGGAAGACCTGCCATCGCAGGGCCAGCAGGTACAGCAGCACTACTCCCAGCGCGAAGTTGGGCACCGACAGCAGGCCGAACGACGCGACGGTGGAGCCGCGGTCGAAGGCCCGGTTCGCCCGGTACGCCGCGATCACCCCCCACGGGATGGCAAGCCCGAGCGAGACGATCTGGGCCATCACCAGCAGGACCAGCGTCTCGGGCAGCTTCTCGCGCAGCACCTGGCTCACCGGCTGGTCGTTCTGGAACGACGTTCCGAAGTCGCCGGTGGCCATGTCGCCCAGCCACAGCACGTAGCGCACGGGAACCGGCCGGTCGAGGTGGTACTGAGCCTTGGCCGCGGCCACCGTGTCGCAGTCCCGGCTGGCCGCATCCACCGTCGTGTCCTCGACGAGACCGGCCTCGATGCCCTCGCAGTCGAGCTCGGCCAGCACGCCCACCACGTTCACGAGCGGGTCGCCCAGCAGGTTCATGGCGGAGAAGCCCAGGAACGTCACCGCGAACAGCACGGCGAACAGCAGCACCACCCGGCGCAGCACAAACCTGGCCACGAGCCCCTACCGCCCCGATCGCAGCGTGCTCTTCAGGGCGCAATCCGGTTCATGGATGGCGGTCACTGCGGGTGGAGAGACTACTACCGCCCATGGGGCCGTGTCGGGAGCGGCCGGGTCGTCCGGGGGCGACGACTCCGCCTCGGCCACTAGCTCAGCCAGACGCCGTGCAGCAGCACCCGACCCGAGTTGTTGCACAGCAGTTCGGCGCCGTCGGGTGAGACCTGGCCGCAGACGTCGTGCACGTTGTCGCGGGCGCCGATCACCCAGTTGGTGTGGTAGTAGAAGATATAGGTGTAGGCGTCGCGGATCATCTCGGCTACCCGGTGCCAGATCTCCACCCGCCGGTCCAGGTCGTCGATCCCCCGCGACTCGTACATGAGTTCGTCGCGCTCGGGATCGCAGTATCGGGGGAAGTTCAGCGCGATGAAGCCGACGCTGCTGCACTCCAGCCACAGGATGTCGTTGTCGGGGCTGACGGCGCCGAACTGCCTCCAGTTGACCACGTTGTAGTTCCCCAGCACCACGTCGGTGATCAGCTTGTCCTGGGGCACCTCGACCAACTCGACGTTGAAATGGTCCTCCCAGGCGTGGGCCTGGACCTCGGCGATGCGGGTGTTCTCGACCGACGGGCCCCCGAAGGCCAACTCCATGTCGATCCTGCCGCCGGAGCAGTTCTGTGGATGGTCGGCGCAGTAGGACTCGACCAGGGGCCCGGCCCGCTCACCCATGTTGGTCTCCTGCTCCACGTCCGGGTTGTGCCAGACCAGGTCGGGGTGGAACATCGTGTCGGCCGGCGGGGAGGTGCCCTGGCGGATCAGGGCGACGTAGGCGTCCCGGTCCGCTGCGAACGTCAGGGCCTGGCGGGCCCGGATGTCGTCGAACGGCGGGCGCTGCGAGTTGATCACCGCGAAGCCCTCATCGGCCCTGACGTTCTCGATGGTCCTGGCGTCGCCGGTCTCCCGCATGATGAGGGTCGCCTCTGCGTTGGTGGTGATCACCACGTCGAGGTCGCCGGCGGCCAGCCGCTCCGCCGCGACGGCCATGTCGGTGATCGGGTAGACCTCGATGCGGTCCACGTGGATGTCGAGGCGGTCGGCGGCCCAGTAGTCGGGGTTGCGGACCAGCACCGTCTTCTCGTCCTGGACACGGCTCTCGATCATGAACGGCCCCTGGCCCACCGGCGCCTGGTTCAGAGTCTGATCCTGGCGGGCCCGCTCCAGCCACTCCGACGGCAGGACCATTCCCAGCTGCCCGGTCAGGACCAGGGGGAACCGGGCGGAGGGGTTGGCCAACTGCATCTCGACCGTGTGCTGGTCGAGCTTGCGGATGAACTGCTCGGCGTCCATCGTGTTCCTGTAGGCCAGCGAGATGACCGGATCGGCGAGCTGCGCCTCGATGGTCGCGATCACGTCGTCGGCGTCCAGTTCGGTGCCGTCGTGGAACCGGACCCCCTCGCGCAGCTTCATGTGCCAGACCGTGCCGTCGTCGATCCTGGTGAACGACTCGGCCAGGTACGGGACCCAGTTCCCCTCGGTGTCGAAGTACGCGACCGGATCGAACATCGGGTAGACCATCGCGTACGCGGAGGCCGCGAAGTTGTTGGCCGCCGGGTTCAGGCCGTCACTCTCGGCCTCGACGGCCACCCGCAGCGTGCCTCCGGACTCCGGTGCGATCTCCGCAGACCCGGGGGTGGTCGTCGTGGTCGTGTCGACCGGCGCGAGCAGGGGTTCGGCCTCGTCGCCCGGCGCTTCGGCTGCGTCATCAGCGACCGTGGCGGAGTCGACGGCGGCATCAGTGTCTTGCTGGCCGGTGGAGTCAGCGGCATCCGAAGCACCGGACTCCGGCTGACTCACCGCCTCGGTCGTCTCGATGGCCCGTGGCCCGTCATCGCCGCCGCCGCACGCAGCCGCTACGAGGGTGGGCGCCAGCAGCGCCGCCAAGCAACGGGTCCAGGGTCGCCGAGTCAACGACCCCCCTGAGCGACGAGCTGCTCGCCCATGTTGGCGTGGCACGCCGGGGTCCATGGCCATCGAGTCAGTGGCCCCCCTGAGCGGGCCGGGATCCTCCGCCGGAGCAATGTCAACTCAGCCAGACCTGATGGAGTTGCACCCGGCCCTGGTTGTTGCAGAACAACTCCACACCGTCGGGAGATGTCTGGCCGCAGATGTTGTGCACATGGTCCCCCGCGCCGATGGTCCAGTTGGCGTGGTTGAAGAAGATGTAGGTGTACGAGTCCTTGAGGTCCTGCTGGATCTGGTGCCATATCTCGACGCGGCGGTCGAGGTCGGTGCTGGCCCGCTGCTCGTACATGAGGGCGTCCCGCTCCTCGTCGCAGTCGCGGGGCCAGTTGAGCGAGATGAAGCTGATCGCCCGGCACTCGATCCACAGCACGTCGTTGTCCGGGTCGACGGCGCCGAACTGCCTCCAGGTCACCACCTCGAACTGGCCGAGGGCCACCTCGAGGATGTGGTTGTCCTGGAGGAGCTCCTGCTCGGTCACGTTGAAGTACGGCTCCCACCCGTCGATGAGCAGATCCGCGATGCGGGTCTGGGCCACCGACGGCCCCGAGTACTGCAGCTCGATGTCGATCTTGCCGTCGGTGCAGTTGCCGGGGTGGTCGGCGCAGTACGCGGCGACTAGCGGTCCCGCCTCATCGGGCATGTTCGTCTCTTGCTTCACGTCGGGGTTGTGCCAGATCAGGTCGGGGTGGAACATGGTGTCGGCCGGCGGCGCTGTGCCCTGCCGGATGAACTCCACGTAGGAGTCGCGGTCGGTGGCGAACGTCAGGGCCTGCCGGGCCCTGACATCGTCGAAGGGCGGCATCTCGGTGTTCATCATCGCGAAGTCCTCGCTCGAGCGGACGTTCTCGATGGTCTGCACGCCCTCGGAGCCGCGCAGGGTCAAGATGGCGTCGGCGTTGCTGGTCACCATGAGGTCGAGGTCGCCGGCGGCCACCCTCTCCGCCGCGATGACGGTGTCGGTGATGGGGTAGACCTCGATGCGGTCGAGATAGATGTCGGTGATGTCGGCGGCCCAGTAGTCGGCGTTGCGGACCAGCACCGTCTTCTCGTCCAGGACCCGGCTCTCGATCATGAATGGGCCGGTCCCCACCGGCATCTGGTTCAGGTTCGGGTCCCCCAGCGCCCTCTCGAGCCACTCGGAGGGCAGGATCATGCCCAGCTGGCTGGTGATCTGCTGCGGGAAGTGCGCGCTCGGCTCGACCAGGTTGTACCGCACCGTGAGGTCGTCGACCAGCTCGATGGGGTTGTCGGCCACGAAGGCGGGCCTGACGGCCAGCGAGATGATCGGGTCGGCCAGTTGGGCCTCGAAGGTGGCCAGCGCGTCCGCGGAGTCGAGAGTGGTGCCGTCGTGGAAGCGCACCCCCTCGCGCAGCTTCATCTCCCACGACGAGGCGTCACCGATGGGGGTGAAGGACTCCGCCAGGTAGGGGATCCATCTGCCGCTCGTGTCCCAGTAGGCCACCGGATCGAAGACCGGGTAGGTCATCACGTAGGCCGACACCGCGAAGTTGTTGGCCGCCGGGTTCAGGCCGTCGCCCTCGGCCTCGACACCGACCCGCAGGGTGCCGCCGAACTGCGGCTCGGGCTCGGCCGGAGCCTCGACAGCCGCCTCGCCGTCGTCGGGCGGGGTAGTGGTTGTCGTCGTGTCCACCGGGGCGACCAGGGGCTCGTCGTCCGGTTCGGCCGGCGCGGGCGCTTCCTCTCCGCCATCGTCGGCGGGCGCTTCGGCCGGCTCGTCCGGCGCAGCGGGCGCGGCCGTCTCGGTGGTCTCCACTGCCGCCGACGGCTGCGGCTCGCCGCCGTCGTCCCCGCCTCCGCAGGCTGCGGCTACCAGGGCGAGCGCCAGCAACACGGCCAACCAGGACGCGCCACGCTTGTGAATCGGTCGAGCAGTCATCCCACTTGCCCTTCTGTATGAGCCGGCATGCCGGCGGCTATTCGAGACATCTTGCCAGACGGTGAGGTCGGTCCGCCAGAGGTGTCCAGCCCGGCTCACGGGTGCTGGCTGCTGACCGATACAACCTCGCCGGTCATGTAGCCGGCGAGGTCGCTGGCCAGGAACACCATCACGTTGGCCACCTCCCATGGCTCGGCGGGCCGGCCGAACGCCTCCCTGCGGGCCAGATCGTCCAGCAGGTCCTCGTCGGTGGTCCTGGCCAGGAACGGGTGCCAGGCCAGGCTGGGGGCCACGCAGTTCACCCTGATGCCGTGCTCGGCGGCCTCCAACGCCGCGCAGCGGGTGAGGGCCATCACTCCTGCCTTGGCCGCGGCGTAGTGGGCCTGCTCGACCTGGGCCCGCCAGCCCGCCACCGAGGCGTTGTTGACGATGGCGCCGCCGCTGCCCTGATCGATCATGAGCCTCAGCGCGGCCCGGGTGCAGCGCATGGTCCCGTCGAGGGTCACGCCGAGCACGGCCGACCACTGCTCGTCGGTCATGTCCACCAGCCGTGCCGAGCCGCCCAGTCCGGCATTGTTCATCATCACGTCGACGCCGCCCAGCGACCCGACGGCCGAGGCCATCAGAGCCTGCACGTCCCGCTCGACCGTCACATCGCACCGCACTGCCTCGGGAACAGACCCGGTCTCAGCCTCCAGCCGGTGGCGGGTGGCAGCGAGGCGCCGCTCGTGGACGTCGGAGATGAGGACCCGGGCGCCCTCAATGAGGGCGCGGCGGGCGACTGCCGATCCGATGCCGGCACCGGCCGCGGCGGTGACCACCACCCGCTTGCCTTCGAGCAGTCCCCTTCCGGGCGGTTCCGCCGGAGGCTGCGGCCAGGGCCGGCCGCCCGGCTCAGCGGCCACGACTCAGCCGCCGGCCATCTCGGCCATGCGCCGCTCGAGGTCGGCGATCACCCAGTTGGGCTCCTGCCCGATGGTCCGGGGCAGCTGCTCGGCGATCTCGGCCGGCGTCCACTGCTCGCCGCCCGACCACATCGAGCGCACCTCCTGGGGCTGGTTCCAGACCGAGATCCGCCGGCCCACGATGCTGTAGATCTGCGCGTTGACATCCCGGCCGGCGTCGCTGACCAGGTAGACCGCCATGGGCGCCACCGCCTCGGGCTCGCCCGTCTCCATCTCGAACGGGACGTTCTCGCTCATCCGGGTGCGGGCCACCGGCGCGATGCAGTTGGCGTTGATGGCGGGCCCGCCCCGCATCCGTATGGAGGCCGCGGTCATGGCCGCCGAGCGGGTGAGGCTCATGATGCCGCCCTTGGCCGCCGAGTAGTTGGCCTGCGCGGTGGAGGCGATGGCCGCACCGGAGGTGAACCCCACCAGCGAGCCTCCCGACGGCTGCTTGCGCATCCGGGCCAGCGCGGCGCGGTACACGTTGAAGTGGCCCTTGAGATGGACGGCCACCACATGGTCCCACTCCTGCTCGCTCATGTTGAACAGCATCCGCTCCCGCAGCACCCCCGCCGCGCACACCACGCCGTCGATGCTCCCCCACCGGTCGCAGGCAGCCTCGACGATCTCGGCGCCCGCATCGAAGCGGGACACATCGCCCGCCAGCGCGACCGCCTCGCCGCCGGCGGCACGGACCTCCTCCACCACCGCGTCGGCCACCTCGCTGGACGGCTCGGAGCCGTCCAGGGCCACGCCGTAGTCGGCCACCACCACGTTGGCGCCCTCCGCCGCGCAGGCGAGAGAGATCTCCCGGCCGATGCCGCCCCCGCCTCCGGTGACCGCGATGTTCTTGCCGTCGAGGTACCCGCTCACGCGCCGCCGCCGAATGCCGCCGGAGACTGGCTCGGTCGTCAGCCCTCGGCGTCGCGGCGGCGCAGCGAGGCGAGGATGTCCACTCCGGTGGCGGCCTCGATCTGCTCGGTCATGGCCACCAGCGACGCCGGAAGCTGGCTCATCAGCCCGGGGATCCCGCCCCGCGAGCCGCCATCGCCGTTGCCGTCGCCGTTGCCTCCCCCGCCGCCGGTGTCCACCACCGCGACCCGGTCGATGCTCACGTTCTGCACGGTGGCGACGATCTTGTCGATCAGGTCGGGCAGCATGTTGAGCACGAGCACGTCGTGGCCGTCGGCACCGGCCGCCTGGTACTGGTCGGTGAGCCGCTTGAACACCTCGACCTGGGCCTTGCCGTCCTCGACGATCGTGGCCGCCTCGGCCTGGGCCTGGAGCTGGCGGGCTTCGAGCTCGGCTCGGGCCGGGACCACCACATCGGCCTCCACCCTGCGCTTCTCCAGTTCGATGCGCTCCGTCTCCAGCTCCTGGCTGGCTACCGCCTTGGCCGTCTCGCCGGCCACGAGCGCCTCCTCCTCGCGCGCCCTGGAGATGGCCTCGAGCTCGGCGGTGCGCACCCGCAGCGCGTTCTGCTCCTCGACGATCTTCTTGTCGGCCTCGATCTGGGCGACCTGGGCGGCACGGCGGGCGGACGCCTCGGCCTGCTCGGACTCGGCGGTGCGGTTGGCCTCGGCCACCCGGGCGTCGCGGATCACCTCGGCGGTGAGCCTCCGTCCCACCGACTCGAGATAGTTCACGTCGTCGGTGACGTTCTGGATCTTGAGCACGTCGAGTTCCAGACCCAGTGTCTTGATGTCGTCGTCGGCCTCGTCAATGAGCTGGTGGCTGAACTTGAGCCGGTCCTCGTTGACCTCCTCGGGGGACATGGTGGCCAGCACGCCCCGCAGGTTGGCCTCGAGGGTCTCCTTGGCGATCTTGCCGATGTGCATGTGGTCGACGTGAAGGAAGCGCTCGGCGGCATTCTCGAGCAGTCCCTCGCCGCTTGACACCTTCACGTTGGCGATGCCCTGCACATTGAGGGGGATGGCGCCCTTCGAGTAGGCGTTGGTGACCGACACCTCCAGCGGGATGGTGTTGAGGTCCATCCAGGCGACCCTCTCGATCAGCGGGATCCGCAGAGTGCGCCCGCCCTTGAGGATGCGATATCCCACCGTGCGCCCGTCGGACAGGGTCCGCTTGCGGCCCGAGATGACCGCCACCCGGTTGGGCGGGCAGATCACGATCAGCGACTTCACGATCAGGATGACGAAGAAAACGGCCAGGGCCACTGCGATCCCGGCCACAATTGCTGAGGACATTGAACCTTCCCTCCCACGCGCCTCGCGCGTCTTGAAAGCCCACTGCCCGGCTGAGCGTACCAGCCCCTTCTAGAGGCCGAACTGCTGAGGGCCGTCTATTCCAGTTCGGGGTCCAGGCGGGTGACGAGAGCCACGCCACCCTCGATGCGCACGATGATGACCCGGGCACCGGCCTCGATGGCCTTGCCGTCGTCCAGGGGATCGATGGGCGCGGCCGTCATCTGGGTGCGGGCGCCGGCCACGGTGAGCACGATGCGGCCGCGCCTCTCGTTCGACATCGGCAGCGAGACCCGGGCGATGCTGCCCTCGATCTCGCGATCGCTCACGTCGCTGGAGGCCTCGCTGCGGCGCAAGTAGGCGAATGCGGCGCTGTTGAGGGCTCCGGCCAGCACGCCGACCACGACGGCCAGCAGCAGGGTGAACACCGTGCCGGTTCCGAGCCACTCCGAAACCAGCCCGGTGGCACCGAAGAACGTGGCCACGAAGGCGATGCTGCTCAGCGGGATGACCGAGAACACGTCCCCCAGCCCGTCCACCTCCGCGCCCGCCTCCATGTCGGCGTCGCCGCCGCTGAACACGAACCACAACAGCACCGGCGCCCCAGCGAACAGCATGAACGCGTACAGCCACGTCATCGGGCCGCTCCGGTGTCGACTGGGACAAGAGGCCGAGCGAGTAGCCGCACGAATCCGCTGCATACGGGCGAGGCCGTGGCCCGAGCGGCCCGTGAGCGCAGCGAACAAGAGCGGGAGACACCACGCCCCGACGCGACGGGCGTACACCTACCCGCGCACGTTCTGGGTCCAAGCGTCGGGCCGGCCATGGGCCAAAGCTAGTATCAGCGCCGTGCCGTCCGCACCGAGGTGACCCATGAGCTTCACTGATGCCTTCTTCGCGGTGCGCGACGAGGTGCGCAACTGGGGGCGCTGGGGCCCCGACGACCGCCTCGGCACGCTCAACCTGATCACCAACGACGCGGTGGCCCGCGCCGCCTCGCTGGTGCGCACCGGCCGGCGGGTGTCGTGCGCCCTCGACCTCAAGCACTCCGGCGGGGTGCAGATCGGCCAGATGCACGGACGCATAAACCCGCTGCACGCCATGGTGAAGATCCACAGCCCCGACCTGGGCGACGCCGACGGCAAGGGCATGGTCCCCCACTTCTCCGACGACATAGTGACCATGCCCCTGCAGGCCGCCACCCACTGGGACGGCCTGTCCCACGTGAGCTACGACAACACCCTCTACAACGGGGTGCCGGTGTCCTCGATCAACCCCACCGGCGGCGCCACCGTGCTCGGGATCGAGAACGTCCGCCACCTCACCGGCCGGGGCGTGCTGCTCGACGTGTGCGCGGCCAAGGGCCTCGAGCGGCTCGGAAGCGACCACGAGGTCACTGGAGACGACCTCGACGAGGCGGCCGAGCACGGGAGAGTGGCCATGCGCCCCGGCGACATCGTGTTGCTGCGCACCGGGCGGATCCAGGTGTTCCGCGAGATGGGAGCGCTGCCCTACGTCACCGGGCCAGACGGCGACGGAACCAGCCCGGGGCCCGGCTTCGACGCGGTGGGCTGGTTCTGGCGCAACGATGTGGCCGCGGTGGCCGACGACACCTACATCTTCGAGGTCTTCCCCGGCCCGAGCTGGGACGACGCGCTCGGGGTGCACTGCCTCCACGTGGTGGACATGGGCATGACCCAGGGCCAGAACTGGGATCTCGAGGCCCTTGCGGCGGCCTGCGCCGAGGCCGGACGCTACGAGTTCCTGCTGCAGGCCAACCCCGAGCCATTCGTCGGCGGCTGCGGCTCCCCCGTCAATCCGGTAGCCGTCCTGTGAGCCTCGCCGGCTCCAAGTGCGCTGACCCGGTCGCACTCAACCTGTGGCACCCGGTCGGGGCCGTGG
Organism: Candidatus Aldehydirespirator sp.; assembly: GCA_965203575.1. GTDB lineage: Bacteria > Actinomycetota > Acidimicrobiia > Acidimicrobiales > Aldehydirespiratoraceae > Aldehydirespirator. Next base: position 624,145 of record OZ241894.1, read on the forward strand.
TGGAGTTGAGTCCGGGCACCGTCAACGAGACGCGCCTGCTCGAGGAGCCCGTCTCGTACGGAGTCTCCGCCGATGGCGGCGTGCACGCGTGGAGATCCACCCCGCACGTGCGTCCGGGCACGACGTTCTCATCTGCTGACATTGCGGAGCCCCTGCCGGCAACCAACCTGCAGGTCGTCGACGACGCCCCCTTCGACGCCCAGGGCGCCACCCGGGTAATGAGCGGATTCGCCGAGGAGGGCGTGCAACTCGTCATCGGCCACTCCTTCGACTACGGCGCACCCATCCATGAGATGGCCCCGGACTATCCCGACATCAAGTTCGCCTGGCAGGGTTCCTGCGGCGGCTTCTGCGGCGTCGAGGGTCCCAACATCGCCGACTACTCCATGCCGATGCACGAGCCCGCGTACCTCTCGGGCATCCTCGCGGGCGGCATCACCGAGTCGGGAGTGATCGGCGCCAACGCGGGCTACGACATCCCGGTCTGCCGCGCCACCGTCGAGGCCTTCCTGATAGGCGTCCAGGAGGTGCGGCCGGACGCCACCCGGCTGGACGCGTTCCTGGGGTCGTGGATCGACCCCGCACTGGGCAAGGAGGCCACCGCGGCCCAGGCCGACCAGGGTGCCGACGTGTTCGTGGCCTGCGGCAACGCAGGATCGTTCGGCATGATCCAGGAGGCCCGCGAGCGCGGACTCTCCGCCTTCGGCTACGTGTACGACGAGTCGTCCCTGGCGCCCGAGAACGTAGTGGCGTCGATGGCCTGGCAGATCGGTGAGACCTATCGCCAGATGGTCAACGACATCGCGGCGGACAACTTCCAGCTGTTCTACGACGTGCTGATGAGCGACGGCGGCTTCGAGGTCCAGATGAACCCCGACTACAGCGCGGGCACCGTCTCCGCCGAGGCGATGGAGCTGTTCGACACCCGCCTGCAGGAGGTCATCGACGGCACCTTCGAGGTTCCCTTCATAGGTTCCGCCGAGGGCTGACCCCACCGGGCAGAGCCCGGTCTCAGAGCAGCGATAGTTCCTCATTCGCCGCTCGCGCACGGCACGAAGGCCAAGTGCTCGTCGCACCATTCCATCAAGCGACGCTCGGCTTCGGGCACCACGGTGTCATACCAGCTGTCAGCCATCGGGGACTTGTTGCCTCCCAGAAGGATCACAGCAACGTCAATCAGGTTCGCGTCGCGTGCTGGCCGGACGTAACCATAGAGGACGCGGATGACGGGAACTCCGAGCATCGCGCTGGGACCTGAACCCTGCGGAGACGGTGGCCACCTCAACTCGTAGAGATCGAAACGGGTGCCAGCCAAGCGCTTTCCCCGAGGCATAGCGAGAGGCCCATCGGACACCGCCAGAGCATCGATCAACCCGTTGATCGCCTGACGGATCCCCCGACCGTCCTCGCCGAGGAACTCGTCGCTGGCCGGGTCGACGATGGCGTCCACCCAGGCTACGAACTCCCGATGCCGCCGAACGGCGATCATGGGCTGAACGGGCAGCGCTGCGACGCTGTCAGCTCAGAGAGGCTGCCGGTGTGGAATCGTTCGCTGCGTTCCCCTGCGACTGAAGCCACCCGACGAACTCCCCAAAGCCATGCCGGAGCAGTTCGTTGACAATGGGCTTCATCCGCTCGTCATCCAGCAGCTTGTTGAGCCGCGCGACGACTTCAGGGACGTGCCGAAGCCAGAGATCATCAGCTGGGATCTCGGTGTTGTGGAGCAGGTGGGCCAACAGCTGAGCTGTCAGCTCTGGATGCTCGATCAGATGGTCGGTCCGCTGCTTGCCGCCTCCTGACTCTTCGAGCCCAGCAAGCCTGTAGAGCAGCCTGGACCCAGCGCGAAGGCCAGCCGGCGACTGGACCACGAGACCCACGGCCTGCAAGAAGCAGCCGCCCAGCAGAACGGGCCACTCCGCCATCGCTGAGGCCTCATCGGAAGTCATGGCCACCGGGACGCTGACCAGACGGTCCTCCCAGTAGCGACGCATCCACCTCGACCAGTGGGCGTCGGCGGCGCCGGCTGAAAGCCTCAACATCCGCAGCGTCACCTCGTTGACCCAAGCGACTCGAGTCTCGAGGTCTGCCGAGGCGATGAATCCCGGCATCCATCCGTCCTCCAGCGGATCGATGCATGTGTCAATGCAGACGCTCGCCGCCAGCCCGGCGTAGGACGACCGAGCCCTGGGATAGCGATTCGCAATCTGGCCCACTAGGGAAATCATGGTGACGAGGTGATCAAGCAGGCCCGCTTGCAGCAGTTTCTCACTCGCCCGTCCTCTGGCCAGATAGCCCTCCCAGCACCGGACCGCCCGGTTGTCGTCAATGGAGGGATCGAGCATGGGAAGCAGATTGTCGAGGCACCACCGCTCATCGAGCTGGAAGAAGAGGTGCAGGTGCGTGGCCACGACGACCTGAGCGAAGTGCGAGGCCTTGGAGTCGCCGCCTGTCATCTCTGCCATAACGGCCTTCGCCTCGTCCGACAGTCCGGTCCACCCCTCGCCCGCGACTCGCCTTTGCGCCAGCACGGCATCAAGCCACAGCCGGGCGATCATCCCCGCCCAATGGCTCTCGGCGCTCTGCATCCAACCGGACTCGTTGAATTGCACCTTGGCGCAGCCCCACCGCTGCAGCCCCAACCTCCACGCTTCCGGCAGCAGGCCCCCGACACGCATGCACTGCGCGTCGGTCAGAGACTCTGTGTCCCTGGCGTGCCCCCAAGCATTCAATACTGCTTCCCCCAGATCGCGCTCCAGCTCCGGCGCACCGCTCGGTTCACGGGCGAGCACCTCGAGCACCACAACGCCGTCGTCTGGGTGCTCGACGACCGTCGAGAACAGAGCGTCGAGCGCATCAGTCCAGTCGACGCCTCGCCCAGCCCGTTCGTCCCCCTCGTTGAAGTGACCCTTGACGATGAGATCCTTCACGGCCGCTTCCGCATCGGCCTCGATCTGGTCGTGGAGCCCTTGCAACTCCACTGGGTCCATCAAGTCCTCTGCCGGGAGAGGCTGGCTCCAACTCGGGAAGTCCGGATTCTCCAAGGGTCGCCAATCGGGATGACTGGCTTCGAGTACCGCAAGAGCATCGCCAGCGATCGCAGATTCGGGGGCGCGTTCGGCGATCCATCCCAGAAGACAGTTGGTATAGCGCTCCGACCCTGGGCCCGACTCGCAAACTTGCTCGCAAACTTGGTTGACCAGCGACGAGATCGAGCCCGGCGACGCACTGGGAACAGCGTTGTTGAGCAGCCGCAGGACTTCGGGTCGTAGCAGATCATCTAGCAGGAACTGGGACTCTTGGAGCCAGAGGAGCTTCCCGTCCGCGGACATGTCCCGTCGCTTGTCCCATCCGTGGACGGCAAGCCGTCGCAGGACAGGCCACTGGTGCCCGCTCCAAGCTCTCAGATATCCTTCGGCGACCTCGGGAGCGTCCTCGATCAGAGCCTCAATCACGTCGCGGGCGATGTCGATCAGGTGATCCACCTCGGAGTAGTGCCAGTCCTGCCCGCCACCCTCGATCGATGCCCGGCGCATGCTCTCAAGTCTCAGCTGTTCCGCCGACGAGCCGACCGCCTTGGAGAGGACGAAGTACTGACGCAAGTGCCGGTCCAGGACCGGAGCAAGTGCCCGGGCTAGGTCGCGGTCGCCCGCATTGAGGAGGTCGGAGCTGACCTCTTGGAGCCAAGACTCCTCAGAGCCGGCGACGACTCCCATCCGCCGCGAGTCGAGCCGGCTGGCCACTAGGCGGGGCTCGAGGATCTTGTCGAGCAGCATGACCGCGAGGTCGTCGGGCTGGCGGGCCTCACATCCTCGCAGCAGCATGCCGAGCCACTCGTTGCAGCCGGCAGGCGTTGTGTGAACCAGTACGGGAATCCACCGGTCGGTCGCCCCGGACTGGTTGCGGGACAGCCGCTGCACGAGCGAGAACCACAATTCCCGGTTGACCAGACCGCCATTGCTGGGCACGAGAGCAAGGGCCGCACCCGCGAGGCTCTCGTTCGCTGCATAGTGGTCGGAGAACCACGCCTTCAAACTGTGCTCCGTCCTGCCGAAGGATGCCGCCGGATCGAAGAGGGCCTTGAACTGCGGACGGGAACTGATCCAGCGGAGCCACTCCCCGCCACGGGCATGCCGCGTGAACAGGCCGACCTGCTCAGGATGGGCCACGGCGGCATCGAGATACGACTCGTCCTCGGGCGCAAGGGGCGGCGCGCCCGAGACGATGGCGGCGATCCGCCGATCATGGTCGAGCATTCCCATCGCGGCTCGGTCAGCCCACTGCCGGATGAGGCCGGGAAGCTGGTCGTGACTCCCGTAGCGCACGGGCACAACGCCGTGATCCCTCCAGCGGGGATCCTCGGGCTTCGTCGTGAGGGCGTACATCTCAGAATCCGCGGACAGCGCCCCGGTCAGGTACTGCATGAGCGTGTCGTTCGGGCCGTACCCGATGAACAGCACTGCCATGTCACCGAGCAGCGTCTCCAGGAACCGAGTGGCCCAGCGATCCGCTATGTAGGCCTTGCCGAAGTCCGACTTGGTGACCACCAGACGGTTCGGGTCCTGACGTACCGAACCGTGCAAGTAGACGAGGCCGCGGAAGTCGTTGCCCGGCGGCAGGGCCGGGGCCTCGAACTCGTCGACCCCTGCGGGCAAGAATCCCGACATGTGGCGGTCGTAGTTGGTCGTGACGATCCGCAGCGCCAAAGACGTGCTGGCAAGATCGACGATCGCCCGGTGAAGGTCGTTGGGCTGCGAATCCTCCCGGGCGATCAAGTCCCTGACCCGCAGGTGGACATCCACATCGCCGCTGTCGATCCGGCCGAGGAGCTCCTCGGGCTTCTCCAGGTCCTTCTTGGAGTAGCGATAATGGCTGTCGTCAGCGATCTTCTGCGCCAGATCTCGGAACTTCGGGAGATTGGAGGGGACAGGGACAGACGCTCCCGCTCCGACGAACAGCACCAATCGACTGTCGGCGTGGGCGGAGACCAGGTCTCCGGGCAGGTCGACATCCCCGAACTTCATACTGGCAATGCTATCTGCGGGCTCTGACAAATCTTCAATATCATTCATACAATGTTGATGTTGGACACCCCGCTCTGTCGGAGGGATGTGCTGGCGGCACCAGAACTACGATCTCGCCATGGCTGACATCGGACCGCCGAAGCCCGAGGTTGCGGTCGTGGGCAGCGCCAACCTCGACCTGGTGGTGGAGGTGGAGACGGTCCCGGTCGCGGGCGAGACCGTTCTCGGCGGTGATCTGCGGCGCATTCCCGGCGGCAAGGGCGCCAACCAGGCCGTGGCCGCGTCCCGCCTCGGCCGGCGGGTGGCCATGATCGGACGGGTCGGCGACGATGAGGCGGGCACCATGCTGCGGGCCGCGATGGAGTCGGCCGGCGTCGACACCGCATGCCTGCTGGCCACCGGGGACACTCCGAGCGGCACCGCCCTGATCGCGGTGGGGGCCGACGGTGACAACGCCATCGTGGTGAGCCCCGGAGCCAACGGCCACCTCAGCTCCGCCGACGTGGAGAGCGCGGCCGGCGTGCTCTCCGCCGCAGAGGTCGTGCTGCTGCAGCTGGAGGTGCCCCTCGAGGCCGTCTCGGCCGCGGTTCGTTGCGCCCGCGGCACAGTCGTGCTCAACCCTGCGCCTGCGCCGGCCGCCACGCTTCCCGCCGAGTTGCTCGACGGGGTGGACGTGATCGTGCCCAACCAGACCGAGCTGGCCACCATGGCCGGCCACGCCGGGCTCTCCCCCATCGGCGGAGTGGACCCCGAGACTGCGGTGGCCCTGGCCCGGGGGCTGCCGGTCGCGGCCGCAGTGGTGACGCTGGGAGCGGCCGGCGCGATGGTGGTCACGCCAACCGACGCCACCCACGTGCCCGCGCCCGCGGTCGTGCCCGTCGACACGACCGCGGCGGGAGACGCCTTCTGCGGAGCGCTCGCCGATGCCCTGGTCGGGGGCGCCGACCTCGTGGGCGCGGCGAGGTGGGCCGTCCGAGTGGGAGCGGCCGCCACCCTGAGCCAGGGGGCCCAGCCCTCCCTGCCGACCAGGGCCGACATCGAGCACCTGCTCGGCGGCTAGACCCGCGGGCAGTGACGCCGCCGCGACGCGACGACATTCTCACCAATCGGCGCTCGCCCTAGGCTCGGGCAATGACATCCGACACGGCGCCCCACCGGCCCCGGATCGTGCTGGACTGCGACCCGGGCCTCGACGACGCGATCGCCATCCTCACCGCCGCCTACCACGGCGAACTGGTCGGGATCACGACGGTCAACGGCAATGTGGGGATCGAGCACACGACCCACAACGCCCTGATCACTGCCCAGGTGGCGGATCTGGAGGTCGGGGTGCACCGGGGCGCGGCCCGGCCGCTGATCGCACCCACCATGGACGCGGCCCGCATCCACGGAGCCACCGGCCTCGGCGACGTCGCTCTGCCGGAGCTGACCCGCACGGTCGCCTCCGACGACGCCGTGGCCTTCCTGTGCGACACGGCCCGCTCCGTCGACGACCTGCATCTTGTCGCAGTGGGGCCCCTGACGAACGTGGCCCTGGCGTTGCGGCGAGACCCCGGCCTGCGCAGCCGGCTGGCCGGCCTCACGATCATGGGCGGGGGCGCCCACGCCGGCAACGTCACCCCCGTGGCCGAGTTCAACGTCTGGGCCGATCCCGAGGCCGCGGCCATCGTCTTCCGGGAGGCGGCCCCGCTGACGATGGTGGGCCTGGACGTGACCCACAGGGTCCTGCTGGGCGGCAGCGAAGCATCCCGGATGCGGTCAGCCGGCACTCCCGCAGCCCGCTTCGCCGCCGGTCTGCTGGAGTACGCCTACGACCGGTGCCGGGAGTTCGGCCTGGAAGCAGCCCCGGTGCACGACGCCACCGCCGTCATCGCGGTCACCCACCCGCACCTGTTCCGCCGTTCGAGCCACCCCGTCGCGGTGGAGCTGCACGGCGAGCACACCCGGGGCATGACCGTCACCGACGTGCGCCCGCCGGCCGCCCTCGCCGAGGGACCGACCCCGCCCACCCACGACGTGGTCTGGGACGCCGACGCCCAGGCCGTGATCGACCTGATCGTGGAGGCAGTGGTCGGCTCCTGATCCAGACGGTTGGACTTGCGTCCCACGGACGCGCCGGACGGCTATCGGCTCGCTGGAACAGGCGCGAACGTAGGATGCTCAGCAGACGCGCCGGGAGCTGTTCCCGGCTATTCGTCGGCTCGCGGGGTGGTGTTCTCGCCCTTGATCCGCACCCACTTGCTGGAGTTGAGGGCTCGCTCCGAGGAGTCATTGCCCACGAAGGACCGCACGAACACCCCGGTCGCCACGCCGTTCTGAAGGCCGGTGATGGTGTAGGACGTCACCCCGGTCTCGACCACGATGCCGTCGTTGCGACTCCTCGACCCCCGCGGGTTCGCCCATACCCCGGCCTCCTGGCTCCAGCGCAGGGCGTGCTTGATCGTCCCCGGCCTCGGGGAGATCGTCCAAGTCACGGTCAGTGTGCCGTCGCCCGGCGTGACGCAGACGTTGTACGGCTCGATCTGGCCGGGGACCGGCGGCTCCGTCTCCTCCGGGCAGAGCGCCGGCTCGGGCGTGGTGTCCGCCACCGCCACGATCACGTCGTCAACCGCGATGCCGCCGTACTTGGCGTCCGTGCCGGCAACGCGGTGGCTGATGGTGACGCTCTCGTTGTCGGTGTCCTCGTCGGCCGCGCCGGACACAGTGAAGGTCTGCGGCGTGCTCCAGTTGCTTGGCGTGAAGGTGTACGACGCCGGGGCGACGCTGGCCGCGCCGTCGTCGGAACCGGTTGGCATAACGGTCACGTCCGCCGTGGGCCGGCTGTCCAGGACCACCGCGTAGGTCGCGCTTCCGTCCTCGCTGACGTTCAGCGTCGTCGGGGTCACCGTCACCCCGGCAGTGTCGTCGTCGACGATGGTTACAGTGGCTGTGTCCTGGCCGTCGCCGGCCTTCTCCCAGCCCCCGGTCGCGGCGGCGATGACCACTGTGAAGGTCTCGTCATCCTCGTCCGCGTCGTCGTCCGCTGTCGGGACGGCGATGTCCAGGGCGGTCTCGCCCTCGGCCACGGTGACCGGGGATGTGATGCTCCCCGCGTCCTCCGCCGTCGCGGTGCCACCGCCGCCGTAGCCCGCCGACACCGTGAGCTCCACGCCCCCGGCCGGGGCGGCCTCGCTCAATGTGACGGTCAGCGTCGCGTCACTCCCCTCGGCGGTCCGGGCCGCGGCGGTTACGGAGAATGTGGCCGGCTCCCGCTCCTGCTGCTGCTCCGCCGTCTCGGGATCCGTCAGGGTTATGTCAGCGTGGGCGCGTTCGCCCTTGCCGCCCGCGTTCTGTGCCCGCACCCATACCTTGTAGGTCGCGCCGCCCTTCAGATTGCGGAAGGTGGTGCTCGTCTTGGGGGCCTTGGGACGATGGACCTTGCCTTTGCCCTTGCCGCCCCCTGCCGGCTTCAGATGCACGATGTAGTTGTCGGGCGCGCCGCCGGACTCCGGGGCCCGCCAACTGACGGTTACGCTGTCCGCCGTTGCTTCCAGCAGGAGGCCGGCCACCGGGCCGGGCAGTTCCACCTGGGGTTCCTGTACCTGTCTCTCCGGCTCGGGCGTGTCATCCACCGACACCTCCACCGAGTCCACTGCAATGCCCTCGTACTTGGCGTCGCTGCTGGCAACGTCGTGGCTGATGCCGACCGTCTCGTCGTTGGCATCCTCGTCGGCGACGCCGGACACGGTGAAGTCCTGGGCCACATTCCAGTCGGAGGGTGTGAAGGTCAGGGATGACGGAGAGAAGCTCACCGCGCCATCGTCTCCGCCGGTCGCGTCGTCACCGGGCTGTTCCACGTTCCTGTCGTCCCGGGTGAAGTCCAATGACACCGAGGGGAAGCTCGCCGCGCCGTCGTCGGAGATGGCGGGCGTGACGGTCACGTCCGCCGTGGGCCGGCTGTCCAGGACCACCGAATAGGTCCCGCTTCCGCCCTCGGCGACGTTCAGTGTCTTCGGGGTCACCGTCACCCCCGCCGTGTCGTCGTCGGTGATCGTTACGGTGGCGGTGTCCCTGCCGGCGCCCTCCATGCTCCAGCCGGCGGTGGCGGCGGATACGGTCACTGTGAAGGTCTCGTCATCCTCGTCCACGTCGTCGTCTGCTATCGGGATGGCGATGTCCAGGGCGGTCTCGCCCTCGGCCACGGCAACTGGGGAGGTAATGCTCCCCACGTCGTCGGAGGTTGCGGTGGAACCGCCGCCGAATCCCGCCGACACCGTGAACTCCACGCCGCCCGCCGGAGCAGCCTCGCCCAGGGTGATGGTCAGGGCAGCACTCTCGCCCTCGACGGCGCCGGCCGCGGGACTGAGGGAGTAGGGCTTCGGCACGGGCACGGGGTCGGTGGTGGTGGTCAGGGTGTAGGTCTTGGTGGTGTAGGCGTCGGCGGCGGTTACCACCACCTCGAACGTGACCGGCTCGTGGAAGCTGTAGCCCGTGCTCAGCGAGAACCAGCCGGCGTTGAAGGCGCTGAAGTCCTTGCCGGGGGCGGCGAATGTCGCCTCGGCGTGCTCTGTTCGTATCTCGGCGAATATGGAGAGGTAGCGGGCCTGCTGCTCGGTGAGGTGGATGGCGTAGTCGGTGGTGTCGGGGTCGAACGCGGGGTGCAGCACGCCCATGTCGGGCAACGACAGCGTCGCGAGGTCGGCGTTGTCGGACTTGCCCGGTATCGGCTGCTTGGGCCTGTCGCGTTCGCGCTCCTCTGCCGCCGCCTTCTCCGCGGCGAGGCTGACCCGCTCGGCCTCCGTCTCGCCGGGAGGCGGGCCGGTGTCGTGGTTCAAGATGGTGATGACCATCCCGCGGCTGTCGAAGCCCTCGGCCACTGGTTTGACGATGATGGTCTCGCCGCTGTCCTCGTGGGCGTCGTCGATGATCCGCAGGAAGACCCGGTGGTAGTACGTCTCGCCCTCCTCGAAGAACACATACGGCGTCGTGGTCACCTTGGCCTGCTGATCGAGCGGCACGAAGGGGTCATAGGAGTTCAGCCACTCGTAGTCCACGCCTGCGGTGGCCGTGCTCGCGGGGTCTGTGACCAGGTCGACCCGCAGCCCCCCAGGCGGCGCGGGATGGCTGATCCAGATCGGCAGCGAGTAGTAGCCGCCGGCGGGATCATCGGGGTTGTCTTCGCCGCGGGCCTCCTCCACGCTGCCCGACGGCAGGGTCTCCCGCACATACTTCGGGAACAGATCCACGCGGTCCGGCCGGGTGGTCGAGGACTCCATCCACAGCAGCGGCGTATATTCCAAGCTGAGGAGCACTTTATCGCCCTCGGCCCAGCTCAGGCCGCTGTCGCCCCAGGTGAAGACGTGGAAGCCCCTGCCGCTGACGGCGTCATAGCCGGAGTCCCACAGATCGCCGGTGCGGTCCACGCCGCTGATGAAGTTGCAGTGGTGGCAGCCGTAGTCCGCGGCGTCCTCCAGCCGGAACGGTTTCCCGTCCACCCACAGGGTCATGAAGTGATAGTTCGCGAACACGGTATTCACGGCGAAGCGGAGGCTGTTGCCGCCGAAGACGCCGTCCGGCTCCCGCAGGTTGACGTACTCCAGGTTGACGGCGCCGCCTCTGTAACTGATTGTTCTGTCGGCCTGAGCAATGCCCGCGGAGCAGTCCGCGCTGGAAGTGGTGGGGGTCTGCGGGGCCCCGCAGCCCAAGCCGAACTGCACCTCTCCCACGGTCAACTCGGCTGCCCAGACCGGCGGCACCAGGAAGACATCGACGTGGTCGTCCTCGGACCAGTCCAGATCGTACTCGCTGCCCCGCCAGCGCACCCAGGTGAATTTGGTGTTCCCGGAGGTCGTCACCCGCTCTATGTCGGCATCCCGAAGGTGAAGCGTCTCGCCTCCCGCGTGCAGCGTGTATGTCTCGAGCTCCGGGGGGAGGTGATCGGAGATGAGCGCCACAAACCCTGTTCCGGTTACGGGCTTTGAGAGTCCCCAGATCGACCAGCTCTTGCCCCCGAAGCGGAAATAGCCTGTGTTCTGGGTTATATGCACACCCTTCCCTGGCAGCGACCTGGCGCAAAACACCAGGGGATCGGCGACGTCAAGAGTGCCGGAGAAGCAGCCCAGCCACTCCCTGCCGCTGGAAGAGTACTTCCTTACATGCAGCTTTGAAGACCACGCGGGACGGGGATACGTATGGCAGAGTTCGGGCGCGGTTGCATCGTTATCGCACAGGTTCGGGCCTGACACCTGCGCCTCGGCGACAGGGGGCGAGAAGATGCCCGCACCCACCATGACGGCGAGGACGAGGGCCGCCAGCAGGACCGGGAGGCGCGGTCTCAGTTTTAGGACGGATGTCACGTAGCGGGGGGGGGGGGAGATAAGCGTCCATTTACCCAACTGTAGTGCCCTCAATCTCTGGGAGCCAATGGGGCACGAAACGGTAACCCTAGATAGGGCGGTGGACCTCGGCCAGCCAATGGTCCTCTATGTCAATGGGGCACAGCGCCCAGCACGCCGACAGCAGCCAGCGCAGCACCTCGCCATGAGATGCCCCCGCGGCCGGCTGCACGACGATTCCGTTCTTGGCGTGATCCTGAACCTTGCGCCAGCGCGGCGGCAGGGGAGCCCCGGCGTCCCGGAGCCGGTCCAGCGCCTTCGGCCCGGCGCCATGCTCCACGCCCACCGTCGGCTGGGAGGCGGGCCGGACTTCACGCGGCGGGGTCCAGGTCGCCATCGGCACCGCCGGCCCCCGCCCGGAGAACCAGCGGCCCAGTGCCGTCGGCGCCGGCAGCTTCTCGATCTGGTCGTCCCGAAGGCCGGGACCGATGTTGATCCAGCCCAGGCCGTCTCCACGGGCCGCCAGGCCCTCCATCTCGCGCACAACAGCAGCCACGTCGGCCGAATCAAAGGCGATCGTCTCAGTGCGGAACCGGTCCACCACCGCTGACCGTACCGCGGCCCATCCCGTCCCCTGCGCCACGATTGCGCGATGCACCAGGCCGGCGGGTGGCGACGAGTCTCCGCTCGACGACAGGACCCGCCGGCCGGGTGGCGACGAGTCTCCGCTCGACGACAGGACCCGCCGGCCGGATGGCGACGAGTCTCCGCTCGACGACAGGACCCGCCGGCCGGGATGAGTATCGTCAAGGCATGGACGACCGCCAATGGGGATTCCGCACAAGAGCCCTGCACGCGGGGAGCCAGCCCGATCCCACCACCGGCGCCCGGGCCGTGCCCATCTACCAGTCCACGAGCTTCGTGTTCGAGGACACGGCGGATGCCGCCGACCTGTTCGCGCTGCAGAAGTACGGCACCATCTACACCCGGATATCCAACCCGACCAACGCGGCCTTCGAGGAGCGCATGGCCAGCCTCGAAGGAGGCATCGGGGCGGTGGCCACCGCCAGCGGCCAGGCCGCCGAGTTCCTCACCGTCACCGCCCTGGCCGGAGCCGGTGACCACGTCGTGGCCGCGGCCGGTCTCTACGGCGGCACCTACACCCTGCTCGACGTCACGCTGCGACGCCTCGGCATCGACACGACGTTCGTGGACGGGACCGATCCCGACGCCTTCGCCGCCGCCGTTCGCGACAACACCAAGCTGCTCTACACCGAGATCATCGCCAACCCCTCCGGCGCGGTGGCCGACCTGGCCGCCCTGGCCGACGTCGCAGCCGCCCACAAGCTGCCCCTGGCGGTTGACTCCACCTTCGCCACGCCCTACCTGTGCCGGCCGCTCGACCACGGCGTCGACATCGCCCTGCACTCGGCCACCAAGTTCCTGGGCGGCCACGGAACCTCGATAGGCGGCGTGATCGTGGAGGCGGGCCGCTTCGACTGGGACTCGGGCCGCTTCCCCCACATGGTCGAGCGGATCCCGAGCTACAACGAGCTGCGCTGGTGGGACAATTTCGGCGAGTACGCCTTCTGCACCAAGGTGCGGGCCGAGCAGCTGCGCGACACCGGGGCCTGCCTGTCGCCGTTCAACGCGTTCCTGCTGCTCCAGGGGATCGAGACGCTGCCGCTGCGCATGGAGGCCCACGTGGCAAACGCCCGGGCCGTGGCCGAGTGGCTGGACGCCGACGACCGGGTGGCCTGGGTGCTGTGGGCGGGGCTGCCCGACCATCCGCAGCACGACCTCGCCCGCCGCTACCTGCCCTCCGGTCCCGGTGCCATCTTCACCTTCGGAGTGGTGGGCGGGCGCGCCGCCGGGGCCCGCTTCATCGAATCGCTGCAGATGGTGTCGCACCTGGCCAATGTGGGCGACGCCAAGACGCTGGTGATCCACCCGGCCTCCACCACCCATCAGCAACTCTCCGACGAAGAGCTGGAGGCGGGAGGCGTATCGCCGGACATGGTGCGCATATCGGTGGGGCTGGAGGATGTCGACGACATCCTCTGGGACCTCGACCAGGCCCTGACCGCGGCCACCAAGGAACCCCATGGCTGAGGCTGAGCATCCTGTAGTGGAGGGCTGGACGCCGCCGACCGCGCTGGAGCGCCAACGCATCCTGCACCGGTCCCGCTCGGTGGCCGTCGTGGGCGCCTCGGCGAACCTGGCCCGGGCCAGCTACTTCGTCCTCACCTACCTGCTGTCATCGTCCACCGACTTCGAGGTGTACCCGGTGAACCCCCGTTCTGCCGGGAGCGAGATCCTCGGCCGCCGGGTTTACGCGTCGCTCGCGGACCTGCCGGTCACGCCCGACATCGTCGACGTGTTCCGCCGCGCCGAGGATCTGCCCTCCGTCGCGGACGAGGCCATCGCGGTGGAGGCTCCGGTGTTCTGGGCGCAACTCGGCCTGTGGAGCCCCGAGGCCGCGAGGCGCTGCGTCGCGGCCGGACTCGATGTCGTGATGGACCGGTGCCTCAAGATCGAGCACGCCCGGTTCCATGGCGGCCTGCACCTGGCCGGCTTCGACACCGGCGTCATCTCCTCACGTCGCAACTATCACGATTGACGCAGGCCGGAGTTTCGCTAAGATCGCCCTTTCTCATGGGGCCGAGCGGGCGTCCGATGAGATCGGGAGGGCACACATGGCACGAACCGTTACGTCGGCAATTGTCCAGGTGGCCTGGACCGGCGACAAGGAGTCGATGATCGAGCTCCACGAGAAGTACGTGGCGGAGGCGGCGTCGGCCGGCGCCCGGGTGATGTGCTTCCAGGAGCTGTTCTACGGTCCCTACTTCTGCCAGGTGCAGGACACCGAGTTCTACTCCTACGCCGAGGCCATACCGGACGGGCCCACCACCAAGCGGTTCCAGGAGCTGGCGGCCAAGCACGGGATGGTGCTGGTGCTGCCCATGTACGAGCACGAGAAGGCCGGGTTCCTGTACAACACCGCGGCCGTCATCGACGCCGACGGCAGCTACCTGGGCAAGTACCGCAAGACTCACATCCCGCAGGTCAAAGGGTTCTGGGAGAAGTTCTACTTCCGTCCCGGCAACCTCGGATACCCGGTGTTCGAGACCGCGGTCGGCACGGTGGGCGTGTACATCTGCTATGACCGCCACTTCCCCGAGGGCTGGCGCGCGCTCGGACTGGCCGGAGCGGAGATCGTCTTCAACCCGTCGGCCACCAGCCGCGGCCTGTCGGCGTACCTCTGGCAGCTCGAGCAGACCTCGGCCGCAGTGGCCAACATGTACTTCGTCGGGGCCATCAACCGGGTGGGGATCGAGCCGCTGGGCGACAACGACTTCTACGGCACCTCGTACTTCGCCAACCCGAGAGGGCAATTCGTGGACGGGACCGCGTCGGAGGTGACCGAGGAGCTGGTGGTGCGCGACCTCGACCTCGACCAGATCGAGGAGGTCCGGTCCCAGTGGGCCTTCTACCGGGACCGCCGGCCCGACCTGTACGGACCCCTGACCGCTCCATGACCTGACTCGCCGGCAGTTCGAACGGCCGGAGGCACCGGAAGGAGACAAAGATGGCAACGCTCATCAAGGGAGGCACCGTCGTCAGCTCGACCGGCGCGGATCCGGCCGAGGTGCTGATCGACGGCGAGCAGATCACGGCGGTCCTGCGCCCCGGCAGCGACATCGCGGTCGCGGCCGAGCAGGGAGCGGAGGTCGTCGACGCCACCGGCAGGCTTGTGGTGCCCGGCGGCGTCGACGTCCACACCCATATGGAGTTGCCCTTCGGCGGGACATTCGCCTCCGACACCTTCGAGACCGGCACCCGGGCCGCGGCCTGGGGCGGCACGACCACCATCGTGGACTTCGCGGTGCAGAAGACCGGCGAGAACGTGAGGGAGTGTCTAGACGCCTGGATGGCCAAGGCCGAGGGCAACTGCGCGGTCGACTACGGCTTCCACATGGTCATCGGGGGCGTCGACAACGACTCGCTCAAGGAGATGGACCTGCTGGTCAACGAGGGCATCACCAGCTTCAAGCTGTTCATGGCCTATCCCGGCGTGTTCCTGGCCGACGACGGCCAGATCCTGCGGGCCATGCAGCAGGCCGCCGGCAACGGCGGGCTCATCATGATGCACGCCGAGAACGGCCTGGCCATCGACGTGCTGGCCGAGCAGGCCTTCGAGCGGGGCGAGATCAGCCCGGTCACCCACGGCTACGTGCGCCGCAAGGAACTGGAGTCGGAGGCCACCCACCGGGCCATCCAGCTCGCCAAGGTGGGGGCGGCGCCCCTGTACATCGTCCACCTCTCGGCCTCCGAGGCCCTCGAGCAGGTGGCCATTGCCCGCGACGCCGGCATGAACGTGTTCGCCGAGACATGCCCGCAGTACCTGCACTTCAGCCTGGAGGAGCATCTGGGCCGTCCCGGCTTCGAGGGGGCCGCCTACGTGTGCTCCACCCCGCTGCGGTCGAGGGCCGAGGGCCACCAGGACGATCTGTGGAGGGGGCTGCGCACCAACGATCTGGCCGTGGTGTCCACCGACCACTGCCCGTTCTGCATGAAGGAGCAGAAGGAGTTGGGCCTGAACGACTTCCGGGCCATCCCCAACGGCATCGGCGGCGTCGAGCACCGCATGGACCTGATCTACCAGGGCGTGGTCACCGGCGAGATCGGCCTGGCCCGCTGGGTGGAGCTGTGCGCCACCACCCCTGCCCGGATGATGGGCCTCTACCCCCGCAAGGGGATCATCGCTGCAGGCTCCGACGCCGACGTCGTGATCTACGACCCCGACAAGCAGTGGACCATCAGCGTCGAGAACCACCACATGAACATGGACCACTCCGCCTACGAGGGCACCGAGGTGACAGGCCACGTCGACACAGTGTTCTCACGGGGCAGGAAGCTCATCGACAACGGCCAGTACCTGGGCCGGGCCGGCGACGGCGCATACCTGCCGAGAGGCCTGAGCCAGTACCTGATCTAGCCGCCGATGGCGACCCGCATCCCTCTGCTCCACCTGACAAGACAGGAGACTCCACGTGGAGACAATTCAGCATTTCGTTGACGGAGCGGCCCTGCCCTGCGAGTCCGGCCGGTCCCATCCGGTGTTCAACCCGGCCACCGGCGAGCAGTCCGCAGAGGTCGGGCTGGCCAGCGTGGCCGAGGTCGACATGGCGGTGGCGTCGGCGTCGGCCGCCTTCGAGGAGTGGCGCCACACGTCGCTGGCGGCCCGCACCAAGCTGATGCACGCCTTCCGCAACCTGGTGGAGGCCAACGCGGCCGAGATCGCGGCCCGGCTGACGGCCGAGCACGGCAAGGTGCGCTCCGACGCGCTGGGCGAGGTGGCCCGGGGCCTGGAGAACATCGAGTTCGCCTGCGGCCTGGGCGACCTGCTCAAGGGCAGCTACAACGCCCAGGCGTCGGGCGGCGTCGACGTGTACACGGTGCGCCAGCCGCTGGGGGTGGTGGCCGGCATCACGCCGTTCAACTTCCCGGCCATGGTGCCACTGTGGATGATCCCCAACGCTCTGGCCTGCGGCAACACCTTCGTGCTCAAGCCCTCCGAGCGCGACCCGTCAGCGCCCCGCCTTGTGGCCGAGCTCGCGTTCGAGGCCGGATTCCCGCCGGGCGTGCTCAACGTCGTCAACGGCGACAAGGTGGCCGTGGACCGGCTGCTGACCCATCCCGACGTGGCCGCGGTGAGCTTCGTCGGGTCCACCCCCATCGCCCGCTACGTGTACGAGACGGGCACCTCGGCCGGCAAGCGGGTGCAGGCCCTCGCGGGGGCCAAGAACCACATGGTGGTGCTGCCCGACGCCGACCTGGACCTGGCCGCCGACGCGGCCGTGTCGGCCGCCTACGGCTCTGCCGGGGAGCGGTGCATGGCGGTGTCGGTGGTGGTGGCCGTGGGCGACGCCGGCGACCCGCTGGTGGACGCCATCAGGGTGCGCATGGACAAACTGCGGGTCGGCCCCGGCGACGACCCCGACTCCGAGATGGGCCCGCTGATCACCCGCGAGCACCGCGACCGGGTGGCCGGCTACGTCGGCATCGGCGCCGACGAGGGCGCCACCGTGGTCATGGACGGCCGGGAGGCGGTGTTCGACAACGACGGGTTCTTCCTCGGGGTGTCGCTGCTCGACAACGTCACCCCCGACATGACCGTGTACCAGGACGAGATCTTCGGTCCGGTGCTGTGCGTGGTGCGCTCCGACAGCTACCACGAGGCGGTGGAGCTGATCGAGCAGAACCCGTGGGGCAACGGCGCGGCCATCTTCACCCGCGACGGGGGCGCGGCCCGCCAGTTCCAGCTCGACGCCGACGCCGGCATGGTGGGGATCAACGTCCCCATCCCGGTGCCGGTGGGCTGCCACTCCTTCGGCGGCTGGAAGAACTCGCTGTTCGGCGACACCCACATGTACGGCCCCGAGGGCATCCACTTCTTCACCAAGGCCAAAGCCATCACCACCCGCTGGCCCGACCCCGCCGACAGCGCCGTCGACCTCGGCTTCCCCCGTAACCGCTAGTCACGATACGAACATGGACTTCGGCGTCGTCCTCCAGACCGACCCGCCGGCATGGCGGGTGGTGGACCTGGCCCGGCAAGCCGAGACGCACGGGTTCTCCCACGGATGGACCTTCGACAGCCATGTGCTCTGGCAGGAGCCGTTCGTGATCTACAGCCAGATGCTGTCGGCCACGAACCGCATGACGATCGGACCGATGGTCACCAACCCCGGCACCCGCAACTGGACGGTCATCGCCTCGCTGTTCGCCACCCTCAACGACATGTTCGGGAGCCGCACCGTCTGCGGCATCGGCCGGGGCGACTCAGCCATGCGGGTGCTGGGCCACACTCCCACCAGCCTGGCCACCCTGGCCGAGTCGATGAAGGTCATCAAGGGCCTGGTCGAGGGCCGGGAGGTCGACTACAACGGCACCCGCCAGCAATTCCCGTGGTCGGCGGGCGGCCGGCTCGACATCTGGATGGCCGCCTACGGGCCCCGGGCTTTGAGGCTCTGCGGCCAGCAGGCCGACGGGTTCATCCTCCAGCTCGCCGATCCTCAGATCACCGAGTGGACCATCGCGGCCGTCCGCAAGGCTGCGGCCGAGGCGGGACGTGATCCCGACGGGCTGTACATGTGCGTGGCCGCGCCCGCGTATGTGGGAGACGACCTGGCCCACCAGCGCGACCAGGTCCGCTGGTTCGGCGGCATGGTCGGCAACCATGTGGCCGACCTGGTGGACCGCTACGGCGACACCGGCGCCGGCGTGCCCCAGGCCCTCACCGACTACATCAGGGGCCGGGAGGGCTACGACTACTCCGAGCACGGCAAGGCGGGAAACGTGCACACCGACTTCGTGCCCGACGACGTGATCGACCGCTTCTGCATCCTCGGCGACGCCGACAACCACATCGCCCGCCTACAGGAGCTGCGCGACCTGGGTGTCGACCAGTTCGCCATCTACCTGATGCACGACCAGAAGGACGAGACGCTCAACGCCTACGGCCAGCGGATCATCCCCGCGCTCAGGGACTGATCCCCACCGTGAGTTCCGTACCTGGTCAGAACCGTTGATTCGATGATCGATCCCGCCCATCAGGCTTCGACTGAGACCATGATCGATGCGGCTGACGGGGCCGCGGTGGCCGGGGCCGCCGACGATCCGATCGTCTTCGAGCAGATGCTTCGCCTGCAGGCCGCCCGGGAGCAGCGGCGGGCCCGCATGCGCAGGACCGGCCGTCAGGTGGTCGTGCTGGCCGTGTTCATATGCCTGCTGGGTCTGGCCTACAGCGCCTACAAGGCGGTGGGCGCGTCCATCGACGACGCTCAGTCGGGCTGGCCGATAATCGGCTCGATCCTGCCCGGGTCCGACGACCTCAAGATGCCCCCGGTTCTCGACATCGTGTCGGGGATCTTCGAGGAGCCGAGGGGCACCAACGAGCCCTTCTGGTCGATCGTCGGCAAGGAGGCCGCCTTCACCCTGCGGGAGGCAGCCGTGGGATTCGCCATCGGCGTGATGGTGGGCCTCAGCATCGCCATCGTGCTCACCACATCCGGGCGCTTGGAGCGGGCTCTGGTGCCCCACGTGATCGCCAGCCAGACCATCCCGCTCATCGCCATCGCGCCCATCATCGTGATCTGGGGCCGCAAGAGCTTCGACTTCCTGCCCTTCGAGTGGCAGGACTGGATGTCGGTGTCGATAATCGCCACCTACCTGACGTTCTTCCCGGTGACGATCAACGGCCTGCGGGGCCTGCAGTCACCCCGGCCCGAGAACCTCGAACTGATGGACTCCTACGCGGCCCGCTGGGTCCAGACCCTGTGGCGCCTGCGGCTGCCGGCCGCGCTGCCGTACCTGTTCGCGGCGTTCAAGATCGCGGCCACCGCCAGCGTGGTGGGAGCCATCGTGGGAGAGATCTCGGCCGGGGTCAAGGGCGGTCTGGGCCGCCGTGTGCTGCTGGAGGCCCAGCGCTACACCACCGGCCCGGAGCGCCTCTATGTGGCGGTGCTGGGCGCGGCCGCGCTGGGGATCTTCGTGTTCGCGGTGATCTCGACGATCGAGTACGGACTGGTCGGCCGCAAGGGTCGGGAGACCGTGACATGAACGACGCAGGCCCCGACATGAACGACGCAGGCCCCGACATGAACGACCAGGCCCCGGCCGTCGAGATCCGCGGCGCGTCCAAGATCTTCAATCCCGGGCGCCACAACGAGGTGAAGGCCCTCGAAGACATCGACCTTCACATCGACCAGGGCGACTTCGTCACGCTCATCGGCCCTTCGGGCTGCGGAAAGAGCACGCTGCTGCGCCTCATCGCGGCGCTCGTCGATGCCAGCGACGGCACCGTCCTCGTCAACGGCAAGGCCGCGGACGCGGCCCGCCTCGACCGGGACTATTCCATGGTGTTCCAGCGGGCGGGCCTGTTCGAGTGGCGCAACGTTACGCGCAACATTGAGCTGCCGCTCGAGCTGATGGGCTGGAAGGCAGCCGACCGGCGCCAGCGGTCCGCCGAGATGCTCGAGCTGGTCAAGCTCACCGAGTTCGCCCGTCACCACCCCGCCGAGCTCTCCGGGGGCATGCAGCAGCGCATCGCCATCGCCCGGGCCATGTCGTTCCACCCGCAGCTGCTGCTGATGGACGAGCCGTTCGGCGCGCTCGACGAGATGACCCGGGAGCACATGCAGAACGAGCTGCTGCGCATCTGGTCGGAGACCCAGATCACCGTCGTGTTCGTCACCCACTCCATACCCGAGGCGGTGTTCCTGTCCACCAAGGTGGCGGTCATGTCGCCCCGCCCGGGGAGGATCGCGGCCGTGATCGACAACGATCTGGGCCCGCGCACCGACGCGACCCGGGACGATCCCGCCTTCTTCAGCAACGTCACCGCAGTGCGCGACGCGCTGCGGGGAGGTCACTAGCTGTGGCCGCGGCGAGGACGCTGCTGCGCTCCTGGCTGCCTCCGGTGGTGGCTGCGGTGGTCATCTTCGGCGGCTGGGAGGCGGTTCTGGCGATACTGCGACCCGACGGCTTCGTGCTGCCGCCTCCCTCGGAGATCGGGAGCGCGGTGGCGGAGAACTTCGACGCCATCATCACCGCCACCGGAGTCACCGGCTTCATCATCGTCACCGGTCTGCTCGCCGGAGTCGTGGTGGGAGCGGCGTTCGCTCTGCTGGTCACCGCATCCCGGGCTGCCAACGAGACGCTCACTCCACTGGCGGTGGCCGTCAATGCGGTTCCGATCATCGCGCTGGCCCCGATCTTCAACGCCTGGTTCGGGCTCCTGTCGCCCCGCTCCAACCAGGCCGTGGTGGTGGTGCTGGTGTTCTTCCCGATCTTCATCAACACGGCCCGGGGCCTGACGCAGGTGGAGCCGAGCCAGATCGAGCTGATGGAGTCCTACGGGGCCGGCAAGTGGCGGATCATGCGGGAGGTACGCATCCCCAACGCCATGCCGTTCTTCTTCACCGCGCTGAAACTGGCAACTTCGCTGGCCGTGATCGCCGCCATCGTGGCCGAGTACTTCGGTGGCCGCCAGGACGCCCTGGGCAACCTCATCACCAACTCGGCCGGACTGACCCGCTACGACGACGCCTGGGCCGCGGTGCTGGCCGGCTCGCTGGTGGGAATCGGCCTCTACGCGCTCGCAGTCCTTGTCGAGCGCCTCGTCATGCCCTGGTACTTCGTGGCCAGGAGGTCGGCATGACGCGTGCAACTGAGTCTCGTCAGAGATAACCCACCCCGGGGAGGGAAACCATGAAAACCAAGAAAACGTTGATCCGCCTATTGGTGCCGCTTCTGGCCTTGGGCCTGATCGCCGCCGCCTGTGGCGACGACGAGGAGCCAGCCGTTCCGGACACCAGCGCGGCGGACGCCGCGGCCGCCGAGGCCGACGCCGCAGCCGCCCAAGCTGAGGCCGACGCGGCCGAGGCCGAGGCCGAGGCGGCTGCCGCCAGGGCAGCCGAGGCCGAGGCAGCGCTCGCGGAGGCCATGGCCGAAGCCGAGGGGGCGATAGACCCCGAGGTCGTCGCCGCGTTGGAGGCGGAGCTGGAAGCGGCTGCCTCCGAAGCAGCCGCGGCCCAGTCGGAGGCTGAGGCAGCCGCGGCTGCTCAGGCAGAGGCCGAAGCGGCTGCTGCCGAGGCCGAGGCGGCCGCGGCGGAGGCGATGGCCGAGCCCGAGCCCGCGGCGCCGGTCGATGTCACCCTGCAGCTGCAATGGTTCACCCAGTCGCAGTTCGCCGGCTACTACGCGGCCGTGGCCACCGGCATCTACGAGGACTACGGACTCAACGTGGAGATCCTCGAGGGCGGCGTGGAGATCGTGCCCGCCTCGGTCCTGGACTCGGGTGCCGCCGACTTCGCGGTGTCCTGGGTGCCTCGTGGCCTAGTGCCACGCGAGGAGGGCGCCAACATCACCAACATCGCCCAGGTCTTCCAGCGCAGCGCCACCCTCCAGGTGGCCTTCGCCGACTCCGGCATCTCCACGGTGGCCGACCTGCAGGGCCGCACTGTCGGCAACTGGGGCTTCGGCAACGAGTTCGAGCTGCTGGCCGGCCTCCGCCGGAACGGGCTCGACCCGGCATCCGACGTTCAGCTGGTCCAGCAGAACTTCGACATGCTGGCGCTGATCAGCGGCGAGATCGACGCCGCCCAGGCCATGATCTACAACGAGTACGCCCAGGTGCTCGAGACGGTCAACCCCGACACCGGCGAGCTGTACCAGCCCGAGGACCTCAACATCATCAACTGGAATGATGTGGGCACGGCCATGCTCCAGGATGCTCTGTGGGCCGACGCCAACCGGCTGGACGACGACCCCGCGTACCACGAGACCGCGGTCAAGTTCGTCGAGGCGTCGCTCAAGGGATGGATCTACTGCCGCGACAACCCCGAGGAGTGCGTGGACATCGTTCTCGACAACGCGCCCACTCTGGGCCGGTCGCACCAGACCTGGCAGCTCAACGAGATCAACGCCCTGATCTGGCCGTCGCCGCAGGGCGTGGGCGTGATGGACACGGACCTGTGGGACCAGACCGTCGCGGTCGCCACCAGCGAGGGAATCCTCGCCTCGGCTCCCGACGACGACGCCTACCGCCCCGAGATCGCCTGGGAGGCGGTTACCAACCTGCGCAACGCCGGCATCGACGTCATCGGCAACAACTGGCAGCGCGTGCCGGTCACACTGCTCCCCGGCGGCGAGTAGCCCCTAGCTAGACACACATCCGGTTCGGGCCGGCGGCGGCGTTCAGCCGTCGCCGGCCCCGCCGGCTCGGCTGCAGGTCCTTCCTGTCAGTCGCCTCTCATGCCCCGCCTGAGTTCTTTCTCGAGCTCGAATTCGCGTCGCCAGTCGTCGCTGGTCCGCCGCTCGTGCGGCTCTCGCTGCGGTTCGCCCTCTGGTGGGGCGTCCCGCCGGCTGAACAGCTTGGCCACGATCCGTCTGAAGGGCACGGCCCAACCCTAGCCTTCGGACCGGAAGGCCTCCGCTGTGTACTCATCTCTCGGCAAGCTCAAGCCTGCGGCTCGAACCGGTTGGGCATCAAGGCGGGGTAGTCGATGTCGAGGATCTCGCCGAGGGCTTGGGCTGCGGGCGGGCTGAGCCGACGGTAGAGGTCGGCGGCAACGTCGTAGGCACGGTTGCCGATCCAGTCGGGCGGCAGCAGTTCGGCCGGCACATCGGGTGCCCGCAGGCGGACCCGGCGGAACTCGTGCACCAGCATGGTGCGCAGGCTGTAGGCGTCGAGCGGTGCCGAGGCGGCCAGGTCTTCGCGCTGCCATGGCTTGTAGCGGGTCAGGAAGTCCCGGTACGCCGCCTCGGTGTCGGCGGTGCGGAAGGCCTCCGCGAAGTAGCCGCCGTCCACCAGGTTCTCAAGGTCATCGAGTTCAGCCTGTCCGGTCGGAACGGCCGCGAGCGGCTCCACGAGCCTCAACAGCTCCCGCAAACTCTCGGCCGTTGCCGAGGGCGAAGCCATCAGCCCCCGGCCCAGGGCCACGAACCCGTGCCAGCGCAGGTGCCTGACGATCCGGTCGCGCTCCTCCGGGAGCATCGACGGGGTGTCGACCACGGCGAACGTCCACGAGCCGTCCCAACTGCCCGACTCCCTGCTATAGATGCGGCGGTCGGCGTCCTCGGACTCCCGCACCGCCAGCAGCGTCATCGAATAGCGGCTCCGGCGACCGATCCGCTCGTTGGACATCCAGCCCTCGGCGACCAGGCGGAACATCGACGTGCGAACCAGCCGCTCGCTGAACCCGAACGGCTCGGCCAGTTCGAAGAGGCTCGAGAGCCACAGCGTCTTGGTGACCGGCAGCACCGAGTCTCCCAGAACGGTGACCAGCACGGACCGGGCCGAGATGTCGGGCTCGGAGCAGCGCTGCCGCACGGCGGCGGCTATGTCTCTCATCCGGTGGGCACCACTCGCTGGGCTTTCCCTGCGGAGCGGGGCACACCGCCGGGCTCGGTCACGACCACCTCGGCGGAGACCCCGATGTTGCCCTTGATGTGGCGGGCCAGGGCGGTGGCCAGATCCTCGGCCGCCTGGCGCGCCGCCGGATCCTGCTCGACGCGAACCGTCAGGGCGGCCAGGTTGGCCGACCGGTCCACCTCTATCTGGAAGTGCGGGGTGAGACCGTCCACCTTGAGCACCTCGGCCTCGACCTGGGACGGGAACACGTTGACGCCCCGCACGATCAGCATGTCGTCGGATCGGCCGGTGACGCGCTCGATGCGGCGCATGGTGCGGGCGGTGCCCGGCAGCAACCGGGTGAGATCGCGGGTGCGGTAGCGCACCACCGGCTGGCCCCGCTTGGTCAGCGCGGTCAGCACCAGCTCACCGAAGCTGCCTTCAGGCAGGACTTCGCCCGTCTCGGGGTCGATGATCTCGGGGTAGAAGTGGTCCTCCCACAGCGTGGGCCCGTCCTTGGTCTCGGCGCACTCCTGGGCCACGCCCGGTCCCATCACCTCCGACAGCCCGTAGATGTCCACCGCGTCGATGCCCAGGCGGTCCTCGATCTCGGATCGCAGCTCCTCGGTCCACGGCTCGGCGCCGAAGATCCCGACCTCGAGCGAGCACGACACCGGGTCCATGCCTCGACGCTGCATCTCGTCGATGAGGTTCAGGCAGTACGACGGGGTCACCAGGATGATGCGGGGCTCGAAGTCCGCGATCAAGGTCACCTGCCTCTCGGTCAGGCCGCCCGACACCGGCACCACCGTGCATCCCAGCCTCTCCGCGCCGTAGTGGGCGCCCAGGCCGCCGGTGAACAGCCCGTAGCCGTAAGCCACGTGGGCGACGTCGCCGGGGCGGCCCCCCGCCGCGTAGATGGAGCGGGCCATCAACTGGGCCCACACGTCGATGTCGCCCTGGGTGTAGCCCACCACGGTCGGCTTGCCGGTGGTGCCCGACGACGCATGGACCCGCAGGATGTCGGAGCGGGGCACCGCGAACATCCCGAACGGGTAGTTGTCGCGCAGGTCGGACTTGGTGAGGAACGGGAACCGGGCGAGATCGGCCAGATCACTCAGGTCATCGGGACCCACCCCGGCGTTGTCGAACGTGTGCCGGTAGTGGGCGACATTGTCGTAGGCGTGCGCCAGCGTGTTGCGCAGACGGGCCAGTTGCAGGCTGCGCAACTCGTCCAGCGACGCCCTCTCGATCGGCTCGTAACAGCCATGGTCGGACACGTTCACCACACAGCCTCCAAGTCGTAGTCGAGAACCTCCCGCATACGAGCCATGAGCGGCTCGAACCAGCCTGACCGCCGGGTGCGCCCGACCTGGCCGTTCACCGAGCCACCGGCACCAAGCCCACCCGCGGCGGCACCAGCGCCGAGCCCGTTCGCCGAACCGTCGGCACCGAACGCGCCCGTCGCGGCACCGCCGAACCGTCCCCCGGCGTGCCGGACCAGCGGTTCGAGCAGCCCGGCGGTTGGTCCCGCGGCCAGGCCGCCGTCAACCGCGGCGACCTCCCCGGCAGTTCCCTCGCAGAGGCCGGGGACCAGGGATGCGACGGCTTCGAGGGCCTCGAGAATCCGGGTCCGGGCCTCGGGTGCCGCCAGGAGCTTGTCCAGCAGGGCGTCGGCGTGACGGCGGTGGAACGCCTCCTCCTGCAGCGCCTTGCCGGCGATGGCCGCCAGCCTGGGCAGCGACGAGTCCCTGACCAGCCGCCAACGCATCTCCTCGAAGGTGTCGTAGATCCAGTGCCGCACGAGAGCCTCGGCCCAGTGGTTGGTCGTGTACTCGACCAGGTGGCAGCACCGGTAGTCATGGCTAGGCCTTCCGAAGGCGATCTTGTCGATGGCGGTGTCGGTTGGTTCGATCCCGTCGAGTTCGAGCACCAGTTCGTAGAGAAGCGCGGCGTGCCCGAGCTCGTCCTGGCCGATGCTGGAGAATGCGAGATCCTCCTCCAGGAACGGGGCCACGCCGATCCACTCGGTGTGCTGCTGGCCCATCAGGTGCTCATCGTCGGCGAAGGCCAGCAGGAACTCCCTGATCGCCGCCTGTTCGTTCATGCCCAAGCCCTCACCGCGAACTGGCAGCGAAACGCACGCATAGCGCGCGAAACGCTGTCAATTCGCCCGTGGGACTCACTGTCGCACCTCGCGGGCGGCCTTGCGGCGGGCGGCCACGGCCGCGCCGTCGTGGTGGCGATGCGGTTTGTCCGCGTTGGGCGTCACGAAGTCGTCATCCGCCACGATCACGTGGTCGCGGCGTACCACCCACAGGCGGTCGCCCTCGGCGCGGCGCACATAGCCCTCACGGGCGAGCACCAGGGCCAGCTCGTCGGTGGCCGCCTCCAGTGCGCCGACATGGCGGAACTCGTCGCGGCCGTCCTTCTTGATGAACACCTCGTAGACGTGCATGGCCTACGAACCGTTGCCGTTGGAGAGGGCGGCTCTCACCCAGGCGGTGCGGGACCAGTTGTCGGCGGCTTCGCCGATGCGGCGAGCCGAGTCCGGGCCGCCCTGAGCAAGCGTGCGCTTGAGCGGCTCCCAGTCGATCGGCCCCACATCCCAGCGGCGGGCCTCGTCGTCCCAGCGCAGGTCGGGTGCGGGGATGGTGAACCCGTAGTCCTGCAGCATAGGAACGAACTTCTGCACCCACCGGTCGCGCAGCGCCTCGTTGCGCTCGGACTTGATATGCCACCGCAGCAGCACGTCGTCGGGCTTGGAGTCCGGGCCGAACAGCTGGAGCGCGGGCCAGAACCACCGGTCGAGCGACTCCTGGAACATCCGGCGCTGGCGGGCGGTGCCCTCGGCGATGCGCATCATCCGGTCCTCGCCCAGGCGCATGTGGAACCCCTCCTCGGCGATGATCCGGCGCAGGATGCGCTTGTAGGGGCCGTAGGAGCAGTTCTTGAACACGGCCTGCTGGCTGATCAGCGCGGCCGCGTCGACCAGGAAGGCGATGGCCACCTGGTCGCCCCAGGTGACCGCCCGGTAGTGGAACACGTTGTGGAAGCGGCTGCGCCCTGCGAACAGGTCCTCGAGCATCTCGACCCGGGTCTTGATGCCCAGGTCGGCGGCCACCATGTAGAGCAGGTGCCCGTGGCCGATCTCGTCCTGGGTCTTGGCCAGCACCGCCATCTTGTGGCGCAGCCCGGGGGTCTTGGGGATCCAGTCCCGCTCGGTGAGGCCGCCCATCAGCTCGCTGTTGGCGTGCATCTCGATGAAGGCGAACACCGCCTGGCGGTAGGGGTCGGGCATTCCGTCGTCGACCTCGACCAGGCCGCCGTCGTCGAGGAAGGCCTCGAAAGCCTCCATCGTCGGCCAGGATCTAGCCATCTCCGCTCGCCTCGGGGGCTCCGTTGACGCCGGGTGCGTTGGCCACCATGGTCAGCACGTCGTAGGCCGCGTTGACCTCGCCGTGCTGGTTGATGACCCTGGTGTCCCAGGCCACCTCGCCGTAGCCGCGGCCGTCGAGCTGCGTCTTGCGCTTGCAGGTGAGCACCACGTGGATCTCGTCACCGGGGTAGGTGGGCTTGGCGAAGCGCAGCCGGTCGATGCCGTAGTTGGCCAGCACCGGGCCCTCGTCGGGCCACACGAACAGCCCGGCCGCGAACGACAGCACCAGGTATCCGTGGGCCACCAGGCCGTTGAAGATCGGGCTGCGGGCGGCGGCCTCGTCGTCCATGTGGGCGTAGAACTTGTCGCCGGTGCTCTCGGCGAAGGCGGCGATATCGGCCCGGGTGACCGCACGGGGCTCGGTTGTGATGGAGTCACCCACCTCGAGGTCGTCGTAGGTCAGCTTGAACGGGTGCCCCTTGTGCTCCCGGGTCACCGATCCTCCGATGTACTCGCCGGTCACTGCGGTGAGCATGTCGGGCGAGCCCTGCACCGCGGTGCGCTGCATGTGGGCGTACACGCCTCGCATGCCTCCCATCTCCTGGCCGCCGCCGGCCCGGCCGGGTCCGCCGTGCACCAGCGGCGGCAGGGGCGACCCGTGGCCGGTGCTGGCCGCGGCCATCCTCTGGTCCATGATCATCACCCGGCCGTGATGCGAGGCGACCTGTCGCGAGAGGTCGGTGATCTCGTCGGGGTCGGCACCGTAGAGCGAGGCGACCAGGCTTCCGCCGCCGGCCGCGACAAGCTCGACCGCCTCCTCGATGCTGCCGTAGGGCACGAGGGTCGACACCGGCCCGAACGCCTCGGTGGTGTGGATCACCGAGGATCGGGAATCGGTGGCCTGCAGCAGGGTGGGGGCCATGAACGCCCCTGCCACGGCGTCGACGCCGGAAAGGTCGCAGGAGTCCACTATGGGCGCCGCGGCCTCACACAGCGCGGCCACCGAGGCGGCCACCTCGTCGCGCTGGGCCAGGCCGACGAGGGAGCCCATGCCGGTGGCCCGGTCGCGGGGATCGCCCACGGCCACGGCCTGCAGGGCCGCGGCGAGGGCCTCGGCAGCAGCATCCAGGTGCCGCTCCGGTACGAGCGCCCGGCGGATGGCGGTGCACTTCTGGCCGGCCTTGACCGTCATCTCGGAGACGACCTCGGCCGTGAACAGGTCGAACTCGGCGGTGCCGGGGGCGGCCGCCGGAGCCAGCACCGCCGCATTGAGGGAGTCGGCCTCAACGTTGAGCCGGGTGGCCCTGGCAGTAACCGCGGGATGGGCCCGCAGCGCGGCCGCGGTGGCGGCCGAGCCGGTGAAGGCGATGCTGTCCTGGCCGCCGAGGCAGTCGAGCAGACCGGCCAGTTCGTCGGGTGAGGCGCACAGCAGTTGCAGGGATCCCTCTGGCAACAGGCCCGACTCGACTATGAGCCGGACCGCGGCCTCGGCCAGGTAGGCGGTGGGCGACGCCGGCTTGACGATGGAGGGCACGCCGGCGATGAAGGCGGGCGCGAGCTTCTCCAGCATCCCCCACACCGGGAAGTTGAACGCGTTGATCTGCACCTCCACCCCTTTGCGGGGCGTGAGCACGTGCACCGCCGAGAAGGAGTCGTCCCGCGACAAGGCCTCGGTGGCGCCGTCGACGGCCACGGTGGAGTTGGGCAGCTCGCGCCGGGCCTTGCTGGCGTACGACAGCAGCACCCCGGCACCGCCCTCGATGTCGATCCAAGAGTCGGCCCGGGTGGCCCCGGTGCAGTACGAGAGGTCGTAGAGCGGTTCCTTGACCTCGTCGGCCAGGAGCATCTTGCCGACGTTTCTCAGGATGGTCGCCCGCTGGTGGAAGGTCAGCTCCCGGAGCGCGGGGCCACCAATGTCGCGGCCGTGCTCGACGGCCGCGGCAAGGTCGATGCCCGCAGGCGACAGTTCGGCGACGGTCTCGCCGGTAGCAGCATCAAGCAGCGTCCGACCATCGCTCGACGGCCGGTGCCAGCCGCCCGCCACATAGCTCTCCACCCGATGCATGGCCGCTCCTCAACATGATAGTCGCCGGGGCTAGAATCCAAGTCTGAGCGTATCATGATCACCCGGCACGAGGTCAAGGGCCGGAGCCTGCTCGGCATCTCACCCGAACCCAAGGTCCGGCTAACGACCGCATCAATCGCTGCAACCGTTTCGCCACCTGGCGGGTCGCGACGCGCCTACGGGCCGATACCGGGGTGCGGCTCCCAGAGTCGTCGGATCGGAACCGCTCGGAGCCGGTCGCCGAAGCCCGCGTTGAGCTCGCCGTCGTAGAGCACGACGCCCGCGACGAAGCGCTCACCGGCAGCCGAGGCGAGCTTGCGCAGGCCGCGGAAGTCGGCCCGGGTGACCGTGGCCCCGGCCTTGACCTCGATTCCGGCGATGGCGCCGGCGGCCCGCTCGATCACTATGTCGACCTCGGCACCGTCCTTGTCGCGGTAGTGGAAGAACTTCACCGGGTTGTGGTACCAGCCGGACTGGCGGCGCAACTCCTGATACACGAACGTCTCGGTGAGCTGTCCGAGCAGTCCGCGATCGGCGCGCAGAGTCTCGGGGTCGGCTCCGATCAGCGCACAGGCCAAGCCTGTGTCGTCAATGTGGAGCTTGGGCGTCTTGACGAGCCTCTTGAGCCGTCTGTTGTGCCAAGGGGCCAGACGCTCGAGCAGGAACTGCCGCTCCAACAGGACCAGATAGTCGCGGATCGTCGGGAGACTGAGCTGAAACGGCGCCGCGAGGCTGCTCACGTTGAACAGGCGCCCTGTTTGGGCTGCGGCCATCTCCAGAAGGCGCGGCAACACGTCCGTCCTGGCGATACGGGCTATGTCCTTGATGTCGCGCTGAGTCACGGCATCGAGATAGTCGGCGTACCACCGGGCACGGCGCCGGCCGGGCGGCCGGGCCAGGGCTGCCGGATACCCGCCGGCCGCGATCCGCTCCCGCAACTGCAGGCCGAGCCGCTCGCTCGGCCCGATTGCGAATCCGTCGCCGAACAGGCCGTCCAGGAATACGGGGCCGGGTCGAGCCTGTTCGCTGACCCGGCCCCGCTTGGCGAGCTCGGCTTGCGACAGCGGGTGCAGCCGCACGATCTGCATACGGCCGGCCAGCGAGTCCGCCAGCGCTGGCATCAGCAGCACGTTGGTGGAGCCGGTGAGCACGAAGCGGCCGGGCCTGCGGTCGCGGTCAATCGCCAGCTTGATCGCAGCGAACAGGGCCGGGACGCGTTGGACCTCGTCGAGCACCACCCTCCCGGGAAGGTCGGCCACGAAACCGGCCGGATCAGCCCGGGCCGCGTTGCGAGCGGCATCGTCGTCGAACGTGATGTAGGCGTACGTGAACCCAGTCGACGGCCCAGCGTCTCGCCATCCGCTCCGGTAGAGATGCTCCGGAGCGCACAGCGTCTGCGCGAGCGTGGTCTTGCCGCACTGTCGAGGACCATGGATCACCACCGCGGGCGAGTCCTGGAGCGCTTCAAGGAGTTGCCCCCGAATATGACGCGGGTAGTACACGGCGCTGCTCATCGGCCAACTGTAACCTTTGGGAACGGCCAATTGAAAGGTTATGGTCCGGCTGATTGTAAGGCTCGGGTTCGTCTGATCCGAAAGACCGCGGCTGCGCGCCCGAATCTGGAAAGCCCAATGGAGGGCCGGACAACGGCCCTGCCGCAGTACCGTGTGACCATGGTCGTCGACACGGCTAGTGCTCCTCACAGCGGATTGCGCGCCGCCCCCACCTTGGACGATGCCCGGCGGGCCGCGGACGCCCTCGCGCATCTCGATCCAGGTCTGGTGCTGCTGCACGGTTCGGTGGCCGAGGGAGCGGCCGACGCCGACTCGGACCTGGATCTGGTGGTCGTGTTCGACGATCTTGGCGACTACAGTCAGCGCTCGCTCTTGTGGCGTCGAGTGAAGGAGGCCGCAGAGGGCGCTATCGGACGCCGGGTCGATGTGCGAGTCACCGACCGTCCCGAGTGGAAGGCACGAACCGCATGTGTGTCGAGCTTCGAGCGGCACATCGCGTCCCGGGCAGTCACGCTGAGGGAGCGGCGCGCCGGGGATGTGGACTGGCACAAGGAGATCCCGATTCCGCCCACCGACGAAGACATGGCGCAGTCCTCCCTGGACGCGGTGGCGCAGGCGCTCGTTTCGTTGAACAACGGGCTGACCCCCTACGTGCAGGAACTGGAGGCGAGCGAGTCGGGCGATGTCGATTGGGAGGAGCGGAGCCGGGCGAGGCGTATGCGCCGGGTGTGTGCATCGGCCCAGGCGGCCATGGAGACCGGACTCAAGGCGCTGAACCACGCCCTGCCCGGCCCGCACCCTCCCAGGACGCATGACCTCGCCGCCCTGATTGGGCTGCTGCCAGTCGAGCCCGGCGAGCGCGGCCGGCTGGCTGAGGCGATCAGGGGCCTGGACCTCTCGGCGGCTGCGGAGTGGCGGGAGATGGGCACATATCCCGGCGACTTCGCGGCCGGCATCGTGGCCGAGCGCTCCACGCCGGAGCACGCCGCCAAGATGGTGAACGCGGCCGCCCGCCTGACACTGGTCGTGGTCGATCTCGTCGAGGATCGCCTGGGCGAGTCGGGTGCTAGCCGCGAGGTCCGAGCCGAGTTGAGCCGGCTAGCCGGACCGTCCGGGCCGCGCCGTAGGGAGTTCACGCCACCGGATCCAAGACAGCGGCAGAACCTACGGGAACTAACCCCAGAAGACATGACCCGCCAGCCGCGCTGATCGGGAACGAAGGCGAGGAGCAAGTCTGTCAAGCCTCCCTTCAATGGAGGGCCGGACAATTGCCCGGCCAAACCGGCCCGGCCCGCCGCCAGGACCCGTTCTAGAGCACCCCTTCAATGGAGGGCCGGACAGCTGTCCGGCCAAACCCCGGCGACCTTGTGGCTTGGAGAGAGAGCGCCCACCCGACCTCCTCCTCGATCAGGTCCCGGCATCCCTCGTGGCCGGCGGCCATGAAGCCTCCGACCGTCACGGCCGACCAGTCAAGAGCCAGAATCTCCGCGCTGGGCGGAGCGGTCCCCGCGAGGGCTCCCGACACCACCAGCATCCCCCCGGCGTCATGGACGACGCTACCTGCCATCTGTGCCGCGCAGACGCCGCCGGATGGCCTCGAACGCAAGTCGAGTGCTTCATGTTGCATTGCATCTCGAATTTCATCGTGTATTCTAGTGATATGTCGAACACAGGGGCGCCTGCCCGCAGCGACGCCGCGCGGGCCGCTCAGGCCGTCGCACGGATGGATGCGGCGCAGGTGCTGCTGTTCGGCTCGGTGGCCGACGGCACGGCCACCCCGTCGTCGGACATCGACCTCGTGGCGGTGTTCGACGACCTCGGCGACTACTCCCGGCGCTACCGCCTCAAGTGCGAGGCCCAGGCAGCCGCCCGTGAAGCCTCGGGGCATCCCACCGACGTGTTCGTCACCGACCGTCCCGAATGGCGCAAGCGCACCCGGATGCGCACATCGTTCGAAGCAGGCATACACCGCGGCGCCGTCGCTCTGGTGGACCGGCCCCCGAACCAGGAGATCGACTGGGACAAGGACACGCCGATGCCCACCACCGACGCCGACGAGGCCTACGAGGACCTCCGCGCGGTCGAGGACGCCCTCCTGAAGGCGTTCAACGCCCTGCATCCAAGCCCCGACGAACTCGACGCGCTCCTCCACGGCCAGACCGACCGCTGGGACCGCAGCCGCTTCCTGCGGATGATCGAGATATGCGAGGACGCCCACGCCGCGGTCGAGACCGCTCTGAAGGCCTACACGCGCGGCGTGCTGGACCAGCGCCCCGAGCGGGGCGAACAGGGCCACCACATCCAACACCTGCTCGATTGCTTCCCCCCGAAGGACCGGCAGCGCTTCCACGGCGCCATCGCGCCCCTCGATCCCGACGACGTCTCGCCTTGGCGGGTGGCCGGCACCTACACCGGCGCCGAGAGCTCGGAAGCCAGCCTGTCCAGGGTCACGCCCGAGTTCGCCCACGGCATGATCGAAGCCGCCCGCCGCTGCTCGCTGATCACGGCCGAGGAAGTGGCCGCGGTGCACGGGATCACCGAGGTGTCGGAGTCCATCGTCGCCAACGCCACCGACTCCCACCGCCTCGAACTCGTCCAAGCCCTGCGGCGCGACCCCGGCTTCGCGGTCGGCACCTACGCGCGCCGAGGCCTGGCCCCTCCCCCGTCGGCCCTGCCCGAGCCGATGCCGCCGCCGACCTAGCCCGGGCCCGGAGGGCGACCGGGTACGGAGTTTCTCCACCCGATCGTCCCAGCAACGAGCATCCTGACTGGGAACCACTCGTCGACGGCCGAGAGCCCCGACCGGCCCAACACGACATGTCTGTGAGCGTTGTGTCAATCAATCCCGGCTGACTGTCTGTCAATGTGTTCTGCTTCACGGCTCCACCGGCAGTAAGGTGCGCCCATGGTGGTCGGAGCCGGTGGCGTTGACGGCGGGGCGCGGGCCGCACCCACGCTGGAGCACGCCCGGCAGGCCGCCGATGCGCTGGCGCGGCTCGATCCGGGGCTGGTGCTGCTGCACGGGTCGGTCGTGTCCGGGACGGCGGGCGCGGACTCGGACCTGGATCTGGTGGTCGTGTTCGACGACCTGGGTGACTACAGTCAGCGTTCGCTCTTGCGGCGCCGAGCCAAGGAGGCGGCCGAGAGCGCTATCGGACGGCGTGTCGATTTGCGAGTCACGGACCGTCCCGAGTGGAAGGCGCGTTGCGAGTGCGTGTCGAGCTTCGAGCGGCACGTTGCGGCCCGAGCGGTCACGCTGCGGGAGCGCCGCGCCGGGGACGTGGACTGGCACAAGGAGATACCGATTCCGCCCACCGACGAGGGTATGGCGCAGGCCTCGCTCAGCCACCTGGCGCAGGCCTTGGAGGAACTCTCCCAGAGTCTGGCGCCCTACGAGCGCGAGGCCGAAGCGATGGAGTCGGGCGACCGCGCCGCAGAGGAGCGAAGCCGCTCGAGGCGGATGCGCCGGATCTGCGCGTCGGCCCAGGCGGCCATGGAGACAGGCCTCAAGGCCCTGAATCACGCCCTTCCCGGACCGCATCCGCCCAGGACCCACGATCTGTCCCGGCTCATCGGCCGGCTACCCGTGGAGGCCGTCGAGCGTGACCGTCTGTTCGCCGCGATCCAGGGCCTGGATCTGGAGGCAGCCGCGCAGTGGCGGGAGATGGGCACCTACCCGGGCGACTTCGCCGACGAGACCGTGGCCGAGCGCTCGACGCCCGAGCACGCCGCCACGATGGTGAATGCAGCCGCCCGTCTAACGCGCGTGATCGTCGAACTGGTCGAGGACCGCCTAGGCGAGTCGAACGCAAGCCATGAGGTCCGGGTGGAGTTGCTCCGCCTGGCCGGACCGCCCGGACATCAGCCCGGCACCCACTCGCACCAGGGCGTGAGCCGCGGCGGGAGTATCTTGCGGGACCTGACCTCAGACGACATGAACCGCCAGCCTCGCTGACGGCCGAAAGGAAGGCCGGGGGGCGCGGACTCCAGCACATGCCGCATGATTGGGCGGGGCGTGATTGGGAGCCGCGTGATTGGGAGCCGCCCCCTTCAGTCTCCGGTCGGCAATGTCGGTGGGGTTAGGCGGGCTTGGGACGCCGGACCCAGCGCAGGAACCACTTGGGTACCCACGACGCGGGAACTCCGCCGGCGTTGACGACGGTGCTGGGGTACGGGCTCAGCTGGTCGTCGTCGAGGTCCTGCTCGGATACCTCGTCTGGCTGCATGGACTCAACCTAGCGCGAGAAGGGCTCCAACGAAGAGGCTGGAGGCGACGAAGGTGGCGATCACCTGGATGGCGACGATGCGGCGTGCACTGTTGACGGCTGGTTCGTTGCGAGTGTGGTGGTCGTGGTGTACGGCGATGAGGTGCTCGAGCAGGGCGCGGTGGCTGTCGTAGCGGCCGTAATAGTTCTTGGTGAGCTCGTCGATGTTGGGGCCGTCGAGCCATTTGGCGGCCGCGGCGTAGACGCCGAACCAGCACACTCCGTTGGCTAGGGCCAACAGTACGGCGAAGATGCCGGTGGTGACGACAAGACCGGGGGTCGCGTCGACTGTGGGCGATGCGACCACGGCGCTGATGAGCGTTCCGACGGTGATCGCGGCACCGCCGAGTATGGCCGAGCGGTGCTGTTGGGCGGCGAGGCGAGCGTCCTGCTTGCGACGGAGCTCAGCGGCTTGGCGGAGGATCTCCTCTCTGGTCTCGATGGCCATGGGCTCTCTCTAGCACGGTTTTGTCGGTTGCAAGTCGGTAACGCACACCGAACGTTGCACGGAGAGGGCCCCGCGA
Source organism: Candidatus Aldehydirespirator sp. (assembly GCA_965203575.1). Lineage (GTDB taxonomy): Bacteria > Actinomycetota > Acidimicrobiia > Acidimicrobiales > Aldehydirespiratoraceae > Aldehydirespirator. The sequence continues at coordinate 660,146 of OZ241894.1, forward strand.
TCGTCGAGCGCGCCCACTCCCCCGAGCCCAGCTTCGGCAACGCTCAATGAAGGCGGGGGCACCGCCCCCGCCTTCGCCGTGCCGTTCTGCGGCGACTGGGAGGGCGGCCGGTTCTGGCGCTCAACGATTGCGGGGGCGCCGCCCCCGCAATCGCCCTACCAACTCACCGGAGCCGACGTCGCGTTCACCCGGATTGGCCGATGCCCGCTCAATGAGGGCCGGGGGTGAACCCCGGCAAGGACGCGCGTGCTCGGGTTCTGGCTGCGTCGACGACGGCCTGACTAGCCACGACCGCCGCCATTCGTCTCCCGTTCGACGGTCCTTCAATGGAGGGCCGGGCAGCTGCCCGGCCTGACCCGACGAGGCCCACGCCGACGCCACCGCCTCCCGCGAGCCTTCAATGGAGGGCCGGGCAGCTGCCCGGCCTGACCCGGAGGGGCTGCGCCGCCGGCAGAAGCGCCGTGAACGCCCTTCAATGGAGGGCCGGGCAGCTGCCCGGCCTGACGTGATGCTCGCCGGGGACGTGCCCCCCACCTACACCGACCTTCAATGGAGGGCCGGGCAGCTGCCCGGCCTGACCAGCATGTCGGACAACACCATCAGCAAGGCCCAGCGCCTTCAATGGAGGGCCGGGCAGCTGCCCGGCCTGACCCGGCCCGTTCCCCCAAGGTCTGGTGCCTGTCAATGGCCAGTGGGATCTGCCCACTGGCGGCCAACAAAACTGCCCACTGGTGGCCAGCGGAACTGCCCGGTGGCGGACAGCAGAGTTGCCCACAGTTCAGTTGGTCAGTGGCGTCACCCCCTTTCCGGCGGTGGCTTGGGTGAGGCGGATGCTGTCGCCGGCGGTGAGCACGATGTGGGCGTGGTGCAGTAGCCGGTCGACGGTGGCGTTGGCGATGGTCTTGGGCATGAGTTCGTCGAAGCCGGCGGGGTGAAGGTTGCTGGAGAGGGCGATTGAGCGTTTCTCGTAGGCGGCGTCGACGACGCGGTAGAGCGCTTCGGCGGTGTCGGTGGTGACCGGCAGCAGGCCGATGTCGTCGATCACGATGACGTCGGCGCGCATGATCTTCTTGATGGCTTTGGCGGCGGTGTCGTCGGCGCCGTGGCGGCGCACGAGCGCGCCGAGGTGCTCGAGGCTGAACCAGGTGACTTTGTGGCCGGCGTCGACGGCGGTGTGGCCGAGCGCTTCACAGAAGTGGGTCTTGCCTGTGCCTGATGGTCCGCAAACGACGAGGTTCTCGCGCCGTTGGATCCACTCGAGGGTGCGCAGTGCCCGCTGGGTCGGTGCCGGGATCGAGCTGACGGTCTCGTCCCAGGCGTCGAAGGTCTTGCCGGTGGGAAACCCGGCCGCTTTGCGTCGGGCCCGGATCGAGGACGCTTGACGGCCGGCGAGTTCCTCAGCCAGCAGCGCTCGCATCGCTTCGGCCGGTTCCCATCTTTGAGCCTTGGCGGTGGCCAACAGCTCCGGTGCCGCGGCGCGCATGTGCGGCAGGCGCAGGGTGCGCAACAGTTCCACGACTTCATCGACTGGTGATGCGGTGGTGGTGGTCATCGGTTGTCTCCGAAGCCTTCCCAGGCGCGTGTGCCGGACTGCAGCGAGTGACCCTCGGCGGCGCTGTGGCGCTCACCGAGGGGATGCGCGGCAAGGATCGACGCGAGATCACCCTCGGCGAAGCGGGCGTAGGTGGCGGCGTGACCGAGCGCCCAATCAACGCGCATCTGGCCGTGGAGGCGGGCCAGGGTGACGGCTTGGGCCATCTTGGTCTTGATCCGTGACGTGCCCGCGGAGGCAGCCTCGACAAGCCACAGCCGGGCGCCCTCGCCCAACGCCAGGAACTCGGCCTCGGCCGCGCTCGTCGGCTTGGGACGCCGCCCGAGAGGCCCAGCCGGGCGCGGCGGGTAGTGGGCGTCGTCGATCATCGGATGCCCAGGTGTCGAGCGCTGGTGGCGGGCCACCTCGATAGGGCCTGACGGTGCGCAGTGCACGACGACGATGTGATCGCCGTCTACGCGCACCCACACCGTCTCATCGGCCAACGTGTGCGGGACCGAGTAGGTCACCCCGCCGAAGCTGACCGTGGAGCTCCAGGAGACTTTGCGGGTCTCGCCGAGCGCCGCCGTGTAAGGGGCCTCAGGCAGCGCGTGCAGCCGCTGCTGCTCCTCGGTGAGCATCTCCGTTGGCGGCCGTCGGGTCACCCGATGCTCACGGCTGTTGACCTCACCCATCCACGCGTCGCACGCCTCGACCAGCTCGGCCCAGCTGGTGTAGTCGTTTCGCAGGTTGGCGTCGGTGGGCACCAGGTCGGCCTTGGCGATCCGCACCGTCGCCTCTGACCCGCCCTTGGACTCGGGGTCTGCCGGCACACACGTCGCCACCGTGATCCCATAATGGCCGCCGACCGCCACGATCTGCGGATGGCGCACCGCGATCCCAGCGACGTGGTCGATCGTGACGGTGCGCTCGTTGTCGGTCAACCAATACGTCGGAGCGCCGCCGAATGCTCGCATCGCCCGATCCACACAGCCAACCACCGTGGGCAGGGTGCGGTCCCAGCACGGCACCACCACCCGGAACCTCGACCACGCCAGCCACGCACAGAACAGACTCGTCCTTCGCCCACAGATGACCGGGCCCGCGCCCCAGTCCCACTGCGCCCACATCCCCGGCTCGGGGATCCACGGCCGATACACCCGCCGGCGACCACGGCGATGGTTGGCCTTCACCTCCGCCACCGCTCGGCGCACCGTGCGCTCCGAACCCTCGAACCCCAACGCCTTCAGCTTGTCGAAGGCCCGATCGGCGCGGATCTTGGCGTGGGACCGCTCGACCCACTCCTCGATCTTCGGCAGCCACGGATCGATGATCCGCCCCCTGCGCCGCGGCCCGCCCACGGCCAGATCACCGGCATCGCGCATAGCGACATAGCGGGCCACAGTGTGATGAGACACGCCAGCCAGCTCGCCGGCGCCACGCAACGACCCAGTGAGGTCGAATGCTTCCAACATGTTCATGATCTCCTCGCGAGACTTCACTTGCTCCTCCTGCTCGATGGTCACGGTCGTGGTGACCGGCCATTCGAGTAGGAGGAGCACCCCGCCGCGGTGCACCCCGACGGGAAACGGACTTCAACGCGGGCAACTCTGTTGGCCGCCGCTGGGCAGAACTGTTGGCCGCCAGCGGGCAGCTACATGGCCGCCACTGGGCAGGATCTCATGGCCGCCGACAGCGGGGGTCTTCACCCCCGCAACGCCCGCCCGCCCCTCAGGCACACCACGCAAACCCCTACCCCGCTCAATGAAGGCGGGGGTCTTCACCCCCGCAACGCCTCTGCGGTGGACAACTCGCCGTCGTTGTTCGTGTCCGCTCAATGAAGGCGGGGGTCTTCACCCCCGCAACGCCCCGGAACCGCCACTCGGTGTTATCGAGGGTCTGCACCGCTCAATGAAGGCGGGGGTCTTCACCCCCGCAACGCACCAGATCCGGACCGCGGTGACCGGCCGAGTCGCCCGCGCTCAATGAAGGCGGGGGTCTTCACCCCCGCAACGCTGCATCGGGGGCCTCCTAGGGGTCGGGCGGTGTCCACGCTCAATGAAGGCGGGGGTCTTCACCCCCGCAACGCCTTCGACCAGGGACCGTTCGGTTCTGACTGAACGGCGCTCAATGAAGGCGGGGGTCTTCACCCCCGCAACGCGTCGTCGTCACCGTCGGGCTCGGGCGGGTACTCGTGCGCTCAATGAAGGCGGGGGTCTTCACCCCCGCAACGCCGGCCTGGTCGGACGTGAACGCCGGGTTCACCGTCGCTCAATGAAGGCGGGGGTCTTCACCCCCGCAACGCGTCCCAGGTGTCGGCGGTGAAGGTCCGGGCGCCGGTGGTCGCTCAATGAAGGCGGGGGTCTTCACCCCCGCAACGCCACCCCCAGGACCGGGCCTGATCCCATGCCGTACCGACGCTCAATGAAGGCGGGGGTCTTCACCCCCGCAACGCTGCTGCGCCAGTAGTTCGCCTCCCGGTAGCGGGTCTGCGCTCAATGAAGGCGGGGGTCTTCACCCCCGCAACGCCGGGTAGCTAGGCACTGGGGGCAGTCGATATCCGAGCGCTCAATGAAGGCGGGGGTCTTCACCCCCGCAACGCCTCCACTACCGGCTTAGGAGGCTCCGGCTCCCACGCTCGCTCAATGAAGGCGGGGGTCTTCACCCCCGCAACGCCCATTCGCACGGCGACGCTGCGGGGCGGACCCTGCCGCTCAATGAAGGCGGGGGTCTTCACCCCCGCAACGCGAGTGACGATTGGGCTAAACGGGCCGCGTGCCTAGGGCGCTCAATGAAGGCGGGGGTCTTCACCCCCGCAACGCGATACCCGAGCCGCATGTCCACGACGGTCATGTCCGCTCAATGAAGGCGGGGGTCTTCACCCCCGCAACGCCCGCGGTCCGGACCGAGGCTGAGCGGCACGCCCTCATCGCTCAATGAAGGCGGGGGTCTTCACCCCCGCAACGCGTCCTGCTCCGGGCGCATCCAAATGCCCCGCCACAGCGCTCAATGAAGGCGGGGGTCTTCACCCCCGCAACGCCGGATCAGGCGACGCATAGCCGCTTCGGTGGTGCTGCGCTCAATGAAGGCGGGGGTCTTCACCCCCGCAACGCGTGAGGCCGCCCACCGCAACGACCCACCCCGCCTCGAGCGCTCAATGAAGGCGGGGGTCTTCACCCCCGCAACGCGCCCTCGCCGGGCGCCTGGTAGACGGTGGCCGGCCGCGCTCAATGAAGGCGGGGGTCTTCACCCCCGCAACGCCTGGAGTCCGACCCCGAACATGCCGCCGTGGGTCTCGACCGCTCAATGAAGGCGGGGGTCTTCACCCCCGCAACGCCTCGGTGGTGATGTCGCAGCCGTCGCACTCGCCGCGCGCTCAATGAAGGCGGGGGTCTTCACCCCCGCAACGCACTTCGGCGCCTACAGCGGAGGCGTGGCCGTCGTCGCTCAATGAAGGCGGGGGTCTTCACCCCCGCAACGCCGCGGGCCGTGATGAAGTCGAACACTGGCTCGAGCGCTCAATGAAGGCGGGGGTCTTCACCCCCGCAACGCGCCCAGCCATGCCCAGCCGGGCCGCGAAGGTCCGGGACGCTCAATGAAGGCGGGGGTCTTCACCCCCGCAACGCGGTTGATGCGGCGGATATTGCGGGTGAAGTCTCCGATCGCTCAATGAAGGCGGGGGTCTTCACCCCCGCAACGCACCCGCAACCCGAGTAGCGGCCCACCGTCCAGCCTCGCTCAATGAAGGCGGGGGTCTTCACCCCCGCAACGCCGGCTAGGTCGCGGGGATGTCGGCCACGGCCGGTGTGCGCTCAATGAAGGCGGGGGTCTTCACCCCCGCAACGCCCCTCCGTGTCCTTCTCCGGGCCATCAGGTTTGCACGACGCTCAATGAAGGCGGGGGTCTTCACCCCCGCAACGCCAGCAACGAAACTGCTGTTATTGGCGTGCTGCAAGATCGCTCAATGAAGGCGGGGGTCTTCACCCCCGCAACGCCTTCCCCGGTCGCGGCCAACGGACTCGCACAAGCACGCCGCTCAATGAAGGCGGGGGTCTTCACCCCCGCAACGCGTTCCACCCTCCTACTCCGGAGGGTGGTTCCCGGTGGAACGCTCAATGAAGGCGGGGGTCTTCACCCCCGCAACGCGCGCCACCGCACCCGAGGCGCCGGCACAGCGCTCGACGCTCAATGAAGGCGGGGGTCTTCACCCCCGCAACGCAGTTGACGTGCTGCACCTTGCCGGTGACCCGGTGCGCTCAATGAAGGCGGGGGTCTTCACCCCCGCAACGCGACCACGAAGGTCGGGTTGCACATGCTGACCGGCCCCGACGCTCAATGAAGGCGGGGGTCTTCACCCCCGCAACGCCCCACCGACGGCGTGAGCCTGGCCCACGCCGATGCCGCGCTCAATGAAGGCGGGGGTCTTCACCCCCGCAACGCGCGTTGAGGTGGTCCCACTTGGTGGACGCCGGGTTCGCTCAATGAAGGCGGGGGTCTTCACCCCCGCAACGCCGGGACATCCCGCTGTTGGCCAGCTTCGGGGACACGTTCGCTCAATGAAGGCGGGGGTCTTCACCCCCGCAACGCCCGGTCCCACGGCCGCCTCCCCAACCTGGACCCGCTGCGCTCAATGAAGGCGGGGGTCTTCACCCCCGCAACGCCTGGCGTTCTGGCCCGAGGGCGTAACCCGGGAGGTCGCTCAATGAAGGCGGGGGTCTTCACCCCCGCAACGCGGTTCATCGCGGAGGCGCACAGCCGGGTCGCGTCCGCTCAATGAAGGCGGGGGTCTTCACCCCCGCAACGCCCCGACGTCACCCACCGGCCTGTGTCGTCGATGCGGCGCTCAATGAAGGCGGGGGTCTTCACCCCCGCAACGCGAGTTCGGGCCCGCCGGGTCGTCCAGCGGGTCGATCAACGCTCAATGAAGGCGGGGGTCTTCACCCCCGCAACGCGGTCCATTCGCAGACGTAAGGGTCGATGTCATTGTACGCTCAATGAAGGCGGGGGTCTTCACCCCCGCAACGCCCGCCACCGACTACTTCGAGCGGTAAACCCCACCCACCGCTCAATGAAGGCGGGGGTCTTCACCCCCGCAACGCAGCCGCCTAGCGGACACGCTGCCGGTGAGACTTGCGCCCGCTCAATGAAGGCGGGGGTCTTCACCCCCGCAACGCCGTGTGCCACGGATGCGCCAGCGGTTCGCCCGGCTGCGCTCAATGAAGGCGGGGGTCTTCACCCCCGCAACGCCACATCACATGGATCGAGGCCGGCGAGGTATGGGACGCTCAATGAAGGCGGGGGTCTTCACCCCCGCAACGCCTTTCGACCCCGCCCGGTTGCGGGGGCAACTGCGACCCGCTCAATGAAGGCGGGGGTCTTCACCCCCGCAACGCCTGCCGCATGGCTCCGTTACCAGCAGGTGCTCGTCGCCGCTCAATGAAGGCGGGGGTCTTCACCCCCGCAACGCCGCCCGAGGTCGTGTCGGCGGTGGTCACGGTGCAGTCCGCTCAATGAAGGCGGGGGTCTTCACCCCCGCAACGCCTGACCGGCCACCGCGGGGGCGGGCACGCTCACCGTCGCTCAATGAAGGCGGGGGTCTTCACCCCCGCAACGCCCGACGGCGCCCCCCACGTCGTGACCGGCGTTGTGCGCTCAATGAAGGCGGGGGTCTTCACCCCCGCAACGCCCCGGAGCGCCGCCCGACGCCCTGCACGCACCCGCGCTCAATGAAGGCGGGGGTCTTCACCCCCGCAACGCCCGCGCACTTCGAGCACTTGGCCGTCTCGGCCGAGGATCGCTCAATGAAGGCGGGGGTCTTCACCCCCGCAACGCGCGAGGGCGACGGACCCATCGTCGCCACGACCCGCCAACGCTCAATGAAGGCGGGGGTCTTCACCCCCGCAACGCCACCACCCGGGGCACCGCCTCGCGGGTGATGCCGTGGCCCGCTCAATGAAGGCGGGGGTCTTCACCCCCGCAACGCCCGAGCCCGCCACGTTCCGCGTGCTGACCGCATGGAACGCTCAATGAAGGCGGGGGTCTTCACCCCCGCAACGCGGCGCCCGCACACGCGTTGCCACGGCGTGCCCGGTAGCGCTCAATGAAGGCGGGGGTCTTCACCCCCGCAACGCTCGAGCAGCCAGTGCCACATCCGCCAGTCGGTGAAGATCGCTCAATGAAGGCGGGGGTCTTCACCCCCGCAACGCTGGCGGGTGACGCCGTGGGGGCCGCAGTCCAGCAGCGCTCAATGAAGGCGGGGGTCTTCACCCCCGCAACGCGTGGAGGACGTATGGGGCGAACGGCCACGAGGTCACCCCGCTCAATGAAGGCGGGGGTCTTCACCCCCGCAACGCCAGCCAACGCGAACGTCAAGGCGTTGGCTGCCGAGTCCGCTCAATGAAGGCGGGGGTCTTCACCCCCGCAACGCCTCCATTCAACAGGAAGGACAGACGGATGACCCTCGCGCGCTCAATGAAGGCGGGGGTCTTCACCCCCGCAACGCGGCCGCGTGCACCAACGCCGCCGACAGGGCCTCAGCCGCTCAATGAAGGCGGGGGTCTTCACCCCCGCAACGCCGCGTCGTTCGGGTTCTGGCCGATCCGCGAGCGCATCGACGCTCAATGAAGGCGGGGGTCTTCACCCCCGCAACGCCGGTCTCGGTGGCGCCGGCGGGGGCCTCGTTTCGGAGCGCTCAATGAAGGCGGGGGTCTTCACCCCCGCAACGCGTGTCGTCCTGGGCGATGAGGGCGCCGCCCTGGTGGAGCGCTCAATGAAGGCGGGGGTCTTCACCCCCGCAACGCCCTTTCTGTGTCGCTTCCGTTTCCCATACCCACCATCCGCTCAATGAAGGCGGGGGTCTTCACCCCCGCAACGCGTCGCCGCGGTGGCGGTGGGGCTCGTCTCGTCGTAGCCCGCTCAATGAAGGCGGGGGTCTTCACCCCCGCAACGCGTGCGGGCGGTGGCGCTGCCGGCGTTGTTGAGCCACGCTCAATGAAGGCGGGGGTCTTCACCCCCGCAACGCCCGTTGGCCTGGTAGATGGGCGCAGCTTTCGCAATCGCTCAATGAAGGCGGGGGTCTTCACCCCCGCAACGCCCGAGATCGTCGCCTACCCATGCCACCGGCCGGTAGTCCGCTCAATGAAGGCGGGGGTCTTCACCCCCGCAACGCGCCTTGTCCAGAGCGGACGACAGTCGTCGTACCTGTGCGCTCAATGAAGGCGGGGGTCTTCACCCCCGCAACGCTGCGGCCCTCGGGGTTGGCGTCGGAGAGGTTGGTGCGCGCTCAATGAAGGCGGGGGTCTTCACCCCCGCAACGCGGCTGGTCGACCGGAGTGCCCCTGCAGATCCCCTTGCTCGCTCAATGAAGGCGGGGGTCTTCACCCCCGCAACGCCACCACCCCCCCGCAGATCGCAGCGATAGACGGCCGCGCTCAATGAAGGCGGGGGTCTTCACCCCCGCAACGCCCCTCCTTCCCCCCATTGCCCGACCCAGAGTCGGCCCCGCTCAATGAAGGCGGGGGTCTTCACCCCCGCAACGCGCGTTGACGACGACGCGGGCGTCGGAGGGGTAGCGCGCTCAATGAAGGCGGGGGTCTTCACCCCCGCAACGCCGGATCCAAGGCCCCCCGGAGGCGCCGTGGCAGCTCGCTCAATGAAGGCGGGGGTCTTCACCCCCGCAACGCGTGACGTGGGCGGTGGTGGCGAGTCCGTCCGTGGACGCTCAATGAAGGCGGGGGTCTTCACCCCCGCAACGCGACGGGCTTCGGCCGGGGCGCGGGCTCCATCTCGAGCGCTCAATGAAGGCGGGGGTCTTCACCCCCGCAACGCACCATAACGGCCAACGGTCAAACATTGACACGAACTCGCTCAATGAAGGCGGGGGTCTTCACCCCCGCAACGCGTGGGACTGGTGGTAACACCCGTGAAAAGTTCCACCGCTCAATGAAGGCGGGGGTCTTCACCCCCGCAACGCGGGCACCGAGTGGATGCGGTAGGAGCACGGGTTGCAGAGCGCTCAATGAAGGCGGGGGTCTTCACCCCCGCAACGCGGCGTTTCCCGATCCGCCCTTGCGGGGCTTCTGGCCGCTCAATGAAGGCGGGGGTCTTCACCCCCGCAACGCCCGCCGTAGGCGGTGACGCCGCCCTCGGCGTCGTCGTGCGCTCAATGAAGGCGGGGGTCTTCACCCCCGCAACGCTCGGGGAACAGTTCCATTCCTGTCTCCTAACTGTGCGCTCAATGAAGGCGGGGGTCTTCACCCCCGCAACGCACGACACCGGAGGGGAACTGGACCCGCCAGTAGCCCGCTCAATGAAGGCGGGGGTCTTCACCCCCGCAACGCACGAAGGCGGCGGCGAGGGGCGGCACTATGGCGTTGCCCGCTCAATGAAGGCGGGGGTCTTCACCCCCGCAACGCCCGCGTTCTCGACGCGGCCGTTGGGCCCGGCCTTGAGCGCTCAATGAAGGCGGGGGTCTTCACCCCCGCAACGCCCGACGCGGGCGGTGATGAAGTCGAACACTGGCTCGAGCGCTCAATGAAGGCGGGGGTCTTCACCCCCGCAACGCCGCCCAGCATAGATCCATAGGCATTCTGACACCATTCCGTTGAACAGAACAAGCGCCCATCTTGCTGCTGCGTCTCAAGATGTCAAGGATCACCGCACATCCGCACCCGATGGCGTTTCTCGCCCGGCGGCGACAGTCCGACCGTTGTCGAGAGTACCCATGAGTGGACGATGACGGGTGCTGCGGTCTGCATCACCTACGGGCATTAGCTCCCAGTGAACGACAGCCGGGCTTCATACAGGTCGCAGTATGGATGAGCGAACCTGAGCATATGGCTGTCATACGTTGCCTCTACAGTTCAATCTGCGTCAGCTATGGCGTAACCGCTCACAGCATTCACTTGGTGCGAGGGCGCATCCATGAGGATCTAGCCACATAGGAGAACACTGTGGAACTATCACTAGACAGACTGCTCGCCGGAACCTCCGGCGACTCGTTCGACGACGGAATCAGGCTTGACGCGGAGTTGGAGCCTCTCGCCGGCCCCGGCGGAACGGTCAAGCCTGCGATCTACTCGGGGGCCGTCTATCAGGCCGATCGGCGGTGGCCTCCCGCCGGTGACCCCGACAGCGGCAACGGCGAGCCTCACGAGGTGTTCGTCATCGACAACGTCCCGTCGCAGGCCAACCGCTACGAGGAGGCGCTGCGTCGCAGCCGCGCCAGTACGGGCGTACCAGAGATGGTCCTAGACCTCTCGAACCTGCCGGGCCTTCCGCCGCATCTACCACGGCGCTTGTCGAGTTGGCAGTTCCCCCACCGCAACGCCGACGCCTATCTGCGCGACTCCACACTCGAAGGCACCGACTTCGGCAAGCACCCGATCGGGCGCTCGATCCTCGACGCGACCCACGACACCGCTGCGGCCCTGATTGCCTGGTGGCCGCAAGCCCTGCTCTACGGCTTCTGGCAGTCGCATCTGGGCAAGAAGCGCAACCAGGCCAAGCATGCTCGCGCTTGGGCATCCGAGATAATCGGATGGCAGCCAGCCGACAAGGAAACAAAGGTCCTCGGCCTCAAGGGCGATCCCCTCAATCTCAGCGTTGAAGAGTCGGCGCTCTACGGCGATCATGATCATGAGGGATGGCGGCTCGGGGCGAAGCCTGAGAAGGGCGAGGTCAAGAAGGCTCTCTCAGAACTCGGACACGGCCAAGTTCCCATTGGTGACGTGACACCGGCCGCGGTTTCGTTCCGTCGGGTGACCCAGCGGGCGACCGTGTCCTTCGCTCAACTTCGGCGAGTCGGACTAGGCCCCGACTTCAACGATGATGCCGACACCGCGGCGAGAGCCCTGCTGGTTGCCATGGGGCTGCACGCACACAGCCTCGCCTTCGGCCGAGGATTCGCCCTGCGGTCCGGTGCCGACCTTCGGGTCTCCGCCAGGTCGGTGACATGGCTCGGACTATCTGACGAAGTTGCCGATCCCCTCAACCACGAGGAGTCAGCGGAGTTACTGCAACTGGCCAAGCGCCACGCCGGATCGGTAGGCGTCCCGCTCAGCGGTTGGGACTCCGAGCCGCCCGTGCTCGCTCCGAAGGACAACCTCGCCGCGGCCATCAAGTCGTCGTGGCCCCTGGCCGAGGAGACCTGATGCTGACGATCGCCGTCGAGTTCCTTCACGGCACCTACAGGGCGGACCCTGACGGCGGAGCAGTGACCGGGCGGACGGAGTACGGGGAATGGCCACCCTCGGTCAGCCGGTTACTGGCCGCGTTCGTTGCCGCTGACGGGATGGGAGCCGATTGTCGCGTGACGAACGGACTTGAACTGGAGTTCCTCGAAGGTCTAGACCCACCGGCGATTCACGCTGAAGAGGCCCCGCACCACCAGAAGTTGAACGACCGATACGTCGTCAAGGCATCTCGCGACTCTGCGGACAGGAGGCACACCCATCAGGAGTATCCGGCCAAGAAGGGAGACCTGGTACGCCCAGGCGCTCGCGTCGCCATGAAGGATCCAAGAGTCGTCTACGTATGGCACGACGTCGACCCCGCAGCTTGGCTTGAGCCCCTGCGGCTCCGAGCGGCCCGGATCGGCTACCTCGGATGCGCCGATTCGCCGGTTCGGGTGCGGGTGGGCACATCACTGGATGACCAAGAGCTGGATCTTCTCCACGCGTACCGCCCGCACGCCAATGGAACCTGCATGGTGTCCGTGCCCCGCCCAGGCCATCACCTCTCGGCGCTGTCAGCTGCATACGAGTCCTGGCTGGAGCACGGCCCTTCCGTCTCGCGATCACAGTTTCCCGCCCTGCGAAACGTCGTTGCGTACGCAGGTCCGGATGACATCGCTGACCATGACGAGGCGGGCTCCGTCGTTGCATGGCTCCGGCTCAAGCCGGGGGTGCCTGGCCGTCGGGTCGCCGATGTGGCCGCCGCTCTGAGGGCCGCGATCATGTCGCGGTATCGACGCCTCCACGGTGATCCCCTCCCGCGCGAACTTCACGGACACGGTTTCGAGGGCAAAGGGTTCGAGATAGCGCGATACCTGGCGCTGCCCAACGTCGGCTTCCCCCATTCCGACGGACGGATCCACGGCGCAGCCGTATGGCTCCCCCGCGACTGCGACACGACCACGGCCGAACGGGTTCGCACCGCAGCGAGATCACTCGACGTGCTGCGGACGCCCAGCCTCGACATCCAGGTGACGCCATGGCATGGCAGCGGGCCGACCTCAGCCAGACCGAGCCGCTGGCGACAGCGGTCCACTAGGTGGGTGACGGCGGTCCCTGCCATCCACGAGCGCTTCGGACGCCTCGATCTCGCCGAATTGGGGCGCTGGTGTCGTCACGCCGGGCTACCCGAGCCGGTGGAGTTCCGCAGAGCCCGTGTTCCGCTGGTTCGGGGCGCCCTCAACCTGCACCCCGCGGAGGTCCAGCGAGCCCCGCAGGAAGCACCTGACGCCGCCAAGCCCTACTCGCATTTCGAGTTGCGCTTCGCTGAGCCGGTGCGTGGTCCGGTCGTCATCGGCGGTGGCCGCTCCCGCGGGTTCGGACTGTGTATCCCCATCAATGACGGCCCAACCTCCGCTGCGGAGGCGTCGCAGACCCGAGCGTCATGACCGAACTGCCGCGGATGCCCAGCTTCGAGGACTTCTACGGGGCCGTCAACAACCGTCCTCCCTTCCCCTGGCAGGATCGTCTAGCCCAGCAGGTTGACGCGAAGGGCGAATGGCCCGCCGAGATCGGAGTTCCCACCGGGCTGGGCAAGACGGCGTGCCTGGACGTCGCGATCTGGTGGCTCGCCTCTCAGGCGCACCTTCCGGCAGCCCAGCGCTCAGCTCCCACCCGCATCTGGTGGGTCGTCAACCGGCGTCTGCTGGTCGACGAGGCGAGCAAGCACGCCGCACACATCGAGGCAGCGCTTCGCGACCCATACTCCCAGGACCGGACGAGGAGCGAAGCGGAGACCCTGCGCAGCGTCGCCGACCGGTTGGGGAGCCTGACTGGTCTGCTCGACGGATATCCGCTGCAGGCGATACCGATGCGTGGCGGAATCACGCTGCGGCGACCGCGCAACCCTGCACAGCCGGCGGTCATCGTGTCGACCATTCCGATGTACGGCTCGCGGCTGCTGTTCCGGGGCTACGGATCGTCTCGCTCGATGCGCCCGATCGACGCGGCTCTCGCAGGAACCGACAGTCTCGTGCTCGTCGACGAGGCACATCTGGCTCGACACCTCCGAGACCTCATTCCCAAGCTGCAGCAATGCGGGCCGGTACCTGAGCGCAACCTGCTACCCGCGCGCCGAAGCGCCCCACAAGTCGTATCGCTAACGGCAACCGGCGACGCATCCGACCACAGCCGCTTCAATCTCTACGGCGAAGACTTCGCCAACGCGACCATCCGCCAACGGCTGGACGCAACAAAGCCCGTGGAAGTCGACGCCGAGACGAAGGATGACCCCGCGAAGGCCCTCCGTGACGCCGCAGCGAGTCTGCTCTCTACCGCGCCGCGTCCGGCATCCTGTGTCGTCTTCTGCAACACCCCGGCGCTGGCTCGGGAGGTGTTCTCTCTCATCAAGTCCCACAAGTTGCTTGGCGATGCGGATCTGATGCTCGTGACGGGTCGGACGCGGCAGGCCGACAGCGACGCCTTGCGCGAACGCCTGCTGTCGCCGGCGGGAGCGCCAGCCCGTGACGGTGCCCTCCCCGAACGCGACCGGCACCTTGTGGTGGTCGCAACGCAAACCCTCGAGGTCGGAGCCGACCTCGACTTCGAGTATCTGGTGACGGAACAGTGCGGGGTGCGCGCCCTCACTCAGAGGCTGGGGCGACTCAACCGGCTCGGCCGGTATCGGCACGCCCGCGCGGTGTATGTTCACCGGCCGCACAAGCGGTCCCGGGCGTCCTCGGCCGCCGATGACGACGGCTACAGCGATGCGTCGGAGGGCTGGCCGGTGTACGGCATCGAGCCGAAGGTCGTGTTGGAACGTCTGGATCGCCTGGGGTTCGACAGAGAGACGGACCTGAGTCCGAGGGTGATTGCCGAACGCCTGGGAGAGCCCAAGGACGATCCGGGACGGGCACCCGAGGTGTTGCCTGGCTTGCTGTGGGAATGGGTCAAGACGACCACGCCGCCGCACGGGGAGGCTCCCGTGGAGCCGTACTTCTCAGGCATCAGCGAGACACGGCGAACGGCGTCCGTGCTGTGGCGCATCTTCCTGCCGGCGCGAGAGGCTCTGCACGAAGATCCTCCCGACGAGGCGGGTGAACAGTCCGAGAGCCCACGAGCACGACATCGGCTGTGGCCTCGTGTCCGCCAAGACGAGATCACCGAAGTGCCTCTGGGTGAGTTGCGGTCCGCTCTGCGAAGCCGCGGCGTTGAGCAGGTTCACAGAATCACCGACGGGAACGTCGTGGAGTTGGTGGATCCTCGAGCCTTGCGCCCCGGCGATCTGGCAGCCCTGCCCGCCGATGCGGGTATGTGCGACCAGTTCGGCTGGGATCCCCACGCGGCGAGCCCGGTCAACGATCTCTCCATCAAGCGGTCAGGGCTGCCCCTAGACGCCCAAGCGCTCACACGCCTCTGCGGGAATGGGTCCGGCAAGATCGATGCAGGACTGTCTGCCGCGCTTCAAGGCGCTCAGGGCGATAACGAGGAGGATCCAGACGACGCTCTGATGCGGGAAGCTGCCGAAGCACTCATCTTGATCCTGCGGGACATCCATATGGCCGGGTTCGATCCGGACGACCAGAGCGAATTCCTGGACGCGCTGGACCCGACACCCGTGCGCCCCCACAACGAGGTTCCGAGACTCGAGGTACACGCAGGCGAACAGACGGAGCGCCTCGATGAATCGGACGAAGTCTCCTTGTGCGAGACACTCCCGCCGGCAGCCATGCAACTCTTGGCTCATGGCAGTGCGGTGGGCGATCGGGCCGGTCGGCTGGCTGCCTCGCTGGGCCTCCCAGCCGAGATGACCGATCTGATCGCCCAGGCAGGGGACTTCCACGATCTCGGCAAGGCAGACAGCCGGTTCCAACGGTCGCTCAACCCGGATGCACGCGGTTCGTTCGACGATCCCGCCTATGTGCCCATGGCCAAGTCGAAAATGGCGAGGTCCCGCTGGTCAACAGCGCGATCCGATGCCGGGTGGCCGGTTGGCGGGAGGCACGAGGAGTTGTCGGCTCGCCTAGTGAAGGAGTGGATGTCCCAGCGCGGCAACGGACTCGACCCGGATACCCGAGACCTGCTCATCCATCTCGTCGTCAGTCACCATGGCAAGGGCCGGCCGCTCGTCGTTCCGGTAGCCGACGGCGCTACCGGTACCGTCCGCTGGAGGTTCCCAGACGGGACAGATGTGAGCGTGCCGGCCGACCTGTCGCAGACCGACTGGGATCAGCCCGCCCGATTTCGGCGGCTCAACGAGCGATACGGGCCATGGGGCCTGGCTCTGCTCGAAGCGATAGTGCGACAAGCCGACCACGAGGTTTCGGCCGGAACGGAGGTGCAGTGATGCAAGCGGTCGAGTGCCCTGGACTCCCAGCAGACTGGCTCAACGCCTGGCTGGCCGCGATCGGACTGCTGGTCCTGGAGCCCCGTCTGCGCCTGAGCTGGACACCGGGCCCTAGCCCGGTCGCGGTGCTTGCAGCTGATGGCGGGGCTGATCCGATCGAGCTGGCAGCAAGCTCCTGGCCAAGACTCGAGCGCCTGAATGAAATGCCAGTTGCAGAGCAAGTCGAGGGGACTCCCGACATGCGCCGCCAAGTGACGCTCGAAGTGTTCCGGTGCCGGGCTGCGTCTGCTCGCAACCATGCCGACTCTTGGGCGCTCTCATCGACGGTCACCGATCTCTGTGTCGACGTGGGCACCGATATCACGGTTAGGCACGCTCGGCTGGACCCGAAGGGCCCCGGGCCGACCAAGTGGCTGCACCACAGGCTTCTCAGATGCCACTCGATGGTTGATGAACCCTCGGACGAGGCCGCTGCGACTCTGAAGGGATCCGGCAAGCGCGTGAAAGCAAACGGCCTCGGGTTCGACGCTACTCGCATACCGTCACTCGCCGATTCGGGTGACCCGATGGTCGATCCCGTGATCGAGGTGCTCGCATTCTTTGGGCTGTGGCTGTTGCCGATGCGAGGAGATGGCGTGGAAGTAGGCAAATCGGGGACGAGAAGCAGGCTCGCGGCCCGTCAACGCTGCTGGAGCCTCGACCGCGGAGGACCCCCGCGAGGCCTGCACATGGCATGGCCCGCCTGGACACAGCCGCTCGACTGCTCCGGCGTCGATGCCCTCCTCGATCTATGGTGCGACCTGTACGAGCGGATGGCTCGCGGACAGCACATACCCCGCGCCGAGCGATCACGACTCGGCATTCACTCGGCATGGCGAACCGTCTCCTTTCTCGAGCGAGGGATCAACGACCCCACCGTCGGACTCTCGTCTACTCCGCTCGACCTTGATGCAAGACGATGACGCGGTCGTGGTGCCGATCTCGGCGATCGAGCACTACGAATACTGCGCGAGGCAGTGCGCGCTGATCCATGTGGACGGAGTGTGGACCGACAACCAGCACACCGTCCGAGGCAAGCACGGCCATCGCCGCGTCGACTCAGGTGCCCACCGGCACGAGCGAGGATCGCTCATGCTCCGCTCCATTCCACTGTGGTCAGAGACACACGGGCTGTCGGGTCGCGCCGACGCTGTCGAGGTCACGGACGGAGCAGTGCGACCCGTCGAGTACAAGGCAGGCACTCGGCACGGGCGCGCCGCCGACCTCCAGGTTTGCGCTCAGGCCCTGTGCCTGGAAGAGATGCTGGGGCTTGAAGTCCAATACGGATACGTCTGGTACGGCGCAACCCGTCGGCGCATGCGTGTCGACTTCACCGAGATCCTCCGCGCCAACGTGCTCGCCACGGTCGAGTCGATCCGCAACCAGATGATGTCGGGCGACTTACCGGTGGCCCCCAACGACGCCCGGTGTTCCGAGTGCCAGCTGCTGCATCACTGCCTCCCGGAGATCAGCGACGGACGGGACCGGGTCACGAGATTCCTGCGCGGGGAGATCTTCAGTTGCGCTACCTGAACACCGTCTACGTCCGTGACCACAAGGCAAGAGTCGGGCACAGGCGGGGTTCCCTAATGGTCAGGCAAGAGTCGGGCACGACCCGGATTCCGCTCGCCAGCATCGATGCCGTGGTGCTGCTGGGTTCGGGCCAGGTCAGTTCCGACGCGCTAACGGCTTGCGTGAAGAGGAACATCCGGGTGGCGTCGCTGCGGCGCAGCGGCGCACTGCGCTTCGTCGTGGGCGGACCACGGTCGGGCAACGTTCACCTGCGGATGGCTCAGCACCGGGCGGTCGCCAGCGAAGAGCACTCGCTGGCCATTGCCCGGTCCGTCGTGGCGGCGAAACTCCAGAGCAGTCGCGCCATTCTGCTGCGATGGGCGCGGGACGCCAAGACCCCGAACCATCGACAGAGGCTTCAAAGACGCGCCGAGATGGTCGCCGAGCGGATCGGCAGAGTACCCGGTGCCGAATCCGGCGATCACCTTCGGGGTCTGGAGGGCGATGCAGCCAGGATCTACTTCGGGGGACTTGCCCAGCACCTAACCGATGCCCGCCTCAGATTCAGCGCCCGTACTCGCCGGCCCCCCAGGGATCCCGTGAATGCACTCATGAGCTTCTGCTACGGCCTGCTCACAGCAGAGTTGGTCGGCTCGCTAGACGCCATCGGACTCGATCACCAACTCGGGTTCCTGCACAGGCCGCGATCAGGGCGCCCGTCGCTTGCCCTGGACCTGGCTGAGGAGATGCGCCCGCTCACGGATCGCTTTGCCGTGGCGTTGCTGACGAGGCGCCAACTGGGCACCGGCCACTTCGTGAGAACTCCGGGAGGCGCGGTCTACCTCGCTGATGAGGGCCGCGACATCGTGCTGAGGTCGTGGGAGGCGCACAAGGAGAGAGCCGTCCCTCACCGGATCCTGCGCAGGCCGGTGGAGCGCTGGGCGTTGCCCACCGTGCAGGCGACCCTCATGGCCAGACACCTGCGCGGCGATCTGCGCTTCTACCCGCCCTTCGTGTCGCTGTAGATCAAGAACCCGTATGGACCTGCTCGTCGCCTACGACATTGCCGACACGCAGGGTGCGGGCGCCAAGCGCCTCCGAGCGGTGCACGACCTTTGCTGCGAGTACGGCACCCGCGTACAGCTCTCGGTATTCGAATGCCGGCTCACGCCAGCTCGATACGCCGCACTGAGAAGCCAGCTTGAGACCATCATCGACATCCAGAGAGACTGTGTCCACATCTACCACTTCGGGCGGCCGCTCTCGGATTGCAGGACTGTGCTCGGAACCCCGAGCCGGCGAGATGTAGGGGATCCGTGGCTGCTCTGAGGCTCGTAGACGTAGGCGGAGGCGGTGCTGTCCAACTGCTGGGCCGGCGGGCCCTGCCTTGGCCGCACCGATCTGCTCGCAAGCCCCGCGAAGCGACCTTGCGGCCTCCTCAAGGCACTCGACCGAGCCCAACTTGACTTCCGCGGCGTTGAGGGCTGCGTACGGGCCGGCTGATGAGGCTGTGAACTAGATTACATGTAAATGCTTGACAGATATCACACCGGTATGAGATACTGTCTTCATGGTGATCGAAACCGCCCGACGGGCCGAAGCCGCCGCCAAGGAGATGCTGGCCATGGTGAACGAGGGCTCGGTGTCGCGCGCGGAGGCGCGTGTGGCGCTGGAGATCTCCAGAGCCTTCATGGCTGCCGGCTCCGCGTTCCAAGCCGGCGCGGCCCGAATCATCGCCCAGGCCGAGCGCCACGGCGACGGCGGCGCGCAGGTGCTCGCCGACACCGCCGGGATACACAGAAGCGACGCGCACAGCCGGGTCAAGACCGCACAGGCGATCCAGGCCGCGCCCGCGGTGCGCGACGCGGTCGAGTCGGGGAAGGTGTCACACGCCAACGCCAAACGGCTCGCAGACGCCATCGACAAGACCAGCGCCGATGTCGTCGGCTCCGACAGCGACCTGCTGGCCAAGGCCGAATCGATGCGCCCCGAGCAGTTCACCCGCGAGGCCCGCCGCTGGGTCGCGGACCGCCAAGGAGACGCAGGCGAATCCGAGCACGCCCGCCAGCGGGCCAAGCGCCGCGTGCGCGTCTGGCACAACGACGACGACGGCATGGTGCACCTGCGCGGCGAGTTCGACGCCGTCACCGGAAACCAGATCGCCAACCGGCTGCGCGCCGAAGCCCGCCGCCTCCACGACACCGACAAGAAACACGCCGCCGGCAACGGCGCCGGGCGGCGCAGCTTCGACCAGTGCATGGCCGACGCCCTCGACAACCTCACCTCCAGCGTCGGTGCCTCAGGCGGCGGCAAGCCTTTCGCGGACATCTGCGTGGTCGCCCACGTCGACGACACCACAGGCGAACTCATAGCAGAACTCCCCGACGGCGAACGCCTCCCCAAGACGGTGCTCGAACAACTCTCCTGCAACGCCAAGCTCACCGGCGTCGTCTATGACCGGAAGGGCAAGCCCATTTGGCGCACCCACTCACGGCGCACCGTCACCGAAGCCCAGTGGCAGTTGCTCATCGCCAAATGGGGCGGCTGCTTCCACTGCGGCGCCAACCCCGGCATCTGCCAAGGACACCACATCGAGCCGGCCTCACGAGGCGGGCCCACCAAGCTCGACAACCTCGTCCCCGCCTGCTGGAGCTGCCACCACCGGATCCACCACGACAACTGGTGGATCCGCAAGAGCCCCGACGGATGGCACACTCTGCACCCACCCCACCCTGTCCACCACGGACCAGCCCACGCCCCCGAACACCCACCGCCAGTGTGCAAACCCGGACCCAGACCAGCCACCGGCCATCCAGGCCGCGCCGGACCCGACCCACCCCGGCGGGCGTCAACCCAGCCCCCGAACCCGCACCACGAGCCGCTCTTCACGCTCAGCTAGTGCTGTGTGGTGAGCACAGCGGCGGAATCCGGCTGCCCACCGCGCGAGGTCACAGGTCGAGCCGGTCACGCAACCAAACCAGCGACGCCCAGCACGATGCGGCACAGCGCCGAAGACTGAGCAAACTTCGGCCGCCGGGCCCGCCTCTTGAGTGTCTCGCGCTCCCCATCCGACAGCGCCACCTCCACGACACGACGGCCCCTGGCCACGACTGCCTCCAATCACCGCCCCGCAGCCACCCCACCACGCACAATCGCCACAAGGACTCACGACTCGGAACACTCGGCCCGTACGCCAGGGGGCGGCCTCTAGCCGCTCATCTGTTTTCACGTCGTGCAGGCGTGATCGTCCGGCGACGGCCCTCGGGTTAGTCGGGCGCTGGCAGGTAGTGGAAGCCTCGGCCGGTGCCGTTGGGCCGGGACGGTACGAGCAGGCGGTCGGCCGCGAGGGCGGCTAGCCGGCGGCCGGCGGTCACGACGGTGACGGCGATCAGGTCGGCCGCCTCGGTGCTCGACACCCGGCCTCGGCTGCGGGCCCAGTCGATCAGCAGTTCGTCATGGCCCTCGGGCGAATGGAGCCTGCGGCAGCGATGGCCGATCCGGTGCCTCGACTCGTCGCTGAGGCGGTATGCGGGAACCCGACCCGCCGGAACGCCATCGACGGCGGCGATCACTCCCGGCACCAGATCCAGGGGCCTACGGCAGTACAAGTCCTGCTCGTCGCCCAGCTTGGCCGCGGCCAGGCGCTCGATCGCATCGGCGGCCTCCGCGACCGGGCGCTGCAATGCCGCGGCACCCGAGTCGGCATCGACCCAGCCCCGTTCGCACAGCTCGTCGATCAGCAGCAGCGCGTCCACGGACGCGGCCAGCTCCTGCGGGAGGATGTCCGACACCAGGCGGACCATCTCCGGATCGGGCTCGCCACCGAGCAGCGTGACCCGCACGTAGGGTCCGGCGACCTCTGCGATCTGGGGCCGAGGGCGACCCATGGCCAGCATGTCGCGCGTCATCCTCGCAACGCCGATGCCTTGACGCTCCGCTATTCCGAGCGCGGCGGCAGCCTCCGCCAGACTGCGGTATCGCGGCACTGCCGGATGCGAGATGATGTTCGCCGGGCTGATCCCGCCGACGAAGCCGCCCGGCGACGTGACGGTCAGTACCGCGCCGACATGCTCCACCGTCGTGGGCTGCGGCGACAGCCAGTCGCGGTGGACCACACCGTTGACGATCGCCTCGCGCAGCGCCCTCAGTGGAACCGCCCGGATCTGGGTGTGGGCGAATCCCTTAGCGACATGGAAGGTGGGATCGGCGGCCTCGCCCGCCCTCTCGACCTCGTGGATCTGTTCGAGCAGCGGACCCGAGCCGCGGACCCGGTGGCGGCTGTCCCCGCCGGGCACGTCGCGCCGCATGTAGTCGATGCCGACGCAGGGCGTAGCCACGAACAACAGGCTGCCCGCGTTGGTGAGCCTGCCGTCGCCGTCGGCCAGGTTCAGCCGCCGGACCAAGTCCGGTGCCGACGCCTCGGCCAGCTCGAGGTCCGAGGGACCTCCCCGCAGCCGCAGGTAGCGGCCCGCCAACTCCACTGCTACCGGCCCGACATCCTCCAACGTGTGGCCGGACGGCTGAGCAGACCAGTCGAAGCCGCTGCGATGCAGCCGTCCCGCATGCCACGTTGAAGCATCGACCTCCACACACTGAGCGTCGACCCGCCAGCGGATGCGCCCCCTGTAGCGGATGGGCTCGATCGCCTCGTGGGTGGCGAGCACCAGGATGCGGCATCCGTCGAGGTCCGCTTCGCGCACGTCCACAGTCAGCTTGCTGTCGGTGAGCTCGTAGATGCGACGGCGCAGCCCTGCGGCGTCAAGGTTGGTCCCGATCCGCTCGCCGTCGTCGGCGATGCCCAAGACGATCGCTCCGCCGCCGGCGGTGTTGGCCATGCAGGCCATCTCCCCCGCCAGATAGGCGGCTGCTTCCTCGTTGGTCTCCAGACCCGGTACGACAGATCGCCCTCGACGCCGACCAGGCTCCTCCTTCACATCGACCTGGGCGGTCTCGATCAGAGCGGGGCGCTGTCCTTCGGCGAGCCGTTGCAGCGTTTCGGCGATCTGCTGCTCCAACGGGTCAGGCCCCAGAAACTGTAAGGTCATAACGGTTCCTGGATGTTGCTTATAGTTTCTGGCACAAAAGTATACGCACATAGCTGTCGCGGGTGGCGCTGATGAGTTTCTCCTCGACGTATCGCAGGCAGATCAGCCGACACATTGCAGGCGAATCAACCGACACATTGCAGGCCCCTAAGCCTGTGTAGCCATCGGCTCCGATACTCGTCGGCCGGCGACGGGTCGCTCATACGAGACGATAGCTGCACCCATGAAACAGGCGAGACCCAGCGCATGGGCCAAGCTCGCGGAGAACCCTCCGCCGTCCATCCTCGGCGCAGTCATAGTCGTGCTGCTGGGCTTCTCCCTCACCGTCACCAACGCACGGATCAGCGACACCAACAACAGGATCACCCGCCTCGAAGGAGGATGGACGCCAGATTCGCCGCCCAAGACGACAAGATCGACAAGCTCGACCTGAGACTGACCGCTCAGATCAACAAACTGGACGACAAGATCGGCGAACTCGACCTGAAACTGACCGCTCTGATCGCCGCGCTCGAAGCCTCCGGCACCATCGACGGAGTCGTCGAGAATCAGACCACGGCACCCCGGCCTGAGGGCTCGGAAGCCGGCGGCGCCATCCGGAGCCGGCGGGCCTACCAGCCCAGGGCGTCGAGCAGGGACTTGAGCTTGCGCTTGGCCCTGTGCTCGGTGCGCACCCGTACCAGCAGCGACTCGAAGCGGCCCGGCTCGCCCGCCGACTCGGCCAGGCGCCGGACCCGGACCATCAGATCCACCGCGGACTGGTACTGGCCGGCCTTCTTGCGGTCGATGATGGCCAGAGCCGCCGACTCGTACACGTCGACCGCCTCCATGGGGTGGGTCTCCTCCCGCGCCCGGGCCAGCGTCAGCCACATGCGCGACCCGCAGCCGTAGTCGCGGGCGACATCCCAAGCGGCCTCGGCCATGCCCTCGTACAACAGGATCTCCACCAGGGTCGCCGCAGCCGTCGGCACAGGCGGCGGCAGCGGACCGAATGCGGCCCCGGGCCCCGTCCTGCCAGCCACTGGCCCCGTCCCGCGGGCCCCGGAGCCCGTCCTGCCGGCTCCGAGTTCTGGCTCGCCGGCCTCTGTGCTCGGAGCGCCGGCCAGCGCGCTGCGGAGCTCGTTCCGGCAGCGGGACAGCCAGTCCTCCCCCGCGTCCTCGTCGACCAGGCGCCGGTACGCCGACACCGACGGACCCGACACGAACGCCTGCCAATAGAGCTCTACCGCAGCCTGATCGTCGCCGCGGTTGCGCAGTTTGAGGGCCAGGAAGTCGCGAAGCTCGTCCACCCTCCACGCCCGGCTGCCCTGACCGGCCAGGCTCCGACGCGCCCACGCGACCGCCTCGTCCTCCCGGCCGGCGCGGTCGAGGGCGTGCGCGATCTCCAGCACGTCCCCCGGCTGCGCGCGGTCCTGGCCGTGCGCCTCGATGAGCGCGTCCGGATCGCCGGTGCCCAGCGCCCAGCCGACCATCGCCTGCCGCACCGCGAAGGCCTCGCCCGACCAGCCGTCGGGGTCGGCCTTGCGGCCGGCCCGCTCACGGTGGGGCTCCAGGCGCTCCCGGAACACGGCCAGGCCCGCCTCGCCCAGAACCTCGGCATAGGCCGCCGCCGAACGGTGGAAGCCGTCCAGCTCGGAGGTCAGCTCCAGATCCACCAGACGGGCCGCGAGCTCCGCCGGGTCGGGCCGGCCCGCCTCGCAGGCCCGCAGGTGCAGCTCCGACAGCCGCTCCGAGAAGCCGGAGATCCAGCCGTCGGAGTCGTCGACGTACTCGACGGCCCGGTCGGCGCAGCGGTGGGCGTGCTCGGCCAGCCGCGCCGCGGCGTCGTGATGGCCCGCGTCGCACAGATCCTCGAGGGCGTCGATCACCTCATCGACCCCTGCGGCCCAGCCGGACGCCTCCCGATAGGTCACAAAGCCCCCGCTCATGTAGCCGCGGTCCGTGAAGGCACCGTCGATGCGGCCTCGCCAGTCGGCGTGGTCGGGCCCGGCGCCCCGCGCAGCCAGGGCCTCGGCCAGGAGGCGCTCGCGCAGCCGCCAGTCCGACGCGGCCCCCTCCAGCACGATCTCGGCCAGCCGGTCGGGCCCGAGGCCCTTCACGAAGCCGACCAGCTCGTCCTCGGCGTCGTCACCGGCACCCGTCCCCACCCCGGCACCCGGCGACCGGACGCGCTCGCCGTGCGGGGCGATCATCGACGGGTCGCCGCCGGCGCCCAGCGACAGGGCCGCAGCCACGCAGTGCTTGCAGAACGAACCGTCCTCGGCCGCAGGGCAAGAGCAGGACCACCGCGGCCGGCCGCGGTCGGCCCACAGCTCCACGGAGTACGGCATCGTGCCCCGCACTCTCGCCTCCAGCCGCCCGTCCCGTACCACCGCCGGCTCGACCCGCCCGTCACGCAGGTAAGACACCCCGCGCGAGTACACGAACGGCCCGGCGAGCCGAGCCACCGTCGCGGCGTCGAATACGTCAGCCAGCGACGTCACCGGCAGATTCCTACCAGCCTCAGCTCCTGCATCCAGTCACCACGCGTCTCGGGATCGGTGAGGGGGTTTCGCGGCCCACCAGCCCGGGACGCGGCAGCCGCTGCAGGATCACCAGGGGCGGAGTATCTCCACCCGGTCGCTGGCCACCTCGTCGGAGGCGGTGAACAGCGGCTTGTTGAGACACTCAGCCAGGATGAGCGCCGACCACGACTCCAGGGCGTCGACTGCGTCCGATCCCGCTCGGGCCAGTGTCTCAGCAACGAGCATCCTGACTGGGAACCACTCGTCGACCGGCGAGAGCGCCCATCCGACCTCCTCCTCGATCACATCCGGGCGTCCCTCGTGGCGGGCGGCCATGAAGCGTCCGACCGTCACGGCCGACCAGTCAAGAGCCAGAATCTCCGCGCCGAGCGGAGCTGTCCCCTCGAGGGCTCCCGACACCACGAGCATCCCCCCGGCGTCGTGGACGACGCTACGTGCCATCTGTGCCGCGCAGGCGCCGCCGGATGGCCTCGAACTCCGCGCGGCTCATTGGCTCGGTATCGCGGACGAGTTCCGCCGGAGAGGGGCGCGATGCGATCCGCGTCAAATGGTCACGCACGTACTGCTGCACGGAGAGCCCCGCGGCTTCGGCCTGCTCCCGCAACCGCCGGCCCACGTTGTCGTCGAGTCCCTTGATGTTGAGGTCCATACCCATGATTCTACCAATCTGGTATAAGTCTCGCCAGCCAACGGAGCGAGCGTTCGCCGAGCCCGAGACTCCGACAGTATCAGGGCTGACCTAGATTCAGTTACATCTCACTAAGAAACCGCGAAATATACCGAAGATTACAACTGTTGTCGGCTCTGCCTCCGCGTGCGACCCCTCAGTGGATGAGGCCCTCAGCGGACGCCTTGCTCAGTCCTTCGGCTCGGCCCGACACTCCGAGCTTGTCCCAGAGCATGGACAGTTCCCGGTACATCGAGCGCTCCGAGTAGCCCATCTGGGATGCCATGTCCGCGATCGTCATCCCGGATGCGAGCTTTTCCAGCATCAGCAGATCAGAGGCCTTGAAGGAGAGGGGCCCCTCAGCATCGAAATGCTGCTTCACCGCGACGCAGGCGCGCTGCAGCCTGCGAGTGCCGTACTGGGTGGTCAGCCCGGCCAGGGTGTCCCAGTGAACCACCTTCGGAGTGTCGCCCGTCAGTTCCGGGGGCCGTGCCGGCCCCGATCGGCGCGGCGGCTCGCCGGACGCCAGCCAATCCTCGATGGAACCCGCGGCCTCGCGCATGTAGGCGGTGACGATCACCCAATGCTCGGCCAAGTCCGATGGAATCAAGCAGGCGGCCATGGCACGCTCGCCGTCGCGGAACAGTCTCATCACGTCACGCTGATACGACAACGGCAGAGACTCGCTGTAGACGTGCACAGCCTCGCGGTGGTACTCGGCCGTCCAGGGCTCGGCGTGGGGGCCCTCCGGCGCCCCGAAGCGATAGGCCTCCAACATGGCGTTGACACCCCCTGTCATGAGGCCGCAAGCAAGACGGATCCGCGCGAGTTCAAGGCCTTCGCTCGGTTCAGCGCCCACCGCGCCCACATTACCCATTGTCGGATCGGCCTGCTGAGGGGAACCGTCAGAGCCGGGGACACGGGTTGCGCACGTCTTGATGGGGTCGGTTCGGGACGCTCTGGCAGGACTCTGCCAGCAATTTGGCAGGTTTCTGCCAGGATTGGGCCGGATCTGGCAGAAATTGGCAGACATTGCGCTTGTTGACGGTGCCAAGCTCAGTCTGTCGAATCAATGCCGGTAACCGCCAGCAAGTTCGGGAACCGGCCAACAAGAAGAATAAAGAGGAGATGCCATGTCCGACTCCATCAGCAGCGACACGATGCGCCACCGGCGCTTTTGGGCTACGAGTTGGTTCGTCCTAGCCGCGGC
The DNA here is from genome assembly GCA_965203575.1 of Candidatus Aldehydirespirator sp. Lineage (GTDB taxonomy): Bacteria > Actinomycetota > Acidimicrobiia > Acidimicrobiales > Aldehydirespiratoraceae > Aldehydirespirator. The sequence goes on from OZ241894.1 coordinate 687,192, forward strand.
CGCGACCGCTGCGGCCGCGCTGGCCGTTCCGAGGTACCGCCGCAACCACCGCGGCATCTGACGATCACCGATCCGTGGCCTCCCTCCTAACCGGCGACTTGGCGCCGCCCGAGGCGCACGAAGAGGTCCGGCTTCGCGTCGAACCCGTCGTCCCCCACGGCTCCATCGTCACCCACGAACCCACCTTCCCCCACGGCCAGACTGGGCCCGGATCGCTCGCCGCGCCACAAGGCGGGGATCCGGCCGACACCGACGAAGGTGGCACGTCCCTCCCGTCCCGCGGACCGGCAACCCGACGGACCGCACCGGCCGGCCCGGACGTGAGTCTCGGCCCCTTGGGATGGCTCGCGGTGCTGCTCGTCGCAGTGCTCCTGACGGTACTCGCCCACGCCGCCAGTGTGCGCTCCGACCAGTTGGAGCACCGCGAGTCATCCCTCCTCACCGACCCGGCCTTCGTGCTCGCAAGATCGGCGGAGTAGAAGCCCCGGTCGCGGGGACCAGCGGGGACCAGTTCGAGGACTAGCCGACTGGCGCGGTGAACAGGTCGTGGGCGCACTCGCCCGCGGCGGTGCGGGTCAGGATCTCGGCGCCGTCGGACGTGCAGGCCAGGGTGTGCTCGAACTGGGCGGTGCGGCGGCCGTCGACGGTGACCGCGGTCCATCCGTCGTCCCACATCGCAGCCTCGGGCGAGCCCAGCGTGAGCATCGGCTCGATCGTGAAGGTCATCCCCTCGGCGAGGGCAGTCGAGTGCCGGCGGTCGTAGTAGTGCGGCACCTGGAGCCCGGAGTGGAACTCCGTGCCCACACCGTGGCCGATGAACTCCCGCACCACGCCGAGACCGTGCCTGAAGGCGTGGTTCTGGATGGCCCTCCCGATGTCCGACACCACCGCGCCGGCCCGCACGGCCCCGATCCCGTCGTAGAGCGCGACGCGGGTCTCGGCCACGAGGCGCCGGGAGTGCTCGTCGACGTCGCCGATCATCAGGGTCACCGAGGTGTCGCCGTGGACGCCCTCCCGGTACACGGTCACGTCGATGTTGACGATGTCGCCGGCGGCCAGCCGGCGCGAGTCGGGGATCCCGTGGCAGATCACCTCGTTGACGGACGTGCACACCGACTTCGGATAGCCCCGGTAGCCGAGCGGGCTCGGGTAGGCGCCCGCGGCCACGGCCGCATCGTGCACGAACCGGTCGATGGCGTCGGTGGCCATCCCGACCCGGACGTGCTCGCAGGCCGCGATCAGCACCCCGGCCGCCAGCGCGCCGGTGCGGCGCATGGCATCCAGCTCGGCCGGGGTCCGGACCAGCGACGAGGCCGGAGGGTGGGGCTCGCCGCCGGGCAGCGAGGCATAGGGCGGGCGCTCGATGCCGGAGGGAACGCCGCGGCGGGAGCTGACCAGCCCCGGCCGCACCGGCGGGCGCGACACCGGGACGCTGCCCGCGCCCACACCGGCGGCGACCCTGCGCTTCCGCTTCGCCATCGCTCCACAGGCTAGAGGCCCCGGACCGGCGCCCCCTGCCAGCCGGTCCAGCTGCCGGCCGGTTCGAGCGGCTGCCGGCCCGCTCCCCCGCCATCAGCCCGAGCGGCTGCGGACCGGCTCCCCCGCCATCAGCCCGAGCGGCTGCGGACCGGCTCCCCCGCCGTCAGTTCGAGCGGCTGCGGGCCCGCTCCAGGAAGACCGCCATCTGAGCTCGCGACGTGGCCTCGTCCGGGCAGAACTGCAGCGGATCGGCCGAGCAGCCCCGGGTGATTCCGGCGTCGAACAGAGCGTCGATGGCGGCGGCATGGCCGCTGCGACCCGTGTCGGTGAACCCCACGGGCAGCACTGACTCGAGACGGAAGGCTCTGGTCAGGAAGCTCGCCATCTGAGCCCGGGTCACCGGCTCGTCGGGGCAGTACCGGTGCGGTTCTGTCGCGCATCCCCGGGTGACCCCGAGATCGGCCAGACGGTCCGCGTGGGCGGCCCACCACTGGCCGGTATCGACGTCGGCGAAGCGGGAGGCGCCGACCGGCTCGGGATCCCGGCCGTCGAGGACCCGCACCAGCCACACCGCCACCAGCCATCGCGGGATCGGTTCGCCGGGACAGAAGAGGCCGGGCCCGCACGCGGTGCCGTCGAGGACGCCGTCCGCGGCCAGCGCAGCCACCGCATCGAACGGCTCTCCGTCCATCTGGACGTCGGCGGGAAGGGCCCCGGGCAGTCCCGCCGCGGCAGCCACTTGGCGAGCGACACCGATCGGGTGCGCGCAACCCGAGAGGTCCGCTTCCACGTCGGGGGCGATGCCGCCCGCGGCGCTGGCGCCACCCGGCCCGAACCACCTGAACACCGTCACCCGGGCAGCTCCGAGCAGACTGCCGGACCGCGACTCGATGGCCCGGGTGATCTGGCCGGTGTTCTTTCCGTAGGTCGTCGTGCCCACGACCGTGGCCCGGCCGTGGTGGCGGAGGGCCAGCGTCATGACCTCCGACGCCGATGCCGACGACCCGTCGACCACCAGAGCGATGGGCAGCCGGACGGGGTCCTCCGGACCGCGGTCCCGGTCGACCAGGTGACGGACCAGGCCGTCCCTGGACTCCTCCCGCATGACGACCTGCCGGTTGTTGAGGAACATGCTGGCGATGCTTATGACCGTCCGCAGATAGCCGCCGAGGTTGTCCCGCAGGTCGACCACGAGGGTCTCCGTCCCGGAGTCGAGCAGGGCCTCGAGTTCCTCTGCGAGGCGGAGATCGGTGTTCTCGCCGAAGGAGCCGAGACGCAGGTAGCCGGTCGTTCCCGCAACGGTCCTTCCGGCCACCGTCGGGGCATACACCGGTGCGGCTTCCATCCGGAATGCTCTCCTGCGGCCGTTCCGCTCGACGATGACCGGCACGAGGCTGCCCGACTCGAAGGTGGGCAAGTCCTGCAGTCCGCAGCCCGAGCCCGACGGAGCCAGGCCGGCGATGCTCAAGAGGACGTCTTCGGGCCTCAAGCCGGCCTGCTCGGCCGGACTGCCCGGGAACACCTCGGACACAACCAGCCGGCACGTCTCGGACAGCACGCTGCAGGCAACCGTGCCGTTCAGCAGGCCCAGCCTCAGGCCGATACCCGAGTACGGCACGCCCGTGTTCAGGAGCGCCTGCCTCCGCGCATACTCCGACGGCGACATCAGGAATGTCTGGGGATCCCCCAGCGAGGCGAACATCGCACTGGAGGCGGCCCAGACCGCGGCCGCGGTGTCGCCCACGGCGTCGATCTCTACGCAGGTCTGATCGAACGCGGGCGAGGGCAGCGCACACGGCGGGGCGGCTTCGGTGCCCCGCGGGGCCAGCCCAGCCTCCCGCACCCCCTCGGCCGCGGCTGCCGCCAGGTCCTCGTCGACCAGTTCGTCGACATAGTCCTTCTTGAGCACGGCGAAGCTCAGGCACAGCAGTTCGAACATCGCCGCAGCGTCGTCGCATGCAACCCGGACGGCCGCCGCCTCGGCTCCGGTGCCGGTGGCGGGCTCGGGCTCGGCTCCGGTGCCGGTGTCCTGGGCGACCGCGACCGCCGGCCAGGCGACCAGAGCGGCCAGGACCGCAGCCGCCACACGGCGACCCACGCGCCGGTCAGCACCGGATCGCATCACAGGCGGATTCCCGGCGCTCAGCGGAGGAACCGGCTGACCGACTCGACGACGCAGGCCGGCTTGGCCTGATCCTCGATCTCAACGGTGACGGTGATCACCGTCTGAACCCCCGCACCGCCGGGCAGCTCCTCGGCGGACGTCAGGACCGCTGAGGCCCGCAGCCGCGACCCCACCAGGACCGGCTGCGGGAAGCGCACCCGGTTGACTCCGTAGTTGATCCCCATGGAGACCCCATCGACCCGCACGATCTGCGGCAACAGCAGGTTGGTGAGCGCCAGCGTGAGATAACCGTGAGCGATGGTGGCCCCGAACGGGCCCGCCGCGGCCGCCTCCGGATCGACATGGATCCACTGGTGATCGCCGGTGGCCTCGGCGAACATGTCGATACGGGCCTGGTCGACGCTCACCCACTCGCTGTGGCCGAGATGCCGGCCGACGGCGCCCAACAGCTCGTCGGGAGTGGAGAAGACCGTTGTCACAAGCCGAGACGTTAGCGCCGCGCGGGCTGCGGCCGACCCCTCGTGCCGCCCCTCATCGGCCGTCTTGGCCGTCAGCGTCCGCGGGCATCGCAGCTAGCCTTGCCGCCCATGGCGGCCAGCGGCGGAACGAAGGCGATCCTCGCCGCCCTCTTTGCCAACCTCGGGCTGGCCATCGCCAAGTTCGTGGCCTTCGTCTTCACCGGGGCGTCGTCGATGCTGGCCGAAGCCATCCACAGCGTGGCTGACACCAGCAATCAGGCCCTGCTGCTGCTCGGAGGCCGCCTGGCCCGGCGCGACGCCACCACCCAGCACTCCTTCGGCTACGGGCGCGAGCGCTACTTCTGGTCGTTCGTAGTGGCTCTGGTGCTGTTCACGGTCGGGTCCCTGTACGCCCTGTACGAGGGAATCGACAAGATCCGCCACCCCCACGAGATCGACTCGCCGGTGTGGGCCTTTGTGGTGCTCAGCGTGGGCATCGTGCTGGAGAGCTTCTCGATGCGCACCGCGGTGGTCGAGTCCAACCGAGTCCGGGGGTCGGCGTCCTGGATGCACTTCATCAGGCGGTCGCGAACGCCGGAGCTGCCGGTGGTGCTGCTCGAGGACCTGGGCGCCCTCCTGGGGCTGGTTCTGGCCCTCGGGGCTCTGGCGATTGCCGCCGTGTTCGACGCGCCGGTGTGGGACGGCATAGGCACCCTCTCGATCGGCGTGCTGCTGGGACTGATCGCGGTGGTGCTGGCGGTGGAGATGCGCAGCCTGCTGCTGGGTGAGTCGGCTACCAGGGCGGACGACGGCGCCATACGCCAGGCCATCACGTCGACCGAGGGCGTGGTGGGCTTGATCCACCTGCGCACCCAGCACATCGGCCCCGAGGAGCTGCTGGTGGCGGCCAAGGTGTCGTTCGATCCCGGCTACACCACCACCGACCTCGTCGAGGCCATCAACCGGGTCGAGGAGAACACCCGGGCCGCGGTGCCCATTGCCCGCATCATGTACGTGGAGCCCGACATCCCCGTCGGCTCGTGATCACCGAGCTGCACACCACCACGACCGGCACCGGGCCCGCGGTCGTGCTCGTGCACGGCATGGGCGACAGCGGCTCGGTATGGGCCGGAACCGTGGAGGCTCTCACCGCGGACTACGCCTGCACCACGATCGACCTGCCCGGCCACGGGCGCTCCCCCGCTCCTTCCGAGCGGGCCCCGTACGAGCGGGAGGCCGTGCTGGAATCGATCGATGCCGTGCTGGCCCGGACCGGTCCGGCCGTCTACGTCGGGCACTCGCTGGGCGGCTACCTGGGACTGACCCATTGCCTGACGAGGCCTGGAGTCATTCGAGGGCTGGTGCTCGTGGCCGCTGGCCCCGGCTTCCGCGACGAGGCCGCCATGAAGGACTGGAACGATCGGGTCCACCTCAGCGCCCCCCGCCTAACCGTCCCCCGGATCGCGACGGTGACCGGCCTCCACACGGACTCCATGGTGATCGACCGACTTGCCGACATCGCCGTGCCCGTGGGGTTGCTGGTGGGCGGCAACGACAAGGCCTTCGCGGGTGCCAACGACTACATGGAAGGCAAGCTGCCCGATGTGCGCCGCCGCACCGTCGACGAGGGTCGCCACCGGTTGATGAGAACCCATCCCGACGCGGTGGCCGACATGGTGCGCGATGTGGCCGCGGCGGCCGGCCTGACTTCCGGGAGGCAATGATGGGGTCGTGGTCGGCCTGGGGAGGCGATCCCGACCGTCCTCTGGCCACAGCCTGACGCCACCTCCGATCGAGCCGTCGCACCGGTCGCGCTCAGGCGGTGCGGGCGTCGAGCTTGAGTTCCGGGAAGTCGATCTCGGGGTGGTCCAGCGCCACCGCGAACGCCTCAGCCAGGGCCGCTCCCACGTCGTCGACGTGCATCATGCCCCCCGGCACTGCCTGGCGCTCCCAGGCCTCGAGAGCCTCGCCGAGCAGTTCGACGTTCATGTGGTCACTGAATTCGGTCGGCGCGGTGTTGCCCATCACGACCCGCATGAAGCGCCGGTCGGGATGCTCGGCCCGCCACACCCGGATGCACTGGTCGAGCGCGGCCTTGGTGGCGCTATAGGAGCCGAACAGCGCGTTGGCGTCCTCGACGGTGCGGGACGACACGAAGGCAGTAAGCCCAGTGCGGTCCATGTGGTCGAGCGCAGCAGCCGCGGCCAGGTTGGCCCCCGCAACGTTCACCCGGAACACATCGGCCCAGGTGTCGGGGTCGGTCTTGTCCAGCGGTTGCAGGACGCCGTAGCCGGCCACGTAGACCATCAGATCGAGTCCGCCCATGGCCTTACCGGCCGCAGCGGCCACGCGCCGGGCGTCGGCCGGAACCGTCGCGTCGCCCGGCGCGGCATGGCCGGTGCCCATTCCATCCACCAGGGCTTCGAGCCGCTCCCGGCGCCGGGCCGACACGGTCACAGAGCCGCCTCGGGCCGCCACAGCCCGGGCCACGGCCGCACCGATCCCCGACGACGCCCCCACTACCAGCACGCGCCGGCCGCCCATGGACCTGCTCACCTGTGTGACGGTAGCGGGCGAGAGGTTGCGAGCGGGCGAGAGGTTGCGAGACGGGCGAGAGGTTGCGAGACGGAAAGTTTGACGTGATGCTTGCCCGCCGATGACTGGGGCGCGGGCGCTGGCCGCCATCGATGTGGGCACCAACTCGGTGCACATGGTGATCGCCCGGCCCGTGCCCGGCGGATCGCCCGAGATCCTGGCCCGTGAGCGCGTGCCGGTGCGCCTCGGCACCGGCGGCGACGACATGAAGCTGCTGATGCCCGACGCCGTCGAGCGGGCCGTCGCCGCGCTGGTGGAGTTCCGCCACATCGCCGACGCCCACGACGCCGAGGTGGTGGCGGTGGCCACCAGCGCGGTCCGGGAGGCCGACAACCAGGGCCAGTTCCTGCGCCGGGTCCATGACTCGGCCCGCATCACGGTGGAGATCATCTCAGGCATGGAGGAGGCCCGGCTGATCCAGCTGGGCGCCATGAGCGCGGTGCCTATCGCGGGCCGGCCCCACCTCGTCATCGACATCGGCGGCGGCTCCACCGAGCTGATCGTCGGCGACCACGCCCCCGCGGCGCTGGCCCGCAGCCTCAAGCTGGGCCACATCCGCCTCACCGACCGCTTCTTCGGTGGCGGCGTGATCGCCGACGGCTCGGTCAAGGCCTGCCGGCGCCACATCAAGGCCTTCGTCGCCCATGTGGCCCGGGAGGCTCGCGACATCGGCTTCGAGGTCGCGGTGGGCTGTTCGGGAACCATCGCGGCAGTGGCGGCCCTCTGCGCGGCACGGCGCGGCGAGACGTTGCGCACCGTCGCCAACGCAACCATCCAGCGCGCCGACCTGAACGAGGTGGTCGCCGACCTCGTCACCCGGCCCACACCCCGTGACCGCGCCGAGGTACCCGGCCTGGACCCCGCCCGCCGCGACGTGATCGTGGCGGGAGCCATCCTGCTGCGGCAGCTCTTCAAGGCTCTGGGCATCGAGTCACTGGTGGTGTCGACTGGAGCGCTGCGCGAGGGGCTGCTGCTCGACCGCTTCAACCGCAGGGACCGCTCCCGCGACGACGGGCTGCATCATCTCAGCGATCTCAGACGTTCCGGCGTGCTGGCCCTGGCTCGCAGCTATCACGAGGACCTGATCCACGCCGAGCACGCCACCGATCTGGCGCTGGAGTTGTTCGACGAGACCGGGGCCGCCCACGGCCTGACCATCGCCGACAGCGAGCTGCTGGAGGCCGCAGGCCTGCTCCACAACATCGGCCGCTTCGTGGCCAACTCCTCGCACCACAAGCACTCCTACTACCTGATCCGCAACAGCGAACGCCTCGCCGGGTTCAGCGAGAACGAACTGGAGCTGATCGCGCTGGTGGCCCGCTACCACCGCAAGAGCCGGCCGGTGTCGTCGCACCGCGAGTACACCGCGCTCAGCAAGCCCGACCGCCGCCGGGTGCGGGTGCTGGCCGGGCTGCTGCGGGTGGGGATAGCGCTGGACCGCACCTACCGGAGGGCCGTCGAACGGGTCCATGCCTCCGTGGGCGAAGAGGCAGTGACCATCAATGTTGAGATTGCCGCGGGCACCGACGTGGACATCGAGCTGTTCACCGCTCGCCGCAGCGCGAGCCTGCTGGCAGAGGCTCTGGGGCGCACCGTCGAGTTCCGAATGGTGGAGACCAACCCGGAGCATCAGCGCAGGAACCATCCTGCCAACGGACCGGGCAATGCCGTTCCCAGAGGACTTCGAGCCTGAGCAGCCGGCACCCGAAGAGTCAGGAGTGGGGCGCGATCACCGACTCCCCGAAGAGTCAGGAGTGGGGCGCGATCACCGACTCGCCGAAGAGTCAGGAGTGGGGCGCGATCACCGACTCGCCGAAGAGTCAGGAGTGGGGCGCGATCACCGACTCCCCGAAGAGTCAGGAGTGGGGCGCGATCACCGACTCGCCGAAGGCGGCCAGGCCCTCGGTCGTGTTGCGGAAGTAGAACACCGACGGCACCATCAGCCGCTCCACACCCCACGACTCGGCCTCCTGCACAGCCGCCGCGGGATCGTCGCCGAACAGCCCGAGATGCACGGCCGACATCTCCAGGTCAGCGGGATCGCGACCGCAGTCGGCTGCAGTGTTACGAGCCACGTCGAGCAGGTGCGCCATGTCGCCTCCGGCCAGGAACAGGCCGTCGCCGACGCGCCCGGCCCGGCGGGCTGCCGCCTCGCTGTGTCCGCCGATGTGGATCGGGACCCGCCCCGCTACCGGCTTGGGGTTGGAGCTGGCCCGGCGGAACGACACGAACTCGCCGTCGAAGGTCACGTCGTCGGAGGCCCACACCCGGCGCATGACCTCCATGTACTCCTCGGTGCGAGGGCCCCTGCGCTCCCAGGGCACGTCGAGCGCGTCGAACTCCTCTCGCAGCCAGCCGATCCCCACTCCGAGCGTCACCCGGCCTCCCGACAGCACGTCGAGGGTGGCCACCTCCTTGGCGAAGGTGAGCGGATGGCGCTCGGGCAGCAGCGAGATGCCGGTGGCCAGCCTGATACTGGATGTGACCGCGGCCGCGTAGCCGAGCCAGACGAGCGGATCCGGAATCGGATTGTTGCCCGATCCGGGCATCTTCCCGTCCGGCGCGTACGGGTAGGCCGACTCGTAGCCCTCCGGGTACAGGATGTGCTCCACCGTCCACAGCGAGTCGAACCCGGCGGCCTCGGCGGCCTGGGCCAGCCGGGCCGCGCCCTTGCCCTTCACGAATGTGCCCACATTGGCGAAAGAGATGCCGAACTTCATCTGTGCTCCTTGCTCTAGCGCCGACCGGTCACGGTAGCCAGCGGCGCATCCGGGTGACAGGATGGCGGACATGACCGACTCCTCCTCCCCCTCCGGCTCCGCCAGTCCGGCCGAGACCTCCTCGACACCGGCGGTGAGGGCCCGGCCCGCCGGCACCAGGCCGGGCCTGCTCGGCGTGCTGATCGCCCTGGTCGGACTGATCGTGGTCGCGGCCGGGATCGTCGGCGTGGCCCTGGTGGCCTGGCCGCTGGTGTTCCTCATCCCTGTGGGCGGGATCGCATTCGCGTCCGCCTGGCCGGGCCAGTACCTGGTACAGCCCAACGAGGCGCTGGTGCTGATCCTGTTCGGCCGCTACAAGGGCACGGTGGAGACCCCGGGCTGGCATCTGGCCAACCCGTTCACCGCCATGGAGTCCCGCAAGATCTCACTGCGGGTGCACAACTTCACCACCAGCGTCTCCAAGGTCAACGACGCCGAGGGCAACCCCATCGAGATCTCCGCGGTGGTGGTGTGGCGGGTGGTGGACACCGCCGCGGCCGTGTTCGAGGTGGACGACTTCGAGGACTTCGTCCATGTCCAGAGCGAGACGGCCATACGCCACCTCGGCACCCAGTACCCCTACGACGACTTCGAGGGCGACCGGGTGTCGCTGCGCTCCGATCCCGACACCGTGGCGGCCACGCTCCACGCCGAGGTGCAGGACCGCCTCGATCGGGCCGGCGTGGAGGTCATCGAGACCCGGCTCAACCATCTGGCCTACGCCACCGAGATCGCCGAGGCGATGCTGCGGCGCCAGCAGGCCGCGGCGGTGGTGGCGGCCCGGCGCACCATCGTGGAGGGCGCGGTCGGCATGGTCGAGGACGCTCTCGAATTGCTGACCCAGCGCTCGGTGGTCGACCTCGACGAGGATGCCAAGGCTTCCATGGTCGCCAACCTTCTGGTGGTGCTGACCAGCGAGCAGCAGACCACCCCCATCGTCAACACCGGCTCCCTCCCGTAGCCCTGGTGTGACCGCATTGGCAGGAGACGCGCGTCTCGGGGACTTCGACGCCCGCTTCGATGCCGCGCTCAAGAGGGGCAACCGCAACGCCAAATGGTCCAAGTACGGCCCTGACGCCCTGCCGGCGTGGGTGGCCGAGCACGACTTCCGGCCCCCGCCGGCGGTCACCGACGCCATGCAGGCCACGATCGACCGGGGAGACTTCGGCTACCACGACCTGGAAGACGATGTGGGTACGGCGTTCGCCCGCTGGTCCGCGGAACGTTACGGGTGGAGCCCCGACGCAGAGTTCGTGCACACCTGCGTGGACGTCCTGCAGGGTGTGACCGCCGCAGTCACCGCACTGGCCGGGCCCGGCGAAGGCGTGATCCTCACCCCGCCGATCTACCACATCTTCCTGCAGATATGTCCCACCGCCCGGCGCCCCCAACTCGAGTGGCTGATGCGCCACGACCGCGATCTCGGCTGGACGCTCGACCCCGACGACCTGGAAGCCCTGGTCCGGCGGGAGCCCGGTGCCCGGGTGCTGCTGTGGTGCCATCCCCACAATCCCACCGGGTGGGTGGCCGGCACTCCGGTCCTCGAACGGATCGTGGAGTTGGCCCACGCCTACGACTTCTACGTGGTGTCCGACGAGATCCACGCCGACCTCGTGTACCGGGACTCGTCGTCGCCGTTCGTGCCCATGCTGTCGGTCCCCGGCGCAGCCGAGCGGGTGGTGACCGTCACATCGCCCGCAAAGACGTTCTCCCTGTCGGGACTGCGGTGCGCGGTGACGGCCTACGCCGACCGGGATCTGCGGCGGCGGGTGCGCCAGGCCCACCCGCCGCTATTGCTAGGCCACGCCGCCCGCACCGGCATCGACGCCACCATCGCGGCCTGGAGGCACGGGGCCACATGGGCCGATGGGCTCGTCGCCTACCTGGCCGAGCGGCGCGACCAGCTGGCGGAACGACTGGCCGCAGAGGCTCCGGCCGCCCGCTTCCACCGACCCGACTCGACCTTCCTGGCGTGGCTGGACGTGTCGGCCTGCGGGCTGGGCGAGGCCCCGGCAGCCCGGATGTTGCAACGAGCCGGCGTCGCGGTGTCGGAGGGCACCGAGTTCGGAACCAACGGCCGGGGCCACGTGCGCCTCAACTTCGGCACGTCCGCGGCCGTGCTCGACGAGATCCTCGATCGCCTGCTGTCTCGCCTCCGCACCTAGAGAGCGCCAATGAACATGAAGCAGTTACCCACCGCACAGGTGGTTAATCGCTTCATGTTCGCCCGCCAGTCCTAGGGTTGAGACCGTGACCGGCAATCCGCAGCCGCTCGGGGGCAACGAGATGCCCCGCTTCGCGGGGATCGCCACCTTCATGCGGCTGCCGGGACGCTCGCGCCCTGACGAACTCGACGCGGCCATCGTGGGGGTGCCGTTCGACATCGGCACCTCCAACCGGCCCGGCGCCCGCTTCGGGCCCCGGGGCATCCGTGACGAGTCGGTGCTGATCCGCCCCTACAACATGGCCACCCGGGCCGCCCCCTTCGACAGCCTGCGCATCGACGACACCGGAGACGTGGCCACCAACCCCTACAACCTGCTGGATTCGGTCGCCCGCATCGAGGCCCATTTCGCCGAGTTGCTGTCCCACGGCGTGATCACCGTGGCCCTGGGCGGCGACCACACCATCGTGCTGCCCATCCTGCGGGCCGTGCGGGCCCGCCACGGACCGGTCGGGCTGGTGCACGTCGACGCCCACACCGACATCAACGACGAGATGTTCGGCGAGCGCATCGCCCACGGCACCCCGTTCCGCCGGGCGGTGGAGGAGGGCCTGCTCGACTGCTCACGGGTGGTCCAGATCGGGATGCGGGCCACCGGCTACGCGGCCGACGACTTCGACTGGTCGCGCCGGCAGGGCTTCCGGGTCGTGCAGATCGAGGAGTGCTGGCACCGCTCGCTGGCCCCGCTGATGGACGAGGTGCGCGACCAGGTCGATGGCGGACCGGTGTACCTGAGCTTCGACATCGACGGCCTCGACCCGTCGTTCGCCCCCGGCACCGGCACCCCCGAGATCGGCGGGCTCACCACCCCCCAGGCCCTGGAGATCATCCGCGGCTGCCGGGGTCTGGACCTCGTGGGCTGCGACATGGTGGAGGTGGCGCCCATCTACGACACCTCGGGCATGACGGCCCACATAGCCGCCGATCTCGTCTACGAGATGCTGTGCGTGCTCCCCGGCGTCCAGTACCGGACCTGAGAGCCGACCCACGGATGTCACACGCAACGCCTATGATTCTCGTTGTGGATCAGGAGACCTCATTCGGACAGCAGGTCCGCAGGCTCAGAGAGGCGCGCGGCGTCGAGGCGATCCGCCTCGCCGCGGACCTGGGCCTGGCTCCCACCGACCTGTCCGATCTCGAGCGCGGCCGCCGAAGCTTGGAGGCCGACGAGGTCCTTTCTGTCGCGCAGTCGTTGGGGGTGTCGCCCGTCGCCATCCTCGAGCCCTGCTCATTGTTGGCCCGGCTCCCCCTGGCGCGCCGCACCTGCGACGGGAACCCCCCGGACGAAGGATCAGAACTGCGCATGACGAACCTGGCGGGGCTTCACGATGTGCTCTGCGACGGCGGACACGCCTCCGGGAACCGGGTCAATGAGTTTCCGGACGGGCTCGATGACGCGGACGCCCGAGCCGAGTGGGCCCGTGAGCAACTCGGGCCGATCGCCGGTGAGCAGGACAGTCTTGCCGCCCTGGCGACCGCGATCGAGGATCGGCTCGGCGTGGACGTCATGGTTGACGACCTCGGCGAGACCGCGCCGTTGGGTGTGGCGATAACCGACGCCGACTTTCCCTTCATCGCCGTGAACACCAATCAACGCCGATCGCGGGCACTCTTCACGCTGGCTCACGAGCTCGCGCACGTCCTAGGCGGTGACGGCCACGCCCTGACGTTCTACCGGGACGCCGACCAGCCGGATGACGTCGAGCTTGAGGCCAACGCCTTCGCCGCGAGCCTGCTGATGCCGGAGCACAGCATCAGAGAGACCGTCGGCCCCAGCAGAGTCGACGCCGCCTGTCTGGCACGAATGCTCCTGCGCTTCGGCGTGAGCCACCAGGCGCTGGTCCGCCGCCTCTTCGACCTGCAGATCATCAGCCGCATCGAGCGCGCCGAACTCGAGTCCGCCGGATGGGACGGTCTCCTCGCGCAGTTCAGCGGCGACGAGTTGCGAGCGTTGCGAAGTGCGCGTGACGCGAGCCCCCGCAGACGAGCACCCGGACTGCTTGCCGAACGATGCTGGCGAGGCGTGCTCGACGGAACCATCAGCGTGCGCCCCTTGGCAGGACTGCTGCACAGGGGCACCGAGGACCTGCTCGCGGAGGTCAACAGGCTCAGCCCGGGCTCTGACTCCGCCGCGGACGGCGAGCGGCCCAACCCGCCCGAGGGACGACTGCCCTACTCGTCGAGCCGGGACTCGGAGGCCAGCCCCATGGCTGTCTGACATCACGGCGACCTCGAGCCGATCATCCGCCGGACGAGGGTGCGGGACTCGGAGGCCAGCCCCATGGCTGTCCGACATCACCTCGTAGCATCCCGGCGTGCAACCGGTGCTTCACGACGCCGTGACAATCATCCACTTCGCTGCTGTCGAGCGTCTCGATGTGCTACGAGCCTGCCACGGTCACCGGCCCGAGCCAAGGTGGACCAAGGGCGTTCGGGAAGAAATCAGGAGCTGCGAGCGCGCCGGAATCGCCCATTGCGAGAAAGTACTCAGTTCGCCCTGGCTCGGAACACCGGTGGCCGCAGGCGTGAGCGAGTTGACTGCGGTAGACCGCATCCGGCGCGCGCTCAGCGACCCGACAGACCCGCCTGCGAAGAACTTGGGTGAGGCCGAGAGCATCTACTTCGCTGAGAAGCACGAGGGGCAGTTCGCGACCGATGACAACGACGCCCATTCTTTCGCCCTTCGCCGAACGGGGCTGGGATCCGGAAGGGTGATCGACTCGATCCACATTCTGCGAACCGCCGTAGCCAACGGCGACATCGCCGCGGTCACCGCCAATGACATCGCAAACGAGATGGAAGCAGCCGGCCGCTCGTTCCGGCCGGAGCATCGCGGCGAGCGCGGCCCCGGCTACTTTCGCGACTGAGAGATCACGCCGTCGCCTACGACGGATCCGCCCCCGCTGTAGAGCACTCTGCGCGCCATACTCCCTCGATCGCGGCGACCGCGGCCAGCGCCTCGGCGGCGGCGCCGCTGTCGAGCACTCTGCGCGCCATACTTCCTCGATCCGTCGTGACGCGGGGAGCGGGAGAGGAAATGCAAGCGTGCTCGTAGAACAGGTCGAGGGCAAGTGGATCGAGGCGTTCGCGGAGACATTCAGGCTCTGCGGGGTGAGCGGGGGCGAGACCGCCGCGGTGCTGTCGGAGTCCCAGAGCCGCCCGGTGAACGTGCAGCTCGCCGACCTGGCCCTGCAGCGACTCGGGGCGCGGGTCTTCCACCTGCGCCTGACCACGCCGCGCCAGAAGGTGGCGGTGCCGGTGCGCTCCACCGGAGCGTCCGACGCCGTCGGCGGGCTCGAGCCTGCGGTGGCCGCGCTGGCCGGGTCATCCTTCGTGGCCGACTGCACCGTGGAGGGTCTGCTCCACGCCCCCGAACTGGGCGCCATCCTCGGCGGCGGCGCCCGGATCCTGATGGTGTCCAACGAGCATCCCGAGATCCTCGAACGCCTCGTTCCCGACCCGGCGCTCAAGCCCCGGGTCCAGCACGGCGCGGCCATGCTCGAGCGGGCCGCTGAGATGCGGGTCACCTCCGCGGCCGGCACCGACCTGACCATCGACGTCTCTGACGCCCCGACCGCCGGGAGCTGGGGATGCACCGACGGTCCGGGCACCATCGCGCACTGGCCCGGCGGGCTGTGCCTGTGCTTCCCCGCCGCGGGAACCGTCAACGGCACCCTGGTGCTCGACGCCGGAGACGTGAACCTCACCTTCAAGCGCTACCTGGAGTCGCCGGTGCGGATGAGCATCACCGACGACTACATCACCGACATCGCCGGCGACGGAGTCGACGCCGCGCTCACCGCCAGCTATCTGGCCGCCTGGGAAGATCCCGACGCCTACGCCGTCTCCCACGTCGGATGGGGCATGAACCCTGCGGCCCGCTGGGACGCGATGACGATGTACGACCGCACCCAGTTCAACGGCACCGAGCTGCGGGCCTTCGCGGGCAACTTCCTGTACTCCACCGGGGCCAACGAGACCGCCGGGCGCCACACCCTGGGCCACTTCGACCTGCCCATGCGCAACTGCACCGTCACCCTCGACGGCACCCCGGTGGTCGAAGCAGGCAGTCTCACCTTTTGAGCACCCCGTCGGCAGAATTGGCAGCAGAACGCACGCTATGCGTGCAGAGCACTGCCAGTTCCGGTGCTGCCCGTCGGCGGTAGCCGCACAGTGTCCGTAGGCTGAGCCGGCTGCCTCACCGTCGCGACCTCAGGAGCCCGTCCCATGGGTAATCACGCTCTGCTCCATCCCTTCGCCCCTCCGGCCAAGCCGGAGTCCGAGATGATCAACATCGTGCGGGCGGAGGGCTCCACCCTCTACGACGACCAGGGGCGGTCGTACATCGACGGCCTGGCCAGCCTCTGGTACTGCCAGATCGGCCATTCCCGCCCGGAGATGGCCGACGCGGTGGCCGCGCAGATGCGCGAGCTCGCCGCCTACAACACCTTCGACCCGTTCACCAACCCGCCCGCGGCCCGGGCGGCCGAGATGGTCGCAGAACGCTCGCCTCTGACCGACGGGCGGGTGTTCTTCGGCTGCACCGGGTCGGACGCGGTGGACACCGCACTCAAGCTCGCCCGCCTCTACGCCCAGCGGACCAGCGGCGCCGGACGCCAGGTGGTGATACGGCGCACCAACGGCTACCACGGCACCAACTTCGGCGGCACCTCGGCCCAGGGCATCGCTCCCAACCGCGAGGGATGGGGCGATCTGGTCCCCCACTTCATCGAGGTCCCCAACGACGACATCGAGGTGATGGCCACCGCGTTCGCCGAGCACGGCGAGCGGGTGGCTGCGGTCATCACCGAGCCGGTGCAGGGCGCGGGCGGCGTGTTCCCACCGCCGGAGGGCTACCTCGCCGGGGTCCGCCGGCTGTGCGACCAGCACGGCGCCCTGCTGATCGTCGACGAGGTGATCTGTGGCTTCGGCCGCACCGGCGAGTGGTTCGGCGCCCAGACGTTCGGCGTGACCCCCGACATGATGACCTTCGCCAAGGGCGTGACCTCCGGTTACCTGCCCCTCAGCGGTGTGATCGTGAGCCGCCGGGTGTGCGAGAACCTCGAGGAGCCCGGCTTCCTGCTGCGCACCGGCTACACCTACTCGGGCCATCCCACCGTGGCCGCCGCGGCCGTCAAGAACCTGGAGATCATCACCTCCGAGGGCCTCGTGGACCGGGCCGACCATGTGGGGGCCAGGCTCACCGAGGGGCTCGAGGCGCTGGCCGCCGACGGGCTCATCGCGTCGTACCGCGGCGAGGGCGCGGTTCAGGCCGCGGTGCTGGACCGCCCGTCGATGGACGTGCGCAACGACATGCTGCGGCGGGGCGTGATCGCGCGCCCCATCAACGACGTGCTCGCCCTCTGCCCGCCGCTGGTGATCACCGACGACGAGATCGGCCGGATCATCGACACCATGGCCGAGTCCCTTCGGACCGTCCCCTAGGGCCGCTTCCCGGGAGACACTGAGGCCGTATGGTTGAAATAACAGTAAACAGCATATAGATTGTGCTGGGCACCGACGAGACGCACGGCCGGGGGTACGGATGGGGACATTCAACTGCATGGTTCGATTCGACAGCCTGGACGGCGAGCGGAGCGTGGAGATCGACGCGCTCGTCGACACCGGTGCGAGCTACAGCATCGTGCCGTCTGCCATCCTGCGGCGATTGGGAGTGGAGCCGACCGACCGGCACCGCGTGACCCTTGCCGACGGCAGGAGGGTCACCTATGACCTCGGGCAGGCTCACGCCACCATCGATGGTCGCAGCACCCCGACGTGGGTCTTCTTCGGCGAGGACGGCGGCCCTTCCCTGCTCGGCACCTACACACTGGAGGGCCTGCGCCTCGCAGTCGACCCCTATGAGAGGAAGCTCGTTCCTTCCGTAGCCACGGCGTGAACGCCGGTCAATGAGAATTAGTCCAGTAACTGAGAATTGGACTATTAGTTGATAATTTGTATAGTTGGGTGGTGACGGTCTCTCCCGGAGCGGCAGCAGCAGACCCATTCTCGTACCGGCCTCGGGTCATCGACTCCGAGCTGACCGAACTGTTGACACTGCTGCCCGCAATCAGCATCGAAGGGCCGCGGGCGGTCGGAAAGACCCGAACCGCCCAGCAGTTCGCCAACACGGTGTACAACCTCGACGATCCCGACACGCTGCAGATGGCGCAGCGCAATCCAAGCATGCTTGCGGAAGGCGCAGAGCCGATCCTCATCGACGAATGGCAGCGACTTCCCGCCGCCTGGGACGTTGTTCGCCGAAGCGTCGACGAGGGGTTCCGGCCTGGCCGCTTTCTTCTGACCGGCTCGGCGCGTCCCAGCGTGCTGCCGACGCACTCCGGGGCCGGTCGCATCGTGACGCTGCGAATGTGGACCACGAGCCTCGCCGAGCGCTGGGGCAGCGCCACTGTGAGCCTCGGCGACCTGCTCACGGGTCGGAGATCGGAGATCCGGGGCGCCACCGACCGCAGCTGGCCCGACTATGCCGATGAGATCGTGAAGGGCGGGTTCCCCGGATGGCAGGCGGTGACGGGAAGGGCCGCTGACCTGCTCGTCGATGGCTACCTCCACCGCATCGTCGAACACGAGTTCCCCCAGAGCGGGCGCTCGGTTCGCCGGCCCGCGACTCTGCGTCACTGGTTGGCGGCGTACGCGGCGGCTGCCTCCACCACCGCCTCCTACGAGGCCATCCGGGACGCTGCGACGGCAGGAGAGCACGACAAGCCGTCCAAGGCCACCACCATGGCGTACCGCGACGTTCTCGAGCACATGTGGGTCGCCGAGCCGGTCCCGGCATGGACCCCCGGCACCAACCGCCTCAGTCGGCTGAAGCGCTCGCCCAAGCACCAACTCGCCGACACGTCGCTGACGGCGCGCCTGCTCAACGTGCGGGCCGACGCACTCACCGAGGCCGGCGTGGCCGGGCAGCTGTTCGAGTCCCTGGTCACACGAGACCTGCGCGTCTACGCCCAGCCCGCCGATGCCCGCGTACGCCACATGCGCACCTGGAACGACGACCGCGAGGTCGACCTCATCGTCGAGCACGCCGACGGCATAGTCACAGTGGAGGTCAAGGCAGCCGCCCGCGTGGACCCCCGGGACACACGCCATCTGCGCTGGCTCTCGGACCGCCTCGGCCCCAGAATGCTCGACGCCGCCGTCGTCTACACCGGCGCCGAGGCCTATCGAGACGATGACGGCATCGCCATAGTGCCAGCCGGTCTCCTAGGCCCCTGACCCGGCTGTTCCGGCACCGACCCCGCCAACTGAACGCCTGACGCCTACACGCCTCCCTCGCCGTCGATCACCCCAGGCTCGGCCAGTTCGGGGTGGCGCGGGCCTCGACCTGAGCCGGATCGACCAACTCGTCACCGACCTCGACCCCTCCGATCCCCGCCTTCACCCCTACCGGGACGCCTGACGGAGGTCCGCACGCGACCGAACTACTACCATCAGAGTTCGTGTCGGATCTCCCGCCGCCGGACCCTCCATCTGGGGGCGCCCCGGCTGTTCCGCCGCCTCCACCCCCGCTGGGCAAGGTCCGTGCCGACGAAGCGAAGGTTGCCAGGTGGAGCGCAGTCGTGGGGTTCAGCTGCTCTGCTTGCTTCCTGCTGCTGCCGGTTCTCCTCTTTCTGTATGCCGCGGCGGATGTGGACGCCCCGGGCGCTCTCTGGGCCATCGGGATTCTGCTGCCCTTGCCGGGACTGGCCTTCTCGATCAGGGCCTCGAGGCGGCGCGAGCATCTGGGCGACGGCCTGGACGTCCTGACAAGCCTGGGCGTCGGGCTCGGCTGGGTGGGCGTCGCCGTCGCGCCCCTAATTCTCATCATGGCGATGATTGCCCTGGCGACCACGGGGATCTAGTCCCGGGCGGCCGCCCGACAGCAGCCGATTGGCTAATGCTGCTTGCCCTTCATTAGGGCTATGTCCTGGGGTGGGACGCCGGTGATCCAGATGCCTTCGAGGCGTTCGACGTAGCGCACGAAGCGGTACTTGTCCTCGATGCCGTCGGTTCGGCGGGGCCGCACGTGGGAGTGGCCGGGCCGGGTGCGCACGTTGATGAAGCTGCACACGTTGCGGGAGAATGCCAGCTCGATCTCGGCGTCGAGTTCGTCCTCGGCGGTGACGTCCACGGTGTAGGGCACCCCGCAGCCCGCCGCGATGGCGGCGAGGTCGACCCGGCCGGCGGTGGCGGTGGGCCGCCGGCCCTGGCACGGGCGGCGGTACTGGCCGCGGTCACCGACGAGCCGGGCATCCACACCGAGCGCCTGATCCACCTGTGCCCCGGCAAGCCCGAGCGGGTCCGTGAGGTCATAATCGAGATGGCCCTGACCGGGGCGATCCGGCGTACCAAGGTCGGCCGTGCCTACGAGCACCACCCCCCGGAACCGGGGGTGTCGTCGTGACCGTCACCGAGCTGTACCCCCGACCCCTCACCGACCCCGGCAGGTGCCCGGTCTGTGACGCCCCACCACCAGCCGCACACACGCCGCCTGCGAGGTCGCCACCGAGGTGGGCGACACCGCCCTACGGGTTGCCACCGCGTTGGGCCGGCCAGCGATGGCGGGGGCGCTGGTGCGGGTCGCGTGGGACACCATGCGAGAGCACCGACCATGACCGGCCACCAGATCAGCACCGAGCAGGTCAACGACGTGACCGGGCGGGTGCGCCGTACCTGCCTCTGGTGCAACCAGTACGAAGAGGCCGACAACCCCCCAGGAGTTTCCCGCGGAGTTCCTGGGGGGTGCGCCCTGTAGCGCCGCCCCCACCGACATGGTGGACCGGTAGGGGGCTAGGCGTTCAGCGTTCTAGCTATTGGGGATTGCATACCCATTCGCCGTGCGAGCCCGTGCATACGGGGTCGGGCGGGTACCCGTCGTACCAGGTAATGGACTTGTAGGTCCGGAAGCCGCTCTCTCGAGCCCCCTCTATGTTGCGCTGGTAGTAGTCCCTATAGCCTCGCGTGGCGCAGACCGCATTGCCGTCCGGATGGCCGACCGGGAGGCGAGCGCATCGGTGGTTGGACCAGCAAGGGGTCACGTAATAGGACCCGTCATAAGCGGGGTCGGGGCGACCATATATTCGGGCGTGCGCGATAACGAGGCCGTGTTTGCAGGACGTGTCGCCGATGGCTAGCTCGCACGGGTAGGCGGCTCCCGCGCAGTCGATCGCTGCTTGGGCCGCGGCGGCTAGGGCTGCGTCGGCGTCGGGGCTTTCTTCGGCGTCCTCGCACTCGGCGGGGTTCTGTTGGCATCGGAGCAGTTCTTCTAGGGCTGCTTGCTCGTCGGCGCTGAGGGGCTCGTTCTCGGGTTCGGGTTCGGGCACTTCCTCGGTCTGTGGTTGGGGGGTCCGCTGCTCGTCTTGGCGTGGCACGGGTTCGGGTTCGGGCACTTCCTCGACGACGGGCTGCTGGGCTGGGCGGTCATTGGCGGGCGCGTTCTCGGGTCCGGTCCGAGGTTCGGCGCTGGCGGGCTCGTTCTCGGGTCCGGTCTGAGGTTCGGCGCTGGCGGGCGGGGCCTCGGACGGCGACCGGTCCGCGGTCTGCCAGGCCACGGCCGGGAACATCGGGTCGCCGGTGTCGGGCTGGATGCAGACCTCACCGACGGGGTCCAGCCATGGTTTGTGTTCCCAGCCGGGCGGGCACACCGGCCGTTCGACCGGCTCGGTGTCGGTGGCACTAGCTGAGGCCGGGGCTACCAGACCCCCCCCCCGGCCACCAGAACCGCCGCCACGAGAAGTCGACTGACTTGCTTCATCGTTTGGGACCTCCGGAAGTCATGGGTGTTGTATACGGGCCGGAGTCTAGCACCCCCGATGGTCGTCGATTAGGCCCTAGTGCGGGCGGGTCATTGCGGCTCGCTCCGCTTCGCACTCCCCACGGGCGAAGCAGCCCTCGATGTGGTCGTTGACGAGGCCCATCGACTGCATGAAGGCGTAGACGGTGGTGGGACCGACGAAGGTCCATCCCCGCCTCTTCAGGTCCTTGGCCAGGGCTGCAGACTCCGGCGTCGACGCGGGCAGCGCCTCCACGCTGGCCGGCGGAGCGGCGCCCGGGTTCGGCTCCCAGCTCCAGATGTAGGCGGCCAACGAGCCGAACTCGTCGATCACGTTCAAGGCTTTCCCGGCGTTGTTGACGGCTGAGGCGATCTTGCCGCGGTGGCGCACGATGCCGGCATCGGCGAGCAGCCGCTCGACGTCTCCGGGGCCGAAGGCGGCCACGGCCGAGATGTCGAAGCCGCGGAAGGCGGCCCGGAAGTTGTCGCGCTTGCGCAGGATGGTCAGCCACGACAATCCGGCCTGGAAGCCCTCCAGGCAGAGCTTCTCGAACAGGCGGTCGTCGTCGACCACCGGGCGACCCCACTCGCGGTCGTGGTAGGCGAGGTAGCCCTCGTCGTCACCCGGCCACCAACACCGAACCCGCCCGTCGGCGCCGGTTCGGGTAGCCGCGCTCACGGGCTGGACGGGGCCGCAGTCCCGATCAGGCTGCGGCGATCAGGCTGCGGCCCTCAGGGTGAGCGACAGCCCGTTGGTGCGCATCACCTGCTCGATCTCGTCGTCGGAGAACCCGGCGAGATCGTGCACGAACGACACGGGATCGGCCAGTCCCTCGGCGTGGGGGAAGTCCGACCCGAACAGCATGTGGTCGGCGCCGATCAGGTCGCGCAATGCGAGCAGGTCGTCCTCGTAGTAGGGCGAGATCCATACCTGGCGCCGGAACACCTCCAGCGGATCCTCCTCGAAGGCATGCCTCTGCTGGCGGTAGGTCTTGGTGAGCTTCTTCACGAAGGGCCACACCCATTCCGAGCCGGTCTCGATGGTGGCGACCCGCAGGTTCCGGTGCCGGCTCAGCACGCCCTCGGCCAGCAGCGAGGCCAGCGCGTCGGAGATCGGCGAGTAGGTGAGCATGCTCTTGAGGGCGTTGTAGCGGAACGACTCGAACTCGCTGTCCACCCCCCAGTGCTCCAGCAGGAACCCGTAGCCGGAGTCACCGGAGTGCATGGCCACCGTGATGCCGTGATCGTCCAGCCGCTGCCACACCTTGTCGTGGGCGGGGTGCCCCAGCGAACGCCGGCCGCCTGCGCCGTCGGGCACCGACGACGGCCGCAGGTTCACCACCCGCACGTCGTTGGCGATCAGCCAGTCCAGTTCGTCGAGGGCCCAGTCCGGGTCGGCCAGCGTCAGGTACCCGGCTGCGAACAGGCGGTCGCGGTAGGCGAACCCCCAGTCGTCGGCCAGCCACCGGTTGAATCCCCCGAACGCCGCCGTCAGTGCGGCCGGGTCATGCTCGAGGGCGGCCTCCATGCCGACGCCCAGCGTCGGGAACAGAAAGCACGCCTGCAGACCCTGCGAATCCAGCAGCTCGATGCGGGCATCCCGGTCGCGGTAGGCGGCCGCGATGGGCTCCAACTTGCCGAAGGCCTCCCGCATGTCGGCGGCCGGGATCTTTCCCCTGAAGTAGTCGTCGAGACAGCCCGGCCTAGCCACCGGATCGAAGGTGGGGTTGGGGATGAAGCGGTTGATCCGACCGGCCACCAGCAGCCGCTCGCGCCCCTCCACGGTGGCCCATTGCATGCACCGCTTGTGCATCTTGGGGTCGACGTGGCGGATGAAGGCGTCGGTGGCCTCGTAGTAGTGGTTGTCGGCGTCGAATGCGGCGAAGCCCAGATCTGTCATCGGACGCCTCCCCGGTCTGCGGTTCGAAATGTCACTCTACGAGCGGGCGCGCCGGTACAGCAGCCGCACCGTCACTACGGCGAGTGCGGCACCGACGAGCTGCATCACCACGAACATCGGTGCCGAGGCAGGCTCGATACCGGCGAAGGTGTCCGACAGCGTCCGGGCGACGGTGACCGCAGGATTGGCGAAGGAGGTGGAGGCCGTGAAGAAGTACGCCGCTCCGATGTAGGCCGCCACCGCTCCGGCGATCAGCTTGGCGCGGCCGCTGCGCACCAGCATGAATATGACCAGCACCAACCCGTAGGTGGCCACGACCTCGGCCAGCCACAGATGTGAGCCGGTGCGAACCTTGGTCGAGACGTTGACCGCGTCGAGATCGAACATGAGGTTGGCGAGGATCGTCCCGAACACGCCGCCCGCCACCTGCGTGACGATGTATCCGGTCACCTCAGCCCATCGCCGGTCACCGAGCGCTGCCTCCGCCAGGGTCACGACCGGGTTGAAGTGGGCTCCCGAGACGGGGCCGAACATGTAGATGATGACGAGCAGGACACCGGCGGTGGCTGCCGCGTTGGCCAGAAGCACCACGCCGACGTCGCTGCTGAGCCGCTCGGCCATGATGCCCGAGCCGACCACGCCGGCCAGCAGGAAGGCGGTCCCGATGAACTCGGCGACTAGAGCCCGGGGCTGCACGGGCGCACACTCTAGAGGCGCCATCTCGTAGTCTCCGGTTCGATGGGTTTGTCTTGTCGCGTGAACTCCCTTGTCGGCGCGGTCGCGGCCGCGGTGCTGCTGGCGGCGTGCAGCAGTGGGCCCGCCGGCGAGGACCCGGAGTTGACCGATCCGGCCGCGGCGGTGGCCGCATCGGGTCCCACCAACACTGCCGATGTGGTGGCCGCTCTCGAAGGCGGGAGCGGGGCCCGACCGGACACGACGTTCGACGGGACCGGCGGCGATGGCAGCTCTGACGGGTCCGCCGAGCTGGGACCGATCGACCCGCTGGACATCCCCGGCGAGATCATCAGCGAGTACAGCCTCGTCGAAGGTGACTGCTTCAACCGGTTCGAGGGCCTGCAGGCGGGTCGGCGGCTGGCGATCACAGCCCGGATCGGCTGCGACGAGCCCCACTGGGGCGAGGTGTACCACACCTTCGAACTGGACGCTCCCGATCCTGCCATCTACCCGGGCGACGACGCGGTACGTGGTTTCGCCCTGAGGGTGTGCTACGAGCAGTTCGAGGCCTTCGTGGGAGAGATCTACGAGTTGTCGGCGTACGACATCGGGGTGTTCACGCCCAATCGCACGAACTTCGAGCACGAGGTGGCCCGCTACCGCGGCGTCCATTGCTGGCTGTACGACACCGACGCCGAGTCGGTGTCGGGCACGGCTGAGGGCACGGCCCGATGACGGGACCCGCCGACCCGGTCCTCGAGCGGCGACAGCGCCTGGCCCGCTTGGCCCGCACGGGACGGCGACTGGGCTACTCGTTGTACGGCGTGTCGCTGACCGCCTTCGTCGCCGGCTTCCTGATCGGCTTCACCGCCGGGCCCGCCACTGTCGCCGCGATCACCCTGGTAGCCGGCTCCGTGCTGCTGGCGCCGTCGATAATCATCGGCTACGGCGTGAAGGCGGCCGACCGGGCCGACCTCGAGGACGACTGGTAGCCGCGCCCGGGCCGCCTCTAGGAAGCCGCGCGGATGGGTGAAGGCCCGCTGCGCTGCAGCTGTGTCACTCCCGCTTTTGTTCGCTGCGCTCACGGGCCGCTCGGGCCACGGCCTCGCCCGTATGGGTCGGACTCGCGCACCGATTCGCTCGGCCTCTAGGCCGCCGGCAGATCGGGTGAGATGTCGATGGGCGACTCGGCCAGATCACCGGCCACGAGCGCGGGGAGGAACTCCCGCAGGCGAGCCGGGACGGTGGGCTCGGTGTTGGCCAGCAGCTCGTCGAGCGTCCACCAACCCGCTTCGATGAAGGCGGCGACCTCGAGCGCTTCCAGGCCGCGGGGCCGGAACTCGCCGCCGTCGCACCAGGCCACATGGATGCGCTCGTGCGACTCGAAGCGAATCCCCGAGAACGTGTACTCCACGTACTGGGTCCACACGCACGGCCCCATCTCGACGTCGGTGATGCCGGTCTCCTCGTGCAGCTCCCGCAGGCAAGCCGCAGCCGAGTCCTCGCCGTAGCCGACGCCTCCGCCGGGTATCTCGAGCCACTCAGGCTTGTGAGGGTCGATCGGATCCTCCGATCGGATCAGGAACACCCGGCGGGCACCGTCGAGCAGCACGCAGCGGGCCGCCGGACGCCGGATCAGGAACGACACTGGAGGGGGGACTCAGGCGGGGGCGGGACGATGCCTGACCGCGGAGAAGACCTCGATCGTGATCGGCGTGTCGGGCCTCGGCTCGCCGTCCACCGACGCGACCCCGTCGGCGATGAGGCTGAACCCGTCGTCGGCCGGCGCCCACAGCACGACCACGTCGGGCCGGGCGACCGCGTTGGCCGCCGCACCCCGGCCGACCACCGCCCGGATCGCGCCCCGGCCGTCGATGTCGACCCTCACATGAATGATCCGGGTCCGACCGTCGTCACCCACCGTCAGCACGAAAGCCGTCGGCCCGTGATCGGCTGCGACCGAGGCCAAGTCCTGCGGTTCGACGGCAAAGCTCACCGCTCCAGACGCTAGCCGGGATCCAGTGCGGCCATGAGGTTGCCGCGGGAGCCGTAGCGGACCTCGCCGGCCCCCACGAAGTGGGCCAGCTCGGCCAGATGGGGTCGGAGCCGCTTGGTCAGCGCGCCATGGTCCACGTCCGGTTCGGAGAACGCTCCCAGCACGCACAGCGCACCGGCTGTCCGGTCGGTCTTGAGGTCCAGGCGGGCCACCAGCTGCTCGCCGTCGAGCACCGGCAGCACGTAGTAGCCGTAGACCCGCTTGGACGCCGGGACGTAGATCTCTATCCGGTAGTCGAAGCCCCACAGCCGGGCCGCCCTGTCCCGGTTCCACACGATCGGGTCGAACGGCGACAGCACCGTCAACGCCTCCACCGACCGTGGAAGCCTCGCCAGCGGGTGCAAGTAGGCGGGCTCGTTCCAGCCCTCGACCTCCACGGTGGAGAGTCCGCCCGCCTCAACCACCTCATGCAGCCTGGTCCGGCCCTCACGCAGCGGGAGGCGGTAGTAGTCGATGAGATCAGTGGCCGTACCCACTCCGAGGGCTGCGCCGGAGCGAACCAGCAGTTCGCGCTGGGCCTCCTCGGCGATGGGGGTGGGTCGGGCCAGCACCTCGGCGGGCACGATCCGCTCCAGCAGGTCGAATTCCTTGGTGAAGTTGCCCCGGCGCCTGATCCCGACCGCGCCGATGCGGAACAGCCAGTCCAGCGCGATGGACCCCAGCGACCTGCTCCCCCACCATTCGCCGGAGCGGCGGCGGGGATCGGCCAATTCGCCTGCGGTCAGCGGACGCTCCTTGACTTGGGCCAGCACCTCGGCCACGTAGCCGGACTCGCTCCGGGCCAGTTCCACCAGATTGCTCCATGTCTCCCCCTGCTCGGCCCTCCGCTTCTGCCAGCGAAGAAGCGGCTCGTCCTCCACCGGCAGCAGCGACGCCTCGTGGGCCCATGCCTCGAACCACTCGTCGTCGCGGTACGCGATCCGGTCGAGAAGGGAGGGCTCGTAACGGCCCAGCCGGGAGAACGGCGGCAGGTACTGCGTCCGGATGACCACCGGCACCGAGTCGAGCTGCAGCAGCTTGACCCGGCCCATCACCCGGCGAAGATGGCGACGGTCCACCCGACCCGCCGGGGCCGCGTCGGTGAAGCCCTGAGCCGCGAGCGCTATCCGGCGGGCCTGCGAGATCGACAGCTCGCGGCCGCTCACACCACCAGCGTGATCATTCGGCCTGGCACGTAGAGCTGTTTGCGCAGCTCGCGGCCGCCCACATGAGCCGCCACGTTCGGCTCGGCCAGGGCGGCGGCCACCGCGGTCTCCTCATCGGCTTCGACCGCGATCGTCACCCGGCCCCGCAGCTTGCCGTTCACCTGGACGGGGACCTCCACCGTGTCGGTCACCAGCAGAGCCGGGTCGGCGGTCGGAAACTCGACCTGCGTGACCGAGCCGGCGCCATCGCCGTGCAGGCGGTGCCACAGCTCGTCGGCGAAGTGCGGGACCAGCGGGGCCAGCATCCGCGCCAGCACTCCGGCAATCTCGCGGGGCGCCCCCGTGCCCCGGCGGGTGAGCTCGTTGTTCAGCTCGGTCAACTTGGCGATGGCGGTGTTGAACCGCATGCCCTCCATGTCGGAGCGCACCCCGTCGATGGTCCGGTGCAGCAGCCGGAGAAGATCGTCGTCGGGCGCTTCGTCGCTCACCCGCAGCTCGCCGGTCTCCTCGTCGACCACATTGCGCCACACCCGCTGCAGCACCCGCTGGGATCCAACCACCGAGCGGGTCTCCCAGGGCCGGTCCTGGTCGATGGGCCCCATGAACATCTCGTAGAGGCGCAGCGTGTCGGCCCCGTAGGAGGCGTACATGTCGTCCGGGGTGACCGAGTTCTTGAGCGACTTGCCCATCTTGCCCAGCTCGCGGGTCACCGGCTCGCCGCGGTGCTCGAAACCCCTCTCCAGGGAGCCCTCCACCTCCTCGGCGGGCACGTACACCCCTCGGGAGTCCTTGAAGGCGTAGGCCTGGATGTAGCCCTGGTTGACGAGACGCTTGAACGGCTCCGGCCCGCTCACATGGCCCAGGTCGTAGAGCACCTTGTGCCAGAACCGGGCGTACAGCAGGTGCAGCACGGCGTGCTCGACCCCGCCGACGTACAGGTCGACGCCGCCCACGCCGCCGGGGTCCGGATCGGCCATCCAGTACGACTCGACGGTGGGATCGACGAGAGCCTCGTCGTTGGCGGGGTCGAGGTAGCGCAGGTAGTACCAGCACGAGCCGGCCCACTGGGGCATGGTGTTCAGCTCCCGCCGGTAGCGGCGAGGCCCCGCACCGAGGTCCAGGTCGACGCCGGTCCATTCCGTCACCCGGCCCAGCGGCGGCTCCGGCTCGGAATCCCGGGCCAGCGCCCTCGGCGCCCAGTCCGTCAGCTCCGGGAGCTCCAGCGGGAGCAGGTCGTCGGGCAGGGCCACCGGCCCCAGGTCGTCGAACACGATGGGGATGGGCTCGCCCCAGTAACGCTGCCGGCTGAACAGCCAGTCCCGCATCCTGTAGTTGACGGTGGAACGGCCGAACCCGGACTCCTGAAGCCGCTCGAGTATCAGGGCCTTGGACGCCTCGACGTCCAGGCCGTCCAGGAAGCGAGAGTTGATGGACGGCCCCTCGCCGGTGTACGCCAAGTCGGCCGGATGCTCCGGCGGGGGCTGCACGGTGCGGACGACCGCCAGGCCGTAGGACTCGGCGAACTCGCGGTCGCGCTGGTCCTCGCCGGGCACGCCCATCACCGCGCCGGTGCCGTACCCCATGAGCACGTAGTCCGCGATGAACACGGGCACCCGCTGATCGCTGAACGGCACCACCGCGTCACAGCCCAGGTACACCCCGGTCTTCGAGTCGCTTCGGTCGGCGTCGCTCATGTCGGCGGCCCGGGCCCGGTAGGCGGCCACCGCCTCCCGGGGCGTCGCGGCCCCGCCCGTCCAGGACTCGGGAGTCCCGGCCAGCCAGGAGTCGGCCGTCAGTCGGTCCACCAACGGATGCTCGGGGGCCAAGGCCATGTAGGTGGTGCCGAACAGCGTGTCGGGCCGGGTGGTGAACACCTCGATGCCCAGCATCACCGGACTGGACTGCTTGTTGGTGGCCGCGAACGAGATCAGCGCTCCCTCGGAGCGGCCGATCCAGTTGCGCTGCATGGTCTTGACCGACTCGGGCCAGTCCAGCCGGTCGAGGTCCTCCAGCAGGCGGTCGGCATAAGCGGTGATGCGCATCATCCACTGCTTGAGCGGGCGCTTGAACACCTCGTGGTTGCCCCGCTCGGAGCGGCCCTGGGTGGTGACCTCTTCGTTGGCCAGCACCGTGCCCAGGGCCGGGCACCAGTTGACCGGAGCGTCGGCCACGTAGGCCAGTCGACGGGAGTCCACCGCCTCTCGCTGCTCGGCCTCGCTGAGCTCGTTCCACGGGCGGCCATCGGGTGACAGCCTCGCGCCGGAGGAGAACTCGTCGATCAACTCGGCGATCGGCCGGGCCCGGCGCGCCTCTGGATCGAACCACGAGTTGAAGATCTGCAGGAAGATCCACTGGGTCCACCGGTAGTAGCCGACATCGGTGGTGGCGACGCCCCGCCGCTGGTCGTGCCCGAGACCGAGCCGGTCGAGCTGGCGGCGCATGTTGTCGATGTTGGCCTCGGTGTTGACCCGGGGATGTTGGCCGGTCTGGCGGGCGTGCTCCTCGGCCGGCAGCCCGAACGCGTCGAAGCCCATGGTGTACAGGACGTTGAACCCGCACATCCGCTTGAACCGGACGTAGACGTCGGTGGCGATGTAGCCCAGCGGATGGCCCACATGCAGTCCCGACCCCGACGGGTACGGGAACATGTCCATCACGAACAGTTTGGGGCCGCCCCCGCCCCGACCCGAGGAGAGCTGGCCTGACGGGTTGGGTGTGTGGTAGATGCCGCCGGCGTCCCACTGGGCCTGCCAGCGTGCCTCGATCTCGGCCGCTAGGGCCGCGGTGTAGCGGCGCGGGGGCGTGTCGGACTCATGCGCGCGCGCGGGCACAAGAGACAAGGCTAGAGGCATGCCACCGGAGGTGTAAGCAACCGGTCGCATGGTTCGCCTTTGCTGCCTGCGCGCTTGCGTTCAGTCGATGAGGCCCTCGGAGGTCGCCTTGCGAAGCCCGGCGGCTCGGCCCGACACTCCGAGCTTGGACCAGATCCTGGACAGTTCCCGATACATCGAGCGCTCGGAGTAGCCCAACTCAGAGGCCACGTCGGCTATCGGCACACCGGCCACCAACCTCCTCAGCACCTGTCGCTCGCTGCTGCCGAGAGACATCGGCATCGACTCTTCGAAGTAATGCTTCACGGTGACGGCGGCGAGTTCCAGCCGCCGTACGCCGGCGCTCGTGGTCAGCCCAGCCAAGGCGTCATAGTGGACCACGCTCACCGCCCGCCCTGTCATCTCGGGCGCACGGGCCGGATCCAGACGGCTCGGCGCCGCCTCGGCGGAGACGAGCCAGTCCTCGATGGAATCCGCGGCCTCGCGTATGTAGGCGGTGACGATCGCCCAGTCCTCAGCCAGGTCCGAGGAAATCGACTGTCCTGCCAGGGCGTCCTCCGCGTCACGGAACAGCTGCGCGACGTCGCGCTGATAGGACGACGGCAGCGACTCGGCGAATATGTGGACGGCGTCGCGGTGAAAATCGGCCGTCCAAGGCACTGGGTGCGGGCCCTCGGCCGCCCCGAAACGGTAGGCCTCCAGCATCGCGGCAGTCACTGCAGCTATTCCACCGCATGCCAGACGGACCCGCGCCAGTGCCAAGCCGCACGCCCCGTCGCCCACGCCCCCCGATCATATTGCAGCCCGCACCGGATTGCTGCGCCGCCGTGTCGCTGCGGATTCTCGGGCGCAAGTTGCTTGTACCGGGCCCGAACCGTGGTACAGTCCGTTCCGTATCGTGGGACTGGTCCACAGTACGGAACCAGCAGGTGGCTGTCATCCGTAGAAATGGGCCCACAACCGACATGCGGAGGGCTGAGCCGGATGACTGACATCCCTGCTTCCGGACCCGACATGGCCGACGATGACATCGATCTCGCCAGCCTCGACGACGAGGAGCTCACGGCCCAGATGCATGACGACCTCTATGACGGTCTGGCCGACGAGATCGCCGAGGGGACCCACATCCTGCTGGGCCGGGGCTGGTCGGCCGACAAGGTGCTGAACGATGCGCTGGTCGAGGGGATGCGCATCGTGGGCATCGACTTCCGCGACGGGATCCTGTTCGTTCCCGAGGTCCTGCTGGCCGCCAACGCCATGAAGGCCGGCATGGCCATCCTGCGCCCGCTGCTGGCCGAGACGGGCGCCGAGCCCATCGGCAGCGTCGTGATCGGGACGGTCAAGGGCGATATCCACGACATCGGCAAGAACCTGGTGGCGATGATGCTGGAGGGAGCCGGCTTCGAGGTGTTCGACCTCGGCATCAACACCGACGCCGAGGAGTTCCTGGCTGCCCTCGACGAGCACAAGCCCGACATCCTGGGTATGTCGGCCCTGCTCACCACCACCATGCCCTACATGAAGGTGGTGATCGACACCCTCATAGAGAAGGGCGTACGGGACGACTTCATCATCCTCGTCGGCGGGGCTCCCCTCAACGAGGAGTTCGGATCGGCCATCGGCGCCGACGCGTACTGCCGCGACGCCGCCATCGCCTCCGAGACGGCCAAGACCCTCGTATCGGCCCGCCGCGCCGCCGGATGACGGCCGGGACGCAACCTTCGAAGGTTCTGGTCATCGGCTGTGGCGCGCTGGTCCGCGAGCTGCGCGAGGTAGCAGCCCTCAACGGCAGCGAGCACCTCGAGGTGGAGTGCCTGCCCGCGATAATGCACAACCGCCCCGAGCGGATCCCCGACGCCGTCCGCCGGCGGGTCCGGGTCGCCAAGGCTCGCGGCGCCTACAGGACGATCATCGTGGGCTACATGGACTGCGGCACGGGCGGGCTGCTCGACCGGGTGTGCTCCGAAGAGGGGGTCGAGCGGCTGCCCGGCGCCCACTGCTACGAGCTCTACGCCGGCACCGACGCCTTCGCCGACCTGCAGGACGTCGAGCCGGGCACCTTCTACCTCACCGACTACCTGGTGCGGCATTTCGATCGCTTGATCATGCAGGGACTGGGCATCTCGCAGCATCCGGAACTTCTCGAGGCGTACTTCGGCAACTACACCCGGGTCGTCCACCTCGCCCAGGCCGACGACGACCGCCTGGCCCGCGCCGCGGAGCAGGCCGCCGCCCGTCTCGGCCTGCGCTGCGAGCGGATCGTCACCGGCATCGGCGGACTCGAGGGCCGGATCGTGGAGCTGGCCGGCGCGGGCACCTCAGAGGCGGCATGAGTCCCCCGGCGGGGCGAGGCGGGCGCAGGCGCCGCAACGACGACGGGAGCCTGGTGCTGATCAGTTGGCGCGACATACCCGCCCAGGTCAACGGCGGCTCCGGCGCCGACCGGGTCCAGCGCATCCTCCCCCGCCGGTTCCAGCGGGCCATCGACAGGGCCGCCATGGTGGCGGGCAAGACTCAGGCCTCGCAGTACGTCGGAGAGTGGCGCCGGTCTGTGATCCCCTCGGGCACAGACGATCCCGAGGCGGCCGCCATGGCGGCCGCGGCCTCCCTGGAGGAGGCGTTCCCCCGGGAGCGCCTGGACGAGTTCGTCAAGACCGGCGGCTGGGACCCCGATCGCAGCAACGACTCCGAAGGAGATCCGCAGTGACCGACACCGTCGTCAGCTCGGCCACCAGAGAGGTGGTCATCGGGTTCGACCGTCCGTTCGTGATGATCGGCGAGCGCATCAACCCCACCGGACGGCGGCTGCTGGCCGAGGAGATGCGCAATGGGGACTTCAGCCGGGTCGAGGCCGATGCGCTGGCGCAGACCGCGGCTGGAGCCCACATGCTCGACGTCAACGCGGGGATCCCTCTCGCCGACGAGCCCGCCCTCCTGGCCCAGGCCATCAAGCTCGTTCAGAGCGTGACCGACGTGCCGCTGTCCATCGATTCCTCGATCATCGAGGCCCTCGAGGCCGGCATCGCGGTGTACGAGGGCAAGCCGCTCATCAACTCCGTCACCGGGGAGGAGGAGGTGCTGGAGCGGGTGCTGCCTCTGGTGGCCCGCCACCGCGCCGCGGTGGTGGCCATCTCCAACGACGAGACCGGCATCAGCGAGGATCCCGACGTGCGCTTCGAGGTCGCTCGCAAGATCGTCAACCGGGCCGCCGACCACGGCATCCCGGCCTCCGACGTGGTGGTCGATCCGCTGGTGATGCCGATCGGCGCCATGGGCACGGCCGGACGGCAGGTGTTCCAGCTGGTGCGGCGTCTGCGCACCGAGTTGGGGGTGAACACCACCTGCGGCGCCAGCAACGTCAGCTTCGGTCTTCCGGCCCGCCACATGATCACCGGGACGTTCCTGTCGATGGCCATAGGCGCCGGGCTCACCTCCGCGATCATGAACCCCATGCATCCCGAGGTGAAGAACGCGGTGATGGCCGCCGACGTCCTGGCCGGGAACGACCGGGACTGCGCCGCGTGGATCGCTGAGCACCGGGACCCCGACACGGTCGGCTTGAGACGGCGGAGCGGGCGTCGCCGCACTGCCTGAAACCGTGCGTGACGGCCCCTTGGTAGCGGACAAGCCCGACATGCACGACATGCACAGCGTGGTGTTCAACCCCTCGGGGATACGCGCCTCGGTGGCGGCCGGGGGCACCGTCCTCGACGCGGCCCGGGCCGGCGGGGTGGACCTCGACTCGGTGTGCGGCGGCCGGGGCTTGTGCGGCCGCTGCCAGGTCTCGCCGACCGAGGCCGGCGTCCTGTCGGATCCCGGCCCCACCGAGTTGCGCTACCGGGGGCGTCGCCCCATCGCCGAGGGCTGCCGTCTGGGCTGCCAGGCCGTGGTGCTGGCCAACGCGGTCGTCGACGTCCCGCCGGAGAGCCAGGTCCACCGGCCGGTGGTGCGCAAGTCGATCGATCTCGCCGAGGTGGTCATCCATCCGGTGGTCACCCTCCACTACGTGGAACTTCCCGAGGTGGTCCTCGGTTTCGAGGCCGCCGAACTCGACCTGGTGGCCGAGGCCCTCGCGGCCGACTGGGGGCTCACCGAGGTGGAGTTCCCCGTACCGGTGCTGGCCGCGCTGTCCCCGGCAATCACGGCCGGAGATCGTACGGTCACGGTGGTCGTGCACGACCGCCGCACCGTCCTCGACGTGCGCCCCGGCTACTCCGACGAGGCCTGGGGGGTGGCGGTCGACGTGGGATCGACCACCATCGCCGGATACCTGCTCGAGCTCTCGTCGGGCGAGGTGGCCGCGGCCTCGGGCCGCATGAACCCTCAGATCCGCTTCGGCGAGGACCTCATGAGCCGGGTCTCCTACGTGATGATGAACCCCGGCGGCGAGATCGAGCTCACCGCCGCGGTGCGAACCGCCATCGACGAACTGGTGGGCGAGCTATGCGGCCTGGCCGGCGCGGACCACAGCAGGGTGCACGACCTTGTGGTCGTTGGGAATCCGATCATGCACCACCTGGTGCTGGGGCTGGACCCCACACCGCTGGGCGCCGCGCCGTTCACGCTCACCACCGCCGCAGCTGTGCGGGGCCGCGCCACCGACATCGGGATCGGGCTACCGAACGCCGCGCTGTACATCGGTCCGTGCATCGCCGGGCATGTCGGCGCCGACGCGGCCGCGGCCACCCTGGCCGAGGGACCTCACCGGGCCGAGGAGCCGATGCTGGTGGTGGATGTGGGCACCAACGCCGAGATCGTGCTGGGCGACGGGCACCGGGTCCTGGCCGCGTCCAGCCCGACCGGCCCGGCCTTCGAGGGAGCCCAGATCAGCTGCGGCCAGAGGGCCACCCCCGGTGCGGTGGAGCGGATCCGGATCGATCCGGACACCTGGGAGCCGCGCTTCAAGGTCATCGGCTGTGAGCTCTGGTCCGACGAGCCCGGCTTCGCCGACGAAATCGACCGGGCCGGCCTCCGGGTCTCGGGACTGTGCGGCTCGGGCATCATCGAGGTGATCGCGGAGATGTTCCTGGCCGGAATCACCGATCGCCACGGCGTGATCTCGTCGGATCAGGAACGGTCGCCCCGCATCGTGGCCGACGGCCGCACCTTCAGCTACGTGCTGCAGACCGAGCCGATCCTGCTGTCGATCACCCAGAACGACGTTCGCGCCGTCCAGCTGGCCAAAGCCGCCCTCCGGGCCGGCATCGACCTGCTGCGCGAGCACGCCGGCATCGACGAGGTGCCCGACATACGGCTGGCAGGGGCCTTCGGCGCCCACATAGACCCGGTGCGGGCGATGGTGCTGGGCCTCGTCCCCGACACGCCCGCGGGCGGTGTGCGGGCCGCCGGCAACGCCTCGGGGGTGGGCGCGGTCCGCATGCTCCTGTCGGGTGAGCAGCGCCTCGAGATCGAGCGGGTAGTGCGTTCTGTGATCAAGATCGAGACGGCCACCGAGTCCCGCTTCCAGGAGCTGTTCGTCGCAGCCATGGCCTTCCCCCATGAGACCGATCCCACCCCTCATCTGGCCGCGGTGATCGATCTTCCCGAAGCGGCCGCTGCCGATCCCGGCCAGGGTTCCCGCCGGCGCCGCAGACCCCGCCCCGCGGCCTGAGCATCGCTCGACAATCGCCGCCGACTTCACGATCCGGAGACAGCTAGACCATGAACGAGCCGACATGAGCGAGACAACGCGGCGGAGGGGCGGCGGGCGAGCAGGAAGAAGGGCGGCGCGGGCGGCGTCGACCGAGTCGGCACCGTACCTGGTCCGTCGGCGGCCGCCGGTCGACATACTCGATGACGAAGGCCTCGCGCTGATCGAGCGCAACGCCGAGACGATCCTGTCCGAGGTCGGCATCGCCTTCCAGGACTTCCCGGAAGCTCTGGAGCTGTGGCGGGCCGCAGGAGCCGACATCGACGGGGAGCTTGTGAGGTTCCCGCCCGGCCTGTGCCGCCAGATCGTGCAGGACAACGCTCCTGCCGTCTACACCCAGCACGCCCGCAATCCCGACCGCAGCGTCATGGTCGGGGGCGACGCCACCGTCTTCGCCCCCAACTACGGCTCGCCGTTCGTCATGGATCTCGACCGGGGTCGGCGCTACGCCACGCTGGAGGACTTCTGCAACGTGGTGAAGCTCGCCTACGCCCTGCCCCAGCTTCACCACAGCGGGGGCACGGTGTGCGAGCCGGTGGACGTGCCGGTCAACAAGCGCCACCTCGACATGGTGTACGCCCACCTGCGCTACAGCGACAAGCCCTTCATGGGCTCGGTGACCGCGGCCGAACGGGCCGCGGACTCCGTCGAGATGGCCCGTATCGCCTTCGGCGGAGAACTCGCCGACCGCACGGTGATGACTTCGCTGATCAACGCCTCGTCCCCGATGCGCTGGGACGCCACCATGCTGGGCGCGGCCACCACCTACGCCCGGGCCAACCAGGCCTGCATCGTCAGCCCGTTCATCCTGGCCGGGGCCATGTCGCCGGTGACGGTGGCCGGCCTGGCCGCGCAGGCTCTGGCCGAGGCCCTCTCGGGCATGGCCTACCTGCAACTGGTGCGGCCCGGAGCGCCCGTCGTGTTCGGCACGTTCGCCTCTTCGATGTCGATGGCCACCGGGGCGCCCACCTTCGGCACGCCCGAGGCCGGCCAAGCCATCTACGTGATGGCGTCGCTGGCCCGCCGGGTCGGTGTGCCGTTCCGCTCGGGCGGTCAGTTCACGTCCTCGAAGCTGCCCGACGCGCAGGCCGCCTACGAGTCGGCTCACACCCTGCTGCCCACAATGCAGGCAGGGGTGAACTTCGTGCTGCACGCCGCGGGCTGGCAGGAGGGAGGGCTGGCCCTGGGCTACGAGAAGCTGATCCTGGACGCCGACCAGCTGGGCGCCATGGAGGTCTGGGCCCGGGGCGTCGACGTCAGCGACAACGGCCAGGCCATGGAGGCGTTCCGCACCAACGCCCACGGCGACCACTTCCTGGGCAACCAGCACACTCTGATCAACTTCGAGACCGCCTTCTGGCGATCGGACATCTCCGACGCGGCCAGCTACGAGCAGTGGTCCGAGGAGGGCTCGCTCTCAGCCGCCCAGCGGGCCAACGCCCGCTGGAAGCAGCTCCTGGCCGACTACGAGCCGCCCGGAATCGACGACGCGGTGGACGCCGAGCTGCGCGACTACGTGGCCCGACGCAAGGCCGACATGCCCGACGAGATCGGCTGACCGGCCCGGCCGCCTGGCCCGGGTGTTTCCCGCTCTTGTTCGCTTCGCTCACGGGCCGCTCGGGCCACGGCCTCGCAAGCTCGGCCTCTCAGCTGGCGATCGAGACGTTCTGCAACTGGGGGCGGTCAGGCAGGCGCAGACCTATGAGCTCGCCCGCGGCGTGCAGCTCGAAGTGCCACACGTCGATGTCGTCGGGGCTGCTCTCGCGCAGTGAGGTGACCGCATGCCAGATGGCGTAGCGAGCAGCCCGGATCGTCGACTCCGGAGACTCGGCCGCGAGCGACACGGCCGCATACCCCGCGGAGATGCCCGCGTAGACATCGCCGTTCACTGCCACTGAGGCTGCGGCCCACTCCGCCAGCGCCCTCAGCGCGCGGGGCCGGGACCGGTTGATCCGATCGTCGAAGACCGCCTCCACCCACGAGTGCCAAGCCGATGAGCCTCTCTCCACCATCGGTGTCTCCTTTCGACGCGCTCCGAGGGGACCTGCGTCCGAGGCTAGTGGGCCGCCGCCACGCTTCATCGCGGCAACCCCGTCATGGCGGCCGTCACCGCCCGCGGCCGCCCTTTGCTCAGCGTCGGGGCGGATCGAGGGCGTCCCGCAGCCCGTCTCCGATGAAGTTGATGCACAGCACCGTGGCCACGATGGCCAGGCCCGGAGCCCACACCAGCCAGGGAGCGGTGATCATGAAGCCCTCGTTGCCCCCGAGCATGTTTCCCCAGGTGGCCGTGTGGGCTGCGCTCACCCCCAGTCCGAGGAAGCTCAGCGTCGACTCCGCGAGGATGGCGCCGGCCACCGTCAAGGAGACTGCGACGACGATCTCGCCAACCAGGTTGGGCAGCAGATCGCGCACCATGATGCGGCGGCTGGGCACGCCCAGCGAGACGGCCGCCTCGACGAACTGGTTCTCGCACAGTGACAGCACCTTGGCCCGCACGATCCGGGCCGGGACCATCCAGGTGACTGCGGCCAGGACGATCACCACGTCCATCACCCCGTCTCCCAGCACGCGCGCCGCCATGATCACCACCATCAGTCCGGGGAGGGCCAGCATCGTGTCGGTGACGCGCATCAGCACCGAGTCCACCCACCCGCGGCAGTAGCCGGCCGTCAGGCCCACCGCCGTGCCCACCACCCCGCTGATCAACGCCACCGCCACGCCGACCAGCAGGGAGATCCGGCCTCCGTAGAGGATCCGGCTCAAGGTGTCCCGCCCGAGGGTGTCGGTTCCCAGCAGGAAGTCGCCGCCCGGCGGGGCCAGGATCCTGTCCAGGTTCTGCTCGGTGGCGCCGTAGGGAGCGACCCAGTCGGCGAAGACCGCGCACAGCACGATCAAGGTGAACACTGCCAACGAAGCGGCCGCGAGACGGTGCTTGCGGAACCGTCGCCACACGGTCCGCCAGTGCGGCGCGATCTCATCGCTGGGCGCCTCGAGCGGCTGCCCCGCCATCGACCGCCTGTCGGCGAGCCGGCCCTCGCCCCGGTGCTGGTAGCCCGGCCGCGCCGGCAGGCGCTCAGCCATAGCGGATCCTCACGGTCAGCCGCCGCGGATCGAGGCGCTCAGCCATAGCGGATCCTCGGGTCGAGCACGGCGTAGAGCAGATCGGCCAGCAGGTTCATTCCGAACACCGCGGCCGAGACGATCATCACCGTGGCCAGCAGCACCGGGTAGTCGCCGCCGTGGAGTGCGTCGAGGAACAGGAGGCCCATGCCCGGGTACTGGAAGACCCGCTCGGTGACGATCAAGCCGCCCACCAGCAGACCGAGATCCACCGCGGCCAGCGTCGTCACCGGGATCAGCGCATTGCGCACGCCGTGGCGCACGACCACCTGGCGTTCGGGCAGGCCCTTGGCCCGAGCGGTGGAGATGTAGTCCATGCCCATCACGTCGAGCATGGAGGACCTCATGTAGCGGCTGTAGGCCGCGATCAACTGCAGCGACAGCGCCATCACCGGCAGCGCGAGGTGCCGGGCCCTGTCCAGCAGGTCGAAGCCCTGCTGGCCGGGCGAGTAGATCCCCGCCGTGGGCAGCAGCGGCGCCCCCAGCCG
The DNA here is from genome assembly GCA_965203575.1 of Candidatus Aldehydirespirator sp. GTDB lineage: Bacteria > Actinomycetota > Acidimicrobiia > Acidimicrobiales > Aldehydirespiratoraceae > Aldehydirespirator. The sequence continues at coordinate 726,472 of OZ241894.1, forward strand.
GAGCCACTCGGCCAGATACAGGCCGAACATCAGCTGCAGCATCAGGCCCAGCCAGAACACGGGAATCGATATGCCCAGGAACGACGCGGTGGTCGAGGCCCGGTCGATGACGGAACCGGGCCGCAGCGCCGACAGGGTGCCCACGGCCAACCCGACCGCCAGCGAGACGGCCATCGCCACCGCGATCAGCAGCAGCGTGTTGGCCATGGCGCTGCGCACCAGCGGCCACACGTCCTGACCGTTGCGGACCAGCGACGTTCCCAGGTCCCCGGTCACGAAGTTGCCGAGCCACGTCAGGTAGCGCACGCCGAAGGGCTCGTCGAGGCCGAGGGATTCGATGTAGGCCCTTCTGGCCTCGGGACTTATGCGGGGGTTGAGAGTGAGCTGGGCGGCAGGACTGGAGATCTCGCCCGCGGCCCAGAACGTGGCGAACGAGACCGCCAGGAGTATGGGAACGGTGACCGCCAGCCGTGCGGCCGCGTAACGGATCACCTCCGAAGTGTGCCCGCCGGCCCCGCTCGATGGATCACCTCCGGGCGTCCGCAAACGGGTGAGAGCCGGTCGCGTCCCGGCGGTGTCATTCCCGCTCTTGTTCGCTGCGCTCACGGGCCGCTCGGGCCACGGCCTCGCCCGTATGGACCGGAGTCGTGCCCCTATTCGCTCGGCCTCTGTGGCTCACCCGGTCACGGCCCAGTCGAAGATGTCGTAGAAGCCGCCGTACACGCTCGACACGTACTTGCCCGGTCCCTCCAGCACCCCGGGGTCCCAGGCCAGCAGGTTGGGCAGCACGTACAGCGGGATCCAGGGGACGTCCTCGGCCAGCAGGGCACCGAGCTCGTGCACGATTTCGAGGCGGGCGGCCGCGTCGATCTCGGCGTCTATGGCGAAGGCCAGGTCGGTGGCCCGCCGGCTGGCGTAGGCGGTGAAGTTCTGGCCGCTGAAGCCGTTCTCCTCGCTGGGAATGCTGTCGATGTCGTAGAGGGCGCTCACGGTCGGATCGGGGGTCGTGCTGTTGGCGAACAGAGCCACGGGACCGAAGTTCATGACCGGCAGACGGTTCTGGAACAGCTCGCCCGCGTCGTAGTTGATGATCTCCCAGCCGATCCCGAATGGCCTTGTCATCTCCGTCACCAGGGCCTGCACGTCCTCGCGGCGCTTGTTGCCAGCCACGGTGTTCCACTGCAGCACCAACTCGACGCCCTCGGAGTTCACCCACAGGCCGTCAGGGTCTGGGCGGGTCCAGCCGTCCGCTGTCAGCAGCCGCTCGACGGCGTCCATGTCTTGGCGGTAGCCGGCGAAGTCGTCGGCGCACCAGTCCCCGAAGGCCGGGTTCCAGCCCGCGCACTGAAGCACCACCGGATCGTCGATGATGGGGCCGAGGGCGACGTCGGCGATCCGCTCCCGGTCGAGGGCGTAGGCGAGGGCCTGGCGCACGTTCTTGGTGATCTCGAAGTAGCGGTCCGGCGCGATCTGGTTGATCCACAGGCCCTCGGTGAACGTTCCCGCCCCCGAGACGAACGCCAGCGGCGGGGCCAAACGCTCCTTGGCCCCCGGGAACGGCTGGGGGAAGGCTGCCATCACCTCGCCGGTCTGGAGGGCCACGATCTCGGTGTCGGTGTCCTCCCGGGGGACCATCACCACCCGGTCCACCTGCGGCATGCGCTCGGGGACCCAGTAGTTCTCGTTGGGGACGAGGATGTGCTGTTCCTGGCTCCACGACTCCTGGCGCCAGGGCCCGCCCGAGATCGGGATCGAGTCGTTCCAGTGGCCGGAGACGTCGGTCTCGCCGTCGAAGGCGTGGGCGGGCAGGATCCCGTCCAGTCCGCCGAAGAGCTCGCGCCAGGGGGCATAGAGCTCCGAGAACGTGATGACCGCGGTGTGAGGATCGTCGTGGGCCACGTCGGTGATGAGGTCGTACCCGATGGTGTTGAGCGAACCCTCGGTGTCGATGATCGCCCGCCAAGTGAACCACACGTCGGTGCTGGTTATGGGGGTGCCGTCGCTCCATACCGCCTCGGGGTTGAGACGGTAGGTGATCGTGAGGGTGCCGTCGTCGTTGAGCACGGCTCCGCCGTTGTCCACCGTCGGCGCCTCCACCAGCACCGGAGAGGCCTGGATGCTGTTGTTGACATCGAACTCCATGAGGCGGGGCCGGACGTGCACCAGCACCGACCAGCTGAGCCATGTCGCGTTGTTGCAGGACGTGATCGGGTTGAGGCATTCGGGCCATTGCTCCACGGCCAGCACGATCTCGCCGCCGGGACGGCCCGGCGCATCAGGCTCCGCCGGCTCCGGAACCGTGTCGGCGGCGTCGGCGGTCGTGGCCGCGGGATCGGTTGCGCCGTCGCTGTCCGCCGCTTCGCTGTCCGTCGGGTCGCCGCAGGCCGCCACCGCGACCAGCGCCGCCACCAGCAGGAGGCCCCGCAGGTGCCCGAGACCCCTCGACGGCTTCTCCAGATGTGACCTCACGGAGTCTCAGACTAGCCGTCACGGTCCGCTGCGGAGAGCCGTGATGCCCGTGCTCGCCGCGGCGGCGAGCAACCGGAGTCTCAGACTAGCCGTCACGGTCCGCTGCGGAGAGGGCGCCATCGGACACGGCCCAGCCTCCGCTGCCCGCGTCGATGGCGACGTACTCGCCCCCGCCCGCCGTGCGTGCTGTGGATGACGGTGGAAGAGGCAGGCGGCCGGAAGAGGCGGGCTCCCCACCGGCAGGGACGCTGAACTCCGTGAAGCCGGGGGCGATTGCAGGAAAGCCTCGGACGACGCCGGCAATGGATGCAGCAGCCCCCGCCGGCTCCGTGCGTCCCGTCCCAGGGGCGTCGCGGGTCGCCAGGCCCGGCCGGCGGGAGCTTGGAAAGCCAACCGCTCCGCCGCCGGGGACGACGAGTTCCCGGTCGCTGAGAAGAAAGGAATAGAAGCCATGCTCGACATCCTGAGCAACAACAGCGGCGTACGCCGCCTCTCGGGGGCGGCCATGCCCGCCCCCACCCCCGGGGACCTGCGTTCCAGGCCGGCCCTCTGCCGCTCCCCGCTCCTGCTGCTGGCCGCCGCGCTGATCGCGCTGGCGGTCTTCCTCGTCCACGACGCCCGGCCTGCCTCCGCCCAAGAGGCGCCCTCGTCGCCCCCCGGAGCCGCACCGGAGGGGTTCTACGTCTGGCAGGGCACGTTGACCGTGGGGGACGGAGGCGCCTGGAAGGGCTACAGCAGCGGCGGACCGGTCGGAACGCTCCCCGACGCCACGTTCACCTTCGACGGAGCGGAGTACGAGATCGAGAGGCTCAGCCTCACCGATGACGGCGCCACCCTCCAGCTGGTATTCGACAAGGCGATCCCGGAGCGGCTCAAGTCCTCCCTCACGCTGTCCGCAGGCCCCTACCACTACAGGCTGGCCGGCGCCACGCTGGCCGACATCGGGGGCACCGCCGACGACAGCGCGACCTGGGCCGACACCCGCCGGAGCTGGAGCGTCGGCGACGAGGTCGGCGTCACCATCTCCTCCACCTACCTCTGGTCCGCCACCCTGACGGTGGGGGAAATTCTGGACGGCGCCACTCTTGGCTGCGACGATGATGAAACAGGTTCAGAGTGCTCCTCCAATCTCACCGACAATACTTTCGCCTATGGCGGCGTGGACTATCAGGTCGAGACACTCACCATATCCGGGGACTTCGGAGGGAATCTTGCGCTTATTGCGAACAAGACCCTTCCCGACAGCCTGGACAACCTGGTCCTGCACGTGGACGGCAGGAGGTGGCTCCTAGGCGACGCGGAAAGGATCACCTTTCTTGTCACGAACGACGTCAGAACATGGGTTACCGGCCCTGCATGGTCAGTGGGGGACACCGTCCAGCTCCGCCTCACCGAGCGCCAGACGCCGGCATCGCGCGTCGGCTTCAGGTCACCCTCCCATCTCGCACGGGAGATCGGCGAGGACGGCGTGCGATTCGTCAACTCCTTCTGCGTCGAGATCGACTCGCCGCTAGAGTCCGGCGGCAGCCGCGTGCACATCAGGGTCAAGGACGACTCCACCGCCACCGAGGGCGACGACTACACGATTTTCCTGCCCAACGCCCCCGGCACGGTCGACATAAAGGTGCTGCGGCTGCCGCACGGAGCGACCGAAGCGTGCTTTGGCATGACGTTCCGGCCAGACCGACTGACCGAGGGCGATGAGGTCGTGTACCTGGAGTTGGTGGCCATCGCATACGCGCCCTACGTGGTCGTAGACGATGGTCCTTCTGATTTCGGAGAGGCAGAGGTAACCATCTCGGATACCTCTCAGCCGACACCCGCCGATGCTGACCCGGGGCGGGGCATCAACGTCCAGCCGAAGTCCGCGACGGTGCAGACGGGCTCCACGGTCGCCTACAGCATCTCCCTGAACTCCAAGCCGGACAACGACGTCACGGTGAGCGCGTACCTTGACTCTCCCTACAGCGTCAGCCACAACCTCGGAACAGCGGTCAGTGGAATGACCGTCACACCTTCGTCGCTTACATTCACCCCGACGGACTGGCGGTCGCCGCAGACCTTCACCCTCTCCCCCGGGGATTCCCCTCCGGGGAGGTACATCGTACTGCACGGCCTGTCCAGCGATGACCCTGACTACAACACCTACGGGTCCTTCCAGGGGCCCGGCATAGACGGGCAGACGCACATCCGGATAACGGTGACGGACGGTACGTCGGGTCAGCAGGTCGATGGGCAGGGCGACGGTTGCGACAACTGTGGGGCCGGGGACGATGAGGGCGTCGTGGCGCAGGGGCAGTCGCGGAACGCCGAGTTGACCCGGGCGCAGCCGCAACTGCAGCTGGAGCCTCGGGTGGAGGCCGCACGGCCGGCGACGTCGGCGGCCGTGGCCCGCTACGACGCCGACGGCGACGGGTCGATCAACGTCAGCGAGTACACCACAGCGCGCCGCGACCACGCCCACGGGCGGCTCAGCGACGCGCAGTGGGAGCAGATCCTCAACGCCTACCTGGCCTGGGCCTACGGCGCCTGAGGCCCGGCCCCGGCAACGACGAAGACCCCGCACACACACACACGGGGCGCCAGAAGGGGACGCCGCGACCGCGGCGTCCCCTTCGCCGTTCCCGCCCGAGCCGCCGGCCAGACGGGCGCGGCCCTCGCGCTCCCGTTCCGGCTCCCACCCGATCCGCCCGGCGCCGGCAGCGACGTAGGACCCGCACAGGGCGGGCCGACAGCGTGGGCGCCGAGGGCCTGGAGTACACCGCCGAGCTGGGCGCTACCCACGTCCCGCACGGGGCAGGCCGACAGCGTGGGCGCCGAGGGTCCACCGCGCCTGGACGACTCGGGCTGCACCCCGGCCGGCCTGCGGCCACTGAACCGTTGGAACTGACCTCCAGGGGTTCGCTCTCCTAGACGAGTAGTCCCAAGGGGTTGCTGTGCGGCGTCGAGGAGCCCCCCGCACAACCCCGCTGATCCGTGCCGTACGGGGCCGTGGGAGCGGCCGAGCGCGGCGAGGCCTGCGGCGCGCTGCTATGCGCCGGGCTTCCCGAGACTGCCGCGGAGGCGGGCCCGAAGCTCGACCAGCTCCGCCTCGGCGGCCTGCCGGGCGGCGGCCTCCTCAGCCAGCACCTCCGACTCGCTCCGACAACACTACCCCCGGCCCGCCGCCCGCAACCGCAACACCACCAAAACACACCACAACCCACAACACAGCCCGCACGTCCCGTGCGCCCCGCCGGCGCACACCCACAACCCCCCACCCCCCAAGGGCCCCTCGGAACCACTCGTCTAGCGCAGGGGTTCGCCCCCCCCTCTAGCGGAGGCGCGGGCGGCGCAGGAGGTTGGCGGCGACGGCCGAGGCCCGAAGTGGCCAGGGATCGAACGTGCCCTGCTCGGCGACGGGCGGGGCCGGTCGTGTGAGCATGCGGTACACGACGTACAGAGCGATGACGGCGTGGCACACGATCAGGATCCCGAAGTAGGCCCACGGCGCGATGGCCGCCATCAGGAACCCGCCCAGCGTCGGCCCGATCACGGCCCCGACCCCGCTGACCCGCACCAGCGATGCGCTGGCCCCGGTCAACTGCGCGGGCGAGACGCTGTCGGCGGTGGTGGCCACGGCCAGCGAGTACAGCGGGAAGGTCGAGCCGCCGTGGACGAACATCAGCAGCAGCGACAGAGCCGATCCCACCGACACCAGCAGGTGCAGCCCCGCGGAGCCGGCCGCGATGATGGCCACGACGATGATCACATAGCGGCGGGGCACCCGGTCGGAGGCGCTGCCGATTAGCCACTGGAACGCCACCGACCCCACCATCGACGAGACCACGAACAGCGAGATCCGGGTGTTGGACAGGCCCTCGGAGGCGGCGTAGAAGGCGCCGAGCCCCATCAGGCAGCCCTGTGAGACGCCCACCCAGAACGCGGTGAGCAGCCCCAGCGGCACGATCTTGACGAGCTCGCGCACCGAGATCGGCTCGGGCACGACCAGCGGCGGCGCGGTGGACGCCGACAGCGCCACCGGCACCAGCGCGAACGAGATGAGCGCCGAGGACACCACGAACAGCTTGAAGCCGCCGGGGTCGGCAAGGTTGAGCATCAGTTGGCCCACCGCCATCCCGCCCATGGTCACGATCATGTAGCGCGACAGCATCCGGCCCCGGGTGGCGTTGGTGGCCATGTCGTTGAGCCACGACTCGACGGTCACCAGGATGCCGGCCAGGCACAGCCCGTAGGCGAGCCTCAGCAGCGTCCACGACGCCGGATGGACCCAGACCACGTGCAGGATGGCGGCGGCCGAGCCCACCGAGGACAGGGCCGCGAACACCCGGATGTGGCCGACTGAGGCGATGAAGTGCTCGGCCGCCCTGGTTCCGAACAGGAAGCCCAGGAAGTAGCCGGCCATCACCACGCCGGTCACGGCCAGCCCGAAGTCCTCCAGTTCGGCCCGAACGCCCAGGGCGACCCGCAACAGCCCGTTGCAGGTCATGACCAGCGCCACGCCGACGAGCAGCGACCTGACCGCGCCGAAGCTGTCGCCGCGCGGCTCGATCCAGGGTCCGCCCGTCAGCCCGTCATCGCCGGGCTCAGGTCTAACCACGGCGCCGGAGGCCACGCCCGGATCGTAAGTCAGCGACCGCGGGCGCGAGGACGACTCAAGCGTGACTTCCGTCACACCCAGAGGCCGAGCCACAGCTCTCTTAGCGCCGCCGACACGAACCACGCCGCTTCTAGGCGCAGTTGTACGTCTCACATCGGCATAACTACGTCAAGAAGGAGCCAGCCGTGCTCGATCTCGGAGCCAGGCGGTCTGCTCCGGCTGCTGGACGTGGGGCGGCGGATCAGGCGCGGGCCAGAGCGGACGCGATGGCTTCGCGGACCGGGATCGGGCTCTCGATCTGCAGGAAGTGGCCGACCCGGTCCAGGTGCACGGTGCGAGCATCCCCGAAGGCGTCGATCATCCCGGCAGCCCGCTTGTTGGGGGTCATCTTGTCCTCACGGCCCAGGATCAGCGTCACCGGGCACTGAACCCGGGCCGCGGCCGCCTCGGCGCCGTCGTAGGCGTCGCATGCAGCCAGGTCGCCGGCCAGCACACCGGGAGGGGCCCGGTCGAGCAGCGAGGTGTTGCCTCCGATGAGCCACATTCCCGGGGAGGCGTGACCGCCGGTGTGGGCTCGACTGCCTATGCCCCAGGAGGTGATGAGCCGCCCGGCCACCGGGTCGTCGGCGTCGGCGGCCGACTGCAGCGCGGGATGCACCGGCATCGCGCCGGCGGTCCCCAGCAGCACCAGCGACCGGACCGCGTCGGGCCGCTGGGCGGCCGCCTCCAACGCTACGAACGTGCCCATCGAGTGCCCCACCAGGTGGGCGGGCGCCAGGCCCAGGGCCTCGGTGGTGCTCGCCAGCCACGCCCCCATCTCGGCGATAGTTCCGAGGGCCGGTCCGTCGCTGCCGCCGTGGCCGGGCAGGTCCACCGCCGCGGCCCGGTAGCCGTGGTGCGCGATCCAGCGGGTCTGGAGCTGCCACACGGTGCGGTCGCCGCCGGCCCCGTGCACGAGCACCACTGCGGGCTCGTCGCCGTCGATGCTGCGGCCCCCGGTGGCGCAGCGCACCACCCGCCCGTCGATCAGCGCTTCCACTGCCGTCCGCTCCTGGTGGGCGGCATGCCCGCCGGCGCCCCCGAGCCAAATCTCGGGTTTGTTTCGTGCGCTGTGTCCACAGAAACCACCCCAAGAAATCGGGTCAGCGGACCCGAGCCAAATCTCGGGTTTGTTTCGTGTGCTGTGTCCACAGAAACCACCCCAAGAAATCGGGTCAGCGCACCCGCTAGCGCTGCGAGGCCTTGAGGGCCCGCTCCAGGTCCTCGATGATGTCGCGGGGATCCTCCAGCCCGACCGAGATCCTCACCAGGTCCTCTCCTACACCCGCCGCGGCCAGGTCGGCGGCCGACATCTGCTGGTGGGTGGTGCTGGCCGGGTGGATCACCAGGGTCTTGGCGTCGCCCACATTGGCCAGATGGGAGGCCAGGCGTACCGCGGCGATGAACTTGGCCCCGGCGTCGCGCCCTCCGGCGATGCCGAAGCTCAGGATGGCCCCGGTTCCTCGCGGGTAGAGCCGGCGGGCCAGATCGTGGTCGGGGTGGCTGGCCAGGGACGGGTACTTGACCCAGGTCACCGCGTCGTTGGCGGCCAAGGCCTCGGCCACGGCTTCGGTGTTGGCCACATGGCGCTGCATCCTCAGCGGCAGCGTCTCGACGCCCTGGAGGATCTGGAAGGCGTTGGCCGGACTCATGCACGCTCCGAAGTCCCGCAGTCCCTCCGCCCGGGCCCGGTTGATGAAGGCGGCGGGACCGAACTCGTCGCTGAAGCTGATGCCGTGGTAGCCGGCGTAGGGCTCGGTGATGGTTCCGAACAGGCCCGAGGCGTCCCAGTCGAAGTGGCCGCCGTCGACGAGCATGCCGCCGAGAGCCACCCCGTGACCGCCCAGGAACTTGGTGGCCGAGTGCATCACGATGTCGGCACCGTGCTCGAAGGGGCGGATGAGGTAAGGGGTCGAGAACGTGGCGTCCACCATCAGCGGCAGGCGGTGCTCGTGGGCCACGCCTGCCACCGCGGCGATGTCGAGGACCTCGATGCCGGGATTGCCGAGCGTCTCCGCGAAGACGAGGCGGGTGTCAGCCCTTATGGCGGCCGCGAACTCGTCGGGACGGCGGGGGTCCACGAACGTCGTCGTGATGCCGAAGCGCGGCAGTGTCAGGTTGAGCATGTTGTGGGTGCCGCCGTAGATGTTGCGACTGGCCACGATGTGGCCGCCGGTGTCCATCAGGGTGGCCACGGCCAGGAAGAAGGCGGCCTGGCCGCTGGCGGTGGCCACCGCTCCCACGCCGCCCTCCAGTGCAGCCACCCGTTCCTCGAGCACGGCCACGGTCGGGTTGGAGATCCGGGAGTAGATGTGGCCCGGGATCTCGAGGTTGAACAGCCCGGCCGCATGGTCGGTGTCCTCGAAGGAGTACGAGGTGGTGAAGTAGATCGGCACGGCTCTGGCGCCCGTCGTCGGATCGCTGTGCTGGCCGGCGTGAAGGCTGAGAGTGTCGAAACGCAGGAAGTCGGGCTCTACCACACCGGCGAGCCTAGAGGCCGAGCGGGTGGGGCGCGACCGGTGATGACCCGCGAGGCCATGGCCCGAGCGGCCCGTGAGCGCAGCGAACAAGAGCGGGAAACACGAGGCCGAGCGAACAAAGTCGGGACGCGTCGAGGCCCTCGCCGTATCGGCTGGGGGGTGACCGATACCGGCGGGGCCTCGAGTTGGTTTGAGGGGCTATCGCCCCTCTGGGAGGGATCGTCGTGCCGAACGGAAGTCCGTCAGCGGCGGACCCGGTATGGGCGGCCGGCCGCGTCTCGGGTCACCCTGAGCAAGCCCTCGGCCGCGCCGATGGCGTAGCCCGGACCCAGCGCGTCTCGCCACACCGTTGCGGCGTCGACCCTGGCGTTGTCCAGAGGAATGGATCTCATTGGTTGTTCCTCCTTGCTCTGTTTGTGTCCCATTGTCGGCGACGATCCGATTGTTTCGCGGACCGCGCCGGATTGCAACGAATTGGAGGTCAGAGGGGGTGTGATTTAGGTCACACCGGTTGAGTCGGCCCGGTAGAAGTCCACCGGCTCGGGGGGCAGCGGGGTGTCGCCCCGGATGGCGTCGGCGGCCTTCTCGGCCAGCATCATCACCGGGGCGTAGATGTTGCCGTTGGTCACGTACGGCATCGACGAGGCGTCCACGACCCGCAGGCCGGTGGTGCCATGGACCTCGAGCGAGTCCGGGTGCAGCGCCGAGTCGTCACCCAGGCCCATGCGGGCGGTGCAGGACGGGTGCAGGGCGGTCTCGGCGTCGCGCCGCACCCAGTCGAGGATCTCCTCGTCGGAACTCACACCCGGTCCGGGCGACACCTCCCCGCCGTTGAACGGGTCCATGGCCGCTTGGTTGAGGATGTGGCGGGCGTGGCGAACGGCCTCCACCCACTCGCGGCAGTCCTCGTCGGTGGACAGGTAGTTGAAGCGCAGCGCCGGCTTGGTCCGGGGGTCGGTCGAGACGATGGCCACGGTCCCCCGCGAGTTGCTGTACATCGGCCCGACGTGCACCTGGTAGCCGTGGCCGCCCTCGGGCACCGAGCCGTCGTAGCGGATGGCGATGGGCAGGAAGTGGAACATGAGGTTGGGGTAGGCGACATCGTCGTTGCTGCGGATGAAGCCGCCCGCTTCGAAGTGGTTGGTGGCGGCCGGCCCGCGCCGGGCCAGCCACTGCAGGCCGATCCAGGGGCGGCGCCACTTGGCCAGGTGCGGCTGCATCGACACCGGCTGCTTGCAGGCATACTGCACGTACACCTCCAGGTGGTCCTGCATGTTGGCGCCCACCGCGGGAACGTCGGCCACCACGTCGATGCCGTGGCGGTGCAGGAGACCGGCCGGGCCCACGCCGGAGAGCTGTAGGAGTTGCGGCGAGTTGATGGCCCCGCCGCAGCAGATCACTTCACCGGCGTTCACGGTTCGGCTGCGGCCGCCCCTGGTGTAGGTGACGCCGGTGGCCCGGTCGCCCTCGAACAGGATCCTGGTGGTGAGGGCCCGGGTGATGAGGCGGAGGTTGGGCCGGCTGAGCACCGGGTGCAGGTAGGCCTGGGACGCGCTCAGGCGCCGGCCCCGGTGGACGTTGCGGTCGAAGGCGGCGAAGCCCTCCTGGCGGTAGCCGTTGACGTCGGCGGTCCGGGGGTGGCCGGCCTGCTCGGTGGCTTCCAGGAAGGCCTCGAACAGGGGGTTGGTGGCCGGTCCCCGCTCCAGCACCAGCGGGCCCCGGTCGCCGCGGTACGCGCCCCTGCCCCGGCTGGAGGGCGGGCCGCTGTGGTCGTCGCCGGCCAGGCAGCGCTCCATGCGCTTGAAGTAGGGCAGGCAGTGGGCGTAGTCCCAGTTGCCCATGCCCGGATCGGCGGCCCAGCGCTCGTAGTCGAGGGGGTTGCCCCGCTGGAAGATCATGCCGTTGATGCTGGATGACCCGCCCAGCACCTTGCCCCGGGCGTGGTAGACGCGGCGCCCGCCCATGTGGGGCTCGGGCTCGGAGGTGTACTGCCAGTCGTAGAAGCGGTTGCCGATGGGGAACGACAGGGCCGCGGGCATGTGTATGTACACGTCGAAGCGCCAGTCCCGACGGCCCGCTTCCAGCACCAGCACCGAGGTGCCGGGGTCGGCGCTGAGCCGGTTCGCCAGCGCGCACCCGGCCGAGCCGCCGCCCACGATCACGTAGTCGTAGCGGCGGTCGCGCTGTGCCATGGTCACCCTCCGAACTCGGACCGGGAAGCGTACGAGTCCCGGGCCATGCAACAATCGCGACCCTACCGCTGCCGGAGGAGATCCAGGGAGGCGCTGGCGTGAATGAGAACCCCCGTCCGGAGCCCGACTCGCCGCCCTCGGGCCACTGCCTGTGCGGCGCCGTCAGCTACGAGGTGCACGGCCCGATCCGTCAGGTCTGGAACTGCCATTGCTGGCGCTGCCGCCGCTGGACGGGCCACTACATGGCGGGGTCGGGATGCAAGCGTTCCGACCTCAGGCTCCTGTCCGACGCCGGCCTGGCCTGGCACCACCCCGCCGACGATCCCAACGTGGCCTACGGCTTCTGCCGGGAATGCGGGAGTTCACTGTTCTGGAAGGTGATCGACGGCCCGCCGGACCAGATGGACAGGATCGCTGTGTGCGCCGGCACTCTGGACATGCCCACCGGCCTGCACACCGAGCGAGCATGGTTCGCCGGCGACGCTGCCGACTACCACACCGTGGACCCGTCCATACCCGCCTGGACCAGCGAGTGAGCCCTCGACACGTCACTCGCTGAGCCTCGCCGAACCGGGGCGCGGCTCCCGGCGGCGGCCAGCCGCTCCTCACGCGAACAGGGCCTGCTGCGCGGCTCGGCGCTGGAGCGTCATCAACCGGACTGCGGCGGTAAGCCGATCCTCACGCGAACAGGGTCTGCTGTGCGGAGGGGCTCGCCGGTGTCGGGAGCGGCTCGGGCACCGAGGCGCTTGCGACGCCCAACTGCCGTTCAATGTCGTCGAGGCTGGTTACGGGGATTGCGCCTCGTCGCTGGAGGGATTCGTTGCCGGGGCCTTCCCCGTCGCCCCGCCACACCGCGACATGCCCATAGCCCTGCTTGAGAGCCTCGGTCGCGCCCGACCAGGTGCCGCCGGCGCCGTCGTCGCTGGCGATTACCACCGTGAGCGCGGCCTGCGCATAGATGAGCTTGTTGCGGCCCATGGCGTTGCCCGCTCTGAAGGGGGCGTCCGGGCTGTAGGGGGTGCACATGACGGTGCCGCCCTCGTAGACGGCCCGACGCACGTCGGGCTGCTCGAGCTTGCGCGACAGCGACTCGGCCAGGATCCCGACGACGGTTCCACCAGCCTCGAAGGCCGCGTCCATAGCGAGCTGGTCCACACCCCGGGCGCCTCCCGACGCGAGCGGAAGGCCTCGCCGTGCCGCGAGCCGAGCGACCTCTCTGGCAACCTCGCCCCCCTCCCGCGACACGTCCCGACTGCCGACGACTCCCATTCCCGGCCTGCCGAGCAGCTCAAGCGCACCGGCTGCGTGCACGATCGGCGGCGCCCTGTGCCCGAGCCGGTCGAGCCACTGCTGCGGATAGGGCTCGTCGATGGCCGTGAGTGTGCGGATGCCGGACTGCTCGAGGCTGTCGAGCTCGAAGGCCATGACCATGGAGCGCCCCAAGAGGTCGACGACGCGACCAGCGAGGCGCTCGGTGAGGTCCAAGTCCCGGACCAGATCCTCCTCGCTGAGGCCGAGCAGCACACTCGGACCGGTCCCGGCCGGAGTCCGGGAACCGTCAGCAGCCCCGCCGGCGCCGGCTCCACCGCCGGCGTGCGCCTCACTAGCCGAAGACCCGCCCGTGCCGCGGTCCGCTCCGGTGACCGGACGAGCCCGGATGCGGTCGAGCAGGCGCCAGTACTCCGATGCCTTGAGCGGCCGTCCGGCCAGCGGCGCGAGCCGGCTGACGAGCAGCACCGTCGCGACAGAGTCGTCGCTGGCCAACCTGAAGTCGGGCACCGGAAGGTCCGCCACGACCTCGAACTCGATCTCGGGCCGGTAACTCATCGCCGGTGAACTGTAGGCACCCCCTACGACTCCGCGCTGTGCCTCTCCTGGACGTCCAGCCGCGCTCCTCCAGTTCGTCACGCAAGTACTCGCCCGGCGGGAACGCATGAACGGGCATCTGAGCCGTATCCATGACGCCGGTGGTGGCTTGGGGGTTGGGCTACGGTCCCGGCCGTGGCGAGGGCTGACTATGTCGCGTTGCTGCGGGGAATCAACGTGGGCGGCAGGAACATCGTTCCCATGGCCGACCTGCGGGCTGCGTTCGAGGAGGCCGGCTTCGGGGCGGTCGGCACCTACATCCAGTCGGGCAACGTGCTCTTCGAGTCCGACGAGCCTCGGGCCTCGCTGGAGCGCCGCGTCGAGTCGCTGCTCGAGAGCCGGTTCGGCATGGCGATCGTCGTTGTGGTGCGTTCGCGCCGGCAGCTCCGCAACGTCGTCGAGGGGGCGCCGGACGGGTTCGGCGCTTCGCCGGACACCCACCATTCGGATGTGATCTTCCTGAAGGCGCCGTTGTCGAGCCGTCAAGCTCTGCGAGCCGTCGACCGGCGCGACGGCGTCGACCTGGCGTGGCCCGGCGCCGGGGTGTTGTACTTCTCGCGCCTCAGCGAGCGGTTGGCGCAGAGCCGGATGGGCCGGATGGCGAGCACCCCGCAATACCAGCGAATGACCATCCGCAACTGGAGGACAACAACCAGGCTGCTGGGCCTCCTCGACGAGCGGGGCATTCACTGAAAGCCCGTGGCGCGTCGGGGCTGGTCCCGGGGCGGCCCCGGTGCTCAGAGTCCCAGCAGGTCGGCGACCAGCTCCCGGATCTGCCGCAGCGCGACGGCGCCGATGTTCGTGCCCGTCGTCTCGACGACACGGTCGACGCTGACGGTCGTCGGCAGGTGCGCCTGGGCCACACCGAACCCGGCGATGTCGACCTCGCTCAACCATCCCCGCCTCGTAGTCGTGCAGGGCACCACCACGATCGCGTGTTGCCGGAACTCGAGCACATCATCAGAGGTGACGACGACTGCCGGCCGGACGAATCCCGGCTCGCCTCGCGCCGGCGTCCCGAAATCGCAGCGGACGACGTCACCCGCTCGCATCAGCGACATCGCTCGCGGACGCATCGAGAACGGCCTCGTCGTCAGCATCGAGCGGGGCGCCTGCGAGCTGGGCCCCGATGATGCGGCGGCGTTCCCGCTTGACCAGCTTCTCGATCTGCGCGTCGAACGTGAGCCCCTCACGATCAGCGAGCTCACGGAGGGCATCCCGTGTCCGGACCGAGACCTTGATGGTAGTCGAATCAGGCATACCCTGGAGTATACCATCGCGGCTGCCTCGCATCGCATCGGCGCGGTCCGCGGACGGGGCGCCCGGGCGCGACCGGAGGTTCATGGCGTGCCCGCTAGCGGGTGGCGTCGAGCCGCGGCAGGGGCCCGTCCCAGTCGAGGATGCGCTGGTCGGCGGTGACCAGACGGCGCCCATCGGTGGCGGTCGCGACGATGATGCGGTCGGTAGGGTCGCCGGGGAGTCCCGACAGAGCGGCCGCCCGGGCGCCGATCTCCCCGTCCACGGGGATCTCGCGCAAGCCTTGCCTCAGGTTCAGGCGGCGCCATGCTCTCACGTCGCCGGGAAGGCTCAGCCGCCCCTTCTCGACGAGCATGGCAAGCTCCCAGAAGGAGATGGCAGAGACGGCGACGTCATCGACTGCCCAAGCACGCTCCACAGCCTCACGGGCTCGCTGCCCGAGCCGCTGGGATCCGCTCCGGAACCACAGCAGCACATGCGTGTCCAGCAGCATCAATCGAAGTCCCACCCCTCGCCGGTCACGGCGTCCCATTCGACGTCGATGGGCTCGATGATGTCACCGAGGATCTCGATCCTTCCCTTGTCTATGCCGAAGACAGTCTTCGGCCTCTCGGTGTGAGGCACCAGGCGCGACACCGGCCGACCGTTCTTGGTGATGACGATCTCCCTGCCGGTCTCGGCCACCTCGTCCATGAGTTTGAGGCACCTGGCCTTGAAATCCGACGCCTTCACGGTCATGGCGCCCTCCGGCGCCTCGCTGCCGCTCACAGCCATAGTTCCGTCTCCATAGTCACGTCTCCCCATGATGTCTGCCCCACCCTATAAGACCATAGTCATGACCATGGTCGCAACAGGCCAGGTCCTCTGCCAGCCGTCAGCCAGGTCGACCACATCGCCATCTGCGCCGGCACCCTGGACCCGCCCACGGGACTGCACACCGAGTGGGCCATCTTCGTAGACGACGCCTCCGACTACCACACCCTCGACCCCAACATCGAGTCCCTACACCGGGAGTGACATGCGTGCCAACCGCCGTCGGTGCCAAGTTGCGACCAATTGTCTAGGACATATGATGCAATAAACTCGCGACATTCAGTGGCATATACAGGGGACAAGTATAGTCATGGCACCATTGGCGTCCTTGCTCGACGAACTATGCGACAGCGAGGTCGTCGACGCCGCCGACCTGGCTCTGGTCAGCGACACGAACCCGCGCAGTGTGGCCCGCTGGAGGCGTCAGCAGACTGTCCCGCGGCGCCAGACCGAAGAGCGCCTCCTTGAGCTGCGGGCGGTGGTGGACCTCGCCCGCAGGGTGATGCGGGACGACGGGGCCCGGCTGTGGCTCCGCTCCCCCAACCCAGACCTCGGATACGACAAGCCGCTCAAGCTCATAGCGGACGGCCAGTACCAGCGCGTGGTCGACCTGCTACTGGCGCTTGCGGAGGGCGTCACCACCTGACATGGCCACGTTCAACCCGCAGCATCTGGTGCGGATAGGCGCCTCGCGGATGAATGTTGTCGGCTATCGCAACCAAGCTCCCGGCTTCGACCCCACCAGCGGTGAGGGCGCCCGACGCCTCGGGGGCCGATTCAATCCTCCCAGCAGCTTCCCGGTGCTCTATCTCTGCTCCACACGTATGTGCGCCTCGAGCGAGTTGAAGCGCCAAGCCGAAAGACAGGGCATCGCCTTGAGTCAACTCTTGCCGCGTGAGCTATGGGTCGTCCGCGCTCGTCTGCGGAGTGTGCTCGACCTCACCCGTGACGCCAATCTCCAAACTCTCGGAGTCAGCAGCCAAGACCTGGTGCGCGACAACCACCGATTCACCCAGGATCTCGGTCTTGCCGCCCACGGGCTCCGTTTCCAGGCGATCCGGACCCCGTCGGCCACCGGCATCGGAGACGTGTTCGCGCTCCTGCTCGACCACATCGGGGAGACAACTCTCGAGACAGATCTCCTGGAGACGTGGTCCGAGCGCTCCGAACTCGACTAACGCCAATCGGGGTCTGGCACCCACGGGCCACGAGACCGCCGATCCGGACGGCGTTGCCGGGGGGTGGGGTGGAGCTTCGCGATCGGGTCGCCCTGCCGGCGGGTCACGAGACCCTCGATCCGGCGGGCGTCTGCGGGGCGGCTCGAGGCATTGGCTCCGACCTCACGATGCCTCGATGGCGCCCGGCGGGCGCATCGGGTCGGCCGATGCCCGGACCCCGCCTCAGCGAAACAGCGGCTGCTGTCCCTCAGTGCTCGGCGGAGATTCAGGGTGCAGTTCCCGTGGGTGGTCGAGCAGCTCCTCGATGTCCTCGAGACTGTGCACGGGGATTGCGCCTCGTCGCTGGAGGGATTCGTTGCCGGGGCCTTCCCCGTCGCCCCGCCATGCCGCGACCGAGCCGTAGCCGTGCTTGAGAGCTTCGGTAGCACCGGACCAGGTGCCGCCGGTCCCGTCATCGCTGGCGATCACCACCGTGAGCGCGGCCTGTGCGTAGATGAGCTTGTTGCGACCCATGGCGTTGCCGGCACTGAAGGGAGCGTCCGGGCTGTAGGGGGTGCACATGACGGTGGCACCGTCGTACACGGCCCGGCGCACATCGGGTCGCTTGAGCTTGCGCGACAGTGACTCCGCCAGCACTCCGACCACGGCACCGCCTGCCTCGAAGGCTGCGTCCATGGCGAGCTGGTCCACGCCCCGAGCGCCTCCCGACGTGAGCGGAAGGCCTCGCCGTGCCGCGAGCCGAGCGACCTCTCTGGCGACCTCGCCCCCCGCCTGGGACACATCGCGGCTGCCGACCACCCCCAATCCCGGCGTGTCGAGCAGTTCAAGCGCACCGGCGGCGTGCACCAGCGGTGGCGCCTTGTTCCCTAGCCGTGAGAGCCAGAGCTGCGGATAGTGCTCGTCGAAGACGGTCAGGGCCTTGATGCCGGACTGCTCGAGCCGGTCAAGCTCGAAGGCCATAGCCGTGGCCCGGGCGGCGAGGTCGGCGATGCGGCCCGCGACATCCTCAGCGAGGCCGTGGTCGCTGACAAGCTGCTCTTCGCTCTGGCCGAGAACAATGCCCGGACCTTCACCCGAAGGCGCGGGCGTGGCGCTTGCGTCACCCGCGGTCACCGTCGGTGCGGGCGCGGACGGAGACCGGATGCCGAGGCGTTCCAGCAATCGCCAGAACTCGGACGCCTTGAGCGGACGGACCCCCCACCCGGACAGACGGCTTACGAGCAGGACCGTGGCCAGCGAATGCTCGTTGGAGATGCGCCGGGGGGGTGCGACGTCACTGAACTCGACGACGATGTCATCGATGTCGGCGGTGGCCCGAGACCTCTCGCTCGTCACGAGACTGACCTCCCGGCCGTGTCCGCCAGGGCGAAGGGGAGCACCGGACCTGCTCCTGCTTCGCGCAGCAGCGAGCCCACGACGGTGAGCGTCCAGCGCGAGTCGACCATGTCGTCTACGAGCAGCACTGGACCCGACCGTACTTCACCGGCGATCTCGAACGCGTCCACTACATTGCGGTACTGCTGCTGGCTGTTCTGCATCGTCTTCTGCGGCGCGATATCCCTCACCTTGACAACGACATCCATGCAGGGCAGCCGTAGTGACTGCGCCAGCCGGTGAGCGAAGTCGGGCACCAGTTCGGGCCGACGCAGCGAGGGGACATGAGCAACCCATTCGGGCGCGGGATCGGGTTGCCAGCGGTCGAGAATCAGATCTCGCGCCGCGGCGACGAGTCGGTCATCGAACCGGCCGTCATGTTGCTTGCCCTGTCGCACTAGCCGGCCCCAGCCCCCATCGCCCCACACCGCGAGGGCACGCCCCTTCTCGAATTGATGGTCGGCCGCAAGCCGCTTGCCATCCGGAAACTGCTTGCGTGGCTCGATGACTCGCTCGGACTTGCGCAGGAATTCGACGGCCTGCTGCACGGCGGCCGGATCGAAGGCCCGATCCATGCTCTCGCCGGTGCAGTTGTCGCAGATCCCGCACGGCGCGGGATCGTGGTCGTCGAGGTAGCCGCGCAACATCCGCATCCGGCACTGGTCGGTGGCGATGTACCTGCGCATCTGCTCTTGCTCGGCCCGGCGTAGCGCGGTGACCGATGCGACGCGCTCATGAGGGAACCTCCACGGCAGGAGCGTCCGCAGCCACCCGCGGCCCTCACGCTCCACCGCCCCCTCCACTTCGAGAATCTTGAGGAGGTTCTCCAGCCGACCTTGCCGGACATTCACTTCTGCGAGGATCTCCCGCCGCGTCATGGAGGTGGCCCTGCGCTCCAGCAGTTCCACTACGCGTTCAGCCAGAGCGGCCTGCGGGAATGCCGACTCGATGAAGTAGTCCTGGATGTCGGCGTCCTCGGTGCCGCACAGGAGAACCCCCCATGATTCGGTGAGGCCCCGGCCGGCGCGGCCGACCTGCTGGTAGTAGGCCACCGGTGAACCCGGTGCCTGGTAGTGGATCACGAACGCAAGGTCGGGCTTGTCGAATCCCATCCCCAGAGCCGACGTAGCGATTACGACCTTCACGTTGTTGTCGAGCAGGTCCTGTTCAACGGCCCGCCGGTCGTCGTTGTCGCTCTCACCGCTGTAGGCAACCGCAGAGATGCCTCGCTTCTGGAGCCAGCCCGAGACCCGCTCGGTGTCCGCGACCGTGAGGCAGTAGACGATGCCGGTGCCGGGCAACTCGTTGATCACGGAGGCGAGCCACACGAGCCGTTCCGCCTGAGCCGGCTTGTCCAGCGCGTGGAGCCGTAGGCCGCTGCGAGCGAGGGGGCCCCTCACTGGCACGAAGTCGGCTCCGAGTTGGGCAGTCACGTCATCCACCACCCGATCATTGGCGGTGGCGGTGCAGCACAACACCGGCACTCCAGCCGGTAGCAGATCGAGCACTCGGACCAGCCGCCGATAATCGGGCCTGAAGTCATGGCCCCAGTCAGAGATGCAGTGGGCCTCATCGATCACGAGTAGTCCGCTCCGCCGGCCGACGATGGGTAGCACCTCATCGCGGAATTGCCGGTTCGCCAGTCGCTCAGGCGAGATCAGCAGCACGTCAACCTCGTCGTCATTGATCCGACCTTCAACCTCGCTCCACTCTTCCTTGTTGGAGCTATTGATGGTCTCGGCACAGACGCCCAGTCGCTCAGCAGCCTCTATCTGGTTGCGCATAAGCGCTAGCAGCGGCGACACGAGCAGCGTCGGCCCAAGCCCCTGGTCTCGGAGCAGCCGGGTAGCGATGAAGTACACCGCACTCTTGCCCCAGCCCGTCCGTTGCACCAGCAGCACCCGACCCCGATCACCGGCCAGCGCCAGGATCGCTTCGAGTTGGTCAGTCCGGAACCGGGCCGCAGGATCGCCGGTCAGCCGCTGCAGCAACTCCAACGCCTCATTCGCAAGTTCAGATTCGTAGCTCATCGTCGCCGACCCTAGACACCACCTGTGACACCACAAACACGCCGGATGCGCACGGCACAAGGACTTGCGATTTTCACAAGACTTGCCCATGCTGTCGCCGTGGAGGTGTCCATCGGTCGCCAGATCCGGCGGCTGAGGGAGGCCGCCGGACTCAAGGCCGCGGACCTTGCGAGCGCGTTGGGGGTGGACCCCAGCGCGGTCTCCAATCTGGAGAAGGACAGGCGCAGGGTGAAGGCCGACGAGCTACGGGCCATCGCGAACTTTCTGGGTGTATCGCAGATGGCGATCCTCGAACCCGATTCAATGTTGGGTCGGCTACCGGTGGCGCATCGCACCAACGGCGATGACAACAGCCGGGGCGCTCGGATGCGAATCACGGCTCTGGCGGAACTTCACCAGGTGCTGAGCGACGGTGGCCACCCTGCTGCTGCCCGAGCCAGCGAGCCTCCGCAGCGAGCCGCGGGATGGCTTCAGCATGCCACTGCTCTATCCGAATGGGCTCACGAGCGCCTCGCACCCACGGCCGAGGGAAAGAACCGCATCCCGGAACTGACCACCAAGATCGAGGACCAACTGGGCGTGGATGTCATGGTCGAGAGCCTCGGCAAGGGTGCGCCGCTGGGCCTGTCGATCACCGATCCAGAGTTCTCCTTCATCCTCGTGAACTCCGACCAGCCCAGATCTAGTGCCCTCTTCACGCTGGCTCACGAGTTGGGACATGTCCTGAACTGCGACGGCGCGACGATCAACATCGACACCGACATGCGGGCTCGGACCGATGAGAAGCGACTAGCCAACGCGTTCGCGGCCGCGTTCTTGATGCCCGAGCCCCAGGTCGGGGAGACCATCGACCAGTACGGTCGGGGCCCGGACTGCTTGGCACGAATGCTCCTGCGATTCGACGTCAGCTACGAGACGCTCATCTATCGCCTCCACAACCTGGGAATCATCAACGCCGAGAGGCGGGATCGCCCGCGGAGGATCCGGTGGGCGAGCCTGATCGACACCCTGGACGACAAAGAGACCGCCCGCAACCTGCTGGCGGCGCGAGGGGCTAGGCCCGGGAGGCGGCCTCCCACGCTGCTCACCACCAGGTGCTTGCATGGCGCGCTGGATGGAACGGTCGGCGCGGGACCCCTGGCACGACTACTTGATGTCGAGGTTGATGACGTGATCGAGGCACTCAACTCCATCGGTCCTGAGACCGCCGAGGCGATCGACGGAGACTTCTCGGCTTCCGAAGATCCCCCGATGTAGCGATCCAGAGTTTCGATGAGGAGTCCGTAGCTGCCTGAAAGCGACTTCGACCACCGGCGCACGGGTCTGGTGACCCATAATGCCGTGGCGCTCCGGCACTTCGAGCAGTACGGCGCACGGATGTGCTGCACTCCTGGCCACGACCGCTGACACGATTCTCTCCGACAACGATTGGGCTCACACCATCGACTACACGAGCATCGATCTGAAGTATCTGATCCGCGACTCTGAGTCGGTCGCCGAGTTCGCTGCGCTGTGATGCAAGTCGCCAGTTGCTTCCAAGCGATCTCGTCCGGCGATCGCTGTTAGTCGTGGCCAGGACGGGGTCTGGCGATGGGACGGAACCGTCCGTCGTAGTAGACGCAGGTGAGTCGGTACAGGGCTTCGGCGCATATCACTGCTGTCTTGCCTGAGTCGCCGGGCGTGTTGGAGGTGTTGAAGTCGTCTTCGGATAGTTCTCCAAGTCGCGCCTCCCAAACCCATACGACGTTGCCCCGATGTCCGCGGGAGTAGGTCCCATCCCGTTCAGCGAGCACATAGCGACAAATGAGGTGTGCCCCCGGCTTGGGCAGGTGGCCCTTAGGCATGTTGCCTTCGAGGGCGATCTTGATCTCCAAGCCTTGGGACGTGCCGGACTGCGCAACGAGATCAGGAAACGTGTGAGGGGCGTTGCTCTTGTAGACGCCGCGGGAGTTCGCCTCCAGGGCCGACCTCAGTAGGTTGCCGACGATCGCAGACAGGTTGGCGAGTTCTACGACCTCTGCGAGAGGCAGTGACCCTGTGTTGACGAGTTGCTCGTCGATGCGGTCCAGCGTCGCGTAGGTCGCCTCAATGGCGGAGGAGATCCAGGTCTCCTCCAATCCGGCGACTTGCTGTACGGCCTCGACTCCGCGGGTCGCGTTCGGCGGCGAGGCCCGCTGCGGAAATCGGACCGGGACCCGCGCTCCCGAAACATGCGCTTCGGCGAGGTTGATGAGGTCCGAGAGCGACAGGCCAAGCGCTTGGGCGAGGCGAAAGGCTGACGCGACGCTGAGGTGTCGCTCGCCTCGCTCGATCAACCCGACGTAGGTCCGATGACGGCCCGCTTCATCGGCCAGATCCTCTAGCGACCAACCGCGTTCGCCACGGAGCCGAGCGAGGACTGTGCCCACAGCGCGAGCAAAGGCTCTCGCTGCCTCCTCTGCAGGATCCGCCGGTGATGTCGCATCCACGACTTATGATCGTAGGTGTCACTGCGGGAGCCACTGGCGAGACTATAGTCTCTCCAGAACTGCTGATTTCTCAGGAATGGAGGTGGCTCCGGATGGCAAGCATGAAGGTGATGGACCTGTTCTGCGGGACAGGTGGATTCTCGAAGGGGTTCGAGAACACGGGTGCTTTCAGCGTCGTGTACGGCATCGATGTGCTGCCGGTCGCTGTGGAGACCTTCCGGCTCAATCATTCGCGGGCGGTGGCCCTGGAAGCGGACCTACGAGAAGTGCGGCTTCGATCTGTGGCACACCGGACCGGGCTGGCCCGCGGTGAGGTGAACGTCATCGTGGGCGGACCGCCGTGCCAGGGCTTCTCGTCGATTCGGCCGTTCCGGTCCGCAATGGAGGACGACCCGCGGAACTCCCTCTTTGAAGAGTTCGCCGCCTACGTCAACTACTTCAGGCCACAGGTGTTCGTCATGGAGAACGTCGTGGGCTTGGCCACCCACAATCAAGGGACCACGATCGAGCAGATGCAGGAGTGCTTCGACGGGCTCGGGTACACGTCGGACTGGCGGATCGTCAACGCCGCCCACTTCGGCGTTCCCCAAAAGCGGGAGCGTCTCGTGATGATCGGTGCCCAGCACGGCACCCGAGCGAAGTTCCCCTCACCGACTCACGCAGGCGAGTTCAAGACGATCGGGGTGCGCGACCGGGCACGGCGGCTTGCGCCTCCGCCGCCACCCGACGAGCCGGGACTATTCGTGTTCGACGAGCCCAAACTGCCCGACGCGCTAACTGCGATGGAGGCGATCGGAGACCTCCCCCCAGTCGCCGCGGGCAAGACCGCAGACCAGTACGACCTCCCACCGCAGAACGACTATCAGGCAGCCCGGCGCCGACGTGCTCGCCGCCTCAGTCTGCATGTGGCGACGGGCCACTCCGAGCGCATGCTGGAGATCATCCGCCATTCGGGCTCGAACATCAGTTCTGTACCGCAACACCTGATCACGTCGGGATTCTCCTCGTGCTACTCGCGCCTCGACCCGGACGAGCCTGCTGTCACTCTCACGGTCAACTTCGTGCACCCCGCCTCCAACAAGTGCATCCACCCGTTCCAGGACCGAGCGCTCACCCTGCGTGAGGGAGCAAGGCTGCAGTCGTTCGACGACGACTTCTCGTTCGCCGGCTCACGAACTCAGATTGCGAAACAGATCGGCAACGCCGTGCCGCCGCTGCTGGGCCAAGCCATAGCCGAATCCGTGCTGGACATGCTCAGGTAAGGCGCCGTGACCGCCGTGGCGACGGGGCTCAGTTGTCGTCGGAGTCTGCTGGAGGCTTGCGGGCCAGGTCCGCCCCCGGTGCCTGTGCGGCTGTGGCCGCGGGCATGCCGATTCCCAGGAAGCCTTCGATGCGGGTAAGGCGTTCGCTGACTTGGCCCAACTGCTTCAGAATGGCGCGCTGCTGGTGCCAGAGCATGGCCAGCATCGCCATGAACGGCGCCGCGAACGCGGAGAGAACCGCGACATCCACGAGTGCTACTCCCCTGCCGGGGGATCGGGACGGGGTGGCGTCGGGGTGCCGATTCCCAGGAAGCCCTCGATCCGGACCAGCCGCTCCTTCACCTCGCCCAAACCGTCGCGGAGCTTGTCGATGGCTGCCCGGTGCTCGCGGTCGGATGCGTCCAGGCGGTCGCGCAGCTTGTCGGTGGAGCGCTGCTGGTGCCAGATGATGGCGAGCACGGCCAGAGCCACCGTCACCAACTGTGAGACCGAGTTGACGTCCACAACTCCACCATAACCCATGCATTCTCACGAAACAACACAACTACATGAAACTGGGTGATTCAACCTCTCATGCGGGAGCCTTCGGGGTCCCATAGGCAGCTATCGACCGGCTTGGCGGGGCGGCGGGTGCCTACTATCTCGATCTCGAAGCGGTCGGGGGAGCCGGCCAGCTCGGCGGGGATGTAGCCCATGGCCACGGACGCCTCGCTGTGGTGGGCGTAGCCGCCTGAGGTGACCCAGCCCACCACCTCGCCGTCGTGCCACACCGGCTCGTCGCCGATCACGTCGCAGGCGTCCGGGCCGGTGCCCACGTCCACGGTCCAGGTGCACAGGCGCAGACCGGTTGCCGCCACCCTGCCGGGCGGGCCGCTCTCGCCGTACTTGCCGACCAGCGCATCGCGGCCGATGAAGTCCTTCTCCAGGCGCACGAAGCGGCCCAGCCCTGCTTCGAACGGGTCGTAGTCGGGTCGGTACTCCCGCAGCCATGACCCGAACCCCTTCTCGAGCCGCAGCGAGTTCAGGGCGTGCAGACCGAACAGCTCCAAGCCGTGCTCGGTCCCCGCCGACCTCAGCAGGTCGAACACGTAGCGCTGGTAGCGGGCCGGCATCCAAAGCTCGTAGCCCAGGTCGCCGGTGAAGCTGATCCGCCCACACCACACCGGGGCCTGGCCCACCTCCATCTCGCCGAAGGCCATGAACCGCATCCCGTGAGCCGACACGTCGGTGTCGGTGACCGCAGCCAGCAGATCCCGCGCCGCCGGCCCGGCGATGGCCAGACCGCACATCTCGGCTCCGAGCGTCTGGTAGCCGACCGAGCCGTCGTCGGGCAGGTGGGCGTCGAACCAGCGTTCGTAGTAGCGCTCCGCGATTCCGGAGCCGAACACCACGAACCGCTCGCCGTCCCGCACGTTGCCGGTGGCACCGCCGACCACCGTGCCCGCCGGACCCTCGGCCCGACCGGGCGCGGCCGGCAGGCACGCCACCGTCAAGTCGCCGACCAGGTTCCCCGACGGGTTGGTCATCGGCGTCAGCGCCATACGGCCCGGGATCGGCACCCGCCCCGCCAGCAGCCGGTCCAGCCACGCTCGTGCCCCCGGGCCCTCGAACAGGAACTTGGCGAAGCCGGTGGTCTCCATCATGCCGACGCCGGCCCGCACGGCCAGGGTCTCGGCCCGCACCCGGTCCCAGGCGTTGGAGCGTCCGAAGGTGACCTCCTCGACCGGCTCCAGCCCGTCCTGTTGGAACCACAGCGCCGACTCCAGACCGAAGGCGTCGCCCCACACCGCGTTGGCCGCCACCAACCGGTCATAGATGGGAGAGGTCTGCACGCCCCGACCCTGGGGCAGGAACTCGTTGGGGAACGTGATCCGGAACCGGCGCGAGTAGTTCTCGCGCACCTTGGCATCGGTGTAGCCGACAGTGGCGTAGTCGCCGAAACGGGCCACGTCCATGGCCCACACGTCGAAGCCGGGGTCGCCCTCGGTGATCCAGTTGGCCACCGACAGCCCGACCCCGCCGCCCTGGGACAGCCCGGCCATCACCCCGCACGCCGTCCAGTATCCCGGCAGCCCCCTGACCGGGCCGATCAGCGGGTTCCCGTCGGGCGCGAACGTGAACGGCCCGTTCACCACCCGCTGGATCCCCGCGTTGGCGAACGCCGGGAAGTGGGCGAAGGCCACCTCCAGCGAGCCCGCGATGCGGTCCAGGTCGGGCGGCAGCAGCCTCATCGAGAAGTCCCACGGCGTCTGGCGGGGCGCCCACGGCAGGCAGGCCTGCTCATAGGTGCCGAGCAGCATGCCGTCGCCCTCCTGGCGCATATAGATCTCGCCACCGAAGTCGATCACGAGCCTCAACTCCAAGCCCGTGCGCCTGGTGTAGTCGCGCACCTCCTCCAGCGGCTCGGTGACCACGTACATGTGCTCCATGGCCAGCACCGGCAGCTCGAGCCCCACCATGCGGCCCACCTCGCGGGCCCACAGGCCGCCGCAGTTCACCACGTGCTCGCAGTCGATGGCGGCCAGGTCCTCGCCGGTGGCGGTGTCGTACACCAGGACCCGCCAGCCCCCGCCTGCACCGCGCTCGATGGCGCGGGCCCAGCAGTTGCGGTACACCTCGGCTCCCGCCAGCCGTGCCGCCTTGGCGTAGGCGTGGGTCACCCCGGCCGGGTCGACATGGCCCTCGTGGGCGTCGATGAGCGCCCCCACGAAGTGCTTGGGATCGATCAGCGGGACCATCTCGGCGGCCTCGGCCACCGACACCATCTCGGTCTCCATGCCCAGGTAGCGACCCCGGGCGTGGGTCATCCTGAGCCAGTCGAGCCGTTCGGGCGTGTCGGCCAGCATCAGGCCGCCGGGCATGTGGATGCCGCAGTCCTGGCCCGACACCCGCTCGATCTCGGCGTACAGCTGCAGCGTGTAGCGCTGGAGGCGGGCCACGTTGGGGTCGCCGTTGACGGTGTGCATGCCGCCCGCGCTGTGCCACGTGGACCCGGCGGTGAGCTCGGTCCGCTCCACCAGCACGACGTCCGTCCAGCCCGCCTCGGTCAGGTGGTAGAGCACGCTGGCGCCCACCACTCCCCCGCCGATCACCACAACCTGCGCGTCGGTCTTCATCGCGAGCTTCCTACCAGTCGGATCGGGCCGATCAGTCCGAGAGCGACCACCGGCGGGCATCGATAGCAGGGAGCGCCGGGTTCGGCCCGCATCCGTAGCGAGCCCCGTCGTCGGGGCCGTCGCCGGGCGGGATCCGCAACCCGTCGGCGAGCGAGTCGGCCGTCATGCAGTCGGCCACCATGTTCTGGAAGCGGTGCAGGGGCTCCTCGAAGCGCGGTGACAGCGGCCCCGGCGGCGCCCCGCCGAGGGCCAGACCCCTCTGGGCCCGCTCGCAGATGTCGATGTCCTCGTTGTTGACTTCGATCCAGAACTTGCGGGTCGCCTCGAACGCATCGCCGACACGATCCGCGTCAGTGGTCGGCGGGAGCAGGAAGGTGCAGTGCTCGCGGGTCGCGCCCGTCGACAGCGGCTCCAGGCGGATGACGAACGCGTGGCTGGGAAGCACCGCCAGGGTCAGGTTGGGGAACAGGGCCACGAACCGGCCGCTGACGGCGTCGGAGTCGTCCAGCCCAGCCGCGGGCGGCAGCACCAGCCAGTCGTCCCGGTCGTCTCCCGACACCGGCGTGGTGGCCTGGCCGCAGTACAGGCCCGGCCCCTGGTAGCGGTAGTGGTCACGAACCCGAGACACCTTGGCCAGCTCGGGATGCACCCAGGCCAGGTGGTAGTACTCCTGGAAGTTCTCGGTGATCAGCTTCCAGTTGGCAGCCACGTCGAACGTGCACTTCTCGTGGACTACCCAGCCGTCGAAGCCGTAGCCGGCCATGCGCTCTGGCAAGTCTCCCAGCCACTCGGCCAGCGGCGGGGTCCGCTCATCCAGGCAGGCGAAGACCTGGAGGCCCCACGTCTCCACCCGCACCGGCAGCAACGACAGCTCGGCCGGGTCGAAATCGGGTCGGGGGACCTCGTCGAACAGGGGGCTCGCCACCAGCGAGCCGTCGAGGGAGTACCCCCAGCGGTGGTATGGGCACCGGATCATGCGCGACACGGTGCAGTCTTCGGAGGCCAGTTCGGTGCCCCGGTGGCGGCACGAGTTGACGAAACCCCTCAGAACGCCGTCGTGATCCCGAGTGATGAGCACTGACGTGCCGCCTACAGAGCGCACCAGCACCCGCCCCGGCTCGGCTACTTCCGACGCGGACGCCACCGCCACCCAGGCCCGGCCGAACAGCCGGCACCGTTCCTTCTCGAAAAACCCATCGCCGGTGTAGGCGACCGGCGGCAGTCCCTTCGCCTGCTCCAGCGGCCGCCGGGTTCCAGCCCAGAAGCCTCCGGTGGCGAAGTCGGCCGGATCGAAGCCGAAGGACGATGCCATGGCGCGAAGTACACCACGACCGGCCTGAGCCCGCAACAGCCTCGCGGGGCGGACCGACCATCCATGCGCCGCCGAGCAGGCCAGGATGCACCCGCAGTGTCGGGAGAGCTCTCCCTCCGTGCAGCACTGCCTCCCCGAGGCGCGGAAGCCTATGGATCGCTCCGGTGGCTGTCCCGCTCCAATGACGCGCTGTCGGGCAGCGGCTGGTCGCCCCGCTGGTGGGGCACTCCTCGGCGCCTGAACATTGAGTGGACATTGACGTTCGACTCCAGCGCGTAGAGGTGCGTCGGCGCGCAACTCTCCAGAACCCGGTCCAGCAGGATTTCCTTTACTCGCGCCGCATTCTGGCCCGCGATGCCGGTGTCGTTGAACCAGGCGTTGTCGGGCATCCACCCGGTCTTGCGTCGGATGCTCTCCAAGGTCCGGTCGCTGTGCTTTGCCTTTCGCACTGTGAACAGGTGGACCTCCCATTCCTCAGCCTGCATTCCCTTGAGCCACTCGATGAGCGGCCCGCGGTATTGCTCCACATCGGTGATTGCCTGCCCGTAGCCGCCGGGGCGGCCCGAAGCGCCCAACACCTCACGCATGTTCGAGGAGAGTGTCTGGTTGAGGTCAAGCAGCAGTACGCGCATGCCTGCATCTAAGCCGATCGCGCCTCGTTTGTCCTCCCCGGTGGCCGACGAGCGAGCCGGCAGAGCAAGCGACCTAGCGAGGTCCGGCGTCAGAAGTCGGTGTCGACTCCGCCCTCGGCTATTCGCCGGTCGGTGAAGTCGTCCAGCTCGGCCCGGACGTCGTCGGCCAGCGGAGGAGGCCGGTAAGCATCCAGGAGTTCCCCCACGAGGCGCTCGGCGTGGTCCAGAGCCGTGGGCGATCCCGCTTCGGCCCAGGACTCGTAGTTGCGCCAGTCCGACACCATCGGCTTGAAGAAGGCGTCCCGGAAGCGGGCCAGCGTGTGGGCCGTGCCGAAGAAGTGCCCGCCGGGGCCGACCTCGTCGATGGCCTCGACCGCGAGCGAGTCGGCATCGGTCGCGAGGGGCTGCAGGAACTCCCCCACCATGCCGATCATGTCGGCATCGATGACCATCTTCTCGTAGCAGGCCTGAAGCCCGCCCTCCATCCACCCCGCCCCGTGCATCACCATGTGGGCGCCGCCCGTCACCACAGCCCACAGCGAGAACACGCTCTCGTAGGCGGCCTGGGCGTCGACCGCGTTGGCCGCGCAGACGTTGGAGGACCGGTAGGGGACGCCGTACCGGCGAGCGAGCTGGCCACCGAGCAGAACCGCCTGCATGTACTCGGGGGTGCCGAAGGCGGGGGCGCCCGACTGCATGTCGACGTTGGAGGTGAAGCCTCCGTAGATCACCGGCGATCCCGGCCTCACCAGCTGGCAGAAGGCGATGCCGGCCAGGGCTTCGGCGTTCTGCTGCACCACCGCGCCGGCCACCGTGACCGGCGCCATCGCTCCGGCCAGCGTGAACGGGGTGACCGCCACCACCTGGTTGCGGCCCGAGTACTGGAGGATCCCCTCCAGCATGGGCGTGTCGAGACGCAGCGGCGAGTTGCAGTTGACCACGGTGAAGATCGACGGCTCCGTCTCCAGATCGTCGTCGCTGACACCGCGCACGATGCGGACCATCTCCAAGCAGTCGTGGTTGCGCTGCGCTCCCAACGAGTAGGCGTGGAGGGCCTTGCCTGTCAGGGTCAGCAGGTCGCGGGTGGCCACCAGGTGACGCACCGATGCGTGCACGTCCACCGGCTCGACCGGATAGCCACCCTGGAAACCGACCGCGTTGAGCACCTCCCCGAGCATCACCAGCCGCCGGAAGTCCTCCCGGTTGCCGGTGCGGCGGCCGCCGGCCCGGTCGGCCACGTTCGGGGGGCTGGCCACCGACGAGAAGGCAACGCTTCGCCCACCCATCGGCAGGTGGCGGGCCGGGTCGGGGGCGTGCAGCACGAACTCGGCGGGGGCGGTGGCCACCAGTTCGATGACCATCTCCGGGTCGAAGCGCACCCGATCCGCGTCGACCTTGGCCCCGGCCTCGGCCCACATCCGCCGGGCCGTCGGATGCAGGAACTCCATTCCGGTGTCGCGCAGCACGGCCAGCGAGGCGGCGTGGATGGCCTCCAGCTCGTCCTCACTGACGATCGGTGTCGGATCGAACCGTCGCTCATGCAGCCGCCACGGCGGCTGGACAGGACCGCTCGGCTCGGTGACCGCGGCCTGTCGTGGCCGCCGGCGCCGACGCTCGGTGCTCATATCCGCAGGCTAGTGCAACGTCGATCACCCTCCGCGCTGATGCGCCATGTGTATCTCTATCGTTATCTTTCATGTAGTGAAATACCAGCTCGCACCCGTCTTGCCGGCGAGCGATGCACTCCCCATCGGCCGACTCATCCGCCCACCTGGAGCAGGAACGGCCAGCAGCCAGCAGACTGGGCTCGTGGCAGACCCGCTGGAGATGCTCAACCTGGCATCCGACGACCCCGAGGCGGTCCGGGACTGCTACGCGGAGCGGGGCTGGGGTGACGGGCTGCCGCTGGTGGCCCCCACGCCCGAGCGGGTCGACGCCATGCTGGCCGGCAGTCTCGGCGACCCCGACGAGCCCGTAGCCACCCTGCCGCCCCGGTCCGGGGTGGCCACCCGGCGCGTGATCGCGGTCAACGCGGTGCTGGCCGGCTGCCGCCCCGAGCATCTGCCCGTTCTCGTCGCCGGGGTGCGGGCCCTCGCCCGGCCGGAGGTCAACCTGCGAGGCATCAACGCCACCACGCATCCAGTGGCGCCACTGCTCATCGTGCACGGCGAGATCGCCAGAACCGCCGGCTACAACGCCGGGCTCGGCGCGTTCGGCCCCGGGAACCTGGCCAACGCAGCCACCGGCCGGGCGCTGCGCCTGCTGCTGCTTCACGTCGCCGGCGCGGTCCCCGGATCGGGCGATGCCTCCACCCAGGGCGGACCGGCCAAGTACGCCTACTGCGTGGCCGAGAACCTGGCCGAGTCGCCCTGGGGAGGCTACGCAGCCAGTGTCGGTGTGGACGGGCCCTCCGCGGTCACGGTGCACTGCGGCGAGGCGCCCCACAACTTCCACGACATGGAGTCGAGTGAGCCGGCGGCCATCCTCGACAAGGCGGCCTCGGCCATGGCCTCGCTTGGATCCAACAACGCGCCCGTCAGCGGAGCCGAGTTCTTTGTGATGATGTGTCCCGAGCACGCCACGGCCTGCGCGGCCGCGGGCTGGACCCGCAGCCATGTGGCGTCCTACCTGCACGAGCGGGCCCGCCTGCGCGCCGGCGACCTGCGGGCCGCCTTTGCACTGCGGGCCTGGGCGCCCTGGCAGGAGGCGCTGCCCGACGATGCCCCTATGGCTCTGACGGAACATCCCGGCAACATCAAGGTCGTGGTGGTCGGGGGGCCGGGCAAGCACAGTTCGGTCATTCCCAGTTGGGGCATGACCAGGAGCGCCACCGTGCCGGTGGAGCCGTTGACGCCAGGAGGGAACCGCCGATGAGGATCTACTCCCCCGAGGGACCGGTCGGCCCGCCGTCCGCCGGCCTGGCCCCTCACACCCCTGTGCTGGCCGGCAAGCGCATCGGGATACTCGACAACTCCAAGCCGAACGCGGGACTGCTGCTGCGACGTCTGGCCGAGAGCCTCGCGGCCCGTACCGGCGCAACGGTGGGCCTCGTCGAGCGCAAGAACGCGGCCCTGCCCGCGCCCGACGATCTGCTGGCCCGGCTGGCCGAGGCCGAGGTGGTCCTCACCGGCTCAGCCGATTGAGGAAGCTGCACGTCGTGGAGTGTCCACGACTCCGTCAACCTCGAGTCGGCCGGCACACCTACCGTCCTGGTGGCGACCACCGGCTTCCAATCCCTGGCCGCGGGCGTAGCCGAGACGCTGGATCTGCCGGACCTGCGGATCGTCGCCGTCGAGCATCCCCTGGGCGGCATCGACGAGGCGGCCGTCATCGGACGGGCCGAGGAAGCGGTCGAGCCGACGCTTCGCCTTCTCACCGGGTCCTGACGACCGGGCTTCACAGCGGCACGGTTGTGCTCTACAGTCGGCTCCGATCCGCCCGGGCGCGCGCACCGGGCCCCACAACCCAAGGAGGACGCGCTCTCATGTCTACTCTGGCCAGCGACCTGGTGATCGAGTTGGAGAACAAACCGGGGGCGCTGGCCAGAGTGGCCACCGCGATCAGCGACGCGGGCGTGAACATCGCGGCCGCGACGTGCATGGGGAACGGCAACACGGCGGAGCTTCACATCCTCGTGCCCCACAGCGAGCCGGTGTACAGGGCGCTGGCCAACACGCAGGGACCGACCGTCACCCGCGAGCGCGAGGTGGTGGTGGTCCAGGCCAAGGACCGGCCGGGCGAGCTGGCCGAGCTGGCCCGGATGGTCTCCGACGCCGGCATCAACCTCGACATCGTCTACGTGGCCACGAACTCGAGGGTCGTGCTCGGCTCGCACGACACCGAGGCCCTCAAGCAGGTCCTGGACGGCTTCTCCTTCTAGGGGCCGAGCGGAGCGAGGCCGCCGGGCCCGAGCGGCCCGTGAGCGCAGCGAACAAGAGCGGGCATGACGCCGAGCGTTACCACGCCCTCAGACGGGCGAGCGGACCAGGGCCCGCCACAGCGACCGGTAGTCGGGCCAGATCGCCTCCGGGGGCACGTAGCCGTCCTCCTCGAGGGCCTGCTGGAGCCGGGGCAGGTTGCGGGCCGGAACGCCGGAGTCGACGTGGTGCGCCAGGTGGTAGCCCACGTTGTAGGGCACCAGGAACAGGCGGGCCGCGGTGCTCTGGCGGATGTGGTGAGTGGTGTTGCGACGGTCGGGGGTGCGGGTCATGCCGCCGTGCTCGGCGATGGCCCGCAAGCGGTTGGCCACCTGGTAGTAGGTGAAGTAGGGCAGCACCCACAGCACCGCGTACAGCCACGGGTGCCCGGCCAGCCAGAAGGCGCCGAACACCAGCGCCTGGCCGGCGAAGAACCGCAGGCTCAGCACCAGGAACCGGGGCTTCGCCAGGCCGGTGAAGCGGGGCTTGACGATCCGGTAGGCCGACACCCCCAGCACGTCGCGCAGGAGCTTGCGTCGCATCGATGCACGCGGCACCGGGTAGAAGGAGTAGAGCAGGAAGTCGGGCTCCTTGGGGCCGAACTCGTCGCGGTGGTGGTTGACGTGGCCCCGCCGGTAGTGGTGGGTGCCGGTGCCGAAGGGAAACCAACCGAGGATGCGCACACCGATCAAGTCGTTGACGATGCGGTTGGAGAACAGCAGCCGGTGGGCGGCCTCGTGGTGCAGGATGAACATCCTCAACATCACCACCCCCATCACCGGCACGGCAAGAACCGCGGCCAGCCAGTGATCGATCGCGACGACGGCCGCCACCAGGGCTACGGCAGCAGCCGACGTGGCCGCCACGGTCACGGCGTTGATGATGTTGGGGATCCGGCGCAGTTCGGCCCGGAACTCGGGCAGGGGCCGACCGTCGGGCCGCAGTCGCTCCGAGCCCGCGAAGGCAGGCAGGTCGGAGCGGGCCATGCCCCCGGTCATGGTCGCCACCAGCTCGTCGTGGGACAGAGAGCCGGCCGCCTCGGTCATCGCCCCCACACTAGGGCCTGTCAGGCCAACTCGTAGCCCTCCAGCTCGGCGCGCACTGCCGCTGATGCGCTGGGAGGGATGCCGGCCACGACGACCCTCACCCCTCCGGCCGACATTCTCTCGATGATGCGTCGCAGCGCCACCGATCCGGAGTAGTCGAGCCGTCCCACGCCGGACAGGTCGATCACCACCGACGTCAGGTCGCGCTCCAGGGCCAGTTCCTCACGGACCGAGCGCTCCACCTGGGGCACGGTGGCGAACCACATCACGCCCTTGGGCCGCACGGTGAGGGTTTCATGGTTCCGCTCGGCAGGGGTGATGACCTGCATCTCGCGGTAGAGGTGCACCGCGATGGCCAATCCGATCCCCACCAGCACGCCCCGCTCCACCCGGGGCGCGAAGCCGATGGTGGCGAACGTGGTTCCCGCGCCCACCAGCGCCTGGGGGAAGGAGCCCCACGGCAGGCGGGTTATCTCCTTGATGTCGACCAGCCGCACCACCACGACTATCACGATCACACCGAGCACCGAGGTGGGCAGGTCCTCCAGCAGGAAGGCGAGCGGCAGCACGGCCAGCACGAAGGCTCCGGTGATCGCGCCAGACCATGCGCTGGTAGCGCCGGCCAGCCGGTTGAGCGAGCTGCGCGAGAAGGAGCCGCCCACCGGGAAGGCTCCCGACACCGCGGAGGCAAGGTTGGCGACGCCCTGGCTCACCATCTCCCGGTTGGCGTTCCACGGCAGGCGGTCGGCCGCGGCGTAGGTGCGGGCGATCGACGCCGGCTCGGCGAACCCGACCAGGGCGATCACCGCCGCCGGCAGCAGCAGGTTCGGCGCCTCCGACCACGGGAAGTCCAGGCTCAGCGGTATGAACCCGCCGTCGAGGTCGCCTACCTGCGAACCCGTGTAGTCGCTGACGGCGGCCAATACCACGCCGGCGATGACTGCCACCAGCACACCGGGGAATAGGCGGTGGATGTGGCGACCGCCGAGCATCAGGCACACCGTTATCGCGGCGAAGGCGATGGCCGACCAGCGCCATTCGTCGGGCCGGCCCAGAGCCCGCACCGCGGCGGCCAGCACCTGCCCGTCGGGGTAGACATCGAAGATCTTGGGGAGCTGCGAGGCGATGATCACCACCGCGGCTCCGGCGGTGAACCCGGTGACGACCGGCTCCGACAGCACGTAGGCGACCCGACCCATCCGGGCCACACCGAGCAGCACCCGTATGATGCCCACCAGCAGGGCCAGCAGCGCCGCGCTCTGGATGTAGGAGGCCCCGCCCGGCTCGGCCACCCCGGACAGCGCCCCGAGGGTGAGCAGCGCAGTCAGGGCCACCGGTCCGGTCTGCAGGTACCGCGACGACACGAAGAACGCGGCCAGCAGCGACGGCAGCGCCGTCGCATAGAGGCCGTAATGCGGCGGGAGCCCGGCCAGCTCGGCATAGGCCAGCGACTGCGGGATGGCGACGAGGGCCACCGACACCCCGGCTATCAGGTCACCGGTGCTCGGACGGGACATGGGGTCAGGTTACGAGCACGGGTAGTCTGCGTCGTCGATGACCACCGAGCAGACTCCCGCCCACATGCCCGTGTTTCCTTCTGACGAGTGGGTGGACTGGCTCGATGCCGCGCTGTCGGAGTGCCGCGTCGACGACACGGTCGGCTTGGTGCTGGAGTACCACGCTTCCGACGATGACGCCCCCGTCTTCTGCTGGCATGTGCGTATCGCCTCCGGTCGGGTGTCGGCCGCAGTCGGGCGCGCCGGCGAGACGCACGGTCAACCCGTCTTGACGCTGGCTTCGGATCGCGACACGGCTCGAGCGATCGCGGTCGAGGGCGGATCCGCCCAACGCGCCTTCGCCGAGGGGCGGCTGCAGTTCAGCGGCGATCCCCGGCTGCTGCTCGCGGCCCGCCCGGCCATGGAGGCCATCGGCGCCGTCCTGGCCGGGGCGGCCTGACGAGCCCTATCCGCCCGGCTTCTAGAGCGTCCGCGAATGGGTGAGAGCCACTCGCGTAGCGGTGGGGTCATCCCCGCTCTTGTTCGCTGCGCTCACGGGCCGCTCGGGCCACGGCCTCGCCCGTATGGGCCGGACTCGCGCACCTGTCCGCTCGGCCTCTTACTTCAGGAACCGGCTCGTGGTGTTGTCGGCCAGGACCTTGCCGCCTGTCTGGCAAGTCGGGCAATAGGCCACCCGGTAGCGGCGGTACTCGACCGAGCGCACCGTGTCTCCGCATGCCGGGCACGGTTGGCCCACGCGGTGGTGGACGTCGCTGGGGCGATCCTGGGAGCGGCCCATGTCCTCGCGCTCCCGCTCCGCGGCCAGACCCCTCGCGATGGATGCGGTGATGGCGGCGTGCAGACGGTCGACGGCGTCGCCGTCGAGGCGCGCCGTGTTGGCGAAAGGTGAGATCCGGGCCGAGTGAAGTATCTCGTTGGCGAGCAGGCGGCCTACCCCGGCCAGATGCGACTGATCTCGCAGGAAGCCGTGCACGCGCTCGCCGGCTGCAGCCAGGCGTCGAGCGAGCTCTTCCCGGCTGATCGAGTCGGCGTCGGGGCCGAGACGTGCCAGGGGCTCGACGGAGGCCGGGTCGCCGGCGATCAGCCACACTCCTGCCCGGCGTTCGGTGCCGGCCTCAGTGAGCAGCAGCGCCGAGTCGTCGGCGAAGGTCCAGCGGGCCATGCCGCCGCGGGGCTTGCGGACCCTCTTGGCATCGCGGCGCAGCCGTCCGGCCTGCATGAGATGGACCGCGAACACCAGCCCCGAACCGTCGCGCTCGCTGCTGTCCTCTCCGACGTGCAGCAGCAGGTACTTGCCCCGGTGTCCCACCCCCAGGAGCGCCTTGCCCGCGGCCGCGGCCGGCCGCGGATCGAAGGTCTTGAGCACGGCCGGGTGCAGCGGCTCGAACCTCCGCAGCGGGATCCCCGCGAACGCAGCCGACAATCGCTCGGCGTGGGCCGCGATCTCCGGCAGCTCCGGCACGGGGACTCTCGGCCCTTAGATCAGGCCCGCGACGCGAATTGGCAGCCGTCGACGCCCGAACAGGGCTCCAGGGCTGCCAATTCGTTCCGGCATAGAGACTCTCGGGTCCCTATATCAGGCCGAGTGAGGCCACCGTGTCGCGCTCGGCGGCCAGCTCGGCCACGGAGGCGTCGATGCGGGCCCGCGAGAAGCCGTCGATCTCCAGGCCGCCGACGATCCGGTATTCGCCGCCGGCGCAGGTGGCTGGGAACGACGAGATCAGCCCTTCGGGCACGCCGTAGCTGCCGTCGGAGGGGACCGCCATCGAGACCCAGTCGCCCGGCGGCGTGCCCAGCATCCAGTCGCGTACGTGGTCGACGGCCGCGTTGGCCGCGGAGGCCGCCGACGACGCGCCCCGGGCCTCGATTATGGCGGCACCACGCTGCTGCACGGTGGGTATGAACGTCCCTTCGAGCCACTCCTGGTCGTCCACGAGGGCCGCAGCGCTGCGACCATCCACCTCGCAGTGGAACAGGTCGGGGTACTGGGTGGCGGAGTGATTGCCCCAGATCGTCATCCTGCGGACATCGCCGACGGTGGCGCCCACCCGGGCGGCGAGCTGGGCCTTGGCCCGGTTGTGGTCGAGGCGGGTCATGGCCGTAAACCGCTCGCGGGGCACCCCCGCGGCGTTGTTCATGGCGATCAGGCAGTTGGTGTTGGCCGGGTTGCCCACCACCAGCACCCGGAGATCCTCGGCGGCTCGGGCGGCCAGGGCCCGGCCCTGGACGGTGAAGATCGCGCCGTTGGCCTCCAGCAGGTCCTTGCGCTCCATGCCCTTGGTGCGGGGCCGGGAGCCCACCAGCAGGGCGATCTGCGCTCCGTCGAAGGCCTCGCCGGGGTCGTCGCTGAGCACCATCTGTGCCAGCAGCCCGAAGGCGCAGTCGTCGAGCTCCATGGCCACGCCCCGCAGGGCGTCCATGGCCGGCGGTATCTCCAGCATCTGGAGGATCACCGGCACCTCGGGTCCGAGCATCGAGCCCGAGGCGATGCGGAACAACAGGCTGTAGCCGATCTGCCCGGCTGCGCCGGTGACGGCCACTCGTACGGGATCGTTCATGCCGCCACCGTACCGGCTGCCGGCCGGCCGCGGCTGCGCCCCTGCCAGTGCTCTGTCAACACAAGTTCGTCGGGTTGGGAATGCCTGCAATCCCGTCTCTCGCAGGTCGGGGCGACGCGAGGACGCCGCGAAGGCACTGGCCGGTGGCCGCCGTGACCCAGCAAGCGCCGAGCCAAGGCCCGCCGCTCGAAGGCGAACCACGGCTGCGAGCCCGATGCAGGCCGCTACAGCTCGCCCGGGCTGCGGCCCGGTCCTGGTGATCGGCTGCGGATCGGGAGCGGGGCGGCTAGGGGGGCGGGAGGCGGAGGGCCCGGGCGAGGAAGCTGGCCATCTCGGCCCGGGTGACGGGATCGTCCGGGCAGTAGCGCAGCGGGTCGGTGGCGCAGCCGCGGGTGATGCCGGCGGCGAGCAGGGCGTCTATGGCGGCGGCATGGACGCTGCCGCGGTCGACGTCCTCGAAGCCGGCGGCCTCGCCGGCGGCCAGGTCCAGGGCCCGGGCGAGGAAGCTGGCCATCTCGGCCCGGGTGACGGGATCGTCCGGGCAGTAGCGCGGCGGGTCGGTGGCGCAGCCGCGGGTGATGCCGGCGGCGACCAGGGCGTCTATGGCGGCGGCATGGACGCCGTCACGGTCGACGTCGTCGAGTGGGGCGGCCTCGTCGGCGGCCAGGTCCAGGGCCCGGGCGAGGAAGCTGGCCATCTCGGCCCGGGTGACGGGATCGTCCGGGCAGTAGCGCGGCGGGTCGGCGGCGCAGCCGCGGGTGATGCCGGCGGCGACCAGGGCGTCTATGGCGGCGGCATGGACGCTGCCGCGGTCGACGTCGTCGAACGAGGACGGCTCCGGCTCCGGCTCCGACGGACCCGAAGGACCGGAAGGACCCGAAGGACCCGAAGGACCCGAAGGACCCGGACCGGTAGGACCGGTCGGGGGGGTCCTTCTCGGCGGGCTGGGCCGATTCACTGTCACGGTGTAGGTCTCGACGGCGCCGTTCTCGGCCCGGACGGCGATCCGGATGGTGTTGTTGCCGGCGCTGAGGGCGATGGCGCCGCTGGCCTGGCCGCTGGCGACGGCGGCGCCGTTCACGGTGATGGTGGCGGCGGCGTGGTTGGCGGTGGGCGTGACGGTGATGCTGGCCGTGGTCTGGGCCACCCCGGCGATGTAGCGCAGATTGCCGGCAGTGAACGACGGCGACAGCGTCCCCTCCGACAGCGTCAGCGCGCTCAGCGTCGCGTCGCCGGACGGTTGGCGCGCCCGCGTCGCGGTGATGGTGTAGGTGCTGGTGGTGGTGCCGTCCTCGGCCGTCACCACGACGGAGACGGCCTTGGCGGTCTCCGGCGTCAGGGCGATGGCCGCGCTGGCCTGGCCGCTGGTGACGGCGGCGCCGTCCACGGTGATGGCCGCCGCGCTGTGGCTGGCGGTGGGCGTGACCGTGATGGTGCTCGCGGTGGACGGCACGGCCGCCGTGTAGCCGGTGGTGCCGGACGCGAAGGCCGGGCTGAGCCTCCCCGCCGACAGCGTGAGAGCCCGGAGCGTCGCGTCCTGGGACAGCTCGTCGTCGTCCACCCTGATCCGGTAGCGGGCGCCCTTGGCCCTGTACTTGGCGTCGGTGGAGCTGGCGGAGAAGACGTACTCGTGCACCTCGTCGCGCCAGTCGCTGTCCTGCGCGGCGGTGAAGACCACCTCGATGGGCGTGTCCCAGTCGCCGGGCGCGAAGCTCGGCGCGGTGCTGGCCCCGCCGACCGCCCAGCTGAGCTTGGCAGCGTCGCCGCTCCGGCGCAGGACGTTGACCGTGACGGCGTGCGTGGGCTTGGTGTCCAGCACGATGGACACGGTGGCGGTGCCGCCCTCGGCGACGTCGAGGGGGCTCGTGGGGGAGGGGGTGAAGCTGATGCCGGCGGTGTCGTTGTCGGTGATGGTGACGGTGGCGGCGTCCTGGCCGGACGCGGCGGCGCTCCAGCCCGTCGGGGCGGTCAGGGTCAGCTTGAAGGACTCCCGGCCCTCATCGACGTCGTCGTCGGTGAGGGCGATGCTCAGAGTGGCCTGCGTCTGCCCCACGGCGACGGTGACGCTGTTCACCGCGGTGTGGTCGGCCGAGCCGGCGGTGAGGGGGCTGGCGTAGGAGTAGGTGACGGGGAAGGTCAGGCCGCCGGTGGGGGCGGCCTCCCCGATCAGGACCCGCAGCCTGGCGCTGGCGCCCTCGGCGGCGGTCGCGTCCCCGTCGATCAGGAAGAACTTGCCCGGCGGCACGGCGCCGTCGTCGTCGAGGATGGAGACGGTGATCTCGTCCGGGCTGCCCTTCTGATGGATGCCCGCGACGCTGGAGATGGTCAGCTTGAAGGTCTTGGCCGCGCTCGCCACCGCGCTGTTGTCGGTGATCGGCACCGTGAAGGAGGCGGTGGTCTGGTTGGCCGGGATGGTGACGGTCCGGGTGGCGCCGCCGCCGTAGTCGACGCCCCGCACCGCGGTGTCGTCGGTCGCGGTGATCGTCACCCGGATGGCGGACGCGCTGGCGCCGCTGGCGGTCAGCCCCACCGTCACGGTCCCCGCGTCCTCGCGGACGGTCTTGGCGGTCTCGGTGAACGCCACCGACCGGTTGAGGTCGGTGACGGTGATCGTCACCGTGTTGGCGCCGGCGGTGCGCGGCGACCAGGCGTCGGGGTCGGCGGCGTCGGTGACGGTCACGGTGAACGTCTCGTCGCCCTCGATCAGGTTGTCGCCCCGGGTGGGGACGGCAAGCGTGACCGTGGTCTGGTTGGCGGGCACCCTCACGCTGGAGGGGACCGTGCCCAGGTCGGCGGCGGACGTGGGCGAGGCGCCGCTGCCCGCCGCCCGGACGTTGAAGGTCACCGCGGAGGTGGGCGCCTTGTTGAGGGTGATCCTCAGCCTGGCCGGGGAGCCCTCGTCGACGGAGGCGCCGCCCACCGCCTCGACGGTGAAGCTCTGGGGGTAGGCCCGGGTGACTGTCACGGTGTAGAGCCGGGTCGTGTGCCCGTCCTCGGCGGTGACGAGGACCTCGACGACGTTGTCGCCCACCGCGAGCGCGACGCCGCCGCTGGCCGAGCCGCTCCTGACCGCCACCCGGGCCGAGCCCTTCCTGCCCACCTTGACGGCGGCGCCGGCGTGGTTGGCGGTCGGCGTCACCGTGAGGCTGGACGTCGAGTTCGGCACACTGAGCGTGTAGGAGAGCCGGGCGGCGCTGAAGCTCGGGCTGAGGCTCCCCGCCGACAGCGTCAACCCGCTCAGGGCGGCGTCGTCCGACGGCGGGGCGTCGTCGTCGTTCACCGTTACCTTGATGGCGCCCAGGGCATAACTCTCGTACGAGGTGTCGGCGCTGGTCACGGTGTGGCTGATGGTCGCCCGCTCGTCGTCGGAGTCGCGGTCCTG
This sequence comes from Candidatus Aldehydirespirator sp., assembly GCA_965203575.1. Lineage (GTDB taxonomy): Bacteria > Actinomycetota > Acidimicrobiia > Acidimicrobiales > Aldehydirespiratoraceae > Aldehydirespirator. Next base: position 767,980 of record OZ241894.1, read on the forward strand.
CGGCGCGCGCACGGTGAACAGCTTCGGCTGCCGCCAGTTGTTGGGCGTGAACGTGAGCGATACGGGCAGCTCCTGCAACTCGGGGTCGGCAGCGTTCGCGAAGACGGCCCGCGGCGGCGGCGAGACGACGACCTTGCTGTTGTCGCTGCTGGCCGTGACCACCACATTGGCCCTGGGCTTGCTCAGCAGCCGCACCGCGTAGACCGCCGACTCGCCCTCGAGGATGCTGGATGGGGGATCCCGGTACACTTCGACGCCCGGAGTGTCGTCGTCGGTTATCGTCACCGTCGCCGGGCCGCCGCCGAAACTGTAGCCGGCGGAGTCCGACGCCGGCGCCAGCGTCACCGTGAAGGTCTCGTCGGGCTCGTCCAGGCCGTCGTCGAGGATCGGTATGGTGAACTTCTTTCTCGCCTGCCCCTTCGGGATCACGACGGCGCCCACGCGGCCGGCGTCGTAGTCCCCGTCGGCGCCGCCGGTCGCGGTGCCGTCCGCCGCGGTCACGGTGAACGAGACGTCCCCCCAGGCGGCGGGGGCGACGACGGCCTCCAGCTCGACGGACCTCGCGGTCTCTGCGACGGAGACGGCCTTGGTGCTGAAGCTCACCGACCCGGTGGCGTCACGGATGGTTCCCGTCCCCGTGTTGCTGCTTAGCGGCACCCATGCCTTGACGTTGTCCGGGCTCGGGGTCAGGGTCACGGTGAAGGCCTCGGCGCCCTCATCGACATTGTCCCGGGCGACGGGGATCCTCAACTGCGCGAAGAGCTCTCCCGCGGGGACGGTGATTGTGTCGGGCACCGCGCCCAGATCCGCGGCGGAGGCGTGGGTGTCGCCGGTGGCGGCCGTGGTGTAGGACACCTCGACGTCGAAGGTGACGCCCTCGTCGGGCGCCTTCTCAAGCAGCAGCACCGTGAAGTCCACCGTCGCGCCCTCTCGGCCCTCATTGGAAGGGACATCGAACTTGGGGCTGTCGTCGTCCTTCACGAAGACGACGTTGCGCGAGGTCAGGCCGTCGTAGTTGAAGAGTCGGGAGACAGGTTCATCATGCGGGCTGGAGATGCTGAAGGTGAGGGTGGCGCGCTCGTGGTCGGTGTCGGCGTCGTCGACGGCCGCGACGGTCAGAGTCTGCAGGGTCTGCCAGTTGTTCTCACCGAAGTTCAACGGCCCGCCCGTGACCGTGACCGCCGAGGTGTCGCTGCTCTGGACACTGACCCTCACCGCTTGGCCTGCGGGCTCGCTGGCCAGCGCCACGCCCAGGGAGACGCTGCCGCCCTCGGTGAGCAGCACCGGGGCCTGGTCGAACCGCAGGCCGACGGGCGGCTCGTTGTCGTGTATGCGCACCGTGGCGGCGTTGCGGCCCGCCGCCAGCGGACTCCACTGCGCGGCGCCGCTCCCCGTCGGGGTGATGGTGACGATCATGAGCTCCGGCAGCGTGTTGGTGGTGCAGAAATTCTTCCAGGCCGGGTACGCGCCCGTCTCGCAGGCGACCGTGCCGAACACTTCCTGCTCGCCGTCGTCGACGGTGTCGAAGAACAGCGACGCGGCGCGCGTGTCGGCGGCGACCTCGAAGGTTCGGAGCGTCAGTGTGTGGTCCGTGTGGTCGGCCTCGCCGTACTCTGCTTCCGGGGGGTAGGCCACGGATACCTGGAATCCCAGGTTGCCGGTGGGCGCGTCCTCGCCCAGATGGATGTACAACCGGGCCTGTTCCCCTTCGGTCACGTCCAGGAACGCGGGAGAGATGGCGTAGGTCTTGGCGTCGGCCACCGGCGCGACGTTGGTGATGGTCCCCGTGAAGGTGCTGCTGGTGCCCAGGGTCAGCGCGCCGTCGTGCTTGCTGGGCTCGTCGGCGAAGCTGAGGGCCACGGTGAACGTCTCGCTGCCCTCTGCCGCGCTGTCGATGGCTACCGGGTAGCGGACCACGGCCGAGGACTCGCCGGCGGGGATCACGCCGGTGACGGTCAGCTGGGCCGCGGTGGAGGCGGGCGTCAGGTGGGGCCGGGTCGTGAGGGAGCTCGGATCGACGAACCAGAGGTCGGCCGCGGCGGCCTTGCCCGCGCCGGTGGTGAAGGTCGGCGTGAGCGTGAAGTTGACGTCCTTGCCGGCCGTCGCCAGTCCGCCTGTTGTGCTCCCCAGCTCGACCGTCAGCGTCAGCTCGCCGCCCTCGGCCGCCGTCTGAGAGGTGGACTTGAACTGCAGCCGGCCCCTCTCGGCGCTGTTGATGCTAGCGCGGACCGGCTGCTCCGGGGGCAGCACCCCCGTGGCCGGCTCGATGATGTGCACGGAGAAGTGGACTGACTCGGGGGCCTCGATGATGCCGTCGGACCGCGTGGCGAAACGGACGGTGTCGCTGCTCGACCCCGCAGGGATGCTGAACTCCTGCGGGGTCGTCTCCAGGTCGGCCGGGGAGGCGGCGGCGGAGTCGCTCGGGTGGAAGCCGGGCACGACGACGCCGCTGATCCGGCCGCTGTACCCGGAGGGCCGGGTGACGCGGACGGCCGACCGGGAGCCCTCCGTCGCTGCGCCGGTCGACTGCGCCGTGACCCGGTCGCCCGTCGCGGCCTCGGCGTCGCTCTGCGCGATCGTCACCGTCGCCTGCCGGTACAGCGGGTCGAGGTACAGGTCGGGGATCTCCGGGGCCGCCGTCGTGTCGGCCCGCACCGCGGTCAGGGTGACGGTGAAGCTCTCGGCCGCCTCGAAGTCGGCGTCGTCCACGACGGTCCCGACTGTCAAACTGCCTTCAACGATGCTGGCTTCGCCGGGATCGGACTTGTTCACGGGAAAGGCCGTGGCGCCGCCCGTGAAGGTCACGTCCGCGAACTCGGCGGCGACGGCGGGGTCCGGCACAGTGTCGATGGTGTACAACACCTTGTAGTCGGCGGTGGTGGCGCGGCGCCCGCCCAGGGCGTCGTAGATGCCGTACGTCACCACGATTATCTCGCTGAATTCGTCGCCCTCCACGGCGAGGACGTGCGACTCGTCGAGGCGCAGGAAGCGGCTCTTGGCGTCCTCGGCGGCGGGCCGGGCCCGGTGCTCCACCCGGCTGAAGACCTTGGCCGTCGTGAAATCGTCGATCTGGCCCGCGATCGCCACGAACTGGTCGACGCGGAAGGCGAACGTGCCGGCCTTGGCCGGGTGGATGTTCAGCGGCTCGATCGAGTTGACGCCGGTGTCGCCCGGCGGGATGATCATGAAGGAGCGGAAGGCGGGGAAGCCGAGCTCGCGCCAGCTCAGCCGCTGGCCGCTGTCGTCCACCGAGAGCACGATCCCCAGCGCCAGGTTGTCGAGCTCCACCGGCGCCTCCGCCGTGGTCGCGGTGGCGGGCCGGTACGCCTCCGCCCGCAGCAGGGCGCCGGTGTCGCGCTCGATAGGGAACTGGGGCATGCGGCGGCCGGCGGCGTCCACCAGCACCAGCCGCACCCGGGTGGTGGACGCCTCGTCGTCGCGGACTACCAGCTCGGTCCTGGCCAGGCCGTCGGTCTCGGTCTCGTCCTCGATGGTGTCGAGGGGACGGCCGAACCGGCTCTCCACCCCAGTCTGCACCGGGGCGGGATTGTCGAAGCCCTCCAGCGCCGCGGTGGCGTCGTCGAAGGCCACGCTGAGCGTGATGCGGCGGTTGCCGTTGAGCTTGTCGTCGTCGGCGATGCCCAGCTCGGTGAAGTCGGCGGCGCCGATGGCGACCGTCTTCATGGTCGCGTAGCAGGCCTTGTACGCGTCGATGGCCTGCTGCTCCTGCGCGGTCGGCCCCGACCCGCCGATGTTCGGCCCGGTCAGCTCGGTGCCGTCCCGCGAATGGATCCTCGGGTCGGCCACGGTCAGGTCCCTGGGGTCGCCGCAGGACGGGAACTGGGACTTCTCGCCCTTGGGGAAGCGGATGTCCTTGGTGTGGGTCCTGTCGGCGGTGGTCGGGTCCAGGTCGTGGTCGTAGGCCATGGTCAGGACCACGGTGGCGTCGCGGGCGTCCTCCTCCGCGCTGAGGGCCACCGGGATGCGGACGGGCAGCCTTTCCTCGTAGGTCCACCAGGCCTGCGGGAGCTCGCCGCCGCGGGCCACGCCGGTGGGCGGCCGGCGGTTCGGGCTGAGGATGTAGGGAAGCACCGCCCGCTTGGTGACGGTGAGGGGCTGCGCCGGCATCACGAACTTGGCCGCCGTCAGCCCCGCCGGCGGGCTGGACTGGAGCGCGAAGTCGAACTCGGTGTGGGAGTGGTCGCCGGCCGGCGTGGTGAAGGTGACCTGGGGGCTCTGCATCTCGCCCCGGCCGTCGGCGGCCTGCGGCGTGGCGTCCTCGATGATGCCGTTCTTGTCGGTGTCGGTGAACACCAGGGTCACGCTGTTGGTCGAGTCCACGAACGAGAGGGTGCGGGCGGTCCCGCCGGGGTCGATGCCCACCTCCACCGGCTTGGACAGCGTGGCCGACACCAGCACGTCGGTGCCCGGCACGACGTTCACCGCCGGTTTGTCGTTCTCGGTCTGGCACTCGGGCGTGCGTCCGGGTTGGCATGCGAAGATGGGCGGCTGGACCGCCACCGGCAGGAACTGGGAGGTGTCGTCGTCCTCGATGGTGACGGTGACCGACGACCGTGTCACCGTGTAGTGCGGCCTCTCGCCGGACGGGCCCTGGATGAGGATGGTGAAGGTCTCGTCGCGCTCCACGATCTCGTCGTAGGTGATCAGCACGGGCAGCCGCTGGGGGATGACCGTCCCGGTGGGGTCGGTCTGGGGATCCTCTCTGACGACCCGGGTGCCGGTCTGCAGCAGCACGGTCAGGTCGGCGCCGCCGATGCGGTGCTCGGCGGGCGTCGCGGCCGGGTCGTAGGAGTAGTCCTTGCCCTCGGTGGCGGTCGCGTCGTCGAAGAACACGGCCAGCGGGTACTCGACGTCCGGCACCGACGCCAGCGGCGGCGTGATGCTGAGGCCCAGCGGCGGGCTGATCAGCCGGGTGATGGCGGCCTCGGTGAGACCGGTGGGCACGCTCATCTCGTAGCGGCAGTGGGCGCCGTCGGCCGGGTCGTCGCGGTCGCAGGAGCCCTCGATGAACGTGAGATCGAGCCCGGTGGTTGCGTCCCTGGAGTGCTCCGAATAGGACGTCTCGGGCAGCGTCACCGCGCCCTTCATCAGCGACACCTCCGCGTGCACGGGCTCGGGCGGGTCCACGTCGGGCACCGGGTTGAACACGTAGACGGTGTGCTCGGCGTCGTCGGAGTCGTCGTCGGGCGTGGCCGGGTCGTTGAGGTCCACCTTCACGGAGGCGACCTCGAACTGGCTCGCGGCCAGGCTCCGCGGCAGCGAGCCGGAGTTCTGGAGGGTGAAGGTCTGGCCCCGGTTGGAGGACGTCACGGTGAACGTCTGCCTGTCGGTGAGCTCCTCGTCGCGCAGCAGCCCGTCGCGGTTGTCGTCGGTGAACGTGAAGGTGATGCTGCTGTCGGCGTTGGCGAAGCTCAGCGCGCCGCCCGCGCCGACCTCGATGGCGGTGTCGCCCGCCACCGCCGGGTCCAGCACCGCGGTCAGGGTGGCGTCCTCGTCGACGAGGGCGCGGCTCGCGCCGACCTTCAGCACCGCGTTGCCGTGGGCGGCCACCGTCACCGTCGCCGAGTCCGGGCTGCCGGCCGCGGTGTCGATGGTCAGCGTGAACGTCTCGGCCCCCTCCATCACGCCGTCCGCGGCCAGCGGGACCGGCAGGTCGAACAGCGGCGAGTACCGGTTGCCGGCCGGGAAGGCGGGGTCGGCCACCGATTGCGGGGCGGTGGCGGTGAGCGTCACCGGCAGGGCGGCGGCGCCGAAGTCCGCGGCGTTGGCGGCGGCTGCGCCGGCGCCGGCGGTGATTCTCCCCGTCAGCGGCGTGCTGCTGCCCCGCGTCCCGCTCACGCTGACGGCGGCCGCGCCCTCCTGGATGGTCTGGTCGGCGACGGTCAGCGTCCGGAAGTTGCCATATGCCCCCGCAACTCTGAGGTAGCCCTTCCACTCGGCGTCGGCGGCGGAGGTGAACTCCCCGATGTCCGGCGAGAACGACGGCGTGATGGCCATGACCCCGGGCGCGGTCGGCGTGATCGCGAACAGGGCCGTGTCCGCCGATGACCGGCCCTTGGGAATGACGACGCTGGTGGGCGCGCCGGCCTGCGCGCCCAGCCCGGCCGGCAGGGTGAACGTGACGGTGATGTCGCGGTCGGCGGTCAGGGCGCGCTCCGGCGCAGTCTCCACCCCGTTCTCGATCACCGCCGGCGCGTACAGCTCGGCCCGCAGCGCCGTCTGCGCCTGCTGGTTGATCTTGAGCCGGCTGCGTTGCTCGGCGGTTGTGTGTGGCACGGCCACGCGGTTCGGGCCGTCCAGCCGCAGCAGGCGCAGCTTGGCCACCGGCGCGTCGGCGTCGGTGATGGAGAGCTGGGCGGTGTCGGTCGGGCGGATCTCGGTCACGGACCCGCTCACCGCGGTCGCGGTCAGCCGGAAGGTCTTCGCCGCGCCGGTGATGACCCAGTCGCGGTGGGCGGTGGCCTTGACGGAGGACGGGCTGACCGAGCCGTCGGCGCCCACGGTGAACCGCAGGGCGGACGGGGTGTAGTCGGCGCGGAACTTGGCCGTCGCGGCGTGGTCGTCGGTGGGCGTCACCCAGAACCCGGTGGCGCTCGAGGGCCGGTCGGCGGTGGCCACCGAGGGCGTCACCGTGATGACGCCGCCCTCGGCGACCGTGCCGCCGGCGGGGTCCAGGGTCAGGGTCAGGGCCGCCGCGCTCGACGGCCAGGCCCGCTTGAGCAGGATGGTGTGCCTCTTGACCGAGCCGTCCGCGGCGGTGACGACCACGACGATCGGGTTGTCGCCCTGCGAGAGCGCGATGTCGCCGCTGGCCGAGCCGGAGGCCACCGTGGCGCCGTTCACGGTTATGGCGCCGCCCGGCACTGCCAGCGTGGGCGTCACCCGCACGCTCGCGACCGAGTCGGCCACCCGGGCGGTGTAGCGCTGCTCGTCGCTGTCGTCGCCGGACACCCTGGTGACGGGCACGTTCGTGGTCCCGGAGCGCACCCGCAGGCTGCTCAGCGCCGCGTCCTCGTCGTCGTTCACGCGCACCGTCACCGTCGGCAGGTCCGCCCGCGCCACGGCCGGGTCCGCTAGTCCGGAAATGAAACCGATGGAGTGGGTGAGGGTGACGGTCTCGTCGGCGCCGTCGGCGTCATGGGGCGCGGCCAGGGGCACGGTCTGCCATTGGTCCCACTTGACCCGGGGTATGTCGTCGGACGTGTCGGCCCCGAACAGAGCCAGCTGGCCGGTGACCTGCGCCGCCGCCGTGTCGCCGCTGGCGGCCGTGACGAGGAGATCCCTCCCATAACGGAATCGGTCACGGGAGGCTTGGTGTCTCCAGGCGAGCCGCACCCTGTAGCTCGCGATGCCGCCCTCGTGCACCGCCACGGAGTGCTTGTCCACCTCCAGCAGGCGGCGCTTGGCCAGCTTCACCGCCACGGTCTGGCCCGCGGTGAAGCTCGGGGCGGCCCCCGCCCAGTTCACGCCGCGCCTCTCGTTGCTGATCGTCTGCGCCTCGGCGTTCGCCAGCGGATACTCCCGGCCGTCCACGTACAGCGACAGGCCGTCGAGTTCCTGGGGGATGGCCTTGTCGAGATACAGGGACAGGTCGCCGCCGCTGAGCCGGGCCAGCTGGGCGATCCGGTAGTCCACCCCGTTGAGGCTGAACCCGCCTGCGGTCAGCCCGCTCTGGCAGGTGGCGGCCGTGGTGCAGCCCAGGGCCGCATTGGCGGCGCTGGCCACCGTCAGCGTGGCCGACCAGACGGTGGACAGGATGGTGACCGTGGTGCGGGTGCGGGTTCCCGTCTGGCCGCCACTACCGACGGTGAGGCTGATCGTGAAGGACTCGTTGACCTCCGTGTAGGTGTTCCTGATGATGGGGACGTCGACTGTCTTCGAGGTGCTCCCGCTGGAAATGGTCACCTGTCCTGGGACGGTGTAGTCCTCGCCCTCTGTGGCGGTGCCGGTGGTTGTGTCGGCCGTGAGGAAGACGGTGAGGTCGCTCGCCGGGGCCGGGCTCGCGTTCAGGGTGACCGAGACCTTCCCCTCATGCTCCATGACCGTGTAGTCGCCGCTGAACTGCACGGCGGGGGTGTTCTGCTGGGCGTTGACGTTCTGCTGCTGGGCGTTCACGCTCGTGGTGGGCGGCACCGTGGTCGTGGTGGGCGGCACCGTGGTCGTGGTCGTGGCGGGCGGCACCGTGGTCGTGGCGGGCGGCACCGTGGTCGTGGCGGGCGGCACCGTGGTCGTGGCGGGCGGCACCGTGGTCGTGGTCGTGGCGGGCGGCACCGTGGTCGTGGCGGGCGGCACCGTGGTCGTGGTCGTGGCGGGCGGCACCGTGGTCGTGGTCGTGGCGGGCGGCACCGTGGTCGTGGTCGTGGCGGGCGGCACCGTGGTCGTGGTCGTGGCGGGCGGCACCGTGGTCGTGGTCGTGGCGGGCGGCACCGTGGTCGTGGTCGTGGCGGGCGGCACCGTGGTCGTGGTCGTGGCGGGCGGCACGGTCGGCGCTGCGGTGACCTCGATGGAGACTTCGGTGGAGAATGCGCCGCTGTAATGGGGATCGTTGCTGACTGCGTGGTGGGTGACGGTGGCGGAGCCCTCGCTCACTCCGGTGACGACGACGGGCTGCGGGTCGTCCCAGTTCTGCGGCGTGAACTCGACGGCATCGCCTGCGGCGGCCTTGGCAGGGTCGTCGCTGGACGGCCGGACGGTCACGTTGAAGGCGGGCCTGGTGTCGAGGACGATGGTGTAGCCGGTCGTCTCGCCGGCGGCGACGGTGACCGCGGCGGGGCTGGCCGACAGTCCGGGCGCGGGCGGCTGAGCCGGGGCACTCGGCGCGGGCACGAGCACGGCCGCGCCCAGCGCGATCAGAACCAGTGTTCCCCTAGCAGCGAAACGCCTGACGTTGGCTGTCGGCTTCCCCATCGGCCACCTAGAAGTGCGTGCTCGCGTTCACCGCCGAGGTGCGGGTCCCGCGGCGCAGCCATTCAGTGGGCTGGCCTCCAAGGGGGGGGGCGGGTGTCCCTGTCTTGTTGTCAAGCCTTTCCAGGCGGCTTGGGGCTGGGGCGGCCGGTAAGGGTGTCAAGGCAAGTGTCCGCCGATAGCCCATGGAAATACCGCCCGCTTGCTGTATCCAGCGGACGGCATGGTAATGCCCGTGCGCTCAGTGTGCAACGTCGGGCCCGCCTGTCAATCCGACGGCGGACCGTGACCACTGGTGCCCTGTCCACAAACGTTTGTGGGTTTGAGCCGCCCGTGAACGCTGTCATCACGGGCCAAACGAGAGCAGTCGACGCGCGCGAAGGTTACTGGACAGGGCACTAGTGGCGCGGGGCTGCCCGGCGCGTGTTTCCCACCCAGGACCGGTGGAGCTGGGCGTACACCCCCCGCGCCTCGACCAGTTCGGTGTGCCGGCCCTGCTCCACGACACGGCCGTCGTCGAACACCAGGACCAGGTCGGCTCGCTCCGCGGTGGTGAGCCGGTGCGCCACCGACACCGTCGTCCTGCCTGCCGCGAGGTGGGCCATGGCCGCCGCCAGCGCTTCCTCGGTCTCGGGATCCACCGCCGAGGTGGCCTCGTCCAGGATCAGCAGGCCCGGATCGGCGACCTGGGCCCGGGCCAGAGCCACCAGCTGGCGCTCGCCCACCGACAGCCGCCCGCCCCTCTGGCCCACCTGAGTCTTCATTCCGGCCGGGAGCCCTTCGACCCAGTCCCGCAGCCCCAACTCGTCGATGGCCGCAGCCGCGTCGGCCGCTGTGGCGCCGGACCTTCCGTAGCGGATGTTGTCCTCGATGGTCGCCGCGAACAGGAAGCCGTCCTGCGGGACCATGCGAATGCCCCGCCGGCGGGCCTCGGGTGCGACCTCCCGCAGGTCCACCCCGCCGACCCGGATCTCCCCTGCGACGGGGTCCGCCAGGCGGGCCAGCAGGCGCGCGAAGGTCGTCTTGCCCGAGCCGGTCTCGCCCACCACCGCCACGTCGGTGTCGGCGGGGACCGACACGTCCACGCCCCGCAGCACCCGTCCCCCCGTCCGGTAGGCGAAGTCCACGGACCGCGCCTCGACCGCGAGCGGGCCCGCAGGCAGCTCCTCCGCCTCAGCGGGCTCCGGCTCGACCACCTCGACCGGTGTGTCGAGAACCCCCATCACCTTCCACCAGGCCGCCAGCGCCGCCTGGGTGGTGTCGAACACCTCGCCGATCTCCGAGATCGGCCTCATCAGGAGCCGCACAAGGAACACGAACGCCACCAGCCCGCCCGGGCCGATGCCCAGCTCCTCGCTCCACGTCACCCCGGCGACGAGGGCCGCGGCCAGCGCCACCGACGACACCAGGTCGACCGCCGGCATCAGGAACGCCCACCACTTGAAGGCCGACATCTGGGCCTCGTACTGGCGGTCCACGGCACCGTCCAAGCGGGTCCGGACGGCGCGGCGGTACCCGTATGCCCGTATCACCGCCGCGGCCGACACCGTCTCGCTGGTGTGGCCCATGGTGTCGGCCACCCGGTCGCGCACCCGGGCGTGGGCCGCGATCTGGCGGCGCTGCACCCAGCGCATGAACGGCAGGAGCAGCAGGTGCAGGACCAGCACCAGCAGCGTCAGCTGCCAGCTGTAGAACAGCATCACCGCGAGCGTCGCCACGATCAGCACCGGGTTGATGGTCCAGGCCATGGCGCCCCACTGCATGAATAGGGCCATGGCCTCGATGTCGCTCGTCACCCGGGCCACCAGCACCCCCCGGCGCGACTCGGTGTGGGTGGCCAGGCTCAGCCGGTGTATGTGCTCGAACGCCCTGACCCTCAGTCCGAGCAGCACCGACTCGGCCATGCGCACCAGCCGGATCAGGGCGAAGCGACTCGCCGCAGCCACCACCAGCACTGCTCCCAGCGCGGCCACCGAAAGGGCCCACACGACACCGGGCCGGTAGCCGTCCGGGCCGATGACGCCGTGGTCGAGCACGAGTTGCACCATGACCGGCACGATCAGCCTGCCGACGGCGGCGAACAGCCCCACCGCGGCGATCACCGGAAGCCCTCGACGCAACTCCTCGCTCATGGCGACACCGCGACGCAGCACTCGGAGTGCTTGGACCGCCTCCCCGGCCGATTCCTGCTGCGTGTCGCCGTCCAGTGCACGCTGCGAGCCGGCGCCTGCGGCGGGTTCGGCGCCCGACCTGGTCCGGACCTCCTCCCCGGCCGATCGGCCCTCCGCATCGCCGACCCCTGCTCGCTGTGAGCCGTCGCCGTCACCGTCGCCGGCGGGTTCGCGGCCTGACCTGGTGCGGCCGGGGTCGGTGCCGGGTGTGTCGCTCACTCCACTGCCGCCTGCTCGTAGGCCGAGACCAAGGACCGGTAGTCGTCGAGGTCCAAGAGTTCGGCATGGGCGCCGGTGGCGACGATCCTGCCGCCGGCCAGGTACGCAACCCGGTCGGCGAGCTCGATAGTCGAGATCCTGTGCGCCACCACGAGCATCGTGGTGTCGAGATCGCGGCGGAGGTTGGCGAGGATCTCACCCTCCACGACGGGGTCGACCGCGCTGGTGGCGTCGTCGAGCATGAGCAGCCGGGGCGAGCGGACGAGGGCGCGGGCCAGCGCCACCCGCTGCCGCTGGCCGCCGGAGAGGGTCACGCCCCGTTCCCCCACTACCGTGGCGCCACCGTCGGGCAGCGCGTCCACGAAGGCGCCCGCAGCCGCTGAGTCCAGCGCGTTGGTCACGTCGGCCGGTGAGCGGCCCCACTGCAGGCCGACGTTCTCGGCGACCGAATCGGCGAACAGGAACGCTTCCTGGAACACCAGCGCTACCGCACCGTGGAACTCGTTGGACGGAACGTCCTGCAGAGCCGCGCCCGACAGGTGTATCGAGCCGCCGGCCACAGAGTTGAGCCCGGCCACGGTCTCGAGCAGCGTCGACTTGCCCGAGCCGGTCGCGCCCACCAGCGCCACGGTCTCGCCCGGGCCGACGGCGAGCGACAGCCCGTCGAGGACGAGCCGCGATCCGTAGCGGACCGCGAGGCCGTCGATCTGCAGGCCGAGCGGACCCGGAGGCAGCACCGGGCCGTTGCCCTCGGGCTCGGATGGAGGCTCGAGGGGCCGGTCCAGCACCCGGTCCACTCGCTCCAGCGACACCACCGAGCGGGGCATCTCCTCCAGGAAGAACCCGACGATGAACAGCGGCAGGGCGAGCAGCGAGAACAGGGTCGCGGCCAGCACCAGGTCACCGGGCGTAGCCGAGCCTCGCCCCACCAGCCAGGCTCCGACCAGCAGCAGGACGATGGCGCCCGCCGTGGGCAGGGCGTCTATGGAGGGCTCGAAGCCGGCCCGCATCCGGCCCACCCGGATGCGCTCGTCGCGGAGCCGCTCCGACGCGGCCCTCATCCGCTCCACTTCGATGGGCTCGCGGCCGAGAGTCTTCACCACCACCGCTCCGTCGAAGCTCTCGTGGGCGACCTCCGACACCTCGCCGACCCGCCGCTGGACTTCGGCCGAGGGCGTCTCGACCATGCGCGTGTAGATCCGGCTGATCACCGCCAGCGCCGGGAACACGACCGCCGCGATCAGTGCCAGCAGCGGATGGGCGGCGAACAGGGCGGCCATCGTGACCACCACGAGGACTACCACGCTGACTGCGAACGCCAGGGGCTTGAGCACCATGGTGGCCGTGTTGACGTCGGAGTCGGCGTGGGCGAGCAGCTCGCCCGGGTCGCGCTCGCGGTGGAAGTCCATGGGCAGGTCGATGTAGCGGTGCAGGAGGGCGCGCCGCCAGTCACGCTGGGTTCGCAACTCGGCCATGGCCAGGAACCACCGGCGCATCAGCACCGAGACCCCGCTGGCCACCGAGACCCCGATCACGATCGCGGCGGCCACGGCCGGGCCGGTCCGCTCGGGCTCCGGCGCGATGATCACGTTGTCGGTGATCCAGCCCAGCAGCCAGGCGGTCCCCACGGTGGCGGCGACGAATCCGAGGGCGCCGAGCAGGGCCAGGAGATGCGGGACGGGATGGGCCCGCACCGACCGCATGATCAGCCGGCAGCCCCGGCGGGCCATGCTGTCGCGGGAGGCTCCCACCCCGCCCCCTACAGGCCGAATTGGCAGCAGAATGCACGCATACCGTGCACAGCGCTGCCAGTTCCCGTCAAGTGCGTCAGAGGCGGTCGATGATGGCCGCGGCGAACTCCGAGCACTTCACCTCGGTGGCGCCCTCGGTGAGCCGGGCGAAGTCGTAGGTGACGATCCCGTCGCCGATGGTGGCCTCCACCGCGGCGATGATGTCGTCGGCGGCCTCCTGCCAGCCGAGGTGCTCGAACATGAGCGTGCCGGAGAGGAGCACCGACGAAGGGTTGACCTTGTCCTGGCCGGCGTAGCGGGGGGCGGTGCCGTGGGTGGCCTCGAAGACGCCGTGGCCGGTGACGTAGTTGATGTTGGCGCCGGGCGCGATCCCGATGCCTCCCACCTGGGCCGCCAGCGCGTCGGAGATGTAGTCGCCGTTGAGGTTCATGGTGGCGATCACGTCGAAGGAGGCCGGGCGGGTGAGCACCTGCTGCAGGGCGATGTCGGCGATGGTGTCCTGCACCAGGATCTTGTCGCCGGCGTCGCCGCCGCAGTCCTCCCAGGCCACGGCCACGTCCGCGAACTCCTCGCGTACCAGCTCGTAGCCCCAGCCACGGAAGGCGCCCTCGGTGAACTTCATGATGTTGCCCTTGTGCACCCAATGGACCCGCTTGCGGCCGCGGCGCAGCGCGTAGTTGAGGGCGGCCCGCTGCAGCCGCTGCGACCCGAACTTCGACACCGGCTTGATCCCCACGCCGGCGTCGGCCCGGATCTCCCAGCCGAAGGCGTCGTGCAGCAGCTCGATGAGCCGGGCCGCGTCGGGCGAGCCAGACGGCACCTCCAGGCCGGCGTAGATGTCCTCGGTGTTCTCCCGGAATATCACCATGTCGACCAGATGCGGCTCCCGCACCGGCGAGGGCACGCCCTTGAACCACCTCACCGGGCGCAGGCACACGTAGAGGTCCATGATCTGGCGGATGGCCACGTTGAGGCTTCTGAAGCCGCCGCCCACCGGCGTGGTCAGCGGGCCCTTGATGCCGATGAGATGCTCGTCGAAGGCGGTGATGGTGTCGGCCGGCAGCCAGTCCCCGGTCTCGTTGTAGGCCTTCTCGCCGGCCAGCACCTCGAGCCAGGCGATGCGGCGGCCGTGCTTGGCCGCGGCCGCGTCGAGCACGGACCTGGCCGCGGGCCAGATGTCGATGCCGATCCCGTCGCCCTCCACGAACGGGATGATCGGCTCGTCGGGCACGCGGAGGACGCCGTCGGAACCCAAAGTGATCTTCTCAGCCATGTATACCGAGGCTACCGGCCACCTGTCGGGGCCCGTTCAGTCGACTAGGGCCTGGGCTTCGTCGAAGGCCTCCTGGAGGCGCTCGCGCACCATCTCGGAGAAGCGGCTCATCTGGGGGCGGGTCATGCGACCCTCCGGCGGGCGGATGGGCGGTCCGGCCACCATGGCCACCCTGACCGGCCGGGGCAGCCGGGTGCCGGTGCTCATCGCGGCCTCGGTTCCTGAGATCCCTACCGGCACGATGGCCGCACCGGTTCGCGACGCGAGGTAGCTCATGCCGTCGAACACCTCCCCCACCTGGGTCCCCGTCTGGCGGGTTCCCTCGGGGAACACCACCATCTGCTCGCCCGCCTCCAGCATCTTGATCGCCTCCCGCATCGCCTCCCGGTCGGCTACGCCCCGCCGCACGGGGAACGCTCCCAGCGCCGCCAGGAACGCTCCGAACAACCGGTTGGAGAACAGCGACTCCTTGGACAGCGCCCGCAGCCGGCGTCGACTCATCCCGGACAGCAACGGTGTGTCGAGGTTGGACCGGTGCACTGGGGCCACGATCACCGGTCCTTCGATGTCGAGATGCTCCCGGCCGCGGCGCTGCACCCGGAAGTAGGGGTACAGCACGGTCATGATGGTGCCGCGCACGGAGCGGTACACCCACATGGAGCTGCGTTTGGCCGAGATGCGCTGAGCCCTCTGTTGCAGGTCCTCCACCGGACTCCTCTTCGGCTCGGAGACGACGTGCCGGTGGTTGTCTACCACTCGCCGAACTTGAAGCAGTCAACCACCTCAGAGGTGGCCAACCGCTTCAAGTTCCGGCCGTATCCCTCCCAGCCAACGTTCGCAGCCGCTCCAAAGAAGGGAAGAATGGTGCGACGGCTCACAATGGGAGGAAGACCATGGGGCAATTCGACGGCAGGACGGCGGTAGTCACCGGCGCGGGCGAGGGCATCGGGCGGTCGGTGGCCCGAGCCTTCGTGGCCGAGGGAGCCAATGTGCTCGTGGCCGAGATCGACGAGGATCTCGGTGAGGACGCCGCCGCGGAGTTCGGCGACGCCTGCGAGTTCGTTGCCACCGATGTGGGCGAGCGGGCCGCGGTCGAGGCCATGGTCGCTAGAGCGGCCCAGCGCTGGGGCTCGGTGGACATCCTGGTCAACAACGCCTGGGGCGGTGGCGAGGTGAGCCGGGTGGAGCACAAGTCCGCCGCCGGGATGAGCCGTGCCCTGGCGGTGGGGTTCTACGGCCCGTTCTGGGCCATGGCCGCCGCGCTGCCGATCATGAAGGCCAACGGCTGGGGCCGGGTCATCAACATGTGCTCCCTCAACGGGGTCAACGCCCACATGGGCACGGTCGAGTACAACTCGGCCAAGGAGGCGCTGCGGGCCGCCACCCGCACCGCGGCCCGGGAATGGGCCGGATGGGGCATCACCGCCAACATCGTGTGCCCGGCGGCCAAGTCGGCGAGCTTCACCCGGGTGATGGACGCTCATCCCGAGCTGCTGGCCGCGGCCGATGCTTCCAACCCGATGGGCCGCATCGGTGACCCCGACGAAGACATAGCCCCGGTGGTGGTGTTCCTGGCCTCGGACGCCAGCCGGTATATGACGGGCAACACACTGTTCGTCGACGGTGGCGGCCATATCAACGGAGCGGCGTGGAAGCCCGACCTCGGTGACTGAGCCCCCGGTGGGGACAGGCACCGGCCACCGGGGCGGGGGCTGATACCTTCGCCCCATGCCCTCATCCGATGACTTCGTACTGATCGATCATCCCCGGCCGGAGATGGCGCTGGTCACCCTCAACCGACCCGAGCGCATGAACGCTATGGCCTTCGACGTGATGGTGCCGCTGGCCGATGCACTGCGCGGTGTCAACAATGACAACGATGTGCGGGCCGTCGTGATCACCGGCGCCGGCCACGGCTTCTGTTCCGGTGCCGACATGGTGAGTGCGGGCCGGGTTCCCTACATCGAAGGCCTCACCCGTTCAACCATCGCCCATCGGGCCGCCGACCGGCTCCACGAGGTGATCGAGCTGATCGGAGACCTGCACCAGCCTGTGATCGCGGCCATCAACGGCGCGGCCATCGGCGGGGGATTGTGCCTGGCCCTGGCCTGCGACATCCGCATCGCGTCGACCGAGGCCTACTTCCGGGCGGCCGGCATCAACAACGGCCTCACTGCGTCCGAGCTGGGCCTGAGCTTCACGTTGCCGAGAGCGATCGGCTCGTCGAGGGCCTTCGACATCATGCTGACCGGCCGGGACGTCGATGCCGACGAGGCGGCCCGCATTGGCCTGGTCAGCGAGGCGGTTGAACCTGGAGACCTGCTGGAGCGTTGCTACGAGATCGGCACTCGCATCGCCACCTTCAGCCGGCCCGGCACCGAGCTCACCAAGCGGATGCTGTGGGCCGGGCTGGAGGCGTCGAGCTACGCGGCCCACATGCGCTCGGAGATGAACGCCCAGCTGCTGGTCCGTATGACCACTCGCAACTTCGAGGAGGCCGTCCTAGCCCGCTCCGAGAAGCGCCCACCCGTCTTCGAGGACTGAGCGAGCCTCGACCGGGGCCGCTCACCCGAGGCCGAGCACGCGGTGCAGGCGTTCCAGCGCCGCGACCACGTCGATGCCCTCCTCCCAGAAGTCGCTGACACCAGCCGCGGCCAGTGTTTCTCGCCGGTCGACGAACGTTGTGGCGTCGCAGACGAGAGCCACGAAGACCGCCCCTGCATCTGCAAGCGCGGCGGCCGTGGCTGCAGCCCGCAGGCTGTACATGTCGTCGCTGCCGGTGATCACCGCCGCGGTCAGGCCCGACGCCGCGAAGTCCGCAGCAGCCGCAATGGGCGAGTCCACACCGGATTCGCCCCTGGCCTCGATGCCGCCCGCGGCCAGCAGGCTCCGCGCCCAGGCGGTGCGAGCCGAATGGTCCGAGGCCGACCCCAGCGCGGCTACCCAGACCGCGGGACGCTCACCGGTGGCCATTCGATGGCGGTCGGCGGCGTCACGCAGATCCTCGTAGGGCTCGGACAGGCGCCGGACCGGCAGGCCCGCGGCGCCCGGAGCCTCATCGAAGCCTGCGATGGCTGCCGGAGCGGTCTCGTCCAGCAACGGGAACTCGCTCACCCCGGTGAGCCGCTCGCTCCGGGCTCTCAACGCTCCCAGACGGGATCGCCAACTCTGTTCTACGGCGACAGCCAGCGCTCCGTTGCCGATGGCGGCCTCGATACCGCCGGACGTCTCGACTTCCTGCAGCACCCGCCACCCCTCCGAAGCCAGTTGCTCTGTGAGCGACTCAACGTAGAACGACCCGCCCGAGGGGTCGGCGGCCCGGGAGAGGTGCGATTCCTCCAGCAGCAGGAGTTGAGTGTTGCGAGCCAGCCGGCGGCCCAGAGCACCGTCGGCATCGACAGCCCCGCACGCATGGTCCAAGGGCAGCACGGTCACCGCGTCGGCGCCGGCGACTCCGGCCGCCAGGGCCGCCGAGGCACCTCTCAACAGGTTGACCCACGGATCGCGGCGGCTGTAGATGTGGGCCGCGGTCACCGCATGCTGGTACTGGCGACCCGCTTCCTCGGTGCCGCCACTGGCCGTCACCACCCGTGCCCACATGATCCGAGCGGCCCGCAGTGCGGCGATCGTGACGAACACCTCGGCCGTGGCCGCCATTCGGAACCCGATCATTCCGGCCGCGGCGTCCACCGGGATGCCCGCCTCAACCAGCGCCTTTAGGTAGGCGACGCCGGTCGCGGTGGACCAGCCCAGTGCTTGGGCCTCGGTCGCGCCGGCCTCCGAGTAGCGCATCGCGTCCACGCCGAACACCCGCACTCCCGAACTGATCGCCGCCGAGGCGGCCCAGGCCGCAGCTTGGTTGCAGTCGGCGCCGTGACCCGAGCGGGCCCACTCCCCCAGCGGATCGATGCCGAGCGAGCTGCCGGGCGCGAGACCCCTGCCTCGACGGGCCGCCAGCGCGAGCAGGGCCTCGGACGCACTCAGCCGCGCGTGGGGGGTCAGCGCCAGCGGCGTCGCCGCCAGGTCGACCCCTCCCAGCAGGCGGTCGAGGCCGTCGACACCGACGTCGGCCGGAAGGTCGAGATCTAACGATGTCACGCCGCCCGCCAGATCCTCTTCGATCCCGAGCCTGAGCCCGCCCAGCCCGTCGCCGGCCGACCCGGCCCCATGGTGCTGGCGAACGTCCCAGCCCTCCTCGGAACGCCGCGGGTCGGCCGCAGCCGCGGCCGCCGCTGCGGGTCGATCCGGGCCGTCGGTGTACAGCGGCAGTATCTCGACGCCGTCGCGGGTGGTGCTGGCGAGCTCGGCCAAGTCGCGGCCTCGCAGCGTCTGCTCGACCAGGGCCATCCAGTCGTCGGCACCGGCGGGCGGGCCGCCGCCGGGCGTCATCACATTGTGAAGCGGAGGCTGCGGGCCGCGTGCTCGCCCCAGTGGGCGTCGCCGCTCCAGGAGATCGAGCCGTCGTCGATCTTGGACTGGGGGTCGATGCGCCCGCAGGCGAGCATGATGAACGTCAGCGAGTCGGCGGTGAGCACCACGTCGGGCGAATCCAGCGAGCCGGGATCCACGGCCTTGGCCCGGCCGTCCACCGCCACCGCGATCTGGCGCTCCACCGGCCCGGTGATGTCGGCCCGCAGGCTCATGCCGTCGGGCAGGCCGACCCGCTTGCCCATGATGTAGCCGATCGAGCGCTCCACCTGATCGAAGGCGATCTCGGCCGCGGGGCCGCTGTCGTCGGTGGCCCGTCCCAGCGGGATGGTGCAGTCGCGCACGTGGACCCACATGTCGAAGATGCGGATGGCCAGGAAGCCCCCGTAGCTCTGCACGCCCACCGGTGTCCACGACTGGCGTCCGATGTCCTCGTCGCTCAGCGCGGCCAGGTCACCCCGGCGACCGTCGAAGATCTCCGAAACACGGGCCGCGAACGCCTCCGACGACATGCCGGCGGAGGTCTCAGTGAGGGCCTGCATCTTCTGGAACGGAGGCATGTTGTCGGTGCTGATCTCCCAGCCCAGGATCACGTCCTCTACCCCGACGGCATGGCCGATGGCCTGGCGTGCCGTCCAGTCGGGGCACAGCGACTGCACAGTCCACTCCTCGTCGGAGAGGTCGGCACACAGCGCCGAAATCTCGGCGAAACAGGCCTCAGTGGTGTCGATAAGGGATTGACGGGAGTAAGAATGCATGGTCCAAGCATGACGCCGACCGGACCGTGACCGCAACGTCCACCGGAGAATCACACCATGACCGTCACCGACGCATCCGCCGATACCGCCGAGCAGACCCGCATCGCCGACGACGCCGTCGACAGCTTGCTGGCCGAGCACGACCCGGCCGAGGAGAGTCAGATCGAGTTCCGGGGCCACCAGTACGACGCCGGCCTGGCCTGGGTGCACCACCCGCCGGATTTCGGCGGGCTCGGCCTGTCCCGCAAGCTCCAGCGAGCAGTTGATCGGCGGCTGCGGGCGGCAGGCGCCCAGCCCGCCGACCCCTCCACGTTCTTCATGATGCTGATCGGCCCGACCATCCTCACCCACGGCACCGACGAGCAGAAGCGCCGCTACCTGCGCCCGTTGTTCACCGGGGAGGAGCGATGGTGCCAGCTGTTCAGCGAGCCCGGCTCCGGCTCGGACTTCGCGGGGCTGGGCACCCGGGCCCAGCGCGACGGCGACGAGTGGGTGGTGAACGGCCAGAAGGTGTGGAATACGCTGGCCCACGTCGCCGACCTCGGCATGCTGGTGGCCCGCTCCAACCCGGAGCTGCCCAAGCACAAGGGGCTGACCTATTTCGCGCTCGACATGCGAGCACCGGGCGTGGAGGTGCGGCCCCTGCGCCAGATCACCGGCGAGGCCGAGTTCAACGAGGTGTACATGACCGACGTGCGGGTGCCCGACACGGCCCGCATCGGTGCGGTCGGCGAGGGCTGGAGGGTGGCGCTCACCACCCTGATGAACGAGCGGACCGCCATCGGTGGCGCGGTGGGCGGCGCCACCACCGCCCAGCAGGGGCCCTTGGGCAACCTGCTGGAGGCCTACCGCAACATGGACCCGGCGGTGCGCACCAAGGCCCACCGCGACGAGGTGATGCAGCTGTGGGTGCGGGGCGAGGCTCTGCGACTCACCAACGTTCGGGCCTTCCAGAACGCCCGGACCGGCAACCCCGGTCCCGAGGGCTCGGTCAGCAAGCTGGCTCTGGCCGAGTTCAACAAGGAGCTCACATCTAAGGTCCTCGACCTCGAGGGCCCCGCGGCGATGGTGGACTACGACTACGGGTTCCGCCGGCCCACTGCGGTCTCGCTCGACGGCAAGTTCGGCGACACCCACCACGGTTTCCTGCGGTCCCGGGCCAACTCCATCGAGGGCGGCACTAGCGAGATCATGCGCAACATCCTCGGTGAGCAGGTGCTGGGCCTGCCCGGCGAGCCCAGGGTGGACAAGGAGATCCCCTGGCGCGACGTCCCGAGAAACTAGGGCCTGTCCCGGCAACTAGAGGCCGAGCGGGTAAGCGAACGGAGGCGACACCATGCCAATGCCGACCGACGTGGGGATCGTCGACACGATGATCGGCTTCCCCGCCAAGGACTTCGAGCACTACGAGTTCATCCGCAAGCAGCTCAAGGACTCCGAGTCGGCCGAGTTCGACTTCCCGGTGGAGTACATGTTCAAGGGCGTGCCCAAGGAGAAGTACGGAGCGGACGATCCCATCGCACTCACGCTGAGCGAGATGGACGCCTACGGCGTCGAGTGGGGACTGATCGGCTGCGAGGGCGAGGTGAACCGCAAGGCTCTGGCCGACCACCCCGACCGGTTCGTGGCCACCTGCCAGGCCGACGCCAACGACGTGGTGGGCGCGGTGCGCAAGATCCGCCACTGCAAGGAGGCCTACGACATCCGGGCAGTGGGCACTTTCCCGGCCGGGTGCTTCCCGCAGATCCCCATCGACGACGCCAAGTGGTACCCGGTGTACGCCACGTGCTGCGAACTCGACATCCCCGTCTTCGTGTGCGCAGGGGTGCCCGGCCCGCGGCTGCCCATGGACTGCCAGCACGTGGAGCGCCTCGACCGGGTGATGTACGACTTCCCCGAGCTGACCCTGGTCACCCGCCACGGCTGCGAGCCCTGGGAGGCCCTGGCCGTGAAGCTGATGCTGAAATGGCCCGGCCTG
The DNA here is from genome assembly GCA_965203575.1 of Candidatus Aldehydirespirator sp. Classification (GTDB taxonomy): domain Bacteria; phylum Actinomycetota; class Acidimicrobiia; order Acidimicrobiales; family Aldehydirespiratoraceae; genus Aldehydirespirator. Next base: position 789,483 of record OZ241894.1, read on the forward strand.
CACTACTCGACCTCGGCGTTCGCGCCCAAGCACTACCCGTCCGCCGTCATCGACTACGCCAACACCCGGGGCGCCGACAAGGTCATGTACGCCGGCTACTTCCCCATGGGCCTGTCGCTGCAACGCATCATGACCGAGATGCCCAACGTCGGCTTCCGCGACACGGTGTGGCCCAAGTTCCTGCGTGAGAACGCGGCCCGGGTCTTGAAGATCACTTAGCTGGACCGGATCACGGGCCGATGGCCGCTAGATGCGGCGGTCCTGGCCCTGCCAGTACTCGTCGCGCAGCAGGCGCTTGTAGAGCTTGCCCGTCTCGTCCCGGGGCAACTCGCCTCGGAAGTCGACCGTGCGAGGGCACTTGACCGAGGCCAGGCTGGCCCGGCAGTAGTCGATCAGCTCGCGCTCCAACTCGGCCTCAGCCTCATCGCCGACGGGCATCTCCATGGGCTGGACCACGGCCTTGGGCACTTCGCCCAGGTCGTCGTCGGGCACGCCGATCACGGCCACATCCAGCACCGCCGGGTGCATGGTCAACAGGTTCTCGGCCTCCTGGGGGTACACGTTCACCCCGCCGGAGATGATCATGTACGCCTTGCGGTCGGTCAGGTACAGGAAGCCGTCTTCGTCCACCTTCCCCACGTCGCCGATGGTCGACCAGCCGTTGGGCAGCCGGGAGTTGCGGGTCTTCTCATCGTCGAGGTGGTACTCGAAGGTGTTCCCCTCACCGAAGTAGACGGCACCCTCCTCGCCGGCGGGAACCTCCTGGCCGGTGGCCTCGTCCACGATGTGGACCTCGCCGTTGATCGGGACCCCCACCGTGCCCTCGTGGGCCAGCCACTGCTCGCTGTCGCAGAAGGTGGCCCCGTTGCCCTCGGTGCCCGCGTAGTACTCGCTGATGATGGGACCCAACCACTTGATCATCCGGTGCTTGGCCTCCACCGGGCAGGGCGCGGCCGCGTGCAGCACGGACACCAGCGACGACAGGTCGTAGCGCAGCCGCTTCTCGTCGGGCAGTTTCAGCATCCGCACGAACATGGTCGGCACCACCTGGGTGTGGGTCACCGAGTAGCGCTCGATCGCGGCCAGGAACTGCTCGGCGTCGAAGCGCTCCATGATCACCGCGGTAGAGCCGAGGATGTGGTTGACCATGGTGAAGCGCAGCGGAGCGCCGTGGTACAGGGGCGCCGGCGACAGGTAGACCGACTCGTCGGACATAGCGAGCAGCAGCACGCACATCATGGCCACCACCGACTCGGCCTCCTCGATGGGAACCGCCTCGTAGGCGCTGAGCACGCCCTTGGGGCGCCCGGTGGTGCCCGAGCTGTAGAGCATGTCGGTGCCGGTCACCCGGCCTTCCAGGGGCTCCGGAGACGCCCCGGCCAGAGCCTGCTCGTAGCTGCCGTACCCGTCGATGACGTCGTCCATCATGAGCTTCAGCTCGACCCCGTCCATCCGGTCGACTAGCTCGGCGGCCTGCACGGCCTTGTACTGCGAAGTGATGAAGACCCGGGCACCGCTGTTGTCGACGATGTAGGCGATCTCGTCGGTGGTGAGACGGCTGCTGATGGGCGTGTAGATCAGCCCCGCGTAGTGCGCCCCCCACATCAAGGGCAGGAAGTTGCGGTGGTTCTCCAGGCACCAGGCCACATGGTCGCCGGGGACCAGTCCGGCCTCCCGGAACAGGCGCGACACTTGGTTGGCCTCGGCGTCGAGTTGGGCGTACGTGATCGTCTCTCCCGACCCGGCCATGATGACAGCCGGCTTGCCGGGACTGATCGCGGCGTGAGCTCCGGGGTACATCGCTCCGACGCTACCCGAGCCGGCGCGGTGGAGGGCCCCGAGCCGGCGCTCAGACCGTGTAGCCGCCGTCGACGGCCAGATGTTGGCCGGTGATGTAGCGAGCCCGGTCCGAGGCCAGGAAGCACACCGCCTCGGCGATGTCGGCCGCCGTGCCGAAGCTGCTCATGGGAATGTTGGCCCGAGCCGCGTCGAGCGCCCTATCGTCCAGGTCGCCCGAGGCCATCAGGCGCTGGGCCATGCCGTCGCTCAGCATCCCGGGCCCCACGCTGTTGGCCCGCACGCCGAAGCGCCCCTCCTCCGCGGCCAGACCTCGAACCGCGGCCTCGACGGCGGCCTTGGGAACGGTGCTCAAGCCGTCACGCACCGGGAACCGGCCGAGACCGGCCGTGGTGACGGCCACGATGCTGCCCCTGGACTCGCGCAGATGCGGCAGAGCGGCGAAGGCTGCGGCGAAGAATCCGGCCGCGTCGACATCCAGTTGGTCTCGCATCGCCGACGGCTGCACCCGGCTCAGATGAACCTGCGGGACATCGGGCCCCGCCGCGTACACCAGGGTGTGCAGACCGCCTGCCGCGCCAGCCAATTCGGTAACCGCGGCGTTGGTGGCCTCGTCGTCGGCGAGGTCGGCGGTCGCGACCCAGCTCCGGCACCCGAGTTGCTCGATGGCGGCTGCGGTGGCGGCGGCCGCGTCGGCGTTGCTGCGGTACGTGAGGGCCACTTCGCTGCCGCGGGCGGCCAGCTCCACCGCGATCTCCGAGCCGAGACCGCCGCTGCCCCCCACCACCAGCGCAGCCCCAGCCCTGTCCGCAAAGTCCCCACTCAAGTCGAGTTCGCTCACCGCGTCAGCCTGCCCGCCGGGGGCGGCCCGTACAACCACGGACCCCGAGGCGACGCGAACTGGCAGCAATACGCACGCATAGCGAGCAAAACGCTGCCAATTCTCCTGGCACCCGCCGGTCCACCGCGAACTGGCAGCAATACGCACGCATAGCGAGCAAAACGCTGCCAATTCCGGGGTTGCGCACCGTTCATCCCAGTCGAAGGTTACGAGTCAGGTCCTCGAGCGAACGGTCCGGTAGCGAGCGGACGGCCTCGGGGACTTCCGGGTCCAGCCGACCGCCGGCCAACGTGTGGAACTTGCGCTCTATCTCGGCATTGCTGAGAGGGTCGTGCATCGATCCTCGCTGGCCGTGGACGGTCCGCTCCAGCACCCGGCCGTCGGTCATGGTGATCTCCACTCGTGCCCCCTGCTTCCAGGCGTAGGTGGCGTCGAAGGCGGGATCGGGCACGGTCGTGGCCACCTTGGCCTGCAGGGCTGCCAACGCCGGGTCGGCGATGCGGTCGGGATGATAGGTGCCGGGGTCGGCCGGGTCGGCCAGCACCGCGGCCGCGATGTTGAACCGGGCGGAGTACTGGGCGGCCATCACCGAGGTGGTGCCGTCCATGTCGTTGAGCTCGGCGGCCTTGGTCGGACCGTGCACCACGATGCGGTCGATCTGCTCGGCGGTTAGGCCATGTTCGGCAACCAGCTCCGCGGTGGCCTGGATCATGGCGTGGACGTCGCTGCAGGCCGCGTAGGGCTTGACCGTGATCTCGTCGATCATCCAGCGCTGGCCGAGGTCTCGGACAAGCAGTTCGGGGCGGGGATCGTCGGTGAACACTCGGCAGAACCCGTAGGTTCCGGCCAACCCGTCACGAGCCCCTTCGAACCCGTCCGCGGCCAGCGAGGCGGCCATGATCCCGCCCTCGGCGGCCCGTCCCGCGTGGATCCGCTTGGCCATCCCGCCCGAGGCCGCGAACTCCATCGTCCCCGAAGCGAGCGAGGCGCCGATGCCGAAGGCGTCGTTCAGGCGGGCCGCGTCGAAGCCGTGGAGGTGGGCGGCCGCCGCGGCTGCGCCGAACACTCCCGACATCGAGGTGGGATGGAAGCCGGCCAGCATGTGCGAGAGGGGCCCGACCGCCAGACCGGCCCTTCCCATGGCCTCATACCCGACCACCACCGCCTCCAGGAAGGCCAGACCGGAGGTCTCGAGCTCCTCGGCGACCGCCAGGGCGGCCGGCACGACCACTGCGCCGGGATGGTTGACGGCCTCCTCGTGGACGTCGTCAAGCTCGAAGGCGTGGGCCGCGGCGCCGTTGGCGAAGGCGGCCATGGCAGGCGTGGCGCTGCCGTCCCACCCCACGACGGTCGAGGCCCCCTCACCTCCGGTGGCGAGGGCGTAGCGGGCCGCGGCCTGCGACCAGGGTTGTTCCGCCCCGTAGGCGATGGCGCCCAGGGTGTCGATCACGCAGTTGCAGGCCGCCGCGATGTGCGCCGGGCCTAGCCGGCCGTGCAGGCTGCTCAAGAACTCGGCGAGCTCCAGCGACAAGGACCTCTCATAGGACTCCGGGCCGTCGAGGGCGGAACTCGGCCCGGATGTCATGGCACTCTCCACAAGACGGAGGCATCGGCCTCAACGCGAGCGTCGAGGGCGGGACTCAGCTCGGACTTCGTCACGCCATGTCGCCGAGTGACTCCAGCAGAAGTTCCTGGAGGTGGCGCACCGAATTCTCGCTGTGCACCCCGCACACGCCGCTCGGGTCCTCGATCAACGGTCCCGGCCGGTAGCCGCGGCTGGACACGCCCCGCTGCACCGACTCGACGATCCCGAAGTCCTCGGCGACTGTGTTCTCCCAGTCGTCGGAGACGAGCCGCGACTGGGCGTCGGTCAGATCAACAGTGTCGAACCACCACTCGCGGATCAGCAGCGTCCTGTCGACGGCCAGCGGCACCCAGCGGAAGGTGTTGACGACCTCGCCGGGATAGCACTGGATGGCCGACACCGGCCACACGAAGAACGCCTCGTACCCGTCCCCGGCGGGGCTGCCGTTGCCGGCCCGGGCTCCCGCCCGGGCCCCCGCAGCCTCGACGTTGTCGGCGCCGGTGCGGGCGCCATCGCTGCCGGCGTCGCCGCCTGTCCAGGCCGGCGGCTGGCTGGGACGCTCTGCGCCGTGGTGGATCACCGAGCCGCCCGAGGCGATCCGGTAGCTGCCCGGAGCGACCACGCCTGAGGTGAACCACTTGTGGACGTTGGGGCAGTGGTAGCACTCGTTGTAGTTCTCCACCACCACCTTCCAGTTGGCCCGCATCTCGTGGGTGAGCCGGGCCGACAGCACCCGCCGGGGCGCGTCGGGAACCCGGGCCAGCAGGTCGTCCTGCACTCCGGACGCAGTTGCGGCCAGCCCGGCCGCCTCGGCGGACAGGTTTATGAAGACGAACCCGCCCAGGGTCTCGAGGCGCACACGGGGGACGCACACTTCGCTCACGTCCTCGCCGCGGGCGTGCAGCAGGCGCCCGTCGAGCCCGTACGTCCAGGCGTGGTAGGGGCAGGTGATCCGGTCGAGACGGGCCGTCTCTGACGTCACCAGTTCGTGGCCGCGGTGCTGGCACACGTTGAACATGGCCCGGAGCTGTCCGGCGTCGTTGGCCACCAGCACACTCTCATCGCCGACGCGCGCCGTGATGACCATCCCCGGCTCGGCGACCTCCGACACGTGGCCCACCATCACCCAGCTCCGGGCGAACACCCGGTCCATCTCCGCGGCGAAGACCTCGCCGTCGGTGTAGTAGCGGGCCGCCAGCCCACGCCGCCGCGGTGGGTCGGGTGCGACGCCGCCGTCAGTCACAGCCCCAGCCCCCTTCGCTGGTCACGGCAGGTCCGCCAGCGCGTCCACGAGACGGTCCATGCGATCGGGCCGGTTGGCGTCGCAGCGCAGGAAGCGCCGGTTGAGGCCCCGGAACGACACCGAGCCGTCCTTGACGATCACTCCTCGCTCCAGGAGTCCCTCGAACACCGTGGTGGAGTCGGTGCCCGGATCCAGGATCTCCGCCAGGAAGAAGTTGGACCGGCTGCCCGGAACCATCCGGAAGCGGTCGAGTTCGGCGAAGCGGCCCTGCGCATGGTCCCTACCCTTCGAGATCATCGCCACGGTGGCGTCGAGATGGTCCTTGTCGTCGAGCGCCGCGGCCGCGCCGGCCGTCTGGAGCACTCCCATGTTCCACGTCGGCTTGACCGCCAGGCACGCGTCGACCGCTGGCTTCGGCCCGACACCGAAACCGACCCGCAGACCCGCGAGGCCGAACGCCTTGGAGAACGTGCGCAGCACCACCAGGTTGTCGTAGTCGTCGACCAGGTGGATGTACCCACCAGTGTCCGAGTAGTGCACGTAGGCCTCGTCGAGGACCACCAGCGCGGTGGGTGCCGCCTCGACGACGCGCCGCACCTCGCGCTCGGTCATCCACGTGCCCGAAGGGCTGTGCGGGTTGGTGACGAACACGATCCGGGTGTCGTCGCTGATGGCGTCGATGTAGGCGTCAACGTCCACCGCCATTGTGCCGCGGTCGGTAGCCTCGTGCACGAGGACCGGGACGCGGCCCTCGGCCTCGGCGAACAGGTGGTAGATCGGGAAGCACGGGCCGGGCATCTGGATGCGTCCGCCCGGCTCGCAGAACGCCCGGATGAGCCATGAGATGATCTCGGTCTCGCCCGCTCCGCACATCACCCGCTCGGGCTCGACGCCATAGACGAGCGAGATCTTCTCTCGCAGCGGCTCGGCCGTCCAGGACGGGTACAGGTGCAGGTCGTCCAAACGCTCCCGGATCGCCTGCACGGCCAGCGGCGAGGCGCCCAGCGGATTCTCCGCGGAGCCGAGCTTGGCGATGTCGTCGGCGCCGATCCCGTAGCGCTCAGCCACATAGTCGGCGGGCAGGCCGGGCACGTAGAACTCCGGAGCAGCCAGAGCAGGGTGCGAGAAGTGCACATCCGCCTCCTGTGTCCTGTCCTGACGCCGTCGGTTTGCCGGCGCTTGATCACGTAGTTTGCCCGATCCGAGGGGATAAGTTTCGCACCGGTGACTGCAGGACTGCCGGACTCGGTCCGGGTCGTGATCATCGGCGGCGGGATCTGCGGGGCCAGCGCGCTATACCACCTCGCCCACGAGGGATGGACCGACACCCTCCTCGTCGAGAAGGCCGAGCTGACCTCGGGCTCCACTTGGCACGCGGCGGGCCAGGTCACGCACTCGGTGTCGAGCTACGCACTGGCCGAGTTCCGCCGCTACGCCTGCGAGCTGTACGCGTCGCTCGAGGCCGAAACTCAGGTGGCCACCTCGTGGCATCGCAGCGGGAGCCTGCGGGTCGCCTACAACGCCGAGGAGGTCGACTGGCTGAGAGCCCAGCTCGGCCCGGCCACCTACGTGGGCAACACCATGGAGTGGGTCTCGCCGTCGAGGGTCGCTCAGCTCCATCCGTTCTACGTGACCGACGGGATGCTCGGCGCGGTCCACACGCCCGACGACGGTCACGTCGACCCCGCCGGCGCGGCCAACGCCATGGTGCGGGCCGCTCGCAACCTGGGTACGTCCGTCAGCCGGCGCAACCGGGTGCTGGGCATCAGGCGGCGCCACGACGGCAGCTTCGACGTCGACACCGAGCGGGGCACCGTGCATGCCGAGCACGTCGTGAACGCGGCCGGCTGCTACGCGCACCGGGTGGCCCGCATGGTCGGGCTCGACGTGCCCATCGCCAACGTGTTGCACACCTACCTTCTGACCGAGCCGGTGCCCGAGTTCACCGACCTCGACCGCGAGCTGCCGGTGGTGCGCGACGACTACGTGTCGGGGTACCTGCGCCAGGAGCAGCAGTCGGGCCTGATCGGGATCTACGAGCAGGCCGGCGCCGAGGCCGCCTGGCACGACGGCGATGGACCGGACTGGTCGCTGGAGAACCCGCTGTTCGACGCTGATTTCGACCGGGTCGGCCTGTGGCTGGCCCGGGCGTTCGAGCGCATGCCGGTGCTGGAGCCGCTGGGCATCAAGCAGGTCATCTGCGGCGCGATCTCGTACCCGCCCGACGGGGAGCCGCTGCTGGGCCCGTCGGGGGTGCCCAACTTCTGGCAGATGGTCGGCGTGCAGGTCGGCATCGCCGACGGTCCGGGCCTGGGTCGGGAGCTGGCCCGCTGGATGGTCCACGGCACGACCGGCGTGAGCGTGCGGGCCTACGACGCCCGCCGGTTCGGCTACATCGACCGCGCCGACATCATGTCCTACGGCCGGGTGAAGGGGGCCGAGGACCACCAGTACCGCCACCAGACGCCGCTGCCCGGCCTCGAGCGGCCGGCCGGGCGTCCCTATCGCACCACCCCCCTGTACGGGCGCCTGCACGGCAAGGGCGCGGTGTTCACCCAGGTCTACGGCTGGGAGCGGCCCAAGTGGTTCCCGGCTGCGTCCGGACTGCCGCAGCAGGACATGGTCTCGTTCCGCCACACCGGCTGGTTCGACGTAGTGGCCGAGGAGTGCCGGGCCGTTCGGGAGCGGGTGGGGATCCTCGACGCCACCGCCTTCGCCAAGTTCGACCTGATAGGCCCCGACGCGGCCGCGGTGCTCGACCACCTGACCACCAACAACGTTCCCGCGGTGGGACGCATCGGGCTGACATACCTGCTGACGCCGCAGGCCCGCATCGAGAGCGAGCTGACCGTCACCCGCCTGGCCGCCGACCACCTCTACCTGGTGTCGGCCGCCGCCGGCGAGGGCAAGGATCGGGAGTTCTTCGAGACGCACTGGCCCAGCGGCGCCGACGCCAAACTGGTGACCCGGTCGATGGAGTTGGGGGTGCTCAACGTCACCGGGCCCGAGGCCCGGCGACTGCTTGCCGGACTCACCGACGCCGATCTGGGCAACGAGGATTTCGGATGGCTGCGGGCGAAGGTCATCACGGTGGCCGGCGTGCCGAACGTGCGGGCTCTGAGGGTGGGGTTCACCGGCGAGCTCGGCTGGGAGCTTCATATGCCGGTCGAGGATCTCGGCACCGTCTACGACGCGCTCTGGGCTGCGGGCGAGCCGCTGGGGGTGGCCGACGCGGGCAACCACGCGCTGGACTCGCTGCGCATGGAGAAGCGCTATTTCACCAGCCGCGAGCTCACTCACGACGTGAACCCGGACGAGGCCGGGCTGCACCGGTTCGTGAAGGTCGACAAGGGCGACTTCGTGGGCCGCGACGCGCTGCTGGCCCGCCGGGCCGGGGCGGCCTCGGGTGAGGAGCCGTACCGGTGGCGGCTCGCCTATCTGGCCGTGGAAGCCGACGAGGCCGACGTGCACGCAGCCGACGGCGTCTACGCCGACGGTGAGGCCGTCGGCCTGGTGACCTCCGGCGCCTACGGCTTCCACACCGGCCAGAGTCTGGCCTTCGCCTATCTGGCCCCCCAGCACGCCGAGCCCGGCACTGCGCTGGAGGTCCGGGTCGTTGGTGACCTGCGGCCGGCCCGCGTGCTGGACGAAGCCGTCCACGATCCGACGAACACCCGGCTGCGGGCCTAGAGGCCGAGCGGGTTGCCATAATCACATCCGGCAGAAACCGAGCGAGGCCGTGGCCCGAGCGAGGCCGTGGCCCGAGCGGCCCGTGAGCGGAGCGAACAAGAGCGGAGAACCTAGACCTAGGAGCGAGCCCCATGATCCCGATCCTGGTGCTGTGGGCAGTGCCCCGCTCGACCTCGACCGCCTTCGAGCGGATGATGAGTCAGCGCGGCGATCACGAGATCGCGCACGAGCCCTTCGGCGAGGTCTGGTACTCGATCGGCAACGACACCCGGCCGCCCGACAGCCACATCCAGCACCGGCCGGAACTCAGCTACGAGTCGGTCTGGGAGGAGTTGGTGACGGCCGCCAAGCGGGGACCGGTGTTCATGAAGGACTTCCCCCACTACGTCACCCACATGCACGACTGGGTGATCCCGGCCGGCGGTCCCGACGACGCGGAGGTGCCGTTCCTCGACGCGTTCAACCACTCCTTCTTGATCCGCGACCCAGCCAAGGCGCTGACCTCGATGTACGGCCAGTGGTCGGACTTCACCCTGGACGAGACGGGTTTCGCCGAGCAGCGGGCGCTGTTCGACCTGCTGACGCAACGGACCGGCACCCCGCCTCCCGTCATCGACGCTGACGACATGCTGGACGACCCCCAGGGCGTGACCGCGGCATGGTGCGAGGCAGTGGGGGTCGACTTCAAGCCGGAGGCGCTCCAGTGGGGCACCACCGAGGCGTCCGAACTCACCTGGTACGAGACCGGCACCTGGCATGCCAATCTCGCCGGGTCCACGACGCTGTCGCGCCAGAAGCGCGACTATGTGGCCATCGACCACAACCAGCTCCTCAGAGACGCCTACGCCGCCTGCCTGCCCCACTACCAGGCCATGCACGCGCACCGGCTCGCACCATGATCGGAGCCGACGACGCCGTGACCGATTCTGAGAGGCCCGCGGTGATGCGGGCCGCGGTGCTGCTGGGCACAGGCGGGCCCGAGATGCTGGAGGTGCGCGACGACGTGCCCGTGCCCAGTCCCGGCCCCCGCGACGTCCTGGTGCGGGTGGCGGCCTGCGGCATGAACAACACAGACATCAACACCCGTGTCGGCTGGTACAGCCGCTCGGTCACCTCTGCCACGTCTTCGCAAGGGTTCGCCGAGGCTGATCCCACCGATTCGGCCTGGGGTCGCGGCGGCCTGTCCTTCCCCCGGATCCAGGGCGCCGACATCTCGGGCGTTGTGGTGGCGGCGGGCGAGGGAGCGGACTCGAGGTTGGTGGGCCGCCGGGTGCTGATCGACCCATGGCTGCGCGATCGGGACCGTCCCGCCGATCGCGACCTCGCCGGCTATCTGGGCAGCGAACGCGACGGCGGCTACGCCGAGTACTGCACGGTCCCGCAGGAGAACGTGTACCCGGTGTCGGTCGGGCTCTCGGACGTCGAGTTGGCCAGCTTCGCCTGCTCCTGGTCGACCGCGGAGCACATGCTCCAGCGAGCGGACCTGCGCTCGGGCGAGACGATCGCGGTCCCGGGCGCTTCCGGCGGCGTGGGCAGCGCACTGGTGCAACTGGCCAAGCGCCGCGGCGCCCGGGTGGTGGCCGTCGCCGGCGCGTCCAAGCGGGCAGCGGTGAGCGACCTGGGCGCCGACGCGGTGATAGCCCGGGAATCCGAAGACGTCGTCGCCACGGCCGCCGCAGCCAACGGGGGCAGCTTCGACGTGGTGGCCGACGTCGTCGGCGGCGGCAGCTTCCCGGGTTGGCTGGAGGCGCTGTGCCGGGGTGGGCGCTATGTCACCTCCGGCGCCATCGCCGGACCGGTTGTGGATCTCGACCTGCGCACCCTGTACCTGAAGGACCTCCAGCTGCACGGCGCGACCGTCTATGCCCCTCAGGTGTTCGCCGATCTCGTCGGCTACATCGAGCGGGGGGAGGTCAGGCCGGTGGTGGGCGGCACCTACCCGTTGGAGGAGATCCACGCCGCGCAGGAGGCTTTCGCCGGCAAGCGCCATGTGGGCAGCCTGGTAATTCTGCTCGAGCCCGCAGCATCACGGGACCGGAGCCCCGGCTAGCCGGACGGGCGTAGCCAGCGCCGCTGATCTACAGGACGCGACGCATGGCGTCGCGGGCTCGTTCCTCGGCCACCCGCTTGCGGCCGACGATCGGCGTGGTTGGAGCGAATCCCGCCTCGGCTCGCTCCGATTCGCTCTCACCGCCCCAGAAGCCCAACTCGCGGTTCCGGCGCGCATAGTCACGGCAGGCGAGCAGTACGGAGCACTGCTCGCATATCGACCGAGCCCGGGCCTCACGGCGCACCCTGGCCTCGGGCCGCTCCGCGAACGGGGCGAAGAACAAGCCGCTCTCACCGACGCAACGTCCGTGCTCCATCCACGTCGTGGACCCCATTAATGTTGCGAAGGTCTCGTAGGCTTCGAGCATCGGTATACAATCTAGCAGCGGTATACAATCCCCGCAAGAGCGACTGCTGAACGCCGATTCAGCCTCCGTCGGCGCCTGAGACGATCCCCTCGTCGTGGAGCCTGCCGATGTCGGCGCTCGAGAGGCCGAGCCATTCGGCCAGCACTTCGTCGCTGTGCTCGCCGAGAACCGGAGCCACCGCGTCCGTGCTCGCCTCGCTCATCGTCCAGCCACCCGCGTCGGTGGGGGTAAGCGGCGAGACCGGCGCCAGGTACTGGCCGATGCCGGGCTGATCCACCTCGACGAACAGCCCCCCGGCCGGTGAGCAGCGCGGGTCGCGGGCAACCAGCTCGGTGAAGGTCTGGTACGGACCCCAGCACACCCCGCAGGCGTCGAGACGCTCAGCCACCTCGCTGAAGGGCCGGTCCCCGGTCCAGGCCTGCATCGCCGCCTTGATCTGCTGGCGTGCCTCGAAACGGTCGCCCTCGTCGCCGAAGTCGAGACCCCGAGCCGCCTCGATCTCGGCGACGGCAGCGGCGCTGTCCGTGGCCTCCAGCAGCGCGTCCCACTGCCGGCGGCTGATGGCGACGGCGTAGAAGCGCCGGTCGTCGACGGTGGACAGCTCTGCGCCGAACGCCCCGTACAGGTCGTTGCCGCAGCGCGGCCGCTCCGTCCCATTGACTTGAACCTCGCCCACATAGCCCAGCGCAGCCGTCGCGGCCAACGCCACATCGCTCAATGCCAGAGTCATCACCGAGCCCGCACCCGTGAGCAGGCGGCGGCGATCGGCGGCCAGGATCCCCACCGCCGCGGTCTGGCCGCACAGCAGATCCCAAGCCGGCAGCACGCTGTTGATGGGCCCCGTACCGCCGGCAGGGCCGGTCACCATCGGGAACCCCATCGCCGCGTTGATCGTGTAGTCCACCGCAGTGGTGCCGTCGCGGTTGCCGGTGATGGCCACCATCACCAGGTCGGCCCGGCGAGCGACCAGACGCTCGGGCGCCATCCAGCCCCGGGCCGGGAAATTGGTGAGGAACGTTCCGGCCGAGCCGATCAGCTCGGCCAGCAGCTCGTGGGCAGCGGGGCTGGCGAGGTCGACGGCCAGCGACTTCTTACCCTTGTTCAAGCCGGCCCAGTACAGCGAGCGACCCTCGACGGTGAGAGGCCAGCGGCCGTGGTCGATGCCGCCGCCGATCCTGTCGAAGCGCACGACCTCGGCCCCGAGCTGGGCTAGTGCCATGCCCCCTGAGGGCGCAGCCACGAAGGCCGAGCCCTCGACGACTCGCAGACCATCGAGCGGAGCGGTGCCAATCACGCCCACGAACCTAGATCGAGCGGGAATGGGGTGCGAGCACTGCGGGCCGCCACCATTGGACGGGAGGCGGACTTGGTGAGAGAGTTTGACTCCACATCCGGTTATCACGGGAGGAGCGATGTGATGGGCGGACTCAGTTCAGCCGCTGACGCGGTATTGGATGGCGTTGTATCGGGGTCGCCGCGCGTGCCCGGCGTCGCTGCGGTCGCCACCGACCGCGACGGAGTCATCTATGCGGGCGCTCGAGGCGAGCGCGTTCTCGGGGGCGATGCCTTCACCACCGACACGGTGTGTGCAATCTTCTCGACCACCAAGGCCATTGGCGGCACCGCCTGCCTGCAGCTGGTCGAGCAGGGCGACCTGGACCTCGACGCTCCGGCGAAGGAGTACGTGCCGAGGATCGGCGGGCTGGGCGTGCTCGAGGGATTCGACGACGACGGGGCGCCCAGACTGCGCCCGCCCAGGAGCGACGTCACGACGCGCCAGCTGCTGACCCACACTGCCGGGCTCACCTACGACTTCTTCAACGAGACGTACACGAGGCTGGCCAACGAGCAGGGTCAGCCGTGGGTGGTGGAGGCCTCGTACGCCTCCATCGAGACGCCCCTGCTCTTCGATCCCGGCGAGCAGTGGGAGTACGGCTCCAACATCGACTGGGCCGGTCTGGTGGTTGAGGGCATCACCGGCAAGCGGCTCGGCGACGTGTTCGCGGAGCGGATCCTGGGGCCGCTGGGCATGGACTCGACTGCCTTCTCGATGACCCCGGCGATGCGGGAGCGCATGGCGACGATCCACGCCCGCGAGGACTCCGACGGGTCGCTCATACCGCTGCCCGGGGTGGAGCTGCCGCCCGACCCGGAGATCCACATGGCCGGCCACGGCCTCTACGGCACGGCTGAGGACTACGCGAAGTTCATCCGCATGTGGCTCAACGACGGAGCCGGCCCCGACGGCGAGCAGATTCTCAGGCCCGAGACCGTCGAGATGGCGTGCCGGAACCACCTGCCCGAGGGCATGTTCATCAAGATGCTGCCCGGCCTCGGCGCCACCGAGGTGGCCAAGACGGTCCTTCCCGTGTCGAACCCGCGCCTGTCCAACGATGCCGAGTTCTTCCCGGGCATGCCGAAGACCTGGGCGCTGAGCTTCATGATCAACGAGGAGGAGGCCCCCACCGGCCGGCCCGCGGGCGCGCTGGCATGGGCCGGGCTCGCCAACCTGTACTTCTGGATCGACCGGGCCAACGGGGTGGGCGGCTTCTGGGCCACCCAGATCTTCCCCTTCGCCGACCCCACCTCGGTGGGAGGGTTCCTCGACTTCGAGAAGGCGATCTACGACAACGCCGCCTAGACCGGCGCGACCCGGCGTACCGGGTTCCAGCAGTCGAATCGACGGGGTAACCCCCGTCAGGAACGGGCTGCGATGTCGGCCAGTACCTGGGTCGCGTGGCCGGCTAGGTCCTGGCCCGAGAGGTCGTAGGCCGCCGCGATGCTGCCCCCGGGATCGATCAGGTAGGTGATGCGGCGGGGCAGGCCGTACTCGTAATAGTCCTCCCCCGGCTCGCGCTCGGCGTGATAGCGCCGGCCGACGGACTTGTCGGCGTCGCTGATCAGCGCGAAGGGGAAGCTCTCGGTCTCGGCGAAGGCCAACTGCTCTTCAACGGTGTCGAACGACGCTCCGACCACCACGGCGCCGGCTGCCTCGAACTCCGGGGCTCGGTCACGGAACCCCCTGCCCTCCTTGGTTCAACCGGCAGTCGAGGCCTTGGGGTACCACCACAGCACCACCCAGCTGCCCCGCAGGTCCGCAAGCCGCACGTTGTCGCCGTGCTGGTCGGGTGCCTCAAAGTCGGGAGCCGGCGAGTCCACATCAAGCATGGCCGGCAAGCTACCGGAAACGCGACGGTTGCCTGCCGCAGCGGCGGCTTAGTCTGGCTTGCCGATGACGTTCGTGGCCGATCTGCGCTCCGATCTCGGCCCGGCCGGGGTTCTGACCGGGCCGGATGCCGCACCGTTCCTGACCGGGCAGCGGGGCCTGTTCACCGGGGAGGCTCTGGCTGTCGTGCGTCCCGCCTCGGTCGAGGAGACCTCCCTGGTGGTGCGGGCCTGCGCCGCCCACGGGGTGGCCATCGTGCCCCAAGGCGGCAACACGGGAATGTCCGGCGGCGCCGTCCCGACCGCGGTTGGCGACGCTCCTGCGGGAGCGAGTGCCCCGCGATCAACCATCGTGCTCTCCATGAGCCGTATGAACCGGATCGTTTCGGTGGACCCCGACCGCTGGACGATCACCGCCGAGTCCGGCGCCACTATCGAGGCAGTGCTGCAGGCCGCGGCTGCGGCCAACCGCCTGTTCGCGCCCGACTGGGGGGCTCGCGGCACGGCCACCGTGGGGGGAGCTATCGCCACCAACGCCGGCGGCAACAACGTGCTGCGCTACGGCAACATGCGAGACAACGTGCTCGGCCTGGAGGCGGTGCTGGCCGACGGGCGGGTGTGGGACGGGCTGAGGGCTCTGCGAAAGGACTCCTCGGGATACGACCTGAAGCAGCTCTTCATCGGGGCCGAGGGCACTCTCGGGGTGGTGACGCGGGCCGTGCTTCGCCTACACCCGGCCACGCCGCACACCCAGAGCGCCTTGGCTGCGATCAGTGGCCTCGACTGTCTCATGCCCCTGTTGGCATTGGCGACATCCCGGTGCGGCAGTGACGTGACCGCCTTGGAACTCATCCCCGGCGTGGGGTTGGAGCGAGTCTGCGAGAAGTTGGCGCTGGCCCGACCGCTGGACGCTCGCAGAGAGTTCTACGTGCTGGTGCGGCTGGCCTCAACCGATCCCGTCTCCGAGCAGCTCGGCGCCTTCCTGGCCGAGGCGTCAGAACAAGTGTGGATCACAGACGCGGTCGTGGCTGTCACCGACGACCAGGAGTCGCGGCTGTGGACAATCCGCGATGAGTTGTCCCCCATGTTCCTGTGGCCGCAGCACGAGCACGGCGTCAAACTCGACATCGCCGTGCCCATCGACAGCCTCGGCCCCTACCACGAAGAGGTCCGCCGCATCGCAGCCGAGCTGGCGCCCGGCGCGCTGACCTACGGGTTCGGCCACGTCGGCGACGGCAACCTCCACCTGTACGTCCTGCCCACCGGCGGCGACGAGGTGCAGCCCTTCCTGGCCGTGCGCGACGAACTCCAGACGCGCCTCGACGAAGCCACGTTCCGCTTCGGAGGGACGCTCAGCGCCGAGCACGGCATAGGTCAACTCCTCCGGGACCGCATAGGTCCCCAGAAACCCGCCGTCGAGTGGGACCTGATGCAAGCCGTCAAGAACGCCCTCGACCCCCAAGGCATCATGAACCCCCACAAGACCCTCCCGCGCTTGCCTTGACTGGCGCGTAGACGCACGGCCGCACGGCGGCTGAGCGCTACCGCGAAGAGGGCGCTCTCCGTGGCAGCATCAGCTCATACCGACCATCGGGGCCGAACATCACGAACTCCCCGAGCCTCAGAACATCAAGGCCAATCAGCATCTCCGCGCCCAAGACCTCTGGAATGGAATAGGCGCTAACCGAGATTGGATCGGGCGGCCTTTCCTGTCCCGCGCCCAACTGCAGCGTCAAGAAGTAGATCGCGCTCGGGCTCTCCCCCGACGCGGTGTTCAGCGTGGTGTGCCGAACCGGTTCCAGCAGAAGACGGTCGGCAGTCCTTGCGCGAATGCATGTCAGCTGGGCAGCCGTGTCGATGACGCCCTGAAGGTGAAACGACGGCGGTGCCATGCGCTCCTCCAGTCGGTATCGCTCCAGTTCGTTGCGATGCAGGCTGACCCTAATGTCGACGACCGGTCCCCTCGGTCCGACACTTCCGACTATGCGGCAATGGTCGGATTCCTCAGCAATGATCGGCCAGCACCGCCCACGGCACGCTGATGACCCGGTCCTTCTCAAGAACCTCCTTGACCAGGAATCGGCGCCCAACCGTATTGCGATACCCCGCGTCGCAAGCGTCGAACTCGTCATCGAAACAGCCGAGGAACCGCGGTCGGAAGCGCTTATCGCGGGGCTGGGCGAACAAGGCCCAGCGCCCTTCGTCGGTTGTCAACAGTTCGGCTCGGCGCCTTTCGAACGCGGCTTCCAGCTTGTCGAGGATGGGATCTGGGCGCATGCCCGCAGTATGGCACGGCCGACGGGCTCCGCGGTGGACTATTTCAGTATTTTTCGCTGTATCTAGGAGAGCCAGTTGACGGCTTGGATCTCGGTGTAGGCCTCGATGCCCCACTTGCCCCGGTCGCGGCCGATGCCCGACATCTTGAAGCCGCCGAAGGGGGCGTACATGTGGGGCTGCACGGTGTTGAGGGCCACGTTGCCCGACTCCAACCGGCTGCCGATCTCGTAGGCCCGCTTGGCGTCGCCCGCGTACACGTAGGAGAACAGCCCGTAGTCGGAGTCGTTGGCCAGCGCCACCGCCTCGTCGTCGTCGTCGTGGGCCAGCACCACCACCACCGGCCCGAAGGCCTCGTCGCGCACCACGGCCATGTCGGGTGTGACATCCGCCAGCAGGGTCGGGGCGACGAAGTAGCCGGGCAGGTCCGGACGCTCCCCGCCGCAAACCGCCGTCGCCCCCGCGTCGACGCCGCCGGCGATGAATGCCTCCACCCGGTCGCGGTGGACCTCGGTGATGACCGGGCCGACGATCGTGTCGGGCGCCCGGCCGTCGCCCACCTTCATGAAGCTCGCGAAGGTCTTGAGCGTCTCCACTGTCTGGTCGAGGATGCTGCGGTGGCAGATCACCCGGGTGGGGGCGGTGCAGATCTGGCCCGAGTGGAGCCCCCAGGTGGTGGCGATGCCCATGCAGGCCGCGCTCACGTCGGCGTCCTCGGTCATCACCAGCGCGCCCTTGCCGCCGAGCTCCATCAGTACCCGCTTCATGGTGGCCGCGCCGTCGGCGTAGATGCGGGCGCCCACCTGCGTCGAGCCCGTGAATGACACCATGTTCACATCGGTGGAGGACACCAGGGCAGCCGGTGCCTCCGGCCCGGAGCCGGTGACGATGTTGACGACGCCGTCGTCGAGACCGGCCTCGGCCACCGCCTCCCCCAGCAGCAGCACGCCCAGCGGGTCCTGCGGGGCGGGCTTGATCACCACCGTGTTGCCCGCGGCCAGCGCCGGAGCAATCTTGCCGGCCACGTTCACCAGCGGCATGTTGTAGGGGGTGATGCAGGCCACCACTCCAACCGGATGGCGCTTCACCGTGGCCCCGATCAGCCCGGCCGGGCCCAGCGCCCCAGCCTCGGCCGGCATAGGAGCCACGTCGGTGTCGACATTGATCGGCCTCGAGTAGTAGCGGAACCGCTCGATCATGGGCCCGCCGACCTGGAGGCCCTTGGCGATGGAGGTCACCGAGCCGGTCTCGGCCTGCACCAGCTCGAGCCATGAGGGGGCCATGCGCTCGATCACATCGGCCAGGCGAGCCAGGCGGTTGCCGCGCTCTTCGGGGCTGAGGGCCCGCCACCGTGGAAGCGCCTCGCGGGCTGCCGAGGCCGCGTCGTTGGCCTGGGCCTCGGTCGCCTCGGGGGCGTGGCCCACCACGGTTCCGTCGTTGGGGTCGACGACGGGGTAGGTCCCCGCAGCCGGGTCGACCCACTCCCCGCCGATCAGCAACTTCCAGGCTCGCTCGGTATCGATGCCGATGTCATCGGTGTGGTGAGGCACCGGGCGATCCTACTGCCGCTCGCATGGGGCCACGGCTACCGCTCCCCACACCAACTGGCAGCGGGGAATGCCCAAAACGGCCCTCAGCGCTGCCAGTTCCGCTACAGGCTGCGGACCGGCCGCGCGCCTCCTAGTGTGTCCTCAGCACCGGCTCCGGTGCAACGGACAGCTACCAACCCCAGGAGCACACCATGCCTGAAGCCGTAATCGTCGCCACCTCCCGCACCCCCATCGGCCGGGCCGTCAAGGGATCACTTACCGAAGTCCGGCCCGACGACATGTCGGCCTTCATCATCGGCGACGTGCTGGCCAAGGTCCCGGGCCTCGATCCCGCCGACGTGGAGGACGTGATCTGGGGCATCGGTCAGCCCGGAGGCGAGGGCGGCTACAACATCGCCCGCGTCGCCTCGATCCTCGCCGGGGTGAACGCTCCCGGCGTGACCGTCAACCGCTACTGCTCCTCGTCGCTTCAGACCATCCGGATGGCCGCCCACACCATCAAGGCCGGTGAGGGCGACTGCTTCGTGGCCGGCGGCGTCGAGACGGTGTCGCGCTACGAGTACGGCGCCGCCGACAGCGGCCCCCACAACGACGACTTCGCCGAAGCTGAGGGACGCACCGCCGGCCGCACCACCGGAGGTGCCGAGTCGTGGGCTCCCCCGCAGGGCCTGCCCGACATCTACATCGCCATGGGCCAGACCGCAGAGAACGTGGCCCAGCTAAAGGGCGTGTCCCGCCAGGCCCAGGACGAGTGGGGCGTGCTGTCCCAGAACCGGGCCGAGGCGGCCCGCAGCCGGGGCTTCTTCGAGCGCGAGATAACCCCGTTCCCGCTGGATGGCAGCATCGAGGTGCGCCAGGACGACGGCATTCGCGAAGGCACGACGCTCGAGGGCGTCTCCCAGCTCAGGCCGGTGTTCCGCCCCGACGGCACGGTCACTGCCGGCAACTGCTGCCCGCTGAACGACGGCGCCGCGGCGGTGGTGGTGATGTCCGATGCCAAGGCGGCCGCGGTGGGGGCTAAGCCGCTGGCCCGGATCGTGGCCACCGGCGTGTCGGCGCTGAACCCCGAGATCATGGGTCTCGGTCCGGTCGACGCCTGCCGCCAGGCCCTGGGCCGGGCCGGCATGACCATCGACGACATCGATCACGTCGAGATCAACGAGGCCTTCGCGGCCCAGGTGCTGCCGTCGGCTGAAGACCTGGGCATCGACTACGACAAGCTCAATCCCAACGGTGGGTCGATCGCTCTGGGCCATCCTTTCGGGATGACCGGCTCGCGCATCATGTGCACCCTGCTCAACGGCCTCGAGGACGCCGACAACACCATCGGCCTCGAATCCATGTGCGTAGGAGGCGGCCAAGGCATGGCCATGATCGTCGAACGCCTCAACTGACGGCCCGGATCGCCCTCGCCGCGGGGCGACCACCACAGAACAACCTGCCGACCGCTGCCCGGTCCCGGGGAATGACATCCGGGCGCGTTCGAGGATTGACGCGACGTCGCACTGGCATCCAAGGCCGCCTCGAGGATTGACGCGACGGCGGGAAACGGAGTGGTTAGCGTCCAGTGCCGACCATGTCGACGCGGCCTCACCGTCCCCATCGCCCTGCCGCTGGCATCGTCGTGTGCGCAGCGCTCTACTTCCTGACCTCCTCATGCGCAAGTGACGCCCGCCCCGGCGGGGCCGGACCGCACTTCACTGGGGAGCTCTCCGAGGCCCTCGAACCCGGCGCTGCCACAACCGAGGCAGCGGCCACCACGACACAACGGCCGGCCCCCCTTCCGGAAACCGGGTTGGCGGCGGCACAGCCAGCGGCTGAGGAGACCGCAGTCGCACCGGTGCCAGATCCGGATTCGTCACCTTCCCCGTCCACTTCGGCACCGCCACCGATCAAGCCTGATGTTCCGGATTCGAGCGCCCCGCCGGTAGAGGAACCCGAACCCGAAACAGGACCCGAACCCGAAGAAGAACCCCAACCCGAACCACAGCCCGAACCCGAAGAAGAACCGGAACCCGAACCCGAAGAAGAACCGGAACCCAAGGAGTTGCCTGGTGGCGGCGTGCTCCTGTTCGAGCCGAGTGACGAGAGTTCCGGCCGTCGCCTCGTGGCTGCGTACGGCCACCCGTCGACAGCGGGGCTCGGCGTGTTGGGCGAGCAGGGACCCGAGGAAGCGGTGGAGCGCCTTCGCTCCATAGCCGGGGGCTACGGGGCGGACGGATCAGCGATCCTGCCCACCTTCGAGATCATTGCCACCGTCGCGTCGGCCTCTGCCGGCACCGACGGGGACTACTCGAGGGAGACCGACCTCGAAGTGATCAGGCCCTGGATCGAGACGGCGGCCGCCAACGGCGTGTACGTGGTGCTGGACCTCCAGCCGGGACGATCGGATTTTCTCTCACAAGCCAAGCTCTACGAGGAGTTCCTGCGCTTGCCCCACGTCGGGCTCGCACTCGATCCGGAGTGGAGGCTCAAGCCGAACCAGGTCCACTTGAGGCAGATCGGCACCGTGGACGCGGCGGAGATCAACCAGGTCGCGGCTTGGCTGGCCGGGATCGTCAGGGAAGAAGCCCTTCCCCAGAAGCTGCTGATCGTCCACCAGTTCCGGTTCTCAATGATCACCAACCGCGAACTGATCGAGACACCCCCGGAGCTGGCGGTGCTGATCCACATGGACGGCCAGGGCTCCCTGGGCGCCAAGTACAACACCTGGAACACGCTCACCGGCGAGCCAGATGCCGACCGCTTCCACTGGGGGTGGAAGAACTTCTACGACGAGGACAGCCCGATGGCCACTCCGGAGCAAGTGCTGGAGCTGTCCCCCAACATCGTCTTCGTATCGTTCCAGTAACCTGAGTCAGTAGATCGAAGCAATCAGATTCGGTATATCAAACCTATCTGATTTGGTAGATCGATTCACTCTGATTTGGTATATTGCAGACGATGGTGAACAGTGGGACACCGGATGTGCCGGCATCAACCCTCACGCCTGCGGGCTATCTCAGCCGGATCGCCGAGACGAACGCCGCCCGGGTGCTGAGCACAGCTCGCGCACTGCTGATCGAGGGGCCGAAGGGCTGCGGAAAGACCTGGCTGGCCAAGCGGCTCGCCCGCAGCGAGGTGCTGCTCGAACAGGATCCTGCTGCGCTCGCGCTCGCTCAGGCGGAGCCCAACAGGGTGCTCGGCGGCGCCACTCCCCGGCTCATCGATGAATGGCAGCGCGTGCCGGCTCTGTGGGCAGCAGTCCGAGGGGCGTGCGACGCCCGGGCCGAGGCCGGACAGTTCATCCTCACCGGATCGGCCACGCCGTCGGACCATCTCACCCGGCATTCAGGCGCCCTGCGAATTCTGCGGCTCACGCTTCGCACCATGTCGCTGGCCGAACGCGGTCTGTCCACCTCCGCCGTGTCGATGGCAGAGCTGCTGAACGGCGGGGGCTGCGCCGCCGACCGGACCGGACGAGGGGTGCCAGAGGCCGTCGACGCGCTGTGCCGCGGCGGCTGGCCGGGTCTGGACGAGAACTCGCCCGTACGAGAGGTGATACGAGTCCTCACGAGCTATCTCGAGGACGTTGCCCGCACCGACATTCGCCAAGTCGACGGCGTGGCTCGCGACCCGGTGAGGGTGAAGGCGCTGCTGCGCTCACTCGCACGCAACGTCAGCACTTCGGCAAGCCTCAACAAGCTCGCGTCCGAAGCGAACGCGGCCGCCCCGCTCAGCCGACATTCGGTGCGCGCCTATCTCGACGCCCTGGAGCGCCTCCACGTCGTCGAGCCGCTCGCGGCCTGGCCGACCCACCTGCGCTCGCGATCGCCGTTGCTCGTCAGCCCCAAACACCACTTCACCGATCCGTCGCTAGCCGTGGCGGCGCTGCGAGCCAGTCCTCAGCGCCTCCTTGCCGATCCCGAGGCGCTAGGGCTGCTGTTCGAGTCGCTCGTCATCAGAGATCTGCGCATCTATGCGCAGGCGGCCGACGCGGAGGTGTACTCGTTCACCGATGCAGCGGGCGCCGAGGCCGATGCCATCGTCGATGCCGGAGACGGCCGCTGGATCGCGGTCGAGGTCAAGCTGGGCGGCACCGACCAGATCGAGAGAGCGGCACGCGCGCTGCTGACCGTGCGCCGCAAGATCGACGAGTCGAGAATGGGCCCGGCAGCCAAGCTCGTCGTGGTCACCGCCGCCGACGGCTACGCCTACGATCGCCCCGACGGCGTCTCAGTAGTGCCCCTCTTCGCGCTAGGCCCCTGAGACACCGGCCGGACCGCCCGCTGAGTGCCGTCTAGTCCGTCGGGATGCGCCCGGCCAGCCAAGGTACGGCCATGATCGTCAAACGCTCAACCAGCGGCAGGGTTCTCAGCCCTAGCTGAGGCTGCGACAAGCCGGTCGTCAGTCGAGATGATGGGCACGTCCAAGCGCTCGGCCAACTCGACGTAGAGAGCGTCGGCGAGGCTCAGCTCCTCGCGTCGATCCCATGCCCCAACTAGCAGTTGACTAACGGGATGCCGATGGATGCGTGCGTTGGCGACTCGGGGCAGCAGTGATGACACCGCGACCGCGGACAGATGCCCGGCTCGATTGAGACGACCCAGCGCTGACAGCACCTCGGCATCGAAGTGCGCCGGCGCGTGGAGATGGCTGTTCAGCAGCCGTAGCCGGATCCCGACCGCCGATTCAGCTCCCACCAGCAGATCGACCATCGCGGAGGCGTCAAGAACCAACTCCTCGCCGTCCGCGGTTGTCGATCCACCGACGGTCCGCTCCTCGGTCTCAGAGTCCAAACTCGTCCTTGGCCGCCCTGACTGCCTCTCGGACCGCCGCCGGATCTATGCCTGCGGAAGGGAGCGATACCAGGTCATCCAGCCATTCGTTGACAGCGCGTGCGTCCAGAGCGCGCCGGATGGCTTCCTGCGTAAGACCCGACACGTTGAGGTCGGCGGACCGAGCCTGTTCCGCCAGTTCATCAGGCAGATAAACATTGACACGAGCCATGCGCACATTATACACACAGACCCGATACGGCGCTCAACCCCTCCTCAGGCCGGGGGCTGCGAGGCCAAGGCGGTATCTACCGCGGTGCGTATGCCGCTCCACGGCAGCGCGGTGGCGACCGCCTCAATCTGTCTGCGAGTGACAGACTTGTTTGTTGGAAAACGCTCATCGAGCGTCTTGTCAATGGCCAGTGGGATCTGCCCAGTGGCGGACAGCAGAACTGCCCGGTGGCGGACAGCAGAGTTGCCCAGTCGTGGCCAACAGAACTGCCCGGTGGCGGACAGCAGAGTTGCCCACAGTTCAGTTGGTCAGTGGCGTCACCCCCTTTCCGGCGGTGGCTTGGGTGAGGCGGATGCTGTCGCCGGCGGTGAGCACGACGTGGGCGTGGTGCATGAGCCGGTCGACGGTGGCGTTGGCGATGGTCTTGGGCATGAGCTCGTCGAAGCCGGCCGGGTGAAGGTTGCTGGAGAGGGCGATGGAGCGTTTCTCGTAGGCGGCGTCCACGACGCGGTAGAGCGCCTCGGCGGTGTCGGTGGTGACCGGCAACAGTCCGATGTCGTCGATCACGATGACGTCGGCGCGCATGATGCGTCGGATGGCTTTGGCTGCGGTGTCGTCGGCGCTGTGGCGGCGCACGAGCGCTCCGAGGTGCTCGAGACTGAACCAGGTGATCTTGTGGCCGGCGTCGACGGCGGCGTGGCCGAGCGCTTCACAGAAGTGGGTCTTGCCGGTGCCTGATGGTCCGCACACGACGAGGTTCTCGTGGCGTTCGATCCACTCCAGGGTGCGCAGCGCCCGCTGGGTCGGCGCCGGGATCGATGACACGGTCTCGTCCCAGGCGTCGAAGGTCTTGCCGGTGGGGAACCCGGCCGCTTTGCGGCGGCTGTTGATGGAGGATGCTTGGCGGCCGGCGAGTTCCTCGGCCAGCAGCGCCTTGACTGCTTCGGCTGGGTCCCACCTTTGAGCCTTGGCGGTGGCCAGCAGGTCCGCCGCGGTGCGCCGCATGTGCGGCAGTCGGAGCTCTCGCAACAAGTAGACGACTTCGTCGATCGGTGTTGGGTTCATCGGTCGCCTCCGAGGCGACCCCAGGCGGCGGTGCCGGACTGCAGCGAGTGCACGTCATCGGCGCGTCGGCGTTGTCGGGGCGGGTGAGCCTCCAGGATCGAGGCCAGGTCGCCGTCTGCGAAGCGGCCGAAGGTCGCGGCGTGGCCGAGCGCCCAATCAACGCGCACCTGGCCGTGGAGTCGGGCAAGGGTGACGGCTTGGGCCATCTTGACCTTCATGCGGCCCGTGCCCGCCGCGGCGGCCTCGACCAGCCAGGTGCGAGCGCCCTCGCCGAGCGCAAGGAACTCGGCCTCGGCCGCGCTCACCGGTCTTGGACGCCGCGCCAGGGGTCCAGCCGGGCGTGGCGGGTAGTGGGCGTCGTCGATCATCGGATGCCCCGGTGTCGAGCGCCGGTGGCGGGCCACCTCGACGGGTCCTGACGATGCGCAGTGCACGACGACGACCTGGTCGCCGTCGACGCGCACCCACACCGTCTCGTCCGCGAGGGTGTGCGGGACCGAGTAGGTCACCCCGCCGAAGCTGATCGTGGAGCTCCAAGTGACCTTGCGGGTCTCCCCCAGCGCCGCCGTGTAGGGGGCCTCGGGCAGCGTGTGCAGCCGGTGCCGTTCCTCGGTGAGCATCTCCGCTGGCGGCCGTCGGGTCACCCGATGGACCCGGGCGTTCACCTCCGCGGTGAACGCCTCGCAGGCCTCGACCAGCTCGGCCCAGTCGGTGTAGTCGCCGCGCAGGTTCGCGTCGGTTGGCACCAAGTCGGCCTTGGCGATCCGCACCGTCGCCTCTGACCCGCCCTTGGACTCCGGATCAGCCGGCACGCACGTCGCCACCGTGATCCCATAATGGGTGCCGACCGCGACGATCTGCGGATGGCGCACCGCGATCCCAGCGACATGGTCGATCGTGACGGTGCGCTCGTTGTCGGTCAACCAATACGTCGGAGCGCCGCCGAAGGCTCGCATCGCCCGATCCACACAGCCAACCACCGTGGGCAGGGTGCGGTCCCAGCACGGCACCACCACCCGGAACCTCGACCACGCCAGCCACGCACAGAACAGACTCGTCCTTCGGCCCGCGATGACCGGGCCCGCGCCCCAGTCCCACTGCGCCCACATCCCAGGCTCAGGGATCCAGGGCCGATACACCCGCCGCCGGCCACGGCGATGGTTGGCCTTCACCTCCGCCACCGCCCGGCGCACCGTGCGCTCCGAACCGGTGTAACCCAACGCAGCGAGCTTGTCGAAGGCCCGATCGGCACGGATCTTGGCGTGGGACCGCTCGACCCACTCCTCGATCTTCGGCAGCCACGGATCGATGATCCGCTCCCTGCGCCGGGGCCCGGCTTCGACCAGCTCGCCGGCGTCGCGCATAGCGACATAACGGGCCACGGTGTGATGAGACACGCCGGCCAACTCGCCGGCATCGCGCAACGACCCAGTGAGGTCGAATGCTTCCAACATGTTCATGATTTCCTCGCGAGACTTCACTTGCTCCTCCTGCTCGATGGCCACTGTCGTGGTGACCGGCCATTCGAGTAGGAGGAGCACCCCGCCGCGGTGGACCCCGACGGGAAACGGACTTCAACGTGGGCAACTCTGTTGGCCGCCGCTGGGCAGATTTGTTGGCCGCCAGCGGGCAGCTACATGGCCGCCACTGGGCAGGATCTCATGGCCGCCGACACGTCTCCCTGCTAGCCACCCAAAACCGCCAGTTCTCCAAGTTCACGACACTGGAATTGCGCTCGTCCAGGCCGTCGGGCCCGTCGGGCAGTGGATACGGTTCATAGCAGCAGAACACGTAGGCGTTTGCCACCCTCTGCGGCGGATCGAGCGGCGTCTCCTCGTTCGTGACAGGGTTCCACCACAATCGGCTGGGCGCGATACCCCAGCTCACGGCAGAAGGTCGGGTCTGGTGCCAAGACTGTCCGCGAGCCGACGACTTGACCTCGATCTTGTGACCGCCATAGTCAAGGTCGTAGCTCGCCCACCCGATCTGGTAGGAGTCGGGCGCTATTGCTCCCAGCGCCTTGCCCACCAACCACTCAGCAAACCTCCCCCGGTTGATGTTGAGCGCCAAGTCCGTGAGCGCCCACCGCCTGAAGTCCATCAACTCATCTGGCGTCACCCGCCCGCGGCCGTCAGGCACACGCGCACGCTACCGCTAACCGAACGCCCGTGCGTATGAGGTATCGCTCATGGCGGCTACTTCTTGGCTTCAAGTCAGAGCGCGACCGGCGGCCACGCCATGGCCATGATCGTCGAACGCCTCAGCCGACAGCGATTTCCCTGATTCTGTGAAGTTGGCTTACGGCATCTGCCAGCACACTGTGATATTCCACGCCAACCTCTAGGTAGATCGGTGTCCACAGCCCGCTGTCATCTTCAATCACCGTCAGTGAGCTGCTGCCGTCTCGCGACTGAAAATCAGACTCGGCCTGCCAGCCGATCCAGAGCCACAACGGCGTGTCGCCCATGGTCGCCCAGTAATCGACGGTCAGACACAAGAAGGAGACATACGACATGCCGGTGCCGGAATCATCGAGAAACCGGAGGTACCGCCCGTAGCCGGCTCTCTGCGGGGTTGCCTTGAGGCCCTTGACTGACATCCAGCCCTTCTCGATCCCACGGCTGACGGCGTCGTCGATCAGATGGTTGAACCAGCGGATTCTGCGGGCCAGCGAGGGGCTCAGTTCCTCTCGCTGGATGGGCTGAAAGGCGTCCAGATCCTGCTCATCGACAAACCCACCGAGTTGCCGGATGTCCGAGGCAACCTGAGAATCGGCCGGCACAGAGGCAGCCAAGCGCTGCAGCACCAGATCCCAACTGACGAGGACCACACGCTTCTCAGAGCCCGCGACCGCGGCTCGACGCATCCGATCGCCAGTTTCGACACACTCCAGTCGAACTGGCTTGGGATCGGCCTCCAATTGCCGCCTGATCTCAGCCCAGAGCGTCTCGATCCGGGTGCCCGGCGCGATGAACATCAAGACCGCGGGTCCCGACGCTTCTAGTTGACGGAAATAGCCGTCAGCCTGGCCTTCCAGAAGCGATGCCCAGAACTTCGATTCGACAAGAAGTCGCTTGTGATCCTTGCGGTCGTACCCGACCATGTCCGGACGGGACCCGTCCCCATAGGTCACCTGAGTCTTGAATCTCCTGATCGGCGCAAGGTCGAGGTGCTGCTCGCGAAGGAGGCTGTCCAGCGCGCGGCGGCAGGCCTTGGACTTGTTCAGAATGAAGGCCAAGGCTTCAGTCGCGGTGTCTTCGCCCCGACTCGTGAGCCTGGGGACCAGGTACGCCAACAGGCTGGATTCATCAGCCATCGGAGCCTCCCTGCGGGTTTGATGGGCGGACAGGCGGATTGACCGGGCAGTCCTCGGGCTTGCCTGAAACTAGGCGAGGGGGCTGCGGAGCATCCAGCGGGCGGTACGTTGCCACCGCCTCCTGACCCTCCACCAGGCGAGTAGCCTCGGCGTGCTGTGAGCGCGCCATTTATGACAGCGGAATCCGTCACAACCGGCGAGCAACGCCTCCGTCGGTCGGTTCCTCCGCCAGTCCGCCATCGGCACGCTCCGACCCGGGAAAGGGTGGTGTGAGCGGCGTGGCGATCAAGAACCACTCGGGATTCATATGGTCCGTGGCGGACCTGCTGCGGGGCGTGTACAAGCAGTCGGAGTACGGGCGGGTGATCCTGCCGTTGACGGTGCTTCGCCGCTTGGACTGCGTGCTGGAGCCGACCAAGGCCGAGGTGCTGGAGACCATGGCGGACCTGCCGGAGACGCTGCGCAACCGCGAGCCGCTGCTGCAGCAGGTGGCCGGACAGCCGTTCGTGAACATGTCCAAGCACACGTTCCACACGCTGCTGGGAGACCCCGACAACGTGGCCGGGAACCTGCGCAACTACATCGCGGGGTTCTCGGAGTCGGCGCGCGACATCGTGGACAAGTTCAACTTCGACGTGCAGATCGACCGCCTCGACGACCACAACCTGCTGTATCTGGTGGTGTCGAAGTTCGCGGAGATCGACTTGAGTCCTGCCGCGGTGTCGAACCTGGAGATGGGGTATCTCTACGAGGAGCTGATCCGCAAGTTCTCGGAGCTGTCGAACGAGACCGCGGGCGAGCACTTCACGCCCCGCGAGGTGATCCGGCTGATGGTCAACCTGCTGTTCGCCGACGACGACAGGCTGCTGACTCGGCCAGGCGTGGTGAAGACGCTGCTGGATCCGGCGTGCGGCACCGGCGGGATGCTGGCGGTTGCTGAGGACTATCTGCGCGAGCTCAACCCGCAGGCCCGGCTGCTGGTGTTCGGCCAGGAGGTGAACGCCGAGACGTATGCCACCTGCCGGGCCGACATGCTGATCAAGGGCGCCGACGCCGACAACATCCGCTTCGGCAACAGCTTCGACGACGACCAGCATCAAGGTGAGCGCTTCGACTACCTGCTGGCGAACCCTCCGTTCGGCGTGGAGTGGAAGATGGTGGCCGAGACGGTCAAGGACGAGCACGCCGCCCAGGGTTTCGCGGGTCGTTTCGGAGCCGGGCTGCCCCGCATCAACGACGGCAGCTTCTTGTTCTTGCAGCACATGATCTCGAAGATGAGGCGCCCCGACGAGGGAGGCGCCCGGCTGGCGATCGTGTTCAACGGTTCGCCGCTGTTCACCGGCGCCGCCGGCTCGGGCGAGTCGGAGATCCGCCGCTGGATCATCGAGAGCGACATGCTCGAAGCGGTCGTCGCGCTGCCCGACCAGTTGTTCTACAACACCGGCATCTCCACCTATTTCTGGGTGGTCACCAACCGCAAGGCGCCCCACCGCCGGGGCAAGGTGCAGCTCATTGATGCCCGCGACAGCTTCATCAAGATGCGCAAGGGCCTCGGCCAGAAGCGCAAGGAGATCTCTACCGAGCAGATCGACGACATCACCCGCCTCTACGGAGCCTTCGAGGAGGGCCCGCGGGTCAAGATCTTCCCCAACGAGTCGTTCGGGTTCCTGCGTATCACTGTGGAGCGACCCCTGCGCCTGCGCTGGGAGATCACCGACGACACCCTCACAGCCGTCGAGTCCCACAAAGCCGTCGCCAAGCTTGATCACGATGCACGCCAAGCCCTGCTCGACGAACTGAGCAATCACAGAGGCAGCGAGTACGCCTCCGAGAAAGCAGCCAAGGCGGCAGCTCAGGAAGTTGTCGTCTCGGCCAACGGTGACAGCCCTGCCGCCCTCGTCAAGGCCCTGGCCGAGTCTCTCGCCGTCCGAGACCCCGATGCTCCTGTCATCACCGACCGATCAGGCAGCCCCAAGCCCGACCCCGACCTACGTGACAACGAGAACGTCCCGCTGCCCGACGTGACCGTGGCCTTCGAACCAGACCCGACCGCCCGCCTAGCGACCATCGAGTACCGCACCGCCATAGACGACTACATCGAAACCGAAGTCCACCCCTACGTCCCAGACGCCTGGCACGACCCCGACAAGACCAAGATCGGCTACGAGATTCCACTAACCCGCCACTTCTACACCTACACCCCGCCCCGCCCCATCCACGAAATCGACGCCGAGATCATGGCCTTAGAAGCCGAAGTTCTGACGCTGCTGAAAGGAGTGGCCGAGTGAGCCGGTTCCGGTGGTTGTCGACTAGCTCGCCGTTCGAGGAGAGGCCATTCCGCCGTGTATTCGAGCGTGTCAGGCGACCGCTTCCGCCTGACCCTGAGATCGTCACTGCATACACCGACGGTCAAGTGACATTGAGATCGAATCGGTCCAAGGAGGGGTACCACGAGGCGGCCGATCTCTCAGGGTTCCAGGGGGTCGACGTGGGTGACTTCGTGGTGCACGGTCTCGACATTCTTCGTGGTTCGGTCGGGGTCGCCGACTCAGCCGGAGCTCTGTCATCCGTCTGCATCGTGTGTGTGCCGCGTGTCGAGTCGGACCCACGGTTCTTTGCTTACGCCATGAGAGCGCAGGCCTGGGCCGGTGTGCCTCGCGCCCTAGCAAAGGGAGTACGAGAAGGTGGAGCAGACTTCCGACGCTGGGAGACGCTCGCAGATCTTCCGCTTCCTGTACCGAGCCTTTCCGAACAACGAGCGCTAGCTGACTATCTAGATGCCGAGACCGCTCGCATCGACGCCCTCATCTCCAAGAAGCGCCGCCTCATCGAACTCCTCCAAGATCGCTGGCGTGAACTGCGCTGTGCCAAGATGCTCTGTGGCTTGGATCCTGTGCACGGTGGAGGATTGCATGAACCATGGCACGAGATGAATCTAGGCGTTCTCCTTGAACTACAGAGAGGACACGACTTGCCGAGTGATGACCGAGAGGATGGCAAGATCCCGGTCGTGAGTTCTGGAGGAGTCTCTGGCTTTCACAACACTGCTATAGCGGACGGTCCTGGCGTCATTACAGGACGGTATGGAACAGTCGGGGAGGTGTTCTTCGTGGATACTCCTTATTGGCCCCTCAACACTACGCTCTACGTCAAGGACTTCCGCGGCAACGACCGCAAGTGGATATATCACCTTCTCGCTTCGATTCCTCTAGACATCGACTCCCAGAAGTCAGCAGTTGGTGGAATCAATCGCAACATCATTGGGTCATTGCGAGTTCCACGGCCACCAATCTCAGAGCAGCGAACCATCGCACATGATCTTGATGAAGCCGAAGACTCGTCAAAGAAAGCATGCAAGAAGCTGGGATCCCAGATACAACTACTCCTTGAGCGAAGGCAGGCCATGATCACGGCAGTCGTAGCCGGTGAGATGCCGGTTCTGGAAGCCGCTGTGTAACTACAGCTTCGAAGACGGTATCCGGACAGCACACCCAGATCAAGTCCCATCATGCGAGCGACGAGTAGCCGCCGTGCTGGAACCCTGCTGTGTAGGGATACTAGGGCGCAAAGGGACGACCATTGCAGACTACTGCTCTTGGGGCAAGCCCGCGTCGCTGTGGTACTCCAGTTCAGCCTTCTCGCGACTCACGCCATCGGAGCAAGATCTCTCCTGCCGCATCCGCCACTGAACCGCTATAGTCATGAACTCAAGCCTGAAGCACTCTATGGACACCACCGATGCCAGAACCCAAACGCCATCTATCTCTGTACCTAATGAAGGCCGGTACATCCATTGATGAAGCGATCCGAGATCCATCGAGGGTATCAAGGCACGATCTAGTCAATATCGATTCTGATGGAGCACTATTCGTCAAGACGAGCCACGGCCAAGTCCCGTGGTGGGTTGAGTTTCTTGACCCTCTATCTTCTGACGATCTCAGAGCACCTGAGTCAAGAACCACCAGCGCTGTCCTATCCCTTAGCCTAAAGACGACCGGCGGCGACCTCCGAACTGTTTGCTATACATTCGGGCACGGCCGACATCTCCTCGATCAAGATCGCATTGACCGCTCATTCGGACTAAGAGTCACGCTCAATACGATCGACCCCGCGAAACTAAGAGGGCTCGACACGCGTCGTCAGGAAGACATCGTTGTGAATTCACGGTCACAATCGAGCATCGGAACGGACATGGCGTCCTTCAATCTCAACGAATATCGGGACATCCTCACTAAGGCAACCGGATCGACCACTGGAGATCACATTGAAGTTCTCGGAGGATCCGTACACGGCTCCGACGGTATCTCATTCGACGTGTCGATTCAAGTAGGTGAGCTGGCAGATAGAGCACATCATCTGTTGTCTCTGTATCAACTGGAACGGTACAAGGAACTCTTTCCCTTTGTTGATCACATTCTGCCTGTAGATCCTGAGAAATCGGACGAATTGGACAGAATGCTGGCAAGCGCTCTCCGTGCGCTCCTAACACGAGAGTCTACAGACTTTCGATGCCTATACCTTGCATCCCCTGAGATACTAGACCTTGAAGAGCTAGAGGGATATGTGTTCTCAAGTGAGCGAGGCAGAGACAAGACTGTTCACCCAGAACTTAGCCTCACAGACTATATCGGCACACGACAAAACGCAGCAGATAGCTACACGATCAAGACAGCGAAGCGCGATGATGTGCTATTGAGAAGCCGGGATCAGACTAACCGTCGGCTGAGTTCTGTATATCGCTGCCTCATTGCCGAAATCGAAAGAGAAGACG
Organism: Candidatus Aldehydirespirator sp.; assembly: GCA_965203575.1. Classification (GTDB taxonomy): domain Bacteria; phylum Actinomycetota; class Acidimicrobiia; order Acidimicrobiales; family Aldehydirespiratoraceae; genus Aldehydirespirator. Next base: position 822,186 of record OZ241894.1, read on the forward strand.
CTACGTATCAACTGGTCGACGGGCGATGGTACGAAGTGGACGGATCCTTCGTAGAACAGATCAATCTTGAAGTGTCGAGCATTCTCTCCGCGACGACCTCATTTCCACCGCACATTGTCGGCGAAACTGAGGAAAACTATAATTCTCGAGTTGCGCACGGACTCGGTGCGCTCTTGATGGATCGCAAGAACATACCACTAGGTGGCGGTTCGAATCGAATCGAGTTCTGCGACATGGCATTTCTTGACCGTACAATTGTACACGCCAAGAAGCGGACATATTCGAGTGCGCTAAGTCATCTGTGGTCGCAAGGAACTGTTTCGATAACTGCTCTATTGAGTGACAATGAGTTTCGGAACCAGGTTCGGTCCAGAATTCAGTGTCTTGATCCAGCCTTTATTCATATAGTTGATGAGGGCTTGACCGGCTCCGACTACACGATTGTCTACCTGATCATCGGTGTAGATAGTGTGCAACAAGCATGGGAATCCTTGCCCTTCTTCAGTCGAGTCGCACTCGCTCAAGCCTGCAATACACTCTCTAGCATGAATGTGGACGTCCGAATCGCAGGAGTGCCTTCGATCTGAGACTCTGACTTTAGCAGACGGAGCTTCGGTATCTTGACGCAGTTCTGCGACGACGAAGGCGGCGGCGCGTGGCTGTCAGGGTCAGAATCGTGCGGCACCGAAGCCGCGCCACAATGGCACCGCCACTACACCGCCGTCGGCGGCCCACCCGCATCACGCGCCAACAACCTCACGCGAACTGACAGCTAGGAGACTGTTGATTATGTCCCCAAACGGTCGTTTCGGATCCACAAAACCCTAGGTCAGAGGCTTGCGTGTCGCGCGAAATCGGCATTATTCAGCAGTCTCCTAGGAGAGTGCTGATTATATCCCAAAACTGCCGTTTCGGGTTCACAAAACCCTAGGTCAGAGGCTTGCGTGTCGCGCGAAATCGGCATTACTCAGCAGTCTCCTAGGCGGGGTTGGGATCCTCGGATGAGCGGTTGAGGACGAATCGTGCTCGCTCTGAACGGAGCATCTGGTAGGGGGTGACGCACTTGACTTCAACGCCGATGCATACGTTTGGGATCTTGATCTTCTTCGGTGATGGGCTGAAGATCTCGTGGGTCACGACCGCGTACTCATGGGCGTGCGCGTGGGCGACGAGGTAGTAGTCCGCGGCTTGCAGGAACACTGCAACGCCAGCTGGTTCGTAATCCGCGCCGGTGGCCCAGCGGCTGAGTGCACCGAGGCTCGGCACCATCGTCTCGTCCGGAGGCAGGAACAGTCCGGGCCGCTGCCTTGCCCACGCAGCGAGTTCATCGTCGACTGCGAGGATCTCGTCTTGGACCCGTTCGATGCTGAACACCTTGGCGGCGTTGTTCTGCTCATCGAGCCACTCCCAGAACGCAGGGCAGAAGTCAAAGCCGTAGTGGAGATTCTTAGCTTGGATGAACACATTCGCATCCAGCAGATAGGTGGTCACATGACCCCCAGACGCTCGCCCATGCTGTGGAACGTCGCGAGCTTCCTCAATCCGAGCATCTGGAACGCATCGGTGTAGAGCGTCTGGCCCTCGAGGGCGCTTACTATGACGGACCGGGCGAACCGCTTGCTGACTCGCGCCGGCTGGGTGTTGTAGAAGTCTCCGCCGCCACCGCTGGCGCCGACCAGTTCCATGACACGTCCGAACTCGGTCTGGTATGCCCGGCGGTAAGCGCCCCACGGAAGAAATCCAGCCTCGTGCACCCGGCGAAGCACCACGAGTGTGCTCGACTTGAATCGGCGCGCCAGACGATCCAGTTCGCCCGTGAGGTCTGCACGGTCGTCGAAGTCCGACCGGAGCGCCTCAAGAGGTACGAGCACCTCAGCGGCAACTCGATTGCACCAGCGTTCGACCTCGTGAGTGGCCTGAACCCCCAGATCTGCGTCGGAAAGGGCACTCTCACCGAGCCAGATGTGGGCCAGTTCATGCGCCAGCGTGAAGATCTGCGCGGCCTTGGTGTCGGCGCCGTTCACGAACACGAGCGGCGCCAGAGGGTCGGCGAGCGCGAACCCTCTGAACTCGGCGGGGTCGAGCCGACGGCGGGTGTTGCTTCCCACCACACCGCTGACCATCACGAGCACACCGCTCTCCTCGGCTTGGTCACGCAGGTAGCCGAACGCCTCGGACCAGTTCGAACCCCGTTGCTCCGTCGAGAACGACATCGCTGCAGTTAAGGCCGAGGCCGCCTCGTCGACGGGCGTCGCCGTCGACAGCGAGCCGACATGGGGAACCTGGTCCAGTCCAATGCCCCGGGCGTAGTCCCGATACCAGTCCTGCCGCTGCTGGCACTGATAGATCGTGTCCAGCAAATCGGCACTCGGACGCCTGACGCCTCTGTCGCCGACCGTACGGAGATCGGGGATAGGAACCTCTTCATTAGGCGGCGCAGCTAGGAAGAAGTAGCCGACGGGCGTTCGGGTTGCCCTCGCAAACTGTTCGAGTTGTTTCAACGTGGGCGAGCGATCGCCGCTCTCCCACTGCCGGAGCTTGGGGAACTTGTGGACGAGTTCGTCGGAGTCGAGGCCCGACCGCTCCGCAGCCCATGCGTAGAGCGGCGCGGCAACGTCAACGCGGACAGCCATCATGATCCATTCTGGCCTCGCGTGCGGGCAGATTGGAACATTCTCGTCCCAGGCCCGCCGCAGCGGCGTGGTGGGATACGCCCCGTATTGCATAGCGGTCGTGCATGGCGACCTGGAGGTGGCTTCCGTTCTCAGCTCCTGCGTGTGTCAGTCGCGCCTTCGGCATTGTCGCCCCTCGGCAGATTGGCCCCCGGCATCTTCGCACAGTGCTGCGACGACGAGAAACGATATGGCGCTGAGTGTCCCCCACCTGCGGCAACCGGGCCATTGACCCGAGCCGGCCCTCCTCGGGGTGCACAAGTGTGTTGTCACTAGAATGGGCGAGACGTCGAAGCCGTAGAGGAAGGGTGGCGGCGTGAGTTCTGTCACCGAGGCGGACTTCGAGGCGCATATTGCAGGCTGGCTGGTCGAGCACGGCGGGTATCGGCGAGTCAAGATCGGCTATGTCGGGCACGGGCCGCGGGACTTCGACGCCAACGCGGGCGTGGACACGGCCGACTTGTTCGAGTTCATCGGCGCGACGCAGGGGAGCGAGTGGGCGCGCCTTGTGGACACGGCCTACGGCGGCGATGCGGGCAAGGCGCAGTCCGGGTTCGTGCAGCGGCTGGCTGCGGAACTGGACAAGAGGGGCACCGTAGATGTCTTGCGCCGCGGGGTGGTCGACCGCAACATCACGATACGACTGGCGTACTTCAGGCCCGCACACGGGTTGACCCCGGAGCTGGCGACCCTCTACAAGGCCAACGTGCTGTCGGTGACCAGGCAACTGCCGTTCGATCCGGCCAGCGGCCGCACCGTAGACCTAGGCCTGTTCGTCAACGGCGTGCCGGTGGCCACCGCCGAGTTGAAGAACCCGCTGACCGGCCAGAGCGTCGAGAACGCCGTCGCCCAGTACCGGAGCGGCCGGCCACCCAACAACCGGACCCTGGGCCGGGTCGGCATGGTTCACTTCGCGGTCGATCCTTCCTCGGTGATGATGACCACCCGGCTGGCCGGCACCCGCACCCGGTTCCTGCCGTTCAACCGGGGCTGCAACCTGGGTGCGGGCAACCCCCCGAATCCCGGTGGGCACCGCACCGCCTACCTGTGGGAGCAGGTGTGGAGCCGCGACGCATGGATGGACATCCTGGGCCGCTTCGTGCATGTGACGAAGCCATCAAAGGGATCTCGGGCCCGCCCTGACGTGATCTTCCCGAGGTTCCACCAGTGGGACGCAGTCCGGCGCCTGGAGGCCGATGCCAAACAGAACGGCCCGGGCCGCAGCTACCTAGTGCAGCACTCCGCTGGATCCGGCAAGTCCAACTCGATCGCCTGGCTGGCGCACCGGCTGTCGTCACTGCACTCCGCTGACGACGCCAAGGTGTTCCACAAGGTGGTGGTCATCACCGACCGGGTCGTGCTCGACCGCCAGCTCCAGGACACCATCAGCCAGTTCGAGCACGCCATCGGCGTGGTCCAGCGCATCGACGAGGACTCGGCTCAGCTGGCCGAGGCCCTGGCAGGCGAACAGGCCCGCATCATCGTCACAACGTTGCAGAAGTTCCCGTTCATCTTCGACAAGATCGAGTCGCTGCCCGAACGCGACTACGCAGTGATCGTCGACGAGGCCCACTCGTCACAAACAGGCGAGGCAGCCAAGGAACTGCGCCGCGCCCTGGGGTCAGCCGAGCCCGAAGTCGAGGCCGACGACGATGTGGAGCCGGGCGAAGTCGACGCGCTGCTGGCGGAGGCGGTCGCCGCCCGGGGCCGCCAGTCCAACCTGTCGTTCTTCGCCTTCACCGCCACCCCCAAGGGCCGCACCCTGGAACTGTTCGGAGAGGTGGGCCCCAGCGGCCGTCACGAACCGTTCCATCTGTATCCGATGCGCCAGGCCATCGAGGAGGGCTTCATCTGCGACATGCTGGCCGGCTACGTCACCTACAACCAGTACTACCACCTGGAGAAGGCGATCCTCGACGACCCGTCCTACGACACCGCCAAGGCCCGCAGCGCGCTGGCCCGCTTCGTGACCCTGCACCCCGACAACCTGGCCCAGAAGGCTGAGATCATCGTCGAGCACTTCCGCACCAAGATCGCCGGCCAGATCACCGGCAAGGCCAAGGCGATGGTCGTGTGCTCGTCACGGCCCCACGCGGTGCGCATGTGGCGGGCGCTGCAGGCCTACGCCACCAACCTGGGCTACGACCTGGGAGTACTGGTGGCGTTCTCGGGCGAGGTCGAGGGGCTGACCGAATCGCGGGCCAACGGCTTCGGGGAATCCCAGACCGCCGCCCAGTTCGACACCGACCAGTGGCAGATCATGGTGGTGGCCGAGAAGTTCCAGACAGGCTTCGACCAGCCCAAGCTGGCCGCCATGTACGTCGACAAGACCCTCACCGGACTCGCGGCAGTACAGACCCTGTCGAGACTCAACCGCATCCACCCCGACAAGTCGGCCACCTTCGTGATGGACTTCGTCAACGACGCCGAAGAGATCGGCGAGGCGTTCGAGGTGTACCACGGCAAGACCGTCGCCCCGCCCACCGACCCCAACCTGCTGTTCGACACCCGCCGCGACCTGGACGACTTCGGAGTGCTCGACACCGGCGAGATAGAGCGGGCCGCAGCCCTGCTGCTGGGCGAGGGAACCCACGCCCAGATCGACGCCGCGCTGCAGCCCGCAGTCGACCGCTTCAACGGACTGGGAGACGACGACCAGGAGTCCTTCCGCGACGCTCTCGGCCGGTTCGTGCGGGTGTACGGGTTCCTGTCGCTGGTAGTGCCGTTCCGCAACCCCGGCCTCGAGCGCGACTACCTGTTCTGCCGGGCGCTGGCCGCACTGATCCGGGACCACGAGCACGGCCAGAGCATCGACTTGGGCTCCGAGGTGGAGCTGACCCACCTGCGTCACGAGATCGCCTTCGAGGGCTCCATCGAGCTTCCTGACGGCGAGGGCGAGGTCACCACCATCTTCTCGGGCACGGGCCCCGCCGCCGACCCCGACCACGAGCGGTTGTCGCAGATCATCGCCCGCATCAACGAGCGCTTCGGCACGGACTGGACCGACGAGGACCGCCTCGTGTTCGAGGCCGCCGCCGGAGACCTGGTAGCCGACGCCGAGATCCAGAACCAGGCCGTCAACAACGACGAGGCCACCTTCCGCAACCATGTGTTCCCCGAGCGCTACCTCAAGGCGCTGCTGTCACGGCGCGAACGCAACAGCGACCTGATCTTCAGCTACCTCGACAGCGAAGAACTCCAGGCCGAAGTCATGGACATCTTCGCCGTCGAGGTGCAAAGGCGCGCCACTGTCGCCCGCCAACGGACATGCCCCATCGGCGACCTGCTAGGTCCCGACCGGGAGTCGGAGTTCTTGGAGTACAAGTCCACCCTGCGCTGGGACATCCACCAGCAGCGCAAGGGCGGCGCGGTTGAGGACGCCGCCATCAAGACCATCGCAGGGTTCGCCAACTCCGACTTCGGCGGCACCCTCCTGGTCGGCGTAGCCGACGACGGTACGGTCCACGGCCTCGAAGACGACTACGCCACGTTCTCCAAACGAGGCCAGCGAGGCGACCAAGACCTCTGGGGCCAGCACCTACAGAACCTCATCCGCTCCCGCCTCGGAGACGCCGCGATGTCTCTCGTCACCTGGGAGTTCCACACCATCAACGGCAACCACCTCGCCCGCATCAGCATCGCCCCCTCCAGTCATCCCGTCCAAGACCACAAAGACGGTCAAGACACCTTCTGGCTCCGAACCCCGACCTCCACCATCGCTATAACCGACCCCAAGGCCAGAGACCAAGTAATCGTCCGCCGCTGGGGCACCACAGCACCGCAATAGCAATCGACGTGCCTACACAAGGTGGGGCACTACCAAGGCGCCCGCCATTTCAGGTCTTATGTGCGTCGGCGGCGGCCAAGGCATGGCAATGATCGTCGAACGCCTCAACTGACGGCGGGATTCTCTGCCCTCGCTGCGGCTGCGACAAGCCGGTCTGTAAGTCGAGATGATCGTGGCACCGAGACGCCAGAAACCCAGAAGCTACGCGAGCAGGCTGCGGAGCATCCGGGCTAGAGCCAGAGGGTTGCTAGGGGCGCCGACCAGATGTCGCCGCCCTCAGACTCGTCGGCGGCCCGCGACAGGACTGCCGGTCGCCTAGGGCCTGTGTGGAGCACTGCGCCGCCCGTGAAGCGGCTCCCGAGTTGGTCGCGAAGCCAGATCAGGTGCCGAGCCTCGTGTAGGCCGGCGCGGTCGCCGGCCTTGACCTCGACGCCGACGACGCCCCTGGGGCCGCCGTCGAGGACGAAGTCCACCTCCTGGCCGCCGTCGCGGCGGAAATGGCGCAGCCGGTAGCCCGAAACCCTCGGGTCGTGCTCGGCCCGGAGCTGCGCGGCCACGAAGGTCTCCATCAATCGGCCTCGCAGGTCGCCGCTGCGATTGATCGTCCAAGCGTCGCCCTCCCACATCGCGGCGGCGAGGCCGGCGTCCACCAGCAGTCGCTTGGGAGACCTCTGCACTCGGTTGACCCCGCCGGGAACGAACGCCGGACACTCGTGGGCCAGGAAGGTCCGCTCCATCAGGGCCAGGTACTCGCGGCCGGTGGCGCGAGTGACGCCGCTCTCCTCGCAGAGCCGTGTCAATGGCATGACCCGGCCGCTGTGGGACGCGTAGACACGGGCGAACTCGAGAAGCTTGACCCGGTCCTGGCGCCCGAGCAGGGAGTCGACGTTGAGTGTCTGCTCGACGCGGGCTCGCAGCGCCGTGGCTCGAAGTGCCTTCGACGGCATGGCCATGGCCAACGGGTAGCCGCTCGCGAGGGCCATCTCGATGTAGTCGTTGGTGTTCAACGTCGGCGCCGCGTCTCCGGGATCGCCGGCCGAGAGCCTGTCGAACAGCGATTCCGCTACTGTCTGCGTCTTCTCCGCCACCGTCAGCGGGAACATGTCGAGCGGAACGACCCGTCCGGTGCTCGGCAGCTGGCCGGCCTGCGTCGAGCGGAACGAGCCGGTGATGATGAACAGCCCGTTCTCTGCGGGCGCCTGGTCGACGATGCGTTTGACCGTCCACAGCACCTCGGGCGCCTGCTGCCACTCGTCTATCAGTATCGGGGGCTCGCTGGCCTCGAACAGAGCCCGCCCGTCACGTCGGAGCAGGTCCGCGTCGTTGGGGTCGTCGAGGTAGAAGCAGGTGCGGGCGTGGCGCTCGGCCGTGGTCGTCTTGCCGCAACCTCTGGGGCCGCGCAGTTCGACTGCGGGCACCGCGGTCAGCAGATCGCTGAGGCGCCGATCGACGAGCCGGGGGATGTAGGTCCCTGGGGGCGACGCTGCGAGCCGCTCGCCGAGTGTGCGGCTCGGCTCAGCCCCGACATCGTTCGCCCAAGCAGGATCCTCAGGGTGGTGCGTGCTCTCCACGCAACTAATCTATCCGATTCTCGGACAGCTTCCTATTCGATTTTCGGTCAGCTTCCTATCCGTTTCTCGAAGAGTCAGTCCCGTGCAAAAGCAGTCATGCATGGCGGTGCAGGCGATGCGCGATCGGCCTCGTCACGCGGTTACTGGCGCCGGCTACTACGCACTCGACTTAGCGCCCAAAGTTGGAGAGCGAGCACGGGTATCAGCAGTACCCCGAGGCGGAGAATGGTTGCCGCAAGTGCAAGCCCGATGAGGATCGCACTTCCATGCAGGGTGATCGAGAACCACCTCTTCGGAACAATAGAAGGCAGACCGACAACAACTCCAACAGCCACGAACGCAGCCATTACCGGCAGCGGCGGATTCTCTGGCGTCGGACTCGTGGAAGTCACCACTCTTCCTCCGTTGTTCCCGAATCCATAGAACACGCTGTCCATGTCGAGTTCTTCGCCGAGAGCAACCAGCATGCACATGGAAATCAGCAGCCAAGCTCCAAGCGCCAGGAGTACGATCTGGCGCGGGCTGACGCGCCGAACGATCCGACGAGCCATGGTTCTCATCACCTGGCCCGGGCTCACTCTGCTCTGGCGGCGTAGCCAGCCGTCAGGCCAACAGGCTGCGGAGCATCCAGGCTGTTTTTTCGTGGACCTGCATTCGCTGGGTGAGCAGGTCGGCTGAGGCCTCGTCGCCGGCCTTCTCGGTGGCGGGGAATACTGACCTAGCAGTGCGCACGACGGCTTCATGGCCCTGGACCAGGCGGCGGATCATCTCGTTGGCGTCGGGACGGTCGGCCTCCTCTGACACCGACGAGAGCTTGGCGAACTCGGCGTAGCTGCCGGGCGCGGGCTCGCCCAGCGCCCTGATGCGCTCGGCGATCTGGTCTACGGCCATGGCCAGTTCGGTGTACTGCTCCTCGAACATCAGGTGCAGCGTGTTGAACATCGGCCCGACCACGTTCCAGTGGTAGTTGTGGGTCTTCAGGTACAGCGTGTAGCTGTCGGCCAGCAGCCTCGACAGCCCCTCGGCGATAGCGACGCGGTCGGCCTCGTCGATGCCGATGTCGATCACGGGTGCCTGGCTAGCCCTGTCCACCGGAGGTCTCCTTCACCGACGCCTTGCCCGCCGATATCCACGGCATCATCGCCCTGAGCTCCTTGCCCACGATCTCGACCGGGTGATCGTGGCCGGCCGCCTCCAGGCGCAGGAAGTTGGCCCGGCCTCCCCGGCTCTCGGCCACCCACTCCTCGGCGAACGAGCCGTCCTGCACCTCGGCCAGGATGCGCTGCATCTCGGCTCGCACGGCGTCGTTGACGATGCGGGGTCCCCGGGTGAGGTCGCCGTACTCGGCGGTGTCGGACACCGAGTAACGCATGCCGGCGATGCCCTCCTCGTACATGAGGTCCACGATCAGCTTCAGCTCGTGCAGGCACTCGAAGTAGCAGATCTCGGGCTGGTAACCGGCGTCGACCAGGGTCTCGAAGGCGGCCTGCACCAGCGCGGTGGTGCCCCCGCACAGCACGGCCTGCTCGCCGAACAGGTCGGTCTCGGTCTCCTCGGTGAACGTGGTCTCGATCACCCCGGCCCGGGCCCCGCCGATGGCGTCGGCGTAGGCCAGCGCCAGCGGCAGCGCCGAGCCCGACGCGTCCTGCTCGATCGCCACCAGGCACGGCACCCCGCCGCCCTCGACGTAGGTGCGCCGCACCAGGTGGCCGGGCCCCTTCGGGGCGACCATGCAGACGTCCACCGACTCCGGCGGCGAGATCAGCCCGAAGCGGATGTTGAAGCCGTGGGCGAAGAAGATCGCCTCCCCCGGCGACAAGTTCGGCTCGACGTGCTCGGTGTAGATGGCGCCCATCTCGGTGTCGGGCATGAGCATCATCGACAGGTCGGCCTCGGCGACGGCCTCGCCGATGGACCGGACCTCGAGTCCGGCCTCCTGCGCCTTCGCCACCGATGACGAGCCCTCTCGCAGGCCGACGCGCACATCGATCCCCGACTCCTTGAGGTTGAGCGCGTGGGAGTGGCCCTGCGAGCCGTAGCCCAGCACGGCCACCTTCCGCCCGGCGATGGCCGACCGGTCGACGTCGGATTCGTAATAGATGTTGGCCACGGAAACCTCTCCTATTGCGTGTTGCCGATGTGATCGTAGGGGCAGACCCGATCGAAGCGGGTCAGGAGTCCAGCGAGGGCAGGGCCACCCGGCCGGTGCGCTGGAGTTGCACGATCCCGAAGGCTCGCAGTCGCTCCTCGAACTCGTCGAGCCTCCCCGGCCGGGCCGCCAGCGACAGCATCATCTGCGACTGGTTGGCGTCCAGCACGTAGGCCCGGAAGTCGTCGACTAGCTCCAGCAGGTCGTGGCGGCGCCCACCGGCCGCTTCCACGGTCACCAGCATCAGCTCGCGCTCCACGGACTCCGTGGGACTGAGCTCGCTGATCTCCACCACGTTGATGAGCTTGTCGAGCTGCTTGACCACCTGCTCGAGCGACGACGAGGCCACGTCAACGGTGAACGTGATGCGGCTGAAGCGCTCGTCGGCGGTGGGGGCCACGGCCAGGGACTCGATGTTGAAGCCCCGGCGGGCGAACAGCCCCGCCACCCGGGCCAGCACGCCCGGCTTGTTCTCCACCGTGGTGACGATGGTGTGGAACCGGTGGTCGTGATCGGCAGGCGCGGCCGCGCTGGTGGCCGTCATCGCTGCGAGGGGTCGACGACGATGTCGGAGTTGGACTGGCCGGCCGGAACCATCGGGAACACGTTCTCGCCCGCTTCGCTGCGGAACTCCAGCACCACGGGACGGTCGTCGATCTCGTTGGCCTTGTTGATGGCCGGGGCCACCTCCTCGGGAGACTCCACCCGCAGGGCCACGCAGCCCATGGCCTCGGCCCACTTCACGTAGTCGGGGATCTCGTAGGAGAGGTACACCTCGCTGTAGCGCTCCTCGTAGAACATCTCCTGCCACTGGCGGACCATCCCCAGGTACGCGTTGTTGAACAGGGCGACCTTGATGGGAATGCGCTCCATCGACGCGGTGACCAGCTCCTGGGCAGTCATCTGGAAGCAGCCGTCGCCGTCGACGGCCCAGACCATCCGGTCGGGCATCCCGACCTTGGCCCCGATAGCGGCCGGCACCGAGAAGCCCATCGTTCCCAGGCCGCCGGAGTTGATCCAGGTGTAGGGATGGTCGAAGCGCCAGTACTGGCTGGCCCACATCTGGTGCTGGCCCACGCCCGAGGTGACGATGGTGTCGTCGGGAGTCGAGTCGCGCAGCACCTCCAGCACGTACTGCGGCTTGAGCAGCTCGCCCGGCTCGGACTGCTCGTAGACGAGCGGGTAGCGCTCCTGCCAGCCGCTGATCTGCGAGCGCCACGCCCGGCGGTCGGCCTGGGCGTCGATGCCCCCGCAGGCTCGCAGAGCCTCGACCAAGTCCGCGATGACCAGCTTGCAGTCGCCCCGGATGGCCACATCGGGGGTCCGGACCTTGCCGAGCTCGGCCGCGTCGATGTCGACATGGACCACCTTGGCGTCGGGCGCGAAGCCGTCGAGGCGCCCGGTGACCCGGTCGTCGAAGCGGGCGCCCAGCGCGATCAGCAGGTCAGAGTTCTGCATGGCGGTGACCGCGGTGTAGTTGCCGTGCATCCCGGGCATGCCCAGGCACAGCTCGTGGCTGTCGGGGAAGCATCCCCGGGCCATGAGGGTGGTGACCACCGGGACGTCGATCAGCTCGGCCAGAGCGAGTAGCTCGGCCGCAGCCCGGGCCTTGAGGATCCCGCCGCCGGCGTAGATCACGGGCCGCTCGGCTCGGCAGATCATCTCGGCCGCGGCCCGAACCAGATCCGGATCACCGACGGTGGCGGGCTGGTACCCGGGGAGCTCCATGATGTCGTCGGTGGGCTCGTACCAGGTCATGGCCGAGCGCGGGTTGCGGGGATCGACGATGTCTTTGGGGATGTCCACCAGGACCGGGCCCGGCCGCCCGGTGGTGGCGATGTGGAAGGCCTCGTGGATGATGCGGGGGATGTCCTGGGCCTCGGTCACCAGGAAGTTGTGCTTGGTGACCGACAGGGTTATCCCCGTGGTGTCGCACTCCTGGAAGGCGTCGGTGCCGATGGCGGCGTAAGGCACCTGTCCGGTGATGCAGACCAGCGGGATCGAGTCCATGTAGGCGTCGCACAGCGCGGTGACGGCGTTGGTGGCCCCCGGCCCGGAGGTGATCATCACCACACCGGGGCGCCCGGTGGCGTGGGCGTAGCCCTCGGCCATGTGCCCCGCGCCCTGCTCGTGACGCACCAGGATGTGGCGGATCGGCGACTCGATGATCGGGTCGTACACAGGCAGGATGGCCCCGCCCGGCAGCCCGAACACCACTTCGGTGCCCTCGCGCTCGAGGGCCTTGACGAGGGCTTGTCCGCCGTTCATGTCCATGGTGGGCCTCCGGGGCGATGCTCGGGGTGTGGTCGGTGTTGCGGGCCGTACGCGAAACGACCTCCCTGGGGGAGGTCTGCGCACGATCGGATGGGTTTGCGAGCGCGCGCTGTCAGGCCAGTACTTCCACGAGCAGGACAGCGTCGTTCACGGCGCCAAGTATGGCCGCTGAATCGACACGAGGCAACCGCGACGGGTCACCTGTCATTTCCACCTGGACTCCCGCTCTTGTTCGCTGCGCTCACGGGCCGCTCGGGCCACGGCCTCGCCCGTATGGGCTGGGCTCGCGCACCCGCCCGCTCGGCCTCTTAGCCTCGCGCCGATGTCTCCCCGGCTGCGCTGGACCAGCGACGACACCGAGATCTGGCGGTTGGCGTGGCCCGCTCTCGGCGCGTTGGTGGCCGAGCCGCTGTACGTGCTGGCCGACACCGCCATCGTCGGCCGCATCGGCACCCCCCAACTCGGCGGTCTGGCCGTGGCCTCGTCGATCCTGCTGTCCGCCCACGCTATGTTTATCTTCCTCGCCTACGGAACGACGGCCACGGTGGCTCGACTGCTGGGAGCGGGTGAGCACCGGCGGGCCGCCCACCAGGCTGTGCAGAGCATCTGGCTGGCAGTGACCGCAGGTGTGGTCTTGGCGGTGGTCGGGTTCGTCCTCGCGCCGACCCTGGTGGACGCGCTGGGGGGCGACGACCCCGAGGTGCTCCACAACGCCCTCGTCTATTTGCGGATCTCGCTGTTCGGGCTGCCGGCCATGCTGGTGATGCTGGCCGGCGTGGGCTACCTGCGGGGCGTGCAGGACACCAAGCGACCCTTCGCGGTGGCCCTGGGATCGGCAGTGGGGAACTTCCTGCTCGAAGTGGTGCTGGTCTACGGCTTCGACCAGGGGATCGGCGCCTCGGCCCTGTCGACGGTGGTGGCCCAGACGGCGGCCGCGGCCACCTTCGTGTGGTGGATCAAGCAGGCCGTGGCCCGCCACGACGTGAGCCTGCGGCCCCATCCCGCAGTCATCCGCCGGTTGGCCGTGGCCGGTTGGGACCTGCTGATCCGGACCTCGGCTCTGCGGGCCAGCCTCACCGTCACCGTGGCGATAGCAGCCCGGATCGGCACCGACGACCTGGCCGCACACCAGATCGTGTTCGAGGTTTGGACGGTGCTGGCCCTGGTGCTCGACGCGGTGGCCATCGCGGGGCAGGCCCTGATCGGCCTTGCCCTGGGCGCCAGCCGGCCCGACCGGGCCAGAGCGCTCGGGCGGCGCATGATCGGCTGGGGCGCAGTCTCGGGTGTGATGACGGGAGTGGCGGTGCTTGCCCTCTCACCGGCGCTGCCTCACGTATTCACGTCGGACACCGCCGTAGTCGCCTTGGCCGCTTTTCTTCTGCTGCACGTCGGCTTCTCCCAGCCCGCCGCGGGAGTGGTGTTCGCCCTGGACGGCGTGCTGATCGGCGCCGGCGACCTCCGTTTCCTGGCCGTGTCGATGGTCGGAGCGGGCGTCGTCCTGGTTTGCGGCGGGCTGCTGGTGGTCGCCGCCGGCGCGGGCATCGGCTGGCTCTGGGCCGCCCTGCACGCCTGGATGGCAACCCGCCTCGTTCTGATGCTGTGGCGCTTCGCCGGCCCGGCCTGGCAGGTCACCGGCGCTGATCGCTAAGAGCCGGCCCTTTCTCCCAAGAGGCGGTTGACGGCGGCTCCGTCGGCCTGGCCTCTGGTGGCCCGCATGACCTGGCCGGTGAGGAAGCCGGCCAGCTTCTTCCGCTCGGCTTCGTCGCCCGCGCAGAACCGCGACCACGCATCGGGGTTGCCGGCTATGACCTGATCGACTACTGCGGCCAGATCGTCGCCGGCCATGGCCTGGAAGCCTCGGCGCTGCACGATCGCGTCGGGGGCCCCGCCTCCTTCGGCCATCTCGGCCAGCACCTGCTTGGACTGGGTGGCGGTGAGGCGGCCGGAGGTCTCCATGGCGACCAGTGCGGCCAGACCTTCGGGGGTGACCGGTGACCAGTCGTCGACGGCGAGGTCGTTCGCCACCCGGGTGGCGGCCACGCCCGGATCGGCCCCGGCCGCGATGGCGGCCCGCACCAGGCCGTCCTGGCCCCGCTCCACCAGCAGGGCGGCATCGGTGGCCGACACCGCTCCCCCACCGTCGGCCGCAAGGTCGACCCGGCGGGCGGCCGGCAGCGGCGGCAGGGCAGCGTCGATGGCCGCGATGGTCTCGGCCGCCGGCACCAGCGGCACCAGGTCGGGATCCTGGAAGTAGCGGTAGTCGTCGGCGCCCTCCTTGGAACGGCCCGGCGTGGTGCGCCCGTTCGCCTCGTCCCAGTGGCGGGTCTCCTGGCGGGGCCGCTCGCCGCCGGACCACAGATCCACATGGCGCCGCGCCTCATAGGCGATGGCCCGGCCCAGCGCTCGCAGCGAGCTCAGGTTCTTGATCTCGCAGCGGGTCCGGAGTTCGTCTGCACCGGCCGGACGGACCGACACGTTGGCGTCCACCCTCATCGAACCCTCCTCCATCCGGGCGTCGGACACGCCGATGGCCAGCAGGATGGCCCGCAGCTCGCGCACGTAGGCCCGGGCCTGCTCGGCGGTGCGGATGTCGGGGCGGCTGACGATCTCCACCAGCGGGACGCCGGCCCGGTTGTAGTCGACCAGCGCATAGTCGGCGTCGTGGATGCGCCCGCCCCCTCCGATGTGGGTGGTCTTGCCGGTGTCCTCCTCGATGTGGGCCCGCTCGATGCCAACGGTGTGACCGTCGGGCAGATCGAGGCGGCCGTCAGTGTTGGTGGGCTGGTCGTACTGGGAGATCTGGTAGTCCTTGGGCATGTCCGGGTAGAAGTAGTTCTTGCGGGCGAAGACGGCTCCTTGGACCTCGCAGCCCAGAGCCCGACCCAGGCGCATCGCGAAGTCCACCGCCGCCGCGTTGGCCACCGGCAGCGAGCCCGGCAGCCCCAGGCACACCGGGCACACGTTGGTATTGGGCTCGTCGCCGAAGCGGTTGGCGCAGCCGCAGAACAGCTTGGTGGCCGTGCTCAGCTCCACGTGGACCTCCAAGCCGACTACCAGCTCCCAGTCCTCGGGCACCGCCGGCTCTCCCTCGGGCACCGCCGGCTCTCGCTTGGGCACGGCCGGGCTCATGGAGCGCTCCCGTCGGAGGGCGCGGCCTCCTCGAGCACGGCCGCGGCCCGAAGCAGGACCGGCTCCGACAGGGCCGGTCCCATCAGCTGCACGCCCACCGGGAGGCCATCGTCGCCGCGGCCGAAGGGCACCGACACCGCCGGGTGGCCCGTGAGGTTCGACGGGATCGTGCACACATCGTTGAGATACATCAGCAGCGGGTCGGCGGTCTTGGCTCCCAGCTCGAAAGCGGTCGTCGGCGCGGTCGGCCCCAGCAGCACGTCCACATCGGCGTAGGCCGCGGCGAACTCCCGCAGCATCAGCGTGCGCACCCGCAGGGCCTTGCCGTAGAAGGCGTCGTAGTAGCCCGCCGACAGGGCGTAGGTTCCGAGCATGATCCGGCGCTTCACCTCGGCGCCGAAACCGGCGCTGCGGGAGTTGACGTTCATCTCCGCGGCGTTGGCCGCGTCCACCCGCAACCCGTAGCGCACACCGTCGTAGCGGGCCAGATTGCTGGACGCCTCGGCCGGCGCGATCAGGTAGTAGGCCGACAGGCCCAGCACTGCCGACGGCACCGACACGACGGTCACGGCCGCGCCCGCAGCCTCCAGCGCGGCCGCGGCGGCGTCGACCCGGGCGATGACATCGGCTGCGACACCCTCGACGGCCGAGACCCCGCCCAGCCCGTCGGCCCCCTGAAGGCGGGCGCTCCCGGCGCACAACTCGGCCACCAGCCCGACCCGCAGGCCGTCCACACCCTTGCCCAGCCCGGCCACGACCGGATCGCGGGCGCCGTCGATCGAGGTGGAGTCGAGCGGGTCGTGCCCCGAGATGGCCTCGAGGCAGGCCGCCGCGTCAGCGACGTTGGACGCCATCGGGCCGATCTGGTCGAGCGAAGAGGCGAACGCGACCAGCCCGTAGCGCGACACCGCTCCATAGGTGGGCTTGAGGCCGACCACACCGCACAGCGCGGCCGGCTGGCGGACCGACCCTCCCGTGTCGGACCCAAGCGCCAGCGGCGCGAACCCCGCGGCCACCGCGGCGGCCGATCCGCCGCTGGAGCCACCGGGCACCCGGCCGGTGTCGTGGGGGTTGCGGGTGGGTCCGAAGGCGGAGTTCTCGGTGGACGAGCCCATGGCGAACTCGTCGAGGTTCGTCTTGCCGACGATGACCGCTCCGGCGGAGCGGAGCCGCTGCACCACGGTGGCGTCATATGGGGGGCGCCAACCCTCGAGCATCCGTGACGAACAGGTGGTGGGCACTCCCCTGGTGCACAGGTTGTCCTTGAGCGCCACCGGCACCCCTGCCAGCGGTCCGACCGCCTCGCCCCTCGACACTGCGGCGTCCACGTTGCGGGCAGCCGTCCTCGCGTCGTCGGCCAGCACCAGGTTGAAGGCACCGATCTCGGTGTCACGCTGGGAGATCCTGGCGAGGTGCTCGTCCAGCACGTCCAGGGCCGTGCGTTCTCCGGACTTCACCGCAGCGGCGATCCCCAGGGCGGTCACGGTGTCTCCTCCAGCGGCGCGGCCCGCAGCAACCCCCGTCCAATCACGGTGCCTCCCCCAGCGGCGCGGCCCGCAGCGGTGCGGCCCGCAGCAACCCCCGTCTAATCACGGTGCCTCGCCCAGGATCGGGGGCACCCGGAACTGGCCGTCATCCACCGACGGCGCCTGGGCCAGTACCTCGCCCCGGTCCAGCGACGGCCGTATCACATCGGCCCGGGTCACGTTGACGAGCGGATGGGGATGCGAGGTCGGCGCGATGTCGGTCACGTCGAGCGCCTCGACGTCGGCGGCGTGGTCAAGCACCGCAGAGAGCTGCGCCGCGAGCTCATCGAGTTCCTCGTCGCTGAAGCGCAGGCGGGACAACCGGGCCACATGGGCCGCCTCGTCGCGGGTTATCCGGCCGGACACGTCGGAAGGATAGGCCCCACGCCTATCCGTCGGAGCCCTCTCCGCCGGACTCTCCGCCCTCGGACTCCTGTCCCTCCGAGTCGAGAACTTCCTCGTCCTCTGCGGGCTCCTCAGGCTCCGCGGGGACGGGGCCCAGCGAGACCCTCACTTCCACCGTGCTGCCAATCGGCAGCGAGTTGCCGCTGGCGGGACGGAAGCCGATCACGGTGCCTTCCGGCACCTCGGCGGAGAACTCCTGCACGAGCCGCGGCACCAGCTGGATCGCATCCAACGCGTCGGCGGCTGAATCCAACTCCCGGCTCTCAGGCACCCTGGGGACGATCCGATCGGCCGGGCCCTCGGAGACAAGCAGCACTACGTCGCTGCCAACCTCCAGCTCATAGACGTCGCCGGCCAGGTCGAGACCGATCACGTTCCCGGCCGGGACAACGTCGTCGTTGGCGAGCGTCTCCCCGGCGAAGTCGAGGCCCGCCGCCATCAGTTCGTCGGCGGCATCGTCCACCGTCATGCCGTAGACGACGTCCAAGTCGGCGACCAGGATCAGCGGCTCGCCCAGCGAAACGAACACGTCCAGCGTCTCGCCCTCGCCCAATGGGGCGCCAGCGGTGGGCTCGGTGCGGAGGATCTCCCCGCGCTCGGTGTACGGCATCCGCACCAGTACCTCATTGACCTCCCAACCCGACTCGGCCGCAGCCGATGAGGCCGCGGCCCGCGGCTGGCCTTGGAGGTCGGGAACGGTGGGATCGGATCCGACTGAAAGCCAGGCCCAGATTCCGCCGGCCGCGCCGCCCAGCACCAGGACGGCGGCCAGCAGCAGCCCGGGCCAGCGGCGTCGGGGGATGTCGTCGTGGGGGATCGCCAGACGCTCCGACACGGTCGGCCCGATCTGCTCGAAGGCCTCGCTGCTGCCCTGGGTTGGACCCGCATCGGCGGGCGGCGCCTTCGAGATGGCCAGGGGAAGCGGGTCGGGCCGCGGCAGCAGGGGCGCGATCCGCAGCAGTTCGGATGCCAGTTCGGATGCCGTCAACCTTCCGATGGGATCGGCCGCGATGGCGCGCTCCAGCACTGCTTGAAGCGGGCCGAGGGCGGTGATGGGGATCGGGTCCGGGCCGCCGACATCGACGGTCAGGTTCCTGGAGCCGGTGACCGCCTCGCAGAGGACCAGAGCCAGATCGTGGACGTCCTGCGCCTGCTCGATCCGGGAATAGCTCGCCGGTGCGCCACCCGGGTCGACTGTGGCTGCGGCCGTCGGGGCCGCAGCCGGGTCGGCGGTCTCGGTTGGGCCCGCATCAGCAGTCTCGGCCGCTTGTTGAGCAGCCTCCTCGAGGGCCGCGGCCAAGCCGAGGTCCGAGATGTAGGGCCGGGCACCGGAGTCGAACAGGATGGCGGAGGGCGTCAGGCCGAAGTGTGCGCGACCGCCCTTGTGGATGTTCACGAGGGCCCGGGCGGCCTCCAGCCCGACCATGAGCGCCTGCGACGGAGTGAGCCGGTAACCCTCGCGCAGGAGAGCAGACAGGCTGCCGCCGGTGAGATACTCCGTCACCGTGTACGGCTGAGGATCGACGCCCCAGTCGTAAACGGGCAGCACTCGAGGATGGCTGAGCGCTGAGGTGGCCCGCATCTGATCCGCGAAGCTCTCCGTGAAGCCGGCGTCCTCGGCGGTGTCGGCTCGCAGGATCTTCAGCGCCACTCTCCGGCGCAGAGTGAGATCCTCAGCAACGTAGACACGAGCGTTCGACCCCTCTCCGACGAACTCCAGCAGCTGGTAGCGGCCGCCGAATGCCCGTCTCGCCTCTTGCGCGGAGATCATCGCCGTCACGGTACCGCCCGAGGCGCCACCGGCCGGTGCTCTCGCCGACCGATGCTAGGGTGCCCGGCCGCTGTCGAAGAGAAGAAACGCAAGGAGCGGTCATGGCCGAGCGCGACGGTTACCCGCACGGAATCTTCAACTGGGTCGACGTTTGCACCCCCGACACCGGGGCGGCCAGGGACTTCTACTCAGAACTGTTCGGTCTGAGCTTCGTCGACGACGTTCGGGACGACGGGAGCGTCTACACGCTCGGCCTCAAGGGCGCCCGGCCGGTGCTCGGGGTGTTCGACCAGCCCCAGGATCTGGTCGAGATGGGCATGCCCCCAGCCTGGGAGACGTACATCTCCGTCGACGATGTCGAGGCTGTGGCGTCGCGGGTGGCCCAGGCGGGCGGCACCCCTCTCGGACCGGTGATGGACGCTGCCGACGCTGGGCGATTGGCTGTGGTGCAGGATCCGACCGGCGCCGTGATGATCCTCTGGCAGCCGATCGAACATTTCGGTGCGCACCTCGTGAACGAGCACGGCACGATGTGCTGGCACGAGCTGGTCACCGGCGACGTGGACGCGGCCCTGGCCTTCTACTCGGAGCTATTGGGCTGGACGTCGGTGCCGATGGGCACGGGCGGGCTGGTAGGGATCCGGCAGGGCGACGACTTCATCGCCAGCGCCTCGCCCGCTCCCTCGGGGGTGCCCGCCCACTGGGCCGTGTACTTCGCGGTGGACGACTGCGATGCCGTGGTCGAGCACTGCGGTCGGCTTGGTGGCCGGACGGTGGTGCCGCCCAGCGATCAGGCTCCGGGCCGGATGGCGATGCTGGCCGACAACCGGGGCGCCATGTTCTGGGTGATCACTCTCAACGAGCAGTTCTCGATGGACGGTTGACGCCCGGCACTTGCGTGCGCCTCCCGGGTCGCACTTCGGCCCGGTACCGTGCGATCTGGGATGACGACCAACGGCCCTGGGCCCGAGCGGCCCGTTAGCAGAGCGAACAGGAGCGGGAGCCCCGGCCCCGATCAGCCTCCACCGTCGCGCAGCTCACTGCGGGTCCGGGTGAGCATCGCTGCGCTGATTCTCTTTGGGATCCTGGGTTTCGTCGTGGCTGCCCTGATCGGCTCGGGCGACGACGCCGACGAAACGGTCACTGCCAGTCCTGCCGTGGACCGCGTGATCCCGAACCCCGGCGACCAGGTTCTGCAGCAGCAGCAGGTGGGGGTGGTTCTCGACGCCCGCTACCGGCTGTCGTCTCTGATCGTTTACCCCAGCGAGCAGGTCGGCAACGGTGTCGACGTGACGGCCGAGGTGAACCACATAGAGGGCCTCAACCGGTTCGAGTTCGACCCCGGCGAGGGCCGGCTCATCGAGGCGCTGTCACCCGACACCAATTGTGCGGTGGCAACCTTCGTGCTGATAGCCCGACCCGAGGAGGCCGACACCGCCCGCTGGTGCTTCGAGGTGTCCTGAAGGCCGGCACGCGCTGGCGTCGACTGCTCAGGCTTCGCCGTAGGCCAGAGTTCGGAGGCAATCCAAGTCTTGGAAGTCCTCCATCTCGATGACGGCATGGACCGGCTTGCCTGGTCCGGTCACTGCCTGAAGGGCGCGATGCCCGGCGCTGTTGGGGGCGGGCCGGTCGGTGGTGAGCAGCACCAGAGGCTGGTCGCAGCCAGCCGTATGGAGGACGGACGCCCGACCGATCGCCTTCCACAAGGTGTCGGTGCGACGGAGCCCGGGGCGTTGGGTGACGCTGAAAGCGCCCGACACATCGAATAGCCATCTCCGACCCGTCTGGTCGAGCGCCGAGAAGTTGACCTCGACTCCGCAGGAGAACGAAGCCTTCTCCCGGATCTGGCTGAACCCGCACTCGGACAGCACTTGCCGCGCCTTCTCCTGGGCCTTGCGGCCCTCCCGGACGGCCCGAGCCTGGAAGTCATCACCCGACCAGCCATGGGCGCCATTGCTCGACCCTGGTGAGCCGGCGACTCCCGGTTCGCCATCTGCATCCGGCGGCTCGAACAGGCGCGACTGGGTGTTGCCCTCCGCCTCCCATCGGGGAGTGCCCGTTCCGCTCAGGAGCCGCTCCCGCTCCCGGGCGACGCGCTGCCGCGCCACTTCCAGATAGCCGCCATCGGTGTCGAAGCCCACGTAGTGGCGACCGGTGCGCACCGCGGCCACGGCCGTTGTCCCCGCGCCCATGAACGGGTCGAGCACGAGATCGCCCCGGTAGGTGTACAGGTCGATCAGGCGCTCGGGCAGCTCCACCGGGAACGGGGCGGGGTGCCCCACGCGGGTGGCCGACTCCGCCGGGATCTCCCATACGTCGGTGGTGGCGTCCATGAACTCGTCGGCATTGGCAGTGCCCAGCGACGGCAGTCCGCGGGTCGACCTCTCCGCAGCCGACAGCGCTCGGTCGAAACGTCCCTTGGACGCGATCACGACCCGCTCGGTCAGGTCCCGCAGGACCGGATTGGCCGGACGCTGGAAGCTCCCCCAGGCACAGTTGCCTGCCGCACCCTCCGCCTTGCGCCAAATGACCTCGCCTCGCAGCAATAGCCCCAGGTCATCCTGCAGGATCCCGATCACGTCGGACGAGAGGGAGCGATACGGCTTCCGGCCCAGATTGGCCACGTTGACGGCTATGCGCCCTCCCGGCTCAAGCTTGCGCTTGCACTCGGCGAAGACGTCGCGGAGCATCTGCAGGTAGTCCTTGTAGCTGGCGGGGACATGGCCCTCCCCCACCGCCTCCTCGTATTCCTTGCCGGCGAAGTACGGCGGCGACGTGACAACCAGAGCCACGGAGTTGTCGGCCACGTCTCCATGGGCGTCCATGTCGCGCGCATCGCCGACCCACAGCTGATTGCGGCTCGCGTGGGCAAGAATCTCCGAGTCCCGGCTGATCTCTGGAGCAGAGAAGCGCTCGTAGAAGGCCGAGGCGTCGTGGCCCTCCCGCCGGCTCACGCCGAAGCTGGACGTGGCTGTGCCGCCCCTTCGTGCCGGAGTGCTCATCGGTGATGAACCTACATCGCCCCTGTGTCACGGTGGCGGAGGCGCGCCGATCCACCGGCTGAATCAGAAACTCGGGTTGGCTTTGGGTGGTATGTCCACAACAATCGACTCGAGATCGCCGGCGCGTACCCCTGGCCATCGCGCCGGTGGATCCCGGCTAGGGCAGCTGGCCGGTCTCAAGCAGTTCCTGGAACGCGGCCTCGTCGATCACGGGGATGCCCGACGCCTCCGCTTTGCGCAGCTTGGATGCGCCCGGGTCGGCGCCCACCACCAGCGCGGTGGTCCGGCCCGACACCGAGCCCGGTGCCGAACCGCCTCTGGCCAGGATGGCCTCCTTGGCCTCGTCACGACTGAAGCCCTCCAAGGCGCCGCTCACCACCACCGACATGCCGGCCAGGGTCTGGGGCAGGGGCTCGCCTTCGTCCTCGCCACCGGGCTCGTCAGCCTCCATGCGCAGCCCGGCCGCCCTCAGTCCCTCGATGAGCTCGCGGTTGCGCGGATCGTCGAACCAGGCTCGCACCGACGCTGCGATGATTGGGCCGAACCCCTCCACCTCCGCCAAGGCCTCTTCATCGGCGTCGAGAATGCGGTCGACGTCGCCGAATGACGCAGCCAGCACCCTGGCGTTGACCTGGCCGATCTCGGGGATACTGAGCGCGAACAGCAGTCTGGACAACGGCTGCTGCTTGCTGGCCTCGATGGACCGGCGCAGGTTGTTCACCGAGATCTGACCGAAGCCCTCCATCTGCTCGATCTTCTCGTAGTCGAGCGAGTACAGCCCGACGACATCGCCGAGCAGGCCCTCGCTGACGAAGCGGTCGATGTTGCGCTCGCCGAGGAACTCGATGTCCATGGCGGCCCGACCGACGAAGTGCTCGACACGGCCCCTGATCTGGCGGGGGCAGTCGTAGTTGACGCACTGCGTGGCCGACATGCCCTCGGCCCGCTGCAGCGGCTGGCCGCACACCGGGCAGTAACGGGGAAAGGACCACGGCTCCGACCCGGGGGCGCGCTCCGACAGCACCGGCCCGACCACCTCGGGGATCACCTCGCCGGCCCGGCGCACGATCACCGTGTCACCGGGCCGCACGTCCTTGGCCGCCACCTGGTCCTCGTTGTGGAGGGTGGCGGTCGCCACCGTCACGCCGCCCACGAACACCGGCTCGAGCCGGGCGAAGGGGGTGGCCTGGCCCGACGGCCCGATCGACACCTCTATGTCGAGCAGTTTGGTGGTGCGCTCCTCGGGCGGGAACTTGTAGGCGACGGCCCAGCGGGGTGCCTTGGCGTCGACCCCCAGCTGCGTCTGGAGAGCGAGGTCGTCGACCTTCACGACCAGGCCGTCGAACTCGTAGTCGAACTCGTGTCGGCGGCGCTCGTAGTCGGCCACATGGGCCTCCACCGCAGCCAGATCGTCCAGGCAGACCGCGTGCTCGTTGACGGGCAAGCCCAGCGACGCCAGCCATTCCAGCGTCTGCAGGTGCGAATTGAAGGCGGGTCCGCCCGGGGCGTCGCCGAGCTGGTAGCACCAGAACGACAGGCCCCGCTCCGCGGTCACCCGGGCGTCCTTCTGGCGAAGCGAGCCGGCGGCCGCGTTGCGGGGGTTGACATACGACTTCTCGCCCCGCTCGATCTGGCGGGCGTTGAGCCTCTCGAAGGTGGAGAGACGCAGGATCACCTCGCCGCGCACTTCCAGGACCGGGGGGGCCGGTCCGCTCAGCCGGATGGGTATGTCGGCGATGGTGCGCACCGAGTGGGTGACGTCCTCGCCGGTCCGGCCGTCGCCCCGGGTGGCGGCCCGCACCAGCACGCCGTCGACGTACCGCACCGAGATGGCCAGCCCGTCGAACTTCAGCTCGACCGCATATGCATCGATCGACGTGTCCTCCATGGTCGGCAGGGCCTGCTCGCCACCCGGGCCGGTCGTGCCGGCAGCCAGGGCGCGATGCACCCGCTCGTTCCAGGCCCGCAGCTCTTCGAGGTCGAGCGCATTGTGCAGCGACATCATGGGCGGCTCGTGGCGCACCGGCGCGAACACGGTGTCATCGGGCGGGGCGCCCACGCGCTGGGTGGGCGAGTCGGGATGGACCAGCTCGGGGTGACGTGACTCCAACGCCTTCAACTCGTTGAGCAGGTCGTCGAAGTCGGCGTCGGGGATCTCGGGCTTGCCCGCGTAGTACAGCGCCGAGTGGTGGTTGAGCAGGGCCTGCAGCTCGCGAACACGTGCGGCGGAGTCGAGGGTTGTGCCCGCGTCGGCGCCGGCAGGTTCGGCCATCGTCCGAGGCTACATCTGCGTGTGATCGTCCTAGTGCCGCGCTATCGCCGGCCGGTGACACAATGGCGGCCGTGCCAGGCGACACGCGCTCGTCGGAGAGAAACCGGGACCGATCCGCGCTGAGGGTGCGCACCGGAGCGGTCGCGGCCTGGCTGGCGGTCGGGGTGGCCGCGTTGCTCGGCGACGTGATCACTCCCGCGCTGCGACCAGCCGACGATGCAGCCCGAGCCACGGTGATCGCCGCCATGTGGCTCGCCTACGCCCTAGTGCTCGCCGCGCTGCTGCTGCCGGGACCTCGGGCGCTGACCGTGGCTCGCATCGGCTTGCCCGCCGGCGCCCTGGAGTTGGCGCTCGCCGCAGCCTCAATTTCGGATCCCGTCGCCGTGGTCGGTCACCTGTTCTGTGTGGTCGGCACCCTGATCGTGTTTCACCCCGCCTACGCCGAGGCCCAAGTCGACGCGGCCAGCTACGGCGACGAGCGCCGCTTCCTGCTACGCCCGCCAGGACCGGTCATCGTCGCGCTGGTCGTGCCGATGGGAGCGCTCGCCGTGGCCGGTGTCGCCGTCGGACCCCTGCTGCTGGCCGACCGTGGCTGGCCGGCTGGCATAGCGGCCGCCGTGATCGGGCTGCCGGCAGCCGCTTTCGCGGCCCACACCCTGTTCCGGCTGGCCCGGCGTTGGCTGGTGTTCGTCCCCAATGGGCTGGTGCTGCACGACCATCTCGCGGTGGCCGAGCCGCTGCCCCTGAGCCGCCGCGGCATCGACTCGATCGGCCCGGCCCGCGCCGACAGCGCCGCCGCCGACCTGACCGCTCAAGCCTTCGGCATGGCTCTGGAGCTGCGTCTCAGCCAGCCCGTCAAGGCCGGCGTCATGACAGGACGCAACCGCAGCGAGGAGCGCTCGCTCGCCGCCCTCCTGCTGTCGCCCAGCCGACCCGCAGCTGTGCTGGCCACCGCCGAGCGCCGTGGCCTCACACTCGGCTGACCCTTTTCGGTCAACCGATGTCAGCGCCCTTGCCGCATGCCCGTGACCACTCGTTGCGTCATCCTTGCGTCACCGTGCATCATTGTTGCGTCAAGATGCTATGATGCAGTGATGCGCACGACGGTCGACCTGCCGCCCGATCTGCACGCGTTGGCGCGGGAGCTAGCCCACCAGCAGAACAAGACGATGAGCCAGGTCATCACCGACTGCGTCCGGAGCGCACTCGGCATCGCTCCCGAAGAGGCGCCCCGGGTCGAAACGACACCCTCGGGATGGCCCATCGTCAAGCTCGGTCGACCCGTCACCGCCGAGGATGTCAGATCTCTGGAAGACGAGTGGTGAAACCCGCCGGGGGACGAGTGAGCGCAGCCCTGGCCGACGGCAACGTTCTGATCGCGCTGACCGTCCCGGACCACATCCACCACCGGCAAGCTCACGAGTGGCTCCAGGGCCACGACGATCGATTGGCCACCTGCCCGATCACGCAGGGAACGCTGCTCCGGTTCCTGCTTCGGGCCGGCATGGGGGCACTCGAAGCGCTGACCGCGCTGGATGAGATCGTGTCGCAGCCCCAGCACGTCTTCTGGCCCGACGAGATCGCCTACACCCCCGGGGTTCTGGCCGGAGCGATCGGCCATCGCCAGGTGACCGACTCGTACCTCGCGGCGCTGGCAGCCCATTTCGGCGGATCGCTGGTGACGCTGGACAAGGGGTTGGCCGCACTGCATTCGGATACGGCCGTGCTGATACCGACCTGACCGCCCGAGACCGTCCGGCCAGCCGACGTACCAGTGTTGCCGCGATGCCGGTGGCTGCTCGTCGTCAGGCGTGCAACTTGGCCGCTCGGGCCGCGGTACCGCCGCCGGCCACGATGTCGCCCGCATAGGCGACCACGCTCTGGCCCGGGGCCACCTTCCGGCGGGACTCGATCCAGCGCACAGCCGTGCCGTCCGGATCGACCACGGCGGCATCCGCCGCACCGTGGGCCGAGGTCTGCACCAGCACCGGGCCGTCCACCGGGCCGTCCGTCCAGCGCCAGTCCTCCAGCGGCGTGATCTCGCTGTCGAGCTCCGCCCGGCTTCCCACCGTCACCGTCGACGACTCGGCGTCCACGTCGAGCACGTAGCGGGGCGAGCCGCCGCCGATCGCTCCCAGGCCCCGACGCTGGCCGACCGTCACGAGCTCCAAGGCCTCGACCGTGCCGAGTTCGGAGCCGGAACTGTCCACCAGCCGCCCCGGACTCATCGGGATGCGCTCGCCGAGGAACTTCCGGCGGCCGCTCGAAGCCGTGATGAAGCACACGTCCTGGCTGTCGGGCTTGCGGGCCGTGACCAGACCCCGAGCCTCCGCCTCCCGCCGGACTTCGTCCTTGGTCGTCTCCCCCACCGGCAGCAGCAGCCGGGCCAGCACCGCGGCGTCGAGCATGTGCAGGACGTACGACTGGTCCTTGGCCTCGTCGGCGCCCCGGGCCAGCCGGGGTCCGCCGGGCCCACCGACGATGCGGGCGTGGTGGCCGGTCGCCACCAAGTCGAAGCCGAGCGCGTCGGCGCGACGCAGGAGCCGGCTGAACTTGATGTGCCGGTTGCACTCCACGCAGGGATTCGGTGTGAGTCCCGCGGCATGGTCGGACACATAGGGGGCAACCACATGGCGCTCGAAGTCGTCCCCGAAGTTGAACACATGGTGCTCGATGCCGAGTTGGTCGGCCACCCAGCGGGCGTCGTCGACGTCGGACACCGAGCAGCAGCCGGTGTCGCTGGGCCCGCCCCACAGCTTCATGGTGACGCCGGCGATGTCGTGGCCGGCCTCGAGCAGCCGCGCCGCGGCCACCGAGGAATCCACCCCGCCCGACATGGCCACCAGGACCCTCACCCCGCGGGCGCCGTTCGTTGACCCTGCCATCTCAGCCTCCGCCGAAGCGGTCTAGGCGTCCGACCGACTCCGCGATCACATCGACAGCCCGCTCCACGTCGGAGTCAACGGTCGTATGGCCGAGCGACAACCGCAACGATCCCAGCGCCACGTCCCTGGACACCCCCATGGCCGCCAGCACATGGGACGGATCCTGCGCGCCGCTGGAGCACGAGGAGGCGGCCGAGGCCCGCACACCGGCTGCGTCGATCAGGAACAGCAGCGCCTCGCTCTGCACGCCGGCGATGCACACGTTGGCGATCCCGGCCGCGATGTGGCCGCGGTCGCCGCCGTCGGGTGCGGCCGATACCAGCAGCCGATCACCGAACCGGTCGGTGAGGCCACCGATGAGAGCGTCGCGCAGCACCCTGAGACGCTCGACGCTCTCGGGCCGCCCGTCCACTGCTTCGGTGAGCGCTACCGCGAACGACACCGCTCCGGCCACGTCGGGAGTCCCGGCCCGCCGGCCCCGCTCCTGGCCGCCCCCGACGATCAGCGGATCGAGTTCCACACCGTCGCGCACCACCAGTACGCCGGTGCCCACCGGCGAGCCCACCTTGTGGCCCGTCACCGAGACGAGGTCGAAGTCTGCGGTGGCGGCGGCCACGTCGATCCAGTTCACCGCCTGCACTGCGTCGGTGTGCAGGAGCGCCGCCGGGGCCAGCTCGCGCACGACACCGGCCACCTCACCAAGCGGGGTGATCGATCCGGTCTCGTTGTTGACTGCGATCACCGACACCACCGCGACATCGCCGTCGCGGGAGTTCAGCACTTCGGCTAGAGCGTCGAGGTCGACGATGCCCCGCTCGTCCACCCCCACCATCACACCGCCCGAGTGCTCCACGGGATCGTGCACCGCGTGGTGCTCGGCCTCGGTGGTCACCGCCACCGATTCAGGGCCCCGGGCCCCGAGAGCGCCCCGCACGGCCATGTTGTCGGCCTCGCTGCCGCCCGACGTGAACACGATCTCGCCCGGGTGGGCGCCGAGCGCGCCGGCCACCTGCTCCCGGGCCCGATCCAGCGCCTTGCGGGCCTCGCGAGCAGCCAAGTGAGATCCGGTGGGGTTGGCGTGATGCCGTTCCGCGGCGGCCAGCCACGCTTCGCGGGCCGCGGGTCTCAGAGGAGTGGACGCGGCGTGGTCGAGGTAGACCTCGTGCGGCTCGGACCGACGGGACACCACGTCATCTTACGAAACATCGGACAAGGTCTAGCGCTGGCGTGGGTGTCACCCCGACGAGTCCCGATGCGATTGGAATGCCCCTAGGGCGGACGGGATCCGCTGCTGGAATCGCCTGAGTTCGTCGTCTGGCAGGCAGTCGAGCAGCAGAATGCCGTTCTGGACGCTTTCGATGTGGAGATCCAGATTCGCCTCGAACACTGCGGGGTCGCCAGCCACCATGAACTCGTCGTAAGGGACATTTGCGTAGCTCGCCAGGAAACCCGGGCGCTCGTCGAAGAAGTCCACCAGGCAGTCGAGCGACTCCTGACTGCCACCGCCGCTCAACAATGCCAATATGTTCGCGCCGGGATAACGAACGTAGAGCTCCGCGATCTTCGGCCCGAAGCACTCCTCCTCGGCCTCGTGTATCCCCGGTCTCGTGAATGCGACCTCCGGTGGCGCGTCGAGGAGCGCCTCCCAGTCATCGAAGATCCGGCTCATGCAAGACGTCTCGTTTTCAGTGAAGAAGAACGTCACGTCGCGCAGCTTCACCGGGTCGACCATTATCAATCCGAGCCGGATGCGCGCCGTCAAAACCATCTGCTCAAGAGGCGCCATGCAATCGACGATGTCCAGGAACATCTGATGGGCTTCCAGGTGGTCCGTCTCGAGAGCCTCCAAAGGCACTCCGATCCTGAGCGCGAACAACTCTGGATGGTCGTAGGAGAGCGCAACCAGGCACCCGCGAGTGGCAGGCGTCAGACCGCCTTCTTGGGCCTCGATCAACGCGAGGCCGCGGCTGTTCTCCACCTCGAAGCACTCCAAGAGTCGTTCCGCCGTCGCGAAATCCAGGAACAGCCCGGCGAGCGTGGTGGCGCCGAGCGTCTCGTACTCGGAGTCTCCGAAGCGGTCACGGACGCAGTCCCTGTCCTCGCTGGGGAGCCGGTCAAGGAGGTCCGCCACCGTGGTCTCACGGTTAACGACCAAGTCCTCCAAGACAGCGGCGGGTTCGGCGACTTCTTCTTCAAGCTCGGCGGGTTCGACAACTTCTTCTTCAAGCTCGGAGAGTTCGACAACTTCTTCTTCAAGCTCGGAGAGTTCGACAACTTCTTCATCGAGCTCTTCGGGTTCCGCAGAGGGTTCGGCGACTTCTTCATCGAGCTCTTCGGGTTCTGTGGGTTCTTCTGCCCCTCCGGTGGGTTCCTCGGCAGAAGCCGGGGCCGTCGGCTCCCTTTGGTCGTCGCCGCCGCATCCTGAGGCCACCAGCAATACGAGCAACACTGCAGCTACCCCGCTCGGGACTGACCCGAGCAGCCATTTCATCGACCGGCTGCCGCGCACTTCCGACATTGCACCGCCTCCTTGACTCAAGAGAAGATCCTCTATATCTCTCTCTCATTCATGGCATATGGCATATGGCATTTGGCATATGGCGGCGTCCCCGCACAGGAGAGGGAACGCTGCCTGCAAAACGCTGCCAATTCGGCGTCGAGGGGTCAGGTGGCGGCGGCGATCACCGACCCTGCCACTAGCAGCGCCGAGAGCATCCCGCCCAGCGACACCGTTGCCCAGGCCGGAGCGTTGCGACGCTCCAGCGCGAGCATCAACCAGCCCATGAGGGCACCCGCGAGGAGGCCACCGAAGTGGCCGCCAATCGACACCCGGGGGACCAGCAGAGTGAAGACGATGTTGAGCATCAGCAGCGGGGCCAGCGGCGAGCGCCAGATGCTGCCGCCGATGGCCCGGTGCACCAGCACGGTGGCGCCCATCAAGCCGAACACGGCCCCCGAGGCCCCCACCGTCGGCGCGTTCGGCGCCGTCAGCAACAACGCGCCGAACGCCCCGCCGAGCATCGACACGATGAACAGCGACAGGAACCGAGCCCGCCCGAAGCCGGCCTCGAGCATCTGCCCGAGGATCCAGAGGATGTACATGTTGAAGGCCAGATGGAAGATCCCGTCGTGCAGGAACGCCGACGTGACCAGCCGGTAGTACTCGCCCGCATCGACGCCGATCCATTCGATGCCGCCGCCACTCAGCGTGATCGCCCTGGCTAGGAGACTCCCGTCTTCGAGCACGCCCCCGTCGATCCCGGTGATGCCCCGGGCCGATCCGCTGGCCGCCACCGAGTACAGGAAGCCCAGCCCGTTCAACGCCAGGAGGATCTGGGTGACAATTGGGCGTGAGGCGCTTCTCACCATCGCCGGTCGAGCTGTCATCGGCCGGGCGCCGCTCTGGACCGTGCACTCCGGGCAGTGAAAACCGACTGACGCCTGGTGCATGCAGGCCGGACATATGGGGCGCTCACAGCGCTGGCAGCTGACCCCGCCGCGGCGGTCGGGGTGCCGGTAGCAGCGGCGCTCAGGGGGCCGGGGCACCACCTCCGGCGTGTCGCTCACGGCCCGGCACCGTAGCGGAGCAGACCGGCGGGCCCACTGGCGTCGGCAAACGGATCTGAAGGCCCGGCTTCTACAGCGAAACGAACGTCTCGCTCATGCCCAGGGCGTTGACCTCGACCACTTCGGTCACGCCGGGCACGCGGTCCCGCATGATCCGCTCGATGCCGGCCTTGAGGGTCTGGGTGGACGCCGGGCAGGTGACGCACGCACCGTGGAGCTCGACGGTGACGATCCCGGTGGACTCGTCCACATCGACGAGATCGATGTCACCCTCGTCGGCCTGGATGGCCGGCCGGATGATCTCGATGATCCGCTCCACTTCCGCCTGCACAGGCTCAGTCTCGCAGCGCCCGGCCCCAACTCCGACCCCGCCCCCTCGTAAGCTCGCGGGATGGGCCTGACGGTGCTGGCACATCAGGGCGGATGGGATGAGGCGCTGCTCGTGGCCGGGCCGCTGCTGCTGTTCACGGGCATCGTCTGGCACGCCAAACGGCGGGCGGTCAAGCAGTCCCAGACCTCCGCAGGCGAAGATGAGTGACCTGCCGGTCTCCTCGGCCTACTCGGCCCGAACGTCAGCGCCGAGCGACGCCAGGTCGCCGGCCAGGTCCTCATAGCCTCGAGCCACGTGATGGGCGTCGGTCACCACGGTGGGTCCGTCGGCCCCGAGCCCGGCGACCGCCAGTGCGGCCCCCGCCCGGATGTCGTGGGCTCGGACCGGCGCGCCCGAGAGCCGCTCCACGCCCCGCACCACCGCGTGGTGGGCGTCGGTGCGGATGTCGGCACCCATGCGGCGCAGCTCGTCGACGTAGCGGAACCGTCCCGGGAACAGGTTCTCGGTCACGATCCCCACGCCGGAGGCGGTGGCCAGGGTCACGACCAGGAACGGCAGGTAGTCGGTGGCCACGCCCGGATAGGGCAGCGTGGAGCAGTCGACCGAGTCGAGGCGGCGCGGCGCTATGGCCCGGATGCCGTCGGCGTCGGGTGTGATCAGCATCCCCATCTCGGTCAGCTTCTGGCAGAACAGCTCCATGTGCTCGTAGCGAGCACCAGCGACGAAGACCTCTCCCGAGGCCACGCCGAGTGCGGCCAGGTAAGTGGCCGCCACTATCCGGTCACCAACAACGGTGTGGTCGGCGGAATCCAGGAACTGGGCGGTCCCGGCACCCTCGACAACGAGGGTGGACGTACCGGCACCCGAGATGCGGGCTCCCATGCGGCCGAGGAACTGGCAGAGGTCGAAGATCTCGGGCTCGCGGGCCGCGTTGTCGATCACGGTGGTGCCCTTGGCGGCGACCGCGGCCATCAGCAGGTTCTCGGTCGCCCCCACGCTGGGGAACTCGAGCAATACCCGGCCTCCGAGCAGCTCGGCCGCCGACGCCTCGATGTAGCCGTGCACCACATCGACCTGCGCGCCCAACTCCACGAGGCCCCGCACGTGCATGTCCACGGGCCGGGGGCCGAAGTCGTCGCCTCCGGGCAGGGCCACCTTGGCCTCACCGCAGCGGGCCAGCATCGGCCCGAGCACCACCACCGAGGCCCGGAACCGCTCCACGATGTCGTAGGGGGCCACCGGGGTGATCTCCGCAGGCACGTCGATGCGGATCGCCGCGCCTTCGGTCGGATCCCACTCGACGGTGCAGCCCACGGCCCGCAGGAGCTCGGCCATGAGGTCCACATCGACGATGCGGGGCACGTTGGCGAGGTGGTAGGAGCCTTCGGCCAGCAGCGTGGCCGCCATGAGCTTGAGCACCGAGTTCTTGGCTCCGGCCAGAGCCACCGTGCCCTCAAGCGGGGGGCCGGAGCGAACGACTATCCGCTCGATCGCCACCCTCAAAGCCTATGACGGCGAAGGCTCGATGACCGTCCTGCGCATCGTGCGGCGCGGCAGCGCGGCCGAGATGGAGCGCCAACGGGCCGCTCTGCGAGCTCCGAGACGCGACCTCGTGGCCGAACGGACGGCGGGCGACGACCGCTTCGAGGCCGCCGACGGTCCCTTCCGGCACTACGAGCGCCGCTTGCAGCTGACCGAGCTGGACGCCGGCCATCCCGGCACCGCCGACGGTGAGCGAGACGCCGGAAGGTACGAACTGGTCGAGACCACCACCTACCGGCTCGCGGTGCCGGTGTGGGCCTGGCTGTTCCACTTCCCGGTCAGGCACGCGCTGCGGCACCGCAAGGAGGTCTACGGCTACTGGTGGGCACCCCCCGACCGGATCGACGCCCGGGCCTCGGCCGTGCTCGGCCTGCTGTGCACCGTCCAGGTGCTGGACGGATACCTGGGCACCGTCCTCTCCCAGACCTTGACGTTCGCGGCCGACGAGTTCGGCCACGGCAACACCGCCCAGGGGATCGTGCTGGCCGTGGTCCGGGTCGGCGTGCTGGTCGCGCTGGCCGGCGTGGCCCTGGCCGACCGCCACGGCCGGAGACGCCTGCTGCTGGCGACCGGGATCGCCAGCTGTGTCGTCACCGCGGTCGGGGCGCTGTCACCGGGACTGTGGTTCCTGGGAGCCACGCAGCTGCTGGCCCGGGGGCTGTCGACCGCCCTCGGGATCCTCATCGTGATACTGGCCGCCGAGGAGATGCCGGCCCGGTCCAGGGCCTGGGCCATGTCGGTGCTGGTGCTGTGTGCCGGGCTCGGCTCCGGGATGGCGGTGTGGGTGCTGCCGGTGGCCGACCTGCACATCTCGGCATGGCGTGCGGTCTACGTCGTCCCGCTGGCCGGCGTGGCCGTCATGGCCTGGGTGGGGCGGCACCTGCCCGAGAGTCGCCGCTTCGAGATGTCTAGCCCCGGATTCCAGCCCCGCGACGACCGCTCGACCGGCACCGCCTCCGACGCCGAAGCCGCCGAACGTCGCCGCAAACGGCTGGCGTTGCTGGCGGCCTCGGCGTTCCTGATCGCCATGTTCGCCGCCCCCGCCTCGGGGCTGCGCAACGACTTCCTGAAGGACGAGCGGGAGTTCTCCGCTGCAGCCATCTCCCTGTTCACCGTGGTCACGAACACCCCCATCGGCATCGGCGTCCTCGCGGGCGGCTATCTGGCCGACCGGCGGGGTCGCCGTCCCGTCGGCGCGGCCGGCCTGGTGGCGGGTGCAGTGTTCGTCGCATGGGCCTATTTCGCCGACGGTGCCGTCTTG
Source organism: Candidatus Aldehydirespirator sp. (assembly GCA_965203575.1). Lineage (GTDB taxonomy): Bacteria > Actinomycetota > Acidimicrobiia > Acidimicrobiales > Aldehydirespiratoraceae > Aldehydirespirator. The sequence goes on from OZ241894.1 coordinate 856,330, forward strand.
TGGTCGCTGACCTTGGCCGGAGGGGTGCTGGGCGCGGTGGCTGTGCCCGCGCTGGCCGTCTACGGGCCGGAGCTGTTCGGCACCTACCGGCGGGGCCGGGCCAACGGCCTGATAGTCACGGTCGGCGTGGCCGGCAGCGCCCTAGGCCTCTTCGTGGCCGGGTGGCTGTCCGACGCGCTCGATGGGCGGCTGGGGCCTGCCCTGGCCCTGCTGGCCGTTGGTCCTTTGGCGGTGGCCGCCCTAGTCGTGTGGAAGTACCCGGAGACCGCCGGCCAGGAGCTCGAGGACCTCAACCCCGAAGACCGCGACCCGGGCGATCCGCCGGCTGGCTAGTCCTGCGTGTCGAGTCCTGGGTAGGGGGGCTTGGCCGCGCAGAGCTCCTTAGCGTCGGCTCGCACTGCGGCCACCGCGGCGTCGTTCGACCGGTTGCGCAATGCCCTGGAGATCAGATCGGCGATAGTGGCCATGTCGTCGGTGTCCATGCCCTGGGTGGTGACCGCGGGCGTGCCGATACGGACGCCGGAGGTGACGAACGGCGAGCGAGGGTCGTCGGGAACGGTGTTCTTGTTGAGGCTGATCCCGGCGGCGTCGAGGGTGGCCTGGGCCTCCTTGCCGGTCAGGTCGGGATCGAAGGTGCGCAGGTCCACCAGCATCAGATGGTTGTCGGTGCCACCGGAGACGAGCCGGAAGCCGTGCCCGGCCAGCGCGGAGGCGAGCGCCCTGGAGTTCTCCACAATGCGGGCCGCGTAGTCGGCGAACTCGTCGGTGGCCGCCTCGGCGAACGCCACCGCCTTGGCCGCCACCGCGTGGTCGAGCGGCCCGCCCTGGATGCCGGGGAACATGGCCTTGTCGACCGCCGGCCCGTAGTCCGAGCGGCAGATGATGGCGCCGCCCCGCGGGCCTCGCAAGGTCTTGTGGGTGGTGAAGGTCACCACATCCGCGAACTCGGTCGGATTGGGGTGCACACCGCCCGCGATCAGCCCCGCGATATGGGCAGCGTCGAACATCAGCATGGCGCCGGCCTCGTCGGCGATCTCCCGCAGGGGCTCCGGGTGGATCAGGCGGGGGTAGGCGGTGGCGCCGGCCACGATCAGCTTGGGTCGCTCGGCGAGGGCGAGGTCGCGCAGTTGGTCCATGTCGATCCGCTCGTCGCTGGCGGTGACCCCGTAGGAAACGAACCGGTACTGCAGGCCCGAGAAGTTGACCGGAGACCCGTGGGTGAGGTGCCCGCCATGGTCGAGGCTCATGCCCAGCACGGTGTCGCCCGCCTCGATGAGGGCGTGGTAGGCGCCCATGTTGGCGATGGCGCCGGCGTGGGGCTGCACGTTGGCGTGGTCCGCGCCGAACAGCTCGCAGGCCCGGCGGCGGGCCAGGTCCTCGACCTCGTCGACCACCATGTTGCCGCCGTAGTAGCGCCGGCCCGGGTAGCCCTCGCTGTACTTGTTGGTGAACACCGAGCCGGTGGCGGCCATCACCGCCGGGCTGGCGAAGTTCTCCGAGGCGATGAGCTGGATGGTGGTGTTCTGGCGGTGAACCTCTCGACGGATCAGGTCGAAGACAGCCTCGTCAGCGGTGGGCCAGGGCATTGGTTCCTCGATTCTCCTTCGGCGGGGCGCGGCGGCCGGGATGCCTGGCCGCACGGTAGCGAGGCTCGAGGGGCAAGCGGCGCCGCTCTGTCTTGAAGATCAGCCAGAGTTGCCGAGGGCGTCAAGCTTGGCTATGCGTGCCTGGTGGCGGCCACCGTCGAAACCGGCCGCCAGCCAGGCGTCGAGCGCCTCGCGTGCGACCTCGGCACCGGTGAGCCGCTCGCCTATGCACAGCACGTTGGCGTCGTTGTGGGCCCGGGCCAGGCGGGCCGAGGTCACGTCGTAGGCCACCGCGGCCCGCACGCCCGCGATCTTGTTGGCGGCCATGGCGATGCCGTTGCCGCTGCCGCACACGCACACGCCTAGGTCGGCGTCGCCTGCGGCCACGGCCCGGCCCACTGCCGCGCCGAAGTCGGGGTAGTCCACCCTGTCGTCGGAGTGGGTGCCGCAGTCGGTCACATCGTGGCCGGAGGCCCGCATATGCTCGGCCAGCGCCTGTTTGAGCCCGTAGCCGGCGTGGTCGGCTCCCACCGCGATCCGCACAGCCGTCATCCTAGGTGCCCGCGCCGGAGGTGGCCGCGACGATCTCGGCGAGGCTCACCGGCCCTTCCCGCAGGACCACGGGATCAGGCCCGGTGACGTCCACGACCGTGGACGACGAGCCGGGACGGGGCCCGCCGTCGACGATCAGGCTCAGGGTCGGGAACAGCTCGGCCACGCCTTGGGCGGTGGACGGGGTGGGACCGCCATGGAGGTTGGCGCTGGTGACCGCCAGCGCCCGCGGCCCGGCGATGGCCCGCATGACCTCGTCGCCGGGCACGCGCACCCCGATGGTGTCGCCCGTGCCGAGATGGGAAGGCGCAGAGGGCGTGCGGGCCGCCACGATCGTGAGCGGTCCCGGCCAGAATCGCTCAGCCAGCCTCTGGGCCTGCGGCGTGAACTCCACCAACGCCGCGGCCGCAGCCAAATCGGCGACCAGCACCGCGATGCTGCGGTCCGCGGGGCGCTCCTTGAGCTCGAAGAGCCGCTGGATCGCGTCGGCGTCGCCGGCACCGGCGGCCAGTCCATAGACGGTGTCCGTGGGCACGCCGACCGGCTCACCGGCCTCGAGTGCGGCGAGGGCCGCAGTTGCCGCCGCGGCCAGCTCCTCGGGGTTGGTGACGGGCATCACCCGGCCGGAACTCATTGCCGACGGGCCATCACGACCCTCTCGAGGCCGGCCAGGTCACGCTCCAGCCGCACGTCGCCGAAACCGGCGCCCGAGACGAGAGCGGCCGACTCCTGGGCTCGATGCGAAGCGACCTCCATGATCAGAGCTCCGCCGGGGCGCAGCCACTGCGACGCTCCGCCGACTACCTGCTCGACCGCCTCACGACCGGTGGGCCCCGACCACAGCGCAACGGCCGGCTCCCAGTCGGCCACCACCGCCGGGAGCTCCTCGCCGGTGCCGATGTAGGGCGGGTTCGACACCACCACATCGATCGATCCTTGCAGCCCGCCCGGCAGGGCCTCGAACCAGTCGCCCTCATGCAGAGTCACCCGGGCCGCCGCCCGTCCCAGACCGGCGAGGTTCGCGCTGGCAACCGCGAGCGCGTCGGCCGACACGTCGGTGGCGTACACCCTGGCGGCAGGGCACTCCGCCGCCACCGACAGCGCGATGGCGCCCGATCCGGTGCCCAGGTCGGCCACGATCACCTCGCGGTCACCGCCCGCGGTGGCCGAGCGGCTCGCCACCTCGTCCGCCGCGAAGCCGGCCACGACCTCTGTCTCCGGCCGGGGAATGAGCACGCGCCGGTCGACCATCAGGTCGAGGGTCCTGAAGCTCCACGAGCCCACCACGTACTGCAACGGCTCGCCCGCGCCCCGCCGCTGGAGCATCGAATGGAACCACGCCGCGGCCCGTTGCGTGGCCGGCTCGTCGAGAACGCTCTCGAACTCCGCGGGAGCTGCCCCCGCCGCGGCCTCCACGATGCGCCGGGCGTCGATGTCGGGCGAGTCCACGCCGTCGGTGCCGGCCAGGCACTGCCTCGCCTCGTCGAAGAGGCTGCGCCAGCGGACGGCATCGACTGTCGAGACCACGGCCTTGCGATCAGCCTCAGCCGTTCTCACCGGTGGCCAGCAGCGCCCGCTGCTCGTCCTGCACCAGAGCGTCGCTCAACTCGTCGAGCTCGCCGGCCAGCACCCGGTCGAGCTTGTAGAGGGTGAGCCCGATGCGATGGTCGGTGACCCGGTTCTCCTTCATGTTGTAGGTACGGATCTTCTCGGATCGGTCGCCGCCGCCCACCTGGCCCCGGCGCATGGCCGACTGCTCGGCGGAGGCTCGGTCCTGCTCGGCCTGCAACAGCCTTGATCGCAGCACCCTGAGCGCCTTCTGCTTGTTCTGGAGCTGGCTCTTCTCGTCCTGCATGGCCACTACCAGGCCGCTGGGCAGGTGGGTGATTCGCACCGCCGAGTCGGTGGTGTTCACCGACTGCCCACCCGGTCCCGACGAGCGGAAGACATCGACCTGCAGGTCGGCCTCGTCGATCTGCACGTCGACTTCCTCGGCCTCCGGCAGCACCGAGACCGTTGCCGACGACGTGTGGACCCGGCCCTGCGACTCGGTCACCGGAACCCTCTGCACCCGATGGGTGCCCGCCTCGTGCTTCATACGGATCCAGGCCTGATCGCCGGAGATGAGCCCGCTCACCTCGGTGTAACCCCCGAGGTCCGACGGCGAAGCGGCCAGCGGCTCGAGCTTCCAGCGCCGTCGCTTGGCGAAGGCCTGGTACATGCCGAACAGGTCGCGGGCGAACAGGTTGGCCTCCTCGCCGCCGGCCGCGCCGCGTATCTCGACGATCACGTTGCGGCCCTCGTTGGGGTCGGGCGGGAGCAGCAGGACCCTCAGCTCCTCGGTGGCCGCCTCGGCGGCCGCTTCGAGCTCGTCGATCATCTCTCGCAGCTCGTTCCTGTCGGCTGCGTCGGCCACGCCGTGCATGCGGCGAGCCTCGTCGAGGTCATCCTGAACAGAGCGGAGCCGCTGTCCAGTGGCCACGATCTCGCTGAGCTGCTTGTGGCGGCGGCCCAGCTCGGCCAGACGGCGCGGGTCGGACTGCACCGCCGGGTCACCCAGGCGCATCTCCACGTCCCTCAGCTCGCTCTCGAGGCCCGCAATCCGCTCCAGCATGGCTTCGAGGCTAGACGCTCACAGTTGGAAGGCTGGTCCGAAGGGATGCCTCCCGGTGGACCCGCCGAGGCGTACCTCGTATCCGCAGAACGAGCACCGGTCCTCTTGGGCTCGCAGCACCTTGGGCTCGCAGCACCGTGCTCTGGAATTGAGGGGCTTGGCATCGCTCGGCCCGGATCCAAAGGGCCAGGTTCACATCCTGGATGTGTCTTCTCGTGAAGCGTCTCCGGGAACTCCATGTAGAGCAGCGCGTTGACCACGGCCGAACGACCCGCGGATCGTGAAGCGCGAACTCGAACTCGGGTGCGGGCGAGCCCACAGCCCGGTGCGCCGTCATGCCTAATCGGCAGATTCCTGATCGTCGTCGGTTGCTTCGTTTGCGTCGGCGTTCTCGATGCCGCGCCTCGCCGCACAGAGGAGTTGGCCCCACGAACTATGCCAGAGGCTGTGGCCGTGGCTGATCCGTGCTAGCTCTCGGATCGCCCCTTGCACCTGAGCCCTAGTCGCCGCTTGACCCGAGTCAGACCTCACCTGGGCGAAGGCGACCACGGCAGCTGCCCTCGCTCTCGGTGCACATACAGCAGTCACTCTCTTGAGCGACATAGTTACGAGGTTCTCCCAGGCGTCACGGGACCTCAGCGCCTTGTGCGCGGCATCAACCGACAGGTCCTCCCCCTCGTCCTGAGCGATGCTGCTGGCTTCAAGTGCCACCCGATAGCGCCACCACGCCGCGGCAATCGGACAATCGACGAGCGGCGATGTGTTGCCCCGCACTCGACGAAGACCACCGGTTCGTCGCAGGAAGTTCCTAGTTCTCGCTTCCATCGTGTTTGCGCGCGAACCCTCACAAAATATGGTGGCCAGGTTCCGCCCAAAGTTCCAGCGACTGATCCATACGGCGTGGCACAGCGTCCACAGAGCTGGCTGAGCAGCTTGAGCAGGTGAGAACGATCCGTGCAGGCTCAAAGCCAGCTGCCGCTCCGCGTGCGCTGGCAGGTGGCTCATTTCCCCCGCCGTGAGTGCGTTAGGCAACTCTGGCACCTGCCGGAGGGCCTGCCGTTGGTCCTCGACGCTCAAGACTTCGAAGAGGTAATCCGCCGTTGCCCCCGGACCATTGCCAAGGGCATCTGCCAAGCGCGCCTGCTCCGCGGCCGCGCTCTGCTGTCTTTCAACAGCTTCGGCGCTGTCCTGGTCTCGATAATCCTTCTTTTCGTAGATTATCTGTCTTTGCCAGTCTTCATAGTCTTCAATGTTGACTAACTTCTCCAAGACAGCGCTCAATCCTCCTCCTCTCCCAAAGACTCGTAGAAGGCTTCAAGCACGGTCGCGGCCCGAGCAGGATCGAAGTCATCCTCCATCCAATAGGCGATGTCCGCATCCTCGAACCTGGCCCGAAGTTGCGAGGCAACCAAGCTCGTCTCATTCTCTCCGCCCTCGCGCATCGTGCTTCGCGGCAACATTCCACACGCTCCGATCAATCCCGCGATCTGCACATCACGATCTTCCCTGCGCTCATAAAGATCCTGGGCGAGGATGATCCTAAAGTAGGGCTTGCCTCCGTCGGAGTCTTCCTCAACTGACATTTGCCCTGGGGCAAGCCGTCCGTCAGGATCGCGACGAAAGCGGACTAGAGATGCTGTTAGAGGTGTCGTGGTCTGGGGATCACCGCGCGCCAGCCACCATCCTGCCGGAATGCATATCCTCTCATCCTCCTGCCACACAAAGCAGTTCAGGCCTGACGCACTAAGTTCTAGGTCACGCACTGCAACTAGCCCCGGAAACAGATACACATCCCCTATGATGTCATCAGCTTCTAGATCAACAACTTGTTCCGGTTCGCGCGACCTCTCTTGACGACTCTGAAGGGCACGAGGACAGCGCAGTTCCGTTACCCATTCAGCGAGACCGTCCTCAACCACGCCATGTAATTCCTGGGCGTCTTCAAGCTGATGCCTGATGAACGCCCGGTCACGCTTCACGTTGATCTCCGCCGAATAGCGCGCGCGTGTCCAATCCATCCTGGACGCGTCTTCCAACAACACCGGTAGACGCGCCTCAGTCATGATTGCCCATCCTCCGCCTTGCTGCTGTCTTGTGGCACCGCCGTCTTGCGTTTGACGAGATCCAGTTCAATCAACTGCGGATCCGAAATGGGCGATGCAAGCTTCACAGTCAAACGACGCGGTCCATTGACGGCTGGCAGTGACAACTCCAGTTCGCCCTCAGGCCCGCCTGCCCGGACCGTCCGGCCTGCGTCGTCTTTGACGCTGGCGATTTGCAGGAAGTCATCAGGCAGCGGCTGCTCGCAGCTTCCATCGGCACCCGACGCGACACGCACACGAATTCCCACCTCCGACTGCTGCCCCACCACTTCCTCGTATAGCAGATCTGCTTCAATGACCGTCGCCTCTTCGAGTCTGAGCGCGGTCCGATAGCGGGGCCTAGAGCCGGACCGAGGCACCCCCCGGCGACGGCTCGACTTGCTCTTGCCGCCTCCTGTTTGCTGTCCTCCCTCAATTCTCTCTTTCTGACTACCGCCGCCGACCGGTATGCGAGGACGGCGCATCCGCTCGGCGGTTCTCACGTCGTGTCCGCTCAGGGTTGCAAAGCCCTTCGGCACAAAGTCCTGAAGATCGTCGCGCTTGCCGACCGTCCTGCGCAACTGCGAAGCGATCTCAGCCACTAACTCGCGGTACTGCTTCTTCTGCTTGTTGTTGAGTCGTCTCCTGTCAATTCCACGATGCTCAGGACCTTCAGCGCTACGCACTAGGTTCTCAAGCTGACCAGAATCCAAGGACACCACAGCATCGAAGGGCCACGTGTCAGAAAAGTCAGAAGACGTTAGTCCAGGTGCCCTAGATGTGATCCACATTCCCTTGCGGAACACATGGACGCGCGTCGGCTGTCGGTCTGAGGGATCAGGCCGACGGCAACGGATCACGACGCCTTCCACAGAAGGAAGAGGATCACCCAAGCTGATCGTGCGCCAAGCATCGTAGGCGACCCTGCCGTTGATTTGGCCGTGCTTCTCAGCTCGCTTGTTTCTCGAGAACGGCTCAAGGATCCCACAGAGCGCTGCACTATCAACTCTTGTAGCTGCCTCAGTGTGGTCATTGTCTATGCTCACGACGAGAGAGCCTTCATGAATCGCGTCAGAAAAGTTGGCTGCTGTAACACGGCGTATGGAATCATCCACTGTAGGATCACTGTCTTCACGATGAAAGCCATTGAAGCCAACAATGCATACGACAGTCCCCGTTTCTACTCCAATCAAGTACTCCTTAAGAAGTGGCGGCAGGATGTCGGGATAGCACTCAAAGGTATCATCGAATGCCGATTCTTCTTTACCTGACTTGAACCAGTAGCCATCAGCGGCCCTCAGCGAACCGCCTGTGTCTCGATGGCTCGCAAGAATCGCATGACCAGAAGCAATCTGGGCGACATATCCATCGTCACGAACATACTTCGCACCGTACAGCACATAACGCAGATTGGACGCGCCGAACGCAGCGTGATGCCCAAGCCCGAACGACCCGGCACCACCCTCGCCCTTGCTGGTGTTGCCTGGAGTCAACAACGCATCCATGCGCCTGCCGTTGAGGCCGTGGCCGTTGTCGATGCATACCAGCAGCGGGATCATCGCGGCGCGGCTGCTCTGCTCGATGCGGTCTACAACCATCTTCTCATCATGAGACGGCTTCGAGTCTTGTCGAGCACGCCGCTGCTTCCGAGCGGCCTTGAAGGCATGTCGATACGCCGACCATCCGGGCAGGTCGTCTTTGTGAGCTTCGGTGATGATGAAGCGAACCTCTGCGGGAGATACCCCCGCTTCGCGGGCGGCGTCAACGCTGTTCTGAAGCAACTCGCGCACCACCGGCTCTGCGGAGCCGTCGAAAGGCGCGAGCGCGGCACTGGTGAATCCCTCCGGTCGGTGGCTCCGGCCAAAGTGCAGACTGGCGTCGTCGGAACTCATCGTGTTGATTCGTCAGTCAGTACAATCGCAGGCCGGCGTGCCGCTCGCGTATCTGCCGTTCTCAACGTAGCCATTCGTGATGTCGCCAAATGACGCGGCGTTCACACCAAAGAACCCGAATCGCGATGTGCCGACGCCATTGCGCTTGGGGGTGACACGCGTGTGGCGATTCTCAAAATCCGACCACCAAGCGATATCGCTTGGCGAGCCGAGACGCCTTCTCCTATCAGGGCCGGCACCCAGCCGCACCAGCTGACGCGTTCCCTTCATGAAGCAGAATACGCAGTTGCCCGCTCCGTCCGGTATATCGAGATCGAAGTCGCGCCCGCGCCAGTAATGGGTCACGTCGTTAGCCTCGATACCGGCATCGAACAGCGGGAAGTAGGGCCGCTCACCCGGTGGCTGGGTCTTTATCGTGCAGGCCGCTGACGCGGCGCCCTCAGCGAACAGTGTGCGCGACAAGACCCGGTCCACCCGGCTCGGCTCGTCGGCTCTCAGGCCGAGCAAACGGACATGCAACGCCCCATGCGGTCCCCGCATAGCCACCGGCCTAGCACTAGGGTCGTCCACGGTCGGCACCGGTGCCGTCGTGAAGTCGCTCCACCGCTGTGCTGGCCGGGCGGCCGGCAGGCTCGACAGATAGGTTGCACGCCGTAGCACCGACGCCTCGGCGGCCGTTCCCCCATTCTGCATGTAGGACCGCGCGACTTGGGCAGGGTCGACAAGACCCTCACCGAGGATCGTGGGCCAGTGATGCCCGGAATGCGCCGGGCCGGGGACTCTTCCGAGCCACTCGGCCAGCAGTTCGTGAGAGGGGTAGAGCTTCAGCTTCGCGGTGCAGGTTCGCGAATGGGGGTTGGGGAGCATCCCCTGCAAACAAACTAGCTCCTCGAACAGCTCCCCCGAGGACCGGTAGCCGTCGGGGTCGTCCTCAACCGGGACGGGCTTGACCAAGCGATAGGAGGCTTTGCGCCGGTACTCGCCCCGCCAGGCGTCCTCTACCGTGCAGAACTCGAGCCACAGGCAGGGCAGACCGAAGTCGTCCTCGAGCCGCTGCTTGCACCGGGCGGCGAATTCGTAGGTTCCCGGGTGCTCGGCAGAGGTGTTGGCGAAGAGCACTAGGTCGCCGCGCTCAGCCAGCAGCAGGCCCTCCTCCGCCGCCATGAAAGCCAGCACCGCTGACGACCGGCCCCCAGAGAAACTGACGATGTGCGGCAGATCCTCATGGTCTGCTGAGCGATACCGGAGCGGCCCCAGCGTGGGGCTCCTGCGCCTGCGTGTCTTGGTGTCCGTCGCTACAGCCATCCCGACTTCACCTCCTTCTCTTCCCGCTGTACGCCCTCCCGAGCCGGGAAACGGAGCGGCAGCATGGCACAAGGGTATGACACGGGAGCCCTCAACCCCCTCACCTGCCTACGAGCCCTCACACACAGCTCCAGCAGCCCTTCGGCCCACCAGTCGCCTGCATTTCTAGAGATCCTGCCCGATGAGATCCCGCAGGAACTCGTTCGCCGCCTCCGCCAGCAGCCCGCTCCGCTCCTTGATGAAGCGGGCATATGCACCCACTGTCCATAGCCGACGATCGTGGGGAATCCACTGTGATGCCAAGACTTCGCCGAATACTTCAGGATTCAATTCTTCCATCTGGGGCAGGTACTCGGCCGGAGACTTCGCACTAATTCTGAGGTTCACTTTCTTCGTTACAAGCGCGAGATTCGCAAGCTGATCTATCTGTGCTTTCTGCACCCCGGAGTTGCTCAAATAGTTTCGGGGAAAGATATGATGAGCTTCAAGCTTCGACAATGGACTCGTCTGATCAAATGACAAACTCAGTCCAGACTCCAGATCGAGCGCACCTCGACGTCGAGTCAGCGACCGCAACAATAGGTAGTACGGCTTGGATGTTCTAGTCAACGTGAATCCCTCTGTGCCGATTTCCAATGAAGACCCAGCAGGGATCATCGTTCGCAGTTCACGAAGAAGCTCAGAAACGTCTTCATCAGAAGCGACTATACTGATATCCCGATTTGTACGGTTTCGTACGTCACCGCTCCAACGATTGTGCAGAGTGCTAAGTAGCCACCAACCGATCAATGACCGAGTTCTTCGAGTATTGTGAGGCTTATGCAAGATTCTATCGATGACGACCACTATCAAACCATTGTTGATAGCAGTGGACGCTGATGCATCTATTCCCAAGGCGTTGCGTAGGTGGTCAAGTACTTCTGTCGTTGCATTCTTGACTTGGCCAAACGAGCGTACAACAGCTTCAGGAGTTGCACTAATCAGAGACTCGAAGTTGATGCGTCCTTCCAATGCAGCTGACATCGTATGCAACAGCCACTCAAGCGATATTGCATAGCCATCACCTCTCCACATCTCAAGCGCATCGTTGACCTGCTGCTTAGCGTCATCCCACTTCAGACTCAATTGACCAAGCACAAGGTCACCTTCAGATACCGACTTCCCTGCGCGGTTCACTATCTTGAATACGTCTGCGGCCTTTTCAGGCGACATGTCCTTGGGTAGCTTGTCAACAGTAAGATCTTTATCGCGGATGGCTATCAGCCTCGCTATGCGTTCATGATAGATGGCATCGGGATCTTCTGCTGAGCGGGTACGATGGTCGTTCGCCCATGCCACATGTCCATCCCTGAACAGGTTTGATACATCGACCCACAACGGGTCATCCCGCATTCTCTGTGTAGCGTGGTCGAACACTAGATCCTGCAAATGGAACGTCAATCCAGATAGTGCAGCGTCATTCTCGTCTTCTACCCAAGGTGGTGTTCTACCGTTGATGACACCATAGAGTGCTGTTAGTCGCTGTTGGCCATCGATCACGCTGTCAATGGGTTGTCCATGCGATACGGTCGGCCATACAATCAGCGACCCGACTGGGTACCCATGATACAATGAGTTGAAGAACTCCCGAACATGCTTCTTCTGCCATACCCATCCACGCTGAAATCTTGGAACCTTCAGGCGCTCATTCTCTACTTCGTTCAGCAGTTCTGTGATCTTCGCCATGTTCAGCTGCTTTCTGCGATCAGGGGGTTCTTGTGGAACAGCCCGACCAGGTCCAACCGAGTTGCCGAGGGTAGCGCTACCCGTACCCAGCTTGCTACTCTAGCGGCGCTCTTTAGGCGTCCGCGTGACGCAGTATGGTCTCCAAGCTTGAGAGTGGACCTTGCCCACTCTCAAGCACGGCCGGATTCGAGCGAGGCCAGGAAGGAGTCGACCGCGGCCACTATCTCGGTGTCGACCCGTGGTTTGGGGTTGTGGCCCTGGCTCTCGAGCCAGTGCATGGTCACCTCTCCGGAGATGGCGCTGAGGTGGGCCTCGAACTCCTCGGGCGTGCCGAAGGGGTCCCGGTCGCCGTTCACAAGAAGCGTGGGCACGTCCATGCCGCTGAAGTGCTCGACCCGCAGCTTCTCGGGCTTGCCCGGCGGGTGCAGCGGGTAGCTGAGCAGCACCAGCCCGGCCGCGGGCAGCCCCTCGGCAACAGCCATCGAGCACATGCGTCCTCCCATCGAGCGACCGCCGAGCACAAGCCTCGCCGTGGCGGTTCCGAGGTCGGCGGCGAAGGCCTGGGCTGCTGAGCGGACTTCGGCAATCAACTTCGGTGCCCGGTCCGGGAACCGCCTGCCCTCACGCCGGTATCCGAACTCGACGCGGCGCACCGGCAGGTCAAGGCCCTCCTCCAGAGCGACGAGCGTGTGCTGGTCGGCGCCTCTGCCCGCACCGTGAGTCAGCAGCAGCCCGGCCACCGCGGTGGGCCGGGATTCGGAGCCTGGCTGCATCCCTCGAAGAATACGTTCGGATGGCCCGGCTGCCTTCGGCGGCAGGACTAACGTCCGGCCATGGACCGACCCAACATCCTGGTGGTCATGGCCGATCAGCTGGCCCCTCACTTCACCGGTGCCTACGGGCATCCGCTGGTCCGCACTCCCGCCATGGATTCCCTGGCCGAGCGGGGAGTCCGCTTCGACGCCGCCTACTGCAGCTCGCCGCTGTGCGCGCCGTCGCGGTTCTCGATGATGTCGGGGCGGCTCGCGTCGGAGATCGGGGCGTTCGACAACGGGGCCAAGTTCACGGCCTCGATCCCCACCATGGCCCACTACCTGCGGCTGGCCGGCTACCGCACCACGCTGTCGGGAAAGATGCACTTCGTCGGACCCGACCAGCTCCACGGCTTCGAGGAGCGCCTCACCACCGACGTCTACCCGTCAGGCTTCGCCTGGGCCGCCAACTGGGACGCGGCCGCCCAGCATCCCGGCAAGTGGTACTACGACTTCGAGTCGGTGACCGGGGCCGGACCGGTGCTCGCCAACTTCCAGATCGACTACGACGACGAGGTCGGATTCGCGGCCGTGCGCCGCCTCTACGACCTGGCCCGGCCCCACGCCGACGACCGGCCGTTCTTCCTGGTGGCGTCGTTCACCCATCCCCACGACCCCTATGAGGCCCGTCCCGAGTGGTGGAACCTCTACGACCATGACGGCATCGACCTGCCCGATCCCATCCGCGACGAGGAGGTCGACCCCCACACCCTGCGCATCCGCCAGGGCACCCAGGGCGACACCGCCGGCTACACCGAGGCCCAGTACCGCACCGCCCGCCACGGGTACTACGCGGCCACCAGCTACTTCGACTCCTGGCTCGGCCGGCTAGTCGGTGCGCTGGCGGAGACCGGCCGGCTCGACGACACCGTGGTCATCGTCATCAGCGACCACGGCGACATGCTCGGCGACCGGGGCGTGTTCTTCAAGATGTCGTTCTTCGAGCGCTCGGCCCGGGTGCCCCTGATCATGGCGGGGCCCGGCATCCCCGAGGGCACGACCGTCCCCAACGCTTGCTCGCTGGTCGACCTTCTGCCCACTCTGCTCGACATCGCCTCCGACGGCGGCTCGTGGCCCGAGTTCGACACGCCGATCTCCGGGCGCAGCCTCTGGGAGCTCGCCACCGGCGGCGCCGACGATGTGGACGAGACCGTCGGCGAGTACATGGCCGTGTTGACGTCGCATCCGCTCTTCATGATCCGTCGGGGCCGCTACAAGTACATCCACTGCGACTCCGATCCCCCACTGCTCTACGACGTCGAGGCCGACCCGCTCGAGCGCACCAACCTGGCTGACGAACCCGGCTGCGCCGAGCTGGCCGCAGCCTTCGCAGCCGAAACCGTGCAGCGCTGGGACAGCGTGGCCATCCGCGAGCGGGTGCTCGCCTCCCAGCGGTCCCGGCGCGCCATCCAGGCCGCGATCGGCACCAACGGGCCCGGCTGGGACTACCGGCCCGAGCGCGACGCCAACACCGAATACGTCCGCGACCACACGACCTACTCCCAGATTGGCGCCCGGAGCCGGATCCGGGCCCCGGTCTAGGCGGCCTTGATCGGCCGGGAGGCTCGGCTCAGATGGCCTTGATGGCGGCCATGACCGCTTGCCAGCGGTCGGCGTCGCCTCGCGGCGGGGCGTAGAACGAGATCCGGCTGATGACGTCGCCGTAGCGGCGGCCCAGCTCGGGGGCGATCCCCTCGGGCGGGGCGACCACTGCGAGCGTGTTGAGGATCTCGTCGTCGATGAGCGTGCCCATCTCAACCCACTGGCCCCGCTTGGACAGGGCGTTGAGCTCTGGCTGGAGGTCGCCCCAGCCGTGGATCTCCAGCACCGGCCGATACGCGGGCGTGGAGCCGTAGAAGGCGATCTGCTGGCGGGTGGCGGCCGCGGAGCGCTCCATCTCCTCGTCGGTCTCGCCGGTCACCACGAACGACGGGCCGGCTATCTCGTAGCCGTTCATCGAGGCGCCGGCTTGTGCCCGGCCCCGCTCCAGGGCGGGCAGCGTGACCTCGCGCAGGTACTTCTCAGTGGTGAACGGGTGGCACAGGAATCCGTCGCACACCTCGCCGGCCACCTCGGTCATCAGCGGGCCGACCCCGGCCAGGTAGATCGGCGGCGGCCCGGAGTCGCCGAGGTCGATGGCTTTGGGGGCGAACATGGGCGTCATCAGGGTGTGCTGGTAGAACTCGCCCTCGAAGCGCAGGCGCGTGCCGTGCAGCCAGGCGTCCCAGATGGCCCGGACAGCCTGCACCATCTCGCGCATTCGGGCCGCCGGCTTGCTCCATTCCATCGAGAAGCGCTTGACGATGTGGGGCTTGATCTGGCTGCCGAGTCCCAGCACGAAACGGCCCTGCGACAGCGTCTGAAGATCCCAGCCGATGTTGGCCAGCAGCATGGGGTTGCGGGCGAACGCCACCGCAATGGCGGTGCCCAACTCGATTCTGCTGGTGTCGGCTGCCGCGACGGCCAGGGGCAGGAACGGGTCGTGGGGCCCTTCGACCGTCCACGCGCCCGAGTAGCCGGCCTCCTCAAGGCCGGAGGCCGTGCGACCTGCGTCCGTGATCGAGCCCAGCAGCATCGAATCGATCTTCATGGCGGGCGACGGTACCCAATCCATCCATGGCTCCGGCGCCGACCGGCCATGCCGGCAGGCGCTCTCAGTAGCCTCGCCGCCGGGAGTGCGCCCCGCGGCACCGGCGGCCGCGCCTCGCCAGCCACCAGAGGAGTCCCGATGCCGGCCACCGATATCGAAGGTTTCGTGCTTCGAGGCGGCGACGGTTGGCGATCCCCGTGGGACTCGTACCGGTGGCTCCGGGACTACGACCCAGTCCACCGCGTCGACCATCCCAAGCTCGGCCGTTTCTGGGTGCTGTCGCGCTTCTCCGACGTGATCGACGCGGCGCGTGACACCGCCACTTTCTCCTCAGCTCAGGGGCTCACGCCCGGACCTGACTCGGGAGTGATGTTCGAGGACGGCACCCGCCCCATCGTGATGATGGATCCCCCCGATCACACGAGCATGCGCAGGCTGGTGTCGAGGCCCATGACCCCCCGCATGGTCTCGCCGATCGAGCCGGCTGTCCGGGCCTTCGTGCGGGAGCGGCTCGACGATGTCCCCGCTGAGAGCGAGATCGACATAGTCGAGCTGCTGTTCAAGCCGCTGCCCAGCTTCGTGGTCGCCCACTACCTGGGTGTGCCGCCCGATGATCGCATTCGCTTCGACGCTTGGACGGACAGCATCGTCGCGGCCAACGCCGACGCCGACCTGGAGTCGGCGACCGACGCCTTCCTGGGGCTGTTCGCCTTCGGATCGGAACTGATCGAGCGCCGCAAGGCCGAGCCGGGCGACGACCTGGTGTCGCTGCTGGTGCAGGCCGGCGCGGGAGCGGTCTCAGCGGGCTGGATCGTCGGGTTCGTGTTCACCATGGTCACCGGCGGCAACGACACCACCACAGGCCTGCTGGGCGGTGCAGCCGCGCTGCTCACCGAGAGGTTGGACCAGCGCCGGCTCCTTCTCGACGATCCCGCCCTGATCCCCGGAGCCGTCGAGGAACTCCTCCGGCTGACCTCGCCCGTGCAGAACCTCGCCCGCACCACCGCCGCCGATGTCGGACTGCACGGCACGACGATCCCGGCGGGCGACAAGGTGATGCTCCTGTACGGCTCGGCCAACCGAGACGAGCGGGTGTTCGGAGCCGACGCCGGAGAGCTCGATGTCCGACGGCGGATCGACCGGATGGTGTCATTCGGCTACGGCGCCCACCACTGCCTGGGCGCAGCCGCGGCCCGCTTGCAAGCCGTGGTGGTGGTCGAGGAATTGCTGGCCCGCTTCCCCGACTTCGCGGTGGACGCCGAGGCCGGCCGGTTCGCTTCGGGCGCCTACGTCCGGCGATACGAGAGCCTCCCGTTCGTGGCTCGCGCATGAACATCGGGAACGCTGGTGGCGTCGGGACACCGACCGGCTTCGCCACGGGCGAGGCCCTGTACCGGATCGTGTGCGAATACGCCGCTCTGGGGCACCATCGGTCGGGCACCGACCGCGACACCGCGACGACCGACTGGTTCGCTGAGCTCATGGGCGACCTGGGCGACGTGACCATTGCGCCGGTGGAGTTCGATCGCTACGAAGCCAGCAGCGAGCTGACCGTCGATGGGCGCCCCCTCGAGCACCTGCCCCTGTACTACGAGTTCACCGGGGAGGTCGATACCTCGGACGTGGCTGTGCGACGGTTTGACCCCCTCGGGGGCGGGTTCCCTGACGTGGCCGACGAACTCATCGAGCAGACCAGGCGGGCCGGGCATGAGGCACTGGCGATTGCCACCGACCACCCGGACGGTGAGTTGGTCGCCATCAACCGGGAACTAGCTGCCAGCCCTTCCGGATTGCCGACCGTCCTGGTGGCTGGACGTCACTACGACACTCTGGCCTCGTCGGCCGTTCGCCTGAGGCTCAGGGCGGGGCTCGTCGCGGGTCGCACCGCCAACATCGAGGTCAGCAACGACCGGCCGGGGCGCCGGCTGGTGCTGACCACCCCGCTCAATGGCTGGTTCGGCGCGGCCGGCGAGCGAGGAACCGGCATTGCCGTACTGCGCCATGTGGCCGAGCGGCTCGCCGACCGCCCGTTGACGGTGGTCGCCACCGGGGGCCACGAGCTGGGCTACATGGGCGCGTACGCCTGGGTGGACCGGTGCACCGAGCCGCCCGCGTGTGTTGCGCACATCGGTGCGTCGCTCGCCGTGGATCGTGTGGTCGGCGGCAGCCGCCAGCTCATCGACAGCCGCATCGCCATGACCACGCTGGGCGAGTCAGCCGCCCGTGGGGTGGCCGCGACCCTCGATGGCGCCGGGATCACGCTGCGCTGCGACTCGGACACCTGGCTCGGGGAGGGGGAGGCGTGGAGCCTTCTAGGCGTCCCGGTGCTGTCGACGACGGGCGCCGGAGGGGATTTTCACACGCCCTCCGATACGCCGGAGCGGGCTACGTCACCCAGGGCCCTGGCCACGGTCGCCGACGCCGTGCATCGGGCTGTGGCCACCTTCTACGACGCCGCTACGGTCTGCTCGTAGGTTCATAGGCTCAAGCAGGACTCAGGGGAGCACGGCATGCAGGTTCGGAGAGTCGCCGGCGCGCTGGGCGCCGAGATCAGCGGCGTCGACCTACGCGATCCCGGCCTTGACTTCGACGCCATCTACCAGGCCTTCTTGGAGCACGAGGTCATCTTCTTCCGGGGCGCCCATCTCACCGAGGAGGAGCACCTCGCCCTCGGCCGGCGCTTCGGAACGCCCAGCATCTATCCGGTCATGCGGGTCATGGGGGCGACCGAGCCCACGATGACCGTCATCAAGGACGGTCCGAACAGCCCCAACGCTGCCGATCTCTGGCACACCGACGTCACCTGGACAGCGACGCCACCCAAGGCCGCCCTGCTGCACATGGAACTGGCCCCCGAGTACGGCGGCGACACGCTGTGGGCGTCGGCGACCCGCGCCTACGACACGCTCAGCCCAGAGGTGCAGGAGTTCTTCGCTTCGCTGACGATTGTGCACTCCAACGAGGGATACCTGAAGCGGGTGGCCGAGAAGGCCGGTGAGCACGCCGAAGCGATCCAGGAGGCCATCAGGCGCGACTACGGCCCGGTGGAGCATCCCCTGGTGCGCACCCATCCGGAGACCGGCAAGCGGGCCCTGCTGTACGCCGAGGGGTTCGTCTCTCATGTGGCGGGCGTGAGCCGGGCTGAGAGCGACATGGTCTTGAACTTCCTGCGCGAGCATGTCGCCGAGGTGTCCCTGCACTGCCGCTGGCAGTGGCAGAACGGCGATCTGGCCATCTGGGACGAGCGCTCCACGCTGCATCGGTCCGCGGCGGACCACTTCCCCCAGCGCCGCATCATCCGCCGGCTCGAGATCGACGGCGACCGCCCCTACTTCGACCCCAACGGCTCCTAGCCCCTCGCCTTCGGCTCCCTGCCCGCGCCGGATCGTCAGCCGGGCTCGTTGGCACTCGTGCCTGTTGCGTGGGCGTCGCTCGGGCCGATGAGCCGGCCCGCCAAGGCATCGTCCACCGCGGCGGTGGCGTTGAGGTGCGCTATCAGCGCGGTCAGCTTCCGGTCGATCTCGGCGACCGCCGCTTCGAGCTTGTCAAATCGGGCATCCATCTTGGCCTCGAGGCGGTCGATGCGCTCATTGGTCTCGTCGATGCGCTCGTTGGTCTCGTCGATGCGCCGGTTTGTGTCGTCGATGCGGATGTTGATGTCGTCGATGCGGATGTGGGGGCTGACTATCGCTGCGGTCAGCAGGGCCACGATGACTCAGCAGCGGATTCTCCGCAACCTGAGCCCGCAGGCTTGGCCTGTCGACGGTCGCCGCGCCGGCCCGCGCTTGCGCCTGCTCGGTCGATGAGTCAGATGCGGTGTCGGACGGGTTCGCCATGCGGGAGGCCGCTTCGGCGGCGGGGATCGGAGCGGATGTCGTCATCGGAGCCTCGTCTCAGGCCCGGCGGCGGTGCGGGCGACAGTGCGGCTGGAAGGATCGGTTGCCGACCAGGCCCGGCAACAAGGCTCGTACTGGAGATTACATGACAATCAATGTCATGTCAACACCATGAACCTTCTCCCAGCATCGCCCGACCCGGGCTGTCACACCCCGTCCGTACTGTGGCCGTCATGGCAACGGACTGTGAGACGGGCTTCGAGCTCAAGTTGGGCAGCTTGACGGGCTGCATGATGTTGGAGGACAACCCCTTCCCCGTCGAGACGGTTGCCGAGGCGCGCTCGGCCATCCTCCAGCACGCGATGGACTCGCTCGACCACCACGCCCACAACCCGGAGAAGCGTGAGTACCTGCACCTGAAAGCACGACCGGGCGGCCCTACCTGGGAGGATCTGGCCGAGTGCGAGGAGGGCCGCCGCTACGACCCGGCCGACCCCGAAACCGGCATGACGTGCAGCTACCTCCTGTATCTACAGGGCGGCCTGGAAGGCGTCGGCGGCTTGATGTGGACCTACTCCGTCACCATCTGGGCCACCGCACCCCCCGAAGTCTGGGACCACCCCATCGACCAGCCCGCCGGTCTGGACGAGGACGACAACCGCGGTGATGATGTAGGAATCGATACAGAGTTCAACCTCGACGAGTAGTCACTCAATGATCCGAGAGCGAGCAGCATGAGCACCACGGATGAATCCGGACAGGGCGCGGCGCCGAACGGCGGACCGATGGATGACGTCGAGCAGCGACGAACTGAGCCGCGTGTCGAGCACGGTCTCACAACTCGAGAGCAAGGCATGGCCCCGCGAGGGCAGACTCACCAAGACCCGAACGACACTGAGGCGAACGAGAAGCCCAGCGGCACAGCCGAGACCGAGCATGCTCCAGCAATGTCTGTCGTCAACCGGACGCTCCGCAAGGGCGCCTCGGCCGCATCCGCACTTGGCGAGCGGGTCTCGAAGACGGCCAGCGCTGTCACGCCTCTGGCCAGCGAGGTCCGCAAGACCGCCGAGGCTGCCGAGAAGACCACGCGCAATATCGCCAAGACATCCCAGAGGACGGCCCTGGGGATAGCGGATCGCCTGACCACCGTCCTAGTCGTCTGCATCCAGGCACTCTGGGCAGGACTCGCGTTCACTGTGGTGATCGTGACCTCCCTCGCCTACGGGGTCGGGTCTTCGGTCCCCCTGTTCGGCACTCTCCTGTGGGTGCTCGGGGCGGCCTTCATCGCCCTCACCGCCCGCGCCCTCCGCGCCGGCGCAGGACGGCGGCGCATCCGAGCGGGCTCTGCGCGAACTCCCAGTCCGTAGGGTCGCAACCATGGCTTGGGATCTCGAAGCGGGCGGCCGTGTGACCGACTTTCAGGAACTGCCGAAACCGGGCGCCGTTCAGTACTGGGAACATAAATGGGTGCCTACTCTCGACGGCGAGCCGATCCTGCGGGGCTATCCGCCGCCTAGTTTCCCAACCCGCGAGGAGGCCTGGGCGGACGCGATCAAACAGGTCAAGCACCAAGCCGGCCTGGCCTTCACGGTGGAAATCGAGACTCGCTCCGGATGTGTCCTGAGCGGCGGGATACCGGAGATCGTCGAGTCCGTGGCGGAAGCGCGGGAGGTTATCTTGCGCTACGCCGGGACCGGGCGCGGCAAGTCCCGACGTGAGGCCGACGACCCCTGGATCGTGCGGTTCAAGACGCGCCGAGGACGCTCGAACTGGAAGTCGCTACTCGAGTGCGAGACCAGCCGACACTACGACCCGGCCGAGCCTGAAGCTGGCATGACCTGCTTCTACCTGCTCAAGGAGTGCCGCGTCGAGGGCGTCGGGGGCACGGCCATCCAGGTCACGGGACCACCCGAAGTCTGGGACCACCCCGCCGACCAACCCATCGGCCTCGACACGGATGACGATCTCCGTAGCGATCTAGAGCCCGACTCCGACGACAAGTAGTCATTCCAACACCCGGGAGCAAGCGTCATGTCCATCACAGATCGGCCAAACAGCGGCTCAACCGCAAACGAGGTTGATACTGCTTCGACAAGCGATGACCCAATCCCAACTGTCGCGCAGTTGAAATGGCCCATAGTGCTGGCATTACGCGATATCGGCGGACCTGCCCCCGTTCCTGCGATCGAAGAGTACATAGCGAATGCTCTTGGCTTGACGGAAGGACAACGGTCGGCTCGAACTCCATCGGGACAATCAACAAGGCTTCAGACTCAGCTCCGGTGGGCTGGCTTTGAACTGAAGCAGATGGGCGTATTGGACTATCCGAAGCCAAACCACCGAGAGTTGACCGAACTAGGTTTGGAAGTCAACGAGGAGCAACTCGAGCAGCTGCAGACCGAGTACGAGGCAGGCGAGTCATCGTCTGGCATCGAACAGCCGTCGGAACGGCAGACTCACACACCGACCGCGTGGGTCATCAGGGCTGGCCGGGAGGGTGAGCGGTACGACTACAACATCGAGCACGGCCTAGCCGGTCTCGGCTTTGGCCATTTACTGGATCTGACGACCTTTTCTAGCCGCGATGAGTTGAAGGACGCCCTGCGCTCACATGACCCGGATGCTGGCAACAGGGCAATCTCCAACCATGCGGGTCAGCTCTGGAGAATACGAACGGACGTACGTGTGGGTGATCTGGTGGTGATGCCTCACAAGACGGAGCCTCATGCCGCTCTTGGCACCGTCACCCGGGAATACGCGTACGTCGGCGACGATCCAGACGCCAAGTGGCCTCACGTCGTGTCCGTGGACTGGAGACAGCCCCAATTGCCCTGGACAGCCATCAAGGAGGACCTGCGGTCATCACTCGGTTCACAGCTGTCGATCTTCGAGCTCAAGCGCCATGACGGGTCGTGGCGTTTCCAACAGTTGGTGGAGACAGGTCAGGACCCCGGCGCGCGTGTCGACCTGGCAGCACTGGTCGAGCAGTTCCGCGACGAGTCGGGATATACCACTGAAGCTCATGAGGAGCAGGAGCGGTTACGGGTCGAGTGGGCCAAGAAGCTGTCAGCTGAGAACGTGGCTTCATTGACCCGCGAGGATCTGACCGCTTTCACGAACCACGCTCTCCACCCTGGGGAGTACGTGCACCCAGACATGGGTGTGATGCAATGGATCCGTGATCTGGACGAAGACCAGTACCGCAGACTGCTCAACAACATTCGCGATCTCTGCTGGGGCGAGGATGAGCCATCGGCGAGGATTGACCGCCTCGTCGACTGGACAGGATCTCGTAGAGACACAGGCACGAGGAACTTCGCGGGCTGGCATGTGAGCACCACCCTTGCCATCTGCCACCCGGACAGGTTCCTGCCTGTTCATGGTCAGGAAGGCGCATGGGGGCGTAAGCACATGCTGCACAAGCTCGACCTTGCAGAACCTCAGGGGTCCACGTTCGGGCAACACGTTGTGGACGCAAACGACCGGCTTCGGGAGCATCTCACGCCGTACTTTGACGATGACCCGCAAGCCATAGCGAGATTCTTGTACTGGCTGCGTGACGACGAACCCGACGGTGATGGCTCAGACCTAGTCGATCTCGTCGAACGGTTCCGCGACGAGTCGGGATATCCCACCGACGCTCACGAGGAGCAGAGGCAGCTACGGGCCGAGTGGGCCGAGAAGCTCGCGTCAGAGAACATAGCCAACCTCAGCCGTCACGATTTGACCGCCGTTGCATCACACGGAACTTGGTCTCCCGGGATATTGGTGTACCCACATGCACGAGGAGTAATGCAATGGATCAGCGACCTGGATGACGATGAGTACTCCAGAATGCTGGATCACATTCGATACCTGTGCTGGGACGACGACGAACCATGGCGCCGGTACGACCAACTCACCGACAGTAGAAGTGATCGAAGAACAAGGGGCCTGAAAGACTCGACGACTAGCCGGCTTCTCGCCATTTGCCATCCCGAGGACTTTCTTCCAATCGGTGTGCAGCGAGGGAAATGGGGTCGCGCGGCAATGCTGCAACGGTTGGGGCTGCCCAAGCCAACGGGATCTAGCCACGGACAAAGGGTGTTGGATGCCAACGACCGCCTCCTTGAGCACCTCGAACCCCACTTCGGTGACGACACGCTTGAGATGGGGGCATTCTTGGAATGGTTGCTTGGCCATGAACTTCCGAACGACCCGGTGCCCCTCGCCGAACTCGCGGATGAGTTGCTCGTCGACGTTGAGTTCTTGAAGGACATCGTCGAACTGCTCAAGGACAAGGGGCAGGTGATCCTCTATGGGCCGCCGGGAACTGGCAAGACGTACCTGGCACGCAAGTTCGCTGAAGCGCTGGCGCCGGACGAGGATCGTCGGGCGCTGGTGCAATTCCACCCGTCCACGTCCTATGAGGACTTCTTTGAGGGGTACCGGCCTGCCGGAACCGGTAAGGACGGCAGCATTCGCTTCGAGCTGACGTCCGGACCTCTGGCCCGCATTGCTGAGCGGGCCTCCGAATCATCGGAGCAGCATGTGATGATCATCGACGAGATCAACCGGGGGAACCTTCCCCGCGTGCTCGGTGAACTGCTGTTCCTGCTGGAGTACCGGGACGAGATCGCGCAGACGCTCTACCGGCCCGAAGAGGAGCCGTTCTCGCTGCCCGACAACCTGTGGTTCATCGGCACGATGAACACCGCCGACCGGTCGATCGCCCTAGTGGACGCGGCGCTGCGGCGGCGGTTCCACTTCGTGCCGTTCTTCCCTGACAGCGGACCGATGGCGGGATTACTCAGCCGATGGCTGGAGCGCGAGGGGGAGCCTGCCTGGGTCGGCGATCTGGTCGATGCGGTCAACGGCGAATTGAAGGCCGAGTTGGAGGGCTCCCACCTGCTGCTCGGGCCGAGCCACTTCATGAAGACCTACGGCGCGTCGCTGGGCGAGCAGCGTCAACGGCTGCGGCGCATCTGGGAGTACAACATCGAGCCCTTCATCGAGGACCAGTTCTTCGGCAATCCCGACCAAATCGAGCGCTTCCGCTTCAAGGCCGTGTGGAACCGCAACGGGCCAGCGGCGGAGTCCGATATCGACGCCAGCGATGACGGCCACGACCCGGAGAGCACCGACGGCTCCGAGGGTGAACAGGCAGCCGCGGACGGATCCACCGCGGCCGGGCCCGGCGTCACTCAGCAGGAAGACGAGTAATGACCAAGCCGCTGCCCAGTTCATGCCCTGGGTGCCATCGGCCATGGCCCGACTGCACCTGTAGTCGCGGCAGGGCGATGCTCGTCAACGCCCACATTGACGCCGAGCCTGAGTTCCGCGGCCGGGCCCGGCTGATCGGCATCGACCCCGACGACATCAAGGTCGGCGACATCCTCACCACTGGTCAAGACATCGAAGTTGCTGGTGCCTGGCACTGCAGCGCCCCGGGCTGCGGCTTGAGGCACATCGACCGCGCCGTGATCGAAGGCCACATAGCCCACCTACGCCCGCCAGCCACTCCCTCGCAGGGATGACGGAGCGGATGGAGAGCGCTGACTTGACGGGTGCACCCGATGCGTAGGTGTTCATGACCCTGACGACGCTCGGTGACGCCGCCACGACGACGGACCGCGTCACGGCGGGCGCACCCGGCCTCGAGGTCCCAGCCACCATGCCCGCCCAGCCGCCGGACAGGATCGAGTTGCGCGAGTACGGCAGTGATGTCCTTGCGCTGAGCGTCCAGCAGGCCGATGCGCTGAATCGAATGGGTGGCGGGAAGTACCTGTCGGTCGAGCCGGGCGGGCACTCGGGGCACTGGCGCGTGTCCGCTCACAACTACGTAGGGTCGATCAATGTCGAGGGGTTGCAGGTGCTGGTACGGCCCAAGATCCCCTTGCGCAACCTGTTCCTGCTGCTTGAGGTGGGGTTGAAGGAGCGGGACTGGCATGACGAGGCTGTCCGCTTTGAGACCACCGGTGACCTGCTGCCTGCCCTCGTGTCGTTCTTCGCCCGCACCACGGAGACAACCCTCGCCCGCGGGCTATACCACTCCTACCGGGAGCAGCGCGACCGGCTGGTCGCCCTGCGGGGCCGCATCGACATCGCTCGGCAGCTCGCACAGCCCGGTGTCGTCATACCCACCGCCTGCCGCTTCACAGAGTTCACCGCCGACCTGATCGAGAACTCCTACTTAAAGGCAGCCGTATCGCGGTCGCTGCGGGTGGCCGGGGTGCAGCCCATCGACAGGCGCCGGCTCATGCAACACCTGGTCACCCTCGAAGACGTGGGCGACCTGCGGCACCACCACAGCGATCACGACCGTGTCGTGTTCAGCAGACTCAACGAGCATTACAGGCCCGCGCTGCGGCTGGCTCGGCTCGTGCTGGCCAACCTGACGCTGCAAGACATCGTCGGTGAGATGCAGGCCTCATCTTTCATGTTGGACATGAATGAGTTGTTCGAGCGGTTCGTGACCGATCGGCTACAGCAAATCTTGCGAGGGCGTCTCGACGTGAAGGGCCAGCACCGCGACAGGCTGGATGAAGAACGCACCGTGGCCATTAGGCCCGACCTGGTGTTCCGGACGGCTGGCTCACCCAGGTTCGTCGCCGACATCAAGTACAAGCTCACCGGCGAGGATGCCAGTGGGCGCCATCCCGACTATTACCAGTTGTTGGCCTACACCACTGCACTTGATCTGCCTGAGGGCGCGCTGATCTACTGCCTCGACTCCAATACCGACAAGCCCGAAGCCGGAGCACGGCCCGCCGGCACTGGCGACCCGGCCGTCCGATCCGTGCGCGTGCGGCATGCCGGCAAAGTGCTCCACACCTACGCTCTGGATCTCTCCGGCACAACGGAGGATGTCGCCATGAACCTGGGCCAGCTAGCCGACTGGATCGAGGAACGGGCCGCGGCGACGGGCACGCCGCGCGCCTCGGCCTTCGGCTAGCTCGTCGATCCGGCCCCGCGTACTGGTCGGACCTGCGCGCCGGTACCGCTGCGAGCCGAGGCCGAGTCAATCGGGTCTCGTCGATCTCCGGGCGTCACTGCACTCTGGGAGTGGGCAGGCCTGCCCGTGGAACTAGTCGACCGGGTTTCCGTCGATCTCTAGGCGCTGGCGACGCAGCACCATGCGGGTGATCAGCCAGCGTCCGTCGATGCGCTCGTACTCCTCCTCGTACCAGCCTGCGCCCCAGATCGTTCGGACCGGGCTCCCCTCGGGGAACCAGAGGCGGTCCTCCATCGCCCACACGCCCGAAGCGCTGTCGGCGCCGGTCAACTCGATCTCCTCGTTGTGACCGTGATGCACGGTTACGGCGCCGTGCAGAATCTTCGACACCGATTCGACGAAGCTGTCACGGCTGCTGTAGACGCCGCGACCCGATCTGTTCACGGTGCTGCTCGACACATCGATCTGCGCATCCGGGGAGAACACCTCGCTGACGCCCTGCCAGTCCTGCTGGTCGAGCAGGCGGAAGTAGCGCGCCTTGAGCTTGCGAATCTCCTCGATGTCTTCCGTGGACCCGCCGTCGCCGTCGCCCGGCGGGACACAGCCAGCCTTCTTGCTCACGGCCACACCGTACCCGCCGCGCCGCACACGCCGGAGGGGCCGTCCGCCGAGCTTTGCCAGTACAGGATTTTGATTGTCATAACATGTAAATGGTTGACAAATGTCACACCCCTATGGGATACTTCTGTCATGTTGATCGAAGCTGCTCGACGGGCCGAGGCCGCCGTGAAGGAGATGTTGGCGCTGGTCAACGAGGGCCCCGTGTCGTGCGCTGAGATCCTCGATGCGCTGGCGGTTTCCAAAGCGCTCGCCGCGGTCAACTCGGCGTTCCAGGTTGCTGGTGCGGCTGCGGTGGCAGGCCAGGAGCGACACGGCGACGGCGGGGCTGAGGTGCTGGCGTCGAGTGCAGGGCTGTCGCGGCGGGAGGCCCACAGCCAGGTCAAGACGGCCGAGACGCTGCGCAACACGCCGAGACTGCGAGACGCGGTCGAGTCGGGGCGGGTGTCGGTGGCCAACGCCAAGCGGTTGGCCGAGGCAGTCGACAAGACCAGCGCAGCCGACGTGGAAGCGGACTCCGACCTGTTGGCCAAGGCCGAGTCGATGCGGCCCGAGCAGTTCACCAAGGAAGCACGCCGATGGGTGACCGATCACGACGGCGACGGCGGGGCAGCCGAGCATGCCCGCCAGCGGGCCCGGCGCTGCGTGCGCATGTGGGATGCCGACGATGGTCTGGTGCACCTCCACGGCCAGTTCGACACCGTGACCGGCGAACGCATCAGGAACCGCCTGCGGGCCGAGGCCGCCCGCATGTTCGACGGCGACAAGCAGAACGCCAAGAACAACGCCGCAAACGGGGACACTGACCGTCGCACCATCGACCAGTGCATGGCCGACGCCCTCGACAGCCTCACCTCCGACGGTGCAAGCACCTCGGCCGGTACCGGGTCGCGCGGCGCGAAGCCCATTGCCGACATCTGCATCGTGGCCCATGTCGATGACGCCACCGGCGAGCTCATCGCCGAGACCCCCGCCGGCGACAGGCTGCCACGCCAGGTGCTCGAAGAGCTCTCCTGCAACGCGGCGATTACTCCGACCATCTACGACCGGCGGGGTGTGCTGTTGTGGCAGGGCCACAGCAAGCGCACCGCCACGGCAGCACAACTCAAGGCGCTCAAGGCCATCTATGGCGGCTGTTTCGCCTGCGGATTCGACTTCGAGCGATGTCAGGCCCACCACGTCGAACCCGTGTCTCGGGGTGGGCCTACCGACATCGACAATCTTGTGCCGGCCTGCTGGAGTTGCCACAACAAAGTCCATCACTTCGGCTGGCAGATCCATGGCCCGCCCGGCAGGCGCACCCTCCATCCCCCCGATCGTGTGACCTACGGCCCAGCCCACGCGCAGGATCCTCCCGGGGTGGGCTTGGGTCCCGCAGAACCCTCCCCGCCCGCTGACGGCACACGTCTCTTCGCTCTCGCTTGACAGGCCGAGCGGCATCGCCACCACGACAGCGTCCTGCAACCGGGGCGTGCGCCTCGGCAGCCGCACGAGCTGCCGGGCCACGCCGACATCGCCGCCACCTCGCCTGACTCGCTGACGGCGCAGGCGTGGGCCTTGCTGACCGAGCCGGGCCACGCCGACATCGCCGCCACCTCGCCTGACTCGCTGACGGCGCAGGCGTGGGCCTTGCTGACCGAGCCGGGCCACGCCGACATCGCCGCCACCTCGCCTGACTCGCTGACAGCGCAGGCGTGGGCCTTGCTGGCCGAGCCGGGCCACGCCGACATCGCCGCCACCTCGCCTGACGGGTCGCGCCAACCAGGCTGAGCAGCGGGGCGATGGGTCTGGCAGGCTTGCGCACAGAAGCACCAACGGCTTGCTGTAGAAGGGCAAGGCTGCAGAACAGCAAGAAGGAGACGGACCGATGGGTGAGATGGTGGAGTTCGCCGCCAACGGATCGACGGCTCGTGGCTATGTGGCCGCCGCGGCAGGGGGCTCGGGCCCTGGTGTGATCGTGCTGCAGGAGTGGTGGGGGCTGGTGCCCCAGATCAAGGGGGTGTGCGACCTGCTCGCCGAGGCGGGCTTCACCGCGCTGGCCCCCGACCTGTACCAGGGCGAGATGGCCACCCACACCGAGATGGACAAGGCCGGCGAGCTGATGACCAGCCTGCCGCCGGAGCGGGCCGCCCGGGACATGTCCGCCGCCATCGACTACCTGCTCGGCCATGACGCGTGCTCCTCATCCACGGTCGGCGTGACCGGCTTCTGCATGGGCGGGCTGCTCACCCTTCGCATCGCCGCCATCGCCGGCGACCGGGTCTCGGCCGCGGCCCCGTTCTACGGCGCGCCCCTCGGTGACGACTCGCTCGACTGGAGCAACCTCAGCGCCAAGGTCGAGGGCCACTTCGCGGCCAGCGACGACTTCTTCCCGCCCGACGCCTGCGAGGCGCTAGCGCAGCAACTCCGCGACATGGGCAAGGACGTCGTCTTCCACACCTACGAGGGCACCGGCCACGGCTTCGGCAACTGGGAGGACCCGCTGAGCACCTACGACGAGGCGGCCTGGAACACCGCCTGGTCCCGCACCCTCGACCTGCTGCGCTCCAACGTGGCCTGAGCCACCCGGCTTGCCGGCTTGCGCCAGCCCGGGCTGGCCGCGCCTCTCCGAACCGCTCCGACCCTGTCTCCCGGGAGCGACGCCAGCGACGCTTGAGGATCGCTAGTAAGTCTCGGGCACGAACGTCTGGTCCGACATCGGCGGCCTCACGTAGCCCACGCCCGACTGGCGCTCAGGCAGTTCCACATCCTCCCACGCCACGGTTTCGTACGGGATCATCGACAGCAGATGCGTGATGCAGTTGAGCCGGGCCTTCTTCTTGGAGTCGGCGTCGACCACGTACCACGGCGCCTGCTTGATGTCGGTGTGAGCGAACAGCGTGTCCTTGGCCTTGGAGAAGTCCACCCACCGGGCCCGACCCTGAACGTCCATGGGCGACAGTTTCCAGCGCTTGAGCGGGTCCGCAATCCGGCTCTGGAACCGCCGCTCCTGCTCGGCGTCGCTGACCGAGAACCAGTACTTGATCAGGATGATCCCCGACCGCACCAGCATCCGCTCGAACTCGGGGCACGACCGGAGGAACTCCTTGTACTCCTCTTCGGTGCAGAACCCCATCACCGGCTCGACGAGGCCGCGGTTGTACCAGCTGCGATCGAACAGCACCATCTCCCCCGCCGCGGGCAGCTCGGCCACGTAGCGCTGGAACCACCACTGGGTCTTCTCGCGGTCACTGGGCGTGCCCAGGGCAACAACCCGCACAACCCGGGGGTTGAGCCGCTCGGTGATCCGCTTGATGACCCCGCCCTTTCCGGCGGCGTCGCGGCCCTCGAAGATGACCACGACCTTCAGTCCCTTGTGGCGGATCCAGCGCTGGAGCCGCACGAGTTCCTCCTGCAGACTGCTCAGCTCGCGCTCGTAGTCGCGGTTCTTGATCTTCTTGCGCTTGCCGGGAGCCTCGTCGCCCGACTGTGCGTCATCGAGGGTCACATCAACGCTCATGAGCCGGACAATAGTGCAGGCCGCCCACTGCGAACTAGTGCGAAGCCTGCACAATGGAGGAATGGAGTCCGAGCCGGCTGGAGACTCGCAGTCCTTCACCACGATGTCGGGAGTTCCCGTCGATCCCGTGTACGGCGACGGACCCCTGCCCGGGGAGTTCCCCTACACGCGGGGGATCTACCCGGAGATGTATCGCAGCCGGTTGTGGACCATGCGGATGTTCGCGGGGTTCGGCACTGCGGTGGACACCAACGGCCGGTTCAAGGAGATCCTGCGCCACGGCGGCACCGGTCTGTCCACCGCGTTCGACATGCCGACGCTGATGGGACGCGACTCCGACGACGAGGTGTGGTCCGCCGGTGAGGTCGGCCGGGCCGGGGTGGCCATCGACACCCTCGCCGACATGGAGGACCTGTTCGCCGACATTGATCTGGGTTCGGTGTCGACCTCGATGACCATCAACGGTCCCGCCATCGTGGCTCTGGCCCAGTACATCGCGGTCGCCGACAAGACCGGGGTGGACCGGGCCGCGCTGTCGGGCACGGTCCAGAACGACATCCTCAAGGAGTACCAGGCCCAGAAGGAGTACATCTTCCCGCCCCGGCCGTCGATGCGCATCGTGTGTGACATGATGCGCTTCACCACAGCAGAGATGCCCCGATGGCATCCGGTGTCGATCTCCGGCTACCACATCCGGGAGGCCGGCTCTACCGCCGCGCAGGAGCTGGGCTTCACGTTGGCCAACGGCTTCGCCTACGTGGAGGCGGCCCAGGCAGCCGGCCTCGACGTGGACGACTTCGCCGGCAGGCTCAGCTTCTTCTTCAACAGCCACAGCGACTTCTTCGAGGAGATCGGCAAGTACCGCGCCGCGCGGCGCATCTGGGCCACCTGGATGAGACAGCACTACGGCGCGACCTCAGAACGCAGCTTGATGTGCCGGTTCCACACCCAGACCGCGGGGGTGTCGCTCACCGCCCAGCAGCCCGAGATCAACATCGCCCGGGTAGCGCTGCAGGCGCTGGCCGGCGCCTTGGGCGGCACCCAGTCGCTGCACACCGACGCCTACGACGAGGCCCTGGCGCTACCCACCGAGAAGGCAGCTCGCATCGCCTTGCGAACCCAGCAGATCGTCGCCCATGAGACCGGGGTGGCCAACGTC
Organism: Candidatus Aldehydirespirator sp.; assembly: GCA_965203575.1. GTDB lineage: Bacteria > Actinomycetota > Acidimicrobiia > Acidimicrobiales > Aldehydirespiratoraceae > Aldehydirespirator. The sequence goes on from OZ241894.1 coordinate 887,533, forward strand.
GCCGACCCGCTGGGCGGCTCGGCCTATGTGGAGTGGATGACCGACGAGATGGAGCGTCGCGCCACTGAGATCTTCGACCACCTGCTGGAGCTGGGCGGCGGCTCCATCCTCGAGGGCGTCTACGAAGGCATCGACAACGGCTATTTCGTGGGCCAGATCGCCGACTCCGCCTACCGGTTCGAGCGCGAGGTCAACGACGGCACCCGCATCATCGTCGGCGTCAACGCGTTCACTGATGGCGACGACAGCGACGACGGCGACAGCGACTTGCTCCGCATCGAGCAGGACACCGAGGACCTGCAACTCAAGCGCCTCACCGCGGTCAAGCAGACCCGCGACGGCGAAGCAGTGCGCCGCACACTCCAAGCCGTCCGGTCCGCAGCCGAGGACCCGGCCACCAACCTCATGCCGCCAGTGATCGACGCGGTCAAGGCATACGCCACCGAGGGCGAGATCTGCGGCGCCCTCGCCGATGTGTTCGGCCGCTACGTCGAGCAGGCCATCGTGTGACGATGCCAAGGCGACGATGAGCCAGCAAGCGTCCGCGGCCCCCCGCGAAGCCCCCATCCGGGTCGTGTTGGCCAAGCTCGGCCTCGACGGCCACGACCGGGGCCTCAAGGTGGTGGCCCGCATGCTGCGCGACGCCGGCATGGAAGTCGTCTACCTCGGCCTGCGCCAAACCACCGACACCGTCATCGCCGCGGCCGAACAGGAGGACGCCGATGTGATCGGCCTGTCCATGCACAACGCCGGCCATCTCGCGCTCGCCCCGCGGATCCTTCAAGCCCTGACCGATGTCGACCTCGACGTGCCGGTAGTGATCGGCGGAATCGTCCCCGAGACCGATGTTGAAACGCTCAAGAAGATGGGCATCAGCGCCGTGCTCCACCCGGGCGCTTCCGCGGTGGAGGTCGCCGAGGCGGTCCGTAGCTCGCTCGGCGACCGCCCGATCGGCGGGTAGCTCCACGAGTTGATGACCGATCCCGGCGAACTGCTTGAGCGTGCCGTCCACGGCCAGCGACAAGCACTCGGCCGGCTGCTCAGCCTGGTCGAACAAGGCGGCGCGCCCGCCGACGAGATCGCGGAACTGGTCCACGGCCGGGCCAACGGCGAGGCCGCCGTGATCGGCATCACCGGCGCCCCCGGCACGGGCAAGTCCACACTGGTGGGACACCTGCTCGACCAGACAGCCAATGAGGGACATCAACCCGCGGTGCTGGCCGTCGATCCGTCCTCCCCGCTCACCGGCGGCGCAATACTCGGCGACCGCATCCGCATGGACGGAGTGGCCGCGGGCCGGGCTTTCATCCGCTCGATGGCCACCAGGGGGCATGCGGGCGGGCTGGCGCTGGCCGTGCCCGCAGCCCTTCGGCTCTTCGAGGCATGCGGCTACAGGCCCCTGGTGGTCGAGACCGTGGGCGTCGGCCAAGTCGAGGTGGACATCACCCGCACCGCGGACACCACCGTGGTGATGGTGGCGCCCGGAATGGGCGACGCGGTGCAGGCCAACAAGGCCGGCCTCCTGGAGGTAGCCGACGTGCTGGTGGTCAACAAGGCCGACCGCCCCGGCGCCGACGACACCCGCCGCGACCTAGAGCACATGCTCGACCTAGGCCGCCTGGCCGGCCTTGCTGGGCTCGCGCAGGACTGGCGCCCCGAAATCATCATGACCACCGCCACCACCGGCGACGGAGCCGACCAAGTCCACACAGCCATCCAAGCCCACCGCGCCCACCTGACCGAGACCGACCAGCTCAAAGCCCGCCGCCAGGCCAGGATCCACCAGGAAGTCCTAGACCGAGTCACCCAGCACCTAGACACCGCCGCCTCGCAGTATCTGGCCACCCAACCAGACGAACTGCGAGAAGCGCTAGAGGGCCACAGAACGCCCGCCGCCACCGCGGCTGCGATCACCGAGCGCCTATTGAGCGACCAACGTCCGCGCTAGAGGGCCAAGGAACGCCGCCGCCACCGCGGCTGCGATCACCGAGCGCCTGCTGAGCGACCAGCCCCCTAGATAGCCCAAAGCGATTCTGCTGCCGCGGGAGCGCGGAAAGCGAGGCCGGGGGGTGGCGCAGGGCTCGCCGGCCGGACGCGCCACACCCTACCGCGCCAGCAGAATCCGACGGGCCTCGCTCAACTCGGCTATCCGGTCGGCAGCCTCGGTTTCGGCCGCGCCAAGATCGGGGTGGGCGGCCCGCAATGCCTCGCGGAAGCCGCGACGGACTGCAGCCTGCTCGGGCGGCTCGACCTCGCGGTCGAACCCCAGGACTTCCAGTGCCCAACCGACGGGATCAGCCACCGCTCGGGCCGGCCTCGACGTCCGCTGACCGGCCGCCAGGTACGCGAACAGCGCCGGACCTAGGTCGCCTCGCCACGCCAGACCCCTCCGCACTGCCCGGAGAGCCTCGGTGCGGACCGCCGGACCGGCCAGGCCCGCCGCGTAGGCGGAACCCAGGACGAGCTGGCTCGCGGTAGCCCGCGACCCGTCGAACTCGCAGGTCAGACGTTCGGCGGAACCATCGCCGTTGGCCCCGTGGAGCCTCTGGCGGCTGCGAGTCAGGCCGACCCGGTCGCGCTGCAAGCGGTGGCGCAGCCGGGGTTGGGCCACAGAGCGCCCCTGCTCCAACTCGTGGACGAGTCCCATGACCTCCCCGAGCAGATCGAGGGTGAGGCCGGGCCCGAAGCGGGCACACACCGCACCCAGCAGCAAGCCGCCGAAACCGGGGCCTGAGCCATCAGGCGAGGCAGGAAGCCACGCACGGCCCACTGCGATCCGGCGGGTGGGGGCTATCGGTCTGGAGTGGAAGATCTCGAGCTCGGCCAGCAGCACCAGGCCAAGCTAGCGGGCGAGAATTCCGCGTACCTCCGCTCGCGTGAGGCGGCTGGCAATCACGCGCCCGTCACCCCGGCCGGGTCGGTCTGGGACTCGGGGAACTCAGACTCCAGTCCGTCGAGGGAGTCCAGCAACCCGCCGAGGAATCCTTCCAGGCCGAAGCCCTCCAGCATCTCCATCATCCGCTCGAGCTGTTCGCGTTCCTCGTCGGACAGCTGCCCGAGGTCGCCGAAGCACTGCTCCTTGTCGCCGTCGCGGAAACAGAAACTGTCCTGGCTCCCGTCACCGCCGTCGCCACGGAATCGGAAGCCCCGCTCGCCGCCCCTGAAGAAATCCTCGAATCCTTCCAGACCTTCCAGGCCCTCGAATCCCTCGAAGCCCTCGGACTCAAACGGCAAGCCGTCCTGGAGGAACTGCTCGTAGAGCTCAAAGAGCTCCTCCAGGTCGAAGGGCATGCCGTTCCTGAAGGGCACGCCGTCCTCGGACGGCCGGCCATCGCCAAACGGCGTACCGTCCCGGAACGACCAGCCATCGCCAAACGGCACACCGTCCCGGAACGACCAGCCATCGCCAAACGGCGTGCCGTCTCTGAACGGCGCACCATCCCCGAACGGCCGGCCATCCTTGAACGGCCGCTCGCCGTATGGTCCATAGAACGGCGAGAGCGGCGAGAACCAGAAGCCCCGAGGGCGCATCCCGAAATCGAAGTAGCCGTCATCACCGCCCGGCTCGAATTCCGGCCACTCAGCCCCCGGCGCGTTGCACACCAGGATCGTGACGGCGTCATCTCCCGTTCCGAGGCTGAGAACCGTCTCGCACTTCCCGGCGTCGAGCTCGAGCCCCGATTCGGACGATTCGCCAGGACCATGCGCCGTCTCGCCATCACGATCCCCGCGCCCCTTGCTCTCGTCGCGCTCCCCCCGCTCACGCCGGTCCCGGCGCTCCTGCCTGCGCTCTGCCCGCTCACGCCGGTCGCTCCAGTCACGCCGACCGTGCTCGAACCGCTCATGGCGGTCATCTCGGTACGCCCGAGGTCCCGAACCCCACTCGGCACCCCACTCCCCGTCGCCCTCGAAAGACGTCGCGTAGTCCACGACGCCGTAGTAGTCGTCGTCATCGTCGACGATGGCAGCAATGGCCCACACCGCACCCACGACGGCGACCGCACCGGCCACCACCGCGCCCGCAACCACGGCGGCTGCCCGGCCTGTGCGCCGCGGGGGCTGGCTCCCGCTCGTGGTCTCGTCTATGTCACCACCGGGGGTGTCGTCAGCTGGTGCAGCGCCCTCCCCGTCGGTGTCGCCTGGATCCCCTTCGGGATCCGCCTCTCCGGCTGGAGTCTCCTCGACCGGGGTGTCTGCGTCTTCGGCGGGAGTTTCTTCGTCGGCCATGGGATGAATCTAGGTGTCGACGTTGAGAGTCTGGTTAGAAGCAGGCCGCGGCCCGGGTCGATCAGACGAGCGTCCTGAGGGTGTCGCTCAGGCGGTGGGCCAGCTCGCGCAGATCGTCTCTGTCGGTGTCCTCGCCCTCCACCAAGTCGAGCAACTCACCCACCGAGTTGCGCAGCGTTCGCCAGTTGGGAGCAGAGAAGCCGAACGGCGTCCGCACTCCGGCGATCCGCCGAGCGTTCGTCACAACGCCTCGCATGCCGTCGAGATCTCCGGGATCTCGTCGCAGCCGATCACACGCCACGAACAGGGCGCTGAGGAGCTCATTGACCTCGAGGCCGTCGAGCTCCTCGAATTGAGCTTCCTCCTCACGGGCCAGCAGATCGTCAATCACCAGCTCGACGCGGTCCTCGTCCGCTTCGCGGACCAGCAGGTCGCAGACCTCGCCCGGCTCGGTCTCCTGATCGGCATCGCCCTCGGTGTCGTCCTCGGTGTCGCCCTCGGTGTCCAGTATGTGCGGCACGCGGGCCTGCACCAGTCGCTCCACCAACTCCGCCCTCAGCGCCTCCGACCATTCCGCGAGCTCGAAGGCCGTCAAGGAGTCCTCGGGCCCGATCGGTCGGCTGGTGGCCTCCTTCGCCTCCTCGGTCTCCTCGACCTCGTCCACGAGGCTGTCGACGGTCTCCTCCAGCGACTCGTGGACCATCAGCGTCGTGCCCTGCCACGAGTGGACGACCTTGTCGACTGTGAGCAGTTGCTGCAGCATCACCCGGCTCTCGAGCGACCACTCGTGAAGCTCGTACGCCAACCACTCCCCGGCCTCGCCGTCGCCGGGATCCTGGTCAGACTCCTGGCCAGAATCCGGGTCGACCGGATCGCTCGAGAACGGCTCGGACCCGGTGTCGGCCGAACCTCGGCGGAACCTGTCTCGGAACGCGGCGGGCACGTCACAATCTTGCCACCGTGGCCGCCCATTGCGACACTGCTGAAGTGCCGCACCGCTCAGGTCGCGCCGGCACCACTCACGTGCTACTCACCGACGCCCGGCTTGGGATAGGTTCGCGGCATGGTCGTAGCGACGCATCCCAAACCCGATCGCAACATCGCGCTGGAGCTGGTGCGAATCACCGAGGGCGCGGCCATAGCCGCATCCCGCTGGATGGGGCGGGGCGACAAGGACGGCGCCGACGGGGCCGCGGTGGACGCCATGCGGAGGGTGCTGAGCGACATCTCGATGGACGGCATCGTCGTGATCGGAGAGGGCGAGAAGGACGAGGCGCCCATGCTCTACAACGGCGAGCGTGTCGGCAACGGCCAGCTGCCCCAGACCGACGTGGCCGTCGACCCGATAGACGGCACCACGCTGACCTCGCTGGGGCGGGCCAACGCCCTGTCGGTGATCGCGGTGGCCGACCGGGGCACGATGTTCGATCCCGGCCCATGTGTGTACATGGAGAAGATCGCCACCGGCCCCGAAGCCGCCGACCTGATCGACATCACCAAGTCGCCGACCGACAACCTGAAGGCCGTGGCCGAGGCCAAGAGCGAGTACGTGCGCGACCTGACCGCCGTGATCCTGGACCGCGACCGCCACGACGATCTGATCGCGGAGGTCCGCGAGGCCGGTGCCCGCATCAGGCTGATCCCCGACGGCGACGTGGCCGGCGCCATCTCCACCGCCTGGCCCAACACCGGTGCCGACATCCTGTTCGGCATCGGCGGCACCCCCGAGGGCGTGATTACCGCGGCCGCCATCAAGTGCATGGGCGGCGCGTTGCAGGGCCGCCTGTGGCCCCGCAACGAGTACGAACGGAAGGCCCTGATCAAGCTGGGCTACGACGTGGAGCGAGTGCTAACCCAGGACGATCTCGTCAACACCGACAACTGCTTCTTCGCCGCGACCGGAGTGACCGACGGCGACTTGCTCCAGGGAGTCCATTTCGATGCCAACTACTGCCACACCCAGTCGCTGGTGATGCGCAGCCGGTCCGGCACGGTGCGCCTCATCGAGGGCCGGCACCGCCACCGCAAAGCCCGGGATCTGTAGGACCTCCGCAAGCCGGCGCTCTAGACGGCCGCGACTCTCAAACGCAGTTCGGCCCGCTCCAGAGCAGCGGCCGCGTCGCCGTCCTCGGCATCGACCGCCAAGGCTTCTGTAGCCCGCTGCCGGGCGGCCTCGGCCCGGGCTCTATCGATCTCGTACGCGGCCTCGGAGACGTCGGAGAGGATGGTCACCTTGTTGTGGCTGACCTCTACGAAGCCCCGGTGCACGGCGAAAGTGTCACGCTCACCGCCGGGCCGCAGGACATCCACCGACCAGGGAGCCAGCACACCCAGGAAGGGCACGTGCCCGGCCTGGAAGGCGATATCGCCCTCCTCCACGGTGCGCACGATCACCATCTCGGCCGAGCCGGAGTAGGTCACCTCCTCGGGCGACACCAGCTCGACGTCGAGCTCTACAGCCATGCCCGGCCCTCACGCATGTCAGGCTCTCACCCCAGCAATGCTCAGCCCCGCGGCTTGAGCAGCCATGTCAGGCCTGCAGCTCCGCGGCCTTGCGCTCCACGTCGGAGGCACCGCCCACCATGTAGAAGGCCTGCTCGGGAAGGTCGTCCATGTCGCCGTTCACCAGCGCCTCGAACGACTCGATGGTCTCCTCCACCGGGGTGAAGATGCCGTCCTGGCCGGTGAAGTTCTTGGCCACGAACATGGGCTGGGACAGGAAGCGCTGAACCTTGCGGGCCCGGTCCACCGTCACCCGGTCCTCCTCGGACAGCTCGTCGAGGCCGAGGATGGCGATGATGTCCTGCAGCTCCTTGTAGCGCTGGAGCACCTCCTGCACCCGGCGGGCCACCGCGTAGTGGCGCTCCCCCACCACCAGCGGGTCGAGGATCGTGGACGTGGACGCCAGCGGGTCCACCGCCGGGTAGATGCCCAGCGCGGCGATGTCGCGGCTCAGCTCGGTGGTCCCGTCGAAGTGGGTGAACGAAGTGAACGGGGCCGGGTCGGTGTAGTCGTCGGCGGGCACGTACACGGCCTGCAGCGAGGTGATCGACTTGCCCCTGGTTGAGGTGATCCGCTCCTGGAGCTCGCCCATCTCGTCGGCCAAGGTGGGCTGGTAGCCCACCGCCGAGGGCATGCGGCCCAGCAGGGTGGAGACCTCGGAGCCAGCCTGCACGAACCGGAAGATGTTGTCGATGAACAGCAGCACGTCCTGGTTCTGCACGTCGCGGAAGTACTCGGCCACCGTCACTCCGGCCAGGGCCACCCGCAGGCGCACGCCGGGCGGCTCGTCCATCTGGCCGAACACCAGGGCGGCCTTGTCGAGCACCCGGGTCTTGCCGTCGCCCATGACGGTCTCGCCCATCTCCAGGAACAGGTCGGTGCCCTCGCGGGTGCGCTCCCCCACGCCGGCGAACACCGACACGCCGCCGTGGTTGGTGGCCACCCGGGTGATCATCTCGGTGATGAGCACCGTCTTGCCCACGCCCGCGCCGCCGAACAGGCCGATCTTGCCGCCCTGCTTGTAGGGGGTGAGCAGGTCGATCACCTTCACACCGGTCTCGAACATCTGCGACGACGGCTCCAGCGAGTCGAAGGAGGGGGCCGGCCGGTGGATGTCCCAGCGCTCGGGCGTGTTGTAGCCCGGCGTGTCGAGGCACTCGCCCATCACGTTCCAGACGTGTCCGAGGGTGCCGTCGCCCACCGGCACCTGGATGCCGTGGCCGGTGTTGCGCACCTCGGTGCCGCGGGTGAGGCCGTCGGTGGGCTTGAGCGCGATGGCCCGCACCCGGTTGTCGCCGATCTGCTGGGCCACCTCGGCGGGCACCCGCACGTCCTGGCCGTCGACGACGACCGTGAACTCCAACTCGGTGTTGATCTCGGGCAGGTGGCCGGGCGGGAACTCCACGTCCACGACCGGGCCGGCGATGCCGACGATGCGGCCGGTGCGAAGGGCCGTGTCAGGGGCCGATTCGGTGATGGTCATCTCTCGTGTCCTTCTATCTGTGTCGTCTTGTGCAGATCGTCATGCGGGATGGGCGCCGGCCGCGGCCAGCGCGGACGCGTCCGTGCCGGCCAGCATGGACGCCAGTGCAATGTCTGTGTCCGTGGTGTCGCCGCCGCCCAGTGCCTCGGCCCCGCCGACGATCTCCATGATCTCGGTGGTGATGGCGTCCTGGCGGGCCTGGTTCATGGCCCGGGACAGCTTGGTGATGAGCTCCTCGGCGTTGTCGGTGGCCGCCTTCATGGCCCGCTGGCGGCTGGCGTGCTCAGACGCGGCCGCGTCGAGCAGCGCACCGTAGAGCCGGGCCTCGGTGTAGCGGGGCAGCAGCGCCTCCAGCACCGCCTCGGGGGACGGCTCGAACTCGAAGCTCCCCTCCCGGCCCGTGCCCGAGCCCTCCCTGGCCATCATCTCGGTGTCGACCAGGGGCAGGAAGCGCCGCACCACCACCCGCTGGGTGCCCATCGACACGAACTCCGTGTAGATGAGCTCCACCTGGTCGACGGCCTCTGAGAGGAACGACTCGCTGACGGTCTCGGCGATGCGGCGGGCGTCGTCATAGGACGGGTTGTCGCTGAAGCCCGACATGGCGTTGTCGATGCGATAGTTGCGGAAGCGGAAGTAGCTGGCCGACTTGCGGCCCACGCAGCACAGCGAATAGCCCTTGCCCTCCGACATGTGGGCCATCACCTGGCGCTCGGCGGTGCGGATGACCGAGGTGTTGTAGGCCCCGGCCAGGCCGCGGTCGCCGGTGATGATGATGAACCCGACGTTCCGTACTTCTGGTGCCTGGCGCAGCAGCGGGTGGTCGACCTCGGCCCCGCCCGCGGCCAGATCCTCGATCACGCTGGTGATCAGCCTCGCATAGGGCCGGGCCGCGTTGGCCCGCTGCATGGCCTTCACCACCCGGGTGGCTGCGATCAGCTCCATGGCGCGGGTGATCTTCTTGGTGGACTGGATGCTGCCGATGCGCCGGCGCAGCTCGCGTTCTCTGCCTCCAGGCACGTTCGACCCTTATTCCCCTATTGCCCTACTTCCCCGTCCCCGAGCCCTCAGCCCTCGTCCCGGCTCAGGTCCTCTTCGGGCAGGGTGGTTTCGGCGTCCACCATGGTGGCCTGCTCCGCGCCCTGCTCAACCGCGTCGGGCTCGGTTCCCGCCGCGGCCTCCGAGGTCTCGAACTGGTCGGCGAAGGCCTTCACCCGGGCGTCGAAGTCGTCGGTGTCGGAGATGGCGCCGCTGTCGCGGATCTCGGCCAGCGTGGCGGCCTCCCGGCTGCGGAACCAGTCGAGCAGCTCGCTCTCGAACCGACGCACGTCGCCGATGGGCACATCGTCTAGGTAGCCGTGGGTGCCGGCGTAGATCGACACCACCTGCTCCTCCACCGGCAGCGGGCTGTTGACGCCCTGTTTGAGCAGCTCAGTGAGGCGGTAGCCCCGCTCGAGCTGGGCCTTCGACACCGCATCGAGGTCGGAGCCGAAGGCCGCGAAGGCCTCGAGCTCGCGGAACTGCTGGAGGTCGCCCTTGAGGGTGCCCACCGCGGTCTTCATGGCCTTCACCTGGGCTGCGCCGCCCACCCGGCTGACCGAGATGCCGACGTCCACCGCGGGGCGGATGCCCGACTTGAACAGATCGTCCTGCAGGAAGATCTGGCCGTCGGTGATTGAGATCACGTTGGTGGGGATGTAGGCCGACACGTCGCCGGCCTTGGTCTCGATCACCGGCAGCGCGGTCAGCGACCCCGCGCCCCGCTCCTCGTTGAGCTTGGCCGCCCGCTCCAGCAAGCGGCTGTGGAGGTAGAACACGTCGCCCGGATAAGCCTCACGGCCCGGGGGCCGGCGCAGCAGCAGCGACACCTGGCGGTATGCCTCGGCCTGCTTGGACAGGTCGTCGTAGATGACTAGGGCGTGCTCGCCGTTCTCCATCCAGTGCTGGCCCATGGCGCACCCGGCATAGGGGGCCAGGTACTTGTAGGGAGCGGGATCCGACGCCGGCGCCACCACCACCACCGTGTAGTCCATGGCCCCGAGCTCGTCGAGCGTGGCCACCGCTTGGGCCACGGTGGAGGCTTTCTGGCCGATGGCCACGTAGATGCACTTCAGGTCGAGGCCGCGCTGGTTCAGGATGGTGTCGAGGGCGATAGTGGTCTTGCCCGTCTTGCGATCGCCGATGATCAGCTCGCGCTGGCCCCGGCCGATGGGGATGAGAGAGTCAATGGACTTGATGCCGGTCTGCATCGGCTCGTGCACCGGCTTGCGGCCGGTGATGCCAGGCGCCTGGATCTCCATGCGCCTGGGGATCGGGTTGGACAGCGGTCCCTTGCCGTCCACCGGCTCGCCCAGCGGGTTGACCACCCGGCCGAGCAGGCCGTCACCCACCGGGATCGACAGGATGTCGCCGGTGGCCTGTACGGGCTGGCCCTCCTCGATGCCCTCCACATCGCCGAGGACCACCGCGCCGATCGAGGTCTCGTCGAGGTTCAGCGCCAGGCCGACGGCGCCGTTGGCGAAGCGCAGCATCTCGTTGACGGCCGCGTCGGGCAGCCCGGACACGCGGGCGATGCCGTCACCCACCTCCAGCACGCGGCCCACCGTGGACTGCTCCAGCGCGGGGGTGAATCCCTCGAGGTTCTGGCGGATGGCAGCCGCGATGTCCGCGGTGTTGATCGTTAGTTGTGCCGTGTCGCTCATGTCTGGTCGCTCAATCTCCTAGGTGTTGGCCGTGCGTCTCAGCCAAGGCCGCTTCGCATCTGCTGCAGGCGGCTGCGCACGCTGCCGTCGATCACGTCGTCGCCGATCTCGGTGACCACCCCCCCAACCACGCCGGGATCGACGATGGCCTGGATCTCCACATCAAGCCCCGAAGAGGCCTTGATGGCCTCGGTCAGCCGGGATCGCTGCTCGCCTGTGAGCTCCACCGCGCTGCGCACCCGAGCCACCCGGCGGTTGCGGCCAGCTGCGGCCCGGTCGATGGCGGCGTCGATGATCTCGACGAGTTCGCCGCCACGGCCCGCGCCGACCACCAGCGACACCAGCGCCGCGGTCGCGGGGAGTGCCCTGCCACCGAGCAGGTCCTCGGTGATCTGCAGCCGGCGCTCCACGTCGATGACCGAGTCGGCGAGGGTGGACTGCAACTCGTCGCTGGAGCGCAGGGCATCGGCGAAGCGGGCCAGTTCGGACTCGACTTCGGCCTGGGCGCCCTCGGCGCGGGCCACCGCCAGCACGGCGTCGGCGTAGCCACCGATGCGGTCGGAGGCGGGCTGGTCGGCCATCGCTCAGACCCTGCCGATGGCCCGGGGATCAGCGTCCCGTAGGTGCCCGGCCGGTGTCACCGTTCAGCTCCCGTCCCCGTTGCTGCCTGCACCGGCCACCTCGTCGATGTAGCCGTCGATCAGGGAGCGGTGAACGTCGGCGTCGAGGCTGGCGCCCACCACCCGCTCGGCCGCGCCCACCGCGATGGCGGCCACCTCGGTGCGCAGGTCGTCGATGGCCTGGCGGCGGCTCGACTCGATGTCGGCCGCAGCCCGGGCCCGCTGCTCGGCGATGTCGGCCTCAGCGCGGGCCTGCAGGTCCTGGCGGAGCTGGTCGGCCTGGCCACGGGCCTCGTCGATGATGGCAGCCGCGGCCGATTTGGCCTCGGCCAGCTGGGCCTCGTACTCGGACTTGGTGCGCAGGGCGTCGGTCTTGGCGGTATCGGCCGCGTCGAGGTCGGCCCGGATCTTCTCGGAGCGGGCGTCCATGGCCCGCTTGACGGCGGGGAAGCCCTTCCACCACATGAACGCGAAGAGGATCACGAAGGCCAAGCCGCCCCAGATGATCTCGTCGAGCTCGGGCAGGATCGGGCTGGGCGCCTCGACACAGCCCTCGAGGTCTTCCTCGAAGGACTTGAAGGCCTTCTCGTCCGCTTCGACGGCACTAAGGCTGCCGTACTCCTCCTCGGCGTGGTGCACCTGCTCCAGGACGCACCCGCCGATCGTCTCGCCCGCGGCCCAGGCCGGCCCGGCCGCGGCGAGCAGCATCGCGCTCGCAACGCCCAGGGTGGCGATGAGCCTCGGGATCGTTCTTGCCATGATCGCGTCCCTTATGGGAGCAGCAGGATGAAGACCACGAACCCGATGAGGGCCAGCGCCTCGGTGAAGGCGATACCGAGGAACATCGTGGTCCGGACCATGCCGGCGGACTCGGGCTGGCGGGCCATGGATGTGATGGCGTTGCCGACCACGATGCCGATGCCCACGCCGGGGCCGACCGCGGCCAGGCCGTACCCGAGGCCGGCGCCGATGGCCTTGAGCCCGTCGAGGAACTCGCCGGGAGCGGTCTGTGCGAGAAGACTTAGCACTTTGCTTTCTCCTGTGGTTGTGATGAGTGGTTGATCAGGTTGATCGGGCAGGCGGGTGGGAGGAACGGAACGACTGGGCCTAGTGCTCGGGATGCATGGAGCCGCCGATGTAGACCGCGGTGAGGATGGTGAAGATGAAGGCCTGCAGGAACGAGACCAGGATCTCGAAGGCAGTCATCAGGATGAGCATCACGAAGGGCAGCGCCGCGGGCACGTAGAAGAACTCCCACAGCGTCGCCGTCAGGATGGCGAAGGTGACCAGCAGCAGGTGCCCGGCCACCATGTTGGCCCAGAGCCGGATGGCCAGCGAGAAGGGCCTCACCACAAACGTGGAGACCAACTCGATAGGCGTGACGATGACGTAGAGGACCTTGGGCACGCCCGGCGGGAACAGGGAGTTCTTGAGGTAGCCGAACGGGCCCTGGCTCTTGACGCCGACCACGTTGTAGATCACCCACACCAACAGCGCGAGGGTGATGGGCATCGCCATGCGGCTGTTGGCCGGGAACTGGATGAACGGGACGATCTCGGTAATGTTGGAGAACAGGATGAAGAAGAACATCGACGTGAGGAAGGGCATGAACTTCTTGCCGTCGGGACCGATGGTCTGCATCACCACCGAGTTCTCGATGAAGTTCACACCCGACTCGGCCACATGCTGCACGCCGACCGGGACCAGGGACTCCCGGGGACGGCCGGCCAGCCCGAACAGCACCATGGTGGCCGCGGTGGCGGCCAGGTAGATGAGGACGGTCTTGTTGATGGCCAGCGGTGTGCCGTCGAGCCAGATGGTGGGCCAGTCGAAGAGGTGGCTGACCGGCGGGAACTCGAGGGCGAGGATGCTCATGCCGAACGCTCCGACGAGGACCGGGAAGGCTTGAGCCCCGGGAAGGCCAGCGAGGCCGAGACGCGGCGGGACTCGACGATCAGCAGACCCAGGTGGGTGACAAGCAGGCTCACCGCGAAGGGCAGGAGCTCGAACCAGTCGTGGTGGCGGACGGGCAGCACAGCGGCGGTGACGATACCGAGGCGGACGACGTAACCGCCCATGGCCGAAGCCATCATCGCCGACGGACCCATCCGTGCGCCCCAACCGATGGCGGCTGCGCCCAGCACGAAGTTGACCAGCACCAGCGCCAGGGCCAGGCCGACCGAGAGCGCCCCGGTCCATCCCCAGCCCAGCGCGCCCCCTGCTAGCAGAGGAACGCCGAACATCGCAGATCGGCGGATCATGTCGCGGGCCACGTCCCGCTCAGGAGCAGTAGAGGCCTCCAATGCGGCCGCCCCGCCCGCCGCCGCGACCACAGCCGGGCCTCCGGTCGTGCTCATGACTGTCCGGGGGCCGCAGGGTCGGGCCCGGCGTAGGTTGTCCTGCGGCTCTCGAGGGCCTCGTCCATCGAGGCGCCGTAGGTCCGGGCGAAGCTCCATACCTGGTAGCCGAAGACCACCGCCGCCAGCAGCAGCGTCACCAGCGGGAACGTGCCGAGGCGCCCGTCGACGAGCCAGCCGCCGAACCCGAAGATGGCAGGGGTGGCGATCATCTCGAACGCCTTGGCCAGCGCGTCGCCCGCGCCTGCCCGGATCTTGGCCGCGCCAGCGCGGGAATTCGCCTCAGTGTGTTCCATCGCCGACGGTGCCCGCGGACCCTGCGTCTACTCGCGGCCCTTGCGGCGGCCGTAGCGACGCTCGAAGCGCTCGACCCGGCCCGCGGTGTCGACAATCTGCATCGTCCCGGTGAAGAACGGGTGGCTGGCGCTGGAAATCTCCACCTTCGCCAGCGGGTACGTGTTGCCGTCGGACCACTCGATGGTGTCGTCGGTGGCGATAGTCGAACGGGTGAGGAACGAGGTGCCGGCGGACTGGTCGGAGAAGACGACCAGCCGGTACTCGGGGTGTATATCGGTCTTCATCGGGGCACCAGTCTGTAAGTCGGGCGGGCCGGTCACAACCCCGGCGGCAACGAACTTTCGCCCATTCCCGCGTGGAGCCGCGATCAGCGCAGCAATTCCGAATTGGAGGCGGTGCTGCGCAGCTTCGAGAGGGCCGTCTCCAGGGCCTTCACGACAGCCCCCGGGTCGTCCTCCGCGCCGCCGGTGAAGCTGCGCCGCAGGTCCTGGAGAGCCTGAACCTCGTCTGCGTCGATGAAGCGGTCCTCATCGCGCGACACGGAGGCGCTCACGTCGATGGCCGGGAACAGACCGAGTTGCGCCGCCCACCGGTCGAGCCGGATCTCGGTGTTGGCCGTGCCTACGAACTCGTCGCTCAGAACGCCGGGCAGCGAGCTCGAGCCGTCGGAGACGATGGAGGCGATCATGGTGAGGGAACCGTCTTCGGAGACGTTGCGGCCCACTCCGAAGAGCTTCTTGGGCATGTGCACGGCACCGCTCTCGACGTTGCCGCTGTAGGCCCGTCCCGCGTTCGACAGCGCAGCGTTGTAGGCCTGGGCCAGGGAGGTGAGGCTGTCGAGCACCACCGCCACGTTGCGTCCGGACTCGACGAGGCGCTTGACCCGCTCGATGGTCATCTCGGCCGTCTGCACGTGCTCCTCAGGGGTCTGGTCGAACGACGTGGCCGCCACATCGCCGTTGCGGACGCACCGCTGCACGTCGGTGATGTCCTCGGGCCGCTGGTCGAGGAACAGACCCATCACGAATATGTCCGGCTCGTTCGTCTCGATCGCGGTGATCAGAGAGGTGAGCAGCTCGGAGGCTCCGGACCGCCGGGGCCCGCTCACCAGGACTCGCTGGCCGATGCCGATCGGCGCGACCAGATCGATGAGCCGGGCCGCGATCGCGTCGGGATCCTCGGGCTGCTCGAGCATCAGGCGTCGCACGGCGTGGATCGGGGTGAGGCTCTCGAACTGCGGACGATCCGACAATTCCGCGGGGCCGTCGTTGATCGACTCCAGCGTGAGCAGGGCAGGGTTCTTCTCGGCCCGGTTGGCCGGCCGCGACGTCCCCGTGAGGTGGTCGCCGCGTCGCAGGCCGTACTGGCGGATCGTCTTGACCGGCACGTAGGCGTCGTTGCGGTTCGGCAAGCAGCCGTCGACCCGGAGGAACCCGTAGCCCTCGTCGCGCAGATCCAGGCGACCCGCGACCGCGACGGGGTCGCCGTCCCAACTGTCGTCGCGGTCGCGGTCGCGATCGCGGCTGCGGCGCCGCCGGCGACGGTTGCCCGGATCCACCTCGTCGTCACCGCGGTCCGGGGTGCGGCTCTCCTCACGGTTGCCGGTCGCCGATCCTTCGCCGTTCTGATCGCCGTCGCGCCCGGTGGCCGGGGCGTTGTCCGTGGACCGCGGTCCTTGATCGGCCTTGCCGGATTCGCCCGGCGCGGCTTCAGCTGTCGGGCCCTCGCCCGCCGGCTGGGAGATCCTGGCGCCGTCGGCGGTCAGGTCGATGATCAACTGGATGATCTCGTCCTTGCGGGCCCGGCTGGAGGGCTTGGCCCCCAGAGCGGCGGCGATCTGATTGAGTTCGCCACGGTCTTTGCGTTGCAGCGTGGACCGCCGCATCTCGGTCGCTTCCACGGATGAATTCCCCGGTTGTCGGACTCAAGCATCCCGGCTCGGCGAAGCGACGCATCACGAGCCGGAGAAGCAGCCATCACGCCGAAGGCGCGAGGCGCTTATCGAAGGCTACGCGGCAAAGGGCCGTTGCTGCAACCAGCCCGGCAGGGGTTCAGCCTGGGCCTCAGTCTCGCCGCACCGAGCGCACGAAGTCCTCGACCGCGTCGAGGCGGTTCGGCAACGAAGTGCAGCGCTCAGGGAGGTCGGCCACGGCTGCCAGCGCCGGGGGCGGGTCCGGCAGGCATCCGGTCGCGTTCAGGACCGCATCGGGGAACTTGGCCGCATGCGCCGTGGCCAGCGATACCACCAGCTCGCCCGGCCGGCGGCAGCGTTCGGCCACGCCTACCCCGACCGCGGTGTGGGGGTCGATGAACATCTGTGACTCGGCATGGACGCGGCCCATCACATCGAGCGTCTCGGAGTCGTCGAGACGGTCGCCGGCGAACTCCGCCCTCAGGCGCTCGTGCTGCTCCGTGCTCAACCCGGCGCGGCCCTCGGCCCGGAACCGGGCGAGCAGGGCGGCGGTGGCTGCTCCGTCGCCGTCGAACAGCTCGGACAGCAGGCGCTCGAGATTGGACGAGATCTGGATGTCCATGCTGGGCGAGAGCGTGGGCACTACGTCGTGGGCGGCCAACTCCCCGGTCTCGATGAGCCGGCTGAGGATGTCGTTGGTGTTGGAGGCGATCAGAAGGCGTTCCGTTGGCAGTCCCATGCGGCGGGCGTAGTGCCCCGCCAGCACGTTGCCGAAGTTGCCGGTGGGAACGCAGAACGTGACCGGCCGATCATCGGCCAGTCGTTGGGCCGCCCAGACGTAGTAGACGACCTGGGCCGCCACCCGGGCCCAGTTGATGGAGTTGACCGCGGCCAGCTTCGACTCGGTGCGGAACGGCTCGTCCGCGAACATGGCCTTCACCAGGTCCTGGCAGTCGTCGAAGGTTCCGTCGACGGCAACCGCATGGACGTTGGGCGCGTCCAGTGTGGTCATCTGGCGTCGCTGGATCTCGCTGGTGCGCCCGGCGGGGTGCAGCACCACGATGTCGAGGCGGTCGCGGCCGGCCACCGCCTCCATGGCCGCGGAGCCGGTGTCGCCCGAGGTGGCCGCAACGATCATGGCCCGGTCGTCGCGGTGCTCCAGTTCGTGATCGAACAGTCGGGCCACCACCTGCAGGGCGATGTCCTTGAAGGCGAACGTGGGCCCGTGGAACAGCTCGAGCAGCCAGTGGTCGTCGTCGAGGGCGACCACTGGGCACACGTCGGGGTGGTCGAAGGTGGTGTAGGCGTCGGCAACCAGTGACGCCAGCTCGTCGTCTTCGACCGCTCCACCCACGTAGGGAGCCATGATGCGGGCGGCCAGTTCGGCGTAGCTCAGGTTGCGGGCCTCGGGTCCGGCGGCCTCGGGCAGTTTGGGCACGTGCTCGGGGATGTAGAGGCCCCCGTCGGCTGCGAGCCCGCCCAGCAGCACCTCGTCGAACGCGAGACGGCCGCCGTGACCCGGCTCCGACCGGGTGCTCATGTACCGCATGGCGCTACTGAGGGTTCTCGTCCCCGACGACCCGGATGACGTTGCCCAGTTCGTGGACCGCCTCCAGGCCGCGGAGGTCGCGCAGCGTGGCCTGCAGGTCGCTCTCGCGGCACTCGTGGGTGATGAACACGAGGCGGGCGTCGTCGCCCAGGCCGTGCTGCTCCATGGAACGGATGGACACTCCGTGGCGTCCGAACACGTCAGCCACCGAGGCCAGCACGCCGGGCCGGTCGGCGACCTCCAAGCCGATGTAGTACTCGGACCGCAGGTCGTCGATCGAGCGGATGCGGGCCCGGACGAGCCGCCCGATCCGGCCCGGACCGCCCGAGGTGAGGTTGACGGCCGCGTCGACGAGGTCGCCCAGAACGGCTCCGGCGGTAGGGCGGCCGCCGGCGCCCCGGCCGTAGAACATGAGCTCACCGACCGCGTTGCCCTGGATGAACACAGCGTTGAAGCTGTCGCGCACGCTGGCCAGCGGGTGCTGTACCGGCACCATGGCCGGATGGACCCGCACGGCCACCTCCGGCGGCTCGCCGTTGCCCCACCCGGTGCGCTCGGCCACCGCGACGGCCTTGACCGCGTAGCCCAGACGCCGGGCCATCTCGATGTCGTGGAGGGTGATCCGGGCGATTCCCTCGTGGTAGACGTCGCCGGCCACCACCACCGCACCGAAGGCGACGGTGGCGATGATGGCGGCCTTGGCACCGGCGTCGAACCCCTCGACGTCCGCGGTGGGGTCGCGCTCGGCATAGCCCAGGCTCTGGGCCTCGCTCAACGCTTCGGCGTAGCTGGCGCCGCCCTCGGACATCTGGGTGAGGATGTAGTTGGTCGTGCCGTTGACGATGCCCATGATCCGCTGCACCGGCTCAGCCGCCAACGACTCCCGGAGGGGACGGATGAGGGGGATGGCCCCCGCGACGGCGGCCTCGAACAGCAGATCGACACCGGCGTCGTCGGCGGCCGCGAACAGCTCCGCGCCGTAGTTGGCCAGCAGCTCCTTGTTGCCCGTCACGACCGGCTTGCCCTCCGCGATGGCGTCGTGCAGCAGGCTGCGGGCCGGCTCGATCCCGCCGATGACTTCCACCACGATGTCGATCTCGGGATCCGAGACGATCGCGGCCGCGTCGGTGCAGAACACCGACGGGTCGATGTTCAGGCCGCGGTCCTTTGAGGTGGAGCGCACCGCGATCCTGGTGATCTCCAGTTCGATGCCGGTGCGGGTCGCCACCGTGTCGCGCTGCTCGTCGAGCAGCGTCACGAGAGCGGCGCCCACGTTGCCGCAGCCGAGGAGTCCGATACGGAGCCGGTTCACCCCTCCAAGCTACAGCCCACTCGCTACGGGCCGGGCCTCGGTCAGCCGGCCCCACTTCCGTTGCCGGACCTCGGGTGGATTGTCACCGTTGCAGCGGCTAGCGCCAGCCAGCCTTCGCTTCGAGCGCGGCGGTGCGCTCGCCCAACGCGGCGACGGCCGCCATGGCTTGCAGGTGCAGGTCGACCACACGTTCGCTCAACGCGGCGATCGCGGCCATGGCCTCGCGGTGGAGCCTGTCAGCATGCTCACGCTGCTCACGACCCTGCTGGGCAATGGCAGCCATGGCCTCCGCATGGAGCCTGTCGGTGTGGTCCCGCTGCACGCCGACCGCCGCCATGATCTCGCCGTGAAGCCTCTCATTCTGATCCCGCTGCGCGTCGACCTGCTTGAGCAGGAAGTGCACCAGCACGCCAATGATCCCCACCAGGCCGGAACCCAAGACGGAGATCAGTGCAATCAGCATGAAATACATTGTATCACATGGTCGAGACATCGGCAACCAAGGCCATCCACATATACTAAGATTCATGAGCAGCGACGTTCAACTGTTCTCGAAGGACTGCTCGTCGGCCGAGGCTGCAGCCCGGGAGGCTCGGCACCTCCAGACCCTGCGTGGCCCAGGGATAGTGCCTCTACGAGGCGCTGGCACCCATGGGTTGGCGATCGAGAAAGCGGCCTGCTCACTGGCCGACGTGCTGCACGAGCGAGGCCCCTTGCAAGAGGACGAGGTCAGGGCGGTCGGGACCGCGGCCGCAGCCGCGCTGGCTCGCGTCCACGCGGCCGGGCTCGTGCATGGGGACGTCAAGCCCGCCAACCTGCTGCTTAGCCCCGACCGCGACCTGTGGCTGGCGGACTTCGACGCGGCGTACCCGGCGGACGGCCGGCCGCTCGATCGGTTCAGCCCCGGGAGGCTGCCACCAGGCGCCCCGGCCCTGCCGGCCACCGACGTGGCTGCGCTGGGGTTGGCCCTGGTCGAGCTGGCCACTGGCGCAATACTGGACCCGGGCGCGACCTGGCGGGCGGCCGACCTGCGCCGTCTCGGATGCTCGCCGTCTCTCAGCGCGGAACTCTCCTTCATGCTCGACGGCGACGGCCGGGCGCTCAGCGCGCTGGATGCAGCCAAGATGCTCGGCCGGGGCGACTGCGGCTCGCTGCCCGCGCCGGCCGCTGAGGCGCGGCGCGTCGATCCCACCCCGACCGTCGAGTTCATGCTGGCCCGCCACCCGCAGTCGGACATGTCGCCCCGACCGGTGCTCAAGGCCGACGAGCCGCCGTCGAGATGGTGGCAGCGCCTGGCCGCATCCTGGCTGCCCTAGACCCGAAGCAGATGCAGTCGTCTCGCGATGCGGCGCGACGCCGGCTGACGGCCGCCGAGAGCGCCAACCACTCGGGCCGAGCCACCGGCGACCGGTCGCGGGGGTCAGGCGTCGGGCAGCTCGCAGGCCAGCAGGTCGTCGTAGGTCTCGCGGCGGACCGCCAGGCGGGCCTCGCCACCGGCGGCGAAGACCACCGCGGGCCGCAGGACCTTGTTGTAGTTGGAGCCCATGGAGTGGCCGTAGGCACCCGTGACGGGCGTGGCCAGGATGTCTCCGACCGCGATGTCGGCAGGCACCATGGCGTCGCGTACCAGCGTGTCCCCTGACTCGCAGTGCTTGCCCACCACGGTCACGACCCGGTCCCTGGGAGCGTCGACGGATCTGGGCAGGAACGCCTCATAGCCGCTTCCATAAAGAACCGGCCGCGGGTTGTCGCTCATCCCGCCGTCGACGGCCACGTAGGTCCGGACCCCCTCGATGGTCTTGATGGTTCCCACCGTGTAGAGGGTGACCGCGGCGGCCGCCGCGATGGCGCGGCCGGGTTCGGCGGTGACCCGGGCCTTCACGCCGGCAGACCGGCAGGCATCGCGCACCGCCGCGCCCCACTCGGCGATCGTCGGTGCCGACTCGCCCGAGACATACGGCACACCGAGACCGCCGCCGACCGATATCTCGTCCACCTCGAAGGGCGCGGCGGCCTCCGCGATCACCGCTACTGCCTTGGCGAAGGAGGACGCCTCGAACACCTGGCTGCCGATGTGGGAGTGGATGCCGACCACCTCGACCGAGGCCGAGGCCCGGGCCCGCTCCATTGCGGCCGCGGCCGCACCTGTCGACACGGTGAAGCCGAACTTGGAGTCATCGGCCCCGGTCACCAGGTAGGCGTGGGTGTGGGCCTCGACGCCGGGGGTGAATCGCAGCAGCACCTGGGGACGCGCCCCGGTCTCGGCATTCAGCGCGTCGAGGCGGTCCAACTCGTCGAAGCTGTCCACCACGATGCGCCCGACGCCGGCCGCGACGGCCTCGTGCAGTTCGCCCATTGACTTGTTGTTGCCGTGCAGCACGAGGCGGTCCGCGGGCACGCCCGCAGCCAGCGCCACCTGCAACTCGCCCCCGGTGGCCACATCGAGGCCCATACCCTCCGAATGCACGAGGCGAGCCATGGCGACGCACAGGAACGCCTTGGCCGCGTAGGCCACGTCCGGCCCGAACGCGGCCACCGCCTCGCGGCAGCGGCTGCGCAGATGCTCCTCGTCGTAGACGAACAGAGGCGTCCCGTGGGCGTCGGCCAGCTCGAGCAAGTCGCATCCCCCGATACTGAGCCGACCCTGTGACACGTCGTGGTTGTCGGGCAGCAGGCGGCGGGGCAGCGGCGAGGCCTGGGCGGGTGAAGAAGCCTGGGATCCGGCCATCGGGCTACAGCCTCTCCGGGGCCGACACCCCGAGAATGCCCAGGGCCACGGCCAGGCCCACCCGGGCTCCCTCCACCAGCCACAGACGGGCCTGGCGCAGCTCCTCGCCCACGTCGTCGCGCAGGATGGGGCAATCGTGCCAGAACCGGTGGAAGGCGGCCGCCAGCTCGCGGGCCCAGGCTGTCACCTGGTGCGGGGCGCGGGCTCGCGTCGCAGCCGCCACGGAGTCGGGCAGGGACGCCAGGGCCCTCAGCACGTCCAGCTCACGCTCGTGCACGAGCACCGACAGATCCACATCGTCCAGCGGTGCCCGCTGAACGTCGCGGGCCGCGGCCATCCGCCCCAGCGAGTGGATGCGGGCGTGCGCGTATTGCACGTAGTAGACGGGGTTCTCGGCTGACTGGGCCGACACCACGTCGACGTCGATGGTCTGGGTGGTGTCGATGGACTGGAGCAGGTACACCAGCCGGGTCACGTCGGGCCCGACCTCGTCGAGCAGGTCCGAGACCAGCACCATGTCGCCGGCCCGCTTGGACAGGCGCACCTCGACCCCGCCCCGCCGCAGGGTGACGTTCTGGCCGATCAGCGTCTCGTAGCCGTCTGGAGGGTGCCCCAGCGCACCCAGCGCGGCCCGCATCCGTGGGACATAGCCGTGGTGGTCAGCGCCGAGAACGTCGATCACCACCTCGCCCCGGGAGAACTTCTCGTGGTGGTAGGCGATGTCGGGCAAGAAATAGGTGGGCTCGCCATCGCTCTTGACCAACACCCGGTCGGCACTGTCGCCGAGGTCGCCGGTCCGCAACCACACCGCGCCGTCCTGCTCGTACACCATCTCCCGGCTGCGCAGCTCGTCGAGAACGTCGTCCATCGCGCCCCGGCCGACCAGCGCTGACTCGCTGGTGTAGAGGTCGAAGTCCACATTCATCGCGGCCATGGTCTCGGCCTGGTCCCGGCGGGCGCGCTCCAGCCCCCACTCGCGTATGTCGTCCGTGTCGCCGATGTCGGGCATCTCGGCGGCCCACTCGGCCACGTACTCGCCGTGGTAACCGTCGTCGGCCGGCTCAGCGCCGCGGCTCCGAGCCTCGAGAGAGGCGGTGAACAGGTCGATCTGGC
Source organism: Candidatus Aldehydirespirator sp. (assembly GCA_965203575.1). Classification (GTDB taxonomy): domain Bacteria; phylum Actinomycetota; class Acidimicrobiia; order Acidimicrobiales; family Aldehydirespiratoraceae; genus Aldehydirespirator. The sequence continues at coordinate 910,335 of OZ241894.1, forward strand.
GGCCCCGGTCGTTCACGTAGAACTCCCGGCACACCGCGTAGCCGCAGCGTTCCAGCAGCCGGCATAGCGAGTCTCCGTAGGCGGCCCAGCGTCCGTGGCCGGCATGCAGCGGTCCGGTGGGATTGGCCGACACGAACTCCACGCTCACCGAGCGTCCCGCACCCTCGGTGCTGCGGGCGTAGCCGTCGACGCCGGCGCCGATCACCTCTCCGAGCACCTCATGCAGCCAGCTCGGGGCCAGCCTGAAGTTCACGAAGCCGGGGCCGGCGGCCTCCACCGTCACCACGTGCGGGGGTGGCTCGACGCTCAGATGGGCGACGATCTGCTCGGCCAGCTCGCGGGGCGGACGCCCCGCGGCCTTGGCCGCGGCCAGAGCGACATTGGACGACCATTCGCCGTGGGAACGATCCCGGGGGCGCTCGATGGCGATCTCGGCGGGCGCGCCATCGACGCCGGCTCCTTCAAGAGCCGACCGCAGCCCGTCCCGCAAGCCGTCGCGCACATCCGGCATCGGCCGATCCTACCGTTGGCCCTCCATCTCCCTGTGAGCAGCAGGCCAGTCGCGTCTGCCACCGTTGGCCCCCATCTCCCTGTGAGCAGCAGGCCAGTCGCGTCTGCCACCGTTGGCCCCCAGTCTCCCCAGTGAGCAGCAGGCCAGTCAGGTCTGCCACCGTTGGCCCCCTGCCTCCTCGGTGAGCCGGGCGCCGATAGCATGACCCGGCCCAGCCCCCGTAGCTCAGGGGATAGAGCAACGGCCTCCGGAGCCGTGTGCGCAGGTTCGAATCCTGCCGGGGGCGCATGACCGTCACGGACGCGGCACCCGCACCGGCCAAGAAGCCCCGCTGGACCTACCAGTGGAAGGAACTCCACGACGAGGTCATCACCTCGGGGCTGTGCACCGGCTGCGCGGGGTGCGTGATCGCCTGCCCCCACCACGTGATCGGCTACACCCACGAGCCCGGCGCCTACAAGCCGTTCCACCTCGAGGACGACGAGTATGGCCCCGGTGACTGCGTCCACGGGGTGAAGGGCTGCACGTCCTGCACGAGGGCCTGCCCCCGCTTCCGCATGTGGGAGCCCGAGGCCGACATGCACCTGTTCGGCCGGGAGCGGCACTCCGACGAGATGTCGGGCATCTACTCCGACATCCTGCTGACCCGGGCCAGCGACGACTTCGTGTACGAGGTGGGCCAGGACGGCGGGCTGGTGTCGGCCATCCTGATCTGGTGTATGGAGAACGACATCATCGACGGCGCCCTCACCAGCGGCGTGGAGTCGCTGCCGAACGGTGAGCCGGGCTGGAAGGCGTTCCCGATGGTGGCCACCAACCGCGACGAGGTGCTGAGGGGCGCGGGCAGCCGCTACACCTACTCGGCCAACCCCATCGCCTTCGAGGAGGCCCGCGAGAAGGGGCTGGAGCGCCTGGCGCTGGTGGGGATGAGCTGCCAGACGTCGGTGGGTCCGGTGATGTGGCACCGCAAGGTGGGCAAGGTCAGCAAGCCGATCAAGCTCAACATCGGCCTGCTGTGCTCCAAGTCGTTCGACGACTCGCTGTTCGACGAGCTCTTCGAGGTGAAGTACGGGCTGCCCAAGGAGCGGATCTCGAAGATGAACATCAAGGGCGTCTTCCAGATCTGGACCAAGGACGGCGGCTACTACGAGATCAACCTCAAGGAGTGCCACGCCTGGACCCGGGAGGGCTGCAACCTGTGCCCGGACTTCGCGGCCGAGCACGCCGACATCTCCACCGGCGGCATCGGGGACCTGACCGACTGGACCCTCACGATCGTGCGCACCGAACTGGGTCGGGCCGTGATCGACGCCATGGTGCGCGACGGGGCCATCGAGACCCGCCCCGGCGACGACGACCCGGGCGCCATCGCCCTTATGCACCGCCTGTCGGCCAAGAGCCGGGATCGCTGGCCCCACTGGGCCGACGGCGCGGCCCGCCTGGGGCTGCCAGAACGCAAGACGGCCTGATACACAGGCCTCCCAACCCCAAGGAGCCTGACATGGACATCGAGTTCTGGATCGACCCGCTTTGACCCTGGTGCTGGGTGACGGCCCGTTGGGTCGTCGACGAGGTGCAGCCGGCCAAGGACCTGAACATCACGTGGCAGCCGATCAGCCTGTTCTTCAAGAACGATCCCGATCCTGAGGGCGACTACTACACGCACTCGTACTTCAGCCTGCGGCTGATGAGGGTCCTGGAGTCGGTCCGGGAGGCCGAGGGCGACGACGCGGTGGGCCCCCTGTACTGGGAGTACGGCCGGCGCCTGCACCACGACGGTGTGCGGGAGTTCGCGGTGGCCGACGCGCTGGAGGCGGTCGGCTACGACACCTCCCACGCAGCCGCCTTCGACGATGATTCGTGGGATCCCGAGATCCGCAAGCGCATGGAAGAGGGCCTGGCCCTGTGCGGCGACCAGGTGGGCACGCCGATGATCGCGCTCAAGGACCGCAACGGCGACAAGCAGGGCTACTTCGGCCCGGTCATCACCCGGGTGCCGCCCCCCGAGGACTCCCTGGCCATGTGGGACGCCCTGGTGGCCATGATGAACGTGTCCGGCTTCTGGGAACTGAAGCGCACCAGAACCGAGCGCCCCGAGTTCGGCACCCGCCCCTGAACGGAGCTGCCCGGGCTACGACCCGCAGAAGTGTGACCAGACGGCTTCGGACCTGGCCGGGCCGATGCCTCTGACCGCTTCGAGTTGCGAGCGGCTGGCAAACGGCTGAGCGTCGACCAGCCTGGCAGATAGCACCTCTCCGATGCCGGACACCGCGTCGTACTGCGCGGCGGACTTGCCCGCGATCACGCATTCATCGGGAGGGGCAATCGTGGTCGTCGGCGGGACTGTCGTGGTGGCCGGCGGTTCGGCCGAGAACCCGGGCGCCTGATCGCCGCATCCCGACAGCGTCCGGCTGAGGGCATCCGCCTCGGCCTGGTCGACGGCCAGGTCCCATGCCGACTTGACCGCCACCGTGACCCGAGCCAGCAAGCAACGTCCGGCCGACGTAACCGTGTACCCGCCACCGCATGCCGACGACCGGGCGATGTCGGCTTCGGACCACTCGGAGATGTCGTCTCCGCCCTTGGACTGGTTCACGCAGGCACGCGACGCCACGTGGTTGGCCGGATCCTGGCTGAAGCGCTGCTTCGCGTTCCCGGACCACGCCCAGCCACCCGACTCATGGGCCTCGTGCAGGGCGACCACGTGGTCGACGTTGCATGTGTCGATGGGAGTGCCGGTGTAGGGATCGGGAGCACCGACCGCCCCGCGACAGAGGTCGCTGTTGTGCGGCCCCCAGTCGTCACGGTCATATCCCGCGTCGCGCTCGGGCACGACCGGAAGCGATACCGAAGGGACCGAGACCGTCGGAACCGACACCTCAGGCACAGACACCGCCGGCACAGAAGTCGTCGGAACCGACACCTCAGGCACAGACACCGCCGGAACCTCAGCTGCGGGTGCGGAGGTCGATGGCGACGGAGCGGAGGCAGTCGGCTCGGACTCCGCGACGATGGCGGACGTCGACGGTGGAGGGCTTGCAGCCGGCACCGAGACATCAGGCGCCCCGCACGCCGCGGCGCCCGCCAACACCAGCGCCAGCCACAGGAACTTCAAGGTCGCCGCTGGATTCGACATTTTCATGTTATTTCAGGTTGTTATATGGTGGCCAGAGTGCTACTCTTGAACCGTGGAAACATCCGTGGACACCGTCCTGATCGTCCTGGGATCGGCCTTCGGCGTGATGTTCGCCACCATGACCTCGCTGATGTTCGTCTCCATGCGGGTGCAGCACCGCGACAGTACAGAGATCCGCGCTCTGATACAGCGGTCCCACAACGACAGCCGCGACCTGATCGAGCAGTCCAACAAGGACCTCCGCGACCTGATCGAGCAGTCCAACAGAGACAACCGCGACCTCATCGAGAAGTCCAACAAGGACAACCGCGACCTCATCGGAAAGCTGAGCACCGAGTTCGCCGAACACAAGCGCGTCACCGAAGCCAACCACCGCACCACCCAAGAACAGCTCGCCGACGTGCGAGAGCGCCTCGGGCGGATCGAGGGCCATCTCGGCATCGGCATGCCGCCGAGGACCGACGGCCCCCAGCCGGACTGACATCAACTGCGACGGTGCCGGCCGGCGCCGGCACAGAACGGTGACCACACGGCATCGGCGCTCCCCGGAGCCGCCGACTGGCTGCCAGCTATGAAGGAAGCGGGACCGTCTCCACTGGTTCGCCTTTGAGGGCGGCGAGGACTTTGGCGACTACCTGGACTGAGACGTCGCGCTGGGCTGAACCGGTGCTGGCACCCAGGTGGGGGGTGTGCACGACTCTGGGGTGACCGATGAGGGGATGGTCCGGCGGTGGGGGCTCGGAGTCGTATACGTCGAGGCCCAGACCGGCGAGACGGCCCTCGTCGAGCGCGGCCCGGGCTGCCGCGGAATCGATCAGGCTGCCCCGGGCCGCGTTGACCACGATCGCGCCCGGCTTGATGGTCGCGAACGCGGCATCGTCGAGCAGAGCGGAGCCGTCCTGGAGCGCCACCGCATGCAGGCTCACGAAGTCCGATGCGGCCAGCAGTTCGGGCAGCTCCACCATCCTGGCCCCGTGCTCGGTGGCCACCTCGGCCGGGATGTACGGATCGGTGGTCAGCACGGCCATCTCGAAGGCGAGCGCCCGGTGGCCCACCGCCCGTCCGATGCGGCCGAAGCCGACCAGGCCGAGCGTGGCGCCGGCCAGCTGCATACCGACGTACTGCTTACGGTCCCAGTTGCCGTCCGCCAGCGAGTTGTGGGCTTCGGTGATGCGCCGGGCCGTGGCCAGCATCAGCGCGAAGGCGTGCTCGGCCGCAGCCAGGGTGTTGGCTTCCGGGGTGTTGACCACCGCGATGGCCTGCTCGGCCGCCGCGGCCAGGTCGATGTTGTCGACGCCCACGCCGGCGCGGCCGATCACCCGCAGGCTTGCCCCGGCTGCGATCAACTCGGCGTCGGCCTGGGTGCCGCTGCGGACGATCAAGGCGTCGGCGTCGCGCACCGACTCCAGCAGCTCGACCCGGCTCCGCCCGTCCGCGAAGACGGCCTCGACGCCGGGAGAGGCCCGCAGGCGGTCCGCACCGGCTGCTCCCAGCGGATCGGCCACCAGCACCTTGTGCCGCTCAGGCATCGGACACCTCTCGATCGCTTCCGGCGTGCCGCGCCTCGCCCGCCTCTCGTTCGAGCGCGGCACTCCCCCGCAGTCTCGCGGCGGAGCGTCCGCTACTCGTGGATACCGAAACGGTGCAGCCCGTAGGCGTTGATCGCGTTGCCCCGGACCACCTTGTAGCACTCGTCGGCATCCATGCCGACCGCGGCGAACATCGAGTGGGCCACCTTGCGGGAGTGCGGGAAGGTGCCGTCGGAATGGGGATAGTCGGTCTCGAACAGGATCTGGTCGATGCCCACGTCGTGGCGCTGCTTGAGCCCGACCAGGTCGTCGAAGATGCAGCCGAACACCCGGCCCTGCACGATCTCGCTGGGCAGCGGGCCGTCGCCGCCCACGCCGCCCCGGCCCTCCTTGAACACCGAGTCCATCCGCTCCACCTGGAACGGCATCCAGCCCACCTGGCTTTCCGCGTAGGTGATCTTGATCTCGGAGAACCGCTGCAACGTCCCCGAGAACACCCAATCGACCATCGATCCCTCGGCGTTCTGGGCGTACAGCGACATCGAGGTGGCCAGCGGTGCGTCAGCTGAGGTGGACGGCATCGACGACGACGAGCCGATGTGCATCGACACCGTGGTGCCGGACTCCTCGCAGGCCTGCCACACCAGATCCCACTCGCCGGTGTACATCGACGGCAGGCCCAGCTTGGACGGGTTCTCGGAGAAGGCCACTGCGAAGCAGCCCTTGGCCGCGCAGCGCCGCACCTCGGCCGCGGCCATCTCGGTGTCCCACAGCGGCAGCAGCGCCAGCGGTATCAGACGCCCCCTGCCCGCGCCCCCGCCCCAGTCGTCGATCATCCAGTCGTTGTAGATGCGCAGGCACTCGGCCGCGAGCTCCTTGTCGTCGCGCTCGAGGAAGCCCTGGCCGCAGAACCGGGGGAAGATGTTGGGGAAGTTGATGGCCGCCTCCACGTGGTTGAGGTCCATGTCGGCGAGCCGGGCGGTCTGCTCGTAGGTGCCGGGACGCAGATCCTCGTAGCGGGCGGCCACGTTGCGCTGCTCCTCCCGGGGCATGCCGGCGGGGCCGTGCAGCAGGCCGGTGGGGGTGACGCTGTCCTCGAACAGCCACACGTCGCACCAGTGTCCGTCAGGGTCGTTGCGCTCGAAGCCGTAGTGGCCGCCGGTGAAGTGCAGCCTCACCTTCTCTTGCACCACCCGTGGCCCGCGGGCCCGCATGGACGGCGGCAACTGCTGCTGCCACAGGTCCTTGGGCTCCATGACGTGGTCGTCGACGGAGATGATGAGCGGCAGTTCCTCGATGGCGGGAGTGGGCGTCACTGCCTCGGCCTCCGGCTTGGCGACCTACCCGGTCCGCTGCTTAGGCGTCGACCCTGCGGGCGCATGCCGTCAAGATATCCTCCGCGGTGCCGTCCCACAGGTCCTCGGTCTCGTCGTCCAGATCGCTCGGGTTGGGGGTGGAACGGAGGGCCCTGTCGAGCGACTTGAAGTCCTGCAGGTCGACAAAGGCTCTGCGCAGCCCGTCGAAGGAGCAGGTGCATACCACTTTGGCCTCGACCAGCGTGAGGGTCTGCGTGTTGGCCTCCATGCATGCTTGTAGGAAGTTGTGCTCTACAGCGGATTCGGCTGGTAGCGCCACGACGCCCTCCTCGCCCGCGAACTCGGCGTCGACGAAGCGCTTGTCCTGCTCGGCCTCCTCCCAATTGTCGGGGTCGGCGCTGTTGCCGCATCCTGCCACCACCAGCACGACAGCCGCGGCAAGAACCCAGACAGGACGAAGGCGTGCGCGCATAGCGGGTCCGAGGCTACCGGGTGAGGTCAGCCACTCAGTTCCCGCGCTCTGGTGAACACGGCGTCGAGCATGGGCTCGGTGAGGCGTCCGGTGAAGGTGTTCTGCTGGCTCGGGTGGTAGCTGCACAACAGGGCGCGGCCGTCCGGAAGGGGCGCCTCGGCGCCGTGGCCGAAGCGGGGCCGCGGACCGGATCCGAGTTCGCGCCACACCACCTGGTGGGCGAAGCCGCCCAGCACGACCACCACCTTCAGCGAGCCGAGCGCGGCCAGCTCGCGCCTCATGAACGGCATGCAGGCGTCGCGTTCGGCTGGGGTGGGCTTGTTGTCGGGCGGCGCGCACTTCACCGGCGCGGTGATCCATGCTCCGGTGAGGACCAGACCGTCACCGAGATGGGTCGACTGGGCCTGGCTGGCGTAGCCGGCGCGGTGCAGGGCCCGGTACAGCCAGTCCCCGGATCGGTCGCCGGTGAACATCCGGCCGGTGCGGTTGGCCCCGTGGGCCGCGGGCGCCAGACCGACCACCAGCAGGCGGGCGTCGGGGTCGCCGAACCCGGGCACGCCGCGGGCCCAGTACTCGTCGTCACGGTAGGCGGCCCGCTTGGTGCGCCCGACCTGCTCGCGCCACTCCACCAGCCGGGGGCACACCCGGCATGCGGTCACCTCCGAGGCCACCTCGGCAAGGACGCGGCGCGAGCCGGGGGACTCCACGGACGATCAGGCTACGTTGACACCCGTCATGGCCACGAGTTCTGCCCGCACATCGGCCAAGCCCGCTTCCAAGGCCGGTGCAGAAGCCGCGGCCGTCGTGCTGTTCGTGCGCCACGGGCAGACCCCAACCACCGGGACGGTGCTGCCGGGCCGGGCGCCGGGTCTCCATCTGTCGCCCGAGGGTGTGGAGCAGGCTCGGCGAGTGGCCGAGCGGCTGGCCGGGCTGGGCCGGATCAAGGCGGTCTACGCCTCGCCCATGGAGCGCACCGTCGAGACGGCCGGACCCATCGCCCGGGCCTGCAAGCTGCGGGTGCGGCGGAGCCCCGGTCTCGTCGAGTGCGACTTCGGCCGGTGGACGGGACGCAAGCTTCAGAGCCTGCGCAGGCGCAAAGACTGGACCACTGTGCAGCGCCACCCGAGCGGGTTCCGCTTTCCCGGTGGGGAGTCGTTCGCCGAGATGCAGGCCCGGGCCCTCGACGCGGTGGCCGCCATCTGTGCCCGCCACGCCGGCGAGACCGTAGTGGCCGTGTCCCACGCCGATGTGATCAAGGCGGTGGCCGCGGCCGCGGCCGGCACACCGCTGGACCTGTTCCAGCGGATCGTGATCTCGCCGTGCTCGGTCACCGCCATCGCCTACCACCCCTCGGGTCCCATCCTCCTGACCGTGAACAACACCGGCGACGATCTCGTGTCGCTGAGCCCGTCATGAGCGAGTCGTTCCACTTCGAGGCGGTCGACATGCTCACCGTGGGCACGCTCGGGCCCAAGGGCGAGCGGGTCTTCTACCTGCAGTGCCTGGCCGGGGGCGAGCTGGTGTCGCTCAAGTTCGAGAAGCGCCAGGCGGCCGCCCTGGCCGAGTACCTGGAACGGGTGCTGGGCGAGCTGCCCGAAGCCGAGGAAGCAGACCCGCCCGACGACCTCGACATGCGCGAGCCGGTGGTGGAGGCATGGACGATCGGCGCCCTGGGAATCGCCTACGACCAGGAGGAGGGCCGGGTGATCCTGGTGGCCGAGGAGCTGGTCGAGGACGACGACGACACCGGAGCGTCGGCTCGATTCACTTTGACCCGCCCCCAGGTCAGGGCGCTGGTGACCCGGGCCCGGGCTGTGGTTGCCGCCGGCCGGCCACCGTGCCCGTTCTGCCTGCGGCCCCTGGAACCGTCCAACCGAGACTGGTGCCCGTGCCACAACTGAGCCCGACACCAGCCTCCGCCGGAATTGGCAGCCCAGAACGCCCGAAACGGACTCGAGCGCTGCCAATTCCCGATGGGCGGGGCCGCTGATCATGGCGGACGGTACCGAGGACGCCGCGGGCCAGTCCCCCATCCGGGACCGCCCCCCGATCGAGACTGCCCGTGCCCTGGCCCTGCTGTCCAGCGGTGAGGTGGAGCTGAGGGGACGAATGCCCTACAGCTCCAACGCGACCTTTCTGGTGGACGTGACCCATGAGGGACTCGACGCTCAGGCCATCTACAAGCCGGTGCGGGGCGAGCGGCCGCTGTGGGACTTCCCTTCCGGCCTGGCCCACCGCGAGGCGGGCGCGTTCTGGATGGACGCCGCGCTCCGCTGGGACGTGGTCCCCCCCACCGTGGTGCGCGACGACCTGCCCTTCGACGAAGGGTCGCTCCAGCTGTTCATGCCCGCAAACTTCGAGGAGCACTACTTCACGCTGGTGGAACAGGACCCGCTCAGGCCCGAACTGGAGCGCATCTGCGCGCTCGACATCGTGATCAACAACACCGACCGCAAGTCGGGCCACTGCCTGCTGGGCACCGACGGCACCGTCTGGGCCATCGACAACGGCTTGTCGTTCCATTCCCAGTTCAAGCTGCGCACCGTGATCTGGGACTTCGCGGGCGAACCGCTGCCCGACGACGTGAGCCGGGACCTGCGCTCACTGCTGGACGGCGGCCTTCCCGAATCCCTGGCCGCGGCGCTCACCACCCAGGAGCAGGACGCCACCCTGGCCCGAACCGAGGCTCTGCTGGCTTCAGGCCGGTTCCCGTCCGACGGCCACGGCCACCGCTGGCCCTGGCCGCTGGTGTAGCAGCGCCTGCGCCGGACGAGTTGAGAGCCGGCGGACTCCGGAGGGGTCAGCGGCCTTCCAAGGCCTCCGTGAGCTTGGGGAGCACCTTGTGCACGTCGCCGACGATGCCGAGGTCGGCCACCGCGAAGATGGGGGCCTCGGAGTCCTTGTTGATGGCGATGATGTTCTTGGAGCCCTTCATGCCCACCAGGTGCTGGGTGGCGCCCGAGATGCCGCAGGCGATGTACACGGTGGGCTTGACCACCTTGCCGGTCTGGCCGACCTGGTAGCTGTAGGGCACCCAGCCCGCGTCCACGATGGCCCGGCTGGCTCCCGGCGCGGCGCCCAACTGCTTGGCCAGGCCCTCGATCATCGAGTACGCCTCCGCGGCGCCCAGCCCCCGCCCGCCGGAGACCACGATGGCGGCCTCGTCGAGCTTGGGTCCTTCGGACTCCTCGGTGAAGCGGTCCCGGACCACCGCGCCACCGGTGGTGCCGAGGTCGGGAACGGGAAGATCCATGACTTCCGCAGGCGGGCCGCCGACCGCCGCAGGCTCGAAGGACTTCGGGCGGACCAGCCAGATGTCGGGGCCGCCGTCAGTGAACCGGGAGGTCACGTTGAGAGTGCCGCCGAACACCGGCTCGACCCCCACCAGACGGTCCCCGTCGAGGCGCAGGTCGACCACATTCGACAGCACACTGACGTCCAGCTTCACCGACAGCCGGGCGGCCACGTCGCGGCCGTCGTAGGTGGTGCCCAGCAGGAAGGCGTCGGGCGCGGCCACGCTGCCGTCGGAGATGGCTGCGGCCACCGCCGAGGCGACCGACACGCCCTTCATGCGACCATCGAGATCGCCGGTGGCGTGGACCGTGGTGACCCCGTGGTCGCCGAGCTCGGCCGCGCAGGCCGCGCCGTCTCCCCCGCAGAACACCTCGACGGTGCCGGCCACCTCCCGGGCCTTGGCCAGCATCTCCAGCGTAATTGTGGCCACACCGTCGGGCCCCGCCTCACAGAACACCCAGATCTTGTCCAGCGTCATTGCACCGACCTCCTAGATGACCTTGAGCTCGTCGAGGAAGGCCACGATGCGTTCGTGGGCGTCGCCCTCGTCCACCACGACCTCGCCCGCGGCCCGCTCGGGAGCCTCGGCGACGTCGGTGATCTCCTGGCCCGCCCCGGCCCAGCCGACCCGCTCGGCGGCGATCCCGAGATCGGCGATCTTCAGCTGGTCGACCGGCTTGTTCTTGGCCTGCATGATCCCCCGGAACGACGGGTATCGGGGCTCGACCACACCGGCCGTCACCGACACCACCGCGGGCAGCGGGCACTCGACCAGGTCGGCGCCGGCCTCGGTCTGGCGGCGCACCGTGGCCCTGCCGCCGTCGACGGCTATCTCCTTGGCGAACGTCACCGAGGGCAGGCCGAGCAGTTCGGCCACCTGGGCGGGAACCACGCCGGTGTAACCGTCGCTGGACTCGGTGGCGGCCAGCACCAGGTCGGGCTCGGCCCGCTCGATGGCCGCGGCGAGCACGCGGGACGTGCCCAGCGCGTCGGAGCCGGCCAGCGCCTCATCACTGATGAGCGTGGCCGAGTCGGCGCCCATGGCCAGGGCGGTGCGCAGGCCGCTCACCTCGTCGTTGGGCACCATCGAGACCAGGTGCACAGAACCCTCGCCGGCGGCGTCCACCAGCTGCAGGGCCATCTCCACCCCGTAGGAGTCGGACTCGTCGAGGATGAGCTTCACGTTGCGCCGCAGCGTCCTGGTCTCGGGGTCGAGCGCGCCGGGATCGGCGGGATCGGGAATCTGCTTCACGCAGACGACAACCTTCATGGGCGCCAAGTGTGCCAGCGCCCGGCCAGAAACGAACCTCGCCGTGCGACGAATTCGCCCGGGTATGCGCACAGTCGCTCGCGGTCACGAGGGCGCACCCGGCCCAACCAGCGGACAGACTGGGTGAATGAGGGTGCTGCTGCTGGTGAACTCAGCCGCTTCGTCGGTGACCGGACGGCGCCGGGTGGTGATCCAGAAGGCGCTGTCGGCCGACCATGAGGTGACCCTGTCCGAGACCGTCCGGCGCGGCCATGCCACCCGGCTGGCCCGATCGGCCGCCTCCGACGGCATCGATGTGGTGGTGGTTCTGGGCGGGGACGGCACGCTCAACGAGGCCGCCAACGGCCTGGCCGGCACCGACACCGCCCTGGCCGCGCTGCCGGGAGGAAGCACCAACGTGTTCGCCCGCATCATCGGTCTGCCCGACGACCCCATCGAGGCCGCCGGCCAACTCCTCGACGCTCTCGACCGGGGCGCCGTCGCCAGGATCGGGCTCGGGGTCGTTGACGGGCGGTACTTCCTGTTCCACTGCGGCATCGGGTTCGACGCGGCCGTGGTGGAGCTGGTCGAGAGCCGCGGCCCGCTGAAGCGCTGGGCCGGGCACCCCCTGTTCATCTACGCAGCGGTGACCACCTGGCTGCAGCGGGCCAACCGGCGACGTCCTCCCATGCGGGTGCTTGATGCCAACGGCGACGCGCTGGCCGAGGGCCTGTTGACGATCGTGCTCAACCTCAACCCCTACACCTATCTGGGCAGCCGCAGCTTCGACCTCGTGCCGGGCCTCGGCCTGGACGAGCCCCTGGTCACCGTGACCCTTCCCAGCCTCTCGCTGCACCGGATGCTGCCGGTGGCCCTGAAGGCCCTGCGCTCAGGTGACGTGCGAGGCCTGCCCGGAGCGACGGTTCACGAGAGCCTGAGGGACCTGACCGTGAACGCGGAGCCGCCCGTTCCATACCAGGCCGACGGCGACCACCTCGGCGCTGCGCCCCGCCTGAGGATCCGCTGGGCGCCCGAAGCCCTGCGGCTGGTCCTGCCCTGAGCGCTCTGTTTCCCGCTCTTGTTCGCTGCGCTCACGGGCCGCTCGGGCCACGGCCTCGCTAGCTCGGCCTCTGCTGTTTCCCGCTCTTGTTCGCTGCGCTCACGGGCCGCTCGGGCCACGGCCTCGCTAGCTCGGCCTCTGGCTGCAGGGCCTCCGGCTCAGGCTGCGTCGACTAGGGCCCGGGCCACGTCGGGCACGTCGGTGATCAGGCCGTCCACGCCCATCGCCAGCAGCTCCGACATGCGCTCCGGGACGTTGATGGTCCACACATTGACGGCCAGCCCGGCGTCGTGGGCCCGGCTCACGAATGCAACGTCGCACATGGCGTCGAAGGCGTGCACTGCCACCATGCTGTGGGCGCTGGCCCGGGCCACGGCCTGCGCGGGCGCCACGATCCCGCAGATCAGCGCGGTGCGAATGGTCGGATCGACAGCCCGCACCGCATCCGCCGCGTCGACGTTGAACGACGACACCACGGCCCGCTCCGGGCCGAGATAGGCCGCAATAAGGCCGGCCACGGCGTCGGCCACGAGGTTCTCGCTGTCGTAGTCGGGGTCGTCGGGCAGGTTCTTGATCTCGAGGTGCACTCCCATGCCCTCGCAAGCCTCCAGGGCCTCGGCCAGGCTGGGCACGTAGTCGGGCAGTTCGCCGGCGTGGAGGTGGCCGATTCGCCGGCCGTCGGCCAGGTGGGCGTCGTGGTGGACCACGGCCACGCCGTCAGTGGTGCGGCGCACGTCGAGTTCGACCCAGTCGGCGCCGAATTCTCGGGCCAGCCGGAAGGCTTCCAACGTGTTCTCGGGCGCGGCTTGGCTGGCGCCCCGATGCGCGATCACCGCTGCCACCCCGGCAGTCTCGCACACACTTCCTGCCGGCAGGAATCCGACGGGCGCAGCGGTTGTGCACTGCCTAGGCTCGGCCAGCCCTGCCAATGAAGATGCCTGGTACCCGACAAGAGTCCGACGCGAGGTGGATTCCGACACTGCGAGCGATCGGCGCGGTCCTGATCGCGCTGGTGATGACTTGGACAGTCGCGCTCTCGGTCGCCGGCGCGCGTCCGGTGCCTGCCAGTGGCTCCGAGTCTGGTGACCGGTCCGACCTGCCCAAGATCGGTCACTTCGTGCGACCTCACTACATACCGTTCGGTCCTTGCAGTTGGCTGTTCTCCGATTCCTTCATCGACGAGATCGAGGCCGCCCACCCCGGCGCCCGGTTCACGGCGGCCGTCCACGATCACCGCACGGGCTGCCGGTACGAACTCAACGGCGGCTTGGAGATCACCACCGCGAGCGTCATCAAGGCCCAGGTCCTGGCGGGCGTGCTGCTGGCCGTCCAGGAAGCGGGCCGCCATCTCAGCCAGTCCGAGGCGGCCGACGTCGAGTTGATGATGCACTACAGCCACAACCGCCCGCCCACCTCCAGGCTGTACGTGCAGCTCGGCAGCGCGACCGGCATGGAAGCGCTGGATGAGCGCTTCGGGATCGTCGGCACGAGCCACACCGCGTGGTACGGCCGGACGCTGTCCACGGCGGAGGACCGGACGCGGCTCGTGGAGCAGCTTCTCATCGGCGGAGGACCCCTGAGCGCTGAGTCGGTGCAGGCGGCATGGGAGTGGATGTCCAGCGTGAGCGTGGCGCAGAACTGGGGGATCACCGCCGGCCTCCCGGCCGGGTACGAGGCTGCGCTGAAGAACGGCTTCTTCCCGATGTCCGGTGCCGGGTGGCGGCTGGGCACCACCGGGGTGGTGCGCGACCCGGACGGCGGCTCCTACGCCATGACGGTGATGACCGACAACAACCCGAGCGAGTCGGCCGGCATCGCTCTGGTGGAGAAGATCGCCGGCCACATCAACGCCGCGCTCACCACCGGCCCGCCTGCCGAGCGCGCCGTGGACCAGGTGGAGTGCGTCGAACCGCCCGGGGGATCGTCATGGTCCTCGGCCGCCGCGATGCTCGGCGGAGTCGATGCCGTAGAGCTGAGGCGTCTCAACGGCGGCGAGCCCAGACCGCTGACCGGTCAGCGAGTCTGCTGGACATAGAGCGAGCGCGTAACTTGTGGACGCGGAAGCCTGAACAAGCGCGAGGAGGTCCGCAATGACATTGTCAGCCGCCGAAGGGCCGACCTCGGTTCCGTTGCTGGAGGAGACGATCCCGCAGAATCTGGCCCGAACGGTCGCCGAGCACCCCGAGCGCGATGCGTTGGTGTCGGTGGAGCAGGGTTTGCGTTACACCTACACCGAGTTCGCCGGCGAGGTCGACCGGGTGGGCCGGGGACTGATGGGAATCGGTGTGGCCAAGGGCGACCGCGTCGGGATCTGGAGCCCGAACTACGCGGAGTGGGTGCTGGTGCAGTACGCCACGGCCCGCATCGGCGCGATCCTGGTGACCATCAACCCGGCCTACCGGTCCTCGGAACTCGAGTATGTGCTGAACCAGTCGCAGATCTCCGTGCTGGTGGCGGTGGAGTCGTTCCTGACCAGCGACTACCGCTCGATGATCACCGAGGTGTGGGACCGGGTGCCGGCCGAGCGGGTCATCTACCTGCATACTTCGGATTGGGACACGCTGCTGGAGGCGGCCGGGACGGTGTCCGCGGAGCAGCTCGAGGAGCGCAGCGCGCAGCTCGAGCCCGGTGACGCCATCAACATCCAGTACACCAGCGGCACCACCGGCTTCCCCAAGGGCGCCACGCTGAGCCATCGCAACATCCTGAACAATGGGCTGTTCATCGGCGAGGCCTGCCAGTACACAGCCGAGGACCGGGTGTGCATCCCGGTGCCGTTCTATCACTGCTTCGGGATGGTGCTGGGCAACCTGGCCTGCACCACCCACGGCTCCGCCATGGTGATCCCCGCCGCCGGATTCAACCCCAGGGCAACCCTGCGGGCCGTCGCCGCCGAGCGCTGCACGAGCCTGTACGGGGTGCCGACGATGTTCATCGCCGAACTCGGAGAGCCCGATCTGGCCGACTACGACCTGTCGTCGCTGCGCACCGGGATCATGGCCGGCTCACCGTGCCCCATCGAGGTCATGCGCCAAGTGGTCGACCAGATGAACATGAGCGAGGTCACCATCGCCTACGGCATGACCGAGACCTCACCGGTGTCCACCCAGACCTCCGCCGACGACCCCCTCGAGAAACGGGTGACCACCGTGGGGCGGGTCCATCCCCACGTGGAGATCCGCATCGTGGATCCCGCCACCGGCGAGGTGGTGCCTCGCGGCACCAGCGGCGAGTTCCAGACCCGGGGCTACTCGGTGATGCTGGGCTACTGGAACGACCCCGAGCGCACCGCGGAGGCCATCGATGCCGACGGATGGATGCACACCGGCGATCTAGCGGTGATGGACGACGAGGGCTACGTGAACATCGTCGGGCGCATCAAGGACATGATCATCCGCGGCGGCGAGAACGTGTACCCCCGCGAGATCGAGGAGTTCCTCTACACCCACCCCGACATCGTCGACGTGCAGGTCATCGGCGTGCCGGATGTGCGCTACGGCGAGGAGATCATGGCCTGGATCCAGCTGCGCGACGGGGCCAGCACCACCGAGGACGACATCAAGGACTTCTGCCGGGGCACCATCGCCCACTACAAGGTCCCCCGCTACATCAAGCTCACCGACACCTTCCCCATGACCATCACCGGCAAGATCCAGAAATTCAAGATGCGCGAGCAGTCCATAGAAGAGTTCCGCCTCGACGCGGCCGCCCAAGTCCAGAGCGCCTAGCGCCGTCTAATTCTAGAATACTTGAAAAATACTGAAACTTATCGAAACTTAAGTATAGTACCGATGGGGCGGCTCCGGTGCCACGCAAGTGCGCTCTGCCAAACCGGGGCCACCCCAACTGCTGGCCCATCTTACTCATTCTCCGGCGCTGTGCAACCCTTTATGTGGTTCCAGCCATATTCTCAATACAAATCAGATTGCTAGCCGACCGGCGACGGGACCGATCGGCGGGGAACGGTCACCTCGATCACGGTGCCGCGGGGCGCGTCGGCCGATGCCGCCTTGATGGTGATCGAGCCGCCGAGGTCGTGAACCACGAAGGTGCGCACGATGGTGAGGCCGAGCCCGGCGTCGCGGTCCAGCGAGAAGCCCTCGGGCACGCCGGGTCCGTCGTCGGTGATGCGCATGGTCAACGTGCTGGCAGTGCGGGCCAGGCGCACCTCGACAAGCTCCCCCGCGCCCGCGGGAGGTGCGGCGTGCTGGAAGGCGTTCTGCACCAGCTCCACCAGCACCACCGCCAGCGGCATCGCCGTCTCGCCGTCGATCTCGCCAACGGCCCCCTCCACCTGTATCTTGAGGGGCCGCTCCGCCGGCGCGAGACCATCCTCCACCAGGCGCACAAGCGGGCCCACGATCTCATCGAAGTCGAGGTCGGAGGTGGTGTCGAGAGCCAGATGCTCATGCACCATGGCGATCGACGAGACCCGCCGGACCGAGGACTCGACGGCTGTCTTCGCCTCCGCGCTGCCCAGGCGGCGAGCCTGGATCTGCAGCAGCGAACTCACCGTTTGCAGGTTGTTCTTGACCCGATGGTGGATCTCGCGGATCGTCGCATCCTTGGACAGGAGCAGGCGGTCGTGGTGGCGCAACTCGGACACGTCTCGGAGCATCGCCACCGCCCCGGTGATCCGGTCCTCGGCCACCATGGGGTAGGCCCGCAGCACGACCACGATCATCGATCCGGCCGTGAACTCGGCCACCGTGGAACGCCGGCGCCAGAACGAGCGGCGTATCACCGTGTCGTCCAGTCCGAGGTCGCTGAGACTGCTGCCCGGCACCGAGCGCGTCACGCCCAAGCGGTGCAGGGCGCTGCGGGCGTTGGGCGAGGCGTAGCTGATCCGGCCCTGCCGGTCCAGCACCAGCACCCCATCGCCGACACGGGGCTCGCGGAACTCGCCGACCCGCTCCATGCGCTCGTAGGGGAACACGCCCTCGGCGATCATCCGCGCGAAGCGGTTGTACAGAGCGCGGTAGACGGTCTCCAGCGGGTTCTCGTGGCGGATGGGGGCCGGTGCCGCCTCGCGCGAGAGCACCGCCACCGGCGCGTCGTCGCAGCGGACGGGCACATAGTCCACGACCCGACGGCGGTCGCGAAGCGGCAGGCTGTCGGCCTCCTCCACGACCGTGTCATCGCCCACGACAGGCAGGGAACCGGCCTCTGCCACCTCCGCCTCGCCCGCCTCGCCGGTATCCATCGCGGCCTGTAGCCAGGCCAAGGCAGGCCCCTGCATGATGGTGCCCACCGGGTCGACCACATGAACGGTGGGGCCGGTGTTGGCCCGGGCGTGGGCCAGCACCACGAAGCCGCCGTCGGCGCTGGCGGTCTGTTCGGCTGCCAGATCTGAGGCGCCCGCCATCGTGGCCGGATCGAATCCGGCGACGCAGGGGGCGTACAGCAGCAGGTCCCCGAAGGAGAGGTCGGCCAGCGGCGTCCACGAGGCCACCAGCCGGTGCAGATGATCGATGGAGCGCTCGTCGAGCGCGGTGCCGGCCCGGGCCAACTCCGCGAGACCGACCACCGCTGCGGAACTCCGCTCGGCCTCTCAGCCGAAGCCGATGGGGTGGGAGCCGGGCGGCCCCATCTCCACATGGGTGATGCGCGATGCGGCCACCGCGATCTCCCGGCCCTTGTCATCGGTCAGCCACAGCACCGGGACCTTGCCCTTCAGAGCTGCCTCGACCGACGCCTTTATGTTCTCGCGGTCGGCGTCGTCAGGGAGGTTCACGGTGATGGGTTGGGGGTTGTCGGCGATGCCGATGCGAAGCTCCACGCTGTTCTCCTTCAGACGATCTTCAACTCGGGATGGGTTCGTTTGGTGGGGCCGTGGGCTTCGATCCACGACGCCATCGCGGCGAAGACCGACGACGCTTCAGAACCGGGATCCACCGCCATTATGGGCCGACCGTGATCGCTACCCTCACGCAGCGGGATGGTCATGGGAACCTGGCCTATTAGCTCCACGTCGAGTATGCGGGCCAGTTCCGCTCCGCCGCCTGAGCCGAAGAGCTGGTAGCGCTTGCCGTCGTCGCCGGTGAACCACGACATGTTCTCGATCACGCCTCGCACGGCGATGTTCACCTTGGAGAACATGAACGCGGAGCGCTGGGCCACCTTCTGGGCCGCGGGGTTGGGCGTAGTCACCACGTAGGCCTCGGCCCGAGGCAGGAACTGCGCCAGCGACAGCGAGATGTCACCGGTGCCGGGCGGGAGGTCGACCAGCAGGAAGTCGGGATCGTCCCAGAACACGTCGGTGAGAAACTGCTCAAGAGCCTTGTGCAGCATCGGGCCCCGCCAGATCACCGGCTGGTCCTCCTGGGCGAAGAAGCCCATCGAGATGCACCGCACGCCGTGCACCTCCGGCGGAACGATCATGTCGTCGATCACCACCGGGGCCCGGTCCACTCCCAGCATCCTCGGTATCGAGAAGCCCCACACATCGGCGTCCACGACCGCCGTGGAGCGGCCTCGTGCCGCCAGGGCGATGGCCAGGTTGGCGGTGACCGACGACTTGCCCACTCCGCCCTTGCCCGAGGCGACCAGGAGCGTGCGGGTGGCATTGCCGGGCTCCGCGAACGGGATGGCCCGACCCTCGGCGTGGCCGTGGGCATGGGCGGATCCGGCGGTGGCAGCCGGGTTGCCGTGCAGCTTGGTGCGCAACTCGGCCCGCTCGGCGTCGCTCATCACGGTGAAGTCCAGAGTGACCGCGGCCACGCCGTCGAGTTCGAGCAGGGCGTCGGTCACCCGGCGCTGGATCTCGCTGCGCAGCGGGCAGCCCGCCACCGTGAGCGCGATTCGCACATCGGCATGGCCCCCGTCGATAGTGGAACCCCTGTACATGCCGAGATCGACGATGCTGCGGTGCAGCTCAGGGTCCTCCACCGGTCGGAGGGCCTCGATCACCTCCGCTTCCGTGACGGCCACGGGCTTAGGCTAACGGAGTGTCCAGAACGGACCTCAGCATGACACCGGGCGGCGACGGGGCAGCGCGCACCGTCGCAGACCTGTAGGGGGAGGGTCGATGCTGCACCTCGTGCGCCATGCCGACGCCGGAAGTCGGATGGCCTGGGTTGGCAACGACTTCGAGCGACCGCTGGACGATCACGGACGGATGCAGGCCGACGCCATCAGCGCGGCCCTGGCCTCCCGGCCGGTGCGTCGCATCCTGTCGAGCCCGTACGTGCGCTGTGTGGACACTGTCGTGCCGCTGGGTCGGGCGCTGGGGCTGCCCGTGGAGACATGCGACGAGCTCGCCGAGGGCTCATTCGTCGGCGATGCCTTCGATCTGCTGCGATCGCTGGCTTCAGCCGAGGGTGACTCGGTGCTGTGCGGCCACGGCGACGTCATTCCCGGCCTGCTGTGGGTGCTGGCCCAGTACGGGCTGGACATCCCTGACCTGGGAAGGTGCAAGAAAGGGTCGATCTGGGAGCTGGACGTGAGCGACGGTCGAATCGTGGGCGCCGCCTACCGGCATCCGCGCACCTTCGGCGCAGCCTGACTGCGATTCTCGCTCCTGTTCGCTGCGCTCACGGGCCGCTCGGGCCCGGGCCGCTAGGCCGTGTATTGGGGCGGCCTGGCGAAGACCTCTTCCAGCAGCGGGACGAAGTCCTCCATCGGAAGGTCATCGTAGTGGGGGTCGAAGCAGTTCTGGTCGTATGAGGCGCAGAAGTCAATACAACGGTCGTAGTGCGGCGACTCCGCGTAACGCTCCCTGGCGTGGCGGTCACCGCCGAGGTGGTGGAAGTAGTAGTAGCCCTGGAACAGCCCGTGGTGGCGCACCACCCACTCCGTCTCGGAGCTCACATAGGGGGCGAGGATGGCAGCCGCAACCGCGCTGTGGTTGTCGGGAGCGAGCACGTCGCCGATGTCGTGCAGCAACGCGGCCACCACGAACTCCGAGGACTCGCCGTTGCGCAGCGCGCGGGTGGCCGACTGGCGGCAGTGTCGGGCCCGGTCGATCTGGTACCCGAGGGTGGGGCCCTCGAGCATCCGCATCACCGACAGCAGGTGCGTCACCAGCGTGTCGCGGGAATGACCCTCGAAGATCCTGGACAGCTGTTCGTAGTCCCCGCGGGTGCCGTCGGCCATAGCCGTCCAGCCCACTGTGAAGGTGCCGGCGAGTGTGTCAGACATGATTCACCCCTCCTCCCCCGCGACCGGCGCCGCGGAGCCACGCCGCAATCTACTGCCCGATGATCTCGATGTCCGGGTAGAACGCGGCCGCCGCGAACCAGAACGTGTCGAGATGCTCGACCGGCTCCAGCGCAGCGCCGACCGGATCGGACGGCTGGCCCAGGATGTCGTAGACCGCGCCGGTGTCCGCATCCACGAAGCCGCCGCCGTCGGCCACGGACAGATCCAGCAGCCGGCCGTCAACTGAGCCCACGAACACGCCGGTGGCGCCCACATCGCGGCCCTCCTCGATCAGGGGGCTGTCGAGGGCGCTGGCCGTGCCCGGCTCGAACAGGGCCACCAGCTCGCGGCCGGCGAAGGTGAACGGCACGACCCGGCGCTCGGCCAGCACGTCGTTGGGGATGACCGCTCCCTCGGCGCCGTCTCGCAGGGCGACCACCCTGGTGATCGGTTCGAGCCGGTCGTCCAGAGGGCCACTGAACAGGAAGGGACGGTTGTTGGAGTCGTAGAACTCGTAGGGGTTCTGCCCGTACCGGCGGAAATGGCCGGTGTCGAGGCTGAGCACGCGGCCATCGGGGTGCGATGCCAGGAAGGCTTCGAAGGACACGGTCTGGACCGGTATCAAGTCCAGTTCGGACCCGACGAGATGGCCGACCACCGCCTGGCCGGTGTAGTGGGACCACAGGCTCTCGGTCTGGCGGTCGTACATCACCAGCGACGAGTTCAACAGCGCTCCGGAGGTGCCGAAGTCGAGAATGCGGTCCCCTACCCGTCGGTCGTAGGCCACCGCGGAGTTGCACAACGGGCAGTACGACACCGTGACCGGTACCCCTCCCACGGTGCCGTTGACGAGTTCGTGCCAGGTCATGATCCGCAGCGGGTAGGCCCGGGCGTCGCCGTTGACCTCCAGTGCCAGCACCGGCTCCACCCCGGCCAGCCACTCCACCCCTGAGGCCGGCTCGAAGGCGGGATCCTCGAGGGCGGGAATGGCGTCGGGGGGCACGACCCCGCGGATCTCGTCGAGGTCGATGAGCGGCTGGGGCTGATCGGGATGGAAGGGATCGTGCAGCGCGCTGAGCACGTTCTCGCGCGGCGTGGACTGGATCGGCTCGGCTTCCAGGACGGGGGTCGAGTCGCTCGCGGCGCCGGCCGCGGCGGTGGTCGGCGCCTCGGCCGCTTCGGGTTGCTCATCCTCGCCGCCGGCCGGCTCGGGTTCCGCGCCCGGGTCGGGGGCGGCAGGATCGCTTGCCTCGCTGCCAGCCTCAGTCGCCTGGGAGGTCGACGGCGCGCCGGTGACCGGCGCCGCGCGCTCGTCTGGAGATGGCCCCGAGCAGCCGAGGACCGCTACGACCAGGACCGCGGCCGCCGGCACGAGCGCGGCCCTCCCGGAAACAACTCGCATCTTGCAGGCCATATCGGAGCAACCTAACGTCACACTCTCTTACCTCACGCCTGCCTCAACCGCTGACAGCTTCCGGCCGCGGTCTGTGGCACCGTTCTGGGGACATGCCGGGGAAGCGCGAACGACTCTCCCGGAGGGTTAGCGGCCGAGAGCGGCGCGCAAGCCCTGGGCCTCAACAAGACGGGCCAGACCGGGGGGCTTGTAGGCCAAGGCGTCGAAGGCGTCCAGATCGGCGCGGGCCGCAGCGGCGTCGCCCTGCCGCCAGCGGGCCAGAGCCCGATACACCAGTGCCCCGGCGTTGGCCGGGTCGGCCGTGAGAGCCTCGTCGAGGTAGCCGACACCCAATTCGGCCAGTTCGGCGTCGCCGCTTCGGACCAGCAGCCAGCCCCGGCCGGCCAGCGCCTCGGGCTCGCCGGGCTGCGAGGCCAGCACCCAATCGACGAGTTGCACCGCTTCGAGCAGCTCGCCCCGGGTCGCCAGAGCCTCGGCCGCGGCCAGAGCCTCGGCCACCGTGAGGGCCGTCTCGGCGAAGGCGGGGCGGTCCCCTGCGGAACCCAGGCCCTCCACCGCCTTCAGCGCGGTCTCGTCCCGGGCCGCAGCCACCCTCTCGCGCACTTGTGACTGGGCCAGCAGCTGCTCGGCGTATGGGGGCGGGTCTAGAGAATCGAACACGGCCAGTTCCGACGCCGCGCCGGATCCGTCCCCCTGGTCCAGAGCCACGATGGCCCGGAACAGCCGGGCGTCGGGGTAGGCGGGGTCCACCGCGATGGCGTCGTCGAGATACTCCACCGCGGTGTCCAGATCGCCGCGGCGGGACGTGAGCCAGCCCCGGTAGGTGAGGGCCTCCGCGCTGGAGGGCTGAAGCTCGAGCGCTTCGTCGTAGGCGGCGATGGCTCCCGCCATGTCGCCTTCGCCCAACCGCCGCTGGGCCTCGAAGATCAGGTCGCGGGTCGTGACACGTATCTCGCCGGTGATGGAGCCGTCGGTGCTGCGGCTGCCCGACGAACGGGCCACGAGCAGGCCTGCCGCGCCGGCCACGACCACGACGGCGACCGTCCACACCGCCGCGTTGCGCCAACGCCGCCGCCGCACCGCCATCGGCGGCTGGGGCGTGCCGTGGGCCGGACGCCGGTCTGATCGCAGCATCCCCACCACCACGGCCGCGATACCGCCGCCGGCGAGGACAGGCAGGATCCACACCAGGCTGGTGATGCCCGACCCCGAGGGGTTGTAGTCGATGTCGACGTCGTAGGCGGCCACCAGCTGATCCCGGATGTAGGCGTCGCTGCGGCCCTCGTCCACCCATACCGCGACCTGTCGCCGGATCTCGCGGGCCACCGGCACGTCGCTCTCGGCCACCGACTGGCCCGCACACACGGGACAGGCGAAGTCCTCGGCCAGAGCTCGGACCCGGTCGGCGTTGGTCCTGGGTGGGCCCTCGTCCAGCGCGCCGTACACGAACGCCCCCGCGGCGATCACGACGGCCGCGATCCAGCTTGCCGTCCGCCAACTCATGACGGCGCCGAGAGCCGAGCGATCACGTCATCGATGCCGTCGGCGGTGACCCCGCCCAGCTGCTTCCACACCACCACCCCCGAGGGAGCCACGAGGTAGGACTCGGGCACGCCGGTCACGCCGTAGGCCACGGCCGCCTGCCTCGCGCCGGTGGCCACCACGGGCCAGTCGCCGCCATGGGCCGCGAAGAACTCCCGCACGTTCTCGACGGTGTCGTCGAACACCACCGACACGATCCGGGCGTCGCCGGCTGCCGAGTGACGCTCGTCGAAGTCGACGAGTTCGGGATGCTCCATGATGCAGGGCACGCAGGTGCTCTGGAAGAAGTTGACGACAACCCACCGGCCACGCCAGTCGTCGAGATCGAAGGGCTCACCCGCCACCGTCGTCCCGACCACAGCGGGCGCCAAGCCTCCCAGGATGGGGCTGGACGC
Source organism: Candidatus Aldehydirespirator sp. (assembly GCA_965203575.1). Lineage (GTDB taxonomy): Bacteria > Actinomycetota > Acidimicrobiia > Acidimicrobiales > Aldehydirespiratoraceae > Aldehydirespirator. The sequence goes on from OZ241894.1 coordinate 934,392, forward strand.
CTTGCGCTCGAACGCAGAGTCCCGGGTGGCCAGCACCACGACCAGCAGCGCGGCCGCGGCCGCCACCGGCAGCGCGATCCAGAGCGACCGCCGACGCCGGCCACCGCCGTTCATGCCGGCGCCTTCGATGCGGCTGCCTCTATGGGTTGTCGGCGCCCTGAACGAGAGGGCAGCAACGACAAGGCCGTCCCGAGAGCCATCACGATCCCGCCCAGCCACAGCCACACCACCAGCGGCTGCACCGTGACCCGCAGGATCACCCGGTCTGCGCCGGCCTCTTCGGGGAACTGCAGCACCGACAGGGCCACGTCGTCGCGCAGCGTGGAGCGCACCGACGGGATCCCGATCGTCTGGGACGCGAACGGGTAGGTGGCGATGGCCGGCCCGTACGTCTTGGCGTCGTCGACCCGCACGAAGGCGACCCGCTCGGTGCGGTTCTCATGAGCGACGACCGCCGAGCCCACGTAGACGATCTCGTGTCCTGCGAACGTGGCTGGCTGGCCGGCCTCCAGGTCGAACTCGGCCTGGCGCACATAGGACTGGCTGGCCGCGAAGGCCACCGCCACCAGCACTACACCCAGGTGCACGATCATGCCGCCATTGGTCCGTCCCACCAGGCCCCGCCACCGGTGGCGGCGCACGGCCAGAAGGATCTGGCGCAGCGCGGCGCCGCCGGCGAAGCCGCCCAGGCCGAAGGCCAGCAGCGGCGCCCATCCCCGGGCCCCGGCGACCACCGACAGCACCAGCGCCGCGACCGCGATCCACATCGGCACCATCAACCTCCGGGCCAGAGTGAGCGCAATCGGGTTGCCGGCCCCTCGCTGAGCAGCGTTGTCATTCCCGCTCTTGTTCGCTCCGCTCACGGGCCGCTCGGGCCACGGCCTCGCTACCCGAACGGCTACATCCACAGGCGATTCGGGCGCGTTCGCTCGGCCTCTGGGCAGTTCCGTCGGCGGGCGGCCCGACTCGGAGCCCCAGGGCAGCATGGGCGCCACCGCCATCAACAGCAGCAGCGCGAAGCCGACCGGGCGGGTCATCCGGTCGAAGTACGGGTTGCCCACCGAGATGGTGCGACCGTCGAAGGCCTCCACCAGCAGCGGGAACACGGTGCCGAGCAGCACCACGAACGCGAAGGCGGCGAACAGGGCGTTGTTGGCCAGGAACGCCCCCTCACGCGACACCGGCGCGGCGATCCGGCCCGGGGTGCGCAACTGGTCGCCCCGCCAGGCGATGAGCGCCAGCGACACGGCCACGATGACCGCGAAGAACCCGAGGATGGCCGGGCCGATGCCCGACTCGGTGAAGGAATGCACCGAAGCCAGCACACCCGAGCGGGTGAGGAAGGTACCCAGGATCGTCAGCGAGAAGGTGGCGATCACCAGCGACAGGTTCCAGACCCGCAGCATCCCCCGCCGCTCCTGAACCATCACCGAGTGCAGGTAGGCGGTGCCGGTCAGCCAGGGCAGGAACGAGGCGTTCTCCACCGGATCCCAGGCCCAGTACCCGCCCCAACCCAGGGTCTCGTAGCTCCACCAGGCACCGAGCACGATGCCGAAGGTCAGGAAGCCCCAGGCGGCCACGGTCCAGCGCCGGGTAGCGGCCAGCCATCCCTCCCCGAGCCGCCCGGTGGCCAGCGCAGCCACCGCGAAGGCGAAGGGCACGGTGAACCCCACGTAGCCGAGGTACAGGATCGGCGGGTGGAACGCCATGAGGATGTGGTTCTGCAGCAGCGGGTTGGGGCCGGGGCCGTCGTAGCCGGCTGGGACGTCGACCGAGATGAAGGGATCGGCCGGCCCGACCATGAGCGCGAAGAAGAAGGCGCTGACCGCGAACATCACCAGCGTCGCCCACGCCAGCATCGGATCGTCGCCTCGGGCACGGAACTTCACCGCTACTGCCACCGCGTAGCCGCACAGCACCAGCGCCCACAGCAGGATCGATCCTTCCAGCGCCGACCACAGGGTGGCCACGTTGAACACCGGGGGCGTGGTGGACGAGCCGTTGTCGGCCACGAACTTCACCGTGAAGTCCCGGGTGATGAGGGCCCGCTCCATCACAACCACCGCGACCACCGCCGCGGCCGCCATAGCGAAGGTGAGCTGGCGGGCGTAGCGACCCCAGGACCGCAGGTGCCCGGTGAGGCCCAGCCCGGTGACGACCAGGCCCATCAGGGCCGCGCCCAGCCCCGCGGCGACGGCCGCCGAGCCGAGCGCCACGTTGCTCACGGTTCCGATGGTTCCCAGAGCGGGGAACGACCGACGCCCTCGTCGGCCTCGGTGATGCGCTCGTCGTAGTCGTCGCGGTTGCGGTAGTCGTTGTCGTGCTTCACCAGCATCCGGTCCGACGCGAAGTGCCAGCCGTCCGTGACCGCCCGCGGGCCCGGGCTGGGACCTTGCCGCCAGGCCCCTTCGAGCACCACCGGCACGCCGGGCTGGAAAAGCTCAGGCGGGTCGCCGGTGTGGACTACGTCCACCACTACCCCGTCGAAGCCGACCGGGAAGGCCAGCACCGGCCGGTCATCCCAGAAGGCGTGCACCGCATGGTCCAACGGTGTTCCCTGGAGGCGGAAGCGCTGCGAAGCCAGCTCGTCGCGCCGCTCCACCGCCTCGTCGGCGTTGTAGAAGAACAGCGCGGCGTCGCCGAGCAGGTTGGAGACGAGCAGCGCCACTCCGCCAACCACGGCCACGGTCACCAGCGCCGCGATCCAGCGTCTAGTCCGCGTGGAGCGTCGAACGGGCCGCGGGGTTAACGGCGCGAGTTCTGCCTCGGCGGCGCCAGCCGACGTTTCATCCATGGCCGGTCACTCGCCGTTGTCGCCGGTCCGGGCGCGAGCCCGCTGCAGCAGCCGCCGGCCGCGCACCATCAGGCTGGCCGCGTAGGTGCCGACCGCGGCCAGCGTGACGCCCCAGGCGCCGAGCACGTAGCCGGCCTGGCTCACCGGCCGGCCTCGGCGCGCCGGGCCGTCAGCGCATCGTCGAGATCGCGGGCCTGGAGCTGCCGCTCCAGCCAGCCGATGCGGAAACGGTGCATCATCATCCAGAGAATCGCCATGGCGGCCACGACGAAGGCCAGGAACAGGGTGAACAGGGTGAGGTCCTCGAGCTTGCCGTCTGTGAGGGAGGACTGCTGGTGAAGGGTGCGGTTGGACCACCAGTTCACCGACCGGTTCACGATGGGAATGTTGACTCCGCCGACCAGCCCGACCACCGCGGCCCGGGTGGCCACCGAGTCGGCGTCGCCGCCGAGGGCCCGAACCGACAGGTAACCGACCATCACCAGGAACAGGATCAGGGCGGTGACGAGACGCACGTCGCCCCACTCCCAGTAGGTGCCCCAGGTGGGTCGGCCCCAGAGCATGCCCGTGACCAGCGTCAGCCCGCAGAGCAGGACCCCGACCTCGGCACCGGCGTGGGCGGTGACGTCCCACCACACCGACCGGCGCCACAGCCACATCACCGAGCCGACGGCGGTCACGGCGAGGGCGGTGTAGGCGCCGAGGGCCGAGGGCACGTGCACGAAGATGATGCGCACGGCGTCGCCCTGCACATCGTCGGCCGGCGCGGCCAGCAGCCCCAGGGCGGCCACCGCGACCAGGCCGATCAGGGTGACCAGCCCGAGCCAGAAGGTGAAGCGCGACCCGGTGCGAGCGGGACCGCCGAGATAGGAGGCGATCAGTGGCTCGGAGGGCGCGCTCTCAGACTCCGGGGACGTCATGTGTCCTCCAGCAGCAGGCCGTAGACGACAGCGCCCAGCACCGCGTTCACCGCCGCGAAGCCGGCCAGCAGGCCGACCCAGGACCAGCCGTCCACCGCGACGGTGCCGAACCCGTCGGCGAAGGCCCGGGTGGCCGCGATCAGCACGGGCGCCGACACTGGAAGCAGCAGGATCGGCAGGACCGTCTGATGGGCTCGCACTCCGGCTACCACAGCACCGAGCAGGCTACCGGCGGCGGCCAGACCCACCGTCGCGGCGACGCAGGTTGCGACCACCAACGGGAGCGACTCGATCTCCGCGTCGTACAGCAGCACCACGCCCGGCACCAGCAGCACCTCCACGATCAGCAACTGCACGGCCACCGCCGCGGCCTTGCCCGCGAACGCGGCGGCCGGGGCCATCCCGCTGAGGAGCAGCATCCGGCGGGCCCCGTCGGTGGACTCCACCGCCACAGACCGCTGCACGGCCACCACGGTGGCGAACAGCACCGTCATCCACAGCAGCCCCGGCGTGGCCAGCCGCAGCGTGGGCCGGTTGGCGTCGAGAGCGAAGCCGAACAGCACCAGCACGAGCACCGCGAAAGGCAGCACCTGGCCCAGCGCGGTGCGGGCCCGCCACTCGATGCGCAGATCCTTGGACGCCACGAGGACGGCGTCGCCCGCGAACAGGCTCAACCCGCGCCAGGCGGTCACGGCCCAAGCCCCTCCACCAGCGTGCCGCCCGCCATCGTCACCGTGTGAGTAGCGAGATCGCCGGCCGGTCCGGTCTCGTGGGAGGCCAACACGACGGCGGCACCGGCCGCGGCTGCGGTCGAAACGATGCTGTCCACGGTCTCGCGACCGGAGGAGTCGAGTCCGGCGTGGGGCTCATCGAGCAGCCACAACTCCGGGCGGCGCACCACGATCGCAGCCAGCGCGACCCGACGGCGCTGCCCCGCCGACAGCCGATCGGTGGGGACGTCGCGCAGCCGCGGCGGCAGTCCCAGGCGCTCCAGCGCGCCCGGTACGTCGGCCTCGTCGACCCTGGACGCCCGAGCCCACACCTGCAGGTTCTCGGCTGCGGTCAACTCGCCGTAGAGCGCGGTGTCATGGCCGAGCAGACCCACCCGGCGGCGCACCGCGGCCCGGTCGCCACCCAGGTCACAGCCCAGCACGTCGCCGTGCCCCTCCGACAGTCGCAACAGGCCGGCGCACAGGTGCAGCAGGGTGGACTTGCCCGCGCCGTTGGGTCCCCGCACGAGGACCACCTCCCCGCGCTCAACCTCCAGGTCGACCCCGGCCAGCGCCGGGAATCGCCCCAGAAGCACGACCGCGCCCTCAAGACGCACGGCGGTCACGGGCCTAGGCTCAGGGGCGGCCGACGCCGGTGATGCGGGAGGGGTGGATGAACACCGCGGTCCGGTGCTCGGCCGCCATCACGCGGTCGTACTCGTCCCAGTCGTCGTGGCTGCCGCCGGCGGCGGTGAACACGTCCCGCAGGACCCGAGGAACCGCTGACGGGTCGACACCGTCGAATCGATCGTCGGGGCCGATGATCGTGGTGGCGCCCTCCACCCCGATCCACGACCAGCCCGCCCGGAAGACGATGGTGGCCCCCGGGGCGCGGCGCCAGTGACGGAGCTTCACGGAGTTGCCCCGCACCACCAGAGCCACCACCTCGTCGCTGGTCACCGGGTGGGACATGACTCCGGCGTTGACCAGCGAGGAGTGAACCGAACCGTCAGGACGCCCGAACGACACCACTGCAAGACCCTGGTCGGCGGCGACGAACCTGCGCACATCCTCCATCGTGTAGCCCATACGGCTGCTCCTGCTCAGGCGACCGGGTAGAAGTGCCCGGCGTTGACCACCAGCGTTTGGCCGGTGATCATGCGGGCCCGCTCCGACGCCATGAACACCACCGCTTCGGCCACGTCGGAGTCGGTCGGCATCTCCCGCAGGGCCATTCCCTGGGTGATCTCGTGCTTGACCTCCTCGACGGTGATGCCCCTCGTGCCGGCCTGCCACTCGCAGTAGAGCTTGACGTTGGGCCCCCACATCCAGCTCGGAACCACGGTGTTGACTCTGATGCCGGAGGGACCCAACTCGGCGGCCAGATCGCGTGCCAGCGACAGCAGCGCCGACTTGGCCGCCCCGTACGGGCTCTGGGGGAACTCCGGCACCGGCCTCATCGAGGCCTGCGATCCGATCAGCACCACCGACCCCCCGCCGGCCGCTACGAAGTGGGGCTCGACCGCCCGCACCACGTGCACCGCGCCGAGCACGTTGACGGTGAGGTTGAGTTCCCAGTCCTCGTCCGTGGTCCGGTGCCACGCGCCCTTCTGCGTGTCAAGAGCGGCCACATTGACCACCGCGTGGAGCGCCCCGAACCGCTCGGCGGCGGCGTCGGCCGCGGCAGTGCAGTCCTCCTGGCTGGTAACGTCGCCCGCGCAGGCCACCACCCGCTCACCGGTGGGGTCGAGTTCGGCGGCCGCCGCGGCCAGGCGGTCCGCGTTGCGGGCCATCACCGCCACGTTGGCCCCGTCGCGCAAGGCCAGACGGGCGCAACTGGCGCCGAGCCCGGGGCCGACGCCCACCACCATTACGGTTCGTCCTTCGAGGATCATGGCCCCAGTCTCTACCGCTGCGGAGCCGCTGCCAACGAAGCGGCCGCCATGAGCACCTTAGAGAAGCGGCTGCCAACGAAGCGGGCGGTCCTCCAAGGCGCAGGCGGCATCGAGTTCGGCACCCGGCTCAGCCAGGAAGTCGGCGACGATCCGGTCGACGCAGTTGTCGTAGCCCCACACCCAGATCCCGTGGCCCCGGGTACGGCTCACGACGTGCGTGCTGCGGGGCAGATGCTCGGCGGCTTGCTCGGCGAGGCTCGGAGGCGTGATCGGATCGAACCACCCCGAGATCAACAACACCGGCAGATCGCTCGTCACCGGCTCCGACGGCAGTGGAGACTCTGCTACCGCCCACGGCTCGCACTGCTTGGACAGCCCCTCCCACACAACCGCCGCGGCGAAGTCACTGATTCCCGCAGGTGGCCCCGAGGCGTGCGGCAGACCCTCGGCACATGCCACGGCTGCGAACGTCGACGGAGCGCCGGAGTGGAACTGCTGGGAGGCCGACTCGACCCCTATCAAGGCCACCAGCTTGGGCGCGGTGACAAGGCCGAGTTCCGCGACCCGATCAGGATCGGGAGGTCGTTCCAGCCCCGCCAGCACTCCGGGAACCAGAGTGGCGGTGAACTCGTTGTAGAGCATCTGGAACACCGCCCCCGCCACTGAGTTACCGTCGATCAACGCGTCGATCGGCTCCATCATGGTCGTCTCGTCCGCGGCCAGGTTCACCACCACCGGGTCTGCGTTGAAGCGATCTATCAGCTTCGCGAGCAGGCCCTCCATGGTCGCGGTCTGCCCGCCGGCAGCGTCAGACAGGATGGCGGAGCAGACGGGGTCGTCACCGCACTCGGCGTCGAGCTCGCGAATCACCCGTTCAGCACCCTCCGCGATCGCGGCATCGACGTCGAGATTCGCGGGATACAGGCCATCGAGCACTGCACCCGCCAGCCCCGCCGGGGCGTCTCTCAGCACTTCCAGGCCGATCGTGGTCCCGTAGCTCACGCCATAAAGGAGCCACCGCTCGTGGCCGAGCGCGGCCATGACATCGACGACGTCGGCCGCGTGGGCGCCGGTGGTGATGCTGGCAAAGCCTGGATCCTGTCTCAAGCGTTCGGAGCATTGGCCGGCAGCCCCCGAGCCGATGGCAGCTGCTCTCTCGCTGGTCGCCTCGAATATCGCCACCAGCGCATCGAGCAACTCAGGGCACCAGGAGTTGAAGCTGCCGAAACCGACGCCCCGCTGGTCGATGAGAACCTGCGCGTACGGGCGGCTCGGCAACACCAGGGCCAGATCGCTGCTGGCTCCGCCGGGGCCTCCTTGGAGCACGGCGAGCGGTGGGAGCGACTCGTCACCGGTTCCGGGACGGATGATCGCACTGACGCCCATGTTGCCCGCGGCAGGATCGGCACGATCGATGGGGACGATGACCCACACGCATCGGAGGCCTGCTCCGGCCATGTGCTCGGGACAGTCCTGTTCGACGACCTCACCGGGCTCGCCGGTCACGTCAACCGACGGATCGAAGGGACGGATCTCCGCATACTCGTCGGGGTCCCCCGATTCAACGAGTTCTGACTCGCTGGACCCACCCGAACAGGCGGCCGCTAGCACAGCCAACACTGCTAGTGCCGCAACGGCGGTCAATCTCTTGTTCACGACCTCTGACCTCTGCTTTTGACCTCGGGCACGAATATCGCGTCCTGCTGCACGGCACCGCGCCGCGCCTACCCGGCCAGGATCATCTCACACCGAAGCGCGACTTACCAGAGTTGGTCGGTGTAGGTGTCGGTGCCAACGATGGTGGGCAGGAACGGCGCCGCGAAGACGACCTTGCCCGCTCCGGCGTCGGCCAGTCCGGCTGCGTAGGCCCGGAACCCGTCCCAGGCATCGGCCGGGTCGCCGTCGAGGAAGAACATCTGCACCTGGCGCTCGGCCGGGCCGGCCGGGGTGCCCAGATCCATGGGCGCCCGCTCCGTCTCGCCTCCGACCGGGTCGATGTAGCGCCACGACACCATCGACGCCACGCTCGAGCCGTCCATCAGCGCCGGCAGCGCCTCGGATCGCAGGTGGGCGTCGAGCCTGTCGGTGTCGGTGCCCTCGGCTGGGTCCACCGCCACCACGACAAGGCCCTGGTAGGGGTGGTCGAGGGCCAGCTCGATGGGCACGGGGTCGTCGTCGCGGTAGTGCGACCACGGCTTGTGGAGCAGCACCGTGTGGGCGTGGATCCGGTTGTTGAAGCCCCGCCCATCCTTGTACAGCTCCACCACCTGGTCGATGGCCCACGCAAAGTGCTCGCGGTGACGGCCCTCATGGACCCAGTAGATGGCCAGGTACGAGCCCGCGTCGGTGGGCACGGCCAGCGGGGAGTCCTCCGGGAACCGCAGGTCCTTCAGGTCGCGGGTGGCCACCCAGCGCCGGCCGGCGAACAGCCACGGACCGATGAGGCACCCCGCGTAGAAGTGGTCACGCTCGTACCAGCGGTTGTAGGCCACCTCGTGGCCGCGCTCGGGGTCGACCATGGTGAACAGGCAGCTGCCGACCCGCACGGGATAGGTGTTCACGGGTGCACGCTCACTGTCGCGGCCTCGGCACTGCTCATTCGGCGCCCCTCTCTTGGCCGGGGGTGGACTGCGCCAACCTACCGGCTATCCGTCCCGCAAGGCCTGTTCGAGCAGCACTCCCGCAGGATGGGGCGAAGCTCCGGAGCGGCGGGCGGTGACGAGCCGCCGCCGGGCCAGGATCTCGCACCGGGCGAGCGGCTGCTCACCCCACTCGGCCTGCACCACCGGGAGGACCGACCAGCCCAGCCCGAGCCTCACCATCTCGCACAGCACCTCGGGCTGGTGGGACTCGGCCACCACCTCAACAGGCGCGCCCCGCCGCCGCAGAGCTGTCTCCGTCACGGTGCGGGTGTGAGCGCTGCGGGGAAACAGCACCCACGGCCCCCAACCTGCGCTGGGGCCGGGGCGGCGACGCCCGTCCGGCGCGTAGATCGCCAGATCCTCGGTCATCAGCGCCTCGGTGGTCACTCCCCGGAGCGGCTCGGCTGGCTCCACGCAGACCGCGAGGTCGATGGATCCGTCCACCAGGGCCCGCAGCAGGTCACCCGAGGGCCCCACCCGCAGATGGATACGCAGTTCGGGATGCGCGGCGCGGAATTGTCGCAGCGCCTCGCCGTGGTGCTGGACCGCGGACGCATCGATCATGCCGAGGCGCAGCCGGCCGTGGTCGCCGGAACGGGTACGCCGAGCCCAGTCGGCGAGGTCGGCGGTCAGGGCCACCACCTGGCGGGCGTGATCGAGGACCGGCTCAGTGTCGGCTCGCAGCACCCGGCGCCGGCCCTCCCGGTCGAACAGGGAAACGCCGACGCGGCGTTCGAGTTCGGCCAGACCCTGGGAAAGGGCCGACGGGCTCACTCCGACCTGCTCGGCAGCCAGCGCGAACGTGTCCGAATCGGCCACAGCGACCAGATATTCGAGTTGGCGGATGGAGAGATCGGGCAGAGATTGGGGCATACGTGCAGAATAGTTCAGTTTTACTTCATTAGTTTGCTAATAGCTGAACCATTCCTTATGTTACTTGCCATGACCCTCACTGCAGCCCGACGAATCGGCCCCGCGACCGGCAATCTCGGCGTGCTGACCCCTGGTATGGGGGCGGTGGCGTCCACCTTCGTCGCCGGTGTGATCGCGGCCCGCCGGGGCCTGACCCCGCCCATCGGCTCGATCAGCCAGATGGCCCACATACGTCTGGGCACCAAGACCGAGAACCGCAATCCCCCCATCAGGGAGTTCGTTCCCCTGGCCGGGCTGGACGACCTTGTGTTCGGTGGCTGGGATCCCCTGTCGGCCAACGTGCTGGAGGCGGCCCGCACCTGCGGCGTGCTGGAAGAGGGCGACCTGGGGAGCATCTCGGCCGAGTTGGAGGGCGTGGTGGCCATGGACGCAGTGTTCGACCGGCGCTGGGTCAGCCGTCTCGACGGGGTGCGGGTAAAGCCGGCCGCGTCCAAATGGGATCAGGCCCAGGCTCTGATGGACGACATCGAGAACTTCCGCAGCGCCCACAACTGCGATCGGCTGGTGATGGTGTGGTGCGGATCGACCGAGGCGTTCGCGGAGCCGACCGAGGTGCACACCTCGGTGGAGTCCTTCGAAGCGGGACTGAAGGCCGACGACGATGCCATCGCCCCCAGCCAGATCTACGCCTACGCGGCGCTGCAGAGCGACGTGCCCTTCGCCAACGGCGCCCCCAACCTCACCGTGGACCTGCCGTGCATGGAGGAGCTGTCCCGCATCCGGGGCGTTCCCATCGCGGGCAAGGACTTCAAGACCGGCCAGACCCTGATGAAGACGCTGATCGCGCCCGGTCTCAAGGCCCGGATGCTGGGGCTGAGGGGCTGGTACTCCACCAACATCCTGGGCAACCGCGACGGTGAGGTGCTCGACGCCCCCGAGAACTTCAAGACCAAGGAGGTCTCCAAGCTGGGCGTTCTGGGCACGATCCTTCAGCCGGAGCTCTATCCCGACCTGTACGACGAGATCCACCACGTCGTGCGCATCAACTACTACCCGCCCCGGGGCGACAACAAGGAAGGCTGGGACAACATCGACATCTTCGGCTGGCTCGGCTATCCGATGCAGATCAAGGTCGATTTCCTGTGCCGGGACTCGATCCTGGCCGCGCCCATAGTGCTCGACCTGGCCCTATTCATGGACCTGGCCGCCCGGGCGGGCGAATCCGGCGTGCAGGAGTGGCTCAGCTTCTACTTCAAGGCTCCCCAGCCCTCAGGGGAAACCGACGTGGAGCACGACCTGTTCATCCAGCAGACCAAGCTCAAGAACACCCTGCGGGAGTGGATGGGCGAGCAGCCCGTCACCCACAGCGAAGCCGGCTGACCCCCCGGTCCAGCAGCCGGAAGTCAGCGCGCCGGAAGGCCCTCGGGCCGGGAGGGTTGGGCATCAGGGCTGGTCGCCGCTCAGCTTCTCGATCTGGCGGCCATGCTCGACCTGGGTGGTTTCGATCCGGGCCAAAACGTCCTTGACCTGTCCGAATTCGGAGATGACGCACTCCTCGAGTCCGCCAACACGCCCCTCAAGCCCACCGAAGCGCTCCTCAAGCCTGCTGAAGCCCTCCTCAAGCCTGCCGATTCGCTTGCCGTTGTCCCGGATGCCGGTCCGTAGACCCGTGAAGATGAATCCGATCCCGCCAAAGGCGCCAGCACCGAAGATGCTGATGAGTACAGCAGCGATAGAAGTATCCATGGAGACGCATACTAGCACACTGCATGACACATGCAACCATCTTTGAAATATTTTCAGGAAATTCTGCTGTTCTCTGTAATCCAACGTGGTGGATCGGTCTCGAGAATGCCCCGAGCAATCAACTCGTCGATGGCGGCTTTGTCGAGGCCCAGTTCGGTCACGATCTCCCGGGTGTGCTCACCCAGGCCGGGGGCGGGTCGGATGTCGGCATCGGCCATTCCGGTGGCCGCGAAGGCCGGGCCCTCGAAAGTCATGACCCCGATAGGCGGCTGATCCAGCTCCACCAGGTAGCCGCGGGCGGCAAGGTGCGGATCCTGGAGCTGCTGCGACGAGGTGAGCATCGGCCCGGCGGGCACGCCGGCGGCCAGGCAGGCCTCGGTGACGCCGTGCTTCGACAGGGTCCGGGTCCACGACGACACCGACTGCTCCACCTCGTCCTCCCGCTCGCGGCGGGCTGCGACTGTGGCCAGTGCCGCATCGCCGGCGCCGATCAGTCCCGCCAACGCGGCCCATTCGGCATCGGTTCGGCAGCAGATGGCCACCCACTGGTCCTCGCCCTCGCAGGGGAACAAGCCCCAGGGCGCGCCCCGGTCGCGGCGATTGCCCTGGGGCTTCACCGAGCCGGCCTGCAATGACTCCCGGGCTAGCAGGTCGCCCATCGCCCCGACTGTCTGCTCGACCTGGCACACCGCGCTGTGGCATCCGCGGGCCATCACGCCCCGACGCCGGCCCAGCACCCCGGCCACCGCGGCCAGCGCCCCCATGCGTCCGGCCCAGTGGTCGGGGAAGATCGACTGCGACCCCGACGGCCGGTCGACGTCGGGATAGTCCCACAGGTGGGTCATGCCCCCGGTCACCTGGGTGTTGGGGCCGTAGCCCTTCCAGTCCGACCACGGGCCGGAGGAGCCCATGAGCTGGCTGGAGACCATCACCAGATCGGGGTTGGCCGCCGAAAGGTCCTCGTATCCGAGCCCGAGCTGGTCCATCACCCCGGTAGAGCCATTCTCAACCGCCACGTCGCAGGGTGCCGAGCCGCCGGCGCCGGCCACGAGGTCCAGCAGCAGCCGGCGACCCTCCTCGGTCTTGGCGTCGACGCCCAGACTCCGCTTCGACCTCGACGAAGAGGCGAACGACGGCGACATCTCCCCGCCCAGAATCACCCGGACGAAGTCGGGGTATGTCCTGCTCTCAACCTTGATCACGTCGGCGCCGTACTCGGCCAGCATCCGGCTGATCTCCACCCCGACACCCCCGTGGCCGAAGTCGGCGACGCGGATCCCGGCCAGTGGCAGAGCCGGCTCGGGAGCCGACTCCGGCACCGGTGGCCAGGCGATTAGGCCGTCAGGCTCGCCGGGTGCCCCATGCCCGAGAGCGGCCAGCACGTCGTCGGTGTGCTCGCCCAGGTGCGGCGGGCGACCGGTGGGGCCGACCCGCTCGCCGTCGGTCTCCATCCAGCCCGACGGCAGGCTCATCACCCCGCCGGTGGACAGCGGAACCCGGTCGAAGGTCTTGCGGGCCTCGAAGTGCTCGTTGGTGATCACGTCGCCGGGCTTGAGGATGGGGGTGGCCACGATGCCCCTGCGCTGGGCCTCCTCGGCCACCTCCTCCATGGTCATGGTGGAGAACAGCTCCTCGTAGAGGGGGTTGAGCACCGCGTCGGCGATCATGAACCGGGCGATGAACCCGTCGTACTCGGGGTCCTGCAGGTAGTCGGGCTCGCCCAGCCAGGCCCTCATGGCCTGCCACTGGCGGGGACTGAGCACCACCAACCGCACGAAGCCGTCGGCTGCGGCCAGGATCGTGTACACCGGGCCGGGACCGGCCCTGATCTCCATCGGCTCTACGCCGGAGACCATGGCCTTGGACGAGTTGGGCAGCGACCAGTCGGTGATCTGGGCGGCCGCCTCGTTGGCCGACACGTCGATGAGCTGCCCCGCCCCGTGGCCGAGGCGCTGGATCAGGGCGCAGACGATGGCGAAGGCGGCCGTCAGTCCGGCGATGTCACCTGAGATGTTGCCCGGCGGCATGAGCGGCTCCCGCTCGGGCAGGCCGGCCTTCCAGCACATGCCCGAAGTGGCATCGATCACGGAGCCAGGCACGTCGCGGCCCGAGTAGGGGCCCGTGCGCCCGTAGGCGGTGATCGAGGCGACCACCAGATGCCGGTGGCGGGCCGCGATCGCCTCGGCCTCGAGCTCGGGGGCGCCCGCGTCTGCGGCCGCGCCGGGCTCGGCCGAGCCGATCAGCACATCGGCGGACGCGAGCAGGGATTCGAAGCTCGCCATGCTCGCGGCGTCGCCGGGGTCAATCACGACGCTGCGCTTGCCACAGTTGCGCATGGTGAAGAACAGCGAATGCTCCGGGGTGAGCGGGTCGAGCGGCGGGAGACTGCGGCTGGGCGACCCCTCGGGCGGCTCGACCTTGATGACATCGGCACCCAGGTCGCTGAGAAGCCGCCCGCACAGCTCGCCGCGGTCGACGGCTAGATCGATGACTCGAATGCCGGTGAGCGGCCTGATTGGCATGTCAATGCTCCTCGGGAGTCATCTTGCCGAAATTCCTGTGGACAAGGACCTTATAGGTCCTCAACTACAGGAATTTCGGAGTGGGTGGGCTGAGTGGGGGTCGGGTTGGTGCCGAAGACTCCCACGAAGCTGACGATCTCGCCCGGGTAGCCGCCCAGGTTGTGGGTAAGGCCCAGGGTCCGGTCCGTCTCGGGGATGCGGCGCTCGGCCGGGGCCTCGCCCCGCAGTTGCAGCCACACCTCGTACAGCATCCGCAGGCCGCTGGCCCCCACCGGATGACCGAACGACTTGAGCCCGCCGTCGGTGTTGACCGGCAGCTCGCCGTCGAGGTCGAAGACCCCGTCGAGAACGTCGCGCCAGGCGGTGCCTCGCTCCGAGAACCCCAGGTCCTCCATAAGGACCAGCTCGGTGGGGGTGAAGCAGTCGTGCACCTCGGCGAGGGCCAGCTGCGACCGGGGATCGGTGACGCCGGCCTGGTCGTAGGCGTCGGCTGCGGCCTGCGCGCACTCCGGCATGGTGGTGTAGTCGTAGTCGGGGTCGAGCGACCCTGCCCCCGTGCCGGTAACCACCGACAGACCCTTGACATACAGCGGGTCGGCACACCAGCGGTGGGCCTCGGAGGCCCGGCACACGATGGCTGCCGCGGCCCCGTCGGCCACCCCGGCGCAGTCGAACACCGACAGCATCCCGGCTACTGCGGGCATCTCGCAGATCCGCTCGGCCGGCATCTCCCGGCGGAACTGGGCGAGAGGGTTGCGGGCCCCGTTGTGGTGGTTCTTGGATGCGATGCGGGCCGCGACGTAGCGCAACTCGTCGCGGTCGACCCCGAAGCGGTCGGCGTAGGCGGGCAGCATCAGGCTGAACATGGCCGCCGCGGTGAGGGTGCGCTGGGTGCCGTCGGTGGGGATGGGGAAGGCGTTGAGGCCCTGGTGGCCGACGTCCTTGACCTTCTCGGCCCCGAGGGCCATGGCGGTGTCGTAGGCGCCGGAGGCCACCGCGTAGCACGCCTGGCGCAGCGCCTCGGAGCCCGTGGCGCAGTAGTTCTCCACCCGGGTGACGGGCTTGCCCTGGATCTTGAGAGGCCCGGCCATGCCCAGCCCGGAGGCGGCCGACTGCGACGTGCCGAACCAGAAGGCGTCGATCTCGTCCTGGGCGATGCCGGCCGAGCGGTAGGCGGCCTGAGCTGAGTCGATGATGAGGTCGTCGAGCGAGGCGTCCCAGTGCTCGGCGAAGGGGGTGCAGCCCATGCCGATGACGGCCACCCGGTCGGTGATGCCGTGCGAGCTCACCGGCTGTCTCCCTGTGGTGCCGCACCCGACTCGCCAGGTCGCGCCGGGCGGGCCTTCCAGAAGTACGGGTGACCGGCGCGGCGGGAACTCATAGCGCCCTTCCCGGCAGTGTGCCGTCGGGCTCTTCGAGTTCGCCGGTCCGCGCCGGACGCGCCTTCCAGAAGTAGTTGTGGATGTCGTCGGCGGTGTACAGCCGCCTGAAAGTTGGAACGACCCGCATGCCGACGTGCACTTCGTCGGCGTCGACATCGGTGAGTTCCAGCGGTGCTCGGCCGCCGCCGTCGAAGTCGATGACCGCGAACACGGTGGGCGGGCTGGGCGAGTAGGCGAGCCGGTCCACGGTGAAGCTGGCGACGGTGCCGGCGGTGTGGGCCATGGGCGCCGGGTCCATGTCGTCGGCTGCGCCGCCCTTCTGCGACACCCGGGCCGGGGGGAGGTGCACCATGTCGCTGGCCCGGTCCCGGGAACCGGTGAACCCGTACTTCCAGTCGGTCCGGCGGTTGGCGGCCGATGACGAGGGGCGGGCCGGGGCGGGCCGGTTCGGGGGCTCGACCGTCACCATGTTGCGCCAAGCCAGGAACCGGCCGTAGGAGAGGGATCCGCCCTGCGCGATCTGTCCCGCAATCGGTGCGGCCGGGCGGTGGTCTGCGATGGCCTCGGTGGCTCGCAGGACGATCGCCTCCACACCGTCGGCCAAGGCCACCACTGCGACCGTCTCTCCCGGGGCGGCGTGCTCGAGGGCGGAACACAACAGGAGTGCCGGATGGGCAGTGGCTGTGTTGCCGACCGTGTTGATGAGCGGATCCACGAGGCTGTCGGCCTTGGCGCCGATGGCCTTGAGTGCCGTGGCCACCGCCCGGCTGTTGAGGCCGGTGACCGCGAGGCGGTCGATGCCGGCCGTGCCGTCCACGCCGCTGCCGGCCAGGGCGGTCTGCCACGCCTCGGCCGCGGCCGGACCCAAGACGTGGGCGCCGAAGCGCTCCTCCCACGTGCGCGAGCGCGCCCCGCCGGGGATCCGCCACCGCTCGGTGACCTCGAGCGTGCGGGACGCTCCGCCGAGGTACTCGGCCAGCAGCGGCCCATCGGAGTCGTCGCCCACCAGCACCGCGGCGGCGCCGTCGCCGGCGGAGGCCTCGTCGGCGCCGGCGGGCAGGCCGTCACGGGTGTCGGCTGAGACCACCAGCGTCCGGCCACTACCAGTCAGCGCGGCGCGCAACGCGCCGATGCCGGATCGGACCGCGCCCCCGAAGTCGAGGGCCGACACTTCCGGATCGAGCCGCAGGGCTGCGTGGATGGCGGCCGCGTTGGTCTTCTCCAGGTAGGCGGGGACCGACGTCGCGAACCACAGCGCTTCGGGCTCCACCTCGGTTGACCGCAGGGCCAGATCAGCGGCGGCCTGGCCCATGGTGGTGGTGTCCTCGTCATAGGACGCCACCGCCCGGGTGCCCGTGCCACCGCCGGTGCCGAAGAAGCCGGCGATCTCGGACCGGTCGAGCCTGCGGCACGGCACGTAACCCGCTGCCGAGATCACGCCGCGCATCGCAGAAACCCTACCGGCGTCCGACACGGCACTCCCTGAGGCCGCCTACTCGTCCCGCTCGGTGTGACGATGGCGTCGACGGAGGCTGGAGACCACTCGCCGGATCGTCAGACTGACAGGACCTCTACTCGGCAGCGGATGCCGGGGGCGTTGGCGAGCTTCCTGTCCGCGGTGACCAGCGGCGCATCGAGAAGTTCGGCGAGAGCGACGTAGGCGGCGTCGTACGTAGTCACGTTGGCTCGCAACTCCCAGCAGCGTTCCATCAGGAGGCGATGCGAGACTCGCCTCGCGGAGAAAGCCCGAAGGTCCGCCCGGGCTAGTGCCGCTCGCTTCGGATCGAGGCGACCTGCGGCCTCGTGCCTGCGCCACGCCGACACGACCTCCACATCGAGCAGTTCGGGCGCGACGAGGCGTTCTCCGTCGAGACACGCCCGGGCCGTGTCACCCGCTGATCCGTCCTGGCCCAGGGCCAATACCACCACACTGGCATCGGTGACGATCAACGTGAATCGCGCTCGGCCCGCACTGCGGCGACTGCCTCAGCAGCGGTGAAGTTGCCCCCAGTCCGGCTACCGGCCCGCTCAAATATCTCTTCTATCGTCGGTGTTCTGGCTTCCTCGCACAGCAAGTGCAACAGGTACTCCTGCAACGATTGACCCTTTCCGACAGCTCGTTGCCGCAGCGTCTGGTGGACATCGCTCGGGACGTTCTTCACTTGGATGCTCGTCATAGCCCTACCGTACCGCTGATGTGGCGGCTCGACATGTGATTTGGCGCTACACCCACCTTGAACAGGCCGTATCCGGCCTGAAGCGGGAGAGCTAGAGGCCGGCTGCTGCTCCTATTGCTGCTCTGGGGTCGGCTGCTCCGGCGAGAGTGCCGTGGTCGGTGACCTCGATGAGGTGGGCGTGGCCGTAGGTGTGGGGAGACTCGTCGCGCAGGGCGGTGGTGTGGCCGCGGGCGGCTAAGGATTCGTGCCAGCCGGTGGAGGCATCCTCGATGAGCACGCGCCGGCCCTGGCCGGGGACCCAGGTGGCGAAGCCGGCATCGTGGTCGTCGGGGCCGAGGACCCAGCGGGGGGCCCGGATGGCTGCGCCCGGCGACTGGCCGAGCACCAGGGTGCGCGCCAGCAACTGCAGCAGGATCTGGGGCTGGGAGTCGCCGCCCATCGTGCCCAGAACCTGGCGCAGGGTGCCGTCGATGTTGGTGACCAGCGCCGGGGACAGGGTGTGGGGCGGGCGACGGCCTGGCCCGTACTCGGCGGCGTGACCGGGAACCAGGTTGAAGCCGAGACCCCGGTCGTGCAGGAATATCCCCGTACTGCCGGCAACTAGCAGGGCGCCGAAGCCGTTGGCGTTGGAGTTGATGAGCGACACGCCCATGCCGTCGCCGTCCACCGCGCACAGGTAGGTCGTGTCGCCCATGGCCGCGGGAGCCGCGACGTTGCCCGCCTGTTCGGTGTCGATGGCGTCGCGCCGAGGGCCGAGACGGGATGGGTCCACTAGCGCCTGCCCATCCGCTCCGTCGTACAGCACCCGGACCCGGTCATGAGCGGCCTGGGAGGCGGCCTCGACTAGCAGGTGGGCCCACCGTCCGTCGTCGCGGTCGCCCAGATCCAGCCCGTCGGCGATCCATGCCCCGGCCAGGGTGAGGTAGCCCTGCGAGGTAGGTGGCACTGTCCAGAGCACATGACCGAAAGCCTCGGCCCGCACCGGTTCGACCCAGCGGGCGATCGGCCGGGCAAGGTCTTCCTCGGTGTACTCCTCCGCGCCGAGCGCCAGAAGGCCCTCGCCGAACTCGCCTCCGTAGTAGCCGTCACGACCCTGCTCGATGACGGCCCTGAACGCCCGAGCGGTTCCCGGCCGACGCACCACCGCGCCTGCCCGCCGGCCGGCCGGGATGTCAGTGTTGCCGTCCACCCCGGCAACCTCGCCGGCCCGCTCGGCCAGCAGCGTCGAGGCCGCGAACCCGTCGTCGGCCACACGGATGGCCTCCGCCAGCACATCTCCCAGGGGCAGCCGCCCGTAGCGGGAATGCAGGGCCAGCCAGCCGTCCACCGCGCCGGGCACGGGAACGGAAGCCACATCGCCGTGCAGCGGCATCTGGTCGTGACCCTGGGCTCGCAGCCGGTCAGGGTCGGCCCCCGACCCGGCGAACCCGGCCGCGTCGAGCGCCGCCGGCGGACCGCTGCCCCCCTCGTGCACCAGCGCCCACACGTCCCCGCCCGGCCCGCACATGTGCGGTGAAGTGACCGCCAGCACCGCGTTGGCCCCGACGGCCGCATCCGCCGCCGACCCGCCCCGACGCAGCAGGTCCACCCCGACCCCGGTGGCCAGGTGATCGACGGTTGAGACCATCCCCGACACCGAGGTGCGGGTCACAGCCGAAGGAAGGCGAGACATGCCGCCAGTGTTGCCCGCAACTAGCCAGACCACAAAGCCAGTTGCGTGGGGCGCGCCAAATTCCGGGAGTTAGGACGAATAATCGCCCACAACCCCCGGGAACTCAGCTTGAGTCAGCGCCTACGCCACTCCGGCGGCGTTGAGGGCTCGCTCGGTGAGCACCCTGGCCAGATGGCTGCGGTACTCGGCGTCGGCGTTGAGGTCGTCGGGAGGCTCGAGCCCGTCGGCGGCCACCGCGGCCGCCTCGGCCGCCGAAGCGCCGCCCGCGACCGCGGCCTCCACGCCGGAGGCCCGGACGGGCGTCGAGCCCATGTTGACCAGGCTCACGCCCGCGCCGCCGCCGGCCACGGCCACGCCGACGATGGCCCAGTCCTGGGCCCGGCGGTTGAACTTCTGGTAGTTCCAGCCGCCGCTGCCGGCCGGCACCCGCACCTCGGTGATCATCTCGTCGTCGGCCAGCACCGACTCGAAGTACCCGGTGAAGAAGTCGGTGGCCGCGATCTCACGGGAACCGCCGGGACCCTGGGCCACGATGGTGCCGCCCAGGGCCAGCACCGCCGCGGGCAGATCCGACGCCGGATCGGCGTGGGCGATGGTGCCGCCCAGCGTGCCCCGATGGCGCACGGCGGGATCACCCACCAGAGCGGCCACCGACGCCAGCATCGGGCAGGCCTCGGCCAGCGCGGCCGAGTGCTCCAGTTCGCTGTGGCGGGTGAGCGCCCCGATGGACACCGTGCCGTTGCCGGTCCGGATGTACCGCAGGTCGTCGAGACGGCCCACGTCCACCAGCACGCTCGGCGTGGCCAGCCGGTACCGCATCATCGGGATGAGGCTGTGACCCCCGGCCAGCAGCTTGGCGTCGTCGCCGTGCTCGGCCAGCAGCGAGATCGCGTGGTCGGCGGACTCGGCGACTTCGTAGTCGAAAGCGGCGGGAATCACGACGCACCTCCTTGGGCATCGGCGATGGCTCTCCAGACGGTCTGGGGCGATGCGGGCATGTCCACGTCGGTCACGCCCAGGTCGCGCAGCGCGTCCACCACGGCGTTGATCACCGCGGGGGCGGCTGCGATGGTCCCGGCCTCGCCCACGCCCTTGACCCCCATCGGGTTGGTGGGGCTCGGCGTGGCGTGGCTGTCGAGCCGGAAGCGGGGCGCCTCCGCGGCCGACGGCACCAGGTAGTCGCCCAGGTTGGCCGACACGAGCTGGCCGTCGGAGTTGTAGACGGCGTCCTCGTACAGCGCTTGGGCCGCGCCCTGGAGGATGCCCCCGTGCACCTGGCCCTCAACGATGAGCGGGTTGATCTGCACACCGCAGTCGTCCACCGCCACATAGTCGATGAGGTCCACGTCCCCGGTGTCGGTGTCGACCTCCACCACGGCGATGTGGGTGCCGTTGGGGAACGTGAAGTTGGGCGGGTCGTAGGTGACGTGGGCCTCCAGGTTGGGCTCCATCCCGTCGGGCAGGTCGTGGGCGGTGAACGCCGCAAAGGCGATCCCCGCCAACGGCACCTCGGCCTCGGGCGTGCCCCGCACCCGGAAGACGCCCCCGGAGAACTCCAGGTCGTCCTCGCTGGCCTCCAGCTGGTGGGCGGCGATGGCCCGGGCCTTGTCGATCACCTTCTCGGTGGCCATGTAGACCGCCGTGCCGCCGACCGCCAGCGACCGGGATCCGTAGGTGTCCAGGCCGGTGGGGCTGACCGCGGTGTCGGAGTGCAGGACCTCCACGTCGTCGGGATCGACGCCGAGCTTGTCGGCCACGATCATCGACCAGCACGTCTCGTGTCCCTGCCCGTGGGGCGTGGAGCCGGTCACCACCTGCACCTTGCAGGTGGGCGAGATCCGCACCGTGGCCGCCTCCCAGCCGCCTGCGCCGTAGTCGAGCGACGCCAGCACCCGGCTGGGCGCCAGGCCGCACATCTCCACGTAGCTGGAGAAGCCGACGCCGATGCGCTTCGACGAGCCCGAGGCCCGCCGCTGGGCCGCCTCGGCCCGGCGCCCGTCGACGTCGGCCAGCGCGACCGCCTTGTCGAGCACGGTCTGGTAGTCGCCGCTGTCAAACACCAGCCCGGCCGACGACGTGTACGGGAAGGCGTCGGCCCCGATGAAGTTGCGGGCCCTGATCTCCTCGGGCGACACCCCCACCGACACGGCCAGCGAGTCCATGGCCCGCTCCACCGCGTAGGTGGCCTCGGGACGGCCCGCGCCCCGGTAGGCGTCGGTCGGGGTCCGGTTGGTGAACACCGACGTGCACTCGAACATGTAGTTCGGGATGTCGTAGCAGCCGTGGTACAGGAACCCGCCCAGCAGCGGCACGCCCGGCGTGACCAGCTGCAGGTAGGCGCCCATGTCGGCCAGCAGCTTGACCCGCACCGCCTGCACCTTGCCGTCGGCGTCGGCGGCCAGCTCGATGTGCTGGACCTGGCCCCGGCCCTGGATGGTGGACACCGCGGCCTCGGCCCGGCCCTCGGTCCAGCGCACCGGTGCACCCCGCTGCATCGCCAGGGCGCTGCAGAGGATCTCCTCGGCGTAGACGTTGAGCTTGCAGCCGAAGCCGCCACCCACCGACGGGGCCACCACCCGCAGCTTGTTCTCACCGATGCCGAGCACGACCGCGGTCATCACCTTGAGGATGTGCGGGATCTGGGTGGCGGAGTACAGCGTGAGCTCCCCGCCGGCCGGCGACGGCACCGCGGCGCAGCCACGGGGCTCCATCGGCGCCGGGATGAGGCGCTGCTGCAGGTAGCGCTCGCTCACCACATGGGCGGCCTCCGCGAAGGC
This sequence comes from Candidatus Aldehydirespirator sp., assembly GCA_965203575.1. GTDB lineage: Bacteria > Actinomycetota > Acidimicrobiia > Acidimicrobiales > Aldehydirespiratoraceae > Aldehydirespirator. The sequence goes on from OZ241894.1 coordinate 956,502, forward strand.
GGCGTCAATGGCGGGAGCGTTGTCGCCCCAGAGGCCCCACGTGTAGCACTCGTTGGACTCGAGGTCGGCGTGGACCAGCGGCGCGCCGTCGGCCACCGCGTCCTCTATCTCGACCACTGCAGGCAGCGGCTCGTAGTCGACGACGACCGCGGCCGCGCCGTCGGCGGCGGCGTAGCGGGAGTCGGCCAGGACCACCGCCACTGCGTCGCCCACGTACTTGGCCGTGCCCCGGGCCACCGGCAGGTGGGTGGGGTTCTTCATGTCGGGGGTGACCGGCCAGGCGCACGGCAGGGCGCCCTCGCCCCACAGCGGGGCCAGGTCCTCGCCGGACAGCACCTCGTTCACGCCGTCGATCTCGAGGGCGGCGGAGCCGTCGATGCCGACGATGTTGGCGTGGGCCTCGGTGGAGCGCACCACGCCCACCCAGATCGCGCCGGGAAGGGCGAGGTCGTCGATGAACTTGGCCTCCCCGGTCAGCAGGGCCGGGTCCTCCTTGCGGAGCCGGCGGGAGCCGACGTGGCCCGCAGGAGCGTCTTCGGTGATGGTCATGTCAGTCACCTCCCGAGCCCGCCGCGGCGAGCACGGCATCGACGATGTTCTGGTAGCCGGTGCAGCGGCAGAGGTTGCCCTCCAGGCCGTGGCGCACGCCGCCCTCGTCGAGGCCGGGATACTCCTCCACCAGCGAGATGGCGGCCATCACCATGCCCGGGGTGCAGTAGCCGCACTGCAGGGCGTGGTGCTCGTGGAACGCCTGCTGCATGGGGTGCAGCGTTCCGTCGGCGTCGGCGACACCCTCGATGGTGGTGATGTCGGCACCGTCGGCCTGCACCGCGAACATGGTGCAGGACTTGGCGGATTGGCCGTCCACCAGCACCGTGCACGCCCCGCAGCTGCTGGAGTCGCAGCCGACGTTCGTGCCCGTGAGCCCTAGGTCGTCGCGGAGTGCGTGCACCAGCAGGGTGCGAGGCTCCACTTCGAGGCTCCGTTCGGTGCCGTTGACGGTCAGGGTCACAGCTGTCATGCGCTTCTCCCTGTGTTGACCGGTTGGGGCGCCCATCCTGTCGCGGATTCGAGCCGCTGTCGAATGAAAACGGAAGCGTTCGCCCGGCCAACAGTTAGGCGGCGCCCTCCGGGTCGGCGACTGGGTGCCGAGCCAGCGCGGCACGGGCCGCCTCCAGGTCATCCGGGTTGGTGACCCCTATCCACGCCTCGGTGGTGGACACCATCCTCACCGACAGCGCCCCCTGGGCCATCCGTTCAGCCACGACCGTCGGAAGCAGGCACTCCGCATCGGCGTCGTCGCGGTGGTCGGACAGGAAACGCTCGAAGCTGTCGCCGATCCAGTCGAACGCCGCCCGCGGGAAGGCCCACAGGTTCATGGACACGATGGTCTCGTCGCTGAGCTCGGCGGCGGGTTCAGTCGCCATGATCGTGCCATCGGCGCGCCGGGCCACCCCGTGGTGCTCGACAATGCCCACGAGGCGGTCCCCGGAAACCTGGCACACGCCGCGGCTGACGCTGCCCGTCGCCGAGAGCGTCTGCGCGAGGCCGTATCCGCACAGGCAGGCCTCGTCGTCGGCGAGGTCAGTCGCCGAGGCGGCCAGAGCCGACATCGCCTCCGGGCCGTAGTAGTCGTCGGCGTTGCACACCACGAAGGGGCCGTCAACCTCGGCCGCGGCCACCAGGACGGCCTGAGCCGTGCCCCACGGCTTGGGCCGGGGCGCGCTGTGCTCGTCCTGGCGCACATAGGCGAAGGCGACGCCGGCGCGCTGCAGATCGCCGTGGCGGGTGCCGACATGGGTGCGCAGGACCGACTCGATCTCCGTGCGCACCACGAGCACCACCTTCGAGGCGCCCGCGCCCACTGCCGCCGAGATCGCGTAGTCGAGGAACGACTCGCCGTCGGGTCCGACCTCGACGAGCTGCTTGTCGCCGCCGAAGCGGCGACCGATGCCGGCGGCCATCACCACCAGCGTGAACATGCCCCTCAGCGCTCCAGCAGGTGACGCACGTGATGGGTCTCGTTCACGGAGCGCACCGTGCGCACGCCGGTGCTCGACGCCACGACCCGGGTGATGCCGCAGTAGTCGACCAGCAGCGACAGCGGGTCGTCGATGCCGAGCAGGATCTGCAGGTACACGCCGGTCACCATGCCGTGGCAGAACACGGCCACCGTGCGGGACCGGTTGGTGCGGATCACGTGCTCGAAGCCCCGCTCGACCCGTTCCCTGAACTCCTCGTACCCGTCAAGGAAGATCGTCTCGTTGATGTCGGCGTCGGCGTCGAAGTAGTGGGCGACCGACGGGTCGTCGCGCTCCATCTCCTCTGCGGGCACGTAGATCTGGGACCGATGGTCGGACTCGCGCAGGTCGTCGAGGATCTCGACGGCGAGACCGAGGCGTTCGGCCAGGGGTTCGGCCGTCCGTACGGCCCGCTTCATCGACGACGACACGATGTGGTCGATCCCCTCTTCGGTGAGGTAGCCGGCGGTGGCCTCGGCCTGGAGACGGCCCAGGTCGGCCAGGCCGGGATCGGCGGAGCCGCCTTCGGGGGCCTCGTCGCGCACCGGCCGCGCGTGGCGGATCACAAGCAGCTCCACGTTGCCTCAGACTACCGAGACGCCGGAGGGTTCCGGCCCCGCTCAAGCGAGCCAGCCCGGCCCGCGGACCGCGGTCATCACACCCGCTCTTGGCCGCGGTGAGGCAATGCACCCAAAAAGGGAAGCCACGACAGCACGGCATTCACTCTTGCTTGGGTCTCGCGGCGCTGGCTGCGTGGGCTGCAGCGGGGTTAGTGGGTGGAGTCGCGGATGAATGGTTGGACGCCGAGGCCGGGAGTCTTGGGTAGAGCCATTCTGCCGTCGATGACGGGGGGAGTGTCGGCCACATCAGTGGCCAGCTTGGTGGCGGTGGCGAGGCCGTGGGCCGGTGACACGGGCGAGAGGGCGTCTATGGCCGCAGCGGTGTGAAGGGCGTGGGTCAACCCGACGGCAGAGTCCAGCAGCGAGGTCACGACGACGGTGGCCGCCGCGCCCAGCGCCCACTGCGCAATGTTGAGCACCACACCGGCACCGCCGAGCGCTGAGGGTTTGGCGATGATGACGGAGATTCCGAGGCTTAGGGCGCGCCGGGCGTCGGCCGGGCTGCGGATCGACTCGTCGGCGGCCACCGCAACCGGGCTGATCTCTCGCAAGGCGGCAAGCTGCTCAATGCCCGACACCGGCTCCTCGCAGTAGGCGATGTCATAGTCCTCCACCCGCCACAACACCTCGAGCGCCGTCTCGACGTCCCAGGCGCCGTTGGCGTCGAGGCGCAACTCGACGTTGGGGCCGAGTCTGGCCCGCGCCCGGCGCACCCGCTTGACGTCGGCCTCGGGGGAGCGCGCGCCAACCTTGAGCTTGAACACGTCGAAGCCGCGGGTGGCGGCCGTCCCCAGCGCGTTGACCCTCACGGTCGGCGGGGCCTGCGCTGAGGCCCGCGCCTGGACAGCCGAGGCGCCGAGGCGCTCGGCCACGAGACGCTCCGCCAGCGGCCGGCCCTCGTGCTGCGCCAAGTAGTCGGTGCTGGCACCGGCAAGTGCCGCCGCGGCGTGGGGTTCAAGGTGTCTGATCAGCTCCTCGATCTCGGAGGCATCAAGAGGTTCTCCCAGCGTGCGGACCGCTTGTCTCAGCGCGGCGGTGGTCTCCTCCAGGGTGCTCTTGGACCATCCCGGCAGTGGGCTGGCCTCACCCCAGCCGGTGACCTCGCCGTCTGACAGAGAAATCAGCAGCCCCTCCCGGTGGAGCACGGTCGTGCCACCGACGACCATCGGCCTTCGCAGCCCGACTCGGAACGGATATATCCGGTATTGCAGGTCGCTCACCAAGTCGCACACCGTATTGCGGCCGGGCCGAATCCGGTTCTGGTCGGCTTTCACGAATGGAGTTGGGCTCGCAATCTCGCAGCTCGGTCAACCGTTGCCTGCCTCTCCGGCCAGGTCCGCTTCCACACCAGCGATGAACGCTGCCGTCGCATCGGCGGTGGCACCGGGCTGCTCGATGTGGGCGGCGTGTCCGGCGCCGTCGATGCGGGCGACGCCGGCTAGAGGCAGCCCGGCCGCCAGCCGGTCCGCGATGGCGCAGAACTTGGCGTCGTGAGCACCGACAAGCAGCCGGGTGGGCATGCCGCAACTCCCGAGACGCTCGTGCAGCGGCTCCATGGCTCCGGTCCCGCCGGCCATCAGGCTGCGGGCAAGACCCTGGGGGTTCGACGCCAACCGCTGGTCCCGGGCGGCTTGCAGGTGGGCCTCGCCCAGCGCGGCCTGCCCTGTGAACAGGGGGTCGGCCACCCATTGGTCCACGAAGGCCTCGAAGTCGGCCACGGCGCACCCGGCTCGGGCCTGGTCGGCCTCAGCCCGGCGACGCCGCTGCTCGGGCTCGACGATTCCGGCAGAGACGCCGATCAGCGTGAGCGAACGCAGCCGCGCCGGCGACATGCACCCGAGCGTGAGCGCGACCCGTCCCCCCATCGAGTAGCCGACGAGATGGAACGTCTCGCAGCCGAGCGCGTCGGCAAGGCCAGCCACCTGCCCGGCCATAGCCTCGACCCGGTAGAGGTCCAGATCGTCGGGCACCTCGGACTGCCCGTGGCCGACCAGGTCCGGGCAGATGATCCGAGCGAGCAGCCGGGCCTCGAGCCGCTCGGTGAGGGGGTCCATTGCCTGTGCCGACCCGGTGAACCCGTGCAGCACGACGACGGGCACGCCGTCGGCCGGGCCGACCTCGGTCACAGCCATCTCCACGCCACCGGCCCGGATCCGCGTCCTGTGTGGAGGAACCCGGCCCACCACCGGGAAAGCGCACCCAGAACGGTCAGACATGACCACCCAACCGACCCGTCCAGAGCCTGTGTGCTGAAACCCGGTACTTCACTGGGCATGCGCGCCCAGAACGATCAGTCACGGCCCTGCATGGCGGCCAGAGCCCGGCGGGCAGCCTGCTGGGCTGCGGCTGTGAGGGCGCGCCGCTGGGCCACGTCGTCGTCGCGGTCGATGCCGACGACCAGCAGGTCGACGCCCGGCACCCGCGCGGACGCCGCTGCGCTCACCGCGTCACCTAGCTCGGTGGCCGCTGAAACGCGGGCGGCACGGATGCCGGCGAACCCGTCGAGGCTGCACAGGTCGAGGCCGTGCGGGGTGCGGAACAGGCGCTCGAAGTCCGGGGCCGGCACGCGGTCGGCCACCGGAAGCAGCGAGAAGATCTCGCCGCCGTCGTTGTCCACGCACACCGCCGTCAGGTGCAGCCCGAGGCGGGCCGCGGCGGCTAGGCCGCTGAGGTCGTGGAGCAGGGCCAGGTCCCCGGTGTAGAGGGCCACGGTCCTGGAGGGATCGGCCGCGGCGACTCCCAGAGCGGTGGACGCCGTGCCGTCGATGCCGGCCGCGCCCCGGTTGGCGCAGCAGGCAACCGATCCGGTTTCGAAGACGAAGGCGTCAAGATCCCGCACCGGAAGGGAGTTGGTAGCGACCAGCACCGCATCGGTGGGCAGGGCGTCGACGAGCACCCGCGCCGTCCGGGCCGACAGCAGCGGACCGTTGTCAACGGCGGTCTTGAGGGCGCTGCGAGCCGCGGCGTCCAGCTTGCGCCACGTGTCCAGCCAGCCTCCTGGGGCAGCCCGATCAGGAAACGGAGGCAGGGAAGCTGCCAATCCTCCCGCTCCGGCCGCCGGATCGTGGCGCAGCAGACGCAGCGTCTCTGCGGACACGGAGTCGTCCACGAACGAGCCGAGCGCCTCCACGGAGGCCGCGACGTGGCCGGTGAGCCGGAACACGGCGCGCTCCCAGCGGTCCTCGGGGTCGACGAGCACGACATGGCGGGGGCGGGTGCTTTCCAGCCACAGCCGGACCGGCTTGGTGGTCACTGTGCGCCCGACCAGGACGACCGCATCGGGTCGCAACGCCTCGCCGAGGGCCTCGTCGGCCAGCAGGTGATCGGCGGTAGCGATCACCCGCCGGCGCCACCCTCCGCCGCCGTCCCCGACATTGGGCCGGCCTCCACCACCCTGATCGTCGGGCCGCCCTCGGCCGTCACCCGCATCGAAGTCGCCGCGGACATGGGTGAGGGGCTCCCCCATCAGAGGCCAGCCGGCCCAGGCCGCAAACTGCTTCGCCTCGGCGGCCCAGCGCAGTTCCCGGTCCAGCCCCCCGCCCGGCCACGGCCCGGCCACCACCACGCCCCGCTCGCACTCGGCGACGATCTCGGCCAACTCGCGCAGCTCCGCCGACGTGCCCCGAAGATGGTCCCCATCAACGCGCCGGTGGTCTGAGGACGCGGCAGCACGCTCCCGGATCCCTGGCGGGCTCCGGTCATCGTCCACGGGCCCATGTCCCGCCACGGACCCATGTCCCGCCACCGACCCATGTCCCGCCACGGTCTTCGCACCCGATGCCGCCGGCACCGGAACGGTCGACTCCGGTTCCAGTGGCTCCCGCAGGGGCCAGTTGAGATGGACCGGCCCGGGGTCGCGGCCCGACGCCGACGCGACAGCCGTCTCGGCCCATCCGACGGCGGAACCGGGACCGGTGTCGTCGGGCACCGGCAGGTCGATGCTCCAGCGCACCGCGGTCCCGTACAGACCCACCTGGTCGATGGTCTGGTGCGAGCCCCAGCCCCGGCCCCGCAGTTCCGGGGGCCGGTCGGCGGTGCACACGATCATGGGAATGCCCGCGTGGGAGGCCTCCGCCACCGCGGGGAGGTAGTTGGCGGCCGCGGTTCCCGAGGTGCACACCAGCACCGCGGGCCGGCCCGAAGCCCGGCCCAGACCGAGGGCGAAGAACCCTGCGGAGCGCTCGTCGAGCTGGATCCAGGTGCGCATCGCGGGCTGGGCATCGAAGCACAGCGTCAGCGGAGTCGAGCGCGATCCGGGGCTGATCACCGCGTCGGTGACGCCCAGTGCTGCCAGCCGGGCCGCGAAGGACGCGACGGTGTCGTAGACGGCTCCGGTCACGATCCGCGTGCGCCGGCGCTGGTCATGGCCGGGTCGCGGGTCGGGCGCCAGCGGTCACGAGTCAGCGCTCGTCGATGGCGTCCAGCAGTGCCCGGAGCTTGTACGCCGTCTCGGTGAGTTCCTCCCCCGGCACGGAGTCGGCCACGACCCCGGCCCCGGCGAAGAGGCAGGCTCCTTCCGGCCCGGTCAGCGCGCAACGCAGCGCGACGCCCATCTCGCCGTTGCCGTCGAGGTCGCACCATCCAACCGGGGCCGCATACCAGCCCCGGTCGAAGCCCTCATGGCGGGCGATGAACTCCAGGGCGGCGCCGGTGGGGGCGCCGCCGACGGCTGCGGTGGGATGCAGCACGCCTACGGCCCGCAGCACGTCCATGTCGCTCGCTCCGGTCCTGCGGCGCTGCACCTCCGCGGTGATGGGCGTGCGCAGGTGCTGGACACGGCTGAGGCGCATCAGTCCCGGCTCGGCCGGCGCCGGGTCTACCAGGCCCAGACCGGTCAGGGCCTCGGTGATGCCGTCCACCACGAAGCGGTGCTCGGACCGGTTCTTGGCCGAGGCCAGCAGCCCGGCGGCGAGACGCTCGTCCGAGTCGGGGGTGTCGCCGCGGGGGGCGGTCCCGGCCAGAGCGATGGTGTGCAGCCGGGAGCCGTCGAGGGTGACCAGTTCCTCGGGCGTGGCCCCCAGGAAGGTGGTGTCGCCGACCGAGAACGCGAAGGTCGCGCAGGCCGGGTTGCGCCGCCGGAGCCGGTCGAGGACCGTCACGACATCGAGGCCCCGGTCGAGCGTGAGCGTGCGGGCCAGCACCACCTTGTGGAAGGCGCTCCGGTCGATGGCGGCGACGGCTTCGGAGACGAGAGCCTCGTAGTAGTCGTCACGGTCGCAGTCCGGAGAGGCCGCAGCCGAGCCGGCCGGGTCGGCCGGGTCGGCAGCCGCCGGCAACGGCTCCGCCTCGAAGGCTGCCAGTCGCCGTTCCAGCGCGGCCTCGGCGGCTGCCTCGTCGCCGTCGGGGCCGACCCGGGTGGCGGCCAGCACCCAGGTGCCGTCCTCACGGTCGATAACGGTCATCTCGGGCAGCACCATCCGGCAGTCTCCGAACCCTCGCCACGACGGGCCCCGGTGCCGAGTCTCGCTGCCCGTTGGAGCGAGCTGTTCCCGGGCGTGGCCGAACCCTCGCCACGACGGGCCCCTGTGCCGAGTCTCGCTGCCCGTTGGAGCGAAGTGTTCCCGGGCGTGGCCGAACCCTCGCCACGACGGGCCCCGGTGCGGGCTCCTGCTGCCGTCGGTGCTGGGCGGCTGCGAGCCGTCGTCGGCGACACCACTGTTCGCGGCGAACGAGAACCCGCCCACCAGCACCGGGGCCGGGCCCTCCGGCGGTCCGTCGCGCCGGATCCGGGCCGCGAGCACGGCCCGAGCCGCCGAAGCGGCCGAGAAACGGTCCTTGCCCGCCGGCTCGATGGCCTCCACCTCCCCGATGGCCGCCAGTCCCACCCCTCGGGCGGGTCGCAGCCACACGCTTCGCAGGCGGTCGGCGCCGGCCGAGGCGTAGACCGCGAGCGGGTCGACGCGCCTGTCGAGGCGTCGTGTCCTGACGAGGATGGCGCCAGCCGCGATGGCAGGGTCGCCCGCGACCCGGGCCATGGCCCTGGCCCAAAGGGTCCTCTCGAAGTGGCCGACCACGAGCTTGGTGGCCACCGGGACGAGCCGGTTCACGCTGGCAACCAGCGCGGCCTGGTCCGGGCTGTCCCGCTTGATGTGGCGTTTGAGCAGGTCGATGGCGTCGTCGATCAGGTTCTCGACGTTGGTGACGTGGCGCATGGCCAGGGCGGCCAGCTCCTCGATGGCCACGCCCTCGCCGACCAGAGTGCGGGCCGCAGCCAGTATCTCGACGTCGTCGGCGCCGAACTGCTCGCTCTCGGAGCCGTTGTCGAGCGGCGCCAGCAGGCCGGCGTCTATCACCAGGTCGACGACGAAGGCGGGAACTTCGGCCCGTTCGGCCAGCCCCGCCCGGTCGAGCGTGAGACCGGCTTGATCGGCTTCGGCCGCGGCGACGCTGTCGGGCACGCCCACCATGCTAGGAGTCGGGGGTGCCGTGTTGATTCGGGGCGGGCCCTGGGGCGAGCACGCGGTCCGCAGCCTCCGCTTCACACGCGGGCGCCGGTCGGTTCGGGCGGCGAGGGGGCAGCGTTCTCCGGGCCGCGCTCCGGCTAGAGTCCCGCGCATGCTCCTCGCGGCCGGAACCACCGCCAACAACATTGTCGAGCTGCTTCACGTTCTCACCGTTCTGGTGGCTCTGGCACCGGCATTCGTCCATCCGCTGCTGCGCAGGCAGATGCGCGCCGCCGACGGCGCCGGTCATCAGCACCTGGTGGTCGCCATGGCGTCCAACGCCCGCCGCCTGTACGGGCCGGCGCTGATCGTGGCCGGCCTGCTCGGGATCGCCCTGGTCGAGATGTCCGAGGACGCGATCTCGCTGACCGAGGGCTGGGTGATCGCAGCCATCGTGATCTGGGTGGCCATGGTCGGCGTCCTGCACGGCCTGATCAGACCCGCCCTGAAGGCACAGGGCGCCGGGGACGCCTCACCCGGGACCGAGAAGCGCCTGGAGGCTGGATCGGCCCTGCTGTCGATCCTGTTCACGGTGCAACTGGTGCTGATGATCTGGCAGCCCGGCTGAGCGGCCCCGGCATGAAGGAGGCCGCGAGGCCTGCTCCCGTTGGGCTGCGCCGCGTGCTGTCGGTAGCCGCGACCGCCGCCGGTGCTGCGGTGCTCGCCGGCTCCGCATTCGCTGCGTGGCTCGAAGTCGCGGGGTCTCGGCTGTCGGGCTTCCGCCTGGCCGAGACAATCGGAGGCTACGGCGACCATGTCACGGGCCTGCCGCCTGCATGGGTGGGCGCGGTCTGGTATCTGTTCCCCGTCTCGGCCGGAGTGTGCTGGATCCTGCTGTTCCGGCGCTCACCGCCGGCTGCCTCAGGCGCACACGCCGTGATCGGAGCAAGCGTGGCGATCGCGGCGGCCGCCTACCTGGTCGCAGTCGATAGTCGAGCCGGTCCGCTGACGGCCCTCGCCGGGGGCCTGCTCATCCTTCTCGGAGCGCTGGCCGGAAGGCGCATCCAAAGCCTGAGACGCGGGAGGCCGTAGTACTCTGACGGGCATGCGGCGGACTTCGGCGCCTCAGCGACACGCAACCTAGTGCCGTGTCGCGAGTGCAACTGCGGTATCCGCCAGTCCATCGCGCGAGGCCGCAGGACGAGCAGGTCGCGCAACCAAACCAGCGACATGCCAGTAGCGTGGGTCGGAGTCTGCCGTCCTTCGGATTGCAGGAGGTGATGTGAACGACGGCGACGCTCCCGATCGCGCCGCCAGCGAGTTCGGGCTGCCCGGCGAGACGGGCGAGTCAACGCTCGAAACCGGGGCGCCGGAGGTGATCGACGAACCCGAACGACCCCGGACCGGAGCCGCTCGGGTCGCCCGGATCGCCGCGGTCGCCGCCGGCGCGATCTTCATCGGGGCCCTCGGCATCCTCGCAGTGCGGGCCTTCACCGGCGACCGAGCGGGCGCCGACGCACCGGAGGCGGTCGTTGAAGCCATGGCCACGGCGGCAAGCAGCGAGGACGTGCTGGGCATGCTTGCGCTGTTGCCGCCCTCGGAGGTCGGCACCTTCGCCGAGATCTACCCGGACGTGATGGAGTGGGCGTCCCGGGAGGGACACGTCGCGGGCGGCGACCTGCTCGCCGGGCTGGACATCGACATCTCCGGACTGGACGTCGAAGCCACACTGCTGCACCCCGATGTGGCCATTGTCGAGCTCCGGGCGGGCACGGTCACGGTCGCGGCCGACCCTGAGACCGCCGATCCGTGGTTCGTGGAACGCTTCGGTCCCGGCTACTCCAGCACGGTCGACGAGCTGCTGGCCGAGGTCCAGGAGAGGGTGCGCGAGTCTCAGGACGATGTCGTCGGCCTGGGTCTCGGCGGACTGTTCGAGCTCCAAGCGCCCGACAGCCTCCACGTCATGACGATCAGGCGCGAGGGCCGGTGGTATCTCAGCCCCCTCTACTCCGTGGCCGAGTTCGCCCGGAGGATTGCGGACCTGCCGGAGGCCGACTTCATGGCGTCCAGAGCCAATGCCCGCCCCGGCGCTCCGAACGCCTCGGCAGTGATGGGCGACTTCGTCGACATGCTGAACCGCAACCGCTTCGAGGACTACCTGGCCGCGGAGACCTTCGCCGACCTCGAGGGCGAGCGGTCGGCGCTCAACATCTTCGTGCCGCCCGACGAGCTGGGGGCCGTGCTCGACTACGCGACGGCGTACGAGGAGCTGCTGAACCGGGCGAGCGAGGGTGAGCAGCGGGAGAATCTGTGGGAGATCATCGACGATCTCGGGCTGGAGATCCGCGGCGGGATCTCGATCGAGATCAACACCCGCGAGGAGCCCGGTCCCGGCGATGCCGTGGTCCTGTTCCTCAGCTCGGGCTCGATCAACGCCACCGCGGAGGTCACGGTGATCGAGACGGGCGAGGTCCAGCCCTGGGAGATCCAAGTGTCCTGGAACGGGCTCTGCACGACCGGGTACACCCAGATATACGACGACCGCGACGACTTCGACGGCTGCATCGAGCCCGAGGACTGGCCGGGCGACGACGAGCCGTTCCTGGTGGTGAGGGAGGTCGACGGGACCTGGTACATCAGCTACGTGGAGACTGCGATCGCCTACATCGAGCTGTTCCTTGACGATTATCTGGACGACGGGGCGAGTGTCGGAGTCCAGTCGACATGACGCAGCCACCGCCGGTCATGGGGACTCACCACTCGGGCTCGTCCTGATCGGGAGCGAAATCCTCCCATCGCGGCGCCGGCGCCGGATCGGCGGCTTCGGCGCCGGCGTGCTCTTCCGCCCGGTGCCCATGGCCCCCACCCGGCGGCGAGTCAGGTGGACCGGCTGATCCAGGTGGACCGGCTGATCCAGGTGGACCGGCTGATCCAGGTGGACCGGCTGATCCGGACATGCCGGACGTCCCGGACGTCCCGGTGCCGGAGTTCACCAGCGCGGCCAGCACCGTCGTGACCGGTACGGCCGCGACCAGGCCCAGCGAGCCGCACAGCGTACGCACGATCTCCACCGCGATCAGCTCGGAGTTGGCCACCATGGCCAGCGACTGGTCCGACACTGCGAACAGCAGCACCAGCGGAAGGCCCGCGCCCGCGTAGGCGAGCAGCAGCGTGTTGACGGTGGCGGCGATGTGCTCCCGCCCGACCCTGATGCCCGACGTGATGAGCTCGCGCCTCGGAAGGTGGGGGCTGCGGTAGCGCAACTCCGCGACGGTGGCCACCTGGGTGACCGTCACGTCGTCGAGCGCGCCCAGCGCGCCGATGATGGCGCCGCCCAGCAGCAGCGAGGCCAGGTCGATGTCGCCGGCGATCAGGGGCAGGGTCAGGCCCTCCTCGGTGGCCAGGCCGGTGAACTCGGAGAGTCCGAAGAAGACCCACGACAGCCCGAGGGTGAGCCCCAGCGACGCGAGGGTGCCGGCGAGGGCCACAGTGGTGTGCGGGGTGAGGCCGTGGGTGATGTACAGGCTCACGAAGGCGACGACCGCGGCGGCCACCACCGCCACCAGCACCGGATCGTTGCCGTCGAGCACCGAGGGGGCGACGAAGGCGATCAGCACCAGCAGCGTGGCGGCCATCCCGACGAGGGCCAGGGCCCCGCGCAGGCGCCCGAGCGCCACCACCACGAGGGCGAACAGCCCGGCGAGCCACACCAGCGGCGTGCGCCGGTCACGGTCGACGAAGAAGTAGTAGTCGTTGGAGGCCTCGTAGCCGACGATCACCTTGTCCCCCGGTGAGATTCGTATGGAGACCCGGTCGTACTCCAGGTTGAACTCCGGCAGGGCGACCTGCGTACCTTCAGCGGGGCCCTCGTCGACGCGGGTGGTGATGGTCCTGCACGCCTGGGGGTCGTCGGGAGCCGAGTAGCTGCACACCCGGTCGGTGACCTCGGTGACGGTGGCGGCCAAGCGCTGGTACCTGAGCCCTATCTCGTCGGCGCGCTCCTGGGCAGCGTCCCGGCCCTCGCCGGTGGGCCACAGCAGCGCCAACCCCACGACCGCGGCCACACCGGCGAGAGCGACGAACACCAGCACGGCACCCAGCACCCGGTCGCTCCGCCAAGCCTTCCAGCCGCCCCAGAGGCCTGGTCCTGGCCGGTGCTGTTTCGAGCCGCCACCCATGGGCACGATTATGACCGCGATTAGCATCAGCAGGTCGCAGCACCTGGGAGGCGAACGGCGATGAGCGAGTTTCCTGAACTGGGCTTCTATGCACTGGCGGGCGAGGCCGACAGCTCACGGGACCTGCTTCAGGAGGTGCGAGACGGCGAGGCGCTGGGGCTGGGAACGGTGTTCATATCCGAGCGCTACAACAAGAAGGAGGTGGCCGCGCAGTGCGGGGCGGCGGCCGCAGTCTCCGAGACGATCACCATCTCGACCGGCGTCACCAACAGCAACACCCGCCATCCGCTGGTCACCGCCGGGTTCGCCCGCACCATGCAGAGCCTCACCGGCGGACGCTTCGTGCTGGGCATCGGCCGGGGTGTCCCGCTGCTGCAGACCGTGATGGGCATCAACCACATCACGACGGCTGAGATGGAGGACTTCGCCGGGCTGATGCGCCGGTTGTTCCGGGGCGAGTCAGTGGTGAACCACGACGGACCGGCCGGGCGCTACCCGTTCCTTCGTCTCGATGCGTCGCTCAACGAGCACTTGCCCATGAGCCTCGCCGCCTTCGGCGAGAACACGCTCAGGCTCGCGGGCCGCTGCTTCGACGAGGTGATCCTGCACACCTACTTCACCGACGAGACGGTGGTGCGCGGCGTTGAGACGGTGCGGTCCGCTGCCGAGCAGGCCGGCCGCGATCCCTCCGACGTGCGGGTGTGGTCGTGCTTCGCCACCGTCGGCGACCACTTGCCCTACGAGGCCCGGATGATGAAGACGGTGGGGCGGCTGGCCACCTACCTGCAGGGCTACGGGGAGCTGCTGGTGAACACCAACCGGTGGGACCTGGCCGCGCTCCAGCGGTTCCGGGAGCATCCGGTGGTGGCGACGCGCCGAGGCGCGATCGACGCCGGGGCCACGACCGAGGAGTTGGAGCAACTCGCCGAGGTGATCCCCGCCGAGTGGTTCGCCCCCGCCGCCACCGGCACCCCCGATCAGTGCGCCCAAGCGGTTCAGCACCAACTCGACCTGGGCTGCGACGCCGTCATCCTGCACGGCGCCACCCCAGCGGAGCTGGAGCCCGTAGTAGCCGCCTACCGGACCATGAGCGACGCACTGCCTGATCTCCGAAGGCGGGCCTCCGCCTAAGCATGCATGAATCCACCATCTCTTGCTCCCATCCCGCTACTCTCCGCGGCAACTTCACAGGACTTGTCATGAAAGGCGGTATTGCTAGATGACGGCTGAAGTCGTAGTGCTCAACCGTGAAGCAGTCGCCATCGCTGCGGATAGCGCCGTCACACTTCGCGACCCCGACCCCAAGATCTACAACACGGCCAACAAGCTCTTCCAACTCTCAGCAATGGAACCGGTAGCAATCATGGTCTACGGATCCGGGGCATTCGGTCCTATTCCCTGGGAGACGGCTGTTAAGGAACACCGGCGACGACTCGGCTCGAAGACACTCGACACAGTGGAAGAGTATGCCAGCGACTTTGTGAACGGACTCTCGGCCGTAGTGCCGCACTATCCTGCGCGAGAGCAACTGAACTTGGTCCATAGGGTAGCTAGAGCAGAATTGACTGCCATTCGCAGCAACACCGATAGAACTGTGCAAGAACTAGAGGCTGAAGGCGACCACCTAGATGACCATGACAAGAACTACATCATTTTGGAACTGATGGCACAGAGAATAGATAGGCTACAGAGAGAGACTTGCGTCGATCCCATTAGCGCATCTGTTGCGGGCCAGCGTATTGCAATGGCGATTGCTGATTGGGATAGCTTTCTTCAGGAACACCTCGCTAGTTCCGCGATCAGTTCTTCGGTGAAGCGTCGAGCCAGAGCACTGGTGCGACATGCATTGAGATCTTCCGCGTCAAACCCTTGGTCGAGTGGTGTAGTAGTCGTCGGATTCGGATCGGAACAACTGTTTCCCGCATTCTCACACTATGTGGTTGATGGAGCCGTTGCAAATCGTGTTCGTTTTCGACACTTGGATAGTGCGAACGTTGGAGAGAACAGCACTGCACATATTCGCGCCTTTGCTCAAGGTGACATGGTACAGACCTTCATGGACGGTCTGCATCCTATGTATCCTGAGGCACTAAGGAGTCTAGTAAAGCGAACCCTAGATCGTATGGTTGAGCGATTCAGCAATAGCATGGAGGATATACTCTCCAGCACTAACCGAGATGAATGCCTCAATGACCTTCGAGAAATCACTCATGAGATTGTTGACGACTTCGAGGAAGATCTCCGTAGTCTCCTCCAGGAAACGCACTCTGACCCCATCATGCAAATAGTTAGTCTTCTACCTAAGGAAGAACTTGCAGAAATGGCTGAGACACTGGTTAGTCTTACTTCTTTCAAGCGCCGGATGACGCCTGAAGCTGAAACGGTCGGTGGACCGATCGATGTAGCCGTCATATCGAAGGGAGACGGTCTCGTTTGGGTAAAGCGCAAACACTATTTTGACAAGGATTTGAACGTCAGGTATTTTGAACGAAACATGAGGCTCTATACTACGTCTAATGTCGAGGAGGACAGAAATGGCCGCTAGACACGAAGGCGGATTCGAGGAGAGACTCGAACGCGCGATTCGAACAACGGATCGATCCACCAGCACCCGCGAGGAAACTCCGGAGGCGTATGGCCGACGCGTCGCTGACCAATTGTTCGATAAGGCCGTCAAGACCGTTGAGGCGAGGCGCGAGCAACGCTGAGGACGGGGCATGACGAAGTCCCCGGGATGGACGCC
The DNA here is from genome assembly GCA_965203575.1 of Candidatus Aldehydirespirator sp. GTDB lineage: Bacteria > Actinomycetota > Acidimicrobiia > Acidimicrobiales > Aldehydirespiratoraceae > Aldehydirespirator. The sequence continues at coordinate 972,447 of OZ241894.1, forward strand.
TACGATGCCTGCTGGTGCATCACGCTGAAACTGCCGATTCCTCCTCCAAGTATCTCGATCCTGAGCAACGGGCCCGGATAGCGATCGACGACCAGCTCAAGGCGTGCGGCTGGGTGGTGCAGGACTACAAGCACGCTGCGGTGGCCGCAGCGCAGGGGGTGGCCGTGCGGGAGGTCCCCACTGACGCGGGGCCGGCTGACTATGTGCTGTTCGTGGATCGCCAGGCGGTGGGTGTGATCGAGGCCAAGAAGGCGGGCACCACTCTCACCGGAGTCGAACCCCAGACTCGCAAGTATCAGGTCTCCTCGCCCGACTGGGTGCCCACGTTCCAGGTGGACGGAGCATTGCCGTTCGGCTACGAGTCCACAGGAACCGAGACCCGCTTCACCTGCGGGCTCGACCCGATTCCGGCCAGCCGGAGGGTGTTCACCTTCCACCGACCCGAGATGCTGGCCCACTGGGTTGACGAGCATGTGCGCCTGGGCGGATACACCACGCTGAGAGCCGGCCTGCAGTTGCTGCCTGAACTGGAGTCCGAAGCGCCGGGGCTGTGGCCGGCGCAAGCCGAGGCCATCCGCAACCTGGAGGAGTCGCTGCGGGAGAACCGCCTCCGGGCGCTGATCCAGATGGCCACCGGGGCGGGTAAGACCTTCACCGCCGCCAACGTCTGCTACCGGCTGGTGCGCCACGCCGGTGCCCGCCGGATCCTGTTCCTGGTGGACCGGGCCAACCTCGGCCGCCAGGCGGTGAGGGAGTTCGAGGGCTTCACCGTCCCCGACGATCCTCGCAAGTTCACCGAGCTGTACAACGTCCGCCGGCTCGCTTCGTCTCAGCTCAACATGGCCGGCGAGGCCGCCACCAAGGTGCACGTAAGCACCATCCAACGGCTGTATTCGATCCTGCGGGGCGACGAGGACTTCGACGAAAGCCTCGACGAGAGCACTGGCTTCGAGATGGCACCCGACCAGCCGGTGGAGGTGTCCTACAACCCGAAGGTGCCGATCGAGTCCTACGACTTGATCATCGTCGACGAGTGTCACCGGTCGATCTACGGGGTGTGGCGTCAGGTGCTGGAGTACTTCGACGCCTTCCTGGTGGGGCTCACGGCCACGCCGGGCATTCAGACCTTCGCATTCTTCGAGCAGAACATGGTGATGGAGTACGGCCACGAGCAGGCGGTGGCCGACCGGGTGAACGTGGACTTCGACGTGTTCCGCATCCGCACCGAGATCACCGAGTCCGGCGGCACGGTCCCGGCCGACTTCGTTACGGAGTTTCGCGACCGCGAGACCCGCCAGCTCCGGTTGGAGAAGGTCGACGAGGACATCGACTACAGCGCGGCTGAACTGGACCACAAGGTGGTGGCCCCAGACCAGATCCGAACCGTTGTGCGGACCCTGCGGGACTCGCTGCCCGTGATCTTCGACGACCGGGAGCGCCGACCGGACGACCTCCTGCGGCATGTCCCCAAGACGCTGATCTTCGCCAAGGACGACAGCCACGCCGACGACATCGTGCAGGTCGTGCGCCAGGAGTTCGGCCTCAGCAACAAGGGCGCGGTGAAGATCACCTACCGCTCCGGCGACTCCGGCAACAAGCCCGAGGATCTGCTCCAGCAGTTCCGCACCAACTACCCGACCCGCATAGCGGTGACGGTTGACATGATCGCCACCGGCACCGACGTGAAGCCCATCGAGTGCGTGGTGTTCATGCGCATGGTGCGCAGCCGCAACTTCTTCGAGCAGATGAAGGGCCGCGGCGTGCGGGTGATCGACGAGAACGATTTGCGGGCGGTGACCCCCGACGCCAAGGTCAAGGACCGTTTCGTGATCGTGGACGCGGTGGGCGTCACCGACGCCGGCCTGCACGACACAGTGCCGCTAGAGCGCAAGAAGGGCGTGAGCTTTGACCGGCTGCTGAACCAAGTCGGGCTCGGTTCCACGGACGAGGCGGTCGTGTCGTCGGTGGCATCGCGCTTGGCCCGCCTGAATCGGCGCATCACCGCCGAGGACCGGGCCGCCGTGGAGCAGGTGGCCGGGGTTGCCCTGGATGACCTGGTCCGTCAGATTACCGACGCCCTGAACCCCGACCGCCAGCACGAAGAGGCCGCCGCCGAGCACGACACAGAAGACCCGACGCCTGATCAGGTGAAGGCCACCGGCACGCGTTTGATCGCGGAGGCAGTGCAGCCCATCGCCGGAAACGCCGAGCTGCGCGAGAAGCTGATCGACGTGCGCCGCAGCTACGAGCAGGTGATCGACGAGGCATCGAAGGACAGAGTGATCGCCGGCGAGTACTCGAAGGACGCCGCCGACCGAGCCCGGGCCCAGACCGACTCATTCCGCCAGTTCATCGAAGACAACAAAGACGAGATCACCGCTCTACAGATCCTCTACAGCCAGCCCTACTCAGGCGGGCTCACCTACACCGACATCAAGGAACTCGCCCAAGCCATAGGCCGCCCGCCCCACCGCTGGACACCCGAAGCCCTGTGGAAGGCCTACGAGACCCTCGACGCCTCCAAGGTCAAAGGCTCCGGCCACCGCGTCAGCACCGACCTGGTGAGCCTCGTCCGCCACGCACTGGGCCACACCGACGAACTGATCGCCTACCCGGACCTCGTGAACGAACGCTTCGAAGCCTGGCTACACCAACAGCAGGCACTTGGCCGCCAATTCTCCGAGGAGCAGACCGCCTACCTCCACCTGATCAAGGAACACGTAGCCGGGGCCCTCAAGATCGTGCCCGCAGACCTGCAGAACCCACCCTTCAGCACCCACGGCGGCCTAGGCAAAGCCCACCAACTCTTCGGCAACGACCTCAACCCCCTGCTCGAAGAGCTGACCCTCGCCCTAGCCGCATGACCGGAGGGTCCCGCGGATGGTGCACTGACAGGTTGCAAAAAGACATATCAAGGCATTAGAGTCACAGTGTGAGCGCCACCGCCAACATCGACGACAGCACTTCAGCGACTGTCACCGAGCCGCGGCCCTCTGCCGAGTCAGAGGAACCGGCCGCGCCAGCCGCCTCTCGGGCGCCGACGCTCTCGAAGGACGAGACAGCCCAGCTCGGCGATGAGATCTACGAGCGCGACATCCGGCCCCAGGTGAAGGAGGCACACCACGGGGAGTACGTGGCCATCGACGTGGACAGTGGGGCGTGGGCGCTGGCGGACGACCTCCTCGCCGCCGCGAACTCGCTGCGGACCCAGCATCCGCTGGTTGCCGACGTGTGGATGGTGCGGGTCGGTTACCGGGCCATCCGGCATTTCGGCGGCCGGCCCTTGCGCTCAACCTCATGATCGAAGGCATCGTGAACGCTGACTTGGAAGCCGTTGTCACGGTGCCCGTGAGCGGCCCGGCAGGCCAGATGCGTATCGTTGAAGCCGTGATCGACACGGGCTACAACGGCCTTCTGACCCTGCCGCCACCAACCGTGCGGCAGTTGGCGCTGCCTTTCGTGACCAGCGGCCGAGCCACGCTGTCCAATGGAAGCGAGGACGTCTTCGATGTCTACGACGCCACGATCTCGTGGGACGGCGAGGCGACCGACGTTCTGGTCGACGAGGCGGACACCACGCCTCTGGTGGGAATGGCCCTGTTAGAGAGCAACAGTCTGCATGTGAGCGTCCGCTCTGGTGGCTACGTCCTCATCGAGGCCACCAGTGCCAACTGACCCGCCCAACACCCCCGCCAGCACCAACCTCAACCCCCTGCTCGAAGAGCTAACCCTGGTCCTAGCCGCATGACCGGCGATCTGCCCCCGGGCTGGACCTGGGCGCGGCTCGAGGATCTTGCTGCAACTGAGCCGCGGGCAATCACCGACGGACCCTTTGGCTCGAATCTCAAGACAGCGCACTACACGGACAGTGGGCCGCGCGTCATCCGGCTCCAGAACATCGGCGACGGCGTCTTCAGACATGACGACGCCCATATCTCCGAGAAACACTACATGTCGCTCGTCCAACACTCGGTCCAGCAGGGCGACCTGATCGTCGCTTCGCTAGGCGAGACACTTCCGCGCGTATGCCTGGTTCCGAGCTGGGTGCCGCCAGCAATCGTGAAGGCCGACTGCATCCGAGTCCGGCTACATCCCGAGTTGAACCCCTCGTACATCAACTTCGCACTGCAACGTCCAGACCTCAGGCACCAAACAGCTACACAAATCAAGGGCGTCGGACGCCCACGGCTCGGTCTCAGGGGCATCAGGAATCTCTCCGTACCAATGGCACCTCTTCCTGAGCAGAAGCGGATCGTCGCAGCCATCGAAGAACACTTCTCCCGCCTCAACGTTGCCGAGGCTGTACTCCGCCGCGCGCTTCATATGACTGATGCCCTCAGGTCATCCCTACTGGCAGCAGCGTTCCACACCGACGGCGATCTGCCTCCCGGCTGGAAGCTCACCGCGATTGGTGACATCGCCGAGGTGCAACTCGGCCGGCAACGGTCGCCACAGCACCACATGGGCCCCGCCATGCGCCCGTATCTCCGATCTGCCAATGTGACCTGGGACGGCATCTCTCTCGATGATGTCAAAGAGATGAACTTCAATGACGCCGACTTCAGGACTTTCAAGCTCGAACCTGGAGACCTCCTCCTGAACGAGGCCTCAGGTACCCCGAACGAAGTCGGCAAACCGGCAATCTGGAATGGCGAGATCGAGGGCTGCTGCTTCCAGAACACCCTCCTTCGCCTCCGCCCACGCGAACTCGACCTCAAGTACTTGTACTGGTACTGCTACTCGGCGGCCAAGAGCGGCCGCTTCGGAGAGGCAGGGCGCGGCGTCAACATCCGCCATCTCGGCAAGCGGGGCCTCGCCCAGTTCCCCATACCTGTCGCCCCAACCGAAGAACGAGGTCGGATCGTTGGACGCCTCGAAGCACAGTTCGAGCAGACGGCGACGTTCGAGCAGTCCGCTCAAGTGACGCTGAACCGGGTGGCACTCCTCCGTCGGTCGCTTCTCGCCCAGGCATTCGCTGGACAGCTCGTGCCCCAGAATCCGGACGATGAGCCAGCGTCGGTCCTGCTACGGCGGATAGCGACATCCCGTGCAGCCAAGCCGAAGCGACAGAAGGTCAAGGAGTGACCATAGATCCGAGAGTGCTCATGCAGAGGCCGCGGGCCGCGGCGATGGGAGCGGCGCTACCACCAAGAATGGTTCTGTGGCCTGGCCTGCGTGCCACCGGGTCCCTGTTGAGCGCGACCATCAGAGCGCCTGATGGTCGCGCCACCGAGTGCGGGCTTCAGGCGGTAGCCACCCAACTTGATTCCTACGTCTGCAAGCTGCCGTACCGCCTGACGACTGCGATCAATAGCCGTCGGATCGATGTGGGGAAGGCCTAGAGGCTGACCTGGCGGAGTCAGATCAGGAGGATCTGACGAGGTCATTCGATGTTCGTGGGCAAATGTGCGGTCAGGACGCGACGCGCGTCCTCCTCAACGGCCAGCCAGTCTTGGAGTACCGCCAAGATGTCTGCTTCCTGCGGCGTCGGCGAGGTGTTGTACGAGTCGTAGACGCCCATGAAATCGAACACACGCGCGACTCCGTGCAATGCTCGCGGCCGGGCGTAGAGGCACGAAGTCCTCGGACTGACTGCGTCGATCATGCTGCGCACCGTACCCGCTCGGCACATCACGCACCAACCACGCGACCCACCAGCGCCTCACTTACACTCGGATGTGGTCGCCGCCGAGCATTTCGTCGAACTCGAGGTAGATCACGTCAGCCGTCTGCCAGCAGATCCAAGAGCTACTTGTGGCGCTGGAGACTGCTCTCAACGAATTATGCGACACCGCGGCTGCCCGAGGCGCAGCGGGAGACCGGCCCTCTCCGACCTTGTGCCTGGCGCACGTGCCGAGACACACGCCATGACGTGACCGGAGCCGTAGCGTGAAGCCGTGTCTGGAAACGGCCAGAGGGCGCTGGTGCAGAGGTTGTGGGACTTCTGCGATGTTCTTCGCGACGACGGGCTGTCCTACGGCGACTACCTGGAGCAGCTCACCTACCTGCTGTTCCTGAAGATGGCCGACGAGCAGCACGAGTTGCTGGGCGGCGAGCGGGTGGTGCCCATCGAGCACGACTGGCAGTCGCTGCTGAGCCGGACGGGTGCCGAACTCGAAGCCCACTACAGCCAGATCCTCTCTGAGCTGGGGGCGGGAGACGACATGCTCGGCGTGGTCTTCCACAAGGCCCGCAACCGGATCCAGACCCCGGCCAAGCTGGAGCAGCTCATCAAGGACTTCATCGACAAGCACGAGTGGCTCAGCTACGACGCCGACGTCAAGGGCGCCGCCTACGAGGGCCTGATCGAGAAGACCGCCCAAGAAGGAGCCCGCGGCGCGGGCCAGTACTTCACGCCGCGGGCGCTGATCTCGGCCGTCGTCGACGTGATGCAGCCCGAGCCCGAGGACCGCATCTGTGATCCGGCCTGCGGCACCGGCGGCTTCTTCCTGGGTGCCTACCGCTCGATCATCGACCGCTTCACTCCACTCGAACCCGACCAGGCAGCCCACCTGCGCTCCGGTGCCTTCACCGGCTGGGAGATCGCCGACCTGCCCGCCCGGCTATGCGCAATGAACCTGCTGCTGCACGGCATCGAGAGCCCCGAGTCCAACTCACCGGTCCATGTGGACGACGCGCTCCGCGCCGATCCCGGCGAGCGCTTCGACATGGTCCTGACCAATCCGCCCTTCGGTCGGTCGTCGTCGGACAGCTACGAGCGCGACGATTTCTGGGCCACCACCCGCAACAAACAACTCAACTTCGTGCAACACATCGTCGGCCTACTCAAGGTCGGCGGAACGGCAGCTGTAGTGGTGCCCGACAACGTGCTCTTCGAGGCCGGCGCGGGAGAGACGATCCGCCGCCGGCTGCTGCACGACTGCGAGGTCCACACCCTGCTGCGCCTGCCGACAGGGATCTTCTACGCCCAGGGCGTGAAGGCCAACGTGCTGTTCTTCCGCCGCCGCGAGGGCGCCGAGCAGGCCTGGACCAGGGAGCTGTGGGTCTACGACCTGCGCACCAACAAGCACTTCACCCTCAAGCAGAACCCGCTCACCAGAGACGACCTCGACGACTTCGTGGCCTGTTACAACCCGGCCGACCGCCACCAGCGCCAAGAATCCGAACGCTTCAAGCGCTACACCTACGACGAGCTGCTTGCCCGCGACAAGGTCAGCCTCGACCTCTTCTGGCTCCGCGACGAGAGCCTGGAGGACATCGACAACCTCCCGCCCCCAGCCGTCCTAGCCGCCGAGATAGCCGAAGACCTCCAGTCCGCCCTAGCCGAAATCCAAGCCCTCACTGAAGCGCTTTCTGTCACAGCCATGGATCAGGGGATTTCGTCTCGCGATGCTTGATCCCCCATCCTCAGTTCGGTAGAAACTCATTACATGTCAGCTACAGGCCACCTGACGGCGGTGCTAGGCCCAGCGATTGGGTGGCAGTCGCGCCCTGATAGGATGACCGACAGCGGCAGGCTCGGCGGCAACCACCACTCCAGCCTTCGTTCGTCGTTGTCACACGGCATCACTACCGTCTGGGCACGGCATGACGCTGTATCTTCATGCAACTCGATCCCGCGCATCGCCTACGACGGAGGCAGCTCATATGGCTGAAGAGGAGAACCTAGCTGCGAGACTCGTGCAGGCGCGCTCACCTGAGACCGCGGTTGAGACAGTCCTACGGACATCGGACCGCGTGTTAGCTCGGATTACAGATGGGATCTATAGGCAGCCGGGTTCCGCTCTCCGCGAGTTACTCGCAAACGCCTACGATGCAGACGCTACACGCGTGACAGTAACCACCGATCGTCCTCGATTTCGGACGATTCGGGTCGAGGACAACGGCATCGGAATGTCACCCGACATGATCGAATATGTCTTGGAGAACATCGGCGGAAGTTCTAAGCGCGTCACAGCGGGCACGAAACTCGGTATAACAGATAAGACGAACCCGAACCTCAGTCCCGGAGGCCGAAGACTGATCGGGAAGATCGGTATCGGGTTGTTCTCTGTCTCACAACTAGCTCGGTCGTTCCACATCGTCACTAAACAGGCAGACGATGACTACTACAGCATAATCCGATTCTTGCTAAAGCACTACGCCGATGACAGCGAAGAGGACGAAACAGGACAATATGAGGCCGGACTCGCCCTCCTGTGGCAGGAAAGGGCAGAGGAGCCGTCGGCACATGGTACAACTGTCGTCCTCAACCCCGTCCGGCCCGAAGCCACAAGTAGGCTACAGAGCGCAGACGAGTGGGAACTCCTAGATGCACAAGAGGAAAGCCAACGCCGACAACCACCGACCTTCCATATCGGGCGCTTGCGCCCAGGCTCTGAGGATCAACTCGCAAGTCTCGAGACCGAGGCCGACAGGTACACCTCGCTTCCATGGAAAGAGGACGACGACGCATCTACCGCATTCAAGAAATTCATCCAAGCAATTGAACGCGTCGCCGGCGAATCCCAAAACAATACTAAGCTGGAAGGGATCTGCGACCGGTACTTGCGTATGGTATGGGACCTGGCTTTGGCGCTGCCCCTACCGTATGTCGATATTGATCCGATTTACCATACACTGGACGAGTCGATCCACGCCTATGAACTGCGGGATGGGCGTGCAATCGCGCTACCTACTGGTGAGACTACACGCCTACCGCTCGCTCGTTCGATAGACGTAGCCGAGACTCGCCGTAGAGGACAAGATGAGTTTCGGGTTGTATTGGATGATCTTGAGCTCGCCCGACCGTTGACATTCACTGATTTTCCCCTGACACAGCGAGCGCGGCAAGATCCGCTACTGCTTTGCCAGCGTGTCTCGGAGGTCTTTGAGAACTCCCCCTCGCAGCTAAGCGGAGGCCCTCTAGAATTCCATGCTTACTTACTTTGGGCACCAAAGCTCGTCCCCAGGGACCGTGCTGGAGCGCTTGTCCGCATTCACGGTTCTTCAGGGACCGGCTTCGACGACAGTTTCTTGCGCTACCAGACTCGTGAGAAGATACGTATCGGGCAAACGTCGTGCGAGATATTTGTTACGAAGGGTCTCGAAGGCGCATTGAATATTGACCGAGAGTCCTTCAACTATGCGCACCCCCATGTCATCTATCTGTCTAAGTGGCTCCATAATGCTCTAACTCAACTATTCTCTGAGGAGAAGCGTCTTTCTGCGAGTGTTCGCAAAGAAACGCGCAGCACTGCTAGAGTGCAACAGAATCAGGCACTTCACAAAGTTGCCCAAGACACTTGGAAGCAGGAGGTCGGTATAGATGAAGCACCGCCTCGAATAGAGTTCACTGATGGTGAACGGGCAGATACTTCCAACAAGGAAGTGATCCATCATACCTCTGATCACTACGAGTTACACCGGCCTACAGTTCATCGTCCCTTGGAGAGTAAGTCCCCAGAACTAACCGCCAATACCGCTGAGTTGGAAGCCATTCTTCAGGTATTGGCATCGTTTGGGCTGCTCGATTCACTTGACGAAGATTCTCGGCAACGACTCGCTACAGCACTCGCTGAATTGCTAGAGGTAATCAAGAGTGGCTGAGGATCTCTCAAGATATGTTGAGACCCTGTCTAACGAGCAATACGCGCTACATGCCACGAAGCGTCCTTTCAAGCCATGGCACAAACCGCGTAAGCAGCTGGTCCGTAGGCGCCACATCGACGATCTCTTGACACCACTGCTTGCTGATAGCGTCGGCCCTGTCCGATACCTCGGATTGCCAGGTGCAGATCTCCTTGACATTCGCTGGATGTTGAACGGGCTCTGCGAACAGTACGACCGAGACTTGCTCTTTGTGGGATTTGACACCGATAGGACTGATGGAACTTGCCGCAGTTCAATTGAAGCCGCGAAACTCAAAATGGAACCACGAATCGACAGCCGATCGCAGATCGTTGAGACTGCCTTTGAGAGCCTCGCCGAGGACCATTCGTTCGCTTTTGAGCAAGCACGCAAGTTGGGTGCTTTCGACTTGGTCAATGTCGACCTGTGTAATGGTATGGCGGGAGAAACGCCAACTGCTTCAGGGCCTACCATTTACAATGCGATCGCGTCGTTATTGGGCTTGCAAGCGAAGCGAACTCATCCCTGGATATTGCTGATTACAACTCGCGTCGATCGCCGGAATGTAGATTCGGAAGCTGGACGAAGATTGGCCGCTGTCTTGGCACACAATATGACTAACTGTCCGATCTTTCCCCACGAGTTTAATCGACACTTCGGATTCAATCAAGTAACCGTCCGATCACTCAGAGCGAGAAATGCGGACATAGTAGCAAAGGTTCGCTCCGTTGCGATTGCCAAATGGATCATTAGTCTAGCAGCAGATAAGGAAATGGAAGCAAACCTTGTTAGTGCCATTTCCTATACGGTATACCCCCAGAATGGTCATCCAGACTTGCTATCGCTAGCCTTCAGGATCGAAGCCACTGAACCAAGTCCGGCTCTGGACAGGTTCAATATCGCTCAAACCTCAAGACGATCGAAGCCCAGCCAAACGAAGCTCAATCATGAGTGTGACAGCGCTCTAACCGCGCTGCGAGTTGTGTGTGATGCTATAGACGCAGACCAAATTCTCCAATCTGACCCTGAGTTGTTAGCACAAACTACTCACGAGAATGCCACCCTGTTGGAGTCAGCGGGGTACCCGCGATCGGAATATACGTCGTGGGAACGCTGCAATGCTAGGAATGCACAGTGAACATCGAGAAGTCTTGCCATTGTGATAAGTTGCCGAAGGGTCAGGCTATGGTTTCACAACGAGATATCTTCGCCATCGACCTGTTCTCAGGAGCCGGCGGCCTAAGCCTGGGTCTCAAGCAATCAGGTCTTCGTATCAGTTCAGCGGTCGAGATGGATCGTGATGCTGCACGAACATATCGGCTTAATCATCCAGAGGTTGAACTAATCGAAGCCGACATTATCAACATCGGTGCCCAGGATCTGATGGCAGACCCTCGGCAAGCTCCGTTGGCGATTGTTGCAGGATCACCGTGCCAAGGCTACTCTGCAGCCGGCCGGCGCGACCCTAGTTGTGCGATGAATAGTCTATTCATGGAAGTCGTGCGCATCGCAGAGTCGCTTGAACCTAGATTCATTGTTATAGAGAATGTTCCCGGCTTGCGTCGGGTGAACGGTATCGGATTCGCCGATCGAGTCTGTGGGGCACTGCGTGACATCGGCTATCTTATTGACGAGCCATTCCTGTTGAAAGCGGAGGACTTTGGTGTTCCTCAGAGGCGAAGAAGACTAGTATTCATGGCCCAACATTATCGTTTCTGTACGCCGCTACTTCCACCTGCACCGACTCACAAATATGGCGGTGATGGTTTCTCAACACTAGCTCGAACCCCCTCGCTAGAAGAGGTACTAGCAGATCTTCCACCACTTGACCCGGGCTGCACCTGGGAGCGCGGAGAGTACCGGGGTAAGATGGTGTATAACGCGTCGACTATGGCGCACAGCCAGAGAGTAATAGACAAGATTGCGTTGATTGGTCCAGGTGAAGGTCCCATCTCATACCGTAGATTGGAGCGTACCCTAGCCAGAACGTTGGTAGCAGGACACCGTGCACTACCGGTACACCCTTGGCTCGACCGGACTATCTCGGTTCGTGAGGCAGCGCGTATCCAAGGATTTCCTGACGATTTTGTGTTTGCGGGACCGCGATCCAATCAGCCGCTCCAGGTCGCGAACGCTGTACCCGTCCCGATGGCTAGAGCGATCGGCTCAGCACTACTCGGCACGAGTATGAGTTCCTCCAACGGTTCTAGCCCCTCACGACAGAGAGGAGGGGGCCGGCCCGCCTAAACCTCTTCCCCGATACGGAGTCGAGACGCTCCAGTTGCCTGGCGCAGGCGGTGGGTTCCGCGCCCCCCGCAGTGAGCACCCTAAACCTCCTGAGCGACTCGGCGCAACCTGTTTCGCGAGCACGACCGCTTCGTGCCGGGCGAGCGCCCAGCGCCCGCCCCGCGGCCGAGACGTTCGAACTTCGACTCGCCGTCACGATGGCCCAGACGGTTGCGAGCGCCCAGCGCCTGATCTCGGCTGTTGCGAGCTTGCCTCTGCCCGTGCTCCGCTGTTCCAAGCTGCGGTCCAGGCGAAGTTGCGCGGGTCGGACGGTGCGAACAGCGGTGACCCAAGAACACCCGCACAGAGGCTGTGGGACTTCTGTCCGGAATTTGTCGGGTTGGCGGGGGTTTGGTGACAGCAGATGGCCTCTGACGTGGGGTTTTGTGTCTCCGGGCAGCGTTTCGGCGGGGATTTGTAGGGGCGACATATAGTTGACGGCGCGCTGGTTGGGGGCTATTGTGGTGTCGTGTTCGTGAAGACGACCCGCCGCCGCAGGGGCGACAAGGTGTACGAGTACTTGTCTTTGGTGGAGTCGGTGCGCGACGGCGCCAGGGTCGGCCACAGGACGCTGCTGCGCCTGGGGGAGGTGACCGCTCTGCGCGAGTCGGGGCAGATGGAGCGGATCGTGGCCGCGTTGGAGGCCCACCTGCGCCGCGAGCGCGTCGACGTGGGGGCGCTGGCCGCTGAGGGGGCTCCCGCGGTGGGGGCGGTGGCCGCGGCGGCGACGGTGTGGTGTCGGCTGGGACTCGACGGGTGGTTCGCGCGGCTCGGCGCCGGGCGGGGGTCCGAGGCGCTGGAGCACGCGGTGTTCGCGATGGTCGCCAACCGGCTGGTGGCGCCGTGCTCGAAGCGCCGCCTGGTGGAGTGGGCCGCAGAGGACGTGGTCATGCCCGAGGGCTGGGAGGCTCCGCCGCTGGGCCGCTGCTACCGGGCCCTCGACGCGGTCGCCGACGCCAAAGACGCCACCGAGACGCACCTCTATGAGCGGCTGTGCGACCTGTCGAATTTGGACCTGAAGCTGGTGTGCTACGACTTGACCTCCACCTACTTCGAGGGATCGCCGCGGCCGTCGGTGCGGTTCCCGTCGCGGGCGTTCGGGTACTCCCGTGACCATCGCAGCGACCGGCCCCAGATCGTGATCGGGCTGTTGTGCACCTCAGACGGGATCCCCATCGCGCACCACGTGTTCGCCGGCAACACCAACGACGCCTCCACCCTGCCGGCGGTGCTGGCCGACCTCGCCAGCAGGTTCGCGGTGGGCCGGATCTGCGTGGTCGCCGACCGCGGCCTGATCTCCAAAGACAACGTCGAAGCGGTCGCCGCCGCCGGGTTCGACCATCTGCTGGCCACCAGGCTGCACCGCGACCACATCTCCAAAGAAGCCCTCGAAGCCGTCGACGACGACACCGCCTGGATCGAGATGCCCCAGCACCGCTGCCGGGCCACAGACATCGCGCTCACCGACGGGACCCGCGCCGTGGTCGTGGAATCCGACGCCCGCACCCGCCGAGACAACACCCGCAGAACCGAACTCATCGCGAGAGCCGAGGCCGACCTGCTCGCCCTGGAGCGCCGGGTCCGAGCAGGCCGGCTCAAAGACCCCGCCAAAATCGGGCGGGCCGCGCAGCGCATCCTCGCCACAGCCAGCGCCGGGCGGCTCTTCGACGTCGAGATCGCCGCGGGCCGCTTCACCTACCACTACAACGACCACGCCCACACCTACGAGGAGCTCCTCGCCGGCCGCTACGTGCTCACCACCAGCCTCACACCACACAAGCCACCACCACCCAAGTCGTGGCCGCCTACCGCCAGCTCGCAGGCGTCGAAGCAAGGTTCCGGACCCTCAAGGACTTCCTGCACCTGCGGCCCGTGCGCCACTGGACCGAACAAAGAGTCCGCGGCCACGTCGCCGTGTGCGTCTACGCCGCCGTCATCGAGACCCTCATCGGCTGTGCCCTCGCCAAAGCAGACGTCCGCGACCCCGACCTCGACCACCAGCACCTCAGCGCCGCCCGAGCCCTGCGAGAGCTCAACCGCATCCGCAGAGTCAAACTCACCGCCAACGGCAACAACATCGACCTCACCACCCGGCGCACCCCACTGCAGGCCCGGGCCCTCACCGCAATCGGAACCGACACCCAAAGCTGGGACAAAGCCACCATCACCTGACCCCGCCCAGCCGCACCCCAACCGCCGATGTAGTGGAAACACCTCACCGCCGCGCCCCCTCTGACCTCACAAAACGCGAAACACCCGCCAAACTCGGGTCTGACCTGGGGTTTTGTGAACCCGAAACGACCGTTTTGGGACATAATCAGCACTCTCCTAGTTGAACTACGGGAGTTCCACGGCTGGACTCTCAATAGGCTTGAAGTGTTCGAGAACTACTTGAAGATGTACCGGCAGGTTGCGGGTGGTGGCACCTTTATTGACGCATTCGCAGGTACGGGATTGGGAGCAACCACAAAAGCGGGTCAGCGGGGACAACATGACGGTTCTTCCCTAATCGCGGCCAAGAGTGACGCCTTCTCGAGCCTTCATCTGATTGAACAAGACGCAGAGAACTTTGAGACACTGGAATCGTCAATCGACACTCTACCAAGACGTAGGCGCGACAAGATCAGAACCTACAACGACGATTGCAACAACATCATTCCGGCACTTCTGAGCAGTGCCGAATTGGATCCCACTCGACCATGCTTTGCACTTCTAGATCAAGACTCCACACAACTTGATTGGGATACGCTTGTTTCTCTAGCTACCTGGAAGGATTACGAGCCCCCTGATACCACGAGTGGCAGACCAAGAATGTGCAAGGTTGAACTTTGGATTCTCTTCAATTCTCATCAGGTCATAAACAGACTGTGGCCACATGACCGCAAGAAGTATCCTGAATCATTCAGTCCTGAAACCCTAGATCGAGTCTTCGATGGCCGGCAGGCATGGTGGGATCTGTGGCAGAACCGAAGACCTCCCAGCGCGTTAGTAGCGCGATTCGCCGATGAACTACGCGGACTCGGGTATCAGTATGTGCTGCCACAACTCATCAACGACGCTACCACCGGCCGCCCGCAGTACCACATGATCCACGCGACGGATCACCCAAGCGCACTCTCCCTCATGCGATGGGCAAAGCGCAGCACAGACGGTTACGAGAACCAGACTCTGCCAGGACTAGAATCGACGCTTGATCGATCGTCTTGACCGACCATGAAGCCAACTCGCTGGTCTGATAGTGAGAATTTTCCACTATGTCTTCATGACTACGACAATGCGAATATCTGGCCACACAAGAGACAATGAACCGGGCCAGTCCACGAGTCGTAGACCTTGAGCGGTTCCCATGGGTGACACGGTGGCTGGATCTCGACCATGTCGGCAGGTTCAACGAGCGAGTGGGGCGGCTCGGGCTCCTCGAACTCCATTGAAATCTGGATAAGACTGTTTCGTTGGCTACCAATCGAGCGTTGAAACTCATCAACGATCTCGTGCATTGCCGGCCCTAGAATACTCTGCTGAGCGAATTCGACTTGCTCTTGCGTCCACCACTCGTCGGAAGGCGAAGGCTCACTGCAGTAGGGACAGAAGTAGGTAGGGGGATCAATGACTTCCTTAGGACGATCCTCGGTCGGACCGTTGTGCCACTTGAACTGACGTTCGCACCGAGGGCACTCACACCTCAAGAAGTTTCCATCAAGAGAGAAATTGAGTAACTCATATCAGTCGACCAAATCCAAGAAGACTTTCTTGTCGAACAGTTCTCCATCTGCACTCTCGAAGGTCACTCGAACGTTAAAGTGGCTCTTAGCAGATCCAAAGCTTCTGAAGGCGGAGGCTGAGTGTCGGAGTCGGGCGAGCAGCGATTCGTGGGGGTGCTGTATGAGTTGCCGTCGAACTTCGCCCACATCATGAACGTGGCTCTAGACGTGCCTGTGGTCTTGAGGCGCGTTGCAAGGCTGATCGGACGCGACGGCGGCCCGCCATCTTTGGCGGGCCGCGTTGGTTCCCGGTGTTTGGGGTCTTGGTCGGTTATGCGGCTAAGGCCAAGCGGGCTTAGCGCCTCACTCTCATGGGGACTTGGTGCTGGCCGAACCATTGGGTCATGTCGGCGCCGGGCCGGCGCCCCCCTATCGGCACCGTCGCCCCCGGAGGGTTCATGGCTCGTCTAGCCCAGGTCCCACGCTATTGGCTGGGGCTGGTCGGCGCAGGTGGTGTCGGGGGTCTGGTGCGGGTCGGACAGGAAGTCGTTGACGATGTTGTCGATGCAGTCGTCGCCGATCCAGATGCCGTGGTGGGCGCCGTCGCGCACTACCAGTGTGGCGTTGGGCAGGTGCTGCGCGGCTCTTGCGGCGAACTGTGGAGGGGTGATCGGGTCATAGCGCCCCGACAGCAGCAGCACCGGCTTGTCGCTGGACACGGCCTCGGCTGTCTCTGGCGGTGAGGCGGAAACGTCGATGAGGTCGCAGACCTCTGTGATGCCGTAGCTGACGACCGCGGCGGCGAAGGCGCCCGTGTTTGTGGGCGGTGCCGAGTCGAACGGGACCCGGTCGGCGCAGTTGGTCGCGAAGTAGGTGGCCTCGTGCTCGGAGTCGTAGATCACCAGGCTGTATTCGACTGCCAATAGGGCCAGGTACTCGCCGGACTCGGCCATCCCTTCGACCAGCCCGTACAGGATCAACGGGAGCGGCCGGGTCAGCTCAGCGATGTAGAGGAACTGGAACACGAGCCCGGCGAGCGAGTTGCCGTCGATGAGGACCTCCACAGCCTCGCCGAGGCTCGTCTCATGGCTTTGGAGGCTCACGATGAGCGGCTCTGCGTTCAGTTCGGCGATGAGGCCGTGCAGCGTGTCTTTGAAGCTCCCGACCAGTGCCGTGCATCCGACGTCGGCCGCGCAGGCGTTATCGACCTCGTCGAGCGCCCGCTGCGCGGAGGTCGCCAGAGCCGGCGTTGTGTCAACATCGGGGGGAAAGACGCCGTCGAGGACCGCTGCGGCGAGGCTCGCGGGCGGGTCTCGCAGGATCTCCAGCGCGATAGTGGTTCCATAGCTCACCCCGTAGACCGACCACCGGTCGAACCCGAGGGCCGCCATCACCTCCACCACGTCGGCGGCGTGGGCGGCGGTGTCGGTGTGGGCCAGCAGCGACTCGCCGGCCAGCCGGTCGAAGCAGGCGCCGTAGGCCGCGAGCTCGATCGAGCGGGCCTCCGCTTCGGCCGCCGACAAGATCTCAGGCAGGACAGCTGTGATCTCGGGGCAGTCAAGATCAACTGACCCGAACCCGGTGCCGCGCTGGTCGATGAACACCTGCGTATAGGACCGGCGGGGAAAATACTCGACCATGTCGCTGCTCGGCCCGCCCGGGCCGCCCTGCAGCACCGCCAGCGGCGGGCCCGCGTCGCCGGGCCGCACCTCGCCGGCGCCCGGCCACACCAGCAGACTTATCTCGGTACTGCCCAAGTCGGGGGCGCTGCGGTCAATTGGCACCGTCGCGAGGGCACAAGAAGCCCCGCTGGCGTAGGGCACACCGGCCGGGCATTCCACCCCGACGAGCGGCGGCTCGAACACCACCGCAGCACCGACATCGACAGCACCGCCCGAACCCGCAGCATCCGAGCCGGCCCCATCCAACCCCGAGGCCTCATCTGACCCTGCAGCATCGGCGCCGCCGTCACCCGAGGCCTCCCGCGGCGGCACCGTCTGCACGACCGCGGAATCACCGACCGAATCAGCCCGCTCATCGTCCGCGCCCCCGGCTGCGGGCTCGCTCACTGCGCTCGGCGCGCCAACAGGCTCCGGCGGGTCCGACCCGCACGAGGACGCCGCCAGCACGGCGACCACGACAGCGCACAGTCCAACACCGCCCCGCGCCGCCCGCGGCCCGAGTGCCCCCGCAGCCAGCCAACCGCCACCGCACCCCATCACACCAGCCGCCGAACGCACCCCGCGGCCGCAACGAATTGCCGGTCCGCCACCGTCACCGCGTCACACCGCGTCGCATCAGCCGCCGAGCGTTCCAGCGCCCAGCGATCGCCTGACGGCAATCCTGCCGCAACGTCACGGTCAGCAACCAGCCCTTCGTTCGTCAATGAAGGGCTGGTGGATGGTCACATGTCGGCGCGGCCCCCTACCCGCAGCCTGGCGGCTGCTGGTCGGAGGGTTCACCACCGCGAGTCTCTGCTTGAACATGCTTCTCCCGTCCGCCGCGAGAGTTATCTCAACGAACGTCGTCTCGTAGGCGCAGAAGATGGCGAACGCGTACACGCCCAGGATAGCGACAGGTGTCAGCCATATCGGTACGAGGAACTCTCGCACGAGCAGCCCGAGGTTGCAGCCCCCAACCGGAGGCCCCGACACGGTGCAGACGGCCCCATAGGGACGCCAACAGACAAGGCGGGTTGCGTAAGTACCCGGACCGCGGATCTGGCTAGCTGCCCCGGCGGCTCCCGGCCTGCTGGTCGGCGCGCCCCAGCCGCCACATGGCACCCGCCGTGCGCGTGACGGCGTCGGCGAGGCGGCGGTTGGTGAGGGCGCGGGTGGCCTCGAACGCTCTGGGATCGAGCCGCTCGGCAAGGCCGGCGGCCACCTCGCAGGCCTTCCCGACCACATCGCCGGTCGCCACGTAGTCGAGGAAACCGGCTTCGACCGCCTCGTCGGGCGAATACAGATGCGCCGCGTTGACGGCCATCGCCATATGCCGGGGCGACAGCCTGGATCGAGCCAGCTCCACCGCCAGATCCGGCACCGGCACGCCGCGGGACACGAAGTCCATCCCGATCTTGAAGTCGCCGGCCGCGCCGATGCGGGCATCACCGCACAGCAATGAGACAGCGGCTGCCTCCAGGGCGTCGCCGGTGCACGCCATCACCACCGGGCGGGGGAACTCCACGAGGCGCAGAAGCAAATCGGTCGAGCGGTGGAGCAGATCACTCGCGGCCTCGCCGCCGGACCGCAGAGTCTTGCCGTCCAAGCCAGCGGAGTAGCAGCCCGGACGGCCCGCTAGGACCACGGCCCCGGCATGGTTCCGCACGGACTGGAAGGCGCTCACCAGCGAATAGACGATGTCGACATCGAGCGTGTTGTCTGCTCCGTCGTCGACGATCACCACGGCCACAGGTCCGCGCGTGCTGATGGTTACGGGCACTTGCGAAGCGACTGCCGCCTTCCGAGCCACGCCGTCACGATACTGTCGATCAGGGCGCACTGAAGAGCCGGGCGGGCATTCGCGCCCGCCGTATGACCCCCGCCGCGGTGGACAGCACCGACCAGCGTGCCGAGGGGACGGCCGGCTAGTCCAGATGCTCCGCGCTCTGCTGAGCGGCCTGCTTCAGCCGCCACAGTCCGGGGTGCGCCGGCCGGCTAGTCCAGATGCTCCGCGCTCTGCTGAGCGGCCTGCTTCAGCCGCCACAGGCTGCCAGCCGAGCGTATGATGGCGTCGGCGAGGCTGCGGTTGGTGAGGGCGCGGGTGGCCTCGAACGCTCTGGGATCGAGCCGCTCGGCAAGGCCGGCGGCCACCTCGCAGGCCTTCCCGACCACATCGCCGGTCGCCACGTAGTCGAGGAAGCCGGCTTCGACCGCCTCGTCGGGCGAATACAGATGCGCCGCGTTGACGGCCATCGCTATATGCCGGGGCGACAGCCTGGATCGAGCCAGCTCCACCGCCAGATCCGGCACCGACACGCCGCGGGACACGAAGTCCATCCCGATCTTGAAGTCGCCGGCCGCGCCGATGCGGACGTCGTAGCACAGCATGGACACAGCGGCTGCCTCCAGGGCGTCGCCGGTGCACGCCAT
Source organism: Candidatus Aldehydirespirator sp. (assembly GCA_965203575.1). GTDB lineage: Bacteria > Actinomycetota > Acidimicrobiia > Acidimicrobiales > Aldehydirespiratoraceae > Aldehydirespirator. Next base: position 992,095 of record OZ241894.1, read on the forward strand.
CACCACCGGGCGGGGGAACTCCACGACTTGCAGGATCAGTTCCGTGCCGGCATGGAGCAGATCGCTCGCCGCCTTGCCGCCGGACCGCAGAGTCTTGGGGTCCATGCCGGCAGAGAAGCACCCCGGACGGCCCGCGACGACAACCGCCCCAGCCTGGTCCTGTGCCTTGATGAGGGCCTTCAGTATGGCATCGGTGAGGCCGATGTCGAGCGTGTTCCGTGCTCCGTCGTCAACAACCACGAGCGCCACAGGGCCGCGCATGCTCATTGTCACCGGCGGTCGAATCACAGTCCTGCCTTCCATCTCATAGCGGCCGCCACGATACCGATACGAACGCCCACAGCCCCCAGCCGACCATCACGACCAACCCACTGGTGGATGCAGGCCGCACCAGATGCAGGCCGCACCAAATGCAGGCCGTCCGTGGCCCCGTCGCCGCCGCCCCGTCGTTGCCGCCCCGCCCACTGATAGCCGCCCTGTCCACTGATATTGGTGCCGATATTGGGCCTCTGAGGGCCAAGACGCCATCAATTTCGGGCTGACGCTATGGCGCTGGACCGGCTAGCCCGGGACGAGGCCGCGGGTTGCGGCCGCCCAGCCCGCCGCGACCGCGGCGCCGGCCAGCAGGTAGGGGCCCAGGGGCCGGCTCTCGCGCAGGCCGTGCCGGGCGAGGACGACCAGCGCCTCGGGCAGGGCCAGCACGAATCCGGCGGTCAGGCCCAGCAGCGCGACCTGCCAGCCCCACCATCCGCACAGCAGGCCGTTCAGCACGCTGAGGCGGACGTCGCCGAACCCCAGCGAGGGCGGGTGGACGAAGTGGACCCCGGCCATGAGCGCCCCGCACACCGCGGCTCCCAGCGCCGCGCCGATGAGGCCGCCCGTGAGGCCGCCCGGCTCGGCCTCGATCAGCGCCGCCGCCGCGTAGAGCACCCACACGACTGCTGCCGTGGGCCAGATCAGCCGCGTCGGCAGCAGGCCGGTTCGAAGGTCGGTCACGGCGAGACGCACACCGGCGCCCAGCCAGGCCGCGACCGCGGCCGCGACGGGAACCGCTGACGCTTCCACGCGAGAACACTAGGCCAGGAGCATTCGCCGCCGACTCAGGGTGCGGACAGTATCGAAAAGACAGGTTCGCTTGCAATCGCATCAATATTCACAACTGGAATCGTATACAGAGCTGTATACGATCGCAGGATGCCCTATTGTGGGATATGAAGGCGCGCCTGATCATCGCGCCCCGCTAGTAACCGGCTTATGACGAATCCTCCCCCCCAGAGAGAACGCGCGCCTGTCACCCCGCAGGCCCAGAGACGGCAGGTCGCCCTTCCCGGCGCCCAGCAGAAGCAGCGGAGGGTCGGGCTGCTGCTGGTGGGCCTGGTGCTGGTGTTCGGCGCCGGGTTCGGCTTCTGGTTCGTTCTCCAGAGCGTCGATCAGCGGGCCGAGTACCTGATCGCGGCTCGAACCATCCAGCGCTGGGAGGTGGCCCGGGCCCAGGACTTCGCCGTTGTCGAGGCCCACGTGGGCGAGGCCTCAGCCCTCACCGTGGACCGGAGCGGCGCGGTGTTCGGCAAGTGGGCGACCGGCCGGATCCCTGCCGGGACGATCATCACCGAGGGCCTGTTCGAGACGCCGCCCCTGTCGGCGGAGGACGAGGCGGACAAGGTGCTCATCCAGGTCAGGCTGCCCGCGTCGGAAGCCCCCTTCGGCACTCTCGACACGGGCGACACGGTGGCCCTGCTCGGCCGGGAGTCCGGAGGACCCGACGGCCAGGTGGGCGCCCTCGGCCTCATAGGGGTGCTTCAGTTGGAGTTCGTGCAGGGTGACGACATCTACTACGTGGTCACTCCCGAGGAGGCCCTCGTCATCAAGAGCACCATCGACCGCTACACCGCGGCAGCCGACCGCACCATGCTCAAGCTGGGCTTCGATCTGACAATTGAGGACCTGGTCGACGCGTTGGATGAGCAGGCGGCTAGTGTGCCGCCGGCCATTTCAGGCGCTGAGACCGGAGCAGGAACGGGCGCCGAGCCCGTCGAGGACCAATGATGACCATCGTCCCGCCAGACGGCAGTCGAGCACCGCACCATCGCCGGCCGGCCCCATGCTGACCGTATACAGCGCCCAGGGCTCGCCCGGAGCCTCGACCACCGCCCTGCATCTGGCCGCCCACTGGGCCTCGGGGGGCCGCGAGGTCCTGCTCATCGAGGCGGATCCCGCCGGAGGCTCGCTCAGCCACAGTCTCGGCATCCAGTTCACGCCCGGGTCGGCGTCGTTCGTCGCCTCGGGCCTGCCGGTGCAGAGCAACCATCTGATCGACCACGCCCAGGACGTGCTGTTCGAGAGCCTGCATGTGATGCCGACTCCGGCCAGCCCGACGGGGGCGCGCGGCATCTTCCACGCCTTCGCCGACTTCTCGGAGGAGCTCCGGACGATCTCCGAGAACGAGATGGCCGTGATCATCGACGGCGGCCAGGTCACCGCCGACACCGCGGCCTCGGGGCTGACCACTGGGGCGGCCGGGGTGGTGGTGGTGTGCCGCGACAACAGCCAGCTGTCGAGCCTCGAGCTTCTTCGGGACGTGGTGTCCGCTGATCCGGGCGGCGACGGGCCGGTGGGCTGCGCGGTGTCCGTCGGCAAGTCGCCCTTGAGCCCGGAGGAGTGGGAGGAGAACCGCGGCCTGACGTTCTGCGGCTCGGTCGAGGCCGTGCCCGGCATGGCTGCGGACCTGTCCACATACCTGGCCCGCGGCAAGCGCAAGTCCAAGTCCAAGAAGTGGCGGGCCAGCCTGGAACAGGTCGGCGAGAGCCTGTACGTGTACGCGCAGCCGCCGGTGTCGAGCCGGCCCCGGGCCCGCCCCCCGGAGCCGGTGCAGGCACCCTCGGAGCCGGTGCAGGCGCCCGGCCCGGATCTCGTCGGCGGCGACGGCCGGGCAATGCCCGCCGAAGCGGCCCCGGATCCCTCGGCCCAAGATCCTGCCGCCTACGGCCAGGCCCCGCCGATGGCGCCGGCCGCGGGGGCGGGCTACGGGCAGTCGCACTACCTGCCGCCGGCCGCCGAGTCGCAGCCCGCCTCCGGGCAGCCGCACTACCTGCCGCCGGCAGGGTGGCCCGGCGACCCCCAGGGCCACGGCGAGGCTCCGCCAGCGGCCTTCCCCGCCTACGGCCAGGCCCCGCCGCCCTCCTACCCGCCGGCGCAGCACTACGAGCAGCCACCCGCCTACCAGCACCCGCCCCAGCCCTACGAGCAGCCACCCGCGGCCTACGAGCAGGTGCCGCCCGGTGCCTATGAGCAGGTGCCGCCCGGTGCCCATGAGCAGGTGCCGCCCGGTGCCCATGAGCAGGTGCCGCCCGGTGCCCATGAGGCCTACCCGCCGGCGCAGCACCCGCCCCAGCCCTACGAGCAGCCACCCGCCCAGCCCGAACAGCCAGCCCAGCCGACTTACGAGCAGGTGCCGCCCGGTGCCCATGAGGCCTACCCGCCGGCGCAGCACCCGCCCCAGCCCTACGAGCAGCCACCCGCCCAGCCCGAGCACCCAGCCCAGCCGGCCTACGAGCAGCCACCCGCCCAGCCCGAGCACCCGGGTCCCGAGGCCCCGCCGGCGGCGGCCGCGGAGACCGAGGCTGTCCCGCGACCGAACATCCAACCCACCGGCTCGTTCCGGGACTGGGCCGTCAAGCTGCATGGCTCCGACGCCCAGGACGTGACCGCTCGCCGAGGCGGGTGAGGGCGTTCAGCCCGCGGTCCCGATGTCGGAGGCGAGCCCGGGCCTAGAACTCTTCCAACGGTCGCACGAGGCCCTCCTCCGGCAGTTCCTGGAGCTGGAGCGGCAAGGGCTGCATGCCGACGTCATCGACAAGCAGCTCATGGACGCCGCCGAGACCATCGTCCGCGACTACAACACCTCGGCTCTGGTGGCGGGCAGGCTCGGGCTCTCCGACGAGGACGAGCGCGAGTTCCGGTCCCAGGTCCGGGGAGTCATGGGCGGCGGCGCGCTGGTGCCGCTGCTGGAGCGGGAGGACGTGGAGAACATCCACATCCTCGGCCACGACAAGGTGATCCTGTCGCTGGCCAACGGGGATCGCATCCCGGGCCCGGCCCTGGCGGGGAGCGAGGAGGAGCTGGTGATGATGATCCGCCACCTCGCGGCCACCGCCGGCCACACCTCGCGGCGCTTCGACACAGCCGCGCCGATCCTCGATTTGCGGCTGGCGTCGGGGCACCGCCTGTTCGCGGTGACCGCGGTGGCCGAGCGGACCTCGGTCGTGATCCGGCGCCACCGGATGCTGCAGTCCTCGCTGGAACGGCTGGCGCAGTCCGGCACGGTGACCGCCCCGATGATCGAGGTGCTCCGGGCCGCGGTCCGCCCTCCCAACCCGGCCAACATGCTGGTGGTGGGGGGCACCGGCGCGGGCAAGACGACCCTGCTGCGCTCGCTGCTGTCGGAGGTGCCCCAGTCGGAGCTCGTCGTCACCATCGAGGACACCCTGGAGCTGCACCTGCGGTCCTCGGGCCTGCACGAGCGGACGCTGGCTCTTGAGACCCGCACGTCCAACACCGAGGGCCTGGGCGAGATCTCTATGTACGACCTGTGCCGGGCCGCGCTGCGGATGTCGCCGGACCGGGTGATCGTGGGCGAGGTGCGCGGCGGCGAGGTGATGCAGCTCCTCCAGTCGATGGGCATCGGCAACGACGGTTCGCTGGGCACCATCCACGCGGGCAGCACCCGGGCCGCCATCAACAAGATGCTGATCTACGCGCAGCGCTCGCCGGACTCGCCCACGCCCGACTCGGTGCTGCGGGAGATCTCCGAGGTGCTGCACCTGCTGGTGTACATCAAGAAGCTGCCCGACGGGCGGCGGGCAGTCACCTCCATCCGGGAGGTCGTCGGCTACGAGGAGGGGAGGGTGGTCACATCGGAGGTCTTCGCCCCGGGCCCCGACGGCGTCGGCGTCTTTGTGAAGCCGTTCGAGCCCGGTGGCGAGCCGCTGGCCCGCCTGGTGGCGGCCGGGTTCGATCCCGCGGTGCTGGGCGAGCCGTTCCGGCCCGGGCCCTACGTCCAGCCCCCGCCCCGCCAGCAGCCTCAGACCGTCGCGCCCCGCCAGCAGCCCCAGCCGGCCCCACCGCGCCAGCAGCCCCAGCCGGCCCCACCGCGCCAGCAGCCCAGGCCGGTCCCGCCGCGCCAGCAGCCCCAGCCGGTCCCATCGCGCCAACCCCCCCCCCCCGGCGCGGAGAGCAGCGCCGGCCGGTGACGCCCGACCCGCAGCCCCAGCCGGCGCCCCACCCCCGCAGCCGCCAATGACGACCCGGCCCCAGCACCGCCAGGCCGCATCCCCGGCCCCGCCCGGCCCCGCCCGGACTGGGCCCGCACCGGCGGCCGAGCCGGCCGGGTAGGCCGCTGTGGTTCCGCTGGCTGCCGTCGTGCTCGGCGCGGTGGCGGGCGTGGGCCTGTTCACCGCGATCCTGGGGCTGCAGGAGCGGCCCGTGCGCGAGAAGCAGGCCCGGCTGCGCAAGTTCCAGTCCCAGGCGGCGAGCGTCGAGCTGTCGTCGTCGGCAAGCAACATGCTGGCCATGATCGGCCTGGGCGCGGTGCTCGGGTTCGGGGCCTGGTACGCCACCGGATGGATCGTGGCCGGGCTGATCGGCGTGACCGCCGGGGTGATGGGGCCGGTGATGTGGCGGGCGCCCCGCAAGCGCCGGGAGTTCACCGACGAGATCGAGGCCTACTCGCAGTGGACCGAGCAGATCCGCGATCTGGTGGCGGCCAGCGGCTCGCTGTTCGAGGCGGTCACTCTTTCGGCCGACCAGGCCCCGCCGCGGCTGCACCCCAAGGTCGCGCAGATGGCGTCGATCGCCCGGACGCTGGGCCTGCCGGCCGCGCTGGACTGGTTCGCGGCCGAGATGGAGTCGCCCTTCGCCGACCGGCTGGTGCTGGGCATGAAGATCGCCTGGGACTCCGGGGCCCGTGTGAGCGAGGCGTTCGAGAGCACGGCCCGGGCCATGCGGGCCGAGGTGGAGATGCGGCGGCGCAACGAGGTGGCCAACGCCCGGACCTGGACCCAGGTGGTGTCGATCGTCGGGGTGACGGTGGGGTCGGTGCTGTTGATGTTCGTGTTCAACAAGGGCTTCTTCGACCCGTTCGGCTCGACGGTCGGCCAGGCTGTGCTGGCGGCGGTGGGGGTCCTGATCTTCGGCAACGTCTACTGGGTGCTCAAGCTGTCGGAGTCGGGCGTGCCGGTGCGGCTGCTGGCGTCGGATGGGGAGCAGTTGGCCGAGGGCGTTGTGGCCGCGCTGTCCGAGGATCCGGCGACGCCATGATGGTCCTGCTGCTGGGCGCGGCGGCCGGGCTCGGCCTGCTGTTGATCCTTTTGGGGATGACCGCCCCGCCGGCCAGGGCCCCGCTGCCGGCTGCGGCCGATCCCGGGCGGGCCGCCACCGACGGCGCCGACGGTGCCGGGACGGTTCAGGATGCGGCCCGCCGGGCGGCCCGGAGGATCGGCAGGGACTTGCAGTCCAAGTCGGAGCTCATCCAGGACGCTCGCATGGTGGGCCGCAGCCTGGAGACCCACGCGGTCCACAAGATGGTCGGGCTGGTGCTCGGCGCGGCCGTGCTGGCCGCTCTCGGGGTGTTCGCCAACGCGGTCTTCGGCCTGGCGCTGCCGCTGCCCATTGTCGGGGCGGTGGCGTTGGCCGGGGGCCTGGGCGGGTGGTTCCTGCCCGACTCGATCCTGAGGACCGAGGCCGACAAGGAGCGGGTCCTGTTCCAGCAGGTGACGGAGTCGTGGCTGGAGCTGGTGGCCCAACTGGTGACGGCGGGCGCCGACACGTTCGGGGCTCTCATGACGGCCGCGTCCTACAGCCGGCAGACCGGGTTCGTGGTGATCCGCGACGCGTTGCGGATGTCGGCCGCCAGCGGCGAGGCGCCGTGGACGGGGCTGCGCCGGCTGGCCGACGAGCGGCGGCTCCGGTTCCTGGACCCGTTCTGCTCGGCGCTGGAGTTGGCCGGCACGACGGGGGCCGGGTCGCGCCAGGCGATCCTGGCCCAGGTGGAGGCGGCCCGCTCCAAGGCGATGCTGGAGGCCGACGCGGCGGCGGCCTCCTCGGGCGAGAAGATGGGGGCGCCCCTGGCGCTGATCGGCGCCGCCTTCATGATCCTGATGGGCTACCCGCCCATGGCCGGGATCCTCGACACTGCCACCATCAGCGGCCTGTAGAGCCAGCGCTCAGCAGAGCGGTGGGCACCATTGGCGTTCGCGACCGTCACCCGCATTTGAAGCATTTCTTGATCTAGCAAGTGATATTCTGATATATACACATATAACATGATCAAAAGCCTTGCCACCGGGCCTTCACGGTGCGCCTGCCATCGTTCTGGTCTGCGACGGCGCCGACCGCGTGCCGCGAGTCCCCGTGGAGGCTGCCATGTCCTCATCTGTTCCGGTCCCCGCTGCTGAGATGACCCGATCCTCCGACCCCCAGCCGGGCGAGCCCGACGAGGCCACCACGCCCGACGATGAGCCGCGGCCGGTCACCGCCGGCGATCCGCGCACCGCCGCAGCGGCAGCCACGACCCGCGGCGCCGGCCCGCCGGCGGCAGCCGCAGGGGGCGGCAGGCCCTGGGTAGCCAACGCGCTGGTGGCCGCGCTCACCGCGGCGGTGACCGTCGTGGGCGGGGCCCTCGGCGCCCTGCTCGTCCACGAGTTCAACTCGATCGACGCGAAGTTCGTGAGGCTCGAGACCGAGATGGACGCCAGGTTCGTGAGGCTGGAGGCGGAGGTGGACGCCGGGTTCGCGGCCCAGGACGCCAAGATCGATGAGATCAACCTCAAGCTCACCGCGTTGATCGCCGCCCTCAACAAGACCGAAGAGGTCGACGCCGCCCTCACCGGCCAACTCCTGGACCCCGACGCCGCCGCCGAAGCGGGCGGCAGCACAGGCGGTGGCCGCGCCCCCGCCTCGACCAGCTGACCCGGACACCGACACCCTCAGCGGCCGGCGGTTCCTGCCCTGGCCCTGCGCCGACGGCGCCGCCATGGGCAAGCATCCGGATCCTTCGCTCGAAATTGTCCGAACCTTCGGGTTGGCCTTCTCGCGGGACCGCTATAGCTTCTCACGCGGCCAAATTCGACACTCATATAATTCTAGTTCTCACCCAACACTCACCATCAACACACGGAAAGCACCAACACAATGACAGTTCTCATACTAGCTGTAGCGGTCCCCAGCCTGTTCGCAATGGCGTGGCTCGGACTGCGGCGAGTTCAATCGACGCCAATGGTCAGGTCGCTGGCCCTTGCCAGGGGTGCCGACGTCCGGGGCATCGCCCTCCAGACGGTGATCATCATCGTCGTGCTGCTCGCCATAGCCGGCACCGTCGCCGGCGTGCTCCTCACGCGTGGCGAGCAAGCCACCACGCAACTCGAGAGAACGAATGTCGGGGCGTCGATCTACAGCTTCCCCGAGAACCTATGTGCGGGAGCTGGTGGCACTTGGGTGGCTCCCACCGCAGCTGCTCATGTAACCGCGGCGGCAGAGGAAGGTGTCACGCTTACAGCCGGTACTCACGGCGTGTGCACGCCGTGATAGCACCTCCGCACGGCACACTCCAGTGTCGACAGGAGCTTCCCGTGAGAGGGATGCGTCAAGCGGACAGGTGAACGATCCCGACTAGGCGGATCATGACCGCTCCTGCGTTGTTGGCTCGGTGCTGGCGGTGTGGGGATGAGCGGGGGGAGGCGCTTCCGGTTGCCATCCTGTTCTTCGGGGTGTTCCTCACCATCCTGATCGCCGTTCATGTGGTGATTGTGGCGGTGGCCCGCTCCGCGGTGCAGTCGGCAGCCGACCGGGCGCTGGCGGCGGCCCAGTCCGCCCATCCCGACGACGTCGACTGCGACGGTGTGACACGGCCCGACCGCGAGTGCCGGGGCATCCTGGAGGCCCGGCTGGCAATGCTGGCGGCCAGGGGCTCCGTCATCGAGACCCGGTTGCCGACGGTGGCGGTGCAGGAGGAGCGGGGCACGGTCACCGTGCTGGTGTTCGGAGGGATCATCTCGCCGGTGCTGGGCGGCATCGAACTCACCGGGCAGGCCTGCGGGCCCCTCGACAGCGTCTCCGTCTCGGAGCTCACTGCCGGCTCCGACCTCTGGCGATGCTGATCCGCAGCAGCACCCGGCCGGCAGCAGATGCCAGCGCCGGCCCGGGCACCTCCGACCGCAGCCCCCGGCACGGCACGGCCCGCTCGGAGGCTGCTGGAAGTCGTGCCGCCGCAGCGCCGCGACCACGACCTCGGCGAGACCAGGTTGGGTCGGGGACCGCCATCGGGGTGGCTATCATCTTCCCGATCCTGATGCTGGTGATCGTGGCGCTGCAGGCGCTCATCGACACCTCCCGAATCGAGCAGTCAATCCAGACCGTCGCCCACCGGGCCGCCCGCACCGCGTCGCTGTGCTGCCACAGCACCCAGGACGCCGCCGAGGCGGCCCAGGCCAGCCTGGCCGCGGCCGAGGACGCCAACGCCCGGAACCGCATCCTCTGCGAAAACGACTTCGCGGGTGACGCCCGAGTGGTGTTCCTCGACGTGGGCGACAACGAAGTGCCGACGGCCGCCGACGGGGTGGTCCCGCCCGGCGGCACGGTGTACGTGCTGGTGCAGTGCCGGCTGCCCCCTCCGTTGCTGGGCAGCTACGGCCTGCTCGGACTCGAGGTCGAGCGCCGGGCGTGGGGCACCGCGTCGGTGGACCCCTACCGCTCGCGCGTCGGCGCATGAGCCCCCCGACACCGCCCCCGAGAGCCGCTGCCACGGGCGCGGGCCGGACCTGGATCCGCGCCAGGGCCTGCGCCGGGGCGCGGGCCGCCGACGAGCGCGGCGACTACGCCATATTCATCGCGGTGATCGCCGCCGCGCTGCTGTTCTTCGGCAGCATCGCCTACGACGCCCCCCGGCTCATCGCGGCCCGCCAGAACGCCCTGCACGAGGCCAACGAGGCCGCCCGGGTGGCCGCGGCCACCATCGCCGCGGGCGGAACCGTCGAACAGGCCCGCGGCGCCGCGGGGGACCGCCTGGCCGGCGGCCTCGCCATCTACGGCCAGCCCGTCGCCCTGGCCGACCTGGACTGCGTGGGCAGCCTCGTGCAGGTCACCGTGGTCACCATCTACGTGTTCCGGGGCGCGGTGCTAGGCGCCGGCATCGGCCGCCAGACCATCGAGGCCCGCGGTGCCGCCGAGGCCTACCTGGCGCTGCCCGGCAACCGGCCGAGCGAACTCAGCCACCTAGGCGAATGCCCCCTCAACCCGTGACATGCGTACGGACAGTCGGATGCAGATCACGACCAAAGACCAACGCCATATCAACGCTGCCGGAAACAGCCAAGAAAGATGTATACGAGACGTTGAAGAACCGGCTCGCCCTGTACAATCGCCGCTCGTGTCCAAACTCCCCCCCGGGCATGGCGATGCGCGCCTGCTCCCTCCGGCGAGACCTCGACTCGGTGTACCACATTGAGGTTTTTGCCCGCGACGGCCCTCCGGTATGCGCTCGCCCTTCTCGTGGTCGTCGGCGGGCCGGCGGCGTTCGTCTTGCTGTTCGGCACGCTGGTCAGCACCGTCTCGGCCGTTCTCCTGCTGGTCTGGGTCGCCGCCGTCTGGTTCGTGGTGACGGGCGTGCGTAGGCAGGGCGTGCGTTGGTGGGACGTGCGCAGGTGGGACGTGCGTAGGTGGAACCTGCGCAGGCAGCAGGACGAGGGCCCCGCCGACGAGGCGACCGGCGAGGCCGGCACCGGTGCCACCGACGACGACAGCGAGCCCGAAGAGCCCTGGTACCACCAGGGCTCCCCCATATTCGACGAGCCGTTCACCGACGACTATCCGAGGGTCGTCGTGCCCGCCGACGACCCCGCCGATGACACGACGCTCGACGACGGGTCCCCGGACTCGCTGTGGCAGCCGGACGCCACGGCTGCGCCCGACGAGCCGGGCGCGCCGCCGCCACCCGAGGCGCCGGCCGAGGACACCGTCTCCGACGGCGAGATCGTCGACCGGCCCGGGGGCGAGAGCCCCGACGAACCTCCCATGATCGTTCCGGTGCGGGCCTACTACTTCACCCGGGCCGAGGACACGCTGCGCAGCATCTCGGCGCAGTTCCTGCAGACGCCCACGCGGTGGGAGCAGCTCCGATCGCTCAACTCGGCCAGCCCCGGAGTCGCCGCGATGGGACCCGACTCCCTGCTCCCGGTCGGCACCGCGCTGGCGCTGCCGGGAGACCCGCTGCCCTGGGGCAAGCCCGACCCCGTCTACCTGTGGACGCTGGCCGAGAAGTTCCTGTTCACCGCGTGGGGCCGTGAGCCGATGCCCGAGGAGGTCGTCCCGTTCTGGAGGGGCCTGACCGGCGGCGCCCAACTCGAGGCCGGGGCGCCACCCGTCCTGCCCGATCATCTCGCCACGCTCGCACCCGTTCCCACGGAGGCGCCCGAACCAGAACCCGCCCAAGAACCAGAACCCCAACCCCAACCCGCCCAAGAACCAGAACCCCAACCCCAACCCCAACCCGCCCAAGAACCAGAACCCCAACCCCAACCCCAACCCGCCCAAGAACCAGAACCCGCCCAAGAACCAGAACCAGACCCCCCCCCGGCGCCGGCCCCCGAAGGCGAACCCGCGCCCACACCCGCAGAACCGGACTCGCCCGGCGACTTCCCGGTGCCCCCGCCACCCCTGCCCGAGTTGGAGCCCTCGACCGCGCCGGCTGACTTCCAACCACCTCCTCCGGTCACGCCACCGGCCTACGAATCACCCGTACCCCCAAGCCACGAACCACCCCCACCCCCATACGAACCGCCCGTACCCCCAAGCCACGAACCACCCCCACCCCCATACGAACCGCCCGTACCCCCATACGAACCGCCCGTACCCCCAAGCCACGAACCGGCCGCCTACCAACCACCCCCGCCAGACGCACCCCCACCCCCATACGAATCACCCGTACCCCCAAGCCACGAACCACCCCCACCGGCCCACGAATCACCCGTACCCCCAAGCCACGAACCACCCCCACCGGCCCACGAATCACCCGTACCCCCAAGCCACGAACCACCCCCACCGGCCCACGAATCACCCGTACCCCCAAGCCACGAACCACCCCCACCGGCCCACGAATCACCCGTACCCCCAAGCCACGAACCACCCCCACCGGCCCACGAATCACCCGTACCCCCAAGCCACGAACCACCCCCACCGGCCCACGAATCACCCGTACCCCCAAGCCACGAACCACCCCCACCGGCCCACGAATCACCCGTACCCCCAAGCCACGAACCACCCCCACCGGCCCACGAATCACCCGTACCCCCAAGTCACGAACCGGCCGCCTACCAACCACCCCCGCCAGACGCACCCCCACCCCCATACGAATCACCCGTACCCCCAAGCCACGAACCGCCCCCACCGGCCTACGAATCACCCGTACCCCCAAGCCACGAGCCGCCCCCGCCCGTGGCGCCCGGGCCGGGGCTCCCCGATCTCGGCCCCATCGAGCCCGAGGTCCCGTACGTGGAGGCCGAGGCGCCCCGCATGCCGAGCTTCCTGCCGTCGCTCACCGGCGCCGAGACGGCTGCTCCGGCCCCGGAGGCGGAGGTGGTGGCGGCCTCGAACCGGGGCCTGGCCGGCACCGCCATCGGCGACGCCATGATGCTGTGGCAGCTGGCCCGGGTCCGCCGCCGGCGCGGAGGCAGGACGGACGACCTGGACCCGATGGAGGAGTCCCTCCGCCAGAGCGCCCGCGTCGACACGCTCAACCTGATCGAGACCGCGATGCGCCACCTGCGGGCGGTCACCGTCGGGCAGTTGCGGGAGAAGCCCGCGGTCCTGGCCGTGCGGGTCGGCACCTACGGGTTCGAGCTGCTGCTCAACCGGCCGGTGCAGGCCCCGGACGGCTGGCAGGCGGCCTCCGGGGGCTACGTGCTGGAGCTGCCCCCGGGGACCACCGTCGAGGACCTGGAGGCCACCGCCCAGGGCCCCAGCCTGTGCCCCGCCCTCGTCCCGGTGGGCGACACCGTGGAAGGGCCCCTGCTGCTCAACGTCGAGGAGGTCGGCTGCCTGATCGTGTCCGGCCCCGGCACGCCGTCGGTGAGGCTGCTCAACGCGGTCGTCGGGACGCTGGGCTCGTCGCCGCTCGCGGGCGACATCCGGATCATCACCGTCGGGCTGGAGACTCCGGCGGGCCTGCCCGGCTGGGAGCGGGTGCACTCCACCAGCTTCGACTCCCCCCAGCTCGAGGAGCTCCTGTCCACCGCCTACACCGGCAGCGGCGCCTCGCTGGACGTCCTGGTGGTGGGCCCCGGCAACGACCTGCTCATCCAGCGGGCCGGCCAGGTGGCCACCACCCCCGGATCGCGCCTCGCGATCGTGGGGGCCACCTCCTCGGTGGCGGCCCGGTGGCCGTGGCGCATCCACGTGGACGAGACCACCACCGCCGTCGTGCACCCCATCGCCTGCACGATGGCCGCGGCCCAGGCGTCGGCGCCGGCAATGTCCCAACTGTTGAGTGAGGCCTCCGACCCCTCGCTGCTTGCACCCCCGAGGTTCTAGATGAGACCCGACCCGTCCGCCCCCTCGCCGCGCCCCGTGCCGGCGCGTTCCCGGATCCTCAAACTGCCCCGGCACCGGGCGCTCGCGCTCGGCGGCGCCCTCACGGTGCTCGGCCTCGTCGCCGCGGCCTGCGGCGGGGGCGGCGGGGGCGGCACGACCGTCCAGACCGACACGGGCGGCTCCGAGGCCGCAGTCGCGGAAGCCGCCCCCTCGAGCGACTTCATGGCCACCAGGCCCGGCGCCGGCATCGTGGCCGCGGGCGGCGATGTGATGGCGGTGCGGGGCGACAACCCCTGCGACCAGCCCGGCGCCGAGCCCATCTACATCTCCTACGTGGGCATCAACCTGGCCGAGCTGGACGCCCTGGGACTCGAGGCCATCGTGGTGGAGGAGCCCGGCCTGATCATCGAGGCCTACACCAACGAGGTCAACTTCAACGGCGGGATCAACGGGCGCTGCGTCGAGTTCGTCAACCACCTCTGGAGCCTGGCCGACCCCGCGGGCAGCCTCACCCAGATCTGCACCGACCTCGCCACCCAGCGGCCGGTGGTCCACTTGACCCTCAGGATCATCGACGCGACGCTGGAGTGCGCGACCATCGGGGCCCAGCTCCCCACCATCGGCCTGTACGCCTTCGCCCCATCATCGACCTTCGACCGCACCGGCGACCGGCTCTACATCGACGACGGCACCGTCGAGCGCCTGCTGTCGGCCAGCGTGGACGTGGCGCTGTCGTCGAACGTGATCAGCCCCGGCGACCGCGTCGGGCTGCTTCACGGCATATCCGACATGGCGGAGGCGGTAGCCATCGTCGAGCGCTTCGGGTTCGAGGACGTGCCGACCGCGCACGTTCCACCGGAGTTCGCCGACATCGCGCTGCTGCTCCAGGAGAAGCAGGTGCGCCTGCTGGAGGGCGACCTGACCGACGAGGAGCAGGCGGAGGCCCAGAGCAGCCTGGCCGCCCTGCCGCCCGAGCTGGCCGGCCTCTACGGCCAGATCGAGCAGTTCTTCCTCGATGCCGCCAACCGGTTCAAGGACGCCGGAGTGACCGCGGTGGCCGCCACCGCGGACTGGACCGACATGCGGCGATTCATGCGAGCGGCCGAACTGGTCGACTGGACGCCGACGTGGGTGGCCAACGACATCCAGCCCGCCACGGTCGTCCTGGCCGACGTCCCCTCCAGGCAGGCCGCGAACCTGGTGCTGGTCAGCAACCGCAGAGCGGCCGGCGACGAGGTCCCGGCGCTCGACCAGGGCTGCGTCACCCTGCGCAACACCGCGGTCGCCGCCGAGCCGTTCTCGCACCGGCTCCACACCGACGCCTGGACGTTCATGCTGGCCATCTGCGACTACCTGGACGTGTCCTTCAGCGCCATGACCCGGGTGCAGGGCGAGATCAATCCGGACACGTTCGCCGAGGCCCTCAAGAACACCCAGTACGACACCCAGTACGGAGGGCTCATCACCTTCTCGCCCGCCGACCTCAACGGGGCCGAGCGATTCAGGGTGCTGCAGGCCGATCCCGACTGCGTGCTCAACTTCTGGGGCTGCATGCGCTCCACCACCGACTGGATGCTGCCGGCCAACCTGGCCGGAGCGGGCGCCGGGTAGCGGAGCAGGCACCCGATGGCCGGCCGTCACGCACTGCGAGCACTGGGAGTGGTGCTCATGGCAGCGGCGCTGCTGGCGGCATCCTGCGGCAGTAATGGTGGCAGCACCACCGTGACCGTCGAGGCGGGCGCACCGGCTCAGGATCTGAGCCCCCAACAGTCCGACCCGGTGCGCATCCGCCTCGCCCTTGCCCCCGACCCGGTCTGGGAATGGCTCCAGGACTCCGGCACGGTCGCCCAGTGGGAGGCGTCCCACAACATCAGGATCGAGGCCAGCAGTCCCTTCGACCAGTTCGCCGCCTTCGCCGGCGGCCACGTCGACGTGGTGGTCGTCAACGCGCTCGAGGTGCCGCAGTTCGTGGAGCAGTCCGACCGCGAGCCGTCGATCGTCGGGAAGTTCACCACCGACCGCAGCATCCTCGCCGTGCGGCGCACCTCGAGGGCAGAGACCCTCGACGACCTTGTCGAGGCGAGGATCGCAGTCGAGAGCTCGCTCGGGTCCACGCTGCTGTGGGGGTTGATCGCGGAGTCGCTGCACGGCCTCGACCTCCGGGTCGACAGCCCCGACTTCGAGCTGGTCGTGGTGGACCCGGCCAGCGTCGCCGACCTGGTGATGCGCGAGGACGTGGACGCCTGCATCTGCGTGCCGGACTTCAGCGTCCCCTACCTGGCCGGCGGCACGATGAGGGCCCTGTACGGGGGCCGGTCAGCCGCGGAGGTCTACGCCGAGGACGTGCTCGGCGAGCCCGGGATGCTCCCGATGGCGGACGCGTTCCTGGTCGACGCCGGGTGGCACCACCGCAACGAGGACGCCGTCGCCTCCCTGCTCGGGCTGTGGGACGCCGGCCTCAGCCAATGGAAGTCGGACCTGGCCGGCATGGTCGCCGACTACCCGCACCTGTTCTCGGTCACCGACGACGACGAGATCGCATGGATCGCCGACTACACCGGCCGCCACGACTGGGTCGCGTCCTCGGTGTACATCAACCAGGACGAGGCCGACATGCACTACGCCCTGCTGGCCGAGATGCAGCGCGTCGGCCTGCTCGACGCCGACGCCGCGCTGCCGGAGCTGGACACCCTCCATTCCCCGGGCGCGGACGGCCACGACCACTCCGACCCGGACGGCGCCGGACACCACAGTGCGGAGCGACCGGCTCCGGACCGACCAGAACCGACAAGGGGGTAGGGGAAGATGTTGACGGTCCCCTCAGTCACGCCCGACGCCATCGCCGCGCTCTCCACCCGCGAGATGCGCCGGGCGGTCCTGCGCCGCTGGGTGTTCCGCTTCAGCGTGCTGATCGGCTGGATCGCGTTCATCGGCGTCTGGTACTTCTTCTCCCGGGTGGTCTTCAACCCCCAGCAACTCCCCGAGCCCCACGTAGTGGCCGGCGAGTCGTGGACGCTCATCACCGAGCGGGACTTCCGCACCAACATGCAGGCCAGCCTGCTGAGGGTTCTGGGCGGCTTCCTGCTGGCCGTCGTGGTGAGCTGCGGGCTGGGCTGGCTGATCGCCTACAACGCCTGGTGGCGGACCCTGCTGCGCACCATCGTCCAGTTCGTGGTGAGCACGCCCATCGTGGCCCTGGCCATCCTCACCCTGGTCGTGTTCGGCGTGTCGTCGCTGGGCCCGGTCATCACCACCGCGCTGGTGGCCACCCCCTACATCATGATGAACGTCGCCCAGGGACTCACCGGGGTGGACCGCAGGCTCATCGTGATGAGCGAGTCGTTCGGCCGCACCCGGTCCCAGATCATCTCGGGGGTGCTGCTCCCGTCGTCGCTCATATCGGTGCTGGCCGGGGCCCGGCTGGCCTTCGCGGTGGCCTGGCGCATGGAACTGCTCACCGAGATCTTCGCCGCCTCCGAGGGGGTGGGCTTCCAGATCCGCCGCAGCTTCGAGAGCTACGACGTGCGCGGCATGATCGCCTGGACGGTGCTGTTCATCGCCGTGATGCTCATCTTCGAGAACCTCGTCTTCCGCCAGATCGAACGCCGACTACAGGGACGCACCGCGTAGCGCCCGCCGACACCTGCACCGAATGACCCGCGACCGGCATCCCCACAAGACCCGCCGACACCGAGGCCGAACAACCCATGACTGACACTGCCCAAAGACCCCCCGCCCCGCCGAGACCGAACGACCCCACCACCTTCGCCAGCGGGTTCCAGGATCTTCCCACCCTCCCCGCCGGGGACCTGCGCCCGGCCGGCGACAGCAGCCACTCGGCGCCCCGCCGGGCGCTGCGCCGGCCGTGGGTGGTGCAGCTGATCGCCTTCCTGATCCTGCTGGCCGTCTGGCAGTACCTGACCGTCACCAGCGACCGGGTCCCCAGCATCGAGAAGGTCGTGTCGTTCATGTGGACCGAGATCACCGGCGGCTCCCACGGCGGCATGCTCCTCGGCGAGTTCTGGGGACCGCTGGGCCTCAGCCTGCAGCGCTACGCCATCGGCCTGGCCATCGGCATCCCCGCCGGGGCGGTGCTGGGCCTGATGATCGGCGCCTCGGGCTGGGTCCGGGGCCTGCTCAACGACACCACCCTGGTGCTGCTGGCACTTCCCGCGGTGGTGTGGGCCTTCCTGGCGTCGCTGTGGTTCGGCCTGACTTCCACCGCCCCGATCGTGGCCGTGGTGCTGACCGCCATACCGTTCGTGGCCATCAACCTCAGCTCCGGCGTGCGCGGCATCGACCCCGGGCTCATCGAGATGTCCAAGTCCTACAAGGTGCCGCGCCGCAACCAGATAGTCGACCTGCTGGTGGGCGGGACCCTCCCCAACGCCTTCACCGGCGTGCGGCTGGCGATCACCACCGGCTGGAACAGCCTGCTGATCGTGGAGTGGTTCGGCGCCACCGACGGGGTCGGCTGGCGGGCCCGCTTCTGGTACGACGCTCTGCGCTACCCCGGCTTCGTGGGCTGGGTGTTCCTGTTCGTGATACTGATCGCCGTGCTCGACCGGCTCGTGCTGCGACGCCTTGAGCGCCACGCGTTCCAGTGGAACCAGAAGCCGACGCTCACCTTCGCCGAGGACTGGGGCATGTGAGCACGCCCGCGGGCGACCGGCGCTGAGCAGACCAAGACGCAAGACCAAGACCGCAAGAGTTAAGGAAGGGCCAGATGGCGACTGTCCTGATAGAGAACCTGACCAAGATCTACCCCCCGACGATCACCTACCCGCACCGGGTGCAGGCCCTCGGCGGGGTGAACATGTCGGTCACCGGCAACGTGTTCGTGGCCGTGCTGGGCCCCTCCGGCAGCGGCAAGACCACGCTGCTCAACATCGTGGCCGGCGTGGAGACGCCCACCTCGGGCTCGGTGCGGGCCGTGCAGGACGGCGTGCCCGCCCAGGTCGGCTACGTGTTCCAGGAGCCCCGGCTGCTGCCGTGGCGCACCGTGCTCAACAACATGCTGTACGTGCAGGACCGCAAGTCGGACCGCTCGCGGCGGGAGGCCGAGTTCTACCTGACCATGGTGGGGCTCAACGAGGTCGCCCACCTGTACCCGTCGCAGCTGTCGGCGGGGATGCAGCAGCGGGTCGGCATCGCCCGGGCGTTCCTGGTGAACCCCGACATCCTGCTGATGGACGAGCCCTTCAGCCATATGGACGCACTCACCGGCCGGTCGCTGCGCGAGTACCTCCAGAGGGTATGGCTGCACACCCGCAAGACCGCGCTGTTCGTGACCCACGACGTGTCCGAGGCGGTCGAACTGGCCGACCGGATCGTGATGCTGCGCCCCGGCGGCGTGGTGTTCGACGACATTCCCGTCAACCTGCCCCGCCCCCGCCATCCCGACGACCCGGCGGTGCGGGCCGTGGAGGGCGAGGTGCTGCGCCGCTTCGACTCCATGGAGGCCGCGGTCCGCTTCGGAGCCCAGGCCGGCTAGCCGGCCGGCGCCACGCGGGGAGACGGCAGCCGGCCCGGCTGAGGCGCGCCCCGGTGGCTAGGGCCGGCCGCGGCAGGAACATCGTGCCCGCCCTGGTCATGATGCTGGCCGCAGCCGCCTGCGCGGGAGGCTCCGTAGCCGGCGGCGACGGCAACGCAGGCGACGGCAACGCAACGCCGGAACGGGCCGCAGCCACCAGCCGTCCCGCGGTGCAGGTGCCCGCCGGGGGCCGCCCGGGCGTGTTCCTCGACCCCGGAGCCGCGCCCCGCACCGACCTGGGCCGGCTGCGGGCAGAGCACCTGCCCGTGTGGACCTCCGACTTCGACTGGGCCTTCCCGCCCGAGGCGTGCGGCACCGCCTGGGAGCTCGACGGCATCGCCGAGCCTGCCGCCGGCGCCGACCTCGCGGTTCTGGGCGACTTCGCCACTGCGGCCGCGCTGACGGTGATGCGCTACGAGCACCAGTTCTCGCGCGCCCTCGCGGATCCGAGCCCATTGGCCCAGCTGTGCGTGGCGGCGGCCACGGTGGAGCCGGCCCGCACCGACGACCTGACGGTCCTCGCGTCCTACCTGGCGACCGGGGTCCGTCGCTCCGAGCCGGCCGCCTACCCCCACGAGGTGTGGATCGTGGCCGTGAGCCCAACGGCGGCGCTGTCGGTGGCCTGCGTCACGCCCGGCTATCCCACCGTCGTCGGAGCCGGCGGCGAGACGGTCTCGCCCGCCCGGTCCCCGGCCCGCCTCCAGGCCTACCTGCTGTCGGTCTCGCGCGGCCTCGAGGACCAGGTCATCGACATCTCCTACCGGGTGGCCAACGCCGCCCACCGCCCCGCCGAGGACTGCGAGGGGCTCGACGCCTGGGCCCTCGAATGGAACGGCCACGTGCAGACCTGGATCACCGAGGGCCAGATCTGGGAGCCGCTGAACGCAGTCCTGACCGCGGACTTGATCTGCGAGTCTCCCCCGCCCGACGGACCCGACGAATGCCCCAAGGGCTGGCCCCGGTGACCGCCGACGCCGGCCGCGCCCGCGGCAGACGCCGGCGGGCAGCCAGGCTGCTGATCGTCGCGCTGGTCGCGCTCGCGGCCCTGGTGTCACCGCTGGAGGCAGGCCTGCTGCCCGGGCCTGCGAGCGACGCGATAGGCGAGTCCGCAGCCCTGGCCCAGACTCCCTCGACGAAGATCGTCGCCGCCGACCCCTGCCCTACGACTTCGTACTGGTATGACCAGGCGAATCCGTTCGGTTATGAGCCGGATCCCGCCGATGCGTCGCTGTGCGTGCTGGAGGTGCCGGCATGCCCGGAGAGCCCGCTCGAGGCTGGACGGCTCATGAAATTGTCGATGCCGTCCGACGACGTCCTGTCCGAGTTTCCCGATTCCGCCCATACACCCGTCGTCGGCTACGACCGCTACCCCGAGTTCTGCGAGGACCGGGTCGAGTCCACGTCGTCCGACTACGGCGACTGCCAGGCGTTGACCGGGTACGCCGTCATAGACGACGGCAGTATGTGCCGCGCCTTCCATCCCATCGAGTGCGTCGCGGGGCTTCACCAGCACGGCTCGCAGACCTGCCGGGCCGTGCAGCGCCGCTCATGGACCTGCGACGGCGCCTACCAGCCCGGCAACAGGTTCCGCGTCTGCTACCTGCCCACCGCTCACCCCGCGGGCACCCCGGTGCCGGCGTGTGCCACGGGAGCGCCCGACTTCGGCGTGTTCGCCGACGCCGAAGGGGCCTGCGAGGCCTACGTCGGAGAGGACGTGCTCCGCGATGGGAGCGAGCGAAGCTGCTCGGACTACACCACCGGGCCGTTTCCCGCCGCCCTCATGCTCCGAAGCTCTCAGATCGGACTGAGCACCAACACCGCCAACGACCACTGGTGCCAGTTCGACGGCGCATGGTTGAACCCCGCATGCCACGCGCAAGGGGCCTCGTGCGCGAGCCAGCCGTCTCTGTGTCTCAAGCGGGCCAGCAGGACCGGGGGCTGCGACCTGATCATTGAGACCATCCGCTGCCGCGGCTACCAGCACGCTTTCGAGCACAACAGGGTGGGAGCCGACGAGGTGCGCCAGGCGGGCTGCACGCCGTGTGTGACCCTGCCCTTCGAGACGCCAACCTGCGACGACGACACGGCGGCACCGTCGAATCACGATGCCGGCGCCTACTGGGCGCAACGCGCCATCCTGCGCTGCGGGTTCGACTTCTCCTACGGGAGTAACCCCAGGTTGACCGCCTCTCTGGACCCGCTTGCCAGGACTGTGGCCGATTGTCCGCAGGAGTCAAGAAGTCCGACAACCCTGTGCGCCGACCCGCCGTCGGGGTCGGTCGAATGGTCGAGCAACCATGCCTCGGGGCTCGCGGTGGTCAACTCAGCCGTGATCTTGCGCATAGCCGATCTCCCCTTCGGCTACGAGACGTTCACCTTCCTGTCCTACAACCCCAAGCCAAGCTCCGTTCAAAACGCAATAGGAGTCACCAGTCGCCGTCGTCTCGCACCCAAGTATCGCGACAGCGACCAACTGGATCGAGTCCCACGCTATTTCACCAACATAGATTCCAGCCGGGCCTACCAGAATCTGCATGAGATGGCCGCAAGCGAGTGCTTGTTCTTCGAGTGGCCCCTGTTCAGCATCATGATCGAAGAACTGTGGCCCGACACCCAGGCCGCCCGCGACGAGATCGAGAGACTGTTCGGCGGCGACTCACTCCAGTGGTGGACCAACCTGCCGGAAGACGAGCAGATGCGCCGCACCGAAGCGCGCGGCCTCACATGGCAGACCCACGACGGCGCCCGCGACACAGCCCTGCGGAGCGTGGCCGAGTGCCACGAGCACACACTCTCATGCGTGTGGCAGCCACAGCACCCCGGATACTACCGGATCGTCGGCGCCGGCGGCTGGCCGCTGTTCATGAACCAAGACTCACGACGTTGGGGGCAAGGCCGCTTCGAGCAGCAGTCCAGCCGGTTCACCCATTACAGCATGGCGCTCGAAGAGTATCTCGACACCAACACTGGCCCGGGTCCCGGCGAACTCACGACGAGACTGCGAACATTCAGCAACGCGGTAGGCATCGATGAGTCGGACGCTTTCGACTACGCCGGTATGGAGGGCGGCTCGCCGCCCAAGATGCGCGCCCCCGAGCACGAGACCGATTACGGAGCAGACGACTGGCTGTTCAGCGAACATGCCCGAGGCCTCACAGGCTGCCCCTGGCCCACCGACCTGAGGGTCACCTGCTCCGGCGGCGGCCTGGCAGGCAACTACACCGAGACTGCGCCCGTCGGAATCATCGTTCACGAGGTTCGCACCCAAACGGTCGCGCCCGTCCAGAACCGCTGAGCACTCGCTCAGGCCAGGTCGGAGTGATCCATATGCCGACGCCAATCAGTGGGGTGCCAAAGTGCTACCGGGACGGCAGGGTGTGAGGCGGTCGCCGATGCTGGGACGGCATGCAGGACGTACCCCCTCCCCTACGTTTCCGCGCAGGTTCCAGTTCTTGCTCTTGTCGTAGGGGGTGGTTACCCTTCGGTGCATCCCCCCAGGCGCTTCGGTGGCTGGGTGCAGGCCCCGGTCTCGGCCGGGGCCTTGCGTCTCCTGCCAGCTGCTCGGCTTGTGGATCGGGCCGCTGTGGTCATAGACCACCGGCGGCAACTGGGTTCGAGCGAGGGCGCTCAAGCATCAAGAGAGATCGAATGTCAGAGTCGGGCGAGCAGCGATTCGTGGGGGTGCTGTATGAACTGCCCTCGAACTACCCGCACATCATGAACGTGGCTCTGGATGTTCCGGCGGCCGTGTCGGAAGCGTTCGGGCTGCGGGGCCATGTTCCGGTCGTGGGCACTGCCGATGGAGCGGAGCTCATCGCGGCGCTCGTACCCGTCGGAGGTGGCCGTCACCGGCTGTTCCTCAACGGCGCGGTCCGGGGTGCCATTGGTAAGAGCGCGGGTGATTCGGTGGAGATCCGGATCCGTCTCGACCGCAGTGACCGCACGCCCGAGACGCCGTCGGACCTGCAGGAGGCTTTGGCCGGCGGTGGGGCGTCAGCGGCCTGGAAGGCACTGGCGCCGTCGAGGCGCAAGGAGCTCCTCGTGTGGCTGGCTGACGCCAAACGGGAACAGACCCGGGCCGCACGCATCGGCCGCATTGCGCAGATTGCCCTCACCGAGGGCACACCCCGCCTCGGCTGAGTTCGACTAGGGAGGCTACGTCCTGCCGGGGCGGGCTTCGAGAATCTGACTGTCGTCGTCGTAGACCTGCCACTGGCCGCTGTCGGCGTGCCAGAACAGGCGGTCCGTGAGCCGTTCGAGCGCGAGGCCGTAGCAGTGGAAGTTGGTTGCCGCGCCCTCGATGTGGATCGAGTGCACGTCGTCGCGGAGCATCGCCACACCGGTGCCCTGCTCGACCATCACCTCGAGCTGCACCTCAGGCTCGTCTCCGCCTGCGCACGGGCCGTACAGGCGGTTCAGCTCCTGCCCGCGCATCCCTACGATCACCGCCCAGGTCCTGTGCTCGTGCGGCGGTGCCGACGTTCCATCGCCCACGCTCTGGACGTACAGCGCCAGCTCGTCGTCGTCGTTCTGCGCGATCCGGTAGCTGAACGACGCCCCGGGGGTGTCCGGCGGCGGGAAGTCCTCGTCGCTGAAGAGGTCGTCGCGCTCGGCCAGTTGCAGCAGCCGCTTCTTGATGCGCTCCAAGCCGGCCCGGTCGATGCCTCCGTGCTCGCGGCCGTGGGCGTCGATCTTGGTGATGTCGTCCATGGCATCGGCGACCGCTGCGGCTCTCTCGGCTGCCCGGTCTGTCTCGCTCATGGCTCCCCCTCGGCTGGGCCCTCGTATGCATCGTATTGTCGGGGATCACAGCACGTATGGCAAGCAAGAGAAGCGCCGGCCTGATACTTCACCGACGGAACGCCGACGGTGCAGTCGAAGTGCTGCTGGTGCATCCTGGCGGGCCGTTCTGGGCCAACAAGGATGACCACGCCTGGTCGATCCCCAAGGGCGAGTACGCCGAGGGCGACGATGCCGAGACGGTGGCCCTGCGGGAGTTTGAGGAGGAGTTGGGATCGCCGCCCCCGGAAGGGTCGAGGCTCTTCCTCGGCGAATTCGGTCCGCCCAGCCGCAAACGGATCAGCGCATGGGTGATCGAGGCGGACTTCGACGCCACGCACGTGGTCAGCAACACCTTCGAGCTCGAATGGCCACCCGGCTCGGGCCAGGTCCGCGAGTACCCCGAGGTGGACAAGGCGGCGTGGTGGACGATCGATTCGGCCCGGACGAAGCTGCACAAGGGCCAGTTGCCGATTCTCGACGCCCTGCTCGTCGTCCTCAACGACCGCAGCGAAGCCGGGGAGTGACAGGCGGGGCATCCGACGCGCCGCGGGCCGTGACGGCCCAGGGTCGAGGCGGCGTAAGTAGCCTCGCATCCGTGAGCGCACTACGCCCCACAATCATGGCCGGGGGCAGGTGTCGGCTGGCCGCGGCCTTGTCCGTTGTGGCCGCGGTGGCCCTGGTAGCGGGAGCATGCAGCGGCAGCGGCGACAGTACCGTCGACGCCCTGGGCGACGGGTCACTCGGGGTTGTGGAGGTCGGCCCGGGCGAGGCCATCCAGATCCGGTCGGTCCTGACGCTGAGCGAGGAGAATTCCGGCCCGACGAACGAGAAGGTCGTGCGGCTCGCCGTCGACCACTACGGGACGATCCATGGGTTCGACGTGAATCTCGGCACGCCGGTCGACGACGGCTGCTCGCCCGAGGGCGGCGAACAGGCCGGAGCGGAGATCGCCGCCGATGCCGACGTGATAGGCGTGATCGGCACGACGTGCTCCGCGGCCGCGGTCACCGCCGCTCCGCTGGTGACCGGCGCCAACAAGGTGATGATCTCCCCGTCGAACACCTCCCCCCGACTCACATCCGACCTGGACGGCAACCCGAGCTCCAACCGTCACGTGGGCTACTACCGCACTTCGGACAACGATCTGTACCAGGCGAGGACGATGGCGCAGTTCCTCCGGGAGGAGAAGGGCGTCGACACGGTCGCTGCGATCCACAACGGCGACGCCTACACCCAGAGTCTCGCAGAGGCATTCGTCGCATCCTTCGAAGAGCTCGGCGGCTCGGTCACCGGCATCGGCGTGGTCGCCCGCGACGAGACCGACTTGGTGCCGACGCTCACCGACCTCGCAGGTGGCTCGCCGGAGTCGCTGTTCTTCCCCGTTTCGCGGACGGTTGGCGCCGCCATCGTGCAGCAACTGCCGGACGTGACAGGCCTGGACGGCGTGCTTCGGCTCTCCGGCGACGGCCTGCTGTCTGACGCGTTCTTGGGATTGGAGGAGTCCGAGGGGATGTTCCTGTCCGGGCCGAACCTCAGCTATGGAACGAACGCCAACGAGAGCACCGGCAGGCGCAGCGCCGACCTCCTGTCCGAGTACGAGGACGCCTACGGCACGGCACCGGAGGCGGCCTTCTGGGCCCACGCCTACGACGCGGCCACCCTGCTGCTGGAGGCAATAGAGGCGGCCTCACAACCCGAGGGCGAGTCGCTCGTGATCGACTTGGCGGGAGTGCGCGAGTACCTCGACGGCGTGTCCGGATACGGCGGGATCATCGGGTCCATCAACTGCGACGACTTCGGCGACTGCGGCGTGCGGCGGATGGTCGTCGTCGAACATCTCGATTCCGGCGACCCGGCCGCTACCCGGTCCAACACCGTCTACGAGTACGCCCCCTAGGCGAGTACCGAGCAGTAGGCCAGGAACCTGGCGCTTCGGTAGCTTCGATCCCGTGAGCTGCCGGGATGAGCCGACTCGCGAGCCGCCCCTCGCGGGCCTGGCACGGCGGGCCCGGCTCGTGATGCGCGCCGGCGAGCACACCGGACCCACGGCCCAACTGGCCCCGGGCTGCGTGCATGCCAACCTGGTGGTGCTGCCCCGGGCTGTGGCCTCCGACTTCGTGACGTTCGCGGCCCGCAATCCGAAGCCCTGCCCCATCGTGGAGGTGATCGAGCAAGGCACCGAGGCGGCGCGCTCAGCGCCGGGCAGCGACCTCCGCAGCGACGTTCCCCGGTACCGGCTGTTCGTCGACGGTGCCCACACCGACTCGGCCACCGACGCCACCGCCTGGTGGCGAGACGATCTGGCATCGGTGCTGCTCGGATGCAGTTTCAGCTTCGAGGCGGCACTGATGCGGGCCGGGCTGCCCGTGCGCCACGTCGAGCAGGGCTGCAATGTGCCCATGTACATCACGGACCGCCAGTGCGAGCCGGCCGGGGACTTCGCCGGACCGCTGGTGGTGTCGATGCGGCCCATGCCCGCCGAGTCAGTCGAGCAAGCCCGGCGGATCACCGAGGCCTACCCCAACGCCCACGGCGGTCCGGTCCATGTCGGCGATCCGGCCGACTTGGGCATCAAGGATCTGCGCGCCCCCGACTTCGGCGACGCCGTGGATGTCCACGACGGCGAGGTGCCCATGTTCTGGGCCTGCGGTGTCTCCCCGCAGCTGGCCATCGCCAACGCCCGTCCCGAGATCGCCATCACCCACGAGCCCGGCCACATGTTCATCACCGACCTGCCCGCCGACCCGAACCCGTCACGCGATCCGATACTCCGGTAGAAGTGGGGAAACAGTTCCCTATAGCCGCCGGGATTTGGATGAGCGGAGGACGGCCATGAGAGAGATGACCACTGAAGAGGCTCTGGAGTTCCTGGACACCGGCACCCGCACGGCGAAGGTGGCCTGGGTCTCCTCCGACGGGAGGCCTCACGTGGCTCCTATGTGGTTCATCGTCGAGGACGGTGAGGTCCTGTTCAACACGAGCGCCGAAGCAGGCAAGTCTCGGGCGCTGCGGCGTGACCCCCGCATCTCGCTGGTGGCCGACGTCGAGGATCCCCCCTATGCGTTCGTGAAGGTCGACGGCCTCGTCGAGATCATCGAGGACCTGGACGAAGTGCGGCGGGTCGCCACCCTCTGCGGCGGGCGCTATATGGGCGCTGATCAGGCCGAGGACTACGGGGCCCGCAATGGTGTGCCCGGCGAGTGCGTCATCCGGCTACGCCCCACCAGCATCGCCGGCTTCGACGGCATCGCCGACTGGGACTGAACGCCGAAAACGCCGAACAGGCCTGACCCGCGCCCAACACCCGAGGCGGATCCCGGTACGAGCCGAACTTCCGGTCGAAAGGTGCGATATATGACCCCTGCAACCGGAAGTTCGCCTAGACGAGTAGTTCCAAGGGTTTGTGCGGGGACTCCTGGAAGCTGTTCAGCAGCGGGGCGGAACTGTTGGAAGCCGCCGCGGCGGCCGGTCCCACCCGCACGATCACCCGGCCCGTGAGCGGGTCGCCCGCGACGGCAGCCGCGGCGTCGCCGGGGGGTCGCTCACTCATCGGACGCCACATCACGATGGAGTGGCCCCAGTCCACTCGCCGGCCACCTCCGGCCCCCTGCATCCCGCGTGGCCGCAGCCTCCGCAGAACCCGCCCGAGTTGCACTCGCAGGGGCAGGGCGGGGGCGGGTCGCTCATGGCTAATGCCCGCCCGCGTGGCGGTGGAACCTGCCGTCAGGGTGCGAGTGCCAGTTGCCGAAGCCTTTCGCTTTATCGGCCGCGCTTGACGGCTCAGTCGCCGGAGGCCGGGCGAGCGGGTCCCCGGTCGCGCGCACCGCTTGGCCCGGCGCCGGGTGACGGGCGCTCCAATCCGGCCCGTGCGCGTGGAAGACGGCGTCCCCGTGGCAATGCCAGAGGGAGCCAGCGTCTACGGCTCCAGGGCACGCGCTGGCCGACCGGGTGGCCCCTTTCCGCACTTGCTCGGCCACTATGTCCGCGCGGGGCCGGTACAGCGTCAGCTCAACCGTTTCGCTCGCCGTGAAGGCGTCACCCGCTACACCCGCGAACAGCGTGCGCGCACGCTGGAGCGTATACCTACTCCGCCCGCGCAGTGGACCTCTGTCTACTTCCAATTGCCAGCCCTCAACCCGGCCCTGCGGCAGGGGTGGGACAGTCCGAACGAACACCGCGTTGTTACCGCCTTCAACTCTCTCCACCCTGTAGGCACGGCCTCCGATCCTGATAATGAGGTCCGACAGGAGCGCATTGCAGTTGGTTGCGCTGTTTGTATTGCAGCCATATTTCCCCGACCCCAAATCTTGGGCCGTCAGCGTGGCGGACCAAGCCTCCTCCGAGCCTGTCGGAACGGTCTGGGCCGCGACCGGGCTCGATGCGGCCAAGATCGCGGCAACCAGCGCCACCAGTAGCAGCGCGATCAGGACACGGCTAGAGCCTCTACCCCCCCCCGGCAGAATCGGCGCGCCCGCGCGCCAAAGGCGCCGCCGCGAACCCCGAAGCGCTGTGTCCCGAAGCGTTGTGTACGGTCCAAGCGGGCATGTGCACCTCCTGAGCGAGAGTCGCTCCGCACTATAGCCGACCGGCCGCGCCGGGGCACACAGCAGGACACCACGACAAGCAGAAGCATCCCAGCCCCCCACGCCCGCAGCCCCGCACACCAGCTAGACGCTCGACCCGCCGCCGGCCGCTCAACGAGACGAGAACCCGGACCCCAGCGCTGCGAGACTCCGCACCCCAGACGAGCAGTCCCAAGGGCCCAGCGGCCGCAGGCGACCAGGGAGCAGGCGGAGCCGGGTAGTCGGGTGGTCCACCCCCTTGGAACCAACCATCTAGGAGACCGGGACGGGCACCGACAGCCAGGCGACGGGGAGACCAGAGGCGCCGCTCAGTAGGTGGTGGTCTTCTCGATCATCAGGCGGATCCACTCGCCGGAGGTGACCGGCTCGTGGTGGGGCGGGTCGTCGGGCGAGGTGCAGGTGGGGATGCACTCGATGACCGCATCGTAGGCGGGCTGGTGGAAGAAGGCGACCGAGATGCGGTCGCCGGTGACATCGGCCGGCACGACCACCCTGTGCTGGGTTGACACCCAGCGGTCGTTGGTCCACGCAGCCATCAGATCGCCGAGGTTCACCACGAACGATCCGGCCACGACCGGAACGTCCTCCCAGTGGCCCTCGGGCGACAGGATCTGCAGCCCCGGCTGGCCGTCGTGGTACAGGATCGTCAGGCTGCCCCAGTCCGAGTGCGGACCTCGCCGGTACTGCCCGGGCAGAGGTGGCCCGTCCAGAGCCGGGTAGTGGAGGACGGCGAGGCCGGTGATGTGCTCGGCGATCTTGTCATCGAACCAGTGCTCGTCCAGGTCCAGAGCCAGCGCCATCAGCCGCATCAGCTTGGCGGCCAGGTCCTCCAGCACCGCGTAGCAGGCGGTGAGCGCCTCCCTGAAGTCGGGAACACTCTCAGGGTCGGGCCACACGTTGGGCGCGAAGAACGCCTCCCTCCCCTCGTCCTGGCCCTGGTGAGAGCCGGCCTTGACGGCGGCCTCGGGATCGTCGAATCGGCTGACGGTGTAGAGCTCGGAGAGGTCAGGCGGGGTCTCCTCGTCGTGAGCCAGCGCCAGCGCAGAGCCCCCCATCGGCACGTAGCCCCGCAGGTTGTCCGACGCCCGGGCCCAGGCCATCTTCTCGTCGAGGGGCAGGGCGAACAGCCGGCGCGAGGCCGCGTCAACCCTCTGCACCAGGCCGTGGGGCACGCCGTGCCCGGTGATCACCAGGAAGCCCACGTCCTCGCAGGCCCGACGGATGGTGTCCACAACCTCGTCGCGCCGGGGCCCGGGCTCGAACGCTCCCGCCAGATCCACCAGCGGCACACGAGACACAGCTCCCGCGGAGACCGTCACTTAAGCACCTCCCCGGCCATCCTGGCTCCTGCGACACGCAGAAACTAGTGCCGACGAAATTGATGCGACGATTGGGCCTCTGAGGGCGGATTCGTCATCAATTTGGCGAGGCGGAGGCAGCGGGACGACGGGACGGCCCGCGAGCGGCGATCGGGAGTCGCGTCGAGTGTCACAGGGCCGTTCTAGGGTGCGGGCGTGACTGTTGATCTGGTGACAACGGTTTACGGCCCGCCGGCCCACGAGGCGCTGGCTGAGGCCGTGGCACGGGCCAAGGGCGGCGACCCGCTCGCCCCCGTCACCGTCGTCGTGCCCAACCACTACGTGGGCCTGGCGGCCCGCCGGGCGCTGGGCCGTCGCGAGCACGACGGCACTCGGGGGGTTGCCGCCGTCGCCTTCCACACCGTCTACGACCTCGCCGAGCGTCTCGGAGGGGTCGCGATGGCCACCGAGGGGCGCCGGGGAGTGACCATGACGGTCATCGCCGCCGCGGTCCGCACCGTGCTGCGGCGCGATCCCGGGCATTTCCGGGGCGTGGAGACCCATCCGGCCACCGAGCGGGCCCTCACCCGAGCCCACCGCGAGCTGTCCGAACTCGGGGACGGGCAGCTCCGGGCGCTGGCTGCGCAGTCGCCGCGGGCTGCCGACGTGGTGAGGATCCACCGGGAGGTCGCGGCCGACCTCGAAGCAGGCTTCAGCAACGAGCAGCAGCTCTCGCGGGCCGCGGTCGCGGCGGTGCGGGCCGATCCCTCTGCCGCGGCGCGCCAGCTAGGGCCAATGATCGTGTTCCTGCCGCAGAGGATCACGGACAGCCAGGCAGGCCTGCTGCGAGCGGTCGGCGAGGCGACGGACACGACGATCGTCGCGGGCGCGACAGGCGCCGAGGACGCCGACGCTGCGGTGGTCGTCTCGGTTGGCAGGCTCGGCGCCGAGCTCGACGCCCCGGCACTGCCGGGCGGGCGCACCCAAGCTCGAGCCACAGTGGAGGCCCTCAGCGTCTCGGACGCCGACGACGAAGTGCGCCACGCCGTGCGGGCTGTGGTCGACGCAGTCCGAGCCGGCACCCCCCTGGGGCGATGCGCCATCGTCTACGGCGTCGAGAGCCCCTACGTGCGCCTGATCAGCGATGCGCTCGACGCGGCCGGCATTCCGCGCTGCGGCGCCACCTCCCGAACGGTGGAGACGTCGCTGCTGGGGCGGTCGCTGCTGGACATGCTGGCCTTGAGAGACCGCGGGTTCTCCCGGCGAGTCGTGATGGCTTGGCTGGCCGGCGCCCCGGTGAGCGTCAGACGACCCGACCCTGACGCGTCGAGCCGAGCCGCGGGTGCCGAAGGCGAGGCCAGCGCCCGCGGGCCCGGCGACGGCGCAGACGCCGGCGGACCCGACGGCGAGGCCGGTGGCGACGATCCGGCGGCTCGCCACAGATGGCAGGGCGTGCCGAGCGCCGCATGGGAGCGGGAGGCCCGAGCCGCCCGGGTTGAGTCCGGGATCGACAGCTGGAGGGGCAGGCTCACCCGGTACGCCGAGGACTGCACCGCCGAGGCCGACCATCATGCCGCCGACGAGGAGCAGGCATGGCGCGGCGACCGGCACCGGCGCAGCGCTGAGCGCTCGCTGGAGCTGCTGAGCTTCGTCGAGGAGCTCCACGCCGACCTGGATCCCCGCCCGGCGCCCCGCACCTGGGCCGAGCTGGCCGGCTGGTGCCAGAAGCTGATCCAGAAGTACCTCGGCGGGCGGCTGCGCCGGAGCTGGCCGGACGAGGAGCGGCAGATGGCGGAGAGGGTTGACCGCGCCGTCAGCCGTCTCGGAGATCTCGACGGCACCGACGACGAACCCTCGGTGGCCGCCTTCGGGCGGGCGCTGCGGCTCGAGTTGGAGGGCGCCGCGCACCGGCACGGGCACCTCGGCGCAGGCGTGCTGGTCGGGCCGGTCGACCTGGCGCTCGGGGTGGAGCTCGACTTGGCCGTCGTGTGCGGCATGGCCGAGGGAACCTTCCCCGCCCGCCGCAACGACGACGCCCTGTTGCCGGACCGGGAGCGGCTGGTGGCAGGCGGCGACCTGCCCGCCAGAGCCGACCGTCCCGGAGACGACCACCGGGCGCTGCTGGCGGTCGTGGCCGCCGCGGGACGATCGCTGCTGCTGCACCCCCGCGGCGACCTCCGCCGGGCCGCCGACCGGTCGCCGAGCCGGTGGCTGACCGAGGAGGCGGGCGAAGCCCGGGAGGTGCCGTCGTTCGTGGCCGGGCTGCGTCGCACCGGGTTCCCGGCCCACGCCCAGGAGTACGACACCCGGTGCGTGCTCGACTGGCACGACGCCCGCACCCGCACCGCGAGCGGATGGAGCGAGCTTGCCCGGATTCCAGGTGTGCGACGGCGCCCGGAGCTGCTCCGGGGCATCGAGCTGCGCCGGGCCCGCATGTCGCCAGGGCTCACCCGCTTCGACGGCAACCTGTCGGCCGGCGACCTCCGGGGGACCGTTCTGGCGCACCCGGCCGGCGGCAACGAGACGACCTCCGCCTCCCGGCTGGAGATGTGGGCGGGATGCCCTCACGCCTACTTCATGCGCCACGTCCTGAGGGTCGAGGCCATCGACGACGCCGACGACGATCATCGAATCAGCCCGCTGGAGCGCGGCAGCCTCGTGCACCGCATCCTCGAGCGCTGGCTGGCCGAGGCCATCGCCGACGGCGCCGTGCCCGCACCCGAGGCGCGCTGGCCCGAATCGTGGCGGACCCACCTGCTCGCCGTCGGGGAGGAGGAGTGCGACCGGCTCGCCGCGCGGGGCCTGGTCGGGCGCAGGCTCTACTGGGAGCACGACCGCCGCCAGATCCTCGCCGACCTTGTCCGCTTCCTCGACTTCGACGACGAGCAGCGCGCCCACTACGGATCGCAGCCCGCGGCGGTGGAGCTCGGCTTCGGGATGCCCCACAGCGCGAGCGGCCCCGTCAGCGTTCAGATCGGCAACGGGCGGTCCGTAAGCGTTCGGGGGTCGATCGACCGCATCGACGCAACCCCGCACGGCGGCCTGCTGGTGGTCGACTACAAGACGGGCTCCGCCCGCGCCTACCAGAGACTCGGCCCCGACGACCCGACACTGGGCGGCCACCGTCTGCAACTCGTCCTCTATGACCTCGCGGCCCGCAGCCTGCTCGGCATCGCGGGCACCGCCGACGGGCACGGCGCCTACTGGTTCGTGTCGACCAAGGGACAGTTCAGCGATGTCGGCTACGCCACCAACGCCGCTCGCCGGCAGGTTCTCGAGGCGGTGAGCTCCATCATCGACGGGATCGGCGACGGCCTGTTCCCGCTGCACCCCGACGAGCCGGTGTGGAGGCCGTGGGTCCCGTGCGACTACTGCGACCCCGACGGCATGGGCACTCGCGACCAGTGGCGCGACTTCCAGCGCAAGCGTGACGATCCGGCCCTGGCCCGCTACCTCGACCTCGTGGATCCCGACCACGATCGCTCCGAGGCCCCGCGGAGCACCGAGAGAGCGACGTGATGACCGCCGCGACACCGCCCCTCGCCGACCAGGCGGCGCGCCACCGGATCGCTTCCGACCTCGACAGCACGCTGTTCGTGGAGGCCGGCGCGGGCTCGGGCAAGACCCGGGCGCTGGTCGACCGGGTGGTGGCGCTGATCGGTTCCGGGGTGGCCATGGAGAACATCGCCGCCATCACCTTCACCGAGAAGGCCGGCGCCGAGTTGCGGGACCGGATCCGGGACCGGCTGCACAGCCACGACACCCGGGACGCTCTCGGGGAGGCCGCGGCCGAGGCCGCGCTCCGGCAGCTCGACGGCGCCGCGGTGGGAACGCTGCACTCCTTCGCGCAGAGGCTGCTGAGCGAGCATCCCGTGGAGGCGGGGCTGCCGCCCAGCGTCGAGGTGCTCGACGACATCGGCTCCCAGATCGAGTTCGACCTCCGCTGGCGCGACTTCCTCGACGTGCTCCTCGACGAGCCCGCCATGGGTCCGACACTGCTGGGACTCGAAGTGCAGGGCGTGCGACTCAACCAGATCCGGGCACTGGCCGTGCAGCTGAACGAGAACTGGGACCGCCTCGAGAGCTGGAACTTCCACCAGGAGCCCGACCTTGCGCCCGTCGATGTCACCGAAACGCTCAGGGCGCTCGACCTGCTGGCCGGTATCCGCGCCTTCTGCACGGACCCCGGTGACAAGCTCCTGGCCCGCATCGACACCATCGCCAGGCATCGCAGCCGGCTGCTGGCCTTGACCGGCGAGGCTGTTCCCGCCGAGGTGGTCGCGGCCGATCGCACCGACCGGATCGAGGCGCTGCTGGCCCTTGAGCGGGAATGCAAGGGCACCAACCTCGGCAAGGCCGGCAGCTGGGACGGCCAGGTTCAGAACGCCCGCGACGGCATCAAGCGCTTGAAGACGGTTTGCGAACGAGCGCTCCGATCGGCTGCGGAGGCTGCGTTGAGGCGCCTCGTGGCCCGGCTGGCCACCTTCACGCTGAGCGCCGCCGAGGAGCGGCGAGCCCGGGGACGCCTCGAGTTCCACGATCTGCTGGTCCGGGCCCGCCAAGTGCTGCGACACGACACCCACGGACCGGCGGTGCGGGCCGCGTTGCGAGACCACTACCGGTGCCTGCTCATCGACGAGTTCCAGGACACCGACCCGATACAGGTCGAGCTGGCCGCGCTGCTGGGCTGTGGCGACCCTGCCCCGGCCACCGCCCGCTGGGCTGAGATGGTCCCCGATCCGGGCCGCCTGTTCTTCGTCGGCGACCCCAAGCAGTCCATCTACCGCTTCCGCCGGGCCGACATCGCCACGTTCCTGGAGGCCCGGGACTGGACGAGCGGCCAGGACCGGGGCCGTATCGAGGGCTTGGCCACCAACTTCCGCTCCACACGGCCGGTCATCGATTGGGTCAACGCCGTGTTCGGTGAGCTGATCCAGCCAGTGGAGGGCAGCCAGCCCGAGTACGCGCCGCTGGGCGCGGTCCGCGAGCCGGCCCGGCAGGGGCCTGCGGTGACGGTCCTGGGTGCGCAACCGATCGTCATCGAGGGCCGGGCCTCCGCCGGGGAGCTGCGCCGGCGGGAGGCCGAGTCGGTCGCGCGGGCTGTGGCCGCGGCCTTGCGGGACCGGTGGGATGTCGATGGGGGGTCGCCGGCCGAGCCGGCGCCCCGGCCGGCCCGCCTTGGGGACATCGCCATCCTCATCCCGTCCCGGCTCAGCCTGGGCAGCCTCGAGGACGCCCTCGACGCAGCCGGGATCCCCTACCGGGCCGAGTCCTCCTCGCTGGTGTACAGCACACGCGAGGTGCGAGATGTGCTGGCGGCCCTTCAGGCTGTGGCCGACCCTACCGACGAGTTGGCCCTGGTCGCCGCCCTGCGCTCCCCGCTCTACGGCTGCGGCGACGACGACCTGGCTCACTGGCGCCTGGCTTGCAGGGGCCGGTTCTCGCTGCTTCGCCGGCTGCCCGAGGACGCTCCGGCGGACCACCCGGTGGCCGAGGGGATCGCCCACCTTGCCGAGCTCCACCGGGCCAAGCGCTGGACCAGCCCGCCCGCCCTGATCGACCGGCTGGTTCGGGAGCGCGGCGCCTTCGAGACCGCGGTGGCCGGCGGGCGGCCACGCGACGTTTGGAGGCGGCTCAGGTTCGTGATCGACCAGGCCCGAGCCTGGGCCGACGCCGGCGGCATCAACCTGCGCGACTACATGGCATGGGCCCGGCTGCAGGGCGCCGACAACGCCCGGGTGACCGAGACGATCCTGCCCGAGACCGACGACGACAGCGTGCGCATCCTCACCGTGCACGCCGCCAAGGGCCTCGAGTTCCCCATCGTGGTCCTGTCGGGCATGACCACCAGGCTCAGCGCACCCACCCGCGGGCCTTCGGTGGCCTTCGACGCCTCGGGAGAACCGGTGGTGAGGCTGCGGGGAGGGATCGAGTCCGAGAACTACGAGGCGTGGAAGCCGATCGACGAGCAGATGGACACCCATGAGCGCCTCCGGCTGCTGTACGTCGCCTGCACCCGGGCCCGCGACCACTTGGTGGTGAGCCTGCATCGCAGGGATCCCGGCGAGACCGGCAAGAAGGAGAACTCGGCGGCGTGGGCCCTCGCCGACGCTGGCGCGGCCGAGGCCGGGGCCGTGGACGGCTCGACCTTCCTCGGCCCGGCCGGCGAGGGGGCGGTCCCGGTCGACGGCCGGCCCGCTCCCGCGGAGCCGCAGCGGGCTCCGCTGCCCGAGCGCGGCGAGTGGGAACACGAGCGCGACCGTTGCCTGGCGCGGGCTGCGGTGCCGCTGGCGGTGTCGCCCACTGCGCTGTCGGCCGGCGACGGCGGAGCGGCGGCCAACGATCCGGGCCTGGACAAGGACCCCGACGACTCCGAGCAGCCCCCGTGGAGCAAGGGGCGCTACGGCACCGCCATCGGTCGGGCGGTGCACGGCGTGCTCCAGGATGTCGACCTGTCCACCGGCGAGGGCCTCGAAGACCTGGCCGATCGCCAGGCCGCGGCCGAGGGTGTCAGCGGCCGATCCAGGATTGTGGCCGGCCTGGCCCGGGCCGCGCTCGGCACCGCCGTGGCCCGCGAGGCTGCCTCCTCCCAGCACTGGCGGGAGCTGTTCGTGGCCGCGTCGTTCGGTGAGCGCCTGGTCGAGGGATACGTCGACCTCGTCTACCGCAGTGCCGACGGGCTGGTGGTGGTCGACTGGAAGACCGACACCATCGCAGGCGACGACGGCGTCGACGCCAAGATGGCCCGCTACCGCCTCCAGGGCGCGGCCTACGCGGCCGCTCTTGAGGCGGTCACCGGCGAGCAGGTGGCTCGCATGGTGTTCGTGTTCCTCAACCGGACCGGAGCCGTGGAACGCGAACTCCCAGACCTGCGGACGGCTGTGGACGAGGCGAAGGGGGCTGTTGCCGGCGTCAGCGGTTGAGCCGCTCGCCCAACTGGAACACCAGGCGCTGCACGGCCGCGGCCAAGCCCTCGCGTTCGGCCTCGTCGAGGGCCCCGATCTCGGTGTCGAAGGCCTCGAGGACCACGTCCAGGGTCTCTCGGGCCAGGCCCAGGCCTTTAGGCGTGAGTTCCAAGAGGCTGCGGCGGCCGTCGTCGGGGTCGGCCACCCTGCGCACCAGCCCCTGGCTGACCAGGCGCTGCGTCGTCTTGGTGGCCCCGCCCGAGGTCTGGACTATGCGCCGGGCCAGCTCGCCCGCGGTCATTCGGTGCGGCGGGCCGACCAGCCACAGCGCGCTTAGGGCGAAGTAGCCGGAGGTGTCGAGTTGGCGGGCAGCCAGGGTCTCCGACAGCCACGCCTCGATCTGGCGTCCCGCCAGCAGAGTCCATATCAGCACGTCGACGGTGTGGCGGTGCTGCTTGCCCAGCAAGGGATCGATCGATTCGAGCGCCTTGTAGTCGAACGCGAACCGCTGCGCCCCGTCCGCGTCCTGCCGGTCCTCCCCCATCGGTGCCACCGCCCGACTAGTCCTCGTGGGCCAGCGGGTCGGGGTCGCCGGGGCGCATCCGCCCGGTGAACAGCACGGCCACGCGCTCGCGGGGAGAGACGCCCGCAGCCCCGGAGCCGTCGCCGGCCGCGGTCAGGGCCAGCAGGCCGCCGAGGCCCGCCGCCCCCGTGGGGCACACGTCGATGCCCGTGTGTTCGTGCGCGAGGCGGTGGGCCCGCCGGAGGTCGTCCTCGGAGGCGACCAGGGGCCATCCCCCGGAGGCGAGCATTGCTTCGACTATGTCGACCCAGTCGTAGGTGATGTCGTCGAGGATCCCCGAGGCGTACGACATCGGCTCCTTCTCCCACACCCGCATGTAGCGCTCGGGATCGTAGCGCAGGCGGCCTACCAACTCCCGCAGCCGGTCGCCCTCGATCGGACCGATCGACTCGGCGATCGCGGCCCGTCTTCCGTTGTCCATGGTGCCCTCAGGCACGGCTTGAGCACGGACGATCCGGTCGAGGAAGTACGAGCTGTCCCGGGTGTTCGGAGCGCGCTCCGGCGTGAGCGACTCGAGCGCCAGCGTGTCCCAGGCCCGCACCAGGGGATGGTTGCCCTCGGGCTGAACGGCATGGACCACCGGCAGGCGGACCAGATCGCCCCGGTCCGCCGCCGCGGCCAGGCCGGTCACCACCGCGGTGGCCAGTGCACCACCGCCGACCTGCAAGAACAGCCGGTCGAGGCGAGCCGGTCGCCCGCCGTCGTGCTCCGACAGGGCGTCCACCATCTCCCAGGCCAGGGTTCGGCCGCCGTCGATCGTGGCCGGGGTCTCGGTCCCCTGGCACGAGAACGGAACCGCGCCGGCCTCGATGGCGGCCAGCATGGCGTGGTGGGCGGGGTCGCCGGGCACGCCCGGCTCGCGCTCGCATGGCACCACCCGCCCACCAAGCTCGGTTATGCGGTCCACCACCGCTTCGTTGGCCCAGGTCGGCACGAACACATCGAGAGGCCGGCCAACCGCCCGGGCCACCACCACCGCAGCCAGCGCGGCGTTGCCGCAACTGGCGATGGCGTAGGGCGCGGCGTCGCTGCCGTCGCCGCCGGAATCTCCCAGCCGGTGCGCCAGAGCCACGCCGAACAGGTGCCGGGCTTTGTGCGAGCCGGACACGTTGCCCGTCTCGTCCTTGACCCACAGTTCGGCGTCTCCGATGCCGGCCGCTTCGGCAAGTTCCGGGGCCGGAGCGAACGGCGTGGGCTCGAAGCCGTGCCCCTCCACGGCGGCAACGGCCGCGTCGAGTTCGCCGATCGCGGTCGCCACCGCGTCGGAGGCCGCCGCACCCTCGGGCACGAGTCGGCTCGCCTCGAGCCGTTCGGCGTAGCCCTCGAAGGTCGATGTCACGACTGCCGCCAGTAACGCTTAGTCGTCGTCGCGGGCGCCGGTCCGGCCGTTGAACTCGACGATCATCTCGTCCCATTCATCCACGAAGTGGCGCATCCCGTCCCAGAACCGCTGGTCGCGCCGGGCCACGAAGTCCTCGAAGGCGGTGCCCTGCTGCTCCACCCAGGTGAAGTAGCCGAGGTTGAAGATCCGGCGCCGCTCGGCCTCCGAGCAGGCCAGGTGGCGCACTTCTCCGCCCGCGCCGTCGACGAGCCCGCGGCCGAAGGCCGACGCGGCGGCCACGTCGTCGTAACCGCCGCGGTGGTGGCGGCCGATGTAGGCCTCCCGCTCGGCGTCGTACAGCTCGGAGCCGTCGGTGGCCACGGTGACGATCACGTCGTCGCGGCCCATGTCATGGGCCTGGGCTACCGCGATGGCGGCCAGCGCGTTGCACGACGACGAGTAGCCCATGTGGGTGAGCAGCCCCACCATTCGAGCGTCGAGCCCGGCCCGGTCCACCAGATGATCCCGTCCGGCCGGGGTATTGAACAGCACGTCGAGCGAGTCGGTGCACACGTCGCTGACCGCCACGATGTCGTCGGTGTTCATCACGTTGTGGATCAGCGGAACGTGCTTGTCGCCGATGCCCTGGATGTTGTGCTCGCCGTAGCCGTTCTCCAGCAGGGTCGGACACTCCAGGGCCTCCGCGGCCACGATCCGGCATCCATGGCGGTCCTTGAGGTAGTCGCCAGCGCCCAGGGTGCCGGCCGATCCCGACGCCGACACGTAGGCGGCCAGCCGGGAGCCCGGCCGGTCGGCGGCCACATGCTCGTAGAGCCTCTCCAAGGCCGCGCCCGTCACGCTGTAGTGGCCCAGGTGGTTGGAGAACTCTGAGAACTGGTTGACGATCACGTTCGTCGGATCGAGAGCCATCTCGTTGCAGGCGTCGTAGATCTCCTTGACGTTGGACTCGGTGCCGGGCGTGCGCACGATGTCGTTGGCCGGGTCGAGCGTCCACTGCTCCAACCAGTCGAAGCGGGCCTTGCTCATTCCCGCGGGCAGCACGGCCACGCCCCGGCAGTCCATGATCCGGCTGATGGCCACACCGCCCCGGGCGTAGTTGCCGGTGGACGGCCACACCGCTCGGTGCCGGGTCGGGTCGAACTGGCCGGTGACCAGCCTCGGGGCCAGGCAGGCGTAGGCGGCCAGCACCTTGTGGGCCCGGATCATGGGGAAGCGGTTGCCCAGGGCCAGCACGATGCGGGCGTCGACGCCGGTCATCTCCGGCGGCAGCTCCACGTAGTCGGGCACGTCGTGGGGGCCGCTGCCGTCGAGGCGCCCGAACCAGTGGACCCGGAACAGGTTGGCCGCGTCGGGCTCGTTGCGGTCCACGCCGGCCAGCGCGGCCAGGCGGGCCGCCGGGATGGTGGACGGGTCGCGCAACTCCGCGAAGGTGGGCAGGGCAATGCGGCGGGCCCGGAAGCGCTCGACGGTATTGGTGTACGCGTCGGTGTCGGCGACCTCGGCCGTCAGCCCGAGCGAGCGATGGGCTCTGGCGACCTCGGCGTCGGTGATGGAGCTGGCATCTGTCATGCCCCAAGTATCACGGCCCGACGGCCCGACCGGACGCTCGGGCCGCTGCAACCTCAGCCAGCCGGGCGACCGACATCTTCAGATGGCCTGGTCGTGGGCGGCCCCGCAGGGGTCGCGCTGCTTTCGGCGGGCTACCACGCCGCCCGCTCTGGAAGGTTGCATCAGCTCGTTCTCGACATCCGCTGGGCCTGCCAAGGCCCACACCGTCCAAGCACCATCGCGGCATCACACCGGCAGCAGACCTCCTTCGGTAGGGTCACCCATGTGTCTCCTTACTCGTCAGAGCCGCTGAGCCCGGGACAACGGACGCTGCACTCCGCGGCGGTGCCGCTACCTAGTCAGACTTACAATAAGAATGGCGCGAGCCCCCTACACAGACTGGCGACCTTCTCTGACAACCGAGATCGGCCTATACATAGGTGGTACCCATTTGTAGAGGGCTACTCAGCTGATCTCTTGCAACTTGCCTTACGCTCCACCTCGCGTGAGCGTCCGCAGATCCATGACCCTTTCGGTGGGTCTGGAACAACCTGTCTTGCAGCAGCTCAGCTGGGCCTTAACTCATCATATTGCGAGATCAATCCGTTTCTCGCCTGGCTAGCTGATCTAAAGACAAACGGGTACATCCGGAGCCATCATCAATCGTGCCAACTCTATGAATTAGCGGAGGATCTCGACCATTATCGCTCAATAGGCGCACACGAAAGTAAATCGCATCCTTTCGCCGCAATCAACAAGATGCGAGGCTATTTCGCTACCGATGTTGCCAAGAGCATCATGTCAACACTAGAGTTCATCGACCAAAACTCATGCGGTACGATTCGAGATCTAGCGCGTCTTGCAGTGGCAGTGACACTTATACCTACAAGCAATATGATCCGTCGAACTGACCTCAGACGGCGAACCAGTCGTGATCCTATACCCAAGCCCTTCTTTTCAACTCTTATTGAAAATCTGCGGATGATAGCAGATGATCTAACTACCAATGAGTTAGATACATCGACAACTACAAGGTTTATGTGTGCGGATGTAAGAACTCTACATCAGTGTGATGACGTCGATCCTATTGATCTAATAGTTACTTCACCCCCATACCTCAATGGAACGAACTATTGCCGAAACACTAAGCTTGAATTGCTCGTTCTTCAATTCATGGAAGACGAGAGTGAACTAACCACGCTTCGCAGCCGGTGCATTACGGCTGGAATCAACAATGTTTCAAGACGTCGGCCTGCTCCTACTCCCATCGCTGATGTAGAGGTAGTAGCTAGTCAGTTGGACGCGGTAGCATACGATAAGAGAATCGCTGCAATGGTTAGGCTGTATTTCTCTGACATGAAAGATGCACTCACAAGCCTAAGACTAAAGTCTTCTAATGATGCTGTCTTGATGCTCGACATCGGTGATAGTCAATTCGCCGGAGTACACGTACCCACACATGAATTGCTGCCAGTGATCGCGGTTGAATGCGGCTGGAAACATTCGGATACGATCCATCTTCGAACACGGCGCTCATATGGCGGAGCGCCGTTGGTCCAAGTGGTCTTGTGCTTGGAGGCGAAGTGATTCAGGAGCAATTCGCCTTGTGTGAGGAGAATCCACCAGCAGAGTGTTCTATCGCAGAGCGTGCCGCTTGGCTCTGTGAGGCGACGCCACACAAGCGGCGTCCTTACTCTCAGAGAAACTGGGGCGGACCGCTTCATTCACTATGTTCTTATCAGGGAAAACTGAAGCCTTCGATTGCTCATTTTCTTGTTAAGTACTTTACGGCACCTGGTGAGATCGTACTTGACCCCCTTGCTGGCATTGGTACTATTCCACTTGAAGCGCGTCGCTTGGGGCGCATCGGGCTAGGGAACGACCTTAGTCCTCTGGCCTACGCTGTTACCTCTGCGAAGTTGGAACATCTTGACACGAACATCTTGAGAACCCTCAGCGAGGACTTGAGTGCTGCCGTGCGCGCGGGTAGCCGAGATGAGAAACCCTTTGACTCGACTGATGTGGAGTGGGGACTCAACGGACCAATACACAGCTACTACCATCCACAGACTCTGGCCGAGATAGTAGCGGCACGTACCTACCTCCACAGCCTTCCGGCGGGACCAGAGATCAACTTTCTCCGTGCAAGCATCCTTCACATTCTTCACGGGAATAGGCCGTATGCACTCTCACGCCGATCTCATCCAGTCACGCCGTTGGCTCCCACTGGTCCCGCAGAGTATAGGAGCCTCATTGATCGACTAACGAAGCGCCTAGATCGAGTTCTTCCTCAGCTATTGCAACTCAGAGAGTCAACTCCGTACGGCCAAGCCTTCCAGACAGACTTTCGAGATCTGCATGTACAATCGGTAGATGCTGTTATTACTTCACCTCCCTTTGCAAGATCCTTACGGTTCTGGAGCGCTAACTGGCTCAGACTTTGGTTTGCAGGGTGGGATCGCGAGGATTTTGAAACGCAACCGCCAAGATATCTGGAGACTCAGCAGAAGAACGGCTACAGCCCGTACAAGGACTTAATCACGATGTCCGCCAGATCTCTCAGACGGAACGGCATACTTATCTTGCATCTTGGTCAGACAAAATTGGAGTGCATGGCCGACAACATCCTTCCATTGCTATCGCCTGACTTCCGGGTGCTATTCGTAGGGAAAGAGAATGTGGAGGACACACAGTCATTCGGACTAACAGATAAAGGCGCCACGATCGCGCATTGGTACATTTTCTGCGAGCGCAGGGATAATCGACAGCCGAGCCTTAGCCGACTCTAGACTTGCATACCACGCCTACGCGCTTCCTGAAGAATATCGAATGGTGGTCCGCCTGGATATTGAAGTATCGCCTTGTGGAGGGCCTTGAGCAGGAGGTCAACCGCACGCTTCCCATCCCGTACCTTCTGAAGATCCTCACTCTCAAGGAAGATATCGAAGAACCAATCTAGCTGCTCATA
Organism: Candidatus Aldehydirespirator sp.; assembly: GCA_965203575.1. GTDB lineage: Bacteria > Actinomycetota > Acidimicrobiia > Acidimicrobiales > Aldehydirespiratoraceae > Aldehydirespirator. Next base: position 1,035,215 of record OZ241894.1, read on the forward strand.
GAGCATGTCAATTGCCTCAGCATTGGAGTGCTCATCATATAGTTCTCTGAAGGACATCTCTGTCACCACTGCTAAGCGACCAATCTCATCCTCGCTGTAGTAGTCTCTAGGTAACCGATCACGCTTCTCCGAATTGTGCTGGGCGCACAGAGCCGTCGCGTGCTTGTCGAGTGGCCAAAGCAGGGCAAGGGGTCGAGTGTGATCGAGGTGCATTTCCCGCTCATTGCGAAAGATCTTGTTGCATTTGAAGCATCGTCCGTCGAAACGCTCGAATACATCAGCAGCCAGGTCTGAACCGGTCTCTTGAGAATACCTAAGGGATGGTGTGCCTTTGTATAGACTGTCCAAGAGCAACTCGAAAGCGCGTCGTCTTGCTGCATCTTCCTTCATTTGGCTAGAGGTACGCTGTGGATTGTGTGGCGCATTTACCTCAAACTTCTTGCAGAAGCGGCACTCAAGCTGAAACCCATACTCAAGCTGTCTATCCTCTGCACCGTCGGATTGTTTGATCCGTCCAAACCCGGCATGGCTACACGGGCGACGGTGTTGCGCGACGCAATGATTCGAGAAGCTAAGCGTATCGCGCTCTCGAGGGACATTGACTGGAAGATACCTTCCACAGCGATTGCATGACTTTGTCCATAATGCTACGGTGCCTCCGTCCTCCAAGTCTGCAGTAACGGTTGTGAATGCACCGGTGCCGCTTTCATAAAAGTTAGCTTCGGGCGCAAACTGCCACATGTTGTTTAGAATCTCAGGACGCGCAGCATCATAGTGAGGATGGCTCACCAGTCCTGCTCCAAGTCCATACAGCGCGACTATGCTCGGCTCATTCGCCTCGATTACCAAGCTTGGTGCTATTGGCTCTTCAGAGCGTGCCACCCATTGGCTTCCAAACTTACTCCACCTATCAATACCATGGGATGTCATGGTCTGTTGCTGTGGTCCACCCAATACGAGGACGTCTGCTGACTCGCTGGCGAGAAACCACCCCCCAAAGCCGATGCGATCGCCGGGGTCTGCTTGAATCGCGAAATCGACTTGCAGGTGTTGGCATGGGTTCAACTGATAGGTAGCAACATTCTGTGAATTCAGGCGCACATCAGCCCTTGCTTCATAACCAGACCGTCGGGTGCTTGGCCTACGTCTCCCAGCCCACTCCGTCTTGCCCGGTCGCTTCCTGTCGCTTGGCACTCAGCAAACGATACAGCTGACGCCTTAGGGTCACTTGGTGTGGCGGTGCGTGCGCCACCGATGAGTCAGTCGATGGGGCTCCATTCACCCCTCAGATGGCCCGGGCGTGGCCCTCCCAGTAAGGGTCCCGCAGCTTGCGCTTGTAGAGCTTGCCGTTGGGGTCGCGGGGCATCTCGGTGGTGTAGTCGATCGAACGGGGCAGCTTCTGGCGGCCGATGCGGTCCTGCAGCCATTCCAGGATCGTCCCGGTGGTGCCGCCGCTGGGCTCCCAGCCCTCGCGCAGCTCGACCACGGCCTTGATCTCCTCGCCGGTGTCGGAGTTGGGCACTCCGAACACGGCTGCGTCGCCCACGGCGGGGTGCTGCACCAGCTCGCCCTCGATCTCCGCGGGGTAGATGTTCACCCCGCCCACGATGATCATGTCGTTGGCCCGGTCGTTCAGGAACAGGTACCCGTCGACGTCGATGTAGCCGACGTCGCCGACGGTGAAGAAGTCCCGCAGGCGGCTGGCCGCGGTCTTGGCCTCGTCGCCCTTGTACTCGAAGACCGCTCCCGGCATCTTCATGTACACCGTGCCCGACTCGCCCGGGGGCAGGTCGTTGCCGTCCTCGTCGACCACGATGACCTCGCAGCCGGGCCATGCCTTGCCGACCGTGCCGGGCCGCTCCATCCACTCCGCGGCCGAGACCACGGTGCCGCCGCCCTCGGTGGCCGCGTAGTACTCCCAGATGGAGTCGCCCCACCAATCGATCATTCGCCGCTTGGTCTCGATCGGGCAGGGGGCGGCGGCATGCACCATGGCGCGCAGCGAGGACACGTCGTAGCCCGAGCGCACCTCGTCGGGTAGCTGCAGCAGCCGGTTGAACATGGTGGGCACCATGTGCGAACTCGTGACCCGGTAGCGCTCGATGCGCTCCAGCGCGCCCTCCGCGGTCCAGCGGTCCATGAGCACCACGGTGTGGCCCAGATGCAACGACATTGTGGTCCAATTGTTGACCGCGGTGTGGTACAGCGGAGCCTGGGTGATCTGGACGTTGCCGTCGTGGGGCTTGGAGCCGAACAGCATCAGCAGCATTCCCGCGGTGGAGGAGGCCTCGTCGGGGGGCCGGGGATCCAGTGCCCGCCGCACTCCCTTGGGCCGGCCGGTGGTGCCCGACGTGTAGAACATGAACGACCCGGTGGCCAGCTGCTCGTGATCGGGCCTGTCGCCGGTGTGGGCCGCAACGAGCTTGTCGAAGGGTCGGAACCCCTCGACCGGCCCTCCTACGCAGAACCGGTTCTCCTCGGGCACGACGCAGCCGTCGAGCGCCTTGACCGCCTCCTCGGCGAAGCGCTCATGAACGATGAACGCCTTGGTCTCGGCGTCGTTGACGATGTAGTTGATCTCCGCGCCCACGAAGTGCCAGTTGATGGTGGTCACGTACAGGCCGCTCTGGTAAGCGGCCAGGCAGAGCGCGAGCTGCTCGAAGCAGTTGGGCAGCAGTGTCGTGACCTGATCGCCCCTGCCGAGCCCGGCGGCCCGCAGACCCCGGGAGATCCGGTTCGTGAGGGCCGCCAACTCGCCGAAGGTCAACTGGTTGTGCTCGGGGTCGACTACCGCCAGGAAGTCGGGATCGGCCTCGGCGATGTTCCACAGCCCCAGGGCGTCGGTGTTTGCCATGAGCGAGAGTCTGCCAGGTACCTGCAGGATTCTTGGTACGAGTTCTGTGCGCACAGAGCACAAGAACCTCCCGAGATCCATACGGAGGCGAGTAGGTTGGCCGACTGTGAGCGATGAGCGACCCCTCGACGAGCAGGTCCGGCTCGATTACCGGGATTCGGTGGCGTGGATCACCATCGACCGGCCCGAGGCCGGCAATGCCTTGACGCCGATGTGCCGCGACCGGGTGCGCGACATCCTCAACGGGCTCAACACCAGCCACCGGGCCCGCGCCGCAGTGATCACCGGCTCCGGCGACCGGTTCTTCTGCACCGGCGCCGACCTGCGCCACTCCTACTACGACCCCGACCGTTCGACCGAGGTGCCCGACCGGATCATGGGCGACGCCCGGCGCATGATGCTCGACGGCCAGTACGCGCTGTTCGACGCCCTGCTGGATTGCGACGTGCCTGTGATCGCAGCGGTCAACGGCACCGCGGCCGGCATGGGCGCGCACCTGGCGCTGGCCTGCGACCTAGTGATCGCCGGCGACCGGGCCAAGTTCGTGGAGGTCTTCGCCCGGCGGGGGCTGGTGCCCGACGCGCTGGGGCCCTGGCTGCTGCCCCGCATCATCGGCGTGCGCCGCACCATGGAGCTGTTCCTGCTGGCCGAGGATCTGCCGGCGGGCAGGGCCCACGAGTTCGGCCTGGTGAACCGGGTCGTCCCCCACGACCAGGTCCAGCCGGCCGCCGCCGAGTGGGCCGCACGCCTGGCCACCGGTCCGAGCCGATCATTCGCGTTGACCAAATGGCTGGTCAACCGCAGCCTGGACGCCGACCGCGCCTCCATGGCCCACGACGAGGCGGTGGCTGTCGAACTGAACGCAGGCACCGAGGACGCCGCCGAGGGCGTGGCCGCCTTCCAGGAGCGCCGCCCGCCCGAGTGGAAGGGCTACTGAGGCCTAGCTGAACGCGACCGGCAGGCTGGCCAGGCCCCTGAGCGTGAGCCTCCGCTTCCAGGGCGGATTGTCGTCGAGGGGCGTCCACGTTCCGAACCGGTCCAGCAGCGCCTGCAGCACAACCTGGCCCTCGAGGCGGGCCAGCGCCGCTCCGAGGCAGTAGTGGATGCCCGACCCGAACGACAGCATCGGCACCTCGCTCCGGCCCACATCAAACAGATCAGGATCGTCCACCGCGGCCGGATCGCGGTTGGCCGCTCCCAGCAGCATTAGAACTCCATGACCTTGGGGGATTGAGTGCCCGCCGATCTCGGTGTCGGCTCGGACGTAGCGGCCGTCGATCTGCACCGGCGGCTGGAAGCGCAGCACCTCGTCGACCGCGGACGGCACCAGCGAGCGGTCGGCCCGCAGCCGGGCCAGCTGATCGGGATGGCGCACCAGGGTGTGGACGATGTTGCCGATCAGGTTCATCGTCGTCTCGAAGCCGGCCGCGTAGATGAGCGACACCGTGACGGCCACCTCCGCCTGGGTGAGGCGATCCTCGCCGTCGCTGGCTGCGATCAGCCCCGACAGCAAGTCGTCGGTCGGCTCGGCCCGGCGACGGTCGATCAGGTCGTTCAGGTAGTGGTTCACCTTCGTCGAGGCTGCGTCGGCCCGCTCCGCCTCTCCGGGCTGCCGGTTCGGCTCGAGCGTGGCCGCCAGGTCCGACACCAGCGGCCGGAGCCAGTCCCGGTCGGAGACCGGCACCCCGACCAGCTCACTGATCACGTTGGCCGGCAGCGGGAAGGCCAGCGCGTCGATCAGGTCGCACTCCCCCGCCTCAGCCATGGGGTCGAGCAATGCCTCGGTCATGGCCTCGACCGCCGGTCGCAGCCGCTCGACCCGGCGGGGCGTGAACGCCCGGCTCACCAGCGACCGGATCCGAGTGTGGTCGGGCGGGTTCAGGAACAGCAACGAGCGGGTCCCGTCGGGCCTCGGCTGGCGGGCCGCCGCCAGCAGCGAAGGTGACTCTTCCCCCGGCTCGGGACTGCCCAACCGCTGGTCGCGCAGCGCGGCCCGGCAGTCCTCGAAGCGGGTCAGGACCCAGAAGTCCGAGAAGCCGCTCTTGTGCACCGGCGACGTCTCCCGCAGCTCCCGCAGCAATGGGTACGGGTCGGCGATCACATCCGGGTCGGTGACGATCCGCAACAGCAGTTCGTCGCTCATGCGCCGGCTCCCTGTCCGCCTGCGGGGTATCGGGTGAGGGCATCGGCGATCTCGGCGGCGACCGTCGCGTTGGACTCGGCCAGCGCGATGTTGGCCGGCACGATCGCCCCGCCGGTGGACTCGGCAAGGGCGGTCAGGACGGCGGGTGTCACGTCGCCCCCTGAGACGCCCGCGCGCCGGGCCGCGGCCTCGGCGCCGGTCACCAACTCTGCGATCGCTTCCTGGTCGAGTTCGGCCTCGGGTGGGATCGGGTTGGCCACCAGGATCCCGCCGGGATGCCCGAGGGCGGCGGCTGCCCGGAGAGCGGCCGCCACCTGATGCCCGTCGTGCACGGTGCTCGACAGCTCCCGCCCGCCGTCTCGCACGTAGAAGGCCGGGAAGCGGTCGGTGCGCCACCCCAGCACGGCCACGCCGAGCGTCTCGAGCCGCTCGAACGTGAGCGGCACGTCGAGGAACGCCTTGACCCCCGACGAGACCACCGCCACCGGGTGGCTGGCCAGGGCCTCCAGGTCGGCGCTCACGTCGCCGCTGCGGTCCGCGCCGCGATGGACCCCGCCGATGCCGCCGGTGGCGAACACCTCGATACCGGCGGCGGCGGCCAGCGTCACCGTGGCCGACACGGTGGTCACCCCCACCTTGAGGCCGGTAGCCACTGCCGGTCCGAGATCGCGGGCCCCGAGCTTGGTGGAGCCGCCGAACAGGCGCTCGGCTTGGGCGAAGTTCGCGCCGACGACCGCCTTGCCGTCGAGCACGCCGCAGAGCGCCGGGACGGCACCGGTGGCCCGCACGGCAGCCTGAACCCGCTGGAAGCACTCGCGGTTGGCTGGCTCGGGCAGGCCCAACTCCGAGAAAATCGTCGACTCCAGCGCCACCACAGGGGCACCCGAAGCGAGAGCGGCCCCGACCTCTGACCCGATGTGCAACGCTTCGACCACGCTTGTGAGGGTAGGACCTAGGCTCGCTCCCGTGACGACCGAGCCGAACGCCTCCGAACTTGTCGACGACTTCAACGCGGCCCTCGCCTCGCTGACAGCTCCCGGGGGACCGTTCGGCTGGACCGTGAGGGAGGTCAACGGCGTGCCGGTGCGGGTCTACGACAACGCCATGCCGGACATGCGGGCGGTGTGGGCGATGTCGGCGGCCCACGGCGACAAGGACTACCTGGTCTACGGCGAGGAGCGCTACAGCTACGCCGAGGCCCACGCCCGAGTGCGGGCCCTGGCCCATCACCTGCGCACTGCGTACGGCGCCGGGCCGGGCACCCGGGTGGCGATCTCCATGCGCAACTACCCCGAGTGGGTGCTGTCCCACTGGGCCACCATCTCGGTGGGCGCGGCGGCGGTGGGCATGAACTCGTGGTGGACGCGACCGGAGATGGAGTTCGCCCTGAACGACTCCGAGCCGGTTGCGCTGATCCTCGACGGCGAGCGGTTGGAGAGGCTGGGATCGGCTCGCGGCGAGGTCCCCCTCGTCGTGGCCCGCCATGACGGCCACTTGCCCGCGCCGGCGCTGCCGTGGGAGGCGGTCGCGGATCCTGCGAACGCACCCGATGCCCTCCCCGACGCGGACATCGACCCCGACGACGACGCCCTCATCTTCTACACCTCGGGCACGACCGGCTTCCCCAAGGGCGCCCAACTCACCCACCGCGCCGTGGTTCACAACCTGATGAACATGATCCTGCTGACCGCCTCCGGTGACGCGGCCCGAGCCCAGCGCATGGCCCGCTCCGGCAGCGAGGAGCCGCCCCCTGAGGCTCCGCCACTGGTGGCCCTGCTGCCGGTGCCGCTGTTCCATGTCACCGGCTGCAACTGCGTGCTGCACACGGTCTCCATCGCGGGGGGCTGCCTGGTGATGATGTACCGCTGGGACGCGACGGAGGCCCTGCGGCTGATCGAGCGGGAGGGGGTCACCGTCTTCACCGGTGTGCCCAGCATGTCCCGCGAGATGCTGCAGCACCCCGACTGGGAGAACACCGACACGTCGTCGCTGCGCTCGATGGGGGGAGGAGGCGCGGCCATCCCCACCGACCTCGTACGGCGGATCGACGACGGGCTGTCCCAGGGGCGTCCCGGCGTCGGCTACGGGCTGACCGAGACGGCCGGTATCGCCACCGCCATAAGCAACGAGTTCTATGTGGCCAACCCGTCGTCGGTGGGACCGCTGGTGCCGTGCATGGAGGCCATGGTCGTCGACGAGAACGGCGCGACCCTCGATCCGGGCCAACGCGGAGAGCTGCGGCTGCGGGGCCCCAACGTGATGAAGGGCTACCTGAACCGGCCCGACGCCACCGCCGAGGCCATAGTCGACGGCTGGTTCCGCACCGGGGACATCGCCGAGGTCGACGATGGCGGCTGGATCTACATCAAGGACCGGATCAAGGACATCGTGATCCGGGGCGGTGAGAACATCCACTGCTCGGAGGTGGAGGAGGCGCTCTACGAGCTGGACCAGATCGCCGAGGCGGCCGTGTTCGGCCTGCCCGACGAGCGCTTGGGAGAAGCAGTGGCCGCGGCAGTAGTTCTCGTTCCCGGCACAGAACTCGACGAAGCCGCCCTGAACAAGCATCTCGACGGCCGCCTGGCCCGCTTCAAGCACCCGCGCCGCGTGTGGTTCCTCGACGAGGCCCTGCCCCGCAACGCCAACGGCAAGTTCCTCAAGCGCGAGCTGCGCGAACGCTTCGCCTCCACTCCCTGACCGAGCCGCTGACCCGCGGCGTCGGCCGCCATGTCCATGTCAGCCGGCGAGAGCAGCCAGGCGCTCCACGGCCTGTTCCAGCACCGCGGGGCGCTTGCATGCCGCGAAACGCACGAAGGGCGCGCCCATCGCCTTGTCGTCGCACAGCACCTCGACAGGCACGGCCACCACCCCGCACCGCTCGGGCAGCGAGCGGCAGAATTTCAGGCCGTCGCTCGCGCCGAGGGGGCGGATGTCGGCCGTGATGTAGTAAGTGCCCTGGGGCACGGCGGGTTCGAAGCCCGCGGCTGACAGCCCATCGCACAGCAGGTCGCGCCGGGCTTGAAGGTCGGCGGCGAGGCCGCTGAAGAACTCGTCACCGAGACGCAGCCCGACCGCCACCGCGGGCTGGAACGGGCCCCCGCTCACGTAGGTGAGCAACTGCTTGGCCGCCTGCACGGCCCGCACCAGCTCCGGGCGGGCACAGACCCAGCCGATCTTCCATCCCGTGAACGACAGCGTCTTGCCGCCCGACGAGATCGTGACGGTGCGGTCGGCCATGCCGGGCCGGGTGGCCAGCGGCACGTGGGCGTTCTGATCGAAGACCAGATGCTCGTACACCTCGTCGGTCACCGCGATCACGTCGTGCTCGACGCACAAGCGGGCGATGATGTCGAGTTCGTCCGGGCTGAACACCTTGCCGGTGGGGTTGTGCGGGGAGTTGAGCAGCAGAACCCGGGTGCGGGGACTGAACGCGGCGGCCAGCTCGTCGGGGTCGAAGGCGTAGCCGGGCGGGCGCAGCTGAACCAGGCGATAGGCGGCGCCGGCCATCGAGATGTCGGCCGGGTAGATGTCGAAGTAGGGCTCGAAGGTCACCACCTCGTCGCCGGGGCCGGCCAGGGCCAGGATCGACGCGGTGATGGCCTCGGTGGCGCCCGCGGTGATCAGAACCTCGGTGTCGGGATCGAACTCCAGGCCCCAGAACCGCTTCTGGTGCTCGGCCACAGCCTGACGCAGTACCGGGTAGCCGATGCCGGGCGGGTACTGGTTGAAGTCGCCCCGGATGGCTTCGATGGCCGCCTCGGCCACCGCAGCCGGCCCGTCGGTGTCGGGGAAGCCTTGGCCGAGGTTGATGGCGCCGGTGCGGACCGCCAGCGCGGACATCTCAGCGAACACCGACGCCCCACCGAATTCCTGCAGGCGGTCGCAAAGGTAGGGCAGGCGCTCGCCGGTCATCGCCACAGACTATGACTCCGGCCGCAGGAGGCGGATTTGTGAGCTACCACCGCCGGCCGAATCAGGATCTCGGGTTTGTTCTGGGTGGCATATCCACAGAAATCGACCCGAGATCACCGGCGGGGCCGGTGGACCAGGCTCAGGCCGCGCCTCAGCCGGCGTCGGGCGCGACGAAGCTGACCAGGAACTCCCAGGCGCTGTCGTTCAGTTCGCCGCTGACTCTGGCCACGACCCTGCCATCGGCGTCGATCCCAACCGTGTAGGGGAAGCCCCTCAGGCCGTAGGCGTTGCCGACCTCGTTCTCCGCGGAGTCCCGCACGACCACGGCGGGCCACTGCTCCTCCTCGAACCAGGCCGACGGAGGGTAGTTGGGTCGGCCGGGCTCGACCGCGGTGCTGACCGCGATCACCTCCACCCCGGCCGGCAGCTGGTTGTTGGCCAGCCAGTCGGCGATCCGGGGCAGCTCCCGCTGGCAGTGCGGGCACCAGTGGGCGAAGAAGCCGATGATCTTGGCCGTTCCGTCACCGGGCAGCACGCTCACCTCGGTGCCGTCGAAGGAGGTAGCCGCGAAGGCGGGGGCGCGCATCTCCATAGCGGGGTCAGGCTCCTCGCCCTCGAACGGCGGCAGATGCGCGCCCTCGATGCTGACGTCGGAGACCTGGGCCACGTCGGACTGCTCCCGCTGCTCCGCGTCCCTGCCTGCCAGCAGCGCGACCCCCACCGCTACCGCGACCAGCACCACCACACCGGCGATCATCCACTTCAGCAGCGGATTGGAGCCGGTGTCGGAACCGCCGCCGGACGGCCGCGAGCCGCGGCGGGACTTCTGGACCTTGGGCCGGTTGCTCATCGCCCCCCAGTCATGGATCGATCGCCATCATGTCGCTGCCCTCGTCGGGGAATCATGCCGCCCCGACCGTAGCGAGAGCAGAGCCAGACCGGCGACCCCGACGAAGCCGCAGCCGGCCATGAACGGGATCGACACGAAGCCGAGGCTGTCCACCCACTGGTAGGTGCAGGGGGCCTCGGCATCGCAGGTCGAGCCCTGGCCGGGGAACAGCTGCAGTTGGTAGTGGTACACCGACAGTCCGAGGCCGGCCAGCGCCAGCGGAAGCGCGTACCAGCCACCCCGGCGGTCACGCCGGAGGACAGCCACGGCCAGCACCGGCACCAGGGCGTACATGCAGATCCGCTGGTACCAGCACATCTCGCAGGGCAGGTATCCGGCCACCTCGGAGTAGTAGAGGCTGCCCGCGGTCGACACGACCGCAATCGCCAACGTCAGCGGCAGCAGCAGCGGCCGCAACTGCCGGGCGCTGGCCTCGGCTCCCGGCGCCAGTGCGGCCACGATGCCCCAGCACCCGATGACCAGCGACCCTAGGGCCAGCACCGCGAAGAACTCGGAGACCTGACCGGTGCTCACGACCCCAGCCTGCCCCGAACCGGCGGGAATTGCTCACTCGCAGGTTGTAGTTGCCCTCCACATGTGATTACATGATTTGTCATGTCAGATCTGATGGCCATGGACACTGAGCGGGCGACGGAGTTGCGCCAGCGGATGGAGACCGCAGCCGACGACCTCGACTGGGACGCGCAGGCGCTGGAGGGTCCGCTGGCGGAGGCCGCGTCGCTGCTCGGAAGCCCCCTCCCGGACATCGGTGGCGGTGCCCGCCGGGTAGCCGGCGAGCTTCGAGACGGCGCCCTGGACCTGCAGGAGCGCACTCGCATCGTGCAGTCCGGGGGACCGGAGATGAACGAGGGCCTGGGCGCGCTGGAACGCATACGCGAGCACTTCACCATGATCGAGTCGCGGGGCGACCCGGACAGAGCCGACGGCCTGCTGTCGCGTCGCGACCTGAGATGGGCGGTCCATTCGGCCGACTCCGCCACAGCCGAAGCCGCCGGCTGGCTGCTGGACCACGAGCTCTTCTTCGATCAGGTCGAGACGGCCAAGCACAACGACGACTACTTCAACCGGGCGGGCTCCGGTGAGTTCCCGTTCGATCCGGACGACCTCGACGGCCTGATGAGCCGCGACGACATCGACGCCTTCCTGGACAAGACGGCGGCGCGGGCGGCGCTGATGCCCCACGCAGCCACGATCGACGCGGCCGGCAACGGCCAGGCGGACGGATTCATGAGCCGGGCCGACCTCGAGGCCTTCCTCGGCGACTACAACCTGACGGCGAAGGAGGCGGCCGCGGTGCGGCGGGTGCTCGACGACCGCGCCTACCACACCGCCGGCGGCGGGATCAGCATGGGCAACGTGTTCGACGTCGTGTCGTTCGTGCCCGTCATCGGCGACATCGTCGACGGGGCCAGGTCGATCTACTACACGCTTCACGGCGACCTCGACACCGCCGCCCTGTTCGCTCTGGGCCTCGTGCCCCTGCCCGGCCTCTCGTCGTCGGGGGTGCGAGGCGCTCTGAAGGTCGTGGACAGAGTGAAGACGGTCGCTCGCAGGAGCGGCGCCAAGGAGGCGAGCAAGGAGGCTGGGCGGTTGGCCATGAGGGGCACCGGCGCCAATTATGCGGCCCACGAGGGCGCCAAGCAGGCCGGCGGCGCCCTGGACCGCGACCTCGACATCGACGAGTCGGTCGACTACGTGCTCGACGACGTGCTAGGGCCGCAGGTCGAGGACCTCCTCGACGAGGACCTCGACCCGCGGCTCAGGGCCCTGCTCAGCGACCGGCTCGAGCGCTCCCTCAACGAACGACTCGACTCGGGCGCCCGGATCCGGCTGTCGGAGGCCAACACGGTGATCGCCCGCCGTATCGCCGAGCACCACGCCTTCGAGGCCATCTTCCGCAACATGAGGCCCGGCTGAGCTTGACGGCCCGGCGAGGACCTCGGACCGTTCAGCGCAGGATGCGGGTCTTGCCGAAAATGGTGCCGTAGAGCAGGCGGCCGTCGTCGTCGACGGTGACTCCGCCGCCGAGGGTGTTGTAGCGCGACCCGCCCACGACATAGTGGAAGCGGCTCTCGCCGGTGGTCCAGTCGACGGCCTCGATGGTCCACCGCCCGTCCCGGGTGCCGCAGGTGTACACCAGGTCCGACCCCTGGGCGACGAAGGGCACCGAGTTGGGCGAGGACACCTCGGTGTTGACCCAGGCCTCGACGAGGCGTCGCTCGGCCGGGTCCCACTGGTACTTGTGCAGCCCGTAGGGCGTGTACTCGGGCTTGTGGCCCAGGAAGAAGCTGAACATTCGGGCTCGGGTGGCCGGCCATCCGTCGGGCAGTGATGCCGGCTCGTTGTTGACGGTCATGGCGCCGTAGCCCGACACGGTGATCGACTGCTCGGTCTTGATCTCGGCACGGGTCGGGTCGCCCATGTGGGCCGGGCCCATCCCCGCGATCCGACGTGACGGGGCGCCGGGGAGCTGCTCCCAGTCCTCCGGGATCTCGTCGCGCCACAGCAGCGTGATGTTGACCACGTCGTCGCCGTCGCCGATCACCACGAAGCGGTCCTCGTCCGGACCGAAGCCCATCAGCGAGGGAGTGGTGCCCGAACCGCCGCCGCCGCCGTTGCGGTAGCGGGCCGACCAGGCCCCGTCGGCGGGGTCGAGCGACAGCCGCTCCCCCGTCCAGACCACCTTGTGGATGGTGTCCACCGAGCTGACGTAGATGCCCCCGTCGTCGCCGGTGCAACTGCTGGTGCGCACCCACCCGTAGCCGGTGTGGCCGTGCTCGGAGGCCCGCCGGGCGCAATGCTCGGCGGCGTCGGTGTCGGCTCCGGGGAGCTGGATGGCGTCGTAGGTGCTGAAGTCCCGGGCCAGACAGACCACCCACCCGTGGTCGGTGGTCATCACCAGGCGGCCGTCGAAGGTGATGTTGATCCCCACGAAGTGCCCGTCGATGCCGTCGGGCCGGTACCAGCGGTCCCGTTCGACGATGGGGCTGGCCGGATCTTCGGGGTCGACCTCGACGTAGGCCGCGGCATGGTCCTTGCGGCCCAGGAACAGCGTGTGGTCGCAGTCGAGCAGCGAGTAGATGCCGTCGAGTCCGGTCATGAACCGGGCTGCGATCCCTACCGCGTGGCCGACCGCGTCGTGGCCGTCGAGGTCGTCGAGCCCCGCTTCGAGCGCTTCGAGTTCGGTCGGGTCGGTGACGGGCTCGGTGCCGGTGGGCAGCCTGGCGAGCACTTCCAGGGTGTCGTAGTCGAGCTTGGCGATGATCTGGCGGCCGTTGGACCAGATGACCCGCCGGCCGTTCCGATAGCGCCCCGATATGAGGCCGCCGAAGTGTCCGGGTCCCAGCGGCGTGTACTGGATGTCGGCCGCCTCCAGGACCTCGGCCGGGCCTTCGGGGCCGCGTCCCGGCGTGTTGTCCTGCTGGTCGCAGCGGCCGTGGGCCATGGCGTTGCCGCTGTCGGCCAGATACGGGTTCCGGGGGCCGCTGTGCATGTCGCTCAGGCACCGGCCGTGGCCTCGAAGGCCTCCACCCAGGGCGCGAGGTACTCCGCGGCCTGCTCTACCCCCCTCGGCGGCTGCACACTGAGACGGAAGTCGGTCACCCCGGCGGCGACAAGACCGGGCACGACGGCCATCGAAGGGCTGATCTGCGGATTGCCGTCGGAGTCGCGCTCCGTCGGCAGGGCTCCCGCCACTTCGATTCCGGCCGGGTCCCGGCCCAGCGCTTCCACCGCGGCCCGCATCGCCGCTATCCCCGACTCGATGTCCCGCCCGTCGGGTCCCCACGGGATCCAGCCCGAGCCGAAGCGGGCCAGGCGAGCCATCGAGCGCCGGTTGACAGTGCCGCTGACCCACACGGGCACCGTTCCGGCGGTCGGCTTGGGCATCTGGTGCATGCCCTCGAAGCTCAGCTCCTCGGTGCTCACCGAGGCCCGCTCATGGGTCCACAACGCCTGGCATACCTCCAGGGTGTGGTCGAGCAGGCGGCCCCGGGCGGCGAAGTCCAGGCCCGCGGCCTCGTACTCCTCCTGCTGCCAGCCCACGCCCACGCCCAGGTCGAGGCGCCCTCCGGTGAGCACGTCGATGGTGGCCGCCGTCTTGGCCAGCACGATGGGGCGGCGCAACGCGGCCAGCAGCACCATCGGGCACAGCCGCACCCTCTCGGTCAAGGCACCCACCATGGCCAGCACGGTCAGCGGCTCCAGCCATGCCCCGTCGGGGCCGGTGGGTTGGCGGCCGCCGGCCATGCCTCCCCGGGCCGGATCGGCGTAGCGGTCGAGGCGCTCGCCGTAGACCACGTGGTCCGACACCGCCAGACGGCCGATGCCGGCCCTGTCGGCGGCGACGGCCAGGTCGAAGAGACGCTGCCACTCTCCGGGCGGCTCGGCCGCGAAGTTGACTAAGTGCATCGACAGGCGGGGCTTCATGAGTCACTCTCCTCCATGAACAGGTGAATCGACAGGCGGGGCTTCATTGAACTCCGTCGGCCTGCTGGCCGCGGGCGGCCCGGCTGGGAGCCACCCGGGGCGGCTCGTTGGGCATCTTCGGATAGACGGGCGGCCAGGGCGCGTCCATCAGGCCGGACTCCATGTCCCGAGCGTGCCACTCCAGCAGCGGCTCCAGCGACGTAGGCTCACCGTCCATGGCCGCCCACGGGTCTCCGGCTACGGCCACCCGGGCGCCGACGCTGGCGATGGTCAGGTCCTCGGGCTGCACGTCGTCCAGTTCGTCCCAGCTGATGGGGGCCGATACCTGTGCACCGGCCCGGGGGCGGGCCGACCAGGCGCCGAACACAGTCTTGTGGGGGGCGTTCTGGTTGAAGTCCACGAACACCCGCCGGCCCCGCTCCTCCTTCCACCAGGCGTCGGTGACCAGGTCGGGCCGGCGCCGGGCCATCTCCCGGGCCAGGGCCACCGCAGCCGCCCGGACGTCGTAGGAGTCCCAGCGGGGCGCCAGCCGGGAGTAGACGTGCAGTCCCCGCCGCCCGGAGGTCTTGATGTAGACGGTCATCTGCAACTCGTCGAAGGCGGCCTTCACCTCGCGGGCCGCCTCCCGCACCTGGTCGAAGCCGACGCCGGGCTGGGGATCCAGGTCGATGCGCAGTTCGTCGACTGCGGGACTGCCCGGATAGGCGGGAGCCGGTCGCGTCGCAGCGGTGTCATCCCCGCTCTTGTTCGCTGCGCTCACGGGCCGCTCGGGCCACGGCCTCGCCGTTCCAAGCCGTTCGCGTCCGCCTGTTCGCTCGGCCTCTAGGTCCGGGGCATCGGCCCGGTAGGGCCAGACATGGAATCCGAGGCAGCCCATGTTGACGGCCCACACCACATGGGCGAGGTCGGTCGCCACCATGGCGTTGGACAGGGTGCCGTTGGGGGTGCTCACCACCGTGGTCGTGAGCCACTCGGGGGCGCCCTTGGGAACCCGCTTCTGGAAGAAGGACTTGCCCCCCGCTCCGTCCGGGTAGCGCTCGAGCAGCACGGGCCGGCCTCCCATGGCCCGCAGCAGGGGCTCGGCCACCGCCAGGTAGTACTCGACGAGGTCGAGCTTGGTCTCGCCCCTGGTCGGGAAGAAGACCTTGCCGGGATTGGTCACCCGGACGTCGCGGCCATCCACCTCCAGCATCACGACGTCGGAAGCCACGGCGGCCTCAGCGAACCGGGAACCCGAGCACGTCGTCCCGGCGGTCAGTCGCCCAGCAGATCGATGAGGGCGTCCACCGCCAGCCGGTAGCTGGTGGCGCCGAAGCCGGTGACGACCCCGGCGCACACCCCGGCGATGGCCGACGTGTGGCGGAAGTCCTCGCGGGCGTACACGTTGGACAGGTGGGTCTCGACCACGGGCACATCGACCGCGGCGATGGCGTCGCGCAGCGCGATCGAGTAGTGGGTGAGGGCGCCCGCGTTGAGCACCACGCCGTCGGCGGCCCCCTCACCGCCGGCCGCGGCAGCCTGGATGGCCGCCACCAGGTCGCCCTCGACGTTGGACTGCATGTGCCGCAGGACCGCGCCCCGCGACTCGGCGTGGGCCGTCACTCCGGCGATCAGCTCATCGAGGGTGGCGTGGCCGTACATCTCCGTCTCGCGGGTGCCGAGCATGTTGAGGTTGGGACCGTTGACTACCAGGATCGTTAGCGCCATAGCGCAGTTATAGCCCGAGCAGCGACATCACCGCGTCGGCCACCTCGTCGGGACTGCGGCCTTCGGTGTCCACCGAGGCGAACCGTGCGTAGCCCTCGGCCCGCTCAGCCAGCAGTTCCCGCACCCGCGCCGGAGCATCCGCAACGTCCAGCAGCGGCCTCTGGGCGGTGTCGCCGATGCGCTCGAGGACGGTGTCGGGGTGGGCGGTCAGGCAGACGACCCATGCCACCGGTTCCAGGCAGGCGGAGCACGACGCGTCGAGCATCATGCGGCCTCCGGTGGCGATGACGAGGCCGGTGCGCCCAGCCAGCTCGCGAGCCACCGCGCGTTCCAGCTCCCGGAACGCCTCCTCGCCGTCGCGCTCGAAAATCTCGCCTATAGGTCCGGCGCGCGATTCGATCGCTTCGTCGGTGTCAACGAAGCCGTAGCCCAGCCGGTCGGCCAGGATCCGGCCCACGGTCGTCTTGCCCGTTCCCATGAACCCGGTGAGAACGAGATTGCGTTCAGCTGCCAGCCCCACACACACGAGGCTACGCCCGGCCGGACCGTCGCCCGTCCAACGCCTTCTTGACGTAGTTGAGCGCACCAGAGCAGCACAACTGCGTCAAGAAAGACCGGGATGAGCGGCTGCGACGCTCAACCGCGATGCCGGGCAGACTCTCGGACGTGGGCAACGGCTTCTTCGGGCTGCTGCGACGGAGTTTCGGGTCGGCGCTCGACCGCCCGTTCCTGCGCGTGCCCGGCTCTGACCCGCTCACCTACGGGGACATGGACGAGCGATCCTCCCGGGTCGCCGGATGGCTGGCATCGCAGGGTGTGGTGACCGGCGACCGGGTGGTGGTGCAGCTCCCCAAGTCGGTCGATGCCGTGGCCCTGTACCTGGGAGTGCTACGACTCGGCGCGGTGTACGTGCCGCTCAACCCCGCCTACACCGCAGCCGAGGTCGACTGGTTCGTGGCCGATGCCGAGCCCGCCGCAGTGGTGCAGGACCCGGTCGCCCTCGCCGACGGCCTCGACGGGATCCAGCCCTGGCGCGGTGTGGCCGAGCGCAACCCTGAGGACCTGGCCGCTCTGGTGTACACGTCCGGCACCACCGGACGACCCAAGGGCGCCATGCTCACCCACGGCAACCTGGCCACCAACGCGCTCGCGCTCCAAGAGGCCTGGGCGTTCCAGCCCGACGACATGTTGTTGCACGCCCTTCCGATCTTCCATGTGCACGGGCTCATGGTTGCTCTGCACACCGCCATGCTCAGCGCCTGCGAGATGATCTTCCTGGAGCGCTTCGAGGCTGGAGAAGTGCTCGCCTGCCTGCCCGGCGCCACCGTCATGATGGGCGTGCCCACTTACTACAGCAGGCTCATGGCCCTTGAGGCATTCGATGCCGAGGCCTGCGGTCGCATCCGGCTCCTGGTGTCGGGATCCGCGCCGATGACGGCCGAACTGCACCGGGCCGTCGCCGAGCGCACCGGCTGCGAGGTGCTGGAGCGCTACGGGATGAGCGAGGCGCTGATGATCACCTCGAACCCCTACGACGGGCCCCGGGTGGCAGGCACGGTGGGTTTCGCCCTGCCGGGCATCGAGGTGCGGGTGTGGAGCGAGAAGGGATGTGCGCCGGCGGGACAGGCGGGGATGGTCCAGGTGCGGGGTCCCAATGTCGGCCCGGGTTACTGGCGCCGGCCCGACGCGACCGCCGAGTCCCGCACCGAGGACGGGTGGTTCATCACCGGCGACGTGGGCCGCCTCGACGAGTGGGGCCGTCTGACGCTGGAGGGCCGGGCCGGCGACATGATCATCTCCGGAGGTCTGAACATCTACCCCGTCGAGATCGAGCAGGCTCTCGACGCCCATCCGGCCGTGGTGGAGTCCGCGGTGGTGGGCCTGGAGCATCCCGACCTCGGCGAAGCGGCCGTCGCCTTCGTCGTGTCGAAGCGCGACGCGGGCAAGGCCCGCGCCGAGCATGAAGCACTTGACCACCCCACAGGTGGCAAACCGCTTCATGTTCGCGCGGGCGGCCCGGACCTGGCCGGCACCCTGGCCGATCTCGCCCGGTTCAAGCACCCCAAGCGCATCGTGCTGGTGGACGGGCTGCCCCGCAACGCCATGGGCAAGGTCCTCAAGGCCGAGTTGCGAACCCGATACGCCGACCTGTTTCGCGATTGAACACGCCCGGGACCTCGCAGCGGGGATAATGGCCGGGATGAACCGGCTGGCGGGTCGTTCCGCGACCATGGCGACGATCCTGGGGACAACGTTCGTCGCCGTGCTGGTGGCTGCGGCCTGCAGCGGAGCCGAGGACCCCGGCCGCACACCCGAGCCCGACAGCCTTGGCGACGGCTCGCTGGGCACCGTGGAGGTGGACCCAGGCGACGCCGTCCAGATCCGCTCGCTCAACACCATCACCGGCGACGTCGCCTACCTCGGCATACCCAACCAGCGGGGCGTGGAGCTGGCCGTGGCCGACTTCGGCCCGATCCACGGCTTCGACGTCGACCTCGGAACCCGCTACGACGACCTGTGCTCCTCCGACGGCGCTCAAGCCGCGGCCCAGACCATCGTGGCCGACGAGGACGTGATCGGCGTGATCGGACCTTCGTGCTCCACCGCGGCCGTCGCCGCTTCACCCCTCATCACCGCCGCACACATGGTGCTCATCGCCCCGTCCAACACGTCGCCCACCCTCACGTCGGACCTGGCCGGCAATCCCGGCCTCAACCACAGCGTCGGGTACTACCGGACCTCCAACAACGGCCTGTACGTGGGCGAGACCATGGCCCGATTCACATACGACGGGCTGGGCCTGGCCACCGCGGCAGCCATACACGACGGAGACCCCTACTCGCGGTCGATAGCCCAAGCCTTCGCCGACAGCTTCGAGCGGCTGGGGGGCATCGTCACCGGGTTCGCGGCCATCAACAAGGAGGACACCGACATGGTGCCGGTGCTGACCGAGGTCGCCACCGGCAATCCCGAAGCGCTGTTCTTTCCCATCTTCCAGCCCGCGGGCGACTTCCTGACCGATCAGGCGCCCGGAGTGGCCGGTCTTGAGGAGACGATCCTGCTCACCGACGCCGCCCTGCTCAACGACGGCTTCATGTCGCTGCCGCAGTCGGCCGGCGTGTACTTCTCGGGGCCGGACCTGCGATTCGGGGCCACGTCCAATCAGAGCACCGGAAAGACCCCCGAAAGCCTGCTGGACGCTTACGGCGAGATCTACGGTGAGCCGCCCTCCGCGCCGTACTGGGCTCATGCCTACGACGCCGCCACCCTGCTGCTCGAAGCCATAGCGGCCGCGTCCGCAGTGGTGGACGGCACTCTGGTCATCGACCGGTCGGGCGTCAGGCAATACCTGGACTCGGTGAGCGGGTACGGCGGCATCATCGGCACGATCAGCTGTGACAGCTTCGGGGACTGCGGCTCCCAGAAGACCACCGTCATCCACCACCTCGACCCTGAGGACATCGAGGCCAGCCTGGCCAACATCGTCTTCGAGTTCGCCCCAGCGTGAGAAGACGCGCTCTGGCGGTGACGGCCGCGCTGGCGGTTCTCTCCACGCTGGTGTGGGGGAATCCGGTGGCCGCGGCCCAGCAGGCGGTGCCGGACCGTGAGATCGAGGCACGCATCGGCGCGAGATGGCATGCCGACGGGCGCGTCGAGTTCGGGTTGCAAGCACGCGCCGACACGGGCGAATGGGGCGAGATCCTGCGGCCGCCCAGGCGCTTCATGCCTGCGGGCCGCCGGAGCTGGCTGGCGGCCTCGCGCTGGCTGTCGACCTCGCCCATCGCCCTCCGGGGCGCCGAGGCCCGGGTCGTGGCACGGCGGCTCGCCGACGGCCGGGTCGAGGCCACGCTGAGGGTGCGCATCGAACGTGGGGAGTGGAGCGAGCGCTTGACCGAGCGGCGGCGCTTGCTGACCGGGGGCGGAGAGATCGGCGTCTGGTATTGGTCGTCACCGGTGAGGCTGGCCTCACAGTGGGCCCAGATCGTCGCGTTCTACGGCCATCCCGGGGTGCGCGCCATGGGGGTGCTCGGCCATGGGACGCCGGCAGACGTGGCCGAAGAGATCGCCGGATGGACAGAACGCTATGACCAGCTGAACGGGCCCCGCGGCGCCGTCGGGGCCTACCACCTCATCACCGGCGTCGCCCAGGCGAATCCGACATCGGACGGCACCTGGCTCTACCGGCTCCCCCACGACCGCATCGCCACCTATGTCGAGGCAGCCCGGGAGCACGGACTGCTCCTGTTCATCGACAACCAGATCGGCTGGAGCGATCCCCTCTCGGAGGTGCAGCGCCTCGAGGACTTCCTGCGGGAGCCGTTCGTCCACATGGCGTTGGACCCGGAGTTCGCGACCCAGCCGCTGGGGGTCCGTCCGGGGCGGGCCATCGGCGGCATCACCGGCGAGCAGGTGAACGAGGTGCTGCTCTACCTCTCGGAACTGGTGGAGGAGGAGGGGTTGCCGCCCAAGATCCTGATGGTGCACCAGTTCGCCGACCGCATGCTGCACAACCGGGATGTCATCGTGACGCAACCCGGCGTCGAGCTGTCGATCGACATGGACGGCATCGGGAGCCCCCGGGCCAAGCTGTACGGCTACGAGCTCTACGCGATCACCGAACCCTCGCAACGTCCGGCCTTCAAGCTGTTCTTCGACCAGGACAATCCGCTGATGAGCCCCGAGGATGTCCTGGAGATAGACCCGGTGCCCGACGTGATCATCTACCAGTAGCGGCGCGCGTGGCCTCAGATCAGCAGCAGTCCGATCTGGCGGGAGGTGGCGACCAGCGCGCCGGTCGAGTCCCATAGGGAGCCCGACTCGATCATCCGGCCGTCGTGAAGGTCGTGGCTCTCCTGGCGGACCTGGAGCCATCCCGGCGCCGGCGCCCTGCGGGCGTGGACGGTCAACTCGATGGTCGGCACCCAGCCGATGAAGCCCAGCAGGGGATACAGCGAGGGCGGCAGGGCGTCGGCGAAGAAGGGCAGAGCCATCGTGGACGGCGCCGAGCCGTCGTTGAAGCGGATCCAGCCGTCGATGAGTGCCTGATCGCTGCCTCCCGCGGGAGCATGATCGGGATGCACGTGCACGTCCACCCGGGAGAGGATCGGCAGCTCCACGCCCTGCTCGAGGCTGCCCCGATGGACGCACTGCTGCACCGGCGGGATCGACGGCGGCGCCTCGGATATCTCCGGGCCGCGGCTGTTGCCCGACGGCAGGTCCGAGAAGGCGGCCAGCACCTCGAGCCGCTGCCTGCCCTGCTGCCAGAGTGATCCTCGCAGCGTGCTCACGGCGCGGCCGGCGCGGACGACCGAGGCCCGCACCTCGGCGTCGGTGTCACCCTTGCTTGGACGGAGAAAGTGTGTGGTCACCGAGATCGGATCGGCCTGAGGTACCAGCGAGCGCATGGCTCTCAGCACCGATGTGAGCGCGTAGCCGCCGTTGCTGTTGTCCGCGATGCTCCACCCGGCCGACAGGTGGGTTGCCCACCGGCCCTCGCCCACCGGTTCAACCGCCGTCTCGGTGTCGAACTGACTCATCGGTGCACCGCCAGAGGAGGTCTCCAGCCCTCGCAGCCTCCAAAGGCGCCCGTGAACACGCTGGTAGTCTGGCGCTTTCGTGCGTCCACACAACTCGGAGAATCCCCCATGCGACTTGTGACCGTCCGGATCGATGGAGCCACCCGTGCCGGTCGGCTGTCGGGCGATGAGATCGTCCTGCTCGACGCTCCCGACGTGCGGGCGGTGCTCGAAGCGGGGCCGGTGACGACGGGCGGTCTGCCCGTGGCCGAGTCGGGAGGCGCGGTGGCCGCAGACGGCGCCGACCTGGCTCCCGTGATCCCAGCACCCGACAAGATCATCTGCGTCGGCCTCAACTACCGGGACCATGCCGCGGAGACCAACAGCCCGCTGCCCACGGCGCCGATCTATTTCGCGAAGTACCGCCGAGCGCTGACGGGCCCCTCCGACCCGATCCGGCTCCCGCCGCCGGAGGTGTCGACCAGCGCCGACTGGGAGGTGGAACTGGCTGTGGTCGTCGGCCGCGAGGTGCGCAATGCCGGGCCGGACGAGGCGCTCGGGGCCATCGCCGGCTTCACAGTGCTCAACGACGTGTCGGTCCGCGACTGGCAGACCCGCACGACGCAGTTCCTGGCCGGCAAGACCTTCGAGGGGTCCACGCCGGTCGGCCCGGCGCTGGTCACCGTCGATGAGATCGGCGACGGCCGGGGCCTTGACGTGAGCTGCACCGTCGACGGAGTCACCAAGCAGTCGTCCAACACCGACCAACTCGTCTTCGGTCCCGCGGAGATCGTGGCCGACCTGAGCACCATCATGACCCTCGACCCGGGCGACATCATCGCCACCGGCACGCCCGGTGGCGTCGGCATGGCCCGCAATCCCCAGGAGTGGCTCACCCCCGGCGCGGTGGTGCGCACCGCCATCGAGGGCATCGGGGAGATGATCAACACCTGCGTAGTCGGCTGAGGTGCCGTCGGGCCCCGTCCGGGCGGCGACAGTCATGACGACTGGGGGCACCCCGCAACAGTTGCCTGAGACTCCCACGGTCGCGTCCATTGCGGTCGCCGGGCTCAGATCGCTGGGCGTGGACACCCTGTTCTGCCTGCCCGGCGTGCAGAACGACGACTTCTTCGACGCCCTCGTCGACGCCCTCGTCGACGCCCGCGACATCCGGCCCGTGGTCACCCGCCACGAGCAGGGCGCGGCCTACATGGCCCTGGGCGCCGCCCAGGTCACGGCCCGGCCGGCCGCGCTGTGCGTCGTGCCCGGGCCGGGCATGCTCAACGCCGCGGCCGGGCTCACCAGCGCCTACTGGGGCAACGCCAGGGTGCTGGCCCTGGTCGGGGCTATTCCCTCGGGATTGCGGGGCCGCAGCACCGGCATCCTGCACGACCTGCCCGATCCGGCCGCGGTGCTGCGCCAGCTGACCAAACACACCGGCTATGTCGGCCGCGGCATCGACGCGGTCGGCGTGTGGCAGCAGGCCATCGACGCGCTCACCTCCGGCGTTCCCCGCCCGGTGGCGGTGGAGGTGCCCGTAGACGTGTGGAGCCAGCCCGCCGACGGCGTGCTCGAGGCACCCCGAGCGACCAAGCCCGCCATCGACCCCGACCAGGTCGAGGACGCCGCCCGGGTCCTGGGGCGGGCCCGCCGGCCGCTGATCATGGTGGGCGGCGGCGCCCAGGACGCCTCTGAGCCCGTCAGGAGACTGGCCGAGATGCTGGAGGCGCCGGTCTTCGCCCGGCACATGGGCCTGGGCGTGATGGACACTCGCCACCGCCTGCACGCCTACCTGACCGTCGGCCGCGATCTGTGGCGCAGGTCCGATGTCGTGCTGGGCATCGGCACGCGGATGGAGTTCCCGAACGTGGAGTGGGGAGTGGACCCTGCCCAGACGATCGTTCAGGTGAACATCGACGCCGACGAGCTGGACCGGCACGGCACCGGCACCGTCGGCGTCCACGGCGACGCGGCAGAGGCGTGCCGGCTGCTCATCGACGCACTCGGCCGCCACAACCGCCGCCGCGCCGATCGCACCGACGAGATCGCCGGACTGCGGGCCCAGCACTTCGAGCGGATCGCCTATCTTGAGCCCCAGCTCAGCTACCTGCGCGCCATCCGGTCGGTG
This sequence comes from Candidatus Aldehydirespirator sp., assembly GCA_965203575.1. Lineage (GTDB taxonomy): Bacteria > Actinomycetota > Acidimicrobiia > Acidimicrobiales > Aldehydirespiratoraceae > Aldehydirespirator. Next base: position 1,058,813 of record OZ241894.1, read on the forward strand.
ATGCCCGACGACGGGATCATCGTCGAGGACATGACCCAGGTCGCTTTCGTGGCCCACATCGGCTACGAGCATCGCCGGCCCCGCACCTTTCTGAGCACAGGCGGAGCGGGGACGCTGGGCGCAGGCGTCGCCCACGGAATGGGCGTGGCCGCCGCCGCGCCGGACCGGGCCCAGATCACCATCATCGGCGACGGCGGGATGCTGTTCACCGCTACGGAACTGGCCACCGCGGTGCAGCACAGCATCAACACCACGGTGCTGCTCTTCGACAACGCCGGCTACGCCAACGTGCAACGCCTGCAGCGGCAACGCTTCGGCCCGGACCGGACCATCGCCTCGGCCCTACGCAACCCCGACTGGATCAAGTTCGGGGAGAGTCTCGGCGTGCGCACCGAGCGAGCCGGCAGTCCCGAGGACTTGCCGCCTGTGCTCGAGAGGTCGCTGGCCCATCCCGGACCGTCGATGGTGGTGGTGGGCATCGCCGACGAGCCCGACCCCTGGCCGCTCATGCGCATCCGGCGCTGACACTAGGATCGCTGCGATGATCCGAACCAGTGGGCCTCGCCGCGGGGCGCCGCGCACCGGGGTCGATTGGTTCCTGACCTTCATGCGGGTGGCGATCCTCACGTTGGTCGCCGTCGGGATACTGGCGTTCATCTGGCAGGAGATCGACACCGACAATCCCTTCGCCCGCTGGGCCAATCCCGACGCCACCGGCCTCACCGGAGCCCAGTTCCGGGGGCTGGTCATCTCCGGCGTGGCCCAGGGCTGCATGTACGGGCTGATCGCGCTGGGCTACTCGATGGTTTACGGCGTGCTGGGGTTCATCAACTTCGCCCACGGCGAGGTGTTCATGGTGGGAGCCATGACTGGGATGATCACCTCCAACAAGCTGGCCGACGCCGGGCTGTGGGAGAGCAACTTCATCGGGTCGCTGGTGTTCATCGTGATCGTCTCGATGATCGTGTGCACGCTGGTGGCGGTGATCATGGAGCGGGTCGCCTACCGGCCGCTGCGGGGGTCGCCGCGGCTGATCCCGCTGATCACATCGATCGGGGTGTCGTTCTTCATCCAGAACACGTCGATCGTGCTACTGGGCCCCGCGGCCAAGGCCTACCCCGACGTGCCCGACTGGGTGAAGGACAAGCACACCTTCCTGCAGATCGAAGGGTCGAGAATCCTCGTCGTGGTGGTGGCCGCAGTGTCGATGGGGGTGCTGTGGTACCTGGTGGAGCACACCAAGGGCGGCAAGGCCATGCGGGCCGTGGCCGAGGACGCCGAGATCGCCGCGCTCATGGGCATCAACGTGAACCGCACCATCGTGAAGGTGTTCGCAGTGGGTGGGGCCATGGCCGGGCTGGCTGGGATCCTGTGGGGGATCCTGTTCCGCAGCGTGATCCACACCACCGGCTTCCTGCCGGGCATCAAGGCGTTCAGCGCGGCGGTTGTGGGGGGCATCGGCCATCTCGGCGGGGCCATGGCCGGAGGGCTGTCCATCGGCGTGGCCGAGTCGGTGGGCCCGCTGCTGATCCTGGAGCCGCTGGGGGTCAGCGGCGTGTCGCAATTGCGCGACGCGGTGGCCTTCGCGGTGCTGATCGGCGTGCTGCTGCTGCGTCCCGCCGGGATCTTCGGCGAGCGTCTGCCGGCCGAGGACCGGACATGACCGCCACCCTTCCGCCGGAGACGGGAGCGGTGGGCGGTCCGGCCGGGATGCCGCTGACGCCGTCGCGGCCCGTGCTGGCCCAGGATTGGCGGCGGCTGGTGCGAATGGGCGCCGTCGGAGCGGTCGCGCAGATCTTCATCGCCCTGTCGAACATGCCGGTGCGCCTCGACGAGCGGGTGGTGGTGAAGCCCGTGCTGAGCCTGGGCTACCTGACCCTGCTGATAGTGCCGTTCGCGGCGGGTCACCGGGTAGGCCACCAGATCAAGCGCGAGGGCATGCCGGTCTACGCAGCCGGCGCGCATGAAGTCGCGGGCGGCGCGGCGTGCGGAACTCTCGCCGGCGGCGGGCTGTCGCTGCTGGCCGTGCTTCTGGCCAACTTCGACCTGCGCGAGCCGCTGGTCAACTGGAGCCCGATGCTGGCCGAGCTGCTCGCCTTCGGCAACGCCACATGGTTCGCGGTAGTCGTCTGGCTGCTGATCGGCGCGGCGATCGGGACGGTGGGCGGGATCCTTCGAACGCTCGGTCCGCGAACCAGCCGGGCAGTGGTGACCATGGCCCTCGCGGTGGCGGGCGCCGCGGTGCTGGAGCCGCTGGTCGTGGATCTGGCCGAGGGCATGAGGCTCGAGGCACTCACCGACCGGCTCTATGCCCGCCGGGGAGGGGTCAACTGGACGAGTGCGCTGGGCCTCGCGGCCGCGTCCGGAGTCCTCGCGGTGCTCGCCCGGGGACGGATCCGCCAGGCCCGGGACCATATCGCCTCGCTCGAGGGGGCCAGGCGCAACCGGGCCAACCTCGGGCTGATCCTGCTGACCGGCGCGGCGCTGATCATCCTGCCCTTGTTCGCAGGCAAGCTCACCAACGAGCTGCTGGCCAACGTCGGGTTGTTCGTGCTGCTCGCGTTGGGCCTCAACGTCGTGGTAGGGCTGGCCGGAATCCTGGATCTGGGCTATGTGGCCTTCTTCGCGGTCGGGAGCTATTCGGCTGCGGTTCTCACGGCCGCTACGTCCCCCAGGATCAACCCGGAGATGCCGTGGCTGGTTGCTCTCATCGTGGTGGTGATCATCACGGGCCTGGTCGGCCTGTTCATCGGCGCGCCGGTCATCCGGATGCGGGGCGACTACCTGGCCATCGTCACGCTGGGCTTCGGCGAGATCATCCGGCTGATCTTCCTGTCGGACTGGCTGTCGGGATGGTTCGGGGGCTCCCAGGGCATCACCAAGATCCCCGGCGCGGGGATCTTCGGGCTGACCAGCGTGGCCGGCACCGACCCGCGCCGCGTCTTCTACCTGGTGCTGGCCTTCTGCGCCATCGCCATCTACGTCTCGTGGCGGCTGGAGCGGTCGCGGCTCGGGCGGGCCTGGATGGCCGTACGCGAGGACGAGACGGTGGCCGAGGCGATGGGCATCAACACCGTCAACGTCAAGCTCCTGGCCTTCGTCGTGGGCGCGATTCTGGGATCCTTCAGCGGCGCGATCTTCTCGGCCAAGGTCGGCTCGGTGTTCCCCAACAGCTTCCTGATCCTGGTGTCGATCGTGATCCTGGTGGTGGTGATCTTCGGGGGAATGGGCAGCATCGTGGGCGTTATCGCGGGCTCCGCGGTGCTGATCGGCGTACTGGGCGGCCCCAAGCAGCCCGGCCTGCTGGCCGAGTTCTCGGAGTTCAAGCTGCTGATCTACGGGGCGCTGCTGATCTGGATGATGCTGGCCCGGCCGGAGGGTCTGATCCCCAGTGTGCGCCGGTCGCGCGAGCTCCACCAGGAGGAGATGGCCCAGGACGCCTGGCTCAGGGGCCAGGTCGAGGATGACGACGGCAACGGCGGCGGGCGAGCCGCACCGGCGACATGACCGCCACAAACGGAACCGGGCACGCCCCCGGCGCGGACGCCACCAACGGAACCGGGCGCCGTCCGCTGCTCGAGACCCGCGGCCTTAGCGTGGACTTCGGCGGCCTGCACGCTCTCGACGGACTCGACTTCGAGGTCCACGAGGGTGAGATCGTCTCGGTGATCGGGCCGAACGGCGCGGGCAAGACCACGTTGTTCAACGCCATCACCGCCACCGTCGAGCGGTCTGCGGGCGACATCCTCTTCGAGGGCACGTCGCTGCTGGGCCTCGACCCCAACCGGGTCACCGCTCGCGGCATCGCCCGCACCTTCCAGAACGTGCGGCTGTTCGCCAACATGACCGTGCTGGAGAACGTCATGGTCTCGCAGCACTGCCGCACCCGCCAGCACGCCTTCGGCGCCCTGTTCTACACCCCCTCCTTCAGGCGCGAGGAGGCCGAGATCCGCCAGCGGGCCGAGAATGTCCTCAGCTTCTTCGGCTCACGGCTGGTCGGCTACCGCTTCGACCAGCCCGCCTTCACCCTGTCCTACGCCAACCGGCGCCGGCTGGAGATCGCCCGAGCCATGGCCACCCAACCGAAGCTGATCCTGCTCGACGAGCCGGTTGCGGGCATGAACCCGGTGGAGTCGGCCGAGCTCACCGGCATGATCGGCCGGCTGCGCGACGAGTGGGGCTTCGCCATCGTGGTCATCGAGCACCACATGGACGTGGTGCGGGAGGTATCGGACCGGGTGGTGGTGCTCGACCACGGCACCAAGATCGCCGAGGGCGACTACGCCGATGTCTCCAACGATCCCCGGGTGATCGAGGCCTATCTGGGCCAGGGAACCGAGGAGTCATGAGCACCGACCAGGACGGGGCGGCTGTGACGCCCTTGCTGGAGATGCGCTCGGTCAACGCCCACTACGGAGCGGTCCACGCCCTGCGGGACGTGGACCTGTCGATCTACAGGGGCGAGCTGGTGTGCCTGCTGGGGGGCAACGCCAGCGGCAAGTCCACGACCCTCAAGACCCTGCTCGGCATGCTCAAGCCGACCACGGGGGAGGTCGTCCTCGACGGCGAGGTCGTCAACGACAAGCCCACCAGCTACCGGGTGGCCCGCGGCGTGACCATGGTCCCGGAGAACCGCCGCCTGTTCAAGCGCCTGAGCGTGCGCGAGAACCTCGACCTGGGCGCCTACCTGCGGTCCGACACCGACGGCATCGCAGCCGATCTGGAGCGGGTGTTCGAGCTGTTCCCCAGAGTCAAAGAGCGTCTCAGCCAGAAGGCGGGCACCCTGTCGGGAGGCGAGCAGCAGATGGTGGCCATGGGCCGGGCGTTGATGGCCAAGCCCCGGGTGCTGCTCATGGACGAGCCGTCGATGGGCCTGGCCCCCGCGCTGGTCCAGCAGAACTTCGAGCTGATCCAGCAGATCCACGAAGCCGGACTGACGGTGTTCATGGTGGAGCAGAACGCCAACATGGCCCTGTCGATCGCGGACCGGGGCTGGGTGCTGCAGACCGGCCGGGTCGTGCTCGACGACACCGCCGAGAACCTGCTGGCCCATCCCGACCTGCGAGCCTCCTACCTGGGCCAGGCCGACACGTGAACCGCCCGTAGCAGGCCCGGCGGGACCGACGCGGGATCAGGCGCAGGCGACGACGACCCGCAGCGGACTCTCGCCGTCGGCATCGACAGCCCCGAACAGGCGCAGGTGACGGCTGTCCATTAGCCCAGACATTTCAGTAAGCGTTTGGGAGGGCGGCTGTGGGGGCTGGGTTGTCGGTGGCGGACCCGGCGTTGCCGGGGCGCAGCACACCGGCGAGCGCCTCGCCGGTCGCGTCGAGGCGCGCCATCAACAGATGGAACCCGAAACCGCCCTTGTAGGTCCCCACGGCGGCCTGCTTGTCCGAATGGAACTACCTGGACTTGTGTGAAAAATTGGGAGTTCGTTGAAGTTATCGGGGAGAGCGCCCTATGAAGTTGTTCAGGTTGCGGTGGTTGCTGGTGACGGTGGCCTTTATTCAGGTGGTGGCGGGGGTTCCCGCTCCGGCCGTCGCCCAAGACAGCGCCGAAGGTACCGGCGAGGAACTGTGCGATATCGAGGGTGAGACGTTTGGCCAGTTCGCCGACATCGCCGATTCCGACTACGGGGCTGACTATATCCTGTGCGCTCGGGTCCTCGGCCTGAGCCGGGGTCTCGGCGACGGCAGGTTCGGGCCGGACCAGGAGCTGGACCGGGGCCAGATGGCCGCGTTCCTGGTGCGCCTGTGGCGCGACATACTCGGCCGGGCATGTCCCGCCGGAGACGATCCGTTCACCGACGTGGACGACACCCACTTTGCCGCCGCCGACATCGCCTGTCTGTACAACCTCGGCATCACCAGGGGAACGAGCGCCACCACCTACGGGCCCGCCGCCGGGTTGGAGGCGTCGCAGGTCACCAGGTTCGTGACCCGCCTCCTCAACAAGATCACCCCCGGGTTCTGCGACACCGCATCGGGCGAACTGGAAGCGTCCGCCCGATGCCTCGCCGCGGGCGGCGTCGTTCCCTCCACCAGCGAGGCCGTGTCGTCGAGGATCGCTTCGCGGGCGCAGATGGCCGTCTACCTGATCGGTGCCTGGTACACCGCCACCAACCGCGGGCAACCCCCGACGCCACCCACCAGACCGGTCGGACCCGACACCGGCCCGGTTGAACCCCCGACGCCACCCACCGACCCGGTCGAACCCGACACCGACGAGGTTGATTGGATCGGGGAGCCGGAACCAGGCACTCTGGCCAGTGCAAGAGCCGGTGCTAACCGTCCACCCGCCGAGCGGAGCAGAGACCTGGCCGATTATCTGGGTTTGTCGTCGTGGCCTCCGGAGGGCACTCTTACCGTCCCGGTGTTCCTATGCGGACCTGTGGGACAGTACACAGCGGACGAGGTGCGACAAGTCACCACCCGGTTGAACCGCCGATTGCAGGGTTTCTTCAACCGGCTCTCTTCCGGGCGGTTTGATGTGGTCTTCTCGGAGGGAGCGTCGATTTCTATAGATCGTGATTTCGAAGCTGCAAGACGTTCCGGAGCCCAAAATCTTCGCAACTCTATAGTGAGCGATTGTCATCTTGGAGTATCGAACGCATCTGCTGTGGAGCAGAACTTGATAGTCGCTGAGTTTGACCCTTGCGGCGGTTACGGAGCCGTCAATTACTCTCAAAACAAGGGCTATGGCTGTGCGTACTTGGGTGGAGACGCCTATGTTGCCAGTCTAAGTACTGCCCTTGTCCTTCATGAGTTGGCTCACTCACTGCTCCTACTTAGTCACCCCCTTGGCTTATATCCGTGGTTTATGGAACCCCCGTTCACTGATCGCTGGACCTCTCTTACCGAATACTGGACTTCTCTGACAGGGCCGCCTATGGCCTGCTCTCGGTATGAATGGCTGGGGTGGCCGGTTCCCATAGAGTTTCCAGAAACCTGTGTCGGTATGACACCGGGCGTGCCGTATATTTGGTCGTCCACTATTACGGATAATGGCGAGATAGCCATTTACTGGGAGCCTCCCATAGACACCGATGGGGCTCCCGTTACCGGTTACACAATAATTTTCACACCAATTGAATGGGGTGGTGACTTGGAACGTGTTGTACGTGTTGAATTGCCCGCAAATGCAAGAACAGCCACCCTGAGGTTCCCAACTCCGGACGAAGGCTTTCATTTTGAACTCCTTGCAAACACCGAACATGGCCTTGGCGCGCCCGCCGAGCACCTACTCATTGGAGGAGGTCCGTGGGTGCCTCCGTTGCCACCGCCATTGGCGGAGGTCTCCGTATACGACACCTCCGACAATACCATCACTCTGACCTGGGATGCAGAAAAGCAGATCAAGCACGAGAAGGATTCTGACGAAACGCTTCACTATGAGGTCAGCTACATTGCCGGCGATCCAGCTGGTGAAGACACAAGTACGGAATGCCCGCCTTCCCTGCTACCAGAACAGGTGGCTTTTGTAGGGTGCGATACTACTACGAAATGGGTATGGGGCAATACCATCAATGTCGGCTCTGTCACCAGCATCTTCGACAACTGGGTTACTTCTAACGTCCCGGATAACCATGAGGTGTTCAGGGTGAGAGACCTTCAGCCGAGCACGCGGTACACCTTCAGGGTCCGAACTTGCAATGACTCCAACACGTATTCGTGCAGTCGATGGAGCACGGTAACCGCCTCGACAACCGCCTCGACGAGCGGGGGTGCCACCCTCCCGCCTCCGTCCGGGATACGGATCGCGTCCGGCAACGATGAAGTCTCAGGCGACTGGGCCCTCGTCACCTGGGATCCTGTGCCCGGCGCCGCCGCGTATCAAATCGAGATGGTGAACGAGGCTGTCCACGGGGATGTCCCTGTTGCCATAGGACGACGACTCGGCCACTCATACGACCTGTCCGGCGATCTTCCCGATTCCGATTCGCAGGAAATCGTGTTCAGGATACGGTCCTGCAAGACTTGGCTCTATAGTTGCGGTGATGGAGAATGGACAACTGTGTCGGTGTCGAGACCCGCTAGCCGCAGCACTCCGCCCCCCTATCGTGTGTCGGTCAAAGAAGTGAGTGATGCCTACACCAGATTGGACTATTGGATCCCCTCCTGGCGCAATGCTCATTCCTACACTCTCGAATACCAGTACACGGACGGGACATCCGACTCCGGCCTTCAAGACCAAGACAGATGGTACCGATACCTCGTGCTCCCGACCGATCCGAACAAGAACTACACCGTCAAGATGCGCAACTGTGAGGGCCCGAGCGCCGAAGGCAACAGTTGTAGCACTTGGACCAGCTTTGCTTTCTCCACCTATCTCGCCACCTCATCGATCCCGCCGCCGTCACTGCGAGTAATGGACATCCCTGACGACGGACACGGCGTGACACGAATTCTCTGGGACGGTGTTCCCGGCGCTTTATCGTACGATTGGGAACTGGAAGTAGCGCCCGGCAGTTTCGGAGGCGAAAGCAAATTGGCCGGTCAAGTGTCCAGATACATCAACAACTTCCCCATCCCCGAATACAGTGCGCTGCCGATCACGGAACCGGGCAGAGAATACACCATCAGGATAAGGTCATGCGGGGTGCCCACCGAACCGTGCGGAGACTGGGCTACAACCAAGTTTTCCACGCAACCGTAATCCGCCCCCGGGGCCGTCCGCTGCTCGTCGACCAGCAGCGGTCGTCTCAACCCCACAGCCCACAGATCGGCACCGCCTCTATGCCGTCTGCGATCTGGCGCCGGTGGCGGCCCGTGTGGAACACGACGCCCCCCGCGAACTGCTCCGGCGGCAGCTGATCGCGCAGCCAGATGAGGTGTCGTGCGTCTCTGCGGGTTGGAGCGCTGCCCGTCTTCACCTCGAACGCGGCGACCCGGAAGCCGATCTCGGCGATCAGGTCGATCTCGTGCTCGCCGCGGTGGGTCCGCAGGTGGTGCAACTGCACCGGCCGGCTCGACGCCTCGGCCTCAGCCCGGAGCTGGGCTGCCACGTAGGTGTCGATGATCCGGGCCCGCGCGTCGGTGTTGCGTCTCGCCGCGTCGAAGTCCACCCCAGCGAGCCAGGCGGCGAGGCCCGCATCGGTGAGGTAGCGCTTGGGTGTGGCCACCAGGCGCTTGAGGCGGTTCGAGCGCCAGGCCGGCGTGTCGGCGACGAGCCGCAAGACGCTGAGCACCTCGTGGTAGCCGGCCGCCGTCTTGCGGTCCAGGCGAGCGGACTCGGCGAGAACCGAATCCGCCACAACGCCCGCGGAATGCAGGGCGCACGCCTGGAGGTAGCGGCGCATCCGCTCGGGGCTGCGCCGCCGGCCGGCGCCGCTGTCCAGCTCGCCGAGATCGCGGGTCGATGCGACCTGCACGTAGCTGCGCATCCAGCGGGCACGCCGTCCGGCGTCGGCGGACACCGCCGCTGGGAAGCCGCCCGCCAACGCGATCTGCACGTACCCCAAGATGTCGGGCGTGTCGGCCGGGACCGCGAAGCGTTCCGGGGTGTCCCACCGGTCGAACAGCGACGCCGCGGCGGCATCGCCGAACCGCTCACGGCCGGTGAGCGGCCACAGCTGGATGTCCAGGAAGCGGCCGGTGCCGGGCCAGGAGCCGGCGATGAGGTCGCTGCGCGAGGAGCCCGTGATGATGTAGCGGCCCGGACACCCATCGGCGTCCACAGCGCGCTTGACTGCGCCCAGAACCTCCGGCGCGTGCTGCCACTCGTCGAGCAGCAGCGGGAAGGGGCCGATAGAGATGGCCGCGTCCGGGTCGTCGAGGACGATGCCGCGCTCCGCGGGTTGGTCCAGGCGCAGCACCGACGCAGCCAGCCGTCGCGAGGTCGTCGTCTTGCCGACGGCCCGCGGCCCGGTGACCATGACGGCGGGCCACCCGTCAAGGTCCGCTGCGAGAGTGCGGTCAGTGATGCGCGATATGTAGCCCACGATCCCGCCAGCCTAGCGAAGCCTGTCATTCTTCCACACTTTTGTAGGATACTTATTATCTATCTGCGTGACCTATTCATACCGCATGGCGAGCTCTCGCCATCGAGGAATCGAGGAGGCCCAGCAGCAGGCGTCGAGGCCGACCAGCCGACGCCAGCGTGCCGTCGTAGGCGTCGCTCAACCCCACAGCCCACAGATGGGCACCGCTTCGATCCCGTCACCGAGCCGGAAGCGCTGGGATCCAGTGTGGAAGACCACTCCTCCGGCGAACTGCTCGGGCGGCAGCCGGTCCCGCAGCCAGGCGATGTGCCGTGCGTCACGGGTGGTTGGCGCGCTGGAGGTCTTGATCTCGAAGGCGGCCACACGCCGCCCGAACTCCGCCACCAGATCGACCTCGTGATGGCCGTTCTGGTCGCGCACATGGTAGAGGTGCACTCTCACTGACGAGGCCTCCGCCTCCGCTCGAAGCTGCGCGGCCACGTAAGTGTCGATGATGCGCCCCCTGGCATGGGCATCCCGCTTCAGCCCCTCCCGGTCCACGCCCATCAGCCACGCGGCCAGCCCGGAGTCGGTCACGTAGCGCTTGGGCATCGACGCAAGGCGCTTGAGCCTCCGGGTGTGCCACGCAGGGGTGTCTGCCACCAGGCGCAGCACGCTCAAGATCTCCAGATAGCCCGAAGTCGTGCGGCGGTCGAGGCCGGCGGCCTCCGCCAGCGAAGTGTCGGTAGTGACGCCGGCGGTGTGGAGCGCGTAGACGGTGAGGCACCGACGCAGCGTCCCGGGGCTTCTGCGCCTTCCGGCCGGGCTGGCGAGTTCGCCCAGGTCTCGGCTCACAGCCACATCCACGTAGGTGCGCATCCAGTCGTCGCGCGCCCCGGCGGCAGACGCCGCCAACGCGCCGGGAAAGCCGCCGTCGAGGGCGACGTCCAAGTACCCGAGAATGTCCGGCGCCTCCGGCGGGATGCCGAAGCGGCTCTCGCCGTCCCACCGGTCGAAGAGGGAGGGAGCAGCCGCGTCGCCGAACCGCTCGCGGCCCGTCAGCGGCCACAGTTGCGTGTGCAGCACCCTTCCGGTGAGCGGCCACTGTCCGACGTGCAGATCGTTGCGGGCCGACCCGGTGACGATGAAGCGGCCCGGCGGCGCCAGCGACGCGTCGACGGCCCGCTTCACGGCGAGCAGGATGTCCGGCGCGTGCTGCCACTCGTCGATGAGCAGCGGGAACGGGCCCTCCCGTATGGCGGCGTCGGGGTCGTCGAGCGCGAGACCCCGCTCAGAGGCGCGGTCAAGGCGCAGCGCGGCCCGCGAGCGGCGCAAGGCTGTGGTCGTCTTGCCTACGGCCCGGGGCCCGGTGATGAACTCGGCCGGCCAGGCCGCCATGTGCCGATCCAGGATGCTGTCAGCGATACGAGTCGTGTAGCCGTCGTTCCCCTGCCCCGTCACGGTCCTCACCCCCGGCCAACCTCAGAGTTACTGTACAAGATCACAGACTAGTTTATGCATATTTCACACAGGGATTCATGCAAGTGGCTCGCCCGCAGCGGCGGTAGGTTGCGGGCCATGAGTATGGGTGACATCGACTTGGGGCGGGTCGGGATCTGGACCGGGATGCTGGATCAGGTGCCCCCGGCGCAGGCCGCCGAACTGGCGGCCGAGGTCGAGGAACTGGGCTACGGGGCGGTCTGGATCCCCGAGGCCGTCGGGCGGGATCCGTTCGTGATGGCCGAGCCCGTCCTGTTGGGCTGACATGCCCGAGGCGCCCGGCGACACCGCGGCCGAAGGAGGCACCCGGCCGCTGGACTTCATCCGGGAGCAGGTCCGGGCCGACAACGCGGCCGGGACCTACGCCGGGCGGGTGCAGACCCGCTTCCCGCCCGAGCCCAACGGGTTCCTGCACATCGGCCACGCCAAGGCGGTGTGCCTCAACTTCGAGGTGGCCGCCGAGAACGGCGGTGCCTGCCGGCTGCGCTTCGACGACACCAACCCCGAGGGCGAGGACGCCGCCTACGCGCGGGCCATAGCCGACGACATCGCCTGGCTGGGCTTCGAGCCCGACGGCCGGGCCGTCCACGCCTCCGACTACTTCGAGCGTCTCTACGGGTGGGCCGAGCATCTGGTGCAACAGGGACTGGCCTACGTGGACGACCAGGACGCCGAGACCATCTCGGCGACCAGGGGCGACTTCAGCACGCCGGGGGTCGAGAGCGGATGCCGGGACCGCTCGGTGGAGGAGAACCTGAGCCTGCTGCGGGGCATGCGGGCGGGGCGCTTCGGCAACGGTGAGAAGGTGCTGCGGGCCAAGATCGACATGGCCCACCCCAACATGCTGATGCGGGACCCGGTCATGTACCGGATCCGCCACACCGCCCATTTCCGCACCGGCGACGCTTGGTGCATCTACCCCACCTACGACTGGGCTCACGGCCAGAGCGACGCCATCGAGGGCGTCACCCATTCGCTGTGCTCGCTGGAGTTCGACGCCCACCGACAGCTCTACGACTGGTACCTGGAGCACCTGCCCCTGCCCGGCGACCGTCCCCGCCAGTACGAGTTCGCCCGCTTGAACCTGACCCACACCGTCATGTCGAAGCGGAAGCTGATCACGCTCGTCGCTGACGGCCTGGTGGACGGCTGGGACGACCCGCGGCTGCCCACGCTGAGGGGTCTGCGCCGCCGTGGCTACCCGCCCGAGGCGATTCGGGAGTTCTGCGCCCACATCGGCGTGGCCCGGGTCAATGGCGTGCACGAGATCGAGCTGTTGGAGTCGTTCGTGCGGGCCCACCTCAACCGCACCGCCCAGCGCCGCATGGCCGTGCTGCGCCCCTTGGAGGTGGTCATCACCAACTGGCCCGAAGGCCGCTTCCAGCAGCGCCGCGCGGTGAACAACCCCGAGGATCCGCTGGCGGGCAACCGGCTGGTGCCGTTCACCGAGCGGCTGTGGATCGAGCGCGACGACTTCATGCTCGACCCGCCCCGCAAGTTCTACCGGCTGGCACCAGGCCGGGAGGTGCGCCTGCGGGCCGGCTACTTCCTGCGCTGCAACGACGTCGAGACGGGCTCCGACGGGGAGGTCGTTCGGCTGTGGTGCACCTACGACCCGGAGACCGGTGGCGGTCAGGCCCCCGACGGGCGCAAGGTGCGGGCCACCATCCACTGGGTGTCGGCCGACCATGCAGTGGACGCCACCGTGGCGCTCTATCACCGGCTCTTCACCGACCCGGTTCCCGGCGCCGACGGCCGCGACCCGCTGGAGTCGTACCACCCCGCCTCACGCGAGCTGATCGCCGGCGCCAAACTCGAGCCAGAGCTTAAGAAGACGGTGCCCGGCGAAGTGGTGCAGTTCGAGCGCCTCGGCTACTTCGCCCACGATCCCGGCACGCCCATGCTGTTCCACCGCACGGTCGGCCTCCGTGACGAGTGGGCCAACATCCAGAAGCGCCGCCAGCAAGGGTCCTGACCGTTGTGAGTCCCTGGATGCTGGAGGACGGTGTGCTCCACCTGAACCACGGGTCGTTCGGTGCGACCCCGGCGCCGGTGCTGGAGGCCCAGCAGCGGGTGCGCAGCCGGATGGAGGCCAACCCCACGAGGTACTTCCTGGGCGGCGACTACCAGCGGGAGCTGGACGCGGCCCGCCGGGCGGTGGCCGACTTCGTGGGCGGTGACGAGGCCGGGCTTGTGTTCGTCAACAACGCCACCACAGGAGTGAACGCGGTGCTGCGGTCGCTGGAGCCGACCCTCGAGCCCGGCGACGAGATCGTGGTCACCGACCACGAGTACAACGCCTGCCGCAACGCGGCAGCGGTGTCGGCGTCGCGGGCGGGGGCGCGGGTGGTGGCCGCACCGGTGCCGTTCCCGCTGGAGTCGCCCCAGCAGGTGGTGGACGCGGTGCTAGCCGCCGTGACCGGACGGACCCGCATCCTGCTGGTCGATGCGGTGACGTCGGCCACTGGGCTGGTGATGCCGATCGCGGAGATCGCCGCCGCACTGGAGCCCGATGTGCGGGTCCTGGTCGACGCAGCCCACGCGCCCGGGATGATCGACTTCGACGTGGCCACGTCGGGCGCCTCGTATCTCACGGCCAACTGTCACAAGTGGATGTGCTCGGCCAAGGGCGCCGGGTTCCTGTGGGTCCGACCCGACCGGCGCGACGACATGTATCACTCGGTGATCAGCCATGGCTACAACGGCGGCTGGCTCTCCGCCGGCGGGCGCCTGCACGCCCAGTTCGACTGGACGGGGACCGACGACCCGAGCGCCTGGCTGACCGTGCCCGACGCGCTGGACGCCGTGGCGGCCATGCACCCTGATGGCTGGCCCGGCGTCCGCAGATCGATCCGGGAGCTGTGCCTGGCCGGCCGCGGGATCCTTATCGACGCCCTGGGGATCGACCCGCCGGCTCCCGACGACATGATCGGGGCGATCGCCTCAGTGCCGGTGCCGCCCGCCGACCACTCCGGCTCCGAGATCTTCGACCCGCTAATGGCTGCGCTGGAGCAGCGGCACGGGATTCAGGTGCCGGTCTTCATCTGGCCCGCGCCGCCCGACCGGCTGCTGCGGATCTCCGCCCACCTCTACAACGACCTGTCCCAGTACCAGCGCCTGGCCGAAGCCCTCACCACCGAACTGGCCCGCTAACCGCCCGGGCCGGCCTCCCGCCGACCGGGAGCTACCGGCCCACATCAAGCTCACTGAGATCGACCTTCGGCGTCTTCAGACCCAACTCCTAACGGGACACGGCTGCCCACGGCGGCCGTCGGCATCCCGCCGGTGGTCCAGCCCGAGCCGGATCTACAACTGTGCGAGCTAGCCGACGAGGATTCGGACCAGGATCACGACTGCCGCCGCGATCAGCGTCCAGAAGATCACCAACAACCAATCCCGGCGAGCCGACCCCATCTCAGCAGGATCCCATGTCAGCAGAGGTCGGGGGCGCCGGGGCTTCTGACGGGGTACTCGTCAGAGATACGAAGCCCCAGCAACCCCCGGCAAGGCTCGAGCCATCCGCTAGGGACATGAGCTACCCCGCGGGGCCGGAACCCGTCGGCTGAGACGGTGGCGGGGGGCCTGTGCAATCCAAGTCACCCACGTCACGCAAGGACTGCACAGAACCCCCCACCGTGGTGCTCGACCCAATCGAAGGCAACGCTGGTACGAGTTGCCGGCGGAACTGTCGAGCACCTCTCCCACCGCGCCAGTGGTTGACGTCTTGGGATGACGACGTCACAACTGGTGCTCGGCCTGCCGGCTCCCGTTCCCTGGGGGTCACGAGGGTGCTCCGTAGGCAGGCTGGGAGAGGACCAAGGGACAAGAAGGGCAGGCATCAGGAACCTGTTCCAGACACGCATGAATGATGGTGGATCAATCAATCATGTGCAAGTGATCCGTGGAGTGGCTGTGTGGATCAGCATGTGACAGAGGCTGCGCGGCCTTTGCTGCGGACTCTGGAGACTGCGCTCTAGTGCTTCGACCTACCAGTTTGCAGCAATATATTGGGTCTCGCAGAACTCGTAGATGCCCTCCGACGCGCCCTCGCGGCCCAGCCCGGACTGCTTCATGCCGCCGAAGGGAGCGGCCGGGTCCGACACCGCGCCCCGGTTGAGGCCGACCATGCCGGCCTCGATGCGCTCGCTCACATGCAGGCCCCTGGCCAGGTCCTCGGTGTACACGTAGCCGATCAGACCCATCTCGGTGTCGTTGGCCGCCGCGATCATGGCGTCGGTGTCGGTGAAGCTGGTCACCGGGGCGACCGGTCCGAAGATCTCCTCCCGGGTGATGGGCGCGGCCGGATCCACCCCTCCGAGCACGGTTGGCTCGTAGAAGAAGCCGGGCCCGCCGAGGGCGGAGCCGCCGGTGACCGCGCTGGCCCCGCCGTTGATGGCGCCCTGCACGAGCCGGTCGATGTTGGCCACCGCACCGGGGTTGATCATCGGGCCGCAGGTCACGTCGGGGTCGAACCCGCTGCCCACCTTCATCGACCCCATGGCCGCGGCCAGCCGCTCCACGAACTCGTCATGCACCGGCGCCTCCACGAAGAACCGGTTGGCCGCGGTGCAGGTCTCAGCCGAGTGGCGCATCTTGGCCACCATCGCGCCATCGACAGCCGCCTCCAGATCGGCGTCGGCGAACACCACGAAGGGCGCGTTGCCTCCCAACTCCATCACCGTCTTGAGGATCCGGTCGGCGCAGCGGCGCAGCAAGACCCGTCCCACTTCGGTGGAACCGGTGAACGACACCATACGCACGGCTCGATGGTCCACCGCAGCGTCGAACCAGGGACCCGACGCGGCAGTGGGCACCAGGTTGACCACGCCGGGCGGCACCCCGGCCTCCGCCAGCAACTCGCCGACCCGGAGGGCAGTGAGGGGCGCCTCTCGGGGCGGCTTGACGACCACAGTGTTGCCCGCGCCCAGCGCGGGGGCCAGTTTGCGGGTGATCATGGCCGCCGGGAAGTTCCACGGGGTGATCATCACCACCACCCCCACCGGCGGGTGGCGGGTGATGATGCGCTTGTCGCCGCCCGGGGCGGTGCCGATCGTGCCGTGGATGCGCACGGTCTCCTCGGCGTTCCAGCGGAAGAACTCGGCCGCGTAGGCCACCTCCCCCACCGCGTCCGCCCGGGGCTTGCCGTGCTCGAGGGTGATCAGGTCGGCCAGCTCGTCGGAGTGCTCCATGAGGATCCGGTGGCAGTCGCGCAGGATCTCTGAGCGGACCCGGGGTGCGGCCGCGGCCCAGGCGGGCTGAGCGGCGGCGGCCGCGTCGCAGGCCGCGACGGCCTCGGCCGGGCCGCCCGCCGCCACCTCGGCGATGCCGTCCCCGGTAGCCGGGTCGAGCACCTCGATCCGCTCGGCGTCGGGTCCGTCGGTCCAGCGCCCGTCGATGAGCATCTGTGTCTGCATGGCGTCAGCCTCCGAGCTTGGGGATGGAGTGGCCGCGGTAGGCGACGGCCACGTTCTTGGTCTCCATGTAGAAGTCGAAGCTCCAGTCGCCGCCGTCGCGACCGATTCCGCTGCGCTTGGTACCCCCGAACGGTGTGGGGAGGTGGCGCACGTTCTGGGAGTTGACCCACACCATGCCCACGTCGACGGCATCGGCCACCCGGTGGGCCCGGCCCACGTCGTCAGTCCACACGTAGGCGGCCAGCCCGTAGTCGGTGTCGTTGGCGAGAGCCACCGCGTCGGCCTCATCCTCGAAGGCGATGGCGGTGAGGGCCGGGCCGAAGATCTCCTCGCGGGCTATGCGCATGTCGTTGGTGGCTCCGGCAAATAGCACGGGGGCGACGAAGTTGCCCCCGGCTGGTGCGCCGGCCCAACCAGTGCCCTCAATCACGGTGGCGCCTTCTGCCGAGGCCAGCTCGATATAGCTGCGCACCTTGTCGCAGTGGCGGGGGTGGATCAGCGGGCCGATCACGGTGCCGGGATCGAGCGGGTGCCCGACGCAGATGTTGCGCAGCTTGGCCGCGAGCTGTTCGGTGAAGTCGTCGTAGATGCTGCGCTGCACCAGCAGGCGGCTGGAGCTGGTGCAGCGCTCCCCGTTGAGGCTGTAGATCATGAACACCGCGGCGTCGAGAGCGCGGTCGAGATCGGCGTCGTCGAACACGATCACCGGGTTCTTGCCGCCCAACTCGAAGTGAAGCCGCTTGAGGGTGGCCGCCGACTGGGCCTGGATGAGCGACCCGGTGGCCGACTCCCCCACGAAGGCGATGGCCGCGATGTCGGGGTTCTCGGTCAGGACCCGGCCCGCGGTCTCGCCCGTGCCGTGGACCACGTTGAGCACGCCGGGAGGCAGGCCGGCGTCGAGCGCGATCTCGGCCAGCAGGCACGCCGTGAACGGGCTCCACTCCGCCGGCTTGTGCACCACCGTGCAGCCCGCGGCCAGCGCGGGGGCGATCTTCCAGGTGGACAGCATGAACGGCGTGTTCCAGGGGGTGATCACTCCGACCGGGCCGATGGCGCGGCGGCTGGTGTAGTTGAGGTGATGGGCCGACGGCAGGGCGAGCCCGTCGGACGCCGCCGGGGCCCGGTCGGCGAAGAACCTGAAGTTCTCCGCGCCCCGAAGCGCGGCCGACGACATGAAGCGGATGGCCTGTCCGGTGTCCACCGACTCGACCACCGCGATCTCGTCGGCTCGGGCCACGATGGCGTCGGCGACCGCGTGCAGGATGCGCTTGCGCTGCTCACCGGGCGTGCCCGACCACGCCACGAAGCTCTCCCGGGCCGCTTCAGCCGCGACGGCGACATCGGCCGCGTCCCCGGCAGACACGTCTCCCAGGTGCATACCGTCGATGGGCGACGCGTTGGCGAAGGTCTCGCCCGACGCGCTCGGAGTTGGCTCCCCATCAATGAGGTGCAGCGTCGGCCCGGCCGCGAAGCGGGCCAGATGCCGCCCGGCGGAGGCGAGGTTGTCCTCGAAGCTGGTGGCTGGGCTACCTGCCGTTGCCATGGCCCGTCTCGAGTCAGCCCGCCTGCTGAGTCTCCACAGGCAGATGCGACGGTGCCACGGGGTCGATGCCGAGTTCGACACAGCCTTGGAGATAGACATCGATTGAGGCGCAGAACTCGCGCTTGATCCCCTCCACGTCCGTCGCTTCGGCGTTCGCGACGGGATACGGACCGCTGTTCACCACTCTCGCGTGCAGCACTTCGGACTCGTCGTCGTAGACAACCTCACCGATGTAGCCCTTGTACTCCAGCATCAGTCCTCTCCGATGCGCTCGATGAACCTGGCGATGTCGCGGACGGTGTGGCGCCCGACCTCGGGGCGGGGGTGGGGCCGGTGCACCACCATCGAATCAGCGCCCTTCGTCAACTGCACCCTGGAGCCCGCCCTCTCGACCAGAACGACTCCCAGGGCCGCCAGCAGTGACTCAATCTCCACCCACTTGATGTCGGCCGGAGTGGGCGTCGCCCGCATCCGCTCCAGCGTCCGCGTATGCCGTCGCCGCATTCTACCGGTCGGGCTGGGCGAGGTGGGTGCGGATGTGGTTGCGGTTGATGCGCATGGTCGGGTCGATCAACTGGGCTTCGGCGCTGATGGCCACGGGGTGGTCGGACTGGAGCGGTGCCAACACCTCGTCGACGGTGTCGACGATTCGGGTCAGGAACCGCTGGACAGCCTCCGGCTCCCGGCCGGGTCCGATGCGAGCGGTCACGTACACGAAGCCGTAGGCCGGGTTCCCGTCAGCGATGCGGTAGTGGTCGCGGGGCGTGGCCCGGGTGCGGAGGGCGTCGAGGGCGGGCAGCCCGTCGTCCAGGGCCGCTCGATGGACCTCAGCCACGAGGGCGTCCATGTCGGTCAGGTCGGCAAGGTTGGCGGAGTGTTCGATGATGATGTGAGGCATGGGCGTTCCCGTCCGCCACGATTGTACGGTTCCGTCCTCTGCCGCCGATTCCCGAGGTTGTGCATGCGCCTGCTCAGTTACTGCGTCGATGGAGCTTCGTCCTTCGGTGTGCTCACCCCCGACGGCACCGGTGTCATCGATCTCGCCTCGCGCCTCGACGGGGTTGCGGACCTCGGCGATCTGATCGCTCAACGTCGCCTCGCCGAAGCGGCCGACTGGGCCGGATCCGGCACCACCGCCGACCACGCTCTCGACGGGATCAGCTTCGAGCGCCTGCTGCCGGTGCCCGGCAAGATCATCTGCATCGGCGTGAACTACGGCGGGCGGGGGGCGGAGTACGCCGAGGACCCCGGCGACGCCTACCCCAGCGTGTTCGTGCGCTTCCCCGAGACGCTGGTCGGCCACGAGCAGGCTCTGCTGAGGCCCCCAGAGTCCGAACAGCTCGACTACGAGGGCGAGATCGTCGTGGTCATCGGCACCGGCGGGCGCCGCATCGATGTCGAGCATGCCCGGAGTCACATCGCCGGGATGAGCCTCGGCAACGAGGGCACCATCCGCGACTGGGTCCGCCACGGACGCTTCAACGTCACGCAAGGCAAGAACTGGCACCGCAGCGGCTCGATCGGTCCGTGGCTGGTGACCCTCGACGAGATCGGCGACTTCGCCGACCTGCACCTCACCACCCGGGTCAACGGCGAGCTCCGCCAGGACGACCTCGCCGGCAACATGCGGTTCGGGATCGAGTACCAGATCCACTACCTGTCCACCTTCGTCGGGCTTGACGCCGGTGACGTGATCTTCACCGGCACCCCCACCGGCGCCGGTGCCCGCTTCGACCCACCGGTGTGGCTCGAGCCCGGAGATGTGGTCGAGGTGACCGTCCCCGAGATCGGAACCCTCCGCAACCCGGTCCGCGACGAGAACGCCTCCTAGGTCGCTGCGGCCGTAGTCTCACGTCGGACAGACCAACAGGAGGCGCGAAGATGACCACAGCAACTGGCGGAACGAGTGCCGCGGTTCAGATTGCCGAGACCGGTGGGCCGGAGGTCATGCACCTCGTCCAGCGGCCCGACCCGGTGGCCGGCGAGGGCGAGATGACGGTGGCGGTTGCCGCGGCCGGAGTGAACTTCATCGACACCTACCACCGCTCGGGCCTCTACGAGATGCCGCTGCCGGTGGTGCTGGGCCAGGAAGGATCCGGGACCGTGCTGGAGGTGGGTCCCGGGGTTGACGGCTTCTCCCCCGGCGACCGGGTGGCCTGGGCAGGGTCGCCCGGCTCCTACGCCGAGCGGGCCGCGGTCCGGGCCGGGGTTGCGTTCAAGGTGCCGGACGAAGTCGATCTGGAGACCGCGGCGTGCCTCGGCGTGCAGGGTCTCACCGCCCACTATCTGGTCACCGACTGCCCCCGGATCGGGCCCGGCGACCGCTGCCTGGTCCATGCCGGCGCGGGCGGCACCGGTCGCCTGATCGTGCAGATGGCCAAGCTGCGGGGCGCCGAGGTGGTAGCCACGGTGGGGTCCGAAGCCAAGGTCGAACTGGCCCGGGCCGCGGGCGCCGACCATGTGGTCAACTACTCGACCACTGAGTTGGTAGCGGGCGTGGAGGCCGCGGTCGGTGCCGAGGCCATCGACGTGGTGTACGACGGGGTGGGCGCGGCCGTCTACGACGACAGCCTGGCGCTGCTGCGCCTGCGAGGGGCGATGGTGACCTTCGGAAACGCCTCGGGAGCGGTCGAGCCCAAGGCTCCGCTGCATCTGTCGGGCAAGTCGCTGTGGCTGACCCGGCCCAAGCTGTGGGACTTCATCTCCACCCGCACCGAGCTCGACGGCCGGACTGCGGAGGTGTTCGACTGGATCGCCTCCGGCCGGCTCGAGGTACGCATCGGGGCCCGCCTGCCGCTGGCCGAGGCGACCGAGGCCCACCGGCTGCTGCAGGGTCGCAGCATTGCGGGCAAGATCCTGCTCATCCCGTGAGCAACGGCCCCGTCGGGGACACAGCTTCCGCGCTCACGGAGGAGGAGATCCGGGCAGAGGCCCAGCTGCTCGACACCGCGGAGCGCGAGCGAACGCAGATCCGCCAGACCACCAGCGTGTACCCGCGGATGACCTTCGACGAGGCCTACCGGGTGCAGGCCGCCTGGCTGGACATCCGCCAGGCCCGGGGCGAGCAGGTGATCGGCCACAAGATCGGCCTGACCAGCCGGGCCATGCAGCAGGCCATGAACATCGACACGCCGGACTCCGGCTTCCTGACCGACGCCATGGCGTTCTCCCCCGGCGAGCCCATCGCGGCGGCCGACTTCTGCGACCTGTGCCTGGAGGTGGAACTGGCCTTCGTGCTGGCCGATGACCTGTCCGGCGCGGACCTCGGGATCGACGACGTGCTGGACGCCACCGACCATGTGACCGCCGCGGTGGAGCTGATCGCGGCCCGCAGCTTCCGCACCGACCCGACCACCGGCCGCACCCGAGGTGTGATCGACACCATCGCGGACAATGCGGCCGACGCCGGGATCGTCACCGGTGGCCGGCCGATCGGGCCCCGCGACGCCGATCTGCGCTGGGTGGGCGCCATCGCCTACCGCAACGGCGTCGCCACCGAGACCGGACTGGCTGCCGGCGTGCTCGACCATCCCGCCAACGGCATCGTCTGGCTGGCCCGGCGCTACGCCGAGCAAGGCCGGTCGCTGCAAGCGGGTCAGGTGATCCTGTCGGGATCGTTCACCCGCCCGATGCCGGTTGCGCCGGGTGACGACTTCCGCTTCGACTTCGGTCCGCTGGGCTCCTTCGCCGTCCCGATCGTCTGATCGGGGCGCCGCGCCGCCGCGGCTAGCGCTCGAACATGTTGGACAGGCCGCCGATGACCGAGCCCTCGCCCTGGGAGCCGCCGGGCCGGATGTTGGCGATCACACGGTCGGCGATGCGGTTGAAGGGCAGTGACTGCAGCCACACCCGGCCGACGCCGGTGAGGGTGGCCAGGAACAGGCCCTCGCCGCCGAACACCATGGACTTCAGGTTGCCGGCCCGCTCTATCGAGTACTGGATCTGGGGCTGGAAGGCGACGATGCAGCCGGTGTCGATACGCAGCGTCTCGCCCTGGAGCTGCTTCTCGACGATGGTGCCGCCTGCGTGCATGAAGGCAAGCCCGTCACCGGAGATGGACTGCAGGATGAAGCCCTCCCCGCCGAACACGCCGGTGCCCAGCTTGCGGTTGAAGGCGATGTCGAGCTTGGTGCCCGACGCCGCGCAAAGGAAGGCGTCCTTCTGGGCCAGCAGGTGCCCGCCCGCGGCGGCCAGGTTGATGGGCAGGATCTTGCCGGGGTAGGGCGCAGCCATGGCCACCCGCTGCTTGCCCTGGGGGGCGCTGTTGGTGAAGTGGGTCATGAACAGACCCTCGCCGGTCACGCTTCGCTTGGCCGCCGACTTGAGCTTGCCCCAGGTGCCCTGGTCGGGATCGGACCCGTCGCCCATCTTGGCCTCGAAGGTGATGCCCTGCTCCATGTACATCATGGCCCCGGCCTCGGCGATGACGACCTCGCCCGGGTCCAGTTCGACCTCCACGAACTGGAGGTCGTCACCGTAGATCTGGTAGTCGATTTCATGGCTCCGCATAGCTGCCTCCTGCGTGTTCGAGCCTGTCGCCGCGAGGCTAACGGTCACAAGGTAAGAGTCAGTTGATCCTCGTTCCGGCCGCTGAGCATCACTCGCGGTCGGGTCAGGCCCAGGACCAGCCGTGAGTGCTCACCAGGGCGGCTGCCGACACGAGGACAGCCATCTCGGCGACCTGCTCGGTGGCTCCGAGGGCGTCACCGGTGACGCCTCCGAACGCCCGCCACGCGATAAGGCCTACCAGCACTGCTCCCGACGCGGCCGCCGCCAGCGACACCGCGCCCGGCAGCCCGAGGCTGGCCCCGGCCGCCGAGGTGATGACGACCGCGGCGACGGTCCAGGCCCGTGGCAGGTGGGCCGTGTAGCTGTGACCCAGGCCGGTGCCGGTGGCTGCGGGGGCCGCGCCCATCACCGCCACCGCCATGGTGCGGCCCAGCATGTGGGCCACCACCAACGCGATCAGCCCGTCGGTGGCTGCCAGCGAAGACACCGCGAACACCCGCACCAGCGTTGCCAGCACCAGCGCCAGCACCCCGAAGGCACCTACACGGGAGTCCTTCATGATCGCCAGGCGCCGTTCCCGGCTTGCCCCGCCGAGCGCGTCGGCGGTGTCGGCCAGGCCGTCCTCGTGGAAGCAGCCGGTGGCGACGGCGCCGACCGCCACGGCCAGCACGGCCGCGAGCGGAGCGCCCAGCGGACCGTGAAGGGCCCAGTAGACCGTGCCGGACAAGGCTCCGAGGACCGCGCCCACAACCGGGAACCATGGGACGCTGCGGCCCAGCTCCCGGTCGTCGCCCGGATGCGCGCCGCCGGGCAGCCTCGTCAGGAAGGCCCAGGCCCGCCGCAGGCTCATCTCTGGAGGCCCCACTCCTCGAAGGTGGCCACCTCTACCACCGCGGCCGCGGCCATGCGGATGATGGGCACGGCCACCAGCGCTCCAGATCCCTCCCCCAGCCGCAGATCGAGCCGCATCAGCGGATCGAGCCCCAGGGCCTCCAGCGCCCGCTTGTGTCCTGGCTCGGCCGAGCAGTGCCCGGCGACGCAGTGATCGAGGCTCCCGGGTCGGGCCACCGCCAGTGGGGCGACCGCGGCGGTGGCGATGAACCCGTCGAGCACCACCGGCAGCCGGCGCCGGCGGGCCGCAGCCACCGCGCCGGCCATCGCCGCCAGCTCCCGGCCCCCGAGACGCCGAAGCGCTTCCAAGGGGGCAACCGGCCCCACGCGGTCGAGCGCGGCCTGGACCACGTCGCACTTGTGGGCCAGCGCCGCGCCGACGACACCCGTGCCCGGTCCGACCCAGTCGGCCGCAGAGCCGCCCAGCACGGCAGCCGCCACCGCAGCAGCCGCAGTGGTGTTGCCGATCCCGATCTCGCCCACCACTAGCAGGTCGGCGTCGGCCGACTCCACGGCAGCTGCGCCCGCAGCCGCGACCTCGTCGAACTCGCCGCGGCTCATGGCGTCGGCGACCCGGATGTTGCCCGTCGGACGCCCCACCCCGACGTCGACCAGATCGAGGGTCGCGCCGAGGTGGCGGGCGAGCACGGCGACGGTGGCCGCGCCGGCGCGGATCGCATCGACCATGGCGACGGTCACCGCAGCCGGGTAGGCGCTCACCCCGTCGACGGCCACGCCGTGGTCTGCGGCGAACACGACCACATGGGGCCGCCCGACCCGCGGCGCCGCAGTGCCCTGCCATCCGGCCAGCCAAGCGGCGACCGCGTCGAGACGGGCGAAGGCGCCGGCCGGACGCAGCACGGTGGCAGCCCGGGCCGCCACCTGGTCCCGCGCCGAGCGGTCCGGGCCGGGAAGGTCCGCGAGCAGCCCGGCAAGAACGCCGGATTCCGCCGTCACAGACGTGTCCGCGCCCGAACTGGCAGCGGTGAGTGCCGGATTCGGGTCTGAGCGCTGCCAATTCGGCCAAGCACAAAGCCCTCAGGCGAGAACTGGCAGCAGAATGCACGCATAGCGAGCACAACGCTGCCAATTCGTTGGACCGGGACCAGCGTCCTCACTCGCCCGGCCTTCGGCCTCGCAGCCCGACGGCCGGATCGACCAGCGGTAGCAACCGGCCGGCTACCACCAGGTAGGCGGCGTCCGCAGCGCGCACCAACGCCTGGTTGACGGAGCCGAGCAGGTCCCGGAAGTCCCGTCCCAGCGGCGTGGCCGGCACCACGCCCGAGCCGACCTCGTTGGTTACGACCAACCCTTGGCCGGGACGCTCGGCCAGCAGGAGCGCCAGCCGGACCGCCTCTTCCACCAGCTCGGCTCCGTCCGGAGGGGGGTCTTCCAGCATCCGGTTGGTGACCCACATACCGAGGCAGTCGATTATGAGCGTCGCGCCCGGATCTACCGACCTCACCGCGGCGCCCAGGTTCCGGGGCGCCTCCAGAGTCGTCCAGTGGGCGGGCCGCTCGGCCCTATGACGCTCGATACGGCCAGCCATGTCGTCATCGCCAGGTTCCGCGGTGGCCAAGAACACGACCGGGGCGCCGGCCGCTTCGGCCGAGGCCAGCGCGGCAGCCGACTTGCCGCAGCGGACCCCTCCCGTGAGGACCGTCAGAGTCAACGGTCCGCGCCCGGACCGACGACTCGGGCGGCTGGCCGCATCAGTAGTCGATGCCCTTCTTGGCCAGGATCCCGGCGTCGTAGGCGTGCTTGGTCTTGACCATCTCGGTGGCGGTGTCGGCCAGTTCCATCATCCAGTCCGGCGCGTCCCGACCGGTCAGCACCAGCGACACCTGCTCGGGACGGTTGCGGAACGTGGCCTCCACCTCCGCGGCGTCGATCCAGCCCCAGTTCAGCGGGTAGGTGATCTCGTCGAACACCACCAGCCGGTGCTCGCCCGCCTCCACCACCGCCTTGCCGTGCCGCCACGCCTCCCGGGCCTCGGCCTCGTCGCGGGTCAGGTCGTCACTGTCCCAGGTGAAGCCCTCGCCCAGTGACCAGAAGTCAACCCCGAGCGGCTCGGCCATCAACTGCTCGCCGGTCACCCAGTCGTCCGACTTCAGGAACTGCACCACCGCTACCGGCCAGCCCCGTGCCCGCGCCCGCATCACCATGCCGAACGCGGCCGACGATTTGCCCTTGCCGTCGCCGGTGTTGACCACCACCAGGCTCTTGGCGGTGCGTAGGCCACCGGGGCGGGGATCTTCGGTGGGAGGGGAGTCGGCGGCAGTCATGGTTGGTCTCCATTCTGGGCGCTCGCAGCAGTTGTGGGAACGATCACTGGACCCTCGGGGTCGTCGACGATGCGCACGCTGGCCCCGAAGTGCTCCGAGATGCTCTGCACTGTGAGCACGTCCGCGGGTGGCCCGGTCTCAGCGACACGCCCTCGGGCGAGTATGGCTATGCGGTCGCCGTAGCGGGCCGCCAGCGTCAGGTCGTGCAGCGTCGCGATGACGGTGAGGCCGCGCTCGCGTCGCAGGGCGTCGATCAACTCGAGCACATCCTGCTGATGACCGAGGTCGAGGGCGGTGGTGGGCTCGTCGAGGAGCAGGACGTCGGCCTGCTGGGCCAGGGCCCGGGCCATCACGGCCCGCTGACGCTCGCCGCCCGACAGCGACTGCACGGTGCGCTCGCCGAAGCCGCCCAGGTCGAGGCGTGCGAGGACCTCGGCCGCGATCCTGCGGTCATTGGCGGTCTCGGCCGCGAAGACGCCCCGGTGGGGGGTGCGCCCCAACAGGACGTAGTCGGCGACCAGCATCCCCGGCGGGATCACCGGCGTCTGCGGGACGTAGGCGACCTTGCGGGCCCGGGCCGAGCGGCGCCGGTCGCTGAGCCCGTCGATGGTGATCTCCCCGTCGAAGGCCACCAAGCCGAGCAACGCTCGCAGCAGGGTGGTCTTGCCGGCGCCGTTGGGGCCGATGATGTTCACCCACTCCCCCGTCGACGCGGCCAGGTCGACGCCCCGCAGCACATGCGTGCCGTCGAGGGTTACGTCCAGGTCCCGCACGCGGACCGCGGGGGTCACGGGCGCGCCACCCGGCTCGCCGACAAGCTGCGAGGCCGCGGGGGTCACCAGATCTCCCGGCGGCTGGTGCGGAGTACCAGCACGAAGAAGGGGGCGCCCAGGAACGCGGTCACCACGCCGATGGGCAGTTCGGCTGGCGCCAGCGCGGTGCGGGCGGCCAGATCGGCGAGCACCATGAACGCTCCCCCGAACAACACCGACAGTGGCAGCACGAGCCGGTTGCTGGAGCCGAACGCCAGCCTCACGGTGTGGGGCACGATGATGCCGACGAAGCCGATGAGCCCGCTCACCGACACCGCCGCGGCTGCGCCGAGCGACGCGGCCAGCACCACGATCAGGCGGATCCGGCGGGGCTCCAGGCCCAGGGCGGCGGCCTCCTCGTCGCCGACGGCCAGCACGTCGAGGGCTCGGCGGTAGCGCAGCACCACGGCCACGGTCACCACGAAGTAGGGCAGCAGCAACGCGGGCTCGGACCATCCCGATGTGGCGATCCGGCCCAGGATCCAGGCGAAGATCTGGCGGAAGGCGTCGCTGTTGGCCTGTAGCACGTAGGTCTGGCAGGCGGTGAGGAAGCTGGCCACAGCGATGCCGGCCAGGATCAGCGAAGCGGTGGAGCGGCCCCCGAGATGGCCGGCCACGTACGACACCGTCACCGAGATGAGCGCTCCCGCGAAGGCGGCCAGCGGCACCGCGTCGAACACGCCGGCGCCGTCGCCCAGGTTGCTGGTGATGGCGATGGTGGCTCCGAGCCCGGCTCCGGCCGCGATGCCGAGCAGGTACGGATCGGCCAGCGGGTTGCGGAACGCGCCCTGGTAGGTGGCGCCGCTGACGGACAGGGTGGCCCCCACCAGCAGGCCGAGGGCCACCCGGGGCAGCCGGATCTGCTCCACGATGGCAGCATGGGCGTCGCTCAGTCCGGAGTCGATCGTCACGCCCGGCAGGCCGTCGAGCAGCTGCAGAGCCACCCGGTGCGCAGCGATGTCCACCGGGCCGATGGTCAGCCCAGCGATCACCGCGACGGCAGCCGCGGCGAGACCGGCCACCAGCGAGCGCGGCCGCAGGCCCGATGCCTGTAGGACCACGCTCGGTCCGCCGTCCGGCTGCGAGTCGCTCACGGCAAGCCCGACCACTCGTCCTGTGCCTAGCTCGCCGCGCCGATCGACACCAGGACATCAGAGATGGCCGCGATGAAGTCCACCAGCCGGGGGCCCCACCGCGACACGATGTCATCGTTGAGCTCGACGATCCGGCCGTCTTGCACTGCCGACAACTGGTCCCAGCCGGGGCGGGCCGCAATGGTCTGGGCGTTCTGGCCGCAGCACACGGTGTCGGCCAGGAAGATCACGTCGGGGTCGACGTCCACCAGGTACTCGTCGCTGAGCTGCGGGTAGCCCCAGGCGCTGCCGTCGGCGTCAGCGGGGTCGGCCACGTTGGCGAGGCCGAACAAGCTGTACACCTGCCCGATGAACGTGCTGCTGGTGACGGTGTAGAGCGTGTTGTCGAGCTCATGGTAGTAGGTCAGACCGGATGCGTCGGGCGCGGCCGCGATCAGTTCGGCGATCTCGGACCGCATGCCGGCGACCACCGCGGCCGCCTCATCGGCCTGTCCCGTGACCTTGCCGAGCTGCTCGATCTGGAGGTACACGTCCTCGAAGGCGAACGGGGCGTCGTGGGCCCACACCTCGATGCCGAGAGCCTCCAGGCTGGCGCCGACATCGCCGCTGGTATGCATGACCACGAGGTCGGGGTCGTAGGAGGCGATGGCCTCGATGTTCGGGTTCCAGCCGTCGAGGTCGGTGACCGGGGCCTCGTCCGGGTAGTACGAGAACTGGTCGACGGCCACCACCCGGTCGCCCGCGCCGATGGCGAAGAGCATCTCGGTCCCGGTCGGCGAGATCGACACGATCCGCTGGTCCGCGGACTGGCCGTCGGTTGGGGTGCCGCTGCATGAGGCTGCAACAAGGGTTGCAACGAGGAGGGCGAGCACGAGCCTCACCCAGCGGGCGGTCCGCTCGGTTGCGGGGCTGGTCATTATGGTTCTCCCTTCTGCTCGAGTTCGGCCGAGCAGCGGGAGTGCCACCGCACGAGCCTTTCCCTTACCTCGAGGGTCGGTCCGTCATGCCGGCAGCCAGGCGATCGGACTCGTCTCAGCGGCCGGAGCCGCCGAGCATCACCGCTGCGGGACAGTGCCGGGTTCGTACCGGCTTCGCTGCCTGTCGGCGCGCGGCAGCATAGCCTGTTGGGCTCTCCCCGGTTCGCTGGAGATCAGCGGCAGACCGGCTCGTAGCGCAGGCCCCGTTCGGCCAGCCGCTCCAGGGCCATGTCCAGACCCTGCACCGTCGTGGAGCGGTCACCGCCACCGTCGTGCATCAGCAGGACTACGCCGGGCCTGGCCCACTGCACGATGTAGTCGGCGATCTCCTCTGCCGGGGGACGGAGCCAGTCTTGGGGGCTGGCGTCCCAGGTCAACAGCGACAGCCCGTGGTCCGACGCCCATTCCCTGGTGAAGGCGTCGATCGAGCCGTACGGCGGGCGCAGGCAGGGCGCGGCGAGGTCCCCCAGCACCGCCTGGGTCCGGCTGATCGTCTCGTCGAAGGCCGCCCGGGACAGCCCGGCCAGGTCCTCGTGCTCCCAGGTGTGGTTGGCGATGGTGTGACCCTCGGCCGCGATGCGCTGGATTATCTCGGGATAGGCCTGCGCCAACGAGCCCACCACGAAGAACGTGGCCCTGGCGTCGTGACGGGCCAGCACGTCGAGCACTTGCGGGGTGTAGTCGGGATGAGGGCCGTCATCGAAGGTCAGATACACGACGTCGCCGTCGTCGGGCGTGACCGGTCGGGGCACGGTCACCTTCTGCGACGTAGTTGTGGGAGTGGGCCCGGCCAGCGGCAGCACCTCGACGTTGAGCTCGTAGCCGGATTCCCCTGCGTGCGAGGAGACCACAGTCACCCTCCACCCTCCGGTGGCCGGCAACTCCGCCTCCACAAGTTGGGACCGTTGGGCGGCGGAGGTGACAACCAAGTGATCCAGGCGGACATCGAGCCACACGCCCAGGGGTGCTAGCAGTTCGGCGGTGAACGGCTGTCCCTCCGATGCGTACACCGTGTAGGTCTGGCGCTCGCGGAAGTCGATGGTCCCGGACTCCGCGGCGCTCACCGCTCCCGGCTCGAAGCGGATGATTGTCGCCGGCCGCTCCGGGCCGGGCGTCGGCATGTCCTCGATGGGCTCGGTATCGATCACCGTCACCAGCGGTGCCGACGATGACGAGTCGACCTCCACGGTGAGGTGCTCCGGGTCCTCCCGGCCGACGGCGCCGGACTCCACCGACGTGACGGGGAGTTGGCCCTCACCTTCGCCCGGGGCCTCGACGGTAGGCACCGTCGTCTCGGACTGAGCCTCGGGCTCAGTCGAGGTGGTCGGTGTCGTCGTGGTGGTCGTGGTGGTCGAGGTGGTGCGCGACACCGTCGGATCGGTAGTCGCAGCCGTCTCGGGGTCCCCTCCCGACATGGCGGGATAGTGGCCCGACGACCGGTCGCCGCTGCATCCGGAAGCCACCAGGACCAGCCCCAAGCCGATGGCGAGAGTCCTAGGCAACACGCCGCAACACCCGCAGCGAGCCGACCGCCGCCCGCTCCTCGAAGCACCCGTCGGACAGGGCACGGCACCAGATCTCATACGGTGGCCGTCCACCGTCGGCGGGGTTCTCGAACACGTCGTGTATGGCCAGGAGTCCCCCGGGCCTCACATGGGACGTCCAACCCTCGTAGTCCCGGTGAGCGGGCTCGGCGCCGTGCCCGCCGTCGATGAACACCATGGCCAGTGGGGTGGCCCACAGCGATGCCACCGTCGGCGAATCGCCCACCACCGCGACGATGGTTCCCTCCAGACCAGCGTCGGTGACGGTACGGCGGAAGAACGGCAGCGTGTCGATCACGCCCAGATCGGGGTCGACCACCTCCGGGTCGTGATGCTCCCAGCCGGGCTGGTTCTCCTCGGAGCCGCGGTGGTGGTCGACGCAGAACAGCACCCGCCCGCCTTGCTGCGCGGCCGCGCCCAGATACACCGCCGACTTGCCGCAGTAGCTGCCCACCTCCAGCAGCGGCCCGTCCACTTCGAGCGACGCGGCTGCCCGGTAGAGGGCCAGTCCCTCGTCGGCCGGCATGAAGCCGCGTGCTGCCTCAGCCGCGAGCCGGAGCCGATCTTCCATCATCGCCGGCTCGGGGCCACAACACCCGGTCGAGGAACACGTACTTGGCTAGCCACACACTGCCGTAGGCACCGAGGTTGCCGGCCACGACGAGCAGCGTGCGCTGCGTGAAGTGCTCGACGACCGCCACCGCCAACGACGACAGCGCCAGGCCGACCAGCGCCATCACCCAGAAGGTGAGCACCTCGCTGCCCAGCCGGTGAGGACCGCTGCGCTGCCACACCCATGCCCTGCTCAGGAGGTATGCCGGCGCGGTGCCTACCATCCAGGCTGCGAGGTTGGCTCCGACCGCGGGCCACCCCAGCACGCCATGACAGATCGCCAGCACACTGAGCCCGACCGTCACGTTCACAACCGACACGCCGCAGTAGCGCAGGGCCTTCAGCCCGTGCTCGACTCTGAGCCTGCGCAGGGCGGAGGTCGGCGTGGTGGTCACGACCGCAGGCTATTGCCCACAACCGGGGCATGATGGGCTGATGCAGACGGCGCTGGACAATGTGGTGGCCCTCCTCGACCTCGAAGCCATCGAGGTCAACATCTTCCGGGGCCGCTCGCCCGACGACGACCGCCAGCGCATCTTCGGCGGCCAGGTGGCCGGCCAGGCTCTGGTCGCCGCCGCCCGCACAGTGGAGCGGGGCTCCGTGCACTCGCTGCACGCCTACTTCCTGCGGGCCGGCGACCCCAAAGCCCCGGTGCTCTACGACGTGGACCGCATCCGCGACGGCCGGTCGTTCACCACGCGGCGTGTCGTCGCCATCCAGCACGGACGGGCCATCTTCCAGCTGGCGGCGTCGTTCCATGTCGCCGAGGACGGATACGAGCACGCCGACCCGATGCCGGAGGTGCCCGACCCAGAGTCCCTTCAGCCTCGCACCAAGAAGATCGAGGCCGCCGACCCGGACCGGGCTCGACCCGACCGCCTGCAGGCACTGGACCTCCGCTATGTGACCACCAGCCCGCTCGATCGCAGCGGTCCGCTGCCGCCCAGGCAGATGGTGTGGATGCGGGCCAACGGCACGCTGGGCGACGACCCGGTGCTGCACGCCTGCCTTCTCACCTACGCCAGCGACCTGACCCTGCTCGACACTGCGCTGGCGCCCCACGGCACCAGCGCGGCCAACCCGCGGGTCATGCTGGCCAGCCTCGACCACGCCATGTGGTTCCACGGGCCGTTCCGAGCCGATGAATGGCTCCTGTACGACCAGCACACTCCGGCCGCCAGCGGTGCGCGGGGGCTGGCCACCGGCAGGGTGTTCACCCGCGACGGTCTGCTGGTCGCATCGGTGGTGCAGGAAGGCCTGATCCGGCAGGTCAGGTAGCCGTGCCGGATCATGCGAGCAGACATGCCGGCTGAGGCGACTCGGTTGCGCACGAATGCGGCCGCCGTCCGCCGGGGGTTGGTTATGGCGATGGTGGCCGTATCGGCCGTCGGCGCTGCCTGTGCCGCCGACGACGAGCTGTCGGTACCGAGACCCACCGTTCCGACGGTGACATCGACCGATGCGGCCCAACCCACCGAACCGCCCACTGGGGAGCCGGCAACCGGGGCGACGGAGCCCGGCGAGGCCGCGGCCGGCGATCCTGAGGAGTCCCAGCCCGAGGTGCCCGCGCCCGAGGAACCCGCGCCCGAGACGGCTGTCGACGCATCCGAGCCGACGACAACAGATCAAGCACCCGGCACGACACGGCGGGACGGCAACATGTTCGCTGCCGACGTGGCCCTTCAGGCCGTGCTCACCCTCGACGAGCCGATCGACATGGCGGTGGCCCCCGGCGACGACCTGGTGTGGATCGCGGAGCGGGCCGGCCGCGTGTCGCGGGTCGACATGAACCGGGGCGAGGTGGTGGAGACGATCCTGGACATCGGTGCCGAGACCGAAGCCACCGGCGAGCGAGGCCTCCTCGGGATAGCGGTGACCGACCGATGGCTCTACGCGAACTTCACGGACCTCGCGGGCGACACCCGAGTCGACGCCTTCGAGCGGGAGGGAACCGGCCTGAGCGGCCACCGGCGGACGATCCTGTTCCAAGACCAGCCCTTCAGCAACCACAACGGCGGGGACCTGGCCATCGGCCCCGACGGCCTCCTCTACGTGGCCTTCGGCGACGGCGGCTCCGGAGGCGACCCGCTCGATGCCGGCCAGGATCCCACGACCTGGCTGGGAGCTGTCCTGAGGATCGAGCCCACACCCGACGCGGCCGAGCCCTATGCCGTGCCCGCCGGCAATCCCTTCGCAGCCGGCCAGCAGGGAGCGGGACGGCCTGAGATCTTCCTCACCGGAGTGCGCAACCCGTGGCGCTTCTCGTTCGACCGCGTCACCGGCGACCTCTGGATCGCCGACGTGGGCCAGGACGCCTACGAGGAGGTGACCGTGCTGCTGGCCGCCAACGGAGGCGGTCTCGGCGCCAATCTGGGCTGGCGCCTCCGCGAGGGCCTGCACCGCTTCACCGGCGACGAGCCCCCCGATCACGCCGACCCGGTGTGGGAGTACGGCCAGGACGACGGCTGCAGCGTCACCGGCGGGTACGTGTACCGGGGCAGCGCCATCGAAGACCTCTACGGCGCCTACGTGTTCGGCGACTACTGCACGTCGCGCCTGTGGGCCTTGCAGATCTCCAGGGGCGAAGTCGAGTTCCGAGAACTGGGAGCAGAAGTGTTCGGCGGCTCCCTCGCGTCGTTCGGCGAGGACGCCGACGGCGAGCTCTATGCGCTGTCGCTCAACGGCACCATCGCCCGCATCGTCCCCCGATGAGACCGCGCCTGACCCCCGAGACGCCCGCAGGCAGCGTCGAGGCGGTGCGCTTCGTCTACCCTCCGCTGCTGTGACCGCGCCCTCAGACGACACCGCGGCTCCCGCACCCGGGATCGAAGTCCACGAGTGCCTCGCCGTCACCGACGAGGTCGTTGACGCCATGCAGCGGCTCATCCCTCAGCTGTCCTCGTCTAACCCTCCGCCGGGCCGGGCCGAGCTGGAGGAGATCGTGGCTTCGCCCGCCACCACGCTGTTCGTGGCCCGGCGGCGGGACCGAATCGTCGGCGCGCTGACCCTGGTCGCCTTTCGCATCCCCACCGGTGTGCGTACCCGCATCGAGGACGTGGTGGTGGACGAGACGCTGAGGGGCCAGCGGGTGGGCGAGCGCCTCAGCGAGGCCGCGCTGGAGGCGGCCCGAGGCCTGGGGGCCCGCAGCACCGACCTCACGTCCAGGCCCTCGCGGGAGGCGGCCAACCGCCTCTACGCACGCATGGGCTTCAAGAGGCGAGAGTCGAACGTCTACCGCTACACGCTGTGAGCAGCCCGGGTTCCCCCACCGCGCCCTTGTGGACGCCCTCGCCGCAACGCATAGCCGGTTCCAACCTCGAGGGCTTCAGGGGCTGGCTGCGCGAGCGCCGCGGCCTGGAACTGCCGGACTGGGCCAGCCTGCACCGGTGGTCGGTGCAACACAGCGGCGAGTTCTGGGCCGCAGTGTGGGACTGGTGCGGCGTCGAGGGCGACCGGGGCGAACGCCTCGTCGAATCGCCCGGCGAGGACCGGTGCCCGGACCCGGGCGAGCGGATGCGGCGCACCCGGTTCCTGCCCGACGCCAGGCTCAACGTGGCCCGGAGCCTGCTGGGTGAGCCGTCGACCGACACCGCTCTCGTCTTCCGCAGCGAGGACGGCGAGGCCATCGAGCTGACCCGGGCCGAGCTGCACGACATGGTCGGCCGGGTCCAGCAACTGCTGATCGACGCGGGCGTGGGTCCCGGAGACCGGGTGGCGGCCTGGATGCCCAACCGCCCCGAGGCCTACGCGGTGATGCTGGCCGCGGCCGGCCTCGGCGCGGTGTTCAGCTCCACGTCGCCCGACTTCGGCACCGCGGGCGTGCTCGACCGTTTCAACCAGATCTCGCCCACCGTGCTGTTCGCCTGCGCCGACTACCCCTACGGCGGCCGCCGCCACGACTGCACGGAGCGTCTGGCCGCCATCGCGGCCGGCCTGCCGTCGCTGCGCCGCACTGTGGTGGTGGAGCCGGGCTGGCTCGACGGCTACGGAGCCGGTTTCGGGTCCGGACCGACTCCGGCGGTGTTCCGGAAGCTGCCCTTCGACCACCCCTGGTACGTGCTGTACTCATCGGGCACGACCGGCCCGCCCAAGTGCATCGTGCACCGGGCCGGAGGGCTGCTCGTCAAGCACCTGGCCGAGCACCGGCTGCACTGCGACGTGCGGCCCGGTGACCGGGTGTTCTACTTCACGACCACGGGCTGGATGATGTGGAACTGGCTCGCCTCGACCCTGGCCTGCGGCGCGGCCGCGGTGCTCTACGACGGCTCGCCCGCCCATCCGGGCCCCGAGCGCCTGTTCGACCTGGTCGACGACACGGGCATCACCTTCTTCGGCACATCGGCGAAGTTCATCGACGCCTGCCGCAACGCGGGAGCCCGTCCGGCCGCCACCCACGACCTGTCGTCGCTGCGCACCATCACGTCGACCGGCTCGACGCTGGTGGCCGAAGGGTTCGACTGGGTGTACGGCAACGTCAAGGCCGACGTGCATCTGGCGTCGATCTCGGGAGGCACCGACCTGTGCGGCTGCCTGGTCGCCGGCGACCCGACATCGCCGGTCCGGCGGGGCGAGATCCAGCGTCCCGGCCTGGCCATGGACATGGACGTGGTGGACGACTCGGGCGAGACGCTGCCGCCCGGGATCGAGGGCGAGCTGGTGTGCCGCAGCCCGTTCCCGTCGATGCCGCTGCGCTTCTGGGACGACCCCGATGAGACCCGCTACCGGGCCGCATACTTCGAGCGCATCGACGGCGTCTGGCACCACGGCGACTTCGCGTCGCGGACCCCGTCGGGCGGGTTCGTGATCTCCGGCCGGTCCGACGCCACGCTCAATCCCGGCGGGGTGCGCATCGGCACCGCCGAGATCTACCGTCGAGTCGACACGATGCCGGAGGTCGACGAGAGCATCGCGGTGGGTCAGCCGTACGGCGCCGACACCCGCGTTGTGCTGTTCGTCAAGATGTCATCCGGACACGAGCTGACCGACGAGCTCCGGGGCCTGATCCGCAGCCGGATCCGCGCCGAGTTGTCTCCCCGGCACGTGCCTGCGGTGATCGCCGCGGTGGACGACATACCCCGGACCCGATCGGGCAAGATGACCGAGACCGCGGTGCGGGACGTGATATGCGGGCGCCCGGTGCGAAACACCTCGGCGATGGCCAATCCTGAGGCTCTGGAGCACTTCCGCGACCGTCCCGAACTGGCCTGAAGGGGCGGCTTGGCACCGCCGCGACGGCGGTATCGTGTCGCCGGTGTCAATTGAGCCAGAGCATGTCTTGTGGTCCGGGCCGCGGCCCGAGCTGAACCGTCCCACGCTGATTGCCGCCTTCGAGGGCTGGAACGACGCCGGCGACGCGGCCACCACCGCGGCCTCCCACCTGGCCGGTCGCTGGGGGTGCGTGCCGGTGGCGGAGATAGATCCGGAGCCGTTCTTCGATTTCACGGCGGCCCGCCCGACCGTTCAGCTGGACGAGAGCAAGGCCCGGAGCATCGCATGGCCGGTGAACGAGGTACGGGTGGCCCGTCTCGACGACCCCGGCACCGACGCGGTCGTGCTGATCGGCACCGAGCCGCAACTGAGATGGCGGACGTTCACCCACCAGCTGATCTCTCTGGCCGGGATGCTGGGCGTGGAGCGGATAGTCACCCTCGGCGCGCTGCTCGCCGAGGTGCCCCACAGTCGCGACGTGGAGGTGTACGGCTCCGCCGACGATGAAGAGCTTCGAGCCGAGCTCGGCCTCACGCCGTCCACTTACGAGGGGCCCACCGGGATCGTGGGCGTGCTGTCGTCGGCCTGCCGCGACGCCGGCTATCGCACCGCGTCGTTCTGGTCTGCGGTGCCGTCGTACATGCCGGCCGCGCCGTCTCCCAAGGCTGCGCTGGCTCTGGTCGAGCGGGTCTGTGCCCTCATGAAGGCGCCGGTGCCGACTTTCGATCTGGAGCAGCGGGCGAAAACCTACGAGCGGGAGATCACCAGGATCGTGGCCGAGGACGACGAGACCGCGGAGTATGTGGCCCGCCTCGAGAGAGCCTGGGACGCGGGGCGGGACGAGGACAGCGACGACACCTCCCTCAGCGACGACCCCGACCGGCTGGTGGCCGAGGTCGAGAAGTTCCTACGCGAAGGCGGCTAGAGGCCGAGCTAGGTTTCGGGCTCGCCCCGCCATGGCGGGGTTCGGGGATGGTCGAAGAGCACTTCCACCGGCTCGCCCCGGATGGCTCTGAAGGCGTGCGGGGCCCACAGCTCGGGACGAGCGGTGCGCTCGGGTAGCTCGCCCTCGGCGAAGAACCCCACGTCCGAGCACTCCAGCGGGTGGGCCTTCAGCTCGCCGCCGAGGCTGCGGCAGTGGAACACGATCGACACCAGTGGCACGCGGTGGAAGCCGAGGCGCATCCCGTCAAGAATGGCGATGGGCCGCAGAACCTCGCAGTCGATCCCGGTCTCCTCCCGGACCTCCTTCATGGCGACCTCCGACGGTGAGTAGCCCACGTCCGACCATCCGGTCGGGTACAGCCACCAGCCGGAGTCGGCTCGCTGCACCAGCAGTATCCGGCCATCGTCATCGCCGACAATGGCGCCGACCGTGATCTTGGGCGTGACGTACCCGGCGATGCCGGAGCCGACGCCGTCGAGCCATTCTCCCACCTGTTGTTCCGCATCGACACCGAACACGCTGCGAGACCGGATGTCGGCCGCCACGGCCAGCACTTCCTCGAAACGTTCCTGCT
The DNA here is from genome assembly GCA_965203575.1 of Candidatus Aldehydirespirator sp. Taxonomy (GTDB): domain Bacteria; phylum Actinomycetota; class Acidimicrobiia; order Acidimicrobiales; family Aldehydirespiratoraceae; genus Aldehydirespirator. The sequence goes on from OZ241894.1 coordinate 1,096,644, forward strand.
CGTAGCGGCTCTCGGTGAAGCTCAGACCGGTCTGTGCTATCCCGGCCAGGCTCTCGGCCCAACGCAGGATGTCGGCCTCACCCGCCGGCCTCAACTCTGAACCGGCATCATCGGCGGCGGCTCCGGGAGGTCCGGCGTCTTCGCCCATCACGGCACCCTAACCCCGGCTGGGCGCAAGGCACCGGATCGACGCACGAACGATGTGGACACCCGCAACACGCTTGCCGCCCCCAACCCCGGCCGGGCGCGGACACCGGATCGATGCGGCGGGCCAGGCCGCGGTCAGCGAGTCCGCTCGAGGATCTCGTCGACCGGCCCCACCAGGCCGGTCACGAACGGACCGAATTCGGCGTAGGCGGCCGAGGCCCGGTCGTAGCGCATGGTGTAGACGGTCTCCTTGAGGGCGCCGATGTCCTCACCGAAGAGGGTGACCCCCCACTCCCAGTCATCGAGCCCGGTGGACGCGGTCACCAGCTGCACGATGCGCCCCGCGAACTTGCGTCCCGACGCGCCATGCTCGTACATGAGCTCCTTGCGCTCGTCGAATCCGAGCTCGTACCAGTTCTGGTCGACGTTGCGCCGCTTGGTCATCGGGTAGAAGCACCAGGCCAGCTTGCCCGGCGGGGGAAGTTTGGGATTCAGGCGCATGTCGGCCATCTCTGCGGGCAGCCCCAGGGCGTACTCGGAGAGCTCGGTGATCGACACATAGCTGTCCACGATGTCGAGCCCAGCCCGTATCAGGCCGGTCTGGAGGTCGCGCAGCGCCCAGGCATCGGCGTGGAGGCCCATGAAGCACAGCTGCGCCTTGTGGCCCAGCACCGCCACCGTGACCACCTGGGTCCCGGCCTCGGTGGCGTCCTTCACCGCGCTGAGCACCGAGGCGTCGTCGGTGCCGGGCGTGCGGGCGCAGAACAGGTGCACCACGACCAGCCCCCGGCCCACGCCGACCGATTCCATCACCGCAGTCTACGAAGCTCCGACCAGCCGAGCAGGTCGGAGACGGGGTCGGGTGACCCGCGGCCGTCCCACAAAGGCGCAGGATTGTGCCCGGTTCGACGCGCTGGCACAGTCCTCTGGTACAGTCGAGGACGATCCGAGGCCTTGAGAGGCCGAGGGGGGCACCCGTTGCGGTCGACCGCTTCTGGTGCCAGTCATGTGAGAGCGGAGGTGGGAACAGACGGTTGCCCTGTATCAGCGAGGCGAGACCTTCCTAGGTCTTCTGTTCGCAATCGTCTGTCCACCGAGACCTGCTCTCGATGGCTGAGACCTCGCAATAGTTTTCAGTGAATTCCCGGCCTATTGGTCGGGCATTCACGACCTCGAGCGGCTTTGTTGACGCTCAACCTCGTCCGCGGCTTTGCTCTGCCGTGCAGACCATGTCTGCTTGCACCCCTTTCCTATGCGAGTGTGCCCATCGGGATACACGTTGATGTATCCTCCACGTCGCACCTCCCAGGTCACGCTTGACGTAGTGAGGACGGGGGACTGCGACATCGTGACGTCCCAATGGAAGCCGTCACCCAGTGGCAGGCCGTGAACGACCTGAGGCTCGCGGCCATGACGCGTCTCAGCACGCGCCGACTCCCACCGTCGCTTGCGGCTGTCTACGAGCCCGCGCCTATGTAGATGCACTCGCCGGAACCTCTGACGCTGGGCGACTTCGTCCAAGTCATAGCGACTCTTGCCCGCGAGAATGTCATAAAGCCCCTTTGCCGCAAAAATGTGGAATGGAAGAACGGGTGGCGTCTCATCGCCGGTGTAATAGCAGCAGGGGCGTAGGTTCCTTCGAGAACCTCAACTCAAGAAGGAGACCTACGCCCGTGCCAACACGAGTATCGCCCACAGAAGCTGTCCGCGCCGAGATCGACGAGCTGTTCGGCTCGGGCCGTGACATCGCCGAGGTCCTCGAGGAGGTGATGCGCCTGTCGGCGCGGCTTGTGTTGCAGCAGGTCCTCGAGGACGAGGTCACGTCCTGGCTGGGGCGGGGCTGGAACTCCCGCGCCGTCGGCGGGCGCGCCGGGCAGCGCAACGGCTACGGAGACGTGGCGGTCAAGACCACCGCGGGGCCCGTGGCGCTGCGCCGCCCGAAGCTGCGCAACACCGCCGAGGCGTTCGCGTCGCAGCTGCTGGGCAAGGGCGTGGTGCGCAGCGAGCCGTTGGAGGCGCTGGTGATCTCGGCGTGGGTGCGGGGCCTGTCTGACCGCGACATCGAGGCCTTGCTGGCGGAGGCGCTGGGCCCTGAGGCCGCTTTGTCGAAGTCCACCGCCAGCCGGATCTGCGCCCGGCTGCGAGACGAGTTCGACACGTTCCGCAGCTCAGACCTCTCCGGCGTCGAGCTGGACTACCTGTTCCTCGACGGGTCGCACTTCAAGATGCACGACGGATCGCGGGCCGAGCCGGTGCTGGTCGCCTACGGCATCACCGCCCTCGGGCGGCCGGTGCTGTTGGCCGTCGAGCCCGGCGGCGACGAGTCACACGACGCCTGGGCCGGGTTCCTCGACGACCTCACCGACCGGGGGCTGCGGCCCCCGCTGCTGGTCGTCTCAGACGGCGCGGCGGGCCTGATCGGCGCCGTCGAGCAGAAGATGCCGCAGTCGCTGCGCCAGCGGTGCCTGATCCACCGCTGCCGCAATGTCCTGGCCAAGGTCCCCGCCGGTCGCCGCGACGAGCTCAAGGCCGCGTTCTGGGCGATCTTCGACCTCGACGACGACATCGAGCCCGGCCACCGGGCCGTGAGCGCAGCACAAGCCGGCATCGACGGCTTCGCCCGCCGCTACGACAGCGAGTTCCCCGCCGCCGTGCGCTGCCTGCTCACCGACCGCGCCGCGCTCACCGCGCACCTGCGGTTCCCCGCCGAGCACCGCCGCAGGATCCGCCACACCAACCTCATCGAGCGCACCTTCGGCGAGACCCGCCGAAGAGTCAAAGTCATCGGCCGGCTCCCCGGCGAAGCCAGCTGCCTCACACTGGTATGGGCAGTGCTCGACCGGGCCTCAGGGGGCTGGCGCGGACTCACCTACACCCCCGCCATCGCCCGAGCGCTCACCGAGTTGCGCCACCAGATCCACCACCCTGCCCGCACCAACACCGACCAGCCCGACCACACCGTCACACGCGCCGCCTAACATGACCACCGGGACCTGCGCCCCCTGCCGCTATTACACCAAACCTGGGACGCCACCGAAGAACGCGCGGATCGCTCTCACCCTCGCAATCGATCTGCGCCAACCAACTCTCAAAGTCCTTGTCCCACTGAGCGGCCACATTGGATTGCAGACTCACCGCAAAAGATTTGTACCGACAGAACTCAAGGAGCGGCACCGCACGATCATCGCGGAAAGGCGGGCGAGGATCTGTTCTGACTCTCGGCTGGCCTTCGTAGACCACCGCTACCGGCCTCCGATGCATGTCTTCATAGAGCCGAACGGCGTCGCCACGCTGCAAGACATCCTGTTTCCGGCCCTTCCCGGAGACAAGACGGACACAATTGAGGCGAACCACTTCCCAGTCCCGCTCCGAGGCCATGGCCATGACCGCGTCTGTGGTCTCCCCTGAAACACAGACGTGCTGTACGCACGGCAGGGGGGTCATCGACGCAGCCGCATGGCAATCTCCGCCGGGATCCGGAGTTCCTTCAGCTCGCGCTCACTCATCAGAGCAACGCACTGAACTATGTACTTCCGAAGTGCGTCAGCGGGCTTCGGACGCTTCCTCGGGACCAGTACGTCCTTCGGCGGCTCCAGCCCGCGCGACTGGAAGAACCCGAGTAACCGCTCGTGGACGCGATCGCCCATCCAGATGTTCCATGGTCCGCGAAGCTGGGCCGGCAGCGCCGAAGTGCCGAGGCCCTTGCTCGCCCAGAGTTGGACCTTGAGTGCCTCCTCGTCGGCCATTCCCGCCAGGTACTCCTCAGCAAACTCGACGCGCCAAGACTGGTGCGTGGAGCGGTCCAAAGTCGGAAGTTCGTCCTCGCCGGGTTCGGTGATCTCCTGTGCAAGGACTGCCTTGCCCGCGCGCGGATCCCAGACCCACTTCTGGCCGCTGCTGTAGTCGACGATCGCATGCCATAGATCCGACCGGATCGTCTTCGCGCTCGACGACGCGCTCGCCGCATCGGATTGCTGAATCTCGGAGCGGTAGGGCTCCCGCAACTCTATTAGGTATGGCTTGGCAGAATGGTCCACCGTGAGTAGGTCATCAAGCTGTTCAACGAGATCACCAAATCGATCCGCGCCATAGTCGGCCTCATCGAACGACCGCTCTGTGAGATCCAGTAGCCGATTCTTCAAGACAGTTCCTGCCATGCGATGCCACTCCGGCTTGCCCCGTCGTGCGGCCATCCGGAACGCGTCGAGAATCAGATCCTGCAGACTTGGATGTTGGTCGGGTTGGTCGGTCACGATCCTCCTCTCGGATCAGACTCGGGCTCAGGCGTCAACGTAGACGGTCATGGCGCCGTTGCGGGCGAAGCCGGCCAGCTGCATGCCGGCGGCCTCGGCGGTGGCCGCAGCCAGCGCGGTGGGGGCGCTCACCGCCACCAGGGCGCGGAAGCCGCCGGCCCAGGCCTTGTGCACCAGCTCGAAGCTGGCCCGGCCGCTGACCACTAGGCCCAGCCCGGTGGCAGGCAGGCGGCCGTCGAGGAACAGCCGGCCGATGAGCTTGTCTACCGCGTTGTGGCGGCCCACATCCTCACGGACCAGCGAGACCGAACCGTCCGGCGCGACCACGCCCGCGGCGTGGACCGCACCGGTGGCGTCGAACAGTTCCTGTCCGGGCCGCAGCTGTTCGGGAGCGGAGGCCAGTGCCTCCCACGGCATCGGCTCGCCGGTGACCGCGTCGAGCTTGGAGACGAGCTCGTCGATCTCGCTGGTGCCGCAGAAACCGCACGACGACGTGGTGGTGGTGAGCCGCGGCCGGGGCGCAGGGGCCTTGCCGCCGGTGGACACCGACACCACGTTGAAGTCGGTGGCCGCGGCCGAGCCCTTGGCGCAGTACTTGACCTGGGTCACCCCGTGGCCGTCCAGCAGGCCCTCGGCGAAGCAGAAGCCGACGGCCAGCTCGAAGTCGTTGCCCGGGGTGCGCATGGTGGTGGCCACCCGCACGTCGTCCAACTCGATGGCCATGGGCTCCTCGGATGCGAGCCGGTCGGCCCGCCGGTCCTCCCCGGAGCCGTCGCCGGTCCAGGGCCGCACCAGTCGCTGCTGGCTCCTCGACTTGGTGGCCATAGTTCCAGGCTAGGGCACCCTGCCGCCACCGGCCCCGTGCGCCACCCGGCTATTGAGACAGCTCGGACCGCACGTGGTGGATCAGGTCGGCCTCTCCCACCGCCGCCATCCACAGCTCCGAGATCAGGGTCGAGCCGACTACCTCCAGCCGCCGCCGCACGGCCGTCACCGACTTGGCCGTGGACGTGAGGCCGACTTCGGCGGACTCCAGTTCGACGACTAGGCCGTCGGAGGTCCTGGTCACAGAGCCCAAGTCGACTTCGACGACTCCTGACGGCTGCGCCACCGTGAGCTCGACGGCGCCGTCGGGCAGAGCCCGCAGGTACCCGGCCTCGGCGTGCAGCGGCTCGCCGGTGGACGGGTCGCGGCTGCGCTGGACCATGGACAGGAACGGCTTGCCGACATGGCCGAAGACAAGCTCCTCGGTGTAGTCGAAATCGTCGATGGTCGGGTAACTGCCGCGACCCGTGCCCCGCCAGGTCCCGAGCAGGGGCGCCAACGGCCCGCACAGCGGATGCAGCTCAGCCATGCCTGGACGCTAGTCGGGCGCGCAACAGCCCGGCTCCGAGGGGGGCGGCCGGGCTGTTGTCTGGGGGAGGACTATGGGGGAACTAGAAGTCCATGTCGGGCATACCGCCGCCCGCGGGCGCCTCCTCAGGCGACTCGGCTATCACGGCCTCGGTGGTGAGGAACAGCCCGGCGATCGAGCCGGCGTTCTGAAGGGCCGAGCGGGTGACCTTGGCCGCGTCGATGATCCCGGCCGCGATCAGGTCCTCGTACTCGCCGGTGGCCGCGTTGAGGCCGTCGGGACCGCTCAAGCCCCGGACACGCTCGACGACCACGCCGCCCTCGAGGCCGGCGTTGACCGCGATCTGGCTCAACGGCGCCACCAGCGCCTTGGCCACGATCCGGGCCCCGGTCTGCTCGTCGGGATCGCTGAGCCCGTCGATGGCGGCGTCGACCGCGTCCACGGCCCTCAGCAGCGTCACTCCGCCGCCGGCCACGACACCTTCCTCGATGGCAGCCTTGGTGGTGCTGACCGCGTCCTCGATGCGGTGCTTCTTCTCCTTGAGCTCGACCTCGGTGGCCGCCCCGACCTTGAGCACGGCCACGCCGCCGGACAACTTGGCCAGCCGCTCCTGGAGCTTCTCGCGGTCGTAGTCGGAGTCGGTGTTGTCGATCTCGCCCTTGATCTGGTTGATGCGCCCGGCCACGTCGGAGGCGTCGCCGGCTCCCTCGACGATGGTGGTCTCGTCCTTGGTGACGATCACCTTGCGGGCCGAGCCCAGCATGTCGACGCCGACGCTGTCGAGCTTGAGGCCGACCTCCTCGCTGATGACCTGGCCGCCGGTGAGGATGGCCATGTCCTGCAGCATCGCCTTGCGGCGGTCGCCGAAGCCGGGGGCCTTGACCGCCGTCGATGTGAACGTGCCCCGGATCTTGTTGACCACCAGCGTGGCCAGGGCCTCGCCCTCCACGTCCTCAGCGATGATCAGCAGCGGCTTGCCGCCCTGCATGACCTTCTCGAGCACGGGCACCAGGTCGCGCACGTTCGAGATCTTCGACCCGACCAGCAGGAGGTACGGGCTGTCGAGCACGGTCTCCATGCGCTCGGGGTCGGTGACGAAGTAAGGGGAGATGTAGCCCTTGTCGAAGCGCATGCCCTCGACGGTCTCCATCTCCAGGCCGAAGGTCTGGCCCTCCTCGACGGTGATCACGCCGTCCTTGCCGACCTTGTCGATGGCGTCGGAGATGGTCGAGCCGATCTCGTCGTCGGCGGCCGAGATGGCGGCCACGTTGGCGATCTGGGCCTTGTCGGAGGACACGTCGTGGCTGTTGTCCTGGATCGAGTCCACCGCGGCGTCCACGGCGGCCTCGATGCCCCGCTTGAGCGACATCGGGTTGGCGCCGGCGGCCACGTTGCGCAGGCCCTCGCGCACCATCGACCACGCCAGCACGGTGGCGGTGGTGGTGCCGTCACCGGCGACGTCGTCGGTCTTCTTGGCGACCTCCTTGACCAGCTCGGCGCCGATCTTCTCGTACGGGTCCTCCAGCTCGATCTCCTTGGCGATCGACACGCCGTCGTTGGTGATGGTTGGGGCGCCCCACTTCTTGTCGAGCACGACGTTGCGGCCCTTGGGGCCCAGCGTGACCCGCACCGCGTCGGCGAGCTGGTTCATGCCCCGTTCGAGCGCACGGCGAGCCTTCTCGTCGAACTGGATCGTCTTGGCCATTTGAACCTCCGGAACGGCCCTGCGCAGGGCCGGATGTCTCTTGGTTGCCTGGGTTGGCACTCTCGTGCCATGAGTGCCAAGTCAACCGGCGCAGGGCCGCGATGACAACCCGTCAGAGCGCGAATGTGGCCGCTCGGAAAAGGCGAGTATTTAGGAGCGACGGTGGTTCAGCCGCGGCCGCCCGCGACTGCGGGCACGATGCTCACGGTGGCGCCGTCGTCGACCGCGGTGCCGAGCCCATCGAGGAAGCGGACGTCGTCGTCGCTGACGAACACGTTGACGAAGCGGCGCAGCTCGCCCGCCTCGTCGAGGATGCGGTCGCGGAAGCCTGGATGCGAGGACTCCAGCGAGTCGAGCACCTCAGCGAGGGTGGAACCGTCGACGGCAACCTCCGACGCGCCGGCAGTGAGAACTCTCAGGGTTGTGGGCACTCGGACGGTGACGGCCATGGCGTTCCTCGCTGGGCTCGCTGACGGGCTGACGTGACCGGGCCATGGTATAGGCCCCGGCGGTAGGATCGGCCCGTGGAAACGCCCATGGAGAAGGAGACGGGTCGGGCCGTGGAGAGGCTGGGCCGCCTGCCCTGGCCGGCCCAACTCATTGTGGGCGCGCTGACCGTGGTTGGCGCGGTCACCGTGGTGCAGTGGGTGGTGACCATCTTCGCCTGGCTGGTCACGCTGTTGGCGATCCTGGTGGTGTTGATCGGCCTCGTCTTCTTGGTCCTGACCGGGAGGCTGCGCCGCAAAGAGGGCTAGTAGCCGAGCGCCTCCGCTACTGCCTCCCGTACGCATCCGTAGGGATCGGCGTGAGCTCGCTCCGATCCGAACCGGGCGGTCAGGTCGAGGATCTCCAAGCCGTCGGGCCTCGGAGCGGTGGGATCCGAGCCGCCGACCACGGCCAGCGCCCGGGTGCCTGACTCGGCGGCAAGCTCAGCCACACCCCCGACCACCTTGCCCTGCAACGACGTGGCGTCGTAGCGACCCTCGCCGGTTACGACCACGTCGGCGTTCAGGATCCGCTCCCCCAAGCCGATCTCGTCGGCGACCACCTCGAAGCCGTTGACCAGGCTGGCGCCCCGGGCCGCGAGGCCTCCGGCCAGGCCACCGGCCGCGCCGGCGCCGGCCATGGTGGTGACGTCCACTGCGAAGTCCCGCTCGTAGATCTGCGCCAGGCGTCTGAGCCGCCGGGCCAGCAGCTCGACCTGGGCGGGCGAGGCTCCCTTCTGGGGACCGTAGACAGCGGCGGCGTCCAGGAAGGCCGTGCGCACGTCGCAGGCCACGATCATCTCCACACCCGACATCCGGGCTACCGACGGCAGGGCCTCCAGCGCACCGAGACCGCCGTCGGTGGTGGCCGAGCCGCCCACCGCCACCAGCACCCGCTGCGCTCCGCCCTCGACCGCCTCGGCGATCAACTCGCCTGTGCCCGCCGTGGTGGCGTTGACCGGATCGTTGCTCGAGGCGCCGCCGGCCACGGCCAGACCCGAGGCCAAAGCCATCTCGATGACGGCGACGCCGCGGCTGAGCCGCCAGGGCGCGTTGACCGGCTCGCCGAGCGGCCCGGTCACCACCGAAGAGCGGTTGGGACCACCGAGCGCATCGAGGGTTCCCTCACCTCCGTCGGCCATGGGCGCAAGGTCGCACGACGCCGATGCCGCTCCGGCGGCCGCGGCTACTGCCTCCGCGACCTCTCCAGCCGAGGCCGTGCCGCGGAACTTGTCGGGTGCAGCCAGGACGCGCACAACCGACATTCTCGCGGCATCCCGTTGGACCTGCGGTCAGCCAGTCGCGCTATCCAGAATCAGCGGGTGGACCGGGGTCGAGGATCACGTCGTCGGTGCCGACCACCGCGAAGATATTGAACTCCTCCAAGTCCGCCGGCGACTCCGGATTCCTGATCAGGGTCATGATCGTTCCCGGAGCCGGCGTGATGATGTCGGGGGGCGCGCCGAGCACGGACGCGACTGCCTTGGCATCGTCGCCGTATCCCGGCCGGTAGTAGATGACCGAGGCTTCGACCCGGTCCTGCTGGGTGTTCTTGGCTGCGGTCACGAACCCCGTGGCGTTGAGTGTGTCGGCCGTCCGTCCGGCCCGTCCCCGCACGCCGGTGCCGTTCATCACGGCCACCTTGACCTCACCTGGGGGGTGGGTGACCACCGGGGGAGCCGTCGTGGTCGTTGTGGTGGTTGTCGTGGTGGACGTCGTGCCGTTGGCGTCGGTTTCTTCGGGGTCGCCGTCGGTCGACTCTGCCGGCGTGGCGCTGGGAGAGGTTCCGGTGCTGTCGTCGGAGTCGTCGAAGCCTCGCACCAGCAAGAACGCGCCCAGCGCGACCGCCACGATCACAAGCACGATGGCCCGTCCCGCCGAGCCGCCTCCCGAAGATTGAGCGTGCTGGGGAGTCATGGCCCGAACCTTAGCCGGTGATGCTCGTTCAGTGTCGCACTGCTTCCGGTCTGAGGCCGGAGCCCTAGCCGGCCGAGCTGGGGGCCCCGCCGCCGACGGATCGGGCCGCGAAGCGGGCCGCGAGCCGGCCGGCCCCGGTTCCGCTGCGGACCGCCCCCTCCATGGTGGCCGGCCAGCCGGTGTCGGTCCAGGCGCCGGCCAGATACACACCCCGAAGGCCGGATTCGGCTCCGGCTCGCAGCGAGTCGGTGCCCGGCACGCCGAGGAACGTGGCCGAGTTCTCGCGGGTGACGATCGACTCGGTGACGTCGGCTTCTGAGGCTGCCGGCAGGAGCCGGGCGAGTTCCGCTGCGAAGTGCGACACCAGATCGGCGGAGGCCATGCCGATGTAGGACTCCGCGGCCGAGAGCGACACGGCCAGGCATTGGCGGCCGTCGTCGAGCCCGGCGCCGGCGGTGCGGTCGAACACGTACTGCGCGTCGCTGCCGACGGTGGCGAAGAAGTCCAGGTCGGTCACCGGGCGGTCGTACACCAGATGGACGTTGACGATCGGGGAGGTGCCCAGCTCGACGAGCCGGTCCTGGGCCGCGACGGTGCCGGACGGCAGCAGCGCGGCCACCGCGTCGTGAGGCACGGCCACCACCACCGAGTCGGCTTCGATGACCTGCACGTCGGTCTGCACCTCCAGTCCTGCGTGGCCGGGGCGCACCGCCTTCACCCCGACACGCGAGCGGACCTCTCCTCCGGCGGCCTTCAAGGCCCGGCGGGCGGCGTCGCCGTGCAGGGCCGACAGGGGCACCCGGGCCCAGCCGATGTCGGCCGCGCCGGCCTCGGTGAGCAGCCCGGTCACGAACACTTTGGCGGCCAGCTTGAGGGAGGCGTCGGCTGCGCCGGCGTTGACCGTCGGCAGCACGATCAGGTCCCAGAACGTCTCGATGGCGGTCGTGTCCTGGCCGCGGGCCGTCAGCCATTCGCCGAAGGTCATGTCGTCGAGGGCCGGATCGTCGGGGTTGAGCCGCCTGAGCGCCAGCCCGGCCCGCAGCACGGCCAGCCTCTGGCGCAGGCTCAGATGCGGGTAGGACAGCAGCGCGGGCGCCAGGTGCAGCGGGGCCGGGCCGGGCGTGCGCCTGATCGACCCGACCGGTCCGCCCGGCGCTATCACGGGAACGTCGAGCCGGCTCTGCATCGACGCTCCGCCGGCTGAGCCGATCCGCTCCAGGAACGCCCGGTAGGCGGTGCAGCAGCGCATGAACACATGCTGGCCGTTGTCGAACCAGATGCCGTTGCGCTCGAACGACCAGGTGGCACCGCCCAGGCGGGGGCGGCGCTCGAGCAGGGTGACGGCTGCGCCCCGGTCGGCCGCTTCCACCGCGGCCGACAACCCGGCCAGACCGCCGCCGACCACCACCACCCGCGGCCGGTTGCTCGAAGCCGCAGGTCTCACGTCGGGCGCGCCACCCGCGCCGGCCGCGGGCCTGGTGTCACGGCCGCAACCCGGACAGGCTGCGGGCCGCCACCAGGGCCTTCTCGGTGGTGGGGAGGCTGACCCGGCCGTTCAGCGGGGACGCGGGCTGGGCCAGGATGCGGCCCAGCAGCCGCCGGTAGATCCCGGCCATGGCCGCGGTGCACGCCCGGCTGCGGTAGTCGAGATGGTCCAGCAACATCAGACCTCGCTCGAACCATGTCACCGCCTGGCCGGCCACGAACTGCACCAACGCGGCCGCGCTGTCGGACGGGTCCCACCGGCCCGGGGCGATCCCGAAGCGGACCCGCTCCTGTTCGGGCAGGTAGATGCGCCCCATACGATGGTCCTCGACGATGTCTCGCAGCATGTTGGTGAGTTGCAGGGCCACGCCCAGGTCGTCGGCCAGTTCCTCGACGGGCCGGTCCTGGCCGGTCGGCGTGGCGTTGCTGCCGGTCGGGCCCGCGGCGACGGCACGAGCGGGCCTGGTGCCGAACACGCCCAGCGACAGGCGGCCCACCGAGCCGGCCACCAGCCGGCAGTAGCGCACGGTGTCATCCATGGTGGCGTAGGTCTCGCCCCGCACGTCGAACTCGCAGCCCTCGACGATCTCGTGCAGGGCGGCCACGGGGATCGGGTATTGGGCCGCGGCGTGGCCCACGCCCACCAGCACGGGGTCGGCGGGGTCGGCGATCTCGCCCGCCTCCAGGGCCGCGATGGCGTTGTGGAGTTCGTCCAGCGCGGCGAGCTTGCGGTCCTGGGGCCAGTCGCCGTCGCCTACGTCGTCGATGCGGCGAGCCAGGGCGTACAGGGCGGCCATCGCCCGGCGCTTGGGCGGCGGCAGCAGGCGGATCCCGTAGGCGAAGTTGCGGGCCTCGGACCAGGTGATCTCCTCGCAGCGGCGGTAGGCCGCCTCGGCACCGATCACGGGCTGCCCGTCCCCCGCCGGAGCGCACCGGCCAGGTACACGCCGGCGAGACGGCCCAACACCCGTGCGGCACCGGCTTTGCGGGTGCGGCTCAGCACTTCGAATCCGGCGGCCTCGAGGGCGTCGAGATTGGCCAGCCCTCCGGCCACGAACCCGGCCACGGCCAGGCGGGCGGGCCCTCGCAGCGACGCCACCAGTCCCTTGCCGCGGTCGAGCATGGCCCGGGCCCGGCTGGCCTCGTAGGCCACCAGGCCGCGCAGGTTGGCCGATGCCACCGGAGCACCGAGGTCCTCGACGTCGACGCCGAAGCGGTCCATGTCGTCGGCCGGCAAGTAGACGCGCCCGTTGGCCGCGTCCTCGCCCACGTCCTGGAGGTGCTCCAGCACCTGCAAGCCGCTGCACACCTGGTCGGAGGCGGCCAGGCGGTCGGGGGTGGCCGCCTCGAACACGGCCAGCACCAGGTGCCCGACGGGATTGGCCGACAGCTCGCAGTACTCCATCAGCTCGTCGAAGTCGGCGTAGCTGGTCTTGTGCTGGTCGAGCCGGTTGGCGGCCAGCAGCCCGTCGAAGGGCCCGCGGTCCAGGCCGAACCGCTCCACCGTGGGGGCCAGCCGGACGAAGGCCTCGTGGCGGGGGGCGCCGGCGAACAGGTCGTCGAGCTGGGCCTCGATCCAGTCCAGGGCGGCCGGGCGGTCCCCGGGGTACTCGTCACCGAGGTTGTCGACGAGCCGGGCGTAGCCGTAGATGGCCCGCAGGTGGCCCTGCACCGCTCTGGGCAGCAGCCGCAGCGCCACCGGGAAGTTCTCTCCGGACGCCCGGGCCATGACCGCGTCGAGCCCGACATGGCGCTCGACCGCTTCGTTCACCGGGCTGAAGCTACCACCCGGCCGCCGCCGGCTAGCGGTGGTCGAGGGTTCTGGCGGGACTTCGGGCACCATCTCAGCTCCTATCAGAACAGAAAATAACATGAAAAGGTTGTAAATCACTGAACTATGCGCTTGAATGCCTGTCCATGTATTTTTGTTGCCTTACATCCTTCCCCAACCGTGGTCCGGCAGCTCCATCTGGTGAAGCCCCGAAGACGGGGTCCGGGCGACACGCGAGCAGGATCGTGATCGTCTTGGCAGTCGCTCTCGGGACGGTCGCGGCCGGCTGTGGAACTGCCGTCAGCCCCGGCGTGGCCGGCGCCTCCCAGGAGGACGACGTCCCGGTACCGAGCCTTCTGCCGGCAGTTGAGCCGGAGACGGGGACGGCGACCGAACAGCAACCGCATGCCACGACGAGCACGACAACCACGCCGACTGCGGCCTCTCCCCCAGTCGCGCCGACGACGACCACGGCGACCACAGCCGATCCGTCCACGGCGAACACCACGATCCCGGTCGCGGTGGAGGGTGCGGGGCCGGCGCCCGAGGGTGGCCATCCGCCCGCTCCCCTTCCGGGCATGGTCCCCCGCGAGCACCCCTACTGGGACCACCCCGACTGCGCTCCCGGTCCGCCCTGGGCCCCTGGCTGTTTCCCGCCCACCGAATGGGAGACCCCGCAGGACCTCTCCGACTGCTTCGCGCCCTACCCCGATCTAGGGGTGGGCGGCATCTGTGCCTCCGGCCGGGTCGACGAGACGCCACGGTGGACCAGCGATGTGATCCGCTGGACGAGTTGGTGCTTCAACCAGCCGTCGGGCAACTGCACGTGGCTGCTGTATGAGATGAAATGGGCGCTGGACTACTTGGGCGCGCACCCGTGGTGCGTGCTCAACGCGTACCAGGATCGCGTCGACGCCTACACCGGCGGCGCAACCGGGAAGCACGTTCAGGACCGGCACGGCTGGCACAACTGCGCCACCGTGATCGACCCCCTGGCAGCGGATCCGCCGGCGGGCCGCTCCGACGACGCCGGGCTGCTGCTGTCGGACACGATGTCGTTGGCCGAGCAGTGCCGCGTCGTGCTGCCCGCCGACATCGAACTGGAGACCCGGACCCGGCTGTTCTCGGCGGGACCCGACCAGAGGTTCGGATCCGACTGCGACGCATGGGCCGAGTGGGTCCAGAACCGCCCCAAGGGCGTGGATCGGCGCGCCTGCGACCGTTCGGCGCGCCTGGCCGAGGAGTGGATGGAGCACTACCACGCCACCCCTGAGCGCTACTACATCGTCTACTGCTGACCGAAGTTTCGCTGCTGACCAGACACCAGGAGTCCGAGTCTTGTGACCACCCCAACCGCATCGCCACAGCCCTCGCCCAGCGGACCGTCGCGCCACCAGGCCGCGGTGGTCGCGACACTGATCGGCGCGCTCCTGCTGGGAGCGGTCGTCGCCCAGCAGAGCGCCGATCCGGTGACTCTGGGTACGCGAGTCGCGTTCGCTCATCCGATCCCGCCTCCACATGAGCACACTCGGCCCACCACGAGGCCGCGGACTTGCAAACCACCCCGCGGCTGCAACACGCCGCCGACCACGACGAGACGCCAGGCGAGAACTACCACCAGAAAGCCGCCGCCGACCACCACCAAACGGCCAGTCACCACCTACCGACGGCCAGTCACAACCACCACCAAACGGCCAGCCACAACCACCACCAAACGGCCAGCCACAACCTACCGACGGCCAGTCACCACCACCACCAAACGGCCAGTCACCACCTACCGACGGCCAGTCACCACCACCACCAAACGGCCAGTCACCACCTACCGACGGCCAGTCACCACCACCACCAAACGGCCAGTCACCACCACCACCAAACGGCCAGTCACCACCACCACCAAACGGCCAGTCACCACCTACCGACGGCCAGTCACCACCACCACCAAACGGCCAGTCACCACCACCACCAAACGGCCAGTCACCACCTACCGACGGCCACCACCGACGACTACCACGATGCCGCCGCGGCGTACCCAGGGCTGTCGAGGATGGGCGTGCGAGCAAGTGAACTCCGGCATCGCCAACGGTTACCTGCCCGACAACTTCAACCCCAACGAGGACACCTCGACAGACGATCTGCGCAAGATCGTCGAGGCCTACGGGCAGCACAATCCCGGCTTCGACGCCGATGCCGCCCTCAAAGCCATCGCAGACGGCAATCCCGACGATGAGACGGACCGGGGGGACATGTTCAACGCGCTCGCGGCCGGGCTCGGCATCCCCTACGACCCCGAAGACCCCTTCGACGTGGCCGACGAACTGGCCGACATGGGCATCCTGCAGGGCCACGACCGCGACGGCGACGGGAGGGTCAACCCCTACAGCCGGCCCGACGCCGACCCCGACTCGACGATGACCAACCACCAGTTGGCCGCGTTCCTGAGCCGCATCCCCCCCAACGACGACCCCGACGACGGCGACGGACCCACCAAGAACCGCCCGACCAAGACAGGCCGCAGCCCGACCAAGACAGGCGGCAACCCGACCAGGACAGGCGGCAACCCGCCCGGCGGAGACGGTGGTCCCGACGACGAGACGTGCACCACGGGCCTGGCGCTCTCCAATCACGAGCGCTCCCTGTTCCTGGCCCAGCTGCAATGGGCGACGCTGGTGGGCATCGAACCGCAGGGCGAGCCGGGCAGGCCCTGGCCTCCCCATCCCGATGTGCCCGGCGGCACGGAGTACCTGCTGGTGGCCGGATCGCCGGTGTGGCCGGTGGTCGACCCCCCGGGCCTGTGGCACGTCGTCAGCGACGACGGCTGCCTGTGGGAGGCCATCAGCGTCCAGACCCGCCTGACCCTGATGCTGCCGTGGAGTCCCGGTGACCGCTCGACGATCGAGAACGCCGACTCGGCCCGGCCCGGCGCGGGATTCGACACCTACCTGAGCCGCTGGGACAACCTGAGCGCGACCCAGCAAGCCGAGGCCCAGCAGCACCACCGCAGCCGGGACGTGAGCGCCTCGTGCGGAATCGAGACGGCCATGTCTGAGCACTCCCGCAACCGTTGCCGCTGGGAGCTCCCGGCGCCGGGGGTGTGGTCCTGGGAGGCCCGCGCCTGTTTCAGGGGCGTCGCGGAGGACACTACCTTCCACGGGTGCGCCACCCTCGCCCGCGGCGTCGAGTGGTTCCTGGAGATCATCGACTACACGTCCGGGATCACGCTCCACCACGACTCCGCTGTGACGCCGGGCGCTGAGCCCCGGCGTCCGGCGCAGGCCACCTAGGAGGCGCGGATGGCCGCGAACCCGGCCCCCATGTCGGGCCAGGCCCGGCGGTTCACAGCCGCAGCCCTGATAGTCGTGGTGGTTGCGCTGTCGGTGTGGCTGTTCGGTCGCCCCGAGCCGGAGACCACAGTGCAGGTGGTGGCCGCAGCCGAGGACTGGCCCGCTGGACGCGAGCCGGGCGAGTACGTGATCGTGGAGATGCCCGAGGAGTCGGCCGCGCTGTTCGTGACCGCCGACCAACTGGCCGACCGGGTGCCTGCGGTGGCCGTGCCGGCAGGCACGGTGCTGTCCACGGCCCTGCTGGCCGACTCGGCCGTGCCCGCCGCCTCCGACCTGTCGGCCGCCCTGCTGGCCGTGGCGGTCGACCCGGCGCTGTGGCCCGAGCCGGGCCCCAGGCCCGGCGACGCCGCGGTGCTGGCCGCACAGCCGGGCGGCTGCGCGGCTGCGGTTCTGCCGGTGGTGCTGGTCGGCGAGGGCACCGTCGTGGTCGAGGCCGGGCCGCAGCTGGCTGCGGTGCTGGGCCCGACGGTGTGGTGGACATGGGAGTCGCCGCCGGCGGGCTGGCCCGGCTGCCCGGCGCCGACACCACCTGACGAATGGAGGTCCGGCAATGCTGATGATCTCAACTGACCGAAGGCTCGACCCGCACGCCGCCGGCTGGATGGTGCGCACCATCATCGACGGGGTGCGAGCGTCGGCCGCCGACCTTGTGGTGGGCGAGTCGCTGGCCGACCGTGCCCTGGCGGCCGCGCCCCACCGGGCCACGGTGGTCACCGTCGACGCCGCTGAGGATGACAGCGTGCTGCGCTCTACCGCGGCCGCGGCTGCCGGAGTGGTGTGGGTCACTGCCGGCTCCGGCTGCGGTCTGCGGGACCGGCTGAACCTGAGCACCGGTCCGGCGGCCACAGTGCCGCTGGCTCTGGTGGTCATGTCGGACCACGCGGTGGACACCGCCGAGGTGCGGATGCTGGCCGGAGCCCAGGTGGTGCGAGCCGTGCCGTCCGCTCCCAGCAGGCGCTCGGAGCGGGCGCTGCGCCGGCTGGGCCGCTCGCTGGGCTCGGTGGCTGCCGCACCGCAGCGCATGGACAGCACCGACCGGGCCGTACGCCGGGAGTCCGCGTCCGCGGCGGCCGCCCACCGGCTGCGGGAGATGCTGGGCGAGGACGATGTGGAGGAGTTCCAGATCCGGGGCGGCGAGTCGATGGTGGTCGAGTTCTCCAACGGCGAGCGGCAGAGCCGCCCGTCCCCGTTCCTGAGCGACGACGATCTGATCGGGGCGTGCCGCTTCCTGGCCGCCTACTCGGGCGAGCGGCCCCAGCGCTTCGACGAGTTGGATCCCCGCCTCGACACCCGCATCGGCGACCGGTGGCGGCTCCACGCCGAGGCATTCGTGTGCTCGCCGCCGACGCTGGTGCTGCGGAGCAACCTGGGCGGCCGGCGCACCCTGGCGGAGCTGGGCCTGTGCAGCGAGCAGATGGCCGACGTGCTGGTGGAGGCGATAGCCGGCGATGTGCGGGCCAATGTCGTGGTGGCGGCCGCGATGGGAGGCGGCAAGACCACCCTGTGCCAGGCGCTGCTGGCGAGGGTGCCGCCCACCGAGCGCATCGACACCATCGAGGACACCCCCGAGCTGCGACTGCGCGAGTACGGCATCCACCCCAACGCCTACGAGCGGCTCACCCGGGACGCCAACAACGACGGCGTGGGCAAGCACTCGATGGCCGACCACGTGCGCGACGCCAAGCGGGCCAACAGCTCCAAGCTGGTGGTGGGCGAGGTGCGGGGCGAGGGCACCATGGCCCTGCTCGACGCCATGTCGTCGGGGCTCGACGGGTGCATCGTCACCCTGCACTCCCCGCCCGGCGACGGGGTGATGGAGAAGCTCACCGCCTACGCCACCTCCGAGGGAGCCGACGAGGGCCTGGCCCGCCGGTCGATAGCCATCGCGGTGCACCTGCTGGTGTGGATGGGCCGCAACCACGCCGGTGAGCGGGTTATCGCGGACGTGACCCAGATCACCGGCACCGGCGCCGACGGTTCGGTCCAGACGCGTTGCCTGTGGCGCCTTCAGCCCGGGGAGCGCTGGGCCACGCCCGTGGACCAGCCCGTGGGCCGCATGGCCGACGTCTACCGGTCCGCGGCCGTCACCGTCCATTCTCCCGCGACGGAGGCTGCGCCGCTCCGGCCCACCCTGCAACTGGTGGGCGACTCGAGGGCCGCGGACCGCAACGGAGCACCGCAGTGAACGCTTCGGTGTGGATGGGTCGTGTCGACCGGAACGGGGCGCTGCGGTGAGCGCTTCGGGGTGGGTGGGTCGTCCCGGCCGAGACGGGGCGCTGCAATGAACGCTTCGGGATGGGTCATCGGTGCGGGCGGTGCGGTCGTGCTGGCCATCATGCTGTGGCCCGCCGCCGGGACCCGCTGGTCGCTGCGGGCCAGGACGGGCCGGCGCCGGAGGGCCCGGCTCCCCGCCGAATTGCCGGCCGCGGCCGCGGCCGGCTCCGCCATGACCGTCCTGGGCCTCGCCGCCGGCCACGCGGCCGCCGCGGCGATGTGCGCGGTGGTGTGCACGTCGGCGGTGAAGGTGCTGGTGATGTCGAGGCGGCGGGTCTCCGTCGTCGAGGGAGTGGCTCGATTCGCGAGCGTGCTGGCCAACCAGGCCGCGGTGGCGGTGACCGCCGCGGACGCAGTGGCCAGGGCCGCCCCGCTGGTGAGCGGCCCCGTCGGTGACGCCGCGGTGGCGATGGCCGCCGACTGCGAGAGCGTCGGGGTCGACATTGCCGCCGAACGGTTCGCGGCCCGGGTGCCCTCGGCTGTCGCCGGCTCCCTGGCCGACCTGATCGCCATCTCGGCCGAGGGCGGCGGGCGCTGGGCCGAGACCGTCGCCGTGCTCGAGGCCGAGGCCTCACAGACCGCAACGACCGCCCGGCTGTTCCACGCTCGCGTCGCGGTGGCCATGCCCACACTGGCCCTGGTGGTGCTGCTCGGAGCGGGACTGGTCGCCGGGGCGGGACAAGTCGCCACCGACGTGGGCGCGTGGCTGGCCGGCAGCCGGGGCGCCGCGCTGCTGATGGCGGGGGCCGTGGCGATCGCGGCCCTGAGCGCCCGCGTCCTGCTGCCCGCCCGGGCGGCGGCGCGCTACGGGGGGCTGCAATGACCCGACCCGCCCCCTGCGAGGCCTGGGATGGCGCCCGCTCACCGCTCGGTGCGGCTGGAGCACGGCCATGCCCCGGCGCGTCGTGGCCGGCATGGAGACCGTCGAGTCCGCTCACCGCTCGGTGCGGCTGGAGCACGGCCATGCCCCGGCGCGTCGGCAAGCGCGCAAGAACCGGAATCGCACACACATCCCGGCGCGCCAGAAAGCCGGCAATGATCCGGCTCACAGCCGCGTCCGGCAAGCCAGGAGGCCCGCGATGATCTGGCTCACAGCCGCGTCCGGCGCCGGGGCGGCGCTGCGGCTGGTGCTCACCGCCGCGCCCCGACCGGCCAACCGGGCCCACACCGTAGAACTGGCGGCGGCGGGATGGCCGCCGCACCGGCTGCGGGCCGCCTCGCTAGTGGCTACCGCTGTGGTCGCGGCCGTGGTGTTGGCTGCCGGGACTCTGCTGGCAGGCTGCCGGAGCGGCACTCTGGCCGCGGTGGCCCTGTCGGTGTGGGTGCCGGTGGCCGCGCCGCCGTTGCTGCGCGGGATGGTTCTGTCGGGCTACCGGGCCCACCGTGACGCGGCCTTGCTGGAGTGGCTGCGCCGCATCCGCCTGTACGCGGCCGCGGGCCGTCCCATCAACGACGCCGCGGTCGAGGCCGCCGAGCGGGTGGAGGCGCCCGCCTTCGCGCCCGTCGCCACCAGCATCAACCTGGCCCTCGCGTCGGGGGACGACCCCTTGAGCGCCGCGTCGGCGCACTTCGCCGGGTCCCCGGCCGAGACGCTGATCGGCACCCTGGCCGCAGCCGAGCGGGGCGGGGCGGCGGCCAGCAGCTTGATCGACCGGCTCGTCGCCCAAGCCGTGCACGCCCTCGAGGACGGCCGCCGGGTCCGCATCGAGGCCCTGGGCCGCTCGGTGTCCGGCACCTGCACCCTCGCTGCTATCAGCGCCAGCGCGGTCGTGGTGCTGGCGCTGCTGGCCAGTGTCGATATCGGCGTGTGAGCCCCGCTCCTCGCCCTTTCCCACGATCACGCAAACTCACGAAGGAGAGACTCATGGACTCACCGGTCGCCAAGATGATCATGCTGGCCGCCACCATCGCCATCACCGCCGCGGTGGTGCTCGTCAGCTGGCAGGTCGTCGGCAACAACACCCCCGACACAAGCACGAATCCCGGCACCGACAAGTCGCAGATCAAGCACGAGAAACTGTGCAAGGCCGTCGGCGGCGCCTGGAGCAGCGGCAAGTGCTCGTAGCCGCCGCAACGCGTCGGATGGTGCGCCGTGATGCGGCACGCCCATCTGGAACAACGGCGCGTTCTCGTAGCCGCCGTGACTCCAGCTAGACCGCTGGGCGTACGGCCGGGCACCCGCGATGGACACCGCCTACGGGGCGCTGCGGACCACCGCGATGATCTTCGTGGTGGTGGCGGTCAGCTTCGGCATCTACCTCCACCAGGTGGCCAGGATCACCGCGTCCACCGCGGCAGTAGCCGCGGCCACCGCGGCCGTTCAGGTCCTCGACGGCACCGGCTGGGACTGCACCGACACCCACAACGGCTGGGCCGACGCCGAGGAGGCCGCGGCCCGGGCCGCGGCGAACCGCACCGGAGCCCGATCGGCCGCCACCGCCACCGGCTACACACTCACCGCCGAGCCGTCATGCACGGTAGTGGCCACGGTCACCGTCGGCGCGGCCGGTGTCCGCAGTTGGCTGGAAGCCACCGCGGTGGCCTGCCGCCCGTCGCGCGCCGCCTACGCCACCGGCTGGGCACTCGCACCGCCGTGCTAGCCGGACCCGCGAAGCCGGAGGCACCCCCGGATGGATGAGGCGGTCGGACTGGTGTTGGCCACCCCGGTGGTCGCGCTCGCCCTGTGGGCACTGGCCTTCGTGGGCGGCTTGTCCAACGGCCAAGCCCGTGCAGCCGCCGCAGCCGAACCCGTAGGTACGGCGCAACCCGAGAGGCCAACCGATGGATGAGGCGGTCGGACTGGTGTTGGCCACTCCGGTGGTCGCGCTCGCCCTGTGGGCATTGGCCTTCGTGGGCGGCTTGTCCAACGGCCAAGCCCGTGCAGCCGTCGCCGCCGAGTTGGCCGCCCAGGCAGCCGTGCAGGCGGGCGGCCCCGAGGCAGCCGACTCCGCCGAGCGGGTCGCGCTCGGGGCGACGCTCTCCGCTTGCGTCCGGACCAGCGCGGCTCTGACCCACACCGACGCCGGCCAGTCGGCCGCCGTCACCGTCGTGTGCGAGGTGCCGGGCCCGCTGCCGGGCAACCGGGCGTGCTTCACCGGCTACGCCCAGTCCCGGCCGGCCGCATCGGCGCACGTGCGAGTCACCTGCCCAACGTCGTAGTGGGACCTGTATGACCGTCCCGGTGCTGGTGCTGATGCTGGCTGTGATGGTCACCGCCATGACCGTCTCGCTGCGCGACCATGCAGCCCACGCCGCGGCCGCGGACCTGGCCGAGATCCGGGCCGAGCACGCCGCAGACGCCTTTGTGGCGAGCTGCATCACCCACGAGGGATGCGCGCCACCCGCGGCCGACGGCATCAAGGCCTGCGCCGCGGCCGACGCCGGCGTGGTCGTGTCGGCGCAGGTGTCCTGGACCCCGGTCCTGTGGAAGGGCCTGACGCCAGCGACCGCGGACCGGGTGGTCGCCTACGACGACGGCCTGGGCACCGAGCTCAAGGCCCGCGCCGCCGTAGCCGTCGACCCCTGCTGAGTGCGCGCGCCCGGTCCTTCGCACCCGCCCATTAGACGCCGCCGGCCCAACGCGATGCCGCGGATCTGCCGTCTGGCCGCGACGATGCAGGACAGAGGCGTCACTGCGACTGGACTGATTGCCGCTCGCCGCGGCCCTCATGCCCAACGCCACCCGCACCATGACCGACAGGCGTCACTGCGACTGGGATGGTTGCTGCTCGCCGCGGTCTGCTGCGATGGCCGCGTTGAGTCCGAAGATGACCACCATGCCGCCTGCGAACAGCACAGGCTGGTAGATGGGGTCGCCTGCGATCGTCAGCCATATGGCCGCCAACGCCGGCGACGCGTAGAGCAGGCTGTTGACGCGCGTGTCGGCAGTGACGATGTTGCCTGCCCGGTGCAGCAGGCGGGCGCAACCCATGATCAGTCCGGACGCTGCCCCGAAGGCCGCCGAGCGGGTGGCGCCCAATCCGCCGAAGGCGAACGTCAGCCCAACCGCTGCCGCGATCGGAACGCTGACCGCCGAGGCGGCGAACGTCGACCACCACAGGGCGACGCCGTACTCCTTGACGGACACAGCCCTGCGTCCAGCGCGCCGAGCCAGGGCGCAGCGGTCGCCGTAGATGATCCCTGCCGATGGCCGCACGGCGTATGTCGCCGTGGTCAGCACCCCCAGCACCAACCCGACTGCCGTGCTCCGCCATGATCCTCCCTCGATTTGGCCGGGGGCCGTCTGACTCCACACGACCGCGGCCACCGCGATCGGCAGTCCGCACATCATGGTGGCGCTGCGGGTCGAGATGCTCCTGCTGCTGCCGCTCCAGCGTGCGATCAGAAGTGACTGGGGCACTACATCGAGGCCGTCGGAGAAGCAGGACAGCACCACGAGCGGCAGCAGGGCCGCCGTGCCTGCATACAGCAGGACATTGGGTGCCGTGATCAGCAGCAGCGCCAGGAGCACGCCGGGACGCGGGCCTGCCATCGCGACGGGAGGCAACGCCACGGATCGTGCTGGACGCATCGCCTGAAGCGGGCCCACTCCCAGCACGGGCCTAGCCGACACGGCCAGCGCACCCAGCAGCAGCGTCGCGCAGGCAGACTCCATGAGCGTGCCGAGTACCAGCACGGAGAAGCCCTCGCCCGCGAACCGGATCGGCAGCGGGATCAGCGAGTAGGCGACGGCCGCACCGGCGATGCACGCCGCACCGAGGGTATTCCGGCGACGCGGCAGCATCAGGACGGGGCCGATCTCGACATCTTGGCCCCGGGACGCGTCTCAGCCGTGGGAGGCGTGGCAGCGAACAGATGGCCTGCAAGCATCTGCAGGGCGAAACCCACGACGGGCTGGGCCGACTCGATGCTGATCGATTGACCCTATCCCAGACCGCCATCCAACGTGCCAGACCAGTGGCTCCAACCCGCTGAGCGGCCTGCCCCAGATAGCCTCATCGATGTCGAAGGCCAACCTGGCCGAATTACGCACCAAGTTTCGTTCCATCCCGCCCGAGTAGCTCAGTTCGGCAGAGCAGCTGTCTTGTAAACAGCAGGTCGCAGGTTCGACTCCTGTCTCGGGCTCACAAGAACTGAACCGCCCGACTTCCCGGAGGGTCCTCCAGGAATCCCAGGGCGGTTCACGGGCCATCATGCCTCTTCTAGACGTAGCACTCACTCGTTGAACGGCTCCTCGCTGAGCCGCGCGTAGTAGGGGGTTACGTTCACGCGGACCCAGGGCGCGTGCTGTGCGTTCTGCATCACGCACTCCAGCGGTGCGAGGCCGCGGACGACCTGGGCGATGTTGTCCGCGTCGGGACCTGTGGTCTTTCCTACCAGCGTCCGCTGGATCTCGCGGACCTGCTCTGCCTTGGTCTGGCCGAAGAACAGGCGTGTCGCGGTCGAGCCTGAGACCTCCTCCGGCAGCTGACGCGGGAACTGCGTGGCCACGATGACACCTAACCCGAAGGCTCTGCCCTCAAGCATCAACGGCTTGAGGAAGCGTGATGCCACTAGTCGCCACGCTTCGTCAAGCACCAGCACCTGTTGCAGGGAGTGGGGCTGTTCGCGTCGCATGAGATAGGAGTGCATCGCCATCAGGAAGAACTCGGCCACGGCGTTCTTCACCTGGTCGCCTGGCAACTGACTGAGCCTGATCACCGTTGGTGTCTCCAGCAGGTCGGACAACGTCAGTGCGGCGTCGCCCTCGCTGAACACACCAAGATCGAACACCGGAGAGAGTCGACCGAGCAGGGTCGTGGACTTCTCGCGCTCCAACACATCCTTGATCGCCTCGAACGGGAGGTACTGCTGCGAAGGCTCCGGGACGAAGGGCCTAGGCCCGACGCCGCTAATGGCGTAGGTCTCCTTCATCGCCTCACGCAGAGCGAACGCCTGTTGATCGCCCAGCCCGTAGATGCGCTGCAGCGTGTTCGCGAGTTCGTGCAGATGCGTTGTCGGGTTGACGTGGCCGGTCATCTTGTCGATAGGCGGCACCATCGGGTTGAACGGCAGCGCTCCAAGTGCCGCATCGTGGACGGTGAGACCCTCGACATCGGCATAGTCTGGCTTGGCGTAGTCATCCTTGAAGTCGAGGATGAGTGCCGGAATGCCCAGCGGTAGGAGTTCGCTGAGGATTGCCTTTGTCGCCTGGGTCTTGCCCGTCCCGGTCTCGCCCGTGATCGATATGTGCGGGTTGTTGAGCTTCTCGTCCGGGCTTTGGGGATCGAAGAAGACCGCGCGCCCTCCCGCAAAGGACCCGGAAGCAACGCCGATCAGCACGCGCGGACGGCTTCCGGTTAGATCGTCGGCGGAGGCCACTGTCGCCTCGATGTCGCTGTCGGGCGCCTCGGCCTCGGGCTTCTCGGTCTGCAAGGGTGCGTCAGCGCTAGTTCCACTCGGACCATCGTTTGGTGGGCGTCCGCTGTCGCTTTGGGGTCCCGGCGGTGGCTCTGGCGGCGTCTCGGGCGGACCTGGCGGCTCAGGCGGCGTAAGGGCAGTCTCCAGTTCCGGCACGCCATCCTCGTTGAGATGCTGCAGGGAAACGGGAATGAGCTCGTCCTCAATCCTGGCCCGTACTTCGCGTCGAGGTTCGAGACTTGTCGCCGCGACTCCCAGTTGCACATGGACTAGTTCGCAGCGCAGATCGACTTGAGTGTCTTCGTCTAGGAGTTGGCGCACGAGTTGCTCCCACCGCATGCGGGCGGCCTTGTCGTAGGAAGCCTTGGAGAGTTCTCGGTACAGGTGATCGCGGATGACTTCGCGCCGTGAAGGCGTTAACAGGAGTTCACTGCTGTCTGCGTCGAAGACGGGCTGGAGGATTCGGTACGTCGACAGCATCTGACTTATGGCGGGACCGGTCGCGATGCCATCGGTCACCGAGTACTCGGCAGCGACGTTCTGACGCGCCTTTACTTCGACGATAGTGACGGTGAACTGGCCGTCTGCGCCGTCGATGACGAGCAGGTCCGACCGCGAGTTGTCCTGGTTGTCGTGCAAGTGGAGCCAGTGCCGCGCTTCGTCGCTGTCGAGGCTCAGGACAATCCGATCAGAGCCGGACGGCGCGGTGACGCGCAGGTGCTTAACTGCGACCATCAGTCCGAGGATGCCCTTGACGTGGGGGACGACGATGTCTCCGGACTTACCTGGCCGCAAAGCCAGCAGGCCTGAGTCAAGCAGTTCGCTGAGGGACACCAGGATGGAGTCGAGAGTCTCGTCGTTGACGGAGGTGTTGTACTGACGCACTACGTCTCGGAGGCTGCGCCGGAATGCATCGTTGCTTCGCGCGAAGGCGACCACGTCGCGCGTGCGTTGTCGGGCAGTCAAGACCCGGAGGCCACCTATGTCGAGATCCCGGTCAACGTGGCCATCGACGACGACGTACCACGGCACCTGTCGGGCGCCTTCTCGCAATCGTGTGCGCAAGTCCTCTGCTTGGTGGATCAGCGAGTAGGACAAGATATCGGAACCAACCGCCAACTGAGCGAGCTTGGAGTAGTCGGCGAGGATGCCTCCCGGTTCCGGCTCAAGGTCGAGCGTGTCACTACTCAGCAGGTATTTGAGCCGGCGGCGGTTGGCGAGGGGCTGGATTCTCTGCGGTTGCCCTGAGGCGCTGGCGTGCAACCGCTTGGTCTGGTCGACTGCGATATAGAGGTGGCACATGAGCCCATCGGGCGGCGCGAGGCTGCCTTCGGCCACGCGGATCGTTTCGAAGGTGAAGCGGCGGTCGGCGTGATCGCCGAAGCGCTGCTGTACTCGGCGTTCCTCGTCAGCCGACAGGCCCAATTCAGCGCCCATTCCTGCGCGGTAACGCAGAACGGTGATGTGGGCTCCGCGCAACTTGGCATCCTTGCGGTCTGCCAGATCGCAGCACGCTAGAAGGAACTGGGCGGCGTCCGGCGGCTCAAGCACGGCCAGCCGCAATCCCTCGGCGGATGAAGGATGCATGTCGATGAAGGCCTCCAGCAGCCTCCTGATGGGTTCGAGCCCGTCCTTCGGGTCACTGGCGTTTGCTTCCTCGCTGAACTGCGGGAGACCACCGAACTTGCCCGCGTAGGGAAGGCTCAGGGCGGACTTCTGAGTGACAAGCCGGGGTACTCCAAGCGACGGAAGGAACAGCGGCACGCCATTCCGGTTGAGTTCAGAGAAGACCAGCTTGCGGTCACGAGCCTCAAGATCATCCCGCTGATTGGCAACGACCCGAGTGTACTCCTTGTAGTGCCACAGCAGCAGCGGATGAAGCGGTGTCAGTAGAGCAACAAGTGATGAACCGTTCTTCAGGAAGACCGTGTCGATCAGAAGGACGCGTTCAATGAGTGCACGAGTGTCCTCCGCAAAGGACTCGTGCAACGCCGTGTGATGGGCTCGCAAGACCGTCACCAGGCGCTGGTACGTCTCGACAACTTCCGCAACCAGCGGAGCCGACGGACTGACGGCCACGAGAAGCGGTTCGACACACAACTCGCGGACCATCGGCAGGAGAGCCCGGCGAGCCGCAGCGTGATGCTCGAAGGCTTCGCGGATGGGATCGAACTGAGGGTCTATCTCGGCGAATGCCTCGATGAGATAAGCAATCTTCGCCAAGTCCCAAGACTCGACGACCTTACCAGATTGCTGAAAGTTGCGGATCATCGTCGCGATGTCGGCACCAACCACTCGGACTAGGCCACCGCACTTGGCCTCGTCCACCATCTGTCCAACCAACGACACCACGTCGGTCTGCACCTCGCCGTCAATCTGAACCCCGGATGGCAAGTTGACACGAATGGGCTCAGGCCGGACGGTCTGCTCCATGTTGTCGAGTTCGCTCGTCAGCTCGCTCACGACCTTGGCCAAGGATGCGGGTGCCGTGTCGTCACCATCGTCCTGATCTGGCGCGTCGACGCCGTCGGGCTCAGCATCGTGAGCAGTCGGTCTCAGCAAAGCTTCCGCTGCGAGCGCTGTCAGGCTGGTTGGCGGCGGGAGAGGCGGATCGTCGGGGGGATCGCCGTTAGGTTCGGGCTTCGGTTTGGGCTTGGGTCTTCGAGTCTTGGCCTTCAAGAGTGGTGGCGTCCCATCGCCGGTGTAATAGCAGCAGGGGCGTAGGTTCCTTCGAGAACCTCAACTCAAGAAGGAGACCTACGCCCGTGCCAACACGAGTATCGCCCACAGAAGCTGTCCGCGCCGAGATCGACGAGCTGTTCGGCTCGGGCCGTGACATCGCCGAGGTCCTCGAGGAGGTGATGCGCCTGTCGGCGCGGCTTGTGTTGCAGCAGGTCCTCGAGGACGAGGTCACTTCCTGGCTGGGCCGGGGCTGGAACTCCCGCGCCGGCGGAGAGCGCGCCGGGCAGCGCAACGGCTACGGAGACGTGGCGGTCAAGACCACCGCGGGGCCCGTGGCGCTGCGCCGCCCGAAGCTGCGCAACACCGCCGAGGCGTTCGCGTCGCAGCTGCTGGGCAAGGGCGTGGTGCGCTCTGAGCCGCTGGAGGCGCTGGTCGTCTCGGCGTGGGTGCGGGGCCTGTCAGATCGCGACATCGAGGCCCTGCTGGCGGAGGCGCTGGGCCCGGAGGCCGCGCTGTCGAAGTCCACCGCCAGCCGGATCTGCGCCCGGCTGCGAGACGAGTTCGACACGTTCCGCGGCCGCGACCTCTCCGACGTCGAGCTGGACTACCTGTTCCTCGACGGGTCGCACTTCAAGATGCACGACGGATCGCGCGCCGAGCCGGTGCTGGTCGCCTACGGCATCACCACCCTCGGCCGGCCGGTGCTGTTGGCCGTCGAGCCCGGCGGCGACGAGTCCTATGACGCCTGGGCCGGCTTCCTCGCCGACCTCACACACCGGGGCCTCAGGCCGCCGCTGCTGGTCATCTCAGACGGCGCGGCCGGCCTCATCGGAGCCATCGAGACCAAGATGCCGCAGTCGCTGCGCCAGCGGTGCCTGATCCACCGCTGCCGCAACATCATGGCCAAGGTCCCCGCCGGGCGCCGCGACGAGCTCAAGGCTGCGTTCTGGGAGATCTTCGACCCCACAGACGACATCTGCCCCGGCGACGGGGCGGTGCGCCACGCCCAGGCCGGCATCGACGGCTTCGCCCGCCGCTACGACAGCGAGTTCCCCGCCGCCGTGCGCTGCCTGCTCAGCGACCGCCAGGCGCTCACCGCGCACCTGCGGTTCCCAACCGAGCACTGGCGCAGGATCCGCCACACCAACCTGATCGAGCGCACCTTCGGCGAGACCCGCCGAAGAGTCAAAGTCATCGGCCGGCTCCCCGGCGAAGCCAGCTGCCTCACACTGGTATGGGCCGTGCTCGACCGGGCCTCAGCGGGCTGGCGCGGACTCACCTACACCCCCGCCATCGCCCGAGCGCTCACCGAGCTCCGCCACCAACTCCACCGACCCGCCCACACCCACACCGACCAGCCCCACCGCACCGTCACAATCGCCGCCTAACATGACCCCCGGAACCTGCGCCCCAACCGCTATTACACCCAATCTGGGACGCCACCTCAAGAGTTCGCGAGCGTCACTTGCCATGAGTTCCATTTCTCCGCCGCGTCGATGCCGCTGCAGCGTGCGCAGCTGAGCCTGCAACTGCGTGCGGCGTGCAAGGTCTTCTTCTGCGGCCAGCGCTGCCTCGACCTTCGTTCGGTCATCCTCACTGAAGTTTGCGAGCCGCAACGCGAGCGAGCGAATTTCCTCCAGTTGGTTCCGTAGTTGTTTCTCGCTCGGATCGTCGAAGAGCGCAGGGTCGGGCAGGAGACCTAGCATGTTGATGCTCGTAGCTGCCGCTTCCTTAACCTCCTCCGGACCGAGTCCTTCCAGCGCGAGGAAGTAGTCGAGCAGGTCAGAGAAGGAAGTCTGTTCATCCTGGCCGATGATGCCCCACCACCGCGGTAGCACGTCGTTGACCTCGGATAGTTCGAGTTGCGCTCGCTCTATCAACAGGCGTCGAAGACTTGATGGTCCAATCAATACGAAGTCCTCGAGTGAGGTGAGCTTCGCCTGATCGGACTCTGAGATAACGACGATTAGGGCATCGAGACCGCGCTGGTTGCGCCAGCGCTCCGCCTGCTCGACAGAGGTGTCGAACTCTTCACCGGGAATCCCGGCCCCATGGGCCGCTTCGGAAGCGATCGGGTTCAGATAGGCGATCCGGAGGTCAAGCCCTTCGTCGCGCAGTTGGCTCAACTTCCTGCACACTTCGACAGCATCAAGGTTCAAATCGCGTATGAGCACACCGGTGTGGCCGTGGGCATTGCGGATGGCGTCGGCCAGAAGCTCTGCGGTCAGCGTTGCCTCCCGGCTAGCTTCACCCGTCGTCTGAGCGGCGTTCATAGTTGCCATCCCTCATCGGCGGTAACGATCGTCCTTCCGTCGGCGTAGGTCTTCGCAAAGCCGATGTCGATCAACAGATCTCGGAACTGGTTCACATTGAGGCGCAGATCGCTCTCGTTGAACGACACTGAGCGGGGGAGGTCAACACCCAACCGCAGATCGTTGTGGCGCACGATGTCAAAATCACCCTGGCGTCCGACCACGATGCCGTATGCATGCCTCAAGTCATCGAGGAACTCATCGAACTGGCGTGGGTAGCCGGGAGCAACGACCGACGCGACAAGAACCTCAGCGAACTCGGCGTTGGCCCCGTAGCGCTTGTGTTCCTTTCCGCCGCGACCCCG
This sequence comes from Candidatus Aldehydirespirator sp., assembly GCA_965203575.1. Classification (GTDB taxonomy): domain Bacteria; phylum Actinomycetota; class Acidimicrobiia; order Acidimicrobiales; family Aldehydirespiratoraceae; genus Aldehydirespirator. The sequence continues at coordinate 1,127,035 of OZ241894.1, forward strand.
ATCATCGTAGGGATACAAGTAGCCGCTTCGACGGCCCAACTCTCGCAGCGAGTTCCACGGGTAGCCCCTGGCTTCCTTTGGGCCGACGCGCGAATAGCCTGCCTTCCAGTAGGCCTCGGCTAGGGCGTCGACCGATCCCACGGAGGCCCGCTCGGCCTGATACACATCGACAATCAGTTGGTTGACGGGTGTGTCTGCCAGGGTGTCCAGGTACTGCCCGATGTGCTCTTCGTCCTTGAGCACGCTTGCCACGTAGTCGCGGATGCGGGATACGACCAACTGCTCAATCGCTCGTCGACCAGCTTCAAGGGTCGCAGCCGAAGCCTCCCGCAGTGCACGCCGGCGTCCATCGAACATGTCCAGCAGAATGGGCGGTCTCGGCCCGTCGGGCATCACATCTGCACAACGGTGAATCATGTGCACGTGGATTGCGAAACACCCGAATAGCACGAGCCGTCGCAGCGTCGTGAGCTTCTCTCCCTGCTCCTCGTACGAAGCCAACTGGTCGAAACGCTGGCGCAGTTCTCGAAGTGTCGGAGAGGCAATCTGACCGCCCTCCCCCAACGCCAGCAGGTTGGCGGACACACGCTCAGATCGAATGCGCGCAACGCCCGAGAGTTCCGCATCCGACCTAGCGCCGACATCGAGCATCGGCCAAGCAATGAGCGTCCACGGGTCCGTGTCCCGATCAAGGAGGTCACGCAAGAGATCCCTCGCGACCGTTGATCCGCTACCAGCCGTGAGCAGGCCCGCGAGAAAGTCTCCTGAGCCATTGTCAGAAACATCGTTCGTGATCATCCGCTGATGGGACAGCGTGAACGACGACTGTCCCGACTCGAAGACCGCGCCGTCGGCACCCAGAGTGTCCTTGGCGAGTGCGCGGAACGACGTAAGTCGCTCATCTGCCGGCCGATTGCGATGCAAGTCCTGGAACTTGTTGGGGTAGGCCTCGATGATGGCAGAGTTGGGATTGCGCTCCTCCAGGTATCCGGCCTTCTGTTTGGTGACGTACTGGCGAATGACCTTGGCTAACGGTCGAAAGTCATTGGTCTCCGACACCACTCTGCGCGCCAGGCCGTTGGCGACGTGCACCGGCTTCATCGACTTGTTGGTGGGTAGGAAGCCAAACTCCTCGTCGTAGATCCGGCGCAGGAGCACGTCTGGGGTATCGATCGGCGCAGCACTCACAGTTGGTACCTCGCCAAGTCGCGTTGGACCCGCACGCGGACCATCTGGTTGTTGTCGACGTTGCGGATGTCGAGGTCGACCATCGCCCCCGGAGGATGCCGGTGGCGATGAAGGTCGTCGACGAACCTCGTCACCTTTCGCGCCACACTGCGTGACCAAGTCGATTGGCCGAGCCCGACAGCTGCGTCCTTCAGTGTGAGATAGAGTTCTCGATCGACCAATAGGGCCGATCGCTGGCCATCGTGGTCGGAGGTCCGAAGGGCGAACTGCGTCACTCGACGCAACTCAGGTCGAAGCCAGCGCTCGACCCACGGCGCAAGTGACGGCCCCTCGACCGTCATGGCATCGGCGCGCTCATGATGCAGAGCTACAAAGGCGGCCGGGGCCCGCACGTCGTAGCGGTGGGACTGCCAAAGCGTCAACTGGCTGTCATCATCGACCGCATCGGGCTCGAAGAAGCAGTTGATGGCCAACACCATGGTCCGCACGATCTGAGCGTCACCCATGGCGCCGCCATGGAGAACCCCATCGAATTCGGACTCGTCTCGAGGAAGAGCCTCCAGTAACTCGTGACCCGCCGCGTGCTCAAAGAAGAACCGGCGCTTCGCGACCTCGAAGAAGTGCTTGCGATTCAATTCAGGACACGCGGCCACTGCTGCGGGCACGTCGGATGGGTCAATCCAGTCCTCCGGGCGTGTGGTTCCCCGCCACAACTCCTCGTCGTATCGGGGATGGGTGACCCGGGCCGGATCAAAGGCGGTTCGCACCAGATCGAAGAGCGGGCCATCCCCGTCTCCGTAGGCGAGAGTTGCGTACATGAAGCGCGTGCCCGTTAGCTCCCTCAAGCGCTGAACAGAACCCGTCCCACCAGTGATGATGTAGGCGATGTACCCCATGAGTTGGCGCATCGTGGTGTGGTCGCCGCGTCGACCGACATGATCGAGCAGCGCGGCCAATCGCTCCTGGACTCGCTCGTGCCGAAGCCTGACAACGTTGGTCTTGGCCGGATCCAAGTCGTCAAGCTGACCGACGAACTGATCGTCAGTGAGGCGCTGCAAGGCCTTCGTCGTGACCGGAGCAGCCAGAACATTCCGAAGGCTTAGGTCGACAACAACCACTCGGCCCTTCTCGGGGTCGGGTGCCTGTCCGTAGTAGATGGCTTCTCGTACCTGGCGAATCGCCTCGTCGACCGGCTCGAAGCCCTCCTGTTTGGCCAGCCGCTGCAACTCGAACAGCGGCCACTCGTTAATCGCCAGGACGAAAGGCAGTTGCTTCTCCTCGCACGTCCGCCAGGCGGCCAGGATCTCCTCATTCGTGCAGGCGTTCGCGTCAGTGAAGACTGTCGCACCCCGGTCCTCCAGCTCTGCACGAAGCCGCTGGATGATGAAGGTCTTGCCGTCGCCGGGGTTTCCCGTGATGATCAGTTGGCGACCGCCGTCCGCAGAATCGAGGACGAACTGATCGAGGCCCAGGTCAACGTGGATCCAGTCGAGTTCCTCGTCGGATAGCCGATCAGCGAAGCTGTTCCTGTTGCGGTAGAGCCTCTCGACGAAGCTGATGGGCTCGTCACTGTTTGACACCGGCCGCGAGTCGATGCCTGTCACTTCGGTGGGATCGCCCGAGCCTGCCGTGATCGACTCGCCAAGGACCCTGAGGTCGCTGGCCACCCGGGACACAAGGTGCACATCACGGTGAAGGGACCGCACTCGGTCGATCGTGGCCGGGCGCTCCAAACGCCCCCTGGCCCATCGGTCAAACCAGTATCTGGCGATAGCGGCAGTCGTGGCCGACCCGCCCGACACCGGCAGGATGTAGCGAGGCCGGCGACTGAGTCCCAGCATCACATCGTCGGCATTCGAAACCAGCGGCACGGCATAGAGCAACCGCGGCGAGTGATGCCGCAGATATTCGTCAGGCGCCAAACCGAGAGCATCGAGGCCAAGCCGCAACGAGCGCAGCTTCGGCGACATGCCCTCTCCGAAGAGGTTGTTGACCAAGCGCCGCTTGCTGTTTGCGAGTCGAGCCGCGGCAGTCAACGTCTCCGTTGTGTCGGATGCGAACTGCACTGTGCCAAAGCTCTCGGTTGAGCCCACCCGCCGGTACCGGATGTCGCCAACCGCTTCCTCACCTCTGATGTCGGCAGGGATTCGGATCCTGTTGTACTGGGCTGAGCCGAAGGCGTAGAGGCTGGAAGTTGTCAACATCGACAAGGCCGGCGTTCGAACCATCGCACGTCCGGCCATGCCAGAAGCGATGAGGCTGACTCGTCCGCTGTAGCGCTTGCGAACGTCAGCGACCACCTGAGGCGAGGTCATGAGCATCGCGACCAACTTGCCGCCAAGCACCTGTTGGTAGGGAGCAACTGCACCGCACGTGATGATCTCCATGACGTTCTCGGCGATCGCCTGCTGCTTGATCCGCCGCAGAACGATCTCGACGGCCCGGCACCCGTCCGTCGTTGACAACAAGTCCCGCAGTGCCAGCGGGTCATCGTCAAGACCTGTTCGCTCGAACGTGTCGATGGCACGAAGAGTGTCGGCGAGGTGCGCTGCACGCTTCCGGCGGTAGAGATGGGTCTTGGCGACTCCTACCCAACTGACCTTCTCAGCGTCGCCATCTTGGACGAGGTTGTGCGCCTTCCGAATGAGCTCATATTCGGCAGTCCTCTCGTCCCCTGCCGCAGCGAGTGCGGCCTTGCGAGCGTTGTCAGCCGTCGCTTCGATGTTCTCGAGGTATTCGATCTTCTCTTCGGAGGTGCGGCCAGCCAGCCTCAGGTCGCGGGTATAAATGCGATCGACCTCTGCACGAGCGAACGCCACCAGGTGTCGAGCCAGGCTGCGTTGATCCGCTGGGCTGGAATCGTCGAGGCGCCTTGATAGCGCACTGACAGACCACCCGAGCGCGTCGTCCCGTTGGTTCAGGCCCAAGATCGCGTTGCCCAGCGCGGCGATGCCAATAATCGGTCGATTCGGACCGCGCTCATCCCTAACCAAGTAGTAGAGATTGCGTCCCGGAGTCGGCTGATAGGGAACCGACCACTGCAACCTGGCATACCGCCAGATGTCTTGAAGGCGCAGCCCGGTAGTCGCATCCCGAGTATCTCCATCGACCAGTTCGAGCACGGGCTGCATTGCACGTTCCAAGCTGCCATCGCACTTGGCTCTTTCGAGCCGAGAAGCGAGTTCGGGGCCATCGGCGAAGAGAGCCCCTATTCCACGCGTCTCCATCCGTCGGACGAATGCCTCTACGGACGGGGTCTGCAACTGGTCCGCCAACACGAAACGGAAGGAGCTGCGCAGATCGCTCTTTGCCTCAGCGGGGTCCTCGCCCGCCGAGTCGAAGGATGGTGGAATGACGTACACGCCGTCATCGTCGGCGCCGGCCACCCACCCCTGAAGCGTCAGGTCGCGTAGCACCCGCAGGCTGGCGAGGTACACGATCGTTGGTTCGATGTCGTCTGGATGCACGCCGCGCTCACGGAGCATCGAACGGTGCGTCTCAGCGGTATCAATGCTCGAACGAATTCGAACGATCCGGTCTTCGAGTGGTCGACCGTCAAGATCTTGGACAAGGGCGAGTAAGTCCTGCTGGTACCCGAAGCTCAACCGAGGCCTGAACCGCCGTGGCTCCAGTCCCTTCCGATCAACCTCTGCGGGACGGTGTGTCGTTGCGACGGCAGTCATGACACCGTAGCACCCTGGCCTCGACCATCGTGGACGTAGGCGACAAGGTCGGAACGAAGGAAACGCCAGGCGCGGCCCACCTTCCGCCCGGGCAGCGTTCCCCGGCTCGCAAGACCCAGGATCGTCTTGGTAGAGACCCTGAGGAGATCGGCCGCCTCCTCGGTGGTCAACACCTCCTCAACTTCTGACATCCTCTTACACCCTCCGCCAATGGCCGTCTGATGCTATGACCAGAATACGGAGGTGTGTGACACAAGACGTCAGCAGTGTTCAACGCGATCCGGGACAGGCATCGTTACGAACGATGCACCGACAGGGGCGGTCACGCCGGGGGGTCTTCGAAGCGCGCCCTAGACCTCAGCCAGGAGGTGAGGTCGTTCTGTATTCTTGTGTACACGAACACAAAACGACTAGGAGGGCCCAGATCATGCCCAGACGAACCACCGTCGCGCTGGAGCAAGACGCTGTGGCTGCATTGTCGGAGGCTCTGGGCCGCATCGGTGTCGTGGCCAACGTCTTGTCGACCGAACCGCCGGCCGGCGAGATACGTGATAACGCAGTGGTTGAGGTTGCAGGAGAGCGATTCGATGTAGAGGTCAAGTCGGTAGTCACTGCCGCGCAGGGAGAGCGGCTGGCAAAAAGCGCAAGGCGGGAGGCACCGGTGATCGTGGTTGCTGATCGCATCGCCGCTGATGCCAAGTGGCTGATGCGGGCGGCGGGGGTCAACTACTTCGATCGACGCGGGGAACTGCGTATCGTGAGCCCACCGTTGTTTGTCGACATGCTCGTGGAGTCCGCGCTTCCGATGGCCGGCAGTCCTAGCGGGTCGCTCAATGGCCAGGTTGCCAAGGAAGTGGCGATTGCTTGCTTGCTGACGCCGGACCAGCGTCACGGCGTCCGTGAGATCGCCCGTTACATCGACCGAGTTCCCAGTGCAGTCTCCAGCGCCATGGCTGGGCTACGAGACGATGGCCTTCTCACATCCGCTGGTGAGGCGATCGTCCCGGATCTGTTCCACTCGCTTCTGATGGTGTGGCGGCGGCGAGCCATTCTGCTAGCGACGCTCCCTGAGACCGGAGCCCGCGAGGCAAAGCGGCTGGGACTTGGGCTCGACGAGTCCGAGGGCTTGACGGGCTGGGCGCTCACCGACACCCGTGCCGCTGCGTCGTGGGGCATACCGGTCGTCGCAGGCGGCGACTACCCGCCCGACTTCTACCTTCCGTCCGAATCAACCCTTCGCGCCGCGCGCTCACACTTGGGTGAAGCCACCAATCCCGCGTCCCGAGCCTGCACCGCGGCGGTGGCGCCTGTCCGACTCGCGTGTCTCCGCCGAGTGGACCACTCCCACGTGACCGGGGAGCGGTGGCCAATCGCGAACCACATCGTCGTCGCTCTGGACATTGCCCAGGACCGCGCCCGCGGTCTTGAAGCCCTTGAGCAGTGGCAGCCTGAGAGGATCGCCCGTGCCTGGTGAAGCCGTGATTCTGGAAGGCGACCGGGCTGGTGCATCCGATCATTCGTGGCCGCCCTCGTCCGCCTTCCAGCCAGACCGCAGTGGCACGATGCTGTCAGTAGGAGAATTCAACAACTGAGAGAGTTCCTCGCCCGTCCTGATGATCTGCTCGGTGCGATGCAACTCCGGGTGTTTCTCATCGGCGCCGTAGCCGGTGGGTTCGCCAGTCTTGCCGTTCACGACCCACGAAGCCCGCGTGGTTCGGCTCCCGAGCATTCCCCCAACACTTTGAGCCGGTCGCCCAAGAATCTCACCCACTGCTCCGTAGGTCGCGCGGATGCGCTCGTGGTTTAAGCAGTCGAGGATCTGATCCACCGTCGGCGTCGGTGATCGGCGGCTGGCGACGAGTCGAGCCCCCGCCGCCGGCAGCGACAAGGCCACCCCTCCCGCGCTTTGGGCGCGGTTGAAGCTATCGAGCAGGCGCTGGGCCTCGTCCGCCTCGATGGCGTCCACCGCCCGCAGCAATTTGACGATGCTGCTAATGGCGTGTGCTGCGTCGTGACCGTGGATGGGATCGTAGTGAGCCCAGATGTTTCGCTCTTCTCGCAGGACGGACACCAGAAGTTTGATGCTGTTGCGGGTCGCGTCGGGGAACTGCTCACCGATGCGCCGCCACCGGCGGTCGAGGACCTCTAGAAGGAAGCTGGGATCGTCAAGAGAGGGAGTTCGCCTGCCAGCGCGGGTGAACTCCTGCAACCAGTTCTCGCCCTGCGGCGCACTCTTCGACATGTGAGTCTCGACGAACGGCTTGAGGCCCTTCGCGAGCAGTTCGAGCGCGTCTCCCACCCAAGCCCGATTTGTCATCTCTGTCATTCAACGCCTCCCGCCAGCGTACGGCTAGCACACCTCGCCGATCCTTCGTGGCGGCGACGCCCACTTCCCAGCGGAGATTCTCTGGTGGGGGACTCGCCAGCCGCAAGCGGAAGCTTGAGGCACTCCACGCTCATGTCACTGTGCGAGCCTCTCAAGCACAACGCGCTCCTCGTCGAGGATGCGCTGGAGCCGTGCCTGGAAGGCAGGGTCGCGCCGCCGCTTCTCGATGTGCTCAGCGATGGCAGCGCGGATCGCCTCGGAGGTGGACACGCCGTCAACCCGCGCGACCGCGTCGAGTTCTGCGGCCTGCTGGGCATCTTGGCGGATGGTCGTGGTGCGGGTGGTTGTCATGGTGCCTTCTCCCTTGAGCGGTGCTTCGATCACACCTACATCCATCAATAGGCAATATTCATTGAAGCACGCATACAGGTGCTACGCAACCTCGTGGCACTGCCCTCGACTGTGGCGTCGACAGACGACTCGCAGCCCAACGACTCCGAATCGGCGAGGACACGCTGACTAGGAGACTGTTGAGTAACCGGGTTGCTGGCGGCTGAGTTGGTGGGGTGGTGTGGCGGTGTGTTGGTGTGGCGGTTGTGTTGGTGTGGTGTTTGGGGTTGTTCGGCTCGGGCGGGTGCGCAGGGGTGCGGGCGCGGTGCCGGGTTGGGGGTCAGGCGGCGCCCGGGAGGGCGAATCGGCCGCTGTTGTGGGCGACGCCGAGGTTGGCGAGGCGCACGAGGTTGACGGCGGCGGCTCTGTTGGTGAGCCACAGGTGGTTGGCGGCGACGCCGCGGTAGGGGACGCGTCTGGCTTTGGCTCGGGTGAGCCAGGCGATGCTTCTTTCGACCATGGGCCGCCAGCGGCGGTAGGCGGCCTGGGTGTCGGGGGTGCGCCAGCGGGCCTTGTTGGCTTGGCGGTGGGCTTCGTGGGCGTCCACGGCGACGTTGCGGCCTCGCTCAGAGGTGGTGCAGCGGGCCCTGAGCGGGCATGTGGCGCAGAGCTTCCCGAAGCGGGCCGTGCCCGAGGTGACGGGCCGGGTGTGGCCGGCGGGGCAGGTCACGGTCTGTGCGTCGGTGTCGATGCCGAAGTCGTCTCGGGTGAAGCCTCCCGCTATGGGGGGTCTGCGCTCGATGGGCTTGATGGCGGTGTCCCACCCGGCGTCTGTGAACGATTCGAGCGCCTCGCCCGACGCGTACGCGGAGTCCGCCAACACCAGCCAGCCGCTGCCGGCGCTGTTGTCGGCGCTGCCGCTGCCGGCGCTGCCGCTGCCGGCGCTGTCGGCGCTGTTGTCGGCGCTGTCGGCGCTGTTGTCGGCGCTGCCGCTGCCGGCGCTGTTGTGGGTGGGGTCGCTGGCGAGGAGTCGGGTGCCGACTCGGGCGTCTGAGGCGTCGGCTGTGGTGAGCTCTGCGGCGGTGATGATGCCGGTGTCGGGCTCTGTGACGATGTGGGCCTTGTAGCCGTCGACGCGGCGGCTGCGGGTCTTGTGCGCGTGGCGGGCCTCGGGATCCACAGTTGAGATCACCCGGCCCGCAGCTGTGCGGCGCGCTATGCGCCAGCGGCCGGGCACCTCCGGGTCGGCCTCGACGTCTTGGCCCGCCACCGCCGCGAGCAGCCCCACGGCGTCGGCCTGCTCGTCTGTGAGGTCCAAGCCGCCGACCGCGGCCAGCACCGCGCCGGCGTCGGTGACCAGCTCGTCGATCAGCCAGGCCCTCTCGGCGGGGTCAGACCAGTCACACCCCGGCTTGGAGCGGCTGTCGTAGTCGTGCGCCAACTCCAGCGCGGCGGCCTCAGCGATGAGGCGGCGGCAGCGCCGGACCGCAGCCGCGATCATCGTGTAGGTGTCCTGGGTCGCGACCGCGTCATACAGCACCGTGGAATCCAACGCCCTGCGGCGGCTCCCCGACAGCGCCCCGCAGCACGCGGCCAGCTCGCGCACCGCGTCGAAGACCCGCTCCGGGTGAGCGCTGGCGCGCAGCCTCGCCCGCCACAGCGACAGCACGCTGTAATGGAAACCGCACGACGACTCGTCGCCATGAGCTACGACCTAGTCGGACTGGACAAACCCTCCTGACCTAGCCCGGACGGCGGAGGAGCAAAGGCCAAGGACTTCTGACGGAGCTTCACGGACAGCCAGCTTGGCGTTGTCTACACGCACACGGCGACACGGCCGATTCGCGAAACCCCACTTCAAACGTGCTGGCACGGGGTTCTCGCAGCTACGAGTCCGACTGACGGCTGCCGCTCTCCTGGCGCTTGCGGCGCTCGGGGATAAACCCACGATTGACGGTCCTAGTCGGAAGAATTGTTGGCTTGTACGCCGAACGCTCCGAACTCTTGGACTGCTTGGATGAACTCACGGACCTATGTTAGCGAAAACAGGCTGAGAATGAGAACAACGACCCCGACTGCAGTGGCGAGAACCTGGATGACCAGCCACCACCGAATCTTGTAGAGGCGCATCTTGTTGTTCTTGTAGTGATTCTCCAGAGTTGCTGCGATGTCAAGTTCAAGGATGCGGTTGCGGCCAGCGAGGCTGCCGTAGCCATTAATCATCTCTTCGATGGAGAATACGCCTTCCCAGCGCTGCGCAAGAAAGTGCACTAGCACGGTGATGAGGCTTAGGCCAAGGCTCCAGGCGAGCACGATGACGGCGACGCGGATCGTGAGGGCGAAGTCGAGAGTAGTGTCACCCGCCGCGACAGCCGCCGCTAGAGCAGCCATGGAAAGGGTGCCGGTGCCGAAGTAAGCACCTGGGATGAGCAAGGCCTGCCGCTTGCAGGACTCAAGGTTTGCGCTCTGCTGGTCGGCTTGCCGCCAAGCCACATCAAGGATGACCTGGGGTTCGTGGGTCGCGCTGGCGACTCCGTTGGGCATCGCGGCTGCCTTTCGTGCGGCGCATCTATACGCGTAGCAGATCCGAACGAATGGGTGAGGGAAGTTCGGGGCAACAGACTACGTGGAGGCGCCTAGGTTCGGGTGCGGGTGATTGTGGGTTCGCGGCGGCTCGTTAGCCAGGCGCCGAACAGCACGACTGCGATGCCGGCCCACTGCAGCGGCAGGATTACCTCCGAGTTGAAGGCCATGCCCAGCACCATAGCGACGATGGGGATGAAGTAGACGGCCACACCGCCGCGGGTTGCGCCCACCCGGCCGACCAGCGCCGCCATGATCACGAACGCGGCGCCGGTGTTGACCACTCCCAGCACGGCCACCGCCACCACCGGTCCGATGCTCCACCGTGAGCCGGCCAGGCCGAAGGGCGCAGTGGCCACGGCCGCTACGCCCAGCGCCCTCATCATCAGCGCGGGTGCTCCGTAGCGCTGCTGCAACGGGACCGCGAGGTTCATGGCGATCCCGTAGAAGAAAGTGGCCACCACCACCAGGAGCACCCCCCAGGCCTCGGCCGAGGAGCCCTGCGCCGCAGGCAGGCCGATGGTGACCGTCCCGGCCACGCCGCACAGCAGCGCCCACTCCACCAATCCGAACGACTCCAGTCTCGACCCCTGCGCGGTGGAGAACACGCGAGGACCGGCATGGGACGTATCCCGAGACACGAGAGGAGGGTAAGGCGTGTCGAATCCCGAACGGCAGCGTCGCCCGTCGTGGCTGAGGGCCGCGGCCGCTCTAGACGCTCAAGCCAGTTGAGACGCCACGCTTCGCTGGGTCACTGCCGTCGGTCGTGCGCCCCCGGCTACAGGGCGGGGGCCTGGGCGTGGTGGTCGGTCCTGCGCTGGAAGGCTTCGCCCACGGCCGCCAAGGTGCGGTCCGCGAAGGGCCGCCCGATGATCTGGAAGCCGATCGGCATCCCGTCGGCGGCGAATCCCCCGGGAAGAGCGATCGCCGGCAGTCCCGCCCCGTTGACCGGGAACGTGAACTGCGTCGTCGCGGGGATCAGCGGGACGCCGCCGAGTTCGACCGCGCCGTGGTCGAGCACCTGGTTGGGATTGACCGGGGCGACGATCAAGTCGGCGCCCTGCTCGTCGAACACGTCGAGGTAGGCGCGCTCGAACGACACCCGTGCTGCCTGGGCGGCGGCCAGCGCAGTGCCCGGGATCGCAGCGCCGGAATCCATGATGGCGCGGGGCTCCTCGCCGATCAGCTCGTTGCTGGAGGACCGCAACTCCTCCAGCAGGGCAGCCGACTCGGCGAACACGATGGCGGCGCCCGCGTCGAAGTGCTCGGCCGTGTTGGGCACCCGCACGGTGCGCACCTCGGCCACGACGGACCCGAGCACGTCGACGGCCTCCTCCATCACGGCCCGCACCTCGGGATCGGTCTCGAACCCGTCGAAGAAGCCCTCGTCGGGCACCCCCAGCACGAGGCCGCCGGGCGTTTCGGCGGGCGCGAGCGCGGTATTGGCCGAGTACGGATCCAGCCGGGAGAGGCCGGCCACGACGTCGAGCAGCACCCCGCAGTCGGCGGCGGTGCGGGCCATCGGGCCGACGGTGTCGTAGGTCCAGGAGATGAGATGGACGCCGTCTCGTGGAACCGCACCCCTGGTGGTCTTGATGCCGGTCGTGCCGCAATAATTCGACGGGACCCGCACCGACCCGCCGGTGTCGGTTCCCAGCGCGCCGAACACCTGCCGGGCGGCCAGGCTGGCCGCGCTTCCCCCCGACGATCCGCCCGTCATCCGCTGGGGGTTCCACGGATTGCGCGACGCCGGGCAGGACACGCCGTAGGCCAGTTCATGGGTGTTGGTCTTGCCCACAATGACCGCTCCGGCGCTGCGCAGGCGGCTGACCACGGTCGCGTCGGCGTCGGGCGTGAAGCCTCTGAGCGCTTCGCAGTTGGCCTCGGTGGCAACACCCTGGGTGAAGAAGAGGTCCTTGAGCGCGACCGGGACTCCGTGCAGGGGGCCAACAGGCTCGCCCCGGTCGAGGCGGGCCGCGTCTGCTCGGGCCGCGTCGGCCTGGACCGACGCGAACGCCCCAACCGCCGCGTCGGTCTGCTCGATCCGGGCCAGGGACGCCTCCAGCAGTTCGGAGGCGGTCACTGTCCTGGACCTCACCGCTTCGGCTGCCTCGATGAGGCTCATCTGTGTCAGGTCGGTCATGGGGATTCCTGCCTTTCTTCTCAGATCAACAACCGCCGGGCGACTCGCGCCGCCAGGCCGGGGTCCGCCGCCGGTCCGCTGTCGACGACCTCGCCCTTCTCGAGGACGATGAAGCGGTCGGCGAGCCGCTTGGCCAACTCGAGGTGCTGCTCGATGAGGAGCACTCCCCGCCCCGCATCCCTGGCCGATTCGATGTGATCGCCCAGCAGGGCGACGTTGGAGGGCTGCAACCCCTCGGTGGGCTCGTCCATCACCAGCAGCGACGCGTCCGTGGCCAGCGCGATCGCAGCGGCGAGCATCTTCTGTTCGCCGCCCGAGAGTGTTCCCGTCCTCTGGGAGCCTCGCCCCGACAGCGCGGGACCGAACGCGTCGAGCACCCGATCGTGGCTCTCGGAACCGAAGCCGCTGAGGCGAAGGTTGTCGCCGACCGTGAGCGCGCCGAACAGGGCCCGCTCCTGGAAGGTCGCACGCAGCCCGGCCCGCACCCGCCGCGACGGCGGCATCCGGGTGATGTCGACGCCGTCGAGGTGCAGAGCGCCGCCGGTGGAGCGCAACACGCCGAGGACGGTCTTCACCAGTGTGGTCTTGCCCGCGCCGTTGCGGCCCACCAGCGCGACGATCTCGCCGCTCGACACGGTGAGGCTCACGCCGTGAAGCACCGGCACCGTGCCGTAACCGGAGCGCAGGTCGGTGGCTTCGAGACGCATCAGTCGCCGACCCCCGTGTACACGGCCACCACCTCGGGGGCGTTCTCGACCTCGGCCACCGTTCCATCGGCCAGCAGTGAGCCCCTTGCCAGCACGGTCACCCGGTCGGCCACCGCCCGGATGAAGGCCATGTCGTGCTCGACGATCAGCACCGGCAGCCGGTAGTCGGTATGCACCTCCCGCAGGAGCTCGGCCGCCGCCAGGCTCTCGGCCGCCGTCATGCCGGCGGTCGGCTCATCGAGCAGCAGGACGCGGCAGGGCCCCGCCATCGCCATGGCGATCTCGAGCCACTGCTTGTCGCCGTGCGAGAGCCCCCCGGCACCGGAGCGGGCCCGTGCGTCGAGCCCGGTGCGCTCCAGTATCCGCAGCGATGCCTGTGGCACCCGGGCCTCCCAGGCCGCGAAGGTCAGTCGCCAGGGCGAAGGGTCGGCTCCCCAGGCCGCCACCGCGATGTTCTCGGCCACCGACAGCGAGCCGATGACCTGGGGTGACTGGAACTTGCGACTCACCCCGTGGCGGGCGAACTCCCAGGCCTTCAGGCCCGTGCAGTCCCGGTCGAGCATGGTCACCGAGCCGTCCTGGCAGTCCTGCTGTCCGCAGAGGATGTCCAGGAGGGTGGACTTGCCCGCCCCGTTGGGGCCGATCAGGCAGCGCAGCTCCGGCTCGTCCATGGTGAGCGTGACGCCGTCGAGAACCTTGAAGTATCCGAAGCTCTTGTCCACTCCGGCCGCTACGAACACCGCTGAGCCATTGCTGGCGGACGTGTCGGGCGGGGTCGCCAGCAGTGCGGGATCACGGCTGCGCCTCCCCGGGCGTCCCGCCGCTCGCAGCAGGCTCGGGACCAGCCCCTCGGGGACGAGGACTACCGCTGCGACGAAGATCACGCCGGTGGCCAGGGTCCAGTACTGCAGCCACACATCGGCGAGGGTCGCCGAGGCGAAGTTGATGGCCAAGGTACCGATGACGGGTCCGATGATCGTTCCCCGCCCGCCGACGAGAGTCCACAGCACCACGTTGGTGGCGAGGGCGAAGCCGAAGATCTGGGGCGACACGAAGCCGGTCCGGTGTACGTAGAGGGCGCCGGCCAGGCCGGCGACGGCCCCTCCGACGGTGAAGACCCAGACCTTGAGGGCCACCGTGTCGTAGCCAAGCGCCTCCATGCGGCGCTCGTTGTCGCGGATGCCGATGAGCACCGCCCCGATGGGCCTGGTCGCCAGCAGGCCGACAAGGGTGATGACGGCCACGGCCACGACCGAGATGAACAGGTCCTGGGTGCTGTCGGACCACTCCGAGGAGAACGCGCCTATGCGTGGGATGTCGGTGAGGCCGTTGAACCCGCCGGTCACGTCGCGCCACTGCTCCGCGACCTGCTCGAGGGTGAGTGACAGCACCAGGGTCAACAGCCCGATGACGACCGGGGTGGGCCGCCGCCGGAACGCGGCGATGCCCACACCGGCCGCGACGGTCGCGCCGACCAGCGTCGCCACCAGCAGCGCGGGCAGGGTCAGCGCCGGAGCGGCGGCCGCGATGCGGGCGGTGGTGTAGGCCGCGATCCCGAAGGGCAGCAGCTGGCCCAGCGAGAGGATCCCCGCGTAGCCCCAGACCAGGTCGAGGCTGACCGCCAGCACGGCGAGGCTCAGGAACAGCGACAGCTGCCCGGCCCGGAAGTCCCCCAGGGTGACGCTGGCCGCCGCGGCGGCCGCCGCCGCGGTCGCGCCGTAGCCGAGGGGCCGCTTCACGCCACCGCCCCGGCCGGCGTGGGCCGCCGGAACTGCAGGACCAGCACCGCCAGCGCCAGGGACGCGATCTGGGCCCACACCGCGTCGTAGAAGTGGATGACACCGGTCTGGACCGCGGCCACGGTCAGCGCGCCCGCCGCCACGCCCCAGAGCCGGTTGTAGCCCCCGACGATCACCACGAGGAAGGCGCCCGGGAGATAGGCGAGGCCGGCCTGCGGCTCGACGGCGCCGAGCGGCGCCACCAGCGCTCCCGCTATCCCCGCGGTGGCGGCGCCGACGCCGAACGCGCACAGGTTGGTCATCCCGGTGCGGATGCCCGCCGATTCGGCGAGGTCGCGATCGGCGACGATGGCCCGCACCACCAGGCCGAAGCGGGACCGGGTGAACGCGAGCAGGGTGGCCGCGACCACCACGGCCGCGATGGCGATCAGCAGGTAGCGGTACGTGGGGAACAGGACTCCGAAGGCCCTGGTGGCGCCCGGGACCGGGTTGGGGACACTCTGGAAGTCCTTGCTGAACACCAGCTCGGCGATCTGCCGGAGGCACACCGACAGCCCGAACGTGGCCAGGATCGTCAACTCGGGCTGGCGATGGATGCGCCGGATCAGGCCCACCTCGATCACGACACCGAGAACGAACAACACGACCGCGGCCAGCGGCAGGCTCAGCCAGTGGTTGAGGCCAACGGTGTGCACGACGTAGGCCACATAGGCGCCGAGCATGACGAACTCGCCGTGAGCGAGGTTGATCACGCCCATGAGACCGAAGACGATGCCGAGTCCGAGCGCGACGATGGCGAGGATCGCGAAGAGGCTGACGCCGTTGAGCAGTTCGAGTGTCAGCGCGTCCAAGGTCTCGGTCTCCGATGTCTCGGACGCTCAGGGTTCAAGTCGGTGCGGGCGCTGGAAGAACACAGCGCCCGCACCGGCTCTTGAACGGCTGCGGCTGCCGGCCGGTTGGGGGCTAGGCCGGGTCGCAGGTCTCGTCGGGCTCCACCGAGGCGAACGACTGCACGATCAGCTGCGAGCCGTCGGCCTGGATCTCAGCCACATAGATGGGCTGGGCCAGGTGACGGCTGCCGGTGATCGCGATGTCTCCGGTCGGTGTGGTCATCGACAGGCCCTCCATGGCGGCCGCCACCGCTGCCGTGTCGGTGGTTCCGGCCGCGTTGGCTGCGGCCGCGTACAGCAGCGCGGCGTCGTAGATGTGGGAGCTGAACGTCATGTGGGGAGGTGCGTCCGCTCCGAAGCGCTCGAAGTAGCGGCTCACGAATGCGTTGTTGAGGGCGCTGTCGACCTCCTTGAAGTAGCCCAGGGTGACCCGCATGCCGGCGGTGACCGCCGGGCCCATCGCTCCCAGAACGTTCTCCTCGTAGATGTTCGCGAGGCGGGGGATGGCGTCCTGGCCGATGCCGAAGTCCACGGCTTGCGTCTCGAACGCGATCGCGTCGCCGCCGACAAGCGCCGGGAAGATCAGGTCCGCGCCGGATCCGGCGATGATCTGTGCCACCGACGAGAAGTCCTGGGTGCCCAGCGGGACGTACTCCTCGCCGACCACCTCGCCGCCGGCTGCCTCGATGTACTGGCGAGCCCACTCGAAACTGCGGCGGGGCCAGACGTAGTCGTTGCCGAGCAGGAACCAGGTTTGGCCCCCGGTCTGCTCCATCATCCACGGGATCACCGGCGCCAGTTGCTGGCTGGGCACCTCGCCGGTGTTGAACATCACCGACGAGCACTCGCCGCCCTCGTACAGGGCCGCGTAGATGTAGAGCACGTCGGCGTCCTCTGCGAGCGGCTTGGCGGCCTGGCGCGTCGCGCTGGAGTGAGTGCCGAGGACCACATCGACGTTGTCGGAGTCGATCAGCTGCTCCATGGCCTGCCGGCCGACGGCCGGATCGGTGGCGTCGTCAGCCAGGTAGGTCTCCACAGGCCGGCCGTTGATGCCTCCGGCCGCGTTGATGTCCTCTTCGATGAACTCGGCGATGTTGGATGTGGGTGGACCGAAGAGGCCTGCCGGACCGCTGTTCGAGAACAGGATCCCGATGCGCACGGGCTCTCCCGAAGGCTCGGCCGGCTCCTGCGGCTCGGGCTCGTCGGGCGCCTCGGTCGTCTCAGGCTCGGGCGCCTCGGTCGTCTCAGGCTCGTCGGGCTCGGGCTCGTCGGGCGCCTCGGTGGTCTCAGGCTCAGGTGCTTCCTCCGAGTCGGTGGATTCGGCGCCTGTGTCGGTCGCGGCAGGCTCGGACGGCGCGGCCGGGGTCCCGTCGTCATCGTCTCCGCAGGCCGCGGCGACCAGAGCGAGCAACGCGACGAGCGAGGCCACGAACCACAAGCGAGACCGCCAGCGGCAATCCGATACTGTTCTCATAACAAGCCCTCCTATATGTGAGCAGTTATTGACATATTGTCGGATAGGAGGCCCGCGGTCAAGTCCCGAGGGATCGTCCCGGACGGGCGGCAGACTGTCGCCGGCCGGCTAGGACGCTTGGGTGGCGGCGGGGAGTTCGTCCAGGACCCGAACGCCGGAAGGGGTGGCCTCCCCCAGCAGCAGGGACTTCAGTCGGCCGCCCCGCGTGCAGCGGCGGGGGCCCTCGAAGCTGGACTTGCGCAGCCCGTTGAGAAGCGCGGTCGGGTCTGATCCCCCACCGGCGCGGCATGAGCGGGCCCAGGTGTGGATCGCCTCGTACACGCCTTCCGCCGCGGCGGAGACGGGCGGTGAGCAGGAGCCGAATCGCTCCGAGTAGCGCCGGAGGAACTCGCGGTTCTCTGAGGTGTCGAGCCCGACGAAGTAGCCGAGCGCGTTCCAGGTGCCCGTCCCGGACTCGCCGAGATGCTCCACCACCGCGTCGTCCATGAGAGGCGCGAACGTCCGGATGTTCTCTCGCATACCGTATGACGCGAGGTCGCGCTGGAAGCACACGTGGTCCTGCCCCACGAAGCTGCACACCACGTGGTCGGCTCCGCTGCGTTCGATCGCGGTCAGCACCGGCTCGAACCTCTGTGATCCCAGCGGCAGGTAGCCCTCGCCGGCCACGGTGCCGCCCATGCGCTCGATCACGGCTCGCGCCGTAGCGCTTATCGCCCGGGGCCACGAGTAGTCGTTGCCGGCCAGGAACCAGCGGGATCCTCCGGTCTGAGCGGCCATGCGGGGCAGCGCCCGGTGGAGCTGGTCGAGCGGTGTCTCGCCGAAGCGCACCAGCAGCGGATGCGTGGCCGTCGGCTCGCTGGTGGGCGTGTACAGGTACGGGATGCCCTCCGCCACCGCCATGGGGGCCGTGACCGCGTAGGTGGCCGAGGAGTGCATCCCGATCACCGCGGCCAGACCCGGCGTGCGGCACAGGCGGCGCATGGCGATGGCGCCTATTCCCGGGTCGGTGGAGTCGTCGGCCACCACGAGCCGGGCGGTGCGGCCCATCACTCCCCCGTCCGCGTTGATCTCCTCAACCGCGAGTTGGGCGCAGTTCACCGTGGAGCGGCCCAGGATCCCGGCGCTTCCCGACAGGGACGCCAACAGGCCGAGCGGCAACTCCCGCAATCCCGTGCCGTAGCCGTTCAGAAGCCCCAGTTCAGCGCCCAGCCGGGCTACCTCCCGGTGGTCGATGGTGACGCGGACCCGGAGCCGCGTACCCCCGTCGCTGAGCGGGTCGAAGCGGCACACCACCCGGCCCGCCCACGGCGTCTCGTGCATCAGGTCGATGCGGCGGTTCGGCTGGAGCGACAGCACCCTGGCTGTTCCGGGCGAGCGGACCAGCCCACCGAGGGGGAGGGCCACCCGGACCAGCGAGCCCGGTGTGAGCTGGGGTACCTCGGCGCCGAACAGCCAGCCCAGCGATGGGTCGCCGCTGCCGAAGAGCGCGAACAACTCGCTGGGACAGGCCTTCAGCTGCGTCTCGTTGTTGAGGACGAGCTCACCCATGGCAACGGGATCAGGCGCTGCGCTCTTCGGCCACGCCGGAGGGGGTGTCCCCCGCCGCGGAGGCGTCCTGCACGGCTGAAGCCAGCTGCTCGAGGGAGTTCTGATACACCGAGGTCAGGAAGGCCACCACCGCGTCCGCCGGGGTCGGGGTGACCGAGTAGTGCCGGAAACGGCCGTCCCGGCGCTCCGCCACTAGTCCGGCCAAACGCAGTATCCGCAGATGCGACGACACCGCAGTCCTGCCCAGAGTGTCGAAATGGGCTGCGATCTCGCCCGCGGTGAGCTCCTCATGCTCGCCTATCAGGCTGAGGATGGCCCGCCGGGTGGGATCGGCAAGGGCTGAGAAGATGGCATCGCTCTCGGAGGTGGTCATCGCCGTTCCTGTGTCTGTCTGTCAACACTTGCGCACACATGATGCCACACCGTCGATCAGCCCGCCCTCTGGTCCGGCGCACGCCCGACAACTACGGGGGACGACCCCGCCGCGGCGTTCAGCGGGTGATCTCGGCGGCGAGGGCCAGGTCCTCGGCCGCGGTGTTGAGATCGTTGACCGACACCTGGAACTCGTCGATCCCGTGGGCGTCCACCAGCGCGTTCAGCTCGGATCGGCACTCGTCCACCGATCCCGAGATCACGAAGGCGTCGACCCAGTCGTCGAGCACGAACCGGGCCGCGGCCGCCGGGCCGCCGCCGGAGAGGGCCTGGCGGATGGACGCCTCGGTCCGGGCGTCCAGGCCGATCCGGGTCTTGACGTGGTCGGGGGAATCGACGAGCCGGAAGGTGAGTGCGGCCCGGGCTGCCTCGCGGGCCCGGTCGGTCGTGGCCAGGATGGTCATGTAGCACAGCCTCGGGTGGGGCCGGCCGTGCTCGCCGGCGGCGCCCCGGATAGCGGCGACATGTTCGCCGATCAGCTCCTTGTGGACGAACGACATGATGAAGCCGTCGGCCAACTCTCCCGCCAAGTGCATCACCCTCGGACCGCGCCCGGCCAGCCAGATGGGAATGTCGGGCCGGCCGTAGCCGAGACGGGCCGCCCGGAAGCCGCCGGCCACACCGATGTGATCGACGGTCCCGCCCGACCACAGCACCCGGCTGGTCGTCACCAACTCCCGCATGGCCGTGATCGGCGTCCGGCGCTCGATGGCCAGCGGGGTGAGGGTGAGGGCCCCGCCCGCTCCGATTCCTAGCGCGGCCCGCCCGCCGGAGGCCTCGTCCAGCGTGGCGACAGCCGCGGCGGTCATGCCCGGATGGCGGGTGTAGGCGTTGGTGATGCCGGTGCCGACCTCCACCGAGCTTGTGGCCGCGGCAACTGCCCCCAAGGTCACCCAGCACTCCCGGGCCGCCAGACCCTCGTCGGGGATCCACACCCGGCTGCACCCGAGCTCCTCAGCCGTCACCGCTGCATTCACGACCTGCTCGACCGGTCCCTCGGGCATCACCATGCAGGCCAGCTCACCCACCGCGCCGACAATAGAGGCGCCCGGTCGAAACCGTGCGAACCGCGGTCTGCCATGCTTGGTGGATGGAGCTTGCAGGACGGGTCGCGTTGGTGACCGGCGGCGCCCACCGGGTGGGGCGAGCCATCGCTCTCACGCTGGCCCAGGCCGGCGCCAACGTCGCCGTCGCCTACCACCGGTCGGGGGCAGAAGCGGCCGAGACGGTGGAGGAACTGAAAGGCTGCGGCGTCGACGCTGGCGCGTTCAAGGCCGATCTGGCCGTGCCGGCTGCAGCCGCCGAACTCGCTGAGGCCGTTGCCGGCAGTCTGGGGCCCATCGATGCCCTGGTCAACAGCGCGTCCTGGTTCGCCCGGGACGAGTTCCCCTCGGACGACACCGGCACCTGGTACCAGACTTTCGACGTGGTGCTCCACGGGCCGTTCCATCTCACCAACGCCGTCGCGCCGTCAATGCTCGACCGGGACGGCGGGGCGATCGTGAACATCGTCGATCTGTCGGCCTGGCAGCCCTGGCCCGGCCGAGCCGCCCACAGCGTGGCCAAGGCCGCTCTGCTGGCCCTGACCCGCCAGGTGGCGGTGGAGCTCGCACCGACCGTGCGCTGCAACGCGGTGGCGCTCGGCCCGACGATCGCGCCCGCCAGGTTCGGACCCGACCAAGTCGAGAGACTGAGACAGCGTACGCTGCTCGGTCGCTGGAGCGGCGGCACCGAGGCCGGTCGGGCCGTGCGGTACCTCCTCGAAGCGGAGGCGGTCACCGGCGAGTGCCTGACCGTCGACGGCGGCGAGCAGTACGGCCACGTGCGCGACCGCTTCACCGACACCGCCGGCTGAGCCGGCGACGGCGGTCAGGTCCCGGTGGAGCGGCCTCTGAGGATGTCGTCGTAGCCCCGGATCAGGGGGTGCTCGGTCTCCTGCACATCCTCGGGGCTGGCCGCGAAATAGCCGGTGGCCATCCCCATCTCGGACGCGGCGTCCAGGTACTCGGGCACGCTCGACAGGTACAAGCAGTCGTAGAGGTCCACCGACATCACCCGGCGGGTCGCTTCGAACAGCGGCCGCTCCGGCAGCACAGCCCCCACGTCCCCGCTCACCATCCACGACGACACCGAGTCCTCCAACTCGGCCATGCGCCTCAACCGCAGCCCCCACTCTCGGGGCTGGTTGCCGACCGCCGCCACCGGCAGGCTCCGGCTCGCGACCCGGTCGAGGAAGGGGTGCAGGCCCGGCACCAGCTTGAACGACGACAGGTAGCGGGTCTCCACGTCCCGGCCGATCGGGCCGAGCCCGAGGTCGCTCCAGAACTCCTCGGCGGTGAGCCGGCCCAGCACCAGCATGCGGTGCCGGTCGCGGATCAGCTCCGGATCGATGTCGGGGTTCTCGCCCAGGATCACAGGCAACAGCAGGCCCTCCCGCGGGTCGGTGGGCCGCACGATCACACCGTGCACATCCACCACCAGCAGGCGCAGCAGGCGCTTGCGGGGCCGGCTGGCCTCCGCCTCCCGGGCCGCGGCCCGCTGCTGGCGGCGCCGGGTGGCCCGCCGGCCCCGGCCCCTGGGAGTGCGCAGCAGCGCCACCAGCTTGGCCACGCCCACGCCCAGCAGCACCGCGCCGAACACGATGCCGGCCACCCGGGCGATGTTGAGCCACAGCGGCGCCAAGGTGTCGGTGACCATCGTCGAGGCGTTCACCGTCACCGGCCGGTCCCCGTAGGAGAAGCGCCAGGTGGCCGTGGATCCGTCGACCACCGGCGACAGTTCCACCATCTCGTCCTCGAGCTCCCCCTCCACCCCGAAGGCGGCCGAGGAGGCACCGAAGGCATCGTCGGCGTCGAGCAGCGTCAACGAGAACTCGAGGCCCAGGGAGTCCTCGGGGGTGCCGGCCTCCGCGATCAGATCCTGCAGCGGCCGGCCGAAGGGCTGGCCCTCGAAGATCGCGGCGAGCGCGTCGTCGCTGAAGGCGTCCAGAGGCGGGGTCGGGTTGACATCGGCCTGGAAGCGGTAGGAGGTCTCAGCGAACGAGCGGGTCTGCTCCAGGACCACGCCGGTGAAGATCACATCGGGGCCTGCGAGCTCCTCGAGGACTTGGGGCAGCTGCGCGGACGACTCGAACCGCTTGACCGCCCGGACCTGCACACCCCCGTCGGCTCGGAACAAGGGGCCCTCCACCGCCCATCCGGCTGCCCGCGCATCGTCGAGGCGCAGCCCCCCGGCCAGTTCGGGGACGCGGGACACCGCCACGGCGTCGGCGTTGAACACCACCGTCACCGTGCCCGAGCCGGCTTCCTCCACTTCCACGTGCACGCTGGTGTCGACCCGGCACGCCGCAACCAGCAACGCCAGCCCCAGAGCCAGCACGGCTGATCTGAGCACCGCAACCGCACGCCGACGCTGAGCGGCCATGGCCCTGGTCCCCCGGCCCGATCTCAGCTGCCCCCGGAGGGGAAGCCTAGAAGTGGCCCTCGCCGGCGGTCGGCTCCAGTTCGGGCTCGGGAGGCTCGAATCCCTCGATGGCGCGGAACACGATCACCTTCTTGCCCTCTTCGAGCGGGTCGTCCTCCACATCGACGATGACTATCTCGCCGGCCCGGAACTCCTTGTGCAGCAGCCGTTCCGACAGCGGATCCTCCACCAGCCGTTGGATGGCCCGGCGCAGCGGCCGCGCCCCCAGCGTGGGGTCGTACCCGGTGGCGGCGAGGTAGTCCTTGGCCGCGTCGGTCAGCTCCAGGCCCATGCCCTGGCCGGCCATCTGGTCGGCGGTGCGCACGATCATCAGATCGACGATGCGGCGCACCTCCTCCTGGGTCAGCTCGTGGAACACGATCACGTCGTCGATCCGGTTGAGGAACTCGGGCCGGAAGTGCTGCTTGAGCGCCTCCTGCACCTTCGACTTCATCCGCTCGTAGGTGACCCGCTCGTCGGCCTTGGTGAAACCCAGGTTGGCCTTGCGCAGATCGGCGGTTCCGAGGTTGGACGTCATGATCAGCACCGTGTTGCGGAAATCCACCGAACGGCCGTGACTGTCGGTCAGCCGGCCCTCCTCGAGGATCTGCAGCAGGGTGTTGAACACATCGGGGTGGGCCTTCTCGATCTCATCGAACAGCACCACCGAGAACGGCTTGCGCCTGACCCGCTCCGTGAGCTGGCCGCCCTCCTCGTAGCCCACGTAGCCCGGCGGCGAGCCGATCAGGCGGCTGACCGTGTGCTTCTGCATGTACTCGGACATGTCCAGGGCGATGAGGGAGTCCTCGTTGCCGAACAGGAACTCGGCCAGGGTCTTGGCCAGCTCGGTCTTGCCCACGCCCGAGGGGCCCAGGAAGATGAACGAGCCGCTCGGCCGCTTCGGGTCCTTGAGGCCGGCCCGGGTGCGGCGGATGGCCTGCGAGACGGCGGAGATGGCGTCGTGCTGGGACACCACCCGCTTGTGCATCTCGTCCTCCATGCGCAGCAGCTTCTTGGTCTCCTCCTCGGTGAGCTTGTAGACCGGGATGCCGGTCCACAGCGACAGCACCTCGGCGATGGCCTCCTCGTCGACCTCGTCGAACAGGTCGACCCCGGACGCCTTGGCCTCGCCCTCGAGGGTCTCGCGACGGGCCAGGAGCTCCTTCTCCTTGTCGCGCAGCTCGCCGGCGTCCTCGAAGCGCTGGGCGTCCACCGCGTCCTTCTTGCGGGAGATCACCTCGGCCAGCTCGGCCTCGAGCTCCTTGAACTGCGGCGGGGTGGACATGCGCTTCATGCGCAGGCGCGAGCCGGCCTCGTCGATCAGGTCGATGGCCTTGTCGGGAAGATGCCGGTCGGAGATGTAGCGGTCGGCGAGGTTGGCCGCGGCCACCAGCGCCTGATCGGTGATGGTGACCCGGTGATGGGACTCGTAGCGGTCGCGCAGGCCCTTGAGGATCTCGATGGTGTGGGCCACGGTCGGCTCGTCCACCACCACCTTCTGGAAGCGGCGCTCCAGCGCGGCGTCCTTCTCCAGGTGCTTGCGGTACTCGTCGAGGGTGGTGGCCCCGATCGTCTGAAGCTCACCCCGGGCCAGCATGGGCTTGAGGATCGAGGCCGCGTCTATGGCCCCCTCGGCCGCGCCCGCGCCGACGAGGGTGTGGATCTCGTCGATGAACAGGATGATGTCGCCCCTGCTCTGGATCTCCTTGAGGACCTTCTTGAGCCTCTCCTCGAAGTCGCCCCGGTAGCGGCTGCCCGCCACCAGCGCGCCCAGGTCGAGGGTGTAGAGCTGGCGGTCGCGCAGGGTCTCGGGCACGTCGTCGGAGGCGATGGACTGGGCCAGACCCTCCACGATGGCGGTCTTGCCCACGCCCGGCTCGCCCACCAGCACCGGGTTGTTCTTGGTGCGCCTGGAGAGGATCTGCATGACCCGCTCGGACTCCCGGCCCCGGCCGATCACCGGGTCGAGGGCCTTCTCGCGGGCGAGCTGGGTGAGGTTCCGGCCGAACTGGTCGAGCACGTGCGAGCCCGAGGACGACTCGCCGCTGCCCCCACCGGTGGTGGCGCCGGGCTTATCGCCCGGGGCCGATCCCGAGACCCCGCCGTAGGCCGACAGCAGCTGGATGACCTGCTCGCGCACCCGCGCCAGGTCGGCTCCCAGCTTCACCAGGACCTGGGCGGCGACACCCTCGCCCTCGCGGATCAACCCGAGAAGGATGTGCTCGGTGCCGATGTAGTTGTGGCCGAGCTGCAGCGCCTCGCGCAGGCTCAGCTCGAGGACCTTCTTGGCCCGGGGCGTGAACGGGATGTGGCCGCTGGGGGAGCTGCCGCCCTGGCCGATGATCTCCTCCACCTGGCCCCGCACCGACTCGAGGCTGATGCCGAGGGACTCCAGCGCCTTGGCCGCGACCCCCTCGCCCTCGTGGATGAGGCCGAGAAGGATGTGCTCAGTGCCGATGTAGTTGTGGTTGAGGAGGCGCGCCTCTTCCTGGGCCAGAACCACGACGCGACGTGCCCTGTCGGTGAACCGCTCAAACATCGCATACACCTCCTGGCCAGATGGGCTTGCCTTGTGCCGGTCAGTGTAACCCGGCCCCGTGACAGGAGTTGCGTCGCCGGGGCGGTCCCGACCGTGACATTGGCCACGCCGCGCCCGCGGCCGCGCGGTGCCCATTACCCTCGCGACGTGGCCAACACCTCGCCCTTCGCTCTGCTGCCGTGCCTCACCGACGACCTGCGGCGAGTCGAGGAGGAGCTGCTCAGGGCCGCCACCGCCCCCGACGACTTCGTCACCGAGTTGGCCCGGCATCTGATCACAGTCGGCGGGAAACTGGTCCGGCCCGGCTTCTGCCTCGCCTCGTCGCTGGTGTGCGACGCCGCGCCGACCCGATCATCGGAGGCCGCGGTGCGGGGCGGCGCCTCGGTCGAGCTGGTCCACATCGGCTCGCTCTACCACGACGACGTCATGGACGAGGCCACCACCCGCCGCTCGGTGGCCAGCGTCAACGCACAGTGGGGCAACCTGCGGGCCATCCTGGCCGGCGACTACCTGCTGGGGCGGGCCTCCGCCATGGCGGCCTCGCTCGGGGCCGAGGTCGCGGAGCTGCTGGCCGAGGCGATCACCCAGCTCTGCGAGGGCCAGATCATCGAGCTCGAGAACGCCTACGACACCGAGCGCAACGAGCAGCGCTACGAGAAGGCCGTGTCGGGCAAGACCGCGGCGCTGCTGTCCATCTCCTGCCGGATCGGATCCACGGTGGGCGACGTGCCGCGGACCGTGGTGGAAGCGCTCGGAGAGTTCGGCTTCTCCTACGGCATGGCCTTCCAGATCGTCGACGACATCCTGGACCTGGTGGCCACCGAGTCGCAGCTGGGCAAGCCGACCGGCAACGACCTGGCCGAGGGCACCTACACGCTTCCGGTCATCCGGGCGCTGGCCGACCCGGCGGTGGGCGACGAGCTGCGCTCGATCCTCGGTCGGCCCATCGACGCCGCGGCCCGCGACCGGGCCGCGGCGCTGGTCCGGTCCACCAGAGGCGTGGACGAGGCCCGCGACACCGCCCGCATGTGGGCCGACAAGGCCCAGGCCGCGCTCACGTCGCTGCCCGACACCCCCGCCACGGCCGTCCTGCGCCTGGCCGCCGACCGACTGACCGCAACCTCCGCCCTAACCGCCAGCTAGCCCGGCAGCGCCCTCTCAGGCGCCCGGGTCGGGGCGGAGGGTGGGGAACAGGACGGCGTCGCGGATCGCTTGGGTGTCGGTGAGCAGCATCACCAGGCGGTCGACACCGATGCCGAGGCCGCCGGTGGGGGGCAGCCCGTAATCCAGGGCCCGCAGGTAGTCCTCGTCCACCAGCATGGCCTCTTCATCACCGGCGGCCCGCAGCGCGGCCTGAGCCTCGAAGCGGGACCGCTGCTCGGCTGGGTCGACCAGCTCGGTGAACGCGTTGCACAGCTCGCGGCCGGCCACGATCCCCTCAAAGCGCTCGGCGTAGCCGGGGCGGCTGCGATGCCGGCGCGACAGCGGCGACACCTCGGCCGGGTAGTCGGTCACGAACACCGGCCCCCACAGGTTGGGCTCGGCCGCCTTCTCGTAGATCTCCAGCAACAGCTTGCCTGCACCCCAGCCATCCTCGGTGGCAATTCCGAGGCTGTCGCATCGGGCGGCCAGCTCCGGCCGCGGTGTGTCGAGGCTGACCTCGGCGCCGGCGTGCTCGGCGATCACCTCGTCCATGGTCGCCCGCCGCCAGGGCGGGGCCAGGTCCACCTCGCGGCCGTCATAGGCCACGGTGGTCGAGCCGCACACCTCGGCAGCCACCCCGGCCACCAGGCTCTCGGTCAGCTCCATGATGTCGGTGTGATCGGCGTAGGCCCAGTACAGCTCCAGCATCGTGAACTCGGGGTTGTGGCGGGTGGAGATCCCCTCGTTGCGGAAGACCCTGCCGATCTCGTAGACCCGCTCCATGCCTCCGACCACCAGCCGCTTGAGGTATAGCTCGGGGGCGACCCTCAGGTACAGGTCGGCGTGCAGAGCCTCGTGATGGGTGACGAAGGGCCGGGCTGCGGCTCCCCCCGGGATGGGGTGCAGCATCGGGGTCTCCACCTCGACGAAACCCTGCTCATCGAGGCGGCGCCTCAGCCCGGCCAGGATCTGCGAGCGGCGGGCGAAGGCGTCCCGGGCGTCGTCGCTCACCCACAGGTCCACGTAGCGCTGGCGGTAGCGGGTGTCGGGGTCGGTGAGGCCGTGCCACTTGTCGGGGAACGGCCGTCCCGCCCGGGCCAGCACGACCCACTCGTCGACCCTCACCGACAGCTCGCCCCGGCGGGTGGCCATGACCGCGCCCCTCACGCCGAGCCAGTCCCCGATCGACAGGGCCGTGAACTGCTCGAAGCCCGGGGTGGAAGCGGCGGTGGCGAACAGCTGGATGCGGCCGGAGGCGTCCTGCAATGTCCCGAAGGCGAGCCGACCCTGGTCGCGGCGCAGCATGAGCCGCCCTGCCACCGACACCACCGTGTCGGTCTCGACGCCGGCTTGGAGGCCCCCGAACGCCTCGGAGACGTCGCCCACCGCATGGCTCCGCTCGAAGCGGTACGGGACGTCGTCGTGCCGGGCCTCCGGCGGATCGGCTTCTGAGCCCGGATCCGTGGGAGTGTCGTTGCTCATCGGTCCTGGTTGCGCTCGTAGACGATGCGCAGGCCGTGCAGGGTGAGGAACGGCTCGACGTGCTCGATCGTCTGCGAGATGGGGGCGATCACATGGGCCAGGCCGCCGGTGGCGACGACGTTGGCCTCGCCCAACTCGGCCAGGAAGCGGGCGTTCATGCCGTCGATCATGGCAGTGAACCCATACAGGGAGCCGGACTGGATCGACTCGACAGTGGTCTTGCCGATCACGCTGCGGGGCTCGACCAACTCGACCGCGCCGAGGGCCGCGGCCCGGCCGATGAGCGCATCCAGGCTGATCTCGATGCCGGGCGCGATGGCGCCTCCCATGAAGGCTCCGTCGGCCGATATGACGTCGAAGTTGTTGCCGGTGCCGAAGTCGACCACCACGGTGGGACCGCCGTAGAGGTCATAGGCCGCCACCGCGTTGGCGATCCGGTCGGCACCGACCTCCTTGGGGTTGTCATAGTGGATCGGCATGCCGGTCTTGACACCCGGCCCGACAACCACCGGTGCGAATCCGAGCTGGCGCCGCACCATCTCCCGCAAGCCTGCGAGCAGTCGGGGCACGCCCGAGCAGATGGACACTCCGGTGACATCGCTGTCGAAGTCGATGTCGATCACCTGGAGCAGCGACCTGATCACCACGCCGAGCTCGTCGGCGGTGCGACTCGGGTCAGTGGAGAGCCTCCAGTGGTCGACCAGCCCGTCCGCCGCGGCCGAACCGTGGACCGCGCCCGGGTCGTAGATGCCAACGACGGTCTGGGTGTTGCCGACGTCGATAGCAAGCAGCACCGCCGCAGGATACGGCGGATCGGAGCGGCAGCCGATCAGCCGGCGCGGCAGCCGATGTTGTCTATCAGGCGGGCCCTGCCGAACCGGACGGCCACCATCAGCCGCACATCGCCTCGCAATGGTCCGTCGGCGGTGAGGGTGGACGCCGACACCGCCGCGGTGTAGTCGATCTCCGCCAGCGGTGCAGTGGCGATCACCGAGGCCATCTCGGCCTCCACCGCCGCGGGGTCGGTCTCACCCGACTGCACCAGGGCCGCTCCGGCATCGAGGGCGCGGCGCAGCACCGGAGCCTGGCTGCGTTCAGCCTCGCTCAAGTATGCGTTCCGGCTGGAGAGGGCGAGCCCGTCGGGCTCCCGCACGGTGGGGCAGCCGACCACCCGCACCGGCAGCGACAGGTCCACGGCCATGCGGCTCACGATCGTGAGCTGCTGGAAGTCCTTCTCACCGAAGTAGGCCGAGCACTCGCCCACGATCGAGAACAGCTTGGCCACGACGGTGGCGACCCCGTCGAAGTGGCCGGCGCGGGAGGCGCCGCACAGCACGTCGGCAAGCGTCCCCAGGCGCACGGTGGTCGCCACCGGCTCGGAGTACATCTCCTGGGTGTCGGGAACGAACACGAGGTCGGCACCGGCCTTCGCGCACATCTCGAGATCGCGGTCCAGATCCCGGGGATAGTCGTTGAAATCCTCGCCCGGGTTGAACTGCAGAGGGTTGACGAAGATCGACACCGCCACAACGTCGTTCTCGGCCCGGGCCCGCTCGACCAGCGAAAGGTGCCCGGCGTGGAGGAAGCCCATCGTGGGCACGAACCCGACGGTGCGGCCCGCCGCCTGGGCCTCGGCGAGCCGGGCGCGCAGACCGCGGATCGTGGCCTCGCACTCGGGAGCGGGGCGACCGATGCTCATGCCTGGCCTGCGAGGCGGCGAGCTTGCCGGGACAGCGCCTCGTAGGCGGCCCGCTCGTCCGGGCCGATCGCCTCCAGATGCCGCCTGATCGTTTCGGTGTCGCCCCGGGCCGCGGGGCCGGTGAGGGCCGCGGCCGGACCCAACTCGTCGACGTTGGCCACGGTGGCTCTGACCAGGCCCATGAAGGCCGCGAAGGGCACTCCGGCCACCGAAGCGATGCGCTCGGCCTGGCCGAGCAGCGCCACCAGATGGTTGGAGGCGACCACCGCGGCCGCGTGGTAGGCGGACCGGTCGGCGTCGGCCACTTCGAACGCCCGCCCGCCCAGATCAGCGACGACCTGCCGGACGATCGGATCGCCCGCCACCGCGAACCACCCGCCCGCGAGCAGGCGCCGGGCGCCGACGGCAGCGTCCGGCAACGCCACCAAGGGATGCAGGGCTGCTGGCCGTGGGTGCGTAGCGACGGCATCGAGGCCGAGCGACCCGGCGAGGTGGGCCACCGCCGCGGTCGCGGAGGGCTCGATCGCGGCGGACACCTCTGCCACGGCGTTGTCGGGGGTGGCGATCAGCACCAGGTCCACACCGGCGGCGGCGGTGGCCACCTCGGCGGGCGTCGCCGACCGACCCAGGATGGGGTGCAGGCGCCAGCCGACTTCGGTCAGGGCGGCTGCCATGGCTCCGCCCGCCCGGCCGCCGCCGATGATCCGGACCGACCGCACCGCTATGGATTCCGCTCTTGTTCGCTGCGCTCACGGGCCGCTCGGGCCGGGCTTCCGCTCTCGTTCGCTGCGCTCACGGGCCGCTCGGGCCCAGGGGCCTCGCTACCCGCCCGGTGAACCTCTTTGGTGTCGCGGCTCACCCGTTCGGCCTCTATGGATATAGGGGGCCGAGATTGACGATGCCGTCGGCGGCTTCGGGTTCGTAGCCGTCGGGCAGCAGGTCGGGGCCCACGTCCGCAAGGGGCACAAGCACGAAGTCCCGCTCGTGCATGCGAGGATGCGGAACGACGAGGTCGGGCGTGTCCACCCGCTCGCCGTCGATCCACAGCAGATCCGCGTCGAGAGTGCGAGGTCCCCAGCGCACCACCCGCACCCGGCCCGCCTCGAGTTCTGAGGCCCGGCACCGCGCCAGCAGTTCCTGAGCGCCGGCCGCGGTCCGGAGCCTGACCACCATGTTGAGGTAGGCGCCTTGCTCGGGACCGCCCACCGGCTTGGTCTCATACACGTCGGAGACCCCGTCGACGTCGTCGAACCTCTCGACCGCGCCCCGCAGGTAGGCCATCCGGTCGCCCAGGTTGGACCCCAGCGCCACGAACACCCTCCGGGCCGGCCCGGGACGATCCGGTGCCGTCATGGGGCGGACTTGAGCTGTTGAGCCATCGACACGATCTCACGAGCCATGGGACCGAGCTCGCGCTCCAGCAGCCGCTCGGCGATGGTGATGGCCTCTGGGCCGGCGTCAACCAACCCCGACCACAGCAGGTAGCCCGCCACCACACCCGACACCCGGTCTCCGATGGAATCGTGATGGAGCACCACCCGCTGGTCGGTCGAGCGGTCCCGGATCGTGGTCAGGATCTGCTCGAGACGCTCAGCGCCGTCGCCGGGCTCGGAGAAGGGCAGGTGGGCGTAGGCCAGCCCGTGCTCGTCGTAGTCGTGGAGGTTGTAGGGGATCGACGTGATGCTCACGATCAGGCCGATCTCGTTGCGGCTCAGCCAGATGATCTCCTCGAGGCGCCGCACCCGCCGGTGGCCGACGCCGTAGCCGCCGGGCCGCTCACACACCCCGAAGCGATCGGTGATGATCCACCGGAAGCCCCGAGGCTCGATCCCTTCCGACCACTTGCTGCTCATGCCTCATCCAGATCGAAGAGATGCACCGAGGGCAGCTCACGGTAACGCTCGCCCACGTCCAGCCCGTAACCCACGAGCCAGTCGGCCGGGACCGAGAATCCGACGTAGCGGATGCCCTCTGATCGGGCGTCCTCCCGAACGAGCAGGGCGCATATCTCGAAGCTGGCCGGACGCCTGGCCTTCAGCAACTCGGCCAGGTAGTCGGTGGTGAGGCCCGAGTCGACTATGTCCTCCACCAGCACGACATGGCGGTCCCGCACGTCGGTGTCGAGGTCCTTGATAATGCGGACCACCCCGCTCGACTCGGTGCTGAGCCCGTAGGACGACACGGCCATGAAGTCGATCTCGACCGGCAGGTCGATGGCCCGGGCCAGGTCGCTCATGAACACGAAAGCGCCCTTGAGAACGCCGACCAGCAGCGGGGGGCGGCCCTGGTAGTCGGCGGTGATCTCGGCACCGATCGCCTCCACGCGGGTTCGCAGCTCCTCGGGCGTGATGATGGCGCGCCCGACCGACCCCGGCGGCTTCGGCATCTGCGCCGCGGGCTGCTCCGGCGCCAAGCTCACCCACCCACGTTACCGGGCGCCGCCGGGGCCTCTACGGGGTCAATCCGGCGGTTGGTCTGGATGTCGGGGCTCGATGCGGAGCCGGCCGGCAGTGCGGGCCACTCGATGGCCTCCAGTGATCTCGGTGGCGATGCTGCGGCCGGCGGCGACGTCGAGCACACGGTCGATCGAAGCGGCTGTCGGGGCCGAGCCGACGGCCTCCGCGACCCAGCTCCTCAGCGCCTCGGCCGCCACCGCCCTGGGTGCGGCGGCGAGGGCGGCCGTACTGGTGGGGTCGATCTCTGCGGCCAGCCCGTCGATCACCTCAAGCGCCTGGGAGGCCAGGTCGGCGTGGCGATTCAGCAGCGGCACTGGATCGCGGTCCAGCGCTTTGGCCAGTGCGGGCATCACCTCGTTGCGGATGGCCACCCGGGCGAACGACGGGTCGTCGTTCATGGGGTCGTGCACGGTGGGAAGGCCGAGTTGTACGCACAGGGCGTGGGTCTCGAAGCGGCGCAGTCCCAGCAGGGGACGGCCGACCCCGGCGTGAGGTGCGGCCGCGCCGGCCAGGCCTCCTCCCCGGCCGACGTTGAACAACACGGTCTCAGCCCGGTCATCGGCCGTGTGCCCGACCAGCACATCGTCGGGCAGCGCCTCGTAGCGCGCGGTGCGTGCCCTCGCCTCCAGGTTGGGGCCGGGATCCACCTGCACCCGCCGCAATTCGAAGCCCACGTCGAAGCGGGTGGCGAGGGCCCGGGCCGCCGCCGCGTCAGCTCCAGCCGAGGGGCGCAGGCCGTGGTCCACGTGCCAGGCGGTGACCTTGAGCCCGGCTGCGGTCGCCAGCGCGACCAGGGCGGCAGAGTCAGGGCCACCGGACAGGCCGCAGGCCACGGCGGTGCCGGCCGCGGGGAAGGTGCAGCGAGCCAGCAGAGAATCGATGCTTGCGCCGGGGTCCGCTCCGCTGGGCGTCCCGGTCATCGCGGGCCCAGCCCCCTTCAGGCTGCCGCTGAGGTGACACCCATGCGACTTACCCAATCGCGCGGGTTGCGGATCTCGGCGATGCCGGGAACGTTCCCGGGATCCTCCCACACCCGGTCTAGCAGGGCCGTGCCCCCGGCCTCCTCGACCGACGAGATGAAGTGTTCGCCCTCGGCGTACTGCTTGATCTTGGCGTCGAGGCCGATCACCCGCTGGAAGACCTTGGCGAACCCCCGCACCGACTCCCGTCGCCTGCGCATCACCCGCCCGAACCGGGGAGCGGAAGGGACCAGGCCCTTGCCGGCTCGATCCATGGTCACGTCGCCGTGGCCCTCGAGAAGGCTCATGAGACCGGCGAGCTGCTCCAGAGTCTCCACCTGTGCCTCCGAGGCGAACAGGGCCATGATCCCGCCGGCCGCCAGCGGGTCCTCACCGCGGCGCCGGGCCTCCACCACCCGCCGCACAGCCGCCGCGATCCGTTTCGGGTCGGGATCCACCGAGTCGAGCACCGACTCGACCAGGCCGATGAAGTGCGGCCGCATCCAGTCCACGCCGGTGAACTGGGCCCGATGGGTCACCTCGTGGAGCGCCAGCCAGAGCCGGAATTCGGCCGGGTCGAAGGCGTACTTGTTCTCCAGCGACACGACGTTGGGGGCCACGTAGTAGACGATGTCCTGGTCCTCGGGCTTGTCGTCCTCGATGATCAGCAGGTCGTACTGGCCCAGCACCCGCGTGGACATCCAGCCCAGCATGACGCCGAGCTCGGCCCCGGCCACCCGCCGGGTGATCGGGGCCAGCATCCCGTCCGAGCCCGTGCCGAGCTTGGCCGCGAGGGGCTTCAGCAGCCGTTGGAACGAGGCCAGGTTGGCATCGATCCAACCGACCCGGTCGGTCACCCTGCCCCGGGCCGGTCCCGACAGCGACCGCAGGCCGGTGAACTCGGCCACCAGCCCCTCAGCCCGCTGGGTGCAGTCGGCGAAGTCCTCGGCCAGTCCGTCACGCCAGCGCGGCGCGGTGTAGGGCTCGCGCCGGGCGGTGCGCACCGCAACCCGGCGGGCCAGGCCCCAGTCGATGGGGTCGTCTAGGTCCCCAGGGTCGTTGGGACCGTCGAGATCGACAGCGCCATCGAGTTCGACGGAGCCCTCGGCGTGGGCGTCCATGCGGTAAGGCTCAGTCCCTCGGGTATCGCTTGTAGGTGACCTTCTGGAGGTAGCCGGCGATGGTCGCCACGATCGAGACGATGCCGGCCACGGCGAGCGGCACCGCGATCCAGAAGTGCCATACGACGCCGGCGAAGGTCACCGGTGCCTCGGGGTGGCACGTCCGGCGAAGGTCATGGGTCCGCAGTGTAGATGGCTTGCAGGACGCGCACTCGCAGCGATTCCGGGACCCGCTCCTCGCAGCAGCAGCGGGCCACTGTCAGCCGTACTTGTGATTCGAAATGGAACACGTCGGCACATGAGGGGCAGCACTCCAGATGTGCGGAGATGACGGCGCGGACGGCAACGGCGGCCTCGCCGTCGAGGTAGAGGTGGAGGTCTCGGCAGATGTCGTCACAGCAGGTGTCGTCACAGTCGTGAGCCATCCTCAACCCCTGTCGCCCGGATCTGCTGCCGGCTCCTCGGTGAGGAGCCGGTGGCGGGCGGCGAAATCGTACAACCTCTTGTGGAGCTGTTTTCTTCCCCGGTGGAGGCGGCTCATCACCGTGCCGATGGGGATGTCGAGGATCTCGGCGATCTCGGAGTAGGAGAACCCCTCCACGTCGGCGAGCAGCACGGGGAGGCGGTAGTAGTCGGGAAGGTCCTCGACCGCCTGCTTCACCTCGTGCTCGGTGAACAGCTCGGCCAGCTCGTCCTCCACGCTGCGGCCGAGCCGGGCAGGGGCGTCGGCGCCGAGACGCCGGTAGAGGTAGAGGTGCTCCACATCCCCCAACTCGGTCTCGGCCGGTCGCCGCTGACGCCGCCGGTACTCGCTGATGTAGGCATTGGTGAGGATGCGGTACATCCATGCCTTGAGGTTGGTGCCGGCGGTGAAGGTCCCGTAGGACCGGTAGGCCCGCAGGTAGGTCTCCGACACCAGGTCCTCGGCGTCGGCCGCATTGCGGGTCAGCCGCAGCGCCGCCGAGTACAGCGACTGCATCAGCGGCAGGGCATCGTCCGCGAAGGTTGCCTGGTCGGCCACGAACCGCCTCTTCGAGAACGGGGTTGAGGGAGCCCGAAAGGGGACTTGAACCCCTGACCTACGCTTTACGAGAGCGTCGCTCTACCGGCTGAGCTATTCGGGCCTGCGCGCCGGCGGTCGGAGCCACCCAGCGCCCGCTCAGGCTACAGCTTCAAAGCCTGTGGAGGTGTTCGCCCAGGGGTGGCAGGTCGAGCAGCAGGGCTTGAAGGGCCAGGGCCTCGTTCGGGGAGCGGATCAGGCTCTCGGCGGTGGCTCGGAGGCGGTCTATTGCCCGCATGGCTGCCGACGCCCGACGGATGGCGGCCGGGTCGTCGCCGGGGGACGATGTGATCTCATCGCGGTAGCGGGCACCGAGGGTGGCCAGTCCGAAGCGGATCTCGTCGGTGCGGAACTGGCGGTGCTCGCGTTTGTGCTGCGCTTCGATGACGCCGCGGCCCGAGCCCCGGACTCCGAAGTGCTCCTCGCGCTGCTCAAGGGCGACGATCTCGGCCTTGTGGCGCTCGGTGAGGGCTCCGCCGGCCTCGTCGATCATGGCTCGCAGTTCGGCGACCAGCAGCGCGACGGCCGCTCCGGTTCCGTCGAGGCGGTCCGGCACCCTCCACCACGCCTCGTGCCGGGCCGCCACCCGCTCGTCGGTGGCCAGGACCCTGGCCCGATGGAGGTTGCCCGCAGCCGCGGCCGCCACCAGCGGGGCCCGGTCGGCCGCGACGAGACCCTCCGACACCAGCACGCGGGTGATCTCGGTGTCGGGAACCGGGCCGAAGTCGACTCTCGTGCAGCGCGACGCGATGGTGACGTGCTCGGGCAGCACCTGCTCGGCCAGCAGCACCCACACCACCGAGCCGGCCGGCTCTTCGACCGGCTTGAGCAGGGCTGCAGCTGCGGCCGGTGTGGCGGTGTGGAAACGGTCGACGACCAGCACCTTGCGAGGGCCTTCCACCGGCGTGCGGCTGGCCTCGACGATGAGCTGGGACACCTCCTCCTCGCGGCGCAGGCTCGGGCCGGCAGGGCTGAGCACGAAGATGTCGGGGTGCTCGTGGCGGGCGGCAAGACGGCGATGCCTGGCCGACCGCGCCGGATCTGAGGCCGTCCGCTGGTCCGCGGCCGCGATCAGCTCCCCCGCGAAGGCGCCGGCCGCGGCCTGCTTGCCGGAGCCCCGCGGGCCGACCAGCAGGTACGCATGCACCGGCGATGCCACCGCCGCGGTCAAGGCGGCCACCGCCTGCGGCTGGCCCACCACCGCCGACCAAGGATCGGAGGTGGCCGTCTCGGCGGCATCGAGCAGGGTCATGGCAGATCGCCGAGGCGGTCTCGAACCGCTGCCAGCACCCGTGCGGCCACGTCATCCACCGAGCCGTCAGCGTCGACTACCACCCAGTGGGCCGGGTCGGTCTCGGCCATGGTCAGATAGCCGGCCCGGACCCGACCGAGGAAGCCGTCACCGGTTCCCTCGAAGCGGTCGAGTGACGATCCCAGCCGCTGCGACGCCAGCGCGAGGGGGATGTCCAGAAGCAGGTTCAAGTCGGGTTCGATCCCTCCGGTGGCGAAGCGCATCATCGTCTGCAGTTCCGCAAGATCGAGGCCGCGCCCGTAGCCCTGGTAGGCGAGCGTCGACGCGGTGAAGCGGTCGGTGACCACGTGCTGGCCGGCTCGCAGTGCCGGGCCGACGATCTCGGCCACATGCTGGGCCTTGTCCGCGATTATCAGCAGCGCCTCGGCACGGTCGTCGAGAGAATCGTTGTCGGGATCGAGCAACGCCCGCCTGATGACCGCGCCCACGTCGGTAGCGCCGAACTGGAAGGTGAACAACGCACCCAGAGACTCGGCCAGCATCTGGGCCTGGGTGGACTTTCCGGACGCGTCCACTCCCTCGACCGCGATGAGCCGGCCGGTCACTGCGCCGACGCCTCGCTCTCGGACGCCACTCCACCCTGCTCGCGAGCGCCCGATCGCAGGCTCAATGTGGCCAGGGCACCGGCGATGACGATGATCACACCAGCGATCCACATCGTGAGGCGCGATCCGGGCAACTCAACCACCGCTCCCAGCACCGTGACCTCCTGGTCCCACCAGAGGTCCGACAGGCCGTCGAGCAGGTCGGCCAGCACGCCACCGACGGCCAGCGCGATCAGCGCGCACAGCCGCACCAGCACCAGCAGGGCTGCGAACACCCGGCCCCGGATCTCGTTGTCGACGTTCTCGTGCAGCAGCGTGAACCCGAGCACGTACGAGGGACCGGCCAGCATCCCGAGCAGAACCACCAGTGGGATCATCAGCGACAGCCGGTCCACCGACGCCGCGGCCAGCAGTACCACACCCGCTCCGATGAGCGCTGATGTGAACCCGCGGAGCCGGTTGATGCGGTTCTGCAGCGCAGCGGCCGAGGCCACGCCCACTGCCATGCCCACTCCGAGCGCAAACAGCACGGCATGGAAGTCGGCCTCCCGCCCGACGATCACTTCGTCGACGAACCGGGCGCCCAGAACCACCACCATGCCCGCGCCCATCACCGCAGTGGCCAGCCCCACGTTCACCGACCGCACGATGCGGTTCCTCCCTACCAGGCGCCAGCCCTCCCGGAGCTCGCGGATGGCCCCGCCGAGATCGAGGCTCCCCCGCTCCGTCGCCTGACGCTCGTTGCGGGAGCGCGCCGGAATGGCGATGCGCCAGATGATCAGCGCGGTCACGAGGAACGTCAGCGCGTCCACATAGAAGGCCAGCCCCTCCTCGTTGAGCCGCAGGTTCGTCGCCCATCCCTCGTCCGGCACGGCCTCCGCCGCCTTGGCCAGCAGCGCGGCCGCCCCGGCGGCCACCGGGAACATGCCGTAGGCCGCGGTCACGTTGAGCGAATTGGCCGCGGTGAGCTTCTCCCGGGGCACGAGATTCGGGACCGTCGCCTCCTTGGCCGGCTGCCACATCATCGTGAGCAGCTCAAGCAGGAAGCTGGCCACCACCAGGCCGACAATGGTGTCGACGAACGGCAGCGTCACCAGGACCAGCGCCCGGCCCACGTCGCAAGCCACCATCACCCGTTTGCGGTTCAGCCGGTCGACGATCACGCCCGCCGCGGTGGCCAGGAAGAAGCCCGGCGCCACACGGGCGGCCAGCACCAAGGCGATGGAGGTGCCCTTGGACCCCTCGGGAGCGAGTTGGTCGGCCAAGGCGATGGTGGCGAACAGGCCGAGCCAGTCGCCGGTGGCCGACACGACCTGGGCGATCCAGAGCCTGAAGAAGTCCCGCGTGCCGAAGATCCGCTCCAGGCGCCCCGACGGTCGGGCGGCCTCGAAGGCCTCGTCGAGCCGGATGCCGGCCGAAGAGCGGGGCGCAGCGTCATCCACGACAAACGAGGTTAGGCGGGCGGCCTGCCGGCGGCTTGCGGCCGGGCCGAGCAGCGACCGCATTCCCGATCTTGCTCGCTGCGCTCACGGGCCGCTCGGGCACTGGGACTAGTTGCGCTTGCCGGCCGACCTCCGGCGGGCGGGGCGCTTCTTGGCGGGGCCCTTGGCTCGCCGATCCGCCAGCAACTCGCAGGCCCGCTCCAGGGTGAGCCCCTCGACGGTGTCGCCGGACCGCAGTGAGGCGTTGGTCTCGCCGTCGGTGACGTAGTGGCCGTAACGGCCGTCCTTCACCACGACGGCCCGGCCGGTGTCGGGATCGGACCCCAGTTCACGCAGAGGTGCGGCTGCGGCCGGTCGGCCCCGGCTCTTGGGCTGGGCCAGCAGCTCGAGGCACTCCTCGAGCGTCGCCGTGAACAGCTTGTCCTCGCTGGGCAGGCTGCGACTGTCGGAGCCCTTGCGCACGAACGGCCCGTAGCGGCCGTTCTGAACGGTGATCTCGACCCCGTCGGCGGGGTCAGGGCCGACGGTGCGGGGCAGCGACAGCAGCTGTAGCGCATCCTCCAGCGTGACCGTCTCCAAGGCCATGGTCTTGAACAGCGACGCGAACTTCGGCTTGTCGGGGACCTCCTCGCTCCGTCCAAGCTGCACGTAAGGTCCGTAGCGGCCCGACCTGGCGACCACGGTGAGACCGGTGGCGGGATCGGTGCCGAGAACTCGCTCGTCGCGGCCGGCGGCCAGCAGCTCCAACGCCCGCTCGACGGTGAGCTCGTCGGGAGCGGTGCCGTCGGGCACCGAGGCCGAGTCATCGCCCCTCTGCACGGTCGGGCCGTAGCGTCCCACTCGAACCTCCAGCTCGATGCCGTCGGCATCGGCGCCCAGCGGGATCGAGTTCACCAACCGGGCGTCGATGTCGCTGAGGCGGCTGGAGACCTTCTCCTTGAGGCCGGGATCGTCGTCCCCGCCGAAGTAGAACCGGTGAAGCCACGGAACCTGCTCCTCCACGCCGGTCGCGATCCGGTCGAGATCGTCCTCCATCTCGGCGGTGAAGGCGTAGTCGACCAGCTTCGGGAAGTGGCGCTCCAGCAGATTGACCACCGAGAAAGCGGTGAACGACGGCACCAGTGCCGAGCCCTTCTTCCACACGTACCCGCGGTCGATGATGGTGCCCATGATCGACGAATAGGTCGAGGGCCGACCCACGCCGAGCTGCTCCAGACGTCGCACCAGCGAAGCCTCGGTGTAGCGGGCCGGCGGCTGGGTGTCGTGCCCGGACGCCTCCAGGCCGCGGCAGTCCGCGCCGTCTCCCTCGTGCAGCGGCGGCAGGCGAAGCTCAGCGTCAGTGTCGCTCGCTTCTCCGGCGTCGGTCCCCTCGGTGTACACCTCGCGGAAGCCCAGATGGGTTATCACCGTGCCGCTGGCCGCGAATTCGGCGTCGCGGCCCGAGGCGCTTCTGGCACCGACGCGCAGTTGCACCGTCTCGCCGGTGCAGTCGGTCATCTGGCTGGCCAGCGTCCGCTTCCACACCAACTCGTAGAGCCGGGCCTCGGGCCGGGGCAGCTGATTGGCCACCGTCGATGGGTCGGCGAAGGTGTCGCCCGCGGGCCGGATGGCCTCATGCGCCTCCTGGGCGTTCTTCACCTTGCTGGCGTACACCCTCGGTTCCGGCGGCAGCACGCTCGATCCGTAGCGCCTCGCCACCTCGGAGCGGGCCGCAGCCACCGCGTTCGCCGACAGCGACGTGCTGTCGGTGCGCATGTAGGTGATGTAGCCCTTCTCGTACAGTGACTGAGCCGTGCGCATGGCCGCCGCGGACGTCATGTGAAGCTTCCGGGCCGCCTCCTGCTGCAAGGTCGAAGTGATGAAGGGCGCGGCCGGGCGCCGCCGGTAGGGCTTGGAGGTGCGGGCCCGAACCGCGAAGGCCGCGTCCTGAAGATCCGGGACCAGCGACATGGCCGCCGCCTCATCGAGCACAGTGACGTCGCCCCGGGTCGGTTGGCCGTCGGAGCCGAAGTCGCGAGCCGCGGCGATACGAGACCCGTCGAGCTGGACGAGATCGGCGGTGAACTCGGGCTCGTTGCCGTTTCCGACGGCAGAATCCGCCGGGACGAACGTGCCGGTGAGCCCCCAGAAGCCGGCGCTGACGAAGTCCATCCGCTCCCGCTCGCGCTCCACCACGATGCGCACCGCGACGCTCTGCACCCGCCCGGCCGACAGCTGCGGCATGACCTTCTTCCACAGCACCGGCGACACCTCGTAGCCGTAGAGCCGGTCGAGCATCCGGCGGGCCTCCTGGGCGTCCACCAGGCGGCGATCCAACTCCCGGGGCGCGGCGACCGCGGCGGAGATCGCCGCCCGGGTGATCTCGTGGAAGACCATGCGCTTCACCGGCACCCGCGGATTGAGAACCTCCATCAGGTGCCAGGCGATGGCCTCGCCCTCCCGGTCCTCGTCGGTGGCCAGATAGAGCTCGTCCGCGTCGGCCAGGAGGTCCTTGAGCTTGCGGACCTGCTGGCGCTTGTCGCTGTTGACCACGTACAGCGGCTTGAACTCGTTGTCGACGTCGATCCCCAGGCGGGCCCACGGCTCCGACTTGTAGGCCTTGGGAACCTCGGCCGCCCGGCTGGGCAGATCGCGGATGTGGCCGATGGACGACTCCACCACGTAGCCGTGGCCCAGGTAGCCGGAGATCGTCTTCGCCTTGGCGGGTGACTCGACGATTACTAGGGCGTTGGCCATGGAGTTCGAACCGATCCGACGGGCGGGTGCCCGTCAACTGTTGGAGACTCGGACAGGATAAGCAAGGTCTAGTTCACGATGTGGCAGGCGCCGGTTCGCCCGCTGAGCGAGAAAGGCGGAGGATAGCGGCGCCGGCGAGGGCAGCTACCGTCGAGGCGGCCAGGATCCCGACCTTCGCCTGGTCGGTGATGTCGTCGGCCGCGAAGGCCAGGTTGGTGATGAACAGCGACACCGTGAAGCCGATGCCGGCCACCCCGCCGATGCCGAGCAACTGAGTCCAGGTGGCCCCTCGCGGCAGCTCGCACACGCCCGTGCGCACAGCCAGCCACGTGAAGGCGGTGACGCCAACCAGCTTGCCGACTACGAGGCCCACCACGATGCCGACGGTGACCGGTGACCGCACCGCGTCGCCCAGCGCGCTCCCGGACAGCTCGACTCCGGCATTGGCCAGCGCGAACACGGGAATGATCAAGAAACTCGTCCAAGGATGGAGGAGATCGGCCAGCCGGTCGGCCACCGACACCCGCTCGCGGACCTCGAAGACGACCTGCCGGGCCAGCCCCACGCTGACGGAGCCGTCCGAGAACGATCGCTGCAGCAGCAGGCTGGAGCTCGCACCGCTCACCAGGGGGCGTGCCGGCGCGAACATGCCCATGACAACCCCGGCGATGGTGGCGTGGACCCCCGACTCGAAGAGCGTCAACCAGAAAGCCACCCCGACCACGAGATACACCGGGGTGTACCAGACCCGTATCAAGCGCATCACGAACAGCAGGAGCACGATGCCGCCCGACAGGGCCAGCCAGCCGAGGGAGATCTCATCCGTGTAGAAGATGGCTATGACGAGGATCGCTCCGATGTCGTCGACGATCGCCAAGGTGAGCAGGAAGATCTTCAGCGAGCTGGGCACATGGCGTCCCAGCAGCGAGACCACGCCCAGCGCGAAGGCGATGTCGGTGGCCATCGGGATCCCCCAACCGGCCGAGCCCTCCCCGCCGGCGTTGAACGCGGCGTAGAGCACGGCGGGCACCACCATGCCGCCGAGCGCGGCGATCAGCGGCAGGGCCACGGCCCCCGGACGCCGCAGCTCGCCCACGACGAGCTCGCGCTTGATCTCGAGGCCGACGACGAAGAAGAACACCACCATCAGTGCGTCGTTGATCCACTCCTCCAGCGGCTCGTCGAACACCAGCAGATCGCCGAACTCCACCCGGGTATGGCTGTCCAGCAGGGTGTGATACGAGTCCTGCCAGGGCGAGTTGGCCCAGACCAGCGCCACGGCGGTGGCCACGAGCATGGCGATGCCGCCCCCCGCCTGGAAGTGGAGGAAGCGAAGCATCGGCACGGCGATCCGGTGGGCCAGCCGGCGGTCGTCATCGATCCCCGGTAGAGGGGACGGTTCCGGCGCGGGTGTGCGGTCTCCCGAATCTGACGCCATCGGTTCATCCATTGCAGCCGCGCCGAACCTGTTCTGCACCACCACCCTAGGGGCGGTGGTGCCCTCGGGGCGCCGACAGGCTACCGGTTCGCCCCTGCCCCAGGCTCCATGCCCGACACCTAAGATGTCTCATGCCCACGGTTGAGGCGCGCCCTTGATCTTCAGCCTCCTAGTGCTGCATGTCGCCGTGTGCGTGGTCTTGGCCTGCGCCGGTCGCCGGCTGGGCCGCAGCAGCCTGCTGGTGGGAGCTGTGCCCCCGGCGTTCAGCGCGCTCTGGGGCGCGGCCCGGCTCGAAGCCGGCCAGCCGGCGACAGCCGACCTGACCTGGGTGAGTGGACTCGATCTGGCGATGACGTTCCGCGTCGATGCCTTCGCGGGAATCATGACCCTGATCGTGTCGGGGATCGGCGTCCTCGTCTTCGTGTACGCCTTCGGGTACTTCGGGCCCGGCGCAGCCCACACCGGCAGGTT
Organism: Candidatus Aldehydirespirator sp.; assembly: GCA_965203575.1. Lineage (GTDB taxonomy): Bacteria > Actinomycetota > Acidimicrobiia > Acidimicrobiales > Aldehydirespiratoraceae > Aldehydirespirator. The sequence continues at coordinate 1,169,943 of OZ241894.1, forward strand.
CGCGACGACCCTGCTGGCCTTCTCGACGTCGATGCTGGGTCTGGTCTGGGCGGACTCGGTCTGGACGCTGTTCGTGTTCTGGGAGCTGACGTCGGTGACCTCGTTCCTCCTCGTCGGACACAAGAGCACTGACACCGAAGTACTGGCCGCGGCCCGGCGCGCCTTGATGGTGACCGCAGGGGGCGGTCTCGTCCTGCTGGCCGGCCTGCTGCTCGTGACCGGTGACGCGGGCACGACGCTGATCAGCGAACTGGCGCCGGTCGACGGGACCGCGGCCACCGTCGGTGCGGTGCTCGTGATGATCGCCGCGGCCACCAAGTCGGCCCAGGTCCCGTTCCACCCGTGGCTGCCGGGCGCGATGGTCGCTCCCACCCCCGTCAGTGCATACCTCCACGCAGCCACCATGGTGAAGGCGGGAGTGGTGCTCGTCGCGGTGGCCGGCCCGGCTCTCTCCGGGACCGGTGCGTGGAAGGGATGCGGTCTCGCCTTCGGGGTCGCCTCCATCGTGTGGGGGGCGCTCGGTGCTCTGCGCCATCGCGACGCCAAGCTGATACTGGCGTGGGGCACCATCTCGCAACTGGGCATGCTCATCACGCTCTTCAGCGTCGGCACACCCATGGCCGTGCTGGCCGCGGTGTCGCTCCTCGTTGCTCACGCCCTGTTCAAGGGTGCGCTGTTCCTGGTCGTCGGGGAGATCGATGTGCGGGCGGGAACCCGCCACATCGACGAGCTTGGGGGATTGGCTCGATCCATGCCGGTGGCCTTCGCCGCGGCCGTGCTCGCAGGGTTGTCGATGGCCGGTGCCCCGCCCCTGTTCGGCTTCGTCGCCAAGGAGACGGCCATCCAGGCCGCGCTCGAACTGGACGGCGCGGAGGCGTGGATCGTCGGCTTCGGGGTGATAGGCGGCTCCGTGCTGACCGTGGCCTACACGTTCCGCTTCCTGGTCGCGGTGTTCGGGCCGGGCCCGGAGACCCCGCTCTCGCCCCGCCGTCATGCGCTGACCGTGCCACCCGCCGTCCTCGCGGCAGGCGGGCTCGCGGCCTTCGCCGTTCTCGGTCGGGTCGACGCCCTCCTGGAGCCGGCCGCGGTCCGGCTGAGCGGGGGCGCACCGGTCGACCATCTCCACCGCTGGCCCGGCCTGGAGCCGGCCCTGGGAATCTCAGCGGTCGTCTTGGTGGCCGGTGCGATCGTGGGTGTGGCCATGGGCAGAAGGCCCGGGCAGGCGCCTGCGGACCACGCAGGCCGCTGGACAGACGCCTCCATCGACGGGGTCGTGGCCTTCGGGCGTGCAACCGTCGCCCGGGTACAGCACGGTTCACTGCCCGTGTACCTGGTGACCATGGCCGCGGTGGCAACCCTGGCTGCCACCCCGTTCCTGGCCGATGTCAGCCTTGACCACCTGGTCGGGTGGCACACACCGCTACAGGGGGTGCTGGCCGTTGCCGTCGTCGGTGCGGCTGTCGCGCTGTGCTGGGTGGGCACCCGCCTCGGAGCAGGACTGGCGCTCGGAGCGGCCGGCATCACGGTCGCCGCGGTGTTCGTGATCCACGGCGCTCCCGACCTGGCCCTCACCCAGCTGCTCGTCGAGGCGGCCATCGTGGTCGGCTTCGTGCTCGCCTTCGGCCACCTCTCCCGCAGCTTCCCGATGACAGGCCTGCGGTGGCGAACGGTGCGTATGACGGTCGCCGGACTCGGGGGAGTAGCGGTGGTGATAGGGCTGGGGGCCGCATCCGGCAACCCCGTCGGGGCGCCCCCGCTGGCCGAGTTGGCGGCAGCCTCGGTCGACGAGGGCGGCGGCAGCAACATCGTCAACGTCATCCTCACCGACATACGGGGCCTCGACACCCTGGGCGAGGTCTTGGTCCTCGCCACCGTGGCGCTGGGTGTCCAGGCCCTCGCCCGAGCCCCCGCCAGCACCGAGAGGCCCGCCAGCACTGGGAGCTCAGCGTCATGATCGACGGGTCGGCTCCCATGATCCGTCTCGGCATCCGGGCGGCCAGCCCGTTCGCGACCATCGTCGGCTGCTACCTGCTGTTCGCGGGTCACAACAACCCCGGCGGCGGGTTCTCCGCAGGGCTGGTGTTCGGAGCCGTGCTCGCGCTCCGGACCATCGCCGGGTTCCACCGGCCCACCTACGGCATCACCCTGGTGGCGGCCGGCGTCTTCGTGGTAGCCGGCGTCGCCCTGATGCCGCTGCTGTGGGGGGATCCGCTGTTCGACCAGCAGGTGCTGTCGGTGGAGGTTCCCCTGCTCGGCAAGATCAAGACCGGGTCCGCCCTGCCGTTCGACCTCGGCGTAGCGGCCATAGTCGTCGGAACCGTGATCGCGGCGCTCGACGGGTTGGGCGCGGCCGAATTCGCAGCCGACCCGCCGGCCGACTCCGACCGTGGGGAGCGAGCATGAACGCCGCGCTCCTGCTGGCCATCGGCGGCCTGACCGCAGTCGGTCTGTACCTGCTGACCAGTCGATCACTGAGCCGGATCGTCATCGGATACTCCCTGCTGGGGCACGCCACCGTGGTCGCGCTGATCACGGCCGGCGGGCCGGCCGGATGGCCACCCATCACCGGCCGGGCGGCACCGGAGGACATGTCCAACCCGCTGCCGCAGGCCCTGACCTTGACCGCCATCGTGATCTCGTTCGGATTGACGCTGTTCCTGCTGGCGCTGGCCAGGCGCCAACGCACTCTCTCGGGCGACGATCTGGTCGAGGACGACCTCGAGGACCGCCGGATCGCGGCGGTCGAGAGCGGCACGACCGAGCCGGAGGACTCGGTGGCGACATGACCGGGTTGATCTCCCTCGCGATCGTCGCCCCGCTGGTGGCCGCGGCCTGCAGCCTCGCCCTGCGCTCCTGGCCCGCCGGGCGGGACATAGCGGTCCTCGCCGGCCTGGGCTCGGCCGCCCTCGCCTCCCACATCATGCTGGTCACCATCGCCCGTGACGGCACCCACACCGTCGCAGTCGGCGGTTGGGCGCCGGAACTCGGCATCGTCCTGGTGGCCGACCTCTTCGCCGCCCTCATCCTTCCGGTCGCGCTGACGATCATCTTCGTGGTGGAGATCTTCGCCATCGGCCAGCGCCGGACGGTGTGGGCGGCGAATCCGGAGCTGAGCGGGCCGTTGCTGTGCGTGCTCACCTCCGGCGTCTCTCTGGCCTTTCTCACCGGTGACCTATTCACTCTCTTCGTCGCCTTCGAGTTGATCCTGGTCTCCAGCTACGTGTTGCTGACCCACCAGGGCAACCGGAGCCAAGTCAGGGCCGGCATGACCTACGTGGTGATGAACCTGCTGGCCTCGACGCTGTTCCTCTTCGGCGTGGCCTTCGTCTACACGGCCACCGGCACGGTGAACATGGCGCTGCTGGCCGAGCGGATACCGCAGCTGGACGACGGGGTCAGGCTCGGCATCGGCGCTTGGTTCCTGGTGGTCTTCGGGACCAAGGCCGCAGTGTTCCCACTGTTCAGCTGGCTACCGGACTCGTATCCCACGGCGCCCACCACCATCACCGCCGTGTTCGCCGGCTTGCTGACCAAGGTCGGGATCTACTCGATGATCCGGTTCCACAACCTGATGGGAATGGAGGATCTGGGGCCGATCATGCTGCTGGTAGCCGCCCTCACCATGGTGGTCGGCGTGCTGGGGGCGCTGGCCCAATCAGACGTCAAGCGCATCCTGTCGTTCCACGTCATCAGCCAGATCGGCTACATGTTCATGGGCCTCAGCCTCTTCACCGTCGCGGGCACGGCGGGAGCCATCCTGTTCCTGATCCATCACATGCCGGTCAAGGCCGTCCTGTTCCTCGTGGGCGGCCTGATCGAGAACCACGAGGGTTCGAGCTCGCTGGACCGATCCGGCGGCCTTGCCGGTCGTGAGCCGCTGGTGGCCGTGATGTTCGCGGTACCGGCCCTGAGCCTGGCCGGGATCCCGCCCTTCTCCGGCTTCGTGGCCAAGCTGGCGGTCGTCTCGGCCGCCATCGACCGGGGAGCAACCGTGGTGGTTGTGGCCGCGCTGGTGGCCGGAGGCTTGACCCTGCTGTCGATGGCCAAGATCTGGAACGAGGTCTTCTGGGGCAGGCGCGCCGACGGTCCCCGACCCACTCCCGCCCCGCGCCGCGGCCGGCGCACCATGCATGCCGCCACGGCGCTGGCGGTGGCGGGCACCTTGACTGTGGCGCTGTTCGCGGGAACGCTGCTTGATCTCTCCACCGAGGCAGCCGAGAACCTGCGCAGCCCCAGCAGCTACATCGCGGCGGTCCGGCCGTGAGCAGCTGTGCGGAAAGGTGTGAGCCGGTCGCGTCGCAGCGGTGCCACTCCCGCTCTTGTTCGCTGCGCTCACGGGCCGCTCGGGCCACGGCCTCGCTCGGCGATTCGCGATGGTCCGCATGAATCGCTCCATGTTCGCTCGGCCTCTGAAGAGATATCCGGGAACGCCGCGGCGGGTGGTGACCACCGCGGGCCTCGTCCTGGTCTGGTGCGGCCTCTGGGGATCCGTGTCGATCGCCAATCTGGCGTCCGGCTTGGCCCTCTCCGTCGTCGTGCTGGCGGCCGACCGGGGACCGACGGCCCGCCACGTGATCCGTTTCCGGCCCTTGCTGAGATTCGCTTGGCTGGTCCTGGTCGACCTGGCCCGCTCGACGGTCAACGTGGCCCTCGAGATCGCCACGCCCAACGACGGCACGGAGGAGGTCATCGTCGCCGTCGACCTGCCGGCCACCGGCAGCGAGCACATGCTGCTCCTGTCGGCGTCGATCACGCTCAGTCCCGGGACGGCGGTCGTCGATGTCGACCGCTCGTCGGGCCGGTACTACATCCACCTGCTCCACGGCCGCCTGAGCGCAGAGACGGTGGCCCACGCCCACGAGCTCGCCAAGCTGGCCTGCGAAGCCCTGCCGACCTCCAGTCCGATGGGCGTCCGATGATCGCACGAGACACCGCCGCGCCGCAACGGGCCTCGGACCCGTCGGTCCGATGATCGCGTTGGCCGCGGCCGGCTTCGCGGCTGCCGGACTGTGCGCCGTCTACCGAGTGGTGCGCGGCCCCAGCCTGGCCGACCGGGTGATCGGCGTGGAAGTGGCCCTCGTCTCCCTCGCCGGCGGCATCGTCATCGATGCCATCAACCGCGACAGCCACGCCCTTCTCGCGATCATCACCGTGATCGCCCTGGTCGGGCTGGCCGGCACGTTCGCGGCCAGCCGGTTCCTGGAGCGCGATATGGACGGCGCCAACGACAGGACCACGCCATGAGGGTCGCGGCCGAGGTGGTGATGGTCGCCGGTGCGGTGATCGCGGTCCTGGCCGGCATCGGGCTGCTCCGGTTCTCGACGCCGTTCGCCCGGATCCAGGCCGCCGGCAAGGCCAGCCCGGTAGCCCTGCTGCTGATGTCGGTAGGGGCCGCTCCCCTGCTCGGTTGGCGTGGATTCGCCTACCTGGCCATCGCGGCGGGCGCGATGATCGTCACGCTGCCCATCGTCGCACACCTGCTGCTGAGGGCCGTCCACCGGACCGACAGGATCGACCACCTAGCCATGGACGACCTGGCCGCCGACGAGGAAGGCGAGACGAACCTCGGTTCCTTCTGAGCTGGAGTCGATGCTCGATTGGTCGGCCAGGGCCCGCATGATGGAGATGCCCATGCCGGACTCCCGGCCGAGCCGGGCTTCCGACTCCGGGGGCGGCATCTCCGGCAGCGCGTCCACGTCGAAGCCGGGACCCTCGTCGCGGACCGTCACCACCACGCTCCCATTGGAGCAGCGGCAACAGACCCTCACGGGACGGGTGCTACCGGAGCGGATGTGGGCCTGTATGGCGTTGGTGGTCGCCTCCGACACCGCCACCCGGAGGTCGTCGACGCGCGACGGCTCGAGGCTCGGCGCCAACTCGGCCGCCGCGGCCACAACCAGTCGCACCAGGGACACGTAGTCGGCCCGGGCCGGGATCTCGATCTCGACTGTGTCGCTCATGGCCGCCTCCGGGTGGAGGTCGCGCCGTCGGAGACGACCGCGGACAGCTCGGACAGGGTGTCGATCGAGTCGTGCAGGGCCAAGATCCTGTCCAGGTCGCAGATCTCGAACACTCTCCGGATGCGGGACGACGGACACACCAGAGCCAGCTCACCGCCTCGCTGGCGCACTCGCTTGAGCGCGCCGACCACCGCCCCTAGGCCGAACGAGTCGACGAAGTCCAGCTCCGACAAGTCGAGAGCCAGCAGGCGGGAACCCTCGGCCACCGCGGTGACGACGGCCTGGCGCATATCGGGTGCCCCGACGACGTCAAGGTCGCCACCGACGCTGAGAACGGTCCACGGCGGCTGCTCACTGCGCCGGATCGTGACAGACACAGACCAAGACGGTACCGCCTGTATGGATTGACTTGGTGATTCCGGGGCGCCCGAGTGTCGTGCAACCGTCTATTCAAGACGCATGGTGGCGCGGGCCTCGAACACCGCGTCGGAGACCAGCGGTCCCACCAGCGGAACGTCGGTGGGCTCGGCGTAGCGCAACTCCACGATTGCCCGGCCACCGGCTCGCCGCACAAGAACCGTCAGCCGTCCCGGGTCCAGGTCGGACGCGGCCAGCGCGGCGGAGCGCACCGCGCCATCACTCACGCCGACGGCAGCGGAGCGCACCGCTTCCCGGGCTGCGTGTGTGACCAGCACCCTGGTCCGCACGAGCAGGCCCACCTGCACGAGGGCCAGCAGCATCAGCGCGAAGAACGGCATCACCAACGCCAGCTCCACCGTCGCCTGTCCCGATTGGCGCGACCGTCCGAGCCGGCGCGACCGTCCGAGCCGGCGCGACGGTCCGGACCGGGAGCGTCCTGCGGTCACGAGACCATGTTGGCGACCGTGTCCACCATCTTGTCGAGCAGCCACGCGATCTTGCCCGAGCCGGTCGCCCAGGTCAGCAACAGCAAGGCCACCGCGGCCGCGCCGACGAGCACGAGCGCGTACTCGGCGGTGGTCTGGCCGCGGTCGTCCATCCGGTGCCGGGCCGATCCGCCGTACGCCTGCAGTGCGGAGCAGATGCGCAGGAACATGGTCACTCCTCTCAAGGCGAGAAACCCAAGTCAGAGATGGTTGTCAGCAGCAACGGGACGACGGTGAGCAGGCAGAAGGCGGGCAGCACGCAGAACACGAGCGGGAACAGCATCAGCACCGGAACTCGCCTGGCAGCCTCCTGCGCCCGGACCCGGCGCCGGCGGTGAGCCTCATCGGCAGCTCGCTGCAGGGCGGGCCGGAGCGGTGTTCCATCGATCTCGGCCGCAGTCACCGCGTGCACGACCGACGAGACGCTGGAGCCCAGACTCTCTCGCAGCCTTCGCGCCGATTCGACGAAGGGCTCTCCGGCTGCGGTGCGCCGCACCACTGCCAGCAACTCCGACCGGAACGGCTCCGAGACTCGGGGACCGATGTCGGCCAGCGCCGTCACCGTGGGCCTGCCCGCTCCGACCACCAGCCCGAGCAAGTCGATCACTTCGGGTAGGTGGCGCTCGACCTGCAGCATCCGCTGGCGCTTGCGGGAACGGCGCCGGACGACGACCGCACCCACGACCCCCGAGAGCGCGAGCAGGCCGGCGGCCGGACCGAGCGCCACGGCCGCGGCCGCCGCTACGAGAGCCAAGGCTCCGACCAGCGTCTCGTCCTCCGGCTCGACTGCACCCCTCGACAGCCACCGACCCAGCGCCGACAGAGCACCGGTCGGGTCGCGGCCGGCGGTCCGGTCGACACCGCGAAGGCGGCGACGGGCGGCGCGGCTCGTTGCGGCTGCTGTATCGAAGACCGTCAGCACCAGCAGGGCTGCTGCGGCCACCGGCATGAGACCTACGCCCATCGGCCCACACCCCGGCTCAGTCGGGCCATCCACCAGAGGCCGAGACATTCCAGTGCCAGGCCGGCCACCAGCGACATGAGCCCGACCGGCGTGGCCAGCAGCCCGCTCATCGCATCGGTGTCGACCAGCGTGACGATGACCGCGAAACCGGCCGGAGCCGCCGCGACGACCATCCCAGAGGTCCGCGTCTGCGAGGTCAGGGCCCGGATCTCGTCGCCGAGCGCCTGCCGCTGGCGCAGCGATGCGGCCGCCCGATCAAGACTCGCGGCCATGGCCGCGCCCGAGGTGTGGCCCAGCACCAGCAGGGCCGCAGCCGCCCGGCGGTCGGGTGTGTCGGCGACCCAATCGTCAAGCGCGTCCGAGAGGCTCAGACCCCCGCGGACCCTGCTCACCACGGCACGCAGGCCGGTCTCGGGGAGCTCGGCAGCCACACCGTCGAGGGCGGTCAACACGGAGGCGCCGGATCGCAGGGCCCGGGCCGTCAACTCAAGCGCCTGCGGTATGGCGTCAGCCTGCTCAGACCGCCCTCTCCACCGTCGCACCGCAGCCGCCAGCCGGGTGGACCCGGCCCTCCGCCGCGGCGCGCCACCCTGCACGCGGCCCCTGGGCGCCGCCGGCGGCAGATCGGGGGCCAACGCCACAAACACCAGGACGGCAGCCAGAACCGCAGTCACTTCTCGACCTCAAGGCGGGCAGCTCGGGCGATGGGCGAGCAGACCTCGGTGTCACCGGCCAGCAGGCGCACCCGGTCGTGGTCCGTCACTTCGGCGACGGCGACGATCCGCCGGGTGCCGTCGGGGGATCTTCCCAGATGCACGACGGCATCGATGGCGGCGGTCACATGGTCCCGGACCGCCTCTACTCCCAAGCGCTCATCGGCTGCCGTGGCCAGCGCGGTCAGGCGGCGCAGAGCGTCGACCGGACCGTTGGCGTGCACCGTGGAGAGGCACCCGGCGTGGCCCGTGTTCAGGGCGTGCAGCAGATCCAGCGCCTCAGGGCCCCGCACCTCTCCCACCACCAGCCGGTCGGGACGCATCCGCAGCGCGTTGCGCACGAGATCCCGGATCGTCACCGCGCCTCCACCCTCGCGGGACTCGGGCCGGGCCTCCAGCCTCACCACGTGGGGATGCTCCAGCTGCAGTTCGGCGGCGTCCTCGATGGTGATGACCCGCTGATGGTGGCTCGCCCGGCCGGCCAGGGCGTTGAGCAGAGTAGTCTTGCCCGCCCCCGTGCCGCCGCTCACGACGAGATTGGCCCCCCGGTCCACCAACTCCTCGAGCAGAGCCACCACCGGCGGGCCCGCGAACATCTCGAGGGCCACGTCGGGCACCACGAAGCGGCGGATCGTCACATAGGGGCCGTCGACCGCCACCGGAGGAACGGCCACATGGACCCGGGAGCCGTCGGGCAGGCGACCGTCCACGCAGGGGGTCAGCTGGTCGACCCGGCGGCCCAGCGGGGACACGATTCTCTCGATGACCAGGTCGACGGCGGCCCGGTCCAGCGACACCCCGCTCCGGCTCACCGTGCCGCCCCGCTCGATCCACACCGGACCCGGCCCGTTGATCATCACCTCGCTGACCGATGCATCGGCGAGCAGCGGCTCCAAGGGGCCCAGGCCATGCACCCGGGCCGCGACCCGGGCCACCACGTCGTCGAGCACATGCGTCGGGGTGAGGGGGGCCAGTGCGCGGACGATGCCCGCTATGTCCACCGCCGGCATCGGGCCCTCGGCAATCGTGTCGATCACCCTGCGATGCACGGCCTCCACCAGTGCGGCGGAGCCGTTGGCGCCGGCGGCGCGGGCTCGGCCGGCCGTGTCGCGGTCCACTTCCGATCTCTGAGCCGTCGCGGCGCGGCCGGTCATGCCGGCAACTCGAAGCGCCGCAGCGGCGGAGGGAGCATGCTCACGATCGTCCCCGCGTCGACCGACCGTGCGACGCGGGGATCCCAGGCCACCCGCTTCACGCTGGAAGCACCGACGGCGGCGGACACGTCCCGCACCCGCAGAGCACGGCCCGGCTCCTCCACCAGGACCACCCAGTCATAGGGACCGGACGTCCGCTGGGCTCGATTCAGGGCGAGGTAGCAGGACCGCAGCACGCACACCGGCCGGTGCGAGGCGGCGAGGTCGGTTCGCAGCTCGAACGGGTCCAGCCCGGCGTCCACTACCACCGGACCGATGCGGGCCAGCATTTCGAGGGCCAGCACCAGCCTCGAACGCTGGTTCTCGCCATCTGCGGTCTGGTCGGCCAGCGCGGGCTGGGTGCCGTCGCGGAGCAGTCTCAAACCCGGAGCCACGTCCTCGAGCAGCCTGCCGATGGCGTCGGCGGCTACGCCGTCTCCCGCGGCCACCCAATCGCCGATGCCGGGCTCAGACGGCGCGACGCCGGCGGTCATGCCGAGCAGCGCCGGCTGGTCGCCGGTGAGGTCCACGAGCGTGGTCTCCCGGTCTTCTGAGGCCAGGCGGATGGCGGTCGCGGCGGCCACCACCGACGTGCCGACCCCGCCCTTGACGGACCAGTACCAGATGATCATCGGCTCCTCCCCGCACGTCGGCGTGCCTTGACGGCGGGACTTGGAGCGTTGGGGCTCAGCCAGAACGCTGAGCGCTCAGGCGGCCGTCCCGGCATCCAGCGAACCGGGCCGGCGACGGCACTCTACAAGTGCTCTAAGACATTACAACCTGATTGAGTGATTATTCGATCATTCCCATGATCTCTGCGCCCGCGCGAAGCAACATCTCGGCCGGCTCGTCGTCCAGCAGCGGCACGACGAAGGACTCGATCCCGTGCTCCTCGGCAAGGCTGTGAAGCTCCCGGCTGCACTCACGGGGGGTGCCCGCGATCACGAACGGCAGCGCCCACTCGTCGCGCACATGCTCGGCCGCGGCCTCCAGGCCGTCGGCCAGCGCGGCCCTGATCAGGGCCGCGTCGGCGTCGGTGATCCCCAGGGCCTCCTGCACCTCCGGCGGCGAGTCGACCAGCCGGTAGGTCATGTGGGGCTTGAGGGCGGCCATGGTGTCGTCGTCGGTCACCAGCATGGTGGAGTAGGCGATGCGGGGATCGTTGCCCGCAGCCCGGCCCGCTCGGTGGATCCGCTCCACCGCAGAACCCAGGTGCGGCTTGTAGATGAAGTCCACCAGCACCCCGTCGCAGGCCGCTCCGCCCAGCTCCAGCATCCTCGGGCCCCGCCCGGCCAGCCAGATCTCGATGCCGGCCCGGACGTTCAGCAGCGACGCCTCGCTCAGCCGCACATGGGAGCCCTCGACGCTGACGGTGTCGCCCGAGAACAGGCGACGGCAGGCGTCGATGGTCTCACGCACCGCGGTGAGGGGCCGTACCCGGGCGATGCCGAGCGGATCGAGGGTGAGGCTTCCTCCGGCACCGATGCCCAGGAAGGCCCTCCCGCCCGACACCTCGTCCAGCGTGGCGATGGCTCCTGCGGTGGCGCCGGCGTGACGGGTGTAGGGGTTGGTGATGCCGGGACCGATCGTGAGGGACTCCGTGGCCGCCGCAATGGCAGTCATCGCCACGTACACGTCGCTGGCCGCCAGCCCTTCGTCGTACACCCAGCAGCGCTCGTAGCCGAGGCTCTCAGCCAGCCGGGCGAGCTCCACCGCCCGCTCGACGGATCCATGGGGCATCACGTTGAACGCAGGCCGGACCACGGAACTCACCCTATTCGCCGAGTGCTGCGGGCCAGCAGGGCCTCCAGCGCCCCGTTGCCCACAGCTAGGGCCTTGTCGGAGATCTTCCAGCACGCGGCAGGGTCGCTGCGGGGATCGACATCGCCGATCTTGAGGCCGGCCCGCACCCGCATACCGTTGCGGATGGCACCCCTCACCACGCCGTCGAACGGCGCCCGGACCGTCGCATCGCCCACTTCGCCGAGCGGTTGACCCCCGCTGACCACATCCCCGATGGCGATTCGCCACTCGACTTCCCCGGCGGCGGGCGCTCGCACGACCCGGTCGGCTGATCGACCCCCGAGTTCGGCGGGCGTGCCTGTGTCGGGCTGGGCCTGCCCGGTCCAGACAACTCGGCCCAGGTTCGGCCCCCGCATGGTCTCGACCACGGCGTGACAGTCGACGCCTGCGGTGAACCCGGGACCCAGGGCCACGACCACCTCGGCGTCGTCGATCGAGGTGTCGAGGTTGCGCTTGGCCATCCTGGCGTCCACGACCACGTCGGGTCGGGCGCGGTCCAGCGGCGGCAACTCAGGGGCGACGAGCACGGCCACATCACCCTGTTCGGCGACTGCCAGAGCCTCCGTGGTCGACTCGGCCCGCACGCCTCTCATTCCCTGCACGATGATCTCACCATCGGTGACCGCGGTCGACAGTGACACCGTGCGGCGCACGGCCAGGGGCTCGGACAGCTCCAGCACCACCACCGGCCAGCCCCGCCTCGTGAGATGCCAGGCGACTCCAGTGGCCAGATCGCCCCCGCCCCGTAGCACGCACAGCGGCTCACGTACGGCGATGGGCGACCACCTCGGCCATGATGCTCAGCGCGATCTCTTCGGGTGTCTCCGCGCCCACCTCGATGCCGATGGGCGCATGGACCCGATCGAGCGCGGTCGGATCCACACCCTGGGCCTCCAAGCGGTCCCGGGTGGTGGCCCAGCGGCGCTCGCTGCCCATCACCCCCACGTAGCCGGCATCGGTGGCCAGCAGCGCGGGCAGCGCCGCCGAGTCCACGTCCACGTTGCGGGTCACCAGCACCACCGACACGTCCTGGTCCAGGGTTCGCCCCTTGAGCAGATCGTCAACCAATCCGATGACCAACTCGTCCGGGGCGCCGTCGCCGGGATCGCCGCCGGGCACTCCCGGGTCCGGCCCCTCCGGCGCATCGCCGTCGGTCATCGGGCGGTCGTCGGTGGCCACCACCCGGAAGCCCAGCCAGTCGGCGAGCTGGGCCACAGCCCGGCCCACGTGTCCGTATCCCATGACAATGACGGTCGGCTTGGGCATGTGCGGCTCCACGAATATCTGGACGTCGCCCCCGCAGACGCCGGGATCGCCCCGGCCGGGATCGACTAGACGGTACGACAGCAGGCGGCAGCGGCCGTCAGCGAGCGCGGCGACGGCCTCGGACACGACGCGGGCCTCCATCTCTCCCCCGCCGACGGTGCCCGAGATGCTGCCGTCGCGGAAGACCAGCATCTTGGCCCCGGCCCGGCGGGGCACCGAGCGCGACGTGTCGACGACCGTGGCCGAGGCGACGGCCACACCGCCGTCCACTGCCTCGGCAATCTGGCGAAGCAGGTTCACGACCACAGCCTCGCAGCCTGTTCGAGAGAGCTCACGACCACAGCCTCGCAGCCTGTTCGAGGGTGTGGGCGCGCAGCTTGTCTATGTCGGCGCCGATCACCTCGCCGCCGTCGACGACCCAGTCCCCGCCCACCATCACGTTGCGCACATGGGAGGCGCTGCGCCACAGCACCAGCTGGTCCAGCAGGTTGTGGGCCTCCACCGGGGTGGGCAGGCCCCCGGGGCCGTCCAGGTCGACCAGCTGCAGGTCGGCGTGCCACCCCGGCTCCAGCCGCCCCACCCGCTCAAGGCCGAGAGTGCGGGCAGATCCCTCGGTGGCCAGATGCAGCACCGTGGCCGCGCTGATCGCGCCGGGGTCGAGGGTGGCCGCCCGGTGCAGCAGGAACGCGCCCCTCATCACCGCGAACATGTCGTTGAGATAGCCGTCGGAGCCGAGCCCCACGGTGACTCCCCGTTCCAGCAGCTCGAGTACGGGCGCGATCCCGCCGCCCACCTCGCAATTCGAGAGCGGCATGTGCGAGACCCTGATGCCGGACTCGGCGATGATGTCGATCTCGCGGGACGACAGCTGCACGCACTGGCTGGCCTGGAAGCGGGGCGAGGCCACCCCGATGCGGTCGTAGAACTCCAGCGTGCGCATGCCGTGGTGCTCGGTGCACCACTGCCCCTCATGGACTCCCTCGTTCACATGGGCGTGGCAGAACACGTCCAGGTCGGCAGCCGCATCGAAGGCCTGGCGGATGAAGGGCTCTCCGCAGGTGAACGTGGTGTGGATGCACATGGCGCCCGACACCCGGCCGTCGCGTCCGGCACCTTCGCTCGCGGCTCGTGCTCGGCAGTCCTCGATGAAGCCGACGTTCTCGTCCAGGCCGGCTTGGCCGTTGGCCTCACCCATCCGCTCGGTGGCCTCGAACGACAGTACCCCTCGCAGCCCGCTGCCGGCCACGGCCTCGCGCTGCGCGAACAGCGCGCCGGGCAGGGCGTTGGGGGCTTCGAGGATGTCGAAGAAGCTGGTCGTGCCGCCGGCGGCCAGATCGGCGGTCACCCAGGCGGCCGCGGCGGCGATCATCTCGTGGTCGAGGGCGTTCTCCACCAGTGGCCACCAGTAGTCGTCCAGGAAGCCCCAGAAGTCGGCGACCGGCGCCGCGGGGGCGGGAACGCCGTGGGCCAGCACCCCGTACAGGTGCACGTGCGCGTTGACGAAGCCGGGCAGCAGCACGCAGCCCGAGCCGTCGCAGAAGTCGTCGTCGGGGTAGCGGGCCCGCAGTTCGCGGACCGGCCCGGAGTCGTCGATCAGGCCGTCGACCACGCGCACCGCCCAGCGCCGGCGGGGCTCGTCCAGCGCCGCGGTCACGGCCCAGTCGGCCCCGATGATCATGATGGTTAGCTCTCGGCTTGCAGTGCGGCCCAGACTCGCTCCGGGGTGAAGGGCAGATCGTTGATGGCCACCCCGGTGGCGTCGAGGATGGCGTTGCGCACGGCCGGGGCCACGCCGTCCTTGGGAATCTCGGCCACCGCCTTGGCTCCGAACGGGCCGCTGTCCTCCATGGTCTGAACCAGGTACACGACGGTGTCGGGCATCTCGTCGGCCCGGTAGATCTTGTAGGGACCGAACGACGGGTTGACCATGCGCCCGTCGTCGTCGAGCACGATCTCCTCGCAATGGGCGTAACCGAGGGCCTGGATCATGCCGCCCTCGACCTGGCCGCTGGCGGTGACCGGGTTGATGGCCACCCCGCAGTCCACCGCCATCACCAGCTTGGTCACCGTGACCTGGCCGGTGTCGACATCCACCTCCACCTCCGCGAACTGGGCCGCGAACGGGGGCGGGCAGTCCGGCGAGACGTGCGAGGCAGTGCCCATGATCTGCTCCTGCTCCTGCCAGTGCAGTGAGTCGAGCGCGATCTCCTCCAGCGTGACCGAGCGGCCGTCGGCTGCGTAGGCCCGGCGGTCGCGCAGCTCGATGGTGCAGGGCTCGTCCACCTCCAGCAGCATCGCGGCCCGGGCCTTGAGCCGCTCCCGGACCGCCTCCGCGGCCCGTAGCGCGGCCGTTCCCGAGATGTAGGTGGTCGACGAGGCGTAGGCCCCGGTGTCGAACGGGGTCATGTCGGTGTCGCTGGAGTACACCTTGATGTCGTCGAGGGGCACACCGAGCACCTCGGCCGCGATCTGGCCGATCACGGTGTCGGCGCCGGTGCCGAGGTCGGTGGCCCCGATGAGCATGTTGAACGAGCCGTCGTCGTTGAGCTTGATCGAGCAGCCGCCCATGTCCAGGAACGGGATGGCAGTGCCGTGCATGCAGAAGGCGAAGCCCAGGCCCCGCCGGATGTTTCCACGGTCGGCCGGAGCCTTCCAGGACTCGTCGTCCCGGCGGTGCCAGCCGATCTCGCGCCGCCCCTGGGCCACGCACTCCTCGATGCCCGACGACATGATCTTCGGATACTCGTCGAGCTCCTCCTCCTCGACGGCCCGCTCGCCCAGATGGGGGGCGATGTCCATCTCGTCGCCCACCTTCACCCAGTTGCGCCGCTTGAACTCGATCGGGTCGAAGTCGAGGGTCCGGGCGATGTCCTCCATGTGGGCCTCGAGCGCGAACTCGGCCTGGGGTGCGCCGTAGCCCCGGTAGGCGCCCGGCACCGGGATGTTGGTGTAGACGACATGGCAGTCGAAGCGCTTGGACGCGGCGTTGTAGGAGGTGAGGCCGCGCAGCCCCGACACGATCTGCACGGTGAAGCCGTGGGTGCCGTAGGGGCCGGTGTTGCCGATGAGGCGCATGTCCTGGGCCAGCAGCCTGCCGTCGTCGTCGACCGCGGTGCGGAAGGTGATGGTCTGGGGATGGCGGGTGCGGCTGGCGTAGAACTCCTCGGCCCGGTCCAGCTCGAGCCGCACCGGGCGCCGGGTGGCGATGGCGAGGTGGGCCACGATGTCCTCGATCAGCATCTCCTGCTTGGCCCCGAAGCCGCCGCCGATGCGGGGCTTGATCACCCGGATGTCCTTGATCTCCATGTCGATGAGGGGGGCCAGCATCCTGCGGGTGTGGAACGGCACCTGGGTGGCGGTGCGCACCACCATGCGCTCGTCGGAGTCGAGCCAGGCCATCGAGATGTGGGGCTCGATGGGGCACTGCTGGACCTGATGCACCCTGAACGTCTGCTCGAACACATGGGGCGCGGACGCTAGTTGTGCGTCGACATCGCCCCGCTGGGCCGCCATGTGGTGCACCAGGTTGCGCTGCGGGTCGCAGATGTGGGTGGTGTCGTCCTCGTCGTGGACCTTGGGGGCGTCGGGGTCCATGGCGAAGCGCTCGTCGAACACCGCTGGCAGCACGTCGTATTCGACCTCTATGAGCCGCATGGCCTCCTCGGCGGCCTCGACGGTCTCGGCGGCCACCGCGGCCACCCGGTCGCCGACGTGGCGGACCCGGTCATCGAAGCTGACCTGGTCGTAGGGGTGAGGATTGGGCCAGCTCTGCCCGCCGGAGGCGTACTTGACCCTCGGGGTGTTGCCGTAGTGCAGCACCGCGTGCACACCGGGGACCGCTCGGGCCCTCGAATCGTCGATGCTCAGGATGCGGGCGTGGGCGTGAGGACTGCGCAGCACCTTGGCGTACAGCATTCCCCGGGGCTCGATGTCGTCGGTGAAGGCGGGGTTGCCCTTGGCCAGACGCACCGCGTCGACCTTGACCTCCGGCTTGCCCACCACCGCCATGTCGGGCACCTCCCGCGACGGCACAAGCCGGGGCACGGACTGGGGAGCGTCGGGGATCTCGCCGTCGGCGCCGGCAGGGGCGGGACGGTAACCGTCGGTAAGCGGCTCGAGCACCAGCGGCGCGAACGGCTCGGTGTCCTCGCCCCGCAGCACTGCCGCAGCCCGCTTGACCGCCTCGACCGGCTTCACGTAGGCGGTCTCACGGTCGAGGATGCCCGACAGCATGTCCCTGATCGCAGCCTCGGAGGGGTCGGGGTTCTCCTCCAGCAGCGCCAGAGTGCCCAGGATCATCGCCCCCGCGGAGTAGCCCGACTGGAAAGCGCCGACCGCCACGAACGCGGTCTGCACGGGATGCAGGTCCGGCGAGACGTTGAGCGACTCGACGGTGGTGACCCGGTGGCCGTCCGCCGACGCAGCCAGGATGACGTCGGCCGAGGCGAGCCGGCCGTCGTAGAGGATCGCGGCCGCGCCGGTCTCGCCGCTGTCGGAGCCGTAGTGCACCGAGAACATGCCCAAGCGCCTCAGCGTCTCCCGCAGAGTGTGGTGGGGCTCGACGTCCACCGTGACCACCGAGCCGTTGAGTTCGAAGGTGACGTCGAGGGTCATGGGTACAGCTCCTGCATGACCCGGGCCTCGAAGGTGACGTCGAGGGTCATGGGTACAGCTCCCGCATGACCCGGGCCGTGAGCGTGGCGGCCAGGTGGAGGCGGTACTCGCGGCTGCCCCGGAAGTCTCCCGCGGGCTCCAGGCCGGCGGTCGGGTCGTAGACGTCGACCAGCGCCGGATGGCCGCCCACGCCGGTGAGAGCCATGGCCACGAAGCCCTCGACGCGGCGCCCGTAGGCCGCGACGATGGGCGAGTCGGCCGGGGTGCGGCCGGTGCGGGCGGTAGCGGTGCGCCCGGACGGATCGACGGTGATGGCGGTGATGAGCGAGCCTGGCGGCAGCCCGGCAGCCAGCAGTTCGGCCAGGCTGCACTCGGATGCCGGGCCGGCGAGTTCCGCCCTGGCGTCGTGGGCCAGCAAGCCGGCCAGCAACAGGCTCTCGGCCGAGGCCTTGGCCACGAGGCCGCCCACAGTGGCCAGCGTCCGCAGTGTGGACGGCTGCTCGATCCTGGCCAGCTCCCGCAGCGAGTCTGGAAGCAGTTCGCAGCGCCGGACGGCATCAAGGGTGGCGGTGGCCCCGATGCGCACCTGCCCGTTGCCGGTGGCCGTGATCGCGTTCAGTCCCAGCGACTGCAGGTCCACCGCCTCCAGGTCTGACGGCTCCCGGTCGGCGTTGAGCGTCGTCCCGCCTCCGAGAGCCACCCGCTCCGGAGCACTCAGCAGGTCGAGCGCCTCATCCAGGGACGCGGGACGGTGATATGCGGTAACCAGCGGCACGAGTAGAAACGCTACCGCACGCCCCTGTGGAGTTCTCCTATCCGCCTGGGCGACCTCGCCCCGGCGGCAAGCCTCTAGCTTCCGGTCACGCGGGTCGAGATGCCGGCCCGCTCGAAGAGTCGGCGGGCGGCGTCACCGGCCCGGGCCATGATCTGCTGCTCGTCGGCGGCCGCCAGCCGGCCGTCTCGCAACAGGACCCTGCCGTCGACCACCACGTCCCGGACATCTCGGGGGGTGGCGTTGTAGACCAGGGCGCTCGCCACCCGGTGAACGGGCGCCACGAACGGCGCCCGGAGATCCACGACCAGCAGGTCGGCCCGCTGACCCTCGGCCAGCGCGCCGTACTCGTCCGGCATGCCGAAGGCGGCCGACCCGCCCCGGCACGCCATGTGCAGGACGTCCTCGGGCTGGAACACCAGAGCATCGAGATGGTGCACCTTCTGCAGGAGCACGGTGGCCTTGAGCACCTCGAACATGTCCTGACGGTTGTTGCTGCCCGGACCGTCGCTGGCCAGGGCCACCGTGATGCCCCGGGCCCGCATCTCCGCAACGGGGGCCACCCCGGAAGCGAGGTACATGTTCGACACCGGGCAGTGCACCACCACCGAGCCCGACGCAGCGATCAGGTCGAGCTCGTCGTCGTCGACCCACACGCTGTGGGCCAGCTGCATGTCGGGGCCGAGAACGCCGAGGGAGTCGAGCCAGGCCACATGGCGCAACCCCCGCTCTTCGAGGCTCATATCCACCTCGACCGCGGTCTCGGCGCAGTGGATGTGGGTGCCCCGACCCCAGCTGCGGGCCGCGGCAACCGTGGTCCGCATCGCCTCATCCGAGCATCCCCAGGGAATGAGCGGCGCCAGCTCCACACGGATCCGGTCGTCGTCGTGGCCGTCCCAGCGGCGCCGGGCCGCTTCGGCACGCGCCACCGCCTGCCCGGCCGTCTGCTCCAACGCGGGGTGGTAGTTGCGATCGGCCCAGCCGTGGGCCAGCAGGAAGCGCGCCCCCAGTTCGTCGGCGGCCCGGCACACCGCGTCGTTGATGGCCTCGTCGGTGTGGATGTACTGGTGGTCGATGACCGTCGTGGCGCCACCCCGGAGGTTCTCGGCCAGCCCGGCGAGGGCGGCGGCGTACGCGACGTCGGCGTCGAGGTGGACGGCGGCGGGCCAGATGCAGTCCCGCAGCCAGTCGAGCAGGGCCTTGTCGTCGGCCAGCCCCCGGAAGAGCGCTTGGAACAGGTGGGTGTGGGCGTTGGTCATTCCCGGCATGACCGCGCACCCCGCCGCGTCGATCACGTCGCCGGCCTGGGCCAGGCGAGTGGATGGAGGCTCGCCCGCACCCACCTCGGCCACCCGGTTGCCGCGGACGTACACCCACCCCGGATCGTGCACCGCGCCAACGTCGTCGACCGTGACCACGGCACCGCCGCGGATCAGCAGATCGTGATCGGTCACGGGCTCGACAAGGTCAGGGGGACCAGCCGGCGAAGGTGTCGATTACCGGCCTCATGTCGTCCATGAGCGGGTACAGCACCGGGCACGTGACGCCCGCGTCGATGAACTCGGCCACCGTGTCCCGGCATTGCGATGCGCTGCCCACGGCCATGATGCCCCGCACCAGGTCGTCGCCGATGAGCGGGGCCGCCTTGTAGTAGTCGG
This sequence comes from Candidatus Aldehydirespirator sp., assembly GCA_965203575.1. Taxonomy (GTDB): domain Bacteria; phylum Actinomycetota; class Acidimicrobiia; order Acidimicrobiales; family Aldehydirespiratoraceae; genus Aldehydirespirator. Next base: position 1,189,791 of record OZ241894.1, read on the forward strand.
CCTCCGTGGCTGGCCAGCCGACCACCTCCTGGACCCGGTCGATGAGTTCGGGGTCGGCCCCGGAGGCGGCCATGATGTGGGGCTCGGTCCCCAGGTAGTACGCGACCAGCGACTTGCCGGTGAGCAGGGCGGTGTCGGGATCGTCGTCCGACAGCGAGCAGATCAGCAGCTCGGGCCGGTCGATGTCGTCGATGGTTCGGCCCGACCTGGCCGCACCGGCCCCGACCCGGGCCACCGCGTCGCGGATGTAGTCGACCGACACCACGTAGTTGAGCATGGCACCGTCGGCGATCTCGCCCGTCAGCTCCAGCATCTTCGGACCGGTGGCTCCGATGTAGATGGGAATGTCGCGGGGCGAGGTGTCGCCGTAGGCCACGTCGAGGCTCACCCGGTCGAGGTGGACGAACTCACCGGTGTAGGTGACCTCCTCCATGGTGAACAGGGCCCGGATGGCCTCGACGTTCTCGCGCATCGCGGTGAGCGGCTTGCGCCGACCCGCGCCGACCCGTCCGGCGATGGGCTCCCACCAGGCGCCGAGTCCCAGCATCACCCGGCTGCCCCCGTCGGGCGCGGGGCCGCCGAGCTCGTGCATCGTGCTCCACGTGGCCGCGATCACTGCCGGGTTGCGGGTGTAGATGGGCAGCACGCCGCTGGCGATGCGCAGCCTTTTCGTGGACGCCAGCAGAGCGCTCATCATCACCACGCAGTCGCGGGCCAGCCGGGTGTCGCCCTGCCAGATCTCGCTGAAGCCCTTCTCCTCGGCATACTTCGCCATCTCGATCTCGTAGGCGATGTCGTGCTTGTCCTGGAAGTAGAGCGCCATCCGCTGCGTCATGGCCGCAGATTGTTCCACACCGGCAGGTGCCGCCTACGATCGGCGGTGATGGGATCGAATGCCGTCGAACCGGAGGGGATTGCTCCTCCCGCAGCGCGCTACGCCCACGCAGTCGTCACCACCGGAGCGGAGAAGTGGCTGCACACGTCGGGGATCGTGGCCACCCGGGCCGACGGGTCGATCGCCGATGACGTCGGCGGGCAGGCCCGCGACGTGTGGGGCAATATCGAGGCCATACTCGCCGAGGCCGGCATGGAGCCGAGTGACATCGTGTCGGTGATCACCTACGTCGTCCCCGGACAGGATCTCGCCCCGGTGATGGCCGAACGAGACCGGTTCCTCGGCGGTCGCCTGGCCGCTTCCACGCTGCTGATCGTTCCGGAGCTGGCCCAGCCTGCTTGGAAGGTCGAGATCGCGGTCGTGGCCGCTCGCTGAGCGGCGTCGACCGCCGGACGGCGCCGAACCGCCGGACGGCGAACGTGGCTCAGGCCGCGATGGAGGCCACCTCGGCGGCTGCACCGTCCACGAAGGCCGACACCTCGGCTGGGCTTCGCTGATCCACCCCGTAGAGGGCGACCCACCGCAACCTCGTGCCCGGGGCGCACAGGCGGGCGACCGAGAGCCGCAGGAGATGGCGCCCCGGCTCGCCCTGGAGCCGGTTCACCCAGCGCGTCGATCCGTGGGTGGTCACCGCCATCAGGTGACGGACGGTGCGTAGCGGAGAGGTCGAGAGGTCGGCGGCCCCATCGATCCACGCGACAAGCTCGCGCTGGACCCAACTCAGCATGGGCGCCGGCAGGCCACCCCACCAGGTGGGGTAGACGAACACCAGGCCCTGAGCGCCGACGACGCTCACCCCGTCGATCGACTCGCCCTGCGTCAGCCGCACCACCTGCACGTCGTGGCCGGCACGCTCCAGGGTCTCAACCACGCGGTCGCGCAGCACGGCGTTCAGACAGTCCTGCTGCGGGTGGGCGTGCAACACGACGAAGCGCACAGCCAGAGGGTACCCACTATCGCTAGGGCCTGGATTGGCGCCATGGCCGGAGAGGCTGCACCGGCCGAACCCTTCTAGAGTGCTTGACGTGGACCTGCGGGGCTGGATAGTCGGCGACTTGAAGTCGCTTGGAGCCAAGCTGGACGGCGGCGTGCTGGGACACATCCCGGCGGAGCGGCGCCGGGAGCGGGTCGACGGCGGCGGGATCGCCCCCGTCTACGTCCTGTGGCACCTGGCCCGGCATCACGACGTGGCTGTGAACGGTGTGCTGCGGGGGGTTGGAGCCGTGGTGGACGGCTGGACCAGCCAGCTCGGAATCGCCGGCGACCTGTGGCGGGGGCTGGCCGAGGGCGAGGACGCCGATCTGGTGGACGTCCTGGACCCGGAGGCCGTCGGCGGCTACACCCTGGCCGTGATCCAGTCGACCGCCGACTGGCTCGATGATCGGGGGCTGCCGCCGATGGATGTTCGGCCCGACACTGCCTCGGCGCTGGCCGCGATCGGCACACCGGAGGATCGCTTCGACTGGCTATACGCCATGTGGGACGGCAAGCCGACCGCATGGTTCCTCCAGTGGAGCGCCGTGGGGCACGGCATCAACCACCTGGGCGAGCTGGTCTCCATCCGCAACCGGATGGGGCTCAGCCCCTTCTAGGCACCCGGACTCCCTTCCAGCCAGGCCAGGGGCGCCCTCTTGTCGACTCCTCCGTCCGGTTTCACAGGCTCCGGTGGTCGGTGTCCTGGGAGGAGTGCCATCGCAACACCCGCCTCTCGACGGCGATCAGCAGCAGAACGAAGGCCACGCCGATGAAGGCCAGCACGAAGACGCTGCCCCACAGCTGATCCACCAGCAGCCGGGACTGGGCGACCCGGGCCGCGTTCCCGAGCCCTTCCCTGGAGTTGAAGAACTCACCGACGACCGCTCCGACCAGGGCCAGGCCGACGCAGATGCGGCCCGCGGCAAAGAGATACGGCAGCGAATGGGGGATCCTGAGACGCCAGTAGATCTCCCAGCGGCTGGCGTTCACCGATCGCAGCAGTTCGTGCGTCTCGCTGTCGATCGAACGCAATCCAATGAGGGCGTTGGCCACGAACGGCACCCACGCGAACAGCATGGCGGTGAGGATCTTCGGCCAGGGCGAGAAGCCGAACCACAGCAGGAAGATCGGCACCAGCACCGCCACCGGCGTCGACTGCATCAACACGATCACCGGCATCGTCGCCCGCTCCACGAACTGGGAGTGGGCCATCCAGGTGGCCACGAAGAGGGCCGCGAAGAAGGCGATCCAGAACCCCCAGAACGCCTCCTGGATCGTCACCAGCCCGTTCCGCGAGTAGAAGCCCGGATTCTCGACTACATGGATGATCACGTCGGATGGCAGCGGCAGCGTGAGAGGTCGAAGGTTGCGGACGACCACGTATATCTCCCAGCCCACGAAGAAGGCGGTCAGACCGGCGAAGGGCGCCACCAGGAGGGCGGCTCGCCGGACCGGCCGTCGGGGCACCTCGGGCGGTTCCTCGACCGGGAACTCGGGGTCGAGGCCCGGCTCCCCGCCCCCCTCGGGGTCGGGCCGGCCCGGAACAGAGGACGGAGTCCAGCCCGTCAACTCGACCAACCCTGCCTGAGTGCAGCCCGGACCTCGCCCAGCACATGGTGATAGTCGTCGCTGTCCTCCACTTCGGCGTGGCGCGGCCGGGGCAGGCCGACGTCGATGACCTGGGTGATGCGCCCCGGTCTGGAACCCAGGACGGCCACACGGTCCGACAGCACGACCGCTTCGGGGATGGAGTGCGTCACGAACAGCACGGTGCTGCCGATCTGACCCCACAGGTGGAGCAGCAGGTACCGCATGTCGGCCCGGGTGATCTCGTCGAGGGCCGAGAACGGCTCGTCCATCAACAGCACGGGCGCTCCCAGGGCGAAGGCGCGTGCGATGCTCACCCGTTGCTGGAGACCCCCGCTCAACTCGCGGGGCAGCGAATCCAGGAAGGGGGTCAGCCCGATGTCGTCGAGCATGGCCAGCTGGTCGTCGGTGGACATGCCCGGGTTGTCCTGACGGCGGTTGACGTCGGAGAGCAGCGAGACATTCCTGCGCACCGTTCGCCACGGCAGCAGGGCCGGGTGCTGCGGCACGAAGCCGTAGCGCTTCTGCCGGCGGGCCTCGGCGGGCGACTGGTTGTTCACGACGACCGACCCGCGGTCGGGTTCGAGGAGCCCCCCGGCCAGACGCAGCATGGTCGACTTGCCGCAGCCCGAGGGCCCGATGAGGCTGACGAACTCCGACTGGCGAACATCCAGGCTGATCCGCGACAGGGCGTGGACCAGAAGGTCCTTGCGCCTGAACCACTTCGACACCGCTTCGAAGCTGATGGCCGCATCAGCCGCGGTGTCTGCCCTGCTCACCACGCCCCCAATGCCGATTCGTTCGCCTAGTCGCTCGGCCTGTGTGGGCGACCCGCCGGTCTCAAGGGACCAGTGGTTTGTCAAGCCCGGGGCGCCTCATCGCGCGGGCCAGATCAGTTCGGTGCCGTCGTAGACGCTGGCCGCGATGTCGGCGTTTACCATCGACCGCCAGTCCGGCATCTCCTCGAACACGCCGACCCGGGTGAGCGCGTCGATCTCGGCGCCGAGCAGGTCGAGATCGGGAATGCCCCGACCGGTCCCGGCCGGGGCCAAGTCCGCGATCAGCCCCGATTCGACGCTCCAGCGATAACGCTCCGCCTCCTTCGCGAAATACATCGGATTGCCAGCCGCGTCTATCAACTCGAAGGCGTTGTCCACCGCTTTGTCCGGGTTGGCGGCCGCGAAGTCCTGGGCCTTGATCAGGGCACGCACCACGTCGGCCACCAAGTTGGGGTGCTCGTCGATCATGGCCTGGGTGGTGAAGTTGATCCCGAAGCTCGACGGCACGTCGAGGTCCAGGGGGTCGAGCATTGTGAAGGGCACACCGGCCGATGAGAGGATGTTCGGCTCGTTGGACTTGTAGACGGGCAGCGCGTCGATGCCGAGCTCGAGATGCTGGATCGGGTCGAAGCCATCGAGGAGGATCTCCTCGAAGCAGCCGCGGTCGATTCCCGACATGGCCACCGACGTCTGCAACGAGTAGGGCAGGTCGCCCTTGATCCCGACGACGCTGCCGCACAGTTCGGAGAAGTCGGTGATCTGGCTGCCCTCGGGCAGCACGATCGCCTCGATGGCGGTGCGCCCCCAGTGCAGCAGCGCCACCAGGTCGCCCTCGCCAGCGACGTTGTTGTTCACCAACTCGCCGAACGACCCGGAGTTGCCGAACTGGGCCTGGCCCTCGATGACCAGCGCGCTGCTCGCCGGCGCGAAGCCGGGCTGAACCTCGAAGTCGATGCACAGCTCGTCGAAGTAGCCCTGAGCATCGGCGACTATGGCGTCGATGATTCCCGCCGAGGCGGCGAAGTCGAAGCCAGTTACGAAGGTGATCGGTCCGGCGGCTCGGTTGGCCTCGCATCGTGCCGAGGCCGCGCCGTCGTCGGCGCTGTCACCGCTGCAAGCGGCAGCCACCAGAGCCAGCACCGCCACCAGGGGCAGGACGCGCATCATCGTCCGGTTCGACTTGAACTCTCTCATGGCGCCCTCCCGTCAGTTCCAGTCCCGCAGGCGGATGCCTGCCGCAGTGGCGCACTTGCGATTCTGCCACCGGAGGATTCCCGATTCCAAGGCCGACCACTCCCCGGCGGGGAGTCGAGACATACGATGGCGCCATGCGTCGGTGCCTCATCGCGGGGGTCGCGGCGTGCGCCTTGGTCATCGCCGCGGCCTGCTCGACCGGGCCCAGCCGCAGCTCGGTGCCGGCCCCGGCCGACTGGGCTTCGGAGGCCGATGCCGATCCGCTGGCCGGGGACACGAGCTTCACGGCACCGCCCACCGCGCTCCTGCCGTCCGCAGAGCCTGCTCCAGCCGACGAGAGCCCAGCAGAGCCGGCCACCGACGGTGAGGGATCCACTGCAGGGTCCCTCGACGGCGGTCTGATCGCGGCCGCGGGCCCGCTCGGCCTGCGGCTCCTGGAACCGAGCGGCGAAGTCGTGGGCCTGCTGGGCCCCGACCACATCGTCACCCAGCCCACATGGTCGCGCGACGGTCTTCGTCTGGCTGCGACCCTCATCCATCCGGCGACCGGAGTCTCCCAGGTCGCCGTGGTCGACATCACCACCGGCGACATCGCCACCGTGCCCACCAGCAGACCCTATTTCTTCTACTCGTGGAACTATGACGGCTCCCGGCTGGTCGCATTGGGGCCGAGCCAGACGGGCGGCACCGCGGCCTTCATACTGGACGAGACGGGCGCCCCAGCCTCGGACGTCTCACTTCGAGGCCAGAGCATGTACGTCGCGTGGGAACCCGGCGGGCACCGGCTGCTGGTCCACGCGGGACATCAGTTGCTGCTCATCGATGACGTCGGCTCGCCGCAGGATTATCGCGACTTCGGTCTGGTCGGCGTCGATTTCCTGGCTCCGGCGTGGGTACCCGGCACTCAGGACTTCCTCTACGTGGACTCCTACGACCAGGCCCCTGCCGGCATCGGGGAGGCGGAGCTCCTCGACAGGAGGTCCACCGCGAGCCCGCAACTGCTGCGCCGCAGCATCGACGCCGGCGATGTCACCGACCTCGGGCCTGCCGGCCTGTACACGATGCTGGCGGTCCACCCCTCCGGGGACCGCGCCGCCGTCTCAGCGGCTTCTCACGAGCAGCCGGCCCCTGCCGGCGACGGCTCCGAGACAGCCTCGATCTCGTCAACAGGGCCGGAGACCGGCGTCCCGGCCGGCTCCGTGCAGATCGTCGACCTCGCCACAGCCGAGCGCCTCACCGTGCTCGACAGGATCGGGCTCTGGCTCGAGTGGAGCCCGGACGGTCGCCACCTGCTGATCGCGGCCAGCACGAACGACCCCAACGGCATCGGAATGTCCTGGCACATCTGGGACGGGCAGCAGTCCTACGAACTCGCCCGGTTCGCCCCCACCGACACCTTCTTCCGGGACTACCTGTGGTTCGCGGACCAGTACAACGAGACGCCGCGCCTCTGGTCGCCCGACAGCGACGCGATCACCTTCGGCGCCAACACCGTTGACGGCGACATCACCGCGGTTGCTCGTCTCGGCACAGCCGGCGCCATGACGAGCCTCGGGCCCTCCGACGTGTCCTTCTGGAGTCCACCCCGGCCGGACGACGGGCTACCGTGACATCTATGCCGAACGCACGCAGCCGACATCTCGAGGATCTCAGCGGTCCGGAGATCACCGAACGGATCACCGAGTCGTCGGTGATCGTGCAGCCGATCGGCGCGGTGGAGCAGCACGGCCCGCACCTGCCGCTGGCGGTCGACCACGTGATCGCCCACGAGTCCGCCGTCGCGCTCGTCGCCGAACATGGCGACGCCTTCGATCTGTGGCTGCTGCCCACCCTGTCGGTGTCGAAGTCCAACGAGCACGCCTGGTCGCCGGGGACGCTGTGGCTGTCGGCGGAGACGCTGCTGGCGGTGCTGCGGGACATCGGCCGCTGCATCGCGGCCACCGCGGCCCGCCGACTCGTGTTCCTGAACGGCCACGGCGGCAACTCGGCCCTGCTCAACGTGGCCTGCCGCGAGATCCGCCTCCAGCACGGGCTGATGACGTTCCTCGTGCACCCGTTCGTGCCCGCCGACCACGGCGGCACCTCCCCCGAGACGGAGATGGGCATGGGGATCCACGGCGGGCACCGCGAGACGTCGGTGTTCATGCACCTGCGGCCCCACCTGGTGCACCTTGAGAAGGCCGACCGGGCCGTTCCAGAGGGTCTGGCCCAGAACCGGCATGTACGTTTCGGGGGTCTGGCGTCGTTCGGATGGCTGTCGAACGACTTCGGTCCGGATGGCCACATCGGCGACCCGACCGGTGCCAACGCCGAGGAGGGAAAGCTGCTGTTCGAGACCGCAGTCTCCCTGCTCGGTGAGCAGATGGCCGAGATCGCCGCCTTCGACTTCGGCCGCGGCCCAGCCTGAACTCCGGCCGGGCGGACGCGGGAGGGACCGGGGCGAGGACCCCGGTCCCCCTGTCTAGAGCCCGGGGACGAGCCCCGGCTCAGCTATTCCGCTGGACGCTGCGCTAGGACGGGATCCAGGCACTCCAAGTGGCCTCGTTGGCTGCGATCCAGTCCGCGGCGGCCTCCTCGACGCTCTTGCCCTCACCATCGATCGCGGCCAGCATCGACACCTGGTCGGCGGTGGTGTAGTTGAAGTTGTGCAGGAAGGTCCACGCGTTGGGAGCCCCCTCCTCGAGCCCGGCCCAGACGATCTTGAAGAGATCCTCCGACGGGTAGTACTTGTTGCCGTCTGGGTCCGGCGGCAACTCCAACTCGACGAGATCGAACGTGTTGAAGGCCGAGTGGGGTGTCCAGAAGTACGACAGCACCGGCTCCTCGCGAGCGAAGGCGGCGTCGAACGCGGCCAGCAGCGCCTCCTCGGAGCCGGCGTACACGATCTCGAGGTGCAGCCCGAAGTCGTCGATGATGTCCTGCTCGAAGGTCACCCAGCTGGGATCGCCGTGCAGGATCTGCCCGTGATCCCCTGTCTCGGCCGTAGCGAACAGGGCTGCCAGCGCGGGATCGGTGAACCCTTCGGCGCTGGCCAGCGCCGCGTTCTGATCGATCATGTAGGCGGGCAGGTACCAGCCGATCTGGCCGATGGGACCGAGCAGGCCGGCATCCACGACGTTGCCGTCGGGATTGTCGATGAAGTCGACCCGGTTCTGGCCGTGGCCCGACGGCCACACTTCGAGCGACGCGTGCAGCTCACCGGTGTTGATCGCCGACCACTGGGCGTTCTCGTCCAGGTCGGTAACCTCGACCGTGTAGCCCAGCTCGTTCTCAAGCAGCTGCTTGGCCACCTCGACATTGGCGGCCGAGCCGCTCCACGGGTTGGCGATGAGCTTGACGGTGGTGATCTCTTCCGCCCCGTCGTCGCCGCTACCGCTGCAGGCTCCCGCCAGCAGGCCGAGCACGGCCACTCCGGCGGCAAGCTTCCATAGAGACTTCCTCATCCGGTGTCCCCTCCCAGTTGTTTCTGTCCTGGGCCGTGCCCTGCCGCGCGACCAACTGTTGAAGCCCATTGTCTAACACGGACGGTGCCTTTATTCAATGGCCCCGTGTCAACAGTTCGCCGCACTTGCTCCATCCGTCGCCAGCACAGGACGGCGACGCCTAACATGCGCTGGTGGTCGCTGCCGCGGATGATGATGCCATAGAGGCCGGCATTGAGGCGGCCGCGCCGCTCGTGTGCACCGGCATCACCAAGATCTTCGGCGAGGACCTCAACACGGCCAGAGCACTGCTCGACGACGGCGCCAGCCGCCCGGACGTGCAGGAGCGCACCGGCTGCCTGGTCGCGGTCCGGGACGCGACATTCTCGGTCGAGCGCGGCGAGATCTTCGTTGTCATGGGCCTGTCGGGCTCGGGCAAGTCGACCCTGATCCGCTGCCTGTCGCGGCTGATCGAGCCGACCAGCGGGACCGTGGAGATCGACGGCACGCCCATCGGGGACCTCGACGACGAAGGTCTCAGGGAACTCAGGCGGAGCCGCCTGTCGATGGTGTTCCAGCACTTCGGGCTGTTCCCGCACCGGAAGGTGATCGACAACGTCGCCTTCGGCCTCGAGATCCAGGGGGCGGCCAAGGCGGACCGCTACGAGCGGGCCCTGCAAGTCCTCGAAGTAGTCGGTCTCGAAGGCTGGACAGACCACTTCCCCCAGCAGCTCTCTGGCGGGATGCAGCAGCGGGTGGGACTGGCCCGGGCGCTGTGCGTGGAGCCCGAGATCCTGTTCTTCGATGAGCCGTTCTCGGCGCTGGACCCGCTGATCCGCCGCGACATGCAGGACGAGCTGCTGTCCCTGCAGGCCAGCATGCGGCGCACGCTGGTGTTCATCACCCACGACTTCCATGAGGCCCTCAAGCTCGGGGACCGCATCGCCATCATGAAGGACGGCGAGTTCGTGCAGGTGGGCACCCCCGAGCAGATCGTCTCGGCGCCGGCCGACGAGTACGTGCGCGAGTTCACTGAGGACGCCCCCAAGACGAAGGTCATCACCGTCGGCTCGGTCATGCGGTCTGCCGACCGCGAGGCGGCTGCGGGAGAACCGGTGAGCCTCAACGCGGTGCTCGACGACGTGCTGCCCCGGCTTCTGGCCAGTCCCGAAGCGCTGTGCGTCGCCGACGATGACGGCGAGGTCGTGGGCGTGGTCGACCGGGACCGGGTAGCCGCACTGCTGGACGAGAGCTCCAGAGCCGGAGCCGCCGCAGGCGACCGGCCCGCCGAACCGCGGTGACCACGGCCACGCCGCCCGCCGCGCCGTCGTCGGCTTCAAGCACCATCGAGGCCCGGCTGGCCCTCGACCGGCAGCGGCGGTTGCGCTCCGGCGGGGGGCTCGCCATAGGCGTGGCCGTGCTGGTCGCGGTACAGATCGCCCTCAGCTCGCTGGGAGGATTCCCCGAGTCGCTGACGATCCCGCTGGCGGACTGCATCGACGACGCCCGCCGATGGGTAATCAACAACCAGACGAGCCACTGGAGCTTCTCGTTCTTCTTCAACCCGGTGAGCGACTCCATCGACTGGGGCCTGCGCGCCGTCGAGTCATTGCTGCTGTGGCTGCCGTGGTACGTGGTGGTGGGCGCGACGGCCATGGTGGCGGCCTCCGTTATGGGGATGCGGGCCGGACTGCTGGTCGCGGCCGGGGTGGTGTACTTCGGGGCCATCGAACTGTGGGAGGAGAGCCTCCAGACGGTGGCGCTGATGACGGTGGCGGTGGGAATCTCGGTCGCCATCGGCGTTCCGGTCGGGATCCTCTCGGCCCGCTACGACCGGTTGCAGCGGAGCCTGAGACCCCTGCTGGACGCCATGCAGACCCTGCCCGCGTTCGTGTACCTGATCCCGGTGGTGCTGCTGTTCGGCGTCGCCCGCGTGCCGGCCATCATCGCCACGGTGGTCTACGCCCTGCCGCCGGTGATCAGGCTCACCGACCTGGGCATCCGGACGGTCTCGCCGGCCACGGTGGAGGCGGCCGAGATGTTCGGCGCCACGCCGCGCCAGACCCTGCGCAAGGTGCAGCTCCCCCTGGCGCTGCCCAGCGTGCTCACCGGCATCAACCAGACGATCATGATGGCGCTCAGCATCGTGGTGATCGCGGCGCTCATCGGGGCCGGGGGCCTGGGCCAGGTGGTGCTGGAGTCCCTCCGGCGGCTCTTCGTCGGGCGGGCGCTGGAGGCCGGGCTGGCCATCGTGGTCCTGGCCATGCTCCTGGACCGCGTCACCCACGGGTTCGCGGGTCTGGGCACCCGCCGTCGCAGGCTACGCCTGATGCCCGACTCCATGGAGCGCCTTGGGTTCGTGAGGATGGTCGAGGGCGCGCTGGAATCCGTCGATCGAACGCTGCGCACGTTGGGTGCAGTGCTGGCCCGGCCCATGCGTCACGCCCCGGGCCTCGTCCCGCTGGCCCGGCACCCCCGCTGGGTGCTGGGATTCCTCGCGCTCGTGGCGGTCACGGTCGCCAGTGCCGCTCTCGGGCGGCCCGAGTTCCCCTCGGCTGTCACGTTCTCGTTCGCGCCGGCCATCGACTGGCTGGTGGACTGGGTCCGGGACAACCTCTACGAGATCGGCGGGACCTGGTTCGGGACCGGCTGGTTCAGCGACTCCATCACGATCTACGCGGTGACGCCGCTGCGGGAGCTGTTCAGCGCGGATTTGGCCTGGCCGGTGGTGGTGCTGGCGGTGGCGCTGACCGGCTGGCGGCTGGGCGGGGCTCCGCTGGCCACGTTCTGCACTGCGTGCGTGGCCGGCTTGGGGTTCCTCGGGATGTGGACGCTGTCGATGGACACCCTGGCCCAGGTCATCGTGGCGGTGGCCATGGCCATCGTCTGCGGCATCCCCCTCGGCGTCCTCGCGGCCCGCAGCGACCGGTTCGAGCGGATGCTCAAGCCGGTGCTCGACTTCCTGCAGACCATTCCCAGCTTCGTGCTGCTGGTGCCGGTGATCATCATGTTCAACGTGGGGCGGATCCCGGGGATCATCGCCTCGGTGCTCTACGCGCTCCCGGCCGCGACCCGGCTCACCAATCTCGGCATCCGCCAGGTGGAGGGCGAGGCCACCGAGGCGTCGAGGGCCTTCGGCGCCACCCGGGGCCAGACGCTGCGCAAGGTCCAGCTGCCCCTGGCTGCGCCGAGCATCATCGCCGGGATCAACCAGACGGTGATGCTGGTTCTGGCCATGGTGGTGATCGCCGGACTGGTGGGCGGCGGCGGCCTGGGTCTGGAGACGGTGAAGGGACTGAGGCGGACGGACTCGGTGGGGTCGGGCTTCGTGGCCGGCCTGGCCATCGTGCTGCTTGCGATGCTGCTCGACCGCCTGCTGCAGGCCTGGACGAGGCGGTTCACCCCTGTGGAGGGCGGCCCCTAGCGCCCGGGTGCATGTTCTTGACGTAGTTGTACCGCTCTGAGGCGGACAACTACGTCAAGAAAGCAGGCGGCCCTAGGCACCCTGCCAGCGGGGGGCGCGGCCCTCGGTGAAGGCCCTGGGGCCTTCGGCGGCGTCCTCGGAGACCAGCATGGCCTCGTAGGCGACCAGCTCGCCGGATCGCAGCAGTTCGAAGGCTTGGTCCAGCGGCAAATGCCGGGTGCGGTCGCGGATCTGGCCGATGGCAGCCACCGACAGCGGGGCAGCCTCCACGATCCGGGCGGCCAGGGCCCGGGCCTCGGCCATGAGATCGGCGCTGCCGACCACCGAGTTGACCAGCCCCCAGCGCAGCGTCTCGGCCGCATCGAGGCGCCGGCCCGCGTAGAGGACCTCGTTGGCCACCACGGGCGGGAGCATCCGGGGCAGGCGCACCGACGCGGTGTCTGGCACTATCCCCAGCAAGGCCTCCGGCAGCCAGAAGCGGGCGTGCTCGGCGGCCACCACGAAGTCGGCGGCCAGCACCATCTCGAATCCGCCGCCCACCGCCATGCCGTTGACCGCGGCGATCACCGGCTTGAGCAGGCCGGGCAGCTCGCCGAACCCCCCGAAGCCGCCCTCGCCGTAGTCGGCCTCGAACTCCTCGCCTCCGGCCGCCGCGTTGAGATCCCAGCCCGCACTGAAGAAGCGGTCACCGGCAGCCGTGAGTATCGCGACCCGCAGATCAGGATCGTCGCGGAAGGCAGCGAACACCCCGCTCAGCTCACGGCTGGTAGCCGCGTCGATGGCGTTGGCCTTGGGCCGATCGAGGGTGACCTCGAGCACCGGCCCTTGCACGACCGCCTTCACCGCGCCGGCAGAGGCTGCCTCAGTCACGGTCGGATGCCTCCGTCCTGATCGGACGCCCCGGCCACCAGCATCAGCACGTCGGCGGCGACGGCCGCGCTGAGCGTGACCATGAGGGGATTGATCTCGACTTCGATGATGCCGAGATCGTCGCGCACCAGTGCGCGCAGCGCAGAGACCGTCTCGACCACCGCGTCGACCGCAGCACTGGGGCGACCCCGATGGCCGGCCAGTATCGGCCAGACCCGCAGGCTGCGCAGAGCTTCAAGAGTGTCGGTCGCCGACGCCGGCAGCAGCAAGCAGGCGGTGTCGTCTAGCAACTCCGCCAGAGTCCCACCCGCGCCGAGAGTGAGCAGCATCCCCACTGGAGGCGCGGATCTAACGCTCACCAGCAACTCGGCCACGGTGCCGGTGACGCAGGACTCCACCATCACGGTCCCGTCCGCGCCGGCCAGGCGCCGGACCGCAGCCGCTACCTCCTCCGGGCCTTCGAGACCAACCGCCACCCCACCGACTTCTGTCTTGTGGGCGAGGCCTGTGGTCTTGACCACGACCGGGAACCCGATCTCGGCGGCCGCTGCCGGGGCCTGGTCCGCAACTACGACAACTCCGGCAGGCACAGATACACCGACCTTGTCCAGGCGGCGCTTGGCCTCAAGCTCCGGCAACACGGTGGCACCGGGCCCGCCGTCATCTGTCACACCCCTTCCATACGGTCGCTCCGGCTGGCGGTTCGACCCGGCTCCAGCTTCGGGGGCCGGTCCATCTGATCCACGGCGAAGGGAGGACGGCCATTGGCCGGCTGACAAGAACAGTGGGGCCGACGGCGGCAGCAAGATGTCGGCGGGTCCAGACGTGCGGGCCTGCCCCCACGCCGCGGCCGCCTCCAATGTCGACAGGGCGGTGTCGATGTCGCCGCAGGCGGCCAAACCCAACTCGGCGGCCCGGGCGCGGGCCTCCTCCGGCAGGTTCTCCGCCAGCGAGGCGGCGATCACACCGGGAGTGCTGCTAGCGGAGCAGGCTTCGCCGAAGGCCCGCAGGGTGGGCCACCAGCGCGACCGGTCGAGCCCCTCGGCCGGGAAGTCGATCACCAGGAGCGCGGCGTCGAAGGGAGAGGGAGTGGGCTGCCGGCCGTCCGTGCCGAGGGCGGCGCGGAAGCAGCCGGCCAGGCGGGCCTCGTCGCCCCAGATGAATGTGTGGTAGTCGAGCGGGTTGGTGACTGCGACCCGGCCGTCCAGAGCGGATGCCACCCGGTCGGCGTGGTCGGGGGCGAACGGCGGGAAGCTCAGGCTTCGGCCGCGGCTGCGGTCGGCGACCAGCGCCGCCTCGCCGCCGGAGCAGCTGAGGGACACCAGCCGGTTGCCCGCGAGCGGTCCGAGGGCACACAGGACAGCGAGGGTGTCTAGCAACTCGGGCAGCGAGTGCACCCGCCGGATGCCCAGCCGATCGAACAACGCTCCGTAGGCCGCGTCGTCGCCCACCAGCGAGGCTGTGTGGGTGACGGCGATGGCTCCGGAGGTCTCCGAGGCCCCGAGCTTGAGGACCACCACCGGCAGGCCCCTGCGGCGAGCAGAAGCAGCCGCGGCAACGAAGCGCTCGACGTCGTCCAGTGCCTCGATGCATAGACCGACCCCGGTGACTGCTCCATCTGCGACCATGGCCTCGAACGCCTCCGAGATGCCCACGTCGGCCTGGTTCCCCAGCGTCATCACCCAGACGATGTCGAGGCACCGGCGCTGCATGGTGAGGCTGACGGCGATGTTGCCGCTCTGGCTCAGCAGAGCGACACCGCTATCTGTGCGGGACAGACCGTGGACGTCCGGCCACAATGCCGCGCCGGTCGGAGCCGACAGCGTCCCGTAGCAGTTGGGCCCGACTATGGGCATGCCTGCTGCCGCGGCGACCAGCTCGGCTTGGAGGGCCGCTCCGGCCTCGCCGGTCTCGGCGAAACCGGAGGCGTGGCAGATGGCGGCGCCGGTGCCGGCGGCCGCCAACTGGCGCACCACCTCGACGGTGGCGTCGCAGTCCACGCCCACGAAGGCGGCATCGGCGGCCTCCGGTAGCTCGCCCACCGAGGCGAACGTGGGAAGGCCGCGCAACTCCCGGCTCCGGTTGACGGCCCACATGTCGCCCGAGAACCCGAACGAGCGGGAGGCGTCGATGGCCAGCTCGGCGGCTGCGCCCCCTATGAAGGCCAGCGACCGGGGCCGCAGCAGCCGATCGAGCCGACTCTCCATGAAGCTCAGCAGCCGAGGGGCCGCAGCATGTCACGCGACACGATGTGGCGCTGGATCTCGCTGGTGCCGTCCCAGATGCGATCAACTCGGGCGTCGCGCCAGATCCGCTCCAGCGGCATCTCGTCCATGAGCCCCATCCCGCCGAGGATCTGGATGGCCTCGTCCGAGACGAACTGCAGCATCTCGGTGGCGGACAGCTTGGCCATGGCCGCGTCGGCGTCAGCCATCTCGCCACGCGCCGACAGCCACGCGGCCCGGTAGGTCATCATCTCGGCCTCCAGCAGGCGGGTGCGCATGTCGGCCAGCTTGAACGACACTCCCTGGAACCGCCCGATGCGCTGCCCGAACTGCTCGCGGGTGGCGGCCCAGTCGAGGGCCACCGACAGGGCCCGGTCGGCCCGCCCCAGGCACACCGCGGCCACCTGCAGGCGGGTGCTGCCCAGCCACTCGTTGGCCACGTCGAAGCCCCGGTGCTCCTCCCCCAACAGCTTGGAGGCCGGCACCCGGGCATCGTCGAAGTTGAGGATGAAGTTGTGGTATCCCCGGTTCGACACGCAGTTGTAGCCAGCCACCCGCTCGACGCCGGGGGTGTCGAAGTCCACCAGCAGCGACGAGATCAACTTGCAGGGGCCCCGAGGGGTGTCGGTCGCGCCCGTGGCCGCGAACAGGATCACGTAGTCGGCCAGGTCGGCGTGGCTGATGAAGTGCTTGGTGCCGTTCACGACGAATTCGTCGCCCCGGCGCTCGGCCCGGCAGGTCATGCCCCGAAGGTCGGAACCGGCGTCGGGCTCGCTCATGGCCAGGCACTCCACCCGCTCGCCCCGCACCGTGGGGACCAGGTACTCCTCGACCTGGTCGCCGGTGCAGGCCCGCAGGATGTTGGACGGGCGGGCCACGATGTAGTGCAGGGCGTAGGCGGTCCATCCGAAGGCCCGCTCGGCCATGGCCAGGGTCAGGTCGTCGAGGCCGCCGCCGCCGAGCTCTACGGGCATGTTGGCCGCGTACAGGCCCGCGTCGATGGCCTTGCCGCGGATCTCCTCCACCAGTTCGGGCCGCACCTGGCCGATGCGCTCCACCTCTTCTTCGTGGGGGATCAGCTCGCGCTCGGTGAAGGCGCGCACGGTGTCGACCGCCATCTGCTGTGAGTCGCTGATCGAGAAGTCCAAGCCGGGCTCCTTTCGCTCAAGCCTTGGGGCTCGGGATTGCCATTCCGCCGCCGACCTGCGGCGGCACCGGCATCGAGGCGTGGGCAGCGGTGACCGCGGCCACTGCGGCCGCGGGGCCATCCAGCACCGGCGCACTGCGGCCGGCTGCCGTGTCGACGTGGACCAGCATCTGCTCACCGGTGCACAGCATCTCGCCGTCGCGGTACATGGCGTGGAAGATGTGCAGCCGCTTGGCGTCGCTGCCGAGCACCTGGGTGGTGACCCTCAGCGTCTCGCCCTCGGAGGCCTCCCGCAGGTGGTTGAGGTGGGTCTCGACCGTGTAGTAGGAGTGCCCGCCGTTCCGGTAGGACTCGTCGATGCCGACGTAGCGGAACAGGGCGTCGGACGCCCACCCGAAGGCCGTCAGGAACGCCCACTCGGTCATGTGGCCGTTGTAGTCCACCCAGCCGGGCTCCACGACGGCCGAGTACAGCGCCAGCGGGGCTGCGATCTCGGTGCCGGGCGTCCACGGCGCGGCCTCGGTGGAGGCCTTGGCGGCCAGGATCCGAGCCTCCCGCTCGGCGATGAGGCGGCCGGCGCCGACCCCGCTCGGTCGCAGCGCCCGCATCACCGCCAGCAGGCAGTCGTCCCTCTGCCGCTCCAACTCCGCGATGGACCGCCCGCCGGCCTGTTCGCCGGTGCCCGCAGCCATGGCCTCGATCAGCTCGGTGCTCAGCTCAGGCGCCTCCAGCCGGGTCCACGGCAGCTTCAGCGCGGGCCCGAACTGGCCCAGCATGTGGCGCATCCCGCCCTCGCCTCCGGCCAGGTGGAAGGTGAGGTTGGTGCCCATCGCCGCCCAGCGCAGGCCGGGGCCGTAGACGATCGAGTCGTCCAGCTCGGCGGTGGTGGCGACACCGTCGTTCACCAGATGCAGGTTCTCGCGCCACAGCGCCTCCTGCAGACGGTCCGACAGGTAGCCCTCGACCTCGTTGCGCACCAGCAGAGGGTGCATCACCAGGTCGTCGTAGTGGGCCATAGCCGCAGCAACGGTCACCTCACTGGTGGCCTCGCCAGGCACCACCTCGACCAACGGCAGCAGGTACACGGGGTTGAACGGATGGCCGATCACAAGCCGCTCGGGATGATCGAGCCCGTCGGCAAGACGGGTGGGCAGCAGCCCCGACGAGCTGCTGGCGATCACCGTCGCCGGATCGGCCTCCGAGTCCAGCCGTTGAAGCAGCGACCGCTTGACCCCTTCGTCCTCCGGGGCGCTCTCCTGAACCCAGTCGGCGCAAGCCGCGACCTCCTCCGGGCTGCCGGCCCACCGCAGCCGGGCCGGGCCGGCCCCGGGGAACAGTCCCAGTCGAGTCGCTGAGGGCCAGGCCCGCTCGACGGCGGCCCGGAGCCGATCCTCGGCGCCGCGGCCGGGATCCCACGCGACCACGTCATGGCCCCGGGCCAGAGCGCGCACCGCCCACCCGGAGCCGATGACGCCCGTTCCCGCCAGCCCGATGGTCCTCGCCGTCACCGCACCCTCCCTTTATGGGCCGTCGGCCGCGCCCCGCGGCCGGCATCCCGGCATTCCTCTGCGGGCGCAGTATCGCACCGCCCGACTCTCTAGTGCAGGACACCATCGCGGCTCGCTCGCTCCGAGGCCGCACACACCCCACAACAACCCGGCCAACACGCCCCCACCAACGAACCTCGCCACCGAAATCACACAAGAACACACTGACCCCAACCACTCACGAATTCTCGTGAACGATCAGGGCTAGACCTATCCGGCTTGGCCTCTCCGAAGTCCTTTGAGACCGTGCTGCTTCACACATCAATCACAACGACTCCCTGTATCCATGGATATGGATGAGTTACCATCCGTGTGTGGCCGATCCGACGTTCACTTCCTCAGATACGGCGAATTCGTCGTGTCGATTCTCGGTGCCCCGCCGGCCAGCGTTGTGGGCCGCCGGCATCACGGTGACGGCGGTCGTGTCGCTGCTGGCGGCCTCGGTCGCGGCCGAGGAGGTCAAGCCGGGAGACGACAACGAGGCCGAGCCCAGCCATGCGACCGGCCAGAGCGCGTGCGTGGGCGACGCCACCAACCAGCAGGGGTTCGTCGACGTTCCCGCCGGGCACTACTCCCTGCCCGCCGTCAACTGCCTCGCCTACTACCGCATCACCTCGGGCACCGGCGACGGCACCACGTTCTCGCCGGACGCGACGGTCACGGCGGACGAGATGCGCGGGTTCATGGAGGCGGCGGCCCGGGTGGCCGGCGCCGACCGCGGCGCCGTGCTCAGCGACTTCGACGCGACCGGCGCCGCACCGGTGACCCGGGGCGAGGCGGCCGCGCTGATCGTGCGGCTGCTGGTCGCGGCGACCGGCAGGAACTCGCTCCGCAACATCGAGTTCGACGACGGCGGCGACTTGATGATCGACAGGAAGCGGCCCGACGACTGGTTCGCCGACTCGCGCGCCACGCAGCCCCGGCGGATCGACGGCGCGGTCAGCGCGCTGTACGAGCTGGGCGTGGCCCAGGGCCGGTCCGACGGCAGCTTCGGGCCGGACGAGCCCCTGACCCGGGGCGAGGCGGCCGTGTTCATCACCCGGGCCCTGGCCTACACCCGGGCCCGCCCCGAGGGGATCACGATCCAGCAGAACGTGCCGGGCGAGGTTGTGGTCTCGGTGCGCGACGTCGACTTCTCGCCGGTGATCAACGTGCCGGTCGACGTGTTCAGCGTGTCGACCAGGCTCATCGGCACCACGGCCTTCAAGTCCGACGGGACCTGCGGCAGCGTCGAAGTGCCCGCCGGCGGCCACGCCGGCTCGAAGTGCAGCATCCACAGCAGCGACCCGGTCAGCGGCACCGGCGGCGACCTGCTGTGGCTGGTCGATGTCGACGACAGGGGCGGCACCACCGTGTGGGCGTGGACCGGCGAGGAGGGCGACCGGGTCGCGGACAGCGCCAGAGGGCTCGCCCGGGTCGACCTCACCGAGCTCGAGGTCGTCGCGACCGGCGCCAAGGTCACCCACGACCTAGCTGAGGAGGCCCGCAGGGCCCATTTCGGCACCACCGTCACCGTCACCCTGCAGCTCGTCGGCGCCGGCAACAAGGATGCCGTGCCTCCCGCAGGGGGCGCCTCCTACCGGGTGGCGGTGTCCACCTGGCGCGGGCTGGACGGCACCCCGGCAGCCACCGGCGGGCCGGCCTACAACTTGTATTCCTTCACCGAGAGCGTCGACGGCGCCGGCAAGCTGACGTTCACCCTCACCGCCGAGGATCCCGACCCCGACGACACCGACGACACCGGCGGCTCGACCGACGAGGTGAGGGTCAGCTACACGGTCACCAACGCGGCCGGCAACACGCTGCCGGCCCCGGAAGGCGCCTCATGCTCGTCGAGCGGCGCCGGCCCTTCTCCCCGCTGCCCGGTCTTCTCCGACGAGAAGCCGCAGATCCGCAGGGTCGAGGTGACCACGCCCACCAAGCAGGCCTCGCCCCCGGCCAGCGGCGGCCAGGCCGCCAATGTGGCCATTGTCGCGGTGACCGACCAGTACGGCGACCCCTTCGGCAACGTCGGAGTGCTGTTGACCTCCAGCATCGCCGAGGAGAATCCGGAGGACGTGGAGCTGGTACGCGTGCCCCGGGTGACGCTCCGGGACGGCAGGGTCCGGCTCCCCTACCTGTACAAGTCGACCAGGACCACCGTCGAGACCCTCGGCGTGAATCTCCCCGGACCCGACCGCCGGTTCGGCGACGACCCCGACACCGACGCCGACGAGTCCCTAGACGACATCGAGTTGAGCGACTCTCCGGATGAGCCCCCGTACCTCGAGACTGCGACCTTCTTCTGGCTGAAGGAGCCCACGACCTCGACGTTCACCGACGACGACGGGGCTTGCGTGCTCTCCTCCAGCGTCCAGGAGAATTCGATGATCGTGGACACCGACCCCGACCCCGTGGACTCAGCCCCGGCCAGCATCTCCTACAGCCTCAATGATCATCTGTACTTGCGCGGTATGCCGGTCAAGCTCGCCACCTTCAAGGACGCGCTCGCGAGATGGGAGCAGGACCTCGCCGACGGCACCGTCGAGCCGGACAACATAAAGTTCCGGCTCGGATGGGAGTTCCGCAACAGCCGCGACGGGATCACCAGATGGCTGCTCACCGAGACGAGCACCGGGACGCCCTGCTGAGGCGGCCAGGCTCACGCTCGGGCACCACCGCTTGCGACCCCCGGACGCGGGCGGGGTCCTCTGCGGGTCAGGCTGGGATCTCGACGGTCACCGCCTTGACGATGGTGATCAAGTCCGGCGACATCAGGTCGGGGAAGCTAACCACTCCGACCAGGGCGATGATGATCACCCCGCTCGCAGGGACGTCGACGGGCATGTCCAAGCGGAACGACCCGTCGCCGGCCACATCCAACGCGGCGAGAGTGCGGCCGATGTTGCTCGCCGCGCTGTCTCGCAGGAGCTTGTCGGACGCGTACAGGCTCGACAGGTCCTGGGAGCCCTCGTCGACCCTCACGGTGGGGCCGGCGAAGGTGTAGAGGCCGTCGGAGTCGCACTGCCGGAAGAAGTCGAGTTCTTCTCCCTGGCCGGGCACGAGGCAGCTGGTCAGCAGCAGCACGGGATTGTTGACGACGGCGGCCGGTGTGGTGTGCAGGCCGGTCCAGTTCTTGCCGACCAACGTGAACGTCTGCGGCCCGGCCCCGTCGACCGAGGTGACCGGCGCCGACGTGTCTCCCTGGCGGTAGACGGTGAGCGTGGGCTTCCAGGGGTCGACCGTGACGGTCACCTCGATGGTGTCGTCGGTCTGCCGGGGCTGCTCAGTGTTGCCGTCGGCGTCCTTGCTGTCGGATACCTCGACGGTGAGCGTGTAGGTGGCCCTGGTGGCGTGGTCCAGCGCGGCCACCGTCGTGATCTGGCCCGACAGGAAGTCGATCCCGAAGGACGCGGCGTCGGCGCCGGAGAGGCTGTAGATCAGCAGGTCGCCGTCGCCGTCGCCGGCCACCATCGGGTCGCCCACCGGATCGCCCGGCGATGCGTTCTCGACAACGCGGCGGGCCGCCGAGTCGCCCTCACCGAAGGTCGGCGCCTGGTTGGCCGCCGAGTCGTCGCCGTCGTCGGTCTCGTCGCTGGTGTCGTCAGTCTCGTCGCTGGTGTCGTCAGTCTCGTCGCTGGCATCGGTGCTGGTGTCGTCAGTCTCGTCGCTGGCATCGGTGCCGGTGTCGGTGTCGTCGCTGGCATCGGTGCTGGTGTCGTCAGTCTCGTCGCTGGCATCGGTGCTGGTGTCGGTGCCGTCGCTGGCATCGGTGCTGGTGTCGTCAGTCTCGTCGCTGGCATCGGTGCTGGTGTCGGTGTCGTCGCTGGCATCGGTGCTGGTGTCGGTGTCGTCGCTGGCATCGGTGCTGGTGTCGTCAGTCTCGTCGCTGGCGTCGGTGCCGGTGTCGTCGGTGCCGGTGTCGTCAGTCTCGTCGCTGGCGTCGGTGCCGGTGTCGTCAGTCTCGTCGCTGTCGTCAGTCTCGTCGGTGTCGTCAGTCTCGTCGCTGGCGTCGGTGCCGGTGTCGTCAGTCTCGTCGCTGGCGTCGGTGCCGGTGTCGTCAGTCTCGTCGCTGGCGTCGGTGCCGGTGTCGTCAGTCTCGGTGTCGTCGCCGCCCGTCTCGCCGCCATCGGGCTCGGCCACTGGCTCAGGCTCAGGCTCGTCCACGGCCACCCCCGGCTCAGGCTCCGCCACCTCCGGCTCAGGCTCCGGCTCAGGCTCGGCCACCTCGGGCTCCGGGGCAGGCTCGGCCACCTCAGGCTCCGGCTCCGGCTCCGGCTCAGGCTCCGCTACCTCGGGCTCGGGTTCCGGGTCGGGATCGGGATCGGGGGCCTCGGGCTCGGGTTGCTGGGTCGTCGTCTGCTCTCCGCCGGCCGTGTCCTGCGAGTCGCCGCCGCATGCTGCCGCGATCAACGCGAGCGCGAGGAACACTGCCAGCAGGCCGCGCCGCGGCAGCGATGCCGCCGGGCGGGCTCCGAGGCGCCGGAGCGTGTCTGTGGTGGTCATGTCATTCCTCCTGGGGGACGGTTCTCGGGTGGTCGTGCAGGGCCGTGCCGGGCAGGCCGCTAGGGCGCGGCGGCGATCACCACCAGCACGGCGGACTCGATCTGGGCGGTGTCGCCGACCAGGACGGCCACACCGCTGGCGGGAGGACCGCCCGCGGGCACGGTGTAGGCCAAGGTGGTGGAGATGCTGCCGTCGCTGTCGGGGGTGATGGACACCCGGTTGACGATGTCGCAGTCGGTCGGCGAGATGGAGTCGGCGCCGGCGGCCGGGACTGTGCAGAACAGGGCGAGGAGGTCCCGCGTCCAGTTGTCGCCGGTCAACTGGAACTCGTGGCGGCTGCCCGGCGCGGCGCCGGTCCGGTCGACCGACTCGGGCTCCACCGAGATCCAGGGCTCGGTGCGGATCTCGGGCTCGGGCTCGGTCCCCGGGTCGGCGGGGCCGATCACTATGGCTTCGGAGGTCTCGGCCTGGGTGGCGTCTCCCACTCCGACCGCCACGCCGTAGAAGGGCGGGCCGCCGGCCGGGACGGTGTAGGTCAGCGTGGCGGAGATGTTGCCGTCGCGGTCGGGGGTGATCGGCACCAGGTTGGTGATGTCGCAGTCGGTCTGGCCCATCACCTCGATGCCGCCGGCGGGGATCGCGCAGAACACGCCGAACAGGCTCAGGCTCCAGTTGCCGCCGGTCACCTCGAACACGTACTTGCCGCCGGGGGTCACCGCGGCCCGGTCGAGGGACTTCGGCGTCACGGTGAACCAGGGCCCCGACGGCGGCTCGGGCGCGATCACCTCGGCGGCCGCCGACTCGGCACCGTCGGCGCTGCTGAAGCTGATGGCCACCCCGCCGGCGGGCAGGCCGGAGGCGGGCACGGTGTAGGTCATGGTGACGGTGAAGGTGCCGCCGTCCACCGTCACTTCCACGCCGCCGGTGCCGTCGCAGCCGGCGCCGGCGATGGCGTCCACCCCGCCGTCGGGGATCTCGCAGAACTCGCCCGACAGCGACGCGACGCTCCAGTGGGCGCCGGTCACCGCGAACTCGACGGTGTCGCCGCGGCCCAGGGTGTCCCGGCCCACCGTCGCCGGCGACGCCGAGATCGACGGCTTGGGGGCGGCCTCGATCACGGACGCGACGGCGGACTCCTCGCCGTCGCTGCCGGTGACCAGAGCGGCGACGCCGTTCTCGGGCAGCCCGCCGGCCGGCACCGTGTAGCCCATCCGGACTGCGAAGGCGCCCGACGACTGCAACGCCGTGGTCGGCGTGCCGTCGCAGAGGCCCTCCGAGACTGCGCCCAGCCCGCCGGCGCCGATCTCGCAGAAGGCCACCGACACCGAGTCGCTGGTCCAGTTGTCGCCCGACACCACCACCAGCTGCCGGTCGCCGGGTTCCAGCCGGCTCCGGTCGATCGGCGAGGGCGACACGGCCGACACCGACACCGTCGGGGGTGCGAGCGCCGCGACGATCGTCGTCGCGATCAGCGGCCTCAGATCGCCCGACAGCAGCGGCTCGACCACCTGGACTGCGTCGGTGGCGCCGTCGTCGTCGGGGCCGGCCCGCACCGCCACGCCGTAGGCGGGAACGCCGCCGTCGGGCACCGTGTAGACGACCTGCGCCGTGAACCCGCCGCCGCTGCCGGGGATGGCGGTGACGGCGGTGCTCTCGTCGCAGCCGCCCGAGCCGTCCGCTCCGTCGTCACCGTCATCGCCGGTGTCGCCGTTCGCGCCGGTGTCACCGGTGTCACCGTCCGCGCTGGTGTCGCCGGTGTCGCCGTCCGCTCCGTCCTCGCCGTCCTCGCCGGTGTCGCCCACGCTTCCGGTGCCGGTCCCGCCGACGCCGTTCACGCCGTCCGAGCCGGTCGCGCAGAGGACCACCGGCACCGGGCCGCCGGTCCAGTCCGTGCCCGACACCGTGAAGGTCCTCCGGTCGCCGGCTTCGAGCTCGCTGCGCTCCACCGTGGGGGGCGACGCCGAGATCGTCGGCAGCACCGCGGGCGGGATCACCACGACGGTCGCGGCCTCGGCCCCGAGCGATCCGGCCGCCTCGACCCCGAGCACCCCGGCCGTCTCGGCCACGTCGGCGGGGACGCCCAGCGCGGACACGGCCACGCCGCCGGCGGGGACGCCGCCGGCGGGCACCAGGTAGGCCTTGCGTATGGCGAAGCTGCCGTCCGACGGCGACACCTGCGCGGCTGCGCCCCAGTCGCAGTCGTCGCCTCCGGCGCCGCCGGCGCCGATCTCGCAGAACGCCAGCGACACCGAATCGCTGGTCCAGCCGGCGCCGGACACCATGACGACCTGCCGGTCGCCCGGCTCCAGCAGGCTCCGGTCGATCGGCGAGGGCGACACCGGCGAGACCGACAGTGTGGGTGCCGGGGCGATCGCCGGCGCCGCGTCGGGATCGAACACGACGACCGCCACCCCGTCGGTCGGGACCCCGTCCTCGGACACCTTGTGCATCACCCTGACGCTGGTGCTGCCGCCGGTCACGGTCTCGGCGACCGCGGTGGCGAGGTCGCAGTCGGCCGCGGTGATCTCCTCCACCCCTCCGGGCGGGATGCGGCACACCGCCACGACCACGGTCTCGGTCCTCCAGTCGGTGACCGACACCTCGACCTGCTGCTCCCCGCCGGGCTCGAGGTCGGCCCGGTTCACTTCCGGCGTCGGCACCCACACCGTGGGCGGCAGCACGTCGGCGCCCGGGACCCCGGAGATGGCCAGGTGCGCGGTGAACTCGTTGATGCCGGGGTCGCCGAACCCGATAGCCACGCCCCTCTCGGGCACGCCGCCGTCGGGCACGGTGTAGGTCAATGTCGCGGTGAACGTGCCGCCGGGGCCGAGGCGGGCGACTTGTGCCACATTGATGATGTCGCACAGGCCGATGTCGGGGGCTGCCAGGGCGGCGGCCAGGCCCCCGGGCGGGAGGTCGCAGAACGCGCCGAACGGGGCCAGCGTCCAGCCCGAGCCCCTTATGGTGAACGTCCGGGTGTCGCCCGGGCTCAGCGAGTTGCGGTCCACCAGCGACGGCGACACCGAGATCTGCGGCCCTCCCTCGGGCGGCGCGGCCGGTATCACCACCGCCACGGCCGACTCGGCGCCGTCGGCGCTGCTGACCCTGACGGCCACCCCGCCGGTGGGAACGCCCCCCGAGGGCACCGTGTAGGTCATCGACACGCCGCTGAAGCCGCCGCCGCTGGGGGTGATCGGCACCGCGCCGGCGGTGTCGCAGTCGCTGTCGGCGATGGCGCCGGCACCGCCCGCGGGAACCGTGCAGAACACTCCCGACAGCGACGCGGCGGTCCAGCTCGAGCCCGACACGATGAAGGTCCGGGTGCCGCCGGGGCTCAGGGAGTCCCGGTCCACCGACGGCGGCGACACCGAGATGGTGGCCTGGCCGGCCGAGACCACCACGACCGTGTCGGTCTCGGCGCCGTCGCCGCTGCTGACCCTGATGGCCGCGCCCCGGGCGGGGACGCCCCCGGCGGGAACCGTGTAGGTCATGGAGACGGTGAAGGATCCGCCGCTGGGGGTGATCGACACCGGGCTGGCGGTGCTGCAGTCGGCGTCGGCGATGGCGCTCACCCCGCCGGCGGGAACCGTGCAGAACACTCCCGACAGCGACGCGGCGGTCCAGTTCGAGCCGGTCACCGTGAACGTGTGGTCGTCGCCGGGCTGCAGCGCGCTCCGGTCGGCCGGCGCCACCCAGATGAGCGGCTTGACCGCGGCCGGCACCGCGACGGCCGCCGCCGACTCGAGGGTGAGGGGCGGGTCGAGGCTCGTGTCGTTGACGTCCCTTCTGACCCTGATGGCCACGCCCCGCTCGGGGACGCCCCCGGACGGGACCGTGTAGGTCATCGACACGCCGCTGAACGTGCCCAGGGGCGAGCCCGACGCGGGCACCGTGATGGCGACCGGGGCGCCGCCGCAGTCGTCGTCGGTGATCGCCTCGAGGCCGCCCGAGCCGACGGTGCAGAACTCGCCGTACACCGATCCCATCTTCCATGCCCCGGTGGTGGTGGACGGCCCCGCGGTCCAGTCCGAGCCCGACACGGTGAAGGTATGGGCGCCGCCCGGGGTCAGAGAGGCCCGGTCGGCCGGCGTCACCGACACCGACGGCGCCGTGCCCGCACCGATCACCAGCCTCGCCTGGCCCTGGATGCGGGTGGCGTCGCCGGCCGAGATGAACACGCCGTAGGGCGGGAGGCCTCCCGACGGCACGGTGTAGGTCATCGAGCGCTGCCACCCGCCGTTGGTCACCGCCTGGGTGAGGGTCCCCGAGCTCTCGCCCGAGGTTGCGAGGTTGCAGAAGTTGCCGGCGTTGCCGAGGCCGATCTGTCTCAGCTCGCCGGCGGGCGCCCTGCAGAACAGCACCGCGAGCACCGTCACCGACGAGATCCACTTCGAGCTGGTGAAGTTGAACGTGACCGTGTCGCCGGGGTTCAGCGCGGTGAGGTCCTCCGACTGCGGCGCCGCCACCGCGCTCCCGCCCTTCACCACCGACGTCACCGTGTAGTCGATCACCGCCGGCGCGTGGACGGCCAGCTTCGTCGCCGACTCGGTGGCGGCCGTGGTGCCGTCGGAGTCGCTGACCCTGATGGCCACGCCGTCGGCGGGGACGCCGGTGGCGGGCACCCTGTAGGTCATCTGCACCGTGGAGAAGGCGCCGCCGGACGGGGTGATCGTCACCGGGCTGGTGTAGTCGCAGTGGGCGGTGGTGACGGCGCCCACCCCGCCGGAGGGCACCGCGCAGAACACCCCGTACAGCGACGACGTGGTCGCCCAGTCCTGCCCCGACACGGTGAAGGCGGCGACGTTGCCCGGGTACAGCCCGCCCCCGTCCCTGGTGGGGTGGCTGACGCCCGCCTCGGTGGTCCACGGGTCGATCGAGATCGACCCGCTGACCTTGGTGACGTTGATGGTCACCGCGATGGTGTCGTCGACGGAGGTGTCGGCGCCGCCCGCGGCGTTCTTGCCGTCGGACACGTTGACGGTGACCGAGTAGCTGGACTTGGTGTCGTAGTCGAGCGCGGCCTTGGTCTTGATCTGGCCCCCGGAGGCGCCGGACTCGAAGTCGAAGGACGCCGCGTCGGTGCCGGTCATGGTGTAGGTGAGCGTGTCGTTGTCGGCGTCGGCGGCTGACAGCGGGTCGCCCACCGACTCGCCCGCAGCGGTGCCCTCGGCCACGCTGCGGGTCGCGGTCGTCCCGGCGAAGGCGGGAGGCCGGTTGGCGCCGGTGATGCTGATGGTGACGGTGATGGTGTCGTCAGTGGCGGTGTCGGCGGCGCCGGACGCGTTCTTGCTGTCGCGGACGGTGACGGTGACGGTGTAGCTGGTCTTGGTCGTGAGCGGCAGCGCGGCCCCGACGGAGATCTGGCCGGTGGAGCTGACCGCGAAGTACGAGGCGTCGGTGCCGCCGACGGCGAAGGTCAGCGTCTCGGTCTCGTCGCTGGGGTGGGTCACCGCCAGCTTGGCGCCCACCGCGGCGCCCACCGTCGCGCTCGCCGCGGTCATGCTGCGGGTCGCGGTGGCGCCGGCGGTGAACGTGGGGGCGTCGTTGACCGCGTTGACGGTGACGGTCACGGTGGCCTGGTTGCTGGTGTCGTCGCCGTCGGTGACGGTGTACTTGAAGGTGACGTTGGCGTTGTTGTCGGCCGCGGGGGTGTAGACGATCTTGGTGCTGTCCTTGACCGTCGCGGTGCCGTGCGAGGGCCCCTGCCCCGACACGACCGACACCGAGGTCAGGGTGTCGCCGGAGTCCTCGTCGGTGTCGTTGGAGGTGACGTCGATCTCCACGGCCGTGTCCTCGTCGGTGGTCACCGAGTCGTTCACCGCCACCGGCGCGTCGTTGACGTCGGTCACGGTGATGGTCACCGCGATGGTGTCGTCGACGGAGGTGTCGGCGCCGCCCGCGGTGTTCTTGCCGTCGGTCACGTTGACGGTGACCGAGTAGCTGGACTTGGACTCGTGGTTCAGCGCGGCCTTGGTCTTGACCTGGCCGGTGGACGTGTCGATCGCGAAGCTGGCCGCGTCGGTTCCGGTCAGCGAGTAGGTCAGCGTGTCGCTGTCGGTGTCGGTGGCCCCGAACGCGTCGCCCAGGTTGGTGTTGGCGGCGGTGTTCTCGGCGACGCTGCGGGTCGCGGTCGCCGCGGAGAAGGCGGGCGGGCTGTTGGTGGCGGTGATGCTGATGTTGACGGTGATGGTGTCGTCGGTGGTGGGGGTCTGCTCGGCGTCGCCGTCGTCGTCGATGCCGTCGGACACCTTCACCGTGACCGTGTAGCTGGTCTTGGTCGTGACGGGCAGCGCGGCCTTGACCGAGATCTGGCCGGTGGAGCTGACCGCGAAGTACGAGACGTCGGTGCCGCCGATGGTGTAGGTCAGCGACTCGGTCTCGTCGCTGGGGTGGCTCACCTTCAGTTTGGCGCCCACCGTGGCGTTCAGCGTCGCGCTCGCCGCGGTCATGCTGCGGGTCGTCGCTCTGACCCCGTTGGTGACGGTGCCCTCATTGAAGGCGGGGTCGTCGTTGACCGCGTTGACGGTGACGGTCACGGTGGCCTGGTTGCTGGTGTCGTCGCCGTCGGTGACGGTGTACTTGAAGGTGACGTTGGTGTTGTTGTCGGCCGCGGGGGTGTAGACGATCTTGGTGCTGTCCTTGACCGTCGCGGTGCCGTGCGAGGGCCCCTGCCCCGACACGATCGACACCGAGGTCAGGGTGTCGCCGTCGTCCTCGTCGGTGTCGTTGGAGGTGACGTCGATCTCCACGGCCGCGTCCTCGTCGGTGGTCGCCGAGTCGTTCACCGCCACCGGCGCGTCGTTGACGTCGGTCACGGTGATGGTCACCGCGATGCTGTCGTCGACGGAGGTGTCGGTGCCGCCGGCGGTGTTCTTGCCGTCGGTCACGTTGACGGTGACCGAGTAGCTGGACTTGGACTCGTGGTTCAGCGCCGCCTTGGTCTTGATCCGGCCGGTGGCCGTGTCGATCGCGAAGCTGGCCGCGTCGGTTCCGCTCAGCGAGTAGGTCAGCGTGTCGCCGCTGTCGGCGTCGGTGGCCCCGAACGCGTCGCCCAGGTTGGTGTTGGCGGCGGTGTTCTCGGCGACGCTGCGGGTCGCGGTCGCCGCGGAGAAGGCGGGCGCCCGGTTGGCGTCGGTGGTGGCCGAGACCGAGGCCTCGTTCAGGGTCACCCGATTGTTGCCGGCGCCCTCGCGGCGCTCGAGCTCGAAGTCGTAGCCGGTGCCGCTGTCGAGGCTGCTCACCGTGTAGGTCGGGGAGGTCGCCGTGTCGGTCCACTGCGTGTTCGTCCAGGTCGACCACCCGCTGTCGCCGTCGGCGGTCTTCTTGTAGCGGACCCAGTAGGTGCAGGCCGGAGCCGCGGAGGTGCAGAAGCTCGCGTTGTTCCACGTCAGCACCACTGAACTGAACGCCGGATCGGCGGAGAGCCCGGCTATCGCGTCCACGGCGACCAGATGCAGGCCGGTCGTGGTGATGGTCGGGGGAGTCGCGAACGTCCCGGTCCCGGCGCCGAGGACCACCCCGTCGCTGGGAACGTCGACCGTCAGGTCGACGCTGAAGGCCCCCGCGGTGATCGTGAATGCCTTGAACAGGGAGCCGGCGCCGGGCAGCGTCGTCATGCCGTGCAGGTCGTCTGTCAAGTCCTGCGAGCCTGGAGTGGAGGAAGGCACGCCGATGGATGGGTGAAGGCCGTTCGAGTCGCAGTCCACGAAGAAGCTGAGGTCGTCCAGACTGCCGGAGCTCGGCGCGAGGCAGGCGGCCACGAACAGCCCGAGAGTGCCCAGGGCGCTGTCGAACCAGTTCGAGCCCTTGACGGTGAACGTGTATTCGCCTGCCTTGTCGAGCGAGGTCACCTCGGTGGTGGTGTCCGTCTTCAGGTAGACCGCCACATCGGGCTGGCCCTCCTCGGCCGGGGTGGCCTGCACCGGGGTGGTGAAACTGCCGGTCCCGACGGAGTTGGTCGCGGCGACGGCCACGTCGTAGAGCGTGCCCGCGGTGAGGTCCTCGATGGTGTAGGAGGTGCCGGTGACGGCCTCGCCGTCGTTGTCGGCGCCGTCCTCGTCCTGCCAGCTGCCCGCCGCCGCGTGGTTGGCGTCGCCCTCGGTGCCGACCTGCGCGGTGCGCCACCGCACCCGGTACGTCACCGCCGCCCCGCCGCCGCGGGTGGGCGCGGCCCAGGTCACCTTCAGCGCCTCCGCCTCGACCGCCGCGGCGACGCTGCGGGGCAGGCCGGGCTTGACCGCGGTGAGGGTGCCCGTCAGCGTCGCCGTCGCCGCGGAGGACTTGATCGAGTAGTTGGCGGCGATGAACCGGCCGGCGCCGGCGCCGTGGTTGGCGAGGCTGTAAGTGACGCTGATGTTGTGGCTGCCGGCGGTGGTCGCGGCGGCGGCCGGGAAGCTGCCGGTGACCACCAGCCCGCCGCCGCGGAAGTTGGCCAGCTCTCCGGTGAGCACACCGGTGCCGTTCGCGGCCGACTTGACGAACGTAGCGGTGGTGGTGCCGTCCCAGTTGCGGGCGGTGACCGTCACGCCGCTGATGGCGGTGATCTCCTTGGCGGTGATCCTGCCCGTCACCGTGATGCTCGACGGCAGGTTGTAGTTGGTCTTGGTGGTGCCCGCCGCGGCGGTGAACGAGAACGTCGGGCTCGAGATCGAGATGCTGGTGCCGGCGTCCTTGGAGGCGAACGTGCCGCCGGTCACCGCCAGCGTCAGCGTCTCACCTGACGCCTCGCCGGTCACGGCGCCGCCCGAGAGCACCGCGCTGGAGAACGTGGTGGCGCCGTTGTAGACGCGGGTCAGCACCGCGTCGGCCACCGACACCGAGCGCTTGGTGATGTCGCCGGTGACCGTGCCCACCGTGACCGTGTAGTTGCCCACATCGGTCCCGGACGCCGACGCGCCGCTGATGGCGATGCCGGCGCCGACGTTCTTGGAGGCGTACGTCCCGCCGGACACCACCACGTCGTCTGCGCCGACCAGCGCCGGGTCGAAGCTGCCCCCCAGATCAGCCGGCGCGGCGTTGGTGCCGTCGTAGACCTTGTCCGCGGCCGACGACGTGTACGTGACCGCCTTCTTGGTGATCGTGTAGCTCG
The DNA here is from genome assembly GCA_965203575.1 of Candidatus Aldehydirespirator sp. Taxonomy (GTDB): domain Bacteria; phylum Actinomycetota; class Acidimicrobiia; order Acidimicrobiales; family Aldehydirespiratoraceae; genus Aldehydirespirator. The sequence goes on from OZ241894.1 coordinate 1,221,429, forward strand.
TGGTGGCCGGCGCGGCGGGCAGCTCGTACTTGCCGGTGAACGCCGCCTTGATCGACAGCCCGGTCAGGCTCAGCGTGTAGCTGCCCACATCGTCGCCGGAGCCGCTGCGGGTCAGCACACTGCCCGAGACCACGTCGCCGGCCGCGTCGCCGTCGACCAGGCCACTCACCGTGAACCCGAGGTCCTCGGTCTCGCCGTACACCCGGCTGGTCTGGTCCGGGGTGATGGTCAGCACCACCAGCGCGGCGGGGGTGGCCTGCACCGGGGTGGTGAAACTGCTGGTGCCGACGGAGTTGACCGCGGCGACGGCCACGTCGTAGAGCGTGCCTACGGTGAGGTCCTCGATGGTGTAGGCAGTGCCGGTGACGGCCTCGCCGTTGTTGTCAGCACCGTCCTCGTCCTGCCAGTTGCCCGCCGCGGTGTAGCCCTGCTGGCCCTGGGTGCCGACCTGCGCGGTGCGCCACCGCACCCGGTAGGTCACCGTGGCTCCGCCGGTGCTCGCCGGCGCCGTCCAGGTCACCGCCAGGTCGCCCGCGGCGGCGGCCTTGGGGCCCGCCGTGACGCTCCGGGGCTGTCCGGGCTTGACCGCGGTGAGGGTGCCCGTCAGCGTCGCCGTCGCCGCGGAGGACTTGATCGAATAGTTGCTGGCGATGAACCGGCCGGCGCCGGCGCCGTGGTTGGCGAGGCTGTAAGTGACGCTGATGTTGTGGCTGCCGGCGGTGGTCGCGGCGGCGGCCGGGAAGCTGCCGGTGACCACCAGCCCGCCGCCGCGGAAGTTGGCCAGCTCTCCGGTGAGCACACCGGTGCCGTTCGCGGCCGACTTGACGAACGTAGCGGTGGTGGTGCCGTCCCAGTTGCGGGCGGTGACCGTCACGCCGCTGATGGCGGTGATCTCCTTGGCGGTGATCCTGCCCGTCACCGTGATGCTCGACGGCAGGTTGTAGTTGGTCTTGGTGGTGCCCGCCGCGGCGGTGAACGAGAACGTCGGGCTCGAGATCGAGATGCTGGTGCCGGCGTCCTTGGAGGCGAACGTGCCGCCGGTCACCACCAGTGTCAGCGTCTCACCTGACGCCTCGCCGGTCACCTCGCCGCCCGAGAGCACCGCGCTGGAGAACGTGGTGGCGCCGTTGTAGACGCGGGTCAGCACCGCGTCGGCCACCGACACCGGACGCTTGGTGATGTCGCCGGTGACCGTGCCCACCGTGACCATGTAGTTGTCCTTGTCGTCGCCGGAGACCGACGCGCCGCTGACCGTGATGTTGGCGCCGACGTTCTTGGACGCGTACGTGCCGCCGGACACCACCACGTCGTCGCCGGAGACCAGCGCGGGGGAGAAGCTGCCCCCCAGATTCGACGGCGCCGTCGTGGAGCCGTCATAGACCTTGTCCGCGGCCGACGACGTGTACGTGACCGCCTTCTTGGTGATCGTGTAGGTCGTGGTGGCCGGCGCGGCGGGCAGCTCGTACTTGTCCGCGAACGCCGCCTTGATCGACAGCCCGGTCAGGCTCAGCGTGTAGCTGCCCACATCGTCGCCGGAGCCGCTGCGGGTCAGCACACTGCCCGAGACCACGTCGCCGGCCGGGTCGCCGGTGTCGAGGCCCCCCACAACAAACCCCAGGTCCTCGGTCTCGCCATACACCCGGGTGGTCTGGTTCGGGGTGATCGTCAACACCTTGAACGCGGCCGGGGTGGCCTGCACCGCGGAGCTGAACTCGCCGGTCCCGACGGAGTTGACCGCCGCCACGGCCACGTCATAGGCCGTGCCCGCGGTCAGGTCCTCGATGGTGTAGGCAGTGCCGGTGACGGCCTCGCCGGTGTTGTCGTCGCCGTCGGCGTCCTGCCAGTTGCCCGCAGCCACATAGCCCTCGTTGCCCTCGGTGCCGACCTGCGCGGTGCGCCACCGCACCCGGTAGCCCGACACCGCCGCCCCGCCCGTGCTCGCCGGCGCCTCCCAGGTCACCTTCAGCGCCTCCGCGACGGAAGCCGCGGCGAGGCTCTGGGGCTGGCTGGGCTTGACCGCGGTGAGGGTGCCCGTCAGCGTCGCCGTCGCCGCTGAGGTCTTGATCGAGTAGTTGCTGGCGATGAACCGGCCGGCGCCGGCGCCGTGGTTGGCGAGGCTGTAAGTGACGTCGATGTTGTGGCTGCCGGCGGAGGTCGCGGCGGCAGCCGGGAAGCTGCCGGTGACGACCAGCCCGCCGCCGCGGAAACTGGCCAGCTCACCGCTGAGCACCCCGGTTCCGGTGGCGGAGGACGTGACGAAGGCAGCGGTGGTGGCGCCGTCCCAGTTGCGGGCGGTGACCGTCACGCCGTTGATGGCGGTGATCTCCTTGGCGGTGATCCTGCCCGTCACCGTGATGCTCGACGGCAGGTTGTAGTTGGTCTTGGCAGTTCCTTGGGCGGCGGTGAACGAGAACGTCGGGCTGGAGATCGAGATGCTGGTGCCGGCGTCCTTGGACGCGAACGTGCCGCCGGACACCACCAGCGTCAACGTCTCCCCGGAGGCCTCGCCGGTGACCTCGCCGCCGGAGAGCACCGCGCTGGAGAACGTGGTGGCGCCGTTGTAGACGCGGGTCAGCACCGCGTCGGCCACCGACACCGGACGCTTGGTGATGTCGCCGGTGATCGTGCCCACCGTGACCATGTAGTTGTCCTTGTCGTCGCCGGAGACCGACGCGCCGCTGACCGTGATGTTGGCGCCGACGTTCTTGGACGCGTACGTGCCGCCGGACACCACCACGTCGTCTGTGCCGATCAGCGCCGGGTTGAAGCTGCCCCCCAGATTCGACGGCGCGGCGTTGGTGCCGTCATAGACCTTGTCCGCGGCCGACGAGGTGTACGTGACCGCCTTCTTGGTGATCGTGTAGGCCGTGGTGGCCGGCGCGGTGGGCAGCTCGTACTTGCCGGTGAACGCCGCCTTGATCGACAGCCCGGTCAGGCTCAGCGTGTAGCTGCCCACGTCGTCGCCGGAGCCGCTGCGGGTCAGCACGCTGCCCGAGACCACGTCGCCGGCCGCGTCGCCGTCAACCAGGCCACTCACCGTGAACCCGAGGTCCTCGGTCTCGCCGTACACCCGGCTGGTCTGGTTCGGAGTGATCGTCAACACCTTCAACGCGGTGGGGGTGGCCTGCACCGGCGTGGTGAAGTCGCTGGCGCCGACGGAGTTGACCGCCGCGACGGCCACGTCGTAGAGCGTGCCCGCGGTGAGGTCCTCGATGGTGTAGGTGAGCACGTCGCCGACGGCCTCGCCGTCGTCGTCGTCGCCGTCCTCGTCCTGCCAGCTGCCCGCGGCCACATGGCCCTGCTCGCCCTGGGTGCCGACCTGCGCGGTGCGCCACCGCACCCGGTACGTCACCGCCGCGCCGCCGCTGCTCGCCGCCGTCCAAGTCGCCTTCAGCGCCTGCGTGGCCGCCTCCGCGGCGACGCTCTGGGGCTGTCCGGGCTTGACCGCGGTGAGCGTGCCCGTCAGCGTCGCCGTCGCCGCGGAGGACTTGATCGAATAGTTGCCGGCGATGAACCGGCCGGCGCCGGCGCCGTGGTTGGCGAGGCTGTAAGTGACGTTGATGTTGTGGCTGCCGGCGGTGGTCCTCGCGGCGTCGGGGAAACTGCCGGTGACGACCAGCCCGCCGCCGCGGAAGTTGGCCAGTTCGCCGGTGAGCACACCGGTTCCGGTGGCGGCCGACGTGTTGAAGGCAGCGGTGGTGGCGCCGTCCCAGTTGCGGGCGGTGACCGTCACGCCGCTGATGGCGGTGATCTCCTTGGCGGTGATCCTGCCCGTCACCGTGATGGATGCAGGCAGGTTGTAGTTGGCCTTGGCAGTGCCTTGGGCGGCGGTGAACGAGAACGTCGGGCTGGAGATCGAGATGCTGGTGCCCGCGTCCTTGGACGCGAACGTGCCTCCGGACACCACCAGCGTCAGCGTCTCCCCGGTCACCGCGCCGGTCACCGCCCCGCCCGACAGCACCGCACTCGAGAACGTCGTCGCGCCGTTGTAGACCCGGGTCAGCACCGCGTCGGCCACCGACACCGAGCGCTTGGTGATGTCACCGGTGATCGTCCCCACCGTGACCGTGTAGTTGCCCACATCGGCGCCGGAGACCGACGCACCGCTCACCGTGATGTTGGCGGCGACGTTCTTGGAGGCGTACGTCCCGCCGGACACCACCACGTCGTCGCCGTCGATCAGCGCCGGGTTGAAGCTGCCCCCCAAGTTCGACGGCGCGGCGTTGGTGCCGTCATAGACCTTGTCCGCGGCCGACGACGTGTAGGTGACGGCCTTCTTGGTGATCGTGTAGGTCGTCGCGGTGGGCGCAGTGGGCAGCTTGTACTTGTCGGTGAACGCCGCCTGGATCGACAGCGACCCCAGGCTCAGCGTGTAGCTGCCCACGCCATCGCCGGGGGTGCGCGAAAGCTTGTCGCCCGACACCACATCCGCGGCGTCGTCACCGGTGTCGAGGCCCCCCACCGCGAAGCCCAGATCCTCGCTGGCGCCGTACACCCGGGTGATCTGGTTCGGGGTGATCGTCAACACCTTGAACGCGGCCGGGGTGGCCTGCACCGCGGAGCTGAACTCGCCGGTCCCGACGGAGTTCACCGCCGCCACAGCCACGTCATAGGCCGTGCCCGCGGCCAGGTCCCCGATGGTGTAGGCAGTGCCGGTGACGGCCTCGCCGTCGTCGTCGGCACCGTCCGCGTCCTGCCAATCGCCCGCCGCCACATATCCCTCGTTGCCCTCGGTGCCGACCGCGGCGGTGCGCCACCGCACCCGATAGCCCGACACCGCCGCCCCGCCCGTGCTCGCCGGCGCCTCCCAAGTCGCCTTCAGCGCCTCCGCCACGGCAGCCGCGGCGAGGCTCTGGGGCTGGCCGGGCTTGACCGCGGTGAGGGTGCCCGTCAGCGTCGCCGTCGCCGCGGAGGACTTGATCGAATAGTTGGAGGCGATGAACCCGCCGACGCCGGAGCCGTGGTCGGCGAGGGTGTATGTGACGTCGATGTTGTGGCTGCCGGCTGTGGTCCTCGCGGCGTCGGGGAAGCTGCCGGTCACCACCAGACCGCCGCCGCGGAAGTTGGCCAGCTCACCGGTGAGCACACCTGTTCCGGTCGCGGCGGACCTGTTGAACGCAGCGGTGGTGGCGCCGTCCCAGTCGCGGGCGGTGACCGTCACGCCGTTGATGGCGGTGATCTCCTTGGCGGTGATCCTGCCCGTCACCGTGATGGATGCGGGCAGGTTGTAGTTGGTCTTGGCAGTGCCTTGGGCGGCGGTGAACGAGAACGTCGGGCTGGAGATCGAGATGCTGGTGGCCGCGTCCTTGGACGCGAACGTGCCGCCGGACACCGCCAAGGTGAGGGTCTCCCCGGAGGCCTCGCCGGTCACCTCGCCGCCGGAGAGCACCGCGCTGGAGAACGTGGTGGCGCCGTTGTAGACGCGGGTCAGCACCGCGTCGGCCACCGACACCGAGCGCTTGGTGATGTCGCCGGTGATCGTGCCCACCGTGACCGTGTAGTTGCCCACATCGGTCCCGGACGCCGACGCGCCGCTGATCGCGATCCCGGCCGCGACGTTCTTGGACGCGTACGTGCCGCCGGACACCACCACGTCGTCGTCGTCGATCAGCGCCGGGTTGAAGCTGCCCCCCAAGTTCGACGGCGCGGCGTTGGTGCCGTCGTAGACCTTGTCCGCGGCCGTCGAGGTGTAGGTGACCGCCTTCTTGGTGATCGTGTAGGCCGTGGTGGCCGGCGCGGCCGGCAGCTTGTACTTGTTGGCGAACGCCGCCTTGATCGACAGCGACCCCAGGCTCAGCGTGTAGCTGCCCACGCCATCGCCGGGGGTGCGCGAGAGCTTGTCGCCAGATACCACGTCGCCGGCCGGGTCGCCGGTGTCGAGGCCCCCCACCGCGAACCCCAGGTCCTCGCTGGCGCCGTACACCCGGGTGATCTGGTTCGGGGTGATCGTCAACACCTTGAACGCGGCCGGGGTGGCCTGCACCGCGGAGCTGAACTCGCCGGTCCCGACGGAGTTCACCGCCGCCACCGCCACGTCATAGGCCGTGCCCGCGGTGAGGCTTCCGATCGTGTAGGCGAGCACGTCGCCCACGTCCTCGCCGGTGTCGTCGGCACCGTCCGCGTCCTGCCAATCGCCCGCGGCCACATATCCCTCGTTGCCCTCGGTGCCGACCGCGGCGGTGCGCCACCGCACCCGATAGCCCGACACCGCCGCCCCGCCCGTGCTCGCCGGCGCCTCCCAAGTCGCCTTCACCGCCTCCGCCACGGCAGCCGCGGCGAGGCTCTGAGGCTGGCCGGGCTTGACCGCGGTGAGCGTGCCCGTCAGCGTCGCCGTCGCCGCCGAAGTCTTGATCGAGTAGTTGCTGGCGATGAACCGGCCGGCGCCGGAGCCCTGGTCGGCCAACGTGTAGACGACGTCGATGTTGTGGTTGCCGGCGGTGGTCGCGGCGGCTGCCGGGAAGCTGCCGGTCACGACCAGACCGCCGCCGCGGAAGTTGGCCAGTTCGCCGGTCAGCACCCCGGTCCCGTTCGCGGCCGACGTGACGAAGGCAGCGGTGGTGGCGCCGTCCCAGTTGCGGGCGGTGACCGTCACGCCGCTGATGGCGGTGATCTCCTTGGCGGTGATCCTGCCCGTCACCGTGATGGATGCGGGCAGGTTGTAGTTGGCCTTGGCGGTGCCTTGGGCGGCGGTGAACGAGAACGTCGGGCTGGAGATCGAGATGCTGGTGCCGGCGTCCTTGGACGCGAACGTGCCGCCGGACACCACCAGCGTCAGCGTCTCCCCGGTCACCGCGCCGGTCACCGCCCCGCCCGACAGCACCGCTCCCGAGAACGTCGTCGCGCCGTTGTAGACCCGGGTCAGCACCGCGTCGGCCACCGACACCGAGCGCTTGGTGATGTCGCCGGTGATCGTCCCCACCGTGACCGTGTAGTTGCCCACATCGTCGCCGGAGACCGACGCACCGCTCACCGTGATGTTGGCGGCGACGTTCTTGGACGCGTACGTGCCGCCGGACACCACCACGTCGTCGCTGCCGACCAGCGCCGGGTCGAAGCTGCCCCCCAGATCCGACGGCGCCGTCCTGGAGCCGTCATAGACCTTGTCCGCGGCCGACGACGTGTAGGTGACCGCCTTCTTGGTGATCGTGTACGTCGCCGCGGTGGGCGCGGCCGGCAGCTTGTACTTGTCCGCGAACGCCGCCTTGATCGACAGCCCGGTCAGGCTCAGCGTGTAGCTGCCCACATCGTCGCCCGGGGTGCGCGAAAGCTTGTCGCCCGACACCACATCCGCGGCGTCGTCGCCGGAGTCGAGACCCCCCACCGCGAAGCCCAGATCCTCAGCGGCGCCGTACACCCGGGTGATCTGGTTCGGGGTGATCGTCAACACCTTCAGCGCGGTGGGGATGGCGACCGCGACCGCGGACTCCAGCGTCTTGGGGCCCTCCAGATCCTTGTTGCCGACCTCGCGCCTGACCCTGATGGCCACCCCGGCGGCGGGAACGCCCTCGGTGGGCACGGTGTAGGCCATCGACGCGGCGAGGTCGCCCAGCGACCAGTTCGTGTCGCCCTCGGGGCCCTCGGTGGGCACCGTTATGTCCACTGCGTTGTCGCTGTCGCAGTGCTCGTCGGCGACCTCGGCGAGGCCCCCGGAGGGGATGGTGCAGAACTCGCCCTTGACCGGCCCCTGGTTCCAGCTCTGGAACCGCGAGAAGACCTTCGGGCCCGCGGTCCAGTTCGACCCCGACAGCGTGAAGTTGCGCTTGCCGGCCGAGGGGGTCGTCTCGGTCGCCGTCAGTGTCGGGCGGTCCCCCGGTGGTATCACCACCACCGCCTGGCCCTGGATGCGGGCCAGGTCGCCCGCGGAGTAGGCCAGCCCGTAGGGCGGCACGCCCCCTGCGGGCACCGTGTAGGTCAGCGTCTTGGTCCACTTGCCGCCGACCACGTCCTTGTCTTGGAGCAGCCCGGCGAGGTTGGCGTAGCAGAAGTTGTCGAAGTTGCGGCCGGTGATCGCCCTCAGCGCGACGTCGGGATCGGGGCCCTCGGGAACCCGGCACAGCACCAGCCCGGGCGCCACGATCCACTTCGAGCCCTTGGCGGCGAAGTCGCTCGTGTCGCCCGGCGTCAGCGCGTCGCGCTGGGTGCGGGTCAGGGCCGTCACGTCGATGACCCCCGGGGCGTGGATCACCGCGAGCGCGAACGCCCGGCTGCTGCTGCTCTGGTCGTCGCCGCTGACCCTCACCGCGACCCCGTCGCCGGGAACGCCGTCGGTGGGAGTCGTGTAGGTCATCGTCTCGCCGGAGAACTTGCCGTCGCTGTCGGTGGTTATCGACTTCCGGCCCTTCGGGACGCAGTCGGAGTCGGCGATCGTGCTGAGGTCCCCCGACGCGGGGGCCGCGCAGAACTCTGCGGTCAGTGTCGTCGACGCCTTCCAGCCGTCGCCGGACAACACCACGTCGTGGGTGTCGCCGGAGTCGTCGTCGGCGCCGGGGTAGAGCCCCCCGCCGTCGCGGGTCGGATGGCTCTTGCTGTTGTCGATGGCGCCCAGGATCACACCCCGCGTCTGCCACGCCTCCGCCGACACCCACACCGCCTCGATCAGCTTGTTGACGCTCTGTCCTTCCTGGAGGCCCACTTTGGCGCTGATCACGATCCCCTCGACGGGGACGTCGACCGCTATGTCCACACTGAAGGACCCCTCAGCATCGACCGAGAACACATTGGCGGCGTCGATGACCTGGAGGAAGAGGATGCGTCCCGAAGTCGCGTGGGGGTCCCCAAGGTCCTGCGACCCCTCCGTCGTGCCGGCCGTCTCGCCGGTGCTCTTCAGGAACGCGAGGAGATCGCTTCCCAGGTCGCAGTCCAAGAGGTGGTTCACATCGTCGGCGTCGCCTGATTCGGGCACGATGCAGGCGAACAGATACAGCGTGCCGCTCAGGTCGGTCCAGCCGGTGCCGGCGACGGTGAGCGTCTGCTCGCCCGCGCCCGTCGCCGTCAGCCCGGTGCAGTCCGCCGCCGCGCTCGGGCCCGCGCACGCCTTCAGCGTGGCCTCCGCCTTGGGGGTGGCCTGCACCGGCGTGGTGAAGTCGCTGGCGCCGGCGGAGTTGACCGCCGCGACGGCCACGTCGTAGGCCGTGCCCGCGGTGAGGTCCTCGATGGTGTAGGCGGTGCCGGTGACGGCCTCGCCGTCGTCGTCGGCGCCGTCGGCGTCCTGCCAGTCGCCCGCCGCGGTGTAGCCCGCGTCGCCGTCGGTGCCGACCTGGGCGGTGCGCCACCGCACCCGGTACGTCACCGTGGCTCCTCCGGTGCTCGCCGGCGCCTCCCAGGTCACCTTCAGCGCCTCCGCGGCGACCGCCGCGGCGAGGCTCTGGGGCTGGCTGGGCTTGACCGCGGTGAGGGTGCCCGTCAGCGTCGCCGTCGCCGCGGAGGACTTGATCGAGTAGTTGCCGGCGATGAACCGGCCGGCGCCGGCGCCCTGGTCGGCCAACGTGTAGACGACGTTGATGTTGTGGTTGCCGGCGGTGGTCGCGGCGGCTGCCGGGAAGCTGCCGGTCACGACCAGACCGCCGCCGCGGAAGTTGGCCAGTTCGCCGGTGAGCACACCGGTGCCGGTGGCGGAGGACGTGACGAAGGCAGCGGTGGTGGAGCCGTCCCAGTTGCGGGCGGTGACCGTCACGCCGTTGATGGCGGTGATCTCCTTGGCGGTGATCCTGCCCGTCACCGTGATGGATGCGGGCAGGTTGTAGTTGGCCTTGGCGGTGCCTTGGGCGGCGGTGAACGAGAACGTCGGGCTGGAGATCGAGATGCTGGTGCCGGCGTCCTTGGACGCGAACGTGCCGCCGGACACCACCAGCGTCAGCGTCTCCCCGGTCACCGCGCCGGTCACCGCCCCGCCCGACAGCACCGCACTGGAGAACGTCGTCGCCCCGTTGTAGACCCGGGTCAGCACCGCGTCGGCCACCGCCACCTCGCGCTTGGTGATGTCTCCGGTGATCGTCCCCACCGTGACCGTGTAGTTGCCGGCGTCGGTCCCGGAGGGCGACGCGCCGCTGATGACGATCCCGGCCGCGACGTTCTTGGAGGCGTACGTGCCGCCGGTCACGTCCACGTCGTCGTTGCCGATCAGCGCCGGGTTGAAGCTGCCCCCCAGACTCGACGGCGCGGCGTTGGTGCCGTCGTATACCTTGTCCGCAGTCGTCGAGGTGTAGGTGACCGCCTTCTTGGTGATCGTGTAGCTCGTGGTGGCCGGCGCGGTGGGCAGCTTGTACTTGTCGGTGAACGCCGCCTCGATCGACAGCGACCCCAGGCTCAGCGTGTAGCTGCCCACATCGTCGCCCGGGGTGCGGGCCAGCTTGTCGCCAGACACCACATCCGCGGCGTCGTCGCCGGAGTCGAGACCCCCCACCGCGAAGCCCAGATCCTCAGCGGCGCCGTACACCCGGGTGATCTGGTTCGGGGTGATCGTCAACACCTTGAACGCGGCCGGGGTGGCCTGCACCGCGGAGCTGAACTCCCCGGTCCCGACGGAGTTCACCGCCGCCACAGCCACGTCATAGGCCGTCCCCGCGGTCAGGCCCCCGATCGTGTAGGCAGTGCCGGTGACGGCCTCGCCGGTGTCGTCGGCGCCGTCGTCGTCCTGCCAGTCGCCCGCCGCGGTGTAGCCCTCGTTGCCCTCGGTGCCGACCGCGGCGGTGCGCCACCGCACCCGGTAGCCCGACACCGCCGCCCCGCCCGTGCTCGCCGGCGCCTCCCAGGTCGCCTTCACCGCCTCCGCCACGGCAGCCGCGGCGAGGCTCTGGGGCTGGCCGGGCTTGACCGCGGTGAGGGTGCCCGTCAGCGTCGCCGTCGCCGCGGAGGACTTGATCGAATAGTTGGAGGCGATGAACCCGCTGGTGCCGGAGCCGTGGTCGGCGAGGGTGTATGTGACGTCGATGTTGTGGTTGCCGGCTGTGGTCTTCGCGGCGTCGGGGAAGCTGCCGGTGACCACCAGCCCGCCGCCGCGGAAGCTGGTCAGTTCACCGGTGAGCACACCTGTTCCGGTGGCGGCGGACCTGTTGAACGCAGCGGTGGTGGTGCCGTCCCAGTTGCGGGCGGTGACCGTCACGCCAGCGATGGCGGTGATCTCCTTGGCGGTGATCCTGCCCGTCACAGTGATGGATGCAGGCAGGTTGTAGTTGGTCTTGGCAGTGCCTTGGGAGGCGGTGAACGAGAACGTCGGGCTGGAGATCGAGATGCTGGTGCCGGCGTCTTTGGACGCGAACGTGCCGCCCGACACCGCCAAGGTGAGGGTCTCCCCGGAGGCCTCGCCGGTTACCTCGCCGCCGGAGAGCACCGCACTGGAGAACGTGGTGGCGCCGTTGTAGACGCGGGTCAGCACCGCGTCGGCCACCGACACCGAGCGCTTGGTGATGTCGCCGGTGATCGTGCCCACCGTGACCGTGTAGTTGCCCTTGTCGGCGCCGGAGACCGACGCACCGCTCACCGTGATGTTGGCGGCGACGTTCTTGGAGGCGTACGTGCCGCCGGACACCACCACGTCGTCGTCGTCGATCAGCGCCGGGTTGAAGCTGCCCCCCAAGTTCGACGGCGCGGCGTTGGTGCCGTCGTAGACCTTGTCCGCGGCCGTCGAGGTGTAGGTGACCGCCTTCTTGGTGATCGTGTAGGTCGTCGCGGTGGGCGCAGTGGGCAGCTTGTACTTGTCGGCGAACGCCGCCTGGATCGACAGCGACCCCAGGCTCAGCGTGTAGCTGCCCACGCCATCGCCGGGGGTGCGCGAGAGCTTGTCGCCCGACACCACATCCGCGGCGTCGTCGCCGGTGTCGAGACCCCCCACCGCGAACCCCAGATCCTCAGCGGCGCCGTACACCCGGGTGATCTGGTTCGGGGTGATCGTCAACACCTTGAACGCGGCCGGGGTGGCCTGCACCGCGGAGCTGAACTCGCCGGTCCCGACGGAGTTCACCGCCGCCACCGCCACGTCATAGGCCGTGCCCGCGGTGAGGCTTCCGATCGTGTAGGCGAGCACGTCGCCCACGTCCTCGCCGGTGTCGTCGGCACCGTCCGCGTCCTGCCAATCGCCCGCCGCGGTGTAGCCCTCGTTGCCCTCGGTGCCGACCGCGGCGGTGCGCCACCGCACCCGATAGCCCGACACCGCCGCCCCGCCCGTGCTCGCCGGCGCCTCCCAAGTCGCCTTCACCGCCTCCGCCACGGCAGCCGCGGCGAGGCTCTGGGGCTGGCCGGGCTTGACCGCGGTGAGGGTGCCCGTCAGCGTCGCCGTCGCCGCGGAGGACTTGATCGAATAGTTGGAGGCGATGAACCCGCTGGTGCCGGAGCCGTGGTCGGCGAGGGTGTATGTGACGTCGATGTTGTGGTTGCCGGCTGTGGTCTTCGCGGCGTCGGGGAAGCTGCCGGTGACCACCAGACCGCCGCCGCGGAAGCTGGTCAGCTCACCGGTGAGCACACCTGTTCCGGTCGCGGCGGACCTGTTGAACGCAGCGGTGGTGGTGCCGTCCCAGTTGCGGGCGGTGACCGTCACGCCAGCGATGGCGGTGATCTCCTTGGCGGTGATCCTGCCCGTCACAGTGATGGATGCAGGCAGGTTGTAGTTGGTCTTGGCAGTGCCTTGGGAGGCGGTGAACGAGAACGTCGGGCTGGAGATCGAGATGCTGGTGGCCGCGTCCTTGGACGCGAACGTGCCGCCCGACACCGCCAAGGTGAGGGTCTCCCCGGAGGCCTCGCCGGTTACCTCGCCGCCGGAGAGCACCGCGCTGGAGAACGTGGTGGCGCCGTTGTAGACGCGGGTCAGCACCGCGTCGGCCACCGACACCGAGCGCTTGGTGATGTCGCCGGTGATCGTGCCCACCGTGACCGTGTAGTTGCCCTTGTCGGCGCCGGAGACCGACGCACCGCTCACCGTGATGTTGGCGGCGACGTTCTTGGAGGCGTACGTGCCGCCGGACACCACCACGTCGTCGTCGTCGATCAGCGCCGGGTCGAAGCTGCCCCCCAAGTTCGACGGCGCGGCGTTGGTGCCGTCGTAGACCTTGTCCGCGGCCGTCGAGGTGTAGGTGACCGCCTTCTTGGTGATCGTGTAGGCCGAGGTGGCCGGCGCGGCCGGCAGCTTGTACTTGTTGGCGAACGCCGCCTTGATCGACAGCGACCCCAGGCTCAGCGTGTAGCTGCCCACGCCATCGCCGGGGGTGCGCGAGAGCTTGTCGCCAGATACCACGTCGCCGGCCGGGTCGCCGGAGTCGAGACCCCCCACAACGAACCCCAGATCCTCAGTATCGCCGTACACCCGGGTGATCTGGTTCGGGGTGATCGTCAACACCTTGAACGCGGCCGGGGTGGCCTGCACCGCGGAGCTGAACTCGCCGGTCCCGACGGAGTTCACCGCCGCCACCGCCACGTCATAGGCCGTGCCCGCGGCCAGATCCCCGATCGTGTAGGCGAGCACGTCGCCCACGTCCTCGCCGTCGTCGTCGGCACCGTCGGCGTCCTGCCAATCGCCCGCCGCGGTGTAGCCCTCGTTGCCCTCGGTGCCGACCGCGGCGGTGCGCCACCGCACCCGATAGCCCGACACCGCCGCCCCGCCCGTGCTCGCCGGCGCCTCCCAGGTCGCCTTCACCGCCTCCGCCACGGCAGCCGCGGCGAGGCTCTGGGGCTGGCCGGGCTTGACCGCGGTGAGGGTGCCCGTCAGCGTCGCCGTCGCCGCGGAGGACTTGATCGAATAGTTGGAGGCGATGAACCCGCTGGTGCCGGAGCCGTGGTCGGCGAGGGTGTATGTGACGTCGATGTTGTGGTTGCCGGCTGTGGTCTTCGCGGCGTCGGGGAAGCTGCCGGTGACCACCAGACCGCCGCCGCGGAACGACGCCCGCTCGCCGGTGAGCACCCCGGTGCCGGTGGCGGAGGACGTGACGAAGGCAGCGGTCGTGGTGCCGTCCCAGTTGCGGGCGGTGACCGTCACGCCAGCGATGGCGGTGATCTCCTTGGCGGTGATCCTGCCCGTCACAGTGATGGATGCAGGCAGGTTGTAGTTGGTCTTGGCAGTGCCTTGGGCGGCGGTGAACGAGAACGTCGGGCTGGAGATCGAGATGCTGGTGCCGGCGTCCTTGGACGCGAACGTGCCGCCGGACACCACCAGCGTCAGCGTCTCACCGGTCACCGCGCCGGTCACCGCCCCGCCCGAGAGCACCGCACTGGAGAACGTCGTCGCGCCGTTGTAGACCCGGGTCAGCACCGCCGCGGCCACCGACACCTCGCGCTTGGTGATGTCACCGGTGATCGTGCCCACCGTGACCGTGTAGTTGCCCACATCGGTCCCGGACGCCGACGCGCCGCTGATGGCGATCCCGGCCGCGACGTTCTTGGACGCGTACGTGCCGCCGGACACCACCACGTCGTCGTCGTCGATCAGCGCCGGGGTGAAGCTGCCCCCCAGACTCGACGGCGCGGCGTTGGTGCCGTCGTAGACCTTGTCCGCGGCCGTCGAGGTGTAGGTGACCGCCTTCTTGGTGATCGTGTAGGCCGAGGTGGCCGGCGCGGCCGGCAGCTTGTACTTGTTGGCGAACGCCGCCTTGATCGACAGCGACCCCAGGCTCAGCGTGTAGCTGCCCACGCCATCGCCGGGGGTGCGCGAGAGCTTGTCGCCCGACACCACATCCGCGGCGTCGTCGCCGGTGTCGAGACCCCCCACCGCGAACCCCAGATCCTCAGTGTCGCCGTAGGTCCGCATGGTCTGGTTCGGGGTGATCGTCAACACCACCAGCGCCGCGGGCGTTGCCTGCACCGGCGCGGTGAAATTGCCGGTCCCGGCAGAGTTGACCGCCGCCACCGCCACGTCATAGGCCGTGCCCGCGGTGAGGTCCTCGATGGTGTAGGCAGTGCCGGTGACGGCCTCGCCGGTGTCGTCGGCGCCGTCCGCGTCCTGCCAATCGCCCGCCGCGGTGTAGCCCTCGTTGCCCTCGGTGCCGACCGCGGCGGTGCGCCACCGCACCCGATAGCCCGACACCGCCGCCCCGCCCGTGCTCGCCGGCGCCTCCCAAGTCGCCTTCACCGCCTCCGCCACGGCAGCCGCGGCGAGGCTCTGGGGCTGGCCGGGCTTGACCGCGGTGAGGGTGCCCGTCAGCGTCGCCGTCGCCGCGGAGGACTTGATCGAATAGTTGGAGGCGATGAACCCGCCGGCGCCGGAGCCCGCGTCGGCCAACGTGTAGACGACGTCGATGTTGTGGCTGCCGGCGGAGGTCGCGGCGGCAGCCGGGAAGCTGCCGGTCACCACCAGCCCGCCGCCGCGGAACGACGCCCGCTCGCCGGTGAGCACCCCGGTGCCGGTGGCGGAGGACGTGACGAAGGCAGCGGTCGTGGTGCCGTCCCAGTTGCGGGCGGTGACCGTCACGCCAGCGATGGCGGTGATCTCCTTGGCGGTGATCCTGCCCGTCACCGTGATGGATGCAGGCAGGTTGTAGTTGGTCTTGGCAGTGCCTTGGGCGGCGGTGAACGAGAACGTCGGGCTGGAGATCGAGATGCTGGTGCCGGCGTCCTTGGACGCGAACGTGCCGCCGGACACCACCAGCGTCAGCGTCTCACCGGTCACCGCGCCGGTCACCGCCCCGCCCGAGAGCACCGCACTGGAGAACGTCGTCGCGCCGTTGTAGACCCGGGTCAGCACCGCCGCGGCCACCGACACCTCGCGCTTGGTGATGTCACCGGTGATCGTGCCGACAGTGACCGTGTAGTTGCCGGCGTCGGCGCCGGAGACCGACGCGCCGCTCACCACGATGCTGGCGCCGACGTCCTTGGAGGCGTACGTGCCGCCCGACACCGCCACATCGTCGTTGCCGACCAGCGCCGGGGTGAAACTCCCCCCCAGACTCGAGGGCGCGGTGTTCTTGCCGTCATAGACCTTGTCCGCGGCTGACGAGGTGTAGGTGACCGCCTTCTTGGTGATCGTGTAGCTCGTGGTGGCCGGCGCGGCCGGCAGCTTGTACTTCCCGGCGAACGCCGCCTCGATCGACAGCCCGGTCAGGCTCAGCGTGTAGCTGCCCACACCGCCGCCGGAGCCGCTGCGGGTCAGCATGTCGCCCGACACCACGTCACCGGCCGCGTCGCCGTCGATGAGGCCACCCACCGCGAACCCCAGATCCTCAGTGTCGCCGTAGGTCCGCATGGTCTGGTTCGGGGTGATCGTCAACACCACCAGCGCCGCGGGCGTTGCCTGCACCGGCGCGGTGAAATTGCCGGTCCCGGCAGAGTTGACCGCCGCCACCGCCACGTCATAGACCGTGCCCACGGTGAGGTCCTCGATGGTGTAGGCAGTGCCGGTGACGGCCTCGCCGGTGTCGTCGGCGCCGTCCGCGTCCTGCCAGGAGCCCGCGGCCACATGGCCCTGCTCGCCGGCGTTGCCGACCTGCGCGGTGCGCCACCGCACCCGATAGGTCACCGTGGCTCCGCCGGTGCTCGCCGGCGCCGCCCAGGCCACCGACAGATCCCCCGACGCGGCGGGCTTGGGACCCGCCGTGACGCTCTGGGGCTCGCTGGGCTTGACCGCGGTGAGCGTGCCCGTCAGCGTCGCCACCGCCGCGGAGGACTCGATCGAATAGTTGGCGGCGATGAACCGGCCGGCGCCGGAGCCTTGGTCGGCGAGGCTGTATGTGACTTCGATGTTGTGGTTGCCGGCGGTGGTCCTCGCGGCGTCGGGGAAGCTGCCGGTCACCACCAGCCCGCCGCCGCGGAAGCTGGTCAGCTCGCCGGTGAGCACCCCGGTGCCGGTGGCGGAGGACGTGACGAAGGCAGCGGTCGTGGTGCCGTCCCAGTCGCGGGCGGTGACCGTCACGCCGCTTATGGCGGTGATCTCCTTGGCGGTGATCCTGCCCGTCACCGTGATGCTCGACGGCAGGTCGTAGTTGGCCTTGGTGGTGCCCGACGCCGCGGTGAACGAGAACACCGGACTGGAGATCGAGATGCTGGTGCCGGCGTCCTTGGACGCGAACGTGCCACCGGACACCACCAGCGTCAGCGTCTCACCGGACACCACGCCGGTCACCTCGCCACCCGAGAGCACCGCGCCCGAGAACGTCGTCGCCCCGTTGTAGACCCGGGTCAGCACCGCCGCGGCCACCGACACCTCGCGCTTGGTGATGTCACCGGTGATCGTGCCGACAGTGACCGTGTAGTTGTCCTTGTCGGCGCCGGACACCGACGCGCCGGTGATGACGATCCCGGCGGCGACGTCCTTCGACGCGTACGTCCCGCCGGACACCACCACGTCGTCTTCGCCGACCAGCGCCGGGGAGAAGCTGCCCCCCAGATCCGACGGCGCCGTCCTGGAGCCGTCATAGACCTTGTCCGCGGCTGACGAGGTGTAGGTGACCGCCTTCTTGGTGATCGTGTAGCTCGTGGTGGCCGGCGCGGCCGGCAGCTTGTACTTCCCGGCGAACGCCGCCTTGATCGACAGCCCGGTCAGGCTCAGCGTGTAGCTGCCCACACCGCCGCCGGAGCCGCTGCGGGTCAGCATGTCGCCCGACACCACGTCACCGGCCGCGTCGCCGTCGATGAGGCCACCCACCGCGAACCCCAGATCCTCAGTGTCGCCGTAGGTCCGCATGGTCTGGTTCGGGGTGATCGTCAACACCACCAGCGCCGCGGGCGTTGCCTGCACCGGCGCGGTGAAATTGCCGGTGCCGGCAGAGTTGACCGCCGCCACCGCCACGTCATAGACCGTGCCCACGGTGAGGTCCTCGATGGTGTAGGACGTGCCGGTGACGGCCTCGCCGGTGTCGGCGGCGCCGTCCGCGTCCTGCCAGGAGCCCGCGGCGGTGTAGCCCTCGTCGCCGTCGGCGCCGACCTGCGCGGTGCGCCACCGCACCCGGTAGGTCACCGCCGCCCCTCCGGTGCTCGCCGGCGCCGCCCAGGCCACTGACAGATCCCCCGACGCGGCGGGCTTGGGACCCGCCGCGACGCTCCGGGGCTCGCTGGGCTTGACCGCGGTGAGCGTGCCCGTCAGCGTCGCCACCGCCGCGGAGGACTCGATCGAATAGTTGGCGGCGATGAACCGGCCGGCGCCGGAGCCGTGGTCGGCGAGGCTGTATGTGACTTCGATGTTGTGGTTGCCGGCGGTGGTCCTCGCGGCGTCGGGGAAGCTGCCGGTCACCACCAGCCCGCCGCCGCGGAAGCTGGTCAGCTCGCCGGTCAGCACACCGGTGCCGGTCGCAGCCGACGTGTCGAAGGCAGCGGTGGTGGCACCGTCCCAGTTGCGGCCCTTCACCGTCACCGAGCCGATATCGGTGATCTCCTTGGCGGTGATCCTGCCGGTGACGGTGATCGAGGTGGGCAGGTCGTAGTTGGTCTTGGCGGTGCCCGCCGCCGCGGTGAACGAGAACACCGGGCTCGAGATCGAGATGCTGCTGGCCGCGTCCTTGGACGCGAACGTGCCGCCGGACACCACCAGCGTCAGGGTCTCCCCGGCGGCCTCGCCGGTCACCGCCCCGCCCGACAGCACCGCGCTAGAGAACGTCGTGGCCCCGTTGTAGACCCGGGTCAGCACCGCCGCGGCCACCGCCACCTCGCGCTTGGTGATGTCGCCGGTGATCGTCCCCACAGTGACGGTGTAGTTGTCCTTGTCGGCGCCGGACACCGACGCGCCGGTGATGACGATCCCGGCGGCGACGTCCTTCGACGCGTACGTCCCGCCGGACACCACCACGTCGTCTTCGCCGACCAGCGCCGGGGAGAAGCTGCCCCCCAGATCCGACGGCGCCGTCCTGGAGCCGTCATAGACCTTGTCCGCAGCCGACGACGTGTACGTGACCGCCTTCTTGGTGATCGTGTACGCCGTCGCGGTCGGCGCGCCGGGCAGCACGTACTTCCCGGCGAACGCCGCCTCGATCGACAGCCCGGTCAGGCTCAGCGTGTAGCTGCCCACACCGCCCCCGGAGCCGCTGCGGGTCAGCATGTCGCCCGACACCACGTCGCCGGCCGCGTCGCCGTCGATGAGGCCACCCACCGCGAACCCCAGATCCTCAGTGTCGCCGTAGGTCCGCATGGTCTGGTTCGGGGTGATCGTCAACACCACCAGCGCCGCGGGGGTGGCCTGCACCGGCACAGTGAACTCCCCGGTGCCCGCGGAGTTCACCGCCGCCACAGCCACGTCATAGACCGTGCCCACGGTGAGGTCCTCGATGGTGTAGGGGGAGGCCGCGACGGCCTCGCCAGTGTCGTCGGCGCCCGAGGCGTCCTGCCAGGGGCCCGCGGCGGTGTAGCCCTCGTCGCCCGGGGCGCCGACCTGAGCGGTGCGCCACCGCACCCGATAGCCCGACACCGCCGCACCGCCCGTGCTCGCCGGCGCCGCCCACGTAACCTCCAGGTCGCCCGCGGCGGCGGGCTTGGGACCCGCGGTGACGCTCCGGGGCTCGCTGGGATCGACCGCGTTGAGCGTGCCCGTCAGCGTCGCCGCCGCCGCGGAGGACTTGATCGAATAGTTGCTGGCGATGAACCGGCCCGCGCCGGTGCCGTGGTCGGCGAGGCTGTATGTGACTTCGATGTTGTGGTTGCCGGCGGTGGTCCTCGCGGCGTCGGGGAAGCTGCCGGTCACCACCAGCCCGCCCCCGCGGAAGCTGGTCAGCTCGCCGGTCAGCACACCGGTGCCGGTCGCGGCCGACGTGTCGAAGGCAGCGGTGGTGGATCCGTCCCAGTCGCGGCCCTTCACCGTCACCGAGCCGATGTCGGTGATCTCCTTGGCGGTGATCCTGCCGGTGACGGTGATCGAGGTGGGCAGGTCGTAGTTGGTCTTGGCGGTGCCCGCCGCGGCGGTGAACGAGAACACCGGGCTGGAGATCGAGATGCTGGTGCCGGCGTCCTTGGACGCGAACGTGCCGCCGGACACCACCAGCGTCAGGGTCTCCCCGGACACCGCGCCGGTCACGTCACCGCCCGAGAGCACCGCGCCCGAGAACGTCGTCGCCCCGTTGTAGACCCGGGTCAGCACCGCGTCGGCCACCGACACCTCGCGCTTGGTGATGTCGCCGGTGATCGTGCCGACAGTGACCGTGTAGTTGCCGGCGTCGGCGCCGGAGACCGACGCGCCGCTCACCACGATGCTGGCGGCGACGTCCTTGGAGGCGTACGTGCCGCCCGACACCGCCACATCGTCGTTGCCGACCAGCGCCGGGTTGAAGCTCCCCCCCAGACTCGAGGGCGCGGTGTTCTTGCCGTCATAGACCTTGTCCGCGGCTGACGAGGTGTAGGTGACCGCCTTCTTGGTGATCGTGTAGCTCGTGGTGGCCGGCGCGGCCGGCAGCTTGTACTTCCCGGCGAACGCCGCCTCGATCGACAGCCCGGTCAGGCTCAGCGTGTAGCTGCCCACACCGCCGCCGGAGCCGCTGCGGGTCAGCATGTCGCCCGACACCACATCACCGGCCGCGTCGCCGTCGATGAGGCCACCCACCGCGAACCCCAGATCCTCAGTGTCGCCGTAGGTCCGCATGGTCTGGTTCGGGGTGATCGTCAACACCACCAGCGCCGCGGGCGTGGCCTGCACCGGAGTCGTGAACTCCCCGGTCCCGACGGAGTTGACCGCCGCCACCGCCACGTCATAGACCGTGCCCACGGTGAGGTCCTCGATGGTGTAGGCAGTGCCGGTGACGGCCTCGCCGGTGTCGTCGGCGCCGTCCGCGTCCTGCCAGTCGCCCGCGGCCACATGGCCCTGCTCGCCGGCGTTGCCGACCTGAGCGGTGCGCCACCGCACCCGATAGCCCGACACCGTCGCCCCGCCGGTGCTCGCCGGCGCCGCCCACCTCACCGACACATCCCCCGACGCGGCGGGCTTGGGACCCGCCGTGACGCTCCGGGGCTCGCTGGGCTTGACCGCGGTGAGCGTGCCCGTCAGCGTCGCCGCCGCCGCGGAGGTCTTGATCGAGTAGTTGCTGGCGATGAACCCGCCGGCGCCGGAGCCCGCGTCGGCCAACGTGTAGGCCACAGAGATGCGGTGGCTGCCCGCAGCAGTCTTGGCGGCGTCGGGGAACCTGCCGGTCACCACCAGCCCGCCCCCGCGGAACGAGGACAGCTCACCGGTCAGCACACCGGTGCCGGTGGCGGCCGACGTGTCGAACGCAGCGGTGGTGGCGCCGTCCCAGTTGCGGGCGGTGACCGTCACCGAGCCGATGTCGGTGATCTCCTTGGCGGTGATCCTGCCCGTCACCGTGATCGACGCGGGCAGGTTGTAGTTGGTCTTGGCGGTGCCCGCCGCCGCGGTGAACGAGAACACCGGGCTGGAGATCGAGATGCTGGTGCCGGCGTCCTTGGACGCGAACGTGCCGCCGGACACCACCAACGTCAGCGTCTCCCCGGACACCGCGCCGGTCACCGCCCCGCCCGAGAGCACCGCGCCCGAGAACGTCGTCGCCCCGTTGTAGACCCGGGTCAGCACCGCCGCGGCCACCGACACCTCGCGCTTGGTGATGTCACCGGTGATCGTCCCCACCGTGACCGTGTAGTTGCCCTTGTCGGCACCGGAGACCGACGCGCCGCTCACCACGATGCTGGCGGCGACATCCTTGGAGGCGTACGTGCCGCCCGACACCGCCACATCGTCGTTGCCGACCAGCGCCGGGTTGAAGCTCCCCCCCAGACTCGAGGGCGCGGTGTTCTTGCCGTCATAGACCTTGTCCGCGGCTGACGAGGTGTAGGTGACCGCCTTCTTGGTGATCGTGTAGCTCGTGGTGGCCGGCGCGGCCGGCAGCTTGTACTTCCCGGCGAACGCCGCCTCGATCGACAGCCCGGTCAGGCTCAGCGTGTAGCTGCCCACACCGCCGCCGGAGCCGCTGCGGGTCAGCATGTCGCCCGACACCACATCACCGGCCGCGTCGCCGTCGATGAGGCCACCCACCGCGAACCCCAGATCCTCAGTGTCGCCGTAGGTCCGCATGGTCTGGTTCGGGGTGATCGTCAACACCACCAGCGCCGCGGGCGTGGCCTGCACCGGAGTCGTGAACTCCCCGGTCCCGACGGAGTTGACCGCCGCCACCGCCACGTCATAGACCGTGCCCACGGTGAGGTCCTCGATGGTGTAGGCAGTGCCGGTGACGGCCTCGCCGGTGTCGTCGGCGCCGTCCGCGTCCTGCCAGTCGCCCGCGGCCACATGGCCCTGCTCGCCGGCGTTGCCGACCTGAGCGGTGCGCCACCGCACCCGATAGCCCGACACCGTCGCCCCGCCGGTGCTCGCCGGCGCCGCCCACCTCACCGACACATCCCCCGACGCGGCGGGCTTGGGACCCGCCGTGACGCTCCGGGGCTCGCTGGGCTTGACCGCGGTGAGCGTGCCCGTCAGCGTCGCCGCCGCCGCGGAGGTCTTGATCGAGTAGTTGCTGGCGATGAACCCGCCGGCGCCGGAGCCCGCGTCGGCCAACGTGTAGGCCACAGAGATGCGGTGGCTGCCCGCAGCAGTCTTGGCGGCGTCGGGGAACCTGCCGGTCACCACCAGCCCGCCCCCGCGGAACGAGGACAGCTCACCGGTCAGCACACCGGTGCCGGTGGCGGCCGACGTGTCGAACGCAGCGGTGGTGGCGCCGTCCCAGTTGCGGGCGGTGACCGTCACCGAGCCGATGTCGGTGATCTCCTTGGCGGTGATCCTGCCCGTCACCGTGATCGACGCGGGCAGGTTGTAGTTGGTCTTGGCGGTGCCCGCCGCCGCGGTGAACGAGAACACCGGGCTGGAGATCGAGATGCTGGTGCCGGCGTCCTTGGACGCGAACGTGCCGCCGGACACCACCAACGTCAGCGTCTCCCCGGACACCGCGCCGGTCACCGCCCCGCCCGAGAGCACCGCGCCCGAGAACGTCGTCGCCCCGTTGTAGACCCGGGTCAGCACCGCCGCGGCCACCGACACCTCGCGCTTGGTGATGTCACCGGTGATCGTCCCCACAGTGACCGTGTAGTTGCCCTTGTCGGCACCGGAGACCGACGCGCCGCTCACCACGATGCTGGCGGCGACATCCTTGGAGGCGTACGTGCCGCCCGACACCGCCACATCGTCGTTGCCGACCAGCGCCGGGTTGAAGCTCCCCCCCAGACTCGAGGGCGCGGTGTTCTTGCCGTCATAGACCTTGTCCGCGGCTGACGAGGTGTAGGTGACCGCCTTCTTGGTGATCGTGTAGCTCGTGGTGGCCGGCGCGGCCGGCAGCTTGTACTTCCCGGCGAACGCCGCCTCGATCGACAGCCCGGTCAGGCTCAGCGTGTAGCTGCCCACACCGCCGCCGGAGCCGCTGCGGGTCAGCATGTCGCCCGACACCACATCACCGGCCGCGTCGCCGTCGATGAGGCCACCCACCGCGAACCCCAGATCCTCAGTGTCGCCGTAGGTCCGGGTGATCTGGTTCGGGGTGATCGTCAACACCACCAGCGCCGCGGGCGTGGCCTGCACCGGAGTCGTGAACTCCCCGGTCCCGACGGAGTTCACCGCCGCCACCGCCACGTCATAGACCGTGCCCACGGTGAGGTCCTCGATGGTGTAGGACGTGCTGGTGACGGCTTCGCCGTTGTTGTCGTCACCGTCCTCGTCCTGCCAGCTGCCCGCGGCGGTGTAGCCCTCGTCACCGGGGGTGCCGACCGCGGCGGTGCGCCACCGCACCCGATAGCCCGACACCGCCGCGCCCCCGGTGCTCGCCGGCGCCGCCCAGGTCACCTCCAAGTCGCCCGAAGCGGCGGCCTTGGGGCCCGCCGTGACGCTCTGCGGCGTGCTGGGCTTGACCGCGGTGAGCGTGCCCGTCAGCGTCGCCGCCGCCGCGGAGGTCTTGATCGAGTAGTTGCTGGCGATGAACCCGCTGGCGCCGGTGCCCGCGTCGGCCAACGTGTAGGCCACAGAGATGCGGTGGTTGCCCGCAGCAGTCTTGGCGGCGTCGGGGAAGCTGCCGGTCACCACCAGCCCGCCCCCGCGGAAGCTGTCCAGCTCGCCGGTCAGCACCCCGGTTCCGGTCGCGGCCGACGTGTTGAAGGTCGCGGTGGTGGAGCCGTCCCAGTCACGGTCCTTCACCGTCACCGAGCCGATGTCGGTGATCTCCTTGGCGGTGATCGTGCCCGTCACCGTGATCGACGCAGGCAGCGTGTAGTTGTCCTTGTCGGTGCCTGCGCCCGCGGTGAACGAGAACACCGGGTTCTGAATGGCGATGCTGCTGGCCGCGTCCTTGGACGCGAACGTGCCGCCGGACACCGAAAGCGTCAACGTCTCCCCGGTCACCTCGCCGGTCACCTCGCCGCCCGACAGCACCGCCCCCGAGAACGTCGTCGCCCCGTTGTAGACCCGGGTCAGCACCGCCACCGCCACCGACACCGCCTTGGGCTCGATGGTGCCCGTCACCGTGATCGACGCAGGCAGCGTGTAGTTGTCCTTGTCGGTGCCCGACGCCGCGGTGAACGAGAACACCGGGTTCTGAATGGCGATGCTGCTGGCCGCGTTCTTCGACGCGAACGTGCCGCCGGACACCTCCAGCGTCAGGGTCTCCCCGGCGGCCTCGCCGGTCACCTCGCCACCCGAGAGCACCGCACTGGAGAACGTCGTGGCGCCGTTGTAAGCCCGGGTCAGCACCGCGGCGGCCACCGTCACCTCGCGCTTGGTGATGTCGCCGGTGATCGTGCCGACGGTGACCGTGTAGTTGCCCTTGTCAGAGCCGGAGACCGACGCGCCGCTCACCACGATGTTGGTGCCGACGTTCTTCGACGCGTACGTGCCGCCGGACACCACCACGTTGTCTGTGCCGATCAGCGCCGGGGTGAAGCTGCCCCCCAGACTCGACGGCGCGGCGTTGGTGCCGTCATAGACCTTGTCCGCAGCCGACGAGGTGTACCTGACCGCCTTCTTGGTGATCGTGTACGTCGTCGATGCCGGCGCGGCCGGCAGCTTGTACTTCCCGGTGAACGCCGACTTGATCGACAGCCCGGTCAGGCCCAGCGTGTAGGTGCCCGCATCGTCGCCCGCGTCGCGTTCCAGCACGCTGCCCGACACCACATCAACGGCGCTGTCGCCGTCGATGAGGCCCCCCACTGTGAACCCCAGGTCCTCGGCGTCGCCGTAGGTCCGCGTCGTCTGGTCCGGGGTGATCGTCAGCACCACCAGCGCCGCGGGGGTGGCCTGCACCGGCGCGGTGAACTCCCCGGTGCCGGCGGAGTTCACCGCCGCCACCGCCACGTCATAGGCCGTGCCCGCGGTGAGGTCCTCGATGGTGTAGGTAGTGCCGGTGACGGCCTCGCCGGTGTCGTCGTCGCCCGAGGCGTCCTGCCAGGAACCCGCCGCGGTGTAGCCCTCGTCGCCCTCGGTGCCGACCGCGGCGGTACGCCACCGCACCCGGTAGCCCGACACCGCCGCCCCGCCCGTGCTCGCCGGCGCCTCCCACCTCACCGACACATCGCCCGCGGCGGCGGGCTTGGGACTCGCCATGACGTTCTGCGGCTGGCTGGGCTTGACCGCGGTGAGGGTGCCCGTCAGCGTCGCCGACGCCGCGGAGGACTCGATCGAATAGTTGGCGGCCTTGAACCCGCCGGCGCCGGAGCCCGCGTCGGCCAGCGTGTAGGCCACCGAGATGCGGTGGCTGCCCGCGGTGGTCTTGGCGGCGTCAGGGAACCTGCCGGTCACCACCAGCCCGCCCCCGCGGAAGCTGCTCAGCTCGCCGGTCAGCACCCCGGTGCCGGTCGCAGCCGACGTGTCGAAGGCAGCGGTGGTGGCGCCGTCCCAGTCGCGGCCCTTCACCGTCACCGAGCCGATGTCGGTGATCTCCTTCGCGGTGATCCTGCCCGTCACCGTGATCGACGCAGGCAGCTCGTAGTTGGCCTTGGCGGTGCCAGCGCTCGCGGTGAACGAGAACACCGGGTTCTGGATGGCGATGCTGCTGGCCGCGTCCTTGGACGCGAACGTGCCGCCGGACACCACCAGCGTCAGGGTCTCGTCGGACACCTCGCCGGTCACCTCGCCGCCAGACAGCACCGCTCCCGAGAACGTCGTCGCCCCGTTGTAGACCCGGGTCACAACCGCGTCGGCCACCGACACCGCCTTGGGCTCGATGGTGCCCGTCACCGTGATGCCCGTGGGCAGGTCGTAGTTGTCCTTGTCGGTGCCCGACGCCGCGGTGAACGAGAACACCGGACTGGAGATCGCAATACTGCTGGCCGCGTTCTTCGACGCGAACGTGCCGCCGGACACCTCCAGCGTCAGCGTCTCCCCGGCGGCCTCGCCGGTCACCTCGCCGCCGGAGAGGGTCGCGCCCGAAAACGTCGTCGCGCCGTTGTAGACCCGGGTCACAACCGCAGCGGCCACCGACACCTCGCGCTTGGTGATGTCGCCGGTGATCGTGCCCACAGTGACCGTGTAGTTGCCGGCGTCGGTGCCGGAGACCGACGCGCCGCTCACCACGATGCTGGAGCCGACGTCCTTCGACGCGTACGTCCCGCCGGACACGACCACGTTGTCTGTGCCGATCAGCGTCGGGTCGAAGCTACCCCCCAGGTCCGCCGGCGCGGCGTTGGTGCCGTCATACACCTTGTCCGCAGCCGACGAGGTGTACGTCACCGCCTTCTTGGTGATCGTGTAGGTCGTCGATGCCGGCGCGGTCGGCAGCTTGTACTTCCCGGTGAACGCCGCCTCGATCGACAGCGACCCCAGCCTCAGCGTGTAGCTGCCCGCATTGTCGCCGCCGGTGCGCGACAGCTTGTCGCCCGACACCACGTCCTCGGCGGCGTCGCCGTCGATGAGGCCCCCCACAACAAAGCCCAGGTCCTCAGTGTCGCCGTACACGCGAGAGATCTGGTTCGGGGTGATCGTCAGCACCACCAGCGCCTTGGGGATCGCGACCGCGACCGCGGACTCCAGCGTCTTGGGGCCCTCCAGGGCCTTGTTCTCGACCTCGCGCCTGACCCTGACAGCCACCCCGCCGGCGGGAACGCCCTCGGCGGGCACCGTGTAGGCCATCTCCGCGCTGAAGTCGCCCAACGACCAGGATGTGGCACCTTGCGGGGCTGCGGTGGGCACCGTTATGTCCACTGCGTTGGCGGTGTCGCAGTGGCGGTCCTCGATCGCGTCGAGGCCGCCGGCGGGAATGGTGCAGAACTCGCCCTTGACCGGCCCCTGGTTCCAGTTCAGTAACAGACTCTTCGACCTCGGGCCCGCGCTCCAGTTCTCGCCCGACAGCGTGAAGTTGCGCTTGCCGGCCGAGGGGGTCGCCTCGGTCGCCGTCACCGCCGGCGGGTCCCCGGGCGGTATCACCACCACCGCCTGGCCCTGGATGCGGGCCAGGTCGCCCCCGGAGAGCGCCACCCCGTAGGGCGGCACGCCGTCCACGGGCACCCTGTAGGTCACCGTCTTGGACCACTCGCCGCCGACTATGTCGCTGGCCTTCACCTCCCCGCTGAGGTCGGCGTAGCAGAAGTTGTCGAAGTTGCGGGCGGTGATCGCCCTCAGCGCGACGTCGGCATCGGGGCCCTCGGGGACCCGGCAGAACACCAGCGTGGGCGCCGCGGTCCACTTCGAGCCCCTCGCGGCGAAGTCGTGCGTGTCGCCCGGTGTCAGCGCGTCGCGCTGGGTGCGGGTCAGGGCCGTCGCGTCGATGACCCCCGCTGCGTGGATCACCCGAACCGTGAGCGCCGCGTCGTCGCCGCCGGCGTCGTCGCCGCTGACCCTCACCGCCACCCCGTGGCCGGGAACGCCGGTTCCGGGCACGCTGTAGGTCAGCGTCGTCGCCGGGAACGTGCCGTCGCCCCCGACGGCTATGGTCCCCGGGCTGGCCGCGGCGCAGTCGGAGTCGGCGATGCCGGCGAGGTCGCCCGACGCCGGCACCGCGCAGAACTCCGCCGTAGGAGCCGACGACGCCTTCCAGCCGTTGCCCGACAGCTCAATGTCGTAGGTGTCGCCGGGATAGAGCCCGCCCCCGTCGCGGGTCGGGTGAGTCGTGCTGTAGTCGATGCCGAACAGGATCACGCCCCGCGTCGGCCACGGCGCCAGCGAGACCTCCGCAACGTCGGTCACGTCGACGGTCACCTCGATCTCGGCGTCGATGATCGGAGCCGGTTCGACCTTGCCGTCGCCGTCCTTTCCGTCGTGGACGCCGACAGTGAGCGTGTAGGACTTCTTGTCCGACTCGAAGTCCAGGGCGTCCTTGGTGGTGATCTGGCCCGTGGCCGTGTCGAAGTCGAAGGAGGACGCGTCGGGGCCGCTGAGGATGTACGTCAGGCGGTCGCGGTCGGCGTCGGTGGCGGCGACCGGATCGCCCACCGGCTGTCCCGCGGGGGTGTGCTCCGCGACGGTGCGGGTGGCGGACGGGCCGTCGTCGAACACCGGGACGCTGTTGACCGTCGGCGCCCGGTTCGAGGGGCCGCTGTCGCCCGCGGCGCTGGTGGCGACCACCCGGTAGAACCGCACCGTGGCCGGGCCCAGGCCGGTGTCGGAGTGCGCCGTCTCCGACGGGCCCTTCGTCGCCAGCGCCGCCCACCCCGTCGAGCCGTCGGCGGACCACTCGACGCGGTAACCGGTCACCGCGGCCCGGGCCGCGTCGGTCGCCGGCGCCGTCCACGACAGCGCGTAGCTGGTCATCTGCGGGTTGGCGGTCGCGGTCAGTGCCGCCGGCGGCGACGGCACGTCCAGGGTCGTGGCCGACACCGAGCCCTGTGCCAGCACCGCCTCGGCGCCCGCGCTGCCCTGGCGCACCCGCACCTGGAACTCGTAGGACGCGCCGGAGTCCAGCCCCGCCACCGTGTGGCCCGTCGTAGCCGACGCCGGCGTCCAACTCGACGGCCAGGCGTCGCCGGCCTTGCGGCGGCGGAACTCGTGGATGCACGCCGGCGTGGCCCTCGCACAGCCGCTCGGCGCAGTCCAGGCCAGCGCCACCCGCTTCGCCGTCGAAGCATCCGCGGCGAGACCCTCCAACGCCGGCAGGCCGCTGACCAGCTTGTTGATCTTTATCCCCGCGCCCAGGTCCTCGGCGGCGGAGATCACGATCCCTTCGCTGGGAACGGTGACATCCATGTCCACGCTGAACGCTCCCGCGTCGATGGTGAACACGTTGGCAGCGTCGACTATCGCGTTGCCCACAAAGAGCTGGGTGGTCGCGTACGGGTCCCCCAGATTCTGCGCGGCGGACTTCAGCTCGCCACCCCTGAGACCAGCTCCGGGCCCCGCGTCGCAGTCGTTGGTGAGGTCGACGTCGTCCGCGTTGCCGCTGGTCGGCACAAGGCAGGCCTGCAGGATCAGGAACTCGTCCCCGAAGCCGAACGCGTCTGGGCCGCTTATGGTCCAGCCGGCGCCCTTGACGGTGAAGGTCTGCGCGCCCGCGCTCGCCGACGTCAAGGCGGTGCAGCCGTCGGCGGCGCCCGGCCCCGCGCACACCTTCAGCACCGGCCCCGACAGCGCCGTCGCCGACACCGACCCCTCGTTGAGCACGACCTGGCTCTGGCCGCTGCCCTCGCGGCGCTGCAGCTCGAAGTCGTAGCCGGCACCGCCGTCGAGGCCGGTCACCGTGTAGGACGGCGACCCCGAGGTCCAGCCCGTGTTGGCCCAGGTCGACCAGGCGGTCTCCGCGGTCTTCCTGTAGCGCAGCCAGTAGGTGCACGCCGGGGCGGTGGCGGTGCAGAAGCTCTCGTTGGACCACGACAACTTCACCAGGCTGTCCCCGGCGACCGCGGCCACATCCGCGATCGGCGCCACGGCTATGTCCTGGGTGGCGGTCGTAAGCTCGATCGTCCCCGCCAGGAGAGCGCCGATGTTGAAGTCTCCGGTGGCGGCCGCGACGATCACGCCATCGAGAGGAACCGCGACCTCCAGGTCCTGGCTGAAGCTCCCGTCTGCCTCGATGGTGTACGTCGGCCAATCCCGTCCGAGTCCAACGAGCACGGCATAAGCCACCGAGGCCGTCCCGTACATGGTCGTCAGGGCCTGCGTGCCGTCTCTTGCTGTGACGGAGGTGAGACTGACTAGCTCGTCCGAGTCGCAGTCCCTGAACAACTTCAGCTCTTCGCCGGCGGACGGCACGAGGCAGGCGGTCAGCAGGACTCCCAGGCCGCCCACGACGTCGCTCGTCCAGCGGGCGCCCTGGACGGTGAGGTGATGGGTGCCCGCCTTCGGCACCTGCGCCACCGGCGCGGTGCGGTCGGCGGCGGTGGAGGCGTCCGGCTTCAAGAAGACCCTCACCTCGGGCTTGAGCGCCGGATCGATGTTGGAGGGCTCGCTGTCGCCCGCCGCGCTGGTGGCGACCACCCGGTAGTGGCGGACGGTGTCCGCTTCCAGGCCCGTGTCGGAGTAGGTCGTCGCGGCCGAGCCCACCGTCGCCAGCGTCGTCCAGGCCGTCTCGCCGTCGGCGGAGTACTCGATCCGGTGGCCGGTCACCGCGGCCCGGGCCGTGTCCGTCGCCGGCGCCGTCCACGACAGGTCGTACTGGGTCTTCGCCTGGTTCGGCGTGGCGGTGAGCCCCGTCGGCGCCGACGGCACGTCCAGAGTGGTGGCCGAGACCGACCCCAGCGCCAGCACCTCCTCCGAGCCCGCCGCGCCCTGGCGGACCCGCACCTCGAATTGGTAGGCGGTGCCCGACTCCAGCATCGACACCGTGTGGCTCGTCGACGCCGAGGCGGCCGTCCATCCGGTCGGCCACACGCCGCTGGCCTTCCTGTGGCGGAACTCGTAGATGCACGCCGGGCTCGCCGACGCGCAGGCGCTCGGGTCGGTCCAGCTCAGCCCGACCGACTTCGCCGTCGCGGTCGACGCCGTCAGGCCGTCCAGCGCCGGAACGGTGTCGAGCCGCTGATATGCAGTCCCCGTGACGCCTATGGTGCCGCTGACCTGCCCCCAAATCGCGCCAGCGATGACCACCCCGCTGTCAGGAACGGTCACCGTTATGTCCTGTTTGAATGTGCCGTCACTCCCGACAGTGAATGCCTCACATCCGGGGCAGATGACACTACCTCTCATGAAGGGTGATGACAGATGCAGGTCGGTCAAGTCCTGCGAGTTCGCCTTGACGCCATTCACAGAAAGCTTCTCAGCAGCAACACCATCGGTGTCACAGTCCGTGAGGAAGTCGCTGGTGCCCAGACTGCCGGTGGCCGGCACCAGGCAGGCGGTCAAGCCGTATCCGAGCGATTGTCCGAAGAATGCGCCCGCGCCGGTGAAGCCCGAGCCGATGACGGTGAACGTCTGCGAGCCGGCCGATGTCGACGCGAGGGATGAGCAGCCGTCTGACGCGCTCGGCCCCGCGCAGACCCTGATCGCAGGCCCCGACTGCGCTTGTACCTGAAGCTGCGGTTCGGCCCGCACCGCCGGTTCGGGCTCCCGCGAGACCCCCCCCCGGTCAGACGCAGGCACGGCCTCGACCATCACTTCAGGCTCCGGCAGCTCCGGCTCCGCAGGCTGCCCCGGCACGGCCTCGACCATCAATTCAGGCTCCGGCCCCGGCACAGCCTCAAGCGTCACTTCAGGCTCCGGCCCCGGCTCCGGCTCCGCAGGCTGCACCGGCACGGCCTCGACCATCACTTCAGGCTCCGGCTCCGGCACGGCCTCGACCCTCACCTCCGGCTTGCCCCCGCCCACGGCGGGGACGGACCCGTCCGCCGGGACGGCCCGAACCGCCGGCGCAGCCTCGGGCGGTTGCGCCTGGGCGGGATCGGAGGAGGCCGCGCCCAGCAGGCTCGCGACCAGCGCCGCCACCACCAGCGGGAGGCACCACCGCCGCATCAGCCTGCGCATGAGAGGCGTGCCGGAACGCCGCCTAGCCGAGACCCCCGGCGGGACTCCCGGCACGGCAATCGCCCCCCCCCCCCCCGAAGCCTGCCGCTCAGTAACGCCGGCCAGGCGCCGGACAGAGGGTCACGGTGCCCTGCCAGGCCCTTCCGGGTGGCCCCTCGGGCACAGGCACGGCCCAACCGGCGGTGCCGGCCTTCGCTTGGACCCCGTAGTCATGTTTGGAATGGTAGTGGAGCGGCATGCATGGTGTCCATAGTCCATATTCTGTTTGGAGAGACTTGCATATGGAGTTGCAATTGATCGGCGCGGAAGAGGTTGACTCCGGCTCCTGACCGCGGCACACTGCGGCGCCATGGCCTACGGGGGCGGCCCATGCCGGCAAGCGTCCTCGAGCACCCAAGGCATCTGCGGCCGCACCCCAGCAGTACAAACAGCCATCCTCGCCAAGATCCCCACCATCACCAACTGCACAGCTCCCCCGCCGCCCCGCAGCCCGCGGCCATAGCCCGCCCCGCCCCGCCGGCCCGCCGAGCGTCTATTCGCTGGGCTTGCCGAGGGTGCCGCGGAGACGGGCTCGAAGCTCCGCAAGCTCCGCCTCAGCAGCCGACGCCCGGCCCTCCGCGGCCTGCCGGGCGGTGGCCTCGGCGGTCAGCCGGTCGTCCACGTCGTCGAGGTCGGGGAGCCAGGCGCCCTTGGCGATGTCCCACAGCCGCAGCTTGGGCGGCCGAGTAGACGCTCACATCATGTGATATGATGAAACATCTCTCGATGGACGGGATGATGGCAGACATCAACGGTTCATCCTCGAATCACCACCACACCGGGGAGGAACCAAGATGTCAGTCACCGAAGCAGAGCGCGCCGTGCTCAGGACGGCGCTGACAGAAGAGATCGGAGAGGACTCCGCCGACATCCTCATGAGATCCACGCTCCCGCAAGGCCCCGACCGCCTCGCCACCAAAGACGACCTCAACGCCCTCGCAACGCAAGTCGACGGAGGCTTCGCCAGAGTCGACGGCGAGTTCGCCCAAGTCCACGCCAAGATCGACGGAGGCTTCGCCAGAGTCGACGGCGAGTTCGCCAAGGTGTACGGCGAGTTCATCAAGATGCACGGCGCCATGGCGGAGTTCGCAGCCGACGTGAAGCAGCAGGTGGCCCAAGAGTCGCGCCGAACGATGATCGCGATCGCGGCGGCCGTGATGACGATCTGGGTCACGCTGCTGGTCGCCTTCGTCACCCTCGTCTCCGTGCTGCCAGAAACCCCCGCGCAGCCTCCCCCGCCCCCCGCCGCCGCGCACGACGCAGGCGCAGTCCAGTAGCCGGTCGGCCCAGTACATGCATCGCACCCTCACCCGCGACGTCGAGATGCACGGCGAGAGGATGCGGGAGGGCGACTCGGTGCTGCTGCTGGTCGGCGCGGCCAACCAGGACGAGCGGGAGTTCGAGGCCGAGCGACTAGGTGTATGAGACCGGCTCATACGGGCGAGGCCCCGGGGCCCGAGCGGCCCGTGAGCGAAGCGAACAAGAGCGGAAAGCCAGCCCGAGCGGCCCGTGAGCGAAGCGAACAAGAGCGGAAAACACCCCTAATCGACGTGAATCGTTTCTCACTTGTGCTACGCACGCCCTAGTGTCGCGGGGTGACCCGTTACGGCTATATCGGGCTGGGCATGATGGGCTCGGCCATGGCCGAGAACCTGATCCGCCGGGCCGGCGGATCGGTCACGGTCCACGACATCGACCCTGCCGCAGTGGATGCGGCCGTCTCGCTTGGTGCGGTTGCGGGCGCCAGCGCGGCTGAGGTGGCCCGGGCCAGTGACGTGGTGAGCATCTGCGTGCCGGCCGCGGCCCACATCGAGGCGGTGCTGTCGGGGCCCGGCGGCATTGCCGGGGGAGTCCACGACGGGCTCAGCGTGCTCATCCACTCCACTGTGCATCCCGACACGGTGCTGGCCGCCCGCGACGAGGCCGCCGAGTGGGGGGTGCCCGTGTTCGACGCCTGCGTCGCCGGTGGGGCCGACAACGCCAGGACCGGCAGCCTGACAGTGCTGGCCGGAGGGTTGGGGGACATGCCCCCCGCCGCTCGGGAGACGCTCGACATCTATGCCGGCTCCCTCATCGACGCCGGGCCGGTGGGGTCGGGCGCGGCCCTGAAGATCGCCATAAACGTGATGACCTACGCCCAGTTCGCGGCCGCGGCCGCTTCCCACGACATGGTGGCCAGCACCGGCGGCGAGCCCGCCGCGCTGCTGGAGGCGTGGCGGTCGATGGGCCAGCTGGGGGCGCTGACCGAGCAGTACTGCGCTCTGCTGGAGATACCCGACGAGCACATCCGGGGCGAGCTGAGGACCATGCTGCAGGCCCAGGCCGGCATCGCCACCAAGGATCTGTCGCTGGCGCTGGAGCTGGGACGCACCCGGCCCGGCGCCGCCGCCCTGCTGGAGGCGGTGCAGGCCGCCATGCCTGCCGTGTACAACGTCCACGAAGCGAACGAGGAGACCCGATGACCGCCGACAACGCTGCCGACAGGCCTGCTGACGACACCTACGAGCGCGGCGTGGCCATGGTGACCGAGGTCTACCAGGGCGAAGTGCCGGCGTTGCCCGAGGGCACCATGGCCTTCAACGACGTGATGATGCGCAGCCTGTTCGCCGAGGTGTGGGACCGCGACGTGCTGTCGATCAGGGACCGGCGCCTGCTCATCATGGGCGTGATCGCGGCCCGGGGATCCACCGACGTGTGGAAGCTCCAGGCCCTGTCAGCCCTCAAGCGGGGCGAGCTGACCCCGGACCAGCTGCGTGAGACCCTTATCGCGCTGGCCCCCTACGCCGGCTACCCCGTGGTCGCCCCCCTGATCGGCCCCTGCGAGACCGCCATCAACGACTGGACCGAGTCTCAAGACTGACTGGTGTCCTGAGTCGCTAGTCCGTGACGTATTTCTCTGCCCGACTGGATGCGTCCCGCTCGTCTCGAGCCACGGATCTCGGGAGTCTCCTGAGCATCAGGCACACATTTCTTGCACCAAGAATCTCTGACTCGGGACACTAGCCATGTAGCTGATCAATGCGCGTGCCCGTCGCCTGGGTGGTTGCCAGGCGGATGCTGTGCCGCTTCAGCCGACGGTCCAGACCAGTGTGCTGAAGGCGCCCATTCCGGCCGGGTCGAGTAGCGCCTCGGCCTCGCTTGTCCGGCTGCGGGCCCGGAGGGCGTCGAGGTCTCCGATGCCGGCCCGCTCAGCCCAGGCTGCCTGGCCCTCGGCCACCAGTTCGTCGATGCCGTGGCCCCTCAGGAACTCGGCCTGGGTGCAGACCTCGGCCCGGTGGTCGGCCTGTACCTGGTCGAGGGCCACGTCCGCGGTGATGTCGCACGATCCCGGATCGGCCAGCCACGAGGATCCGCCGTCGTGGTCGCGGTGGGTCCGCAGCCAGCCCAGACCGGTGGCGGGATCATCCGACGGGCTCGACCGGTGGGCTAGGTCCGGTGTCGCCGCCCCATAGTCGAAGGCAACGATCCGGCCCCGTCCCAACAGCCCGCGGGCTTCGTCCACCCAGTCGCGGGCAGCTCGCTGGACTGGCACCCGAGCCCCGGCCGCGACATCGGGCAAGCCGGCGACCAGCTCCGGCGACGCCGGGCGAGACGCGAGCGAGAACCGGTCCGGCGAGGACGGATCGTCGATGTCGACCCGCAGCTCCTCCCAGCCGCCCGCGGTGCGGCGGACCACATCGAAGGGAAGGTTGTCCAGAAGCTCGTTGGCCACCACCACGCCTGCAGGCACGCCTTGTGGCAGCGCGTCCGACAGCCGGGCCGCGTTGGTCACGATGGGATGGTAGGGATGCACGGCCCGCTGCGCCGGAGACACATCCACCAGCACCAGACGCAGCGCGCCCTCAGTCATGCAGCGGGGCTCCGCAGCCAACACTGATCGGGCCAGCGTGCCCGGTCCAGCCCCCCAGTCGACCACTGTGAACCGCTCGGGCTCACCCAGCTCGGCCCACCACGAGTCCAGAGCCCGGGCCAGCACCGCCCCGAACAGCGGCCCAACCTCAGGCGCCGTCAGGAAGTGCCCCGAGTGTCCCCCGGCTCGGCCGGCGCCCGGCCGCATGTAGAAACCGCCGTCCGGGTCGTAAAGGCAAGCGTCGACATAGTCCGACACCGGGATCGGCCCGTGCTCCCCTATCCGGCGGGCGATCCGCTCCCCGAGAGCCACGCCGCTGCGCTCGGTCGCCCCGTCGGACGCGTGCTCTAGTCCGTCACCCACGGATCGATCAGGTCGATGTCGGCGTCCTGCACAGCTGACACGCGTACCACATCGCGGGGGCCAAGACCTGTACTCATATTCTGCTCAACTTTTTTCTCCCAAACCGCGCTGTATCCTGTTCCTGAAACGCGCAATCAAACTCCAGCGAAGGCGAGCCCATGAGCGACAAGACTCGGACACTAACCATGCCCGGCTATCTGCCGCGTGTTGTCGAGGACGCGATATCCGGCGCGTTGAGGCGCCGGGGTGCGGTGCTGGTGGAGGGACCCCGCGGATGCGGAAAGACTTGGACGGCGCGGCACCATGCGCGCAGCGAGGCCCGCCTCGACGACGAGGGCGCGCAGCTGGTGGCTGCGACAGACCCAGGCAGGCTGTTGGACGGCGAGACTCCCAGGCTGTTGGACGAGTGGCAGAACGCTCCGGGGCTGTGGAACCGGGTGCGTCGTGAGTGCGACGACCGAGCCCTGCCTGGCCAGTTCATCCTCACCGGCTCGGCGTCGCCGCCTGACGACATCACCCGCCATACGGGCACGGGCCGTATCGCAC
Organism: Candidatus Aldehydirespirator sp.; assembly: GCA_965203575.1. Taxonomy (GTDB): domain Bacteria; phylum Actinomycetota; class Acidimicrobiia; order Acidimicrobiales; family Aldehydirespiratoraceae; genus Aldehydirespirator. The sequence continues at coordinate 1,257,929 of OZ241894.1, forward strand.
GGGTGACGATGCGGCCCATGTCGCTGTGGGAGATGGGTGCATCGTCCGGAGACGTGTCGCTGCGCGGCCTCTTCGAAGGCCAGAGCGGGTCAGCGCTCCCTCGCTCAGAGATCGGCTTGGAGTCCATCGCGTCGCTCATCTGCACGGGCGGCTGGCCTGCGAGCCTGGGCTGGGATGAAGAAGACGCCCGACAAGGTGTGGGCGACTACGTCGAAGAGGTCGTGCGCGCCGACATCGCCGCCGCGAACGGCGTGCGGCACAACCCGGTGTTCGTGCGACGGCTGCTGCGATCCGTCGCACGCAACGTGGCCACCGAGGCCAAGGTCACCAAGCTGGCCGCCGAGGCCGGGACCGACGGTGCCGCGAGCCGCAACACCGTCGCGGCCTGCCTCGACGCGATGCGCCGCATCTTCGTGGTGGAGGACCAGCCAGCGTGGTCTGTGCAACTGCGGTCGCGGGCAACGCTGCGCAAGTCGGCCAAGCTGCACTTCGTCGACCCGTCGCTCGCGGCCCACCTGCTTCGAGCCTCTCCGAGCCGGCTGCTGGGCGACATCGCGACGCTGGGCATGCTGTTCGAGTCGCTGGTGGTTCGCGATCTGCGCGTCTACACCGGACCGATGCGGGCGGAAGTGCTCCACTACCGGGACGACACCGGACTTGAGGCCGATGCAATAGTCGAGCGTGACGACGGCGCGTGGATGGCGGTGGAGGTAAAGCTCAGCCCCGCCTCCCATGCAGTGGACTCAGCGGCGCGGTCGCTGCTGCGCCTACGCCGGAAGACAGCCCCCGAGCGCGCTGCCGACCTTGCGGCCATGCTGGTGGTCACATCGACCGGCGCCGCCTACCGCCGACCCGACGGAGTCCAGGTAGCCCCCATCACCGCCCTGGCCCCGTGACCCGGTGAGTGGCAGCACGAGGAACCAGGCCGAACTCGACCGAGCGCTGCTCTACGCCTTCGACATCCGCGGCTGAGCCACCCGGTCGATCCGGATCGCGGCCCTAGTCGGCGTCAAGAGATGTTGACAACGGAGTAGGCTGGCGGCAGGCTTCTCCGGTGGAGACCACTGCCGGTGCCCGCGAGCCCGGAATTTTTTGCGCCATGCCCGCCCGGCCCAAGTTCCGGCCAAGGACGTGAGGCCATGAACGACGATCTGACACCGCAGCCCGACCGCGTGTCCGAGCGTTGGTGGGACGAGCGGGCCGAGGCCTTCGAGGCATGGGCCGACCGCGTGAGCCCGGCCGATCTGGAGCCTGCCGATACGAGTGCCTTGCAGGCGATCACCAAGCTGACCGACCTGCGCAGGGAGATCGACGCGGCAATCCTCGAAGCGGTGCGGGAGGCTCGCCGCCAGCGCAGGACCTGGGCCGAGATCGGCGCCATGCTCGGTGTCAGCAAGCAGGCCGCCCAGCACAAGTACGGCCCGCTTCTCGCAGATTCCCAGCCGGATGCCAGCGAGCCGCCCATCGGCGATCCCGGCGAGCGGCTGGCCGCCGACCGACGCTTGATCGAGGCGTACCGCCGCCTGCCCGAGGATCCTGCGCTCATCGAGTCCGCAGCCCGGCTCGCGGCCCGCACCGATGAACTGGTCGGCAGCCTCGACGTCGAGCCCGACGACGACATCGATGCCGTGATCTACGGGCTTGGGACGTGAGATCCAGGTGAGGGTGTGTCGGTTGGTGTTGGTGTCGCCCGGCGGTGGCGGCTGCTAGCCGTCTTGAGAGGAGGTCGCGGCGGCCGCGCCTCCGGGCTGGCAGCGGTGCGCGTCGTCGGGGCCGACGAGGAGGTGCACCGGACGCGAGCCCGGGAAGGTGGCTACGAGCTGCAACTCCCCGCCCGCGGTCTGGATGAAGGACCGCAGCGTCGACAGCAGCATGTCGCTGCGCCGCTCGAGGCGGGACACCTCCGACTGGTCTATGGCCTCTGACATGTCCGAGGTGACAGGCGGCTAGCGTGAGCCCATGGCTTCTCAGGCCGTGGTGGAGCTGCCGCTGGCACCAGTCGCGGCGGAGGCGTTCCAGTCCGCCGGCACCGCTGACCGAGACGAGGCTGAGGCGGCCGCGGCCGGCTGGCTGGAGGACATGGTCCACGGGTCGTGGCGGTTCGAGTGGTCGTGGAGAGGGCCCGGAGCGGTGGTGGCCGAGCCCCATGCCGACCTGCCTTGCGTGGTCCTGTCCGGGGCGCGGGAGCACGGCGGATGGTGGGTGCCGACCCTGTTCTTGATGGCCGGTCGCCGCGAGACAACCTGCTACTGGCAGTGGGCCACGTGCGGCGAGCGCCAAGCCCCGAAGGTGGCAGCCGGGGCGATCGAGGCAGTCGAATGGGTCATCGAGATGCTCCTGTGTGTGGCGGAGAGTTCCATCAAGACCCGTCCAGAATGACGAGCAGGCGCGCCATCAGCGATCGCCGCTCCGCTGGTCGGGCGGCCGAAGCGGTCGTGGACGAGTTGGGTCTGGCTCCCGGAGGTTTGCGGGACGCGCTTCGACAAGCCGTGCGGGAGGTCGCCTACAACGCGGCCGACTGGGCCGGCGGCGGTGAAGTCGCCTTGGAGAGGGCTGGTAGCGGCGCGCAGATTGTGGTCCTCGACCAAGGACCCGGCATCCACGCCACGATGCGAGACGCGTTTCCCGGCCTGACCGAGGAGGAGGTGGTGCTGCAGGCCACCCGGCCGGGCGTTTCGTCGACCGGGGAGCAGTTCCGGGGCTTCGGGCTGTGGTCGGCTGTCAACGTGTCGGCTCAGGGGGTGAGGGTGGTGCTGGAGACCGGCGGCGTGACCCTGCTGTTCCGGGACGGGACGACCGTGCCGTGCTCCAAGAGCACGAGCCGCTCCGCCGGCGTAGCCCTGCGCTTTCACCTGCCCCACGACCGAGTACCCAATGGCTAGTACCCCGGACCTCTTGCGTTCGTCAGTCCCGACATAGCCTCGCATCCGAATTGGCACCCCATCGAAGGCTGCGTGAGCTAGTCAAGGGGATGGTTTGTATATTATACAAGCGTTCTGAACACACGAGGAGCCGCGCACAATGCCCTCAGAGTCGAATCCGTTCACGCCATCGTTCGGCATCAGTCCGCCGATTCTCTCGGGACGGGCCGGCGTGCTCGGCCGTGTCGAGGCAGCCCTTGCGCACGGCCCGCGCCATCCCGACTTCACGATGCTGGTCACCGGCAGCCGCGGCATCGGCAAGACCGTGCTGCTCAACGCGGTCGAGGAAGCGGCCGGCCGCAACGGATGGGCCGCGATCCCGACGTCAGCGGCGTCCGCCGCGGGGGGCATGACGCTGTCCTCGAACATCGAGTGGTGCGCCGAGAAGTGGTCTGTGCCGCCTCAATGGCACCAGGCGGGCGTCGGCATCGGATCGCTCGCCAAGCCTGACGGACGCGTCTGGCCGGGCCTTGTCGGCGCGCTCATGGCTTTGACCCGACTGGCCGCGGCCAACGGTGCCGGCGTGCTGTTGACGATCGACGAGCTCCACTCTGCAGCGATCGAGGACTTCCGCGCCGTGGCCTACGCGATCCAGCAGGTGACCAGGCGCGAGCGGCTGCCGCTGGCCTTCGTGGGTGCCGGCCTCAGCGAACTGGAGGACACCATCCTCTCCGATGACGGCATGACCTTCTTCCAGCGCTGCGCCCGAGCTCCGCTGAGTCCCTTGAGCGAAGCCGAGGCCCGCTTCGCCATCGAGCAGCCGATCCTCAGCGCGCAGCGGCGCATCGATGCCGTCGGACTGGACGCGATGGTGCTCGCAGCTTCCGGCAACCCCTTCATGGTCCAAGCGGTCGGCTTCGCGGCCTGGGAGCACGCCGCCGAGGCGGCGACGATCACCGCTGCCCACACCGCCGCCGGAATCGCCGACGCAGAGCGGTCGCTGATCAACCAGATCGTGATGCCCATGTGGCGTCGCCTCTCGAGCCGCGACCGCGAGTTCCTCTACGCGATGAGCGCTGACGACGACGCCAGCCCGGTGCGCGCCCTGATCGAGCGCATGGGCATAACCCCCAACTTCGCCAACCGTTGCCGTCAGCGCCTCATAGACGCAGGCGCGATCGTGGCTGCCGGTCGGGGCTTGGTGCGGTTCTCCCACGAGGCCCTGCGAGACTGGCTGAGAAGCGGAGCCGACGATCCCTTCGACACCGAGCCCGGAGACTCCAGGTGACTCCCAATGGCTAGCACCCGACTCCAGCCCACGGGAGACAAGTTCATACGCAAGCCTGCGCTGGTCGCCCACGCCGACTGGAGCAAGGATCCGAACAAGCGGTGGTGTGCGACTGCCGCGCTGGAGGCCGACGGCCACTATCTCGTCGGCTCGTGCCCTTCGAGGTCGCCCCTAACCATCCGAGACCCCTGATCGCATGCAACGTAGAGCCGGCACCAACAACGATTGAGGACCCTCACACCCAGATCGACATTGGATAGCCCTGATCATCGAATTCGGGGGCGCTGAGGGGTTCAGCGTCTCCGGACAAGATGCGCCGTGCCGTCCAGGCGGCTGCGGCGGCATCCAGAAAGTCATAGCGGTGCGACTTCGGGCCGTGGCGTTGTTCCACGTCATGCAGAGTCTCGGCAATTCCAGCGAACTGGGGCCGCAACAACTCCAGTCGTTCGTCAGGGCCGCCGGGAGCACGCTTCTCGATGCTGGTGGCCCGCTCGCCGTTGAGCTTCCAGAAGCACACTTCAGCGTGCACCTCAGCGGCTCGTGGGCGTGCTGACTCGCCAAGAGCTCCGACATCCAACACATCTCGCACTTCACGGCATCTCTGCAGCAGCCGTAGAGGATTCTCCCGGGCGCGGCCCTGTCTAACGCGGGCCTCCCAGCGCCGCTCCTGCTCAGGGTCGCTGCTAGAAGCAAGCCACAACGGCGGGGACATGAAGACTGTGTCGCGTCGGTCCTTCCCCAGCCGATTCCTTGCTGCCTCCTCACATGAACGGAGACTCTCGGTGCTCGGAAGACCCAGAGGCATGTCAATGGCAACGACATCCATCCGGCCATCGGTTGCTGCGTGCCACAGCTCGCGAAACGACCCGTAGACCTCAAAGCCGACGTAGGCACCAGCCGATGCGTGACAACTGGCCATAACCCACACGAGGTCATCGCCGACCCGCCCGGCATCGACGCCGGCCACGACGGCGGGACGGGTTGACTTCTTTGCCGCAGATCGCGCCATGGGCGTACTCCCAGATCTCTTGGGTGCAATTGATACACCAGCGGTTCCGGCGGCCTCCGCCGATGCAGGGGCCCTGCCGCAGCACGCTACCTGGCGCAGATGGGTAACTCCAGATGAGACTTCAACGCTGGTGTGGTTGACACTGGAGGCCGACGGCCACTATCTCGTCGATGCGCCGAGGATGGTCGGGTGTCTCTCCTCGTACTTCCGCCGGCTGCGCGCGTGCTCTGGCCCAGAATGCACTGTTCTTGCTGGTTCGACTTCAACAGCGAGCGGGCAGCCGACACGGGTGTGTCTTCCCACGCTCAAGATCGCGAGCTCGAACGCACCGCGGGAGCGGCCGGGATAGTGTCTTCTACACTGAGGTTGGTGACGGGCCATGCGCTTGCTGGAGGGTCGGCGCGGGTCCTCAACACGGAGAGGACACGGCTGATCAGGCAATGACAGGACTGGGCTGTGGGTCAGGGCGTCGACATCGATCTGGCTGAGCGTGCCCGTGGGATGATGGTGGGCATCGGGGTCGGCAACCTGTTCGGCCTCCACTGGGAGGGCAGGTGGCGGGAACTGCGCGAGGAACAGGCGCGCCGCGGTTCCGTGCGCGAGATCCACTCCCGTGAGGGCTTCCCCGACGACGATGACCTCGCGCAGGCGATACTGCTCGCTGAAGCCTGCCTGGAGAGCGGGCATCTCGAAATGGCGGATCTTGCCCAGCGTTTCTGGGTCTGGGGTGAGACCAACGGCGCCGGGATGGGCGGCCTGACTCGCTCCGTGCTCGAGCGCTACGGAGGCAAGCCCCCCTGCCGGGCGTTACGCCAACGGCTGCCATACGGCGTGCGCTTGAGCGATGTGCCACGCGAGCCCACGGGGGCCGCGGGCACCGACGCGGCCCGCCTCGCATGGGAGGACCACGGGTGTGCGAGCGCCGGCAACGGCTCAGTGATGCGCTGCGGAGCGGTGGCGCTGCGCTGGATGCACGACGACGGAGCTCTGGCCCGCAACAGCGTGACTTCCGCGGCCGTCACGCACTGGGATCAGCGCTGCGTGTGGTCCACCCTGCTGACTGACTTCACCATCGCCGCCTGCCTGCGCGGTCACCCGCTCGGACGCGACGCTCTGGTCGAGCGATGTACGGCGGCCGTGCGCGCCGTCGCCCCCAACCTGTCCCGGACCGACCTGTCCGACGATTTGCCCGACGATGTGCGCAAGGCCGTCGATGCGGCGTTCGCGCCGGGCGCGAGGGTCGACGACCTCCACTTGGACGAGCCCAGGGCCGCTGGCTATGCGCCCAAGGCGATGTCGGCCGCGCTCTGGGCGTCGCAGCATCCGACCAGCGTCGAGGAGGGGCTGATTGCCGTGATGAATGCAGGCGGCGACACCGACAGCAACTCCCCGCCGGCCGGCGCCGTGCTCGGCGCGCGCTTCGGCCTCGAAGGCATTCCCGCCCGCTGGCGCGAACGCGTCGCCGAGATCCGCTCCTGGGTGCCTGACGATACCGACGGCTGGATTGAGCGTCACCCGCTCGAGGAGTACGCAGACCGCCTGCTTGCCCGGCTCGAGGACATGCCCAAGTTCGAGAGCGTGACCGTTAACCCTGGGTTCGTTCCCGAAGGCCTGGCCTTCTGGCGGCGCTGGCGCCACCCCAAGCCCAAGCCTGCCTAGACCCGCATTCGTGTACGCCCACGCTGCGTCGATGCTCTCGCCACAGAGCCCGACGACTGACCGAATGAGCGGACGGCACCTGTTCCCTCCCACGGCTTAACAAGGGGAACTACATACCTGAATAACCAGCGTCCGGTCAGCCAGCATCCTCTTCTTGGGTGAACCTCCACTTATCTGACTGCCTTGGTGGAGTTTCAAGAATGGCTCGGGCGACGTTCTCGGCAGTGTCGGGGATCGGCTCAGGGATCTCCCGGCGGCGGCGCTTCTTCACGGCCGCTCACCGTATCATTCGCCAAGACACGCCAAGAGAATCTGCACGCGCAGCGCCGAGCGTTCTTGCTGCCGCTGCGCATATTCGTCCATAAGTTCGTTCCAAGCGTTGGTGAGGATCCACTTCCGGTAGTCGTCTCCGGCGGCGTGTTCAGTTTGATATCGCTCGAACGCGGCGGCCATTCTCGCGTCGTCTTCGGTGGCGGCGGCGTCCACGCTGGCGGTGACCGCGTCGCAGTCCGTCTTCGCCTCGGGCTCGGCCGGGGTTGTTTCAGATGGCGTCGAGGGATCTCCGAAGGGTTTGGGATAGGTAGGAGAATGCAACTCGCAGATCTGGTGCAGCGGGCTGTAAGCGGCGTCTGAGACGCTGCCGTAGTTGTGGTACAAGTCCAGCGCCAGGCAGCGGAAGGTGAGGGTGTGGCCGCCGGTGCGTTCGTTCTCTAGTTCCCGCGGGCGGGTGGCCACATCGTCGCCCCACATCCACCACTGGTGGCTCTCGATGGCGTGGCCGAGTTCGTGCAGCAGCGTGTACCTCTCCAGTTCGTGGACCGCGATCTGGCCGGGGGTGTAATCCAGCACATCATCGACGTCGCCGGTCCCCGAAGCATGGCATCCGCGCGGCAGATCGGGGCCGCAGATGTCAGCGACGGCCCGGGCGCCGACGTGCAGCGTCGGCGGGGCCAGCCTGCCCACCGCGGACGCGTCCGAGAAGTGCGAATAGGAAAACTGGATCGCGGCCTGAGTCCACGGCAGGTACCGGTGCCAGACCTCATGAACCAGAGCATCGGCCTCGGTCTGGGTGAGCGGCTCGTAGGCCGCTCCGAGCAGGCATCTCTCCCATGCGTACCAGTCCTCGAACCAGTCGGTGGTGTGGCTGTTGCTTCGCGATGCGCAGTAGCCGTTGTCGATCAGGTCGTCGTCCTGGCCGAGATCCACCCCCAGAAACGACGCAATCAGCACAAGCAGGAAGAGGACGGACATGGTGGCTCCCTCCGGAGCAGTCGAGGGTTCGAAGCCAACCGAACACCATGTGACCAGACCCGAAGGGAGCCATGCCGAGCCCCTGGATCTGCGATTGTCCGATCAACGGGAGTGGCAAAACGTCCCGGTGTTCGGTTGGCTTGCTTCGGACCGTAGACGATTGCCCACAGACCCGCTAATCGGCCTAGTACCGTGGAGAGCGCATGGTTCGCCAACATCAACTCATCGCTTCGGGGCCCGTGTCTAAAGTGATGGGGGCCACCAGTTGCACCTGGTGGCCCCCCGAGAAGCCCCTGTAGGAGAGGAGCTATTGCGCATGCGAAGCCCGCAGCATCGCCACTACCAGCCCGCGCGCCCTGTGGTCGGGTTCACCACACCCCGACTCGAAACCCGCCGCCAACGAGAACGCTTCGATCAAGCACTACGAACCTTCCTGGACGGTTACTCACGTACATAGTTCCCCAAGTGACCCCCTCAGGCATCTATCGCGACTCCAGCAGCCAAACGGGGATCATGACAATGGTGCGTAGGACCAACCAGCCGCCCCACACGAAGCCCAGAGCGCTCCATGCGTCAGCGTCGGCACCGGTGCCCAAGAGCGCCAGCACGGACAACACAGCGAGAGCCACCGTCACCACACGGCACACGGTGCGGACCCCCCAGGCGAAGCCGCGCGGCACTATCTCGACGTACTCGTGGCGAGACGCGCAGCAGTAGACGGGATTGCCGTCGTCGGTGACCCAGACCAGCCCCGACTCGGTGGGGTGGTCGTCGTCAGGCGGAGAGTCGTCGACATCGAAGCCGTACGGAGCAGGCTGATCCGGCTCGTACTCGTCATCGACCAGTGTCAGGTGGCCCCGTGGCGGCATGTGCAGCCGCTGAACGAACTCGCGCACTGCGGGTTCGCCCTGGGCGCCGAGAAACCCGTCGGCGACTTGGCCGTCCACCATGGCGTACACCGCGGGGATCGACTGCACCCGGAACGCCTGCGCGACACCGGGGTTCGCCTCAATGTCGACCTTGGCCAACTCGACGGCGCCTTTGGTCTCGGCGATGACCTTCTCCAGGATGGGAGTGAGCTGGCGGCAGGGCTCGCACCAGGAGGCCCACAGATCCACGATCACCGGAACGGTCCGGGACCGGTCCACTACCTGGGCTTGAAAGGTGGCGTCGACAACGTCAGCCATCGCCATCGCAACGTACCGGCCGCAACCACCATCCAGCCAACACCCACCGGGAGACCCCCAACAAGATCAACGCACGGATCGGCCCGTCCGAGGCTTGCAGCAGGCAGTGTCCTGTCATGTTGTGAGGCTTGAGGTGGGCGCGAAGATCCACTAGCAGGGTTTCCGCGTTTCAGGTTGGGATGAGGATGGCTGCGCGGGCGCACGGCGTGTGTCGCCCCGATGACCACGAGAACGCCGCCCGACACAGGATCAGTCTGGATGACGATTGGCTGTCAGGTGCGCTCCGGACCATTGCGCTAGGCCTTCGAATAGCGCCGCAGGACGTAACCCGACCGCCTCTCTCCCTTGTACTGCCGTGTCGCGTTTCCGTCACGTACCCAGAAGATCCAATCGTCACGATCAGCCTTCTTCCACGACTGGTCGTCTCCAGATAAGGGTTGAGCAAATACTGGGTGGCTCGGCGAGGGCTTGACTGCCACGACACAGACCGGACACCCCTGGTAATCTTCGATGCTTGTTGCTACCAAGTCGGCGATGCCGACATTCAAGCGCTTCGCGAGAATCTCGCGAACACGGCGCTCGTACAAGTCTGCGTCGAATTGCTTTCCGGGCAGGTGATCCCGAGCAAGGCCCCTGGGACGGCCATCATCTTCGACTCCGATGACCAACTCGCCGCCCTTCGCATTCAAGAAACCGCAGACAGTCCTCACAAGATCGTGCTCCGCCTTGGCTTGATATCGACCTTTCTGCATCCCGGCATGGGGCTTGAACTCGATTCTCTCGGATTCGCGGCGTCGGATCCGCTCCTCGAGCGGCAATCGTGGAGCTACGACAGGATTAGTACCTGATGGGGTGCTCGGCCGTGAGGTCTGACGCAGGCTCCTTCTGGGAACGGGTGCCCCCTCATGCCTAAGCGATCTCGATTTGAGGTCCTCGCCGTAGACCCAGCCGCCTAGATCGTCCTTCGCCACGACGCGGTGGCAGGGAATCACCAACGGAGCTGGGTTGGACTTCATTGCTTGGCCTACAGCCATCGCCGACCTGGGCTTTCCGATCGCCTTCGCAACCTCTCCGTACGTCGAAACCTGTCCGGGAGGGATTCGAGTAGTCTCCGTCATCACGCGTCGTTGGAAGTCCGTCAGCGAAGACAAGACGACAAGATCCTTCGCCTCAAACGGTTCACTCGCCTCTGCGAATGGCCATAGCGAGTCAGAGCTTGGATCCTCTCCTACGGACACGCCGAACTCGCGGCGCATGTATTCCACGAAGTCCGTGGGGCTCATAGCCGGCCCATTCGGGGGATCAGCGAGTGCCGTCGCCACAACGCGACGACGGTTGTAATGGGCGACGTACACACGGCCTACTACCGGCCGTTCGACCACAAACCACAGGCATGCGGCCGCCGGGTGGACAGTTCGATCAAACAGGCTCAAGCGTCCCCTTTCTCGCCAGCCGGTCCCCGAACTGCCGTTGCGGCGCGGAGGGCGCGTCACTGTGCCTCATCTCAGCCGCCGGGGAGGGTGGCTACCAGGGTTACGTCGGTGAAGTGGCCTACCCATTGGGGGAGGATGCCGAAGGCGAGGGTGGCTGCGCCGGTGAGGACCAGGGCGGCTGTCACTGAGGTGGGGGACTTGATGGGGGTGGTTGTGTCGAAGTCCGCGGACTCGGGTGGGGCCTCTGCCCACATGTGGCTGGCGATGCGGGCGTAGTAGTAGAGGGCTATCACCGAGTTGATGGCCACGATCACGCCCAGGGCAACGCCCCAGGCGGTGCCTGGCGAGAGCAGGGCCAGCACGATCTCGAACTTCGCGAACCACCCGCCGAGCGGCGGGATGCCGGCCAGGGCCATGAGGAAGATGGTCATGGCGACGGCCAGGCCCGGCGAGTAGCGGAACAGGCCCTTGTAGGTGTCGATCTCGGCCGAGGCGGTGCGGCGGGCCACCGCGATGATCACCGCGAAGGCCCCCAGGTTCATGGCCGCGTAGATGGCCAGGTAGGTCACCACCGACGACAGGGCGTCGTCGGCTGTGGCCAGCGACTCCCCCGCCACCGCCAATGGCGCCAGCATGTAGCCGGCCTGGGCCACCCCCGAGTAGGCCAGCAGCCGCACCACGTTGGTCTGGCGCAGCGCCATCAGGTTGCCGCCGAACATCGATGCCGCAGCCAGGACCCACATCAGCGGCTGGTACACGTCGGACCGCCCCCAGAAGCCCACGAACACCAGGCTCAGCAGGGCCACGAACCCGGCCGCCTTCGACGCCACCGACAAGAAGGCGGTCACCGGCGTGGGGGCGCCCTCGTAGGTGTCGGGCGCCCAGGTGTGGAACGGGAACGCCGACACCTTGAAGCCGAAGCCGACCACCACGAAGATCACGCCCAGCGTCACCACCGCCAGCGGCGCGCCGTCTCCCGAGATGGCCGCGTCGATGTCGACCAGCATGGTGGAGCCGGCCGCCCCGTACAGCAGCGACATGCCGTAGAGCAGCACCGCGGAGGCGAACACCCCCATCAGGTAGTACTTGAGCCCGGCCTCGTTGCTGCGGAGGTCGCGCTTGCGCCAGGTGGCCATCAGGTAGGCCGGGATGGACAGCAGCTCGAGGGCCACGAAGATGGTCACCAGGTCGCGGGCCGAGGCCATCACCACCATGCCCAGCACTGCGGACAGCAGCATCTGGTAGTACTCGTTCTCCCAGTAGTCGCCCTCGGCGATGTAGTTGGTGGACAGCAGCACCACCACGTACCCGGCCAGCAGGAACACGGCCTTCATCACCAGCGAGTAGTCGTCGACGACGTACGCGCCCCAGAAGGTGGAGCGGTCGGCGCCGTCCCAGGCCAGGGTCAGCACCGGAACCATCGAGGCCAGCAGACCGAACGAAGCCAGCGCGGACACCACGGCCCTCCCCCGCTCCAGCCACACGATGTCCACCAGCGTGAGCAGCGCGCCGAAACCGAGCAGGGTCAGTTCGGGCGCGATCGCGTGCCAGTCGATCGCAGGCCGCTCGAAGGCGACCACCAGCGTCGAGACCGAACCCAACATCAGGGCGTCAGCCTCCGGTCATCTGTGTGCGAAGACCGGCCGTAGCGGCCAACAGGCGCAAACAGAACGGGAAGGGGGACGGTAACACGAGCACGGATCAGCCTCCGGTCGCCAGCAGGCCGACCACCGCCGGGTCGGTCACATCGAAGATCAGTCCCGGCACCAGGCCGAACAGCAGGATCCCGACCAGCAGCGGCGCCCAGGCGATCCACTCGGTGCGGGTCACGTCGACGATCTCGTCGCTGCCGGCGAACTCCTCTCGGGGCGCGCCCATGGCGGTGCGCTGCAACAGCCACAGCAGGTAGCCCGCGGCCAGCACGGTTCCCACCGCGGCGACCACCATGTAGGTCCGGAACGTCTCGACCGGCAGGCCCTCCGCGGGCGAGTAGGCCGACAGGATGGCCGGGAACTCGCCCCAGAAGCCGGCCAGGCCGGGAAGGCCCAGCGACGCCATCGAGCAGAACCCCAGGATCCACCCCATGCGGGGCGCCTGGACCAGCATCCCTCCGAGCCGGCGGATCTCCAGCGTGTGGTAGCGCTCCTTAACCGAGCCGGCCAGGAAGAACAGCATCCCGGTGATGATCCCGTGGGCGACCATGCCGAAAATGGCGGCGTTGATCCCGAAGTCGGTGAGGGTGGCGATCCCCAGCATCACGAAGCCCATGTGGGCCACCGACGAGAAGGCGATCAGGCGCTTCATGTCGGTCTGGGCCAGACATCCCAGCGCGCCGTAGATGATGCCGATCACAGCCAGCAGCCCGATCCACGGCGCCCACGTCTCCGCGCCGTCGGGCAGCATGGGCACCGCGATGCGCACGAACCCGTAGGTGCCGAGCTTCAACAGGATCGCGGCCAGGATCACCGATCCCACCGTGGGCGCCTCGGTATGGGCGTCGGGCAGCCAGGTATGGAACGGGAACATCGGCACCTTCACCCCGAAACCGATGAACATGCCGGCGAAGATCCAGATCTGGGTCGAGCCCAGAATGCCCGCGCCGGCCACGTCGGACAGGACCCGCATGTCGAAGGTGCGAAGCGACTCGCCGGTGGCCGGATCGGTGGACAGGAAGAACAGGGCCAGGAACGACAGCAGCATCAGGGCCGAGCCGAACAGCGTGAACAGGAAGAACTTGATCGACGCGTAGCGCCGGTTCTCGCCGCCCCACACCGCGATCATGAAGAACATGGGCAGCAGCACGACCTCGAAGAACACGAAGAACAGGATCAGGTCCTGGGCCACGAACGTGCCCACCATGCCCGTCTCGAGGATGAGCATGAGGACGAAGAACGCCTTGGGGTTGCCCGGCTCGGGTATGTGGTCCCACGAGTAGACGACGCACAGCGGCACCACCACCAGCGTCAGGGCCATCAGCGGCAGGGAGATGCCGTCCAGGCCGAGGATGTAGCGGCTGTTGATCACCTCGATCCAGCGGGCGTCGACCACGTACTGCAGGGCGCCGGCGTTGCCGTAGTCGAAGTCGATCAGCAGCAGGCCGCCGATCACCATCGCCAGCAGCGACGACAGCAGGGCCAACTGCTTGAGAGCCTTCTCCTCGGCGGAGGGGACCGCCATCATCACCAGCGCCCCGGCCAGCGGGACGAAGGTGACCAGAGTGAGGCCCCAATCGTTGAGAAAGTCGGTCATAACTGGGTCCTCGAAGCTCCTGGGTACTGGGGGGTTGCGTTCTGGGGGGTCACAGCGACAGGATGAGCATGAACACGCCGGCGAGGATGGTCGCCGCCGCGAACAGGATGGCGGCGTACTGCTGGACCTTGCCGGTCTGCATGCCTCTCAGGCTCTCACCGGCGCCGTCGGAGGCCCGGCCCGAGCCGTCCACGATGACCCTGTCGATGAGGGTCTGGTCGATGTGGTCGTACACGGCGCGGCCCGCGGCCACCGACTGGCGGCCGGCCTCGTTGACGACGCCGTCGATGACGCGCTGGTTGGACCAGTAGGTGGCCTTGGCCAAAGGACCCTTGACCGCCTTGACGATCACGTCGGTGTAGAGGTCGTCGAAGTAGTACTTGTTGACCAGCGCGGTGTGAACCGCCCGCGGCAGGCCGCCCCGCGAGACCGGCCCGTCGTCGATCTCGGTCAGCTGCTGCCCCGCGGCCTCCGAGCGCTGCTGCACGCCCTTGAAGTAGTAGCGCCAGGCCAGGCCGGCGCCGATCAGGGCCACCAGCACCGAGACGACGGCCAGCGACCAGCTGGGCTTGGCGTGGCCGATGGCCGGGAAGTAGGCCGCCACCGGCTCCACGTAATGGCCGAAGCGCTCCTGCCACGCCTCGGGCCACAGCTGGAAGCCCTTGGGCATGTTGAACAGCCCGGCCACCGCCGCGAAGAAGGCCAGCACGTACAGCGGCACCAGGATGCGCGGCCCCGACTCGTGGGGGTGGCCGTGGCCCCGGTAGGTGCCGAAGAACGTGAGGTAGGTGACCCTGGTCATGTAGGCCGCGGTCACCGCCGCGCCCACCATGCCCATCACCAGCATCAGGGTGTAGTTGCCGTTGGCGTGGGTGCCGCCGAACAGGCCCCAGCCGCCGGTGCCGGCCAGGATCTCGTCCTTGGACCAGAACCCGGCCAGCGGGGGCAGGCCCATGAGGGCCACCGTGGCCACCAGGAACGTGCGGTAGGTGTGGGGCATGACCTTGCGGAGCCCGCCCATGTCGGTCTTCATGTCGAAGCTGTGCACGGCGTGGCTCACCGAGCCCGACCCCAGGAACAGGCACGCCTTGAAGAAGGCGTGGGTGAACAGGTGGAACATGGCGGCGGTCCATGCGCCGACACCCAGGGCCATCACCATGTAGCCGAGCTGGCTGACGGTGGAGTAGGCCAGCACCTTCTTGATGTCGTTCTGGGTGAACGCCAGCAGCCCGCCGAACAGCAGGGTGACCGCGCCGACCAGCGCAAGAACGTTGATGCTCGAGCCGGCGATCGACATCCCCTCCCAGAACACCGGGTAGAGGCGGGCCACCATGAAGATCCCGGCCACCACCATGGTGGCGGCGTGGATGAGGGCGGACACCGGCGTGGGCCCGGCCATGGCGTCGGGCAGCCAGGTGTGCAGTATGAACTGGCCCGACTTGGACATCACCGCGGCCAGCAGGCACAGCGACGCCACCACCAGGGCGGTGTGGCTCACGTCGCCCGCATTGATGCGCTCGGACAGGGTCAGGGTGTCGAAGGTGCGGCCCGCGGCGAAGAACAGGATCGACACGCCCACCAGCAGGCCGATGTCGCCGACCCGGTTGGTGAAGAAGGCCTTGAGGGCGGCGTCGGAGTTGGCCTTGTCCTCCCACCAGTGCCCGATCAGCACGAAGGAGCACACGCCGACCAGCTCCCAGCCGACGATCATCTGCAGCAGGTTGTCGCTGAGGACGAAGAACAGCATCGCCGCGGTGAACAGGCTCAAGAAGGCGAAGAAGTGGGTGTAGCGGGCGTCGCCGGCCACGTAGTCGGTGCTGTAGATGTGCACCAGCAGCGACACCGCGGTCACCACGAAGAGCATCATCACCGACAGGCCGTCCAGCAGGATGCCCGCGTCGTAGGTGATGCCGCCCCAGTCCAGCCATCCCACCGTGCGGTGCACGGCCTGGACGCCCTCGTGGGCGTCGTCGCGGTGGCCGATCCAGGTGATCACCGCTCCGAGCGACAGCACGAACGAGCCCGCCACCGCGGCGACGCCCAGCTCGGAGCCCTTGCGCCGCATGCGCTTGCCGAACAGCAGGATGCCCGCGAACGACAGGGCGGGCAGCAGCGGCACCAGCCAGGCGAAGTCGAGGAAGAACCCGGCGCTGGCGACGGAGCTGGGCCCGTGGGCGACGGTCTCCTCGGCGGCAGCGAGCGCGGCGGCGAGCACGTTCACGGCTGTAGGTCCCTCAGAACACGCGCGGGTCGGTGACGCCGCCTCGCGGTGCGGCGCGGTGTTTCCCGCTCTTGTTCGCTGCGCTCACGGGCCGCTCGGGCCACGGCCTCGCTGAGTGCTTCGCCAGCATGTTCACGTATCGCCTCCTACCCGCTCGGCCTCTAGCCCTTGAGCAGATCGGCCTCGGTGAGGTCGATGCTTCGTCGGTTGCGGTAGATCAGCAGAACGATGGCCAGACCGATGCCTACCTCGGCCGCGGCCACTGCGATCACGAACAGGGCGAACACCTCGCCGGCCACATGGTCTCGGAAGGCTCCGAACGCCACCAGGTTGATGTTCACCGAGTTGAGGATGATCTCGACGGACATCAGGACCATGATCCCGTTGCGGCGGGCCAGCACGCCGTACACGCCGATGCAGAACAGGATCGCGGCCAGCAGGAGGAACTGGTTGAGGATCACGGCTCCATGCCTCCGCCGACGGTCCCTGCAGTTCTATGTGCGGAAACCCGCTGTAGTGGCCAAGAAGCGCACACAGAACGGGGTGGGGATGAGATCACGGCCGCCCCTACTCCTTGCGGGCCACGACGATGGCGCCGATCAGGGCGGCCAGCAGCAGCACCGACACTGCCTCGAAGGCCACTATGTACTGGCTGAAGATGGCGTCGGACACCGCGGCGAAGCGCTGGGGCTCGTCGATCACAACCCGGGTGTCCGAGTAGCTGTCGACGAGGGCGATGCCCATCACCACGGCCAGCAGCACGGCCACTAGGCCGGCCATGAGCCGCTTCTCACCCGCCACCGAGTCGTCGTCGCCCATCGAGGCCTTGGTGAGCATGATCCCGAACAGGAACAGCACGATGATGGCGCCGATGTAGACGAGCACCTGGGTGACGGCCACGAACTCCGAGCCCAGCAGGATGAACTGGGCCGCCGCGCCGGCCAGCACCAGCACCAGCCACAGGGCGGCGTGCACGACGTTGCGGGTGGTCACGCACCGGATCGCGGACACGATCATCACCAGCGCGATCACGCCGAAGAACACGTTCTGCGCGACGAAGAGGTCGCCGCTCGCGGCGCTGGCGGCCAGCATGCCCGCCGGCGTCATGTCGGCGGCACCTTCAGCTTCTTGGCCACCGACCCCGACTCGTAGTCCTCGAACTCGGGCACGGTCTCCATCCACTCCGACAGGCGCGACATGTCATGGAGCAGATCAGCGATGCGGGGCTCGGAGAACTCGTATTCGGGGCTCCAGAACAGAGCCTCGAACGGGCAGACGTCCACGCAGATGCCGCAGAACATGCACAGCGCGTAGTCGATGTCGAAGCGGTCGAGAATGTTGACCTGCCTCGGCTTGCCTCCGGCACGGCGGGGCGGGGCCTTCTCCTTGTGGCCCTCGATGTAGATGCACCAGTCCGGGCACTCGCGGGCGCACAGCATGCAGGCGGTGCAGTTGCCCTCATGCAGGGCGATCACACCCCGGGCCCGGGGGGGCGGCGCCTCCTTCACGTGCGGGTACTGCACCGTGGCCGCGCCCTTGGTCGGAGCGGGCATCAGCGTGCGCACGCCCCGCTTGGGGAACACCGTGCGCACGATGGTGGAGCCGGTCACTACCAGCCCCTTGACGAGACCGGGCACGAGGCTCATCACACCACCACCTTCGGATTGGTCGTCACCGCGAGGCACCAAAGATGAGACACGCGCTCAGGAGCCCGGACACGGGCCGCAAGCCTACCGATCCTCCCGCCGCCGACCACGACACGGGCGGGGGCAGTTAGCCCTGATCGTTCACAAAATAAGAGCACGCCTCCCCGGGCAGCGTCCCCCCGCCGCCGACCAGCATCAACAACACCTACACCAGCACCTTGCCCTGATCATGCGACCGTACTCGCTCACCGCTGCCCGGCACCGCAGCCAACGGAGCCCTCCAGCCCAAGTAATCCGCGAGGCGCCCCAGAACGAACGTGATCCCAATGCGCCGCGACTTGCGCCGTCGCCTGTCAAGCTCACATCACATTCGAGACCACTTGGGGCTTGAGGCCCCAATCCGCCAAACCACGAGCAATGCGCACGGCAGGCGGGTCTCAAGAAGTACCTCCCCCGCAGGCCGCGGAGGCTTCACTGACCCGTTGCTACGGCCTGCAATGATGCTTGCGCAACTGTGCCCTGCGATGGGAGGTGAAGTCTTTGCGAGCCCACGTCGAGTAGACCGTCCCTGAGGGCTGATCGATCAACTGCTTGTTCTTGAAGTCCTTGTGCAGATCCTTGTCGTTGGAGAACAGCAGCCGCGCTCCGCTGATCTGGGCCAGTGCTATGACGTGATGATCGTCGGATCTGCACGAACCGGGGTCACCGGTAGGGACGCTTCGCAGTCTTGCTGCTTGACGGTCGACTCGGCTGTCGTCAACTCTTGTCAACTTGCCCGCGCGGTCCAACTCTTGGAGCCATCGCGCCGCGCCGCTTGACCCAAGCTCCTGCCTGATCTGCCCGCCTACGACCAACCGGCCGCTCGAACCTTCGACCCAGCGACGAAAGCGCTGCCCCGCCGGCGAACTGCCCCCATCCCAGAGTTCACCGACTGCGTTGGTGTCTACGATCGCGCACATGGTTCACAGGTCGATGGAGCG
The DNA here is from genome assembly GCA_965203575.1 of Candidatus Aldehydirespirator sp. Classification (GTDB taxonomy): domain Bacteria; phylum Actinomycetota; class Acidimicrobiia; order Acidimicrobiales; family Aldehydirespiratoraceae; genus Aldehydirespirator. Next base: position 1,276,713 of record OZ241894.1, read on the forward strand.
CTGTAGTTCCTCCAAGAAGAACTGCCGGTAGCCGGGCGGAGCATCCAGCAGGTTGCCTTGTTCGTCCAAGTGCAAGTTGTGGATCATCACATCGTGTCCGTTTCGCTCGAAGTACACGATCGAGATGTCGTCGGGTCTCAGCTTGCCAATCCCGTCTCGTGCCGACATGCGGACGCGGTCGATGATGAAGTCGCTGTGGGTCTCAAGAATGAGTCGGCGGCCGCGCCTGCCGTCGGCGGCGACTTCGCCCAATAGGGCGCCGAGGGTCGCTTGAGCGCTGGGGTGCAGATGCACCTCTGGCTGCTGAACGAGGAGCGTCCGGGGGCTGTCATCGCGCATCAACTCAACAGCGAGCGGCAGGATCTGGCTCACGCCATAGCCCATGTCGGCAAGGTTGTGGATAGGACCCTTGCGCATCCCATCGAACTTGCGGACCTGGATTTGGAACGGGTCGGAAGCGGTCTTCCCGAGCCGGCGCACTCTGATCTCGTCGAAGAGACCCGCAGCGCTCCCGAACTCCTCGAGCCGGTACTTGAGATCCTTCCAGGCGTCGGGCTCGTGGAGGGACAGCCACGCCAGATGGGTCGGCACGTAGTCGCCCTCGGCGTCTGGCGCTGTCCGGGTTGGATCGTAGGTTCGCCGCGGCCGGGATCGAGTGGGCGCGCTCGCAAACGGCCTTTGCCGCTCAAGGAGACGGGACGAGCGCGGGCGACCTTTCGCGAAGCCGCCGACCTGGTCCCGGAGCTCCTCAACGATTTCCGCGGTAGGCTCCGAGGAGCCGGGAACTGGTTCAATCCGCGCCGCGGCCGGGCGCTTCTCGTCGGTAGCCCAGCGAAGCCGCCACAGCGCCGAGTCCAGCGACGGCAACGCCTCGGTGGCGCTGGAGGCGAAGGCGTGTTGGCTCTCAGACGCCTGGCTTCTCCATTCACCCTGCGGTGTGCCGAAGCGGATTCCACCGAAGCCTGACTGACTGAGGTCCTGCTCCAACCAGTGTCCTTCACGCGACACGCGCCGCCGAACGGGTGTCGGGGCCGCTTGGTGCGATCCGAACTCGACTTCAGCCAGGTAGCGCTTCGATCGGCCTCCGCTTCGTGACGACGCGGTACGGACCTCGAAAGAAGCAGCGAAACGCTTGGCGCGCGCTCCACGGCCACCGGTGTCGTGGACGATGTCGTCGAAGCTGCCCAGATCGTAGGGCTCCTCCTTGAAGTCGGGCGCGCGGTCGGCGTAGACGGCATCCCACAGGGCGCGGATCATTGCCATCAGCGAACTCTTGCCGGTGCTGTTCTCTCCCACGAAGAGCGTGATCGGCGCGAGACGGGCCGTCTGCTCCTCTCCGAAGCACCGGTAGCTGCGCACAGTGATGCTGTCCATTGCACTCGCCTCCCAGGAGGACCACCCTCATTCCAGCCTACGCGGCAGGCCGCGCAGACCCGCGTCCAAGAATGAAACCCACAGGAAGGCCACAGCGAGTTGAGAGGTTAGTGTCGACGGTCGTCGAGATGTTTCCTGACTAGGCGCTCCACGACTGTCGAAGCTGTGGTCTGCTGATCGTGGCAGAAGACGACTAGCCGCTCGATCAGTTCACGCGGCATCTTCACCTGCAAACCAGCCTGATCCTCGTCGATGTCATCCGAGTTGCCACGATCCGTTGCGAGAGCAGGTGCAGGCCATGCCGCGCGTTCGGTCTCGTCATCGCCAATCGACATCACCCGACCCGTGTCTTGACTAGTCGTCGCAGCTGACGGTGATACCCGATCCTTCGAACGTGCTGGTAGATCGAACAATCGGGCAACTTGATCCATCTCTACCGCAAGGCTCGGACCGAACTCAACCCTGAAGGGCGCACAATACACAGAGACTGGATCAACATTCAATTCCATCTCGCGTAGACATTCAAACACCCATTCGACATACGAGTCTATCCGATGGTCATCGGTATCTGTCACCATGATGACTTCATAGGTCAGATCACGACCACTAGTTATAGGCCACCGGCGGAGATAACCCAAGTGGCAGAGATAATTCGAGCCGCCACCCCAGCCGCGATCTTCTTTCCAGAAGATCCGCCGACCATCATTCAAGTCTGCGAACTCTCCTATCTTGAAGCCGGGGGAGCCGCCGAGTTCGCCGGAGTCGAGTTCACATAGCGCACCAAGAGCCTCGACGCTCAACCTGTGCTGGCTGTCATCCTTCATCCTTGCTCACCACCATGGAACACAGTACACATTCTCGTATTTGGTCTCCCTATCCGGAGGGTCTGATAGATCATCGATATCGACATCGACTATAGCCTTGAAACTGACCTTTTGTACCTTTGATACACAGGGATAACGTGCATTGTCGGTGGCACGAACCGTGTGCCGTGCCTGATCCATGCGTACCACGGTCTGAGCGTGGGATGTCTGCCAAGTTCTGCCAGATTGCTGCCAACATGTGGCAGATATCTGCCAATCTTGTCGCAGAGACCAGCCAACTCGTGGCAGGAGCCGACAGGTTTGGCGGGCGCCGGGGTCAGACGACGACTTTGAGCACGCCGGTGACCACGATGTTGGCCAGCGCCAGCGGTACCAGGAACTTCCAGGCCAGACGCTGGAGCTGGTCCTCGCGGAAGCGGGGGAAGGTGAACCGGACCCAGAAGACCAGGAACGTCAGGAGCACCACCTTGCCGAACAGCACCAGCGGCCCGAGCACGTTGAACAGGTTGTCGGCCGGGTCGAGGCCGGGCACGTACCAGCCCCCCAGGAACAGCACCGCGGCGATGGCCGAGAACACGCCGGCGGTGGCGAACTCGCCGATGAAGAACAGCAGGAACCGCAGGCCCGAGTACTCGGTCATGTATCCGGTGACCAGCTCCGACTCGGCCACCGGCATGTCGAACGGGGTCTGGGTCAGCTCGGCCTGCATGGCGATCATGAAGATGATGAAACCGGCGAACTGGGTGATGATGAACGGGTTGCCGATCACCCCCCAGCCGAAGATCTCACCGTTGGCCTGGGCCAGCACGATCTCCTGAAGGTTCATGGTCTCGGCCTGGATGACCACCCCGACCACCGCCAGCAGCAGGGGCAGTTCGTAGGCGATGAGCTGGCCGGTGGCTCTGAGCCCGCCGAGCAGCGAGTACTTGGAGGCCGAGCCCCAGCCGGCCATGAGGATGCCGATGACCGACACCGAGCTGACGGCCATGGCCAGGTAGATCCCGAGGTCGTTGGAGATGAACCATGCGTCGGGGCCGCCCGGCAGCACCACGAGCAGCAGGAACGTGGAGGTCAGGACGACGAACGGGGCCGCCTTGAACACGAAGCGGTCGGCCCGGCGGGGAACGATGTCCTCCTTCTGGAGGAACTTGCCGATCTCGGCCATGAGCTGCAGCGAGCCGTACGGTCCGGCTTCCATGGGACCCAGCCTGCTCTGCATGAAGCTCACCATCTTGAACAGGTGGGCGTAGACCAGCGTGCCCGCCACCAGCAGCACGGCCACCAGCCCGGCCACGACCCGGATCGAGGTGACCTGCCAGTACGAGAGCTCCGACAGGACCCCGATCATCGGTCGGCTCCCGCGACCGGCCCCAGCCCAGCATGACGCAGAATCATCGGCCGGCCCCCTCAACGAGCCAAGGTCCAGCGCCCACCGAGATCATCGGTCGATGTCTCCGAGGATGAAGTAGAGGCTTCCCAGGATGGTGATGATGTCGGGGACGTAGACCCCCTTGAGCAGCCACGGCGTGATCGACACGTTCGAGAACGACGCCGAGCGGATCTTCACCCGGAACGGGAACAGGTCCCCCTTGGACACGACGTAGTAGCCCATCACGCCCAGAGGGTTCTCGGTCTCGATGTAGGCCTCGCCCGCGGGCACCTTGATGATGACGGGCACCTTGGCCATGATCGGCCCCGACGGGATCCCGTCAAGCAGTTGGTCGACGATCTTGGTGGCCTCCCGGGTCTCCTGCATGCGCACCCAGAACCGGGCGAACGAGTCGCCGTCGGGGTGGGTCCACACCTTCCAGTCGACCTGGTCGTGGACCAGCCCGCACGGGCTGTCCCGGCGCACGTCCCAATCCACCCCGGAAGCCCGGATGTTGGCCCCGGTGAGGCCGTAGGACAGGCCGACGTCGGGCGGGATCACGCCGATGCCTCGGGTGCGGGCCTGGAAGATCTCGTTGCCCTCGACCAGCTCCTCGATCTCGTCGCAGAAGTTGCGGATCTTGCGCATGGCCTGGCGGGTCTCGGCGATCCAGCCGGCCGGGAGGTCGTCCTTGAGGCCGCCGATGCGGTCGAAGTTGGGATGGAAACGCCCCCCGGTGGCCGCCTCTATCTGGTTGAGCACATGCTCCCGGTCCCGGAAGGCGAAGAACACCGGGGTGATCGCCCCCACCTGCACCGCCATGTCGCCCAGGAACAGGGTGATGTTGGCGATGCGGCTCAGCTCGAAGAGGATCGTGCGGATCCATTGGGCCCGGGGCGGGGCCTCCACCTCCATGAGCCGCTCGGCGGCCAGGATGAACGGCACCTCGTTGGCGAAGCTGCCCAGCCAGTCGATGCGGTTGATCAACGTGGTCACCTGCGGGTAGGTGCGGACCTCGGCCAGCTTCTCGTAGCCCCGGTGCATGTAGCCCATGACCGGCTCGGCCGCCACCACCTGCTCGCCGTCGAGCTTGGCCACGATGCGCAGGGTGCCGTGGGTGGCCGGATGCTGGGGACCGATGTTGAGGGTCATGCCCTCGGTCTCGATCTCCAGGTTGACGCGGGCGTCGGCGGCCTGCGCGGCGATGTAGCTGAGCTGCTGACGCTCGGTGACGGTCACGACGCCGCACCCTCCCCGGCGTCGCCGCCGTCGTCCGGCTCGGGCATCAGCTCGACGTCGACGAGGCCGGGCCAGGGCTTCACCCGGCGAGCCAGCAGCGGGTAGTCCTTGCGCAGCGGATGCCCCTCGAACTCGCCGGGGAGATAGATGTGGCGAAGTCCGGGGTGACCGTCGAAGTCGATCCCGAACATCTCCCAGGCCTCGCGCTCGTGCCAGTCGGCGCCCGGGTAGACCGCCACCCAGCTGGGGGCCCGCAGATCGTCGGCCGGCAGGTCCGCCTTGGCGATGATGGAGCGGCCCGAGGTCACGTCGTTGACGCGGGCCAGGAGCTGGAAGCGGGTGTCCCCGCCGGCCACCCCAGTCTCGGTCGGAGCAGGCTCCTTGGGCTCGGGAGGATCGAGCGCGTTGTCCACGGAGCTGTCCATGTCGCGCCCGAACGGTGACGGCATCCAGTCGATGGCCGAGAGGAAGTTGAAGAACCCGAAGCCCTCCTCGTCGCGCAGGAAGCCGGCGAGATCAGCCCAGGCGTCGCGCTCCACTCGCACCCAGACCGCGCCCTGGTCTGTGTGCGACTCGACAAGGCCGTCGCCCAGTGCGTCGCCCAGGCGGGCCAGCAGCGCTTCGGCCTCAACGTCGACAGCGGGGGCGCCGGCTTCAGCGGCTTCAGCGCCGGCTTCGACGGCGTCAGTCGACGACAATCGGCTCACCCCTCCAGCGCTCCCCCATGTCCTCGTTCTGGATGCGCTCCTGCAGCATGACGATCCCCTCGAGCAGGGCCTCGGGCCGGGGCGGGCAGCCGGGCACGTACACGTCGACCGGAATGATCTGATCGACACCCTTGGTGACCGAATAGCTGTCCCAGTAGGGACCGCCGCAGTTGGCGCATGAGCCCATGGAGATGACGTACTTGGGATCGGGCATCTGCTCGTAGAGGCGGAGCACCGAGGGCGCCATCTTGTCGGTGACGGTGCCGGAGATCACCACCAAGTCGGCCTGCCGGGGGCTGGCGGGCAGGGGGATCACGCCAAGGCGCATGACGTCGTAGCGGGGCGAGCCGAAAGCTGCCCCCATCTCGATGGCGCAGCAGGCCAGGCCCCACTGGTACACCCACAGCGAGTACTTGCGGCTCATGTTGAGCAGCGTCGACAGGGGCTTGGGCATCTTGCCCGACTCGACTAGACCCATCTGGGTCCCCCCGCGAAGCTCGGCGCTCTCATACCCATCTGAGTCCCCCCGCGAGGCTCGGCGCTCTCATACCCATCTGAGTCCCCCCGTGAGGCTCGGCGCGCTCATACCCATCTGAGCATCCTCTTGCGCCAGGCATAGAGCAGGCCGAGGAGCAGGATGAAGATGAAGATGGCCATCTCAACCAGGCCGAACAGCGCGTAGGCCTCCAGGCGGGCGGCCCAAGGGAAGATGAACACAGCCTCCACGTCGAACAGCACGAACAGCAGGGCAAAGACGTAGTAGCGGATGTTGGCCTGCGACCACATGTCCCCGATGGGGTCGACGCCGGACTCGTAGTTCTCGACCTTTGCCGGAGTGGGGCGGGACGGCCGCAGGATGCGGCCCGCACCCAGGAGCGCGGCCACGATGACGGCGCCGAGAGCCCCGAATATGCCGACGGTCAGATAGGTGCGCAGGAACTCCGACACGGGCCGGAAGCTTACCGGCGCGGCGGCCCGCGACGCGTCAGCGAAGCACGGACATGCGACTCCGGCTCGCCTCTGTCTCCCGCTCCTGTTCGCTGCGCTCACGGGCCGCTCGAGCCGTACCTCCCGCTCCTGCTCGCTGCGCTCACGGGCCACTGGGCCCAGGGGCCTCGCAAGCTCGGCCTCTAGCCGAGAAGCACTACTCGGCGAGCCATCCAGGCCGCACAACCCGACAGCAACACGGCTGGTCCTGGACGCCAGGCCACGACCGCCAGCCGCATTGCGGTTGCGTCGCCGGCAGACGGCACCGACAGGACATTGATGATCGCGAGCACACCGAGAAGGGCCACCGCAACCGACGCCCAGTAGACCGCTTGCCGAAGCCGGGGGACCATGTCGGAGGCTGGGGTGGTGCATACCGCGACGGCCGCGCCCACCAGCAGGAGGCCGGTCAGGGCATTGACGTTGGTGAGCGCGCTGTGAAGGTCATCCCACCACGGGTAGCGACGATCGATCCCGGCATACCGGATCATGGGCGCGACTACGTGCAGCAGCGCGGTGGCCAGCAGCACCACGACCAGCACTTCCCGCGCCTCGTCCCAGGCCACTGCCAGTGGCCGCCGGTCGCGCTCGCCAGCCATAACGAGAACGTACCCGCTCAGAGGCCGAGCGGGTACGTGCAGGTACTGGAAGGGGCTAGGGGACCTTGCCGCCTAGCCGGAGATCAAGAGGTGGATCAGCCACCGACCCCGGCGAGCGCGTCGGCGCGCGATCCGTGGACCGGGATGATCTTGTCGAACCCGCTGATCTCGAAGATCTCCCGGATCGAATCGGACAGCGAGCAGACTGCCATCTTGGCGTTCTGCTTCTGGAGCGTCTTGGCAACGAGCAGAACAACGCGGAGGCCGGCGCTGCTGATGTAGGAGATGCCTTCGAAGTCCAGCACCATCCCCGTATCGTCCGGGCTGATGGCGGCCTCAAGGGCTTCGTGAAACTCAAGGGCATTGGCACCGTCGACGCGGCCCTCAGCCATTGCAATCAACGCTCCCCCCTGCCTGTCAGTGCTGATATTCAATGAACCGCGTCTCCTCGGTATAGCGAAACAGCTGCCGGCTGACCGTAGCCGCCTGACGGAACGACATGCTAGCCCCTAGACCCGGTACGCGCCTACCGGGCCACCACAATCGCCGGGACGGGCCGCGATCAGGCCCGACGGCTTGAAGTCCCGTAGCAGCCCGGCCGGCGCCAGCGGGATATTGTCGTTCCGCTCTCTCGACGTCACCCACTGGGGAGGGTCACGGTTGCTGGACGTACTCCTACCGATCGGGCTGCTCATCGTCGTCGCCAAACTGCTGGAGGGCGCTCTCAGCCGTTTCGGCCTGAGTTCGATCATCGCCTTCACCCTGACCGGCGTGGTGCTCGGTCCGCTCACCGGGCTGGTCGAGCCCACGCATGACCTCCAACTGTTCCTGGAGATCGGCATCTTCGTGCTGTTCTTCATCGTGGGGCTCGACGAGATCGACGTCCCGGGCTTCGTGGTGACGATCCGGGGCCGCTACTTCGCGGCGGCCATGATCTCGGTCGTCATATCGCTGGTAGCAGCCCTCACGGTCACATCCGACCTCTTCGGTCTCGATCTGGGGCTGGGCCTGCAGTTCAACGAGGCGCTGGCGCTGGCCGGGGTGCTGTCGCTCTCGAGCCTCGGCCTCGCAGCCAAGGTCCTGTCGGACTCCGGAACCCTCAAGCAGCCCATAGGGCTCAAGATCTTCACCATCGTGATCATCGCCGAGATCGCTTCGCTGCTGGTAGTGGGCTTCACCATTGGCGAGACCCTCCCCAGCGTGACCGCGCTCTCGGTGCTGGCTCTTCTCGGCAAGATCATCGGTTTCGTGATACTGGCCTGGCTGTTGTCGGCGAAGGTGCTGCCGGTGGCCATCGTCGCCCTGCAGCGCTTCGTCAACGTTCCCCAACTCTCATTCGGACTCCTCATCGGGGGCTTGTTCCTGATGGTTGTGGGAGCCGAGAAGATGGGTCTGCACGGCACCATCGGGGCACTGCTGTTCGGCGCGGCCCTGTCAGGACTGTCCCAAGGGGTGCGCAACGACATCATGCCCGGCATGCGCAGCGCCTCGGAGGGACTCTTCGTCCCGCTGTTCTTCGCCTCGGCCGGCTTGTACTTCGACCTGTCCTTCATCGACCTTCCCGCCTCCACCATCGTCGGCCTCGTTCTGGTGCCTCTGGCCGGAAAGTTCGCGGGGGCCTTCATCGGCACCTACGTCACCCGGATCGACGCACCCTTCGCGCTGGCCACCGGTCTGATGTCCAAGGGCGTCGCGGAGATCGCCTTCCTGCTGGTCCTGTTCGAGAGCGAGGTGATCGACGAGGCGGTCTTCTCGCTGCTGGTGATGATCATGTTCGGCTACATCCTGTTTATGCCGGCCGTCATCAACTTCGCGGTCCGGCGGACGGTGCTGTCGGAGCGTTCCGCGCTACCCGCCTCGGTGACGCCGGCGTTCGCCCGGTACGCACTGCAGGAGGTTCAGGTCAGGAGCGTCTTGGACAGCACACGCGAATATCCGGGCGCGGACACCTCCGTGGCTGACTTCATGGAGTCCTGGACCGCACCCCGTCAGCACGACTACCTGGTCATGGACGGCGGCGAGATCGCCGGAATCGTCTCGACGACCGGACTCCGCTCGGTGCGCCGGCGCTCTCGGGCCGCCGCCTCGCTGCGAGACGTCCTGCGGCCGAGCACCCTGGTCGCATGGCCCGATGAACCGATCCACGACGCCCTGGAGAGGATGACCAACGCCTCGCAGTCTGTGATCCCGGTTCTGGACCGCGAGTCGGGCCGGTTCCTGGGTTCAGTCACGAGTCACGATGTGATCGACCTGGTCGTGCTGATGAACGAGATCGAAGCCGAGTTGAAGCAACAGGGATCCGACTAGCCCCCCCCCCCCCCCCGACCGTTCTGTGAGCAGATATGCCGACTGAGACGGCTTCGTTGCTCAGAGAAGCGGTGAGTGGGGGTGACCCGCCCCGTCACTCCCGCTCCCGTACACCAGCGGGAACCTCTCGTCGTCGGCCGGGTACTGGCCCGGCACTGCGATGGTGTCGTCCTGGGTGACGATGGGGTCACAGCCCGGATGCGGGTACCAGGTGGCGTCGTCGCCCAGCCAGCGGGTGGAGAGCGCCACCCGTCGCTCGCGCCCCGCATTGGCCGGGGCGCCGTGGATGATCCAGGCCGAGAAGAAGATGGCGTCGCCCGGCTCCACGTCGAACCCGACGATCTCGTAACGGCGGTCGGAGCGGGCCCGGGCCGCCTCGATGTCGGGCATGGGCTCGCCCTTGAAGTCGTCGGTCCATCCGCCCTGCCCGTCGAACGACTCCGGCGCGTAGTACGCGTCCCAGCCGTGCGAGCCCTTCACGAACTCGAGCGAGCTGTGGCTCACCCGGCTGCTGGTGGCCGCGACCCACGCGGACACGATCTGCTTGCCGAGGAAGGGCCAGTATCCGATGTCCTGGTGCCACGGCGTGGGCGCCACCGTCAGCGGCTCCTTCACCAGAAGGTGGTCGAAGTAGAAGCGCATCCGCTCCGAGCCGGTGAGCGATGCCGCCATCGCCGCGACACCGGAGGAGAGCACGAAGTCCCGTATCACCGGAGCGTGCTGCCAGCGGTACCGGGTGGTGAACAGGCGGTCGGTGGCCGCTCCCGGGTTGGTGTCGGTGACCCACGGCCCTGGATCATCGATCTCCCGCTGGGCGTCCTCCAGGATCCGCTCGACCCACTCGCCATCGACTGCGCCCGGGATCTTGACGACCCCGTCGCGCTCGAAGGCGGCTCTCGCCCCGGCCGGTATCACCGCCGACAATCTAGACCCGCGGTCTACGCTGCCGTCATGCCCCTGGTGTTCGCCGGCGTCTGCAGTCACGCTCCGGGAATCGTCGGACGGGCCGACCAGGCCGATCCCCGTGTGAAGGAGAGGGTCTACGCCGCCTACGGTGAGTTGGCCGGCGCGCTGGCCGCGGCCCGGCCCGACGCGCTGATGGTCGTGGCCGCCGAGCACTTCGGCAACTTCTTCATGGACAACATGCCGAGCTTCGCCATCGGGATGGCCGACTACTACGAGGGGCCCATCGAGGATCCGGGGTGGCTGGGAATCGAGCGGTTCGTGGTGCCGGGAGACCGAGACCTGTCCCAACGCCTCATCACCGAGATCATGAGGACCTCGGATGTTTCCTATGCCGAGGAGTGGAAGCTCGATCACGGCATCGCGGTGCCGCTCCACTTGCTGACCCCCGCCTACGACCTCCGGCTGGTTCCGGTCAACATCAACTGCCAGGGACCGCCTCTCGCCCCCTATGAGCGGGTGTGGGCGTTCGGTGAGTCCATCCAGAGGGCTGCCGATCTCGTGCCCGAGCGGGTGGCGGTCATCGGAACCGGCGGGATCTCCCACTGGCCGGCGACGCCCGACTCGGGGAAGATAAACGAGGCCTGGGACCGCGACTTCCTCGACCGCTGGTGCCGCAACGACCGCGATGCGCTGCTCGACTACGACGACCGGTCCGTCTACACCGAGGCGGGCCAGGGCGCATTCGAGATCCGCACCTTCATCGCTATCAGCGCGGCGGCTTCAGGGGCGCCCGGCACAGTGCACTGCTACCAGCCGGTCCCCATCTTCGCGGTGGGCTGCACCATAGCGACCTACGACCTAGACGCCGCCGCCTGATCGGCTATCCGCCCGGCCACTTGCTCCCGGTCGGGCTCTGCTGACCGAGCGCGGCCGCGTGGGCGTCGACACCCTCGTACCCGCTCATGGCGTACACCCCGGCGCGCACCGGTCCGTGCTCGGAGACGCCGTCACGCATCCGCTGGAGGTAGTCGGCCCACTCGATCTGATGCAGGGCTGCGAAGTGCATCAGGATCTGCCCGTTGACGCCGAGGACATAGAGCAGCCCGATGTCGGGGGCGACTAGCGCCTCGACTTCGGTGTCGTCGAGGTCGTACGGCTCGAGCACCGCACGCCGATCGGCAAGGTAGGCCTCTTGAAGGCTCGGGTCGCGATTCAGTTCGTAGAGGAACTTCTGGACGTAGTAGAGGCTCATCGGATCGCGTCACAAGCCGGCGGCCGTGCTGGACAGGGATTCCAGCACGCCGGGGACCACGCCCATGGCCACCGTCAACAGCACCGCAGCCACGATCACCGCTCCTGCGCCGAGGCCGGTCGCGGGCTTGGACGCTTCCGCGGCTGTCTCGCCTTCGTCGCCGGAGTCGCGGAAGTACATGGCCACCACCACCCGCAGGTAGGCGAAGGCTGCGACTACGGCGCTCACCATGGCTACCACCGCCAGCCAGTACGAGCGGGCCTCGACGGCCGCGGCGATGACCGAGAACTTGGCCACGAAGCCCGACGTGAACGGCACGCCGGCCTGGGCCAGCAGCAGGATGGTCAGCCCCAGCGCCAGGGCGGGTCGGCGGGTGCCTAGGCCGGCCAGGGTGCCCAGGCCGGTGCGGTCGTCGCGTTGGCCCGACAGCACGGCCACCACCGTGAAGCTGCCCACCGCGATCACTGAGTAGGCGGCCAGGTAGAACAGCACCGCGGCTACGCCCTCGTCGGAGGCGGCCTGCACGCCGACGAGGATGAAGCCCGCGTGCGAGACCGACGAGTAGGCGAGGATCCGCTTGGCATCGCTCTGGACCGCGGCCAGCACCGATCCGACCGCCAACGTGGCGCACGCCAGCGCGAACACGGCCGGCCGCCAGTCGTCGGCCCGCGTGCCCAGAGCCTCCACGAAGACCCGGATGAGCGCAGCGAAGCCCGCCGCCTTCACAGCCGAGGCCATGAGGGCGGTCACCGGCGTCGGCGCGCCCACGTAGGTATCGGGCGCCCAGGCGTGGAACGGCGCTGCGGCCACCTTGAAGCCCAGGCCCACCAGCAGCATGGCCAGCCCGGCCAGCAGCATCCCGTCGCGAAGCACGATGAAGGTGTCGAGGTAGTCGCCGATCCCTTCCAGGTTGGTGGTGCCGGTCGCGCCGTAGACCAGGGCGATGCCGAACAGCAGGAACGCGGTGGAGAAGGCGCCCAGGACGAAGTACTTGAGACCGGCCTCCAGCGATTCGAGGCGGCGCAAGTTGAGTGCGGCCATCACATAGGCCGCGATGGACATCGTCTCGAGCCCCAGGAACAGCACGATGAGGTCGGCCGCCCCGGCCATCACCACCGCGCCGGCCGCGGCCAGCAGGATCAGCACGCAGAGCTCCGCGCTGGCGACCCCGACCCGTTTGCAGTACCGGGGAAGGGTCGGAGCGGCCAGGGCCACCGAACCGAGCACGACGGCGGTCACGAACAGCGCCAACCGGTCCATCACCAGCTGGCTGCCGAAGGCCTCGACCTCGGTATCGCGCTGCCACAGGACTATCACCGAGACAATGACGGCAACCGCGACCGCGAACGTCCAGACGGCATCCAGCGCCAGGGGCAGCAGCCGGCCCGGCACCAGCGAGCGCACCATCAGCAGCACCAGCGCGCCCGCGGCAGGCAGCAGAACCGGCAACAGCCCCGTCCAGTCGACGTCGGGGGTCTGCACCGGAAGCTGGGCCAGTACCGCGCCCACTAGCCGGCTCCCTCATCGTGGTCGTCACCGTCGTGGTGGTCGTCGCCGTCGTGGTCGTCACCGTTATGGCCGGCGTCGTCCATCGACCTGGCCAGATCGTCGAGGCTCACCGAAGGATGCACGTCGGCGACAGGCTCCGAGAAGCCCGCCACGTTGTCCTCCACATGAGCGATGATGGCGTCCACCGCCGGCTCGATCCGCTCGATCACCGGCTTGGGATAGACGCCCATGAACACGATGGCCGCGATGAACGGCGCCATCACCAGGCCCTCGCGCCAGCGGAGGTCCGGCGTCTCGGCGTTGGCGCCGGAGGCCGGGCCGTGGAACACCCGCTGGTAGGCCCACAGCAGGTACACCGCAGCCAGGATCACGCCCGCGGCCGCGACCACTGCCCACCAGCGGTGGGCGTTGAATGCGCCCAGCAGCACCAGCAGCTCGCCCACGAACCCGTTGAGGCCCGGCAGACCGACCGACGACAGCATCACCACCATGAACACCGCGGCCAGCAGCGGAGCCGGCTTCTGCAACCCGCCGAGTTCGGAGATCTCGCGGGTGTGGCGGCGCTCATAGATCATGCCCACCAGCAGGAAAAGCGCCCCGGTGGACACTCCGTGGTTGACCATCTGCAGCACGCCGCCGGTGAGGCCCTCGGTGTTGAGCGCGAAGGTGCCGATCACGATGAAGCCGAGGTGGGCCACGGATGAGTAGGCCACCAGCCGCTTGAGGTCACGCTGCATGGCCGCAGCGATGGCGCCGTAGATGATGCCGATCACGCCGAGCGTGACCATCAGCGGCGCGAAGTAGACCGACGCCTCCGGGAACAGGTACAGCCCGAAGCGCACCAGGCCGTAGGTGCCGAGCTTCAGCATGACCGCGGCCAGGATCACCGAGCCCGCGGTGGGCGCGTTGGTGTGGGCGTCGGGGAGCCAGGTGTGCACCGGGAACAGCGGCACCTTCACTGCGAAGGCCAGGGCGAAGGCCAGGAACAGCCAGCGGGCCGTGTTGGTGGCCAGAAGCTGATCGGTGGCGATAGTCACCAGATCGAAGGTGACATCACCGCCACTGCCGGAGGAGTGCAGGAACGCCAGAGCCACGATGGCCACCAGCATCAGGGCCGAGCCGAACATGGTGAACAGGAAGAACTTGATGGCCGCGTAGGCCCTCCGCCCGTGGCCCCAACCGCCGATCAGGAAGTACATGGGCACCAGCACGATCTCGAAGAAGACGAAGAACATGACCAGGTCGAGGGCCACGAAGGTGCCCAGGCAGCCCGCCTCCAGCACCAGCATCCAGGCGTAGTAGGGCTTGGGCGAGTGCTCGGCGTCCACGCCGACGATGGCCAGCGGGAAGATGAGAGCGGTCATCACCACCAGGAACAGCGACAACCCGTCCACGCCGACCTGCCAGGAGATGCCCCAGCCCGAGATCCACTCGTACTGCTGCCAGAACTGGAAGATGGCCGCGGAGCCGGCGTCGAACTCGGCGAGCACCCACACCGCCAGTACCGCGGACACCGTCGAGGCCACCAGAGCAACCGGCTTGAACACCTCCGGTCGGGTTCGGGGCATCGCCAGCAGCACCAAGGCCCCTGCCACCGGGACCAGCACCAGCACGGTCAGAGCGGCCGGGAAGGACGTTGAAGCGAGCGCGCTCATCTAGAAGCTCGTCCTGGCGAGGAACCAGACCAGCAGCGCGACCGCGCCGGCCGCGGTCAGCAGTGCGTACGACCGAACGAAGCCCGATTGCACCCGCCGTAGCAGGGCGCCGCCGGCCCGCACCGAGCGGCCCACGCCGTCCACCGCGCCGTCCACCACGTTGGCGTCGAAGGCGGCGACCCCCTCGAAGGCCCGCCGCCCAGGCCCGCCCACGAAGCGGGTCCATGCCTCGTCGACGTAGAAGGCCCGGGCCGCGGCCGGAAACTCCACCCGGCCGGCTGGCAGCCGGTGCTGCAGGTACACCGCCACCGCGCCCGCGATCCCGATCGCCGCGCCGGCCATCGATACCAGCGCCAGCAGCCACTGGGCCCCGCCGCCCAGGCTGAGGTGGGCCTCGTTGCCGAACAGCGAGGGCTCCAGCCACGCCCCTATGAAGTGGAGGTCCTTGGTGAACGGAAGGTTGAGCCCGCCGGCCACGACCGCCGCAGCAGCCAGCACCACCAAGGGCGCCGTCATCAGGCCCGACGGCTCATGGGGGCGGGCGTCGGTGCCGTAGCGGGCCTCGCCGTAGAAGGTCATGAACACCAGGCGGCTCATGTAGAACGCGGTCAGCACCGCGGTGACGATCCCCACCACCCACAGCGCCGGGTTGGCGTCCCAGGCGTAGGCCAGGATCTCGTCCTTGGACCAGAACCCCGCGAAAGGCGGCACCCCGGCGATGGCCAGCCAGCCCACGATGAAGGTGACCGCGGTGACCGGCATGGCGGCCCGCAGCGCCCCGTAGCGGCGCATGTCCTGGTCGCCGGCGAGGGCGTGGATGACCGAGCCGGAGCCCAGGAACAGCAGCGCCTTGAAGAAGGCGTGGGTGACCATGTGGAAGATGGCGGCCACATAGGCGCCCGTGCCCACGGCCAGCATCATGTAGCCGAGCTGGCTGATCGTCGAGTAGGCCAGCACCTTCTTGATGTCGTTCTGGGCCATGGCCGCACCGGCCGCGAACAGGGCGGTGGCCACCCCGACCCAGGCGATCACGTCGGGCGCCCAGGCGTCGGCTACCGCGATCAGCGGGTTGACCCGCACCATCAGGTAGACGCCGGCCGTGACCATGGTGGCCGCATGGATGAGCGCCGAGACAGGGGTGGGGCCGGCCATGGCGTCGGGAAGCCAGATGTAGAGGGGCAGCTGGGCCGACTTTCCGGCCGCACCCAGGAAGAGCAGGATCACGATGGCGGTCGCAGTGGTGGACGACAGTGAGTCGGCCTGACCGAACAGGTCCAGGTAGCGCACCGACCCCAGCGCACCGAAGGCCCAGAACATCGCCAGCATGAAGCCCCAGTCGCCCACCCGGTTGGTGATGAAGGCCTTCTTGCCCGCGCTGGCGTTGGCCTCATCACTGAACCAGAACGAGATGAGCAGGTAGGAGCACACGCCCACCCCCTCCCAGCCCAGGAAGGTGAGGGCCAGGCTGTCGCCCAGCACCAGCACCAGCATCGAGAAGGCAAAAAGGTTGAGATAGACGAAGAACTTCGAGAAGTCGCCGTCGCCGTGCATGTAGCCGATGGCGTAGAGGTGGATGAGGGCCCCCACCCCGGTGACGAACAGCGCCATCGTCACCGACAGCGGATCGACGAGCAGGCCGGCATCGACCGAGAAGTCACCGGCCGGAACCCACTCGAACAGGGTGACGACGAAGCGGCGCTCGGTCGGGTCGCGGCCCATCAGGCTGAAGAAGACAGCCGCGGAGCACACGAAGGAGCCGGCTATGGCCACCGTCGCCAACCAGCCGGCTCGGGGCTCGCCGAGACGGCGACCCGCCGCCAGCAGCACCGCGAAGCCGGCCAGCGGGAACGCGCAGATCAACCAGGCGGCCTCGAGCATCTCAGTCCCTCAGGAGAGTCTTGGCGACCGCTCGCATCTCAGCCCTTCAGAAGCGAAATGTCGTCGGCGGTTGCGCCTGAGCGCCGCCGGTTGATGGCCACTACCAGTGCGAGACCGATCACCACCTCGGTGGCCGCCACCACCAGCACGAAGAACACCGCGACCTGACCACCCACGTCGTTGAGCCCGGCACCGAGCGCAACGAAGGCCACGTTCACGGCGTTGAGCATCAGCTCCACGCACATGAACATCACAAGCGGGTTGCGCCGCACCAGCAGGCCCACCCCGCCGATGGCGAAGAGCGCGACCGACAGCGCCAGGTACCAGCCCGTCGACAGCCCGGCCAGATCCATCACGCGTCCCCGGAGGCCGGGACATCGGAACGGGACGCCCGGCGAGTCAGGACCACTGCGCCCACCACCGCCACGGTCAGCAGGGCCGCGGTGATCTCCACCGCGAAGGCGAACTCACTGAACAGCACCCGGCCCATGCGCTCGATGTCGGTGGCGTCGCCGTCGAGAGCCCGGTCGCCGCCGGCGCGGCGCAGCCCGGTGAGCACGTCGGCGCCGGTGATGACGACCGTTCCCAGCACCGCGGCCAGGGCCGCACCGACAACGGCGGCCAGCGGTCGCTGCCCGAAGATGGGCTCGATTCTCAACTCCTCGGCCTTGTCGACGCCCAGCAGCATGATGACGAACAGGAAGAGGATCACGATGGCACCGGCGTACACGACCACCTGGACCGCAGCCAGGAAGTGAGCGTCGTTCAGCACGAACAGCACGGCCACACCCACCAGCGTCTGCACTAGGAACAAGGCGGCGTGCACCGGGTTGCGGCTGGCCACCACGCCGATGGCGCCGGCCAGAATGATCACCGCCGAGACGGCGAACACCGCCTCAGCCATCATTCCGCCCTTCGCCGGCCGGGGCTTCCTCATCGGCCGGCTCAGCGGAGCGCACGCCGTAGCCAAGCTCACCGGACCAGGCCACCTCGCCCACGTAGCGATGATCGCCGGAGGGGGAAGTGGCCCGCATCCAGCCTGAGGTCAGCGCATCGTCGCCCTCCCGCCAGTCCTCCCACGGCATCCGGCGGGGCCGGCCGTCGTCGTCCACCAGCAGCTCGTCCTTGGTGTAGATGGCGTCGTCGCGGCCGGTGAACGAGAACTCGAACAGCTTCGACTCGGTGATGGCCTGGGTGGGGCAGGCCTCCACGCACAGATCGCAATGGATGCAGCGCAGGTAGTTGATCTCGTACACGTAGCCGTAGCGTTCGCCCGGCGCGACCGGATCGTCGGGATCGTTGTCGGCGCCGCGCACGTAGATGCAGTCGGCCGGGCACACGCCCGCGCACAGCTCGCAGCCGATGCACTTCTCCATGCCGTCGTCGTAGCGGTTGAGCACGTGGCGACCGTGCAGTCGCTCCGGCTTGGGCCGCTTGACATCCTTGGGCGAGTCGTCGAAGCCGCCCCGGTAGTCGGTGGTGACCCGGGGAAGGAACAGCTGACGCAGGGTGACGGCAAAACCGTGCAGGTAACCCATGTCAGGCCCTCTCTTCGACGGGGTCAGGCTCGTCGGACCCGGCTGCCTCGCGGTCGCGGCTGCGGCGCCCGCTTCGCACCGCCCGGACCAGCAGAAGGGCCGCCCCGGCGAACACCAGCAGCGACACGATGGTGACCGCGGCCTCGCTCCAGCCCCGATCGCGGCCCACGTCCAGAGCGGTCAGGAACAGGAACCAGCCCAGCGCCACCGGTATAAGCGCCTTCCATCCGAGGTCCATGAGCTGGTCGTAGCGGAACCGGGGCAGCGTGGCCCGCATCCATACGAAGCAGAACAGCAGCACGAACAGCTTCAGGAAGAACCAGACCACGCCCCACGCCCAAGCGATGCCGACACCGCCCACCTCGCTCACCAGCACCGGGCCGGCCGGCCCGCCGAAGAACAGGGTGACGATGATGGCCGACATCGTGATGGTGTTCATGAACTCGGCCAGGAAGAACAGCGCGAAACGGATCGACGAGTACTCGGTGTGGAAGCCGCCCACGAGCTCCTGCTCGGCCTCGACCAGATCGAAGGGCGGGCGGTTGAGCTCGGCCGTGCCTGCGATCATGAACACGATGAAGGGCACCAGGCCGGTGACGATCACGTTCCAGCGGGGGATGATGCCGAAGTAGCCCTCGGCCGCCTGCACAGCCACCATGTCATGGGTGGACAGGCCCCCGGTCACCAGCACGATCGACGCCACCGCCAAACCCAGCGCAGCCTCGTAGCTCACCATCTGCGCCGACGCCCGCACCGACCCCAGCAGCGGGTACTTGGACCCCGACGACCACCCGGCCAGCATCACGCCGTAGACGGCGACCGAGCTCATGGCCAGGAACAGCAGGATCCCGATCGGCGGGTCGGCCACCTGAAGGTAGGTGGTGCGACCCCACCACTCGACCTGGCCACCGTTGTTGAAGTCTCCGCCGAGCGGGACGATCGCGAAGGCCAGGAAGGCAGGGATGAGCGACAGGTACGGCGCCAGCTTGAACACGAACCGGTCCGACCGGTCCGGCACCAAGTCCTCCTTGAAGAAGAGCTTCGTGCCGTCGGCGAGGGTCTGCAGGATGCCGAAGGGTCCGGCGATCGTGGGCCCGAACCGCTGGTGCATCCCTCCCAGCAGCTTGCGCTCGAACCAGATCATCAGCATCACGGCCACCAGCAGGAACGCGAAGGCCACCACCACCTTGGCCAGCGTCAGCACGACCTCGACCAGGCCGATGTCGCCCGCCAGCATGGGATCGGCGGCCAGCACGAGGGTGCTCGTCATCGGAACCGTCCCCGCGGGTGCCCCGGTCTCATCGGGCCTCCAGGGTGACCACCGTCACGTCGGTGCCCGCGGCAATCAGGGCGTTGGCGTTGGCATCTGCGCCCGGCGCCAGCCAGTGAACCTTCAACGATCCCGCCGGAACGCCGTCGTCGGTGGTGAGGGTGGCTGCGAGATGATGACCGAACTCGGACACGACCCGCACCGCGGCGCCCTCACCGAAACCGCTTGCGTCGAGGTCGGCCGGGTTGATGCGAGCGGAGGCGGCGGGAGCGAGGCCACGGCTCGACGGGCAGTGGCGCAGCATCATGCCGTCGTCGTACATCGTGCGGGTGGCTACTAGCAGAAACGCGCCCTCGGGTACCTCCTCCCGGCCGGCGGGTCCTGTCACGGGCGCGGCCTGGCGGCGCAAGCGCCGCCATTCCTTGCCCCCGCGCCACCCCCCGGCCTCGCCGGTTGCGCCCGCCCCAGCCAGCAGCACTCCTTCTAGTGGATTCTGGTTCAGGGCCTCTTCGGTGAGCGGGGTGTGGATCTCGGAGACTTGGGCTAGTTCGGCTCTTATGGCTTGGGGCGAGTCGAGTCCCGCGGTCGAGCCCGGGTCGAGCCTCTCGGCCAGGTCGGCAGCGATCATCCAGTCGGGGCGGGCCGTTCCGGGCGGGGTGACCTTGCGGCTCATCCGGCTGACCCGTCCCTCCAGGTTGGTGAACGTGCCGTCGCATTCCGTGGGGCCGGCAGCCGGAAGCACGATGTCGGCGGCCAGCCAGGACGAGTCGTTCACGAACAGGTCCACCGACACGACGAGCGTCGCTCCTCTCAGGCCCCGGTACGCGAGGTCGCGGTCGATGAAGTCGTTGAACGGATCGGCGCCGACGAGCACGAGCACGGCGATCTCGCCGCGGACGGCTGCCCTGAGAACGCCTGCCGCGTCCAGTCCCGGGGCTGCCGGCAGCCGGGGCCACGCGTCGGTCAGAGGTCCTTCGCCTTCAGCGCCGTCCAGCGGAACGCGGCCGGGCAGCAGCTCCGGCGACAGCCCCGCCTCCAGGGCGCCGAGCACGTTGCCTCGCCGCAGGGCGGGCAGGAACTTCGCCGACGGCAGCAGGTCTGCCAAGTCCACCGCGGCCTGCTCGACGACCTCGGCCGGCTCGGCCAGCGACGCCCGGCCCAAGATCACTGTGACGCCGTCGGTCGCTCGGGCCATGGTCTGCGCCGCCGCTTCGATCTGCGAGTGATCGACACCGGCAAGCTCCGCAGCCCAGCGGACCTCGTCGCCGTGGGTTGCCCGGACTGCCCGGCGACCGGTGGGATCGCCGGACTGCCTGAGGCGCAGACGTACGGCCTCTCGCCGGGCCTGGCTCTCTTCAGTGTGGTCGGTACCGACACCGCCCGCGGTCGCGGCGACCGCCAGGGCTCCAGCCAGGGTCGCGGTCGTGCCGGGGCGGGGGCGCAGCGAATGCCGGGCCAGGTGCGACAGGCCGGTCGCGCATGGCGTGACCTCGATCAGCTTCACGCCGTCGTTGATGACGGCATGGCGCAGCCGCAGATAAAGGGTGCCTAGCTCCTCCTTGGGGTCGGGGCCGATCAGCACCACGGTGCCGCCGGGCCGGCAGGCATCGTCGATAGTGGCTCTGGGCAGGCCGAGGACCACTGCGGGGTCGAGGCCGTCGCCGAGCTGGGCGTCGACGTTGTCGGTGCCGATCACTCCCTTGGCCAGCTTGGCCCACATGTACTGGGCCTCGTTGTTGAGCCGGGCACCACCCAGCACGGCCACACGCTCGGGCGGTACCGCGCCCACCGCGCCGGCGATCCGGTCGAGGGCCTCTCCCCAGCCTGCCTCCCGCCACTCTGAGACCCCACTGCCTGCTGCGTCCCTCAGCGTCGGCGCGGCCAGGCGCTCAGCACTGTTGAGAGCCTCGAAGCCGAAGCGCTCCTTGTCCGTCAGCCAGCCCCAGTTGACAGCGTCAGCGTCGGCGCCCAGCACCCGCAGCACCCGGTTGCGCGACGCCTGCACCGCCACCCTGGCTCCCAGGCTGTCGACCCAGGCGGTGGACAGTGTCTCGGTGAGATCCCAGGGGCGGGCCTTGAAGCGGTACGGCGCCGCGGTCAGTGCGCCCACCGGGCAGATCTGGACGGTGTTGCCCGAGAAGTACGAGGAGAAGGGCTCATCGGGGAAGGTGTTGATCTCGGTGTGGTTGCCGCGGCCCATGAAGTGGATGAGGGCGTCGCCGGCCACCTCGTCGGCGAAGCGGGTGCAGCGGTCGCAGAGGATGCAGCGCTCCCTGTCGAGGTAGACGGTCTCGCTGATGGCGATGGGCTTGGCGAAGTGACGCTTCTCCTCCACGAAGCGGGTCTCCCCCGGCCCGTAGGCCATGGTCTGATCCTGCAGGGGGCACTCGCCGCCCTTGTCGCATACCGGGCAGTCGAGCGGGTGGTTGATGAGCAGGAACTCGAGCACGCCGTCCTGGGCCTTCTTGGTGACCTCCGATTCGGTTGACACCTTCATGCCCTCCGACACCGGCACCATGCACGAGGGCTGCAGGGCGAAGCCCCGCCCGGTGTCCACCTCCACCAGGCACATGCGGCACATGCCCACCGGGCTCATCCGCGAGTGGTAGCAGAACCGGGGGATGTAGGTTCCGTTGCGCTCGCAGGCCTCGATCAGCCATTCGCCCGGCTTCGCCTGCACCGCGACGCCGTCGACGGTGATCTCCACTGCGGTCTCGGACTTGGTCGGCGGGGTCATGGCAATGCTCCCGCGGCGGCGACTGCTATGGGGATGGGGTCGCGGCGGGTGATCTTGGACTCGTACTCATGGCGGAAGCGGCGGATGGTGGACACCACCGGGGCTACTGCCGACGGTCCGAGGGGACAGATGGTGGTCTGCCGGGGTGGGAAGGGCACAGCTTCGTGTCCGTTGTGGGCGGCTACCGGGTAGGGGCCGGGGCTGATGTTGTCGCCTATGTCGAGCAATAGGTCGATGTCGGACGGCCGGCCCTCGCCGTCGAGGATGCGGCGCAGGATCTGTTCCAGCCAGGTGGTTCCCTCGCGGCACGGCGTGCACTTGCCGCAGGACTCGCGGGCGAAGAACTTCACCACTCTCCAGGCGGCCCTCACTGCGTCGGTGGTGTCGTCCATGATCACGATGGCGCCCGACCCGAGCATCGAGCCGGCCGCGCCCACCGGCCGTGCCTCCAGCGGCAGGTCCAGGTGCTCGGGGAAGAACCAGGGCGCCGAGCCCCCGCCGGGGATGAACATCTTCAACTCGTGACCGTCGCGGATCCCCTGGCAGAAGTTGTCGCCGTAGATCAGCTCCCGGAAGGTGGTCACCCCGTGCTCGACCTCGTACACCCCGGGGCGGCGCAGATGGCCCGACACCGCGAACATCCGCGTGCCCGGCGACGATTCCGACCCGTAGCGGCAGTAGGCCTCGGCTCCGTTGACCATCATCCAGGGCAGGTTGGAGAGGGTCTCCACGTTGTTGACGATGGTGGGCTGGCCGTAGAGGCCGACCGCGGCCGGGAAGTACGGCGGCTTGAGGCGGGGCATGCCCCGGCGGCCCTCCAGGCTCTCGATGAGCGCGGTCTCCTCGCCCACGATGTAGGCCCCCGCGCCCCAGGCCATCACGATGTCCACCGAGAAGTCCGTCCCGCAGATGTCGCGCCCCACGTAGCCGGCCTCGTAGGCCTCGTTCAGGGCGGCCGCGATGCGCTCCTGGGCCAGGGCCATCTCGCCCCGCACATACAGGAAGCACTGCTGCAGTCCCAGCGCGTAGCAGGCGATCAGGCACCCCTCGATGAGCTGGTGGGGATCGCGCTCCATGAGCAGGCGGTCCTTGTAGGTGCCCGGCTCGCTCTCGTCGCCGTTGACGACGAGGTAGTAGGGATGCTTGCCCGGCGGCAGGAAGCCCCACTTGACGCCGGCCGGGAACCCGGCCCCGCCCCGCCCCAGCAGCGTGGCCGCCCGCACCTCGTCATGCACCGCGGCCGGAGTCGTCTCCAGCGCGGCCCGGAGCCCGTCGTAGCCGCCGGTGGACTCGTACCGCGCCAGGGTGAATGAATCTCCGTACGCGAAGCGGCCCGTGATGAGCTTGGGGCCGTCATTGTTCACATAGCCGGGCGCGTGCGCGATGTAGCCGTTCACAGCCATCTGCTGATCCATCAGCCAGCCACCTCGACGTCGTTGCGGCTCAACCAGACCGGTGCTTCGCGGGCCTGCTCCGGCGGGACGACCCCGGCGAGACGCTCGGCGGGGATCGACTGCCGCACGGCGGACAGGGCGCCGTGGCGGGGGATGTCCAGGCGGTCGGCGCGGAGGTCCTCGACCAGCCGGTCGAAATCGTCGTGGGTCACTTTCCCCCGGTAGCGGTAGTTGACCTGCAGGCACGGGGCTTCGGTGCAGGCTGCGATGCACTCCGCTTCCTCGAGGGTGATCATGCCGTCGTCGGTAGTTCCTCCGACCTCCACCCCCAGCGACTCGGCGGCATGGTGCAGAAGCTCCTCGCCGCCCCACAGAAGGCAGGAGATGTTGGTGCAGACGTTGACCATGTACGTGCCGACCGGCTCGAAGCGGAACATCTCGTAGAAGCCGGCGGTGCCCTTCACCTCAGCCGGGGTGGCTCCGACCAGTTCGCCTATGTGACGCATGGCGTCGTCGGTCAGGTAGCCGTCCTGCTCCTGCGCGAGGTGGAGCAGCGGGATCAGCGCCGAGCGGGGCCGGGGGAACCACGAGATGATCTCGGCGGCCAGCGCCTGGTTGGCTGCATCGAGGCTCACCGGTCCACATCCCCCATTACCGGGTCAACGGAGCCGATGATGGCGATGCCATCGGCAATGAGCCCGTTCTGCATCAGGTGCGGCAGGGTCTGGAGGTTCACGAAGCTGGGCGCTCTCACATGGAGCCGGTACGGCACTGAGCTGCCGTCGCTCACCATGTACACGCCCAGTTCACCCCGGGGGGACTCCACCGCGGCATAAGCCTCACCGGCCGGCACCTTGAACCCCTCGGTGAAGATCTTGAAGTGGTGGATCAGCGCCTCCATCGATTCGTCGATCCGGGCCCGGGGCGGCGGCGTCACCTTCTTGTCCTGGGTCCGGTAGTCGCCTGAGGGCATGGCGTCGATGATCTGGGCGACGATGCGCAGCGACTCGCGGATCTCGTTGAGGCGGATGGCGTAGCGGTCGTAGCAGTCGCCGTGGGTGCCCACGATGACATCGAAGTCCATCTGGTCGTAGAACAGGTAAGGCTCGTCGCGCCGCAGGTCCCAGGCCATCCCGGTGCCGCGCAGCATCGGCCCGGTGGCCCCGAGGGCGACGGCCTCGGCGGCGCTGATGATGCCCACACCCTGGAGCCGCTCGCGCCAGATGGGCTGACCGGTCAGCAGCGTGTCGTACTCGTCCAGCCGGGGCTCGATCAGCTTGATCAGCTCGGCCACGTCGGTGCGCCAGTCGGCGGGCAGATCGGCGGCCACCCCTCCGGGCCGGATGTAGTTGTGGTTCATCCGCAGGCCGGTGACCTTCTCGAAGAAGCGCAGCACCTCCTCGCGCTCGCGCCACCCGTAGATCATCATCGACACCGCGCCGAGCTCCATGCCGCCGGTGGCCAGGAACAGCAGGTGCGAACCGACCCGGTTGAGCTCGCACATCAGCATGCGGATCCAGGTGGCCCGCTCGGGCACCTCGATGCCCAGCAGCCGCTCCGTGGCCAGCGAGAACGCCAGCTCGTTGAACAGCGGCGAGGCGTAGTCCATCCGGGTCACGTTGGTGCCGCCCTGGAGGTACGTGAGATTCTCGCCGGTCTTCTCCATGCCGGTGTGGAGGTAGCCGATGACCGGCTTGGAGCGCAGTACGGTCTCGCCCGAGAGCTCCAGCATCAGCCGCAGCACGCCGTGGGTCGACGGGTGGGACGGACCCATGTTCAGGAGCACCAGCTCGTCGTCGTCAGGGTCGTCGGGGTCGCCGCCGATCTCCGCGGCCTCGGCCTCCGACATGCGCAGCACCGCGGACGGCTCGCGGCGGCTGACCCGCTCCGCACCGGCAGCCGGAACGGCGGCGGTCACGGCGACAGGATCGTCTTGCTCGGTGATGCTCATCTCGGCGTCACCGGACGTTCGAGGCGGCTTTGAACTGGACGGGAATCCGGCCGCTGTCGTAGTCCTTGCGCAGCGGATGGCCCGACCAGTCCTCCGGCATCAGGATCCGTGAGAGGTCCGGGTGGCCCTCGAAGACGATGCCGAACATGTCGTAGACCTCGCGCTCCAGGTTCTCGGAACCCGGCCACAGGTCGAACAGGGTGGGCAGGGTCGGCTCGTCGGCGGGAATCTGCACCCGCATCCGCAGGCGCTCCCGCCGCTCGTGCGACATCAGGCCGGCCACCACCTCGAACCGCTCCGGCTGCACCCCTTCGGGCAGGCTCCGGTCGGCGCCGTAGGTCAAGTAGTCGACTGCGGTGAGGTCGACGAGCTGGTCGAAGCCGTCGGCGCGGGCCGCCGCGGCTACGTCGAGCCACTGGCTCGGTGACGGATGGATCACGGCCTGGCCCCGGGAAGGCCGGTCGTCGCCGAGGGGGGCGCCGTAACGCTCAGTCATGGCGTGCCCACCGGGGCTGACGGCGCCTCGCGGCCAGCGGTTCAGTCATTCCGGCGACGGATGGTGGCGGTCGCGGTCTGGCCGTCGATCTGCTGGACGACGATGCCGGCACCGCCGGAATCGCTGTCGGCCCGCCGGGCCAGCAGCTCCCCGGACAGGATCTCGTGGTGGAGCGTGAAGATGGCGTGCATCAGGGTCTCGGGGCCGGGGGGGCATCCCGGCGCGTACACGTCCACCGGCACTACCTGGTCGACGCCCTGGACGATGGCGTAGTTGTTGAACATGCCCCCGCTGGAGGCGCACACCCCCATCGAGATGACCCACTTGGGCTCCATCATCTGGTCGTAGATCTGGCGCAGCACCGGGGCCATCTTCTGGGAGACCCGGCCGGCGACGATCATCACGTCGGCCTGGCGGGGCGAGGCCCGGAAGACCTCCATGCCGTAGCGGGCCAGGTCGTAGTGGGCCGCTCCGGTGGCCATCATCTCGATGGCGCAGCAGGCCAGTCCGAACTGTGCAGGCCAGAGGCTCCGGGCCCGGGACCAGTTGACCAGGCTCTCCAGCTTGGCCGTCATGAAGTTGTGCTGGATGGCCTTCAAGCCGTCCTCTCGCAGATCGGCGATCTGGTCGGCGACCCCCATCACGTCACCTCCCCCGTCGAGGCGGTCTCGACCACCACCACCTCCGGCTCACTCGGAACGCGGCCCTCAAGTCCCACCCGGCGCACCGTCGTGCGAGCGGTGCGGCCCGCGGACACCATCTGTTCGCCGGATCCGGCCTCTTCGGAGAGGCTGGCCGAGCGTCGGGACTTCGACGCCGGCCCCCATTCGAGTGCGCCGGCCCCGATCAGGTACACGAACGACTCGAACACCGCGAAGCTGAACACCAGCAGGACGACGAGTCCGAACAGTCCCAGCCCGCCCCGGGCCACCGCGTAGGGGTAGAACAGCACGATCTCCACGTCGAAGACGATGAAGATCATGGCCACCAGGAAGAACCGGACCGGGAACCGCTCAGGGGTCTCGCGCGACGGCACGATCCCGCACTCGTAGGGATCCAGCTTGGGCACGGTCGCCCTCCGCGGGGCCAGCAGACCCGAGGCGACAAAGCTTCCCGCCGCGAACAGCGCCGCCAGCGCGAACAGCGCGAACAGGGGGAGGTACTGCCCTAGCACCGCTCAGGCGTCCACTCGTGCTCCCGCCTCGCGCTGTCGCCAGGCCAGCTTGTCGCGCTCATGCAGGAACAGGCACAAGGCCGCGAAGATGCACAGCGAGCCGAGGGTCACCAGGGCCGGCTTGAGGCGGAGGTTGCCGAGGTCGCGGACCATGAT
Organism: Candidatus Aldehydirespirator sp.; assembly: GCA_965203575.1. Lineage (GTDB taxonomy): Bacteria > Actinomycetota > Acidimicrobiia > Acidimicrobiales > Aldehydirespiratoraceae > Aldehydirespirator. Next base: position 1,304,035 of record OZ241894.1, read on the forward strand.
CACCGAGATCACCGGCTTCGACTCGTCGACGACGGGCCGCGGCGGGGGCTGGCCGGGCAGCAGCGGCTGGTCGATCACTTCCTGGACCTGCACGATCCCGTAGCGGGTGGGATGGGTGATGGTCAATGCAGTGCGGATCTGGGTCCAGATCCGGTCGAGGCGGTTCGGGTCGTCGGGCAGGCCCCGCTTGCCGCCGACGGTGTACGCGTCCAGCAGCTTGAAGTCGTCCTGGGCCGTGAACGTCAGGTCGGGACTCTCCAGGAGCATCGCCACCGCGGAGGCCTGGGCCTCACCCGCTTCGGCGGTGGACAGCAGCGTCCAGCCTCCGAAGTTCAGCCTTCCGGACGACTCGGCATCGGCTATCACACCGGGCGAGACGGCAGCCAGCTCCGACAGCGTGGCCGCCCTGTTTCGGGCCAGCTCGTCGGCAACGAACTCTTCGATCTCCTCAGCGTTCAGCCCTTCGATCTGATCGGGCGTGAGCGTGTCCCGGGTGACCAGCCCGAACTCGGCCTGGGCCACCGGATCGTTGGAGTCCAGGACGAGATTGAAAGCCGACGGCAGCTCACTGGCATCGGGCAACGTCGTGGCCTGCTCCAGTGCGGCCGCGTCGAGATCTCCGACATTGATCTCCCTCAGCTGCCAAGTGGGTGAATTGCCGGCCCAGCCGATCCCGTAGATCCACCAGACGAGGGCCATGATCACCATCCAGCCGAAGAACCCGGTCACGGCGACGAGCGTTCCCAGCCGGGTGCCGGTGTTGAGCGCGAGCAGCAGCCAGACCGAGCCCATCAGCACGACAACACCCGCGAAGACCGCCATGAAGCCGCGGATCTCCGGGTCCCAGGCAAGCCCGGCGATCAGGTCGAGCGCTTCCATCTAACTGGTCCCTTTCACCGCGCGAACGGCGCCAAGCGCTTCCATCTCACAGATTCCTCTCGAATGCGACGATGGCCTCCAACGCCCCCATCTCACAGGTTCCTCTCGAAGGCGACGATGGCGTCGATCTGGTCCTGGGTGAGCGTGGCCGGGTAGGTCACCCCGAGGTCGTCGTCGGTGCGGGGACCGAAGCCCGGCATCTGCCCGTTGCCGCCCGAGCCGCCCCGGCCGTAGGTCTGGCCGATGCTCTGGCCGGCCGAGATGAAGTCGGCGTGCAATCCGGCCGTCTCGAACTGGTCCAGGGTGCTGCCCCCTGTCAGGTTGGGGCCGAAGAAGCCGCCGCCGACGTTGTAGGAGTCGAGGATCGGCCCGGCGTGGCCGTCGATGCTGTCGTCGCCGTCGGTGGTGGCATCGAAGGACCAGCCGTAGGTGTGGCAGCGGGCACAGTTGTAGGTGCCGCCCGCGGCCGGGTTGTTGAACAGGATCTCGCCGTATGTCTGGTAGAGCTCGCTGCCGGGAGCCTCACCCGAGGCGAGCAGCTCCAAGCCGGCCTGGCGGATGGCTTCGTCGTTGCCGGCCAGCGACTCGTCGGCGGCCAGTGCCATGCCCCGGGCCTCCTCCACAGCGGCGTCGACCGCGTCCAGCCACTCGTCCACGGCCTCTTCGTCGTCGGCCCCGCCCAGACTGTCCAGGTAGCCGGCGATCCCCTCTCTCACGCCCTCGTCGACGACCTCGCGCAACTCCGACTCGGGGATCTGGATCCGCCTCATGTAATGGATGAGGTACTCGATCTGCTGCGGGGTGAGGGGACCGCCGCCGGGCGCTCCCCAAGCCGGCATCACGTTGTTGCGGCCGTAGTTGAGGACATGACGAACCTCGTCCTCGCTGTAGCGCGACAGCACGGTGTTGAGCGCCGGCGCGGCCCAGGCCACCGTGGCCACGAAGTTGCCCTCCGCGTCGGTGATGGTGACCGGCGCCGAGCCGCCCGTGCCCTCGGCGCCGTGGCACTGCTGGCAGTCGGAGCCCGTGGTGTAGAGCTCGCCGCCGCGGTCGGCGAAGATGCGGTCGGTGTCCTTGATCAAGCCCTCGTGACGCCCGGGCTCGCCCAGCCAGTAGAGCGGCAGGCCCACCCCGATGATGGCGAGCATGGCCAGCCCGGCCAGCAGCGACTTGTCGAGCTTGGAGCCCTCCAGTTCCTCGTCCTCCAGGTAGGGCTTGCGGTTGGGAGCCAGCTCGATCTCGCTGCCGACCTCGTCGCGGGAGGCGCGCGCGTTGAGGATCAGGTACACGACGTACCCGACGAAGACGATGGCCAGGATGACGAACCCGATGGTTCTCTGCGTCGAGGCGGCTAGGAGCATGCGCGGCGATGGTTCCTACGGATCGGATCGGGCCACTAGTGGCCCGTCGCCTGGCCGATGCAAGCCGGCCCCTCGGCTTCCTGGCCAGTGGTGTTGGTTCCGATGGGCGGCCCCTGGATGATCGTGCCGGTGTCCACTATGAGCGATCCGTCGGGGGTGACCTCCATGGCGAAGCGGTCCATGCCCCGGGGTGCCGGCCCGCCCCGCTTCTCGCCCACCTGGTTGTACTTCGAGCCGTGGCACGGGCACTCGAACCACTGCGAGGTCACGCACTCAGGCACCCGGCAGCCCAGATGGGGGCACTTCTGGTAGAGCGCCACGATGCCGCCGTCGAGCCCCAACTGGTGGCCCGCGGTCATCCCCGCCAGTTCGGGCCCCGAATAGGCCGTGGCAGCCTTCTCCACCGCGCCGTTGGGGTACTCCGTGAGCCACATACGGCCCTCTGGCTTGTACAGGAACCCGGAGTTGTCGCGGATCTCGGTCAGGAGATCGCTCACCAGGCCCACCTTTATCTTGGAACCGAAGCCGCTGCTGCCCTGAGGCCACAGGAAGGCGATGCACGCCACGCCGAACCCCGAGAGGCTCAGGCTCATCAGCATCACGATCGTCCGGTTGAAGAACTGGCGGCGGCTCACCCCGATCGTCTCGGGATCGGGAGGGACATAGGGCGCGGGCGGTCCGGAGCCTTCCGTCGGCGCCAGCGCGGTGCCGGCCCGAGCCGCGGCCGCGGCCTTCTCGACCTCCCGGCCGGTGGGCGGCGCCTCGGCCCGCAGAACCACCGACGATCGGTCCCGGCTGCGGGTCTCGCGCGACAGCATGCCGATGGCGGCGTCCGACTGGCGCCGGCGGACCGCGGCGAGCACCGCCACGATGGCCAGCACAGCCAGCACAGCCACAGCCACATAGATCATCGGTTGCCTCCTTGTACGGGGCAGGTGAAGGGCCCAGAGGCCGAGCTTGTGAGGCCGTGGCCCGAGCGGCCCGTGAGCGCAGCGAACAAGAGCGGGATGCGGAGAGCGAGCGCGGGTGCCACGGTCACAACTCGAAGAACAATCCCGCTTGCCAGGGGAAGACGAAGTTGAAGCCCGGACCCCTGAAGAAGGAGCCGATGATCACCAGCACCGCCCAGAACATGAGGTGGATGGTCATGAGGCTGATGGCGAACTTGCGGTCCTCAGGCTTCTTGGACGGGTTCCTGTCGATGTAGGGCGCCAGCATCAGCGCCAGCAGCCCGACACCGGGGATGGTGACGCCCGCCACCATCGGATGGAACATCGTCAGCAGCTCCTGCAGGCCGAGGAAGTACCAAGGGGCCTTGGAAGGGTTGGGCGTCTGGTTGTAGTTGGCCAGCTCCAGCAGCGGGGCGTTCACGAAGATCGAGAAGATCAGCGTGAACGCGGTGATGAACAGCGAAGCCACGAACTCCACCACCAGCAAGTGCGGCCACACGTGCACCTTGTCCTGCGGCTTGGACTTCACGTCCTGGATCGAGCCCGACTTGACCACCGTCAGCAGGCGCTGGGTGTGCCCGCCGGGGCCGGTGGCGGGCGTCGGCGCGGTGGGCGGCGTGGCCACGGCCACTCCCCCGCCGCCGGCGGCCGCGGCGGCTTCCGGGGCGTCTCCGGACGCTTGGGCGCGGGCTGCCTTGGACCGCTCCAGCAGGTGAGGCGGGATCTTGCTTGCCGCCTGTTGCTGCGCCTCGGTAGCGCCGTCGCCCGAGCTTGCGGCTGCGGGCCCGCCGGCCGCGGCGGCCTTGGCCGCCTCGGCCTTGGCTCGGGCCTCCTCGGCCCGCTTGCGCAGATGCTCGGGGATCTCCACCATCGTCGCTACCTCACGCCTTGCGTGCCCGCTCTTGTTCGCTGCGCTCACGGGCCGCTCGGGCCACGGCCTCGCTCGATGTGTTGCGTACGCTCATGAATCGTTCCCTATCCGCTCGGCCTCTTACAGCGGACCCGAGATGCCGCCGTCCTTGCGGACCCGCCAGAAGTGGACGGCCAGGAAGATCACGAGCACGAACGGCAGCATCAGCACGTGCAGCACGTACCAGCGCAGCAGCGTGTCCGTGCCGATCTCCACCCCGCCGAGCAGCACGAACCGCACCTGGTCGCCGAACACTGGGGTGTAGCCCATCATGTTGGTGCCCACGGTCACCGCCCACAGGGCCAGCTGGTCCCACGGCAGCAGGTACCCGGTGAACGACAGCAGCAGCGTCAGCTTCAGCAGGATCACGCCGATGACCCAGTTGAACTCCCTGGGCGGCTTGTAGGCCCCGTGGTAGAACACCCGGGCCATGTGCAGGAACACGGTGATCACCATGAGGTGGGCGCCCCACCGGTGCATGTTGCGAACCAGCAGGCCGAAGGTCACCGAGGTCTGCAGGATGTAGATGTCGTCCCAGGCCTGGGCCGCGGTGGGACGGTAGAAGAACATAAGGAAGATGCCGGTGACGGTCTCGAGGATGAACAGGAAGAAGCTCAGACCGCCCAGGCACAGGGTGTAGCTCACCTTCACGGCGTGGCGCTTCACCTTCACGGGGTGGAGGTGGTACAGCACGCTGTTCATGATCACGTAGGACCGGTTTCGGGGGCTGTCGGTGTAGCCCTTGCGGAAGATCGATCCGGGCCGGAAGATCGAGGTCCAGGCCTGCGAGCCCTGGACCTGGTCGCCGATCTTCGTCATCTGGGCGACCAGGCGCTCCGGCAGCGGTGCCTTGCGCTCGTCTGTGTCGATGGCCATGGGTCTCCTGCGGATGAGTCTGGGGGGTCGAGATTGCTTACGCGAGCCGCATCCCGTAGCCGTAGCCATGGGAGTTGGTTCTCTGGTGAGGGTCGCCCCCGGGGGGAGGATCGCCCATCTTGCCGAGAATGATGACGCCGGTCGGGCAGCGGTCCACGCACAGCGCGCAGCGGGTGCACACGTCGTCGTCGATCGTGAAGATCACCTTGTCGGCGGGGTCTATTCCCGGCAGCTCGGTGCCGACGGCCTCGTCGACCGCGTCGGTCGTGACCATGAAGATGCACTTCCACGGGCAGATGTCCACGCAGCCCTCGCACATGATGCACTCCGACTGGTCGATGTGGATGAACTGCTTGGGCTTGACGGCCTGGGCGAGCCAGTCCGCGTCCACCTCCTGGAGCACGTAGTCGTCCCGGAACTCCGGCATGGGCGGGTTGGCGTCGGTGGTGGTCACGCCTCGGATCCCTCCCGAACCAGGGGGCGCCCGAAGCTCGACAGCTCGACGGCCTCGGCGGCCTCGGCCTTCTTGCCCCGGTTCTGCCACACCATCCACAGCCATACCTGCGCGCCGACGGCGACGACGTAGATCCCGCTGGCGATGACGTCGCGGATCACCACATAGGTGATCGTGAACGGGAAGCTGCCGCCCTGGGCCTGGGCCCTCAGGATCCCTCCCGGGCCGACGAAGAGCTTGTCGGTTCGCCAGTTGAGCTCGTTGTCCGCCCACGCGAGCCACTGGTGGGGCACGACCCCGTATATCCAGAACATCCCGAAGAAGACGATCATCGCTCCGAACATGGCCTCGCCCCACGTGACCGGGGTCCCCACGGGCCGGCGCTTCGTGTAGGCGAGGATGGCGCCGACGAGTGCGACCGTGACCACGATTGACAGAGCGAAGGCGACCACCGGTACTCCTCGGCGACGACTACTGACGGCTGGCAGTGTAGTCGGAGCAGGGCGGACCCTCTCCGGACCGGCGTAGGTCTATCAGCGCAAGCCGCTCGATCCGAACACCGGGAGCCGTGATGTGGGCGCGGACGCCTGCTCGGGCGCGGCTCCGGCGAAGAGAGGGCCATCCCCAACTTCCCCGAATGGCAGCCTTCTCTCCGCCGGAACGGTCTTTACAATACCTGAAAATCAACAATATCGCAATCGTGTCCCGGAGTGTGCAGCCGACCGTCGGCTGCGTCCAGATCCGTGAGTGGGTCTCAGCCTCGGAACTTCGAGGCGTAGCCGATGCGCATGGCGGGGCGGAAGATCAACTCGGTGGCCGCGTACATCGAGCCGAGAATCCCGTCCAGCACTCCGGCGGTCAGCTGCGAGACCGGTGTGGAGCCCGACAGGAACACCGCGTCCTCGGGTCCGATCTCGAGCTTCAGGCCGGTCAGGCGCCGGTTCCGGCGCAGCAGGTGCTCGTAGAAACGGGCCTCGTTCTCCTCCGGCGCCGGGACCAGGTAGGTCTCGTAGTGCAGCGTGCGCTGGCCGAGGGTGAACCAGATCGTCCACACCTCCTTCTCCTCGCCGTGGACCCGCACGTACCACCGTCGTTCGCTTTCCTGGCCGCGTTCAATGGCGTCGATGGCGGGGTTCGCGGCGGACGCGGCTGCCAGCCACGAGTCCATCTGCCGCTCCAGAGCATCGAGATCCGCATCCGATGCAGGAGGCGCCTGGGTCATGGGATCGGAATCGTCTCCCATCGGCTCGGCCTCTCAGACTGTGCAGTCCAGCAGAACCCGCGCCGAGAGATCAGCGAAGATCCTGCGCAGCCGGGCCGCGGTGGCAGTCCAGGAGTAGCGGCCCGCCATCTCGGCGCCCCGACGGGCCATCGACGAGGCCAGTGAGGGATCGTCGAGGATGGCGAGCACCGCCTCGGTGTAGCGGGCCGGGTCGCGCTCCGGGATGCGGAAGCCGTTGCGACCGTGGTCCACCAGCGTTCGCAGCCCGCCCACGTCGGCTGCGACGACCGGCACGCCACAGGCTGCAGCCTCCAGGGCGACGAGGCCGAAGGACTCCGACCGGCTGGGCACGAGGCACACATCCGCGGCCCGGTAGTAGGTCGAGAGCAGGTGGTGCGGCTGCGGGGGAACCAACGCGACGTGTCCTTGCAGGCGGTGGCGGTGGACGGCGCGGTCGAGTCGCAGGAGTTCGCGCTCTCCGTCGGGACCCGAGGCGCCCCCCACCACGAGGAGCTGGGCGTCGCCGTAGCGACGGCGAAGGCCGGCGAGGGTCTCCACGGCTACGTCGAGACCCTTCAAGGGCTGAATACGACCGACGAACAGCAGCACCGGGCCGTCTCCTAGCCCCAGCGCGGCGCGAGCTCCCCGGCGCGACCCCACCGAGAACACGGCCCCGTCGACGCCGGGCGCCACCACGTCGATGCGTTTGGGATCGGCGCCGTACAGCTCCGCGAGCTGCTGCAACTCCGTCACGGAGTTGGCCGTGATGACGTCGGAGCAGGCGATCACCTCCGCCTCGGCATCGATCCGGCGTTGCGGCTCGGGATCACCGGTCTCGGCCTTGACTCGAGCCAGCGTGTGGAAGGTGGACACGAGCGGCAGGTCGAGTTCGTGCTTGAGGCGGTGGCCGGCCAGCCCCGACAGCCAGTAGTTGGCGTGCAGCACGTCGACCGGGTGCTCGTGGAGCCATGCTCCGACACCGTCGGCGAAGTCCTCCACCACGCCCGGGAGCGACTCCTTGGACAATTCGGCGGCTCCGGCAGCCACATGGACGACTCTGAATCCCGGCTCCACGTCGACGACGGCGGGCGCGTCGCTGTTGCGCCTCACGAACACGGTGGCGTCGATGCCTGTCTGGGCCAGCGCGGAGACGAGCTCCCGCACGTAGACGTTCATGCCGCCCGCGTCGCCCCGTCCCGGCAGCACGAGCGGAGATGTGTGAAGCGACAAGACGGCGGCGCGACTCACGAACGATGGAGGATATCCGCCACTCTCGCTAGAGGGGGCCTCGCAAGCTCGGCCTCAGGCAGGCTCGCCGGTGAAGCGGTGGGCGTTCAGGTCGCTGAGGTTCGCCCATTCCAGCGTGCGGGCGTGGGTCGCCTCCAGCACGACCTGGGGCGCGGCTCCGGCTTCGAGTGCCTCCGTCCAACGAGGTGCGCAGAGGCACCAGTGGTCACCGGGCGACAGCCCGTCGAAGCCGATGGCCGGTTGGGGGGTGGAGAGGTCGTTGCCCGCGGCCTTGGAGAACTCGAGGAACTCGGCGGTCATCACCGCGCACACCGTGTGCACGCCGTAGTCGCCGGAGTCGGTGTTGCAGCAGCCGTCCCGGAACCAGCCGGTGAGCGGGTCGAAGGAGCACGGCTGCAATTCGCCGCCGAGAACGTTGAGAGCCACGGCGCCCAGTCTCTCAGATCTCGGGTGCGCGCGCCGCGGTTACTCTCTTGGCATGGACGAGGCGAGTGGAACGGCGCCCCCGGAGGGTCAAGCCACCCGCGAGGCGGACGACCACCCGCCTCCCGACAGCGAAGCGGCTCGCCGTGCGGCCCAACTCGAAGGCATCGAGCGGGACCTGGACACCGTGGACTCAGCCCTCTCCGCGCTCGACACCGACAACCTGGAAGCAGCAGAGGCACTCGCAGCCGAACTCGAAGAGTCAGGTGCGGACGGGCACCGCGAAGGCGGAGGGCGACCCGCCCGGGGCGAACCCGAATGAAGTCAGCTGGCGAGGGCGTCCTCTGACGCCCTCGCCGTGCGGCCGAGGTCACTCAGGGCCAGCAGATACCCTTCCGCTCTCTCCGCATAGGGGTTGCGGTTCACGAGGGCCTGGAACTCGGGTGAGTGCTCGGCTACGACCAGGTGCGCCAACTCGTGGATGATCACATGGTCGAGGACCCAGGGCGGTGCCTCGGCCAGCCGGGTCGAGATCCGGATGTCGCCGCTTCCGGTCGAGCAGGATCCCCAACGCAGGCGCTGCCGGGACGACCACCGGATCGAGCGCGGCTCGGGAAGGCCGAAGCGGGCCGCGAGTTCCCGGGCCCTGGGCTCCAGCGGCAGGTGGCCGCACCGCCACTTCTCCTCGAAGCGGGTCAGGACCTTGCTCACCAGGGCCTGCTCCTCGTCCTTCGTGGTCCACGCTGGAACCCGCACGACCAGCACGCCGTCCGACATGCGGGCCGACACCGTCTTCTGTCGCTTGGAACTGCGGATCACCCGCACGGGCGGGAGACTCTGGGGCGTGGGCGCCTCCTCGGCGTCGCCAAAGGGTGTTTCGATAACGCTCATCGTCGCTCCGTTGTGGCAGCGGGCCTGAGGCACGCACCGTCGCCAGTGAGCGCGATTCGGCCTTGCAAGCGCACGTCACCCGACTGCACCAGGATCCGGAGACCGCCGAGATTGCCGATGCGCTTGAAGGCGCATCCGAAATACCTTTCAAGTGTATAGATAACACCGGCATGTGACACAACCAGCACATCACCGGACGAGGCCCGGGCCGCGCTGCGGTGCGCGGCGTCGAACACACGCTCGATCAGCGACTCGTCACTCTCCCAGCCGGGCGGATAGTTCCCTGCGGCCAGATCGCCGGGGAAGTCGCGCTCGATCTGCTCGGTGGTGAGCCCCTGCCAGAGGCCGACGCTGCGCTCGCGCCATCCCGGATCGCAGGTCACCGGCCCGGTGCCGAGTGATTCGGCGATGATCTCGGCAGTCTCGCGAGCCCGGTCAAGATCGCTGGAGACGATGCACTCGACACCGTCCAGGTTGGCGGCTGCGGCCCGCGCCTGAGCAGCGCCCGCGACCGACAGCGGGGGGTCGGCGTGGCCCTGCCAGCGGCCGTCCAGGTTCCAGACGGACTCGGCGTGACGGACGACGAGAAGGTTGGCCATGATCGCGAGCGACCGTAACCCGACGGCATCAGCAGGCCGCGGATGCTCACGAGCTCTGGCTACCATGGCGCCCGTGGCGCGTCTGCGACTGTTCGCATCGGCTCGGGAGGCGGCCGGGACCGGTCGTGACAGGGTGCCCGGCGCCACGGTCCGAGAGGTCTTGGAGGAGGCCTGCGACCGCTATGGCCATGACTTTGCCGGGCTGCTGGAGACTTGTCAGGTGTGGTGCAACGGCGAGCCGACCGCGCCCAACGCACCCGTAGGAGACGACGACGAGATCGCAGTGCTGCCGCCCGTCTCGGGCGGCTAGCCAAGGCCTAGCTTGCGAGGCCCCGGGCCCGAGCGGCCCGGTGAGCGCAGCGAACAAGAGCGGAAGACCGGGCCCGAGCGGCCTGTGAGCGTAGAGAACAGGAGCGCGGCTGCCAGAATGGGGGCGGGCCGCTAGCTCATCAGGTAGAGCAGGAGACTTTTAATCTCAAGGTGCCGGGTTCGAGCCCCGGGCGGCCCACCGGCCGGAACCTGTATGGCTAGCGGTACCCTCCACTGCCGTGGAGTGGAACCCGGAACCTCAGGACCAGGGTCCTTTCTGGCCCGGTGCCGCCGAGAGGCGCAGCCCGCGGTGGGTGCCGATACTCGTAGCCGTCGCGCTGGTGATCGTGGTCGTGGGCGGCTTGATCTGGTGGCTCGGTCGCGACGGCGGAGACGACGGTGACGCTCCGGCCGCCGCGGACGACACCGAGGAGTTGAGCCGGGACAGCGAAGCGGACGGGACGCCCGCCGTCGAAGCTGACGACGACGGCCGCGCCGAGAGCGGGAGCACCCCGAACGGGAGCACCGAAGGCGGGAGCGCCGAGGACGGGACGACCACGACCTCAACCTCCGCGACCACATCCACCACGACCACGGTCCAGGCCACCACGACCACGATCACGACCGTGCCGCCGGACAACCCGGGGCAATTCGGCCCGCCGACGCTCAGCAACCGATCCACCGTCTCGACCGTCGGCCTCGACGAGGTCCACTTCGGGATGACGGTCGCCGACGCCCAGCAAGCGGCGGGGACGGTGCTTGTGCCCGCGGGACCGACCGGTGCCTGCTATCACGTCGTTCCCCACGACGCTCCCGAGGGGATCGTCTTCCTGGTGCACTCGGGCACCATCGAGCGAGTGGACATCAACAGCGGGCCGATCACGACCCGCTCCGGCGTGGGCGTCGGGTCTCCCGAGAGCATGGTCACCGATCTCTTCGGCGACCGGATCGAGCGGGAGGTGCGGGTCGACGGCACCGTCGACCTGGTCTTCGTGCCGAAGGACGCGGGAGACCAGGACTACCGGGTGGTGTTCAACGTCTCCGAGGGAGCCGTGCGGGCCTACAAGTCCGGGCGACTGCCCATGGTGATGCTCGACACCGGCTGCGAGGCGTCCTAAGCGGAATTCGCTCGAAGGCGGACCGATTCAGGAGGGCGACTCGCGCTCGTAGCTGTAGCAGTGGATCTCGAACTCTCCGAAGCCGACCTCGGTGGCCTCGCCCGTCTCCAGGTTCAGGTCCCGCACGAAGCGGATGGCGGAGGCGCGGATCACATCATCCTGCAGATACAGGTCCAGCGGGCTCTCCAGCGACGGCTCGATGAGCGTCCCATCCGCTAGGCGAAGACCGACGTACGGATCGACGAACGAAGCCTTCAGGTACAGCTCCACCAGGCCTCCGGAAACGGGATCGTCGCCCGCCCCCCGTACCACCACGTCACCGGCGCCGCGGTCATGGCAGGTGGCCGCGAACTCGTACTGGACGTCGCCGACCTTGGCTGTTCCCTCGGAGCGAGGAGGCTCCGGCGGCGCGGTGGTCGTGGTAACGACCTCCTCGTCGACGGTCTCCTCGGCCACGAGCGGGCCGTCGGCGGTGTCGGCGCAGGCCGACGCGGCTGCGACGGCCACGACGGCCGCCAGCAGGGCGCCCCGCGGGAAGCCCTGACGGCGCGCCTGCCCGGGCGCGCGACACCACACCATCACGCCACGCTACGTGCCCCACGGACGGGGCGCAGAATCAAGAGTCCCAGCCCGGGCTCCGATGTAGGGTTGGGCGGTGCCGTCCCAGAGCGAGTTGCGCAAGCGCCAGGTCCGTGCCGCCCGGCAGCCGGCCGCCGGCGGGCGGCGCACCAGCTCCCGCCGGGACCGGCAGCGTCGCCTGGTGGCGGTGGTTGCGGTGCTGGTGGTGACGATGATGGTGGCCTCGCTGGCCGTGGGCCTCCTGGCCTAGCGGATGAGCACCCCGAAGCGGGAACGCCAGCGCGAGAACCGGCGCATGCGCCTGGCCGCCGACGAGGCCGCCGCCAAGCAGTACGCCACCCGACGGCGCATCAAGCTCATCGGCATAGCGGCAGTGGCGGTCGCGGCCGCGCTCGCTGTACTCGGGTTCCTCCAGCGCAACAACTCCGAACCCGAGCCTGCCGCTGAGCCTGCCGCTGAGCCAGCCGCTGAGCCAGCCGCTGAGCCTGCGGTTGAGCCCGCCGCCGAGCCGGCGGCGGCATGTCCGGCCGTCGACGGGTCGAGCCCGCGCACAATCGACTTCGACGGCCCCCAGCCCATGTGCATCGACCCCGAGGCTGGCTATGTCGCCACCTTCGACACCAGCGAGGGCGAGATGCGATTCGAGCTGACCGCCTCCGAGACCCCGCTGACCGTCAACAACTTCGTGACGCTGGCCCGCTGGGGCTACTACGACGACACCCTGCTGTTCCGCACCGACCCATCGATCGACATCATCCAGGGCGGCTCACCCCACACCAACGACAACCGGGATCCCGGACCCGGGTACACGATCCCCGACGAGCCCACCTTCGATGTCGACCCGGAGACCGGCGGGCTCACCGGGCCGTACCGCTATCAGCCCGGCCAGCTCGTAATGGCCCGGTCAGCCGGGCCGGACTCGGCCAGCGCGCAGTTCTTCCTGACCACCGGCCCCAACGCCTCCAGGCTGGACGGCCAGGGCACCTACGTGGTGTTCGGCCGGACCGACGACGCCGGACTGGCCGTGGCCCAGTCGATCATCGGCCTTCACGAACCGGGTGGATCCCTCGGCGGGGCTCCATCGCGTGACGTGACAGTGCACTCGGTCACTATCGAGGAGAACTGAGCCGACCGGGCGAGAGCGAATTGGCAGCGCTGAGTGCCGTTACGGCGCTCCCGGCTGCCAATTCCCCAGATCGACGGTGGTCCCGCCTTGGCGGGCCACGACCGTGCCACCGAGCACGGTCCAGTGATCCGGGCTGGACGATGACGCCAAGACTTGCGGCTCGGCTGTCGAGCACACTGCCGCGCCCGACTCCAGGGCCATGAACAGCGCCGACTCCGGGACCATGCGCCGCAGGCGTCGGCGCCGGTCGCGGGGCCAGTTCTCCCAGCCGGCCGCGACGACGATGCCGTCGTAGAGCCCCAGGCCGACGGTGAGCGCGCCGCCGCGGTCGTCCACCATCGAGGCGCACACCGCGGCCGCAGCCGCACCCGACCAGACGACGTCGGCCCCGCGCTGCTGCGCGGCAACTATGGCCTCCAGCAGCGGGGTCGCCTTGACTGCGCTCACGAAATGGGCGGGAGACCCGTCCAGCACCAGCACGCCGTCGCACTCTGCGATCGGCCCGGACACCTCGGGGTCCAGCGCGTCGGACCGCCGCAATGCCCCCACCACTGCGGGCCGGAGGGACAGCGCTTCGGCCCAGGCGCCGATCCGGGACATCAGCGCGTCGGGACGCCGGAAGGCGGCCGCCACGATCACAACCGCTACCGAGTCGCAACCGGTCAGAGAACGGCCCGCGGCCGTGCCCGCATCCAACTCGCGGCCCCCGGCGAGGACGACCCGGCTCATGCGCCTGCAGATTGAGGGGACTGGCGGCGGGCTCTCAGCACCACGTACTGGCGCCACTCGGGCGGGACCGATTTCGCCTCGCGGCGGTGGATGTCGGTGACAAACAGACCGCGGGAGCGCACGGCCGACACCACATCGCGGCCCCGGGTGCAGGGCAAGGGCGACGGTCGGCGGGATCGGGCCGTCAGCCACCTGGGGAATGTCCTGCGGTAGAGCCCGGCTGGCTCCACCATGCCGATCCAACCCTCGTCGGCCAGGACCCGTTCGATCGCGGCGATGTAGTCCTCCAGGGACACCACATGGGAGGTGCACATGAACGACAGGATCGTGTCGTATCGGGCGCCCCTGCCGGCCTCAGTTTCCAGAGCGGCCTCGGCGGCTTCGGTGGGCACGGTGTACACACGGCCCACCGCGGCGGCGGCCAGGGCCCGGCAGCGCTCGTCCACCTCGTCCAGCAAGGCTCGGGGTGCTGCCAAGTCCCGCTCCGCGGCCCGGGCACCGGTGGTCATCGTTCCAACCTACTCTCTAGCCATGCCCGCCGATGCAAGGCTGGATGCTTGCCGCTGGGTCTTCCCGGATCCCTCATGCAGCGACGAGGGCGGCTTGGTGGCGGTCGGCGCCGACCTTGAACCGGCCACCCTGCTGGCCGCTTACAGCCGGGGCCTGTTTCCTATGCCGTTGAAACCGGGAGGGCGCATCGGCTGGTGGTCTCCGCCCGAGCGGGGCGTCCTGGAACCGGATCGGCAGATCGTGCACCGCTCGCTGCGCAAAGCCTGCCGCCGCTTCGACGTCAGAGTGGACACCGCCTTCGCCGAGGTCATCGAGGGCTGCGCCGATCCGGCCCGGCCCCACGGCTGGATCGACGATCAGATGCGAGCCGCTTACCTGCGCTTCCACCACTCCGGCTTCGCCCACAGCGTCGAGACATGGCGCGACGGCGAATTAGTCGGCGGCCTCTACGGCGTGGCCGTCGGCGGCCTGTTCGCGGGCGAGTCGATGTTCTACCGGGCCAGGGACGCCTCGAAGGTCGCCCTGGTCGCGCTGGCCGCCGGTCTTCTCGACGGCCATCCGAGGCTGATCGACGTCCAGTGGGCGACGCCGCACCTGCGCTCCCTGGGCGTGGAGACGATCCCGCGCCAGGACTACCTGCGCCGCCTGCCCGAGCTGTTGACGTCTCCCCCGCCTGCGATGTTCACACCGAGTTCTCAGGTCCAACCGCCGTAGCTGGTCCGACGTCTCCACGGCCGGCCCGCGTAGCGCCAGCGGGGTGAGGGTGCCGGGCTCGTGGCAGCAGCCAGATGCGGCCAGATCTCCGAGCCGAGCGCCTCGACGGCGGCGGTGATGGCGGTCCGTTCGGCCTCCGTCGGCTCGGGGGTGATCGACACGATCTCCAGCCCCCCCGCAGACCGGGCTTCAACGGTCGCCTCCACGGCGGTCACAGAGGGACGTTCCCGTGCTTGCGCTCGGGGATCTCCTCGCGCTTGGACTCCAGCACCCGCAGACCGGCCACGATCTTGCGGCGAGTCTGCGAAGGCTCGATCACCTCGTCCACGAAGCCGCGCTCGGCTGCGACATAGGGGTTGGCCAGCCTCTGCGTGTAGTCGTCCACCAACTCGTCCCGGCGAGCCCCCGGATCGGCTGCGTCGGCCAGCTCGCGGCGGTAGATGATCTCGACCGCGCCCTGAGGGCCCATGACGGCGATCTCGGCGGAGGGCCACGCGAAGGAGAGGTCCGAGCCGACGCCCTTGGAGTCCATGACCACGTAGGCACCCCCGTAGGCCTTGCGGGTTATGACAGAGATGCGGGGCACTGCGGCCTCGCAGTAGGCGTACAGCAGCTTGGCCCCGTGACGGATGATGCCGCCGTGCTCCTGGTCGACGCCGGGCAGGAAGCCGGGGACGTCGACGAAGGTCAGGAGCGGGATGTTGAAGGCGTCGCAGGTGCGCACGAAGCGGGCCGCCTTCTCAGCCGATTCGATGTCGAGGACACCGGCCAGAACCATCGGCTGGTTGCCCACGACGCCCACCGAGCGCCCGTCGATGCGGGCGAACCCGCACACGATGCTGCGGGCCCAGGAGGCGTGATACTCGAGGAAGTCGCCGTCGTCGGCCACTTCGGTGATCACGTCCTTCATGTCGTACGGGACGTTGGGGCTGTCGGGCAGCAGAGTGTCCAGTGCCGGGCACTCGCGATCGGGGTCGTCGGCCGACTTGTACGCCGGGGGCTGCTCGAGGTTGTTGGAAGGCAGGAAGGACAGCAGCGCCTTCACATCGTCGAGAACATCGTGCTCGCTCGAGGCGACGAAGGTGGCCACCCCCGACTTGGTGCTGTGGCTGGTGGCCCCTCCCAGGTCCTCAAGGCTCACCTCCTCGCCGGTGACCGTCCTCACCACGTCGGGTCCGGTGATGAACATGTGCGACTTCTCGCGCACCATGAAGATGAAGTCGGTCATGGCCGGGCTGTACACGGCTCCCCCGGCGCACGGTCCGAGGATCACGCTGATCTGGGGGATCACCCCCGAGGCCTGGACGTTGCGGAAGAAGATCCCGCCGTAACCGTCCAGCGAGACGACGCCCTCCTGGATGCGGGCGCCGGCTCCGTCGTTGAGGCCGATGATGGGCGCGCCGACAGACACCGCGAGGTCCATCACCTTGTGGAGCTTCTCGGCGAACACCTCGCCCAGCGCGCCGCCCATGACCGTGAAGTCCTGGGCGAACACGAAGACCTTGCGGCCGTCGATGGTCCCCCAGCCGGTGATCACACCGTCGGTGTAGGGCCGGTCGTCCAGTCCGGCCTCGTGGGCGCGGTGGCGGGCCAGCATGTCGAGTTCATGGAACGAGCCTTCGTCGAGCAGGTAGTCGAGCCGCTCCCGGGCCAGCATCTTGCCCTTGTCGTGCTGGCGCTTCACGGCCCGCTCGGGTCCAGCCGCCAGCGCCTCGGACTTGCGAGCCCTCAGATCCTCGAGCTTGTCGTGCATGGACGCCCCGGCCACGGGCCTGAAGGCTACCGGTGCCCCGGCACGCGCCGGGACCCGGAACCGAACTGGCAGCACAACGCACGCATACCGAGCAAGACGCTGCCAATCCCGGAGTCCGGTCGGACCGCTTCCCGAACTGGCAGCACAACGCACGCATACCTAGCAAACGCTGCCAATTCCCGTGCGAGCATGCCGGGCTGACAGTCAGAGGCAGGCGGGATCAACCGCTCCAGCCACCACCACACCACCGCAGCATGACTGTCACACGCCTGCGTTATGTTGCCCGACATGAGCGCGCTGGCTGTGGATAACGCGAACGGAGCGAATAGTCGGAACCGTGCGAACGGCACGACCTGCAGCCGATGGCGGCTGAATCGGGCCGGAATCATCAACGTCTACCAGTACGAGAACGAGGTGCTGGACTTTGCCGGTGGACGGCTGCTGCTGCGGGGCGTCAACGGCTCGGGGAAGTCGACGGCGATGAACATGCTGCTGCCATTCCTGTTGACGGCCCGTCCCGGCCGGATCGACGCGGCCGGCGAACAGACCGGGATTCTCAAGTCGTGGATGCTCGACGGGCGGGACGACGCCCAGCCGGTGGGCTACCTGTGGATCGAGTTCGAGAGGCACGGCAGTTTCCTGGTGTGCGGTTGCGGGATCAAGGCCAACCGCCAATCCGACAGCGTGACCACATGGTGGTTCGTCACCTCGAAGCGGCCCGGTCTCGACGTTCACCTGGTCGTGGGCAACCAGCCGCTGTCGGCTGAGGGGCTCCGCGCCGCTCTCGACGGCGACGAGGTGTTCGGCGACCGGCACCGCTCCGACTACCGGCACGCGGTGCAGCAGCGACTCTTCGGTGGCGTGCCGATCGATCAACACATCGGGCTCATCCATGTGGTTCGCAGCCCCCGGGTGGGCGACCGCATCGATGTCGAGTTGCCCGAGCACCTCGTCGAGGCCCTCCCCCAGCTGTCGGAACAGGCGCTGGCTGAGGCCGCCCAGCCGCTCGACGACCTTGAGGAGCACCGCCGAAACGTCGCCGAGCTCGAACGCACAGCCGAGGCGATCGACGGCCTTCTGGACGTGTACCGCGCCTACTGCGCCGACGAGCTGCGCGGGCACGCAGCCGAGGGACGGTCCCGGCTGTCCGCAGAACGAAGCCGCACCCGCGACGAGAAGCAGAAGCAGCGAGCCGCAGAGGCAGCCGAGGCGGAGGTAGTCCGGCTCGACGAGGCCATCGCCGAAGAGGAGCGCACCGCCGAACGCCTGCGGAGCGAGATCTCTGCCCTGGAGGAGTCGCGCGCCTATCGCGAGGGCCGGCAGCTCGACGCTCTGCGCGATTTCGTGAAGAACCTAGCCACCGAGCGCGAGCACGCCTCAGTCCGGGTCGCCGGGCGCGAGGACCGCCTGGAAGCGGCGACCGGGGAACTGCTGAAGGCCCAGCAGCGCAGCCGAAGCGACGTCGCGGCGCTCAACGTCGGGATGGCGGCCGCAGCCGAACTCAGCGAACTCTGTCAGGTCGGTCACCGCCCGTCGGGACCGATCGACCTCACCGAGGCTGCGCTCACCGACGCCGGAGCGTCTGAGCCGGTCGGCCCGTTCGGCGACGCGGTGATCGGCAGCGAGATCGCCGCAATGAGCGGGGCCGTCCTCACTCGGCATGCCGACATCGACCAAGTCGATCAAGCACGGGACGAGCTCGACGCCGCGGAGAGCGCTCTCAGCCTGGCAGAGTCGAGATTCGAGGCTGCTTCGGATGCGGCCGACCACGCGTCGGCCCGCCTGGCCGGGCAGGACCAGCGTCTCGCCGTGGCGCGCCGCCAGTGGAACGACAGCATCCGGCTCTGGGCGCCGGAGGTCTGCGCCCTGCTCCAGAGCGCGGGTTTGGGCACGGCCGCGGCGTCCGTTGCCGCTGCGGTAGAAGCGGCCGGCAGCGAGCCGGACGCCAGCAGCCTGCAGGCGATGGACGCGGCGCCGGATGTCGTGCCCGACCGGGCAGAGACCATGCGGAACGATCTGTCGTCCGCATGCGACGAACTCATCGGGCACTGGCGAGAGTCCGCCGCCGCGGTCGGCTACCGGCTGGACGGCGAGCGGGTCGCGGCCCGTGAGGCGCAAGCCCTGGTCGACGCCTTGGCCGACCGCACCGAGCCCGAGCCTCCCAGACTCGGCTGGCAGGCTGACGCCGGGTACTGCCTCGCCGATCTGATCGACTTCAAAGCGCACCTCACCGGGGTCGAGCGCTCCGGTCTGGAGGCGGCGCTCGAATCCTCGGGCCTGCTTTCTGCCCGGCTGGTCGAGGGCGGAGTTCTCGAACTGGCGAGCGGCGAACTGGTCGCCGCCGCCGCGGATCCGGTTCTGAACCCTCTCAGCGACTGCCTTGCCGTGACCGTCCCGGACCGGCTCAACGACAGAGTGGAGACGGCTTCGGTGGTTCGGCTGCTCCAATCGATCTCCTCCGACCCGTCGAGCGGCGCCGCCACCGCTGCAGCCACCGACGGCTCCTTCAGGGTCGGCGCCCTGCACGGCCGCAACAGCAAGGATCGGCCCGAGTTCATCGGGACGACCGCCCGCCGGGAGGCGCTCGAACGCGAGCGACAGGAGGCGTCAGCCCTCCTGGTCTCGGCTCGCGCCGTCGTGCAAGACAGCGAGGCGGAACTGGCCGAGCACCGCTCGTCGCTCGAACAGGCTCGGCGATTGCAGGAGCGTCTGCCCTCCACTTCAGCGATCCTCGGCGCGGCGGCCGACGTTTCGGCAGCCGGCCGCGCCGCTGACGAGGCAGCAGCCGGCAAGGATGCGGCCGCCGCCGACCGCGACGAGGCAGAACGAGCCTCAACCGGAGCCTCGAACGAGCTGCACCGCATCGCGGTGACCCTCCAACTCCCGCGGGACCGCCCCGGCCTGGAGGCGCTTCGCGGGGAACTGCGCGACCTCGCCGCCGGTCTGGACAGGTGCCGATCACTCGCGGAGGCTCTGGCACGGTCGGTGGACAGTTGGCGCGGGGCAGCCGACCGCTGGCGAGCGGCTGCCGAAGACGTCCGCACCGAGCGCGCCGCGCTGTCACGGATCGAGTCTGAGCACGACCGCGAGCATGCCCGCCTGGTGACCATCGAGGACAGCATCGGCGCGGAGTACGCAGAGGTTGTGGCCACCCGCGACCGCTGCCGGAGGGAACTGGAGCGGGTGGAAGATCGCCTATCGGAGGTGCGCGAGCAGCATGTCGGCGCGGTGAACATCCGGGCGGAGGCCCGAGCCGCGGCTAGCGTCGCCCGCGACGAGCGAGCCCGGGCCGGAGAGGCATGCGAGGCGGCCCGGTCAATGCTCATCGAGGCGCTGGCAGTCCCCGGCCTTCCCGCCGCCCTCACGCCGCTCAACGACGCCCCGGCGACACCGATCGTGACCGGGGCGACAGGTCCGAAGGGCCTGCGCGAGGTGCTGGACGCCGTCGACCGCCTGCTCGACAGCGCCGGCGGTGAGACCCCGGACCACAGCGACAGAGCGGACGGCGAAGTGCGCGAGGAACCCGGCTCTGGAGCCGGAACCGGCCAGGACAGGCCTGGCGGCAGAGTCCACCACGCCGACGGCACTGGCGGACCATCGGGCCCAGCGAGGGTCACCGCCGACAGCGTCAGGCAATCGTTGAGACGCCGGCGCGACTCACTGGGAGCGGGATGGGATACGGAGCCGCTACAGCCGGATCCGGCCCTTCCGCTCGTGGTGGAGGTGACCGGGCCGTCGGGAAGAGCACCACTGGCGGCCTCGGCGCGGGCTGTATCGGACCAGCGCGACCAGATGGCCGCGCTGCTCGACCACAAGCAGAGCGAAGCCCTGCGGGAATTGTTGCAGGGCCGGATCGCACAGGAGATCGCCAAACGAGTCCACGGCGCCAAGAGGCTGGTGGAGCGGATGAATGAGCGCCTGGGGGCGGTCAAGACGGCCCACGACGTCGGGGTCCGCCTGCGGTGGCGGCGCTCCGGTGAGCTCGACCCGGCCGCAAACAGCATGATCGACCTGCTCACGAAGCTCCCCGACCTCCGCACCGAGGAGGACGAGAGCGACCTGCGCCGAGCGTTGTCCGACCACTTGCAGGAGGCCCGGGCGCTCCAGCCGGACGTCCCCTACCGCCAGCTCATCTCCGAAGTGCTCGACTACAAGCAGTGGCACGACATGGCCGTGATGGTGCGACGTCCCGGCGACAAGGAGCGGAGGCTGAGCCGCAAGACGCCGCTGTCGGAGGGCGAGAAGAAGCTCGTGACCTACTTGCCGCTGTTCGCAGCCGTGGCCGCCTCGTGCGACTCGATTGCCGAGCAGGCCGGCGCGTCGAGCGACGAAGGGCAGGGGGTTGCCCGGTTCCTCTTGCTCGACGACGCGTTCGCCAAGGTCTCCGAAGACAACCACGCCCAACTGTTCGGACTGCTCGTCGAACTCGACCTCGACCTGATCGCCACCAGCGAGAGGCTGTGGGGCACACATGCGACCGTGCCCGAACTGGCCATCATCGAGGTCGTGCGGGATGCCCGGCTGAACGCCATCCTGCTGGAGCACTATCGATGGGACGGCGCCGCGCTCGAACGGCGTCCACTGCCGTGATGCCCGCGCCGGAGCCCACCGGCGTAGATGCCCGGCCGGTGGTCGGAGACGAGACGGAGGGCCGGGAGGCAGAACCCACCCTTCATCAGCATTCCGGCGCCGACGGGCCGGATCGGGCCCGGATGCTCTTCCGCTACCTGACCGTACCCGACTGGCGCGACTATCGAACGATCCTCGGCGTGTTCGCAGGCACGTTCTTCGCGGAGTTCTCACCGGAGGAGGTCGCGGCCGAGCCTGCCGTCGTGGATGGTGGAATCGATCCCGCCGTAGTTCCCGACCGGCTGGAGAGCCTGCGCGGCTGGGGAAATCTGACGGTCTCATCCTCGGTCGGCAACCCGTCGAGCCTCGAGGACTACTACCGGCGCCGCAACCGGTACCTGATCACCCGCGCCGGCCAGGAGGTCTTCCAGATCGTCGAGGGAGTGCTGTCTGAGGTGGACGAACTCGCCGATGTGCAAGCGGGACGGTTGCGCGGCTTGGACCGGGCCCTCCGCGAACTCAGCGAACACGCCGCCGAGAGCTTCGAAGGGACTTCGGCGGAGGAACTCGCGGACAAGGTTCGTGCCGTCTTCGACACTCACGCACTCTTCACCACCGAACTGACCCAATTCTTCGCTGACCTCAACCAGTGGCAGAGCCGCTACGACCTCGACGCCGATG
Organism: Candidatus Aldehydirespirator sp.; assembly: GCA_965203575.1. GTDB lineage: Bacteria > Actinomycetota > Acidimicrobiia > Acidimicrobiales > Aldehydirespiratoraceae > Aldehydirespirator. Next base: position 1,325,936 of record OZ241894.1, read on the forward strand.
AAGTGCAGTTGTTCGCGGGGGTCCTGGTCTCCTACGTCTCGGAGCAACTGGCCGAGATGGAGCGCATGGCGCGACCCATCGCCCGCCGCCTCAAGTCCATCCTGCCGCGGCTTCCGGTGCTGCTGGACGCGCTGAGAGCCGGACCCGGGCTGGCCACCCGTGTCGACGATGCCGGGCTCGCGGGCAGCGTCGCCGTGCGCCACCTTCCCGGCAGCGCGGCCAGGGACTGGGAACACCTCGCGGAGTGGTTCGTGGCACCGGCAGGAGGGGCTTCGCGGCTCGATCAGCTGACCCGCCAGGCGGTGGCGGCGGTCCGCACCCTGACCGCGAACGTGACCCGGCTGTCGCGTTCCGGCCTGGGCGCCACATCTAGACGCTCCGACTTCTTGCGTCTCGCCCGATTCTTCGATCGCGCCGCCACGGCCGACGATGCGCACCAGATCGCGGCGGCTGCCTTCGGGCTCGGCTCATGCCGACGTCTGGGCACGCTGTCCGCGGACGCCGACGACCCGGAGCCTTCCACCACGGCCTGGAGCGACGCCTCCAAAGCCGTCGTGCCGGTCTCGTTGCGCGAGCGGGGCGACATCACCCAGCGGGGCAGGCCGACACCGCTGAGGGACCGTCGGCGCCAACGCGAGTTGATGCAACGCGATCGCGAGCTCAGGCGCGTCTCGAGAGAGGCCACCGCTGCCGAGCTGCTGTCCTGCGCCGGTCCCCGAGGCTGCATCGACGGCGCCGAGATGTCCGTCGCCGGCTTCTTGATGCTGCGAGAACTGATCAGCCAGTCGGGCCACAGCGGTGGTGTGCAAGCCGAAGTGCGAACCGCTACCGAGTCGGGCGTCCGGTGTCTGGTCCAACGGGTCGAAGGAGCGAGCACAGCCGTGAAGTGCCCCGAGGGGCGCCTCGTGTTGTACGGCCTAGCCGTCTCGGTCACCGCCGTCGGGGAATCGGAGCGCCCCCTGTCGGACCGACCAGCCGTAGAGGCCGACGCTGCGGATCGACGGCGGGCCGAGGCGCCCGAGGACGTGGTGATGACCGGAGCGGCTACATGATCCCCACATCGGCGCCCGCCTCCACCGATCCCCGTCGGGAACACGATCTGCGGGCCGCGGCCCGCCACCTGGCCCAGCATCCTCTGATGCTGTCCGAGAGCGATCCCGACACTTTCCGCCTGGTCAGGCGCTACGAGCACGAACTGGACCGCTGGTTCACGCAGCGATTCGGATACCGCCTCGAAGTAACCGCAGACACCGCCCGGCTGTACAAGTCAACCGTCGTCGCCACGCGCCGGGCGCTGCGCACCGCCGCCGATCCCGGACGTCCGTTCTCGGTGCGCGAGTACACGATGCTCGCGCTGGCGCTGGCGGCCGTGGCCGCGGGGCCGAGCATCATCAGCCTGCGCGACCTGCTTCATGAGATCCGATCGGCCGCGACCGACGCCGGAGTGACCGTGACCGAGGCGACCTCGGACCGCCGCGCCCTGGTGACGGCCCTCAAGTGGATGATCAGCCACGGTGCTGCCAGCGAGGAGCACGACCGGGTCGACCGCTACGCAGCGGACAGCGAAGCCGATGCAGTGCTGCGCATCCGGCCCGACCGAGTCGCTCTGCTGCCGCTGCCGGCACTGGCCCGCTCCGAGACCGTGGAGGACCTGCTGGACCGTTCCGACCAGCGCCAGTCATCGCTGAGGTTCTGGATGCGCTCGGCGCTCTTGGAAGAACCGGTGCTGTACCGCAGCGACCTGGCGGACGATGAGTGGACCGAGCTGAGGCGACGGCTCGGCGAGGAGTCCAGCATCTTCGACGAGATGTTCGGGCTCCGGCTCGAAGCCCGCGCCGAGGGGGTGGCGGCCATCGACCCGGACGACGGCATGACCGACAGCAAATTCCCCCGCAGCGGCACCGTGGCCCACACCGCCCTGCTCCTGATCAACCGGCTCACAGAGGCCGGCTCGGATTCGGTCGCGCTATGCGAAGTCGTCGAGACCGTGGCCTCGCTGGCCGAGGAGCATCGCCGCTACTGGTCGCAACTCGCCGACGACCCCGACAGTCTCACGGATGCGGCGCTCGAGCTCCTTCAGGACCACAGACTCACGGACACCCGCGGCGAGACCGTGCGGCTCCTGCCCGCAGCCTGGCGTTACGCCGCTGACATCCGCATGGAACAGGGGGCGCTGCTGTGATGCTTTGGCCCGTTCCTGCCCAACTCCGGCGCATCAAGGGGACCGGGCGTCTACAACGGTCGCAGTCGTGACGCCGCGGCCTGTCCCAGAGTCGCTCTTGCAGGAGGGGCTGCAACCGCTTTGGGCGACCGCCCGGCAGCGGCTCAACCGGTTCGGACCTGAGCGCCGCGGCACCATCGCCCGACCTGACCTCGGGCCCTCCAGTGAACTGGTCCTCGAATCGCTGCTGGGTCGCCGGCCGGCTACTCGCCTCAACTTGGCCGAACTCGAAGCGGCCCTAGCTGATCACGAGATCGCTGTGGACTTGTGCAGCGCGCTGACGCGGCTCGGTCATCCGCCGTCGAACGACGCGTTGCAGCGACGGACTGCCCGGCAGCGCGCGGTTGCCGCGCGAGCCGCCTTGCACCTTGCCGTGGCTGATTGGCCAGAGTCGTGGGCAGCCCAATGGGCCGGAGGACTCGTCAGCTCCGGTCTGCTCGGAGGGCTCAACAACGAAGAAGTTGAGAGCCTTGTCGCAGATGTTCGCCGCCTCCTCGACCGGCTCGACCGGATGGTGCCTGTCAGCTCCAGCCGCACCGAGTTGGCCGCCACGCTCTTCGGTTCGTCACACGCGCTGGACCACGGCACGAGACTGGCGTCCTTCGTGAAGCGGGCTCTCCGCTGCCGTCTCGGCGAGCCGCTCAGAGGTCGCGAGTTGTGGGAGGCCTCGGGCATCCAGCCAGATCGGGTGTCGGCTCCTGCGCTGGCATGGGCGATTCCCGTGACAGGGAACTCTCCCGTAGACCACGCTATCCGAGCCGCCACAGGTGGCCGCTTGCCCCTGCATGTCAGTCTCCTCGCCATGCTCCGGCACCCGTTGCAGGTGCCCGCCGGCACACCGGTCCTCGTGGTCGAGAACCCGCGTCTCGTGGAGGCAGCGGCCGAACGTGGGTTGGGTTGCTGCGCAATCGCCACCAACGGCAACCCCACCACTGCAGTGACCACGCTGGTGCAGCAACTTAGGGAATCCGGGGCTCGCCTCTGGTACCACGGCGATTTCGACGCGGCGGGGATCGCTATCTGCCGACGCATGCACGACATCGGCTGCTGCCCCTGGAGGATGGATGCTAAGGATTACCAGGAGGCGGTCAGCCGGGCCGAACGAGACGGTGTGCGACTGGACCGCGACTCAAGGGCCTGCGGACCCACGCCGTGGGACTCGGCTCTTGAGGAGCTGTTCGGCACCCGGAGGCTGATCGTTCACGAGGAGTTCGTACTCGACCCGGTGCTCGACAACTTCCTCCAATCTGCATTTCACAGCTAACCCGCTGCGTCGCGCTCGCTGCATCTGGTTGCACACTGAGGCAATGCGAACAAGCTTATAAGAGCATTATAAAGCAAGGATTGACATAACATTGAATGTTGGATAGTCTCCTATGAGAGCCTCGCTGCCGGGCATCAGCGGCAGCCACACCAATGCCTGTCTCCGAGCGCCGCCACGCAGGCCGCCGGTCCCGAGCGAGGTCCCATGACCGCACCAGCCCCCAGCACCGCCGCGGAGGCCGCCCCCGCAATGCCCCCCACCGCCGACCCGCAGAACCCCGCTACCACCCCCACCCACGCGCCGGCGCGGACCGCGGCCGGGATCGGACGGCGGGCCTGGGAGCAGTTCGCCGACAACCCCCTGCAGGCCGTGTTCGGCACCGCCATCGTGGCTCTGCTCATCTTCAACTACACCACCCTCAACTTCAGGATCAACGACACCAACGACCGGATCACCCGGTTCGAAGACAAGGTGGACGCCGAGTTCGCGGCGCTGGAGGAGGATGTGGCCGAGATCAACCTCAAGCTCACTGCCCTCATCGCCGCCCTCAACCGCACCGAGGAGGTCGACGCCGCGATCGACGGCAGGCTCCTCGACCCCACCCGAACCCCCGTCCCCGACGGCGGCCCGCCGGGTTAGGGGCTGCCTCGCCGTCGCGTCGCCGTCGGGCTCGTAGTCTTTCGCCGTGGCCGAGGCGGACGCGGGGCTCGTAACCTCTCTGCGTGTCGCAGGATTCGGACGACCTCGGCGGTGCGCCATCGGCCCGCACGCGGGTGCGGCGGGGGGTGCCGCGGGCCCGTTACGGGCGCGACGACATTCTCGGGATCCTCGACGCGGGGATGATCGCTCATGTGGGCGTGACCACACCCGAGGGACCGCTGGTGCTGCCCATGGCCTACGGCCACGACGGTGAGCGCCTCTATCTGCACGGCGCGGCCGCCAACCATCTGCTCGGCACCGGCGACGGCCATGAGGTGTGCGTGACTGTCACCCATCTCGACGGCCTGGTGATGGCCCGCACACCGTTCCACAACTCGATGAACTACCGGTCGGTGGTAGTGCGTGGCCTAGTGACCCGAATCGACGACGAGACAGGCAAGCGCCGAGCCCTGAAGCTGGTCACCGACCATGTGGTGGCCAACTGGGACTCCGTCCGCCCGCCGTCTCAGACGGACCTGCGCAAGACGCTAGTGCTGGAGCTGCCACTGACGGAGGCGTCGGCCAAGGTCCGCACCGGCGACCCGGTCGACGAGCCCGACGACATCGCCGGTCCGTGGTGGGCCGGCGTCGTGCCGATCACTACCCGCTTCGAGCCGCCGACCACTTCGGCCGATCTCACCAGCGGCGCCGACCCTCCCACGCCGATCACGGCTCTGACCGGCCGCACCCCGGACGAGCGGATCCGCACCGAAGGGGCTGAGCGGAGCTTCTGAGGTCGTCGGCGGCCGGGGCGGGACCGGCCCCGCCCATCTAGTTGTAGTCGTCGTCGTAGGGCTCGTACTCCTCGGAGGTGGCGTAGTCATCGTCGCCGATGAGCAGGTCCTCGTCGACGATCACCTCCGGCGGCGGGGCGTCCACGCTGATATCGGCGTCAAAGTCGTAGAACTCCAGGGTCATCAGGCTCGAGGGCATCTCAGTGCCGGCGTCCTCTCCGGCGAGACCGGCGAACATTGAGGCCAGGTCGAACGTCAAGCGCCGTATCAGGCTCTCGTCGTCGATCCATACCTCCACTTCGAAGCCTGCGTCGAGGAATCCGAAGATCTGATCCAGCCCTTCTGCGAACGGGTCCGAGGCGGTGTCGTCGAACGCGCCGGCTTCGGAGGTCTCGCCGTCGTCGGGCTCCATGCCCAGGGCCTCGCCCATCAAATCGAGCAGCGACACCTGGAAGCGCACTCTGGTGACCTCTACCCCCCGGACTTCCTCCCGGCCGACGATCTCGGGTTCGCTGGCGGCCTCCAGGAAGGCGCCTGTCTCGCCCAGCAGGTCGCAGTCGCGGGGCGGGGCGTCGAGCATCTGGGGGAAGGCGCACATCACCCCTCCCGCCGATCCCATGGCGTCGCTCATCGGATCAGCGCCCGGGACGGGTTCGGCCACGTACCAGGCCTCGTCGACGCCCAATTCCGCCAGGGTCTCGGCCGTGACCGCAGGCCGCACGTACACGACACCCCCCACGTACCGCATCTCGGCGTCGGCGCCGCCGGGGAATTCGGGGTCCATCCCGGGCGGCAGCTCGAGCGACACCGCGAGATCGCCGTCGGCATCGGATTCGAAGCTCGTCGAGAATCCGAACCCCGGTGCGAGTTCGACATTCGCCTCGCCGCGAACCGAGCGCCCGTCAAGCACCGTCGTGGCCGAGGCCAGCAGAGCCTCCGCGTCTATGGGCGCGGCCGGTTCGCCGTCGTCGGCCGCACTGGCCTCGCCCGGCTCGTCCGAGCCCGCGTCAGACTCACCGCCGTCCGTGATCGCGTCGGCGCCGTCCGCCTCCGCGCCATCTGTCTCCGGCGAGTCGTCCAGCCCGCCGGCTGCAGCGGTGGGCGCCTCGGCTGGGGGCTCGGCCGGGTCTCCGGTGGCGGCCTCTCCCCCATCATCGCCACAGGCCGCGGCCAGCAGCGCCAATGCCGCCAGCAGCGTCATGGCCAATCGGATCCGGAGCATCTTCGCCTCCCAACGGCGAGGCACGTGTGTGCCTCTGACACTACAGACGCCTACATGACCGCCCGCGGTTCCAAGATTTTGCCCAGTCTTAACCGAGCGTCCGCCTACAGCGGCCGCCGCCCTGAGCGTCGTTCGGCAAGATTGCGGTCACGCCGTCCGATGGCCCGACTCTCCCGCACCGGCGGCGTGAAAGGCGACCATGTCCAGCGAAGACAGCACCCAGGCCGAGCCCGTCAGACCGACCGTGACGCTCACGACCGAGCAGTTCCTGTTGATCAGGCAGGCCTCGGTGAGACTCCAGAAGAAGTTCGAGGGAACCTTCAACGCCGAGGCCATCGAGCGCTACATCACGGACTCGCAGACCCAGATCGAGTCGCGGGCCCGCTTCGCCGACTGGCTGCCGATCCTGATCGAGCGCTTCACCCACGACCGGCTGCTGGCGCTGGCCCGCCTCGAGGTGGGGACGCTGGACCGGCCCGGTGTGCTGTTCCTGTGCGTGCACAACGCGGGGCGTTCCCAGATGGCGGCGGGGTTCCTGCGGCACATGGCCGGTGATCGCATCGACATCTTCACCGGCGGTTCCGACCCCGGCTACGACACCAACAAGGTGGTGGTGGCGGCCATGGCCGAGGAGGGCATCGACATCTCCGCCGAGTACCCCAAGCCCTGGACCGACGAGATCGCCCGGGCCGCGGACGTGATCGTCACCATGGGCTGCGGCGACGCCTGCCCCATCTACCCGGGCAAGCGTTACGAGGACTGGGAGCTGGATGATCCCTCGGGCCAGTCCATCGAGATCGTGCGGGGCATCCGCGACGACGTCAGGGGCAGGGTCACCGAGCTGCTGGCCACCCTGGAACTAGCGCCCGTGTGAGCGCAGCCGTCCCGGCGCCGGCCGGACCGTCAGCCGTCCGGCTCGCCGGCCTGATGCGGCCGGGACGGCGCGTTGACATGGACGGTGACGATCTCGAGCTCGTGGTACTGCTGGTGGAGCACTGAGGTCGCGTAGTGCTGGAGCAGCCGCAGCGAGACGTCGCGCTCGACCGGTCTGTCCGCGGTCGGCTCGTCGAGCACGGCCAGCCGGTCCTCGATGTTCTCGCCCCGGGCCGCGGCCACGAACTCGAGCACTGCCCGCCCGTCCTGCTTGCTGGCTGTCACGCGCAGCGCTCGCCCAGCGAGTTCGTCGTCAGCCCCTTCGACGTCCAACAGCGTCAGCAGCGTCTCCTCGGCGACCGCGTCGAGCCTCTCCGACATCGCAGCCCCCCAGCGGTGGCGCGTCGCGAAGTCGTCCAAGAACTGCCGGATGCGCGGCAGCTCCGACAACGCCAGGTCTGTTCGCAGCCGATGGCGGCGGGCTTGGGTCGCCTCCATGAACAGCGTCAGCACGATCGCCACCAGGCCGCCCGCAGTCATGCCGTTCGCCAGGAAGCCGCCGGCGAACCCCTCCAGGTACTCCGGGAAGATCAGGTTGTTCTGGAAGCCGACACCGAGCCAGAACGAGACACCCGCGATGAGGCCCTTGCGGTAGTCCGCGGCCTCCTCGGCGACGATCCTCATGCCGACGACGAACAGCAGCGATATCAGCACCGTGGCGTACCCCGCGACGACCGCGTCCGGTATTGCCAGCACCAACGCCAGGAACTTGGGCAGGAAGGCCATCACCATGAAGACGACACCGATGGCAACGCCGACCCGGCGGGCGGCGACCCCGGTGAGCTCGGTGATGGCGACGCTGCTGGAGTAGGTCGTGTTCGGGACCGTGCCGGCCAGTCCCGACAGCAGGTTGCCGGTGCCGTCGGCGGCCACCGCTCCCTGAACGACGCGGTAGTCCACCGCCCGCGGCTGGCGCCACGAGACGCGCTGTATGGCCACCGAGTCGCCCAGAGTCTCGATGGCGCCGATGATCGTGACCATCACGAAGGCAGGCAGAAGGCTCCAGAACGCCGAGCCGAACGAGAGGTCAAGGCCGGGCCAGTCGGCATCGGGCAGACCGATCCAGGCCGCCTCAGCCACCCGGTCCGTGTCGTACAGCCCGAAGGCCGCGGCCACCACCGAGCCGGCCACGACGCCGATGACCGGCGCCCACAGCCGGAGGCTGCCCGAGGATCCCAGCGCCACGGCAATGATCACGACCACGGTGACCACATAGCTGGTGGGCGCGCTCCAGTCGGAGCTGCCCTCCGGTGAGGCCGTCACCATGTCGAAGAGGAGCGGCATCACGGTCACCGCGATCAGCATCACCACCGTGCCGGCAACGGTGGGGGTCAGGAGTCTCCTGAACAGCGACAGCCTCGCGGCGAGCAGGAACTGGAACAGCGACGACGCCACCACCAGCGTGGCCAGCAGTCCGGGGCCTCCCTCCAGCAGCGCGGCCACGCACACCGCGATGAACGCGCCCGACGTCCCCATCATCAGCACGTACCCGGCGCCGATGCGTCCGAGCCGCACCGCCTGGAGGACTGTGCTGGCCCCGCTGACGACCGCGGCCGCGAACACCGCCCATGTCAGGTACGACTCGCTCTCGCCGGCGGCCCGGATGATGATCGCGGGCGTGAGCACGATGCCCGCGATGGCGAGGACCGCGAACTGGAGGCCCATTCCGGCCGTCAGAGCGGCGGGCGGCTTGTCGTCGGGCTCGAACCGGATGTGGCGCGGCTGTGCCGATGTGTCCTGTTCCATGACGCGATGATGCCAGCCGCGGGCGTCGGATCAACTCCGGGCCCCGCGAGTGCGAGGCGCCGCCGGACTGCCGACGCGACGCGGCCGCCGCCGCGACGCGGTGATTGAATGGGCGGATGGCCAGAGACGAGCTACACGACAAGGTGGTGTCCGGGCGGGCCTGGGCCGAGTTCTGCGACGCTCTGAAGGCTGCCGGCGACCTGGTCCAGGAACGGTCCACCTGCGACCTGGACCGGATCGAGGGCTACCGGTTCCTGAGCCGGCTGGCCCGGGGCGGGCTCTACAGCTCGATCGAGACCGGCGACGTGCGCTTCCCCGTGCTCACAACCATGCCCGACCAGGTCAAGATCGGCTCGGACAATCCCGACTCGCTCTACATGTCGGGCAACATCGACGGCCGTCTCAACTACCGCATCTCCGGCCAGCGGGGGACCGTCCACTACCTGTCGTTCACCGCCTTCACCGGGAACTACGGCGTGGGCCAGGAGCGCCTCGGCCAGGCCGGCTTCTTGCACGGAGGGGACCTCCTCGTCGACGACGACGGTCGCTTCGAGATCTTCGTCGGGCCCGAGCGCCGGGGCGACAACTGGCTGCGGACCAGCCCCGAGCCGACCCTCATCGCGATCCGGCAGTTCTTCCTGGACCGCGACAACGAGCTGCCGATCTCGGTGCGGATCGAGTGCCTCGACCACGACGACCTCCCCCCGCCGCTGTTGGCCGAGCGGTTCGGGAAGGCGCTGGAGTCGGCGGCCGCGTTCGTGGCCGGAGTCTCAGCCGTCTTCAGCGGATGGGTGGACGATCTCGGCGCCAACGCCCGCAACGGCCTCACGACCGAGGCGGGGCCGATGCAGGGTGCCTGGGGCGACCCCAACCAGATCTTCCGGCACGGCACCTACGACCTCGACGACGGCGAGGCTCTGCTGATCGAGTTCACCCCGCCCGAGTGCTTCTACTGGAACTTCCAGGTGGACAACCGCTGGATGGAGAGCCTCGACTACCGCCGGCTGCCGGTGACCGTCAACAAGCGCACCGCCCGCTACGAGCCCGACGGCTCGGTGCGCATCGTGGTGGCGGCTGACGACCCCGGCTTCGGGAACTGGATGTCGACCGACGGGCACCGTTTCGGCGCCATCGGCCTGCGCTGGAACCAGGCGACCGAAGACGTCGAGCCCGAGGTCCGGGTGATCAACGTCTAGTCCAGGAACTTGAAGGCGGCCCGCATCTCGGCCACGAACAGCTCGGGCTGCTCGAACGCCGCGAAGTGGCCGCCCACCTCGGGCTCGTTCCAGTAGCGGATGTCGGTGTAGCGCTTCTCGGCCCAGCGGCGGCTGGCCCGGAAGATCTCGTTGGGGAAGATGCTGCACGCCGAGGGCACCGCGCACTCCCCGCCCGCGAAGCTGGCGAAGCTCTCCCAGTAGAGCCGGCCCGACGACGCCCCGGTGGCGGTGAACCAGTACAGCGACACGTTGTCCAGCAGCTGGTCGCGGCTGTAGTAGTCCTCGGGGTGGGCGCTGCGGTCGGTCCACGACCAGAACTTCTCGAGGATCCAGGCGGCGAGGCCGACGGGCGAGTCCACCAGGCTGTAGCCGATGGTCTGGGGCCGGCTCGACTGCTGCTTGGAGTAGCCCGAGTCCCACTTGTCGTAGTAGCCCATCGACTCCAGCGCGGCCTGCTCCTTGGCCGTCAGGTCGGCCATCGACTCCTTGGACGGCCCGGCCACCGGCATGTTGGTGTGGATGGCCCGGCACCGCCCGAGGTCCTGCATGCCGATATGGGTGGTGACCGCCGACCCCCAGTCGCCGCCCTGGGCCACGTAGCTGTCGTAGCCGAGGCGACCCATCAACTCGTCCCACATGGCGGCGATGCGCTCCACGCCGGTGCCGGGGGCCGAGGGCTTGGCGCTGAAGCCGTAGCCGGGCAGTGACGGCAGCACCAGATGGAAGGCGTCGCTCTCCGTCCCGCCGTGGGCGGTCGGATCGACGAGGGGATCGATGATCTTGGTGAACTCCAGCACCGATCCGGGCCAGCCGTGGGTGACGATCATTCCTAGGGCGTCGTCGTGGGCCGAGCGGATGTGCTGGAAGTGGACGTCGAGCCCGTCGATGTCGGTGATGAAGTTGGGCCGAGCGTTGATGGCGGCCTCGCAGCGGCGCCAGTCGTAGTCGCTGGCCCAGTACTCGCATACCTCTCGCAGGTACGCGATGGGGATGCCCTGGGACCAGTCGTCGACCACCTCGGGCTCGGGCCAGCGGGTCCGGGCCAGCCGGGTCTTGAGGTCGTCGATCTCGGCGTCGTCGACCGCGACGGTGAAGGGACGGATCTCTGTGCTCATGGGTGGCATGGTAGGCAGCGGCGCGGCGGCGGAGGGCAGGCCGCTCGTTCTTGACGTAGTTGTGCCGGCCTGGAGCGCATTACTACGTCAAGAACAGCAACGTAGGCTCAGCGCCGTGGACCTGCCTGTGATGCCGCCGGTGAAGCCGATGCTGGCCAAGGCGGTCAGCGGGATCCCCGACGGCGATCTGGCCTTCGAGCCGAAGTGGGACGGCTTCCGGTGCATCGTGTTCCGCGACGGCGACGAGGTGGAGTTGGGCAGCCGTAACGAGCGGCCCCTCACCCGCTACTTCCCCGAACTGGTCGAGCCGCTCAAGGCCGCGCTGCCGCCCCGGGCGGTGGTCGACGGTGAGATCATCGTGAGCATCGACGACCGGCTCGGATTCGACGCCCTGCAGCAGCGGATCCATCCGGCTGAGAGCCGGATCAACCGGCTGGCGGCCGAGACTCCGGCCGAGTTCATCGCCTTCGACGTGCTGGCTCTGGCCGACGCCGATCTCATGGGTGAACCGTTCCGCGATCGGCGGGCGCTGCTGGAGGCGATGGCGGGCGCTTTCGAGGCCCCGGTCCGCCTGGCCCCGTCCACTGTTGACCAGGATCTTGCCCGCGACTGGTACGAGCGCTTCGAGGGCGCCGGGCTCGACGGGCTCATCGCCAAGCCCCGCGGCGGCGTCTACGAGCCCAACAAGCGGACGCAGTTCAAGGTCAAGCACACCCGCACCGTGGACGTGGCCGTGGCCGGATACCGGATGCACACCGACGGCGAGGGGGTGGGGTCGCTGGTGGTCGGGCTGCACGACACGGACGGCCGCCTTCACCACTGCGGGGTGACGACCAGCTTCACGGCCCAGCGTCGCCGCGAGCTGATCGACGAGCTGGCGCCCTACGTGCTGGCCGACCCGAGCGAGCACCCGTGGGCGGAATGGATGGACCCGGCCGCCCATGCGGAGGGCACGGTGATGCCCGGCACCCCGAACCGGTGGTCGGATCAGCGCCGGCAGCAGCCGTGGGTGCCCCTGCGCCTCGCGCTGGTGGCCGAGGTGAAGTACGAAGCCATGCTGAACGGCCGCTTCCGGGGCACCACCCGTTTCGTGCGCTGGCGTCCCGACCGCACCCCCGAGTCGTGCAGCTTCGACCAGGTCGAAGTGCCCGCGGCCATAGGCCTAAGCGAGGTCCTCTCCGCATAGCCGCCGACTAATCGCTTTCGTCGGCCTCGGATGGGGGATCCTCGGGCCGGCGTTTCTGCGGCTCGTCCTCGGTCACCGCGGACGAATCCTCGCGCCTGGGGTGAGATACCCCGAAAGCGGCGCCCGGAACACGGCCCGCGGCGAGCTCGGGCATCCCGATGCCGAGGAAGCCCTCGATGCGATCCAGCTTCCGGCTGGTCTTGTTGTTGGCCTTCGTGAACTCGCGGCGCAGCTTCTCGTTGTCCTCGCGGGCTTGCCGGGTCGCCTTGTTGTGGAGCTTCAACAGGCGCCTGTGGTCGCTGCGGACCTCCTTGCGAAGCCTCTCCACGGTGCGCGACTGATGCCAGACGAGCGTGAGGACCGCGACCAGCACGGTGGAGATCTGCAAGACGGCCGAGAGCACCATGAACTGCAGTATAGTACGTCGTGCCGATAAACAACGTTATTTCATGGATTTCTGTGTGAGATTGTGGCGCCGGCGGTCCGTTCGCGTCGGCGATCAGGTCGGGGCGAGTTGGCGGGCCCGTTCTGCGAGGCGTTCGGCACCTAGGGAGGCGCAGCGCTCGTCGAGGCCGGGACGGGGGCCGCGCCACTTCATTTCGTCGACGGTTGCCGACACGGGGGCACCCAGTTCCACGGTGGCGATCCGGCGGTACAGCAGGGCGTCCTCGAAGCCGTCCCGCAGCGCGGCCGCGAGCTTGGCCGCGCCCCTGACCTGCACGTCCCACTGATCGGGGTCGAACGGGATGGCGGTGATGTGGCCGTACCGGGCCAGCAGGGCCGACGCCGACTTCGCCCCCCATCCGGGCAGGCCGGGGAACCCGTCGGCGGAGTCGCCCACCAGGCCCAGGTAGTCGGGGATCGACGCCGGGGGCACTCCGAACTTGTCGACGACCCCGGCGTGGTCGTAGAGCACTCTCTGGCGCCGGTCGTACTGCACCACCCGCCCGTCGACGGTCACGCACTGCGCCAGGTCCTTGTCCGGTGTGCAGATCACCACTTGCTCGACACGCGGGTCGCCGGCGGCCGCCGCCGCGGCGGACGCCAGCCCGTCGTCGGCCTCGTGCTCGATCTGCGGCCACACCGCGAAGCCGGCCAGCTCCAGCAACTCCTCGACTTCGGGGAATTGCGCCTTGAGGTCGGGGTCCACCCCGCTGCCGTCCTTGTAGCCGTCGAGCATCTCGTTGCGGAACGACTCGATCACGTGGTCGGTGGCGATGCCGATATGGGTGGCGCCATCGGCCAGGAGGTCGAGCATCGAGTTGAGCACGCCCCGCTGGGCGCCCCGGCGCGGGTCGCGGTTCGACTTGGCGTAGTGGTAGCGGAAGAGCTCGTAGGTGCCGTCGATCAGATGCACCAGCACCGCGCCGACCCCGCTACTCCTCGACCAGCTCGATCAGGGTGCCGAACGACCCCTTGGGGTGGATGAAGGCGATGGTGGTGTTGCGGCTGCCGGGCCTCGGGGCCTCGTCTATGGGGGTGGCCCCGGCCTTCACCATCGCCTCCAGCGCGGCCGCGCAGTCCGGCACCCGGTAGCCCACGTGGTGCAGGCCCTCGCCCCGCTTGTCGAGGAACTTGGTCACGGGCGAGTCGTCGCGGGTGGGCGTGATGAGCTGCACGTAGCTCTCGGCCACCGCCAGCAGGGCCTCCTCCACGCCGTCTCGCTCCACGACCTCGCGGTGTGCGACCTCGGCTCCCAGAGCGTCCCGGTACCAGTCGATCGCGGCGTCGAGATCACGGACCGCGATGGCGACGTGGTCGATCTCGGTGAGCATCACCGCAGCCTACGGGACTGTTTCCGACACGGCGGATCCGGTGGGTTCAGGCTCCGTCGAGTGTGCGGCGGCCCTCGAAGGCCCGCCCCAGGGTGATCTCGTCGGCGTACTCGAGATCGCCGCCCACCGGCAGTCCGCTGGCGATGCGGGTCACCTGCACCCCGGCGGGCTTGAGGTACTTGTGGACCAGCATCGCGGTGGCCTCGCCCTCCAGGTTGGGGTTGGTGGCGACGATCACCTCTTCGATGCCCTCGTCGGTCACCCGGGCCAGTAGCTCCTTGAGGCGGAGCTGGTCGGCGCCGACACCGTCGATCGGGCTGAACGCTCCCTGGAGCACGTGGTAGCGGCCGCCGAACTCGCCGGTGCGCTCGACCGCCACCACGTCCTGGGCGTCCTCCACGACACAGACGAGGCTCGGGTTACGCCTGGGATCGCGGCACACCGCGCATTCGCCGCCCTGCTCGGCCAGGTTGAAGCAGCGGGGGCAGTACGACACCTTCTCCTTGGCCTCGGAGATCGCCCGGGCCAGCCGGTTGGCGTCCTCGGTCGGCGCTCTCAGCAGATAGAAGGCCACACGCTGGGCCGACTTGGGTCCGATGCCGGGGAGCCTTCCGAGCTGATCGATCAGCTCCTGAACGGCGCTCGAGTAGCTCACCTCGCCGCCCTCGCTACGTCTGGCTGCCGGCGTTGTCGCCGTCGGGCTCGGGCAGCAGCGTGAGCTCCGTTCCGGGGAACGTCGCCTTGATCTTCTCTTCGATGTCGTGAGCGTGGCTGGGCGCCTCGGCCAGGTCGTCGAGGTCGGCAAGGTCGAAGCCGTCAACGGTCTCCGCTTCCTTCGGCGGCGCGGCAACCTCCGGTGGATCCTCGATGTCGGGCGGCGCGGCAACCTCCGGTGGATCCTCGATGTCGGGCGGCGCGGCAACCTCCGGTGGATCCTCGATGTCGGGCGGCGCGGCGGCTTCCAGTGGACCCTCGATGTCGGGGGACGCGGCGGCTTCCAGTGGACCCTCAACGACGGGCGGAGCGACGGACTCTTCAGCAGGGGCGGGGCCTACGGCATGGACCACGAGGTCCTTCCAGAGGGCTTGGAGCTGACCGGGCTCGCGCCGGCGCTCCTGGTCGGGTTCGAGGTCCGTTGCTCGGGCCACCACGAACGACTGATCGAGGCCCAGGTGCCAGCGGGCCCAGTCCACCACCTCGGTGGGCGTCTTGGGCTGCATCTCCGCCAGGTCGGGTACCGGCACGGGCGGTGGCGGGACGGCCGGACCGGGCGGCGGAGCCGGCGATGCGGCCGCTCCAGCCGCATCCTGCCTGGCCGCGGCCGCGGACCGGTGCTCGGAAAGGGTCTTCCTGGCCGCCTCGGCGGGACGGCCCCCGACGGCCGGCCTGGCCGCGGGCGTCGAAGCCGTCTCGGCCGTCTCCGGAGGCGGCGCGCCATGCGCCGGAGCCGTGGACGGGGGCACCGGGGACTCAGCCGACGACGCAACCGGTGACGAGAGCGGCGACGGGGGCGCCGGGGACGAAGGAGCCGGGGACGGGGGCGCCGAGACTGGGGACGCCGGGGACCGGGGGGCCGATCCGGGGGCCGAGGAAGCCGGCGAGCCCTCCAGGCGCGCCTCCAGTTGCCGGACTCGCTGGGCCAACGCTTCGAGGGACCGGTCCTCGTCGGGGTGGCAGAGCCGCATCAGCGCCACCTCCATGTCGATCCTCGGATCCGGCGCCTGACGCATGTCGATGAGGGCCCGGCCGAGGGTCTCCAGCGCACGGGTGATGGCGGCCGGCGCCATGCGCTCGGCGAGATCGGCAGCCCTGTTCCGCTCATGCTCGGACATCCGGGTCGGGGGATCGCCCATGGCGGTGAGGAAGGCGTCGCGCAGCCCGGCCAGCGCCATCTCGCCGATCGTGCGGGGGTCCCGCCCCCGGCCCACGGCGTCGCCTACCGCAGACAGCGCGGCGGCGCGGTCGCCCTCGGCCAGCGCGACGAGGATGGCGTCCGTCGAGGAGTCGAGCTCGGCGGTCCCACCACCGGCAACGATCCGCTCCAGCGCGGTCAGGCTGTCGCGCACCGATCCGCCACCGGCGGCCACCGCATGGTCGACGGCCTCGCCGTCCACGTCCAGCTCGGCGTCGGCGACGACGTGCCGTAGATGGTCGGACATGACCTCGGCGCCGATCAGACCGAGCTCGAACACCTGGCAGCGGCTCCGGATGGTGTGCACCACCTTGTGGGGCTCGGTCGTAGCCAGCACCCACGTCACATGGTCGGGGGGCTCCTCCAGGGTCTTGAGCAGCGCGTTCTCGGCGCCGGCGGTGAGCATGTGGACCTCGTCGAGCAGGTACACCTTGGCCCGGCCCGGCGATGTCAGATTGACCCGCTCGAGGAGGCCCCGCATGTCGTCGACCTTGTTGTTGGAGGCGGCGTCAAGCTCCTGGAGGTCGAACGAGTGGCCCGCCTGGATCGACAGGCACGACTCGCAGACGCAGCACGGCTCGCCGTCGTCGCCGAGGTCGGTGCAGTTGAGCGCCTTGGCCAGCACCCGGGCGGTGGAGGTCTTGCCGCTTCCCCTGGGGCCGTGAAGCAGGTAGGCGTGACCGACCTTGTCGGTGCGCACGGCCGTCTGCAGGGCCCGCACGACATGGTCCTGGCCCTTGATCTCGGAGAACTTCTGGGGCCGGTAGCGACGGTAGAGGGACTGGTAGGCCACCGGCTTGGACTCTAGACGTGGACTGTGACGGCCCGCGGCCCGGATCGTGAGCAATCCCCCTCCCCCGCCGGCGGCCGCGCCGACGCCCGCTCCCGGGAGTGACGGCCAGGCTGTCTGCGGCACCCGGGAGGATCTGCTGAGAGCTGCTGCCTTCCGGCCCTGACCCGGTTCACAGGCACCCGTTGCACAGGACCCGGCCGTCACACCCCGAAGCGGGCGCTGACGCCGCTCACGATACCCTCACGGGTCCGGACCCGCAGCTACGGGGACCGGGGAGGGTTGCCAGAGCGGCCGAATGGGCACGCTTGGAAAGCGTGTGAGGCGAGAGCCTCCATGGGTTCAAATCCCATACCCTCCGCGCCCTTGAGCCCGATGCCGTGTTCGGCCCGGATGGTGTAGGCCGTCGCTAGCGCGGGGCGAGGCGGTACTCGTCGATCGGATAGATGCAGATGTTCTCGGCCCCGAAGGGGTGGGGTTTGGTGCAGGGATACTCGAAGCGCAGCGTGTGGATGGCGTCGGGGGCCTGCGTCTTGCCCGGCCGCAGCGAGAACGGCAGCATACCGCTGGAGTCGATCGGCCCCAGAGAGGCCAGCGCCGTGTAGATGCCGGCCCGGGTCGGGTTGTCGCCCGCGTCGTGGATGGCCCGCAGGGCCGTGCGCATGATGTTGCAGACCCTGGCCACCATCCGCTGCGCCGACGATCCCTGCGAGGGGTCTGCGGACTGGTGGGTGGCGCCTGACGGGCTGTGGGCCGCGTAGACGTCGTTGCACATCTCGTTGAACACCGGCAGCTGGTAGCCCTCCAGGCGGTAGGCGCCGGTGTTGGCGTCGTCGATGATCAGGGCGCCGTTGTAGAGGTTGCCGGCCGCCTCGCCGCCGAACGCCACGATCTTCGACGACACCAGCTCGCCGGCCTGGGCGTTGAAGTCCGAGGCGTAGAACTGCACGTCGCCGGGCGCGAATCCCTGGTTGTGCATCTCGAGGATGTAGTTCGGGGCGGACAGGACGTTGAGGACGTTGAAGAAGACGTCGACGCCCGCCTCGCGCATCCGCTGCACCGACTCGATCGTGCCGGTGGCGCATGTCGTGCCGCCCTCGCAGCCGATCACGTCGAAGACGGCGACCTCGACGCCTTTGGAGTTCAGCGTGTCCACGAGGCCCGACTGCACGGCCTCGTGCTCGCCCGGCGTGTCCGGCGCGGCCACGCCGATCGTCCTGCCGTCGAGCCGGCCGCGGTCCGCGAGGTCGGCCGCGAGCCAGCGCAGGCTCTCCTCCAGCGTGGGCGACAGCGAGATGAGGCGGTCCCCGCCCCGACTCATGAACTCCTCGCTCTGGCCCTGGACCGAGACGAACGCGGTCTCGTGCTGCTCGACGATGCACAGGTTGGCCGAGCCCTGGAAGCCGCTGGAGTTGAGCAGGATCACGCCGTGGTGGTCCTCGACGGCCTGGATGCAGGCTGCGTTGCGGTCGGCGTCCACCGTGGCGCCGATTAGTGGCACTTCGACGGTGTGCAACTCGATCATGCGTCCCCGCACCCCGCCGCACTGCTCGTTGACCACCGCCGTGAACGTGTCGAACATCTCGGCCACATCGCCAACGGGTAGGGCGAAGCCCATGCCGACGGCGTCCTCCAGCCTCGTCCTCAGATGCACCAGCGAGATCGAGTCGGCCTCGATGCCCGGGCCGGTCGCGACCCTGTCCGGGGCCGGGTCGTGGGCGTGGCAGAAGACGTCGAGCGGCGCGAACGGGTCGCCGCTGCGGTCGAATGTGGCCTGGAACTCGTCGAAGATGCCGTCGCGGGGGTCGTCGAAGATGATCGGCGGCGGACTCTCGGGCCCGGCGGGGGCGGGCTCCTCACCATCGCCAGGATCGGCGGGGGTCTCACCGGAATCCTCGGGCTCGGTGGCGGCCGCTTCCGTCGCGGTGGTCGCGGCGCCGGGTTCGGCCTCCGGCACTGTCGTGGTCGCCCCGGTGTCGGGGGTCCGACCCGCGCCGTCGGGCTCCGCCGGCACCGTTTGCGGCGCCGCGGACGTGGACCCGGCCGCGTCTGGATCGCCGGGGCCAGTCGCCTCGCCCCCGCAAGCCACGGACGCAACGGTGATCGCGGCGGCCACCGCGAGCGGGGCACGCAGCCGCACAACCATGCAGTCACCTCCCATGTCAGAACCGATGCCGCACGGGCACCAACATCAGGCGCCGAGTCGCCCAGATGGCGGTGTGCGGTTCGCCATGGTTCCCTCCGAGCCAGCCACCCTTCGAAGGGGAGCCTAACCAGCCGCCTCTATTGCAGACGCAACATCTCTATTGCATACGCAACATCGGAGGTCTTATCCATGTGAATCAGTGCATGATCCGGTGCAAGGCATCTGCCCGCATGCACTCACAATGCCCGTCGACAGGCGGTGTTGAACGCCTACAGGCCTGTGGGGCGGTTGACGAAACGGCCTGCCTGGGGCGAGTAGAACCACCCGCTGCCGGCGAGCGTGCCGCCGTCGACCGGGATGTTGGCGCCGGTCACGAACGACGACAGGTCGCTGGCCAGGAACAGCGCCACCCGGGCCTGATCCTCGGGACGGCCCACGCGCCCGACGGGCGCCCACGCCTCCCAGAGGTGCTCGTGGTCCTCGAAGCCGGTCAGGTAGTCCACCTGGGGGGTCTGGGTGAGGTCGGGGCCGATGCCGTTGGCCCTGATGCCGAAACGGCCGTAGCCGGCGGCCAGCGAGGTGGTGAAATGCGCGGCGGCCGCCTTCATGGCCGCGTACACCGGCTCGCCGGGGAATCCCCGCAGGCCCTCCACCGAGTGGACGTTGACGATCGAGCCGCCCCCGCCGTCGATCATCGCCGGCAGCATGGCTCGGGTCACCAGCAGCATGTGGTGCAGGTTCACGTCGTACATCGCCTGCCAGGACTCCGGCGACGAGCGGTGGAAGCGAACCAGCGGCCGGTAGTCGCCCACATTGTTGACCAGCACGTCCACCCGGCCCCAGTGGTCGAGCACCCCGGCCCGCAGCCGCTCGACGTCGTCGGGGTCGCGCACGTCCACCACCTGCAGACGGGCACTGCCGCCGGCCGCGCCGATGTCGGCCAACACCTGATCGCCGCGGGCTTCGTCGATCTCTGCTACCTCCACGTGAGCCCCGTGGGCCGCGAACAACCTGCTTATCGCCCCGCCGATGCCGTCGCCGCCGCCGGTCACGACCGCCACCCGCCCCGCCAGCAACGACCCGTAGTCATCGATGGGAGGAACCCCGCCAACAGGTGCATGATCGCTCACACCCGATGTTCTAGCCCCTGAAGCAACTCCCTCGTCATCGATGGGAGGCACCCCGCCAACAGGTGCATGATCGCTCACACCCGATGTTCTAGCCCCTGAAGCATCCCCGCCGTCAGCAAACCCCCGCCCGCTGCGTGCCGCTACGGTGCCGGGATGGACGCGGCACCGCTGAACGGCCGCGACGGCGAGGACGACGCCGGCCATGGCGAGGGCCACGAACGTTCCTGGCGGGCTGCGTCCGGCCTCATTGGGGTGTTGGCTGTTCTGGTCGTCGTTCTGTGGCTGCTGAGCCTCACCAGCGACGACGGCACCGACCCCGAAGGCCGCGATGCCGACCCGGTGGACGAGGAGCTCTTCGAAGCACCGACCACGACCACCACCCTGCGAGAGGCCGAAGCCGGCATCGAGGTCGTCTCCGAGGACGGCACGGCCGAAGGCGCTGCTCCGGCTGAGCCGTTCAGTGGCCTTGAGGGCCGGCTGATGTACCTGAGCGGCAGCAATGTGGCGTGGGTAGACCTGGCGACGGGAGCCGTGCGACGGGTGCCGATCGAGCCGTCCGGGTCGCGTCTAGAAGTGGCCGCCCTGGAATTGCTCACCGACGGCAAGCGAACGGTCGGCCTGTCCTGGGCGGGCGGTGCACCAACCGCGTTGCTCGTGTCCTCCGGCGCGGAACTGGTGCCTTCGACTCATCCGCTCGTCGACTTCTGGGTGATCAGCCGCCCCGACGGGCCGGGCGGCACCATCCGCATGAATGCCTGGCAGGACTACGGCATCCTCACCGGCGAGTTGCAGGCGCCTCCAGGCTCCGAGGTGGTGGTGGTCCGAAACGCGGGTGTCCTGGTGGCTCCGCCGGTGGGAAGGACATACCGCCCGACGTTCACGGGTTTCGAGGTGGTGAGCGAGCACCAGCTGCTGGCCGCCAGCGACCAGTTGCGGGTGGAGCAGCGCTGTGACGAGCAGCTCTCGTGCACGGTGGTGGTCGTGGACGTCGCCACCGGCCGGGCAACGGAGCTACCCGAGGATCTTGTGGCTGAGCTGGCCGCTATCTCCGTCTCACCGGACAGTCGCTGGCTGCTCAACGACACCAGCCCGGCGTGGCTGTTCGACCGGCAGACCGGGCAGATGCGCCTGCTCGACGGGGGCGGCTACGGCAGACCTCTCTGGTCCGACGACTCTTCCTCGGTCGCCTGGTTGACCTCCGACCGCACGCCGACGCTGGTGGTAGCCCTGCTCGAGCCGCCTGAAGAGGGCCAGGACTGGTTCGCGGTCGAGTTGGCCGGCCTGGGCGCAGACCCCTCGCCGGGGTCGTCGTTCCTGCTCGACGCGACCGTCAGCCAGCCGTGAGCACCCTGCTCGACGCGACCGTCAGCCAGCCGTGAGTTCGGCCGCCCCGAAGACCACCCCGAAGCGCACGCACCAGATCGCCACTGTGGAGTAGTGGTCGAGGTCGAGCCCGGCGGGGATCTCGTAGTTCTGCGAGCCGACGTTGCCCCTGAGGTCGCCTAGGTCGACGAAGTCGTCGTCGAACTGGCCGGCCGGCGCGTCGGTCGAGGCGGCCGACAGGTACACGTTCAGGTCGGGGCCGTTGTCGGTGCGGAAGTCCTCGAACCGCAGGAACCGCTGGCCGCTGCCGTCGCCGAGCACCACTGCGCTGCCCTCGGTGGGATGCGAGCGGTCGATGAACGACCCGGACGCCTCCACGATGATCTCGGGCTGTGTGGTCGCCGGTTCGGTCTCAGTGGGCTGGGTCTCCTCGGCGGGCTGCGTCTCCTCGGCGGGCTGCGTCTCTACGGCGGGCTCAGCCGGCTCGGACGGCTCGACTGCGGGCTCGGAAGCCTCCGACGTCGCCGGTCCGGGCATTTCGGGCATGGGCTCGTCGACCTCGTCGACCATGGGCATGTCGTCGTCGGCCATGGCCTTGTTCATGGCGTCGGCCATCTCGGTGGTCGTCTCGTCGCCTGCGATGCCCGACGGGGCCGGGCCCGCGGTGAAGAACGGGAGCGCCTCGTCCACCTCGTCGTCTTGGAAGTACGTCTGGAAGGCGAAGAAGCCGAACACCAGCCAGGCTCCCACCCCCGCCAGAACTACCCCTGCCGGGAGCGCCCAGCGCCAGTGCCGTCGGATCCAGGATCTCATCACTCCAAATTATCGCCGCCCGGCACCGCAGATTTCAGAGTTTCCTGCCGAGCACCGGAGTCCCGGACCCCGATCTCGCTCCCTCCGGTAGGTTCGGAGCCGTGAGCGCGCAGGCCGTGTGGGTGAACGGACGGATGGTCGAGCCGGATCACCCGCATCTGCGGGCCGACGACCACGGCGTGATCGTGGGCGATGGCGTCTTCGAGACGCTGCTGGTAGTACCCGACGGCGCCGGGGTGGCCGCCTTTGCGGTGCGCCGGCATCTTGCGCGTCTGCGCCGCTCGGCCCGAGCGCTGCGCTTCGAGTGCCCCTATAGCGACGACGAGTTGCGGGCCGCGATCGGCCTGTGCCTGGACGCCGCGCCCGCGGCCGGGATCGTGCGGGTCACGGCGACCAGCGGCGGTGGCCCGCTGGGATCGGGGCGCAGCGGGGCGCGGGGCTCGGCCATCGTGATCGCCGGCAACCGGCCGCCTGATTACCCGCCCGGCACGGCGGTGTCGATCGTGCCGTTCCCCCGCAACGAGCGGGGCGCCATGGCCGGAGTCAAGACGACCTCCTATGCCGAGAACGTGCTGGCGCTAGACGTGGTCCGGGAGCGGGGCGCGTCGGAGGCGATCTTCGCCGACACCCGGGGCCGTGTCAGCGAGGGCACCGGCTCGAACATCTTCTGGTCCGACGGGGCGCGGCTGCACACGCCGCCGCTGGACACCGGCTGCCTGGCCGGGGTCACCCGGGCGCTGCTGCTGGAGCGGCTCGATGTGGCCGAGACGCACCTGCCCGTGGAGGAACTTCCCCGCGTTCCCGAGGCCTTCCTGGCCTCCTCCACCCGGGCGGTCCAGTCGATCGCCCGCATCGACGGCACCGAACTGCCGGTTGTGGACGGCCCCCTGACGGTGGCCGCGGCCACGCTGATGGCCGATCTGATGGCCAACGACATCGACCCGTGACCCTGATCACGCACGTCTCGGCAGCATCGTGACCGACGACGAGCTGATGGAGCCGGCCCTGGCCGAGGCCCGGTTGGCACCGGCTCATGGCGACGTGCCCGTGGGCGCGGCGGTGTGGCACGCCGGCGAGGTGATCGCCCGGCGCCACAACGAGCGCGAGCGCACCGGCGATCCCACCGCCCACGCTGAGATCCTGGCCATACGCGACGCCGCGGCCCGCTTGGGCGACTGGCGCCTGGACGGGACCACGGTGGCCGTGACCCTGGAGCCGTGCCCCATGTGTGCCGGAGCGCTGCAGCAGGCCCGGGTGGGCCGGGTCGTCTACGGCGCCGACGACCCCAAGGCCGGCGCCCTCGGCTCGCTCTACAACCTGGGCGCCGACCCCCGGCTCAACCACGAATTCGAGGTGGTGCCGGGTGTGCGGGCCGGCGAGTGCGCCGCCCTGTTGCAGGAGTTCTTCTCGGACTTGAGGGGCTCCGAAGTCGACTCGTAGGCCCGCCGGTAGCCTCTGCGGCGGAGAGTTGCCAGAGCGGACGAATGGGGCGGCCTCGAAAGCCGTTGTGGCCTCCGGGTCACCATGGGTTCGAATCCCATACTCTCCGCCACTTCTTCAGGTGTGGCGTTGTGTCCAGCGTTGCAGGGCGGTGAGCACGACGTGGCGCTTGTCCTCGTTGGGCATGAAGGGGGCTCGGGACAGCTCGATCTGGATCCAGGGCATCTCGGCCGCGTGGAAGCGGGTGATGTAGCCGCCGTCGTAGGGGTCGTTGATCCTCACCGGCCCCTCCAGTTGGTCCTGGAAGCAGTCGCTCAGCGATTCGATCCACTCCTGCGGGCAGGTCCCGTCGCCGTTGCTGAGGCACACCCAGGGCCGCTCGATGCCCGGATCCGGTCCGAGCGGCGGCCCTACCGCGGCCATCGTGTGGCAGTCGACGCCCAGGACCCACTCCCCGGAGCGCCCCAGCTCGGTCAATCGCTGGTGGTAGGGGGCGTGGTAGGCGTCAAGGAGGCCGTCGATCTCGGCCCCGGACAGTGGACGCTTCCACACCTCGACGTCCCAGCAGGTGTGGGTCTTCACCACACCATCGGCCTTGCGGTTGTCCCGGGCCCGGTTCATGTCGACGATGGCCCGGGCCACATCGGTGGTGACGTAGGTCCCGACCTCCTCCTCGAAGGAATAGACCTCGTCCGAGCCGCCGTCGCCGTCGTCGGCGACCTCTGACGGCGTGAGCGCGCACAGCGGCTCGATCTCGGCCGGTACCCGCAGGCCGCCGTGGGGCACCGACACCAGCAGCGGCAGCGTCATGCCTGCGTCGCCGGTGTCGAGCCCGGGCCTGCCTGCGTCCCCGGCGCCGAGTCCGGGCCTGCGGCCGCGCCGTCCCTGCGGGGGTCGGCGACCCCCACCAGCCGGTCGCCGTCGGCCATGACCAGCTGCACGCAGCCCATGTAGAAGGAGTAGGGCTCGCGCCGGGTCAGCTCGAAACCCGAGCGGCCGAGCGCGTCCAGCACATCGGTCGGGATGCGCGACGCCTCGGCCGAGACCACGCCCTCGAGCGAGCAGTGGATCCGGGGGGCGTCCACCGCGGCCAGCGGCGAGGACCGGCGGAGTCGCAGCAGCACCTGCAGGATCGCCGGGGGGATGCGCTCGCTACCCGGCGATCCGATCGCCAGCCAGGGCCGCTCGTCCTTGAAGACGATGGTGGGGGCCACACTGGCCCAGGGCACCGCGTTGGGCCTCAAGTAGTAGGGGTGCGAGGGATCGTCGAGGTTGAAGGCGCTCATGTAGTTGTTGTAGAGGAAGCCCAGTCGCGGCGAAGCCGCGCAAGAGCCGTAGACGTTCTCGATCGACTGGGTAAGCGCCACCGTGTTGCCCTCCGAGTCCATCACCGACAGGTGGGTGGTCTCGCCGCTGGTCTGGATCGCCGCGATCCGGCGGGCCACGCCCCGGGCGTACTGGCGGTTGAGCATCTGCTTGTCGGAGACCTGGTCGTAGAGGTCGGGATCGAAGGGGCGGTCGTTGCGATCGACCAGTGCCTGCCGCATGGTCCTGGCCAGGCACACCGCGCCGTCGGGGGTGTCGATGTCCTGCAGTTCGCGGGGAAGGCTCTGGTGGATGTTGAGCATCTCCACCAGGGTGCGGCCCGCCCCCGGCAGCGGCATCGTGAGCACCCGGTCGCGGCCGAGGCGCCCCGACAGCGGCTCGCGCTCGACCGGCACGGGAACCTGCGCCAAGTCGTCCTCGCGGAGGATGCCGCCGTTGGCCACCATGTCCTCGTGGATCAGGCGGGCGGTCTCACCCGTGTAGAAGTCCTCGCAACCCCGCTCGGCCAAGCGGCCAAGGGTCGCGGCCAGCGCGGGCTGGACGAACCTCGTCCCGGCCCGGCGCGCCCTGCGCCCGTCCTGCAGGAACAGCGGCCCTGCTGAGTGGGCCTTCAGGTGCCGGCGTTCCCGCCGGGTGAGGCGGTACTGCAGCACGCTGATCTCGTACCCGTCGGCGGCCAGTTCGATGGCCGGCTCGAGGACCGTCGCCCAGCCGAGGCGCCCGAAGCGCTCCAGCACGTGGGCATAGGTCGCGGGCGAGCTGGGGACGGTGGTGGCCATATGCCCGCGCCTGCGGTCGGCTCGCAGGTCGGCGAAGCCGTCGATCACAGCCCCGCTGGGGGCTCGCGACGACCCGTCCACCGCCACCGTGGTGCCGGAGGCCCGGTGATGGACGAGCATCATGGTCTGGCCGCCCAGTCCCGACGCGGCGGGCTCGCACACGCCCAGGGCCAGCGCGGCCGCCACCGCGGCGTCCACTGCGTTGCCGCCCTGCTCCAGCATCCTCACCCCGGCGGCCGTGGCCGAGTAGTGGGCCGTGCTCACCATCCCGTGCGCCGACGCGGCGACCCGCTGGGGCTCGTGGATGCGGGTGTCGGTCAACTCCAGCAGGTCGGTGTCCACCTCGGTCACCCGCCGAGGCTGCCTCGACCTCCCATGGCGGCGACCCTCCGGCTGGATCGGCGCGCGAGACTGCTGCGGCTCCGGTCCGGTCATCGGATCAGCGTCCGATCCAGTCGGTGAGGTACTCGGTCAGCAGCAGGGTCCGCTCCACCAGGCTGATGCGCTGGACGGCCTCCTCAGGGGTTCCGCCGCCCTTCATGGCGGGGCTCACGCCGCAGACAACAGCCGTGCCGTCCCCGACGAGGCCGGCCACCGACGGCCATGCCGACGACTCCCGCTCCACGCCGATGTCCCACTTGGCCGCGGCGGCCTCCAGCGCTTCGGCCAGGGGGTGGTTGGCCGGGCGGTCCGGCATGGGCGGCCGGTCGGTGAGCCGGTTGAGGCTCCACTTCGGCCCACCCCTGCCGAGAACCTTCCGCATAGAGGCTTCAGTCTCGTCGGCGTGGGGGACCGAGAGATACGACATCATCAGCGAGACCTCGACCCGGTGGGGCATGAACATGGCGTGGCGCTCGGTGCTCATGTCGATGACACCGATGGACAGGCGCCTCCTGGGCGAGCTCAGCTGGCCGATGGCCTCGACCTTCTCGCAGGCCCAGCGCACAACGGGTCGGCGGCGCCCCACCTGGCCGGGGCTGAGCCTCTCGCCCTCGATGGTCAGGTCGTAGCGCCGGCTGCCCCTCCGCTGGGTGACGATGCCGTGGCCGACGGTGCCGGGACGGCACACGAGGACCTGTTCCGCCCTGGCCGCCGCCTGCTCGATCACGCGCCGGCTCCGTGCCGCGTCGCGCCCCTCGTCGCAGTACAGCAGCACGCCCAGCGGCACCCGCCGGAGGCTCCGGGTGCTGCGAAGCGCCCGCAGCGCGTACTCCAGCATCACCAGCGACGCACGGGATCGTCCCACCCCCTCGCCGTAGAGCCACTCCGGATCCCGGCGGTACCCCTGCTGCAGCCCGCCGGCTATGACCGGGACGTCCAGATGGGCCACCAGCAGGACTCCGCCGTCGAATCCCCTGGCCGTCTGGTACATGTGGGCCTCGGCCTGGTGGGTGAGCTCCGGCACGGGCACCATCCCGACGTCGGTGAGGATGCGGCCGGCCCGCTCCGCGGCCCTCTCCAGGCCCACGGGGTCGTCGGTGCGGCTGGAGACCTGAACCCATCGATGCAGCGAGCGCTCCATGGCGTCGCGGCGCTGGGTGATGAACTGGAAGGCCCGCTTGGACGGGTCCGCGGCCCGGGCGTCGACCGTGGGCGGCTGCGGCGTGCCGAAGTAGCGGGCGCTGGCCACCTCGACCAGGCGGTTCACGAAGGCCTCGAACTCCAGGCCCACATGGGCCGCCCCCACCAGATAGGACCCGTGCTCGCCCAGGCTGGGGAGGCTGTTCGCCTCCAGCACGTAGAGGTTGTCGTCGGCGTCCATGCGCATGTCGACGCGGGCGCAGTCGTAGAGGCCGAGAGCCGAGAACGTGCGCACTGCGATCTGCTGGGCCTCCGCGGTGAGCTCCCCGGAGATGGGGGCGGGGCACACCGGCTGGATCTGGCGGCCGCTGCGGCCGGTCTTGTCCTCGTAGGTGTAGATCTGGGGACCGTCGCCGAAGCTCAGCAGCACCGGCGGCAACGCCTCCGGAGGTGCGTTGCCCAACAGGCCGACGTTGATTTCGCGGCCCTCGATGTACTGCTCGGCCAGCACCGGCTGGGAGAACCGGTCGAAGATCACCTTGGCCGACGCCCGCAGCTCGCTCTCGTCGTTCACCACCGCGAGGCCGAACGAGACGGCCTCGTTCTTCGGCTTCACGACCATCGGATAGGGCAGGTCGCCCGGTATCGGGACCTCCGGCGTCTCCAGCACAGCGAACTCCGGCGTTGGGATGCCGTTCTGGCGCAGGATCATCTTGGTGACGACCTTGTCGAGCGCCAGCGAATGGCCCAGAGGACCGGACGCCACATAGGGGATCCCGACCATCTCCAGGATGCTGGGCACATGGGTGTAGCGGGCCTGGCCCTGCAGCCCGTAGGAGACGTTGAACACCATCCCGGGCCGCTCGCCCGCGACCACCCGGGGCATGAACGACTCCAGCTTGGAGATCAGCTCCTTGTCGGCCTCTATGGCCGCGACCTGGTGGCCGCCGGCGCGGAGTGCGTCGGTGAGCCGTTTGATGGTCTTGAGGCCGATCTTCTCCTGGTTCGGCATGCCGAACAGGTTGATGACGTTCTGGCTGTCCCGGTTGTAGACGACCGCGATCCTCACGGCCCGGGAATCTATTGGACCTCCGGCCGTTCAGCCTCCGGACAGTCCTCCGGACCGATACCTGACTAATCCGGTCGGATTTGTCATCATGGCACGTTAGCCTGCGGACAATTCGCCATCACCTGGAGGTAACCCATGGGACTGCGCATCAACGACACCGCTCCCGACTTCACCGCCGACACCACCGAGGGAGAGATCAACTTCCACGAGTGGATCGGCGACGGATGGGCGCTGCTGTTCTCCCACCCGAAGGACTTCACCCCGGTCTGCACCACCGAGCTGGGCGCGGTGGCCGGCCTGAAGCCGGAGTTCGCGGCCCGCAACTGCAAGATCATCGGCATCAGCGTCGACGGCGTGAGCGACCACGTCGGCTGGTCCGCCGACATCGAGACGGCCACCGGCAACGCGGTCAACTACCCGCTGATCGGCGACCCCGGGCTCAACGTGGTGAAGCTCTACGACATGCTCCCGGCCGACGCCGGCGACACGTCCGAGGGACGCACCGCGGCCGACAACGCCACCGCCCGCTCGGTGTTCATCATCGGCCCCGACAAGAAGATCAAGGCCTCGCTCACCTACCCGATGACCACCGGCCGCAACTTCGCCGAGATCCTGCGCCTGCTCGATTCGGTCCAGCTCACCGCCCACGAGCAAGTGGCCACCCCGGCCAACTGGCAGCAGGGCGAGGACGTGATCATCGTGCCCGCAGTCTCGAACGAGGCCGCCGCCGAGAAGTACCCCGACGGCTGGGAGGCCCCCCTGCCCTACCTGCGGGTGGTCCCCCAGCCCGGCACCTGAACGTCCATACCGCCGCCGCCCCGAAATCCCTGTAGCTAAGAACATCACAGGTCCCTCACCACAGGAATTTGGCGGGGCGCCAGCGCCCGCAGGCACCTACGCTGCGGCGATGACGCCGACCATCGCAGAGATCAGGGCCGCGCCGCTGCGTCGCCCTGAGGTGTTGGGACGCCCTCAGACGAGCCAGGCCTCGTGGGATCCATGGGGGCTGATGCACCCGCTGTCGAACGATCCGGCCTTCGCCGGGCAGGCCGAGCGCTTCGCGCCGCCGTGGGGCGAGGTCGTCTGCGTGGCCACCGCCTCCGACGGCACCTTCGGCGTGGGCATGACCAGCCAGGCCGGCCCGATCGTGCCCGTCATCAACGACTTCTTCGGACCCATGCTGGCCGGCGAGCCGGCCCTGGCCACCGAGAAGCTCTGGAACATGATGATGCGCAGCGCCAACAGCGCCTTCGGCGCGTCCGGGCTCGCCTCCTTCGCGGTGAGCGCGGTGGATCTGGCCCTGTGGGACCTGAAGGGCAAGATCCTGGGCGTGCCCGTGTACGAGCTAGTAGGCGGCCCGGCCCGGGACCGCACCCGCTGCTACGCCACCGGCAACGACCTCGACGACCTGCGCGACCGGGGCTTCGACGCCTTCAAGCTGGCCTGCCCGGTCGGCTCGGGCGCAGCCACCGCCGGGATCGAGGAGGCCGAGCGCCTGGTGGCCGGCGCCCGCTCGGAACTGGGACCCGACGCCGACATCATGTTCGACTGCTGGCCGGTTCTCGACGCGGCCTACGCCGTCCGTCTGGGCGAGGCGGTGCAGCCCTACCGGCTCACGTGGATCGAGGACTACGCCCAGCCCGACGACTGGCCCGGCTACGCCGATGTCCGCCGGCGCCTGCCCTCGCAGATGCTGGCCGCCGGCGAGCGCTGGTACACCGACCGCACCTTCGCCCACGCCGCCGAGCAGCGCCTCGTCGACGTGGTCCAGCCCGACGTCCAGTGGGTAGGAGGCGCCACCGCGGTTCTCAAGATCGCGGCCATCGCGGCCGCGGCCGGCATCGAGTTGGCCCTCCACGGCGGGTGCAACGACTCCTACGGCCAGCACCTCAGCCACGGGCTGCCCGGCAACCGCTGGGCGGAGATGTTCGTGGGCTGCGGGCCCGGGGAGTCGCTCATGGGCGCCTGGCGGTCCACACAAGGCATGGCCATCCCGACCGACGGCTGGCTGGTCCCCAACGACGCGCCCGGCTTCGGCATAGAACTGACCAGCGACCAGATAGAGGCCGCCGTCGCCTGAATCCACGCCCGCCCCGCGGGCCAGGGTGGGTCAGGCGACGATGGTGACGCCGGCGGAGGCCATCTCCTCCAGGGCGGCCTCAGACGTGTCGGAGGTGACTCCGGCGCAGTGCTCGACCAGCACCGACGTCTCGAAGCCGGCTTCGGTCGCGTTCAGCGCGGTGGCTCGCACGCAGTAGTCGGTGGCGATGCCCACCACGTCGACGGCCTTCACGCCGCGCTCGGTGAGCCAGTCCCGCAAGCCCACATCCTCGCTGGATCCCGACACCCCCTCGAAGCTGCTGTAGCCGTTGCTGTACTGGCCCTTGAGGAACACCTCGTCCAGCGCCACCTGCAGGTTCGGTGAGAACGCGGCGCCCTGCGTGCCGGCCGCGCAGTGCACCGGCCACGATGTCACGAAGTCGGGGTTGGTGCCCGGTGCGGCGTAGTGCTCCCCCGGGTCGATGTGCCAGTCCTTGGACGCGACCACGTAGTCGTAGCGGCCCCCGGCCCGGTCCAAGCCGACCAGGCCGGTAATGGAGGAGGCCACCGCATGCCCGCCGTCCACCGCCAGCGACCCGCCTTCACAGAAGTCGTTCTGCACGTCCACGATGATCAGCGCCTTGTGCATCTCATCTCCTCCCCCGGCATGCCGAGCGCCCCGTGCCGACGTCGACTGCCCTCCCTCTCCGTTCGATGATCCTGTCGCGGCCGGCGCCTCCATCCCCACCCATTCGGTAGGTACGGCCGGCGAGCGTCGAGGGTGCGGAACCCGATCCTCGGGCCGCAGCCCCTGACGTCGCTCAGCGCAGCGGCGACGGGCTGCCGCGGGATCATCCTGCCAGGCCCGCTCGCCCCCTGCCATCAGAAGGGCCTGCGGGTCGTGACTGCCGGCAGGACCGGCCATGCCTGCCGGCGACAGCACCTCTGCCCTCCAGTAACCATCTGCATCGACGGTGCGGTGAACCTGCTTGCGGCCGCCAACGGTGGTCTTGCCCGGCGACAGCTTGCCCACGGCCCGCAGGGGCGCGCCCGCGCCGGCGCTGTCGGCGATAGCCACCAGCTTGTACACCACCGACGCGGTGGGATGGCCCGAGCCGGTGACCAGGCTGGTGCCCACCAGGTAGGCGTCGATGGGGGCGGCCGCATCCTCCAATTCCGCCACACGGAACTCGTCCAGATCCCCGGAGGCGACGATGCGGCAACCCTCCGCGCCGAGCGAGTCGAGCAGGGTCCGGGCCCGGATGCTGGCCGCCAGCAGATTGCCGCTGTCGATTCGCACCGCGCCGATGTCACGGCCCACCACCTGCACGGCCCGCCGGATGCCCTCCAGCACGTCGAACGTGTCGACCAGGTAGGTGGAGCCGGTGCCGAGCGCGTCCCGTTGAGCCCTGAACGCCGTGTGCTCGTCGGCATGGGCCAGCACGAAGGCGTGGGCGGTGGTGCCCCCGGTGGGTATGGCGTAGCGGCGGCCCGCCTCCAGGTTCGACGTGGTGTCGAAGCCGCCGATGTGCGCGGCCCGGGCTGCGGCCACTGCGGCGTCGGGGTCGGCGCGGCGGCTGCCGCCCTCTATGAGGAGGCGGCCGTGGGCGACGTCGCGCACCCGGGCCGCGGCCGAGGCCACCGCGCAGTCGTAGTTCAGGATCGACAGCACCACCGTCTCGAGCACCACACACTCGGCGAAGCCGCCCTCCACGGTCAGCACCGGCGAGTAGGGAAAGAACAGCTCGCCGTCGGGGTAGCCGGTCACGTCGCCGCTGAAGCGATAGGAGCGGAGCCATTCGACCACGTCGGGGTCGGTCACCACGCCCGCGGCGGTGAGATGGTCCACCGTCGCCTCGTCGAAGCGGAAGCGCTCGATGGCCTCGATGATCCGGTCCACGCCGGCCACCACGCCGTAGGCCCGACCGGCCGGCAGCCGGCGGGCGAACGCCTCGAACACGGCCCGGCGCTCGGCAATACCGGACTGAAGGGCCGAGGCCACCATCGTGAGCTCGTAGTGGTCGGTCTTCAGGGCCATGGAGGCACCGCGATCCACGACCCAAACGCTACCGGCAGAGGCCGAGGGCGCCCAAGGGCGCTACCGCTGGCGTGGTCCGTAGGCTCGGCTTCGATGATGACTGCGTGGGGAGTCATGCACTCCATGGCGGCCGACCGCGGCGGCCTGGAGGGCAAGACAATCACCGCCGACACCCGTCGCCGGGTGTGGGGGTTCGCCCGTGCCTACCGCGCCGCGATCGTCGCCTTCATCGTCATCGTCGTGGCGTCCACGTTCCTCGGGCTGCTGTCGCCGCTGGTGATCCGGGAGATATTCGACTCCGCCATCGCCGAGGGCGACGGCGGCTACCTGAACGTGCTGTTCGGCGTGCTGATCGCCACCGCGGCGGGCGAGGCGCTGCTGTCACTGCTGGCGCGCCGGCTCAGCTCCGGCATCGGCGAGGGCCTGATCTTCGACCTGCGTCTGCGGCTGTTCGACCACGTGCAGCGCATGCCGCTGGCTTTCTTCACCCGCACCCAGACCGGCACTCTGGTGAGCCGGCTCAACAACGACGTGATCGGCGCCCAGCGGGCCTTCACCGGCACGCTCGGCACGGTGGTGTCCAACATCATCACCCTGACCGGGACGCTGATCGCCATGTTCGTGCTGGAGTGGCGGCTCACCCTGCTGGCGGTGGCGATCCTGCCGCTGTTCGTGCTGCCGGCCCGGCGGGTGGGCCGGGGCCTTCAGGCCATCACCCGCGAGGGCATGAACCTCAACGCATCGATGAACAACACCATGACCGAGCGGTTCAACGTGGCCGGAGCGCTGCTGGTCAAGCTGTTCGGCCGCCACGGCGACGAGGCCGCCGACTTCTCCGACCGGGCCGGGCGGGTGCGCGACATCGGGGTCCGCAGCGCCATGTACTCGCAGATCTTCCTCATCGCGCTGACCCTGGTGGGCGCGGTGGGAACCGCCATCGTCTACTGGCTGGGCGGCCATCTGGCCATCGACGGCGCGCTCAGCGCGGGCACGCTGGTGGCGCTCGGCCTGTACACGGTCCGGATCTACGTGCCCCTGACCAGCCTGTCCAACGCCCGGGTGGACGTGATGTCGGCGTTCGTCAGCTTCGAGCGGGTGTTCGAGGTCCTCGACACCCCCAACCCGATCACCGACAGCCCCGAGGCCGGCGATCTGGAGCAGCCGGCGGGCCGGGTCCAGTTCCGGGAGGTGCACTTCGCCTACCCGTCGGCGGACGGCACCCCCGAATCGCTGGGCGTGGCCGCCGCCTCCGAGAGCACCGCGGCACCGGCCGAGGTGCTGGCCGACATCGACCTGGACATCGAGTCGGGCCGGATGGTGGCGGTGGTGGGTCCGTCGGGCTCGGGCAAGACCACGCTTGTCTCGCTGGTGCCCCGCCTGTACGACGTCACCGGGGGCGCGGTGCTGGTGGACGGCGTCGACGTGCGCCACCTGAAGCAGGCGTCGCTGCGGGCCGCCATCGGCACCGTCACCCAGGACCCGCACCTGTTCCACGACACGGTGGCCTCCAACCTTCGCTATGCCCGTCCCGACGCCGCGGACACGCGGTTGGTCGAAGCGTGCCGTGCCGCCCGCATCCACGACGTGATCGCGGCCCTGCCCGACGGCTACGACACGGTGGTGGGTGAGAGGGGCTACCGGCTGTCGGGCGGCGAGAAGCAGCGTCTGGCCATCGCCAGGATGCTGCTCAAGGATCCGGCCATCGTCATCCTCGACGAGGCCACGTCGCATCTCGACACCGAGAACGAGGCACTGGTTCAGGAGGCTCTGACCGAGGCGCTGAGGGGCCGCACGTCGCTGGTGGTGGCCCATCGGCTGTCCACCATCGTCGACGCGGACCTGATCGTGGTGCTCGACGAGGGCCGGATCACCGAGTCGGGCAACCACGACGAGCTGCGCATCGCCGGCGGCCTGTACGCCGAGCTGTACGAGGGCCTGCTGCGGGCCGAGATCGCCGAGCAGACGGTGTCATGAGCGGCCTGATCGGCGCGGACCAGACCCTGACGGTGGGCGAACTGGCCCAGGTGCTTCGCTGGACGCTGGACGAGGCCTTCCCCAGCGGCGTGTGGGTGGCCGGAGAGATCGACAGCATCGCGCGGGCCCGCAGCGGCCACGTCTACTTCGACCTGGTCGAGCGCTCCGAGCGGGCCGAGCCCGGCGCACCGCCGGTGGCCTCGCTGAAGGTGGTGTTGTTCCGCGACGACAAGGACCGGGTCAACGCCACGATCAGGCGCCACGGCAACGCCATCCGCATGGACAACGGAGTGAGCGTGCGCATCCAGGGGATGCTCGACTTCTACCCGCAGCGGGGACAGCTCCAGTTGCGCATGATCGCCATCGACCCGGCCCACACACTCGGGGCGCTCGCGGCGGACCGCGACGCGCTGCTGCGGGTGCTGGCCGCCGAGGGAGCGCTACGCCGCAACGCCGGTCTGGCTCTGGCGCCAGTGCCACTGCGGGTGGGGATCGTCACGTCCCTGGACAGCGCCGCCCATGCCGACATGCTGCGGGTGCTGACCGGCAGCGGCTTCGCCTTCCGGGTGGTCGAGGTCGATACGCCGGTGCAAGGCGTTGACGCACCGGCGGCCATCGCGGCCGCGGTCAAGGCAGCGGCCGACGCCGCCGTCGATGTGGTGCTGCTGGCCCGCGGGGGCGGCAGCCGCACCGACCTCGTCGCCTTCGACCACGAGCTGGTGGCCCGGGCCATCGCCTCGTGCGAGCGTCCCGTCTTCACCGGCATAGGCCACGAGACGGACCGCAGCGTGGCCGACGAGACCGCCCACACCGCCTGCTCGACGCCGACGGCCGCGGCGGAGGCCGTCGTGCAGTTGGTCGGGGACTGGCTGGAGAGGCTTGACGGCACTGGCCGGTCGATCGCGGTGCGCAGCCGCCGGGTTCTGGCCACCGTGGAGCAACGCACCGGCAAGGCGGCCGCCGACACCGCCCGAGAGGCTCGGGCCGCGTCCCGGCGGGCCGGCCGCAACCGCGACTCGGCCGCCCAGCGCCTCGTCCAGACGGGACGGACAGCCACGGCACGGGCCGGGCGCCGAGTGGCCGCGGTCACATACCGGCTCGGGCAGGCCGGTCCGGCCGCGGGGCGTCGGGCTACCAGCAGGGTCGACCGGGCCTCGGCCCGGCTGTCGGTAGCCGGCCGTCACGAGATCCGCCACGCCCAGCGGCACCTGGACGCCATTGCCACCCGGGTGCGGACCCTCGACCCGGCCCGGATCCTGCGCCGGGGATGGTCGCTGACCCGCCGCAGCGACGGGATGCTGGTGCGCTCAGTACAAGATGTCGCGCCCGGCGACGGGATCGTCACCCACGTATCCGACGGCACGTTGGACAGTACGATTCGCGCCCAGAGGCCGAGCGGAAGGAAGCAACCGGTGGAGGCGTCGCGCGAGGCGCGCAGCGAGGCCGTGGCCCGAGCGGCCCGTGAGCGCAGCGAACAAGAGCGGGAATGACGGCGCGAAAGCAGCGAGGACCGAGCCGATGAGCACTGAAGATCCCACTACCGGCCCCGGCAGCGCCGACGAGCCCGGCTACGCGGCGGCCATGGCCGAACTCGAGCAGATCCTCCAAGAGCTCGAAGGCGAGGAC
Source organism: Candidatus Aldehydirespirator sp. (assembly GCA_965203575.1). Taxonomy (GTDB): domain Bacteria; phylum Actinomycetota; class Acidimicrobiia; order Acidimicrobiales; family Aldehydirespiratoraceae; genus Aldehydirespirator. Next base: position 1,361,975 of record OZ241894.1, read on the forward strand.
CCCGACGTGGACGTGCTGGCCACCCGGGTCGAGCGGGCCGCCACCCTCATCGAGATCTGCCGGCGTCGGATCACCAACGCAGGCATCCAGGTCGAGAGAGTGGTAGCCGCGCTCGAGTCGGACACCGAGACGTGACCGTCTCTCCCCCAAGATCCCAGCTACCAAGGATGTCAGGGGTCCTCAACTACAGGAATTTCGTGTGACCGAACCCGCCGGGCAGCGAGCCGAACCCCCCGCCGAGCTGACCGCCATCGCGGCCAGGGTCCAGATCCGCCTCGGCGAGATCCTGGCCGCCGAGCGCCAGGAGTGGGCCGCACTGGACCCGAGCCTCGACGAGCCGCTCGGCGACCTCGCCGACATGGTCCTGGGCGGGGGGAAGCGCATCCGGCCCGCCTACTGCCACTGGGGCTGGCTGGTGGGCGGCGGGGACCCGAGCGGCGACGGGGCCCTCGACGGCGGCTGCGCCCTGGAGATCCTCCACGCCTTCGCGCTGGCCCACGACGACGTGATGGACGGCTCCGACACCCGGCGGGGCGCGCCGACGGTGTGGCGAAAGTTCGTGCAACGCCATCGCTCCAGGGAGTGGCGCGGCGAGGACCGGCGCTTCGGTGAGGCGGCTGCCGTGCTGGTTGGAGACATGGCCATGGTGCTCGCCGACCGCACCCTGGGGTGGGTATCCCCTGAGACCCGGGCCGTGTGGGACGGGCTGCGCACCGAGCTCAACATGGGCCAGTACCTGGACGTGGTCGGGGGCGCCCGCGGCAGCGCCACCGCGGACGAGGCCCGCAAGATCATCGAACACAAGACGGCCCGCTACACGGTGGTGCGGCCGCTGCAGCTCGGCGCCGCGCTGGCCGGACGGCCCGACCTGGCCGAGCCGCTGGCCCGCCACGGCCTTCCGGTGGGCTTGGCCTTCCAGCTGCGGGACGACATCCTGGGCGCGTTCGGGGACCCGGCCGCCACCGGCAAGCCCGTCGGCGACGACCTGCGGGAAGGAAAACCCACGCTGCTCATGGCCATGGCGAGAGCCGCGGCGACCCCGCCACAACTGGCACTGCTGGACCTGGTCGGCTCGGAGATGAGTGATGAGACGGTGGCCGAGGTCCAGCAGGTGATCGTCGACACGGGCGCCCTCGCCAACCTCGAGAACGAGATCTCAGAACTCCTGGAGGAGGCCCTCGGCGCGTTGGAGGCACTGCCCGATGTGCCCGCCGCCAAGGAAGCCCTAGCCGCCACCGCCCGCTTCGTAGCCACCCGCCAAGCCTGAATTCGTCTGCACACCGGCGGTGGACTAGAACCTTCCGGGGGTAGACGATGACGTTGTCAGCGGAGCTAGCGAGCATCGTCGGCGGCGACCGGGCCGAGACCGATCCGGCGGCGATCGGGGCTCGGCTGCGCGACAACTCGTGGCTATCGCCGGTGCTGTCGGGGTACATCGACGCCATGGCCGGAGCCTCCGAGGGCGGTTCCCTCGGCGTGGAGGCCATCGTCGGTCCGGCCGACCTCGAACAGCTCGCCGCCTGCGTGGCCGCGGCCTACCGGCACGACACGCCCATCACGATGCTGGGTGCGGGCACCTCCAACTTCGGACAGTCCATACCCATGCGAGGCGGGATCGTGATCGAGCTCAGCCGCCTGTGCGAGATGGGCGACCCGGCCGCAGCCGCCGACAACGGCCGCATCACGGTCGGAGCGGGTGCCCTCCTGGGGCGGGTCGACGCCGCGGTCCGCGCCCACGGCGCGGAACTCCCGGTGGTGACCACCACCTACGCCGCGTCCCACGCGGCCGGGTGGGTGGCCGGTGGCCATGTGGGACTCGGCAGCTCGTCCTGGGGCACGATCTGGGACGGCAACATCGTCGGGGCCACCGTCATGACCTGCGAGGCGGAGCCCCGGCTGCTCGACCTCGACGAGGATTCGGTCGAACCCGTCCTTCACGCCTACGGAACGACCGGGATCATCACCGACGTCACGTTCCGGCTGGTTCCGGCCCGCACCTGGGTGGAGATGGTGGCCGCCTTCCCCCGCTTCGACGGCGCGGCCCGCTTCGTGGTCGACCTCGCCGAGCAGGCCGAGGGCATCCGGGTGGCCGCGGCCCAGGAGCCGACGCTCACCCCGGCCTTCACCGCCCTAGCCGGCGACGCGGCCAACGACGAGGCTCTGGTCATGGCCATCGTCGCGGACTCCGAAACCGGCTTCGTGAACGCCCTGGCCGCGGCGCGCGGCGGTCGCGTCATCCCGTGGCACGGCCTGGGCGCGTCCCGCCGGCCCACCCTCGCCTACATGGTCTACGGCCACCGCATGCTGTGGGTGAAGAAGCTCTTCTCCTCCGCCGCATTCCTGCACTGCTACCTGTCGGAGTCGCGGCCCGTCGATCAGCTGCTCGCCATCAAGGCGCGGTTCGGCGAGCATTGCCTGGTGGAGCTGAAGTACATCCGGTCCCGCTGGCTTCGCGAGCGCTGGGGGCAGTCCGGCGACGGCGTGATCTTCGCGCCGCTGGTGGGGATGGTTAACGGGCGCGAGGACCTCGACGATCTGCTCGCCTTCTGCGACGACATCGGGGTGGCCTACCAGAACCCCCACACCTTCTTCCTCGGCGAGCAGGGGCTGTTCGCCGATCCGGGGGTGCTGCACCGCTTCAAGCGCCGGGTGGATCCCAGGGGGCTGCTGAATCCGGGCAAGCTGAGCGACGACGAGTGAGAGCAGCGAGTTCGACATCATGAAATTCGACCATGTGGCCATCGAGGCGAGTGACTTTGACAAGCGGGTCCACACCCTCGTCAACGATGTCGGGATGACCCTCATCCGCCACGGGATCAGGTACAGCACGGGCCAGCGGATCGCCATGCTCGGTGACGAGACCGGCGTCAAGATCGAGTTGATCGAGTCCGACGCCGACGAGCCGCGGTTCGCCCATGTCGCGTTCCGGGCTGACGAACCCGCCGCGGTCGACGAGGCCGAAGCCGAGTTGGTCGAGGCCGGCTGGTCGACGGTCAACCCGGCCCACGACCTGGCCGCGGCCAAGGCTCGAACGACCCTGGTGACCGATCGCGGCGGGCTCCACGTCCAAGTCATCGCCTACGAGCCCGACAGCCCCGACCTCGGCAGGTCGGGGGCGACTGACGGACCCTCGGCAGCGGCCGAAACAAGCCCGGCAACGACTACGGGAGACAGAGAGGACTGATGGATTTCCTAGTGCGGATGAGAGCGATCGAGCCCATCCCCCTACCGATGGAGGAACTGGGCCGCCTGGCCAAGGCACAGGTGGAGTACTGGGAGCGGCTCATGGCTGCCGGCAAGGTCGTCTACACGGCGCCGTTCGTGGGCCGGAGAGCGCGCGTGGCCATCTACCGGGTCGAGTCCAACGACGAGCTCTTCACCCTCATCAACGAGGACCCGCTCTTCCGCTACCTTGAGCGTGAGGTCATCCCGCTGGCGACCAACGAGCAGCTCAAGGAGCTCTACCAGACGTTCACCGAATCGTGATGATGGGCGATGGAACCGGCAGCAAGCTGGAACTGACACACGACAGCCCCGACGCCATCGCTCGGGAACCGAACAAGGGCGGATAGCGACGATGGATCTTCATCTGGCGGGCCGGGAGGCCCTGGTGGTGGGAGGCTCGGCCGGCATCGGCTTGGCCACTGCACGCCTGCTGGCGGCCGAGGACGCCTCGGTCACGATCGCGTCCCGGGGCGCCGCCAGGCTGCAGGAAGCCGCAGCCAGTATCGGGGACAAGGTGGCGTGGTTCCCGGTGGACGTGACCGCTGAGGACGCGGAGACCCGGCTGGCCGCGCAGTACGGCGACGGCAAGAGTCTCGACATCCTGATCGTCACCGTCGGCGGCAGTATCCGGGGCCGGTTCGACACCTTCGGCGACGAGGCCTGGCACGACAACTACAACATGAACGTCATCGGGCCGGTCCGGACCGTGCGGGCCCTCCTTCCAAGCCTGGAGCGGAGCCGGTCGCCGGCGATCGTCCTGATGGGCGCGGCAGGGGCGAAGATGCCCTACGTCAACCAGGTCGTGTCCAACGTGCACAAGGCGGGACTGCTGGCGTTGGTGAAGACGCTGTCGCACGAACTGGCGCCCAAGGGCATCAGGGTCAACGCCATCAGCCCGGGACGGACCCTCACCCGGCTGTGGCTGGACCGCGCCGAGCAGCTCGCCGCCGAGCAGGACGCCACGCCCGACGAGGTGATCGAGGAGTTCGCGGCCGAGATACCGCTGGGCCGCTTCGCCGAGCCCGACGAGATCGCCCAGGCAGTCGTGTTCGTGGCCTCCGAGCGGGCCAGCTACATCACCGGCCAGTCGATCTCAGTGGACGGCGGGATCGGCAGGGGCCTGCTGTGAGCGCCCCGTCGGCGATGACTCGACGGCACGAGGCCGTCCAGTATGCGCTGAACGAGATCCGGAGCCTGCGGGACACGCTCGGGCCCTCAGACGAACTGCTCGACACGGTCGGCCCCGTGCTGGCCGGACTGGCCCTGCACGAGGACCTGTTCGACGCCGAGACCTTCCCGGTGGACCCAGGGGCGCTGATGACGATCTACGAGCTGAGCGTCGATCCCGACGGCAGGCTGGGCCTGTACGCCTCGGCCGGGCTGCCCGGCAAGTCCCAGCCCCCGCACGATCACCGCACCTGGTCGGTCATCGCCGGGGTGCGGGGCGCGGAGCACAACCGGTACTTCGAGCGCATCGACGACGGCCGCGACCGGGAGCAGGGCCAGCTGGAGCCCCGGGGCGAGCGCATCCTGCGACGGGGCGACGCCAACGGCATGATGGGCGACGCCTTCCACACGATCCGGGTCCTCGACGAGGGCCCGGCGATGCACCTGCACCTCTACGGATATCCCCTGGACCGCCTCGACGGCCGCATCTACTTCGACAGTCCCGCCGGCGGCGTCGAGCGCCCCTTCATGGGCCGACCCGATCTGCGCACCGCCAAGGTGACCGCCGGGGAGTTGGCCGCCATGGGCGCCGACGGCGAAGAGTTGGCCGTGCTCGACACCCGCGACGTCGCCGCCCACGCCCGCGACCATGTGCCGGGCTCGTGCCCGGTGCCGGCCTCAGAACTCGAGTTGCGGCTGCCCGGGCTGCTGCCCCGCCGAGCGGTGAGGGTGGTGGTGATCGGCGAGGACGACATGGCTGCCCATCGAGCCGGCCACCAGATCCGCAGGATCGGCTTCACGAACGTGGCGGTGCTGGCCGGCGGCGTCGAGTCGTGGCAGCAGGCCGGCTACGAGGTGCACGACGGGATGCACACCATGTCCAAAGCCTTCGGCGAGCACGTGGCCCACGCTCGGAGCACCCCGACGATGTCGGCGGAGGAATTGAGGCTCCGTCGCGATCGGGGCGAGGCGGTGACGTTGGTGGACTGCCGGCCTGCGTCCGAGTACGCGGCCCTGCACGTGCCGGGCGCGACCAACGCTCCCGGCACGGAGCTGCTGGCCAGGGTGCTGGACATGGATCTAGAGCCGGGCACCCCGATCGTGGTGAGCTGCGCGGGGCGCACCCGCTCGATCATCGGCGCGCAGACCCTGATCGATGCCGGCGTCGACGCTCCGGTGCTGTCTCTGGAGAACGGCACGATGGGCTGGAGACTGGCTGGCGAGGAGCTCGACATGGGAGCCGACGAGGGTGCGGGCGCCCTGATCCCGACCACCGCCCTGGAGGATGCGGCCGCGCGGGCCCGGCGGATCGCCGGCGAGAAAGGCGTTCCGATCATCAGCGAGGTGGACCTGGCCGCCTGGCTGGCCGACAACTCCCGCACCACCTACGTCTTCGACGTGAGTTCGCCTGGTGACTACGGGGCCGGCCACCGACCCGGTTTCGCGTCGGCGCCCGGTGGCCAGCTGCTTCAGGAGCTGACGGCTCGCACTGCCGTGCCGTCCGCCCGCATAGTGGTCGCCGACTCCGACGGGGTGCAGTCGCTGCTAACGGCCTACTGGCTGCGGCTCATGGGCCGGGAGGCCTACGCAATGCCCGACGCCAACCGGGGCCGCTGGTTGGAGTCCGGCGCCGGCGGCGACGGTGAGCCTGCCCGATCCATCAAGCCCTACGAGCGCTCGATCGACGCACTACAGGCGATGCGTGACTACATCGAGTGGGAACTGGACCTGCTCGACAGGGTGCCCGCCGACGCGTTCAGGCTGGACTAGCGACCGTGTGCGCAGAATCTCGGTGCGGTTTGTGGGCATCCAATGCACATTTTCGACCCGAGATCCTGGCGGCCGGGTCGTCGGTGACTCCGTGAGCCCGGCGGTCGGGATCTACGTCAACAACCGGGCCGCGGTGTTCAGCGGCGCCCGCTTCGGGCTCGACGATCTCCTAGCGCTTGCCCGACGGGCCGAGGAATGCGGGTTCGCGTTCGTGTCGGTGGGCGACAGCGTGCTGGCCAAGCCCCGCTGGTCGCCGATCGTGACCCTGGCCGCGGTGGCCGAGGCTACCGACACCATCGGGCTGGCCACCGGGATCCTTCAACCTCACCTGCGTCATCCGGTGACGGTGGCCCAGGAGTGGGCCACCCTCGATGCGCTCAGCGGCGGGCGCACCGCGCTGGGTGTGGGGCTGGGCACCGGCCCGCCCGAGTTGGTGGACGCCGAGTTGGCGCTGGTCGGGCTCAACCGGCGGCGGCGGGCCAGAGCATTCACTGAGGCCATCGAGGTGATCAAGGCGCTGTGGGCCGGCGACGGTGTGGACTACGAGGGCCGCGTCTACCAACTGGAGGACGCGTCGATCGGACTGCGTCCGGTGCAGCGCCCGGCTCCGCCGGTCCTGATCGCGGCCGGGGTGTTCGTGGCGTCGCAGCAGGGCTTCGGCCCCAATGACGTCTTCGACGAGGCACGGGCGTCCACCTTCGTGGGGCGGTGGGACCGGGTGGCCCGCCTGGGCGACGGCTGGATCACCGGCATGGCCACACCGGAGGAGCTGCGGGCGGGCCGGGAGTCCATCGCGGCCGCGGCGGAGGCCGCCGGGCGCGACCTGCCCGACCCGTTCGATGTGAGGGTGAACCTGTTTCTGCTGGTGGGTGATGACGTTGCGGCAGCCCGGGCCGAGGGTGCGGCCTTCATGGAGGACTATCACCGCCGCCCCATGGACGACGCCAGCATCGACCGCTGGCTGGTCTGCGGCCCGGCCAAGGCCTGCGCCGAGCGCTTGGACGCCTACGTCCAGGCGGGTGCCACTTCGTTCCAGTGCGTGCTGGCCACAGTCGACCAGCACGCCCAGATGGAGCGGGTCGCGGCCGAGTTGTTGCCCATGCTGGCGGAATGAAGGAGGGAGCTGTGAGCACCGTTCGAGCTGCGACGCTGCTGGGGCCGGAACGCCTGGAGATCCGGGAGTACCCGGTGCCGGAGGTGGCCGACGACGGGGCCCTGCTGCGGATCGGCGTCGGCGGCGTGTGTGGCACCGACGTCAAGTACCTCAAGGGCCGTATCGACATGCCCTACCCGGTGATCCTCGGCCACGAGATCTTCGGCCGGGTCGAACGCCTGGGCCGGCGAGCCGCTGCGATCCACGGAGTGGCCGAGGGCGACCGGGTGATCCTCAAGGGCTCGCGGGGCTGCGGCCACTGCCGGGACTGCCGCGACGGCGCCCCCAGGTTCTGCCCCCAGCGCACCCTCTACGGCAGTGCGACGAGCGCGGCCGACCCGCCCCACCTCTTCGGTGGCTTGGCCGAATGCCTGTACGTGAACCCGGACGCCGAGCTGTTCAAGGTGGACGACGCCATGAGCGACGAGGCCGCGGTGCTGTGCGGGTCAGTGATGGCCAACGGCTACCAGTGGGCCATCCTGCACGGAGGCGTGACGTTCGGTGACACCGTTCTCATCCAGGGGCCGGGCCAGCAGGGCCTGGCCTGCACATGGGCGGCCCGGGCCGCGGGCGCGACTCGCATCATCGTGACCGGCACCGCAGCCGACGCCGACCGGCTGGACCTGGCCCGCCGCTGGGGCGCCGACCACACCGTCGAGGTCGATCACACCGACGTGGTGGAGGCGGTGGCCGACGAGACCGGCGGGGCCATGGCCGACGTGGTGGTTGACGTGAGCGGCAGCCCCGCCGCGCTGGCGTCCTCGGTGGCGGCAGTGCGCAAGCGGGGCACGCTCGTCCTGGCCGGGCTCAGCGGCGGCCGGCAGGTCCCGGTCGAGATCGATGCCTTGGTCTGGAACGAGATCAAGGTGCAGGGCGCGTTCACGGCCGGCAGCCCGGCACTGCGAGCGACGATGGACCTGATCTCCTCCACGGGCTTCAAGCCCGAGGAGATGATCAGCCACACGTTCGACCTCGACGACACCGAGCTGTGCATCCGGGCCATCGCCAACGAGATCGAAGGCACGTACCCCACCAAGGCAATAATCCGACCATGAGCGACTCCCCGTCCAGGCTGCTGGCCCGGATCGTGGACCCGGTCCGCCGGCTCTACGCCTCCGACATGCCCGAACCCGACCGCTGGAGCTGCATCAGCGATGTGCTGGACGCCGAGCAGGCCGACACCGACCGCACCGCGGCCATCATGGTCCGCAGTGCCCGGGTCGGAGAGTTCGCCCACCGCCGCCTCAACCCCGACACCGGCGAGACCTACGACCACCCCGGCCCCCACCAGATCCCCTACGACCTCTGAACCTTGCTGACCTCCTGGGGCGGCGGGCGTCGTTCAGGAGGTTGTCAACAGTTCGTCAAGCGGACACGTGCCGCAGTATCCGCTATAATGCATTATTATGCTATGTCATGATTATCTGATCTTGCCGTCCGACCTCGGTCAGCGAATACTTGGTAATGAGAAAGGTATTACCAAGTATAGTCGGGATGTGGGTGAAGTTCGGCAGTACTTGGTGTCATCGTCCGGACAGATGTCCTTGCCAGCGGCAGCGCGGCATCGGTGGGATCTTGACGATGGGGGGCCGGTCGATGTGATTGACCTCGGCTTCGCAGTGCTGACGCTCCCCCGAGGGGAGGGTCGCCGCCTCTTGAACGACCTCGTGAGCCGCGGCGATCACGCTGCGTTCGTACGCTCGCTGGACGACGACCCCGAACTCGCCACCACATGAGCAGGGCTGTCCTTGACGATCACCTACTGCGCGATCTGCTCGCTGACAACGCGAGCACGGGACTCACTCAGATCCTCGAGGACTACGCACCAGCGACCACAAACCTCTACCTCGTGCGACTATGCCGCAGCGCGTTGGCCGGGGCTGGCGGGGCGCTGACAGGCTCGTGGCCCGCCGGCGCTCGGCGAGAACTCGGCCGCCGACTCGTCGCGCTACCGGACGACATCGCCGTCGTCCCGATGCGCACCATCGCCTTCCGAATGGCTGAACTCGCCGGCATTCACCGGCTGTCCACCCTGAGCGCAGAAGCGGCGGCTGCGGCCGAGCACCTCAACGCACCCCTCTGCGTCTGGACGGGCGACGACGGTCCACGCCTTCGCGCTGCCATTGCCGCGATCGGCGGCAAGTACCGCACGATCAGCAGCTGAACGAATGCCGCCCTAGCTGGATCGGGTGAGGTTCAGGATTGTGGGGCCTTCGGTGTGGCGGAGTTGGGGTTTGTTGACTTTGTGGGTGGCGGTCTTGGGGAGTTCGTTGAGGATCTCCAGGTAGCGGGGCTGGCAGAAGTCGGGGAGGGTGGCCTGGCAGTGGCGCTGCAACGCCGCCGGGTCGATGGTCTGGCCGGGCTCGGGCACCACCACCAGCTTGACGTCCTCCTCCCCCAGTTCTGAGGGCACGCCCACGGCCGCGCACTCGGCGATCCCGTCGAAGGCGCACACCGCTCGCTCCACCTCGGTGGAGGAGATCATCTCGCCTCGGCGGCGGATGGCTTCGGCGATCCGGTCGACCCAGCGGATGTAGCCGTCGGCCTCGATCGTGGCCAGATCGCCGGTGTGGAACCATCCGTTGCGGAAAGCGTCCGCAGTGGCCTCGGGCTGGCGGTGGTAGCCGGTCATCATCACGCCTGGCACTCGCGGCCGCACTACCAGCTCACCCACCGTTCCCGGCGGTACTTCGTTGTCGTCGGCGTCCACCACCGCCACCTCGTACTGGGGCACGGGACGGCCCGATGCCCGGTAGCGCATCGGGTCGTGGGGACTGGTCGTCGAGAAGTGCCCGGTCTCGGTCATGGCGAACCCGGTGACCAGCCTCAGCCCGAACCGCTCCTCGAAATCGGCCCGGCGATCCATGGGTATTCCCGCTGCGCCGTGCATCATCCGCACGTTGTGATCGCGGTCGGCCGGGCCGGGCTCCTGGCGCAGCAGGATCGACGACACCGCCCCCACCACGCCCACTTCGGTGGCCCCTGCGGCGCGCACCTGGTCCCAGAACGTGCCGGCCGAGAAGCGCGACACCAGCGCGGCCCGCCCGTCCACCACCAGGGCGGTGCCCAGCGTCGAGAACCGGGCGTTGACGTGATACAGGGGCAGCGCCGAGAACATCACGTCGTCGGCCGTGAGCCCCCACTGCTCGATCTTGATGCGGGCCTGCTCTATGGGGAACGCCTGGGGCAGCACCGCGCCCTTGGCCGGACCGGTGGTGCCCGAGGTGTAGATGATGTTCATCGGATCGGCGGGACTCGGGGTCCGGAACGGCGGCGGCTCGCTCGAGCCGCGGAGTTCGTCGTATCCGACGAGCGCGACACCCTCTGGAGCCTGTCCGCCGCCACGCAGCACCACGGTGTTCACGCCCGGAGCCGACGGCAACTGCGCGGCTACCCGGTCGGCCAGCGACCCGTCGACAATCAGCACCCGCGCACCGGAGTGGTCCAGCACATGGGCGAGCTGCTGGCCCCGCAGCCCGGCATTCACCGGGCACTCGACCGCGCCGATCCGTAGCAGGGCCAGCATGGTGACCACCGCCTCGGGATGGTTGGGCGACATGTGGCCGACCACCTCGCCCGCCTCCACTCCGGCGGCGACCAAGCCGCCGGCCAGGCTCTCAGCTGCCGTGATCAGCTCGGCCCAAGTCCAGAGCTTGCCGTCGAAGTCGAGGACAATCCGGTCGGGGTGCTCCGCAGTCCGCTCCTCGCACAACGACCACAGATCTCCGTGCTCAATGCCGCTCATGACCTGCTACCCACAGTCGCACGAGCGGCACCGACCGGAATTGGCAGCACAATGCACGCATACCGTGCACAACGCTGCCAATTCGACAGGCATGTGCCGGAGCCTCGCGGACTGGCAGCACAATGCACGCATACCGTGCACAACGCTGCCAATTCGGATCCGGCTGGTTTCCGATCCGTCACTTGATCGCCCGGAACATTGGTAGGGACACGCCCTCGGGGCGGTCCTCGAACACCACCTCGACCCGGTCACCGATGGCCAAGCTGGACATGTCGGGCTCGACGATGTTGGCCAGCATTCTGGGGCCCTCGTCCAGCTCGATCACCGCCACCACGTAGGGCACATCTTCGGCCCAGGTGTCGTCGTAGAAGGGCACATGGACCTCGGTGAACGTCCACACCGATCCCATACCGCTCATCCGCTGCCACGACAGCTCGCTGCTCCAGCAGCTGGGGCAGAACTCCCGGGGTGGGAAGAACACCATGTCCCAGCGGTCGCAGCGCGGAAGCATCAGCTCGTGGCGGGCGGCCGCCTCCCAATACGGCGCGGTGGCGGCGTCGTTCAGGTCGGGGCGGGGCTTGCCGGTCATCCGCCCCTCCCCAGGACCATGGTCGAGAACGTCGAGAACACGCCGCCGTTGCCGTGGGCGACCACCACCTCGGCGCCCTCCACCTGGCGTCGCCCGGCCGTGCCCTGCAGCTGCCGCGCCGCGTCTAGCAGGTGGAACACCCCGCCGGCGTGGCCGTGCGACAGCATCCCGCCGTGCAGGTTCACCGGGCACTTCGAGCCCAGCGCCAGCGCCCCCGACGCGGCGTACGGACCGCCCTCACCCTCCCCGCACAGGCCGAGGGCCTCGACCCCGGCCACCACGCTGAAGGTGCAGGCGTCGTGGATGTACACCGCGTCGGCGTCGGCCACGGTCACGCCGGCCCGCTCGAAGGCCCGGGCCGCGGCCAACGGCCCGCCCAACTCATGCAGATCGGGGGCTTGCGACGGGATGTGATGGGTGGTCGCCGCGCCGTAGCCGAGCACCCGTGCGTGGGGCACGCCCAGACTCCGGGCCCGCTCGACGGACGTCACCACGAAGGCCCCGCCCGCGTCGGAGATCAGCGAGCAGTCCAGCCGGCGCAGGGGCGACGAGATCATGGGCGAGGCCTGGTGGTCGGCCAGGGTGATGGGCTCGCGCTTGTGGGCGTTGTCGTTGAGCGAGGCGTGGTAGCGGGAGGCGACCGCCACCGCGCCCAGCTGCTCGCTGGTGGTGCCGTGCAGGTGCATGTGGCGCTGGGCGAACAGGGCGTAGCCGCTGATCATGGCGATCTGGCCGTAGGGCGCCTCGAAGTCCTCCCCTCCAGTGAGGGTGCCCGGCGCGCGACCCCGGCCCGACCGGCGGATGGAGATGCCGTTCTCGCCGTAGGTGCACAGCGCAGCGGTGCACATGCCTGCGTCGATGGCCGCGGCCACGTTGAGCAGGGCGGCGTGGTGGGTGCCGGGACCGCCCACGTCGGTGACTACGGCCAGCTCGGGCCGCAGACCCAGATGCTCGGCCACCCGGGCCGCGTGCAGCATCATCGCCTGGGAGTAGCCCGAGAACGAGAACACCCCGTCGATGTCGTCCTTGGCCAGGCCGGCTGCGGCCACTGCGGCCACGCCTGCCTCAGCCTGCAGGCTGATGGCGCTGCGGCCCGGCAGTTTCCCGATAGGTGTCTCGGCCACGCCGACAATGGCGATGCCGTCGAGCACGCTCACCCCGACCGCTCCCACAGCAAGCCGCCAGCTCCGTCACCCCGGGCCGTCCAGCCGGCCGGAATCGCATGGACCGCGCCCGAGACCTTGATGAGCGAAGGACCGGCAACCTCCTCGCCCGGCTCCGAACTGGCAGCGCCCAGGTCCGAAACAGGCACCGACGGCTGCCAACTCGAATCGAGCCCAGAGGCCGCAGGAGAACTGGCAGCGCCCAAGTCCGAAATAGGCTCCGACGGCTGCCAACTCGACATCACGTCGACCCGGATCACCGGATCCGAGGGGTCGGCATCGATCCGGGCGGCCGCAGGCCGGCTCTTCCCCGACCGGTGGTGTGCGGTGGCTGTGATCTGGGCCTCAGTCACCGGCAGGCGTTCCGCATCGAGGTCGAGCCGGGCACGGGCCGCGAGCTGGTCGGCGACCTCGACCGGGTCATCGTCAGGTCCCAGCGCAGCTTCGTAGCGCTGCTCGACCGGGGCCTCGGCCACGCCCCGAGCACTGAAGACGCCGCCCGCTGCGAACGACCGGATCCGGCTGATGCCCGCCAGGTCCGCGGCCGGGCCGGCGTGGAGCCCCCCGGCCCCGCCGAACGCGTAGAGGGTGACCTCCTCAGGATCGATCCCCGAGCGAGAAAGCAGATCCCCGATAGCGGCGGCCGCCTTCTCGTGGGCGGCTCGATGCACGAGCTGGGCCGCGGCCCCCGGATCGCCGCCGGCCAGCGGACCCAGTGCCGCCGAGGCCCGACCCGCGTCCAGCACGATGTCGCCGGGAAGCTCCTGCCCGTCGGCCAGCATTCCCAGCACCACATCGGCATCGGTGAGAGTCGGTTCGGCGCCGCCCCGACCGAACGCGGCCGGCCCGGGCACGGCACCCGCGCTGGCCGGCCCCACCGTCACCGTCCCCGAGTTGCTCCGCGACGCGATGGACGACCCGCCCAGGCCGACCGACACGATCCCAGGCACCGGCAGCGACACCCTTACACCAAGGATGTCGGGCTCCCAGTTCACTTCGTAGGTTCCGTCCCGCACCAGGCCGAGGTCGAGGGTCGTGCCCCCCATGTCGAAGGCGATCACCGTCGAGTCTCTGTGCTCGCGTGCCAGGCCGGCAGCCAGGCCCAGCCCAACGGCCGGGCCCGAGCTGTAGGTGCTGATGGCGGTGGTGCGGGGCATCCGGCCGAATGTGCCGTCGGAGCGGGTCGCCAGCAGCGGCACCGACAGGCCGGCCTGTTGGAGGACTCCCTCGGTGCGGTACAGCAGCTTGGCCATGGGCCGGCTCAGGTAGGCGTTGAGGACGGCCGTGTTGGTCCGCAACCCGTCGTCCTCGACATCGGCCGTCTCCCACCCCAGCGTCAGCGGCATCGACCGCAGGTAATGGACGGGGTAACGGTCCCTCACCAACTCCCGCAGCCCCAGCTCAGCATCCCGGCGCGTTCCTCGCAGGCTCACGACAGTCTGGCGCACACCCCGCTGGACGAGGTCGCGGCATAGTCCCAGCGCCTCCTCGGCGGCCGCTTCCGGCGCGACGCCCACCACATCGTCGGCCCGCACGAACACTCCCAGTGCCGCAGCCGGCTCGAATGGCCCGTACAGCGACTTCTCGGCCCCGGCCTCGACCATTAGCCCGACCGGGTCGCCGGTGCCGGTGACCACGGCGTTGGTGCCGATGGTGGTGGCCAGCCGGAACAGGCCGACGTCTCCCAGGAGGTCCCGAAGCGATACGCCGAAGGCCTCGGCCCCCTCAGCCAGACACGCCATCACCGAACGGGTCAGGTCGAAGTGAGTGGTGGGCACCTTTACGGCCACCGTCCGGTCGCCGTCGAAGAAGTACCCGTCGGTGAAGGTGCCCCCCATGTCGATGCCCACCGAGTAGGTCACGGCCCGTCACCTTCCTGCCATGACCTGGGACGCGTGCCGCAGCAGGTCGGGGGACACACGACCGTTGAGCGGGGCGGTGATTGTCTCCTCGGGTTCCGGTACCGCCCGCTGCCGGTCCAAGCACTGCTCCAGCTCCGGCATCGAAGCGAACGCCTGCGACGGCAGAAAGCCCAAGCCGGGCGAGCAGCCCTGGCCCGACACCCAGCGCTCGTAGCCGAGCGATTCCATGCGGGCCAAGTCGCTCGCCACCAGCACCAAGTCCATCCGCAGGTGAGCGGCCGCGTTGATGAGAGGACGATGGGCCTCCAGCAGGGCGTCATCGCTTGCGGACAATCCGTTCGCATCCTCCACGACGGCGACTCTCCGAACCCCGCATGCGCTCAGCGCCCTGATCCTCTCGACGGCTGCATCCGAGGCGTCGTCCAAGCGGTCCTGCACACGATCAGGACCATTGCGGGCGTCATCGGTGGCCAGGCCGGCCGAGCCGGGGCCCTTCACTACGCCGAGCACAGGCAGCGCACCCGGAGTGCACACCAGGCTGGCAGCCACTGCGTCGGGATCCTGAGTTTCGTGGGGCCTGGGCGGGCAACAGCAGGCGAGTCCCAGTGCCCTGGCACCCTCGTCGATGCAGCGGACCTGACCGTCGAGATCCTCGGGCCAGGTCCGGCCCACCGCGGCGGCGCACACCGCGCCCGGCACCAAGGCAGCCAACCGGGTCACACGCCCGCTCCGGAGGCGACTAGTCGTACCTTTCTGGAATAGTCCCAGGAAAGAACGACGAAACGGCTGTGACGGGTCATCGGTGCCATGTGCCGGCGTCGGATACGGGCTCTGTCGGGTACTCGCGGTCGTCGATTACCTGCACCGGCGCCGGGAACTCGCCGTAGTGGCGCAGCGCTTCGGGCGGGGGCCGTCGCTGCGACCAGTCGGCCACGAACTCGGCGTAGGGCCGGCCCTGCCGCTTGCGCTCGGCCCGGATTTCGGCCCGGCGAGCTTCGGTGGCCTCAGTGTCCACCCGGTCCCGGCCCTGCGCCACGACCACGCCATATAGCCGGGCGGACAGCTCGGGCGAGGTGATCCCGCCGGCGATGTCGCCCAGCACCGCCTCGGGGTCCCGCTCCAGCACGTCGCCGTAGCCGCCCCCGCAGCCCCGGGCCAGCACGACCACGTCACCGTCGCTGACCGACTCGCCCTCGGAGTTGGTGTGCCCGAAGGCGTAGTCGCCCGAGATCCGGCGCCGGTCGGCCAGCTCCCGCACGCTCATGGGTAGATCGTGGGCACCCGCGGCCATCAACTCCTTGGCGTTGGAGCCCCGGATGATGATGCGGGGCTGGGCCGCGCCGGAATAGCCGCCGAACAGCCCGTAGTTCTTGGTGAACCGGCTGCCGGTCCCCACCGAGTTGGTGTTCAGCTGCGGGGTGCCGTGGATCACGAAGCAGTCGGTCAGGCCGACCCCGCCCCGGTACCGGCCGAGCCCGCACACGTCCTGGTCGAAGCGGTTGCGGAACAGGTACACCCAGGGGAACTTGCGCTCCTGCTCCTCGGGGCCGGGGCAGTCCACCACCATGGCCCAGAAGAACCCGGCGCTGTGCTCGCCGTCGAGGTCGAAACGAGCCCCCTGGCCGGTGGCGTTGCCGTTGGCGGGCCCGCCCGCGATCTGGTTGCCGTACTGGCCGGTGCCGCCGAATTGGATCAGCAGCAGGTTCTCCGCGAACGGCGCGGTCACCCCGGCGCGATGGGGGCTGTCGTGCAGCATTCGCATGGCCGCCAGCAGCAGGCCCTGGACCACGACCCGGCCGGTGTGGCTGCCCGAGCCGGTGCCCGAGTCGCGGCTGGGGGCGTTGACGATGCTGGGCGGGGCGGTGAGCTTGATCGGGTCGAACAGGCCGATCGACCAGCGCAACCCCCGGAACACCGTCGGGAACAGCGCCGCGGCCGAGGCGGCCCGGGCCAGGTGCCAGCGCAGGTGGAACGGCCCGATGCAAGGCTCGGGCGAGGCGCCGGCCATGTCGATTATCAGCTCGTCGCCTCGCTTGTGCAGATCCACGGGCAGGCGGATGAGCCCGTCGGAGATGCCGATGGTGTCGAGGAACACGACCGACCGGTAGACGCCGTCGTTGAAGCCGGCGATGCGGCGTCGGGCCAACTCCGCTGAGGTCTTGATCGACTGGCGCAGCCCGGCGGCCACGAAGGGGGCGCCCCGGCGCTCCACCTCCCGCAGCAGCTGCTGGCGCAGCCGCACGCACACCGCCAGGCGGGCCTTCATGTCCAGGGAGTTCTGCCGGGGGGTGCGCACCGAGTTCAACAGGAACTCGAGGTGGTCGGTGTGGAACCGGAAGTCGGTCCCCACCCGCAGCGGGGTGATGTGCAGGCCCTCCTCGTAGCGGGTGCCTATCTCGGGCGACCAGCCGCCCGGTGAGCGCGAGCCGGTCTCGCCCTGGTGCCCGCCGCAGGCCACCCAGGCCACCAGCTCGCCGTCGGCGAACACCGGCATCATCAGGAAGTGGTCGTAGGTGTGGACCCCACCGGCGTCGGGGTCGTTGAAGAAGAAGATGTCGCCGTCGGCCAGCCCCACGGTGGGGTCGTCGACGTAGTGCTTGAGCACGTACTTGACCGGGCCGTAGTGCAGCAGGGCGTGGAGGATCACCCCGGTTGACATGCCGGCCAGGTCGCCCTTGGCGGTGAAGATGCCCACGCCGAGGTCGCCGGCCTGCAGCATCTCGGCCATGCTCAGGTACTTGCAGACGTCCCGGCCGTCGTCGATGATCGAGTCGAGCTTGTGCAGGAAGATCTCGAGGTCGACCGGGTCGAGGCGGCCCTCCCCGGCCAGCTCCAGCTCGGTGGGCTCCTCCAGCACCTCGCGGTGCAGCACCTCAGGGTCGAGGCCGGGACCGGGCTTCATGAGGGGGCGCCCGAAGCGGGCTATCCGCTCGTCGAGGCCCATGGCAGCTACGTCCAGCAGCTGGGCACCGGCCGTCGGGGTGAAGGTCATGGGCCGGCCTCCGATGACGTGAGCCAGCCGGTGCGCTGCTCGTCGAGGGCGTAGCGCCAGCCGGGCGGCACCGCGACGGTGGTGTCGACGTCCTCCATCAACACCGGGCCCTCGGCCGAGAAACCGTCGGGAAGGCCGGCCCGGTCGTAGACGGGAGTGTCGATTGCGCCGGCGCCCGGCCAGCCGACCTCCCGGGTGGCATGGCTTGGCGACTCGCCGTTGGCGGAGGCTGCGCCGACCGTGCGGGGCCGGGCCTCCAGCCGGTAACCGGAGGCGCCGGCCACCAGACGGAACAGCTGCACCAGGATCCCGCCGTAGGGGTGGATCGATCCGGCCCCGTAGGCCGCCGCGAACACCTCGTTGAAGGCGTCGCACACCGCCACCACATCGTCGGCGCCTTCCAGGAGCAGCCGGGGCGAGTCGAGCCGCACGGTGTGGTGCTGACCCCCGTAGTTCATGTCGAGCTCCAGCCGGAGGCTCACCGCGTCGAGTCCGAAGCCCTCCTCGGCCATGTCCCGCTCGGCCAAGGCGACCAAGCCTCGAACGACATCGTTGAAGGCGTCGGCCGAGTCGGTGTAGTCATCGCCGTCGAACAGCTGGACCATGCGGGTGCGCTCGTAGGTCTGCATCACCGGCATGGTGGCCACGCCATAGGCGTTGAACTCGCTGCCGTGAGGGAAGGTGGCCACGGTGTGCACATCGGCGTAGCCGGCCACCGCGGCCGCGTGCACCGGACCGGCCCCGCCGAACGCGAACATGGTGAAGTCACGGGGATCGTGGCCCTCCAGGGCGGTCTGGCGGTAGATCTCCTGGCCCATCACGCCGTCGATCAGGCGCCGCACCCGCACCGCCGCCTCGGTCACGTCGATGCCGAGCGGGTCCGCGATGCGGCGGGTCAGGGCCCGTTCGGCCCGGCGCCGGCTCAAGGGCATGGCCCCTCCCAGGAACCGGTCGGGGTCGATGAAGCCCAGCACCACGTCGGCGTCGGTGACGGTCGGCTCGGTGCCGCCCTGCGAATAGCAGGCCGGGCCGGGCATCGAGCCGGCGCTGCGGGGGCCCACCCTCAACTCGCCGGTGTCGGTGAGATGAGCAATCGACCCTCCACCAGCGCCGATCGAGTAGTTGGCGATCACCGGCAGGTGCACCCGCCAGCGGTCGATCACCGGGTCGAACTCGTAGTTGCGGTCCTTCCCGTCGATCACGAGGCCCACGTCGAAGCTGGTGCCACCCATGTCGGCGGTGATCACCCGGTCGAGTCCGTAGTCGCGGGCCATGGTGGCCGCACCGGCCAGGCCGGCCACCGGGCCGCTGCCCAGCAGGTGAAGGGCAGTGGTGCGGCTGGGCGAGGCCACCCCGCCGATGTTGCGGGCCACCAGCAGCGGCTTGCGGCATCCCAGCGCCCGCAGCCGGTCGCCGAGGTCGATGACGTGCTCCTCGGTGTCGGGGGCCAGGAAGGCGCTGAGGATGGTGGTGATGCTGCGCCGGTACTCGTCGAGGCGGGGGGCCACGTCCGACGACAGCAGCACCGGGCAGCGGCCCAGCACCGAGTCGGGGTACTCCCGCCGCACGATCTCGACCACCTGTTGCTCGTGGGCCGGGTTCATGAACGACCACGCCAGGCACACCGCGATGGCCCGCACGCCCTGGCGGACCAGGTGGTCCACCGCGGCCAGCACGTCGTCGGTGCTCAGCGGCATGAGCACCTGGCCGAAGCAGTCGATGCGCTCCCGCACCCCCACCCGCAGCGGCCGGGGCACGAGGTCGTCGGGTCGCTGGGCCCGGGTGCGGTCGATCTGCACCTCCAGGGGCATGCCGTCGGCCCAGGAGCGGGAGCGGGCCACATGCACGGTGTCCTCCTGGCCCGCGGTGGTGATGAGCCCGACCTTGGGGCCGGTCCGCTCGATCAGGGCGTTGGTGCCGACGGTGGTCGAGTACTTGACCGCGTCAACTGCCGCGAAAGCGTGCGCCGGGTCGCAGCCGAGCCGCCGGGCTGCCTGGCCGATGGCTTCGATCATGCCGTCGGACAGGTCGGCGTGGGTGGTCGGCGACTTGCCGGTGGCCTGGCGCCCGCCCAGCACCACGAAGGCGTCGGTGAAGGTCCCCCCGATGTCCACGTCGAGCAGGCTCGGCCCGCCGGCACCGGCCAGGCCCGCACCCGCGGCTTCAGCAGACGGCATCGAGGTCGAGTTCTATGTCGTGGGTGATGGGATGGCCCGGGGGCAGGTACTCCACGTCGAACATCACCGCGCAGGCTGGGCAGTAGAACTCCACGATCCGGCACCAGTCCGGGTGGGGGTTGAACGCGAACTCGGTGGGCGGGTCGAACGGGACGTGGATCTCCCGCGGGTCGCGGTCGTAGACCAGGCAACCCTCCTTGTAGTTGCGCTCGGCCGGGCCGAGGTCGTGCCCGCACCGGTTGCACACCCACCGCCGGGAGTCAGTGTCGAGGTCCAGCGCCTCGGTGATGCGTCGCCGGCCGGTGCCGGAGTCCGTGGCCACCTAGAGCGAGCGCCCTCTGATGACGGCCGCTCGCGTCGCAGCGGTGTCATTCCCGCTCTTGTTCGCTTCGCTCACGGGCCGCTCGGGCCACGGCCTCGCTGCACACCGCACTGATTCGTCCACCGGTCGCTCCCTGTCCGCTCGGCCTCTTGGCGATCCTCCCCCGCCGCCTCTAGTGGCCGGATTGTATACCGTCGCCTCTACGTGGTTCTAAGGCCGGCACGGTTCCGCAGGCTACCCGGCAGCCGCGACGCAGCCCGCCGGTGTCGGGCCACACTGTGGGGGTGAGCACGGACGCCGCACCCGCGGCAGTCGACGTCCGCCAGGAGGCGGCCCGACGGCGCACCTTCGCCATCATCTCGCATCCCGACGCGGGCAAGACCACCCTCACCGAGAAGTTCCTGCTCTACGGCGGGGCGCTGACGGCCGGGGCGGGATCGGTGAGGGGCAAGGGCGAGCGCCGGGCGACCGCCTCGGACTGGATGGAGATGGAACGCCGCCGGGGCATCTCCGTCACGTCGGCCGTCGTGCAGTTCAGCTACCGGGACCGGGTCTTGAACCTGCTCGACACTCCGGGCCACGGCGACTTCTCCGAGGACACCTACCGGGTGCTGTCCGCGGTGGACGCCGCGGTGATGGTGCTGGACGGGGCCAAGGGCATCGAGTCCCAGACCCGCAAGCTGTTCGAGGTCTGCCGCAACCGGGAGATCCCCATCGTCACGTTCATCAACAAGTGGGACCGCCCGGCCCGCGACCCCCTCGAGCTGCTCGACGAGATCGAGGACCAGCTCGTGCTCGACCCGGTGCCCGTCACCTGGCCGGTGGGCGAGGGCGAGCGGTTCAGCGGCCTCATCGACCGGCGCGGCGGGGACTTCGTGCGCTTCGCCCGCACCGCCGGGGGCGCCACCGCGGCCGACGAGGAGATCGTGGAAGCAACTCGGGCCGAGGCCGAGGAGGGGTCCGCCTGGCACGAGGCCCACGAGGCGATCGAGCTGCTCGACGAGGCCGGCGCCGAACTCGACGTCAAGCGCTTCGAGGCGGGAGAGCTGTCACCGGTGTTCTACGGCTCGGCCCTGACCAACTTCGGGGTGCGGCTACTGCTCGACGCCATCGTCGATATGGCCCCCGCGCCCGGCGCTCGCCTCGATGCCGGCGGTGACCCGCGGGCCGTGGACTCGCCGTTCAGCGCAGTGGTGTTCAAGGTGCAGTCCAACATGGACCCCGCCCATCGCGACCGGATCGCCTTCCTGCGAGTGTGTTCGGGCCGCTTTGAGCGGGGCATGACGGTTGCCTGCGGGGACACCGGTAAGGCGGTGGCCACCAAGTACGCCCACACGGTCGTGGGCCGGGATCGCAGCACCGCCGAGGAGGCCTGGCCCGGCGACGTGATCGGCCTGGTCAACGCGGCCGACCTGCGGGTCGGCGACGCCGTGCACGCTGCGGGCGAGCCGGTTCGATGGCCGCCGGTGCCCTCGTTCGCGCCGAGCAGCTTCCGGGTGGCCCGCTGCTCCGACACGTCCAAGGCCAAGCAGTTCCGCTCCGGCGTGCGCCAGCTCGACTCCGAGGGGGTCGTACAGGTGCTTCGCCGCCCCGAGGGCGGGGAGAGCGCCCCGATCCTGGCCGCGGTCGGGCCGCTGCAGTTCGATGTGGCCGAGCACAGGCTCTGCCACGAGTTCGGTGCCCCTGTGGAGTTCGCGCCGGCCCCGTGGACCGCGGCCCGGCGAACCGACGAAGCCTCAGCCGCGGCGCTGGGCGCCATGTCCGGTGTGACGGTGGCGGCGCGCGACGACGGCGAGCTGCTGGCCCTGTTCGAGAGCCCCTACTGGCTGGCCCGCCTCCAGTCCGACCACCCCGAGCTGGTGCTGGAGCGCCTGATCGGCGAGGGCTGAGAGGCCGAGCGAGTGGGCGAGCGCATCCGGCTCATACGGGCGAGGCCGTGGCCCGAGCGGCCCGTGAGCGCAGCGAACATGAGCGGGAGAGAGAGGCGGCCCGAGCGAACATGAAGCACTTTGCCACCTGTGAGGTGGTTAACCGCTTCATGTTCGTCGACACACCACAGAGCGCCGGTAGCGTCCGGTTGTGGCTGATCGGCCCAACATCCTGCTGATCGTCTCGGACGAGGAGCGCCGCAACGACTGGCTCGACGGGGTGGTGGACCTGCCCGCCCACGAGCGGCTGCGAGCCGACGGGCTCAGCTTCGACCGCTACTTCACCCACGCCTCGCCGTGCTCGCCGTCGAGAGCCAGCCTCTACACCGGCCGCTACCTGGCCGAGCATGGCGTGGTTGACAATGTCGCCTTCCCCACCCACGCGGCGCTCGACCCGGCCATCCCGACCATCGGCAGCCTGCTGGCGGAGCGGGGCTACCGGTCGAGCTATCTGGGCAAGTGGCACCTCGGGCACGACGCCACCCCCGACATGGCCGCCCACGGCTACCTCGACTGGGAAGGCAACGACATCCACTTCATGGGCAGCGCCTACACGGGCCGCTACTTCGACCCGATCATCGCCGACCAGGCCATCGACTGGCTGAACCATCGGGCCGGCGAGAACGGCGGCGGTCGGCCGTGGTTCCTGACCGTCGCACTGGTCAACCCCCACGACATCATGTGGTTCCCGGCCGACCACCTCAGCTACCAGGCGGATCATCCCAAGTTCGCCGAGTTCTTCAACGCGGTGCTGAACATGCGTGTCGGCGACCTGCCGGTGACCCCGCCGCCTGAGGACTACCCCCGGCTGTTCGACCGGCTGCCGGAGAACTTCGGCGACGACCTGCACACCAAGCCGGAGGTGCAGAGGGCTTGGCGCCATGTGCGCAACCGGGAGCACGTGGTGGGCCGCATCGACGCAGACGACCACGACACCTGGCTGCGGGGCCTCGACTACTACGCCTGGCTTCACATCGAGCTCGACGCCAGCCTGGCCCGCTTGCTGGACGCCCTCGACGCCCACGGCCTGTACGACGACACCGTGATCGCCTACACCTCCGACCACGGCGACGCCTGCGGGTCCCACGGGCTGCGGGCCAAGCTGCCCTGCGTGTACGACGAGGTGATGGGGGTGCCGTTGATCGTCAAGGCCCCCGGAGCGCCCGCCGGAGCCCGCACCCGGGCGCTGGCCACCCATGTCGACCTGGCGGCCACCATCGCCGCGCTGGGAGGAGTCGATGTCGGCGACACGCCCACCCTGTCGGGCCGGGACCTGTCGCCGGTGCTGGCCGACTCTGAGGCGTCGGTGCGCGACTTCGTGCTGTTCTCTCAGGACTCGGCCCAGTCCGACCTGATCCGCAACACCCGCTACGCGGTGCGCGGCTTCTACGACGGTGAGACCAAGTACGCCCGCTACTACGGCGTGGGCGGCGGCGTCAGGCGCGACGGAACCGCCGACGGGCAGGGCAAGATCTTCGATGTGGACGCCGACTTCGACGACCATGACCACGAGTGGTACGAGACCGGCCACGATCCCCACGAACTGGTGAACCTGGCCAACGACCGGGGCCGGCGCAACGAGTTGCGCGCCCTGTTCCGCCGTCTGCTGGACTATGAGGCCGAGGAGTTGACCCTGACGCCATGACCTACACCACCGCCACCACCGGCGCCTCGACCAACGGTGCGCCGGACCACGCCGACAACGCCCACGAAGGCCCCAAGCCGCGGGCGCCGGTGGCCGACTGGGCCACCGACTTCGACCATGTCGACCCGGGCTACGCGGCCCGCGCCCCGGAGATATGGGACGAGTTGCGCCAGGAGTGCCCGGTGGCCCACAGCGACCGTTACGGCGGGACCTGGCTGCCGGTGCGCCATACCGACGTCTGCGCCATCGCCAAGGACACCGACACGTTCAGCTCCAACGGGGTGGTGGTGCACGACGGCCGCCCCGAGATCCCTCCCCCGGTGGGGTTCGCTCCCCCGATCACCAGCGACCCGCCGTTCCATCGCATCGCCCGCGAGTTCCTGCTGCCGGCGTTCGCTCCCAAGCCGATTGAGGCGAAGCGGGAGTCCACCCGCGAGACATGCCGCGAGTTGCTCGACGACCTGCTGGCCGACGTGGAGGCGGGCCGCACCGACATCGTGGATGCGGCCCTCGGCTACACCCAGCACATCCCGGTGCGGGTGATCGCCGACATGCTGGGGGTGCCGAGATCCGACGGCGACCAGTTCCGGATCTTCATCCACCGGATCATGGAGCAGCCCGGAACCGAGGTCACCGTCGAGTACGAGGACTCGATCGACTTCTACCTCGACACGCTGATCGCGCAACGAGCGGAGGAGCCCCAGGACGATCTGATCAGCCACATGACCCACGCCAAGATCGAGGGCCAGAACCTGGAGCACGAGCACGTGCGGGGCACCTGCGGTCTGCTGATCATCGCGGGGGTGGACACCACCTGGTCGGCTATCGGCGCGTCGCTGTGGCACATGGCCCAGCATCCTGAGGACCGCCGGCGCTGGGTGGAGGACCCCGCGGTACGGCCCTTCGCGGTGGAGGAGTTCCTGCGCTTCTACGCACCGGTGACCATGGCCCGGATCGTGGCCAAGGACGCCGAGTTCGCGGGCCGCTCGATGCAGGCCAACGACTGGGTGCTGCTGCCGTTCCCGGCCGCCAACCGCGACCCTGAGGCATTCGAGGATGCTGGCGAGTTCGTGATCGACCGCATGCGCAACCGCCATGTCGCCTTCGGGCTGGGCATCCACCGCTGCCTGGGATCGAACCTGGCCCGCATGGAGTTGACGGTGGCCCTGGAGGAGTGGATGGCACGGGTCCCGGACTTCGAGTTGGCCGACCCTGAGGGTGTGAGGTGGTCGACCGGCCAGATCCGCGGCCCCCGGGAGCTGCCGGTGCGGATTCTCAACGGCGCAGCCTAGGACCCCGGGACTGCACGTGAGGCTGCACAAGTTCAGCGACGTTGACGCGTTCGTGGCGCTGGACCTCGACGGCGCCGAGGCCGCCTCGGGCCCGGTGCGCTGGGCCCGCAAGATCCTCCAGGGCGGGGCCAAGGACCTGGCCCGCTCCCAGACCTACACCTACGCGGCGCTGCAGATGCGCTGCAGCGGCGCGTCTGCCGGCATCAACGCCGAGGCGCCGGGGCGGGGCGAGGCCGTGGCCGCGTTCGTGGCCGAGGCTGCCGCCCTGGTAGCCGACGGCACGTACCTGCCGGACGCAGCCAAGGGCGTGGGCGATCAGGATCTGGCCCCGCTGCGAGAGGCAGACCCACGCAACGCCGACCGCCTCGACGCCTTCGGATCGCAGTGCGACGGCCTGTCGGCGGCCGCAGCCGCCGACGCGGCGGTGGGTCTCGACGGCCGAACCGCAGTCATCGAGGGGTTCTCGGCCGGTGGCCCGTCGCTGGCCGAAGCGGTGTCGCAACGCGGCGGACGGGTGGTGGGCCTGGCCACCGCCGAGGGATCGCTGGCAGACGAGGGCGGCTTCGACCCCGGAGCGCTCGCCGAGGCCTGGTCGGCGCACGGCGACAAGGCACTGGGCGCGCTGGCCGGCAGCGGCGACGGGCTGGCCGAGCCCTGGGCGCTGTGGGGCCTGGCCGCCGACGTGGTTTTCGCGGGATCCAAGATGGGCGCGATCCACCACGGGATCGCTGAGGGCCTCGACTGCCGGGCCCTGGTGCCCAGCGGGCGTCTGGCGTACACGTCGAAGGCTCTGGCGGTATGCCGCCGCGGGGGCATCGCCGCGGTGCCCGACTTTGTGGCGCTGGCCGGGTCCACGGTCGCGGCCTGGAGTAGCCCTGACGCCGGCGACGAAGAGGTTCGAGCCGAGATCGCCCGAGCTGTGGCGGCGCTCATGGACGAGGCGCTCGACGCCGACGACGGTCCGTTCCTGGGCGCCTGCTACGCCGCGGAGGCGTTCCTGTCGACCTGGCAGGACGAGCTGCCCTTCGGTCGCCCGCTGGCCTCCTGACGGCCGATGTCCCCGCTACGCTCACCCGTCACGGGGCTGTAGCTCAGGCTGGTTAGAGCACCTGCTTTGCAAGCAGGGGGTCGTCGGTTCGAATCCGATCAGCTCCACCCTCGGCGGGCGTTCAGAGCGCCCCGTCACGACTATGGGGCTGAACTCGAATGACCCGCATCGGACTGGCACAGATGCTCAGCCGCCCGGAGGCGGCCGAGGCCAACCGGAAGGCCAGCGTCGACGCGGTCGCTTCGCTGTTCGAGCAGGGTGCCGACATCGTGGTGGTGCCCGAGATGGCGGTGCCGTGGTACACCACCAACCGTGAGGCGCTGGAGCCGCTGGCCGAGAGTCTGGACGGCCCGACGGTCGGCGACTGGCAGGCCGAGGCGGCCCGCCACGGCGGACTCGTGGTCGGCGGTCTGTGCGAGCGCTCGGGCGACGACATCTACAACACCGCGGTGGCCGTCGGCTCTGACGGCGTGGTCGCCCACTACCGCAAGCTGCACCTGTTCGACGTCGAGAAGCACTGCTTCACCCCCGGCGATACCGGCCTGAGCGTCGTGGACACGGACTACGGGACCATCGGGCTGTGCATCTGCTACGACCTGCGCTTCGTCGAGGTGGTGAGGGTGCTGGCCCTGCGGGGCGCCGACCTGATCTGCGTGCCCACCGCCTGGGTCCGCGGCTTCGACCGGCGCCAGTACCGCGACGGCGAGTTGATCCCCCACGCCGAGGGAGCGCTGGTGCAGGCCAACTTGAGCCAGGTGTTCATCGCCTGCACGTCCCAGGTCGGCGCTGGCGACGGGGTCGAACTCCTCGGATCATCGGTGGTGGCCGACCCGTACGGCCGCTTGGCGGGCGGACCTCTGTCGACGATGCGCGAGCAGCTAGAGATCGTCGACATCGACCTGGCCGAGGCCCGCAGGGCCCAGGCCCGGAGCGAGCTCATCCGGCCCCGAGCCGACCGCCGTACCGATGTGTACGGCGTCCTTCACGAGGGCGAACCGCTGTAGCGCGATTTCTTGGTGCAAGAAATGTGCACCAAGTGCACAGAACCAACCCGAGATCTGATTGAGGTGGTTCGCGCTCCGTCAATGGACGCTGAGACCTGACAGCATCCGGTTGAGTTCCGGCACCAGCAGGTTCCGCCTCGAGTACGACCCGATCACCGTGTAGAGGCAGAACGCCCGCGACCCCACGTGGAAGAACTGCTGGAGACCGGCTTGGCCCGGCAGCGACAGGTGCAGCTGGTCGGGGGCGAAGTCGGCCGGTTCGAGGCGGGTCGGGAAGCCCTCGTGAGCAAACAGTTTCGATGTGGCCGAGGCGCTATCGAACTCGATCAGGGCGGCGAAGATCCCGTTGCGGTCCATGATCTCTACCGCGCCCGACCCGTAGTCGCCCCGCTCGGCCGGCAGCGAGAAGTTGGCTGCGTGCACCACGACCAGCGAAGCATCCGAGGACTCCAGGCTGGGGTCGAGCATGGCCGGATCCGGCTGGGTCGATAGCTCGGCCTCCCAGCCTGCGGGCACGTCGACGCTCACCCCATGAGCCGCCAGCCTGCTCACGATCCCGCCCCTGCTCGTAGTTACAGCGCCAGCAGGCTCGCGGCGGCCGCTCCGGCCAGCGCCGCGGCCACGCCCGCACCCATGCGCCGGACCCGGTCGGCGTGCTGGTCGAGACGGCGGTGCAGTTGCCGCAGATCGTCGGGCGTCCGCACCCGGCGGCCCAGCACCAGGCTCGCGCCCCGGACTGCGCCGAAGACCGTGCCCATCAGCAGGCCCGCAATCATCTCACCGGCCAGCAACGCAGCCAGCATGAACAGCGGCACAAGGGCGGTGTTGACCACCGTCGCCACCGCTGCGCCGAGCTGAACGCCGAAGCCTGCTCCGTAGACCCACGACCGGTACGCGACCAGCCAGTCCTCGTTCACCTGGCGACGGCCGGGGAGCCGCCGACCCGACAGGTCCCAGGCCGCGGCGCCGGCACAGGCCACGGCCAGCAGCACTAGCCGGACATTGCTGTCCACACCGGCGACGGAGATCTGGCCCAGCGCGCCGAGGGCCGCCCCGACGGCGGCTCCCCCGGCGACCGCGCCCAGGGCCAGCCACAGGACTGTCACCGACCATCGATTGCCCCGGGCCCGCTCACCGAGCGGGCTGATGCTGGTGAGCATCGAGATACCTCAAGGCGACCATGCCGACCGGACTCCGGCGGCCAGAGCCGCCGCCATCCCGATGGCCAGCACCGCAATCATCGTTCGGCGCGGGATCCGGTGGAGTCGGCGCCGTTGCTGCCGTTCGAGTCCGACTGACCGCCGTAGAGGCTCGGATGACCGGGACTAATGCCCGCGGACCGCAGCGCCTCATCGGCCCGCTGCGCCCGGCTGCGGCCCGAGTGTCCGGCCGAGGCGCCCGGCGGTTGCGACCCGGAGGGGTCGGCCAAGCCGGCGTCATCCAGGGCCTGCTGGAGCAGGTTCTGCAACTGCTCCCAGCGCAGCGCGCTGCCCGCGCCCACTACCCGACCCTCGGAGCCGTCCACGAGCACGAAGTACGGCGAGCCCGGCACGTCGTAGTCGTCCCACGCCGCCGACGACAGCACAGCCTTGATGCCCGGCGGGACCAGATCCGCCATGGCCGACTCCGAGTCGTGGACGGGATCCTGGCCCACAACCACGAGCCGGGTGTCGCCGCCGGGCAACTCGAGATCCGGGTCCGAGAAGGCCTCCCAGAACCGCTTGCAGGTGCGGCAGCCCGGAGACAGGAACGCGAGCAGGGTGAGGTGCGCCACGCCGGTGACGGCGACCTTGGTCGGACCTCCGGCCGGAACCGTCCCGACGAGGTCTCGGGCACTTGCCGGATCAGCGGAGGCAACGGCGTCCGACCGCTCCGCCACGACCCCGGCAGCGGAACTCGCGGTCGCTTCATCGTCGAGGCTGATGCCGGCGCGGTCGAGGGCGCGCAGGATCTCAGCGTGGGTCCTGAGCAGCCCGAACACGAGCAGAGCCAGCACGCCCACCGCGATCGCCAGCAGCACCACTACCACCGTCACGGGGCCACCCCCAAGGAGGCTCGATCGCGGAGGTGGTAGCCGTGCAGCAGGGCCGCGATCTCGGCGCGGGTGGCGGGCTCCTCAGCGTTGAAGGTCGAATGCTCCGCCCACCAATCGATGTTGTGCTCGAGGGCCCACGCCAGCGCCTCGCGGTACCAGGCGCCGGAGCCCACATCGTCGAACTCGATCCTGGCGCTGCCTTGCGGCTCACCGGCCAGACGGTGCAGGAAGACGACGGACTGCGCCCGCGACACGTCGTTCGACGGATCGAAACGGCCGTGCGCGCGACCCGTGGTGATCCGCTGCTCGACCATCCACGCCACCGCCTGCGCGTAGAAGGCGTCCGCAGCGACATCGTCGAATTCGATGCTGGGATTGGCTGGAGGCTGGCCCTCGTAACGCCACAGGAACGTGGCGAACTGGCCCCGGGTAACCGGCTCGTCGGGGCCGAACAGGTCGCTCTTCAGGCCGGTGGTGATGCCCTCATCGGCTATCCACTCGACCGCTTCGGCGTAGTAAGCCTTGGGCGGCACGTCGTTGAACCCGTCGTGCAGGCAGGGCCGGTCGTGCCAGCGGGTTCCCGGATCGTAGAGCACCGGGGACGTCGCGCAGGCAGGATCCCACGTCCAGGGCGGCACGCAGGTGACGACCCGGCACTTGAGCGGACCGACGCACACGTCCTGGTTGCACTGCCCGTAGCGGAACCGCGTGCACTCCGACTTGCGGACGTCGCAGCCGCCGCGGCACCTGCAGTCTGCGGGCGTGCATCCCTTCGCGCACGTGCCGTCCGACCATCGGCAGCGGCAACTCTCATCGCACGCGAAGTTGCAGTCGAGGTAGTAGCGAGGCTGCGGCCCGTTCAGATCGCAGAATCCCGAGCCGTCCACCTTCCACCAGCCCGCCACGATGGTTCCCGGCGGGCACAGGTTCTCTCCGGTGAGCTTGCAGCAGAATTCGCTGTAGGGGTCGCAGCACAGGGCATTCGGGTTGCACTCCCAGCCCTTGCACAGGATGACGGCCGCCTCCGCGGTGGTCGGGCGGATGGCGTAGGCGACGGGTGCCACCGCCATGGCCGTGGCCGCCATGGCCGACGAGCGCAGGAAGCCCCGGCGCCCGGCGCGGCGGTCCACCACCCGGGAGACCCGCTCGACCAGCTTGCGGCTCACTGGTGCCTTCCCGAGACGGGCATCGGCTTGCCAGGTTTGGCGGCCGGCGCTGGCACGGACCGGAACAGAGTGCCGGCTTCGTGCCGGGCGGCTCGGGCGGTTCGGGCACCGAGCGCCTCTGGCAGCGCGGTGAAGGCCACCAGACCCAGTCCGGCCATCAAGACGATCTCAACCGCCAGCGCTGCGCCGACCGCGGGACGGTCGCTGATCGACTGGGCGACGGCCTGAACCGGAGCGGTGTCCGTTCCGGCCGCGGCGAACGACACCGCGGCCAGGGCTAGGTTGCCGAGAACGTGAACCCGCGACGGCGGCGCATCGAGGCGCCCGAAACACCCGCACAAGCCCGCCTTCACCAGCACCGCACGAAGCACGATCACGGCGAAGGACGCGTAGAGCAGGCCCATGGCCCACGCGGCCGGCCCGCCCACCAGCAGGGCGGCTATCCCGACCGCGGCTTCCGACGCGCCGACGAGCCGTACCAGAGGGGTCGGGGCCCGGAAGCCGAGAAGGTCAGCGACGCCCGGCGCGGGCCTCGACAGCTTGGCCGCGCCCGCCACCACCAGCAGCACCGCGGCGGAAGCGTAGATCGCAGACACCACCGACACGGGCGGCGATGCTAACGGCCTCGATGAGGCTCAGGCCAGCCTGGCCCCCGTCGCCGGATGGATGCCTATATGCCGGGGGTCCGGTAGCCGTCGGACCGCCACAGGATCGGGAAGTGGTTCTCGTCCATCTCGTCGTCGGTGAGCCGGGCGTAGCGGGAGTAGATGGGTCCGTTGCCCTCGCCGAAGCCGGCCCGATCGAAACGGGCCTCGCTGCTGGCGCAGTGCAGCACCAGGGACCGGCGATGGCGGCCCGAGCGGTTGGGGCCCGAGCCGTGCCAGGCCCAGCCGTGGTGGAACGACCCGCCGCCGGCGGCGACCTCCACCGCGGCGATGTCGAGCTCGACGCCCGCAGCTGCGGCGGCGGCCCTCACGGTGGCCCGGTAGTCCTCGGGGTCATGGAACTCGCCCATCGGGTCGGCCCCAGTAGGCCAGCGGTGCGACCCCCGGGCCAGTTCCATGGTGCCGCCGCTGGCGGAAGTGTCATCGAGGGCGATCCAGCAGGAGAACATCTCCGTCGGCTTGTACCAGGACAGGTAGGCGTTGTCGCGGTGGAAACCGAAGGAGCGCGCCCCCGGCGGCTTCCAGATCACGTTGTCCTGGACGATCCGGGCGCCGGGCCAGCCGGCGAGGACGGCCACCGCCTCGCCGAGGCGGGCGTCGAGCACAACCGACGCGATCAGCCGGTCGGCCTTCCAGCCGTTGCAGATCTGCCGGGCCAGGGCCGGATCGCTGCGACCCTCCTGCCAGTTGACTTCGTCGGGAGCGGTGCCGGTCTCGAAGTCGCCGCGGAACAGCCGCTCGAATCGCTCCTTCAGGGGGCCGATCAGGCCGGTGTCGATCAGGGAGTCGACGGTCACGAACCCGTCGGCACTGAACGCGGCCGTCTCGGAGGCCGACAGGAGCCCAACCCCGCTGAGGCGATCGGCCACCGTCATGCCCGCTCCCGGGCCCGCCTCATCAGGCCCTTGGCGATGATCGTGCGCTGGATCTCGTTGGTGCCCTCGCCGATGGCCATCAGCGGGGCATCGCGGTACAGGCGCTCGATCTCCATCTCGGTCGAGTATCCGTAGCTGCCGTGGATGCGCATGGACTCGAGCGACGCCTTGATGGCTGCTTCCGAGCCGAAGAGCTTGGCCATGCCCGCCTCCACATCGGCCCGCAGACCCTGGTCGATGCGGTTCGCGGCCCAGCGGGTCAGCAGCCTGGCCGCCTCGATCTCGGTGGCCATGTCGGCCAGCTTCAGCTGGATGGCCTGGAACTCCCCGATGGGCTGGCCGAAGGCCTCCCGCTGCTGGGAGTAGTCGAGCGCGGCATCGAAGGCGGCCTGGGCCACGCCCACGCCCCGTGCCGCGATGTTGATCCGGCCGACCTCCAGGCCTGACATCACCTGCTTGAACCCCAGGCCTTCCTGGCCGCCCAGCAGGTTGTCGGCCGGAACTCGCACGTCGTCGAGCACCACCTCGCACGACTCGGGGCCCTTGTACCCGAGCTTGCCCAGGTCCCTGAGCACTTCGAGGCCGGGCGTGTCCGCCTCGATCATGAGCACGCCCATGCCCCGGTGCCGGGGCACGGAGTCCGGGTCGGTCTTGACCAGCACGGGAAGCGGGTTGGCGAAGCGGGCGTTGGTGATCCAGGTCTTGGTCCCCCGGATCACGTAGGTGTCCCCGTCGCGCCAGGCCCGGGTGGAGATGCCCTGCAGATCGCTGCCCGCGCCCGGCTCGGTGAGGGCGATGGCGGTGCGCCGCTCGCCGGTGGCCAACTCGGGCAGCCAGCGCTGCTTCTGCTCCTCCGTGCCGTGGAGCATGATCATCCGGCAGCTCAGGGAGTGGCTGCCGAGGATCCCGGCGATGCCCATCCAGCCCATGGAGATCTCCTCGAAGACCAGGCTCATCGACACTGTGTCAAGGTCGAGCCCGCCGTACTCGGCACCGACGGTGATGCCGAACAGGCCCATCTCGGCCATCTTGGCCACGATCTCATGGGGATACTGGCCCGACTGCTCCATCTCGCGGGCCACCGGCCTGATCTCGCTGTCGACGAACTGCCGGAGCACGTCGCGGAACATCTGCTGCTCTTCGCTCAGCTCGAAGTCCATGCGTTGAACACCCCTCGGACCTGCGGTCGTTGCCTCGCTCATTATGCCCGGTCGCGACCCGCTCTCTAGAGTTGTCAGGGTCTGGCCGCCGGGCAGCCCGAACCTCGACCAGCAAGCCGGAGGAACCACAGGACATGGCGCCTGATACGACTCCCAGCAGCGGGGAGCACCCGATCTCCCGGTTCAGCCTTCGACGCAAGTCGGTCCAGGTGATCATCGCCATGACGGGGATCCTGGTGGTGAACGTCATACTGCTCGTGGAGGCGGTATCCGCCGGCCACGACACCCTGATCGTGCTCGCCGCAGTCTGTCTGGCCCTCGTTCTCTTCACCTTCTACCGCCTGGTGCGTACGGGCCTGCGCACGGTCGCGATCGAGCTCTGGATCCGGCACATGGGCGAGGGGAACCTGGACTACACGGTGGATCTGGCCGGCAACGACGAGGTGAACGAGGCGGCCGAGGCGTTGGAGCGGCTTCGTCAGCGATCGATCGAGGCCCTGCAACTGGATCTCGTGCGGCAGCTGTCCGAAGACCTCCAGGAGAAGAACAGTGAGCTGGAGCGAGTGCTGTCGGAGCTGCGCCGGACGCAGGACCGGATAGTCGTGCGCCAGAAGCTGGTCGAGCTGGGCGAGCTGACCGCGGGCGTGGCCCATGAGATCCGGAACCCCCTGAACTTCATGAGAAACTTCTCCGAGGCGTCGGAAGAACTCGTCGGAGAACTCCGCGAGGCCACCCAGCACTCGGACGACCTAGACGACGGCACGAGAACGGCGATTGCCGGGATCATCGACGACCTGACCGAGAACCTGCTGCGGATCCGATCGCATGGCGACCGGGCCGAGCGGATAGTCCAGGACATGGCGACCATCGGACGCGGGGGCGGCAAACCCCAACCCGTGGCCATCAACGACCTGCTCAACGACAGGACGTTGATCGCGTTCCACAGCGTCCAGGCCCAGGCCGAAGGGCTCGAGATCGAGGTCCACCGCGACTGCGACCCCGATGTCGGCGAGATGGAGGTCGTGCCCGAGGAGATGGGGAGGGTGTTCTTGAACCTGGTCGGCAACGCCTGCTTCGCGATGGACGAGAAGCGGCGGATGGTCGAGCAGGACGACGGCTCCTACAAGCCGGCTCTGTGGCTGAAGACCGAGCAAACCGGCGAGGAGGTAGTCATCCGCATCCGCGACAACGGGACCGGCATCCCGCCCGACTCCATGGACAAGATCTTCAACCCGTTCTACACGACCAAGCCGTCGGGGACCGGCGTGGGACTAGGACTCAGCCTCTGCAGCGATGTCGTCCGGCAGCACGGCGGGTCGATAACCGCCGAGTCCGAGCCCGGTGAGTTCACCGAGATGACCGTCCGGCTCCCGTTGCTCCCGTTGCCCGACCGCGGATCGGGCTCCAGCTAGCTATACCGACTGGCTCGGGAAGCCCAGACCCTCGTGGTCACGGCCGGACATGTCGGCGTTGAGGCGAGCCGCGGCCATCAGCTTCGACATCACCGGACCCAACTCGGCGGGGTTGTCCGGCTGGACCTCGACCGGACCCAGGTGCCATCCCTCGGAAATGCCCAGCTTCTTGCCCCGCACATCGAACACGCGGCCGGTGACGTTGGCCGCCTCGGGGCTGGCCAGCCACGCGGTGACCACCGCGATCCAGCGGGGGTCGATGCTGTCCTTGAACTCCTCGGAGGCCTCGTCGCCGCCCATCAGCGGCGCGGTGAGGCGCGACCAGGCCGTGGGGGCCAGACAATTGACGGTCACGCCGTAGCGGACCAGCTCCTGGGCCGCGATCACCGTGAAGGCGGCGATACCGGCCTTGGCTGCGCCGTAGTTGGTCTGGCCGACGTTGCCGTAGATCCCCGACGGTGACGACGTGTTGATGATCCGCCCGTAGGTCTCCTCGCCCGACTTGGCCTTGTTGCGCCAGTACACCGCGGCGTGATGGGACGGCCCGAAGGTGCCCTTGAGGTGGACGGCCATCACGGCGTCCCAGTCGTCCTCGGTCATCGAGAACACCATCCGATCCCGCAGGATGCCGGCGTTGTTGACCACGATGTTGATGTCGCCGAACGTGTCGATGGCCTGTTGCACCATGGCCCCGGCGTCGTCGAAGCTGGCCACGCTGCCGCCGTTGACGACCGCCTCTCCCCCGGCCGAGGTGATGGCGCCGACCACTTCGGCGGCGGGGGTCGCGTCCGCGCCTCCACCGAACTCGTCGCCGCCCAGGTCGTTGACCACGACCTTGGCGCCGTGCTCGGCGAGCATCAGGGCGTGCTCGCGCCCGATGCCGCGTCCTGCGCCGGTGACGAGCGCCACCTTGCCTTCGAGAAGCCTGGTCATGGGACCTCCTGGTCTAGGGCCTGAGGCCTCGAACGCTACCGGGGTCGGCGTTCACCAGCCCCGGGCGACCCATTCGTCGAGGTGCGGGGACTCGTCCCCGATGGTGGTGTCGAGGCCGTGGCCGGGCAGCACGACCGTGGAGCCGTCGAAGCGGCTGAAGATCCGCTCCTCGATCGAGCGGATGATCGTCGGGAAGTCGCCCCCCTCGTACTGGGTGGCGCCCGGCCCGCCGGGGAACAGCGTGTCGCCGGTGAACAGCAGCGGCGTCCCCTCCACATGGAACGACATCGAGCCGGGGGTGTGGCCCGGGGTGTGCAGGGTGTGCAGCCGGAGACGGCCGATCTCGATGACGGTGTCGTCCTCCAGCAGGTAGTCGTAGCTGGGGAGCATGGCCGCGTCCTCGGCGGTCACTCCCACCTCGTAGCCGGCGTCGCGTACCGCGGGGATGGCCTGGATGTGGTCCCAGTGCCCGTGGGTCTCCAGCACGGTCCGCACACCGAGCCCGCGGCACAGCTCCAGCAGGCGTTCATGCTCGTTGGCCGCGTCGATCAGGACCGCCTCGCCGGTGGACGTGCAGCGGATCACGAAGACGTTGTTGTCGACCGGGCCGACGACCACCCTGTGGACCTCGACCCCGGTGTCGGACCAGTGCAGGGTCATGGCGCCGACCCTATCGGCGGGTCAGTCGGCGAAGATGCGCACCTCGCCGCGGATGTCGCCGGGGGCGCCGCAGCACCAGCAGGGCACCGACGACGACCCGCGCCAAGTGACGTCGCAGCGCTCGCACCGCAGCGAGTGGGGCGCGTCGGCGAGCGCGGCCACGGCCACGCCGGTGCCGCTGGGCGGGTTCGATCGACGGATCCAGAACCGCACGGGCGTCACCATAGAGCGCGGTCACGCGCCGGTGGATGATGCCCCCCTTCCCGCCTGGGCCCGAGCGGCCCGTGAGCGCAGCGAACAAGAGCGGACATCGAGCCGGTAGGGTCGCCCGGCCGTCCCGACCCCGAACCGTGATTGCGAGGAATCCATCGTGGCCGCCACACCCTGCCCCGCCGAGGACGGATCGAGTCCGGTCCGTCACCAGTTCAGCCAGCCGCCGCCGATGTGCATCGATGCCTCCAAGCGCTACACGGCGACGATGGACACTTCCATGGGGTCGATCGTCATCGCGCTCGACCCGGTTGCGGCGCCCCTGACGGTCAACAACTTCGTGGTGCTGGCCCGGTACCACTACTACGACGGCGTGACCTTCCACCGCATCATCGGCGGCTTCGTCTGCCAGGGCGGCGATCCCGAGGGCACCGGCCGGGGCGGCCCCGGCTACCGGTTCGCCGACGAACTGCCCAAGCCGGGACGCTACGAGATCGGGTCGCTGGCGATGGCCAACGCCGGGCCCAACACCAACGGCAGCCAGTTCTTCATCATCAGCGGCCCCCAGGGCGCCGGGCTCCCGCCGCAGTACTCCCTGTTCGGCAAGGTCGTCCGGGGCCTGGAGGTGGTGGAGGCCATGCAGCAGGTGGAGACCGACCGCAACGACCGCCCCCTGGTCGACGTGACCATCAACTCGGTGACGATTAGCGAGTCGGACTGACTAGCGTCGAAGTTCCCCGCGGGCTCCGAGCGTCTGCTCAACCCGGCCCGTACCCCCAAGACCCCTACTAGGAGCATCCAGATGGAGATCGGCACGGTCGGCGTGATCGGCGTTGGAACGATGGGCAGCGGGATCGTCGAGGTCGCGGCCCGCAACGGCCTGCAGGTGGTGGCCCGAGAGGCGACGCCGGAGCTGGTGGAGGCCGGACGGGCCCGCGTCGAGGGATCGATGGACCGGGGCGTCGCCCGGGGCAAGCTCGACGAGGCCGTACGGGAGGCCGCGTCGGTCGCGGTCACCTGGACCACGGATCTGGACGACCTGGCCGGCTGCGACCTGGTGCTCGAGGCCGTTCCGGAGAACCTTCCGCTGAAGCTGGAGATCTTCGGTGTGCTCGACCGGGTGCTGGATCCCGGCGCGATCATGGCCACCAACACGTCGTCGATCCCGATCATCGACGTGGCCATGGGCACATCCCGTCCCCAGCAGGTGCTGGGCATGCACTTCTTCAACCCGGCCACGGTGATGAAGCTCGTCGAGGTGATCAGCACCCAGCTCACCGACCCGGCCGTGACCGAGGCGGCCACCGCGTTCGCCACCGACACGCTCGGCAAGCGGGTGGTGCCGGCGCCGGACCGGGCCGGCTTCGTGGTCAACAAGCTGCTGGTGCCCTACATCTGCCAGGCCATCGAGATGTACGAGTCGGGGCACGCCTCCGCCACCGACATCGACGACGCCATGAAGCTGGGCGCGGGTCATCCCATGGGTCCGCTCACGCTGGCCGACTTGATCGGACTCGACGTGTGTCTGTTCACCGCCGAGTCGCTGTACGCGGAGTACGCCGAGAGGTTCTACGCGCCTCCCCCGCTGCTTCGCCGCATGGTGGCCGCGGGCCGGCTGGGCCGCAAGACCGGCCGCGGCTTCTACGAGTACTGAGCCGAGGCGTCCGGCGGCCTTCCGGCGTCGTCCGGCGAACTTCCGGCTGTCAGGGCGAATGATCGCGCTCAACTCCCGGGAGTTGGCGCCGCCAGCGCTCGGCCGCGGCCCGAGCCTCGGCCTCGAGGGAGATGGCCCGGTAGGCCTGCCGGTGGCTGCGCAGGCGCCCGAGGTTGCGGGCGTACTCGCCGACGTAGCGCCGCAGGAACCGGATGATCCCGAGCTGGGCGTACTGCTCGACGTGGACCAGTTCGTGGGCGAGCAGGGTTCGCTTCCCGGACCGGTCGTCGTCGCGGAGCACCAGGATGAACCGGCCCACGGTCATGCCGTGGAAGCCCGGCGCGAGGAACGGAACTCTCTGCACCCGGGCCCGGCGGGCGAGGTGGGCGGGCACCAGGTCGTAGGCCGCGATCTCCTGGGGGGTCAGCCGCCTCATGCCGGGTGGGCGCCGTAGCGTCCACCGATACCGGCCGGGCCGGCCATGCCGGGGGCCAGCTCGCCGTCGCCGTCCCAACCCCTCAACAGCTGCGGCAGATCCCGCAGGGCCTCCAGGGTGGGCACTTCGACCTCGTGGCCGTCGTGGTCGTCCTCGTGGCGCCAGGTCACGTGGTAGGGGATGTGGACCGCGGTCGCGCCCAGCTCCAGCACCGGCAGCACGTCGGAGCGCAGCGAGTTGCCGACCATCACGAACCGGGCGGGATCGATCCCGTGACGCTCCAGCAGCTCGCCGTAGACATTCGCGTCCTTGTCGGCCACGACCTCCACTCGCCAGAACCGCTCGGCCAGGCCGCTGGCGGCCACCTTGGCCAGTTGGTCGTGCACATCGCCCTTGGTGATGACCATCAGCCGGTGGTGGCCGAGTGCGTCGAGCACCTCCTCCACACCGTCGATCAGCTCGATGGGCCGATCGAGGAGGCGTTTGCCGTAGCCGATGATGGTGGTGATGCGATCGGCGTCGATCTCGCCTCCGGTGATGTGCACCGCGGCCTCGATCATCGACAGGGTGAACGACTTCACGCCGTAGCCGAAGCGGGGCAGGTTCGTCATCTGGATCTCATGCAGGCGGTCGTCGACGGTGGCGGCGTCGGCCCAGGGCGACAGAAGCTCCTCGTAGTCGCGTTGCACGTCCTGGAAGAGGTCCTCGTTGTGCCACAGCGTGTCGTCGGCGTCGAAAGCGACGGTCAGAGGATGCTCGCCCGCGGTCACGGCTCCGATCCTACGACCGCCCGATGAGAGGCTGAGCGAATGTGAGCGATCACCCAACGACAGGCGAGCGACGGCGATCCGTACCGCCGTGGGCATGCTGTAGCCATGCGGGAGCGGTCGAGGACGGTGCGTCTGGTGGCGCTGTCGTTGGCGACCCTCGCGCTGGCCGCGGTGATTGTGGTGCGGTGGGCGTCCGAGGCGGACCGAGGCGAGCCCGGTGAGGCCGACGCCGCCGCGTCTTCGACCACTTCGTCGTCAACTAGCACCACGACGACCACGACCACCACCACTACAACGACCACGACGACGACCACCACCACAACCACCATCCCGCCGTTCGAAGGTTGGGTGGATCCGGAGACTTCGGGCCAGCCCTGGGGCGACACCGTGGAGGGCCTGCTCACGTTCCGGGGGAACCCGACCCGGACCTACTACGGCAAGGGTCCGGTGCCGCGGGCGCCGGAGGTGGCTTGGCGGTTCCCCGAGGGTGATCCCCTGTGCTCGCTGTCGTCGATCGGCGGCGAGCCCCGCGAGTGGTGCGGCACCGGCTGGACGGGCCAGCCCGCCGTGTTCGAGCGGGACGGCCGCACGTGGGTGGTGGTAGGGGCGTTCAGCCGCAACGTGCACTTCCTCGACGCCGACACCGGCGAGCGTCTGCTGCCCGACTTCCCGACCGGCGACATCATCAAGGGGTCGGTGACGATCGACCCCGACGGCTATCCGCTCGTGTACGTGGGCAGCCGCGACAACAGGTACCGGGTGGTCGCCTTCGACGCGGGGACGCCCCGGGAGCTGTGGTCGCTGGGTGCTTACGACCTGGGTCCGATCGTGTGGAACGACGACTGGGACAGCTCGGGCATGGTGATCGACGACCACCTGTTCATCGGCGGCGAGAACTCAAGGTTCCACATCGTGAAGCTGAACCGGGGCTACAGCGCCGACGGGCTGGTGACCGCCGACCCGCAGGTGGTGTTCCATGCGCCCGGATGGGACGATGAGCTGCTGGCTGCGGTGGGCCGGGAGCTGTCGATCGAGAACTCGGTGTCCATCAGCGGCGACACCGTGTACTTCGCCAACTCGGGCGGGCTGATCCAGGGCTGGGACATCGCCGGGCTGCGGGACGACCCGGCCGCCGTGCCCGAGCGGGTGTTCCGTTTCTGGACGGGCGACGACACCGACGCATCACTGGTGATCGATGCCGAGGGCATGATCTACGCCGGGGTCGAGTACCAGAGGGGCACGGACCGCTCCCACGAGGTGGGCCAGATCATCAAGCTCGACCCGAGCCGGCCCGACGATCCTCTGGTGTGGAGCGTGCATGTGCGGGGCGCGCTGAACGGCTCGGGAGTGTGGGCCACTCCGGGGTTGCACCGCGATCTGCTCATCGTGCCCACCCACACCGGCCACGTCTACGGCGTGGACACCGCCACCGGGGAGGTGCGCTGGACCAAGAAGCTGCCCGGCCCCACCTGGCCCAGCCCCGCCATCGTGGACGACGTGTGGATCCAGGGCGACTGCGGCGGCAGGCTCTACGCCTTCGACGTGAGCGACACGACGGTGGAGCCGCCCGAGCTGTGGAGCATCTCGCTGGGCGCCTGCATCGAGTCAACCCCGGCGGTGTGGGACGGCCTCATCGTGGTCGGCACCAAGGGCGGCTACATCCACGCCATCCGCTAGCGGATTAGGTCCTCTTCGCGCTGCAGGGCGCGCCAGATTGTGTGGGGGGTGGCGGGCATGTCGATGTGGTCTATGCCCAGGTGGGCCACCGCGTCGTGGATGGCGTTGAGGACGGCCGGGCCGGCGCCGACCGTGCCGGACTCGCCGATTCCCTTGGCGCCGAGCGGGTTGAGGGGCGTGGGTGTCTCCATGGGGA
Organism: Candidatus Aldehydirespirator sp.; assembly: GCA_965203575.1. Classification (GTDB taxonomy): domain Bacteria; phylum Actinomycetota; class Acidimicrobiia; order Acidimicrobiales; family Aldehydirespiratoraceae; genus Aldehydirespirator. The sequence goes on from OZ241894.1 coordinate 1,402,906, forward strand.
TCAGCTCGAAGCTGGGCAGGTCGGGAGCTGAGATCGCCGGGTAGTCGACGAGGTTGGTGGCCATCGGGTTGCCGTCGCCGTCGTAGACCATCTCCTCCAGCAGCACTTGGGCCACGCCCTGGGCGATACCGCCTTGGACCTGGCCCTCAGCTATGAGGGGGTTGATGAGCGTGCCAGCGTCGTCGCAGGCGACCAGGCGCTGAAGCGTTGTCTCGCCGGTAGCCGAGTCCACCTCGACCACGGCCAGGTGGCAGCCGAAGGCGTAGGTGTTGTCGGGCTGCTCGAAGTCCGAGACCGCGGCCAAGGGCGCCTCACCGTGGTCAGCCGCTTGGGCGGCGATGTCGGCCCAGCCGAGGTTGGGCTGCGGCGACCCGGCCACATGGAACGTCCCCGCGGCTGTGTCGAGCACGACGTCGGCCTCAGCGGCCTCCAGCCTGGCCGCAGCATGGACGCGGGCCCGTTCCACCAGATGCCGGGCCGCGGTCAGGACCGCCGAGCCGGCCAGCTGGGCGGAGCGGGAGGCGGCCGTCAGCCCGCTGGAGGCGATCTCCGCCGTGTCGCCCGAGATCACCGTGATCTGATCGACGGGCACTCCGGTGGCATCGGCCGCGATCATGGCCCAGCAGGTGTCGTGGCCCTGCCCGAACGTGGTGGCCCCGCTGCGCACCACCAGCGACCCGTCGGCCGCTAGCTCAATCTCACCCAACTCGCTGGGACCCATCGAGGTGCTCTCCACGAACGAGGCGATACCTATGCCGAGCAGCATCGGGTCGCCGCTGGTCCGGCGCCGTGCCTGCTCGGCTCGCAGGTCGTCATATCGGGCCGCGGCCAGCGTCCGGTCGAGGGCCTCGCCGAAGTCGCCGGTGTCGTAGGTGCTGCCCGCAGGGTTGGTGTACGGGAAGCTCTCGGGCGCCACGAAATTGAGGCGGCGCACCTCGGCGGGGTCCATCCCGACCGTGGCGGCGTACAGGTCCACGGCCCGCTCGACGGCGTAGATGGCCTCGGGCCGGCCGGCGCCCCGGTAGGCGGTGACCGGCGCGGTGTTGGTGACAAGGCTCTGCCCGCTGATCGAGGCGTTGGCGATCCGGTAGCAGCCGGTGAACACCTTGCGGGTGTAGGTGGGCAGGAAGGCACCGATCATCGGGTAGGCGCCCGCGTCCTGGACGACTTCGAGTTCGTAGTGGGAGATCCGTCCGGTGCGGGTGCCGCCCAGGCGGAATCGTTGAGTCTGGGCCCGGCCGTGCACGTGGGAGGCGAGGTTCTCGGCCCGGGACTCTGTCCATACCACCGGCCGGCCGACGGCGCGGGCCAGTCCGGCCAGCACGAGCTCCTCGGGCGAGGGCGAGCCTTTGGCCCCGAAGCCGCCGCCCACGTCGGGGGTCACCACCCGGACCGCGGCCCTGTCGAGCCCGTACAGGGAAGCCAGGGCGTCGCGCACCCGGTGCGGGGCCTGGGTTGAGGCGTAGAACGTGAGCCGACGGCCATCAGCGGACCATTCCGCAGCGGCCGACCGGGGCTCCAGCGGCACGGCGGCGAGCCGCCGGTTGACCAGCGTGTCCCCCACCGTGACCTCGCACCCCGTGAAGTCCGGCGAGCCTCCGCCGTGCCCGGCTGCGGGCATGTCGAAGGCGACGTTGGTGCCCGCGCCCGGGTGGACCAGCGTGTCGTCGGTTGCGGCGTCGGGCAGAGCCACAACCGCAGGCTGCGGATCGATGTCGACGAGGACGTGCTCGGCTGCGTCGGCGGCCGCGGCGGCCGTCTCGGCCACCACCACCGCCACCGGCTCGCCGACGAAGCGAACGGTGTCGCGGGCCAGCACCGGGCGGGTCATCCGCTGGTCGACCACCGGGATCGGCTTCAGGTCGGGCAGGTCAAGGTCGGCCGCGGTGAACACTCCGAGCACGCCGGGTTGCCTGCTGGCCTCGGCTGTGTCCACGCCGATCAGGCGCCCGCTGGCGACGGTGGAGCGCACGAAGCAGGCGTGGGCCGCACTCTTGAGCCGCAGATCGGCTACATAGCCGGCCCCTTCGGTGAGCATCCGGGGGTCCTCGGTGCGCAGCACCCGGTTGCCGAGCACGCTCACGCCACTGCCTCCGTCTCAACCCCCGAGCGAAATTGATGACGAAACCGCCCGTATAGGTCCATTACTCGCATCAATTTCGGGCGGTGGCAGGAATTCACGCCCGGCGCCAGATCGGGCCGGCCGGAGTGTCCTCCACCACCACCCCTAGAGCCGACAGCTCGTCTCGCAGCGAGTCGGCAGCGGCCCAGTCCTTGGCCGCCCTTGCCGCCTGGCGCCGGGAAACGAGGTCTTCGATGGCAGCGTCGTCGGTGCCGGCCGTGGGCCCGGCGGCGTCTGCGGCTAGGCCCAGCGCGCTCGCCAGATCGATCACGGTGGCCGTCAGGGCTCGGGCGTCATCGTCACCGCGGTCGAGTGAAACGTTTGCCCGGCGCAGCGTGTCGAAGATCACCGCCACGGCTTGGGGCGTGCCCAGATCGTCGTCCATGGCTGCCCGGAAGGCGTCGACGGCGGATGCGTCCAGCTCACCACCGCTCCCCGATCCCGGCGGGGAGTCGAGGACCGGCGCCCGTCGGGCCAGGGCGTCGAGCCTTTGGCATGCGGATCGGGCCGCGGCCATCAGGTCGGGGTTGACCTCCATGGTCTTGCGGTAGTGGGTTTGCAGCACCAGCAGGCGGAAGGCCCGGCCGTTGTCCGGGTGCTCGTCGAGCATCTCGACAACGGTGCGGTAGTTGCCCAGCGACTTCGACATCTTGGTGCCCTCGATGTTGAGCATGGCGTTGTGTACCCAGTGGCGGGCGAAGGGCCGGCCCACGGCCAGCGCCTCGGCCCGCTCGTTGGTGTGGTGGGGGAACACCAGGTCGTTGCCGCCGCCGTGGATGTCGAAGTCCTCGCCGAGGATGCCGAGGCTCATGGCCACGCACTCGATGTGCCAGCCGGGGCGGCCCGGACCCCACGGCGACGGCCACGACGGCTCGTCGGGCTTGGCCGCCTTCCACAGGGCGAAGTCGAGGGGATCCTCCTTGGCCTCATCGACTTCGACCCTGGCTCCGGCCGAGGCCCGTAAATCGTCGAGGTCGCGGCGCACCAAGTCGCAGTAACCAGCCACGTCCCGCACCCTCAGATACACGCCTGTGGAGGTGGCGTAGGCGGCGCCGGCGTCCATGATCTGAGCGACGAAGTCGACCATCTCGGTGACCCATTCGGTTGCTCTGGGCCGGTCGTGGGGGGCGAGTATCCCGAGCGCCGCCATGGCGTCGACGTAGACCGCCTCCCATTCGACGGCCACCTCGCTCTCGGTGCTGCCCTCGTCGCGGGCCCGGTTGATGATGTTGTCGTCGATGTCGGTGATGTTGGCCACGTGGCGAACTTCGAGGCCCCGCCACTCCAGGTAGCGGCGCAGCACGTCGTAGGTGAGGGCCGAGCGGGCGTGGCCGAGGTGGGGATGGTCGTAGACGGTCGGGCCGCAGGCGTACAGCGCCACCCGGCCCGGCTCACGAAGCTTCAGGGGGCGAACCTCGCCCGTGAGGGTGTCGTACAGCGAGATCACTGCGGGTCGGGCGACGGCGGATCTGGCTCCAGGGAGATCCCGCACAGTGCGCACAGCTCGGCCAGCAGGCCCGGTGCGGAGTCGTCGAGGCGGCCTGCGAGCACGGCGTCGGCCATCTCGGCCAGCACGGCACGGGCCCGGGGCGCATCGAGGTCGTCGTCGAGCGCTTCTCGTAGTCGCTGCGCGAACGGAGCGGGATCGGCACCTCTGGTGGAGCCCTTCCACCGCGCTGCTTCGTTGAGGGAGTCGAGAAGGGCCTCGGCCTCGTCGACGTCGCCGTCGTGCCATTCCCAGTCGTGGCGGTAGTGGTGTCGCATCAGCGCGAGGCGCACCGCAGCCGGGTCGCTCTCCTTGCAGAGGTCGCTGACGAACACGAGGTTGCCTAGCGACTTCGACATCTTGGTGCCCTCGTAGGCGACCATCCCGCAGTGCATCCAGTGCTTCACGAACTGCCGGTTGGCGGCGGCCTCGCTCTGGGCCATTTCGCACTCGTGGTGGGGGAAGATCAGGTCGCTGCCCCCGCCGTGCAGGTCGATGCCGGCGCCGAGCAGGCCCATCGACATTGCGCTGCACTCGATGTGCCAGCCGGGACGGCCCGGGCCGAACGGCGAGTCCCACGTCGGCTCGTCGGGTGCCGACGGTTGCCACAGCACGAAGTCCAGCGGGTTGCGCTGGCGGGGGTCGTCGGGGGTGCCTCCTCGCTCGGCGGCCAGGGTCCGCATGGCGGCGGTGTCGTAGCCGCCGAGGCGGCCGTAGGCGGGCCAGGTGGAGGTGTCGAACCAGGTGGTGCCCTCGACGGTGTAGGCGTGGCCCGCGGACACGAGGACCTCGATGAGGGCGATCATCTCGGCCACCCACTCGGTGGCCTTGGGCTCGGCTGCGGGTGGTCGGGTGTTGAGGGCCTCCATGTCGCTGTGGAAGCGGGCTGTCTCGGCTGCGGCCAGCTCCAGGAAGTCCACGCCGAGCTCGCGGGCCTTGGGCAGGATCGAGTCGTCGACGTCGGTGATGTTGCGCACCAGCCGCACCTGGTGGCCGAGGTCCTCGAGACGGCGGATCAGCAGGTCGTAGGCGAGGTAGGTGTTGGCGTGCCCGAGGTGGGTGCTGTCATACGGGGTGATGCCGCACACGTAGATCCGCACCTCCTCGGGCGGCGGGGAGGGCTCGAAGGGCACCACAGAACGGCGTGCGGTGTCGTACAGGCGCACGAGCCGAGGCTACCGCTGCCCCTCCAACAGCCCTAGCAGCGGGCGTCGAAGGCGGGCGCCGGTCAGATGATGGGGCGGCCGACGGTCAGGGGGTCGGGGTGGTCGACGATGCAGCGGGTGCCGCTGTAGATGGTGGGCATGCAGCGGTTGCAGTGGATGCAGTTGCCTTCGGCGGCGTTGCCGGCCTGCCACTGGTTCACCAGGTCGGGTTGGCGCAGCAGGGCCCGGGCCATGGCCACAAAGGCGAACCCCTCGTCGAGGGCGGACTGCACGGTGTCGAGCCGGTTGATTCCCCCCAGCAGGATCAACGGCATGTCGAGGGCTTCGAGGAACTTCCGGGCCTTGGGCAGGAAGTAGGCCTCCTCGAAGGGGTAGTCGGGCATGAGCTTGGCCCCGGCCAGCTTGAAGCCGAGCCGGGCGTGGGGTGGGAGGGTGGCCGCGAACTCGTCGCGGGGGGCGTCGCCGCGGAACAGGTACATGGGGTTGGCGAAGGAACTGCCTCCGGTGAGTTCCAGTGCGTCGAGGGCACCGTCGGCCTGGAGCATCCGGGCGAATTCGAGGCTCTCATCGTCCTTGAGGCCGCCGGGCACGCCGTCGTTCATGTTGACCTTGGCGGTGACGGCCAGCTTGTCGCCCACCGCGGCCCGCACCGCCTGGACGGCCTGGCGACCGAACCGGGCCCGGTTGTCGAGGGATCCGCCCCAAGCGTCGGTGCGCTGGTTGAGGTTGGGGCTCAGGAAGGCGCTGAGCAGGTAGTTGTGGCCGAGGTGGATCTCGATGGCGTCGAAGCCGCCGTCGGCGGCGAGGCGGGCGGCCCGGGCGTAGTCGTTGGTGATGCGAGCGATGTCGGCGTCGGTGGCCGAGCGGATGACCCGCACGGCCAGCGGGTTGAACCTCTTGCTCGGGGCGATCGACGCGGCCTTGTTGGACCGGGAGTTGGCGACGGGTCCTGCGTGGCCGATCTGGGCGCCCGCGGCCGCACCCTCGGCGTGGATGGCGCCGGTGAGTTGCCGCAGGCCGGGCACGGCCTCGGGGCGCAGCCAGATGCACTCGGCGTGGGTGCGCCCCTCGGGAGCCACGGCCAGGTAGGCGACGGTCGACATGCCGGCCCCGCCGGCGGCCACCGCCCGGTGGTATTCGATCAACTCGGGCGTCACCAGGGCCTCGGGCATCACCCCCTCGAAGGTGGCCGCCTTGATGATCCGGTTGCGCAGCGTGACCGGCCCCAGCCGCGCTTCAGCGAAGGGGTCTACGGAGCTCATGGGATCAGGTGCCTACGTCGGCACGGACTCGCTCGGCCAGTTCGGCGGGCGCTTCTCGGCAAACGCGGCTCATCACCAACGCAACATAGGCCCTCACCGCGCCAGCCGGCAGGAATCGAACCTGCGTACACGGTGAGGCCAAGAACAACTGGCAGACAGAGTGGATCGCAGACTGTCCGTATATTGGAGTGTGGAAGATCTGAAAACTGGAGTTTAAAATAGCTCAAAAGTGGAGTGCAAAGAGCCTGGACCTGGGGAAGGACATGGCTGTGGGAACCGACTCAAGATATCTGAACCGTGTAGTGGACTCCGAGGTGGCCGCGGCGCTGACCTCGGCACCGGCGGTGCTCATCGAGGGCCCTCGCGGCTGCGGCAAGACCTGGACCGGACGACGGTTCGCCCGCAGCGAGGTCGTGCTGGACGGATCGGAGGCGATGCGGCTCGCCGCTGAGGTGGATCCCGCCTCGATCCTGGAGGGCCTCGAGCCCCGGCTGCTCGACGAGTGGCAGCTGGTTCGAAGCATTTGGAACCCGATGCGCCACGCCTGCGACCGGCGGGGCGGATTCGGGCACTTCGTGCTCACCGGATCCCAGAACCCGCCCGACGACATCACCGAGCACTCCGGCGCGGGACGGGTGGCACGGGTACGCATGAGGCCGATGTCGCTGTGGGAGTCGGGCGACTCCACCGGGGAGGTGTCGCTCGCCTCGCTGATGGCGGGGAGCCGATGTCGGGCGGCCGAGACCGGGCAGACCATCGCCGACGTCGCCGATCTGATCTGTCGGGGCGGGTGGCCCCGCATGGTCAGCATGGCGCCCGCAGTGGCTCAGGCCCGGCTGCGGGACTACCTCGACGACGTCGCCCGCGTTGATATCTCTCGCGTCACGGGAGTGAGGCGCGACCCCGGCCTGGCCGGGCGGCTGCTGGCGTCGTTGGCCCGCAATGAGGCCACTGCGGCCTCCCAGGCCACGCTGAGGGCCGACCTGACCGAGCAGGACGCCGGGCCCCCGGCCCGCTCGACGCTGCGGGCCTATCTGGACGAGTTGGCCCGCCTGTTTGTCATCGAGCCCCTGCCGGCGTGGTCGGCGCACCTGCGGTCGCCCACGCGGCTGCGCAGGACCCCCAAGCGCTACTTCGCCGATCCCGCGCTGGCCGTGGCCGCGCTGGCCGCGTCGGCGGCATGGCTCGCCAACGACCTGGAAGCTATGGGCTTGCTGTTCGAGTCGATGGCGATGCGGGATCTTCGGGTGTACGCCCAGTCCATCGACGGGCGGGCCTACTACTACGGAGACGACACCAACCTCGAGGCCGACGCCATCCTCGAGGGCCTGGACGGACAGTGGGCTGCCGTCGAGATCAAGCTGGGCGGGGCATCGGCCATCACCGAGGCCATGCAGTCGCTGCGCGCCGTGCGCGCCCGGGTCGACACCGGCCGCCGCGGCGAGCCAGCCCGCCTCATCGTGATCACCGCTTTCGGGCCCGGCTACCAGACCGACGACGGCATAGCGGTCGTGCCCCTGACGGCCCTCAGACCGTGACGTAACGCGCCTGGCCCACCAGCACCCGCGACGCCGAGGCTCGAACGGCTGGGCAGAGTCCAGCCGCCCGACGAGACTGGAGTCGGGCGCCCCCGGCAGGAATCGAACCTGCGCACACGGTTTAGGAGACCGATGCTCTATCCACTGAGCTACGAGGGCGGAGGGTATGCGGTTTGCTTCGCGAAATTGCCAGCAAGGCCGCGATCTTGGCGTTCGGAGGCTATCGGAGCCCAGGTTAGGCAGTTTCGGTGCCCGATTCGGGCCGTTCAGGCTTGGTCGAGCGCGCCCACCGAATTGAGGGCGCGCTGATCTCAGCTCTGTTTGGGAGCCGGTCCGGTCAAGCGGCTAGAGCTAGCGGTATGGCTCTTCGAGCCAGTTGGTGCTGGCCGAACCAGCGGGTCATGTCGGCGCCCGTGCGGTTGTGGTATGACATCAGCGCTGAGACGAGCCTGTGGACCTGGCGTGAGATCTGGTTGAGTTCGACGTTGCCGTGCCTGATCGTGCGGCAGCGGCGGTTCCACAGTTTGGACTTGTGGTCGTCGTTATCGGACTCGGAGTCCTGGCGGCGGCCCAACAGATCCGGGAAGCGTTCGTCGGATTCGGGGAATACTCGCAACGCCCTTGAACGGCTCTTGTTGCCCAGCTTTTCTTGGATAGTCCGGCTATGGCGCACGCGGGTCTCAGCACCGACGAGGTTGACGGGCACTAGCGCCTTGTCGGGCAGCGCCCACCGAGTCGCGACCTGGAGCCGCTTCTTTCTGTCGGATTTCTTGACCTGGATCAACTTGAGCGGCATGTAGTAGTCGGTGCCGTTGCCGTCAGTGAAGGTCACACAGGGCGTGCCGTCGACCGCGATGACGATCAGCGTGACTGAGCCTCACCGGGTAGTGCGCAGGCTCTGGTGTGCCCTGCGTTTCGCGTCGTCGGGTTGTTTGGTCTCAGGCGGTGGTGGCGTGGCGGATCTCGTATTCGACGGGCGTGAGCATGCCGAGTGATGAGTGCCGCCTCTGCCGGTTGTGGAAGATCTCAAGGTACTCGAAGATGGCGTTGGAGAGCTCCAGGCGGGTTCGCCAGCGTCGCCGGTTGAGCAGCTCGACTTGCATGCGGGCCCAGAACGCCTCGATGACGGCGTTATCGAAGCAGTCCCCGATCGAGCCCATCGACACCGCCAGCCCGGCGTCGCGGGCGCGTTGGGTGAACGCCCAGGAAGCAGAGCTGGACCGCCGGGCAACGCTGCGTCGCGAGATCGAGCATCGGCTGGCACAAGCCGAGGTGACCTACGTCGACCTCCTCGAATTCGCGGAATGGGGGCAGGACAGAATTGCCGAATTGCTCGGATTCGGTCATGACGTCGAGGCGATCCTCAATGACTACCTCCCGCAAGCGCTCGGGGACGACGAGGAGCACGGAGACGCTCTTGAGATCGCCGCGGTCGCACGTCGGCTGGCCCAGCTCTGGGAGGATGTCGCTCGGTGGACGCTGCGCTGCCGCTCGGTTCGGGTGGACCCCAGGGCAGAACGTGCCGTTGACCTGTTGTCGACCATAAACGCGAACATGCTTGATGAGATCTGGGACTTTGGCCACCGGGTGCTCCCCAACGTTGAGGCAGCCATCAGGAAGTACGAGGCTGGCGAGGAAGAGGTCGTTGTCGAGGACATGACGCTTGCGGTCACAGCTGACGTTGACGAGTTCAGCGAGGAGATGGACCGGTTAGCGAGGGAGCTTGGCCTGTAGCTCGATCGATCTGGATCGCTGGACTACCAGCGGCAGAAGCCTGTCGGCATAGATCGGCCCTAGATGAATACACCCGCGAGTGGCGGGTAATGTCGGGCAGGGATTCCATCACATTCGCCCAGGAGACGAAATGAAGGGGAACTGCGAAGATTGCGCCCACTGGCGTCCGGGAGTTAACGAGATGGGCGAGTGTCGCTGCCATGCCCCGGTTCACGCTGTGATGGTCGAAAACGACGTAGCACCACACATCTGGCCGCGAACTCACGCCTCCGACTGGTGGGGTGAATTCAAGGCCGATGGCTGAGCCGAAGCGCCCGGACCGCTGGGACGGCTGGGACGCACCCCGACTACACCCCCACCCACGCCGTGCTAGACGAACCGGTCACCCTTGACGGCAACCCCGCTCCGAAGAACTGGCCGACGCGCTGCTCGCCCGCGGTGACTAGCCCGCGGCTCATAGCCGTCATGACTTGGGTTGTGATCGTCTCAGCCTGTGCCACACAGCCCACCACAACCACAACCTCCGACACGCCCACCACCACTATCACAGCCACGACAACCACGACGGCTGCCACCACCACGACAGCCAAACGGTCCGTATGGTGCAACAACCGAGACGCCGGACTCTGGCCCCAACACGAACCGACCCCCTATGACCCGGCCCCGCTCAACGCCGACAAAGCAGCCATCGTCAAGCGTCTGAGCCTGTCGCTGGATCGCAACATCGGACAGACGAATACGGCGTTCGACAACATGGCGGAAATCCACGCGGACGACCCCGCTATTCTGACCGAAGTTGAACAGGCCCGGCAGAGCACCATCCGCCAGATACGGGCCTTACACCGAGACGCAGTAGCCGAACTTGAATCCCGCTTCGCCCGAGAACACCGTGAAGCCCGAGCCGACCACGACACCCGCGAGCGGGAACGCGCCGAGTTGGCTGCGTTGGAGTTGCGCAACGAAATGATGCGTTACGAAATCGAATGCCAGTGAGCCTCAGGCTTTGGCACCATTGGATATAGCCCCCACCGCAGAAAACGACCTCAGCACAGCCAAGGACTGGAGCGAGGCCGCTACCGAGCGGAGGCTGCCGTGACTCATTCACACGGCAGCCGCTATGGCTACCAGGTCGCCGGGCGCCGATTCGACGCCTGTCGAGTCCAGAAGGGGCCGTCCGCGAGCGCACCAAACGCGCCCGCCGCAAAGCTGACGGCGATCCAACCACCCCAGGGTGGGGAATTTCGCTGATCAACTCTGGGGAATTTCGCTGATCGGCGTCAAAGCCCCTGAGGCGTCCCCGGGGGGCCTGACGGGCAACATGTCTTTCACCGACACGACGCTGGACCGGCTGGACTGCTGTCGTCTCGACTTCCCCGGCCGGATTGGCTAGATCGACTGCACATCCGGTTCCCCCTCAAGGATGCGCTCTATCCGCTCAATGATCCTGAGTAGGCCGGCGCTCTTGTGGGTTTCTCCCCAGCAGATCGCGCGTCTCTCCATACTGAAATGTATGGAACTGAGCGCCAGATGCAAGGGCTCCAAGAAGCTGTAGTAGTCGATAGACGGCCGACCCCTGTCCACGCTCCAAGTAGAAAAAATGGCTCCCGCCGCTGAATGGGCGACGCCGCTCAACCGGTGGTAGGCGTCAGCCCCCTGCGGCATCTCGATGTCGTTGACAAGCATCTCGCCGATGCGCCCAGTCTTGGAGGGGACCTCAGACGACAGCCCGCTCACCGACCCGAGATCGCCACGGACCTCCTCGATGGTCCGCTGCACGTCGACAAGGTGGGTTTCTGTCACGCTGCTCGCTCGGGCGATATCGGCAAGATGATCTGAGTCCCACTCGCCGCAATGACCCGCCTCCGCCATCCTGACGAGCGTCTTGTGGTGCTGGTGCAGCCATTGTTCTCTGAGCATCAGGCCTCGCAGTAGCCGCTCCGCCGGGGCGGCGTCAGGATCGAACACCCATGCAGCGAACGCGCATGCCTCGATGGTCGACCTGCACAGCGCATGTAGGGAATAGACGCTGCTGGTCCATGTGGCTCCCCGTAGTCCGACGAAGTAGTCGTGCACTGCATCGAGGCGAAGCTGCGCCTCGGCCTCCACCACATGTATGACGCTGCCGGAGTCGATCTGCCCGACCCCGTTCCCGTACGCCCGGGTCTGTGCCCACGGTGACCCGTCGGCAGGCGCTGTCGACGCCGTGTACCAGACGTCTGATTGTTTGTGCAGCAGTCTCATCCTCAGGGCGATTCCCCGCACAAGGAACTTCACCCGGATGTGCCTCAAGACCGGCTTGGTCTTTACCGGTGTCATGCGCATCTCCGCTCCCGGATGCCTTCCCCTGACTGAGCGCTGGCCCGTTAAGTGGCCTCGCCAACAATATGCGCTGGTCCCTTCCGTCCGGGCGGCTCACCGGTGATCAGCAGCCACAAGAAGCGTTGAGACGCAGAGCCCTTGAGACCCTGTTCTGCGGGGCCGTGGCACATATGCGCGACAACCGGTCAGGCGACACCCCCTCTGATTGCTCAGCAGTCTCCTAGACGCTGCTGCGGTCAGGCAAGGATCAGTTCCAGCTTTGTCATGCCGAGAATGATCGTGACGCAGAATCTGGCTAGGAGGTCCATGCCGATCAACATGTCGCAGTCCTCCCATCCCACGCAGCCACCATCATCTTTGATACCTGCGTAGATCGGAATGTTGACGGTGTGCAGTTCATAGTCAGGCGCTGGTCCGTCGCCTTCTCCGAACCTGGCGTACTGGTTGATGGGAACCTGTAACACGGAGTCAATCGGAAATATGGGGATGGGATTGTTGTCGGCTGTGTAGACGGTCTGTGGTGGTGGTAACGCTTGGAAGCGGCTCCAGTAGTCAGCCAGCAGAGCTTCTGCGAGGTTCCCGCCTGCGATGGTGAGGGTTGAGCCGGTATCGATTTGTGCTCGACACGGCACCAGTGCATCACCTAGCCGCTCAGGCGCGACGAACACCGGCACATACAGCGCATCCACAGCGTTCCCTTAGCTGGTCAGCGAGGCGAAGCGAAGTCGACGATGCCTGATCTCGAAGATGACAGATTCGCCCGACGCGGCCTCTCGCGCCTCCTCTTCGGTGGCGTAGATGCCGAGCACTTCACCATTCGCGACAACGGCAAACTCGCCTAGATGGTCGCGCTCAAGGCGTTCCAACTGCTGCTCGAAAGCAGGAAAATTTCGTCGATAGAGGTCTAGGACCTGCTGAGGGTCATGCTCACGTGTTGAACTAGACATTTTGGTCGATCCCTTCTGTGGGCACGTCCACTGTCGTCGTTGTAGTTACATGCCTGTCCTTGTAACTACGGGTATGTAAGGTCATCAGGCTCCTGTCGTGCGAACCTGATATGCTCCTCAGCGGCATTGACGGACGGAAGCTAGTGCCGCGATTTCATCGTTGAGCACAAACCGTCCATAGGGCCCATTGTACCAGAGAATGGTGCGCGCCATGTGCGCCGGACGCGCAACCGGATCGCGTGGTGGGGCCCCACCCCTGCCTCGGTGAACCCGTCGTGAGGCAGGAAATTGTCGCCGGGCAGCAGCTGCGTGGCCGGCCCGGCGGGCGTCAGCGGGCACGGGCCACCGTTGTAGTAGTCCAACAGCAGCGGCGGATACCAGTAGCCCGAACCGGGCGCGCCATCAGCGAGCCAATCGCCCAACGAAATGCGCCTGCGCACGACTGACCAAATGGCTCGGCGTCCGCTCGGGCCGCTGAAGAACGCGTGAGGGTCGATGAGTTCCCTCTGCGCCATGTGAACCATCTGCTCGGGGGTGCCACCCGCAGCCTCCACAAACTCCAGTCTGTCGCAGATCGCCTCCACCAGTTCCGCTACCGAGTGCCTCTCGCTCCAGCGAGGGCTGTGGTCGGACAACCAGACCCTCCACCTGTGCGACAGTCGCTTCGCCTTCCGCACACGGGGCAAGCCGCCACGGTGCAGCGCGTTGAAGAACCCAGCCGCTTCGTCGTCCGTGCAGGTCGTGACCTCCACATCTGCGACACGCCCATCGGCCATCCACACCCGCCAGTCGCCCGTCTTTTCTCCGGTCTTGCCGGAGCGCTCTAGCCGCTTGTGGTCGGCCACATCCACAACCGCGCGGACGGCTTCAAGCCCGTCTTTCTCGGCTTCGCTCGGTCCGGTGCCGCTCATCGAGAGCGACGCTATCGACCTCATTGAGCGGCCACGAGAGCGACGACCACACCGAGATAGGGAACCTCCGAACTGCCGCGCCGCCTCGACCAGCCGCTACGAGTTCAATGTTGGCCCGTTTGGGCTGATCGGTTGCACTCTGGGCGGTGTTTTGGACCCGGCGGCGGACCGTGCGGACATCACCGACCGGGCCGGCGCGGGTGGCGCTATGCGGGGGCACTCACCAACCGGATTGGCAGGCGGATCGGCGTGCGGGCGGTAATCGGCACCAACCCGACAGGCGGATCGGCGGGCTGAGCGGATCGCTGGAAGGCGCTGGACGGTGGCGCACAAGGCCGCGGTCACACACTCACCTATCATTTGTCGCTTGAGCCGAGTACCGAAGCATGAGCGCCGCCGGCTGCGGCGAGCCCTATCCGAAGCGCTGGATATCTGTCACCAGAGGGAGCACACATGTGAGAGTCTGCGAACGGCGCTGACTGCTTGCAGTGAGGCGCGGTCCACGGACGCAGACCATGAAGCGCTGCGAGAAGCCGAAGAAAGCCTGCAGCGGGCTGTGCAGCACGCCGACCGAGAAGCGGACGCGGCAAGACAAGTCGCGCATCGGAAGCTGCACCGGGTCAAACAATTCGCTCTACGGGATCGACTCATGGACAACCCGCACGCCCTGATCGGCTTGGGGACGGTGCTCGCCGGGTGGGGCTGGCAGGTGGCGCTGAACGTCGTATGGGGCGCTCGTGTCGTGGCGGCCGCCGGGTTCTGGGTCCTATCGGCAGCAGCGTTGTGGCTGGCCTGCATAGCGGACGCCAAGGCGTATCCGAGTCGGGGCTTGCCAGAGTCCAGTGAGGCCGTACTACCGCTACGAGGGGCGGCGGTCGCTACTGGCCTGATGTCGATTGGCGTGGCATGGCGGGGCATCGAAGGGCTGGTGTGGGGCCTGGGAGCGGCATTGGAATGGATGATCGGGTATGACATGGCTTCATCGTCCACATTCGCTAGCTCCAGCGACGCGGATGCTTTGACGGTGGTCCTGCTGGCTTGGTCCGGGATCTTTGCGATCGGCGTGGTCGGCCCGTCTGGCCTGCTGGAGCACTTGCACTACCGCATAGGACAGATCACGAGGGGCTGCCGCGCTGTATGGTCCGCTGTCTCGTCGATGGCGCACCGCTAAGCCCCGCCATCTAGCCGCCCGCTACCAGCGCGGTTCCCCCGAAGGCACCCCTGCCCGAGCCCCAACCCTCACAACACCCGACGAACGCCAGGATCGCCCGCTCCTCGGTTGAGAACTACACCCTGCCTCTCGGAGTCATAGGGCTGTCGCTTCTGTGGTTCAACGGACTCAAGGAACGAAGTCCCTAGAGGTGGTGTATCACTGCTCGCACGAGCGATGCGAGCACGGTCCGGGAATATGCCTCTGACCTGGGGTTTCGCGCGCTAGAGATAGAAAAACGTTCCAGGATTTCGCGAAATCCGTTCCAAACCTCTCAGAACCGTGGCCTCTGACCTCAGCGTTTCTAATTCGCGCATGTCCCACGAGGGCGGGGCCGGTGCGTATATTGGTGCGTAAGTGCCCGGAGTGATCATCCTAGGCGGCTCGGGGCCTGTCGTCGGCGCCCTGGAGGGCTGGTTGGACGGCTCAGACACGATGTTTGTGTCTTGTTGCCGATTCTGCTGCTGCCAGGGCGCGTCTGGGCGGTGTCGTGGATCGCTCGCAGCTGCTGATGAGCGCCGTCAAGCGGCCTTGAGAAGCGGTCCCGCTCTTCTCGGCGGCAGATAGCCGAATCGAGAGCCGTATGCACGGGTGTCGCCGGTGCGCAGGAAGTGTGCGTACATGGCTTTGTCGTTCTCGTTTTGCTGGAACGCCAGCAAGTTGAGCTCGTTGCGAATCCTGCCGACCGAACGGACCCGCTGGTAGTCGAGGTTGGCCTTGAAGGTCGAGTTGTGCGATTCGGGGTCCTCGCGTGGCCCGAAGAGCTTCCGATGCTCAGGACAGGACTCGGGACACACCCTCAGATACACGCTGCGTCGACGGCCCGACTCTCGTTCGTGTTTGGTGCTGTTGTGCCGTATGCGCACGGTCGCTCCCGCGAACTCTCCAGCTAGGGGATGGTCAGCAACTCTCCATTCGACATAGAGGCACTTGGAGCACTTCAGGGGGTTGATCTGGATTCTCTGTCGTTCCATCTGCACGAGCCACTCGATCGCGTCGCCGTCATAGGGCGGTGTTCGTCAGTCGTCGTCTAGGTCGCCGCCAGCCCAACTCGGCGGCGACGGTTCTGCCTCCATGAAGTTCGGGATCAGCGGAGACGTGCCGATGTAGTAGATCTCGCCGTAGGCAGAGACGTGATAGTGGTGCAACTCCGATTCTGTCGCCAGCACCACGAAGAACGCATCGCCTCCGGTGAACGCCCGATCCTGGTTGTTCGAGTTCATGTCGCCCGATCCGAGCAACCGAGGCACAGCATCCACCCGGTCAATCAGGTCAGCCATCGCAAGATGCTCAGCAGCACCAAGGGAGATCATCGGCCTGCGGCCTCTTGCGCTTGCGATCTTGCGATACGCCCACCTCACCAGCCGAGCCGCCTCCCTGATCGCGGCAGCAGCACCTCCAGTGACGGCGACGGCTTCAACTATCGCGACGACAGTTCCAGACCCGCTAGCACCCCTCCCCGCGTCGGCCTCTCGGAACCTCAGGGTGCGGCCCGCCCGCTCCTCAATCTCAGCGACAGCATTCGCCGTGTCTGCATCCAAGTATTCGCGGTGGCTCTCGCTGGATTCGAGCAAACCCCAAGTGTCTTCAGGCGGAGCACCGACATAGACCAACGCCTCACGGGACATCCGATCTGCCCAGCGGTCCTCAACGTCCTCCGTGACCTGAGTCCAGTTATGGGTTCCCGGCATCACTGGCATCGCCGGACTCTAGCCAGCGTCCATGCGCTCGCCCGACACCATCAGGAAGCCGTTGTCGTACCCCGGTGATGGGCTTGGGCTTCACACCCGCCCATAGGAGGAACCGATGCCCAACTCCCCCCACCAACACTCCGGTCGGGCACCGATGTGCCCTGCCCTCCCTCCCGGAGGGCTGCCATGAGCCGACGCAGCTACCGATCCGGGGTGTCGCGGAGCACCGAGCAGCTCTTCTGGTCAGTAGCCCTGCTCGTGCTGGTCGCCATCCTGCACTTCACCGGATTTTTCGCAGCCATCCTCGGTTGGGCAGGCGATCTGATCCTCAAACAAGTCGAACAGATCGGCAACACGCAGCCTGAGTGATCATCACACCGCGGCGCTCAGGCTGATCGTGGCATCACCCGCCGCCCGGTGCGCTGGTTCGGCTACAGGCTGTGTGCGGCTGCTTGGAGCCGTTCGGTCACATCGATGCCTTGATCCATGAGAGTTTGGTTGGGCACCAGAACATGGCCGTTGACGTGCTTGACGAATCGAGCGTTGTCGTGGACCACTTCGAGAGGAAGTTCTGCCGCTCTGCCCACGCTGAGATCGTCTGGATCGAGGAGCACGACCACCATTGCATCAAACTCCCAGGAACGAACGACCGAAGTCGTGTCGGAACCCACATCAAGGTGGTCAAGCGCTCGCGCCTTGACCTGCAGCCGCGTTCCGTCGGCAGTGATCACGTCGTAACCCTTCTCGCTCTTGGCGGCAAGCTGACCGTCATAAGCGACCCTAACCAAGGTTTCTGCCCAGTCTCCTTGGGGCTGGTTGAGAGTGCGGACAACTCCCCGGTGAACTAACTCATAGAGCGTCTGACGATGGAGCCGCATCAAGTCGAAGACAGAGAGGTCTTCGACATCTACTGGCGAGCCGGTGGAGTCTTGTGCTATCGACGCAGCCTAAGCCCCAAGGCGTCCCGGTCTATCCGATCAGAACTTCCAGCCACCGCTTCTGGTCTTGTTGTAGGTCGGATTCCGGCCTCGGTTGCGCTTGCGGAACCGGGCCAGCTTTGCTCCCTCCCAGCGTCGGGCCTTCCCTCTGGACATCCCGCCCGTCTCGACCTGCAACCGTCCACGCTTCCCTGAGCTTCGATGCTGAGCCGCTCGACGGCGAGGGCTGTTCGTGATCCCCACGTACTTCACCCGGCCGCCTCTGCCACGGATCGTGTAGCCGCGCACGGAACGGCCTCGGGCCGAACTGCCCCGGGCCGGACTTCTGCGCCGTGAATTACCCCGGCGTCTGCTGCGAGAACGTCTGTAGCGTGCCATTCCTCAGGAAGCTAGTACGAGGGTGCGCCAAGAGACGCCGCGCTACTGGTCCCAGGGGAATATCAGCCCGCGAGGGTTCCAATCCAAGGGCACCGGAAGCCCGTCAAGTCGCCACTTGGCATGTGGAAGTGGATCGGCTGTCTCTCCCGCCGCCCATGTACCCGTACAGCGGCAGGGCTCGGAGCTTCCCGTCGATGTCCGTGCAGGTGTACTGGCCCCACCGGTCGGTGAACCCAGGCACCTCGGGAGTCAGGTACACGACGCCGGTCCTGCGGAGATTGCATTGAGCTGCGCTCTCGCGGTCTTGGCGCCACACGGTGGGGCCTCTGCGTCTTGTCCGGTCATGGGGATTGGCCGGGAACGTAGCGCCGCGTGCCTGAGATGTAACTCAGGAGTGTCGGCCTGGTCATCTCGCATTGGGAACGGTGTCTGATCGCTGCGGAGGGGACGAGCCGCTAGGCACGCGCCTGCGCTCGTCTGCCGACTGATCCCCGTGTGGGAGCGATAGAAGCGCATAGCACCTCGGCGGATGGCGACATGGGCGGTTCATGATCGGGCTGCGCAAGCTGTCAAATCCGCGTCGCGGTCGGGTCCAATGGCTCTGCCATGATCGACTGGAGCCGCTCGCACTGCTCCACGATCCACTGTGCCGCCTCGGGCCATTCGCTCTCGTCATCGCGCGTCCAGAGTCTCTTGACGGCCACAGTTCTGCCCGACCTGCTCTCAGATTCCAAGTTCTCTCCGAGAACCTGATCGCTCATCTGTTCGCGAATTTGCCGTGAGTACCTGCGCATCCGGGCCGCCCTGTTCTCGGAGGGCTGAGTCTGTCCCGCCCGAATGTACAGCCAAAGCCAATCCGGGTTGCCGACGTAGATCCCGACGGTGTCACCCTTCGAGTTCAAAGGCCTCGTCCATTGCGTTGTCCCCCGCCAGCTCTCCTTCTGTCCCGGAACACCGCCCGCATGCGTACCCAGGAGCGTCCAGAAGGCCGGCGTCAGAACATTCTCTCGGAACTCGACCTCGACCAAGGCGCCGCAGCGCTGGCCCATCTTGCGGCATCGATCAGCGCTGGTGGGGTAGTCCCTGTCGTATGGGTACAGGACGTACTGGTCATGTCCGGGAACGGCGCGCATCATCAGTGAGCCGGCTTCGGTGCCAGCAGGGTACTGTCGGGCCGACTGCAAGCTATTGCTAAGCGAGTCTCCCGACAGCCTTTGGGCGTTGCTGGGATCGCGGCTCAGCAGCTCCCCGGCCACGTTCAGGACCATTTGACTCGCGGCCTGCTCGGGATGCCATGGGCCATCGTCGATCCGCCACCGAAGCGGGGCCTGTCCGGAAGGGCTGCCTGCCCTCTCGACTCCCTGGTCGGTCCAGGGCCAACAGCGCAGCACCCGGGCAGCTAGATCCTCCGCGCGGCGCTCAAGCGCATCTTCGTTCCACTCATTCTCGGCTGCTAGCCGTCGCGTCATCCCGATTGCGCTCTTCTCGTACACCTGGCGCTTCTTGCGGAACCGCGCCGCGCCCATCTCGGGGTTGTAGCCGCTCAGCGTCAGGTTCGCGAGCCTGTGGACGTATCGGTCATGGATCTCCTGGGATCCCTCGCCAAGGTCGCGTTTCCAGTGGTCCGTGAGCTTCTGAGGCATCACATGCTCAACGGTCAGCTTCTTACGAGCCGGGGACTCCTTGTTCTCGGCTTCCATCAGGGCGCACAGCACTGCGAACGATGTGTTGGTGACGCCTCCTCCGTAGGCCTTCCGGGTTCGGACGCCCTCCCGCACAGCTTCGTCGGTCGGAACTCCGATACGCGAGTTCCGGAGCCTGCGGATCCGTTCGAGCCAATGCTCAGCGAAGTCCTCGCCGGCGCGTGGGCCAAGTCCGTGAGCCAGCTCCGCCACGGCCTTGTTGAGTCCCGCCGTTGGACGGTCAGCCAGCCACAGCCGCGTGATCCACGTCCCGACCCCAGCGAGGATCTCCGCCAGCTTCTTGTCCGTGGCTTCCGCTTTGGCGCTGTCGGATGTGTCGTCCAGCAGACGCAGCGTCAACGGACGGTGGATGTGTATGCCCATCGCCCGCAGGTGCTGCAGCTCGCGTTCGACATCCTTCTGTTTGTGCGGACCTGCTGTGCCTGTCAGGATCCCGTAGAGCCCCGCGAGGCGGGCGAGATCACAGCACAGGGCCCGACGGTCCTTTGCGTGCCCTTGCTGTACCGCCCACCGTCGAAGTCCGCTATAGACGCGATCGATTCCATGTAACTCGCCTGTGCGCCAGCGCAGAAGATCCCGCAAGAAGATGTCAATCGGCACCGTCGTGTGTTCCGCTCCGAGCGATCGCTCGATCTCGCGCCACGGGCCCTCGTGGAGTTCCTGTTGCTGATCGTCCGGCAGACCCATGAGCAGCCAGTTCTTGACCTTCTCGCTCTCCGTCAAAGGACGGCCGGTGGCGTTCAAGCTCTCGAAGATCTGCTGTGGATCATCCTTGTCGCCGAGTCCGATACTGACGACCCGGAGCCGCTCAAGCCCCGTGAGCAACTGCGCGAGGTCGTTACGGGCAACCAGTCGGCGCGCTGTTCTCCACGCTTGAGTCACCGCTCCAGCACCGGACGGACTGCCTTCAAGAATTGACCGGTACTCGTCCTCGTCTCCGTCCTGGAGTCTCAGCTTCCGGTGCTTATCTTGAGACCTGACGGGATTCTTCAACCGGAGTTCGATGTCCTCAGCACTCCAGCCAACTCGTTGGTCGCTCGGTCCGAGTTCGGCCGCGATGCATGACAGCAGGATGCTGACCGTCGTGAGTCTCTGCTGGCCATCTACCACGCGATGGATGCTGACCACGCCCGCCGCCCCAGGTTCCTGGAAGGTGAGAAGCGTGCCGCCGTAGTGGGTTGCATCGGGACCGGCCACCGCGACCGTCAGCACATCCTCTACCAGCCGCTCGATGTCGGGTTCACCCCAGCAATACCGACGCTGCCATCGCGGCACGACGTACTGGATGGATCCGTTCAGAAGTTCGAGGAACCTGATGCGTTGTGCGTCCACGCACTTGGAGACTACAAGCCCTACCCCGCCGTCTCGGGCCGAAAGCCAACGCCGAGGAGCGAAGTGGTGGATCTTGAGTTGAGCCTCGGAATCAGCAGCCGGCTGGCAGGAGACGGCACGACTACTGCGTCGGGGCGTCGGACGGCCACGTGCATGACTCGGCGAGTAGAGTTCGCTGCTCCCTCAGCCAGAACTCGGCGGTGTGGGTGAGGTCGTGGTTCGGAGCTTGAGGATTGTGATCAAGCAGTTCGGTCATGTGGACGATCCAGACGCTTTCGAGAAGGCGCAGACGAATCCTGCGCTGGCCGTGGCGATGGACTGGCTGCGTCCCCGCAACTGGCACGCCAGTGGACTTGCGCCGGATGACATTCTGGCGGTCGCTGTCGACTGTGGCATACCGGTGGTGTGGGTGCCGCCTACCGACGTGCTGATCGAGGTCACCGCGGCTCATCCAAGCGATCAAGTTTGGTGTCCTCGTCAGCCGCCAGGACGAGGTGCTGGCCCACTGCGAGAAGCTCCTGGCGCAGTGCCGCGATCCGGAGCTACCGGAACCGCGAACGCTGGCAGGGCGCGCCATGGGAGCCCTTCAAGCCGGTCACCATGAGGCAGCGATGGTCCTCGCTGTCGCTGTTGCAGAGAGCCTGGCGTTCTGGGTGTCGGAAATTCAAGCGGCCCTGTTCGACAGCCGCGATGAGCGCGGCGGGCACGATGCGCGGCGCGGCAAGCGACGCAACGTCCCGTCCCGATACCGAGTCTCTCAGAGCCGCAGCCCCTGACCTCGCCGTTTGCGATTCGCGCATCCCACCTCCACCCTCGCAACCCTCTGCAGGAGGTTCCTATCGGGCCTCAAGGATGGATACGGTGGTCTCAGGAACATCAACCTGGCACGATCATGCCGATTAGCCATTCGCACAACAGCTCAGGGGATCCTTGATGGAACAACTTGACCTATCTACCGCTCTGCAGCAATTCGACCGCACCCTTACCAATCTCCAACTACTAGAAGATCTTTGGCAACAGTATGCGCTGCACATCCCGAGCTCCATAGAGTTCGGTCTAGATACGCCCGAAGTCGATCAGATTCGGAGGGAATTTCGGGACATAGCTGGCTCTCTTCCTAGCATTGATAGTGAACGCTTAGATGCTGAACTCATGGCTCTAGATGACATCTCACAGATAAGACTTGACTACATGGAGATAGGCATGGAAGTCGAGAGCTTTCGGAACACACAAGACGCGATACAAGACCCTAAGCGACAGCTCGATGACTATCGCTATAGGGTATCCAGACTCCGGAGACGGTTGGTCCGAAAGCGCATTGAGGAAGTAGTCGTGATGGTGGATGAGTTACTGCGATCAACCGTCGAAACAGACCGCGGTCGAGAGTTCTTGGATGACTCCGACGGGTGGCCATTGCTTCGAGACTTGACCGGCGAGATTGACCGACTGCGAGGCTCAGAACACCTAGAGGGCACACGCATACAGTATCTGCGACGGCACATCCACTTCGCAGAACCATGCGACCTCGCGGATATTGTCCGTGAGGACTGGCCGAGCGTACGAGTAACGCTCTTGGATATGATCTTCGAGGGTGAGCCTCGACCGGTTGATATCCAGGATCTTGGCGAGCTAGTGCGCTCAGAACCGACGGGATCAGTCACTAGTCGCTTAGCGTGGGAAGAGATCGACTCTCAGAGGTTTGAGCGGCTTATCTTTGATCTGCTGCGATCGGCTGACTCGTATGAGAATGTCGAATGGCTAATGAAACTCAATGCTCCAGACCGCGGACGTGACATCTCAGCTGATCGGGTTATCGTCGATGAACTACTGGGCACAAAGAGAATCCACGTCCTTGTTCAGTGCAAGCATTGGCTCACAAGATCCGTGAATGTGAACGATGTAATGTCACTCCTGGCAGAGGTAGGCTTATGGAAGAAGACGTTTTCGGAAGTCGTCGTTGCGACATCGGGACGCTTCACTCAGGACGCAGTGGACTGGCGAGAGCAACGAGAACTGGAGGGACAATTTCCAGCTGTCGAATTCTGGCCGGATTCACATCTAGAGCACCTCCTCGCCAAGAGGCCCACACTACTATCAAATTACTTCTGACGCAGCTCTGTTGGCATCACTTGACATCCGGTATCTTGCTCTCCCTTACTACGTCGAGAGAACCCGGCCCCGTGCTCGCTCCGTTGGCGCGAGAACGTCCATGCGATCTCAAGGCTCAAACTGGGGCGACCAAGTTGTCTTAGCGGAGCCGCTTCCCGACCATCGCCGCGAGCGGCAATTGTAGCGTCAATGAACCCGCGGTCGAGGTCGTCGCTTGCGAGCTCCTTGACTAGATCGCATACGGTAGTGGCCAGCCCGCTCCCCTCGGGGTCCGGTGGCGCTGCGGCGAAGGCCGCGCCGGCGGCGGTGTCGCCTGCCGTGGGCTGGCTCCGACACTTAGACCGGCGGCCACTCGCCGGTACCGGCGGGCTGTTGGTTCCGTGCCTGGCGGAGCTGCGTTAGATGCCTTCTGCCCTGTCCGGCTTTTGGCTGTTGTGCTGGTGCCGGTGGTGCCCGGTAGGTAGGCACGGGTGACTGGTGCTTGCGCTGTTGCGGCGCCTAGTGAGCGGTGGTGGAAGACCACGGAGTTGCGGTCACTGTCAGCCCGCGCCCTTACGGACACGTGCCGGAGGGCGATGAGATCTTCAAATCTGTGGGCCACGGGAGGATGTCGCTAGAGTCAACCGATGGCAAGTCTAAATCCAGCTGCATCTGGGCGAGCACTCCACATGGCCCTCGCGTCCTCGTCGCGCCGTTTCGCTGAGCGCGCATTCTCGTCACATGAACAGAGTGACTGGGAGGGATTCATGGTCAACGCCGTCACAGCTATTGAACTGCTGGCGAAGGCCGTTCTCGCAAGCGTCAACCCTGTATTGTTGGCCGATCCCAACCACGAGCAGTCGCTAATCATCCTTGCTCAAGGAGAACCCCGAGGGGAAGTACTCATGTCTCTTCGCACGATCGGTGCTGAGAAGGCCATTTCTCGTGTCAGTAGACTCGGAGTATCCTTCGATGCCTTCGAAGAGGACTTGAACGCGCTCCGGTCCGCTCGAAATGCTGTGGTTCATATCGGAACCTACCCGAGGGAGAACATCGATCAAGCCTTCGATGGATGGGTCCGGTCAATGGTAGAGCTTTGCAAGAGAGCTCAGTACAGTCTGAAGTTGATATTTGGAGAGAATACGGATCTTGTCGAATTGCAGTTGCAGCAGTCCAGAGATTCAACTGCCGCGCTATGGCAACAGCGTAGAGCGGCGGCTGAACGCCGGTGGAATAGTCTGCGTCGTGATCTTGACTCTGCAAACTTTCAACGCAGATTCGACCTGCTTGAATCAGACATGATCTCCGCTAATGCAGTAGATCCCAGTCTTCAGCGAGTGACATGTGCTGTTTGCGGGTTGCCAGCTCACCTTTATGGTGAGTTTGAACCCGAGGCTGACTTTGACTATGGAGATGGTCAAGTATATATCTCTGGCGTCTATTGGAACTTCGTACCCCGGAGCATCAGTTGCCCGACCTGTCATCTCAATTTGGATTCCAGAAGGCTAGTTGAGCAGTCATGCATGTTGACTGACTGGGAAGTTGATGAAGAGGATCGACTACGCTGGGAAGAAGAGGTCAATAGGTCTTGGAGAGACGAGAGATACGATGACTGGTAGCTTAGGATGTAGCATACTGTATTGACGCGATCGCCTCAGTAGTGAAGCGCGTCTGGGAGGCTTGCTATAGCTCGGCTCGGGTGTAGTCCCTGAAGTCGTGGTCTCCGCGTGTGACGTAGTGGTCGACTATGGCGTTGCGGTTCTCAATGGCCTCGGGGTCGGTGGTGTGGTGGGTAGCAGCAAGGACGTCGCTGACTTGGTCGCGCCAGCCGAGGTGGTCCCAGTCGTTGACGGTTCCCTTCAGCATCCGAAGGGTGCACCGGGTGGCCTCGGCTGGTTTGGTATCTGCCATTTCGGCGAGGCGTCCGATGACTGGGCGGCCGCTCCATCTCGGGCCTGCGGGCCGCAGTGTGATTTCGAGGCCTGCTAGTGACCAGTCGTCGTCGAGCTTGGCGGACGCGAACGTGTATGCGAAGGCGTCGGCTTCGTTCTTGTGGGCTTCGGGCTCTTGGGCTATCGCTTGGAGTCGTGCGTCCCAGAGCTGTCGAATCCGTTGCAGCACCGGCGGGTCTATGTCTCCTTCGGTGTTGTTGAGCGATCTTCCAAGGAAGTCCATGACTCGTGCCGCGAGTTCGTCGTCGACACGGTCGAACCAGCGTTCGAGCAGGGCAGGCTGCAAGCAGCCGCGCCCGTGGAACGTCACAAGGTGCTCGCCCAGCTTGGCGTCGGCCCGTTCGTCGCCTGTGAAGCCGACGGTTCCTTCGGAGGGGACTCTGTCAACCGCGGCCTCGTACTCGTGTCGCAGCGCGTCGTAGACCTGGTTGAAGGGAGGACACCAACCGATGTATGTGTTCCATGCCGCATCGCGCAGCACGGCGAGTTCAGCAGCCCTAGGGAGTATTCGGGTGATGTTGGCTGCGACCCAGCGCTCGTCAAGCAGTATGAGCCATGGCAGCCACTTGCCGTAGACGGAACGCACAGCCAAGGACGGATCGGTTTCGGGATTGAGGTGCTCGTCGAGCACTGTTCGCACTTCGGGTATCAGGTCGAACCCCTCGGCGGCATCGATGTTGTGAGCGTCGAGTTCGCGTCGGCACCACAGCGCATATGCCACAACAGCGTGCATCGCTTTGCCGCGGTTCGTGTTGATCGACTGCGTATAGGGGTCCATGGAGCTGTAGCCAGCGGCGGTGGTCTCGTCTGCGGGCGTCGGATGCGGATCGCGTGTAAGGGACTCAAGGACACTCCAGACCGATTGGCGCAACTCGAATGGGATTCGGTTGTCCCGATCAGCGACGCCTTCTCGGATTAGTGACGCGGCTTGGCCGCGGGTCCAGCTCCATCCGGGGTCGCGATCATGGCTCAATGTGTCATCGTCGTTTTCGAAGGGATGCTCTAACGCTGACGCGATCAGGCGTATCGGTTGGTCCCACGGCACTGAGGCACCTGCCTTGACGGCCGCCTCGAACCCACTCAGGAAACTGCGGACATAGGTCGGGTCCAGCGTCTCGATCCGGTTCGCGACCGCGGCGAAATCAGCAACCCGGTGAGTGACGGCTGCCTCAAATGTGCGCCCAAGGCCTCGCATCGAAGCACCGAAGCCCCAGCCAGCACCCTCGTCCGGTTCCCAGGTAGCCAGGTACTCGATGACGGAGTCGGCAGACATCTCGTTCATGTCCTCAGCCGAAAGGGGAGTCCTATCGCCGAATCCGGTCTCGATCCATGAAACGAAGTCCGGGTGTTCAGCTTCTCCGCGCTTGGCTACAAGCTCGCGGTACCGCTCCATGTCGGCGCCGGCGAGATGGTCAGCGACGATGCTCAGCCAGTCGCGCTTCCAGATCTCGACGTATGCAACCTCGTCCTCAGGGCTCGCAGACGAATAGAGCCTTCGAAACTCCTCAAGGTCGGGACCGGCCAGCACCCAGTCAAGGACCGTCCTACGCCCCTCGGATGACACCTCGCCAAGTCGAGACCGCAACAACTCGGCGTACTCGTGCTTGACGTGACGCTCGTCGAAGACGTCTCGATTGACGATGCGCTCCTCCGCCATCTCGGCGCTGCCTGGGACAACGGCGAGGACGTGCAGCGCGATGCGGCGATGCAGAAGGGTCCCAGCCTCGAGCACCTCCACCACAGCCCGCATGTCCTCATCGGAGACTTTGGCCAGACGAACGGCCGCGTCTCGCACAGCCGTGACGAGTATGCAGCGCACGCCGCGGTCTAGGTTCTGGGAGTGATCCTCGATCGCGGGTCGCCAGATAGCGGAAAGGCCGTCCGACTCGGAGGGCTCGTCCTCGCGCTTGCTGAATCTGACTGCAACTGAGAGAAGCGACGAGAACAGCCTCAGAGCCTCCATGCCTGCGGAGTCGACCAGATCAGGCAATATCTGCTCGACTGCCCGCGCGTACGCCCAGTCCGAGAGCCGTCCGACGGGCTCAGGCGGAACCCCGAGGATGTCGTCGCTTGGGGAGCCGTTGGATGCGCCCGAGCGGCGCTCGATCCACAACAGTTTCTTCGCGGCCTTCCGTGCCTGCCGGACCTTCCCGGCGTGCGCGAGACGGGCAATGACGTGTGCAGCCTCCTCCGCGAAGTGGTCGACAAACGTCGTCGCTTCGGAAGCAGTGATCCATTCGACAGCCCTCGGCGCGAGGCGTCTGAACTGTTCGTCGGGAAGAGCTTGCGCGGCCTCAAGCAGAATGCGCGTGACGAAGGGGTTCGCCGACGGCGACAACGACCCGAGGACCGCGGCAACGGCATCCGAAGCGACAGGAGCTATCCGAGCCAGGAATCGGCCCTCAGGCCACGGCGGGAACTGCACACTCCCGTCCTCGTCGATCTCCACCGGATTCGGCGGATCATCGAACACGCCACGCTTTGCGAGCGCGGGCACCCATTCCGGGTTCTCCAGACGATCGTAGAAATACACCCGGTTCTCAAAGCGAGCAACGAGCCTTGCCAACTCACCAAGATCGGCGACGGAGGGCGCTGCCCAGCCGTTCACCCGTCTATGCGCTCGATCCAGCAGTCTGTCGAGGTCGTCCATGTTCTCATAAGAGGGCTTGGAGAAGGCCATGAGAGCCCCTTCAAGCTCAAGGAACTTCTCCACCCATTCACGATCCGCCTCATCTGGCCGCGGCTTGGTCGCGGCGTGCGCAAACTTCTCGGCCTCGTCATACGGCTTCTGCCAGTTCTTGAAGACGTATCGAGGATTGGGACCTCGATCGCTCAACGCACTAAAGGCGTGCCTCTGGCGCATCTCTCTGTTCGCCTGGTCCTCGCTGTGCGTCTCGATCAGCCGACCCACAGAAGCCAGAAACTCATAAGACACGGCTCGGCGCGGCGGACCTTCTGCGGACGGCTGAGACCCGGACGGCAGCGACAGCCTCCCATCCTCAGGGAGTGCCTCTGCAAGCCACCTGCTGCGGATCCTGCTGATCAGAGGTCCGTAGTCCGCATCTCGGCTCGCAGCCTCGGTACCGAGTGCACCGGGCAGACGGTTCCGTATCTCACGAATCGCGTGTGAGACGAAATGCACGCGACCGGGGAAGTAATCAAGCATGGCGAGTTCCAATGCCCCTCGATAAAACGGGGCCAGCGCGGGCGCGTTACTCTCAAGCCAAGCGCACAATTCGACGCGCTCAGGCGTCCACCACGATCTTGCCTCGATCGCCGATCCCTCAGGATCGCGTCGGTGATCTTCGGGCGGACCAGGATCGGGCACGTGGCCATGATGCCAACAGTGACAGCTTCGACCACCCAGCAGCGCATCGCAGATCCTGCCAGAGGCTGGAGTGTGTCGGTGCCCCAAATCGTGTCGCAGCTGAGCAAGCAACTCTTCGGAAGTCGTTGATCATGCCGCCGATCGGGGGACGGTTGCCAGCGAGGTTCTGCTCGTGGCTGACGGCGCCGAGCACGTACGCGCAAGTCGCGCTCCTGACCTCGTGTCTTGCGCGCTAGATACAGAAAAACGTTCCAGGATTTCGCGAAATGCGTTCCAAGCCGCTAGGAGCCGTAGCCTCTGACCTCTGCGTTTCCAATTCGCGCATGTCCCACGAGGGCGAGGATTGTGGTGTGCCCCGGGTATCGCGCGGTTGGCATAGTTGAATCTCGGGCATGTCGACCATGAGGAGGTCATCATGCCGAGGAGTTATCCGGCTGAGTTTCGGCGCAAGGTTCTGGATCTGGTTGAGGCGGGCAAACCGGTGGCCGAGATCGCTCAGCAACTGGGCGTGACGGGCCAGACGATCTACAACTGGCGCAACCAGGATCTGGTGGATTGGGGGCTGCGGCCCGGGATCACTACATCGGAGTCAGTTGAGCTGGCCGCGGCCCGCAAGCGCATCCGCGAGCTCGAGACGGAGCTAGCGGTGACCAAGAGGGCCTTTGAGCTGCTCAAGGAGCAGACCGACCCAAAAGGCGCTTCGAGGTCGTCGCCGCTGTCGTAGCCGACGGCTATCCCGTTGAGGCCGCCTGTCGTGTCGTGGGGGTGTCGGTGTCGGGCTACTACTGCTGGAAACGGGGGACTACTGACCTGTCTAGCCGGGCTTGGACAGCCTGAACGGCCCCGGCTACCCTCCTAGAGCCGCCGAACGCGAGGGAACTGCCTCCCTCCAAGAGTGACCGAGAACCCCATTGGGGCGAAGCGTCGCCGGGGTTCCCTTCGGTTCGGTCACAGGCGTTCGGCGGCAACCGACGCCCAACCCCCAACCGGAGGGAGCCACCATGATCTTCAAGTACCTGCTCACCCTGCTGCTGCTGTTCACTGCGCCGCACGAGGACGCGTTGACGCCGGTGCATTTCACCCAGACGGCGGGCGGTGGCACCTGGGAGTGCAGCGACGAGTGGTATCACCACGGCGAGGTTGATTACTACAGCTGGGAGGATTGCCTGTTCGCCTACAGCGGCACCAGCGAGAGCGACACCGTGCTCTCCGGCGACGCCCACACAGCGCTGTTCCGTCAGGTGTGGAGCGACTTCATGGACGACGCCGAGCGGCCAAGGCTGCGGCGCGGTTCTCAGGCCGTCGAGGAGGTCTGCTGGCCGGGAGCGGTCGGCTGCTACGACCACACATGGGAACTCTGCGGGATCTGGGAGATGTGCCTGACCCGCGGCACCATCGCTGTGCAGGACCGCTCAGAGCGGCTCCTGCTGCACGAAACCGCCCACGCCGTCTACACCCATTGGAACTGGCACCCCTACTGGGGGATCATCGACACCGGCCACTCGTTGAGCGTGACCGGCCACGATCTCGGGTTCCGGTGCTTCCTGCTGGAGATCTACAACACCTACACCGACGACGTAGCCCCAGACGCCTACGGGATGCTCAGCGCCGTCTGCGCCGCCAACGGCCTCTAGCCATCGTCGTCAGGCTCGGGCACCGTAGCCACCAGCGCCTTCCCGGCCTTCTCCCACGCCTCCAAGTCCACGAGGGGTGAACCTCCCCGGGTATCGCGCAGGCTGTGGGGTCGGTCCTGCCGAAGTGGTTGTCTCGGATGCCGACTTCTGATGCTAACGACCGGTGCGCCGGGGCGGCATCGGTACGAAGGCGCTGGTGCGGGCCACATACCGGGCGTAACCGGGGCGGCGCTCGGCCATCCTGCGCTCCAGCACGGTCACCCCTGAGACCTTCAGCAGCAGGATCGTCATGAGCAGCGGCCCGGCGACGGTCCACCACGCCCCGGCCGCTCCGGCGACCAGCCAGATGCCCCACCACACCACGCTGTCGCCGAAGTAGTTGGGGTGGCGGCTATAGCGCCACAGGCCCCGGTCCATGACCGAGCCCCGGTTGGCTTCGTCGGCCTTGAAGCGGCGCAGCTGCTCGTCGCCCACCGACTCGAAGGCCAGCCCCACCGCCCAGACCGCCGCCCCTAGCCAGTCCAACCAACCGAGCGGTGACGGGTCGGGATCGCCGAGCACCGCCTGGACCGGCAGTGACACCACTACCGCCAGCCCGGCCTGAAGGATGAACACGACCAGCAGGCTCCACAGCCAGAACGGCGGCAGTCGCCGCCTGAGGGCTTGGTAGCGGAAGTCCTCGGGCTCGCCCCACTTGCGAGCGGTGAGGTGGGTGCCCAATCGCAGGCCCCAGGCGGACACCATCACCAGCATCAACCAAGCCCGACCGCTGTCGCTCCCGTCGCTCCACAGCCACAACGACCAGGCCACGGCCACGAACACCATCGGCCACAGCGGATCGACGATCGACACGTCGCGCCTGGGCAGGCTCACCAGCCAGCAGCCGGCCATCAGCACACCGGCCACCAGCGCGGCGAGGCCCAGAGCGCTCACGCCGCCTCCGCGGCACGCCCCGAGATTGACACCTTGCGGAATCGCGAGCCGTACAGGATGCTGCCGTAGAAGTTGAACGACCGCTGGGCTGCGGGATCATCGAAGGGATAGTCGGCACCGAGCTGTGTCGCGGCTGCCAGCCCGGTGACGAAGCAGGTCTCCTGGCTGTTGATCAGCGTATGGGCGCCGCAGTGCCAGGTCCGTCTCCTGCCCTGGATGAAGCGGAACAGGCTGACGAGCACCGCCATGTGGCGCACGTCGTGGACGATGTGCTGGAACCACCACTTCTTGATGATCTTCTGCTCGTCTATGGGACTTATCGGGTTGTAGGTGACCAGGCAGGGCTTGTCGGATCGATTGGCCCATGGCTGCTGGTTGTGCATGATGTAGGTGATCTCGTAGTTGTCCGGTCTCGCCCCGTACTGCTCGATGTGGTTGCTGCGCGTTGTGAGGGGCTTCACCTCGTTGTCGGGAAGGACCGACGAGTCGGAGTGCACCACGGTGTGGTTGTGGAGCTCGCTCTCATAGCGAATCGACGAGAGCAGGTAGCGCTCCAGGCCCGTGGGCTTGTCGAGGATCATCAGGGCCTGGTTGGCGTTGCACGCCAGGATCACCTCGTCGAACGCCTCGCGAACACCGGCTCCATCCTCGACGACGACACCGGACTCTGACCGGTACACCTTCTGAACAGGCCGGTTCAAGTAGATCTTGTCCTGGAAGCCGGCCGAGAGATGCTCGTAGATGCGCCGCGTCCCCTGGTCCCAGGTCTGCATGGGCGTTGCCGACTCGATGTCGAAGAATTCGAGATACCGGGCGAACAGCGCGGCCGGCATGTCGAACACGTTCGTCGCCATGAGGAAGTTGACGAACATGGGCTTCAGGATCTTGTACCTGAAGTCCCCGGAGAACCCGCCGAGGTTCAGCACCGTCCCCATGCTGACGTAGTTGAAGGGGTTGAGAGCGTTCAGTGCCTTGGACTGCGAGCGGCTCAGCCAACCGAACCACTGCAGGCGTCGCAGCAGGCGCTGGAACTTGGCGATCTCGTGCTGCAACTGCTCCCTGATCTCGGAATCGAAGTCGTGGGCATAGACGCGCCCTCCGTACTTGACGCTGTAGCTGAACCGGGTATCGAGCAAGTCGATGCCGAACTGCTCCATCAACAGCAGGATGTGGTCGTACACCGACGGGATGCAGGCCGTGACCGAGATGTCGAAGGGGATCGATGTGCCGTCGTCCTGGGGCATGTCGACCGTGATGGCGTTGCCGCCGATCTGGTCGGAAGCCTCGTAGAGCCGGATGTCGAAGCGGTCCGGATGATGATTCAGCGCCCACGCGGCCCCGAGTCCGGAGACACCCCCACCGACGATCGCGACTCGCCGCGGCCCCGGCCGCGTCTCGTCAGAGGTCATTGCCGTCGACTGCTCTCTACCCGTCGGCTGCTGCCCGCAAGTCGACGACGGTCTCAGCACCGCCGACGGCAGCCGGTTGATCGGGATAGGACTGGGCGCAGTAGGCGCGGTACCGCATGATCTCTCCGTCGGAGCGGGCTAGGCGCGGGCGGGACCGGTTACGCGAGTCGGGCAACTGGCGCACGGTTGTGCGTTCTGAGGCTATCGGAGCCGGACTAGCGCGGTTCCTGGGCGAGACCTCGCCTCGTGGTCGTGCGGGGCACGACCACGATCGCGTGTTGCCGGAAGTCGAGATAGAAACCCGGTGATGCAGTCCCACTTCACCCACGAGCTGTTCGAGTTCCTCCTCGAGTTGCGGTCCAACAACAACCGCGAGTGGTTCGGTGCGAACAAGGGCCGCTACGAGCGGCACCTGAAGGAGCCGCTGCTGGCGTTCATCGAGGACTTCGAGCCCTACCTGCACTCGATCAGCGAGCACTTCGTGGCCGATACCCGGGCCAACGGCGGCTCAATGTTCC
The DNA here is from genome assembly GCA_965203575.1 of Candidatus Aldehydirespirator sp. Classification (GTDB taxonomy): domain Bacteria; phylum Actinomycetota; class Acidimicrobiia; order Acidimicrobiales; family Aldehydirespiratoraceae; genus Aldehydirespirator. The sequence goes on from OZ241894.1 coordinate 1,435,505, forward strand.
GCATCTACCGCGACGTGCGCTTCTCCAAGGACAAGACGCCCTACAAGACCCAGGCCGCGGTCCAGTTCCGCCACGAGGCCGGCAAGTCGGTCCACGCGCCGGGCTTCTACCTGCACCTGGCTCCCGGCGAGGTCTTCGCAGGGGTCGGCCTGTGGCGGCCCGACACTGCCGCGCTGGGGCGCATCCGCGAGCGAATCGTCGCCGATCAGGCCGGCTGGGAGGCGGCGGTCGGTGATCCCGACTTCGTCGAGGAGTTCGACCTGGAGGGAGACTCGCTGAAGCGCCCGCCCAAGGGCTTCGACCCCGAGCACCCGCGCATCGAGGACCTCAAGCGCAAGGACCACGTGGCCACCTGCCTATTCGACGAGGAGGAGGTCACCCAACAGGGATTCATCGACTACTTCGCGGACGCCTGCCGAACGGCCTCGCCCTACATGGAGTTCCTGACCCAAGCCGTGGGCCTGCCGTACTGAGAGGACGCGCCGTCCTCGACTCGCTCTGATGTCGGCCCCGGTCCGCCGGGTGTCCCATGGGGCTATGGTCCCGCCGATGGCGACGTCGAACTATGTGGCGCTGCTGCGGGGAATCAATGTGGGCGGCAAGAACATCGTCCGCATGGCCGACCTGCGGGATGCGTTCGAGGACACCGGGTACGCCGCGGTCAGCACCTACATCCAGTCCGGCAACGTGCTGTTCGAATCCGACGGGCCACCGGCAGCATTGGAGCGCGACATCGAGACGGTGCTCGATAGCGCCTTCGGCCTGTCGCTCGTCGTGGTGGTGCGCTCGCACCGCCAGCTCCGCAACGTGGTCGACCGGGCACCGGACGGGTTCGGCACTGCGCCGGATGTCCATCACTCGGACGTGATCTTCCTGAAGACGCCGCTGTCGAGCCACCAGGCTCTGCGAGCCGTCGACCTGCGCGACGGCGTCGACCAGGCGTGGCCCGGTACCGGGGTGCTCTACTTCTCGCGTCTCAGTGAGCGGTTGTCGCAGAGCCGGATGAGCCGGATCGCCAGCACCCCGCAATACCAGAGCATGACCATCCGCAACTGGAGGACAACGACCAGGCTGCTGAGCCTCCTCGACGACCGAGGCCAGCCAGCCATTCGACCCACATGCTGACCAGAAGGAGTGACGATCCATGAGCCGCGACATTCAGGACACGCATTGGCACACCACCATCGACAGCCCGATCGGGCCGCTCGGCCTCGTCGCCACCGACCAGGGCCTGCGCGCCGTGAGCTGGAGGGACGAGGAGACCTCGGTCGAACTGCCCACCGACATGCTCGACGGCTCGGATCATCCGGTCCTAGCCCGGGCAGCCGCGCAGCTCGCCGAGTACTTCCGCGGGGACCGCACCAGCTTCGACCTCCCCCTCGATCTGCGCGGCACCGAGTTCCAGGTAGCCGCCTGGCGGGCACTCGATGACATTCCCTACGGGAGTACCCGCAGCTACGGCGAGCAGGCCGCGCTGATCGGTCGACCCAAGGCGGTTCGCGCCATAGGGCAGGCCAACGGCCGCAACCCCGTGCCGATCGTGTTGCCGTGCCACCGAGTGATCGGGGCCAACGGCTCACTCGTCGGGTTCGGCGGCGGGCTGGACACCAAGACGCTCCTGCTCCAACACGAGGGGGCTCTTGGCTGACCGCGGCGGATCGTCACCCGGGTTGACGGTGGCTGACCGCGGCGGATCGTCACCCGGGTTGACGGTGGCTCAGTATTGTCGTGCCGGTGAGCGACGCCGCGGAGGTGCAAACAGCCGGCAGGCAACGCACCGGCGGCGAATTGGCTCCTTGCCGCCCGCTGCTCAAGTGGCCGGGCGGGAAGCGGTCCGAGCTGCCGCTCATCGCACCTCGGATACCCGAACATTCACGCTACTTCGAGCCCTTCTTCGGTGGAGGCAGCGTCTACTTCGATGCCATTGACGCCGAGTCTCATGCCAACGACCTTCATCCCGACCTGATGGAGTTCTACCGCTGCGTAAAGCACCACGATGAGCGGTTCTTCAAGCATCTGTATGCCATCGTCGAAGATTGGGAGCTGGCCCCGCTCGTCGAAAGAGACGCCATCTACTACGACTGCCGGGAACGGTACAACGCATCCACGCTCACAACAGTCCAGCGGGCTGCCGACTTCTTCCTCCTAAGGGAGCTGGCGTACGGAGGAATGTTCCGCGTCAATGCGAACGGTCACTTCAACGTCCCTTTCGGGCGGGCCTACGCCAAGAACAAGAACCTGCGCGAGAAGGTGGACCATCTCCGCTCCGACGCGGTAGTGGCCAAATTGAAGCGCCTCAATCTGTCGGCTCTCGACTTCGCCGACTTCTTGGACTGCTTCGAGTTCTGTCAGGAGGACTTCATGTTTGTCGATCCGCCGTACGACTCATCGTTCTCCAAGTACGACACTGTCGACTTTGCTGAACAGGATCAACGACGTCTAGCCGAGGCTCTGATGCAGTTCACAGGACGATTCATGTTGGTCTGCAAGGCAACGCCTCTCATTGAGGACCTCTACCACGGTGCCGAACACTTGCGAGTGCACCACTATGAGTACCAATACAAGTTCAACATCAAGGGTCGCTTCCCGCGGTCGTCCACCCACGCGATGATCACCAACTACGATCCGTTCTCGTCGCGAGAGAGGCGAGCTGACGATGCACCGGAGCTGATGTGCGTATCGGGATCTCGCCGTTCGCCACTACACAACAGACCACGCTCGAGCTGAGCCGGATCGCCGTTGAGGGCGGCCTCGACACGCTCTGGCTCGGCGACGGCTACCTCGCCAACCCGGACTTCACCGGATGGGCCGGCGGGATGGAGAGCCTGGCCGAGCTGGCGTGGCTGGCCGGGCGGTATCCCACCGCCCGGGTCGGCATCGCGGCCGCGATCCTCCCGCTGCGCGATCCGTCGTGGCTCGCCAAGCAGGCCAACACGCTCCACCGGATGGCCGGCGGCGGATTCGTCCTCGTCGTCACGCCCGGGTTCTGGGCCCAGGACCTCGAAGCGAGGGGCATCGCCTTCGCCGATCGGGCCGCGGTCTTCGACGCGAGCCTGGCAGACCTCCGCCGGCTGCTCCCCGACGAGACGCTGTCGCCCGGACCCTCAAGCACCGGCCCGCCGCCGGTGTGGCTGGCCGGAGCGGCTGCGACCATGGCCCGAGCCGCGGCGCTGGATCTGCCCTTCCTGTCCTCGCGGGCAACCCCCGACGAACTGGCCCCCGTCGCCCGGCGGTTCTTCGACGCGGGCGGGGAGTTCCTGGCTCACCGGACCCGGCTCGAATACGGCACACACGATGTGACCGGCAACGTCGTCGACTGGCACGCGATCACCGGCTCGACCGGCGAGCTCGTCGACACCCTCGGCCGGTACGCCGAGCTGGGCGTCGGGGACCTCTCGATCATCCCCGGGCAGGACGACGCCGGCTCCCTGCGAACCGTCGAGATCCTCGCCGCCGAGGTGATGCCCCAGCTGTAGGACACCCGCCGGCCGCAGTCAGCGCTCGTCCGGGACGGCGCTGGTCGCTTGGTGGGTGGACGTCATCACGCTGCGGAGCCCGAGCCCCATCACCACCCGATTGATGTAGGCGTAGTAGGCGATCATGTTGTTGAGGTCGAGGATGTCGAGATCGCTCAGCCCGTGCTCTCGCAGCGGTTCGAGATCGTGCTCGGTTACAGCCGCGGGCGACTGCGTGAGCTTGGCGGCATACGTGCAGATCGCATCGAGGCGGCCGTCTCCGGAATTCACGCGGGCCGGGTCGGTGTCGATGGCGTCCAGCACCTCGCCAGCGAGTCCGAGCGACTCGAGCTTGAGCCGCAGACCCGAGGCGCAATGGTCCGTGCCGTTGAGACGGGACGTCACCAAGGCGGCCGACTGGCGCTCGATGGCGGTGAGTTGCGACGGGCAGTGCTCCACGGCGCGATAGAGCCGGAGCCGCTCCTCGACTATCGGGGGGTAGAGGCTGCCGAGCATGGTGAACTCGGCCGGCTCGCCGAGCTTCGCCGCCTGCCAGTCGTAGGCGTCGCGGAGCGGACCGGAGGCGTCGTCCCACGAGACGGTGTCGATCCAGGCCATTGCTGCGATGGTAGACCGGTGCCGTGAGCGGCGACACCGTTCCTGCGGTCGGCGTGTGGGTTTTTCCCGACGCGCCCGCTCCCAAGCTGGTCGACCTGGCCCGCCATGTAGAGGATCGCGGCCTCGACGAGCTGTGGGTGGGCGACGAGGGACCGGCACGCGATCCCTTCGCCGTGCTCGCCGCCGCGGCGGTCGTCACCGACCGGATCCGGCTGGCCACCGGCATCACGAACCCGTACGTGCGCCATCCGGGGGTGGCGGCCGCGAGCATGCTCACCGTCCACGAACTCAGCGGCGGCCGAGCCGTGCTCGGGGTCGGTGCGGGGGGACAGATGTCGCTGTCGCCGTTCGGCCTGGAAGCTTGCAAGCCCGTCGACCGTGTGCGTGAGTTCCTCGACGTCACCCGGGCGGTTGCGACCAGGACACCGACGGCCGGTTACAGACCTCCGGACGTCGCCGTCGACGAGGAGGCCGCCGGCGCGCCGCTGCCGGTCTTCGTGGGAGCGCGCGGGCCCCGGCTCAACCGGCTCGCGTCCGAGCTGGCCGACGGTGCCTTCGTGTCCGGCATGCCCCCGTTCCGCTACCCCGCCGTCGTCGACTGGGCCCGGTCGGAGCGCCCGATCGACATCGCGCTGTACCCGAGCGTCGCCTTCACCGAGGAGGCGATGGAGCGACACCGGCCCGAGATGATCTGGTCGCTGCTCGACACCCCGCTGGAAGTGCGGGAGGAGCTCGGGCTCGACGTCAACGCCGTGAGGTCGGCCGCCGGGGCGCTCCGGGCCGGCGACCCGGAACCGGCGCGAACGCTGATCGACGACACCGTGTTCGAACGGGTGATGCTGGCGGGCCTACCCCCGGTGGTAGGTCGGCAACTGGCGGAACTGGTCCGCGAGCACCGGCCCACGAGCATCGGGCTCGCGCTGCTCCAGGACGACCTGCACCAAGGCGTCGATCACGCAGCCGAGGCCTTCGCCGCCATGACCGCCGAACTCGAAGGTGACCGATGGTCGGCGTGATCAACCATGTGCCCAACCCCGACATCGATGCCGCGGTCGGGCTCGCCCGGGAAGCCGAAGGAGCGGGAGCGGCGTGGATCGGCATCGCCGACGCCTTCTGGTGGCGCGACGTGTGGATGCTGCTCGGAGAGGTCGCCTCACAGACGGAACGCATCGAGCTCGGACCGGCCATGACCAACCCGTACATGCGCCACCGATTCCATACCGCGTCGGCGCTGGCCACGCTGCAGGAACTGGCGCCCGGCCGCGTGTTCTGCGGAATCGCAGCCGGCGGATCCGAGGTCACCGTGGCGGCTGGGATCTCCCGGCAGGACGCGGCTGCGAGGGTCGCCGAGCTGGTCAGCTCCCTCCGCGAGGTCGAAGCCACCGGGACACTCGACGCGGCGTCGGGCCGCGGTCTCGACGTCGGCCTCGATCCCGTCCCGATCATGATGGCGGGGCGGGGTGACCGGATGCTGCACGCCGCGGGTGCGCTGGCCGACCGGGTCCTGCTGTGGGCGATCCCGGCGTCGGACCTGGAGCGCTCCGCGTCGATCGTCCATGCCGGTGCCTCCGGCCGGCCCCGGCCGCCGGAGCTGGTCTGGGCGCCGCTGGTACGCCACCGCGACGCTCCGCAGGCGTCGATCATGCACGTCGCCGTCTACGCGTCCCTCAACACAGTTGCTCCGGTGCGGCTCGGATGGGGACTGGACGACACCCGGGTCGAGACCATCCGGGAACAGCTCGTGCGAGGCGACCTGCCGGCCGCGGCAACCCTCGTCCCGCCTGAGGCCCTCGAGGATCTGGTGTTCGAGGATCTCGACCCGGCCCCGATCGCGGCCATGGCCCGCGGGCTCGGCGTATCGTCGTTGGCGGTGCCCGGGTTCGACCCGGCAACGGTTGGCGATCACGTCCGCTGGGCCGCTTCGGTCGAGGCCCTGCTCGACTGACAAGGGAGGCCCGGGTGGCGCTACAGGACGATGTGCAGGCGATCCTCGACAGGGGTGTGGGCGCCGGCGACGTCGTGGGTGCAGCCGCCCAAGTCGTCACCGGCGACGGGCTCCTCGCCGCCGCGGCCGCGGGGGAGCGGTCAGCTGACGCCGCGGCCGGCGCCGGCCCCATGACGCTCGACACGGTCTGCTGGATCGCCTCCATGACCAAGGCCATCACCGGCGCGGCGGCCATGCAGCTCGTGGAGCGGGGCCGGCTCCACCTGGAGGCGCCCGCCTCGAGCGTGCTGCCGGAGGTGGCCACCGCCGGCGTGCTCGAGGGATGCGACGGCGACGGGCAGCCGGTGGTGCGCCCGGCCAGGGCCCCGATCACGCTGCGCCACCTGCTGACCCACACCTCCGGGTTCGGCTACGACACCTGGAGCGAGCCCCTGCTGCGCTACCAGCAAGCCACCGGAACCCAATCGATGACGAGCGGGGAGCTGGTGGCGACCACGACCGTGCCGGCGTTGTTCGACCCCGGTGAGGGCTGGATGTACGGCATCAGCATCGACATCGTGGGCCGCATGGTGGAGGAGGTCTCGGGCCACCGGCTCGACCACTACCTCGACGAGCACATCCTCAGACCACTGGGCATGGGCTCCACCTCATTCGGGCTGAGCGGCGACCTGCAGTCTCGCAGTGCCGCGATTCACGCCCGGAGGCCCGACGGTTCGCTGGCTGCCATCGAACTCGCCCGGTCGCCCGAACCGAAGTACCCGTCGGGCGGCGGCGGGCTCTACAGCACGGTCGAGGACTACTGCCGGTTCCTTCAGATGATCCTGGGCCGGGGCAGCCGCAACGGCGTAGAGGTCCTGCAGCCTGAGACGGTCGACCAGATGACGGTCAACAACATCGGAGACCTCCGGGTGGTCGCCCTGCCCACGGCGAGGCCTGAGCTCAGCAACGACGCCGAGTTCTTCCCCGGCATCGAGAAGAGCTGGGGCCTGACCTTCCAGATCAACGAGGAGCCGCTGCCCACCGGCCGCCCCGCCGGCGGGCTCATGTGGGCCGGCATAGCCAACACCTTCTTCTGGATCGACATGGACAACCAGGTCGCCGGCACCTACATCAGCCAGCAGCTCCCGTTCGCCGACGCCCGCACCTACCAGCTCTACACCGACATCGAGACCGCCACCTACAGCCATCTTGGCTAGGCGGTGCCGGCGCTATTGGGCGTGCGAGGTCTGGGGTTCTACGGAGCCCATGATCCCCACGATGAGCCCGGCCCAGTTCGCCTCAGAGGGAACATACTGATCCGACAGCCCACTTGACTTCAACAAGTGAGTGCCTATCCCGGCCGATTGGATCAACAGGACCAGAGCAGCGGTGTCGTGCTCGGCGTCGACAAAGCCCGCCTCCTTGGCCATCTCCACCAGACCGGTCAGTTGGGCGGCTTGATCATTCAGGAATCGCTGAAGGCGCTCTTCGAGCTGCGCGTTGTTGCGTGCGCTGCCGAACACCTGCACCAGCACGTCTCGCACTTGATCAGCAACCAGCAGATTCGCTCCCCAAGCTGCCAGAAGGTCCGGAGCCGGCAACTCCTCCAGCCCCAGGTTGCTGATCCTCTGTTCGGGCAGCAACTGCTCAAGGAGGTGGTCGACGGCGGCAGCCATGAGGTCGCTCTTGTGCGGCCAGCGCGGATAGATGGCTCCCGGCGTCACCCCGGCGCGGCGAGCGATGTCGCTGATGACGGCCCCGTCATAGCCGCGCTCGACGAACTCCGCGGCCGCGGCTTCCACCACCCGCCTCGCCGTCTGCTCCGAATCACCTCGCCGGCGCGGCTCGCCTCCAACAGCCATCAGAACCTCCCACCGAACGCAACCATCGAGGGGCCACCTTACCGAACCGCCGTGTCTCACGAGCGTGGCCGGCGGGCATGAGGCCCCACCGCGTGCCGCAGTAGTGTGAGGTCATGGGTGCGTGGTTGCTGGCGATCTCGATAGCGCTCGCACACGGGCTGCTGGCCGTGTTCATCATCGTGGGTGCTCCACTGGCCGCACGCAGGCCCCGGGTGATGCGCTGGTACCTGGTCATGCTGGTGCCGACTGCTGCGGTGAATCTCTTCCAGCAGCCGTGCCCGCTGACGGTCTGGGAGAAGCACTTCTGGCGCCTCGCGGGTGAGACTCCGTACCGGGGGGGCTTCATCTCCAACTACTTCGTGAAGCCCTTCCACTCCCCCGGTCTGAGTCCCGGCGACGAGACCGTCCTGCTCGTCGCGGTGGTGGTCTGGTGCCTGTCATGGCTGCTGTACGCCGCCGTGTCACGCCTCCGGTTGCAGAACGGCTCCGGTCGCGCTCAGCGGCAGGTGGCCTCGGCGAAGACCAGGTAGCTGCGCTCGTCGAGAGTGGCGGCCACCTCGGCGGCCTGCTCCCGGCCGGCGGCGCTCATCTTGGCCATCGTCTTGGCCACGATGTCGGCCGCCTTGGTGTCGTCGTCGAGACGGTCGAGCACCGAGCGCAGCTCCGTCTCCAGGAACGTGAGGCTCACCGCGTCCTCGAAGGCCTGAACCTCCGGGTCGGAGCCCAGTCCCCGCTTGGCCACGATCCGGGCGGCCCTGGCCGCCACCGAGCCGTCCACGCGGGCCTCGTCAAGGATGGTGATCAGGTCTCGGGCGTGGCGCTCCCGCTGCGCTCTCCGCCAGCGCAGGTAGCCCGCCCGACCCTCGGGATAGTCCGAGCGGGGCAGCGCCCAGCGACGCAGGTGATGGGCCCGGGCTGCCAGCCTCAGCGCGTCCGACGCCTCCGGATCGAGACGGACCACCCACTCCTCGGCCCGCCGGCCCTGGGCCAGCGCCAGCGGCTCCCCATCGTGGCTTCGGGGATCGGCGGCGTTGGCCGCGTCGATCGCAGCCCGAGACTCCGAGACGCCACCGGAATCGTTCACCTCGTCGAACCCCCCTCGTCCCGCGCTCTACAGGTTGGCGATCTCGTGCTCCAGCCGGGCCTCGATATGGGCCCGGGCCGCCTCGATGCGGGTCGGCAGGTGCATCGACGGGTACAGGCCGTCGTGGGGGGCATAGCCCTTGAGCACCTGCTTGGCGATGGTGTCCTTGTGCACCTCGGACGGGCCGTCGGCGATCCCCATGACCGGCCCCGACATCCACATGTGAGCCAGCGGCATCAGGTTGGACACGCCGAGCGAGCCGTGGGCGTGCATGGCCCGGTACACCACATCGATCAGCACCTTGGGCGTGGCCACCTTCACCCCGGCGATGTGCTGGCGGATCTTGGCGTAGTCGCCCACGGTGTCGATCAGCCAGGCGCAGTGCAGCACCTGGAGGCGGAACTGCTGGATCTGCACCCACGAGTCGGCGATCCAGTGCTGGATGGCCTGCTTCTCAGCGATCAGCGAGCCCTTGGTCTCCCGCGACAGCACCCGCTCGCACATCATGTCCAGCGCCCGCTGGGCCGTCCCCACCGAGCGCATGGCGTGATGGACCCGGCCCCCGCCCAGGCGGGTCTGGGCGATCTTGAAGCCTGATCCCTCCTCGCCCAGCAAGTTCTCGGCCGGCACCCGCACGTCGTTGAACCGCAGGTGGGGATGGTCTCCCTCGCCCAGCGGCTCGGAGCCCAAGCCCACGTCGGTCACCACCTCCAGGCCCTCCGCGTCGGACGGCACCAGCATCATCGACGAGCCCCGGTACACCGGCACGTCGGGGTTGGTGATGACCATCACGATCAGGAACGTCGAGTAGCGGAAGTTGGAGGCGAACCACTTCTCGCCGGTGATGACCCACTCGTCGCCGTCACGCACCGCCCGGCAGGTGAAGTAGTTGGGGTCCGACCCGCCCTGGGGCTCGGTCATCGAGTAGGTGGACGAGATCTTCCCGGCCAGCAGCGGCCGCAGGTACCGCTCGCGCTGCTCCTCGGTGCCGTAGTGGGCCAGGATCTCGCCGTTGCCCGAGTCGGGGGCCTGGCATCCGAACACGATCTGACCCCACAGCGACCGGCCCAGGATCTCGTTCATGAGGGCCAGCTTCACCTGCCCGTATCCGGGGCCGCCCAAGTCCGGCCCGAGATGGCAGGCCCACAGATCCTGCTCCTGTACCTGCCGCTGCAGCGGGCGCACCAGGGCGTTGGCGGTTGCGTTGGTGCGGTCGAACGGGCTGACCGTGCCACGGAAGTAGAGGTCGAGCGGCTCTACCTCCTCGGTGACGAACCGGTCCATCCAGTCGAGCCTCGCCTGGAACTCCGGCTCGACGGAGAAATCAATCGCCATGAGCCACCAACCTACGCCGCACCCGGCCCGGTACCGCTGCCTGTGCTAGAGGCTGGTGGTGCGGGCCAGTTCGGCCGCGGCCTCAGCCATGTCGAGGACCACCGCGCCGAACGCCTCCATCTTCGGGTTGTCCGCCCCGCCGGCCACGAACCGGGCGTAGCCGCCCTCGAGCACGATGGCCATCTTGAACCGGGCCAGGATGACGTAGTAGTCGATCTCGTCGACGTCTCGGCCCGACACCGACGAGTAACGCTCCAGCAGATCGTCGCGCCCCGGCATACCCGTGTAGTCGACGTATCCGCTGACCCGGCGCCCGGTCCCGCCCCCGGTGTCGTCGGGCCAACCCATCACCACCCAGGCCAAGTCCAGTAGCGGGTCGCCGACCGTGCCCATCTCCCAGTCCACGATGGCGGCCACCCGGGCCGGAGCTCCGTGGTGGAACATCACGTTGGCGAACTGGTAGTCGCCGTGCATGATGCCGGGCTCGTAGCTGCGCGGCTTCCGTCCCCGCAACCAGTCCCCCGCGGCATCCAGCCCACCGATGTCACGGAACTTGAATCGCTCTAGGTGCGCGTACCAGCGATCGACCTGGCGCTCGTGGAATCCGTCGGGCCGTCCCAGCCCCTCCAGACCCCTGGCCTTCCAGTCGACCCGCGACAGCCGGGCGATGGCCTCCACCAGCTCGTAGGCCAGGCCGGCCCGGGCATCCAGGTCCGAGAAGAACGGCTCGGGCCACTCCGGTTCGCTGATCGGCGACCACCCGTCCACGTAGTCCATCAGGTAGAAGGCGGCGCCCAGCACGTCGGGGTCGTCGCAGGCGCCCGCGGCCCGGGCGTGGGGCACGTCGGTGCCGCGGAGTGCGGCCAGGATGCGGTACTCGCGCATCATGGTCTGGTTGCGACCGGGCGGCACGTTCCTCGGCGGGCGGCGCAGCGCCCACCGGTTGCCGCCGCGGCTCACCTCGAAGATCTCGTTGGACGCTCCGCCCGAGATGAACCGGACCGACAACGGCTCGCCTGCTCCGGGCAGGCCCCGGTCGTTCATCCAGTCGCCCAAGCGCTCGGGGTCGACCAGCCCTGCGGTGCGCTCCGCCTCGGAGTCGAACCCGTCGGCACGACCTGCAGACGAACGCTCCGGCTCGCTGCCAGTCGGCTGACTCACAGAGGCCGAACCTACACGCAGCCGGGAGGCAAGACTCTCGTGGCCCCGCATCGGGGCGCGGGTCTAGCATCGAGCGATGCTGCGCTGCTGCGGGGCCGACGAAGCGCTGCGTGTCACCGCATCGACACAGGTGTCGCTGCGCACCCGGGCTCCGGCGAGACGCTGAGCGAGAGCTCTGGGCCCGAGCGGCCCGTGAGCGCAGCGAACAAGAGCGGAGCGGCCGCTCAGGGGGTTAGCAGCCGAAGGGGTCGGCGGCCCCCGACCGGGCGCTCGGAGTGAACGTCACCGGCATCGCCACCACGCCGGTCATGAGCAGGTTGCCCGGATAGGGCTTGAAACCGTCGACGTCGATCTCGTAGTCGCCGACGCGGCTCAGCACATCGCCCAGCATCAACTCCGATTCGATGCGAGCGATCGACGAACCGATGCAGCGATGGCCTCCCAGGCCGAACGCCAGATGCTTGTTGGCGGCTCGCTCGATGCGCACCTCGTCGGCGCCCTCGAACACCGACGGGTCGTGGTTGGCGGACACCCAGCTGATGAACACCACATCGCCGCGGCGGATCTGCCGGCCGCCCAGCTCGACGTCGCGGGTGGCGGTGCGGGTGAGCGTCTCACTGGGGCTGTAGTAGCGCAGGAACTCCTCCACGGCGCCTGCGATCAGGCTGGGATCACCCCTCAGGCGGGTCCGGTCCGCAGGATGGGTGCCGAGATGGTGCAGGCCCCACGAGACCAGCGACGTGGTCGTGTCGAGGCCGCCGGCCACCAGGTTCCACATGATCCCGGTTATCTCGTCGTCGGTCAGGGGCCGCCCGTCAATGACCGCGGTCACCAGGGCTGTGGTGACGTCGTCGGCCGGGTTGTCCCGCCGGAAGGCGGCGAATCCGGTCAGTTCGGCCCACATGTCGTCGCGGCGGGCCACTGCGCTGCGGAACCTCGGATCGGACGGCTCGTAGGAGGAGGTGGCGTGGAAGAAGTCGGCGTAGTGCTTCCAGTTGGACGACTCCATGCCCATCAGCTCGAGGGTGAGCACTGCCGGGACCGGAGTGGCGTAGTCGAGCACCAGGTCCGCCGCGCCGGCCTCGGTGAACTGGTCCAGGAACCAGGCCGATACCGCCGCCATTCTCGGCCGCTGGCGCTCTATGACCCGGGGCGTCATGTACGGGTTGAGCACCCGGCGCAGGTCGGCGTGCTCGGGCCCGTCGATCTCCGACACCCCCATGCGAGGCACATAGGGCGGCCGGGGGATGCCACAGATGCCGTGGTAGGAGATCCCGTCGTCGGAGTCGGGCTCGTACTTGTGGGCGAAGGTGTCGTTGTCGCGGGCCACGGCGGCCACCGACTCGTAGTCGGTGACCATCCAGAAGCCCCCGTAGTGCTGGTTGAACACGACCGGGCAGCCGTTCCGCAGCTCGGCATAGCGGCGGTGGCGGTCGGCAATGAAGGCCGCAGCCTGATGGTCGACATCGATGGTGCCGCCGCCCTCCACACCGGCAGCCTAAGTGATCGCTTCCAGTAGGGTCGGGTGCATGACCCAGCAGCCTGCGATGACCGTCGCGGAGGCCGACGCCATGCTCACCGGCCCGGGCGGGTTCTTCGAGATCGTCACCGAGAATGTGGGCGGCATGGAGATGGGCGTGGTGGCCAGCCCGCACCGCAGCCTGCGAGACCTGCTGGCCGCCTCGGCCAACCACGGTGGCGACGGCTCGGCCCGCTACTACCTCTTCGACGACGGTCGCAGCGCCACCTTCGCCGGGAACATCGACCATGCGGGGGCGGTGGCCGCGGCCCTCGCGCAGCGCTTCGGCGTGGAACCCGGCGACCGGGTGGGGTTGCTGGGCTCCAACCAGCCGGGCTGGATCCAGGCATTCTGGGGAACGGTCAGCGCCGGGGCCATCGCAGTGGCCATGAACGGCTGGTGGAAGGGCGACGAGATCCGCTACGGGTTGGAGCTGACCGCACCCAAGGTGCTGATCGCCGACCGCCGCCGCCTCGAGCGCCTCGACCACGACCCGGGCGTGCCGGTGATCGCCATGGACCCCGACCCGGACGCGGCCGCGACGATCGACGGCCTGATCGACGCCCACGCGGGCTCGCCCCTCCCCGACTGCCCGATCGCCGTCGACGACCCGGCCGCCATCCTGTTCACCTCGGGCACAACCGGCAGGCCCCGGGGCGCCGTCCAGACTCAGCGCAACTTCTTCTCCTACCTGACCTGCGCGTACATGATCGGCGCCCGCCAGTTCCTGCGCTTCCCGGGCGAGTCGATGGACGTCGGCGGGCCGACCCTGGCGTGCAGCCCGCTGTTCCACGTGTCCGGCCTGCACGCCTGTGCGGTAATGGCCGTAGGCGCCGGCTTCAACCATCTGTGGACTACCGGCCGCTACGACGCCGAGAAGATCCTGCGCCTGACCGAGGAGCACGGCATCGCCCGATGGTCGGGTGTCACCACCCAGATCTGGAGGCTGGTCGAGCACCCCCGGCTGGCCGACTACGACACCTCGTCGGTGACCAGCATCGGCGGCGGCGGGTCACTTTGGTCGCCGGAGCTCCAGGAGACATGCCGCAGCGTCCTGCCCCACGCCCGCATCAGCGTCACCATCGGCTACGGGCTGACCGAGAGCTCGGGTCTGGCCACCAGCGCGGCCGACGATGTGCTCAAGGCCCATCCCGACTCGGTCGGCTACCCCCTGCCCATCGTCGGCGTGCGCATCACCGACGACGATGGGCGCGAGCTGCCCGAGGGCGAGGTGGGCAACATCTGCCTGTCCGGCCCCATGGTCACGCCCGGCTACTGGAACGACGCCGCCGCCACCGCGGAGACCATCCGGGACGGCTGGCTGCGCACGGGCGACTACGGCTACGTCCGCGACGGGTTGCTGTTCCTGGTGAGCCGCCGCAGCGACCTCATCATCCGCGGGGGCGAGAACATCTACCCCGCCGAGATCGAGCAGCGCCTCGACGCCCACCCCGCAGTAGCCGAGTCGGCCGTGCTCGGCGTTGAGCACCGGGAGCTGGGCCAGGAGGTCAAGGCGGTGGTGGTGGTCGGCGGGGAGCGGCCTGCCGAGGACCTGATCGGAGAACTCGAGGCTTGGGTGGCCGCTACATTGGCCGACATCAAGGTTCCGGCCCACTGGGAGTTGCGGACCGAGCCGCTGCCCCGGAACGCCACCGGCAAGATCCTCAAGCAAGTCGTGCAGGGCGACGCCGACTACGACTTCATCGAGGAGTAGGCCAGAGGAGCAGCAAGGAGCGTCCCATGGACATGAACGACATGATCCTGGTGAGCGTCGACGATCATCTGTGCGAGCCGCCCGACATGTTCGACCATCACCTGCCGGCCAAATGGCGCGACGAGGCCCCCAAGATCCTCCACACCGACAATGGCGACGACGTGTGGACCTTCAACGGCTCGATCATCCCCAACATCGGCCTCAACGCCGTGGCCGGGCGGCCCAAGGAGGAGTACGGCATCGAGCCGACCAGCTTCGATGAGATCCGGCCCGGCTGCTACAACGTCCACGAACGGGTCAAGGACATGAGCGCGGGCGGGGTGCTCGGATCGATGTGCTTCCCGTCGTTCCCCGGCTTCGCCGGAAGGCTGTTCGCCAACCACCCCGACAAGGTGTTCGCGGCCGACCTGATAAGGGCCTACAACGACTGGCACATCGGTGAGTGGTGCGGCGCCTATCCGGGCCGGTTCATCCCCATGGCCCTGCCCATGATCTGGTCGGCGGAGGAGTGCGCGGCCGAGGTGCGCCGGGTGTCCGAGCTGGGATGCCACTCGATGACCTTCACCGAGAACCCTGTCCCGCTGGACCAGCCCAGCTTCCACGACCACTACTGGAACCCGTTGTGGGAGGCCCTGGTCGACTGTGAGACGGTGCTGTCCATCCACCTGGGGTCGTCAGGTCAGATGGTGGTCAGCGCGCCCGACGCCCCGATGGACGTGATGATCCACATGCAGCCCATGAACACTTCGATCGCGGCGTCGGACCTCCTGTGGTCGACGGTGCCGAGGCGGTATCCGGGCCTCAAGATCGCCCTGTCGGAGGGTGGCTCCGGATGGGTTCCGTACTTCATGGACCGGGCCGACAAGACCTACGACATGCACCACCTGTGGACCGGCCAGTCCTTCGGCGACCTCAAGCCCAGCGACGTGTTCCGGCGCAACTTCCTGACCTGCTTCATCTCCGACCCGGTGGGGGTGGCGCTGCGCCACGAGATCGGCATCAACAACATCTGCTGGGAGATGGACTACCCCCACTCCGATTCGAACTGGCCTGAAGCTCCCGAGGAACTGGTCGAGGTGTTCGACGGCGTGCCCGACACCGACATCGACCGGATCACCCACCTCAACGCCATGGACTGGTTCAACTACGACCCGTTCTCGGTGCTGGACCGCTCCCGCTGCACGGTGGGGGCGCTGCGGGCGTCGGTGGCGGGCCATGACGTGTCGATCCAGTCCCGCGACACCGGCCGCCACGGCGGCAAGAACACGTCCCTCCAGGACTTCGCGGTGAAGGCAGGCAGCTCGTCGACGGACTAGCGGGCTTCAGGTCCCGAGAAATCTCGGGAGTGTGATGTGGGCTGGACACACAGAACCGACCCGAGATTTGCTGGGGGCGCCGGGTCGTGAGCTAGCGGGACGAGGCTGACAGCAGCTCGTAGGCGTTGTCGCGCATCACCTTGCGAACCTCGTCGTCGCTGAAACCGGCGATGTCGTCCAGATACGAGGACGGCTCGGCCAGACCTTCGGCGTGGGGATAGTCGGAGCCGAACAGCATCCGGTCGGCCCCGATGCAGTCCTTGATGAGGGCCATGTCGTCCTCGAAGTAGGGCGGCACCCACACGTTCTCGACGAACGCCTCCACCGGGTGGCGCTCGAACTCCCACGGCATCTTGCCGTGGCAGATCTTGAGGTTGCGCAGCAGGTCTGGGATCCACATGGCGCCGTTCTCGATGCTGGCCAGGCGCAACTTCGGGAACCGGTCGAGCACGCCGTGGCAGATCAGAGCCGCGAAGGTGTCGGAGATGGAGCGGTCCGAGTACGCCACCAGCGCGAAGGCCATGTGCCTGAACGCCTCGAACTGGCCACCGGACGGCTCCCAGACCTTGCCGTACTGGCCGGTGCCGTTGAGCCCGGCGTGCATGGCCAACGGCACCCCGGCCTCCTCCAGCCGGGCCCAGATTGGGTCGTAGTCGGCCATGCCCGGCGACTGGTAGCCGCTTCCGGTGGGCACCGGCCCCGGGACGGTGCAGACGATGCGGACCCCCATCCCGAGCAGACGCTCCAGTTCGGCCACGGCCAGTTCCGGGTCGGCGAAGGTGAGCATGGGCGCGGCGAAGATGCGACCGTCGCGGTCGAAGCCCCAGTCCTCGTCGAGCCACGTGTTGAACGCGCTGAAAGCGGCGTGCAGGGCGGGAATGTCACGCTTGAGGGCCTCCTGCATGCCCACGCCCTGGGTGGGGAACAGCAGCACCGACTCCAAGCCCTGACGGTCCATCAACTCCACCCGGGCAGCCCGGTCCCGGAAGCCGGGGTGGTCGTCGAGGGGATCGAGCTCGCCGAACATCGCCGCGATGTCGCGTCCCTCAAGATTGCGACCCCGGAAGTAGTCCTCGAGGCTGCCCGGCTTGGCGATGGGATCGAAGGTCGGGTTCGGGATGAACTTGTTGACCTTGCCCGCCACCATGAAGCGCTTCCTGCCGTCGATCTCCGCCCACTGCATGCAGCGCTTCTTCATGGACGGGTCGATGTGGCGGATGAAGGCGTCGGGGGCCTCGTAGTAGTGCTCATCCACATCGAACGCCATGAACCCAAGCGTGGATGCCACGCTTCGATGCTACCGGCCTTGAATGACTGACTCTCCGTAGCGGGCCAGGGCTTCTAGGGCTTGGGCCAGGGAGTCGCCCGGTATGTGGGCCGCGCACCAAGTCACGCCCAGGTCGGCCAGGCTGTCGAGAGCTTCCAGATGGGCGTCAGGGTTGAAG
Source organism: Candidatus Aldehydirespirator sp. (assembly GCA_965203575.1). GTDB lineage: Bacteria > Actinomycetota > Acidimicrobiia > Acidimicrobiales > Aldehydirespiratoraceae > Aldehydirespirator. The sequence goes on from OZ241894.1 coordinate 1,452,938, forward strand.
TCGTCGTCGGCGGGGTTGCCGCCGGCCGTCGTCGTGAACGAGACGTCGATCCCGGCCGGGTCGCGTCCGGCCGCGTCGACCTGGCGCCAGAGATAGTCGAGCATTCCTCGCAGATCGTCGAGCGTCTCCAGCGGCGGGGTCCGCGCCGTGGTGGCCAATCCACGGGGAGCGGGAAACGGGACCCAGCCGTCGCCCACCGCCGCTGCCCGGCGGCGGCTGAGGCGGCTGTTGCCCCCGATCCAGATCGGGATCCGACTGGACGGCTTGGGGTTGGCGGTCTGGCCGTGGGCCGTGAAGTTGCGGCCCTCGTACCGGAAGTCGTCGGTGGTCCACACGCCCCGCATGACCTCGATGGCCTCGTCGAAGACGTCGTTGCGCTCGTCGAAGTCTACGCCCAGGGCCCGGTACTCGCCCTTGAGGTAGCCGGTGCCCACGGCCAGCACGAACCGGCCGCCCGACAGGGCGTCGACGGTGGCCACCGACTTCGCCACCAGCAGCGGGTTGCGGTAGGGGAGGACCACCACGTTGGGGATCAGCAGCAGCCGCTCGGTGACCGCGGCGCAGAAGGCCAGCGCCGCGAAGGGGTCGAGCGCGTCGTGGCCGCCGGCTGCCAGCCAGCGGTGGGTGGGGGCGGGATGGTCGGTGAAGCCGATCCCGTCGAAGCCGGCTGCCTCGGCCGCCCGGGCGAACTCCACCACGCCTCGCCGGGTGGCGAACTCGGGGCTGCAGCGGCCCGAGGCCAGCGGGTAGGTGACCGTGAACCTCACCGACTACCCCTTCCGGCTCCGAACTCGACCGCCGCAGCGAGCAACCGCGCCACCGTGAACCTCACCGGTCGGTGCCCTCCCGGAAACGGAGGTAACGGCCCTCGGCGGCCGCAGCGTGAGCGGCGCGGGGCTCGACCCGGTGCGACACCCGCCCCCAGCGCCGGGCCTGCGAGGTGTCGGCCTCAAGTCCGGCGGTGACCCGGCTGTGGTAGGCCGCGCCGTGGGCGGCGCTGTAGGGCTCGGCCGACACGTCGACGGCCAAGCCGGTGGTGTCGGCCAGCGCCTGCATCCAGGCCGGCGACTGGGTGCCGCCGCCCACCGCCACCACCCGACCGGCATCGAGGCCGGCGAGGTCGATGTGGTGGCGCACCACGAATCCGGCAGCCTCGTACGCCGCCATCATCACATGAGCCGGGGTGTGGCCGACGTGCAGGTCGAGCAGCTCGGCCCGGCGATCGGGATCATGCAGCGGTGTGCGCTCGCCCCTCGGGTAGGGCAGCCACACCGGCAGGTCGTCACCATCGAGCACCAGGAGTTCCTCGGAGGCTGGATCGCCCACCAGAGCCCGGACCCGGTCGATGAATAGGCCGCCGGCGTTGCTGGCGCCGCCCACAGCCATGAGCCCGGCCCGGGCCGAGGGGAACGTCCACAACCCGTCGATCTCGACCCACTCGTCGGTGAGCACCCAGGGCAACAGGGTGGTCCCGCACATCACGAGCACGTCGCCGGCGTCGCCGCAGGGCGCGACGAGCTGCTCTCCCAGGACGTCGATGGTCCCGGCCGACACCAGCGCACCGTCGCGCTCCCCGATGGCGGCCGCGCCGGAGGTGATGGCCGGGAACTGCTCCGAGGTCATGCCGAGCCCGCCGAGCAACTCCGGCGCCCAGCCCTGCCCGTCGGACATCGGGCTCATGGCCATGGCAGTGGACGAGTCGATGGCGGCCGCGCCGCACAGCGCCCGGTTGGCCAGCGCCTGTGCGGGCCACAAGGCCTCCACCCGCTTCAGCCCGGCCAGCCAGCGGGCGAAGCCCGCGGCCTCCCCCTCGGTGGAGCCCTCGCTGGCATCGGTGCCCGGATCGGAACGGAGGCCGCCATGGCCGCCGGCGTCCGAGCCACCGGCAGCCCCGATGCGGTCCGGGAGTGTTCGGCCGCGGGCGTCGCCGTAGAGCAGGCCGGGGGTGACCGGGGTACCGGCCGAGTCGACCCCGCACATGGACGGCACCATGGCCGAGACGGTCACCGCGGCGATCGATCGATCGGCGGTGCCCACCAGCATCTGGTCCCAAGCGCTGAGCACGCCGTCAATCCACGCGCCCTGAGGATCGTGCTCGAACTGTCCGGGATCGGTCGACACGACCCGGTGAGGGGTGCGGGCCCGGGCCAGGACCTTGCCGCCGGCATCGGCTGCGACCGCCTTCACCGAGGTGGTCCCGATGTCGATCCCGACCGTCACATGTTCCATGCGCTCTCCCGTGGACCAATGCCGGCAGCTGACGCTGACCTCTACAGGAAGCTACGCCGTCAAGCGCGGGGCCACGCCACCGCACGGGCTGATAGGTGGCTGCGGGCGCTAGCGTCGGCTCGTGAGCCGGCCTCGGGTGTTGGTTACCGCGCCCCTTCGGGGCCCTGCCCTCGACGAGTTGCGCGACATCGCCGACGTGGTGTTCGAACCCTGGATCGAAACCCATCCGATCAAGCTCTATCGATCCGGTGACTTCGCATCCAAGATCCGCGACGAGGGAGCCGACATCGTCGTGTGCGAGGCCGACTCGTGCAAAGGTCCGGTGCTGGAACTGCCGCTGACCGCCATCGCCTGCACCCGGGCCCGCCCCACCAACGTCGACCTCGACGCGGCCACCGCAGCCGGCATTCCCGTGTTGCGCACACCGGGCCGCAACGCCGACGCGGTGGCCGAGATGACGGTGGCACTGCTTATGGCCGTGAACCGGTTCGTGGTCGCCGGTGACCGCGACGTGCGGGCAGGCACGATGTTCGGCAAGACCCTCCCCTACCAGCGCTACCGGGCCTGGCAGGTGGCGGGACGCACTGCCGGGCTGGTGGGACTGGGCGCCGTGGGCCGGGCCGCCAAGTGGCGCCTGGAGGGCCTGGGCATGACGGTGATCGCCTCCGATCCCTATGCCGCCGACGCCACTCACAGCCTCGACGACCTCCTGGCAACCGCCGACGTGGTGTCTATGCACGCCGCCGTCGCGCCGGAGACGGCACAGATGATGGGCTCGGACCAGTTCGCGGCGATGAAGCCGGGGGCGATCTACCTCAACACGGCCCGGGCCGCGCTGCACGACACCGACGCCCTGGTGGCCACCCTGGAGTCGGGCCATCTGGCCGGCGCCGGCCTCGATCACTTCGAGGGCGAGATCCTGCCCACCGACCATCCCCTCACCGCCATGAGCAACGTGGTGCTCACACCGCACATCGGCGGGGCCACCTATGACGTCGAGAGCAAGCAGGCGGCCATCGTGGTTGCCGACATCAAGGCCATCCTGTCGGGCGGCAAGCCGCTCAACTGCGCCAACCCGGAGGTCCTCGAGTGAGCACCGAAGGAGGCCGTCTGGATCCTGTCCACCAGGAGGTGGCCGAGGTTTCGAAGCAGATGGAGCAGGCCGGACTGGTGGTGGGCACGGCCGGCAACGTGTCGGGCCGCAGGAGCGACGGCTCGATCTGCCTCACCCCGTCGTCCACCCCCTACCCCGACGTCACCGCCGGCAACCTCGCCGTCCTCAGCCTCGACGGTGAGCATCTGGGCGGTTCGGGCAAGCCGTCGACCGAGAAGGCCATGCACCTGGCCTGCTACAACGCCTTCGAAGAGGTGGGCGGGGTGGTCCACTGCCATCCGCCCCACGCCTCGATGTTCGCGGTGGCCCACCAGCCCATCCCGGCCAGCATCGAGGAGGTGATCGTCTACGTGGGCGGCGACGTGCCGGTGGCCGACTACGCCACCACCGGCACCGACGAACTGGCCGCGGAGGTGGTGCGCCACCTGGCCGACCGGGGCGCGGTGCTGATGGCCAACCACGGCCTGCTGTGCGTGGGCAAGTCGCCGTCCGACGCGCTGCACACCGCTCTAGTGGTGGAGCACACCGCCAAGATCATGTTCGGGGCCCGCGTCCTGGGCGGCGTCGTGCCTCTGCCCGAGAAGATCGCCAGGGACTTCGCGGGCATATACGGCTATATCCGCAGCACCTGGTCGCCACCCGGCACCAACGGCGACGACTGAAACCGGCGAGGGAGGACTGCAATGCAGCACATGCTCTACGACACCGACGGCAGGGTGGCGGTGATCACCCTGAACCGCCCGGACAAGGCCAACGCGGTCAGCGGCCTGACGCTCAACGAGATGGACGAGTGCTTCACCCGCGCCGCCGACGACGGCGAGGTGAGGGTGATCGTGCTGCGTTCGGTCGGCAAGCACTTCTGCGCCGGTCACGACCTCTCAGGCACCGACGAGGCCCTGGAGAAGGCCGCGGCCGGCGAGAGCGGCCCGGCCAAGGGCAGCTTCGTGGACTGGAAGGAGCGGGGCCTCGAGGCCATCTACGAATGGGAGACGATCCACTACCTCGGCTACAGCCGGCGCTGGCGCGACATCCCCAAGCCCACCATCGCCGCGGTGCAGGGCCAGTGCATCGCGGGGGGGCTGATGCTCTGCTGGCCCTGCGATCTGATCATTGCCGCCGACAACGCCATGTTTTCTGATCCGGTGGCCCGCATGGGCATCGGTGGAGTGGAGTATCACGGCCACACCTGGGAGCTCGGCCCCCGCAAGGCCAAGGAGATGCTGTTCACCGCTCGCCGGATCAGCGCCGCGGAGGCCGAGGCGGCCGGCATGGTCAACCGGGTGGTGCCTCTCGACGACCTCCATAGCGAGACGATGGCGCTGGCCCACGAGATCGCCCAGATGCACCCCTTCGCCCTGGCCCAGTCCAAGCGGGCCGTCAACCGCACCATGGACATCCAGGGCTTCTACTCGGCGCTCCAGGCCGTCTTCGACATCCATCAGACCGGCCACGGCAACGCCCTGTCGGTGGGTGGCTACCCGATCCTCACCGGCCTGACCGACATGAAGAAATCCCAGCAGTAGGGACGCGGTCTCACCATCGATGAAGGTCCCCTTCGGGACCTCACCTACCGTTGACTCGTGAATCTTTGGGAGCGGCCGGACGTTCACGCCCGGCGCTGGTTCCTGCTCGGCGTGCTCAGCCTGACTCTGGTGCTGGTGGTGATGTCGGTCTCGGGCCTGAACGTGGCCCTGGCCACCTTGCAGAGGGATGTGGGTGTCACCGGGCCGCAGCTGCAGTGGATCGTCAACACCTACGCGCTGGCCTTCGGCGGGCTGCTGATGACCGGCGGAGCCATCGGCGACCGCTACGGCCGCAAGGGCGCCCTGCTCGGAGGCCTGCTCGTGTTCGGGCTCGGTGCGCTCCTCGGAGGCTTGACCGACTCGGCCGAGGTCATCCTGGTCGCTCGGGGAGCCATGGGGGTGGCGGCCGCCTTCGTCATGCCGGCCACGCTGTCGCTGCTGATCGAGATCTTCCCGCCTCCCGAGCGGCCGACCGCCATCGCGGTGTGGTCTGGCTTCGCCGGGGGTGGCGCCGCCATCGGGCCCGCGCTTACCGGCCTGTTCGTGACCGGATGGTGGTTCGTGCCGTCATGGGGCTGGGAGGCCGGCTTCCTCTACAACGTGCCGGTGGTGGCCGTGGTGATGGTTGCGGTGGTGCTGTGGCTGCCCCGATCCCGAGACGAGCACCCACGGCATCTCGACCCTGCCGGAGCGGCGCTGTCCATCGTGGCCATGACTGCCCTGATCTACGGCATCATCGAGGGGCCCGAGCAGGGCTGGACATCGGCACCGGTGCTCTCGGCCTTCGCGGTGGCCGTCATCTTCGGTGCGGCCCTGCTGAGGTGGCAGCAGCGCGCCCGCCATCCGATGCTGCCGCTGGAGTTGTTCGGCGACCGGCGCTTCAGCATCGGCTCGGCGGTGGTCACCATGACGTTCGTCGTGATGATCGGGTTCTGGTTCCTGTTTGCGCTCTATGTGCAGTTCGTCCTGGGATACTCCGCTCTGGAGGCGGGGCTGGCGACAATGCCGGAGGCGCTGTCGTCGATGGTTGTTGCCCCGTTCACCGCTCCGCTGGCGGCCAGGTACGGGTCACGCCGGATCATGGCGGTCGGCTTCGCGGTGTTGGCGCTCACCTTCCTGCCGCTCGCGCTGGTCGATACCGATACCAGTTACTGGTACCTGCTAGGACCCCTGGTATTGGCCGGGGCCGGACTGAGCCTGGCCATGACCCCAGCCACCAACGACATCATGGTCGCCACTCCCTACGACAAGGCCGGGATCGGCTCAGCCGTCAACGACACCGCCCGAGAGCTGGGGGCCGCGCTGGGCATCGCCACGCTGGGAGCCCTGTCCACCTCGATCTACCGCAGCACGGTGGACGTGGCCCATCTGCCGCCCGAAGTGGCCGCCCCGGCGGCCGAGTCGATGGGCGCGGCCATCGAGGCCGCTTACCAACTGTCCCGATCGGGCACGCTGGGCGAGGCCGCGGCCCAGGCGACGATCACCGAGACGGGACAAGCCTTCACAACCGCCTTCGCCCAGACGATGGCGATTTCGGGCGCGGTGTCTGCCCTGGCCGCGGTCGCCCTGCTAGTCGGCCACATCGCCCAGGCCCGCCGCCGCTCTCTCGTCTGACTCACGGGCAGTCGACTCGTAGATGGCCGCGGCCATGATCGACTGCTGCTCGGCCCGGCGCTGCCAGTAGATCCCGGCCCGCACACCGTGCACCGCGGCGCTGGTGGGCTCGGCCGCCGCAGCCAGGTCGATCAGGTGGCACGCCACTGCGGTCTTCCCTTCCCCGGCCAGGGTCTCGGCCCGGCGGGCCAGGGCTCCAGGACCACCGGCCAGGTCGGCCAGTTCCGACGCCACCGAGGCATAGCGGGCCGGCTTGAGATTGCTGGCGACGCCGTCGTACCAGCCGCCGTAGAGCCGCCAGACGTTGCGGACCACGAACTCCGGCTCGTCATAGGTGGGCGCCAGGTAGGGGCGCCGGATCCGCTCGCCGGCCAGGCGGGCCTCGGCCAGCACGTCGTCGAGGCTTGCCCCGCGGTTCATCAAGTCGAGGGTCATCATCGTCAACTCCTCGAGCACCGACGCCGTGTCCAGCAGCACGCGACGGATCCGCTCGCGGCCGGCGATGGGCAGCCCGTGACCGGGGAGCAGCAGTTCCGCGCCGGCTTCGGCGATGTCGCGCAGTGCCGCGACCCATTGCAGCGGGTAGCGCTGCGACTTGGCCGGGTTGCCGGCGTTGGGGAAGTGCCACAGCATCAGGTCGCCGGTGACCGCCACGGCCCTCTCCGCGATCCACGCCCACAAGTGGTCGTCGGTCTCGGCCTTCACATGACGCAACTCGACTTCAAGCCCGCCCACGTCCAGTGTGATCCGGCGGTTGAACGACACATCCAGATCGGGCACCTGGAACGCCCAGCCTCCGGCCAGATCCCAGTTCGGTACCCGCCCGAACTGCCGCTGGTTGACGGACTGGTTGTAGCCGTCGGTCAGCCGGTACCGGGCCACCCGCTCCGGCAGGGCCTCGTGCCCGACCAGCAGCGGGCGCCCTCCCGGCGTGGCCAGGCCGTCAACGAGAGCGGCCGCCCCGCCGGCGTGGTCGCGATGACCGTGGGTGAGGACGACATGGCTCACCGGTGCCCGGGTTCCGGCCCGAACCCGATCGGCCACCCGGGGCCCGAGATCGGGGACGCTCGAGTCGAACACGACGGCGGCGGAGTCGGCCTCTATCACATGCACATGAGCAAAGGACTCGATCATGGTGACGCCGTCCCGCAGTTCGTGGCTGGCGCCCAGACCGTCGCTCGGCAGTCCCAGACCGAAGGGCCGCCCGTCGGGCTCGAACATCACGTTGTCGTCGATGGCGGCGGCCGACTTGGCCAGAATGTCGCTGGTCATAGCCCAATGATGGGCCATGGGCCGCTGCGATGGAGTCAGCGGCGTCAGAAGCGGCCGGCTATGCGGATCGACACGGCTGCGCCGGCCACCGACGAGGCGGCCACGGCCAGCCACATCGCCGGGTAGCCGGAGTGCTCGATCAGCCACCCCGTGACCAGAGGCCCCACGAACACCCCGACGTAGACGCCCATCTGCGTGATCCCGGTGGCACTGCCGGCAGCCCGAGGGTTGGCCCGCACGATCCCGTAGTTCGTGAACACCGGCCAGATCCAGCCGCATCCGAAGGACAGCAGCATGGCGGCCACATGGGTGGCCGGCGAGCGCAGGGCCAGCCCGGCCATGCCTATCGAGCCGACCAGGGCGGTGATTCCCCCGACCCGGAACGGCTTGACCCTCATCGTGTCCGACAGCCACCCGCTCACGACTCTCATCGTGATGCCGGTGGCCGCCCCGACACTCAGGAACAGCCCGGCGGTGCCGGGTCTCAGCCCGGCGTCAACGCCGGAGCCGACTCCCCACGCGACGAGCGATCCGGCGCTGAAGGCCAGGAACGCACCCACCGCGGCGGCCCCCAAGAGGTCCCGGGACGACGACTCCGGCTCGTCCACACGGGCCGCCGTCCGGAACACCGATGACCCGACGGCCACCCTGACCAGCACCAGCGACATCAGAGCGAACACCGCGCCGGCCACATAGGCCCAGCGCCAGCCCGCGGTGAGAGCCAGCGATGGCACCGCGAAGCCCGCCAGCAGGGTGGCCGTGGGCAGACCCGACTGCTTGATCGACACGGCCAGACCCAGCCTGGGCAGCTGAGCCTGGGCCAGAGCCAGGTTGACGGACGTCTGGTTGGCGGCGTTGGCCAGCCCGGCCAACACCAGGAAGCCGATCACCGCCAGGAACGAGCGGGCGCTGGCGGCCAGAGCCAGTTGCACCGCTATGGACACTCCGAGCGCGAGGGTCATCTGGTTGAGCGGCCCGATCCGCTGGGCCAGCCGCCCCAGCATGATCGACCCGACCATGGCGGCCCCGAAGAACGAGCCGAGACCCCATCCGTACACCCCTTCGGAGACGCCCATCTCTGCACTCACCTGCACCGACATGGCGCCGATGAGGAATCCGGGAAGCACGGTGGACACGGTGGCCATCACCGCGGCGTTGATCACCAGGGACGGACGCGCTTCAACAGGCAAGGTGCGGAACCGTCTCTAGGCGCTGATGGGTCGGATCATGCACTCCTGGGCGAAGGAGGCGACCAGCGCACCGCCGGCATCGAAGGCGTGGCCCTGGCCGAAGCCCCGCGCCCGGGCCAGCGTGGGCGAGTGCTGCGCGATCAGGCACCACTCGTCGAGGCGGAACGGGCGGTGGAACCAGACGGTGTGGCTGGTCACCGCGGTGTGGAGGGTGTGGTAGGAGTCGGCCTGGCTCACGCCCTCGACCGGGAGCAGCACGGTTCCGACGATGGTCAGGTCGGTGGCGTGGGCCAGCAGCGCCTGGTGAACGGCCGGATCGTCGCCCAGGGACCGGTCCTCGACGCGGGTCCAGAAGGCGTAGCGGGGAGGAGCCGGTGCGGGGTCCCGCAGTTCGGCGCCGCCCGTCACCCTGGTCGTCCAGGGGATCATGGACATGTCCGTCGCGGCGGCCTCGTCGGGGTGGCCCACGTCGGGAGCGGGTTCCTGATGCTCGAAAGCCGACGCATGCTCCAGCACGTGCATTGAGAGCAGGGCCGCAAAGATGGTCTTGCCTTGCTGGTTGGCTCGGATCCGGCGCAGCGCGAAGGTTCGTCCGGTCTGGGTCTCCTCCACCTCGAACTCGAGTGGATCGGTGGTCGAACCCTCCCGGGGGAACAGGCAGCTCAACGACTTGACAGCCTTTCCCTCGGCGGTGGCCGCCCCCAGAGCGACCGCTTGGGCCAATAGCTGGCCGCCGAAGATCCTCCGGTAGTCCATCTCGATGTTGGGCGCGGTCCACACGCCCGGCCGCACCGGTTGCACTTCAAGGCAGCCGAGCAAGTCGTCGAGGGTGATGACCGCCATCAGGACGTCTCGGCGGGACGGAACAGCGGAACGTGCCACTCGCCGCTCTGCTCGAACAGCACCTCGACCCGCATCCCGATCTCGACCTCGTCGATCTCGCAGTCCACGATGTTGGTGCCGATCCGCACCGTCGGATCCTCGTCGAGTTCGACGAACGCGAAGACATAGGGCGGCGTGAACCCCGGGATCCACTCCTTGCGGTTGATCGTGTACGCGGCGACGGTGCCGGTTCCGGCCACCGGTTCGGGGCCGACCCGGCGCGAGTGGCAGAAGGGGCAGGCCGGGCCGGGCGGGTGGACCCAGCGGGAGCATTGGCCGCACCGCTGGATCCTGAGCCGGCCGTCGGCCCCGGAACGCCAGTAGAACTCGCTCTCGGGCGAGGCCAGCACGAACCGGGGCGGGTTGTCGCCCGAAGTCATGACGGCACTCTCAGGGAGCAACTCGCGCTCGTCTTGTCCCCGCTCACGACGGGCCCTTGGTCAGCAGCAGGCATCCGGTCTCGGGGCCGCCGCCAGCTCCGACCGCGACCACCTCGCAGTCGGGTACACCGATGTTGGCGGTGCCCCGCAGCTGCATCACTGCCTCGTGCAGGTGGCCGAAGCCGTGCAGCCGGCCCGCGGAGAGCTGGCCGCCGGATGTGTTGAGCGGCACCGGACCGTCGGGCCCGATGTTGGCGCCGCCCTCCACGAAGGCCCCGCTCTCCCCCTTGCCGCAGAAGCCCATGGCCTCGATCCAGGCCAGGGTCAACCAGCTGAAGCCGTCGTACAGCTGGGCGGCGTCCACGTCGTCGACGGTCAACTCGGTGCGCTCCCACATCGAAGCGGCGGTGTGGCGCATCATCATCGACGTCAGGTCGTCGAACTGGTCCCAGGAAGGCCGGCCCCGGATGGCGGTCCCCATGGCGTTGACGCCGACCACGCCCGCCGGTGCGTCGGGTGTGTGGTCTCGATGCGAGACCACCACTGCTGTGGACCCGTCGCAGGGGACATCGCAGTCGTAGAGGCACAGCGGGTCGCTGACCATGCGCACGGCCAGGTAGTCGTCGATGGTCATGGGATCGGTGTAGATGGCCTTGGGGTTGGCCGCGGCGTTGGCCCGACCGTTGACCGCGATGGCGCCGAGCTGGGTGCGGGTGGTGCCGTAGTCGTGCATGTGGCGGCGGGCGTAGCAGGCGACCCAGCAGGCGGCCGAGGCCGCACCGTAGGGAATCATGAACTGGAACGGACCGGCCGAGCCGGCCATTCCGCCGCCCCCGCCGCCACCGCTGCCGGGGCGCAACGGCCCTCCGCTGCCCTCCACCACGGTGCGGAACACCAGCACGTGGCGGGCCAGGCCGGCTGCCACCGCCAGAATCGCGTTGTGGACCGCGCCCAGCGGTCCGGCGGTCTCCACGCCCGCGCTGCGCCAGTTGAGCGACAGCCGCAGCGCCTCGTGCAGCTCAGCCCCCATAGCCCCTCCGAAGGAGCCGCCGAAGCCGGGATAGGTGGACACCCCGTCGATGTCGGCGGTGGTAAGTCCGGCGTCCTCGACGGCCCGAAGCGCAGCCTCGACGGTGAGATCGATGCCGGTGCGGTACAGCCGGCGGCCGATCTCGGACTGGGCCGCCCCGCTGATGATCGCCCGACGTTCCAGTGGCTCAGCCATCAACGGCTTGCTCCCGTCTCAAAGAGGCGGGACTCCAGGACGGCTCCTGCCTCGTCCGTCGGGCCCTGCCAGGTGATCAGCCCGTGCTCGAGAACGGCAGCCCGATCACACAGCTCCAATGCGTGACCGACCTGCTGCTCGACGATCAGCAGGGCCGTCCCCGCCCCACGGATCTGCGAAAGCGTCTCGAAGACCTGGTCCACCACCATCGGCGCCAGACCGAGCGACAGCTCGTCGGCGATGAGGAGCCGGGGCGACTCCACCAGCACCCGGGCCAGCGACAGCATGCGCTGCTCGCCCCCGGACAGCGTGCCGGCCAATTGGCCGCGACGCTCGCCCAGCCGGGGGAACAGCTCGAAGGCCCGGTCCAGGGCGCCGGCCAGCCCGGCCCGGCCGAAGGCCCGCTGGAATGACAGCGCCAGATTGTCCTCCACGCTGAGGGTGGCGAACACCGAGCGCCCCTCAGGGGCGTGCATCACCCCGGCCCGCACGAATCGCCAAGCCGACGGTGCGCCCTGTCCGGTCTCCTCGCCATCAACGTGCACCGACCCGGCGCTGGGGACCAGCAGTCCGCTGGCCACCCGGGCCAGGGTGGTCTTGCCGGCACCGTTGGCGCCGATGAGCGCGACAGCCTCCCCGGCGCCGACGGCGAGCGACACCCCGAACAGCGCCCGGAACGGCCCGTAGCCGGCCTCCACCTCCCGCAGCTCAAGGATCGGCGCGCTCATGTGACCTCGAAACTACCCAGGTAGGCCCGCCTCACTGCCGGATCGGCCAGCACGTCCGCGGTTGAACCCTCGGCGATGAGAGCCCCCGAATCCAGCACGTAGGTGCGCTCGGTGAAGTCGGCCACGAGCGACACATCATGCTCCACCAGCAGCACCGCATAGCCGCGGGTGTCCTGCACGGACCGCAGCGTGGTCGCCAAGGCCCGGGTCTCGTCGCGGTCGAGGCCCGACGAGGGCTCGTCGAGCAGCAGGACCTGAGGACCGGTCATCAGCGCCCGCCCGACCTCCACCAGCCGGCTCTGCCCCAGGCTGAGCGACTCGACCGGCTTGGCGGCGAGCTCGGCGATGCCCAGCAACTCCAGCACCTCGTCGCACGCGGCGACCTCGTCGGGTGTCGGCCGGCCCCGGCCGATCAGGTCCTTCCAGAATGCGCCCGTGCCGTTGCGGATCCGCTCCGCGATCAGCAGGTGCTCGCGCACGGTGGTGTCGGCGAACAGCTCGACCCGCTGAAACGTCCGGCCCATGCCTGCACGGGCCCGGCGATGAGCGGGCCAGCCGCCGACATCGACACCATCAAGCAGAACCTGGCCGGCATCGGGCCGCAGGATCCCGAGCAGACAGTTGAACAGGGTGGTCTTGCCCGCGCCGTTGGGGCCGATCAAACCCACTCGCTCCGCGGCCGCGACGCTCACGCTCACATCGTCAAGGGCGCGGATGCCTGCAAAGGCCACGCTCACGCCGGAAGCCTCCAGCACCCACGTCATGCTCGAGCCTCCCGGGCTTCGAGCCAGCGGTTGATGCGGGTAGCCGAGCGCCGCTTGCCGTGCTCCACCAGGCCCTCGGGATGGCGGGCGAACTGCATGGCCATGAGACCGAACAGGATCAGCCGCCAATTGCCCGAGATCGGGAACCGGCCGGGCAGCCGCTCCTCGCCCCGCACGATCCAGCCGAGCAGCTCGCCCTGGAGTATCAGCGGCTCGAACAGGGCGAAGGCTGCACCGGCGATGATGGCCCCCTCAACTGTGCGAGCTCCGAGCGCGACCACCACCACCAGCCAGAACAACGCGACGATGGGAGCAAAGTTGAGCGCATAGTTCACATTCTGCTGATGCATCGAGAGCAGCGCTCCGCCCAACCCGGCTATCGCAGCCGACACCGCGAAGGCGACGATGCGGGCCCGAGCCGCGGAGATGCCGATCGACGCGGCGGCCACCTCGCTGCCCCGGAGGGCGGCGAGGGTGCGCCCGATGGTGCCCTCGCGCAGCTGAATCACCACCACCGACGCAACCACCAGCGCCACCACCGCCAGCACCAGGAAGGCTCGGTCGCTGGCGAAGTCGATCGGCCCGATCAGCGGGCGGGGTACCTGGGTGCCGGTGAGCAGGGCGGTGCTTCCCCCGCCCACCCAGGAGAACTTCACCATTACCGCGTCGAAGAAGAAGGCGAACGCCAGCGTCGCGATAGCGAGCCACACTCCTCCCAGTCGCAATACCGGAAGCGACAGCAGCGCTCCGACGACCGCGGCCAGCGCCGCTCCGATCAGCGCGGCCGCCAGAACCGACATGTTGAACCGGTCCGCCATCTGGAAGACGGTGAAGCCTCCGATGGCTGCGAACGTCCCCTGGCACAGCGAGATCTGGCCGCCCATGCCGGTGATGACGGTGACCGACAGGTAGATGAGCGAGATGATCACCGCCTTCGTCACGAGGCTCATCCACAGGACGTCGGCCCGGAACCACACCACCAGCCCGACCACGGTCACGAAGAACACGCCGAACAGCCGGGTGAACAGCGTCAGCTTGGCGTGTCGTTCGAGGGCGGCCAACGCCGGCGGCGGGGGATCCACGCCAGCCAGGGGATCGGACGCCTCGCGCTGTCGGCCGACGGCGCGCCACAGCACGAGGATGGCGAACAGCACCACGAACGGCAGCGACGGGGTGAGATTCTCCTGGAAGGGCTCCAGCCAGGTGTGATCGTCGGCCAGTCCCGGCAGGAAGGTGTTGAACACCGCGATGAACCACCCCAGCCCCAGCCCACCCAGCAGGGCCCGGGGCAGGCTGACGAGCAGTCCTGTGGCCGCCGCGGCCACCGCGATGATCACCAGCGTGAAGTAGTCCCCCGAGCTGAGCGAGTTGAACCGGGGCGCGATCAGCACGCCGGCCATGCCCGCGAACGTGCTCGACAGGGCCCAAGCGAACGCCGAGACCCGGTTGGCGCTGATCCCGCTCAGCTCGGTCATCCGGGGGCTCTCCACCACCGCCCGCATGGACAGGCCCATCATCGTGAAACGGAACAGGGCGGCCAGGAGCAGCGTGCCGGCCAGCGCCACCGCCATCATGGCCAACTCGTCGCGGTTGAAGCGGTAGACCCCGAACGGGTCGTAGTACACGCCGGCGCCGTCGGGCACGATGCCGGTTATCTGCCGACCGGCCACCGCGCTGAACCGGGCTGCCCAGTTGAAGATCTCGGGCAGCGCCACGCTGAGACCGATGGTGACGACCAGCTTCGACACCGCCGCGGCGGTGCGGAGGTGGCGGAAGATGGCTCGCTCGAGCACCAGGCCCACCAGCGGCGCCAGCACGAACACCGACACGAGCAGGGCCGCCCACTTGGGCCAGCCCCACACGCTGTGCGCCTTGAAATACATGGCGGCCGAGACGTAGGCCTGCGCGCCGAACGCCAGGTTGAACACGCCGGAGGTCTTGTAAGTAAGCACGAAGCCCAGGGCTATGAGCGCGTAGACCGCGCCGGGGGGCGTGCCCTGCAAGACGCCTCGGAAGAGGTCCTCGAAGAACCCGGACGCGAGGATCACACTGCGGCGGTCAAGAGCCCGAGAGCCTGCGTGACCGGGTCAGGCCGCGAAGTCGGTGGGCGTCGGCTCGGACCATTCCTCGGTGTCGCCGGGCCAGCACATCCACGGTGCGGGCTGGAACCCGACGAAAGTGCCGCCCTCCATCCGCACCGAGGATGTGCAGTGGAGTGCGTAGGCATGGTCGAAGACGCCGGGCGCGTCCGCGGTGTGCTGGCGGCTCCAGTCGACGGGGTTGATCAGGCCGCCGGCGTCGTAGATGATCTGGTTGAGCGAGTCGATAATGGACTGCCGGCCGAACTCGGGTCCTGCCTCCAGCAGGCCGGTGACGAAGAGGTCGGCGTTGATCCAGCCGACCAGCGACTGCTCGGCCACCGGGCCTCCGTGGGCCGGCACCCACTGGTCGTAGGCGTGGCGCAGCGGGCTGTCGACCTCGTACTCGAAGGCGGCGAACACCAGCAGGGCGTAGTCGCCGTCGAACAGGTCGCCTGCCGCGGCCACGAACTCCTCGTTGTACGAGTTCGGATGCAGCAGCGTGATCTGGTCCCGCACACCCTGACGCTCCAGCTCCTGGGCCAGGGTCAGCATGGCGTTCAGGTCCATGCAGGTGGCTACGAAGTCGACCCCGGCGTCGATCATCTGAGTCACCTCGGGGCCGATGCCGTTGGGCAGGCCGTAGGCCAGGTCGTCGTTGAAGTAGGCGACCTCCATCCCCAGATCCGGGCCGTAGCGATCGACCGAGTCGGCGAAGGCCTTGGCGCACACCTTGGAGGTCTCGGTGATGCCGTATCCGAGCAGCGCCACCCTGGTCGCGCCGGCCTGCGACGCGATCCAGACGAAGCTGCGGATGGTGCAGGTGGGGCATCCGATCACGTGGTTGCCGAAGATGTTGTCGCGGTTGACGGCCTCGGCGCCGTGGATGTTCCACACGAAGGTCGGGACCCCTGCGTCGTTGAGGTCGCCCCACCCCGACGGAAGGAGGGTCGCCTGGAACGCGGCCAGGCTGCTGTTGTCGGCGATGATCTTCAGGGCGTGCTCCTGGTTGCGGAACAGCTCGTCGTCGAGGATCTCGTCGATGACCAGGTTGCGGCCGTAGACGCCGCCCGAGTCGTTGACGTAGTCGAAGTAGGACTGGACCCCGGTGACGTAGCAGTCGAGGATGCAGGTACCCAGCGGGTTGTTCTGCTTGATGCCCACGACCGAGACGCGGATCTCGTCGTCGGTCACGCCGGGCACCCCCTCGAGGGCCACGAACGTGTGGCGCTCCGGGTAGGGGTCGACCGGCTCCTCGACAGCGGGCTCGGTGGTCGTGGGCTCGTCAGTCGCGGACTCGCCGGTGCCGGCCGGCTCCGGGTCCGACTCAGGCTCGGGCACCTCATCAGTGCTGGCCGACGCCGGGTCCGACTCAGGCTCGGGCGCCTCATCGGTGGCGACCGACTCGGGCTCAGGTTCCGGATCCGGAGTGGCAGGCGAGGTCGTGGTGGGCGCGACTGTGTCGGATGCGGTGGCGGCTCCGTCGCCGCTGGGGCTGTTGCCGCAGGCCGCGGCCAGCATGGCTATGGCGCAGAGGGCTGTGAGTGTGCGTCGGCCTCGATTCATGGGTCCCCCTAGGTGTCGCGCAGCAATACTGCCGTTCCGGCGCAACTCGGGCGACTCGCGCCGCGGTCAGCAACCTTGCCATCGCTGATGCTAGAGGGAGCCATCCGCTCGGCCTCTGACGGCTTGCCGATACAGTCGCTCGAGTGGACGCCCGGGGGACGGTGTGCGGCTGACCTACTCATCAGAGGTCGAGGCGTTCAGGGCTGAGTTCTCGGCCTGGCTCGACGCCAACCTGCCCGACCCGGCCTCCACGACCGTGCGACCGCGGTCGAGCGGCGACATCCCGGCCTGGGCTCGGGAGTTCCAGAGCCGCATGTTCGACGACGGCTGGCTGGTACCGGGATACCCGCGGGAGTTCGGCGGGCGCAACGCCAGCCTCTACGAGCAGGCGGTGTACTGGGAGGAACTCGGACGGCGCCGGGTGACCCAGAGCTTCAACCCCCAGGGTCTGGGCATCGTCAGCGCGTCGATCATCACCTTCGGCACCGAGGAGCAGAAGCACCGCTGGGCAGTGCCGATCATGCGGGCGGAGAGGACCGCCGCGCTGGGCATGAGCGAGCCGGGCGCGGGCAGCGACCTAGCCGGGCTGTCCACCCGGGCCGTTCTCGACGGCGACCGCTTCGTCGTCAACGGCCAGAAGGTGTGGACCTCCGGGGCCCACCACGCCGAAGTGCTGCTGGCCTTCGTGCGCACCGATCCCGATGTGCCCAAGCACAAGGGCATCTCCGCGCTGATCATCGAGACCGACACGCCCGGTCTGGAGCGCCGGCCGTTCCAGGACATCACCGCCCGGCAGCCCGACTTCAACGAGGTGTTCTTCGACGATGTGGAGGTTCCTGTCGAGAATCTGGTTGGTGAGCTCAACGACGGCTGGCGGGTTTGCACCGGCTCACTGGCCCATGAGCGCGAGATGTTGTGGATCCTGTGGTCGCAGGGCCTCGACCAGATGCTGGACGACATGCTGTCGCAGCTGAACGACGGGGCCGGCGCAGGCGCGGCCGACGATCCCGTGGTGCTCGACGAGCTGGGCAGCTCGATCATGGACTCGTGGGCTCTGCGCCTGCTCGGCCAGCGCCAGCTCGCTCGCAGCCAGCGGGGTCTGCACGTGGCCGACCAGTCGCTGCTGAAGCTGCTGGGATCGGAGGCCCAGCAGAAGCTGGCGCTCTTGATGCTGGAGTCGCTGGGCCCAGCCGCGCTGGACCGCACCGTGCCCGAAGGTGCGCAGTCGCCCTACGAGAGCGACCGCTCGGCGCTGTCATGGGCCGACCGGTACTTCTTCACCTTCGCGGGCACCATCAGCGGGGGCACCAGCGAGATCCATCGCAACATCATCGCCGAGCGCGTCCTCGGCCAGCCCAGGGGCTAGGCCGATGGAGTTCGAGTTCACCGAGGACCAGCTGGAGCTTCAGCGGGCGGTGCGGGACGTGCTCGACGCCGAGGCGCCTCCCGAGCTGGCCCGGTCTGTGGCCGACGGCCAATCCGACGCCGCCGAATTCTGGCAGACCCTGGCGGGGCTGGAGTGGCCGGCCATGGCCCTGCCGGAGGAGGCCGGGGGCTTGGGCTACGGCTGGGTTGAGCTGGCCATCGTGCTGGAGGAGTTGGGCCGCCACGCCGCGCCGGGTCCGTTCGCGGCCACCGTTACCCAGTACGCGCCGCTGGTGGCCGAAGCCGCCGGGGCGACCCAAGCCGCTGAACTGCTGGCGCCGGTGGCCGAAGGCAGCGTCACCGGCACGATTGCGGTCGACGAAGGCACCGGAACCTGGGATCCCGCCGATGTGAAGGCCACCGCCCGCCGCGACGGCGACGACTTGGTGCTGGCGGGCACCAAGCACTACGTGGTGGACGGCGCCACCGCCCACGAGATCGCGGTCGTGGTCCGCCTCGACGGCGACCCGCGGGTGGTACTGGTGCTGGGCTCGTCGGTCCAGGCCGTCGAGGGCATCCCCGTCGATCCCAGCGTGCGCCACGCCACCCTCGCCCTCGACGGAGTGCGGGTGCCGGCCGACCGGCTGCTAGGTGACGGCGACGCCACCGCCGCGGTCCGGAGGGCGTTGGAGGAATCGGTGACCGCTGTCGCCGCGGTCACGCTGGGCGCGTGCCAGCGGATCTTCGACATCATCAACGCCTACGCCAAGGAGCGCATCCAGTTCGGCGTGCCCATCGGCTCGTTCCAGGCCGTGAAGCACAAGCTGGCCGACATGTACCGCGACATCGAGCGGGCCCGGGTGCTCGTCTACTACGCCGCCCTCACCCTGGCCGAGGACCACCCCGACCGGACGCCGGCCGCCTCGATGGCCAAGGCCGCCGCGGGCGAGGCCCAGCGCCGCTGCGTGCAGGACGGGCTCCAGCTCGCGGGCGGCATCGGATACACCTGGGAGCACGACCTGCACCTGTTCCTGCGCCGGGCCAAGGTGGGCGAGCTCCACTTCGGCTCGGCCTCCCACCACCGCCGCAATATCGCCCGCCTAGCCCTCCAGGCCTAGCCCTGCGGGTCGGTCGGCGGCGGGGGGTGCCTGCGGATCAACCAGGAACCCCGCCCGCGCTAGCGCCAGGATCAGGCTGTCGACCTTCCCTTCGAGCCGGTCGATTCGCTTGTTGGTGTCGCGGAGGTCGGAGCGCAGCAGGTGGAAGGCGGCTGCGAACACGCCCAGCAGGGCCGTCACCATGATGCCGATGAGCGTGGCGGCTATCGCAGGGTCCATGCAGGGACCCTATCAGAACCGAAACATGAATGCAACTATATGATACGAAAATACTTCAAATGATCGGTTGGTTCCGGTCAGGATGGGTCGAAGAGGACTGGTAGCGTTGCCGGGCCGCGGAAGGCGTAGCCGGCGATGGTGGGCGACTCGGCGTCGGGGGCGAGGCGCAGGTTGGGCAGGCGGTCGAGCACGGCGTTGATCCCCACCTCGAGTTCCATGCGGGCCAGGTGCATGCCGAGGCACTGGTGCGGCCCGGTGCCGAAGGCCATGTGCTGCTGGGGCTCGCGATCCAGGTCCCACTCGCCGGGGTCGGCCCATCGGGCCTCGTCGCGTGACGCCGAGCCGTTGATCACCGAGACGGACGATCCCTCGGGCACCGGGCAGCCGCCGATCTCCGTGTCGGCCGCCGCGACCCGGGCCACCATCGTGACCGACGTCTCCCAGCGCAGGGTCTCCTCCACTGCGGCGGGCACCAGCGACCGGTCGGCCAGCACCCGGGCCATCGCCTCGGGACGCTCCAGCAGAACCAGCAGGCAGGACCCGAAGGCGCGGTAGGTGGTCTCGGCCCCCGCCGGCAGCAGCAGCCGCAGGAACCCGTAGATCTTCTCGTCGGTGAGCCGGGCACCGTCGATCTCGGCGTGCACCAGCTCCGACAGCAGGTCGCCGGTGGGCTCGATCCGTCTGGCTTCCACCAAGGGCTCCAGGTAGTCGCGCATGGCCTGGGACGCGGCCCGCCCCTCCTCGGGGTACAGCGGCCCGTAGTTGATTCGCACGGCCCAGTCGTTGAACTGCTCGTGGTCTTCGGTGGGCACGCCCACGATCCCGCAGATCACCTGCACCGGGAACTTGCTGGTGACTTGGGCCACCAGGTCGGCCCGGCCCGCCGGGGCTATGGCATCCAGCAGCGTCTCGATCACGGGCTCCACCAGCTCGCCCCGCCACCGCTCCAGCGTCGAGCGGCGGAAGGCGTAAGCCACCAGGTTGCGGTAGCGGCGATGCTCGTCGCCGTCGAGCCCGAGCATCAACTCCCCCATGTAGGGCCGCATGACCTCACCGTTGATCGACGCCGAGAACGAGCGCCAGTCCCGGAGCACCTGGTCGGCGTCATCGAAGGTCGTGATCGTGAACCTGGGAAGCGCTGGATCCTCGGTGAAGCTGAACCCCTCCTCCCGGATGACGGGACAGTGCCGGCGGGCATGGTCCCACTGGCCGTAAGGCTGAGCGGAGTCCCACTCGTCATAAGGAGGCGCCGAGTAGTCCATCTCGGTCTCCATGCCCCCGACCTCCACCTCGGCGCCCACGCGGCGGCCCTGGGGGCTCACAGGATGGCGCCGCGGGACTTGAGGTCAGCGATGTCGTCCCAGTCGATGCCGAGCTCGGTCAGCACCAGCTCGGTGTGCTCTCCCAGCTCCGGCGCCCGGTCCACTTCGACGGGCGTCTCGTCGAACTGGGCGGGGCTGGCCACGAGCTGAACCGGATTCCCGGCGCCGTCCTCCATGGCGGGCAGGTAGTTGTTGGCCACCACCTGGGGGTCGTCGTAGAGCTCGGCCAGGGTCTGGAACGGGGTCCACACCCCCTCGAAGTCGGCCAGTCGCTCCTTCCACTCGTCGAGGGTGCGTCCGGCGAAGGCTTCGTCGATGATGTCAATGCACTCCGGTCCGTTCATCGAGCGAGCCCCGGAGGTGTTGAACCGCTCGTCGTCCACCAGGATCGGCCGCTCTAGACGGGCCGCGAAGTCGTCCCAGTACCGGTCGCTCTGAAGCAGGATGAGGCTGATGTAGCGGTCGTCGGCGGTGCGGAACACGCCCACCCCCGGATTGGGGTTCTTGCGCCGGTCTCCCCGGGGAAGCGAGGTGAGCCCGAACAGCTTGGCCGCCACCACCAGCGGCGAGACCTGCCACATAGCGGTGGCCAGCAGCGACACGTCGATCACGCTGGGCTCGCCGGTGCGCTCCCGCTTGACCAGAGCCGCCGCGATGGCACCGGCCAGCGCCATGCCGCCCATCACGTCGCCGAAGGCCGGGGAGGGCTGGCCCTGCGGCCGGCCGGCCGCGTCGGGTGGGAACACCGCGGCCACCGCGCCCCGAGCCCAGAACGAGGCCCCATCGAAGCCGCCCTTCTCCGCGTCGGGGCCGGCCGGACCCTGGCCGGTCCCCCGGGCGATGACGATGGACGGGTTGCGGGCCCGGATCGCCTCGTTGTCGATGCCCAGCCGGCGCCGCACCGGCTCCAGATAGTTGGTCAGGAATACGTCGGCCGTCTCGACCAGCTTCATCAGGGCCTCACGACCGTCGGGGTGGGCGATGTTGAGCGCCACTGAGCGCTTCCCCCGGTTGGGCTGCTCGACCATGAAGTTCACGGTGCCAGCGGGGATCAGCCCGGAGGTGATCAGACCCCGTTGCGGATCGCCGCCGGCCGGGTTCTCGACCTTGATGACGTCGGCGCCCCAGTCCACCAGCACCGACCCGCCCGAGGGAACGAACATCCAGGACGCGACCTCGACGACCCTGAAACCCTCCAAGGGCCTCGACATGTCCGACACCTCAGGCTCGCGACGCGGTCAGACCGCCAGCAGTTCCTTCAGGTTCCCGCCCATGATCTTGGCCGCGTCGGCGGACGACAACGACGACGGCAAGTCGTCGTAGAAGCTCACGGGGTTGCCCAAGCCCTCCGGATGGGGGTAGTCGGAGCCGAACAGGATGCGGTCGGAGCTCATGACATCGATCAGCCCCTCCAGCCCGTCCTCCCAGAAGGGGTTGACATAGACGTTGCGCCGGAAGGCCTCCAGGGGATGCTCGGGGAAGTCCTGGGGCAGCTTCTTGTACACGCCTTCGAGCTTCTCCAACAGGGGCTTCACCCAGGTGCCGCCGTTCTCGATAGTGGCGACACGAAGGTCGGGGAACCGGGTGAAGGCCCCGTGGCAGATCATGGCGGTCATCATGTCGCTGATGGCCCGGTTCTGCATCACCAGCAGGCGCAGCGGGTTGGGCTTGAACGGCAGGAACTCGGTCCTCCCTTCCCAGATCGACGCCAGGTCGGCGTACCCGGAGTCCGACGAGTGCATGCCCACCAGCACGCCGGCCTCCTGCACCCGCGCCCAGAACGGATCGAACTCGGGCAGGCCGGGCGACCGCGGCCCTCTCAGGCCCCAGGCCGGGGCCGGCCGGATCAGGATGCAGCGAGCGCCCCGCTCCAGGCACCACTCCAGCTCCGCGATGGCCTTCTCCACTATGGGCAGGGTGACGATGGGGGTGGCGAAGATCCGGTCGTGGTAGTTGAACGTCCACTCGTCGTAGATCCATTCATTGAGCGAGTGGACGACGACGTGAGTCAGGTCGGGGTCGTCGCGCATCCGTTCCTCGAGCAGGCTGGCCAGCGTCGGGAACATCAGCGAGCCCTGGATGCCGAGCTCGTCGAGGTGGGGCAGGCGAGCCTCGGCGTTGCGGGCCCAGTCGGGGCAGCGGATCGGCTTGCCGAAGATCTCCCGCAGGCTCTTGCCTTCAGGGTTGCCGTGGCGGTAGTACTCCTCCTGCGCGCCCGGCGGGGCCACCACCTCGAAGGTGGGGTTGGGGATGTACTCCGATATCAGGCCCTTGATGGCGATCTTGGTGCGGCCGTCGACCTGCACGTAGCGGATGGCGCCCTTGTAATCGGCGGGAAGATGCCGGGTGAAGGCGTCCTCCGTCTCGTACATGTGGTTGTCGGAGTCGTATACCGGAAAGCCGAGGTCGCGGGCCACGACGGTTCCCTCCTTGCCGCCTGGTGTGTGCGCCTACCCTACCGTTGCTCGACGAGCGGGGTCGCGTCGTCCGGCCGGGGCTTGCCGACTAGTCGTTCTACGCTCGTGGGCGTGATGCAGCGTGACCAGCACGTCCCACGGGGGTTTCGGGAGCCTGGCTATGTGCCTACCGCTGAGCGGTTCGTGCGGCATGTGGCGGACGAGTGGGGGGATCACGACCTGGTGGTGCTGGGTGAACGGCGGTTGAGCTACCGGGAGCTGGAGGTTGAGTCGCGGCGGTTGGGACGGGCTCTGCTGGCCAGCGGAGTGACGAGGGGCAGTCGGGTGGGGCTGCTGGCGCCCAACGGGCCTGAGTGGGTGGTGGCGTGGCTGGCCGCGGCCCGGATCGGGGCTCTGGTGGTGCTGCTCAACACGTTCCACAAGGCCCGGGAGCTGGGCTGGGCGCTGGCCCACTGCGACGCAGAGGTGCTGCTCACCGTGGACCGGTACCTGAGCCACGACTACGCCGCCCGGCTGGAAGAAGCAGTGGATGGCCTCAGTGACCAGCGTCGCGAGGCCATCGACTGTGACAGCCATCCAAGTCTGCGGGCGGCGTGGATGTGGAGCCCGACCGGGATCACGCCGGCCTGGACGGGATCGATGGACGACCTGCTGGCCCGATCGGACGAGGTCTCCGCCGAGCAGTTCGAGACGGCAGCCGACGGCGTCGAGCCGCAGGATCCGATGGTGGTCATCTACACCTCCGGCAGCACCTCCGAGCCCAAGGGCGTGGTCCACTCCCAGGCCTCGGTGATCGTCCATCCGTTCAACCTGCTGCAGTTCCGCGACTTGGCCTGCGGCGACGTGCTCTACACACCGATGCCGCTGTTCTGGGTCGGCGGCCTGTCCTACGTGCTGGTCAGCGCCATGCACACCGGGGCGGCCGTCGTGTTCGAGGAGCGCTTCGAGCCCGGAGGCACGCTGGAGCTGATCGAGCGTCGACGGGTGACCCACGTGGTCGGCTGGCCCCATATCGCCAAGGCGCTCGTCGAGCACCCGTCCTTCGACGAGCGGGACCTGTCCTCGATCAGGGGCGGCAGCTTCGACGAGATGCTGCCAGTGCACCTCCGGGTCAGCGATTCCCGCAGGAAGGCCACATCGCTGGGCATGACCGAGTCGCTCGGCCCCCACTCGATCGAGCCGCTGCACGCCGAGCTGCCCGAGGGCAAGGAGGACTCGTTCGGCCGCAGCGTTCCCGGCATCGAGCACCGCATAGTCGATCCCGGCACCGGCGACGAACTGCCGGCCGGCCAGGCCGGCGAGATCTGGATCCGCGGCTACTCGCTGATGCTGGGGCTGCTCGGACAAGACCCGGCCGACGTCTTCGAGTCCGGCGGCTGGTACCGCACCGGTGACCGCGGCCTCCTCGACCCGGACGGCCATCTGTTCTTCCAGGGCCGGCTGGGCACCGTTATCAAGGCGGGGGGGACCAATGTGGCGCCCCGCGAGGTCGAGCTCGCGATCGAGTCGCAGCCCGGCGTGATGCACGCCTTCGTGGTGGGCGTCCCCGCCGCCGACGGCCGGGGCGAGGCCGTGGCCGCCGCGGTGGTGGCCAAGCCGGGCACCGCCCTCGATCCGGCGGACTTGCAGGCCCGCCTCCGCCGTGAGATGGCGAGCTACAAGGTCCCCCGCCACATGGCCGTGTTCGCCGAGCAGCAGGACCTGCCCTGGCTGGAGTCGGGCAAGATCGACCTCCAGGCCCTCCGCCGCCTGCTCACCGCCCGCTTCACCAACGAACCCGTCTAAGCGGGCACGGCCCTAAGAGGCCGAGCGGGTAGGCGCGCGAGTCCGACCATACGGGCGAGGCCGTGGCCCGAGCGGCCCGTGAGCGCAGCGAACAAGAGCGGGAAACACCCCGCGGCACCGTGAGGCGGCCTCACCTACCCGCCCATCTTCTAGTGGTAGCTGATGGCCTCCAGCAGGTCGATGCGGTTGGCCCGGCGGGCCGGGACGAGAGCAGCCAGCAGGCCGGCCACCGCAGCCACGATCAGGTAGAGCACCATGGTCGACCACGGCACGGCCACAGAGGAGATGAGCGCGCCCGGGAGCGACGCAGCCGCGATCAGGCCGGTCACCGTCCCGGTGGCGACGCCGACAAGCCCGCCGAAGACGGCCACGATCACGCCCTCCAGGAGGATCGCGGCCCGGATCTGACGTCGGGACATGCCCACGGCCCTCAGCAGCCCGATCTCACGGGTCCGCTCGAACACCGACAGCGCCATTGTGTTGGAGAAGCCCATCACCGCGATGAGCAGTGCGATGAGCAAGAACACGTTGATCACCGCCAGCAGCGAGTCGACCTGCACGGCCCTGCTCTCGCGGTACTCGACCTGGTCGCGCACCTCGATCTGCGGGAAGTCGGCCAGTGACGACTCCAGCGCGGCCCGGGCGTCGTCGGGGCCGGCACCCGCCGCGGTGACTGCGGTGACCAGGCTCAACTGGTTGCCGACGATGTAGCGTTCCCAGTCCTGGAGGTCGATGACCCAGGACCCCACCACCGAGTCCTCGGTATGGAGGGCGACCACGTTGAAGGTGCCCTCCCGCAGGCTGGAGAACTCCAGGTCCACCTGATCGCCCACGGCCAGGCCGAGTTCGTCGGCGTCGTCGACATGCACCATCACGTCGCCGGGACCGGCCCCGGCCAGGCTGCCGGACACCACGCCCGGCTCCACATGGCCGGAGAACGAGGCGAGGTCGGCGGCCGCGAGCACATGTTCGTTCCCACCGGCGGTGCGCACCCCGCCGGTCCGGAACCGGAAGGCCTCCACCGACTCCAGTTCGGGCAGCTGGGCCATCGCCTGCAGGGCCTGCGGACTGAAGACCAGTTCGAGGTTCTCGCAGGTGCCGGAGCACATCATCCAGTCGGCCTGAACCGACTCCTCCAACTGGTCGTCGAGGGTCTGCTTGAACGAAGTGCCGAGCACGGTGACCAGAGACACCATGGCCAGCCCGATCATCAGTGCCGAGGCGGTGGTCGCGGTGCGGCGGGGGTTGCGGGCCGCGTTCAGCCGGGCGAGGCGCCCGTTCAACGTGAAGATCCGGGCGGCCGGCCACCCCAGCACCTCCGAGAGGGGCCCGGCGACGGCGGGGCTACAGATGTTGACGCCCACCAGCATGCACAGCGCTCCCAGGCCGATGAGCAGGATGATCCCGGACGTGGGGAGCTCCGCCAGCAGGCCCACCGACAGCAGCACCAGTCCCGTCACCCCGACCACTGATCCGACGATGATCGACCGGCGCTGGCTGTCGGTGTCGATCTCGGCGTCGTGGGCCAGCGCCACCATGGGCGTCACCCGGCGGGCCCGCATCGCCGGCCACATGGCGGAGACCAGGGTCAAGCCGATGCCGAGCACCAGCGCGGCAACCACCGTCCCGCCGCTGACGACCAGTTCCGGCTTGATCACGCCGGCGCCTGCCAGTGACAGAACGCCGGTGATGGCTCTGGACACCAGCAGGCCGAGGCCGAACCCGGCAACGGTGGCCACCACGCCCATCACCAGGGCCTCCAACCCCACCGAGGCGACAACTTGGCGCCGGTCGGCTCCCAGCACCCGGAGCAGGGCGAGCTCCTTGATGCGTTGGCCCGTCACCAGAGTGAACGTGTTGTAGGTGATGAACGCCGAGATGACCAGCACGATGACGGCGAAGGCAACCAGGGCGTTGCGGAAGAGGTCCACAAGCTCGCTGAACTCCTGGTCGCGGGCTTCCACCTGCTCCTGCTGGTCGAGGACCACGATGGACGGGCCAAGAGCCCGTTCGATTGATGCGGTGACCTCGGCCTGGGAGGTCCCCGGCGAGAGCCGCACGTCGATCAGGTCGTAGCCGCCGCCGCCGTGCAGGACCTCCCGGGCCGTGCCCATCTCCCAGGCGACGAGCTGGAACCCGAGCGCCACGTCGGGTTCCATGAAGTAGAAGTGGCCGACCAGCTCGAAGGAGTGGGTGCCGCTGGGGGTGGAGACCCGGTACCGCTCGCCGATCCGGAAGTCGAAGTCGGCCGCGGTCTGGTGGTCCATGGCGAACTCGTCGGGCCCCGAGGGCCGGCGGCTGACGCCGTCGTCGAGCATGAAGACCCTGCCCAGCGACTCGTCCTCCGGCCAGCCCATCCCGGCTTGCTGGCTGAACCCGGCGTCGAGGGCGTTGCCGTCGGCGTCGATGGCCACCACGCTGAACTCGGACACCGCGCCGGCCACGGCCTCCACACCGTCGATGGCCGCCAGCTCGTCCTTCAACGAGGGGTCGAGCAGGGGCAGGTCCTGCCACTGGTCGGCCTCCTCCGAGCTGGACTGCGAGCGGATCGAGAGGTCGACGTGGTCGTACAGCCTCTCGGACAGGTCGCTCAGGGAGGAGCGGAGCCCGTCGGTGTTGATCAGGACGCCGACGGTGAGGGCCACCCCGGCCACCACCGCAAGCGTGGTCAGCCCGAACCGGACCTTCGTTCCGGCGATGTTGCGCAGGCTGTAACGCAGCAGGATCATGGGCCCGCTACCTCAAGTTGCGCCCAGCGCGGCGTGTTTCCCGCTCTTGTTCGCTGCGCTCACGGGCCGCTCGGGCCACGGCCTCGCAAGCTCGGCCTCTGGGTTCACTCGTCCAGTTCTTCGAAGAACTCGAGGACCTGGTCCATCGTGGCCCCCTCGGGGATGCCCCGGATGAACTGGCCCACCTGAAGGATCTTCATGTAGTCGAGCACCTGCTCGGCGGTGGGATTGATCAGCTCGCCCTTGAGGCCGCCGTCGGACAGGAACACGGTCCGGTCGGCGAACGACGCCGCCCTGGCGTCGTGGGTGACCATCACGATGGTCTGGCCCAGATCGTCCACCGCTTTGCGCATGAACCGCAGCACATCGGTGCCTGACCGGGAGTCGAGGTTGCCGGTGGGCTCATCGGCGAATACGACTTCCGGCTTGCTGGCCAGCGCCCTCGACACCGCCACCCGCTGCTGCTGGCCGCCGGAGAGTTCGTTGGGCCGGTGAGCCAGGCGGTCGCCCAGGCCGACGGTCGCAATCACGCTGTCCACCCACTCCTGGTCGGGCTCTCGCCGGGCCAGCTGGATGGGCAGGGTGATGTTCTCGATGGCGGTCAGGGTGGGCACCAGGTTGAAGGCCTGGAAGATGAACCCCACCCGGTCGCGCCGCAGCCTGGTCAGCTCCTTGTCGGACAGGGTGCTCAGGTCGGTGCCGCCGATGTAGGCCCGGCCCTCGGTGAGGTCGTCGAGGGCGGCCATGCAGTGCATGAGCGTGGACTTGCCCGACCCCGACGGACCCATGATCGCGGTGAATCGGCCCTGCTCAAAGGTGATGCTCACCCCGCCGAGGGCCCGGACCTCGGTCACGCCCGATCCGTAGATCTTGACGGCGTCCACCGCGCGGGCCGCGGCAACCATCTCGGACGACTCGACGGCAGCGTTGCTCATGACTCTGGCACTTCGTTCAGCCTTCTCGCCGCCCGCCTTGTAGTAGCTAGCATCATAGGAGGCTCACCCCCTGGGCAGGCCCAGGAGGCGCTCGGCGACGATGGTGCGCTGAATCTCGTCGGTGCCTCCCGCGATCGAAGCGGCTTTCGACCACAGCCACTGGCGTTGCCAGGTGCCCGCGGTCAGGTCCTCAGCCGGCTCCGGCCAGAGAGGAGCCTCCGCTCCCAGCACGCCCAGCGCGGCCGCCGACAGCCGGCGCGTCATCGACGAATGGATGAGCTTGGCGATACTGGAGTCGGGTCCCGGCTCGATGCCGCGGCCCAACCGCGACAGCGTGCGGTAATTCCGCAGGCGCAGAAGGCGCAGCGCCACGTACGCATCGACGAGGCCGTCGGCGGTGACCGGATCGCTCATGGCGGCGAGAGCCCGAGAGTCGGCCATCAACTCGTCGAAGTAGATCTCATGCACCACCTGCTCCTTGAACGGGTAGGAGGTGCCCCGCTCGTGGGCCAGCGTGGTGCCGGCCACGGCCCACCCCTGATGCAGCCCGCCCACCAGACAGTCCTCCGGCACGAAGACCTCGTTCAACCCGACCTGGTTGAACTCGGACTCGCCGGTGATCTGGCGCAGGGGCCGGATCTCCACTCCCGGCGCCTCCATGTCGATCACCATGCACGAGATGCCCCGATGGCGCCCCCGGTCGGCTTCGGGGTCGGTGCGCACGAGGGCGATCCCCCATTGGGCGAAGCCGGCATACGAGGTCCACACCTTCTCGCCGGTCACCAGCCACCCGTCAGCGGCCGGCTCGGCGCGGGTTCTCAGCGACGCCAGATCCGATCCGGCGTCGGGTTCGCTGAAGAGCTGGCACCAGATCTCGCTGGCATCGAGGATCGACGGCAGCCACCTCTGCTGCTGAGCGGGAGTTCCGTGGGCCAGCAGCGTCGGCCCAGCCAGGTTGATGCCCACCCGGTTCACTGGTTGGGGGGCTCCGGCCCGGGCGTACTCCATGTTGTAGAGCGCCACTTCCACCGGGGTGGCGCTCCGGCCCCCGACCGTCTCTGGCCAAGCGATGGCCACCATCCGCGCCTCGGCCAGCTTGGCCTGCCAGCGCCGGCCCCATTCGATCGCTTCCTCTCCACTGAGAGCGGCGTCGGGACGCTCGGCATTGCGGGCGAGCCAGGCTCGCACCTCAAGTGCGAACGCCCTCTCGTCGGCCGACAGCGCCAAGTCCATGCGCCGCGGACCCTACCGCCCCCCAACGGGGGCAGCGCCCGACTCCAGACGGGTAGCGTGAGGTATGGACAACACCGCGCACGACCTGGATGCGGCTGCGGCGACGGATGCGATCCGGCTGCTGCTGGACACGGCCGCGATCCGCCGGCTGCTGGCCGCCTGCTGCCATATCCTCGACGACGGCCACTTCGACGAGTGGGTCAAGCTGTACACCGACGACTGCAAGTTCGCGGTGATGGGGAGCCGCACTCAGGGGCGTGAGGAGATGCGGGCCATGATCGAGCCCTTCCAGACGACCGAGCTCAGGGGCAAGCACATGATCAGCGAGCCCCGGATCAACGTCCACGGCGACGAGGCCAACGCCACTACGGACTTCGCCTTCGTGGCCAAGGACAACAAGATCCTGCAGACCGGCCGCTACCACGACGTTCTTCGCCGGGAACCCGACGGCTGGCTGGTGTCCGGGCGGGAGATCGTGTTCACCGGCGACGAGCCCAGCGGTCTCGACGACTGAGGGCGCAGACCGCCCGTGGCCCTCGACAAACTGCTGTCGGGAGCGCCGGCCCGCGACGACCTGGTCGTGGACGGCGTCGAAACGCACTCAACGGCGGAGATCGAACGGCGGGTCAGGACGGTTGCGGCCGCGCTGGCGGGCCGGAGCGTCAAACCCGGCGACCGGGTGGCGTTCCGGCTTCCGACCGGCGTCGACAGCGTGGTGGCCTACCGGGCCTGCTGGCGCATCGGGGCGGTGGCGGTGGCGCTCCATCCGGCGGCCGGTTCACACGACCTGGAGCAGGCCCTGGCCCAGGCCGGCCCGGTCGTGACCATCGCGGCCCCAGAACTGCCGCCGCTGCCCACCGTCCAGCCCCTGGCGCTGGACGAGTTGACGGCGGGAGCGAGCGACGCCGCCGACCAAACCGGGAGACCGGGCACCCCTGACGGCGCCGATGCGGCCGTGCTGTTCACCTCAGGGTCCACGGGCACGCCCCGCGGTGTGGCCTACACCCACGCGAGCCTGGTCTACAAGATGCGCCAACTGCCGGAGGTTCACGGCCTGACCGCCAACGACTGCGCGCTGGTGCCGTCCCCGCTGGCCCATTCCGCGGGGCTCCTCTACGGTGTGCTGATTCCGGGAGCGATGGGCACCAAGGCGGTGCTGATGCCCCGCTGGGATCCGGAGGCGGCCCTCGACCTGATCGAGCGGGAATCGGTCACCTACATGGTGGGGCCACCGACGTTGTTCACGACCCTCATGGACAGCGACGCCTTCGACGCCGCCCGCACCGCCTCCATGCGGATGATCTCCTGCGGCGGAGCCGGGGTCACGCCCGCGTTCTGCGATCGGGCCGCGACCACGCTGGGGGTGGTGGTCAAGCGCTCCTACGGCTCCACCGAGGCGCCCACCATCGCCACCTCCCGGTTCGACGACCCGACCGACAAGATGATCCTCACCGATGGGCGGGCCTTTGGGGACGCGCGGCTGCGGGTGGCCGACGACGGCGAGCTCTGGGTGTCGGGGCCGGAGCTGGCCCGCGGCTACCTCGATCCGGCCGACACCCGGGCCGCCTTCGTGGACGGCTGGTTCCGCACCGGTGACCTGGCCACCATCGACGACGGCTGGGTCACCATCACGGGCCGGCTGGGCGACCGCATCATCCGCAGCGGTGAGAACATCTCGGCAACCGACGTGGAGCAGCACCTGGAGGCCCATCCGGCCGTGCTTCACGCCGCGGCCGTGGCCGAGCCCGATGACCGGCTCGGCGAGCGGGTGGCCGCGTTCGTCGTGGCGCCTGACGGCTTCGACCTGACCGTATGCCGGGAGTGGTTCACCCGGCGTGGGGCCGCCCGCTTCATCACCCCTGAGCGGATCGAGGTGGTGGACGAGCTTCCGGTGCTGGCTTCTGGCAAAGTGGACCGGATGAAGCTGCAAGCCCGGCTCAGAGCGGGCGACCGGTGACACCAGCAGCGAGCACCATGCCTGCCGCCGTCTACCGGCGTCCGGGCGAGATGGATGTCACCGAGGTGCCCCTGCCCGAGTTGGGCCCCGACGATGCCCTGGTGGAGGTGGCCTACTGCGGGGTGTGCGGCACCGACCTCCACATGGTGCTCGACGGCTGGGGCGCGCCCGACACCATCTTCGGCCACGAATGGTCGGGCCGGGTGGTCGCCGCGGGCGCCGGCGCCCGGGTCGACGAGGGCGCCTCGGTGGTGGGCCGGGGCTGGGTGGAGTGCGGCCGCTGCCGGTACTGCCGGGCAGGGCAGCCCGGGTTGTGCACCAAGCGCCCCCTCGCCGGAATAGACGACGACCACTCGGGGGCCTTCGCCCGCTACCTCGTCATCGACCACCGCAACCTCACCGCCGTTCCCGACACCGTCAGCCTGAGGGAGGCCGCCTACGCCGAGCCGCTGGCGGTGGCCATGCACGCCGTCACTCAGGGGTCGTTCCAACCAGGCGGGCGAGCGATGGTGTTCGGCTGCGGCCCGATAGGTGCCGCGGTGGTGGCCGTACTGATCGCCCGCGGCGCCGATGTGGCCGTGGTAGAGCCGTCGGAGCCGCGCCAGGAACTGGCCCGGCGGCTGGGCGCGGCGGTTCGGGCCGTCGACGAGCTCGAGACTCCGGCCCATCCCGGCCAGGTCGCGGCCGACGCCGTCGGCTGGGTGTTCGAGACCTCCGGAGCCCGCCAGGCGGCCCAGGCCGGCCTAACCCAGCTGGCCGGGGGCGGCACGATGGTCATCGTCGGCATCGGCATGGACTATCCGAGGCTCGACACCAGCCGGATGATCCTCAACGAGCTCGTCGTGACCGGCGCCTACGAGTACGACCCGGACGGCCTGACCGCCGCGCTCGACCTCATCGCTTCGGGCGCTCTGCCGATGGATGTGCTGCTCGAACCGGATCCGGTCGGCCTCGACGGCATCCTCGACATCATGGGCCGCCTGCGCTCAGGCGAGTTGGCCGGAAAGGTACTGGTGCAGCCATGAGCCTCCTGGCCGGAAAGGTACTGGTGCGACCGTGAGCATCACAGACTTCAAGGGCCCCGCCCGCTTCAACCATGTGGCCATGAGCGTGCCCGCCGACCTGCTCGACGAAGCGGGCCGATCGGCGATCACCCGCTTCTACGGTGATGTGTTCGGCTGGCGGGAGCACCCCACCATGACCGAGGACCGCAAGCGGCTGGTGATGGGAGTGCACTCCTATGACCAGTTCGTGTTCGTCATCGCCGACGACAATCCCATGCAGGCGCCCCGGGGCGACCACTTCGGCATGGCCGTCGACAGCCTGGAGGAGCTGAAGGAGGTCCTGCGGCGGGCCGAGGCCTTCGCCGCCACCGACGGCCGTGTGGACGTGATGGACTACGAGGTCGAGGACTTCGGCGTGCTGAAGCTGCACAGCTTCTACGTCCGCTACCTGCTGCCGCTGATGGTGGAGGTCCAGTACTTCGAGATGGTCGCCTGATCAGGCGAGCAGACGACAACCGCAGGACGCGGCCGGTCAGCGAACCGGCACGAGCCCGCCGGTCGCGGCCGCCCAACTCACCGCGGCCGCGGTGCCGGCCAGGAGGTAGGGGCCAAGGGGCCGGCTGACACCCCGGCCGTGTCGAACCAGGACGACCAGCGCTTCGGGAACGGCCAGCACGAACCCCGCCGCCAGGCCCCACAGCGCTGCCTCCCAGCCCCACCACCCGCACAGCAGGCCGTTCAGCACGCTGAGGCGGACGTCGCCGAAGCCCATCCCGGACGGGTGGATGAAATGGACAGCAGCCATGATCGCGCCGCACGCCGCGGCCCCCAGCACCGCGCCGATGAGACCGTCCGGCTCGGTCTCGATCAGCGACGCCACCGCGTAGAGCAGCCACACGATTCCAGCGGTGGGCCAGATCAGCCGCGTCGGCAGCCGGCCGGTCCGAAGGTCTGTCACGGCCAGAAGCACGCCAGCGCCCAGCCAGCACAGGGCCGCGGCAACGACGAGGACCGCTGGCACCGATTTACTCCGCTACGGGTCGGGCCAGATGCCGGCTCCCGACTCCACCCGGTCCCGCAACACAGCCGCCAGGCGGGCCCGGTGGTGGCGGGCGTCACCGAACGACACGCTGTCGAGTTGGGCCCGCTTGAGGTAAAGGTGCACGTCGGCCTCCCAGGTGAAGCCGATCCCGCCGTGGACCTGGAGGGCCGACTCGGCCACCCGCACCCCGGCGTCGCTGCACCAGATCTTGGCCACCGCCGCGGTCTCGGCCGCCTCGCTCCCGCCGGCCCCGAGCGCCCAGGCCGCGTGGTAGGCGGCCGATCGCATGCCCTCGACATCCACCAGCATGTCGGCGCAGCGGTGCTTGACCGCCTGGAAGCTGCCGATGGGCCGGCCGAACTGCTCCCGGACCTTGGCGTACTCGACGGCCAGGTTCATCACCGCCTCGGCTCCGCCCAGCATCTCAGCCGCATGGAACACCGCGCCCCGATCAAGATGGGCGGCCACCTCATCGGCGCCGCCCACCGTCATGGCTGCGGCGCCGTCGAGATCGATCCAGGCCAGCTCCCGGGTCTGGTCCATGGCCGGTTCCGGCGACCGGGCCACCCCGGCCAGGTCGACCGCCACAAGCTCGTCACCGGCCGGAGCCACCAGCACGTCGGCCCTCGCCCCGTAGATCACCGGCTCGGTCCGGCCCGACACCGAGCCGTCGCTGGCCCGCTCCAGCGGGGTCCGGGCCACGCAGGCGACCGCCTCACCGGCCAGCAGGCGACCGGACCACGGCCCGTCGGCCAGCACCGCCAGCGCCGCCAGCTGCTGCAGCAGCGGCACCGGGGCGAGATGGGCCCCGGTCTGCTCGAGCAGCACCGCGGCCTCGACCGTCCCCATCCCGACCCCGCCCAGCGCTTCGGGCACCGCTATTCCGGTCCAGCCCTGACCGACCATGACCGCCCACAGATCGGCGTCGAATCCGCCGTTCTCGCAGGCCCGGCGCACCGTCGCGATGTCGCAACGGTCGTCAAGCAGCGCCCCGGCTGCATCCCGCAGAGCCACCTGGTCAGCCGACAGATCGAAGTCCACCGCCCCCCAATCTACGAAATCGGAGTAGTAGGAGACGCACAGGGTCCTGAGCTACTGGGATTTCGTAGATTGGACGTGTGGACCTGACGCCGACCGCCGAGCAGCGGGCGTTCCGGGCCGAGTGCCGGGCATGGCTGCGAGACAACTTGCCCTGGGACTACGGCACCGGCCTCCCGCCCCTGTTCGACGACCTCGCCGAGGAGGTCGGGTTCGGCCGCCGCTGGCAGCGCAGCCTGGCCGACGCCGGCTACGTGGGCGTCACCTGGCCGGCCGCTTACGGCGGCCGGGGCGCCGACGCGGTGTTCAGCTTCATCGTGCAGGAGGAGCTGGCCCGGGCCCGGGCGCCCGAGCTGGTGGGCCGCATCGGCGTCAACCTGGTGGGACCGTGCCTGCTGGCCCACGGCACAAGCGACCAGAAGCAGCGCTGGCTGCCGACCATCCTCGGAGCCGAACAACTGTTCTGCCAGCTGTTCAGCGAGCCCGACGCGGGCAGCGACCTGGCTTCGCTTCGCACCCGTGCCGAGCCCGACGGCGACGGCTGGCGTCTGCGCGGCCGCAAGGTGTGGACCTCCTACGCCCAGTTCGCCGACTGGGGCCTGTGCCTGGCCCGCACCGACCCCGAGGCTTCCAAGCGGGCCGGCATCACCGTCTTCCTGGTCGACATGCGCGTCCCCGGAGTGGAGGTGCGGCCGCTGCGCCAGATGACCGGCGAGTCCGACTTCAACGAGGTCGTCTTCGACAGCGCCTTCGTGGCCGGCGACCAGGTGATCGGCACAGTCAACGACGGCTGGAGCGTGGCCGGAACGGTCCTGGCCGGCGAGCGGGGCACCAATCCACGGCAGCTGGTGATCCACGCCCAGCTCCTGGATGAGCTCGTGCGCCTCGCCTCGCAGCAGGGTCTGTCCGACGATCCTCGCGCCGCCCAGGACCTGGCCCAGGCCTTCGTCGAGGTGCGCCTGTTCCAGCTTCAGAATTGGCGCGCCCTGTCCAAGCAGGCCCACGGACGCCTGCCGGGACCCGAGACGGCCACCGCCAAGCTGTACTGGAGCGAGATGAGCCAGCGCCTGCATGCCATCGCCATGCGGGTGCTGGGCGACGCCGCCCCGTTGTGGCGCGACGCCCATGGCAATCCGGCTAGGGGTCGCTGGCAGCGGTCGTGGCTCTACTACCGGGCCGCCTCGATCTTCGCGGGCACCAACGAGATCCAGCGCAACGTCATCGGCGAGCGGACCCTGGGCCTCCCCCGGGAGCCTCGCCGCTGAGACCGTAAGCTTGTTGCCATGGCTGAGTTCTCGACCATCGTCTACGAGGTCGAGGACCATGTCGCCACGATCACCATGGACCGGCCCCAGGTGGCCAACGCCCAGGACACCCGGATGATCGACGAGCTCGATGCCGCGTTCGACCTCGCCGACGATGACGACGAGGTGCGGGTGGTGGTACTGGCCGCCAACGGCAAGCACTTCTCGGCCGGCCACGACCTCAAGGCCCTCGTGGGAGACGTGGAACCCGACAAGTGGCGCCTGATGCGCGACACCCCCGAGGGCAAGTGGCACCACGAGAAGGTGATGTATTTCGACCGCTGCCTGCGTATCCGCGACTTCCGCAAGCCGACCATCGCCGCGGTGCAGGGCAAGTGTGTGGCCGCCGGCGTGATGCTGGCCTGCATGGCCGACATCATCGTGGCCAGCGACGACGCCGCCTTCCAGAACCCGGTGCTGCGCATGACCGGCGCGGCGGTCGAGATCCTGGTCGAGCCGTGGGAGATGCCGGCCCGCAAGGCCAAGGAGTTCCTGCTGGCCGCCGAGACCATCAGCGCGGCCGAAGCCGAGCGGCTCGGGATGGTCAACCGGGTGGTCCCCCGCGACGAACTGGCCGGCGCGGTGCGTGAGCTGGCCGGCAAGATCGCGCTGGTGCCGCCGGCCACCGCGCAGGTGGTCAAGCGCTCGATCAACAAGACTCTCGACCTGCAGGGTCAGCGCGACGCCTGGGACTACCACTTCCAGGCCCACCATTGGATGCACAACACCGCTACCGCCCTGGGCGCGCTGGAGCGACGCATGCAGAAGGGCTCCATGAAAGAGATCTTCGCCGAGCACCGCGACCCGCAGACCCAGTGAGGCAGCCCCTGGCCGGGATCAGGGTGCTCGATATGGGCACCCGGGTCGCGGCCCCGTTCTGCGCCGGGATCCTGGGCGAGCAGGGCGCGGAGGTCATCAAGATCGAGGACCCCGGCCACGGCGACATGACCCGCTTGAACGGACCCTTCACCACCGACGACGAAGGCAACCACTACTCCCTGTACTGGTCGGTGGAGGGCCGGGGGCGCAAGTCGGTGACCATCGACCTGCGCGACCCGCAGGGCCAGGACCTGTTCCGGCGCCTCGCTGCGGTGTCCGACGTGGTGTGCGAGAACTTCAGGCCCGGCACCCTGGAGCGCTGGAACATCGACCCGTCCCAACTCGACCCGCGCCTGGTAACCGCCCGCATCAGCGCCTTCGGCCAGGACGGCCCCAAGTCGCTGCACCACGGCTTCGACCACAACGCCGTCGCCTTCGCCGGGCTCACACACATCACCGGGCACGCCGACCGGCCTCCGGCACGTCCGGGCCTTCCCGTCTCCGACTACCTCACCGCGGTGTTCGCCGCACAGGCCGTGACCAGCCTGCTGTATGAGCGCGACGCCAGGGGCACCGGGACCGGCGGCGTGGTCGACGCCTACCTGTACGGCTCGGTGCTGCGGATCATGGAGTGGACCATCGCGGCCTACGACCGGCTGGGTTCGGTGCGCCAGCGTTCGGGCAATATGTCCAAGCGCGCCGCGCCCCTCGACAACTACCTGAGCCGGGACGGCCGGTACGTGTGCATCGTGGCCGTGCGCCAGACCGTGTTCGCACGTCTCTGCCGGGCGATGGACCGGCCCGAGTTGCCGACCGACGAGCGCTTCGGCAGCCCAGCGGCCCGCCGACACAACCGCGACGAGGTCAACCAGACCGTGGCCGAATGGGCGGCCGCACTGGACGCAGCCACCATCGAGGAGCGCTGCCTGCGTCACGGAGTGCCGGTCGGCATCGTCTACAACGTGGCCGACCTGGCCGCCGACGAGCACGTGCGGGCCCGGGGGGACCTCTACACCGTCGACGACCCCGTCATCGGCCCGGTGCGCCAGCAGGCCCCCTTCCCCCGGTTCGACGACCACCTGCCTCCGGCCCCGGCCGGCGCGCCCCGCCTAGGCGAGCACACCGACGAAGTGCTCTCGAGCCTGCTGGGCCTGTCCGGCACCGAGCTGGAAGCGCTCAGAGCCGACGGAGTGATCTGACGCTCAGTTGACGCGCTGGATGAGGGTGCCGGTGCCCAGGCCGCCGCCGCAGCACATCGACACCAGACCGTAGTCGCCGTCGCTGCGTTCCAGCTCGTGCACCGCCTTGGTGGTGAGGATGCAGCCGGTGCCGCCCAGGGGGTGGCCCAGCGCGATGGCTCCGCCGTTGGGGTTGGCCCTGGCCGGATCGGCGACGACGGTGCGCTGCCAGGCGATCACCACCGAAGCGAAGGCCTCGTTGACCTCAAACACGTCGACGTCGTCGATGGTTATCCCCTCGCGTTCAAGCACCCGCTCGGTGGCCGGAATGGGACCCTCCAGCATCAGCACCGGGTCGCAGCCCACCAGCGCCGTCTGGGCCACGCGGGCCATCGGCTTGAGCCCCAGCTCAGCCGCCTTGTCCGCCGACATGAGCAGCACCGCGGCCGCGCCGTCGGCGATCTGCGACGACGTGCCCGCAGTGTGGATGCCGTCGTCGCGGGCCACCGGCTTGAGCGCGGCCAGCGCCTCCAGGCTGGTGTCTCGGGGGACCTCGTCGCGGGAGAACTCCACAGTCTCGCCGGTCTTGCGGCCGTCCTCGTCCACCAGCACCGCATCTATGGGCACGATTTGAGTCTCGAAGCGGCCCTCCTGCTGGGCGGTGGCCGCCCGCAACTGCGACTCCAGTCCGAGGTCGTCGGTGTCCTGGCGCGAGATGCCGTAGGCGGTGGCGATGCGCTCGGCGCCCTCGAACTGGCTGGTGAACTCGTAGTGCTGGAAGTAGCTGCGCGACACCGGCTTGCCGGGACCGTTCATCACGTTGGCCGCCAGCGGAACCATCGACATCGACTCGACCCCGCAGGCCAGCACCGTGTCCTCCGCACCCGAGGCGATCAGGCTGAAGGCCAGGTTCACGGCGTGCTGCGACGAGCCGCACTGGGAATCAACGGTGGAGCAGGCGGTGGCCTGGTCGCCGCCATGGGACAGCCAGGCGGTGCGGGTGATGTTCATGCCCTGGGCGCCGACCTGGTCGATGCAGCCGCCGACCACCTGGTCGACGTCGCCGCTGGTGATGCCGGCCCGGCTCAGGCACTCCATCTGCACCGGTCCGAGGATGTCGGCCGGGTGCGTGTGGGCCAGCGTTCCGTTGCGCTTCCCTACCGCTGAGCGCACTGCCTCCACGATCACTACCTCGGTCATGGCCTGTCCTTTCTTGAGATCGAGCGCCAGCCTACGCCCCCGTTACGGAGCGGCCGCGATGACGGTCCAGTCGAGGATCTTGTCGGGCTCATCGCCACGATGGGCGAAGCCTCCTACCTGCACTGCGAAGGCGCGGCCGGAACCGGCGGGCTTGACATCTAGGAGGGTGTGTTGGAACGACACTTGGTCGCCCTCGAAGGCGGGGGCGGTGTGGTCGCAGCTGTGCCATCCCACCACCGTCGCCATGCCGGGCAGCACCCTCGACAGCGACGCTTGGGCCAGCCCGACGATGTGGCCGCCGTAGAGCAGGCGCTGTGGGTACGGCGACTCCTCCGCGTCGCGGTGGACCATGGCCAGGTTGTTGGTGAGGCGCACGAGCGCAAGCGCGTTGTCGACCACGTCCCGGGCCGGGTCGGCCACGGTGGTGCCCGGCTGCCAGTCGGTCCCGGGGCCGAGTGGGGCGAAGTCCCAGTGCGCCGGCACCAGCTCGACATAGGAGGAGAGGTCCAGCGGCGGCGTCGTGCCGAGGTCGTCATCATGACCGGGCTGTGCATCGTCCCGCTGGGGTAGTAGCGGCGCCCGCTGGTAGGTCACAGCCGGTTCGCCGTCGGCGGTGGTGACGATATCGACCAGCACCTTGCCTCTGTGAGGCCGGCCGGTCCGGGGTCTGCTGTCGGCCAAGGCGACGACGGTGACGGTGG
Source organism: Candidatus Aldehydirespirator sp. (assembly GCA_965203575.1). Classification (GTDB taxonomy): domain Bacteria; phylum Actinomycetota; class Acidimicrobiia; order Acidimicrobiales; family Aldehydirespiratoraceae; genus Aldehydirespirator. The sequence continues at coordinate 1,492,869 of OZ241894.1, forward strand.
TGGCGATGGGCTGCCCGACGAATACCGGCCTGAGCAGCCGCACGTCGCGGTAGAAGAGATTGGCGATCACTCGCCGGGTCAGCGTGGTGCTGTGGCCTATCGACAGGTGCATTACCAGCGCTGGACTAGCCAGACGGCCGGAACGGCCGGTCACGGCTTCACAGACTGCCGGATCCATCGCCATAGGAAGCCGCTCGCCCACCATCGACTGGTACAGAGCGGCCATGCCGTCGTCGATCACCACCGAGGGCTGCGCGGGCAGCACCTGACCAACGCTGAGATCCTCGTAGTAGGGACTGTCGAGCGGGATCACCGATTCGCAGACTACGGGCCGGCTGTCATGGCCGCTCCGAGAGCAGAGACGGACCCTCGCCCGTCACCGCCACGACATCCCTGCGGTGGCCGTCGGTGACGCTGAGGACCATCCCGGCCTCCAATCGCTCACCGGCGCCGACGCCCGGGCCGATCACCGGATGCTCGAACCCCATGCCCAGACCTCGCACCAGCCATTCGCCGGTGGCCGCGGCCGCGGACAGATCGGCATGGGATGCACCGGCCCGGCACGAGTCAACAAGCGAGGCGGAGCCGGCGCGCCGACCGCCGGCAAAGACACCGCCCACGCCTCCCTCGTAGAGGTTGCAGATCACGCCGACATCGACGGCCAGCTCGGCGCCGCGCCGCTCGGCCCGCACCCCCGACGACGGGACAGTCGCCCCCACACCGGCCAGAGCCCTGACGGCCGCCACTGCCGGGTCGGTGCCTCCAGCCGCGCCGAGCGCGGCGTCCACCCCGACCCAGGCCGCGGCGCAGGCCGAAGCGATGGCTTCGACCTCTCCGGGCAGCTTGTGGCGGCGGGTCCGAGCCATCAGGTCATCGGCCGGAACGATCTCCGCCCGGGGAGCGAAGCTGGCCGCGGCCCGGCGGAACGACGGCGTCAGCTCGTCCACCCCGATCCGGCCGGCCCCAGCCAAGCCGTCGACTCCGACCATGGACGCAGCCATGATGCGAGGATTCCAAGTGAGCGGGTAGAGGTCGTCGAAGGTCATGGGGGGCTCGATACCCGCCTCCCAACTCGACAGGGCGTGGACCCGCTGGGTGGAAGCCACCACGATGCAGCCCGCACCGAAAGGCCGGGTGCCCGCGGTCCACAGCCGGCGCATCCCGCAGGCGTACCCGGCGTTGTCCTGGCGTCCCAGCACGAGCACATCGATACCGGCAGAGGCCATGGCGTCCAGCACCCGGTCGCGGCGAGCCAGCACCAGATCCGAGGTCATGTTCGGAACGGCTCGTAGCGGTGGCCCCCGCCCAGCAGGCGCCAGCCGTCGTCGGTCACGGCCACGATCTCCTCGGCCCGGTAGCCGCCCACGCCGTCGGTCCACGTGACCGGCTCGAACACCAGCACCATGCCCGGCTCCAGCGCGTAAGCGTCGTCGAAGGCCGGGCCCAGGTCGGTGCCGATCATGGGCATCTCCGCGCTCTCCAGGCCGACTCCGTGGGCCAGGTAGAAGTGCGGCAACCACGGCGTGTCGTGGGGCTCGACGGACCGTGCGGCCCGTCCTGCGTCGCCGAGGGTTGCGCCGGGGCGCACCGCGGCCAGCGAGGCATCCAACACCGTCGTCCAGCGATCGAACAGCGACTGCTCGGCAGCCGTCGGAGCCCGTCCAACCACCCATGTGCGCCCGAAGTCCGACATGTAGCCGTGGTAGCCCACACCGGCATCCACCCACACCAGGTCGCCTTCGGCATAGACCGGGTTGTCGATCCCCGTGGGGAAGGCGACATGGTCGGTGGATGTGCGGATTCCGCCGTCGTGGCGAGTCGGCATGGGCTGAAAGATCGGGTCGATCCCGTTGCGGTAGGTGAGATCCGGGCCGGAATCGCCGTCTCGCAGCGCGGCCAGGAACGCCGCGGCCACCTCGGCCCGGGTGGCACCGGGCACGCATGCCTCGTGAGCCGGGATCATGGCCCGCTCCGTCCAGCGCTGGGCCTGGTCGATACAGGCCAGCTCATCCGCGGTCTTGACAACCCGGGCCGGGCCCAACACCCGGCCGGCGTCGACCAGCTCGGCTCCGCCGAGAACCCCGGCCCGGGCCATGGCGCCGGTGACCGCGTCCACCGCCACCCTGAGGCCGGTCACCGCTCCGAGCACGTCGGCGATGGCCGCACCCAGGGCGGCCCCGCCCTCGTCGAGTTCGGGCCACAGCGGATCGCCCACCTCGGCGCAGCCGGCCGCAGCCTCGCCAGCCGGATCGTGGGCATGGAGCAGGGCCGGTCCGTCCGCGGCGCCGACAATGGCCACGGCCCGGCGGTGGTTGGCATGGCTGGCATCAACCGCTTCGGGAACGTGCCCGGTGGCGTAGCACACATGGGGACCGTGCATCAGCACCGCCCCGTCCACCCCCTGCGCCCGCATCTGGTCACGCAGGCGGTCCAGCCGCTGCATACCCATACGTCCCAGGTCAGGCACCGTCGGCGCAGCCGGAGCCGACTTGGCAGCATCACCGCTCACCTCACCACTATGCCCCGTCTCGCGTCGGGCGCAGCCCCGGCAGCGTCGGTCGGCGATACGCGCCAGCGGCCACCACACCCCCGGCATCGGCCATACCGATCAGCGCAACTGTGAGGCCTTGTACATGTGACTGGTAGATATACGGAGCCGGTGCATAGCCTTCACGCATTCGAACCAGTTGACCCGCGCTTCGGAGACTGGCGTGAACTACAGCCTTCAGACGCTGCGAGGAGACGTCTTCGGTGGACTCACCGCGGCCGTGGTGGCACTGCCGCTGGCGCTGGCGTTCGGGGTTGCATCCGGCCTGGGCGCGATAGCCGGGCTGTACGGCGCGGTGGCCGTCGGCTTCTTCGCAGCCACCTTCGGCGGGACCAAGACGGTGATCTCCGGACCCACCGGGCCGATGGCCGTCGCCATGGCGGTGGTCATCGCCGGCCATGCCGACAGCATCGAGCACGCCCTCACCATCGTGGTGATGGCCGGGATCATCCAGATCCTGCTGGGCGTGGCCGGAGTCGGGCGACTCGTGTCCTACACGCCGTACTCGGTGATCTCGGGATTCATGTCGGGCATAGGCGTGATCATCATGGTGATACAGACTCTGCCGTTCATAGGCCTGCCCGTCGAGGAGGGCGGACCGCTGAACACGATCCGCCAGTGGCCGGAAGCCGTCGGTGGTCAACATCCGGGCCGGGGCGCGGACCCGAGTCGCGGGAGTTCTGTGCGCGCTAATCCTGCTGGCTCTAGCCCTCGGACTGGGGACCTACGTCGAGTCGATCCCCCACGCGGTTCTGGCCGGCATCCTCATGATGGTCGGATGGGACATTGTCGACTGGCGCTTCCTGACGCGGCTGCACCGCGTGCAGCGCGAGCACTTGGTGGTGATGGTCGGAACCCTCGGGCTGACCGTGTTCGCCGACCTGGTAACCGCGGTGGTGCTGGGACTCGTCGCGGCGGGAATGGCCAACGCACGGCAGTTCGAGCGCCTGGAACTGGACAGCGTGGTATCGGTGCCGATACTGGACCTGGCCTTCCTGGAAGACGAAGAAGCCGCTGACGTTGACAAGTTCTCGGCCCGCGTCGGGCTGGTGGCGCTGCGGGGAACGTTCACGGTGGCGTCTTCCAACAAACTGATCGCCACTCTCGGAGCCGACGTCCGAGATCACGAGGTGGTCATCATCGACTTCTCCGACACCGTCTACATAGACGACAGCGCGGCCCTTGTGGTGGAGCAATTGATCGATGTCGCCGTCGAACAGGAGACCGAGTGCATCATCACGGGGGCATCAGACCTGCCTCTCGGCAGCCTCGAGGCGCTCGACGTCCTCCAGCGCGTGCCGGCCGACCGCTTCGTCGAGAACCTCGACGAAGCCCGCGAACTGGCAAGGCAGCTCCTGGCTGACATGCACCGCTGACGGACCGAGGTCAGCCGACGATGAGGGTGTCGTCGCCCATCACGGCCCGGCCCGACGTCTCGCGTTGATCCTGGTGATTGTCGGCCAACTCGGAGGCGGGGTCCCCGGCTATGCGGGTGTGCCACATGATCCGGCGCTCGTTCATGTCGAAGGGCATGCCCCGGTGCATCAGACGGCGGTTGTCCCACAGCGCCGCGTCGCCTGCGGACCACTGGTGGTGGTGGATCCGCGGCGGCTGGCAGGCCTCGGCGTTCAGTTCGTCGAGGAAGGCCTCCGACTCGCTCTCGGACATCCCCACGATCCCGTAGGCGTGCCGGCCGATCAGCAGGTTGGGCCGGCCGGTCTCGGGATGCACCTTCACCAGCGGTCGCAGCGACGGCTCGAGATCGTGGAAGCCGTACATGTCGTAGCCGCCGCCGGAGTTCTTGGTCGGCATGTACCCGGAGCGGCCCTGGCTGTAGTAGAGCGAGTGATAGGCCCGCATGCCGGCGAGACGCTGCTGGGTCTCCGGGTCAAGCGCCTCGTAGGCGGCCCGCATGTCGGCCCATCCGGTGGCCCCGCCCCGGCTGGTCACCACCTCGGCGGTGAACACCGAGCCCTTGGCCTGGAGCGGCATGTAGGTGCTGTCGTGGTGCCAGCCCTCGTTGCCCCGCAGCGACTTCACCACGTCGTGGCCGGGGTCGTTGAGGATCGTGCCGTCGTCGTCCACGTTGCTGAAGGCCACCGCCTTGAACTCCAGGGGCCCGAAACGCAGGGCGAAGTCGTTCTGCTCATCGATGGTCAGGAACTGCCCCGGGAAGATCAGCAGCGCGTGCTCCAGCCAGGTCCGATGCAGGGCATCGAACGCCGCTTCGTCGATGGACCGCAGCTCCACCCCCGTAATGACCGCGCCGAAGCTGGCATCAAGCGTTTCGACGTCGAATGGTTGTTGTGCCATGGCTCTGCTGAGTCGACCCTTACGAGGTCTCATTTATCGATATCCGCAGGTTGGCGAGGCGTAACCGACTTCAGGTATCCCGCAATTCCTTGACTAATGCGGCCTCGCGGCCTCGACCATTGCGGAGGCGATTGTGCGGATGTCGGACAGGCTCGACACGTAGGGCGGCATGGTGTACAGGAGCCGTCCGAACGGTCTGAGCCACACGCCTCGCTCGATGAGTGCCGCCTGAGTTCTGGCGACGCGTATCGGCCTCTCCATCTCGACAACTCCGATGGCTCCGAGAACGCGAACCTCTCGCACCCCTCGAAGCGAAGCGGCAGGCGCCAGCCCCGCGGTCAACTCCGACTCGATTCGCTGCACCTCGGATCGCCAGTCGCGCGACAGCAGCAGTTTGATGCTGGCCAACGACACCGCGGCAGCGAGCGGGTTGCCCATGTACGTCGGCCCGTGCATGAGCGCGCCCGACTCGGCCGCGTTCACTCCTTGTGCGATCTCGGGTGTGCTCAGCACTGCAGCCATAGTGAGGTAGCCGCCCGTCAGCGCTTTGCCGACGCACATGATGTCGGGGGAAACACCGGCGTGGTCGCATCCGAACAGTTCGCCGGAGCGGCCGAACCCCGTTGCGATCTCGTCCGCGATCAACGGAACCCGATGCTCGTCGCAGAGGTGCCGTACGGCACGCAAGTAGTCCGGCGAGTAGAACCTCATGCCCCCCGCACCCTGCACCACCGGCTCGATGATGACGGCTGCGATCTCATCGGAGTGCGACGCCAGCAGGTCGGCGAACTCGGCGATGTGGCCGTCGTCGAACTGCTCGGCGAAGGTCGGGCTGGGCACGGGAGCGAACAACTGCTCGGGCAGCATGCCGGTGAACATCGAGTGCATCCCGTTGACGGGATCGCACACCGACATGCAACCCAGGGTGTCACCGTGGTAGCCGCCGCGGACGGTGAGCAGACGACGACGACCGGGACGGCCCACACCCCGGGCGAACTGCAGCGCCATCTTGATCGCGACCTCCACCGAGACCGAGCCCGAATCGGCCAGAAAGACGTGCTCGAGCCCCGCGGGCGCGATGTCGACCAGCGTCTCCGCGAGCTGGACTGCGGGGTGATGGGTCACACCGCCGAACATCACGTGGGCCATCTCCCCCAACTGGCTGCGGACGGCCTCGTCGAGCACCGGGTGGCGGTATCCGTGGATGGCCGCCCACCACGACGACATGCCGTCGATCACTTCCGAGCCGTCCGACAGTGTCAGCCTGACTCCTCGAGCCGACGTCACCACGATCGGGTCATTCGCCGCCGGCATCGGGGCGTAGGGATGCCAGACCCGCCGCCGGTCGCGCTCAAGCAGCGCCTCGGTTGTCACGCATTCAGCGTCGACATTGATTTCCGTCATGAAGCGCGGCTCCACAAACCCAAGGCCTATCACGGTAAGACCCCGCATTTTGGGAGCGCCTACAGTTGACACCGTGCGCACCGGGGTGTTCCTGTTTGGTGGGGTCGAGATGGACGATGCCGGTGCGGGGCTGCCCGTCCCTACCGACCGCCGCTACGACCACAAGGAGGTGTGGCGGGCGACGGAGCGCATCATCGACATGGGGGTGGTGTGTGACCGGTTGGGGTTCGATTCGTTCTGGTTGACCGAGCACCATTTCCAGCACGAGGGCTATGAGGTGGTCCCCAACGGGATCCTGGTGGGCACGATCCTGGCGGAGCGCACCGAGGCGATCCGGATCGGGATGGCGTTCAACATCGTGCCGCAGTGGCATCCGCTGCGCCTCGCCGAGGACTTCGCCACGATGCACAACGTCTCCGGCGGGCGCGCCATCCTCGGAGTGGGGCGGGGCACGGTGCCGCGTGAGGCTGAGACGTTGGGCACCCAGATCGGCAGCTTCGACAATCCCGACAAGGCCGCGGCCGACGAGTTCAACCGCAAGCAGTTCGACGAGGCCATGGAGGTCATCCTCCGAGCTTTGAACAACGACACCTTCAGTTTCCACGGCGAGTTGTACGACTTCCCGCCGGCCGGGATCCCGGACCGGGGAGGGTTCGTCACCGAGCTGTCGCTGGTGCCGAGACCTCTCTATCCCTTCGAGATCTGGCAGGCCGCCAAGTCGCCGGCCACGCTCGAGCAGATCCCCCGATGCGGGTGGGGAGGGGTGTTCTGGAACTACCACCACTCCATCGTCAAGGAGCGCTGGGAGCAGTTCGCCGAGCGATACCTAGCCCATCACGGGCGCGAGCTGGGCCGGGGCGAGCACCGCATGCTCGTGCAGAACGTTCGGGTCGAGGACACCCGTGAACAGGCCATGACGTCGGTACGCGACGGCCACGACGAGCTGTGGAAGTTCCTCGGTCCCTACGGGTGGAGCAAGGGCTACCTCGACGAGGACGGCCAACCGGCCAAGCCGGGGCTGATCCCCACCCTGGAGCAGTCCATCGACCAGAAGGTCTGGGCGGTGGGAAGCCCCACCGATGTGGCCGAGGCCATCAACTGGTACGACGAGCAGATCGGAATCGAGAACCTCCTGCTTTTCCCGGCCATGCCCGGCGACCCCTACGAGAAGGTGGAGGAGCAGCTCCACCGCATCGCCGAAGAGGTGCTCCCCCTGCTCGGCTGATCGCGGCCCGGACCCCGTAGGGTCTGAACGTCATCCGATGCAGGAGGCCACCGATGCTGGGACTGTCCGCCGACGAACTGCTGACCACGACCCGCGCCGTTCGCAAGCGCCTGGACTTCGACCGCCCGGTCGATCCTGGGCTGATAACCGAGTGCCTGGGCATCGCGCTACAGGCGCCCAGCGGCGGCAACCGTCAGGACTGGCAGTGGGTGGTGGTGACCGACCCGGCCAGGAAGGCCGCGCTGGCCGGGTTCTACCGCCAGGCGTGGGCCGCCTATCGCGAGTCGCCCTACTTCCCCACCAATGAACCACCTCATGAAGACCCAGCCGTTCAGGCCTCCTTCGAACGGATCGCGGACTCGGCCCAGTACCTCGCCGACAACCTGGAGCGGGCGCCGGTGTTCCTGATCCCGTGCCTGGCGGTCAGCCGGGTCGACAGGCCTTCATGGGGCGGCGCGGCCTCAAGGCTCGGTTCGGTGATCCAGGCGTCGTGGAGCTTCATGCTGGCCGCCCGGGAGCGGGGCCTGGGCAGCTGCTGGACCACGCTGCATCTGGCCTACGAGCAGCAGGCGGCGGAGATCTTGGGCATCCCGTACGACGATTGCACGCAGGTCGCCCTCATCCCCATCGCCTACACCATCGGCACCGACTTCCGCCCCGGTACGCGAGAGCCGCTGGCCAAGGTGCTGCACTGGGACGAATGGAAGGGAGCCGCGCCGTCCTGACCGGCAGAAGTCCGTGAGCGGCAATGACGACATCCGGCGGCTGGACCCAGAGACGTGACCGGGAACGACTGGGACGGCATCGCGGCGGCCGCCCTGGACGCCGTCGTGGCGGCCAACCAGCTCCGCCAACCCCGGGATCTCGACGGCGGAAGCCCCCGAACGGCGCTGTCGGCGACGGGGCAACCGGTGGTGTCGTTCGCCTCCAACGACTATCTCGGACTCACCCAGCACCCCGCCGTGCGGGCCGCGGCCCGGACCGCGATCGACGACTTCGGCACCGGCTCAGGATCGGCCCGGCTGATCGTGGGGTCGCGTCCCGTGCACAGCCGCCTCGAGGAGCGCATCGCAGCCTGGCGAGGGGCGGAGGCCGCAGTGCTGTTCACCACCGGGTACGCGGCCAACCTGGGCGCCATCGCCACCATGGGCCGGTGGGCGTCGGTGCTCTGCTCAGACGAGCTCAACCACGCGTCGATCATCGACGGCTGCCGTCTGGCCCGGGCGCCGACGCGCGTCTACCCCCACTGCGACCCGGCCGCAGTGGACGACTTGCTGGGCCGCTCCGAGGGTCCCGGCATGGTGGTCACCGACTCGGTCTTCTCCATGGACGGCGACCTCGCGCCGATCGGCGAGCTGTCGGCCGTGTGCGCGGCCCACGGGGCGCTGCTCGTGCTCGACGACGCCCACCTCGTCCTGGACCATCCCGAGCCGCTGCACCCGAACTGCCACCTGCTGCGGATGGGGACCCTGTCCAAGGCAGTCGGAGCGCTGGGCGGCTTCGTGACCGGACCCCGGAAGTTCACGGACCTGCTCGTCAATTCGGCCCGCTCCTACATCTTCACCACGGCGACCGCTCCGGCGGCGGCCGCGGCCGCGGCGGCCGCCATCGACGTGATCGACTCCGACGAGGGCCGCGATCTCAGGAAGCGCCTGCGGGTCAACATCGATCGCGTCCGGCCCGGCCACCCGAGTCCCATCATCCCGATCATCGTCGGCGGCGAGGACAAGGCACTGGCCGCCTCCGGCGCGCTGCGGGACCAGGGCATCCTGGTCCCCGCCATCCGGCCCCCTACGGTGCCGGCCGGAACGTCACGACTGCGGGTCACGGTCTCGGCCGCCCACTCCGACGCCGACCTGGACCGGCTGATCGACGCGCTCGACCGGGCAGGGATCGATGCCAGAGGCCGAGCGGGAGCGCATCCCGTGCACAGAGACGGCAGCGCATGAGCGAGGCCGTGGCCCGAGCGGCCCGTGAGCGCAGCGAACAAGAGCGGGAGAGACAACCTCGCACCGCGAGGCGCTCGCCACCCACCCGTGCTGATGCCTGATCCAGGGTCTGCGTCCGGCGCTCAGGCCAGCCCGGGCGTCGTCGTCTTCGTCGCCGGCACCGGGACCGAGGTGGGCAAGACCTGGGCGTCCGCCGGGCTGGCCCGACTCCTGCGGGACCGGGGGTTGAGCGTCGAAGCGTGCAAGCCGGTCCAGTCATACGACCCCGACGAACCCGGCCCCACCGACGCGGCCGCGTTGGCCGCGGCCACCGGCCAGCATCCCGACGATGTCTGCCCGCCCGAGCACAGGTACCCGGTGCCGCTGGCCCCGCCCATGGCGGCCCGCCGACTCGGCCAGGTCTGTCCCACCCTCGACGAGCTGACCGTCGACTGCCGCTTCGCCGCGACAGTCGACGTCGGGCTCGTGGAAGGCGTGGGCGGGCTCTACTCACCCATCGCGGCGGACGGCCACAACCTCGATCTGATCGAACGGATCGGACCCGACCTGGTCATCGTCGTGGCGTCGGCCGCCCTCGGCGGCATCCACGACACGCTGGCCTGCACACTGCCGCTGTCCGCCTACCGCCGGGCCGTCTTCTGCAACCGGTTCGATCATCGGACCGAGGTCCACGTCCTGAACGTCGACTGGCTGCGTGACACGGGCCTAGAAGTAGCAACCAGCCTGTCCGAACTGGCGAAAGTCGTCAGCATGACTCTCCGAGGCCCCGACGCTTGATCTATTCTGCGCAATGAAATGAGCTTGCAAGTCAGCGACAAGCTCCAAGGGCTTAGAGGAGACATCTTCGGGGGGATGACCGCGGCCGTGGTAGCGCTGCCGCTGTCGCTGGCCTTCGGAGTCGCTTCAGGGCTGGGAGCTATCGAGGGTCTGTACAGCGCCGTCGTGGTGGGCATGCTCGCCGCGCTGCTGGGCGGGTCCAAGACCCAGATCTCGGGTCCCACCGCCCCGCTGTCGGTCGCGATGGCGGTCGTGTTCGTCGACTACGCCGACGGTGAACTGAGCAAGGCCCTGGCCATCGTGGCCATGGCAGGGATCATCCAGGTGCTGCTCGGCGCGCTGCGGCTCGGCACCTTCGTCGCCTACACGCCCTATGCGGTGGTATCGGGGTTCACCAGCGCGGTCGGCCTGATCATCATCATCGTCCAGGTGCTGCCCTTCTTCGGCACCGAGGTAGCCCTCGGCGGCGCGCTCAAGTCGCTGCGCGAGTGGCCGGACGCGATCACCAATGTCGACCCGAGCGCGCTCACGCTGGGGCTCATCACCCTGGCCGTGTGCATCTTCTGGCCGGGACGGCTGCAGCGATTCCTGCCGCCGTCGGTGGCTGCGTTGATCATCGGAACGCTGGTGGGCGTGTTGTGGCTGAGCGAGGCACCGACGATCGGGGAGGTGCCCACCGGCCTCCCCGACCTGATGGTGCCCGAGATCAGCTTCGGCGATCTGGGGAGCGCGCTGCCGGCCGCGGTCACCATCGCCCTGCTCGGCTCCATCAACAGCCTCCTCACCGCGAGGGTGGCCGACTCGCTGACCCGCCAGGACCACGACCCCAGCCGTGAGCTGATGGGCGCCGGGGTGGCCAATGTGGTGGTGGCGTTCATCGGCGGTGTCCCGGGCGCGGGGGCCACATCGTGCACGGTGGCCAACGTGAAGGCCGGCGGTCGCTCCAGGGTCTCCGGAGTGCTGTGCGCCACGATCCTGGCCGCCCTGGTCCTGGGACTGGGGCGCTACGTCGACGCCATACCCCACGCCGTGCTGGCCGGCATCCTCATCAAGATCGGGTTCAACATCATCGACTGGCGCTACCTGGCCCACATCCATCGCGTCCCGAAGGAGAACGTGGTGGTGCTGGCGCTGACTCTTGCTCTGTCCATCGTCTCGGACCTGGTGATCGCGGTGGCCGTTGGCCTGGTGATGGCGGCGTTGACCGGGGCCCGCCAGGTGGAGCGACTGGAACTTGACAAGGTGATCTCAACCCCGCTGCTCGACATGACCTTCCTGGCCGACCCCGACGCCGAGGACGACGCAGGGTTCGACCTGGACTCCGACGACGACCCCTTCGCGGCCCGGGTCGGCCTCCTGTCACTGCGGGGCAGCTTCACCGCGGCCTCGTCCACCAGGCTCTTCAAGACCATCAACCACGACATGAACGAGCACGAAGTGGTGATCTTCGACTTCACCGACACCGTCCACGTGGACGACAGCGCCGCTCTGACCATCGGCCAGCTCGCGGACACGGCGCGCGACGCCGACACCCAGTGCATCGTCCTGGGCATGTCCGGCATGACCGACACCAGCGTCCACGCGCTGAACGTGCTGCGGGAGATCCCCGAGGAGAATTTCGTCGAGGATCTTGACGAGGCCCGGATCGTCGCCCGCCGTCTGCTCGACACCTAAGGGGCCACGCGGATAGGCGCAGGCTTCTCGCGTCGGGGCGGGGTGTCTCCCGCTCTTGTTCGCTGCGCTCACGGGCCGCTCGGGCCACGGCCTCGCCCGTATGATCTGGACTCGCGCCACTACTCGCTCGGCCTCTAAGCCCCTCAGGCGATCAGGTGAGGATCCCGGCCCTCTCTGTCGGGTGTACGGGATGGTCGAACGGCCGCACACCGAAGCGGCGGGCCAACTCGAAATAGCCGCGGTAGAGCCCCGCCCCGGCGGCGGCTTCGTCGTAACCGCCGGTGGCGTCGGCGTGAGCCGACAGCCGGTACCACGGCACACCCGGGTCGGCGTGGTGGACGTGGTGGAGGTTGTTGTAGAGGTACAACAGGCTGAAGAACCGCCCCGACCGCACGACCGCGGAGCGGGTGGCGCCCTCCACCCAGCGGTGCTCGCAATAGGACCTCATGAGGGTCAGGGAGTTCCCCAGATACGTGGCCCCGAGCACGTACTGCCACCAGGGGACCCCCATGACCATCACCACGAAGGCGACGAGCGCGGCCGCGGCCGCCACATGCGCCGACCACCACCGGGCCAGCTCCCGGTCGCCCCGGTAGATCTCGCGGGCCTGGTGGACGAGCACCCCCGCGATATATCGGGGCGGTCCCAGCAGCAGGCGACCGAGCAGGGTGTGGTGGGCAAGCACGAACGTCCGGCCCAAGCGCCCCATGGACTCCCACTGCTCGGCGCTCACGTAGAAGCTCTCGCTGTCCTCGGTAGGGTCGGTCAGTTCACCGCAGTCGTGATGATCCCAGTGGTAGCGCCGGTACACCAGGTAGGGCAGGTGCAGCGACATGGGCAGCGAGGCCAGCAGGGCATTCAGCCGCTGGCTTCTGAACGGATGACCGTGGATGGTCTCATGCTGGAGCGAGCCGTGCCACGCCGCGATCAGACCCAGCGCGAGGACCGTCAGGGGCCAGGGAGTGACGCCGTGGAGGGCCAGCACGGCCAGCCATAGGCCGTGCACCGCGACTGCGACCGCGACCGTGCGCCACTCCACGGTCGGCCCGGAGGCCGAGCGAACAGGCGCATCGGCAGCCATCGCACCTCCAATGTCGCGACGGATCCAGGGACGATCCCCCAGTCCCCGTCGATCAAGGTAGGAACTCCGACCCTCAGCCGGGTGATGAGTAGCACACAATCCGTAGCATTCTCGCACAATGCACAAGATCTGTAGCGCAAGCGCAACAAATATTGTAGAATTGCTACACCATGGCCAGCCAGACCGAGTTGGTGAACCGCTTCCGGGAGCGGCTCGGCGAGCTGGTGGCCGACACCAAGCAGTCCCGATCGGACTTCGCCGCCGACGCAGGGATCGACCGGTCCACGCTCTCGCAGCTCCTGTCCAGCCGCAACCGTCGCCTCCCCCGGGTGGAGACTCTGGCCGCCATCGCCGAGGCATCGGCCGTCTCGGTGGACTGGCTGCTCGGACTGTCCCACGGCGGCCCGGCCCGGGCCGACATCGTCCACGAGGAATTCGCGTTGAACCTCGACGAGTTGAGCCCCCTCGACGAGGCCTGGATCGGATGGCACGAACAGTCGGCCGGCTCGAAGGTCCGCACCCTGCCCGCCTCGCTGCCGGAACTGCTGAAGACGGAGGCCGTGATCCGCCATGAGGTCCAGCGCTACACCACGATCAGGCCCGAGCAGCGGATCGAGACGGCCACCGCCCCGCTCGAGCTCGCCCGGGCGCCGGGGAGCGATCTGGAATGCTGCAACTCCATCCAGGCCATCGAGGGTTTCGCCCGGGGATGGGACGTCTGGGGATCGCTCGAGCACCGGCACCGGGTGGCACAGCTCGACCAGATGATCGAGCTGTGCGAGGAGCTGTACCCGACATTCCGGTGGTTCCTCTACGACGGCCGTCAGCGGTACTCCGCCGCGGTCACCGTCTTCGGTTTGGACCGGGCCGTGCTGTACCTGGGACAGATGTATCTCGTGCTCAACAACCGCAACCATGTCATGACGTTCGTCAAGCACTTCGACGACCTGATCCGGGCCTCGGTGGTGCAGCCGCCGGGCGTCCCCAACCTGCTGCGCAAGCTCCGATCCGAGATCACCTGAGAGGCCCGCCGGTAGGATTCGCAGTCGTGACCGCCCCTGATCGCACCGTGTCGTTCGAGCCGGAGCGGTTCGAGACGATCCGGGTCGACATCTCCGATCACGTCTGCCGCGTCACCCTCGACCGGCCCGAAGTGCTGAACGCCTTCAACGACCAGATGCGCCGGGAGATCCGGTCCACCTGGCGGGCGCTGCGCACGATGGACGAGGCGAGGGTCGTGGTGGTGACCGCCACCGGCGACAAGGCCTTCTGCGTGGGCGTCGACCGCTCCGACCCTCTGGTGGCCCTCGAGGGCGCGGGCGACAAGCTCTACGGCACCTCGAACAACTACATGTACGACGACCCCGGCGACGACATAGGCCCCAAGGCGTGCGACCTGTGGAAGCCGGTGATTGCCGCGGTCAACGGCATCTGCTGCGCCGGTGCCTTCTACCTGGTGGCCGAATCCGACATCATCATCGCCGCGGAGAACGCCACCTTCTTCGACCCCCACGTGACCTACGGGATGGCCGCCGTGTACGAGCCGATGAAGCTGGTGCCGCGGATGCCGCTGGGCGAGGTCCTGCGGCTTGCTCTGGTCGGGAACCACGAACGCATGACGGCACAGACCGCGCAACGGGTCGGGCTGGTGTCGGATGTGGTGCCCCTCGCCGAGCTGCCGGACGCCGCCGGCCGGCTGGCGAAGATCATCGCCTCTCAGCCGCCCGACGCCGTGCAAGGCACCCTCCGGGCCATCTGGGCCGCCAGCGACATGGGCCGTCTCGACGCGCTGGCGATGGCCCCGTCGATCCTCACCACCGGAACCAGCGTCGACGCGCTGGCCGAGGGCCAAGCCACCTTCTCGGAGGGCAAGCGAATCGAGCCCCGCCTGCGCTGACTCCCGAGTTCTAGCGGCCCAAGCGCCACTGCTAGGTTGAGCTCGCCCGCTGATGCCCCGCGGATGGGAGCACACCCATGACCGAGCCCTACCCGAACACGCTCATTTTCGTCGACTTGCCCACCGACGAACCCGACCGGGCCGAGCAGTTCTACCACGAGGTATTCGGCTGGAAGATCAACCCGCGCCCGGCCGGGTCGTTCTACCAGGTGGTGCCCGGGCAGAACTTCAAGCTCCCCGACGGCACCCAGGGGCCCACCGGCAACCTGCACCTGGGCATCACCAACGTCGCCAACCGCCGTCCCCACCCCACCGACGACGGTCTCGAGCCCCGGCACCTCTGCCGCGACGGGCACTCCATACGCCTCTGGATCCTCGTGTCGCCCGACGACGACATGGACGCCATCTCCGACCGGGCCGTGGCCCGCGGCGCAACCGACTTGTGGCGTCACCACTATTTCGGCGAGTTCAACGGCTACAACAACGCCATCATGGATCCCTGGGGCAACACCCTGGTGCTGTGGACCTACGGCGGCGACGAGCCCGACATCGGTGACGGATGGACCCAGGAGTAACCGGACATGGCCGACACATACACAGTCCATCCGCCCCACGCCCGCTGGACCCATGTGGCGCTGCGGGTCACCGATATCGACGCCAGCATCGACTGGTACACCACTCACACGCCGCTCAAGCTGCTGGACAAGCGGGAGGACGCCGACGGCTACGGCGCCTGGCTGGGACACGACGACTCCCCCGACAAGCCCTTCATCCTGGTGTTGGCCCAGTTCTTCCCCGAGTCCGACCCGTTCAAGGACGCGCCCATCGCCACGCTGGCACCCTTCGCACACCTGGGCGTGGAGGTGACCAGCCGGGAAGAACTCGACACCGCCGGCGAGCAAGCCAGGGCCGAGGGCTGCCTGGCCATGCCTCCCACCGACATGCCCCCACCCATCGGCTACATCTGCATGATCAGCGATCCCGACGGCAACATGATCGAGCTCAGCTACGACCAGGGCGTCTACGCGCACGCCCAGAAGGTGATGCGCTGAGCGCCTCCGACCCGGGGAGCGACGCGGCCGAGGCGACACGATCCGTCGCGGCTTCCTACTTGGCCTCGTTCGCCACGGGCGACCCTGCGGCGGTGGCCGCGCACGTCGGCGACGACTTCGTCAACCAGCACACCAGCGCACTGGGATCGCCCAGCCATGGCAAGACGACGTACCTGGAGCGTCTGGCCGACTTCCTGGCCACATTCTCGGGTCTGACATACGAGGCCGCCGACATCGTCGTCGAGGGCGACCGGGCGGCTGCCGCCTACGTGATGCGGGCCGAAGTGGACGGAACCCCGATCGAGATCCAAGGCGTGATGCGGCTGACGATCCGGGGCGGGTTGATCGAGCGCCGGGTCGACTACTTCGACAGCCTGACCTTCCTGCGCCAGACCGGCCAGGCCTAGTCAGGCAACCCGTTCAAGCCATCCACTCGTAGGCTGCACACCGGTGCTCCCCCGGCTGAGGTCGATCATCCTGGTTGTTGCGTTGCTTGCAACCGCCTGCGGCGGCACGGCCGACGACGAGTCTGCCGACACTGTCCCGCCGACCTCGCTCGCGGCCACGACCACCAGCACAACCACCACGACCTCATCCACAACCACCACCGCCCCAACAACCACGACAACTACGACAACCACAACCACCACGACGACGGTGCCGCCGACCGAGGCCGAGGGGCTGGGTGACAGCTTCTACCCGTTCCTGGGCAACAGCGGATACGACGCCCTCCACTACGAGATCGACCTCGAAGTCGATCCGGCGGCCAACACCATCTCGGCGCTCACGTCGATCACCGCTCAGGCCACCAAGGACCTCGAGGCATTCAACCTGGATCTGTCCGGGCTTGAAGTCCATTCGGTGACCGTCGACGGTGCCCAAGCCGAGTTCTGGCGATCGGGCCATGAACTGACCGTCCAGCCTGCGAGCCCGCTCGCGGCGGGCTCGCAGTTCGAGACGGCGATCCTCTATTCGGGCTCGCCCGAGGCGCTCGACGATCCCGGTGTGCCGTTCTCCAAGACGGGCTGGCTCCACCGGGACGGGGTGATCTACACGTTGGGCGAGCCGTCGGGATCGATGACGTGGTTCCCGTCCAACAACCACCCCACCGACAAGGCCACCTACGAGATCCAGATCACCGTGCCGGAGGGTGTCACGGCCGCCTCCAACGGTCTCCTGGTCGATGAGACCGCCACCGACGGACAGACCGCCTACACATGGCGAATGGACGACCCTATGGCCACCTACCTGGCCGCCATCTACATCGGCGACTTCGAGCGCATCGACCACGGACCGCTCTACGAAGGTGGCCCGATCATTCGCGACTACGTTCCCCGCGACGCCTCGCCTGATGTTGCGCAGGCGCTGTCAGTCACGCCCGACGTGATCGCCTTCCTGGAGGAGCGCCTCGGCCCCTACCCGTTCGACGCCTACGGCACCATCGTGATGCCGTTCCAGCTCGGGCTGGCACTGGAGAACCAGACGCTCTCCATCCACGGGCCGGCCACCATCGGTCCCGACATCATCGCCCACGAGGCCGCCCACCAGTGGCTGGGCAACTCGGTTTCGCCCGACGACTGGAGCGAGATCTGGGTGAACGAGGGATTCGCCACCTACCTGCATCTCATGTTCGAGGCCGAGCACTTCGGGGTGGACTTCAACGACTCGATGACCCAGATGCATGCATGGCTGGCCGCCGAAGGCATGGAGCCGCCGAAGGGCATCGAGATCCAGGACCTGTTCGGCGCGACGGTCTACTACCGGGGCGCCACGACCCTGCACGCCCTGCGCCTGCACGCCGGCGATGACGCCTTCTCCGAGATCCTGAGAGCCCACTACGACCGGTCCGCCGGCGGCACAACCAACACCGAGGAGTTCCTCGGGATCGTCGACGAGCTCGCCGGGCCGGCAGCTGTTGGCCTGGTCGAGTCGTGGCTGTACGACGAAACAGTCCCGGCCTTTCCGTGACGGGCACGGAGCGCTACACCCACGGCTATCACGAGGCCATCCTCGAGTCCTACCGGCGGCGGACCGCCGAGGCGTGTGCGGCCTTCCTGCTGCCCTACCTGCAGCCTGACGCTGCCGTGCTGGACATGGGATGCGGCCCCGGCACCATCACCGCCGGGCTGGCCCGCCGCGCCCGATCAGTGGTCGGCGTGGACACCTCGGCCGAGATGGTCGAGTCGGCCCGGCATCTGGCCGCAGAATCCGGCGCCGACAACGCCAGCTTCCAGGTGGGCTCCGCCTACGAGCTTCCGTTCGACGACAAGAGCTTCGACGTGGTGTACGCCCACCAGCTGCTGCAGCACCTGTCCGACCCGGTGCGGGCGCTGCGCGAGGCCCGGAGGGTGCTGCGCCCCGGCGGCCTGGTGGCGGTGCGCGACTCCGACTACGGAACGATGATCCATGCGCCCGTCGAAGCGGCGCTCCAGTACTGGCTGCGCCTGTACCACGAGGTGGCCGCGGCCAACGGCGGCGAGCCCGACGCGGGACGCTTCCTACCTGGTTGGGTAAACGCCGCCGGCTTCGTAGAACCGATAGTCACCACCAGCACCACCACCTACGCCGACGCGGCAGGCCGGGAACTCTGGGGAAGCATGTGGGCTGTGCGGGTGACCGACAGCGACTTCGCCGACCACGCCGTGGAGGGCGGATTCGCCATGCGAGGCGACCTGGTCGCGATCTCGGCCGCCTTCCGTCGCTGGGCCGACCACCCCAGCGGCTTCTGGGCCTACCTCAACGGCGAGGTGGTCGCGATCAAGCCGGGTTAGCGGCAGTCGTCGATCACCGACGCGAAACCATCGATGGTCTCGGCGTAGCCCTCGACCGCCGTCGGCCGGAGTACCGCGGCCAGATTGAGGCTGGCGCTGGTGAAGCCGAGGGCTGTCACCTCTCTGACTTGTTCGGGGATCTCCGAGGGCGCTCCGGCAATGGCGTAGCGGCGGATCCAGTCCTCGGTGACTAGGTCGAAGAGCTCCGGCGGGTCGTAGCGGTCCAGGTCGAAATACCAGCCCGTCGCCCGGCCCAGTGCCTCGTCGATGGCCGAGAGCCGGGCCGGGTCGATCTCCGCCGGGCGGATGATGGCCAAGTAGTGGGCCACGTAGCGCACTACCGATCGCCGGGCCAGGTCACCGTCGGAGGACACGCACAGCGTCAGGCGCGGCGCGACGTCGATGTCTGCGACATCTCGGCCCGCCCGGGCCGCACCCTCGGCCAACCATCCGTAGTACTGCCGGGCGATATCCGGCGTGAAGTGCCGGGCCCCGACCAGCGCGATGTCGGCCAGCTCACCGGCCAGGCGCATCACCTGCGGGTTGCGGGTGCCCACCGAGATCGGCACCGGCACGGCGGGCGGGCGCACCAGCCGGCCGCCGTCGATGGGGAACATCTCGCCGTCGAGCCGCACAGTCTCGCCGGCCAGAAGGCCCCGGATGCCGGTGATGGCCTCTCTGAGCGCCCGCACCGGCCGGGGGTAGTCGATTCGCAGATCCTCCAGACCGGCGCCGACGCCGATGCCGAGGAACATCCGCCCGCCGGAGAGCTCCTGGAGAGAGGCCACCGCGCCGGCGAGCATCGCGGGATGGCGGGAGTAGGGGTTGGTGACCATCGAACCGATGTGGATCCTGCTGGTGGCCTGGGCGACCAGCGCCTGAAGCACGAAACAGTCGGGCCAGAACACCACGTCGGACACGCCGAAGCGGTCGAAACCGGCCTGCTCGCAGCGGACCGCCAACTCGACAAAGCCCTCCGAGCTCATGCCCGGACTGATCTCGGCTTCCAGCGTGACCGTCATGGAGCCGTCCGGCTTCGGTTCGCCCGTCGCACGATCACCGACGATAATCAGCGGCCACAGGGGTGACCCACCGGGAGCGATAGTGAAACCGACTGACACGGACGGCCGGGTAGTGATGGTGTCGGGAGCGAACCGGGGCATCGGGGCGGCCATCGCCGGGCGGCTGGCGGCCGACGGCCATCGGCTCAGCCTCGGGGCCCGGCGGCTCGATGCACTGGCCGCCAGTGCCCCCGACGTCGATCCCGACCGGATCCTGCTCAGCTACCACGAGGCCACCGAACCGGACTCGGCCCGCCGCTGGGTGGAGGCGACCGTGAACCGCTTCGGCGGCATCGATGTTCTGGTCAACAGCGCCGGCATCGTCGACCGCACCGGACTGGAAGCCCTCGACGAGGATGTGCTCGACGAGATGTGGGAGGTCAACGTGAAGGGGCCGCTGAGGCTCACCCGCTTGGCGCTGCCGCACCTCCGGCTGTCGGGGTCGGGCCGGGTGATCAACCTGGCCTCCATGTCGGCCAAGCGGGTCAAGGGCGATGCGCTGCCCGGCTACTCCATGACCAAGTACGCGCTGCTGGCGCTGTCCCACGCCGTCCGCCAGGTCGGTTGGGACGACGGCGTGCGGGTGACCGCTCTGTGCCCCGGCCCGGTGGCCACCGACATGATGGACCCCGACGACGAGACCATCACCCAACCCGAGGACCTGGCCGACCTGGTGGCCACGGTCATCGCGCTGCCCAACACCGCCTCGGTGTCGGAACTGCTGGTCAACTGCCGGCTGGACGCCTGGGCCTGATCAGCCGGCGCTCCACAGGCCCTCGCGCTCGAGGCCGGCCATGACTTCCTCGATGCCGGCCCGCAGCGTGTCGACCAACCAGTCGATCTGATCCGTGGTCAGCACCAGCGGCGGCGACAGCACGTTGAGGCGTCCGATGGGACGCACCAGCAAGCCCCGGGCGTCGCAGGCGTCGGAGATGCGCCGGCCGATCTCGACCTCCGGGGGGAACATCTCCCTGGTGCCGGTGTCGGCCACGCTCTCCAGGCACATCATGAAGCACTTGCCGCGGATGTCGCCAACGATGGGCAGATCGCTGAGGGTGTGCAAGCGCTCCTCGAGGTAGGGACCGACCCGGCGCACGTGGCCGCAGATGTCCTCACGCTCGAAGATCTCGATGTTGGTCAGCGCGGCCGCGCACGACACCGGGTGCCCCGAGTAGGTGTAGCCGTGGGCGAACTCCGCGCCGGGCGCCTGGGGCACGGCAATCACTTCGTAGATCTCGTCGGACAGGAGGGTGGCCGACAGCGGCGCGTACCCGGACGTGAGTCCCTTGGCGGTGCTGATGATGTCGGGCTGGATGTCGAACACGTCCTTGCTGGCAAAGAAGTGCCCGAGCCGGCCGAAGGCGGTGACCACCTCGTCGGAGACGTAGAGGATTCCGAACTCCCGGCAGGCTTCGCGCATCCTGGGGAGGTAGCCGGGTGGCGGCACCAGCACCCCGCCCGCCCCCATGATGGGCTCAGCGAAGAAGGCGGCCACGTTCTCCGCGCCCAGCTCCTCGACCTTGGCCCTGAACTCGTCGACGAGGTGGTCGGTGTACTCGGTGGGCGTCATGCCGTCGGATCGCCGGTAGATGTCGGGACCCTCCACCCGGGTGATGAGGGGCTCGCCGATGATGTCGAAGCCGATGTGGTCGTGGGCCACGCCCGTGAGCGACATGGCCAGGTAGCTGGAGCCGTGGTAGCCGTTGACCCGGGTGATGATGGTCTTCTTGTCGGGCTGGCCGAGACGGTTGAAGTAGAAGTGGATGATCCGCACCGCAGTGTCGTTGGCGTCCGACCCTGACAGGCCGAAGAACACATGGTTGAGGTTCCCCGGCGCCAGCGACGCCAGCTTGTGGGCCAGGGTGGCTCCCGGCACCGAGGTGGTGTTGGTGAACGGCGAGTAGTAGGCCAGCTTGCGGGCTTGGGTGGCCATGGCGTCGGCGATCTCGGCCCGGCCGTAGCCGGCGTTCACGCACCACAGCCCGCCCTGGGCGTCGAGGTAGCGACGGCCATCGGAGTCGTAGACGTAGGCGCCCTCGGACTCGGCCATCACCAGAGCGCCCTCGTCCCTCCACACGGCGAAGTCGGTGAAGGGGTGGATGTAGTGGTCCACGTCCTTGCGCCAGAGTTCCTGCGTGTCGTAGGCGTCGAACCGGCTGGGCGCCTCCTGGACCACCGCAGGCACGCCGTCGGTGAACATGGTCTCAGTCATCGCTCTCCTCCCGGGCCTCTCATCAGAGGGCGGCCACGACCTCGGTCATGAAGCGCTCGATGATCTCAGGGGTCTGCTTGGGCGCGAGGTTGAAGTCGGGGATGATCAGCTCGTCGGCGCCGGCCGCGGCGTAGTCGGCCACCTGCTCAACGAGCTGGGCGGGAGTGCCCACCAGTTCGGGACGCCCCGCCGCGCCGACCCGCGGACCGGCCGCCTCAGCCTCGGATTCGCACAGGCGCAGCGTCACCGCGACCGAGCGGGCGATGGTGGCCGGGTCGCGGCCCGCAGCGTCGCAGAGCCGGTCGATGAGCGCGTTGTAGTAGCGCAGGTCCTCGACGGAGCACCATCCGTTCCATTCGTGGCCCCAGCGCACCAGGGTGGGGATGGTGCGGCGCTCGCCCCGGCCGCCGATCATGATGGGCAGCGGATCCTGGAGGGGCTTGGGCACCAGCGGCGCGCCCTGCAGCCGGTAGTGGGCGCCGTCGAAGTCGGTGCGCTCGTCGGCGAACAGGCCGCAGATCACCGCGCAGGCCTCCTCCAGCATCTCGGCCCGGCTCCGCACCGTCCCGAACTCGATGCCGTAGCGGCGGTGCTCGTTCTCCTGCCAGCCAGCGCCTAGGCCGAGCACCAGACGGCCGCCGCTGATGTGGTCGACGGTGGCGGCCTGCTTGGCCAGGACCGCCGGATGGCGGTAGGTGTTGCCGGTCACCATCGCGCCGAGGCGCACCCGGGGAACGGCCGCGGCCAGCCCGGCCAGCAGCATCCAGCATTCGTGGGTGGGCAGCAGCTCGGGGTCGGTGCCGGGGCGCTCGTAGCCATAGCCCCCCTCGGGCGGCATGAAGTGGTCCGGCACCCACAGGCCGTCCCACCCGCAAGCCTCCGCCGTCTGGCCGACGGCCAAGATGTGCTCCCATTTCCTGCCGCTCGACGGCCAGAACCCGAATCGCATAGTTCGACTTTCTATCCCTGGTGGGCCACCACTTCAAAGAGGATGATCCGCAAGCCGTCGGGGCCGGCCACTTCGAGGCTCTTGTGACCCCAGGGCTGCAGTTGCGGCGGCCGCACGATGGTTGCGCCCGCGGAGACCAGACGAGCATGTTCGGCGTCGGCGTCGTCGATCTGCCACGACACCGAGACGCCCGTCACGCCGGGCGCATCCCATCCGGCGCCGTCTTCGATGACTTCGATACGGCCGTCGGCGGCCAGCAGGAGCGTCCCCCTGAAGATCTCGCCGAAGGACCGCTCCACCTCAAGGCCCATCACGTCGGTGAAGAACCCCACGGTGGCGTCGTAGTCGTTGGCGACGAAGATGACTCTGAACTCGGCCATGGCCCGACCCTACCGCTGTTGAACTGCCGTCTATCCGCCCGGAGGCCGAGCGGATAGGGGCGCCAGTCCGGCTCATACGGGTGAGGCCGTGGCCCGAGCGGCCCGTGAGCGCAGCGAACAAGAGCGGGAATGACACCGCTGCGGCGCGAAACACTACTTGCCTATCCGCGCTCGCTCCCGGCCTCTAGGTTGGCTCCCGTGGCAAAGGCAGGAACGAGCGAGCTGCTGCGCTCCGAGGACTGGGTCTCGGTGTGGATGGGCGCCGCGATCATCGCTCTGGTGGTGGTCGGTGTCCGGCCGGAGGCTGCCGGTCTGTCCTGTGGCGACGGCATCGGCGGTCTGTTCGCTCCCGGCCGGTTGGCAACCACGCTCGGCGTCGGCGCGGCCCTGCTGGTGCTGTGCACCGCCGGGGTGCGCCTCATGGAGGGCTCGACCCGAGGCTTCGCGGTGGGCTTCGCCGCGCTGTTCGGGCTGGCCTGGGCGGCGCGGGCCGTCGCGTGCGACTCCGCCCTGAGCGACCGCGGGGTCAACTACGCCATCACCTCGCTGGCCCTGGGGCTGTTCATCTCCAACGTGCTCACCGTTCCCGAGTGGCTCCGAACCGCCATGCGCACCGAGTACTACATCAAGGCCGGGCTGGTGATCCTGGGCTCGAGCGTCCTGTTCGGCCGGGTGCTGGAGGCCGGCATGTACGGGATGGTGCAGGCGGCCGCGGTCATCGCCGTCATCTGGTACCTGTGCTTCTGGGTCGCCCGCAAGCTCCGGGTCGACGAGGAGTTCTCGGCCATGATGGCCACCGCGGTGTCGATCTGCGGCGTGTCGGCCGCCATCGCGGCCTGCGGGGCCATCGCCGGGGACCGCAAGAAGCTCTCGTACGTGACATCGCTGGTGCTGGTAGTAGCCGCGCCGATGATGATCCTGATGCCGCTAGCCGTCGACTGGCTCGAACTCTCCGACGTCGTCGGCGGCGCCTGGATAGGCGGCACCATCGACACCACCGGCGCGGTCGTGGTGGCCGGCGAGAGCATCGGCGACTCGGCCACGAACGCGGCCACCATCGTCAAGCTGTCGCAGAACGCCCTGCTCGGCGTGGCCGCCTTCGCCCTGTCGGTCTGGTGGACGGTGCGGGGTGGTGCCGGCGGCGCCGGCCAGCCGGAGGTGTCGGCCTCGGTGATCTGGGAGCGCTTCCCGAAGTTCGTGCTCGGCTTCCTGGCGACCTCGCTGCTGTTCTCCTTCGTGCTCACCGACGGGCTGGTGGACGCCACGTCAAGCCTGCTGAAGGGTCTGAGGACGTGGCTGTTCGCCTTGGCCTTCGTGTGCATCGGCCTGGAGACCCGGCTGCGCGACCTGCTGTCGATGCAGGGCGGCAGGCCGGCGGTGGCGTTCGTGGTCGCGCAGACGGCCAATGTGCTCTGGACGCTGCTGTTGGCCTGGGTGCTGTTCGGCGGCTCGATCTTCAGCGTGCCCGACCTGTAGCCTGCCGGCGGCGGGCCGTCAGCGGCTAGAGGACGGGGAACTTGGCCTTGTCGGGCAGGCCGGAACGGGCGGTGATGGCCTCGCCTGCGGCCTGGCACCGCCCGTAGAAAGTGTCCTCGTCGATGGTGGTCATGCGGCCGGCGTCGACGACCTTGGCGCCGTCCACAAATACGGTGTGCACTCCCCTCCCGTCGGCCGACCACACCAGCTGGTTCATCACGTTGAGCAGGGGCCGCCACTCGGGCCGGTCGGTGTCGTGCAGCACGACGTCGGCCTTCTTGCCGGGCTCCAGCGAACCGATCTCGTCTTCCATCAGCATGGTGCGGGCCCCGCCCAGGGTGGCCATCTCGTAGGCCTTCTCGGCCGGGAACATCTGGGGATCCATGCGGGCGTCCTTGAACAGCCCGGCCACCAGGTAGGTGGCCCGGTGCATGTCGGCGTAGTTGGAGGCGTTGTTGCCGTCGATGCCGATACTCACGTTGATGCCTCGCATCACCATCTCGGGCATCTTGCCGACCTGGGTTACGCCGTAGCTGACCTTGAGTGCGGTGGTGGGACAATGCTCCACCGAGCAGCCCGACGCGGCCATCACGTCGAGTTCGCTGTCGTCCACCCGCACGCAGTGGGTCATGGCGGTGTCGGGGCCGAGCACGCCCAGCTCGTTCAGATGGATCATGGGACGCTGCCCGAACTCGGCGATGAACCCGTCGGGGTCGAGGTCGGCCGGGCTCATGTGGAAGTTGAGGCCGACGCCGTGGTGGTCGGCGGCCTCCCGGGCCGCCCGCCACAGCGGGTCCGAACAGGTCGTGTGGCCCACCACCATCGACCACGCCTCCAGCCGGCCGTTTGCAGTGCCCCGGTGACGCTCGATGGTGTCGTTGAGGTTGGCGATGGCGGTGTCGGTGTCCTGGCGGTAGACGTCGGGCTCCGGTGGGAGATCCCACACCCACCTGCCGATGCGGCCCCGGATGCCGGCTTCGACGAGGCCGTCCATCACCTCGTCGGTGAAGCGGATCGTGCCCGCCTCCAGGAAGGTGGTGGTGCCCGACTTGAGCATCTCCGCCGCGGCCAGTTGGGCCGAGAGGCGCTCCTCCTCGGGCGTGTACACCGAGTAGAGCGGGCACAGCCACATGAACACGTTCTCCTCGAAGGGCGTGTCGTCGGGGACGTAGCCGCGGGTGAGAGGCTCGCCGGTGATGTGGATGTGGGTGTTGACCAGGCCGGGGGTCACTACGAACCGGTCGCCGCCCACCGTCTCGGCCGCTTCGTAGGCCGCCTCCAAGTCCGACGCCTTGCCCACGGCCACGATCTCGCTGCCCCGCAGCGCCACCGCCCCGTTGCGGATGACGTCGCGGGTCGGGTTCATGGTCACCACGTACCAGCCCTTGATCAACGTGTCGATGCGCTCCCGTTCGCTCATGTCCGTCTCCTGCCTGCGGAGGTCTTGTGGTTCAGTCTCTGGGCTTGGAGGCCACGTAGGCGAATTGGAAGCCGATGGGCTCGATGAGGCGGATGGCCTCGAAGCCGGCGTCTCGCAGCCAGGCAGTGGCCGCGTCGGTGGTGACGCCGAAGCCGTTGACGGTGCTGGCCATCATGGTCATGCCCATCAGCACGGCGTGGGGGTTGGTCTTGTGGTTGGGACCGATGAAGTAGTCGGCCAGCACCACCCGCCCCTCGGGACACAGGGCCCTGTACGCCCGCTCGACCAGATGGCGGGCGCCGTCCGGTCCCTCGGTGCGGCAGACGTGGCCGAGCACGACGATGTCGTACGCGCCGTCCTCTATCGGGATCGTGTGGAAGTCGCCGGGCCGGAACTCGCAACGGTCGGCCACGCCGTGCTCGGCCGTCTTGCGCCGGGCCACGTCGATCACGCCCTCTAGGTCGTTGACGGTGGCCCGGCCGTCACCGCAAGCCTCCAGCATGGCAATCGACCAGGGCGCCCCGCCCGCGCCGAGATCGAGAATCCGGGGCGCAGCCAGTGCGCTGTACCGCATCCGGAAGTCGGCCCGGGTGGCACAACGCCACATGGTGGTGAACGTCCCCTCCACCAGCGGCACGTAGAAGGCGGCCGGATCGTCATCGATCGGGGTGGCGGGCCGGCCCGAGCGCACAGTGTCGGCCAGGCGGGTCCAGTTCTCGTGCGGGCCGGGCGCCACCGGAATCAGCCCGGCCATCGATGCTGCCCCGTCGACGAGCAGGTAGCGGCGCGCCGCGTCGTTGAGCCTGAAGCCGTCAACCACCCGGTCGAGCAGACCGAGGGCCACCACCGAGTCCAGCAACGCCTCGGTGTGCAGCGCAGGCAGATCAAGCCGCCCGGCCAACTCGTCCGCAGTCATGCCGACGTCCGGAGTCTCGCCCAGAACCTCGAACACCCCGAGCTCCAGCGCGGCCAGCAGCACGTGGTAGCGGCCCAGTCCCTCGATCACCGCCCACACCGGAGCAGCCGCGGGCGGCTTGAAGTCCGTGAACGGCCGACCCACATGGGCCATCGTGTGGCTCTTCTTCAACTCCGGATAGGGCGCGTCGCGAGGTTCGGCAGACATCAGCCCCTATGTTCGTCGCTCCTCATCGCCGGAGTCGAACCCGTCCGGCATCGGGTTCTCACTGCGTACCGGTAAGGAGGCTGGCAGCCAGCCGGGCGGAGCCGTTCAGAACGCGGTTCCGGCCGTCGTTGCAGGCAAGCAGCACGGCGCGCCGGCGTTGGTCGTCGACGAGGGCAGTGGCCGACCACATTGTGTTGGAACCTTGCATCGCGTATCTGACGCCCGGCAAGGAGCCGATCACTCTCCAGCCCATGGCCATCCCGTACCTGCCTTCGTGGGGTGTCAGCAAGAGGCGATCAACAGTTGCTTCGCTCAGCAGGTCCGAGCCTCCGAGGAGAAAGACCCGCACGAACTTGGCCCAGTCGGCCATGGTGATGTGCATCGTTCCCGCAGCCGACAACACTGCTGGGTTGTCGCTGAAGGGATCGGAGGGATCGGCAGGCGGGCCAGTAAGAAGGCCGACATCGCCGAACCGGAATCTCACCGGATGACCCCACACCTCGCCGGGCGGGCCGAAGCCGGCAGATTCGATGCCGAGTGGGGACAGCACACGGGTGTCCAATGCCTGCTCGAACGTCGCTCCCGCCAGGCGGTCGATGGCCGCCCCGACGACGATGTAGCCCAGGTTCGAGTAGCGGAACTGGCCTGGCTCATCCGGTCGCGCCAAGAGCGCCCGGCGGGCGGCATCCGTGCGCTGGGCGTCCAGCGGCCGGGGATCCTCCCACGCTTGGTCCATCTGGTACGGGCCGAGATCCGGACTGATTCCCGCGTGGTGCCATAGAACCGAGTCGACGGTCTGCCCAAGCCATTCGGGATGCATCCGCCCGGCCAGATCAGCCAGCGCCTCCACCAGCGGCATGTCCCATTCAGCCTGGCCGCGCTCCACCAGGCAGGCCCACAAGGCGGCGGTGAACGTCTTGGTGCACGAACCGATGTGCCATCGATCCGACGCCAACGCGGCATCCCGGCTGCCGCGCCGCCGCACACCGACCACATGCACCTCAACTGGGCCATCAACACCGACCACAGCCGCAGCCACGGCAGGCACACGGTGCCGCTGCACGAACCGACGTAGGCGCTCATCCATGACAACCAACAGCTGGCGCGGCTACCAGGGGCGCAGAACCTCGACGCGGTCACTGGCGACCTCGTCGGAGGCAGTGAACAGGGGCAGTTCGAGGTGTTCGGCGAGGACCAGCGCCGACCACGAGTCGAGCGCGTCGACGGCATCCAGGCCGGCCCGGGCAAGCGTCTCGGCCACGATCATCCGGACCGGAAACCACTCGTCCACTACCGCAAGCGCCAGACCCGTCTCAACTCGGACGGTCTCCGCCCTGCCCTCGTAGCGAGACGCCAGGAACCGCCCGACTGTGACCGACGACCAGTCGAGAGCCAGCAGTTCCGCATCGGGCACGGTCTCGCTCTCCAAGGCTCCTGCTGCAGCCAGCACTCCGCCCGCGTCGCAGACGACACTACGCTTCATCGACCCTGCGGAGCCGCTGCCGGATGGCCAGGAACTCGGCTCTGCTCATGGGTTCACGGCCACTGGCCAACTCCGCAGGCGAAAGACGCGACGCGATGCGTGTCAGTTCGTTGCGCAAGTACTGCTGAACAGACAGCCCGGCCGCAGCCGCCTGCTCCTTGAGCCGCCGCGCCACATCGTCGTCAAGATCCTTGATGTTCATGTCCACCCCCAAGATTATACCAAATCGGTAGAAGACAGTTGATCGCCGGCAATCAATGATACTTAGTGTAGCGATGTTTAAGTCTATATTATGTATCCTCTGGTGACCACCGTTCCCGCCCTCATCGCCGAGGCGCTGATATCGGCGTTCTCTTGACGCCATGGGAGAATTCAGGCATGAGTGATGTGCGCACGAACCCGGGCCGGCTTTGGTTGCGGTTGATGGATATGGCTGAGGTGGGGGCTACGCCGGCGGGGGGATCCAACCGGCAGGCGCTGTCGGACGACGACAAGGCGGGCCGGGATCTGTTCGTGGGCTGGGCCGAGCGGGCGGGCTGCTCCATCGAGCTCGATCCGGTGGGCAATCTCTTTGCCCGCCGCGATGGGACCGACGTCGGCGCTCCTCCGGTCGTGCTGGGCAGCCACCTCGACACCCAGCCCACCGGGGGGCGTTTCGACGGGGTGTACGGCGTGCTGGGTGGGCTCGAGGTGGTCGAGGCCCTCAACGATCACGGGATCAGGACCCGGGCTCCCGTCGAAGTGGCGGTGTGGACCAACGAGGAGGGATCCCGCTTCCCGGTGTCGATGATGGGCTCCTCGGTCTGGGCCGGGGTGCTGCCCCTCGACGAGGTCCGAGCCATCACCGACCGCGCCGGGATCAGCGTCGGCGACGAGCTCGACCGGCTGGGGTGGGCCGGATCCGCGGCCTTCGGCAAGCCGCTGCGGGCCTACCTGGAACTGCACATCGAGCAGGGGCCGATCCTGGAGGCCAGCGGCTCGTCGATCGGGGTGGTCACCGGTGTCCAGGGCATCCGCTGGTTCACGGTCACCCTCGACGGCTTCCCGGCCCATGCCGGCACCACCCCTATGGACCGCCGCCACGACCCGGTTCGACCCCTGACCTCGGTGCTGAGCGGTCTCTACGAGATGGCTGCCGCCCGCGCCCCGCAGGTCCGTATCACCCCCGCGCAGTTCGTCTCGGAGCCGGTGTCACCCAACACGGTCCCGGCCCGGATCAGCTTCACGATCGACATGCGCCATCCCGACGCCGACGCGCTCGATGACATGGAGGCCACGCTACGCAGCCTGGTAGCCGGTGCAGCCTCTGAGCACGGGTGCGACCACGAGGTGGACATCATCAACGACTGCGCGCCCGTCGTGTTCGACGACGAGTGCGTGCAAGCGGTCGAGTCGGCCGCGCGGCAATGCGGCTTCACCTACGAGCGGATCGGCTCCGGCGCGGGCCACGACGCCTGCCACGTGGCCCTCACGGCTCCTACCGGCATGATCTTCGTCCCCTGCGAGGACGGTCTCTCACACAACGAGGCCGAGTCGATCGAGCCCGAAGCCGCCGGCCGCGGCGCCGAAGTCCTGCTCCACGCCGCCCTGCAACTGGCGGGCACGGCATCCTGACCCCGAGTCCGCCACCCAACCCAGATCTCGGGTTGTCATTGGGCACCCAGGCCACAGAACCAACCCGAGATTCCGACGGGGCTGATGCCAGGGGTTAGGGGCGGAGCAGGATCTTTCCGAAGAAGTCGCTCTCCAGCATCTTCTGCTGGGCGGCGGCCGCCTCCGGCAGCGGGAACTCCGAGTCGATCACCGCGGTGAACTCGCCCGAGCCGATCCCGTCGCAGAAGGTGTCCCACAGCGGTCCCATCTCGTCGGGCCGGTACGGGTCGGACCCCATGATCCGCAGACCGTTGTGGAACAGGTGGCCGAGCGACCCGATGGTGGCGGTGTCGCCCGAGGCGTTGCCGCAGTTGACCAGCCGACCCCCGATGCCCATCGAGAACATCGACTGGGTGAACAGAGCGGTGCCCACATGGTCGAACACCATGTCCACCCCCCGGCCCCCGGTCACCTCCATCGCCCAGCCGGTCAAGTCGCCGGTGCGGTTGTTGAGCACGTAGTCGGCACCGATCCCGGTGGCCCGCTCACACTTGGCGTCGGTCCCGGCGGTGGCCAGCACAGTGGCGCCGGCGCGCTTGGCCAGCTGGATGCCGGCCACCGACACCCCCGATCCGGCCGCGTGGATCATCACCGTCTCGCCCTCAGCCAGACCGCCCGTGGCGAACAAGGCGTGGCCGGCGGTGAGCCACACCGTCGGGAACGTCGCCGCCTGCTCCAGCGACACGTGGTCGGGTACCCGGTAGCAGTGCGAGGCCGGCACCAGGCACTTCTCGGCGTAGCCCCCGTCGAGGGTACCGCCCAGGATGCCGAGCTCGCCGTAGAGGTCGCCCATGCCTGCGAGCTTCGAGTCGTCGGGCACGCCGGCCATGGACGGGTCGGCCACCACCCGGTCGCCGGGCTGCCACTCGGTGACCGCGGCACCCACCTCGGACACCACGCCGGCAATGTCCATGCCGGCGATGTGGGGGAAGGTGAACCCCGGCATGTAGTACCAGCCGTTGCGCTGGAGCAGGTCGAGCCGGTTGAGCGCAGTGGCCGTGACCTCCACCACCACGTCGCCGTCGCCGGGCACCGGGTCGTCGACTTCGGTGTACTCCAGCACCTCGGGTCCGCCCGAAGCGTGGTACAGCATCGCCTTCATCGGGGCCTCCTCAGCCCGCGGCGAGCGCTGCCGTCGAGCGTTGCGTCAGCCGTGGCCCTCGTCGGGGGTGGCACCCCACTCGATGATCTGCAGCATGTTGCCGTCGGGATCGGCGACCGTACCGATGAGCCCGAAGGGCATCTGCTCGACCTCGCGCACCCACGTCGCTCCGTGGGAGTTGAGATGCGCCTCCAGCCCGCGGCAGTCGCCCACGTCGAGGTTGAGGATGATGCGATGCCCGTTCTCGTTGGGTCCCGACACCTCGCTGTGCTCCTCGATGAAGAGCTGGACCCCGCCGAACACGAAGGCGCCCATTTCGTTCTCGTCGGGCCCGAAGCAGGCCCGGTACCAGTCCTTCATGGCGTCGACCTGCGACGATCCCACCAAGATGCTGCCCAGATTGGGTGCTGACATTGGATTCCTCCTGAAGTCGCGAGCTGTTGCCGGACGGTACGCCCAGCAAGCGAGCCGGACCAAATCCGCCCGGGAAGGTTCCAGCCGGAGTTCAGGGGTAGTGTCGCCGCCACAGGGGGATGCCATGACCGAGACCGCTTCGCCCGCAGCCGCGGCACCTGCGGGCCGGCCGCCGCCGTCGCTGCTCACCCACATCGCGCTGCCCGTGCGCAGCCTCGACGACACCCTCGCGTTCTACGAGAAGTTCACCACCCTGGTGAAGATCTCGGAGCGCCACGACAGCGAGACCAAGATGCGAACCGCGTGGCTGGCCAACGAGCGCGACATCACCACCCCAGGGGCGGCCCGCTTTGTGATCGTGCTCATGGAGGGCGCCCTGCCCAAACAGATCACCGGCGACATCGTCGAGGAGTACGGCTTCCTCACATCCATTGCCCACCTCGGCATCTCGCTGGACACCCGGGACGAGGTGGACGAGGTCGCCCGCCTGGCCGCCGAGGACGGCTGCCTGGTGCTCGGGCCTATGTACCGCAACCCCGATGTGGGCTACATCTGCCTGATCAAGGATCCTGACGGCAACAACGTCGAGTTCTCGGTGGAGCAGGTCCTGGGCTGACCTGCCGTTCGGCCTCTCAGGCGTTCTTCTCGGAGGCCGATCCGGGCACGTAGGTGCCCTTGTTGCGCCACAGCACCACCTCGGCGCCCCACGGGTCGCGGAAGGCGGCGTGGCGGGCGTCGAACTCCTCCCAGTAGTACTCGTCCCACATCTTGGTGGCGCCCATCTCAATGGCGGCCGCCAGCTTGGCCGGCGGATCGTCCACCATCACGTATATGCGGGGCACGGGCCCGGTCACCGGCTCGGTCTCCAGGTGGATCCCGAGGTTGGGCTTGACCCCCGGCAGCACCTCGTGGAACTCGCCGGCCGGCCGCCGCTTGTACTTCCAGTCGAACAGCTTCTCGTAGAACTGCGAGGTCGCCTCGGGGTCGGGAGTGGGCAGATCCACGAAGATGAGAGGGTTCACCATGCCGGTCGCTCCTTAATGACGGTCGATGGATGGCAGTCGACGCCTAAGGCCACGCTAGACCAGCGCGTTCGGTCGGGCGACAGCGGACCAAAGGCGATCACGTCGCAGCGAAGTCACTCCCGCTCTTGTTCGCTGCGCTCACGGGCCGCTCGGGCCACGGCCTCGCTCTGCTCGGCCTCAGGCAGCCGGGCGACAGCGGCGT
Source organism: Candidatus Aldehydirespirator sp. (assembly GCA_965203575.1). Lineage (GTDB taxonomy): Bacteria > Actinomycetota > Acidimicrobiia > Acidimicrobiales > Aldehydirespiratoraceae > Aldehydirespirator. The sequence continues at coordinate 1,526,060 of OZ241894.1, forward strand.
CACCGAGCTCGACGAACCGCTCGTAGCCGGCCCGGTAGGCCTCGTAGGGCTCCGGCTCGATCCGGGTCATCGCGGCCAGCGGCCAGGAGTCCATGCTGGCCGCCCCGACGCCCTCCCACCAGTCCAGCGCCGCGCCCGCGGCCAGCGCGCATCCGTGGGCCGACAGCTGCTCGGGCCTGGAGGGCATGTCGACGGCCACCTCCAGCACCGACGCCTTGATCGAGCACCACAGGCGGCTGAGCGCGGGCGAGCCGCCGCAGCACATCACATCCATCTCCACCCCGGAACTCCGTAGCTCCTCGTGTACATGCCGCAGGCCGTAACCGGCCGCCTCCAGCACGGCCCGGGCGATCTCGGCCACGCCGGCGTCGAACGTCAGGCCGTGGATCTCGCCCCGCAGGCGTGACTCCCACCGGGGCGCTCGCTCACCGTCGTGATAGGGCAGCACCAGAAGGCCGCCCGCGCCTGGACCCACGCTCGCAGCCAGCGTCAGCAGTTCCTCGATGGATCGGCCCGACGTGGCCGCCCACCACTCCAGCAGCTGCCCGTGCCCGTTGGTGGGACCGCCGACCACCTCCACACCGGCCACCGGGCTGAAGTACCCGGGTATCTCTGCGGGGCGCTGTGCCGCGTCCACGGCCACGCCCAGCCCCCCGGTGCGCCCGCCGGGGTCATGGCCCCGGCGGGGAGTGCCGAGCCCGCCCGCCCAGAAGCTCATGTACGCGTCGTTGGACGCGCTCACCAGAGGCGTGCCGGCCCGCAGGCCCAGCGAGCCGTCGCAATGCCCGATGACGGTCCCCACCTCGACCCGCTGGCCGTATCCCGCGATGGCCTCCTCGCCGGGCCACAGTCCCTGGATGTCGCCCGCGCCCAGGCAGCGCAGCGCCCAGTCCCAAATCTGCCCGCCGGCCAGCGGGCGGCCCGCCTCGTGGCTGAGGAATTCGAGTTGGGCGAGGTGCTGCCCGGTCCGGTCCAAGCCGATGCCCGCAGGATGGCGGCAGGTCGCGGCCCACCCGACCGGGTCCCTGCTCTGGTCATCGGTCAGCGGGACGGTGGTGGGGCTCTGCCCGCCCACGCCCACGGCCGCGATCTCCAGGCCGGCCTCGTCCACCCTGGCCAGGAGCCGGCCCAAGCCGTCGAGCCACGCGGCAGGGTCGGCCCGCCCCGCCGGCCAGGAGTCGGCCCCCTCGAAGGGCTCGTACATCCACAGCTCCACACTCCCGCTGCGAGCCAGCGCCACCGCGCGGGCTCCGCCCGTCCCGAGGTCGACGCCGACGACGACCGAGCTCACCGCGGCGAGTCCTCCATGTCAGCCAGGGGGTCGCGGTGTCTCCCGCTCTTGTTCGCTGCGCTCACGGGCCGCTCGGGCCACGGCCTCGCTGAGTGCCTTGCGAGTCCCTCACGAATTGCCGCCAAACCGCTCGGCCTCTCATCCCACCATGACCCGGTAGACGGGCTGCGACGCGGCCAGCGCCATGGCGTCGGCGACCTCGTCCAAGCGGTAGCGGGCGGTCACCAGACGGTCGAGGTCCGTGGCCAGCGCCCCGGACTCCAGCAGGCCCGCGGCCGTCCGCCAGTCCTCCGGCTCCTGGCTGAAGACCCCGATTATCGACAGCTCGTGATGGTGGATGCGATCGGCTCCCACGGAGGCCATGACGTCCTTGGGGAACGCCCCGTACAGCACTACGGCGCCCGCGTCGTCGCACAGGTCGAGAGCCAGCTCCACCGCGCCCGGGGTGCCCGCGGTCACGAACACCACGTCGTGCCGGCCCAGCCACTCGGACAGGTCATCCGGTCCGGCCGTCCAGCCGGCCCCGGCCTCGGCCGCCTCCGCCCGGCGCTGCTCGTCCACATCGACCATGCCGACGCGGGACGCACCCCAGGCCCGGCACAGTGCCAGGTGCAGGCGGCCCATGTAGCCCGCGCCGATCACGGCCACCCGGTCGGACGCCCGGAAGCCGCTCAGCCGGACAGAGTGCACCACGCAGGCCAGCGGCTCGCCCATGGCGGCCTGCTCGATGGGGATCTCCCCAACCCGGTAGGTCTGGGCCGCCGCCACCCTGACCACTTCGGCCAGGCCCGCGCCCATCGAGATGGTGCCGTCGCTCAGGGTTCCGCCCTGGGGTCGCTTGCACAGGGCGCTGCGGCCTCGCCGGCACATATGGCACGTGCCGCAGCGGGTGAGAAGGTCCATGGTGACCAGATCCCCGAGTTGTGGAGTGCCGGCCAGGGACGCCACAGCCTCGCCGACCTCGATCACCCGGCCGGCGGCCTCGTGGCCCGGAGCGACCGGATATATCGGCTTCGTGCCGTCGAACAGGCGCCGCTCCATGGTGCACAGTCCACAGGTGCCCACCTCCACGAGCACATCCTCCGGGCCGGCGCGGGGCCGGGGCTCGTCGCGGAGCTCGACCGCTCCCGGCCCGGTGACGACGGCAACCTGCATGATGCTCCTATTCGGCTCGAACAGAGGTTAGGGACACGGGATGTGGGGCCATCGCTGCGGTATCTCCAGACCGGCTCGCGCCAGCAGCGAACTCTGCGCCTCAGAGGCCTCAGCATGCAATGCGGCCAGGTCGACGGTGACGCAAGCGCCGTCGCGCACGACCGGCCGGCCGGCGACCACTACATCGCGCACGGAGCGCCCGTCGGTGCCCCACACGAGCTGCAGGACCGTCTCGCCCCGCGGGTTCCAGGCCACTGAAGTGGTGTCGTGCACCACGATGTCGGCCTGCTTGCCGGTCTCCAGGCTGCCGATCCGGTCGTCCATGCCGATCGCGGCCGCGCCCGCGATGGTGGCCAGTTCGAACGCGGTGTGAGCTCCGAAGCGCTCGGGATCGACGCGGGTGTCACGGGCCAGGCCCGCGGCCAGAGCAGCCGCCCTCAGGATGTCCGAGGTGTCTCCCGCGTTGGAGGCGTCGCAGCCCAGCGCTACCCGCCCACCCCGCTCCACGATCTCGGCGTGGCGGCCCTGGCCGGCCACGCCCTGGCCCAGGCGCAGATAGGCCCACGGGCAGTAGGCGATAGCCGTCGACGTGGCCAGCACCAGCTCCACCTCGGAGTCGTCCAGCCACACGCCGTGGGCCACCAGCAGATGGGGTCCGAGCACACCCAACGCGTCGAGGTGAGCCAGCGGTCGGCGCCCTGTGCGAGCCAGGTACCGCTCGGGATCCGAGGACGTGGGCGACATGTGCATGGTGAGGCCGGTGCCCAGATCCCGGGCCAGATCCGCAGCCCCGGCCAGCAGTTCGTCGGAAGCGAGGTCATGACCGACCAGGGTCACCCACCCCTCGATGAGCCCCCCGGATCCGAGCGCGTCGACCACCTCGCGCTGGCGTTCGAGCACCTCGGTCGCCGGCGCGGTGAAGGGACCCTCTTCGATGTCCCATCCCCAAGTACCCATCGTGCCGCGGATGCCGGCCCGACGCATCCCGGCCGCGGCCCGGTGCGGGTTGGCCACTGTGCCCGCCTCCACCACCGTGGTCACGCCGTTGGTGAGGTTCTCCACCGAGGACAGCACCGCCGAGAGCTCGTCGTCGTCCCCGGTGTGGGCCCCGTGGGCGGGCACCGACCATTCGAAGATCGAGGCGCCCGGGGGCAGAAGATCGGGAATGCAGCTGCGGATGAGGGGATCGCCCGTCAGGTGCTGGTGGGCGTTGATCATTCCCGGCGTCACCACACACCCGGTGGCGTCGATCACCTCGGCCTCGGGATAGCGGCCGGCCAGCTCGGTGCTGGAACCGACCGCGGCGATCACATCGCCGGCAACCGCCACCGCACCCCCGACCAGCACCTCCCGGGCCGTGTTCATGGTCACGACGTCGCCGCCGGATACCAGCAACGTCGTGTGAGCCGCCGGCGCCGTCTCGGCCGTGATCTCGGCCCCCATCGCCACCGAGCATAGGCGGCGAGGCTCGCGCGAGAATCAGCGGGTGAGCCAGAGGCCGAGCCAACCGGCGGGCGCAGGCCCATACGGGCGAGGCCCCAGGGCCCAGCGGCCCGCGAGCGCAGCGAGCAAGAGCGGCAGGCCTGGCCCGAGCGGCCCGTGAGCGAAGCGAACAAGAGCGGGAGTGAGGGCACGGACTTGATTCTGAATCCGGGCCAGGGCCGCATCGACGGCGAGCACTACCTCCCGGTCACCCCGGAGACGTGCCGGTGGGGCTGGTGGCCGAACCGGCTCACCAGGCCCGTGCTGTCGGTGGCCAGCGGCGCAGTGGTCACGATCGACACCCTGTCGCACGAAGGGATCCTCGAGGACCAGGGCCGCGATCCGACCGCCTTCTTCGGAACCCGGGGCGTTGCCCCCCGCGACGTGCTGGCCGACGCGGTGGAGATGGCCCGCGACGTGCCCCACACCTTCGGAGTCGACGGCCCCCACGTGGTGACCGGACCGATCGAGGTCCGGGGAGCCGAGCCCGGCGATCTGCTGCAGGTCGACATGCTGGGCTTCGATCTGCGGGTGCCCTACGGCGTCACCTCGAACCGCCACGGTCTCGGCGCGCTGGGCGGCGAGATGCCCGACGGGACCGAACCGGCCGACACGCTCACCCCGGGCGCGCCCGGTGGCACCGTGTCGGTGTTCACCGAGGTGGAGGGCCACGCCGGCAACGGCACAGCGGTGCTGCGCTACACCGAGGGCCGCGCCGTGCGGTATCCGATCGCCCCGTTCCTGGGAATGACGGGAGTCGCGTCCGACACGGCCGAACCGGTCGCCACCCGGCCGCCGGGGCGCCATGGCGGCAACCTCGACATAAAGCACCTCGTGAGCGGCACGACTCTGTACTTGCCGGTGCAGACACCCGGCGCCGGGTTCGCGGTGGGAGATCCGCATTTCGCGCAGGGCAACGGCGAGGTCGCGCTGACCGCCCTGGAGGGCTCCCTGCGGGCCGACCTGCGCCTGTCGCTGCTGCGAGGCCCCGAGGCCCGCCGGGCTTGCGGGCTGATCGAGAACCCGCTGGGCGAGACCGCAGACCACTGGGTGCCGATCGGGCTCCACGCCGACCTGAACGAGGCAATGAGGGAGGCGGTCCGCGAGGCCCTGCGCTTCTGCGAGAGCCGGCTAGGCCTGCCCCGCCACATCGCCTACGCCTACCTGAGCTGCGCGGCCGACTTCGAGGTGACTCAAGTGGTGAACGAGGTAAAGGGCGTCCACTGCATGATCCCCAAGCGGGACTTCCCCGGCGCCTGACGATGCCCGCTCGGGAGCTCAGTCAGCGGGTTGGGCCGGCGCCGGATCCCGGCGGCTGCCCTCCACATTGAGGTTGGGCAGGACCCGGTCCAGCCAGCCCGGCAGCCACCAGTTACGGGCCCCGAGCAGTTCCATGGTGGATGGCACGATGAGCATGCGCACCAGGCTGGCGTCGGCCGCCACCGCGGCGGCGAGACCCAGACCGAACATCTTGATGGCTCGCTGGTCCTCGAACACGAAGCTGCCGAACACGAACACCATGATCAATGCGGCCGCGGTGATCACTCTGGCAGTCAGGGCCAGGCCGTCGGCAACGGAGTTCACCGCGTCGCCGGTGCGCTCGAACTCCTCCTTCATGCGCGACAACAGGAAGACCTCGTAGTCCATCGACAGCCCGAACAGCACCGCGAACAGCATCATCGGCATGAACGGCTCGATCGGCCCCGGCTCTATCCCCACGACGCTGCCGAGCCAGCCCCACTGGAACACGGCCACCAGCACCCCGTAGGCCGCGCCGATCGACAGCATGTTCATAATGACCGCCTTGAGCGGCACCACCAGCGAGCGGAACACGGCCATCAGCAACAGGAAGGAAGCGCCTAGTACCGCCACGAAGAACACCGCGGTGCGCGACTTCAGGAAGTCGCTCACGTCCGCCTTGACCGCGACCAGCCCGGTGATAACGGGATCGAGATCGGTCCCTGCCGTCGCCGCGGGGATAACCGTGCTGCGCAGGTGCTTGACGAGGGCCTCGGTCTCGGCGGCCTGAGGTCCGGTGGTGGGTCGCACCTCGATGGCGGCAGCCGTGGGGGCTATCGGGCTGTTGGGGATCGGCGGGCTGACGAAGCTGACGCCATCGGTGGCCGCCATGGCCTGCACCAGGCGGTTCAGCTCGGCCGTCTGAGAGGGTCCCGACACCTCGGCTACCACCACCAGCGGACCGTTGGCGCCCGGCCCGAAGCCGTCGACGAGCATGTCGTAGGCCTTGCGAGTGGTGGTCTCGGGGCCGTAGTTGCTCTCGTCGGCGAAGCCGAACCGCAGCACGAGCACCGGAGCAGCCAGCAGTAGCAGGAGCAGGGTGCCGCCGACCGCGAACGCCCAGGGTCGGGCTTGCACCGCCCGGCTGAGCCGGTACCAGCCAGTCTCTCGCAGCGGCCGCTCCCGCCGCGGCCGCAACCTCCGCCTTAGCGGGTTCCGGTCCCGTCCGAACAGTCCCGCCACCAGCACGATCACAGCAACCGGCACGGCTCCGGCCGCCAGTGGTTCGATGCCGGCCCCGAAGCCGAAGAGGGCCACGCTGAGCAGCACCGCGGCGACGATGCCTCGGACCCGTGTGGTGGTGATCCGCTCGCCGAGCAGGGCGATGAGCGACGGCAGCAGCGTCACCGAGCCGATCATGACGACCGCCACCGTGGCCGCGGCCGCCACGCCGAAACCGGTCACGAACGGGATCCCTATGAACAGCATCCCCAACAGCGACACGACGACCGTCGCTCCCGCGAATATGACGGACCGGCCCGCAGAGTCGAGGGCCACCACCAGGGCCTGCTCACGCCCGTGGCCCTCGCTCAGAGCGTCCCGGTAGCGGGTGATGATGAACAGGGCGTAGTCAATGCCGACTCCCAGCCCGATCATCAGGCCGATGGCCGGCGCGAAGTCGGGCACCGTCATGAAGTTGCTGAAGACGACGATGGAGGCCGCGCCGATCCCGACGGTAACGAGAGCCGCAGCCACCGTGGCCCCCATGGCCATCACCGAACCGAGCACCGCGATCAGGACGAAGACGGCGAATGCGAGGCCGATCGCCTCTGACTCGGGCGGTCGCAACTCGGCGAACCAGATCCCGCCGACCTCCACTTCCAGGCCCTCGATGGAGTTCAGGTCCAGCTCCTCGATCAGACCCTCGATCGTCCGGCCCATGTCCTGGGCCTCGGTGCCACTCGTTCCGGGCGGGAGACTCACATCCGCATAGGCGATCCGGCCAGCCTCGGGGCCTTCCTGCGCTATTCGCAGCGGGCCGACCAGCGGGTCATAGGGAGTGATGACGCTGGTGTCCTCAAGAGCGCTGACCCGGGCGAACAGCTCGCTCATCGCGGATCGCACGCCGGGATCGTCGACACCCTGCTCGGCCCGGAACACGATCGTCCCGGCCGGCCCGGCACCGGCGCCGGAGAAGTGACGCTGGAGGATCTCGTTCCCGTCGTGGCTCTCTGTGCCCGCAATGGCCAGGTCGCCGCTGTAGGCCTCCCCGAGATTCTGCGAAGCGCCCAACGCCAGGAACAGGATGACGAGCCAGGCAACGAGGCCGCGCCACGGATGCCTGAAACACCATCGAGCCATCGACGAATACACCGCGGCGAACATTACCCCAACCCGGGAGCGAGCAACTTTGAGCAATGCGCGTGGATCAGTCGGGCTGTGGTTGGGGCGCGTCGGGGCCCGAGGCCGGGACCGTGCCCCTGATGCGCAGCCAGCCAGCCACGACCAGCGACAACACGGTCAGGCCGACGGCGGCCCAGGTCGGCCCCGACCCGAAGCTCTCGTACATCCAGGCGGCGGGGAGCGCGGCGATGGCGGCCCCCGCCACCTCGGCCGCGCCCATCAGGCCCAGGGCGGCCGCCTGGCGTTGCTCGGGTACGGCCCGGGCCACCACCGCGTGAGCGGCGGTGAACCCGTAGCCGTCCGCGAAGCCCACCAGCGTCATCACCCCCGCTATCGGGATCACACCGGGGATGACACCGAAGGTCATCGTGCTCATGCTCACCGCAACGAGCCCGGCCATCGTCACCCGCACCGGTCCCACCCGATCGGCCAGCCGCCCCGCCCGGGTGCCTACCAGCATGATCGGCAGCGCAACCATCGTGAAGGTGAGGCCGGTCAGGGCGGCGCCGGCGCCCCGGTCGGCGAACATCACCGGCAGCACGGACTCCCAGGCGCCGATCATCATGAAGTAGCCGCCGACGATGATCAGCGCTCCCTGCAGGCGCCGTCCCCGCAACAGATCGAACGATGTCGCCCGTCCCGAACTGTCCAGAAGGCCGCGGTCGGGAGGCAGTCGCATGGCCACGGGCAGAAACAGCAGCATCGCCGCCGCGAACACCATGAACGGCAGGCGGATCCCTCCCAGCCACACCAGAAGAGCGGTCAAGGAGGGACCGAAGATGAACCCCGTGGTCTCGGCCACCACCATGCGGCCGAGGTTCTCCCCGGCCCGAACCGGGTCGTGGACCGAGGCGGCCCTGCGCACACCGGGCAGGATGAGTCCTCCTGCGAACCCCAACGCAGCCCTGCTCAGTATCCACAGCTCCAGGTCGACAGCGAAGACCATCATCAGCATGGCGACTGCGCTGAGCGCGATGCCGAGGGTCGCCATCACCCGGGAATGGCCCACGTCGGCCAGACGGGCCAGGGTCACCTGGGACACGAAGGCGGCCACGAAGCCGCTGGCCACCATGATGCCTATCCCGAACCCGCTGAAACCCAACTCGTCGCGCAACTCGCCCAGCACAGTGACAATCCCGCCGATTCCGCCGGCAGTCACGCCCATCAGCAACTGGAAGGGCAGCAGGTCGCGGTCAGCACGCCGAGCGGGGAACCGGCGGCTCATCGCAGTCTCACCGGGCACCGAGCTTGGACGCTGAATGGACAGGGAGCGACCGGTGCGCGCTGGTCACAAGCCACCGGCGCGACGACGCGCCGGGCCGGCGGATCACGGAGTCAGACCTCTTTCAGCAGCAGGTCGCTGGTCTGGCCGGAGACGAACAGCTCGCTGCCCGCCTTGAGGATCTCCCGGTACCCCTCCTCGGCGGGCAGCCTCTCCAAGAACTCGTCGAGCACGGCCAGGTTCGGGGCGTCGATCATCCAGTACACCCTGCCGTAGGAGCCGTAGGCCTCCATCCACGAGGTGACCGTCACCTGCTCGCGGTCGGCCGCGGCCATGTAGCCGGTGTAGCGCTCGATCCACTCCCGCACCCGGGCCACGTCGCTGGAGTCGACCTGGGCCTTCCGCACCATCCTCACCATCGCAGCTACTTCCCTTCCCGGACTTCGAGGCCTATCCGCTTCGGTTCGCCGCCATTGGACGCCGACGTCTCACTGGGACAGGCCGACACTGCGGCCAGCACGTCGATCTCGGCTCGCAGGTCGATGTAGTCGCCGGCAGCCGCGGGCGACTCGCGGAACACGAGGCGCTGCTCGTCCTCCACGTCGGTGTACATGAACACGTTGAACACGTCGGGTATCAGATCCGGGTCCACGCCCCAGGGCCTGACCGCCTCCTCGAGGTTGCCCTGGCAGGTCCGGTGACCCGACTCGATGCCGTCGCGGATGTCGTAGACGCCGACGGAGCAGCGGCCGCCGTTCCAGGCGAAGTGAACGCCGACCGGGTCGTCGATGACGGTCATCATGGGCCGTTCGTAGGGCGGGCGCGACCACAGCGTCGTGATGCGCCGCATGGTCCCGGTTCCGGCCAGCATGTTGAGGGCCACGGTCTGGCCTGCGTGGTAGCCCTCGCGGGGGTTGTCGAGGGCCAGGAAGGTCGAGTCGGCCACCTGAGGGCCGTCCAGCGCCACGATCCTGAGCACCTGCCCGGCCCGCACCTCCACCGCCCGTCCCTCGCAGCGGGGCACGACCACCTCCTTGAGGACGCGCCCGCCCGGCCGGGAGCCGCCGATGCCGCCCGTCGTCATCCGGCCGTCTCGACGCTGACCTCGCCGGCGGGGGCCGTCGCCAGCTTGACATCTGTCGACATCAGCTCCAGCCAGGCTCGCAGGTAGCCCCGCATGGGGCCCTCGTGGGTGACCGGCGCCCGCCTCACACCGTCGGCGGAGACCTCCTCGGCCTCGTGGTCCAGCCCCTTGCTCATGTCCACCCACTCCACCTCGGCGATGGCCAGTCCCTCCTGGCAGCGCTCGAACAGCTCCAGGTCGTCCGGGTTCCCGAGGCTCGGGAAGTCCTCTGCGATCCGCATGCGCAGCACGTTCACCTCGTCGGGCGCGCCCTCGGCGGCGGCCACCCAGGTGTGCAGCCGGGTCTCGCCGACGCCGACGGGGTCCACCGTCTCCAGGTGGTTGCCCTTGATGAGCAGGTTCGGGAAGATCGACAGATTGATCATCGAGCCCGGAGCGATCTCCAGGACGTCGGCCGCGCCGTCGCCGTGGCTCTGGGCAATGCGGTCGGCGTACCACTCCCGCCCCGGCACCGGCCGCTGCGTCTCCCAGAAGGACTGCTGGAGGCCGGGACGCTGATCCACGAACATGTGACCGTTGCCCAGGTCGGCTCCGTACATGCCGGTGTCGTCGGGGCTGGCCTTGAACTGCGACAGCGAGCGGGCACCTCCGTGCTGGCGCTCGTTCAGGAGCAGGAAGCTCCGATGGGCGAAGGTCGGGTGCAGCCCGTCGCCGGCGTTGTCCCAGGCCAGCTTCCAGTTGCCGCGGTAGATCATCCGCTGGCAGTTGCGGACCTCGATGCGCCCGGCGGGCGAGCGGTCCACGAACTGGTCGATCAGGGGGCCGGCCGGGCCCAGCCACTCGGCGAGGCTCGGAGCGTCGGGATTGAGCGTGCCGAATATCAGGCCCCGGTAGGTGCCGAGGCGCGGAACCTGGGCCAGGCCGTGGTCGGACTGGTCGAAGGTGGCCGGGTACCCCTCGACGAAGGGGACGTTCACCAGCTCGCCCCGGTTCGAGTACGTCCAACCGTGGTAGGAGCACTGGAAGCGCCGGGCCGACCCGCACTCGGACTGGCACACGGTCGAGGCCCGGTGGGCGCACCGGTTGAACAGGGCGTGCAGCCCGCCGCCGGAGTCGCGGGTGAGGATCAGAGGGCGCAGCCCCATCCGGGCGGTGATGAAGTCGTTCGGTTCGGGCAGCTGGCTCTCGTGGGCCAGGTAGACCCAGGCGCCGCCGAAGATCCTCTCCATCTCAGCGACGAAGATGTCGGGGTCGGTGTAGAGGGAGCGGTGGACCCGGTGGCGCTGGATCAGGGTGTCGAGAGCGTTCATGGCGGCGCGTGCCTCTATAGCACGAAAGAGAACTTGCGGATGTCGCTGCGGCTGTCCACCAGGCGCACGATCTTGAACCTCAGCAACCAGTTCTCGCCCAGTGCGGCCAGCACGTAGTCGTTGCGGCTGGCGAACGGGGTCAGCCGGTCCTTGCGGTACTCCCAGACCACCGTCGAGCACCTGGCCAGGGTGTCGCCGCCGTCGAGGGGCCATGCCTCGACGTTGGACACGATGCGGCAAGTACGCGACGGCGGCTCCTGGGCGTGGGCCCATCCGGTCTCCAGCAGCCCGATGCGGTCCTCCATGCGGCGACGGTCGTCCAACAGGTACGAGACCTGGGTGCGGGGATCACCGGCGGGGTCGAGGGGGACCCAGTACACGCAGTCCGGGGTGAACCGGTCCAGCCAGGACCGGTAGAGGCGCTCGTCCAGGAGCCGGGCCTCATGGTGAAGGGCCTGCTCGACAGCGGGCCGCAGGTCCGGGTGGCCGGGACCGCGCGCGGCCCCGTCCGGCGCCACCAGGTCGGCGAGACGCTGGTACAGCCCGTCGTCGAGGACCGACGCCGCTGACTGCTCCATCAGACCGATTCCGTGCCGTGAACGGCCTCCAGCAGGCGGCCGACCAGCGCAGCCGGGTCGTCGGATCCCCAGACGTTGCGGCCGAAGGCCACACCGGCGCCGCCGGCGGTGACCACGCCCCGGGCCAGCGCGACGACCTGGTCCTCGTCGCCGACCTTGGGGCCGCCGAGGGCCACGACCGGTGCGGGGCAGGCCTCGGCCACCGCCGCGAACTGCTCGGGGGGTCCGGGGCACATGGTCTTGACGATGTCAGCGCCCAACTCCACCGCGAGCCGAGCCCCCCGGCTGACGTTCTCCGGAGTCCATCCAACGGTGCGGGGCCAGCCTCCCGGTATGGATTCGGCCATCACCGGCAGGCCGAGGAGCTCGCACTCGGCCGCCAAGTGGGCCAGCCGCTGGAGCGAGTGCTCCTCATCGGGAGTACCGGGGAACACCATGATCACCACTGCGTCGGCGCCGAGCACCATCGCCTGCTCGGCCGAGTAGAGCAGTGATGTGGTGTCGCTGGCCGGTGGATCGCCGAGATCGGAGATCCCGCCGTCGACCCGCAGCACCAGCCCCGCGCCCGCGAAGTCCTCGGGACGGGTCCGGGCCAGGTGCCAGGTGGCGAGGACGGCGTCGGGCCGCCCTTGAGCGATCGCAGCCGCGGCCGAGGGCGCCACCCCCATGCCCATATACGCGGGATGGTCCATGGCCACGAAGACGGCCCGGCCATCGGCGCGGAAGATGTGACGGAAGCGCCGGCGCTTGCCCGCCGACACCGCCGAGGCCGGAGGGCCAGCCGTGGTCATAGACGCTTCTTCCTCTCGTGCGGTTCAGTCTGCTGGCAGCGGCGCGTCGAACTCGTCGTCAGCCAGCGGGGTGGCCACGTCGGCCCGCACCAGCTTCATCACGTGAGCGGCCCGGCCCTCCCAGGTGGAGGCCGGCCCGACCCGGTAGAACGGCGAGCGCAGGTTCTTCATCAGCTCGGTCACCATGTTGGTGTCCTCGAGGTTGGTGGTGGCCAGGCGGTCGAGCTCGAAGTCCTGCTCGGCTATCGACTTGTCGAGTCCGTATATGCGGCTGAACAGGCGGGTGCGGTCCGGGGCGATGGGGTCGGCCCGCACCAGGATGAGCTGCGTCGGGTAGGGCAGCGGCGTGAGGTTGGGGTAGATGAAGTCGGCGTAGTGGCCGAGCAGCTGCTCATGGGTGAGGTCGGTGCGCCCGCCGGTGGAGTCCTCCTCGTCGGAGTGGGGCTTGAAGCCGCTGCAGGTGCGGCCCTCGAAGCGCACGATGGTGTCCATCTGCTTGCGGAACCGGTTGAGGCGCCGGTGCACGAAGCGCACGTGGTAGTCGTCGTTGGAGTTCTCCGCGAAGGCCTTCCAGTTGATGGGGTAGGTCTCGTCGAGCTCCCGGTAGTAGCGGGTGAAGGTGCCGAACTTGTAGAGGTCGTATCGCTCGGCCAGGGGGGCGATCCACTCCCGGAACGGCGGCGCCTTGCGGGACAGGCAGCCGAACACGAGCTTGTCCCAGGCCACCTCGATGCGGATCGGCGCCAACCCGTAGTCGGAGGTGGGCAGGTCGTCGGGGTACATGCGGGCCCGGTCGGGGATGCCGACCAGCCGGCCGTCGATGTTGTAGGCCCAATTGTGGTACGGGCACGTCATGGTCTTCCCGCAGTTTCCGGCCGGCTCGTACAGCAGCCCCGACGCCCGGTGGCGGCAGTTGTTGAGGAATCCCCGGACCGAGCCGTCCTCCTGGCGGATGGCCATCACCGGCTGGTAGCCGATGGTGCCTGTTATGAAGTCGCCGGGCTCGACCAGGTCCTCGGTGTCGCCCAGCCACACCCAGGAGCGGGCGTAGACCCGCACCATCTCGAGGTCGAACAGGTCCTGGTCGTAGACCTCGTAGGGCTGCAGCATCGGGCTGTCCAGCGGGGCGTCGACCAGCCCGGACGTCTCGCCCACTCTGCGTCGCAGAAGTTCCACGACCGGCTCGTGCTCCAAGTCCGCGATCACACCGCGACCCTACCGGAGAGGCCCGGAGCCAGTCCAAGCCCGCGCCGCATCCGCAGTGGCGTGTTGCTGGCCGCGGCCTAGTACCAGTAGTAGGCGTCGTCCGGGCGGGAAGCCCAGCCGGAGCGGCCGATCTCGCGCATCGCCGGCCCGAGCCTGCCCATCTGCTCGGCGTAGAGGTCGGCGCCCACGTTGTGCCAGTTTCCGTGTCCGGGGAACACCCATTCCACCCGGAGCGCGGCAAGCCGGTCCACCGAGTCGGCCAGCGCCTCCCACGAATGGAACATCGCCCCGGCGAACACGTCGAGCTCGCCACGCCGATGGTTCCAATGGAGGGTGTCGCCGGTGAGCAGCCACCGGCCGTCGATGTGGAACACGACCGAACCCTCGGTGTGGCCCGGCGTCGGAACAGTCACCACTCCTAGCGCGACCTCGACGATCTCGTCGCCCTCGAAGACGGTGGTGGCGTAGGGCGCGGCATCGGCGTCGGCTTCGTGGATCCAGACATCGGCACCGTACCGGTCGGCCCAGCGGTCGGCGTCGGCGACGTCGTCGCGGTGGCTCAGCAGCACGTGGCGCAACCCGCCCAGTTCATCGATCCGCTCAGCCAGGCCGCGGGTGAACCGGGGCGAGTCGGTCATCAAGTTCCCTTCGGGCCGGGGCAGCAGGTACGAATGCGCTCCGAACGACTCCCGGGCGTTGTGTCCCAGCGCATAGACGCCGGGCGTCAACTCGAACGGGAAAGCAGGTTCGGGTGGACGTCGGGCCTCGATATTCCCGATGGACTGCGTCGGGCAGGCCACCGCCGCCCGCCACAGCGCGGCGACCTCCTCAGGGTTCTCGGGCTGGCGGGCCACGAACGACAGTCCGTCCTGGTCCATGTCGATGAGCCCCGGCGCCCAATGCCGGGCCGCGTCGCACTTGATGCAGCGAGTGTCGACGAACCAAGGCCCCTCGGCATTGTCCGCATGCACCAAGTCAAGCCGCGCCATGGGGCGATGGTAGCTACCGCGTCTAGGCGCGGATCCAGTCTGCGATCAGGAACTCGGAATACACCAAAGGGAAACCCATCAGGTCCTCGTAGAACCGGTGGGTCGCCTCAAGGTCCCTGGTCGCGAACGCGACATGGTGGAATGTCATGGCCCGGCCATGGTACGCGACGGTGCGACAATGAAGGGCGCCGATGACATCGCCTCCAGCCGAACAGGCCATCCGCTACGAGCCCGACGAGCCCTGCCCCGCGCCGGTGTCGGTCGCAGTGGGGCTCCAGGGCGCCGTCCTCGGGCTGGCGCCGCTGGTGCTGATCGTGGCCGTGACCGCCCGAGCGGGTGGGCAGGACCAGAGCTACATCGAGTGGGCTGTATTCGCCGCGCTGATCATCTCGGGCGCCTTGACTGCTCTGCAGGCCACCCGGTTCTGGCGGTTCGGCGCCGGCCACGTCCTGATCATGGGCACCACGCCCAACTTCGTGGCCATCTCGGTCCTAGCGCTCACCGAGGGCGGGCCGGCGCTGCTGGCGAGCCTGACCGTGGCCGCGTCGCTCTTTTACATTGCGCTCGCGCTGTGGCTGCCATTGCTTCGAAGGGTCATCACACCGGTGGTGTCCGGCACGGTCCTCATGCTGATCGCGGTCACCATCCTGCCGGTGGCGTTCGACCGCATTCAGGAGGTGCCCGAGGACGCTCCTGGTGTCGCTGGGCCAGCGATCATCCTTGTGACGCTGGCCGTCACGGTGGCGATGGCGCTGCGAGCCTCGGGACCGTGGCGTCTGTGGTCACCGGTGATCGGAATCGCCGCCGGTTGCATCGTTGCGGTCCCGCTCGGAGCCTACGACGCGGGGTTGGTGGCCGACGCGCCTTGGGCCGGACTCCCCAGCGCCGGCTTCCCCGGGATCGACCTGACCCCCGGCGTCGGCTTCTGGACGCTTCTGCCCGCCTTCGTCGTGGTCACCCTCGTAGGTGGCGTCAAGAACATGGGCGACTGCGTGGCCGTGCAGCAGGCCTGCAGTCGCAGGCCACGGGCCATTGACTTTCGGGTTGTGCAGGGATCGCTGAACACCAACGGGCTCGGCATCTTCTTCTCCGGCCTAGCGGGCACGCCGCCTACCACCGTCTACTCGGCAACCAGCGTGTCACTCACCAGCCTCACCGGGGTCGCGTCCCGGCGCGTCGGGTCCGTGATCGGGGCAGCGTTGCTGGCACTGGCATTCCTTCCCAAGGTGACGGCCATCCTGCTCTCCATCCCCAGCCCGGTGATGGGTGCCTATCTGCTGACTGCGATTGCGCTGATCTTCGTGGGAGGGGTCCGAACGGTCGTGCAGGGTGGGCTCGACCGCCACAAGGCGCTGGTGACTGGCATTGCGTTCGCAATCGGGGCGGGACTCGACCAGCAGACCATCATCACCGATGCGCTGGGGGGCACCTGGGGCAAGCTGCTCGACAACGGCCTGCTGGCCGGCGCGACCGCGGCCGTGGCGATGACCGTGTTCCTGAACCTGACCAGTCCTCGGGGGCGTTGGCGGCTGGACGTCGAGCTGGACGCGGCCTCGCTCCCCGAGATCCAGGAGTTCCTCCGGGAGGTGGCATCCGCCGCGGGCTGGAACGACGCTTCGGCGCAACGGCTGGACGCGGCGGCCGAGGAGACGCTGATCAGCCTGCTGCAGGGCAGTGAGAACCGGCTCGACCGGGGCGGGTCCGGCGAAGCGCCCCGCCTGATCATCGGGGCGCGGCCCGAGGGCTCGACGGTTGAACTGGAGTTCATGGCCGTGTTCGACGACGAGAACCTGGAGGACCGTCTGGCGTACCTGAGCGAGGAGGCCGAAGGCGCGGGCGGGCTCGGCGAGGGCGAGATATCACTGCGCCTGCTGCGGCACTACGCCTCGTCGGTACAGCACCAGAAGTTCCACGGACTGGACATCGTCACCGTCCAGGTCAGGGCCACGAGCTAGCCCCGTTCGCCGCTCAGACGCCGGGCGATTCGACCGGTACTATCGGCTGGCGAAGCGAGGGGGTACGAGCGAATGGCCGTCAAGACGCCCGCGGGGGCCGGAAGCAGAGGTTTCCCGGCGTCGGGCACCCCTATCGCGATTGTGGGAATGGCGTGCAAGTTCCCCGGCGCCGACAACCTTCCGGCCTTCTGGCGTCTTCTGGAGACCGGACAGAACGCGGTGACCGAGGGCGAGCCCGGCTCGGGCGTCGGCCGGGTGGGCGAGATGTTCCGGGACTCCGTGCCGGAGAAGCCCGCCTGCCGGTTCGGAGCTTTCGTGGACGGCATCGACCAGTTCGACGCCGAGTTCTTCAGGATCTCCCCGACAGAGGCGCAACTCCTCGATCCCCAGCAGCGGATGATGCTGGAGACGAGTTGGCAGGCCCTCGAGGACGCCGGGATCGATCCCGAAACGCTGCGAGGCACCCGCACCGCGGTGTACGCCGGCATCAGCAACCTCGACTACCGGATCCTGATCCTGGAGTCGAGCCGGGCCGCGGACCCGGCCGAGAGCTTGTATTCGGTCACCGGCACCTCACTGAACACGGCCATCGGGCGGGTCGCCTTCGCCCTGGGCCTGCACGGACCGGCGATGGCGGTGGACACGGCCTGCTCCTCGTCGCTGGTGGGGCTGCACCAGGCCGCGAACAGCCTCCAACTCCAGGAAGCCGATGTCGTGTTGGCCGGCGGGGTGCAAGCGGTTCTCACCGGACGCCTCGTCGAGATGAGGGCCAACGCCGGGATGCTGGCCCCCGACGGGCGGTGCAAGACCTTCGACTCGGCCGCCAACGGCTACGTGCGCGGCGAGGGATGCGGGATGATGGTCCTCAAGCGGCTGGCCGACGCGGAGGCCGACGGCGACCGGATCTGGGGCGTCCTGCTGGGATCGGCCGTCAACCAGGACGGCGCCAGCCAGGGTCTGACCGTTCCCAGCCCCCAGGCCCAGCAGGAGTGCATCACCGAAGCCCTGGCCCGGGCCGGGGTCGCTCCGGCCGAGGTGGACTACCTGGAGGCGCACGGCACCGGCACCCCGGTGGGCGACCCCATCGAAGCTCACGCAGCCGACGCGGCCTACGGCCACCGGCGACCCGAGGATCGCCCGCTGCTCATCGGCTCGGTCAAGACCAACTTCGGCCATCTGGAGTCGGCGGCCGGCGTGGCCGGGGTGATGAAGGCCGTGCTGGCCATGAAGCACGGCGCCATCCCCAGGCATCTGAACTACCAGGATCCGAGCCCGCGGATCGAATGGGACCGCCTGCTCCTTCAGGTGACCGCGGAGCAGACCGAGTGGCCGAGCCATCCCGACCGGCCGCCGCTCGCCGGGGTGAGCGCGTTCGGGTGGTCCGGGACCAACGCCCACGTCGTGTTGGAGGGCTACGGCCCTCCGGACACTGCGAGGGCCGAATCTGAGTCTGACGGCGGCCAGTGGCCGGCGGGACCGGCACGCCCGATAGCCGTTGCCCTGCCCGAGACGGGGGCCGGCTCGATGGCCGCGCCGACCTTGGAGGCCCGGCCGGCCCGGCTCTTGCCGCTTTCGACCCGGTCACCGGAGGCCGTGGGCGATCTGGCCCAGAGCTACCGGTCGTGGCTCGACGAGAATTCCGGGGACATCTTCTCCGGGCCGGCGGGCTCCGACCCGGTGCTCTCGGACATGGCCTGGTCGGCTGCAACCGGCCGCAGCCACTTCCCGCACCGCGCCGGACTGGTCTTCCGCGATGTCGCGTCACTGCGACAGAAGCTGGACGAGCTGGCGGCGTCCGGCTCGATGAGCCCGTCTCGCGCCGCAACCAAGGTCGCGTTCGCCTACACCGGCCAGGCCAGCCAGTGGGAGGGCATGGGCCGGGCGCTCTACAAGACCGAGCCGGTGGTGCGGGCCGTGCTCGACCGGTGCGACGCGGCGATGCGGGAGCTGAGAGGCGTATCCCTGCTCCCGGTGATGTTCGGCGAACCCGGTGCGGGCGGCGAGCTCGACGATCCGGGTTGGACGCAGCCCGCCATCTACACCCTGGAGTGCGCCCTGGCCGCTCTGTGGTCGAGCCTCGGCATCCGACCCGATGTCGTCGTGGGTCACAGCCTCGGAGAGATCGCGGCTGCCCAGACGGCGGGGATCTTCAGCCTCGAGGACGGGCTGAGGTTCGCGGCGTTCCGGGGCGGTTTGATGTCCGACCTGCCCGAGCAGGGTTCCATGGGGGCGGTCTTCGCGCCGGCAGACCGGGTGACCGAGGCCGTCCAGCAGTTCCACGCCGACCACGGCGACTCGAGGCTGACCATCGCAGCCGACAACGGGCTGCACCAAGTGCTGAGCGGCCCGGCCGACGAGGTGGAGGCGGTCCTGGACCGCTTCGAGTCGGAGAAGGTCAAGATCAGGAGGCTGCGCTCCAGCCAGGGTTACCACAGCGCGCTGGTGGAGCCGGCCCTCGACGAGCTTGAAGCCGTGCTCGCCGACGCCGAGGTGACCTCGCCCCGGATCGAAGTGGTGAGTTCAATGCTAGGTCGGGCACTGGCACCGGGCGAGACGTTCGACGGACCGTACTGGAGACGCCAGACCCGTCAGTCGGTGAGGTTCCGCGAGTGCGTGGAGGCGCTCGCGGAGATGGGCGTCGACGCGGTCATCGAGATCGGACCGGGCGAAGTGCTGGCACCCATGGCCCTGATGGCCTGGCCCCAGAAGGCCGGCACGGCTGACCCGGTCACCGTGCCGAGCCTGCAGCGCCCCTCCGAGCGCAGGCCGGTACCGGCCGACGGTTGCGGATTCCTGGACGCGGTGGCGGCCGCCTACGAGGCCGGTCTGCCGGTCTCATTGGACAAGCTGTTCGCGGGGGAGTCCCGTCGCCGGGTTCCGCTGCCGGGTTACCCATTCCAGCGCCGGCGCCACTGGGTTGAGCCATCGAGGCACCGCCGCCAGGATGCGGGGCACCCGCTGCTGGGAGTGCGCCACGGGTCCCCCCGGGGCGAGACGCGGTTCGAGGCGGAGATGCTCGGATCCGATCCGGCGTGGCTCGCCGACCACCGGGTGTTCGGCCGGGTGGTGATGCCCGGAGCGGTCTACGGAGCCATGGCGGCATCGGCCGCCTCCGCGCTGGGGGAGGCCGCGGTCTCGTCCACAGCCGTCAGCCGCACGGTTGTCGTCGAGCACCTGCAACTGCACAGCCCGCTGGTCTTCGCTGAGCCGGACACCGGCGACGAATCCCGACCGCAGGGCCGAACGATCCAGTTCGTGGTGGATCCCTCGGACGGCGCCATGTCGCAACGGTTCGAGATATTCAGCCGGGCACCGTCCGCCGACAACTGGACACTGCACGCCGAAGGGCGGGTGTCGTCGGGCGCGGGTCTTCACGCCGTACCCGAGCCCACCGACATCGAAGCGCTGACGGCCGGGCTGGAGCCGGCGGACATCTCCTCGATCTACCAAGCCAAGGCCGCGGTCGGAATCGACTTCGGCCCGGCCTTCCACACACTGGAGGCTGTATGGACCCGAGCGGGCGAGGCGGTGGCGGTGGTGTCGGTGCCCGACACGGTGGACCGCAGCGGCCTCGACGTGCACCCGATCCTGCTCGACGGCTGCTTCCAAGCCTTGTCGGCCGCCCGGGACGCGAACGGCGCAACCATGCAGGGCACGACCTACATGCCGTTCGGGTGGGAGAGGCTGAGGCTCACCGGGGCGCTGCCGGAGCGTGTGGTGTGCCACGCCCGGATGAGAGACCCGTCGACCAGCCATCCTTCGACGGCTTCGGCGAGCGGTCCGGCCGAGGTGCTCACCGGCGACCTGTGGCTGTACTCGCCGGACGGGGCCCCGCTCGGGGAACTGGTGGGCTTCACGGTGAAGCGGGCGACGCGGGCCGCCCTGCTGTCGGCGGTGGAGGGGCTGAGCGACCTGCTCTACGAGGTCGTGTGGCGGGATCGCCCGCTGGCCGAGCAGATGCCGGGCGCGGACTTCCTGCTCGACCCGGAGGCCGTTGCCGAGCAGACAGGGACCCTGGAGGAACACCTGTCGAGGGAGGGGGTCGCATTCGCCGACAGGGCTGAGTTGTTGTCCGATCTCGAGCGACTGTCGCGTGCCTATGTGCTGGCGGCGCTGGCCCGGCTCGGTTGGCAGCGCCGCACCGGCGACCACCTGGACCCGGAGGACCTGCGGCAACAGCTGGGAGTGGCCGACCATCACCAGCGTCTCTTCGGCCGGCTGCTCGAGATGCTGGCCGAGGCCGGAGTGCTGGAGCCCGCCGACGGAGGCGGCTGGACCGTGGCCGTCGGCGAGAGCGACCCGCTGCCCGACGAGCCGCTGGAAAACCCGTCGAGGCTCGCAGCCGAACTGGTCCCGCGACACGCCCACGGCTCGAACGAGCTCGGCCTGCTACGGCGCTGCGGCGACGCACTGGCGGAGGTACTGAAGGGCAAGGCCGATCCTCTGGCCCTTCTGTTCGGCGACGAGCCGAGCGCCGCGGACCTGTACCTGAAGGCACCCGGATCGCGGGCCTCGAACCGCCTGCTGGCCGACGCCGTGTCCGTAGCGGTGTCGGACCTCCCCGAAGGGCGGCGGCTCAGAGTGCTGGAAGTGGGCGCGGGCACGGGCTCGGCCACGGCCGCCATCCTGCCGCGGGTGGAGGCCGCAGCAGTCGACTACACCTTCACCGACATCTCGGCAGGGTTCTTCACGGAGGCCGAGGAGCGCCTCTCGGGCTTCGACGTGCCGATCGAGTACCGGACGCTCGACATTGAATCGGACCCCTCAGCACAGGGCTTCGACTCCCACCGATACGACCTGGTGATCGCAGCCAACGTGCTGCACGCCACCGCTGACCTGGGCCAGTCGCTGGCACACTGCCGGCAGCTGCTCGCACCGTCGGGCCAGCTCGTGGCTCTCGAAGTGGTGCGAGGCCGCGCCTACCAGGACCTCACGTTCGGACTGCTGGACGGATGGTGGCGCTTCAACGACTCCTACCGGCCGAGCCATGCGCTCGCCGACGCCGGAGTGTGGCGGCGAGCGCTGGCAGACGCGGGGCTCGAGGCCGCGGAGGTTCTGGGCGCGGACGAACTCGACGGCGGAAGGCCGCTGGGTCCGGGCGTCATCGTGGCCCGAGGTCCCGAGGCCGTGAGGGAGCAGGCAGGGGTGTGGCTCCTGGCGGCTGATCAGGGCGGAGTGGCCAGCGAGCTGGCGGCGCGGCTGGCCGCCTGCAACCAGACCGTCGTGCTGGCCGGTGAGGCCGCCGGATCCGAAGCCGAGGAGGCCGACCACATCGCGCGGACGGAGATCGACATCGAGTCGCGCCAATCGTGGCGGTCGGTGATCGAGAGCCTGCCCGCGAGTCCGCCTCTGCGCGGCGTCGTGCATCTCAGTGCCCTCGACGGGCACGGTCCGGAAGCGACCACGGCCGGGATGGCCGCCGACGTGAAGCGGGCGGTCGGCAGTGCGCTGGCCCTCGTGCAGGGGCTGACCGATGTCGATGCGACCCCGACCGAAGGCGTCCTGCTCGTCACGAAGGGCGCCCAGATCCTGGAGCGGGAACGCTCCGGGCAACTGGCCGGCGCCACGCTGTGGGGCTTCGGAAAGGCGCTGGCCCGGGAAGCCCAGCATCTGCGAGCGAGGATGATCGACCTCGACCCCGCGGGGCAGGGGTTGCCGGACGGCCTCGTCGAGGAGCTGTTCAGCGGCGACGCCGAGACCCACGTCGCGTACCGGGACGGCGAGCGCAAGGCGGCCCGGGTGGTTCGCAGCGGCTCCGGCCCAACCCGGTTGGCGCTGCCGGAGGAGCCCGGCTGGCGGCTGTCACCCGATCCCGGGGGTGCCCTGGAAGAGCTGCGGGCCGAGCCGGTGTCACCGCGAACCCTGGAACCGGGCGAGGTCCGCGTCGCCGTCGACGTGGCCGGACTCAACTTCCGGGACGTGCTGGTGGGGATGGCCATGTTGGAGGAGGGCTCGCTGCTGGGCCGCGAGATGTGCGGCCACATCGTCGAGACCGCGCCCGACGTTGCCGGCTTGGCCACCGGGGACCGGGTGGTGGGGCTTGGATTCGGAACCTTCGGGCCCGAGGTGGTCACGAAGGCCGAGCTGGTCGTGCCTGCCCCGCCCGGCATGCCGGCGGCGGCGCTGGCGGCGACACCGCTGGTGTTCACCACGGCCGCGCTGGCCTTCGATGCGACCGGGCTCAAGGCTGACGAGCGAGTCCTGATCCATGCCGCCTCCGGGGGCGTGGGCCTGGCCGCGATCGGCCTGGCTCGTGCCGCCGGAGCGGAGGTGTTCGCCACGGCCAGTCCATCCAAGCAGCCGTACCTGCGGTCGCTAGGAGTGGAGCACGTCTTCAACAGCCGCGACACCGCATTCGGCGGCGAGATCCTCGAAGCAACCTCCGGCGAGGGCGTACATGTCGTGGTGAACAGCCTCACCGGAGAGGGCTTCATCGAGGCGAGCCTGTCGTGTCTGGCTCCCGGCGGACGCTTCGCGGAATTGGGCCGGCGCGACATCATGACCGCTGACCAGATGGCCGCGGTCCGCGCCGACGTCAGCTATTCGATCCTGGAGTTGGACACTCTGAAGCAGACCGACCCGGGCCGGGCCGGAGAGGTCCTCTCCGGGGTGATGGCCCGGGTGGTGGCCGGGGAGCTGCAGCCGCCGGTTCACAGCCTGTGGCCCATGTCGGAGGCGACGGCTGCAATGGAGTTCATGCAGTCGGCCCGACATGTCGGCAAGAACGTGCTGGCTGTACCTCCGCTGGCGCGGGGCTGGCTGCGCTCCGATCGGACCTATCTGGTGACCGGCGGTCTGGGCGGCATCGGACAGGCCGTGGCCGGTTGGCTGGCGGAGCGGGGCGCGGCGACGATCGTGCTGAACGGGCGCCGGGCTCCCGACCCCGACGCCGTCGAGGCCATCGACTCACTGCGCCAGCGAGGCGTCGACGTGCGCGTGGAGCTGGCCGACGTGACCGACGCGGCCGCTATGGATCGGATGCTGGCCCGGATGGATGAGGCGCTGCCGCCTCTGGCGGGGATCGTCCACAGCGTGGGAGTGCTGTCGGACGGCTCGATCGCCAATCAGGAATGGGAACGGTTCGAGAAGGTCCTAGGGCCCAAGGTGCTTGGTGCCTGGCACCTTCACCGTGCCACCGAACACCGAGATCTGGACCTGTTCGTGCTCTTCTCGAGCGTTGCCGGCGTTCTGGGCAACTCGGGCCAGACCAACCATGGGGCGGCCAACGCGTTCCTGGACCAGCTGTCCCGCCACCGTCGCGCCCGGGGTCTGACAGGTCAGACCATCGCCTGGGGAGCCTGGTCGGGCCTCG
Source organism: Candidatus Aldehydirespirator sp. (assembly GCA_965203575.1). GTDB lineage: Bacteria > Actinomycetota > Acidimicrobiia > Acidimicrobiales > Aldehydirespiratoraceae > Aldehydirespirator. Next base: position 1,550,077 of record OZ241894.1, read on the forward strand.
GGGAGGCCGAGGAGCACCGGGAGCGGCTCGCCGGACGGCTGGCCGCGTCGGGGAAGGGCTGGATCCCGCCCGAGCAGGGCATGAAGGCATTCGACCGCCTGGTGCGATCCGATATCGCCACAACCACCGTGGCTGCGGTCGACTGGCCGGTCTACGCCGAGGGATTCGAGGTTCCTCCACCGCTGCTGGAGGATCTGCTCGTGGACGAGTCGGGAGGCGAGGCCGATGCGGCCGCGGCCGCGGAGGACCTGATGTCACAGCTGCGGGCCGCGCCGGCGTCGGAGTTCGGGGACCTGCTGGCGTCTTTCCTGCAGCGGGAGCTCCAGGCGGTGCTGCGGCTGCCGACCGAGCCCTCCCCAGCGGCCGAGTTCTCCGATCTGGGGATGGACTCGCTGATGGCTGTCGAGTTGAGAAACCGTCTGAACCGTGCCTTCGCCGGAGAGTACGTGGCTTCCAACACGGTGGTGTTCGACTATCCCGACGTCACCAGCCTGGCCCACTACCTGGCTGGGGAACTCGAGGATGTCAGCGAGGCCACCGCCCAGCCGGATCCAATCCCGGAGTCCGGACCGGAACAAGCAGCCGATCCGGAGCCACGGCCCGAGCCGCTACGGGCAGTCGAACCGGAACGAGCGGCAGAGCCCGAGGCCGAGCGGACGCCGACAACCGCGGAGAGGCCGCGCTGGTCGGCCCGCCGGACCGGTGACGAGATCGCCGTGGTGGGTATGGCCTGCCGCTTCCCCGGCGCACCGGACCTCCCGTCCTTCTGGCACCTGCTGGAGACCGGCACAGACGCCGTCACCGACGGGCGTAGTGACGGCGGGCCTGGGCCCGGAGTCGTCGGTGATCCGGCCTCCGAGGATGTCGCCTGCCGGCGGGGCGGGTTCGTCGAGGAGATCGACCGGTTCGACTCCAGGTTCTTCCGGATCTCGCCCATCGAGGCCCGCATGATGGACCCGGCCCAGCGGATGCTGCTGGAGACGACCTGGCACGCCCTCGAGGACGCCGGCATCGATCCGGCCCGGCTGAAGGGCACCCGAACCGGGGTGTACGCCGGGGTGGGCGACAGCGAGTACCGGCGGGTTGTCGCGGCCGGCGGCATTGACGACAACTCGCTGGGCACGGCCGGATGCGTGACGGTCGGACGGATCGCGTTCGCGCTGGGTCTGGAGGGCCCGGCCATGCCGGTCAACACAGCCTGTGCCTCGGCGCTGGCCGCGGTGCACCAGGCCGTAACGGCACTCCAGCGCAAGGAGATCGATCTGGCCCTGGTCGGAGCAGTGAACGCGGCCCTGTCCCCCGCCATGACCCGATTCCTCACCGACAACGGGCTGCTGTCGCCCGACGGGCGGTGCAAGACCTTCGACGCCTCGGCCGACGGCTACGTGCGAGGCGAGGGCTGCGGGATGGTCGTCCTCAAGCGGCTCAGCGAGGCCGAGGCCGACGGGGACCGGATCTGGGCCGTGGTCCTCGGGTCGGCGGTCAACCAGAACGGCGCCACCCTGGGCCTCACCCTCCCCAACGGCCGGGCCCAGCAGCGGGCCATCGCAGACGCTCTGGAACGGGCCCGCGTCGCGCCCTCAGAGGTCGACTACCTGGAGGCCCACGGTCTGGGAACGAAAATGGGAGATCCTGCAGAGGTCGACGCAGCCATGGCGGTGTACGGGCAGGGAAGAGATCCACAGCAGCCACTGCTGCTCGGCTCGGTCAAGACCAACATCGGACACCTGGAGTACGCGTCGGGAGTCGCTGGCCTGATCAAGGCCGTGCTGGCCATGAGAATGGGCGCAATACCAGCCCATCTGAACTTCCAGAACCCGAACCCCCAGATCCAGTGGGACCAGCTGCCGGTGCGGGTTACATCCACCCGGACGGACTGGCCCTCAGACCGTGGCCGTCCCCCCAGAGCGGGAGTCAATTCCTTCGGCATCTCGGGAGGCAACGCGCATGTCGTGCTGGAGGGATACGCAGAGCCCGGCGGCTCTGACCGACTCGATCCCGCAGGATGGCCAGCCGGGGCGCCGCGGCGCCAACCCAGCGCGCCCGCCGACTCCGACGGCGAGTCCCGGGACATGGGTCGCAAGCGGCTGCTGCCCCTGTCGGGCAAGTCGCCTGAGGCGCTGCGGGATCTGGCCGGGCGGTACCTGTCGTGGCTCGACGACCACGCTCTGGAATCGTCCGGCGACGATGCCGCCACTGCGCTGCTGACGGACATGGCCTGGACCGCGAGCATCGGCCGCAGCCATTTTGCCCACCGCGCCGCAGTGGTGTTCCACGACGCCGAATCATTGCGAGAAGGACTTCACGCCGTGCTGCTCGATGTCTCGCAGCAGGAGTCCGAGCCTACGCCCGGCCGAGACGAAGGCCCGGTCGAGGCAGCCGCGTCCGACTACGAAGCAGGACGAGATGTCGACTTCGCAGGTTTGTTCCGGGGCGAGACCCGGTGCCGGGTCTCGCTGCCGGTCTACCCCTTCCAGCGCCGGCGCCATTGGGTGTGAGCCCGGAGCCCCCAGCCGCCGGCACGATTGTCGTAGCGGAATCGGTCGCGCTAGCGTGCCCTAACTGACTCGACTCCGTCCAATGAAGGCGCCATGATCATGTCCTCTACTCAGGATCGCATCACTCAACTCATCGACGAGAACCTGGAGGTCGACGGTCAGCCGCTGGGCCGGCCGCTGGACTTGGACCTCAACATCGCCGAGGCCGGGGTTCCCTCGACCGACGTTGTGGCTTTCTGGAAGCTGGTCAACAGGGAGTTCCACATCGACATTCCCGCTGAAGTGTTCGCTGAGCTTCTCACGGTGCGGAAGCTGATCGAATACCTCGACACCAACGCGGGTTGATGAGAGCCGGTTGATTATCGAGGCGCACTCCCGATTAAGCGCGGCCGGACGGATGGCCGCGCGGCCTGGCTATGGCAGAAGCGACCTGGACGGTTCCTGAGCCTCTATCGGTCCACGAGGCTCGCATGGGAGACGATGCGGTGATCACCCTGCGGCGTCACGGCAACCCGGACGGAACCCGACTGATCCTGAGCCACGGCATCGGTCTCTCCATTGATCTCTACTATCCGTTCTGGTCGCTGCTGGTCGACGACTTCGATGTCATCGTCTACGACCTCAGGAGCCACGGTTGGAACCCGGCCACTCCTCTGTCGGACCACACCGTCCCCACATACGTCGACGACCACGACCGGGTCCTCGACGCCATCGACAGCCGGTACGGCTCCAAGCCGCAGGTGGGTGTGTTCCACTCAATCTCGGCGTTGGCGCCGTTGCTGTCGCCCACGGAGGGGAGCCGGTTCTCGGCCCTCGTTCTGTTCGATCCCCCCCTGCGCATCCCGGTGGAGACCCGCGACGAGTTCGACGAGGCGCTCAAGCGGTTGGCCGAGACGGCCGGGCGGCGCCCGCGCCATTTCAAGACCCGAGAGGCCTATGCCGACCTGCTCGCCTTCCCGCCCGCGTTCAGGCGTGTGGTCCCCGGCGTGCATGACCTGATGGCCAGAACCACGCTGCGCGAGGCCGCGGACGGCTTGGGCTACGAACTCCGCTTCCCGCCAGAACACGAGGCGCAGATCACGGCCCATGCCAGGATCTTCGCGGTGCTCGTCGACCTGGATGCCCTGCAGTGCCCCACCAAAGTGATCGGCGCCGACCCGACGCGGCCCTACGCGTACCTTCCCACGCTGGACTTCGGCGAGATGCTCACGGTGGACTACGACTTCCTGCCCGACTCCACGCACTTCCTCCAGCTGGAGAAGCCCGCGGAGTGCGTGGCCAAGATGCGCGAGTTCCTGGAGCCGATCGGCCTTGCCTGAGGCTGCGCCGGGCGCGGACCGTTCGCCCATCGCAGTTGTGGGCATGGCGTGCCGGTTCCCCGGCGCGCCCGACGTGGCCGCCTTCTGGCGGCTGCTGGAAGACGGCGTCTGCGCCGTCACCGAGGGCGCCCCCGGTTCCGGAGTGGGCCGCGTGGGCGAGCTCTTCGCTGAAGCAGCCGTCCAGAACGACGCCTGCCGGTTCGGGGCCTTCATCGACGGGATCGACCAGTTCGACGCGGCCTTCTTCCGGATCTCGCCGGTGGAGGCTCAACTGCTCGACCCGCAGCAGCGACTGATGCTGGAAGTCAGCTGGCAGGCCCTCGAGGACGCCGGCATCGACCCGGACGGGCTCAAGGGCAGCCGCACCGGGGTCTACGCGGGCATAAGCAACAACGAGTACCGCGCGCTCGTGCTCGAAGGCAACGACACCGCCGAGCCCGCGGCCAGCCTCTACTCCGTCGCCGGAACCTCCTTCAACACCGCCATCGGGCGGGTCGCCTTCGCGCTAGGACTGCGGGGTCCGGCCATGGCCGTGGACACAGCCTGCTCCTCGTCGCTGGCGGCCGTGCACCAGGCGGTGTCAGGGCTCCAGAGAGGCGAGGCCGACCTCGCCCTGGCCGGCGGGGTCCACGCCATCCTGTCGGGCCGGCTCTTCGAGTTGCGGGGCAACGCCGGGATGCTGGCGCCCGACGGGCGATGCAAGACCTTCGACGCGGCGGCCAACGGCTACGTGCGAGGCGAGGGCTGCGGGATCCTGGTACTGAAGCGCCTCGGCGACGCCGAGGCCGACGGGGACCGGATCTGGGGCATTATCCGGGGCACGGCACTGAACCAGGACGGCGCCAGCCAGGGTCTCACCGTCCCGAACGGCGAGGCCCAGCAGCAGGTGATCGCCGATGCCCTGGCCTGGGCAGGCGTCGAGCCGGCGGACGTGGACTACGTGGAGACCCATGGCACGGGCACGCCGGTCGGCGATCCCATCGAGGCCGAGGCCACCGGGACGGCATACCGTGCCGGACGGGATCGCCCGCTGCTGATCGGGTCGGTCAAGACCAATGTCGGCCATCTGGAGTCGGCAGCCGGCGCCGCGAGCCTGATCAAGGTGATGCTGGCCATGAAACGAGGGGTCATCCCCTCCCATCTCAACTTCCGTGATCCGAATCCCGAGATTCCGTGGGACCGGCTGCCGCTGCAGGTCACCGCCGAGGCCACGGGTTGGCCCCGCCACGGCGACCGACGGCCGCTGGCCGGGGTCAGCGGGTTCGGCTGGTCGGGCACCAACGCCCATGTGGTGGTGGAGGGGTACGGATCGATGGATGCTGCCGCCGAGGGCAACGACCCGCGGCGCTGGCTGCGGGGACCGTCCAGACCCGTCGCCATCTATGCGCCGGCCGGGATGGGCGACCCAGCCACCGCGCCGGCGGCTCGCCCCGCCCGACTGCTGCCCCTGTCAGCCAAGACCGGCGCCGCCCTGCGGGAGATGGCGGCCCGCTACGTGGAGTGGCTCGAGGAGCGCTTCGAGGATCCGTCCGACGACACCGAGGCAGACCGGCTGCTGTCTGATGTGGCCTGGACCGCTGGGGTGGGGCGGAGCCACTTCGCCCGTCGGGCTGGGGTGGTGTTCTCGGACGAGGATTCTCTGAAGGCGGGGCTGCAGGAGCTAGCGGAGGGCGACGAGCATCCGCCGCGCCAAGCGGCCACCAGGGTTGCCTTCGCCTACACGGGCCAGGCCAGCCAGTGGGTGGGCATGGGCCGCGCCCTCTACGACACTGAGCCGGTCTTCCGGGCCGTCCTCGACCGCTGCGACGAGGTGCTGCAAGCCGAGCGCGGCGTCTCCATGCTCGAAGTGGTGTTCGGCTCCGGCGCCGATGTGGAGGATCTGGACGATCCGGCCTGGACCCAGCCCTGCATCTATGCGATCGAGTGCGCCCTGACCGCTCTCTGGGCAAGCGTCGGAATCCAACCCGATGCGGTCGTCGGCCACAGTCTTGGCGAGATCGCGGCCGCCCATGCCGCCGGGGTGTTCAGCCTCGAGGACGGTCTGAGGTTCGCGGCCGCTCGCGGCGCGCTCATGGGCGAGTTGCCCGAGACCGGTGCCATGGCCGCGGTGTTCGCCACCCCGGAGCGGGTGGCAGCTGCGGTTGAGGAGCTCAACGCCTCGGCCGGGGGCTCGCCGGCGAGCGTGGCCGCCGACAACGGGATGCACCAGGTGATCAGCGGCCCGGCCGGGAAGGTCGAGAGCCTTCTTGAGGGCTTCGAGTCCGAGAAGGTTTGGGTTCGCAGGCTGCGCAGGAGCCCCGCCTACCACAGCGCGCTGGTGGAACCGGCGCTGGACGATCTCGAGGCCGTGGTGGACGGCATCGAGACCGAGACGCCGTCGATCACCTACGTGAGCAGCATGACCGGCCAGGTGCTGGAGGCGGGTGAGGCGCTCGACGGCCGCTACTGGCGGCGCCAGGCCCGAGCCCCGGTCGCGTTCCGCACCTGTGTCGAGACGCTGGCCGCCATGGGCGTGGACACCGTGATCGAGATCGGTCCCGACACCGTGCTGGGCCCCACCGTCGCGACGGCATGGCCCCAGGAACCCGGCACAGTCGAGCCCGCCATCGCCTCCAGCATGCGGAAGCCGTCGGCCGGCAAGCCGGACCCGCCCGACGGCAGCGGCTTCCTCGAAGCGGTCGCAGCCGCTTACGGTGCCGGAGTCGACGTGTCGTTCAAGGGCCTCTTCGCAGCAGAGAGCCGACGCCGCGTCCCCCTCCCCGGCTACCCGTTCCAGCACCAGCGCCACTGGGTGGAGCCTCCCCGCCGGCGCAGGCAGACCGCGGGCCACCCGCTGCTGGGCACACGCCACGACTCCCCCCGGGGCGAGACCCTCTACGCCACCGAGATGTTCCCGTCCGACCCGGTGTGGCTCGACGACCATCGGGTGTATGGGCGGGTGATCACGCCGGGCGCGCTGTACGGCTCAATGGCCGCGGCAGCCCGCGAACCGCCGGGTGGTCCGGGGTCGCTGATAGTGGAGGATCTCCAACTCCACAGCCCGATGATCTTCGACGAGGACGATCCGCAGGACGCCGCCGAGGCCGCGGGGCGCAGCGTGCAGTTCGTGCTCGACCGCGCTGAGGCTGGGGCACCGCGTCGATTCGAGGTGTTCAGCCGGTCCGACGGCGACGACGAATGGACTCTGCACGCCCAGGGTCAGGTGTCCACCGGTACCAGCCCGTCGCTGAGTTCCGAGCCGCTCGAACGGGGGCTGCTCGGGGCCGACCTCAACGCGGTCGACATCGCGGAGTTCTACCGGGCCCGGGCCGATGCGGGAGTGGACCTCGGCGAATCGTTCCGCACGCTGCATTCGCTGTCGGTCGGCGACGGCGAGGCGCTGGGCGAAGTGGCCCTGCCCGACGGCGCGGACGGCGGCGGCGCGGCGATGCACCCGCTCCTGCTCGACGGCTGCTTCCAGGTGATGGCCGCTGCCCGGCGCACCACCGGCGCGGAGGACGGTTCCCCCTACCTGCCGTTCGGATGGGAGCGACTGTGGCTCGACGGCCCGCTGCCGGACCGGCTGCTCTGCCATGCCCGCCTTCGCGAGCCGGGGGCGACGCCGAGGGCGAGCAAGCGGGCCCCCGTGAGGTGATCGCGGCCGACCTGCGGTTCTACACCCTCGACGGCACCAGTCTCGGCGGCCTGGACTCCTACACGGTCAAGCGGGCCACCCGGGCGGCTCTGCTCTCCGCGTTCGAAGGGCTCGACGACCTGTTGTACGAGGTTGTGTGGCGAGACCGACCCCTGCCCGACGGAGTGGTGCCCGCCGATTTCCTTCCGAGCCCTGCTGTAGTGGCAGATCGCTCCAGCCCGTTCGCGGCCTACCTGGAGGCCGCAGGGGTGGACACAGCCGGGCGGGCCGGCCTGCTGGCCGACTTGGAGCGGTTGTCGTGGCGCTATGCGCTGCAGGCGCTGGAGCGCCTGGGCTGGCAGCGCACCGGGGGCGAGGAGATCGAGCCCGACAGCCTGCGCCGGCAACTCGGAGTGCTCTCCGAACACGGCCGCGTCTTCCGCCGACTGTTCGAACTGCTGGCCCGAGCGGGCTTGGTCGAGGCCACGGATGACACCTTCGTTGTCAAGTCGGGGTCCATCGATTCCCTGTCACCGGAGCTGCCTCCGGACCCGGAGGAGTTCGCGGCCGGGATGGCCAGCCGGTACGAGCACGGCTCGACCGAGATCGGCCTGTTCCGGCGCAGCGCCGGTGCCCTGGCCGAGGTGCTCAAGGGCGAAGCCGACCCGCTGACGCTGCTGTTCAGCAGCGGTGAGCCCACTGCGGCCGACCTGTATCTCAAGGCGCCGGTGGCAAGAGCGGCCAACCAGATGCTGGCCGACGCCGTGGCGGCCCTGCTGGAACAGCTGCCCGAAGACCGCCGGCTGCGAGTGATCGAGGTCGGTGCGGGCACCGGCTCGGCCACGGCCGCGGTGCTGCCGGAGCTGCCCGAGGGGCGGTTCGACTACACCTACACCGATATCTCCGCCGGCTTCTTCGCTGAAGCCGAGGGGCGATTCGGCGGCCGCGAAGCGAGCATCGATTACCGGGTGCTCGACATCGAGAAGGACCCAGCCGCCCAAGGTTTCGACTACCACAGCTACGACCTGCTCATCGCCTCCAACGTGCTGCACGCCACCCGCTACCTGTCCGAGACGCTGGAGCACTGCCGGAATCTGCTGGCACCGTCGGGCCACCTGGCCGCGCTCGAGAACCTGCGGGGGCAAGGGTGGCTGGACCTGACCTTCGGCCAGCTGGACGGCTGGTGGCGCTTCGCCGATGCCTGCCGGCCGCACCACGCCCTGGCCGGTCCCGCCGTCTGGCGGCAGGCGCTCGCCGATGCCGGCTTCGATGGGGCCGAGGTCCTGGGAGCGGACGAGTCCGATGCGGACCAGGAGCCCGACCGGGGGGTCATCCTGGCCCAGGGTCCGGCCCAGGTGACCGCGCGCCCGGGAGTGTGGATTCTGGCTGCCGATCAGACTGGAGTGGCCGATGAGTTGGCCACCCGGTTGGCAGCCCGCAACCAGACGGTCGTGCTGGCCATCGACAGGACAGAGCCCGAGCACGTTCCAGTGCCATCCAGCGGGATCTCAAGAGCAGCCATCGACATGGAACAGCGCTCCGATTGGCTCGCACTGTTCGAGAGCCTCCCGCCGGAGATGCCCCTGAGCGGGGTGGGCCACTTCACCGCCCTGGACAACGGTGGCGCGCAGGCCACCACCGCAGAACTGGCAACCGACGTCAAAAGGGCCACAGCGACTGCGCTCGCGCTCATGCAGGGCCTCGCGGACGCCGACCTGGCCGTGGCCAAGGGCGCGTGGTTCGTGACCCGGGGCGGCCAGGTGCTGGAGCACGAACGCGTCGGCGGTCTGGCCGGATCGGCGCTGTGGGGTTTCGGGAAGGTCGCGGCCCGGGAGGCAGCCCATCTGCAGCCGAGGATGATCGACCTGGACCCCGCGGAGAACATGCCGTCGCCCGACCTCTCCGAGGAGTTCCTGTATCCCGATTCCGAGACGCACATCGCCTACCGCACCGGGCACCGCCAGGCAGCGCGGCTGGTCCGGGCGGCGGGGGCCGAAACCGGGTGCCTGAGCCTGCCCGAACCGGCGGGCGAGTCGGCCTGGCTGATGGAACCCGATCCACAGGGCGCCCTGGAGGGACTGCGGGTGGAGGCCGCTCCGGCCCGCCCGCTGGAGGCCGGCGAGGTTCGCGTGGCGGTGCTGGCCACCGGACTCAACTTCTGGGACATGTTCCGCTCCCTCGGCGTGATCGACGAGGGCCTGCTGGGAGGCGAGTTCTGCGGGCGGGTGCTCGAGGTCGGACCGGGCGTGACGACGGTGCAGGAGGGCGACCGGGTGGTCGGCCTGGCCTTCGGCACCTTCTCCTCGGAGGCGGTGACCTGCGAGGAGATGGTGGCTCCCGCCCCGACCGGCCTCCCCGCCGCCGCGCTGGCGACAATGCCGACCGCGTTCGTGTCGGCCGCCCTGTCGTTCGACTGTTCGGGTCTGGGCGCCGGTGAGAAGGTCCTCATCCACGCCGGTGCCGGCGGGGTGGGTCTGGCCGCCATCCAGCTGGCCCAAGCCGCCGGAGCCGAGGTGTTCGCCACCGCCAGCGCTCCCAAGCAGGCCTATCTGCGATCACTGGGTGTGGCGCATGTGTTCGACAGTCGCTCCACGAAGTTCTCCAAGCAGATCCTCGAAGCCACCGGGGGAACCGGCGTCGACGTTGTGCTCAACAGCCTGACCGGCCCAGGCTTCATCGACGCCAGCCTGGCGTGCCTGGCCCGCGGTGGCCGGTTCGTGGAGCTGGCCAGGGTGGACATCCTGAGCCACGAGGAGATGTCGGTCGCCCGGCCCGACGTGGGCTACTGGATCCTGGAATTGGACGTTCTGAAGGAGCACGATCCCGCCGAGCCGGGCGACGCGTTGAGGCGGGTGATGCAGCGCCTGGCGGCCAACGAGTTGGCGCCGCTGACCCACACCCGGTGGTCGCTGGCGGAGGCCGGCTCGGCCATGAAGTTCATGCAGGCCGCCCGACACATCGGCAAGATCGTCTTCGCCGCGTCGCCGCTGGAGACCGGTCGCCTGCGCGGCGACCGGACATACCTGGTGACGGGCGGCCTGGGCGGCATCGGATGCACGGTGGCCGGGTGGCTGGCCGACCGCGGGGCCGGCGCGATAGTGCTCAACGGTCGGCGCGACCCGGATCCCGAAGCAGCGGCCGCCATCGCCGAGTTGCGTGAGCGAGGCGTCGCAGTCAGCGTCGAGCTGGCCGATATGACCGACGCAGCCGCAGTGGACGCCATGCTCGCCCGCATCTCCGAGACGCAGCCGCCGCTGGCGGGCGTCATCCACAGCGTCGGCGTGCTGGCAGACGCCTCCCTCGCCAACCAGAGTTGGGAGCGGTTCGAGCAGGTGTTGTGGCCCAAGGTGCTGGGCGCCTGGCAGCTGCACCGGGCCACCGCGGACCTCGATCTCGACCTGTTCGTGCTGTTTTCGAGCGTGGCCGGCGTGCTGGGCAATCCGGGCCAGGCCAACCATTCGGCAGCCAACGCCTTCCTTGATGTGCTCGCGGCCCACCGCCGCTCGCGAGGCCTCGCCGCCCAGTCCATCGCCTGGGGCGCGTGGTCGGGTCTCGGCGAGGCCGAGGAGCAGCGGGAGCGAATCGCCGGGCAGTTGGAGGCCGCGGGGACAGGCTGGATCACACCACAGCAGGGCCTCAGGGCATTGGACCGGCTGACACGTCAGGACCCGACGGCACCGATGGTCGCGGCCGTGGACTGGCAAGTGGTAGCAGAGGGCGACCAGCATCACTCGCCGTTCGTGGAAGACCTGGTGGCCGCAGCCGGCCACCCCGGAGCGCATCAGGAAACGCAGGCCGATCTGCTCTCGGAGCTGGCCCAGTCACCCCCGGCCGGGCACGAGCAGATTCTGGTCGAGTTCCTGCGGCGGGAACTGCAGGCCGTGATGCGTCTGCCCAACCTGCCGGCGCCCTCGGCCGAGTTCGCCGACCTGGGGATGGACTCGCTGATGGCGGTGGAGTTCAGGAACCGCGTCAACCGCGGCTTCGCCGGCGCCTACTCGGCGGGCAACACCGTGGTGTTCGACTATCCCAGCGTTCAGAGCCTCGCCGCCCATCTCGCATCGGAACTGGCCGGATCGGGCACGATCGAGCACCGCGACACCGAGGCCGACGGGCGCTTCGCCATACAGGTCCCGACCGACCCCAGCCCCGCCGGGACGAGCCGGCCGAAGCGACCGACACAGTCGGAGCGGCCCAGCCGACCGGAGCAAGCCGACGGGAGCGACCGTGTCCCAGCGGCCACCACCGTGCAGGATCGCCCCGTGGCGCGGATCGTGCCGCCGGGCGTGACCGGCAATCAAGGGATCGCCATCGTGGGCATGGCCTGCCGGTTCCCCGGCGCGCCCGACCTCGACAGCTTCTGGCGCCTTCTGGAAGCAGGCGAGAACGCGGTAACGGACGGGCGGCCGGATCCGGGTCCCTGGAACGGCGCGTTCGGGGACCCGGACAACCCGGACCGGGCCGGCCGGACCGGAGCATTCGTGGAAGGGATCGACCGGTTCGATGCGGGCTTCTTCGGGATCAGGCCTATCGAGGCCCGCATGATGGACCCCCAGCAGCGGATGCTGCTGGAGACGACGTGGCAGGCGCTCGAAGACGGCGGCATCGACCCGGCCAGCCTGAAGGGGAGCCGCACCGGCGTGTACGCCGGCATAGGCGGCAGCAGCGAGTACCGCAGGGTCATCGCCGCGGCCGGTCGGGGCGACACCTACTTCGGCACCACCTCGAGCGTGGCCGTGGGGAGGATCGCGTTCACACTGGGATTGGCCGGGCCGGCCGTGCCCTTCGATCTGGCCTGCGCGTCTTCGCTTGTCGCCATCCACCATGCGGTCACCGCGCTCCGGCAGGACGAAGTGGACATGGCTCTGGCCGGAGGGGCGAACGCAGCCCTGTCCCCGTCGATCGCGAGGTTCCTCGAAGAGACCGGCATGCTGTCGGCCAGCGGGCAGTGCCGAGCCTTCGACGCGGGCGCCGACGGCTACGTTCGAGGCGAGGGCTGCGGCATGGTCGTGCTCAAGCGGCTGGACGATGCCGCCGCGGACGGCGACCAGATCTGGGGCGTCGTGCGGGGCACGGCAGTCAACCAGAACGCAACCGGCCTGGGCCTTACCCAGCCCAACGGTCCGGCGCAGATGCAAGCCATGGAACAGGCGCTGGAGCGAGCGGCGGTGGCGCCTGCGGACGTGGACTATCTGGAGGCGCACGGGCCGGGGTCACCGTTGGGCGACGCGGTCGAGATGAATGCGGCTGCAGCCGTCTACGGAACCGGCCGCGACTCTGAGCGGCCTCTGCTGGTCGGATCGGTCAAGACCAACATCGGTCACCTGGAGTGCGCGTCGGCCGTCGCCGGTCTCATCAAGACGGTGCTGGCCATGAACCGGGGGAGGATCCCCAGGCACCTGCACTTGAGCGCGCCCAGCGAGCAGATCGACTGGGAGCGGCTGCCGGTTCGAGTGACGACCGAAGCGACAGACTGGCCGGCCGCTGGGGGCCGGCCCCGGTTGGCCGCGGTGAACTCGTTCGCCATCTCGGGCGCCAATGCCCACCTCGTGCTGGAGGGTGAGACCCGGCGCCGGGTTCCGCTGCCGGGCTACCCGTTCCAGCGGCGCCGCCACTGGGTCGCACCGCTCCAGCCGAAATGAATGCGTTGACACGGCGTCGCTAGGCTCCTTAGGCTCCCTCTGGCCCCGGCTTGTAAAGAAAGGACCCACAAGCATGTCTTCCATTGAAGAACGCATTCGAGCCCTGGTGGACGCGAGCCTGAACATCGAGGGAAGGGCGGCCGGCCAGCCGCTCAGAGCGGATGTCAGCATCATCGAGACCGGAGTCAGCTCGACAGATGTGGTGGCGTTCTGGAGGCTCGTGTGCGAGGAGTTCGGCATGGACATTCCGGCCGACGAGTTCGCCGAGCTTCTCACGCCGACCGATCTCATCGCGTACATCGAATCCCGGTCGGGCTGAGACGGAGATCCACTGACTGCCGTCCCGGCCGGGAACCTCCTGGAGCCGATCCCTACGGCGGCGACGGAGCAAGCCCACTGGTACAGCCCGTTCCGCTCCTTCAGGGACTTCCGGGTCCTGCACGTGGATCTCTCGAGCGAACGCAGCCGTGAGGAGCGCTCTCTGGCGTGGCTCGACGACAGCGAGCGGCAGCGCCGGGACCGGTTCCTGTACGACGCTCCCAGGCGACGGTTCACGCTGTGCCGGGCTGCGCTCAGGTCGGTGCTGTGCCGCGAGCTCGACTGCCGCAACCAGCATCTCGGCTTCGAAGCCTCGAAGCACAACAAGCCATTCGCCACAGTGCGGGGACGGCCTGCTCCGATCAACTTCAATTTGAGCCACAGCGGCCGCCACGGGCTCATCGCCGTGGCGGCCAAGGGGCGGATCGGCGTCGATGTCGAGGAGCGGATCCCCCATCCCAACCTCGATGAACTGGTCGCGGCGGTGTTCGGCCCCAACGAGCAACGGGAGCTGGCCGAAGCGCGGGGACGGAGCCGCGTACGACGGTTCTTTCGTTTGTGGACGATGAAGGAAGCACTGAGCAAGGCCCACGGCATGGGCCTCTCGCTGGATGTCTCACGCTTCGAGATCCCGCCAGGCATGCGTGACGGTGACCCGAGCGGCGTATTCCGGTTCGCCCACATACCCGATGTGGCCTGGCAACTCCACAACATCGGCACGGATCGGTTCGCGGCTGCCGTGGCCCATGCCAAGGACGATTGATGGCTGCCGCAGCCCCCATCAGACCGGTGACAGCCGCTGAGATCGAGACATTCCACCGCGACGGAGCAGTGCTGCTGGAGGGGGTGCTGACGCCCGAGTGGGTGGCCTTGATGGCCAGCGGCCTGGAGGAGTGCTTCGCCGAGCGCGACCACATGACCAGCGAAATAGTGTCTCAGGGGGCGGTCCTGCGAGCCGATCAGCTGTTGGCGGCCCGGTCCGGCAGTCTTCGCAGGTTCGCCCACGAATCGCCCGTCGGCGGACTCGTGGGCTCAGTGCTGAACAGCCCGGTGCGCTTCTACATCGACCAGATGTTCTTCAGGCGGGCTGGTGCAATGGCCCCTACGCCGTGGCACCAGGACATCGGCTACCACAATGTGGAGGGCGAAGACTTGGTGAGGGCCTGGGCCTCGCCCGACCCGGTGCCCCGTCGCGCCAGCCTGGAAGTGGTCCGAGGTTCGCACCGCTGGAACGTCACCTACCGGCCGATGGTGGGGCGCGACCCCGACATGTCAGACGAGGAGAACGCGCTCCGGATGGCTCTGGCCCGCAAGCGCGGCATCTACGAGAAGGGGGGCGACGACTTCACCTACCGCAAAGTGGTGATGGACAAGTCGCTGCCGCCCACTCCCGACGTGCCCCGCGATCGGGACTCGTTCGACATCATGGGATGGGACTACCAGCCCGGCGACGTGATCCTGTTCCACGGGAATCTCCTCCACGGGACGGCCGAGGAGGTGACACTCGACCGCGACCGGCGCGCCTACGCCGCCTTCTTCGCCGGTCCCAAGACGCGGTACATCCACCGAGTGGGCCAGACCGTCCCGGAGCCCTCGAGTCTGGCGGAGTACGAGCCCCAGACTGGCCAGACCCTCGACTGTTTCGGCGAGGTATTCCCGCTGGTGTGGTCACCGGGAGACTGGAACTGAGACCCTCGTTCAGTGGCTGACGATTGGACGGTCACGGACGGAAGCGCCGATATCCCCGCGGAGATCCTGGCTGCGGCTGCGGCTGCCCAGGCCACGCTGGGCGACAAGCTGGCCGCGCTGCGCGCGCTGGACGAGCCGTTCCCCGAGACTGTCGGTCCCGCGGCAGCCGACCGCCGGATCTCCGGTGCCGAACTGCCGGCTGCAAACGCCGTACCGGGTGCCGATCCCTCTCCCGCGCCGGCGCGCCAGCCCGTAGGAGCCGGCGACGGTCTGGGCGACCTCAACGCCACAGCCTTGCTGGAGGGCTACCGGACCCGAGCGTTCGACCCGGTCGAGGTGGTCGACGCCTGCCTGGCCCGCATCAACCACACCGACATCGGAGCGGTAGTGACCCTCGACGGCACCGCCCGGGATCAGGCGGTGCGCTCGGCCAGTCGCTGGCGAGAGGGCGACGCCGGACCGCTGGAGGGCATCCCCGTCGGAGTGAAGGACATCATCAACACCGGGGGGCTGCGCACCGCGGCCGGGTCGACGCTGTTCGCCGATCACGTGCCGGGATCCGACGCCACCGTCGTGGCCCGACTGCGGCAGGCTGGCGCGATCGTCGTGGGCAAGACCACCACGCCGGAGTTCGCCTTCGGCGACGAGACCGGTGACGGCGTGAGAAACCCGAGCGCACCCGGCCGCTGGGCAGGAGGAAGCTCCTCAGGTTCCGCCGCCGGGCTGGCGGCCGGGTTCTTCTGTGTGGCGCTCGGCACCGACACCGGCGGATCGATCCGGGTGCCGTCGTCGTACTGCGGTGTGAGCGGGCTGAAGCCGACCTTCGGCCGGGTGTCCCGTGACGGCGTCTTCGGGGTGTCCTGGACGCTGGACCACGTCGGCCCCATGGCCCGGACCGTCGAGGATCTGGGTCTGGTACTGAGCGTCATCGCGGGCCGCAGCCAGACCGACCCGTACTCGTCGACGAGCACCGTCCCCGACTACCGGGCGATCGGGGCATCGGTGCAGGGTCTGCGCGTCGGGGTTCCCGACGGATGGCTGCCCGAGGGCTCCTCACCGGGCGTGGCCCAGGCCCTGTCGGATGCGCTCGCCCTACTGGAGCAGTCCGGCTGCGCGGTCGAGACGATCAAGTTCCCCAGCGTCGAGTTGGCCGGCATCATCGCCTGGGTCATCACCGTGGTCGAGTTCGCCGCGCACCACACCGGCAACCTTCACCGCATCGGTGACTTCACACCTTCCGCGGCCTGCCGGCTCGCGGCCGGAGCCCGAACCAGCGCCTCCGACTACCTGCGGGCGCTGCGGGCTCGCAGCCTGGTGCAGGCTGATCTCGACGCGGTGTTCGAGCAGGTGGACGTGCTGGTTACCGCGGCCACGCCGACCTCCGCACCCGACCCGGCCACGTTCTTCGACGACGGCGACCGGCTCTGGCTCGACAAGGTGGCCCGCAACTTCCTCCCGTTCAACGTCACCGGCAACCCGGCGCTGGTCGTGCCGGCCGGACTCGATGAAGGCCGACCGGCCGCAGTGCAGATCGTCGCCCCGCCCCACGCCGACGCCCTGTGCCTGCAGGTCGGCGCAGCCCTGCAGACAGCAACGTAAGTCCCACACCCATGGAGCCTTGGGAACACCGCGAGTTCCACGCTCCCGATATGTGGCGGCTTGAGCCGACGAACTAGGTTCAGCGGCAAGGGACACATCCCGCCACGCGCTCAGACCTAGCGGAGACACGAGCCATGACAGTGCTGACCGGCGACCTTCTGGACAGCTTCGACGACTCCGTGGGGCCGGTGGACGAGGCCCGGCTGCTGCCGCCCGTCCTGTACACATCGGCGGAGTTCTACGAGTTCGAGCGACAGGCCATCTTCCAGCGGGAGTGGCTGTGCGTGGGCCGGGTCGACCAGCTGAAGGAGCCGGGCGACTTCCGCTGCATCACCATCGCGGGCGAGCCCCTGATCGCGGCCCGGGACTCCGGCGGCGAGCTCAGGGTCATGTCGGCCGTGTGCCGCCACCGGGGAATGGTGATCGCGGAGGGCTCCGGCAACTGCCGCCGCTTCACCTGCCCGTACCACCACTGGAGCTACGGCCTGGACGGCGAACTGCTGGGCGCGCCTGCCATGGACCGGACGGTGGGCTTCGACCGAGCCGACCACCCGCTGCCCCAGCTCAAGGTGGAGCTGTGGCAGGGGTTCATCATGGCCAACTTCGATCATCACGCCCGGCCCTTCGGACCGACCATGACCAAGATCGACGACATGCTCACCAACTACGGGCTGGAGTCGACCACCACGCTGGAGGGCAAGACGATCGGTGACCTGCCGTGGAACTGGAAGGTCATGATGGAGAACTTCAACGACCCCTACCACGCCAGCCGGCTGCACGGCCCGCTCCAGACCTTCGCTCCCAGCCACATGAACGACTTTCTGGTATGGGACGACACCGACGGCGCCATCGGCCGGATCCAGCACTTCACCGACATCGACAGCTCGTTCAATCCCACCCAGCGCTGCATCCTGCCCGTGTTCTCCAACCTGACCACCGAGCAGCGCAAGCGGGGCGGCTTCGTGCTGATCCCGCCCACGCTGGCGCTGGCCATCGTCCCCGACGAGGTGGCCTACTTCATCATCAGCCCGCAGGACGCCGGCCACATCACCATCCAGATCGGCTACTGCCTGGAGCCGTCGGCGCTGCAGGACCCCCTGTTCGACTACCTGTTCAAGGCGGCCGAGGACGGCGTCAACAACTTCAACGAGCAGGACATCTACGTGGACGCCATGACCCAGCAGGGCCTCAACTCGCATCTCGCGCCCCGCGGTCGCTACTCGTGGCAGGAGGAGACCCTGGTCCAGTTCAACCGCTGGCTGGTGAAGCGCTACCGCGAGCACTGGCCCTCCAACGGCGCCTGATCGGGCGCCCCACCCGAGATCGGCCGGACCAACAGCCGTGGACCCTGAGCGGACCGTCACCTTCGACCCGGCCGAGCACCTGCCGATGGAGCGGCAGTTCATGCTGTCGCAGCTGGTGGTGCCCCGGCCCATCGCCATGGTCTCGACCCGCAGCCCCGACGGCGTCGCCAACATCGCGCCGATGAGCTACTACCTGCCGATCACCGGCGATCCGATGCTGCTGGGCATCACCATGGGCCTCCGGGAGACCGGGCAGCTCAAGGACACCTACAACAACGCCGTGGCCAGCGGCGACTTCGTGGTGAACGTCACCACCGAGGTCTTCCGGGACCGGATCGAGACGGTGGCCATGGAGGCGCCGAGCGACGTGGACGAGTACGAGCTGGCCGGCTGGACCCCGGTGCCGGCCACCAAGGTCACATCGCCGGCCATCGGCGAGGCCCTGGCCCGCCTCGAGTGCGAGGTGTGCAAAGTGGTCGACCTCGGAACGCCGGGGAGGATCTTCAGCGAGGTCCACCTGGTGATCGCCGAGGTGGTGTGGGTGGCCTACGACTCCGCGGTCTGCGACCCCAGTGGCCGCATCGACCCGCTGCGGCTGGGACCCATCGGCCGGCTCGGTTTGCGGACCTATCTCCGCACAGTGGACGATGGCGCCTACTACCTGCACCGCACCCCGTGGTCGGAGTTCGTCGACAACCCCAAGGAGCCGTAGTGGAGACGCAGACGCTGCTGGACCTGTACCGAGACATGTGGCTGATACGGGCCTTCGAGCAGGGCCTCGAGCGCGAGTTCGAGAAGGGCAACGTGCCCGGGATGCTGCACACCGGACTCGGCCAGGAGGCCACCCAGGCTGCGCTGGCCTGGCACCTCGAGGCCACCGACACCTTCTTCCCCGACCACCGCTGCCACGGCATAAACGCCCTGGCCCAGCAGCGTCACGGCGGCGACGGCCAGCGGATCATGGCCGAGCTGTTCGGGAGAGCCACCGGGGTGTGCAGCGGCAAGGGCGGCAGCCTGCACTCGGCCGACCCCGCCGTGGGGAACTTCGGCGACAACGCGGTGGAGGGCTCCTACATGGCCACCGTGCTGGG
This sequence comes from Candidatus Aldehydirespirator sp., assembly GCA_965203575.1. GTDB lineage: Bacteria > Actinomycetota > Acidimicrobiia > Acidimicrobiales > Aldehydirespiratoraceae > Aldehydirespirator. The sequence continues at coordinate 1,569,150 of OZ241894.1, forward strand.
AGTGGCGCTGGCCGCCAAGATGCGGGGCCAGCCCAGGGTGGCCTGCGCCATCATCGGCGACGGCACGGTGGGGCGGGGCGAGTTCCACGAGAGCCTCAACATGGCCGCCATCTGGGACCTGCCCGTGCTCTACGCCTGCATCAACAACGGCTACGCCATCTCCATGCCGGTGGGCGAAGGTCACGCATCGGCCGACATCGTCGACATGGTGCAGGGCTACGGGTTCGGCCGCGAGCAGGTCGACGGCAACGACATCGTGGAGGCCTGGACCGCGGTGGGCGCCGCGGTCGAGCACATCCGCTCTGGGGCCGGCCCCTACTTCCTGGAGTTCAAGACCTGGCGCTGGCAGGGGATCTTCGCCGGGGAGTTCCGGCCCGAGGCAGAGGTCAAGTACTGGAAGGAGGAGCGCGACCCGATCATGCTGGCCGCCGAGGCGCTGGCTGAGCGGGGCGTGGACCACGCCGAGCTCGATGCCATCGAGCAGGAGGCCCGCGACGTCATCGAGGAGTGGATCCAATTCGCGCTGGAGAGCCCGGCGCCCGACCCGGGCAAGGCCACCGCCGACGTCTACGTCGGCTGGGAGGTGTCGTCGCGATGAGCGCCGCAGAGACAGCCGCGACCAAGCCGGCCCGCACCGCCCGCACGCCCCGCAAACCCAGGGACAGGGTCCGCAAGGCCAGCTTCACCCAGGCCCTCAACAACGCCCTGGACCTGGCCATGGAGAGGCACGCCGAGATGTTCCTGATCGGCGAGGACATCGCCGAGATGGGAGGCGACTTCGGCGTGACCAAGGGGCTGCTGGCCAAGCACGGGCCCGAGCGGGTGCGTGACACGCCCCTGTCGGAGGCGGCCATCATCGGCACCTGCGCGGGCGCGGCCATGGTCGGCATGCGCCCGGTGGCCGAGATCATGTTCGCCGACTTCATAGCCGAGTGCTACGACCAGGTCGTCAACAACGTGGCCAAGCTCCACTACATGTTCGACGGCCAGTTCAAGGCCCCCCTGGTGATCCGCACCGCCTGCGGGGGCGGGTTCGGCGGCGGCCCGCACCACTCCCAGAGCGTGGAGGGCTGGTTCCTCAACGTGCCCGGCATCGTGATCGTGGCCCCGTCCAACCCGGTCGACGCCAAGGGCCTGCTGCTGGCGTCGATCGACAGCGACGATCCGGTGCTGTTCCTGGAGCACAAGGCGCTGTACCGCAGCCGGGCCGAGGTGCCCCCCGAGTACTACACCACCCCTTTGGGGGTGGCTTCGGTCGCCCGCGAGGGAACCGACGTGACGGTGGTGGCGGCCATGCGCATGGTGCCGATGGCGCTGGACGCCGCGGCCAAGGCCGCCGACGACGGCATCTCGGTCGAGGTGGTGGACCTGCGGACGATCCGGCCCTACGACGCGGCCACCGTGCTGGCCTCGGCATCCAAGACCGGCCGGGTGGTGGTGGCCAACGAGGCTCCCAGGATCGGCGGGCTCGGGGCCGAGCTGAGCGCCCGCATCAGCGAGGAGTGCTTCGCGGGGTTGCGGGGGCCGGTGGTGCGGGTGGACGGCCTCGACACCCCCATCCCCTTCTCGGTACCCCTGGAGGACATCGTGCTCCCCGGCACCGACGACATCGCCGCCGCCATCAGCACCGCGGCCCAGTACTGACAACACGATGAACGAGGAGAGCTGAATGGCGACCAATGTGATTCTGCCCAAGTGGGGGCTGACCATGGAGGACGGCACCGTGGTGGCCTGGTACGTCGACGAAGGCGACCACGTGGTTGAGGGCGAGGTGATCGCCGAGGTCGAGACCGAGAAGGTCGAGAACGAGCTGGAAGCGCCCTGCGCCGGGGTGGTGGCCCGGATCCTGGTCGACGAGGACGAGACCGTCGACGTGGGCACGGTGCTGGCCGTGATCGCCGACAACGAGGCCGAGGCTGCGGCAGTTGCAGGGGGCTAGCCGTGAGACCTGATCGCTTCGACGGTGACACCGTGCTGATCACCGGCTCGTCCAGGGGCATCGGCGCGGCAACCGCTCGGGCGTTCGCAGCCGAGGGAGCCCGGGTCGCGGTCAACTACCGCAGCGACGCCGACGGCGCGGTCTCCACCCGGCAGGCCATCGCCGACGCAGGCGGCACGGTCGAGGTGTTCCAGGCCGACATCGGCCGCGAGGCCGACGTGGCCCGGCTCGCTCGGGAGGTGGAGGCCTCGCTGGGGCCGGTGTCGATCCTGGTCAACAACGCCGCCCTCATCGACCGCTCGTCGATGTTCGACCTGTCCCTGGAGGCGTTCGACACGGTCTGGCAGGCCAACGTCAGGGGCCTGTTCCAGCTGAGCCAGCTGGCGGCAGCCGGCATGGTGGAACGGGGCCGGGGCGCCATCGTCCACGTCAGCTCCATCCTGGCCCGCCTCGGGGTGGTCAACCGCTGCGCCTACATCGCGTCCAAGGGCGCGGTCGAGGGGCTGACCCGGGCCATGGCCCTGGAACTCGGCCCCAAGGGGGTGAGGGTCAACGCGGTGGCACCGGGACTCATCGCCACCGAGGCTCTGCTGGCCGGGATGCGGGACCCAGACCTTCAGACCGCTATCCAGCGCCACATCCCCGAGGGCCGCTTCGGAAGGCCCGAGGAGATCACCGCGGCCATCCTGTTCGCGGCCTCACCGGAGGCCAGCTACCTCAACGGCGCGATCATCCCCGTCGACGCCGCCCTGGGCGCCCGAGAATCCACTCCCGCCTGACATGATCTGCGTCAACCGCGAGGCAATGAAGACGGTGAGGGTCATCCTCGACGAAGCCGACGCTCTGGGCGTGTCGGTGGACCGGCTCGAGAACGGCGCCACCGTCATCGACATGGGCCTCCAGGCCAAAGGCGGCTGGCGGGCCGCGCAGCTCTACACCCTGGCCAGCCTGGGCGGCCTGGGCACCGTCAGTTACGAGCCCTTCGAACTGGCCGGGCGCATGCTCACGGCGGTGCGGGTGATGATCGACCACCCCATCGAGGCCTGCGTGGCGTCGCAGATCGCGGGATGGCGCCTCCAGGCCCCCGGCACCGAGCACGCCGCCATCCTGGCCGGACCGGGCCGGGCCCTGAACCGCGACAGCCTCGACCACTACTTCGAGTGGATCGACTACCGCGACGACCACCATGAGTCGGTGGTGGCCATCCAGACGTCCGAGCCGATCCCGGTGGCCATGGCCGACATGATCGCCTCCGCCTGCCGGGTCGACCCCGGCGACCTGTACGTGCTGTTCGCGCCCAACCGCAGCCTGGTGACCGCGGTGCAGGTCGCGGCCCGGATCGTGGAGCAGTCCATTCACCGGTTGGCCGAGGAGGGCATGGACCTGCGCGGCCTGCGCTACGCGTACGGCCTGGGGGTGGTGCCGCCGCTGGTGGACGACGATCTGATCTCGATGGGCCGCATCAACGACAGCCTGCTCTACGGCGGCATCTCCAATGTCACCGTCGAAGGCAACGACGCCCAGTGCGCCGACATCGTCGAACGGGTGGTGTCGGCGGCCTGCTCCGCCTACGGGCGCCCCTTCATCGAGATCTACGAGGACGCCGGCCGGGACTTCTACGAGATCCCCATAGAGCTGCACTCCCCGGCCGAGATCCACCTCACCAACCTGACCAGCGGCCGGACGTTCAGCGCAGGCCGCATCAACTACGAAGTGCTGACCGCATCATTCCTCGGCTAGCCCCGCAGCCCGATCCCTGCATCGGCGAGCCTCCCCGACGGCGAACCGACGACCTGGACGATGCTTCGTCTCGCTGAGTGAAGATGCATGTCATTATATTGAGTTGCATTGAAGGACGCTCATGGTAGGGTAGCGCCATGGCGGCATCGGAGACGCTCGACGTTCCGGGTGAGAGCACGGCGATCACGGCCGACCCGACCGCGAGGCAGGGGCCAGCCGCCGCCTCGGCCCGCTTCCCTCAGCTCATCCCTCTCGCGCAGTTGATCGCCATCGTTCTGGGAGTGCTCGGGATCATCTGGAACCAACAGCAAAGCATCGACGGCCTGCGCACCGAACTCAACGATGTCGAAACCACGCTGAGGGCCGAGATCAACGGTGTCGAAACCACACTGAGGACCGAACTTGCCGAATTGCGCGCCGAGGTGGCCGCAAACGGTCAGCGGCTGGCCCGCATCGAAGGCTTCCTCGAGATCGGAATCCCCGACGACCCGCCAGAATGAGCTCCACGTGACCGCGCGGTTTCCTCAGCTCATTCCTGTCGCGAAGTTGGTCGCCACCATACTGGGAGCAATCGCGATCATCTGGCACCAGCAGCACAGCTTCGGCAGTCTGCGCGCCGATCTGGCCGCCGAGTTCAACCGTACGATAATCGTACTGCGGACCGGGATCGACCCTGCCGAAACCACGCCGTGGGACGAGATCAACCGTGTCGATACCGGACTGAGGGCCGAGATCCGCGAGATGCGCACCGAACTGCGCGCCGAGATCGGTGAACTGGAGGCCGAGGTGTCAGAGAACGGCCAGCGTCTGGCGCGCATCGAAGCCGTCCCCGGCATCGGAGTCGCCGACGACCCGCCAGAATGAGATGGTGACATCGCAGCCGACTCCAGTGGCGATCATCACCGGTGGCGGGTCGGGCATCGGCCGGGCCTGCGCGGCTGCGCTGACGGCCCGAGGATTGCGCTGTGTGCTGGTCGGACGCCGGAAGGACCGGCTCCAGGCCGCCGCGGCCGGGCTGGACGGTCCGGCGCGCGCAGTGGCCGCGGACCTCACCGAGACCGGCGAGGCCGAGCGGGTGGTAGCGGAGACGCTCGCGGCGCTCGGCCGCGTCGACGTGGTCGTGCACGGCGCAGGAGTGTTCGAGAAGGCACCCGTGGCCGAGGCAACCGATGGCCACTGGCGGCATGTCATGGACATCAACCTGGAAGCGGTCCTGGCGCTGACCCGGGCCGGGTGGGAGGCTCTGAGCGACTCCGGGGGCCAGATCGTGCTCATCAGCAGCATCGCCGCCGTTCAGCCGTTCGAGGGCAACGCGGCCTACGCCGCGTCCAAGGGAGGGCTCAACGCGCTGGGCGAGGTGCTGCGGCTGGAAGGACGGGACCACGGCATCAGGGTGATGACGCTGTGCCCCGCCCAGATCGACACCGAGCTGTGGGACGGCAAGGCCCCCGGGCAGGTGCGAGCCCGCATGATGCCCGCCGCCGGGGTGGGCGAACTGGTTGCGAACCTCCTCGGCACTGACCGTCGCATCGACATCGGACCGGTCGTCATCAGGCCCGTCCACGATCCCTGGGTCGAACCCGAACCGTGACCGCCGGCGAGCTTGCGCTCGGCCTTCAGATAGTCCCGACGATGGGCTCGGCCGAGCTGATCGACACCATCGTCACCGCCGAGGAACTCGGCTACTCCTACTGCATGGTGGCCGACGAGGGCCTGATGCTCGACGTGTACGGGGTGCTCGGCGCGGCAGCCCGGGCCACCAGCACCATCCGCCTGGGGGCGGTCACCAACCCCTACACCCGCCACCCTGCCGCCACTGCGGCCGCCATCGCCACCGTCGACGAGATGAGCGGGGGCCGGGCCTTCGTCACGCTGGTGGCCGGCGGCACCATGGTGCTGCATCCGATGGGCCTCGAGAGATCGGCCCCGCTTGCGATGATGACCGACATCATCGAGGCCCTACGGCTCCTTTGGCGGGGCGAGCCCGTCACCTGGCAAGGGCGGCGGCTCTCGCTGGAGGGCGCCCAGCTCGCCACCGGCACCCACTCGATCCCGATCTGGGTCGCGGCCCGCGGTGAGCGAATGCTGGCAGTGGCCGGCACCCACGCCGACGGCCTGGTGCTGATGGTCAAGTCCGACCTCGGCGACGCGTTCGGCCTCGCCGACCAGGCCCGAACGGAGGCGAGCGCCCCGCTCACCCGCGTCTACCTCGACCGCTTGGCCTACAAGCCCGAGATGATCGAGGAGGCCAAGCACCTCTACGGCTACGCCATCATGGACAGCCCGCCCCGGATCCTCAAGAACCTCGGCCTCAACGAAGCCGAGATCGCCGGCCTCAAGGAGGCCTTCACCCAGGGTGGCCCCGAAGCCGTCGGCCAACTCGTGACCGACGAGCTGGTGGCCTCCTACCAGATCGCGGGCACCCCAGCGGAGTGCCGGAGCCAGCTCCAGGACCTGATCGGCGCCCACCGGCTCGATGCCTTCTTCGTGAACATCATCTCGCCCGGCCTGTCCGCCAACCACGAACTGCTGTCCGAGGTGGTCTCCATTGCCGCCGGCGGGTGAGGACACTCGAGCCTGCATGCCTCAGGGTGCCCCATGCATCCGGTTGGCGCGCCGCATCCCTCAGACCTTCCCAGCGGCCGCCCGCCATCGACGGCGATGACCGAGCCGGTCGTGTTCAACGGGGCAGGTCAGCCAGTGTCGTCCTGACCAGGAAGTCGTCGTCAGACCCGAAATGGTCCGGATCGCCGGGATACTCCAGCCGCACGAAGCCCCTCAGACGGAACTGGACATCGACGGGCTGCCCGGTCACATCGACGGCGAAGCGCGCCGTCGAGCCCTCCAGCCAGCCGTCGCAGGCCTCGGAACCCAACTGCTCGGTCGAGAAGCGGAACTCCAGCGCGTATGCGACCGTCTCGGCCCGGGGCTCACCGCCGACCACCACGTTGGACAGCCCGCAGATGATGCCGTGGTCAGTGAAGGCGTTCTGCGCCTCCGTGAAGAAGTCGGCCGTCCACTCCACGTCGGGCCCGAGCTCGGGAGCCTCGGCCAGCTCCAGCTCGAGCATCAGGGTCCGGTCGCCCACCCTCCACAGGGTGACGGTGGAGATGTCGGCGGCAGCGTCGCACCGCTCTCCCCAGTCGCGGCCGGCCATCCGGCAGTCGTCGGACTCGTCGCTCACTACCAGCCTGGTGGCGTCGGCGCCCGAGAACAGGTAGGGCATGTCGATCGCGCCGAGCCCGGACAGCACCCAGAGCACGGCCGCCGCCGCCACCACGGCCGCCAGCACGATCCGGGACCGCAAGCTCCTGCGGTCGTCGGTGCCGCCACCCCCCGGTCCCAAGTGACCCCCTGCCAGATCTTCTAGGTGAGGCCGCGGACGAACGGACGGGCCAGCGCGGCCGGCTGGCGGGTCCGGTGGGCGAACACGGCCACGGTGGCGATGGTCACCACGAAGGGCAGTGCTTGCAGCATCTCAGCGTTCACCTCGTAGCCGACCGTCGGCAGGCTCAACCGGAACGAGTCCACCGCACCGAACAGCAGGCAGCCGGCCACCGCGCCCCGCAGCGTCCAGCCACCGAAGATCAACGCCGCGATGGCGATGAAGCCCCGGCCGCCCACGATCTGCTCCTCGAACAGTCCCACCTGCCCCAGCAGCAGGTAGCCGCCACCGAGCCCGCTGGTGATCCCGCTCAGGTAGACCCCCTGGCGGCGGCGCTTGTTGACGTCGATGCCCGACACGTCGGCGGCCTGCGGGTTCTCGCCCACGGCTCGCACTTCCAGCCCCCAGCGGGTGCGGTAGAGCAGCCAGAACGACAGCGGGATCAGCGGGTAGATGAGGTAGAAGGGCCACGACTGCCCGAACAGCGCCGGACCGACCAGCGGGATGTCCGACAGGATCGGAACCTCGATCACGTGGGCCCGCTTCGAGTAGGGCTCCAGGTTCCGGTTCAAGAAGGTGGCCAAGCCCAGAACCAGGATGTTCAGGGTCAGTCCCACCACGAACGTGTTGGCCGTGAGCCGGTGACTCAGGTTGGCATGGACGCTGGCAATCACCAGCCCGGCCGTCATGGCGAACAGCAGCCCGACGGTGACACGGTCGGTGAGATCGAAGCCGACCGCCGCCGCGAACGCTCCGGCCAGGATCATCGCCTCGGTGGAGATGTTCAGGGTGCCGGCCCGCTCGGCGATGGTCTCGCCCAGAGCGCAGAACGCCAGCAGCGCGGCGAAGCGGGCCGCGCTCGAGTAGGTGACGTCGGTGCCGAAGACGTCGGCCAGGGCACTGAGGAGGGCTTCCATCGCTCAGGTCCTCGCGGTCATGGCAGCCAGGGCCCGTCGCCGCTCGCGTATGAAGAGGATGGCCGGGGGGACCAGCAGAGCCAGCACCAGCAGCGACTGGACGATCTGGGTGATCTCGCGCTCCACCCCGGTGGCGGCCAGGAACCCGGAACCGGTTCGCAGCCCCGCGAACGCGAGGGCCAGCGGCACGACGAGCAGGGGCCGCTGCCGGGCCACCAGCGCGACGAGCAGCCCGTCGAAGCCGATGTTCACCGCAAAGCCGGGCACAAGCCGGAAGTTGCCGAAGTCGCCTCCGGCGACCATCACCGATCCCGCCAAACCGGCGAAGCCCCCCGACAGCAGCAGGCCGGCCATGCCGTAGCGCCACTCGGACACCCCGGCCCGCTGGGCCGTTCGGGGGTTCCGGCCGAGCATCCGCAGCTTGAACCCCCAGACGGTGCGGCCGAGTACCACCGTCACCACCACCACCAGGGCGAGGGCGAAGAACACGCTGATGGGAAACTCGTTGCCGAACATCTCGATCCGGCCGATCCGGCGGCTGGGGTCGAGCTGCTCGCTGACGATGTTGCGCGACGAACGGCCTTCGATCGGCGCGAGCAGCAGCCACTGTCGTTGGAGCGCGAAGCCGACCACCTGCGCGCCCACAGTGACGAGCAGCAGCGTGGTCAGCACCTCGGGCACTCGGCGCCAGTACAGCAGCACACCCGCGATGCCCGCCCAGAACGCTCCCGCGGCCAGGCCGATCAACAGCATGGCCACCAGGGCGAGAGACCCGGGGCCGAACAGGTTGAGGCCTGCGTACATGGCCACCGCGGCTCCGAAAGTGAGCTGACCCTCCTGGCCGATGTTGATCAGCCCGGCCCGGCCGCCGATCACCGTGCCCAGCCCGACGAAGATCAGCGGCACGGCCACGCCCAGAGTGTCGCCCCACCGACCCGGCGCCCTCAGGCTGCCGTCCAGCAGGGCCGAGAAGACCTCCCGCCACGAGCCTCCGGTGATCGCCACCAGCGCGGCCGACATGATGAGGGCCACGGCCACGCTGGCGAGATACAGGCCGGCCACCACGCCTGCCTCCCGGACCTTGGAATGCACCATCAGCCTGCCCCGACCTCGGCGGCACCGCCCATGAGCATCCCCAGACGCTCCAGGTCGACCTCGTCGCGAGCCATCTGCCCGACGATCCTGCCCCTGAACAGCACGACGATGGTGTCGGCCAGGTGCAGCAGCTCCTCCAGCTCACTGGATATGAGCAGCACGCCCACGCCGTCGTCGGCTACCTTGCGCAGCCGGTCGCTGATGTACTCGATGGCGCCCACATCGAGACCGTGCGTCGGCTGGTCGGCCAGGAGCACCTGTGGATCGGCGCTGAGCTCCCGAGCCAGCACCACCCGCTGCTGGTTGCCTCCCGAGAGGGTGAAGAAGGGTGCGCCCGGGCCGGAGGTCTGGATCTCGAACTCGTCGATCAGTTCCTGGGCCTCGCCGTTGATGCTGGCCTGGTCGTAGAACCCCATGTTGGCCAGGCGCTCGATGTCGATCAGGAAGAGATTCTCGGCAACCGTCATGTCCAGCACGCAACCGGAGTCGTGGCGGTCCGCCGGGATCACGGCCACTCCGGCTCGGGCCATGGCTCCGGCCCGGCCGGAAACCACCGGCTTGCCGGCGACCTCGATGGTGCCTTCGGCGACCGGCCTCAGGCTGGACAGCACCTCGGTCAGGGCAGCCTGACCGTTGCCCTCCACGCCGGCCACACCCACGATCGTGCCCGCAGGCACGTCCAGGGTCAGCCCGTCGAGGGCCACCGAGCCGTCCGACCCCCGAACCACCACATCGGCCATCGACAGGGCGGGGACGGCTGCGGATGGAGTGGCCTCGTGATGATCGGAGAAGGCTTCGATCTCCTCCACCAGGCCCAGAGCGGCCGCCTCCGAGCGCAGTGACACCTCCCGACCGACCATGGCCCGAGCGAGCCCGGCCGCGGTGGCGTCGGAGGTCTCCAGGTGCGCGACCACGCGCCCGGCCCGCATGATGGTGATCTCGTCCGTGGAGTGCAGCACCTCGTCGAGCTTGTGGCTGATCAGCGCGACCGCCTTGTTCTCGTCCTGCACGGCCGTGCGAAGCACCGCGAACAGTTGCTCGGACTCCGCCGGGGTCAGCACCGAGGTGGGCTCGTCGAAGATGATGATGTCGGGGTCGCGTCGGAGGCACTTGATGATCTCCACCCTCTGTCGCACCCCAGCCGGGAGGTTGGCCACCCGGGCGTCGGGATCTACCCCCAACCCGTAGTGCTCGCTGATGTCGATCACCCGTCGGCGGGCCGCCTTGCGGTCGAGCGACCCGGCCTCGCCGAGGATCACGTTCTCCCACACGGTCAGCGCCTCCACCAGGCTGAAGTGCTGGTGAACCATGCCGATGCCGTACTGGGCCGCGTCGAGCGGATCACGGATGAACCGCCTGGTGCCGTCGATGTGGACCTCGCCGCCGTCGGGATTCACCAGCCCGATGACGATCTTCATCAGCGTCGACTTGCCTGCCCCGTTCTCGCCGAGGATGCCGTGGATGCGGCCGCGGCGCAGGCGCAACTCGACGCCGCCGCACGCCACGATGGCACCGAAGCGCTTGTCGATTCCGCGCAGATGGATGGCGGGCGCCGGATCGGCTCCGGCGCCCGCCGTGTCCAGGGTCTCGCTCACTTCTGAGCCCAGAGGTCGAGCGGATGGAAGCAAGTCACAAGGATCCTCCCGAGCCGCCGAGCGAGGCCGTGGCCCGAGCGGCCCGTGAGCGCAGCGAACAGGAGCGGGGAATGTGCCACCTCATCGCGAGGGGCCTCACATGGCCGCGCTGCTGCCACGCGAGAGTCAACGGCGTGTCGCCGCTGGCGGGGTCAGCCGCCGTAGGCGATGGCCCTTATCTCGTTGAACTGATCCTCGTAGACACCGGTGGCCACCTTCTCCACCTCGGCCGCCAGCGCCTCGACCTGCTCGGGTGTCGGGTCGCAGATGTCGGCACCGGCCACCGAGCCGGGCTCGACGCTGAAGATGAACCTCTCACCCTCCTGGAGCCGGCCCTGCTGGATCAGCGGGAACACCGCCCTGATGTAGTCGCCGCCGTCGAACTTGATGGCGATGTCCCAGTGCAGGTCGCCCTCACGGGTGCAGACATCGGAGGCGCCCGCACTCATGGTGATCAGGCCCTCCTCGTTGGCCAGGGCGATCACCGGGTTGTGGGCACCGCCCAGGTACGGGTAGATGGCGTCGGCTCCCGCCGCGACCGCGTTGTGGAAGGCCTCGGAGGCCCCGGCCACATTGTCGAAGTCGAAGGGCTGGGCACCGGTGGGCACGTAGTGGATCTCGTACGCCTCGTCCACGGTCTTCAGGCCCATGCGGAAGGCGAGTTCGGTCTCCACCTCGAAGGGGGCGTTGCTGGCGCCGAGCATGTAGACGCTGTCGCCGCCCCGCTCCTGGAGCAGCAGCCCGGCCGCGAAGCCGGCGATGTACTCGATAGCCGAGCTGTTGTCGGAGGACTGGGCCAGACCGGGCATGTCGGGGAAGGTGTCCTCGCAGCGGCAGTACCAGAAGATCTCGGGATACTCCTCGGTCAAGTCGGCCAGCGGCTCCGAGATCTCACCGGAGGAGACCACGATGATGTCGACGCCCTGATCAGCGAGGTTGCGCAGCTCGGTGGCCGCCTCGGCCTGGTCGATCTTGTCGATGTAGATCGGGTCGGCGTACCCATTGGCCGAGGTGAAGTCCCGGGCGCCGTCAACGGCAGCCTGGTAATAGGCGCCGTCGTTGGCATCACCGGCGACAGCCACCGCGACGCGCACCTCGCCGTCGCCGTTGTAGTCCATCGGATCGGCCTCGGGCTCAGGCGCCTCCTCCTCCATCGGCTCCTCCACAGCCGGGGCGTCCTCCTCCTCGGCGGCTGTAGGCGCCGCTTCCTCGGCGGCCGGTGCGGCCTCGGTCACTGCGGCTGCGCCGTCATCGGCGTCATCATCGTCGCCGCAGGACGAGGCGAGCAGTCCGAACACCGCCATCACGGCTGCGAACCAGATAATCGTGCGTCGCTTCATGTTTCCTCCCCAATCTTGGAACCGCGTCGCGTGCCGCTGTCTGACAATCAGACCCGGCGACAGGCGGACGTTAGAACGTGCTCGACTTGCCTGCCAACTTCTCGCGATCCAGCGTTGCCATGCCCGCCCTCTTCGCTGCGCCCACGGGCCGCTCGGCCTCTGATCGCTGGCCCGTCTTTACTGTCTCACCGGGCCAGCGGGTACTTTCTTCACGTAGGCGACCGGAGGCAACTGGGATGAGTCCGATGCGCAGCCCGATCCCGCTGGAGGAGATGGAGCCGGCCGCCCGCCCGGTGAGCGAGGCTGTCGGGCTTCCGCCGGCCTGCTACACGGAAGCCGACTTCCATGCCTTCGAGAAGGCTGCGGTGTTCGACACCGAATGGCTGTGCGTGGGCCGCTCCAGCCAGATCCCCGAGCCCGGGGACTATTTCACGGCGACGCTGCTGGGCACCGAGCCGGTGGTCGTGGTGCGCAACCGCGACGGCCGCATCAACGTCATGTCCTCCATCTGCCAGCACCGGGCCATGTGCATAACCGCCCCGGCCGAGCGGCCCAAGGACCAATGGTTCGACCCGCCCCCGGAGTGCAGCGGCTCCACCCGCAACTTCCGGTGCCCCTACCACTGGTGGACCTACGACCTCGACGGCCGTCTCATCGGCGCGCCCGAGATGCACCAGCGCCCCGGCTTCGTGCGCTCGGAAATCTCCCTGCCCCGGCTGGCCACCGAGGAATGGCAGGGTTTCGTCTTCTGCTCGTTCGCGGCCGATCCGTCGCCCCTGGGGCCGAGGCTGGGCGCGTTCGACGAGATGCTCGCCAACTACTGCATCGATGAGATGGTCACCACCGAGCCCGAGATGTTGCCGATGCCGTTCAACTGGAAGGTCTTCGCCGAGAACTTCATGGATGCCTATCACTCGCTGAGGCTGCACTCCTCGCTCTACGACTTCACGGAGGCTGACACCAGCAACGAAACCCTGCTGGCCGGCACCTTCCCACCTTTGGAACCGGGATCGATCGGGATCGGGGGAAGGGGTCGGACCGGCTTCAAGGACCGGGGCATGAACCCAACGCAAGCCACGCTGTTCCCTGCCATACCGACCTTGAACGAGGACGACCGCTGGAATGTCGTCTACCTGTACGTGGCCCCGACCCTGTTGATCGGCGCCTACAGCGACTCCGTCAAGTGGCTGGCCGTGCAGCCGGTCTCGGCCGGCGAGTCGCTCGGAAGGCTCGGGTACCTGTTCCCGGAGTCCACCACCAAGCTCAAGCTATTCGACCATCTCCTGGAGCAGCACAAGCGGGGCGTGGAACTCTTCTACGGCCAGGACATGCCGGTGGCGGTGGCCAGCCAGCGGGGCATGGGATCGCGCTTCGCGCCCCAAGGACCTCTCAGCGGCCAGGACTTCTTCCGATCCCAGCTCGCCGAGTGGCTGCTGGAGCGCTACCGGGCCGCGGACGGAGCGGCCGCGGCTGTCGGCTGGTGACACCGGAGCGCAGACGTGATCATCAAGCTTGCCGTCAACGGATCCCAAACGGCTGTCGACACGACCTCGGCGGCCACGTTGCTGGATGTCCTGCGCGGCCACCTCGGCCTGACCGGGACCAAGGAGGCCTGCGGCCGGGGCGACTGCGGAGCGTGCACGGTGCTGGTCGGCGACCGTGCCGTGCCTTCGTGCCTGGTGCTGGCCGCCCGGGTGGACGAGCCGGTGCGAACCGTCGAAGGCCTGGCCGCCGACGCCTCGGCCCTGCGGGAGTCGTTCGCCGACTGGGGCGGGCTGCAATGCGGGTACTGCACACCGGGACTGGTCGTGCGGGCCCATCAGCTCATCGAATCCGGCGAGTGCGACACCTCCTCCGATGACGAGGTCCGGCAAGCCCTAGCAGGGAACTTCTGCCGCTGCACCGGTTACAACGGCGTGGTCGCGGCGGTGCAGCAGGCCGCCGGTCGTCGCGTCGCACCGGACTGAGCTTGAGGGGCGGCCACCTTGAGTGTTCTCGGTCGGCGGGTTCGGCCCGACCAGTGGAACGAACGGACCTCGGGGGCAGCCGTCTACACCACCGACGTGGTGCTGCCCGGAATGCTCGAGGCCCGCATCCTGCGCAGCCCACACCCCCACGCCGACATCCGCAGCATCGACACCGCCCGGGCCGAGGCCCTCAGCGGCGTGGCCGCGGTGATCGCCGCCGACGACCTCCCGGACCGGACCTACCTGCACTTGGGCGAGCCGTTCCGCGACCGGTTCGCGCTGGCTCGAGACCGGGTCCGGTTCATCGGCGAGGAGGTGGCCGCGGTCGCGGCCCGCACCCGGGCCGATGCTGACGCGGCCCTCGACCTGATCGATGTGGACTACAAGCCCCGCAAGGCCGTGTTCACCGTCCTGTCCGCCCGCACCGGCGAGGCGGCCACAGTCCACGACACCGCCGACGGCAACCTGGCTCTCCACACGGTGCGCTCCTACGGGGATCCCGGCACGGCCAGGTCGCTCGCCGAGGCATCGGTGAGCGACTCCTACATATACGGGCCGGCGGCTCACGCGTGCCTGGAGCCGCACTCGACGGTGGCCCGCTGGGATCCGGCTCGGCAGCAACTGGACCTGTGGGTGTCCACGCAAGCGCCCTACTTCGTGCGCAAGGAGGTCGCCCACATGCTCGACCTGCGTCCCGAGCAGGTCCGCACTCACCCCGTGGCCGTCGGGGGCGGCTTCGGGGCCAAGGCCAAAGCTGGCTGCCACGAGGTGATCGCCGCCGCGCTGGCGATCAGAGCGAAGCGACCGGTGCGGCTCGTGCTCGACCGGGATGAGGAGTTCACGGCAACCGCCGTCCGCCACGCCTTCCGCATCGACCTCTCCACGGGCGCTCGTCGCGACGGCACGCTCACCCATCGCGACGGCTACGTGACGGTGGACAACGGCGCCTACAACCACGCCGGCCCTTCGGTTGCCATCTACGCCAGCATGCTGGCGGCGGGGCCCTACAGGCTCGGCGGCTGCGAGACGGGAGTCTCGCTCGTCTACACCAACAAGCAGCCGGGAGCGTCGTTCCGGGGCTACGGCAACCCGCAAATGACGTTCGCAACCGAGTCACAGATTGACGAACTGGCTTCCAAGCTCGGCATCGACCCGATCGAACTGCGACTTCTCAATACCCCCGACCCGGGCGACGTGACCCTCGCTGGATGGCGGCTCGGGTCGGCCCGCCTCGACGAGTGCCTCCGTCGGGCCCGGGACGAGGTCGGCTGGGAGGCCAAGCGGGAGCTGGGCGGCCAAGGGCGTGGAGTGGGCGTTGCCGCCGCCGTTCACGTCTCCGGCGCCAACGCCTTCGAGAACTCCGAACTGAGCGAGGCCGCGGTCGAGGTCCATGACGACGGCACCGCCCGGGTGTGCTTCGCCGGCGCCGATGCCGGGACGGGCCAGGCGGCGCTGCTGCGCCAGATCACCGCCGAGGAGCTGGGACTCGCCTTCGACGACGTGGCAGTGACCATGATGGACAGCCACGACGCACCCCAGGATCTGGGTGCGTGGTCGTCTCGAGGCACGATGTGGAGCGGTCACGCAACTGCCGACGCGGCCCGGGGCGCGGCCCGATCCCTCAAGGAAGCCGCGGCGGCAAAGTTCGGCGTCGATCCCGGCCACATCACGCTTGTCGGGGGCGAGGCCCGCTGCGGCACCGACAGCGTGCCGATCGGTGACCTCGTGGCGCTCACCGAGAACGCGTCCGACGGTTGCCTGCGGGTCGAAGGCAGTTACCTCACCGACGTGGACAAGATGGACAAGGTGCACGGCCAAGGCCATTTCTCGCCCGCGTACTCCTTCTGCGTTCAGGCAGTCGAGGTGGAAGTGGACTACGCCACCGGCGAGGTCAAGGTCATCGACGCGGTGACTGTGCACGACTCGGGCGCCGCCCTCAACCCGGCCGCGGCCGAGGGCCAGGCGGTCGGGGCAATGGCCATGGGCCTCGGTGCGGCGCTGGGTGAGGAACTCGTCTACGAGCAGGGCCGCCTGGTCAACCCCAGCCTGCTCGAGTACGCCGCGCCGAGGGCCCCGGACCTCCCTACCATACGGGCCGTCCTGCTCGACGGGCTCGACCCGGCCGGGCCGTACGGCGCCAAGGGCATCGGCGAGATCGGCGTGGTTCCCACGCCGGCCGCGGTCGCCAATGCCGTCGCCCACGCCACCGGTGTGCGGGTCCGGGAGGTGCCGATCACCCCCGAGAAGCTGCTGAGGCGACTCAAGCCGGATACAACCACGGCCCGCATCGCGCGCCACCGACCCATGAACGCGACGGCGTCTGTCCATCTGCTGTGGACCGACCTGATACGCAAGCTGTACGAGCACGGACTCTTCCGGCTCCTGCACCGCACCGGCACTCGTTGGGCGCGTCGGCGCGGCCGGATCGACCGGGGCCACCCACAGCCCACCCCGGCCGGTGTCGAGGCCATCGAGCGCCCCGGCAGTGTGGAGACTGCTCTCCGAGCCCACGCGGAAGGCTCGGGCAACGCCGACTACATCGCGGGTGGCACGGACCTGCTCATCGCCCGACAGCAGGGATTGAGGTCACCTGTGCGCCTGATCGACACGACATCGGTCCGCGAGCTCCGCCTCCTGAAGGACGCACCGGAAGGTGATCTGCAGATCGGCGCCGCAGTCACCCTTGAGGATCTGCGCCGGCGGGTCTCGGCACCGGACGCCCAACCGGGCGACTCAATGCTGTCCGACCTGCTGGGAGACCTGGCCACTCACCAAATCCGGGAGTTGGCCACGGTCGGCGGCAACCTCCTGCAGGACAAGCGCTGCGCGTTCTATCGCAACGGCTTCAACTGCTACAAGCGGGGTGGCTGGACCTGTCCCTGTTACGCGGTGACGGGCGACCACCGGTTCTACCACGCGGTGGTCGGCGGCCACCGCTGTCAGGCGGTCACGCCCTCCGATCTCGCCACCGGACTGCTGGCCCTCGACGCCGTCGCTTGCACCGAGAAGCCCGGACCGAAGCCGATCCGCCGCAGAGCGATCGATGAACTCTACGCCGGACCGGGTGAGCCCGACCTGTCCTCCGGGGAGCTGCTCACCGTTCTGGAAGTACCGGCGGAGGCCCGCTCCCGTCCCGCTGCCTTCGAAAAGCTGAGGCTCTATGCGGGGGACTTCGCGGTGTGCTCGGCCGCGGTGTCGCTAGACCTCGACACCGACGGCGACACCATCATCGAAGTGCGGGTCTGTCTGGGTGCCGTGGCTCCCAAGCCGTATCGGGCTGAGCGGAGCGAGAAACGCCTCCTCGGCGCCAGACTGAACGACAGCGAGGCCCTCAGAGAGGCTTCATGGGCTTGGGTCACCGACGCCCACCCGCTGCTCCGCAACGGGTGGAAGATAGAGGCCGCATCCGGCCTGCTGCTCCGAGCCCTCAACCGTCTCGCCGCTGTCACTGATCTATGATCATTCTCATGTCATCGAGTTGTCGCCGCGCGATGGTTCCGCTATGGTGCCGTGAATTGGACAGAAGGTATTGGGAGGCAACCGATGACAACGACTGACACGAGCGACATGTCAGGCGGCAAGCCGCCCTCAAGCGACCGGGACGACCGGGTCGCCATCCTGTTCGCGGACGCCCGCGCCCTGCACGACGCCGCGCTGGGCCGCCTGAACGCGGGTGACATCAGGGACGCGGCCGAGAAGGCGTGGTGCGCCACCAAGCGGGCCGCCGACGCCCTCATCGTGGCCCGCACGGGCAGCGAGCCCGCAAAGTCCCCTCACACGACACGGGAACTGAACCGTCTCGCCATCGACAACCAGGACATCGGCCGCCTGGCAGATCGGTACCACATCGTCAAGGACGCGCTGCACGGCGACTGCTTCTACCTCGGGTTCTGCGAGCCGGTCGAACGCACCGAGCGCCTCATCCACGAGACCGTCGACTACATCCGCGAAGCCGAGCGCCTCGCGGTCCAGCAATGAGCCCAACACCGCGGCAGCCCGCCGCCGACATGGCGACAGATCGCGCCGCGGCGCTCTTCACCGACGCCCGAGCCCTGCACGACGCCGCGCTGGCCCGCCTGGACGCCGGCGACATCAGGGACGCGGCCGAGAAGGCGTGGTGCGCCACCAAGCGCGCCGCCGACGGCCTCGTCGTGGCCCGCACCGGGCATGCACCCAAGGAGTCGCCCGACACCACCCGTCAACTGCGGCACCTCAGCAGCGCCGACGAGAATGTTCACTGCTCGATGGGCCACTACTACGCCGCCCGCGAGGCCCTGCACGGCCACTGCTTCTATCTCGGATTCTGCGAGCCGATCGACGGCACCGAGCGCCTCATCCACGAGACCGTCGACTACATCGACGAAGTCGAGCGCCTCGCCGTCGCCTAACCGCTCTATGACGGTTCTTCGGCAGCCTGCTCGGCCAAGAGGAACTTGCGGATCTTGCCGACGCTTGTACGGGGCAGCTCGTCGATCAGGGTGATGTCGACCGGGCGCTTGGCCTTGGCCAGGCGCTCGGCGCACCAAGCGCCGAGTTCGGAGACGGAGGGCGGCGCCGACGGGTCGGCGGCGACCACGAACGCCACCGGCACCTCGTCGCGGATCTCGTCGGGACGGCCCACCACCGCGGCCTCCAGCACGGCGGGATGCTCGGCCAGGGTGGACTCGACCTCGACTATCGAGACGTTCTCGCCCGACACCTTGAGCACGTCCGAGCGGCGGCCGTCGAAGTAGTGGCGCCCGGTGTCGTCGCGCACGGCCCGATCGCCGGTCAGGAACCAGCCGTCCCGGAAGCTGGCCGCGGTGATGTCCGGGGCATCGAGGTACCCCGCGAACAGGGTGAGGCCCGGCTCGCCCCCCACGACCACCTCGCCCACAACCCCCGGCTCCACCGAGCCCCCGCCTGCGTCCTGCACATCCACGGCACAGCCCACAGATACCCGGCCCATCGAGGCGTGGTGCGGGTCGGCCGGCTCGTCGGTGAGGACCGCGGGGATTGTCTCAGTCATGCCGTAGAGCTGGCGGGGCCGGCAGCCGAACCATCGGGCCACCGTGGAGTACTGGTCGGCGGCGATGTTCTGCGCATACCAGCAGTGACGCAGGCGCAGACCGCCGACAGGGCCGCCCCGGGCCAGGATCATGCGGATGGGCGCCGCGAACAGGCTGGCACAGGTCGCCGAGTGACGGGCCGCCGCCGGCAGGAACCCGGACGCAGAGAAGGCCGGCATCAGGGCCACGCTCGCCCCGGTCCAGATCGCCGACGCGATCGAGTAGTACTGCGCGTTGGCGTGGAACAGGGGCAGCACCACCAGCTGCCGGTCGTCGGGAGCGAGACCGGCCGCCTCGGCCATGACCTTGCCGGCGAACGCGTAGTTGGCCTGGGTCACTTCCACACCCTTGGGCCGTCCGGTGGTGCCCGACGTGAACATCACCGCGGCCCTGTCACCCAATCCGGGCGAGGGGCGTTCGGTTGCGCCCAACGGTGGCGCATCGAACGGCGCCAGCGCGGTGTCGGCCTCATCGATCTCGATGACACGCAGATCATTCCGGCCGGCGCCCGCCACCGCGGCCCGGTAAGTGCCGGCCCTGGCCCCGGCGCACAGCCCGACAGTGGGACGGGTGCGCTCGATGTGCCCGGCCAGCTCCGGCGTTCGACCCATGGGGTCCGACGGCACGATCCAGGCACCCAGGCGGGACGCGGCCAGCCATACGGCCACGAACGTCGGCGAGTTGGTCAGGGCGAGATGGACGGCCGCGCCCGGCTCCGCGCCCAGAGCGGCCAGCGTCCCGGCCACCCGGTCCACCGCCTCATCGAAGTCTCCGTAGCTCCAACGAGACACGTCTCCCGACGGCGTCTCGAAGATCAGGAACGTCTCGTCGGCGCGGCCGGACACAGCCCGATCCCACGCTGAGGCGAAGGACACGGCCTCAGCCCAGGTGCTCACGGCGCGACCGGCTGATCCTGATCTGGGAGGTTCGATGCCGGCGCGCCGTATCCGCCGCCGCCGGGCAATTCCAGGCGCACGGTGTCGCCGGGCTGGAGCGTTATACGGGTCTGGGTGGTTACCGGTTCGCCGTTCACCTGGAATGACCCCGACGCGCCCGGCTCTCCCCCGAAGATGCCCTGGGGCGGCTCGGTCAGGCGGCTGGTCACCGCGTTGAGCTGCCAGGGCCGGGCCGTGTCAACCTCGAATTCGATCACCTGGCCCAGCCCGCCGGGCTGGGCTCCGCCGCCGCCCGAGCCCGGGCGCAGCGCCTTGCGCAGGAACCGGACCGGGGCCGATGCCTCCACCACCTCGATGGGCACCGCCGACACACCGGTGGGGTACGAGCAGGCATCGAGACCGGGCTTGGTGGCCCGGGCTCCCACACCGCCCGCGTAGGTGAACATGGCGGTGATGAACGGCGACCCGTCGTCGTAGTGGCCGTTGACCTGCATGGTCCATACCGCACCGGCGCCCTCGGCCATGGCACCGGAGGGCTTCACCCGGGCCAGGGCCTTGAGCAGCGCATTGGGCAGGAACATCCCGACCACATGACGGGCCGTGCCCGGCTGCGGGGACACCGCGTGCACAACCGATCCCTCCGGGGCCCTCATCTTGATGGGCGCCAGGCTGCCGTGGTTGTTGGGTATGTCGGGGTTGAGGACCGACCGAACCGTGAAGGTGGTGTAGGCGTGGGTGTAGTTGCGGACCACGTTGATCCCCCAGGGACTGGCCTCGCTGGAGCCCTCGTAGTCCACCGTGATCTCCCCGGCCTCGGGGTCGACATGCATGGCGCACACGATGTCGACCCGGCTCCCGTCGGCCAGATCGAGCACCGCCGACGCGCCGTAGCTGCCTGCGTCCAGCTCACCGATGGTGGCCCTGGTCGCAGCCTCGGAGCGCTCGATGATCTCGTCGGCGAGGTCCTCTATGTCGTCGAGACCGTGAGTGTCGCACAGCGTGGCCAGCCGCTGCGCTCCCACCTCGCCCGAGGCCATCTGGGCATGGAGGTCGCCGGCCATGTGATCCGGCTGGCGGACATTCGACAGGATGAACTTCCAGACGTCGGCGTTGCGCTCCGAGCCTCCGGAGCCGTCGCCCCGCATCAGCCTGCAGATCGGGATCCAGAGCCCCTCCTCGAAGCAGTCCCGCCCGCCGGCGCCGATGCCGTAGCCACCCACGTCGGTGTGGTGGATAGTTGACCCGAACAGGGCGATCAGTCGGGGCTCGCCCCCGCCGGCCGGAACCCGCCAGGCCGGCACCAGCACGGTCACGTCGAGGAGCTGGCCCGCGGTCTTGTACGGATCGTTGGTGATGAGCACGTCGCCCGGCACCAGTGAATCGACCGGATACTCCTCGAGCATGGCGGCCGCGCCGAGGGCCAGGCTGTTGATGTGGCCCGGTGTTCCCGTCACCGCTTGGGCCACCATTCGACCCCGCCGGTCGAACACCGCGTTGGCCAGATCCCCGGCCTCGCGCACGATGGGGCTGAACGCGGCCCGCTGAAGGGCTCGGGCCTGCTCGTTCACCGTGGAGATCAGCGACTGCCACAGGATCTCCAGCTCCACCGGGTCGAAGGCGCGAACCGCAGTCACCGGCGGCTCCTTGTCGCTACCAGGCTCCCGTCGGACGCCACTTCGGCATGCCAGCCCGGCCGGATAACAGTGGTGGTCTCGCGCTCCTCCACGATGGCCGGGCCCCCGAACGTCGCTCCCACGCCCAGATCCTGCCGCCGGTACACGGGCACATCAACCGCGGTGGTGCCCCGCGCGAACACCACCGGACGCCGCGACACCGGGTCAGCCGCGCCGGCCTCACCGGTGGCCCCGGTATCCGGGCGCACCTGAACCTTCTCGGCGTAGGCCGACAGCCGCCAGGTCACAGCCTCGACAGCCACATCGGGAATGGTCATGCCGTAGATCCGCCGGTATTCCGACTCGAAGGCGGCCCGCACATCGGCCTCGCTTGCGGGCCAGGCCTCGCCCGTGCCCACCCAGACCGTGATCTCATTGCCCTGGCCCGAGTACCGGGCGTCGAGCCCGTAACGGAAGCGCACGTCGCCGGCGGGCACGCCGGCGGCGGAGAGCACCCGGCGACCCTCGCCTCGCAGTTCGTCGAGGAGCCCGTCCCGCTCGGCTATGTCCACGCTCTCGAGCAGGCGCGGCATGGAACGGGCCAGATCGATGCGCACCGGCGACACCAGCGTCCCGAACGCCGATAGCACGCTGGCGTTGACCGGGAAGATCACCCGGTCGCTCTCCAGGAGATCGGCCACACCGCAAGCGTGCACGGGTCCGGCACCGCCGAAGGCCAGAATGGTCACCCCGCGGAGATCGACCCCCTGCTCCACCCCGTGCATGCGGGCGGCTGCGGCCATGTTCTGGTTGACGACCTCGTGGATCCCCGCGGCCGTGTCCATTGGTGACAGTCCGAGACCCTCGGCCTGGCGAGCGGTCGCGGCAGAGGCCGCGTCGGCGTCGAGGGGCATGTCGCCTCCCAGGAAGGCGCCGGGATCGAGCAGTCCGAGCACTACGTCGGCGTCGGTCACCGCGGCCGTGGTGCCGCCCCGGCCGTAGGAGGCGGGACCGGGATCGGCTCCGGCGGACTCCGGCCCCACCTTGAGCAGACCGAAGCGGTCGAGACGGGCCAGCGATCCCCCGCCCGCACCGATCTCGACCAGGTCGACCGACGGCACCGACACCGGGAAGCCCGAACCCTTCTTGAACCGGTAGATCCTGGCCACCTCGAAGGTGTTGGTGAGTGCAGGCTCACCGTTCTCGATCAGGCAGGCCTTGGCCGTGGTGCCGCCCATGTCGAAGCACAGCAGCCGCTCGGAACCGAGGCGGTTCGCGTACCACGTGCCGGCCAGAGCGCCGGCCGCCGGTCCCGACTCCACTAGGCGGATCGGACCCCGGGCCGCGTCGTCCGCCGACACCACACCGCCGTTGGACAGCATCATCAGCACCGCCCCGCCGAAACCCTCCGCCGAGAGCCATCTCTGCAGTTCGTCGAGGTAGGGGCCGATAACCGGCATGGTGGCTGCATTGCAGGCCGCGGTGATCATGCGGGGGTATTCGCGGATCTGGGGCGAGATCTCGGCCGAGATACATACCGGCACTCCGAGTTGGTCGCGAAGATACTCGGCTACAGCCTGCTCGTTGGTCGGGTTGACGTAGGAGTTGAGCAGGCACACGGCCACCGACTCCACCGCCGCGTCGGCCAGTTGGGAGCCCAGCCGGTCCAGGTCGGCGGCCGACGGCTCAGCCAGCACTGCGCCGGTAGCCGACGTGCGCTCAGCGATCTCGAATGTGAGATCCCGACCGATGGGGGGATCGGGGAACTCGATCTGGAGGTCGTACATGTCGTAGCGGTGCTCGTCCCGTATCAGCAGCGTGTCGCCGAATCCCACCGTCGTCACCAGTCCGGCCCGACCGGTGCGGCCCTCGATCAGGGCGTTGGTGATGAGGGTGGTGGCGTGCACTATGGGCGCGGTGATCTCCGCCGGTGTGACCTGTGCCTTGGACAGGAGCTGGGTGACGCCGGCCCGCACCCCCTCCAGGGGCGCGGCCGGAGTGGTGAGGGTCTTGTCCACGACCACCCGGCCCGACTGGCTGTCGAGCAGCACCACATCGGTGAAGGTCCCGCCGATGTCGACGGCCAGCCGCCAATCGGCCATGCCGGTGGTCAGCCCGTGTCGGCGAGGTCGGAGCGGGGCGGAGCGAACACGTCGAGGATCCAGCACTCGCCGTAGACGTCATCACCGATGAACACCGAGTCGCCGTGCCAGACCGAGCGGGGCGCCAGGTACGAGTCGCCCTCGCTGAGCACGATGCGCTCGTCGTTGGCTCCGTCGGGGCCGATGCGGAAGTCGAGCTTGCCCCGCATGATGACACCGAGTTGCTCATTCTCGGCGTGGTTGTGCAGAACCGAGCCCCGAGCACCGCCGGCGATGCGCCAGAAGCAGAGTTGCAGGTGTTCGCCGGTTATCACCCGGTGCCGGAAGCCGGGGCGGGCGGTCTCGACGAAGGCGTCGTCGTCGAGGAAGTAGCAGTAGGGGTTGCCGAGGCTCTCGGCGATGCTCATGGTGGGCGCTCCTTAAGGATCCCCGGGCGAGGAGTCATCCGAGGGCGGCGAACCGCTCTCGGTCGGCGTCGAGGTCGAGCGGGCGGATGATGGCCTCGTGCTCCTCGTCTCCCCAGTACTGCGGGGGCACCAGCCACATCACTTCGAATTCCAAGCCGTCGGGGTCCTTGGCGTAGAGGCTCTTGTTGGGGCCATGGTCGCTCTGACCTACCAGGGCTCCGGCCTCGATCAGCCGCTCGCGCATCTCGGCCAGCTCATCGAGGGTGCCGACCTCCCACGCGATGTGGTAGAGGCCGACCGTGCTGCGGCCGGCCTGGGAGGGGGCCGCGTCCTCGCCGATCGAGAAGAAGACGATGTCGTGGTGGTTCACCGATTCCGGAGCCCGCATGAACACGTAGGCGCCCGGCCCGTCGATCACAGTCTTGAAGCCGAGCACGCCGGCGTAGAACTTCTGGTGGCGGCGGGCGTCGCGGACATACAGGACGGCATGGTTCATTCCCGAGATCATCGCTTCGACGATACGTCCGGACTGCAGCCGTTAGCCAATGTGGAGTCGTTGGCCGATGTGTAGCCGTTGGCCAATGTGGCGGGCCGGGCATTGTGGAGCCGTTAGCCAATGTGGCGGGCCGGGCACCAATTGAACTCGGTAAGGACCATCCCGTGCCCCACCGGTCCGAATGCGGTGACCGATGCCAGGCTCACCCGCAGACGCATGATCATCTCGGCGGTGCCATCCAGCAACCATGCCACCGCCGACTTGATGGGGGTGGCATGGGTCACCACCACGATGTTGCTGGTCGAGGCCTCCTCCACGATCTCGGCGACCGCCTCACCCACCCGCTCATGCAGGCAGGCCATCGACTCGCCTCCGGGTGGCACGTAGGAGATGTCGGAGGCCCAGGCCGCGCCGAGCTCGGCCATGACGTCGGAGATGCGGCGGTCGTCGTAGGCACCGAAATCGATCTCCATCCACCGGTCGTCGATCGTGGTGGGGACCTCACCGAGGCCGGCGGCCCGGGATGTCTGCCGGGTGCGGCGCCGCGATGACGTCACCACGCGATCCACGGGCCAGCGGTCCCGGAGAGCCTTGCCGACCACTGCGGACTGCTCGAAGCCGACTTCGTCGAGAGGCGAGTCGATCTGGCCCTGAAGCCGGGCCTGGGCGTTGTTGGGAGTGCGGCCGTGCCGCAGGAGGATCAGGATGCGCCGATGGTAGACCGGGCACCGGCCGGCCCGCCGCGGCGCCTCCTCCGGCAGGCCGGTCGAGACATCCTCGCGGCTGGTGATGTCACAGCACCCCAGGAATCTGGCAGGATCAGGAGATGGAATCGGTAGCGGACACCCTTGGTGAGCTCACCGACGCGCTGGTCCCCTCGGTCTCCACCGAGGAGTTGTGCCGTGTGGTGGGGAGCCGGGTGAGGGAGTTCCGCCGGTCGCTGAACATGACGATGTCGGAGTTCGCGGCCGGCGCCGAGATCTCCTTGGGGATGCTCTCCAAGATCGAGCACGGCCAGAGCGCGCCGAGCCTGTCGACCCTCGTGCGGCTGGCGGCCACCGCCCGCGTCCCGGTCACCGCCCTGTTCCGAGGCCTGGACGAGGAGCACGACCTGGTGATCGTGAAGGCGGGCGAGGGTCACGAGATCCATCACCAGGGAGGCGGGCCGGGGCGTCTCTACCAGGATCTCGGCACCCTGCGCGGCCCCAACCGGGTGATCGAGCCGATGATCACCACCATCACCGAGCCGGGGGGGGTGTTCCCGCTCTACCAGCATCCCGGCGTGGAGTTCATCCATGTGCTGGAGGGATCGATCGACTACGGCTACGGCGGGAAGGCCTACCGCCTCAAGGCGGGCGACACCATGCAGATCCACGGCGAGGTGGCCCACGGCCCGGTCGAGCTCGTCAAGTTGCCGATACGTTTCATCTCCATCAAGGTGTACCCGGCCAGCGAACCCGGGGCCGGCGCAGGAGGATGACGCCATGGGCCTGCTGATCATCCTCGACTGGTTCAGCGAGAGCGCCCTTCGCCAGAGCCTGGTGCTCTGGATCCTGCTCGTCGCCGCGGTGGGGCTCACGGTCTGGGAGTGCCGCGAGCGCGGCTATCGGGTCCACGTGCTGCTGTGGTGGGTTAGCGTCGTGGCCATCACGCACGTGCTGGGATACATAGTTCTGCGCTTCTTCGTCCGCCCACCCGACGAGGACTGACCCCGCACCCGACGTCCCCAGGACCGCCCGATGACCGACTCAACGCCCGACCCAAAGCCCGACCCAAAGCCCGCAGGTCTGCTGGGCCGGATCGCTGCGCTTCAGTCACGTACCAAGCTGCTCATCGCGGTGGGAGTACTCCTGGTTGTGGTTGCCGTATTCGCCCCACAGAGCTGTGGGGGCAGAGAGATAGAGGAAGATCAGGCTATCGCCACTGCCCGGAGCGCGCTGGCCGCTGAGCCCGGCGCCTTCGCACCGGAGAAAACAGAGGCCAAGCTGCTGCGACAGGGCTTCCCGGCCAAATTGATGTGGGTGGTGGTCTTCACCGTCGCCGACCCCGAGGGCGGCCCCGAGGAGTTCCTCCACAAGGCCGACATATGGGTCAACGCCAGCACCGGGGAGGTCAGCCAGCTAATCGTCCACGAGCAGGACGAGGAGTAGCCGCCCCGCTCAAGGCGCGAATCCTCGGAAAGATTCGCGAACTCCTGGAAAGGTCCGCGCGCCGGCCCGACCTGAACGGGCGGCTGGAACTGTGCTATTGTCCCCGGAGTCCGGCCGACCGGTCGGAGCGGACAAGAAGAATTGGGGGTGAGTCAATGGACACCTCTGTTGTGTTCACGGAGGCTTACTACTTCTTCACCGTCGCAATCATGTGGCTCTTGCACGTGGGGTTCATGACCTACGAAGCTGGCGTCAGCCGCCGCAAGAATGTCATGTCGACGGCGATGAAGAACATCATGACGATCGCCGTGGTGACGCCGACGTTCTACTACTTCGGTTGGTACGTGTACTTCTGCATGCAGGAGGGCATCAAGTTCACCGTCTCGGCAGACGGTGCAGGCGGTGCCGCCGCAGGGGACTACTACTGCGGCGACGGCTTCGGCCTGCCCTGGGACGGCTCGATGGGACCGAACCTGGGTGACAACATCAGCGGGGTCTTCTGGGCGGCCTTCGTGCTGTTCTCCTGGACGACGGGATCGATCATGTCCGGCTCGGTGATCGAGCGCATTCGCATCTCGGCCTACCTGTGGCTGACCGCCCTCATGGGCGGGATCGTCTGGGTCGTCGCCGCGGCCTGGGGATGGAGCTACGGAGGCTGGCTGAGTGTGCATTTCGGCTACCACGACTTCGCGGCTTCGATGGTGGTCCACGGTGTGGCCGGCATCTTCGCTCTGGGCGTGCTGTACAACCTCGGTCCAAGGATCGGGCGGTACGACAGCAACGGCGGCACGAGAGCGTTCAAGCCCCACAACCTGCATCTCACGCTGATGGGGCTGATGATCATCTTCACCGCGTTCTACGCCTTCTACGCGGCGTGCCTCGCCATCACGGCCGACACCACCCCGGGTTGGGCCAACATCTACTTCAACCCGGCCACGCTGTCGGCCATCACGTTCACCATTACGATGGGCTTCGCGGGCGGTTTCGCCGGCGGCTACATCTTCTCCAAGGGTGATCCGTTCTGGACCATCTCCGGAGGCCTGGCCGGCGTGGTGGCGGTATCGGCGGGCGCGGACATCTACAGCCCGAACCTGACGCTGCTACTGGCCTTCTTCTCGGCCGGGGCGTGCTACTACATCGGCGGGTGGCTGGAGACCAAGGCCCGTGTCGACGACGCGGTCGGCGCGGTTTCGGTCCACGGCTTCATGGGAATGTGGGGCGCGCTAGCCGTTGGCATCTTCGCCAGCGGGTACCCGACCGGGGCAGCCGGCGTAGAGACCTCGTTCCTCGGCCAGCTGGTTGGTGTAGCCGCGATATTCGCGTTGTCCTTCGTCACCGGCTACGTGGCATCGTGGGTCCTCAAGAAGCTGAACCTGCTGAGGGTCCCGCCCGAAGTGGAAGTGGAGGGCCTCGACATGGCCGAGTTCGAGACGGACTTCTATCCGGAGTTCGGCCGAGCCGACGAGCCCATCATCCATGCCGACGGCTCCACGGAGTCCGCCACAGCCACGCTCAGGGCGGACCTCGCCGCCAACCGCTAATCGGTGTCCGCCTCATGGCTGCAGTTCATCGGCGCTCTAGCCCTCATGTACCTGCTGGTCGCAGCCGCCGGGTACTGGGGAAAGCGCCGGCGAGCGCAGCTGGAGGCTACGGACCATCGAAACGACCACTGACAACGTTCAGCACTTAAGGAGAACTGAATGGACACCTTCCCCTACGACAGCTGGGCAGAAGCCCTCGCAGCTGTCGAGAATCCCGACACCGGTGAACGTCTGTGCGAAGCGTTCTACAACGCGTGCCCCGGATACTTCACGTGGGGACCGGGCGGCAACACCGCCTCGATCGTCCTTGCCGTCCTCGGGATCGCGGTCTCTGTGATCGCGGCCTTGCTCGTAACGGTTCGCGAGGACAAGTTGCTCAATCACGCAGCTGACCGGCTCGCCGACAAGTACGGTTCGGAGGACTGACATGGCTCGTCGTAAGCAAATCGAGTTCCAAGGCAAGCAGGGACACGACAAGGGCATCGAGATGGCGTTCATCGTCTTCACGATCGCCTGCATCGTCTTCACCATCATCGCCATACAGGCCTTCTAACGGCCGACTCACCCCATTCAATGCGGCTGGCGCCGCGTCGTTGTTGCGGCGCGGCGTCAGCCCCTGCATCTGGGCCTCTAGCCTGACGCTGTGAGGATCCCTCGTAAGCGGATCGCGCAGGTGTGCACGGTTGCTGCAGCCGCGGCGATGTTCCTGCCGTGGCATACGACCGCAACAGACGGCGTCACCGAGTCGGTGCAGGGCATCGCCGTCAATGACGGCCAACTCGTCCTCGTCGTCAGCCTGATCACCGCTGGGCTCGTTCAATTAGGTTGGCGACCGGCCTGGATAGGTGCAGGCTTCGCAGGGGCCATCACCATCCGAAAGATCCTCGACAGCGAGACCGATCCCGCAGCAGGACTATGGATAGCGGCCGCTGTCTCCCTCGTTGCTGCCGTCCTGCTGATCTGGGAAATGTTCACCGGTGTGTCCGCATCCGGCGGTGTACACAAACCACCAGGGCACGGACTCGCTGGGCCCTTGGGTAGACGGCGGCAATGACCTCAGCTGCCGGGTAGCTGAAAGCGAAGCGCGACGCCGGCGGAGCGGCTCGTGCTCTTGGAACACGGCACCGCCACCCCATCCCGGAACAGCACCGTGACTCCACCCGTCTCCAACACCACGCTCACCCCGTGAGCCGACACGCTGACGGCCGACCACAGACCAAAGCCCCGGAACTGCTCACCAGTCGATGAGACGCCCGGCCGGGCCTCGGCGTCAGCAGCCGAACGCTCAGCGCTCACAGCTCGTGATATATTCTTGCCACTGCCCCTATCTCTTCGGCGGTAGGGTCGAGACCGTCCTTCGGGGCGGTCTCTGTCTTTGTGTGGGAGTAGAGATTGATCACCAACCTGTACATAGACGGCTTCAACCTCTACTACCGCGCCCTGAAGGACACTCCGTTCCGGTGGCTCGACCTGCGGAAGCTGGCCGAGACCCTCTTTCCTCAGGACTCGATCAACCGAGTCTGCTATTTCACCGCGCGGCTCAACGCCCGACCCGGCAATCCCTCTCAACGCCAGCGGCAGCAGGCTTACCTGCGGGCGCTGGCGACCCTGCCGGGCTTCGACGTTTACTACGGCACCTTCCGGTCCGGCGTCAAGCGCCGCCCTCTGGCAGAGCCGGTGGCGGGACTACCGCGTTACGTTCTGGTCAGG
Source organism: Candidatus Aldehydirespirator sp. (assembly GCA_965203575.1). Classification (GTDB taxonomy): domain Bacteria; phylum Actinomycetota; class Acidimicrobiia; order Acidimicrobiales; family Aldehydirespiratoraceae; genus Aldehydirespirator. Next base: position 1,599,130 of record OZ241894.1, read on the forward strand.
GACTCGGAGGAGAAGGGCTCTGACGTCAACCTCGCCACGCGCTTGTTGGTGGACGGGTTCAACAGGATGTACGAGCAGGCGGTTGTCATGTCGAACGATGCGGACTTCTCCGGCGCCATGCGGTACGTGCGGGACGACCTAGGGCTTCGAATCACGCTCGTCAACCCTGACCCCATGAATGCAAGTCCGAGGGAACTGGCCAACGCCGCCACCTACGTCAGGCGCCTCTGGAAGAGCCATCTGCGTCGCAGCCAACTTCCCGACACCCTGTGGGATGAGGTTGGAGCCATCACCAAACCAGCGGGGTGGTAACTCCGGCATCAAGCAAGCTGACCACGCGGAACGCAGGGCACACCGCGATCCTCCATGCCACGACGTTCATCCAGCAGAAACCGAGAGATTCAGCCCGAAGTCGATCCGTGTATGGTTGCACGACCCCGTGGCCGCGGGCGGAAGGGATACAGTACGCGGAAGTATCGCGTCGTTTGCGCCCAGCCACCTGCGCCGCAGACACTGGCCACAGGAGTTCGTCTCGTCTAAGGGAGGCGGCCATGACGATGATCGCACCGGACCAGCCAAGAGTCCTGATGCCGGGTCTGTTGATGCTCGGACCGGGAGTAGAGCGCTACCGGGTGACCGGCGGCGGCGCCACCGTCCTTGCCCTCGACGCGGGCGACGAGCTGGAGATCGTCGATCCCGAGGGTCGCCAGCGCTGCGAACTGGTCGCTTTCGACACCACCGGAAGATCCGACCCCGGGCTGCTCGGCCTCAACGGCGACCGGGCCCGATCCACCGGAGAACCGGCTGCAGTAAGCATCCTCTCCGCACCGTTGCAGGACGCGCGCCGGGTAAGGGCCGGACTCGAACACATCGGCATCGACCTCGCTGCGGTTCGGGCGGCCACCCCATTGAGGGTCCTGGGCGACGACACCACCGGTGGCGCCCGGACCAGGGTGGTGGCCCTTGACGACGTCGCCTGCGTGGTCGTCGCGCCGGGGGAGTCGATGCCGGCCCACGGCGGTTCTCCCCCGACCGACCTGATCGCCTACGTGCACCGCCGTGATCCGACGGGATCCGAGGTTGAGCCCCTGCTGCCCGCGCCGCTGGCCGATCCCAGCCAGGACTTCATCGTGAGGCACAGCACCGCCAGGGCCTACGAGGTCGCCAAGGGCGACTGGTTCCAGGTCGTCGATGTGGAAGGCCGGCAGTGCTCGGACTTCCAGTGCTTCGCGGCAGCCGATCTCGACGCCGGGCTCGACGTGAGCCTCGACGCCACGATCACTCGCTCCCTCATGGGAGCGACCTGCCCGGCGCCGGGCCTCTACTCCATGTTCTACAACGCCAGGATGCAACCCCTGGTCGAGGTGATCCAGGACACCGTGGGCCGCCATGACACCTTCAACACCGCCTGCAACGCCCGCTACTACGAGGAGCTGGGCTACCCCGGCCACATCAACTGCACCGACAACATCAACGACGTCCTCGACCCCTACGGGGTGGCCCGCCGCCGGGGCTGGGAGGCCATCAACTTCTTCTACAACACGAACCTCGACGACCACAACCAGATCCACCTCGACGAGCCGTGGTCCCGTCCGGGCGACTACGTCCTGCTGCGAGCCCTGGAGGACCTGGTGTGCGTGTCCACCTCATGCCCCGACGACATCGACGCGGCCAACGCCTGGAACCCCACCGACATCGCGGTTCGGGTCTATCCCTCTGCCAACCGGTTCAAGAAAGCGACGGCGATCCGCATGACCGCAGACTCCGAGGCCCAGCTGACCTCCGAGACGGGGTTCCATCCCCGCACCTCTGGGTTGACCCGCAGCTTCAGCGAGTACTGCGGCTACTGGCTGGCCGATTCCTACACGGCCCACGGACCCGTCGAGGAGTACTGGGCCTGCCGGCAGGCCGCGGCGGCCATAGACCTCTCCCCGCTGCGCAAGTACGAGGTCACCGGCCCCGACGCCGAGCTGCTGATGCAGACCTGCGTCACCCGCAACGTCCGCAAGCTCTCCGACGGCCAGGTGTCGTACACCGCCATGTGCCTCGACACCGGCGGCATGATCGACGACGGCACCGTGTTCCGGCTCGGGCGCGAGAACTTCCGCTGGATCGGCGGGCAGTTGGGTTACAGCGGCGTCTGGCTGAGGGAGCAGGCCCAGCGCCTGGGGCTGCAGGCATGGGTGCGCAGCTCCACCGAGCAGCTCCACAACCTCCAGATCCAGGGGCCCAACAGCCGCCAGATCCTGGAGCAGGTGATCTGGACCCGTCCCGACCAGCCGACCATCGCGGAGCTGGGATGGTTCCGGTTCACCATCGCCCGCATCGGCGACTACGACGGGATCCCGCTGGTGGTGTCTCGCACCGGCTACACCGGCGAGCTCGGCTTCGAAGTGTTCTGCCACCCCTCGGACGCACCCGCGGTGTGGGACGCCATCTTCGAGGCCGGCGCCGAGCACGGCCTGGTGCCCATGGGCTTGTCCGCTCTCGACATGCTGCGCATCGAGGCCGGGCTCATCTTCGCCGGGTACGAGTTCTGCGACCAGACCGACCCCTACGAGGCCGGGATCGGCTTCACCGTGCCGCTCAAGACCAAGGAGGACGACTTCATCGGCCGTGACGCCCTCCTGAAGCGCCGTGACAACCCGCAGCGGCGGCTGGTGGGCCTGGAGGTGGACGGGGGCGAGCCCGCCGCCCACGGCGACGGTGTGTACGCCGGTCGCAATCAGGTGGGCGTGATCACCAGCGGCACCATCTCCCCCATACTGCGCTCCAACATCGCCCTGTGCCGCATGGCGGTCGAGCACGCCGAGATCGGCACCGCGGTGGAGATCGGCAAGCTCGACGGCCACGAGAAGCGGATCGCGGCCGAGGTGGTGCGGTACCCGTTCTACGACCCCGACAAGACCCGTGTCCGCAGTTAGCGGCTAATTTCTGACCTTGCCAAGAGGCTACGCTAGGTTTTACTGCAGATATAGACACACCTAACCAGAGGGGGGATACAGACATGACACGAGTAGCTGTCATCGGTGCCGGTCCGTGCGGTTTGTCACAGTTGCACGCCTTCGCCAGCGATCCGGAGGCAGGCAGCCCGGCGGCGCCCGAAGTCGTCTGCTACGAGAAGCAGAGCGACTGGGGCGGGCTCTGGAACTACGACTGGCGCACCGGGCTCGACGAGCACGGCGAGCCCTGCCACGCCAGCATGTACCGCTACCTGTGGTCGAACGGCCCCAAGGAGTGCCTGGAGTTCGCCGACTACGGCTTCGAGGAGCACTTCGGCAAGCCGATCGCGTCGTTCCCGCCCCGCGAGGTGCTGTACGACTACATCATCGGACGGGCCGAGCGCAGCGGCTTCCGCGACCAGATCCGCTTCAGCCATGCGGTGCGCCGCGTCAGCCGCTCCGCCGGCGGCGGTTTCACCGTCACCGCCCACGATCAGGCCAACGACGTCGACACCAGCGAGGACTTCGACCACGTGGTGGTGTCCACCGGCCATTTCTCCATCCCCAACATGCCCCACTACCCGGGCTACGAGACCTTCGGCGGCACGTTGATGCACGCCCACGACTTCCGCGACGCCGTGCAGTTCACCGGCCGCGACGTGCTCGTGATCGGGTCCAGCTACTCGGCCGAGGACATCGCCTCGCAGCTCTGGAAGTACGGTGCTCGCTCGGTGGTGTGCAGCTCCCGCAGCGGCCCCATGGGCTTCGACTGGCCCGAGGGCATAACCGAGAGGCCCATCCTGACCCGCGTCGACGGCCGCACCGTGCACTTCACCGACGGCTCGACCGCGGAGGTGGACGCTATCGTCTCCTGTACCGGGTACCTGCACTACTTCCCGTTCATGGACGACGAGTTGCGCCTGGTGACCGTCAACCGCCTGGCCACCTCGATGCTCTACCGCGGGGTGGTGTTCCAGCCGGAGAACCGGATCCTCTACCTGGGCATGCAGGACCAGTGGTACACGTTCAACATGTTCGACGCGCAGGCCTGGTACGCCCGAGACGTGATCCTGGGCCGCATCTCCCTTCCCGGCGCGGCGGAACAGGCCCGCTGGATAGAGGCGGCCCAAGCCGAGGAGGACGCGTTGGCGGACGACTACGCGTGCATCGACTTCCAGGGCGCCTACACGCAGGACCTGGTGGACCAGACCGACTATCCCGACTTCAACACGCCTCTGGTCAACCAGATGTTCCACGACTGGAAGAAGCACAAGAAGCAGTCGATAATCGGCTACCGCGACCATGGCCACACCTCCCCGCTCACCGGCACGGTGGCACCCGTCCACCACACCGCCTGGGATGAAGCGCTGGACGACTCGCTGGAGTCCTACCTGGCCGACTCGGCCTGACACCAACGGGGGCACAAGCCCGAGCACGACCCCCAGAGGCCGAGCGCCGTGAGGCCCCTGGGCTCTGCGGCCCGTGAGCGAAGCGAACAAGAGCGGAAGGCACGGCCCGAGCGGCCCGTGAGCGAAGCGAACAAGAGCGGGATTGCCAGGCCGTCATGGACGATGTGATCATCGTCGGCGGCGGCATCGGAGGGCTCACGCTAGCCCTCATGCTGCACCAGCGGGGCATAGGCGCCCGCGTCTACGAGGCCGCCCCGGAGATCAGACCCATCGGCGTCGGGATCAGCCTGCTGCCCCACGCCGGCAAGGAACTCGGCCTGCTCGGACTTCTCGACGCGCTCGCCGAGGTGGCCGTGACCACCAGGGACTCCCGCTTCTTCAACCGGTTCGGCCAGTTCGTGTACTCGGAGCCCGTCGGCCGCTACGCGGGCTACGACTGGCCCCAGTTCCAGATACACCGGGGAGACCTTCAGCAGGTGCTCTGCCGTGCCTTCCTCGACCGGGTGCCCGATGGATCCGAGCGGCTGCTGACCGGGCACCGCTGTACCGGCACCGACTCCGGCGCCGGGGGCGCGGCGGCCCACTTCGTGGACTCCGTCACCGGCCGAGCCCTGCCGTCCGCGGAGAGTGCAGCCGTCATCGGCTGCGACGGCATCCACTCGGTCGTGCGGCGTCAGTTCTTCGGTGACGAGGGTCCGCCCGTCTACTCGGGCGTGAACATGTGGCGCGGCACGACTGTGTGGGAGCCGTTCCTCAGCGGCTCCACCTACCTGCGGGCCGGCTGGCTGACGGTCGGAAAGATGGTGATCTACCCGGTCCGGCACGACGTCGACGGTCAGGGCCGCCAACTGGTCAACTGGGTGGCCGAGGTGCAGACCGACCAGTACAACGAGCAGGACTGGAACCGCACCGGCCGCCTCGAGGACTTCTACGACGTCTTCGCGGACTGGACCTTCGACTGGCTCGATGTGGCCGGACTCATCAGAGGCGCGGAGCAGATCCTCGAGTATCCGATGGTCGACCGCGATCCGCTGCCCCGCTGGACTCACGGGCGGGTGACGCTTCTCGGCGACGCCGCCCACCCCATGTACCCGCGGGGCTCCAACGGCGCGGGCCAGGCCATCCTCGACGCGCGGGCTCTGGCCGACGGTCTGCAGTCGCGCCCGTCGGTGGACGAGGCGCTGCGGTCCTACGAGGAGCAGCGGCTCCCGGCCACCTCAGCGGTGGTGCACGCCAGCCGATCCGCACCCCCGGACGTCATCCTCAAAGCGGTCCACGAGCGAACCGGCGACCGGCCCTTCGAGAACATCGCCGACGTCATCACGCCGCAGGAGATGGCCGCGATGTCCGACCGGTACAAGCAGGTGGCCGGCTACGACCGCGAGTCCCTCTCCAGTGGTACACGCCATTAGAAGGTGCGCAGGTGGGCGCAAGCCCGTCGCGTCGCGAGGAGATGTCTCCCGCTCTTGTTCGCTGCGACCTGAGGGCCGCTCGGGCCACGGCCTCGCCCGTATGAACCGGACTCGCTCGCCTACCCGCTCGGCCTCTTAGCCAGACGGCGATCACAAGGATTTGGAACGGTCGACGGCGCGTGGTTGGCTACAGCGCGTGCGTACCGGGTCGCTTGAGATTGCTCCACCGCTCCATGAGTTCATCGCGGTCGAGGCCCTGCCGGGCACCGGCGTCCAGATCGACGAGTTCTGGGATGCTCTGGAGTCCATACTGACCGACCTCGGGCCGCGCAACGCGGCATTGCTGGCCCACCGCGACGAGCTTCAGGCCCAGATCGACGACTGGCACCGGGCGGCCCGCGCCGACGGCCGCGGCCACGACCCCGACGCCTACGCCAACTTCCTGCGCGACATCGGATACCTGCGGTACATGGACAGCGCGGTGACCGCCACGACCACCAATGTCGACCCCGAGATGGCCGAGGTGGCCGGACCACAGCTGGTCGTGCCCGTCGACAATGCCCGCTACGCGCTCAACGCAGCCAACGCGCGCTGGGGGAGCCTGTACGACGCCCTCTACGGAACCGACGTGCTCAACGAGGCGGACGGTTGCAGCCGCGGCGACGCCTACAACCCTGTCCGAGGCGACCGGGTGATCGCCGCGGGCCGCGAGTTCCTCGACACGCACTTCACCCTCGACTCGGCGAGCCATGCCTGGGCGACCGACTACCTGGTGCAGGACGGCTCGTTGAGAGTTCGCAGCGGGGACGGCACAGTGAGCGCGCTACTGCGCCCGGAGCAGTTCGTCGGCCACACCGGCCCGGCGGATGCGCCCGCATCGATCCTGCTGCGCAAGAACGGCCTGCACTGCGAGCTGCGAATCGACGCCGACCACCCGGTGGGACGCCGGGACCACGCCGGCATCTTCGACATCCGGCTCGAGTCCGCCCTCACCGCGATCATGGACTTCGAGGACTCCGTCTCGGCCGTGGACGCCGATGACAAGGTGGCGGTCTACCGGAACTGGCTCGGGCTGATGCGGGGCACACTGGAGACGACGTTCGTGCGCGACGGCAGGGCGGTGAACCGGTCGCTGCACGGTGACCGCAGCTTCACCGGCCCGGACGGCTCGCAGATCACGCTGCCGGGGCGCTCCTTGATGCTGGTCCGCAACGTGGGGCACCATCTCACCACCGACATGGTGAGGCTCGATGGCGAGCCGGTCTACGAGACCATGGTCGACGCCATGGTCACGGCTCTGTGCGCGCTCCACGACCTGCGGGGGATGGGGCGGGTGGACGGCCGGCCCATACGCAACTCGGCCTCCGGTTCGGTGTACATCGTCAAGCCCAAGCTGCACGGACCCGAAGAGGTCGCCCTGGCCTGCGACCTGCTCAGCCGGGTGGAGACCGCCCTGGGTCTGGTGCAACGCACCCTGAAGATGGGGATCATGGACGAGGAACGTCGTACCTCGCTGGGTCTCAAGGAATGCATCTGGAGGGCACGAGACCGGGTGGTGTTCATCAACACCGGCTTCCTGGATCGCACCGGCGACGAGATCCACACCGACATGGAGGCGGGACCGGTGATCCCCAAGACCGAGATGAAGGCGGCCGCCTGGCTCGGTGCCTACGAGAACTCCAACGTGGACACCGGTCTGGCCTGCGGGCTGCAGGGACGCGCTCAGATCGGCAAGGGGATGTGGACGATGCCCAGCGAGATGGCGGCCATGGTCAAAGCCAAGATCCAGCATCCGATCGCGGGAGCCAGCACCGCCTGGGTGCCCTCCCCCACCGCCGCAACCCTGCACGCCCTGCACTACTTCCTGGTGGACGTGACCGACCGCCAGAGGGACCTCGCCGACCGCACGCCCGCCCGCCTCGCCAGCCTGATCGACATACCCGTGCTGGCGGCGGGCCGGGAGCTCGGCCCGAGCGAGATACAGCGCGAGCTGGACAACAACATCCAGGGCATCCTCGGATACCTGGTCCGATGGGTGGGCCAGGGAGTGGGATGCTCAACGGTTCCCGATATCGGTGACATCGGCCTCATGGAGGATCTGGCCACCCTCCGAATCTCCAGTCAGCACATAGCCAACTGGCTGCACCACGGACTTGTGTCCGCCGACCAGGTGCGCGAGACCATGCGTCGCATGGCCAACCTGGTCGACCAGCAGAACAGCGGCGACCCCGCCTACGAGCCCATGGCGCCCGACTACGACTCCAGCATCCCGTTCCAAGCGGCCATAGAGCTTGTGTTCTCGGCTCGGGATGAACCCAACGGCTACACGGAGAGAGTGCTCCGCTCCCATCGCCTACAAGTCAAGGCCCGCTCGGCGCGATAACCGGCCCATTCCCTCCTGGCACCTCGACAACTTGTACGATCCGCGTTCATGCGCACGGTGCCGGCCGAGGTCGATGTGGTCGTGATCGGCGCGGGAGTTACCGGCGCCAGCATCGGCTACCAGCTCGCCCGCCACACCGACCGGCGGGTGGCCGTCATCGACGCCCGGCCGCCGGTCGGGGGCATCTCGGGCCGCACATTCGGCCAGATCCGCCAGCACTACTCCAACGAGCTGATGGTGCGCATCGCCCAGCGGGGATTCGGTTGCATCCGCAACTGGTCCGCGGAGGTGGGCTACGGCGATCCCGGCTATGCCCGCTTCGGCTACATGCTGCTGGTCACCGAGGACCAGGTGGACGGGCTGCGCCGCAACATCGAGCTCGGCCGCAGCCTGGGGGTGGACACCCGCTTCGTACGGGGCGGCGAGATCACCGAGATCGAGCCGCTGGTGAACGCCGACGGCCTGGCGGGCGGCGCCTACGAGCCCGACGGCGGCTACATCGACGTCACCAAGATGGTGCTGAGCTGGCTGGTGGCGGCCACCAGCAACGGCGCAGCGGTGCTGGCACCCCTGGAGGTGACCGGGATCACCACCAGCGACGGCGCGGTGACCGGGGTGGCCACCAGCGCCGGAGAGATCTCCGCGCCGGTCGTGGTGGCGGCCACCGGCGCCTGGGCCCGCGATCTGCTCGATCCCCTCGGCGTGGACGTGCCCGTGCAGCGGCGCCGCCTCGACATGGCCATGCTCGAGCAGCCCCCCGGGGCCCGGGCGCTGCACACCTGCATCACCGACGGCAACTCCAACCTGGTGATCCGTCCCGACATGGGCCGGCACGTGCTCGCGGTGGCCTACCCGCCGGAGATGCCCCCCGTCACCGACCCGCTGGCCGACGGGTCGGCCGCCGACCACCGGGCCCACTCCGCCCGCATCGGCGCGGCCATGGCCGAGCGGCTCCCGGCCATGTCGGTGGCGGCCACAGTGTGGACGACCAGCGGGGCCTACGACATCTCACCCGACTACCACCCGATCTTGGGCTGGGCTTCGGAGATCGGGCCGGTGTCAGGTCTGTACCTGGCGGTGGGCCTGTCGGGGCACGGGCTCAAGCTCTCCCCCGCCCTGGGCGAGATCGCGGCCGCGCACCTGACCGGAGTCGAGCAGGTCGGCGACGCCCCTGCCATCGACGCCGGAGCGCTCAGACCCAGCCGGTTCGCCGATGGTGATCTCATGCACCTGACCTACGGCCCCAGCGCCCGCGCATGAGCCACACCACAGCCCGCGGGGTAGTATCCCCTCCGACCAGGAGAGACATTGACTGAGGAGCATGGCGATGGAGATCACCGCCCAGAGGGAGAGCGAAACGGTAATTGCCAAGGCCAACGGGCGCATTGATAGTTCCAACTCTCGGGAGTTCCACTCTAGCTTGGAAGCGGCAATCACCAAGGATGATTCTGCCGTTGTGTTGGACTTTGAGGACGTCTCCTACATCAGCAGCGCCGGGATGAGAGTGATCCTTATCACTGCCAAGGGTCTCCAGAGTAACGGTGTGAAGTTTGTTCTTTCCTCAATGAACGAATCAATTCGGGAAGTATTCAAAATCAGCGGATTCGACAAGATTATTCCGATCCACGACTCACAGTCCGAAGCGCTCGCAGCAGTCAGCGCATAAGTGGCCGTCTCCAATCGCTAGAGAGGACTCCAATGACAACGACTGAGTCGCCGCAGAAGCACAAGATCCTCGTGGTCGACGATGAGCCAGATCTCGAGCCTCTCATGCTGCAGCGCATGCGGCGCTACATCAGGACTGGCGTGTACGAGTTCGTCTTCGCCCACGATGGGGTCGAGGCACTCGAAGCGCTGGACGCGGACGAGAGCATCGACATGGTCCTGTCGGACATCAACATGCCCAAGATGGATGGCCTCACACTTCTTGACAGGATTCCGGATGTGGCACCGGACATACGGGCCGTCATAATCTCCGCTTACGGCGATATGAAGAACATCCGGATCGCCATGAATCGCGGTGCTTTTGATTTCGTCACAAAGCCGGTCGATTTCGACGACTTGAAGTTCACAATAGATCGAACTCTGCAACACATACGTGAATGGAAGGAAGCGCTCAGCGCTAGAGACAAGCTCGTAGTGCTGCAGAACGAACTCAATGTTGCAAGCATGATGCAGCAGTCCATCCTGCCTAACAAGTTCGCCCGCAACGACAACTACAAGCTATTCGGCACCATGCAGCCTGCCCGCAACGTAGGGGGCGACTTCTTCGATGTGATCGGTCTGTCCGGTGACAGAGTGGGCTTGGCCATCGCGGACGTATCCGGAAAGGGCGTGCCTGCGGCGTTGTTCATGATGTCCAGCCGCACGCTGCTGAAGGGTGCAGCCATGCGGGCCAACGGTCCCGGCGAGGCGCTCACGGAAGTGAACGACGTACTCAACGAGGACAACGACGCCTGCATGTTCGTCACCATGATCTATGCCGTGTACGACCCGACGACCGGTGTGCTCACCTACGCGGACGGAGGCCACGACCCGCCCCTCGTCATCCACGCGGACGGCAGCAGCACCCAGCTGCCGGTGACCGACGGCCTTGCTCTGGGCGTGCTGCCCGGGTTCGACTTCCTCCAGCACTCCCACGAGTTGTCACCCGGTGACACCGTCGTTCTCTACACCGACGGCGTGACCGAGGCGATCAACGCCGAGGAGGAGCAGCTGGGCCTGGACCGGTTGCGTGAGGCCTTCGCGGCCAATCCCCCGGGCGATGCGGAGGACGCCGGCCATCGGGTCATCGACCTCGTCAATGAATTCGCCGGCGATGTGCCGCAGTTCGATGACACGACCTGTCTCGTGCTGCGTCGAGAGAACTGACCGCGCCATGCTGTTCCTGACCACCAACGCCAACGGCGAACAGGTCCGCTCCAGCTACGAGGAGCTGCCGGAGCTGGTCGCGGCCGTCGAGGCACTCGGTGAAAGGGACGGCTGGCCCGGCGAGCTGACGTTCCGGGTCAGCCTGGTGATCGACGAGCTGGCCCAGAACGTCGTGGACTATTCCCATGAGGGCCGGCCCAGCGATGTCGAGGTGGAGGTGACCTCTCTACCAGAGGACATCGTCATCGAGATCATCGACGACGGCATCCCGTTCGATCCCCTGACCGAGGCACCCGAGCCGGACTTGACGTCTCCGATAGAAGACCGGCCGATCGGCGGTCTGGGCGTGCACTTCACCAAGACCCTGATGGACGACGTGGAGTACTGCCGGGAGTCGGGGAAGAACCGCCTGAAGATCGTCGCCCGCAGAGACCGAGCGGACAGGTAGCAATGCCGACGTATCGCGAGGCGAGAAGCGAGGTCGTGGCCCGAGCGGCCCGTGAGCGCAGCGAACAAGAGCGGGACTTGAAGGTGAGATGACCCACCACCGCGGGCCGCGTCGCCGATGGACTGCCGGCGGATGGTGGGCGGTGGTGGTCGCGGTGCTGGTCGCGGCGTGCGGCGGCGATGGAGAAACCGCGAACGACCCGGACATCGACGAATCGGTATCGGTCCGACCCGTCATCGAGCCGGACGGAGACTCACTGGGCCTGACCGAGGAACGGATCCTGTTCGGACAGTCTGCCGCGCTGAGCGGACCGGCCAAGGAGTTGGGCAGGAACATGAGGCTGGGGATCCTGGCCGCGTTCGACGAGGTGAACGCGGCCGGGGGGGTCCACGGGCGCGTCCTGGAACTGCAATCCCTCGACGACGCGTACGAGCCCGAGGACGCGATAGTGATGACCCGCCATCTCATCGAGCAGGAGCAGGTGTTCGCGCTCATAGGCGCGGTGGGCACTCCGACCTCGCGCTCCGCCACCCCGATCGCCCGCAACGCCGGGGTTCCCTACATCGCACCCTTCACCGGCGCCGCCTTCCTCCGCGACGACGAGTGGGACAACATCATCAACTTGCGAGCCTCCTACAACCAGGAGACCGAGGAGATGGTGGCCCGGCTGACCAACGACCTCGGGATCACCCGGATCGGCGTCATGTACCAGAACGACTCGTTCGGACGGGCCGGCTACCGCGGCGTGGTCGCGGCGCTCGATCGGCGGGGAATGGAACCCGTGTCGATCGGGATCTACCCCCGCAACACCACCGCGGTCAAGACGGCCCTGCTCGACCTGCGCCAGGGCAACCCCGAAGCGGTGATCTCGATCGGCGCCTACGAGCCGGTCGCGAGGCTGATCCTGTGGGCCCGCCGCACGGGCATGGATGCGGTCTTCATGACCGTGTCCTTCGTCGGCAGCAATGCCCTCGCCCAGGAATTGGGACCGGATGGCGCAGGGGTGCTGGTGACCCAGGTCGTCCCGTTCCCGGAGGATGACACTCTGCCCGTCGTCCACTCCTACCTCGGCGCCCTGTCGAGCCACGATGCGGAGGCGGAGCCGGGGTTCGTGTCGCTCGAGGGCTATCTGGCGGGACGCATGGTGATCCAGGCTCTGGAGCAGTGCGGCGCCGACGTCGAACGATCCTGCCTGCTTCAGCAGCTGATCGACCGGGGCAATCTGGACATCGACGGCTTCGCCCTGCAGTTCGGCCAGGGCGACAACCAGGGCTCGGACCGGGTCTTCCTGACGGTGATCGGCTCCGACGGCCAATACCACCCCGTCGAGACTCTGCATGAGACCAGTCGCTGGGTGACCCAATGAGTTCACCGCTCGACGATCCGGCGGCGGAAGAGTCCGTGACTCCGTTGCCCGACGAACCGGCGGCGGAAGAGTCCGTGACTCCGTTGCCCGACGAACCCGTGGAGGACCCCGCCGCAGCGACTCCCGGCGAACCGGCGGCCGGTGACACCGACCAGTCGTCGATCGAGGACACGCCCGCCGATGACGCGATGAGACCTTCGCTCGGGTTCTGGTCCCGGATCTCCACCAAGCTCTATGTGGGCATCGGCGGAGCGGTGGCCTTGACGCTGGCCGCCAGCCTGGTCGGGTGGTTCTCCTTCAACCGTGTGGGCGATGCCCAGAGGCGGGTCAACGAGGGAAGCGTTCCCGAACTGGCTGCCGCGTTCGGCGTCGCGCAGTACGGCGGGATCCTCGCCAACGCCGCGCCCACCCTGGCCGCCTCGGCCACGACTATGGAGCTGTTCCAGCAGAGCCAGCAGATAGACCATACCGTCCTGACGTTCGAGGAGCAGATGGCGGTCCTCGAACAGAGCGACAGCGACGCCGCCAGCGTGGCCCGCATCCGCGAGAGTGCCGACACCCTGATCGCCAACATCGCCGAGATCCGGCGCGAGGTCTCGGAGAGGTTCGACATCGCCGAGCAGCGAACGGTGCAGCAGGCGGAGCTCGTGAACCTGAGGGCTCAGGTGAGCGATGTCCTGGTCCCTGCCCTGGACGACCAGCTCTTCTACACCCTCACCGGCCACTCCGAGCTCGACACGTCCCCGGTTCCGAGATCCGAGCACTTCTCGGAGGACGAGGTCTTCCGGTACCGGCGCCTGGCCGAGCTCGAAGCCGATGCCAACATCACCTCCGACCTCCTGGCCAGCGCCTTCGCCCTGGACGATCAGAGCCTGCTGGAGCCGCTGCGGGAGCGCTTCGAAGCGGCGGCCGGCCGGATCGACAGGAACCTGCTGACGTTGCAGGGAACGCAGTTCCATGCCGACGCGGCCCCGATCTTCTCCCGCCTGCGGGAGCTGGGACTCGGCGCGGAGAACTCATTCGACCTCGCAGCCAGCGAGTTCACGATCATCGCGCACCACCAAGAGCTCCTGGACCAGAACAGCCAGCTCTCGCTCACGCTGGTCTCCGAGGTCGACAGCCTGGTGCGGGCCTCCCAGGACCGGGCCGCGGAGGCCACCACCGCGTCCGAGCAGGCCATCGCCACCGCACGAACCCTGCTGCTGGCCATCAGCGCGTTCAGCATCGTGGGCGCCCTGTTCATCATCTGGTTCTTCGTGGGCAAGGCTCTGGTGCGGCGCATCGCGTTGCTGTCGGACTGGATGAGACGCATGGCCGGCGGCGACCTCGAGGTCACCGTCCCGATCACCGGCCGGGACGAGGTCGCGGACATGGCCGCGACCTTGGAAGTGTTCCGGCGCCACGCCCTGGAGGTCCAGCGCCTCAACCTGGTCGAGCAGCTCGCCACGGAGCTGCAGGGCAAGAACGAGCAGCTCGAAGGGGTACTGGCCGAGCTGCAGAAGGCCCAGGACCAGATCGTCACCCGTGAGAAGCTGGCCGCTCTGGGCGAGCTCACCGCAGGAGTCGCCCATGAGATCAAGAACCCCTTGAACTTCGTGAAGAACTTCGCCGAGGCCTCCGAGGAGCTCATCGACGAGCTCAAGGAACTGCTGGAGGACATCGGTGACGACATCAGCGACGACAACAAGGACTATGTCAATGAGATCGCCAGCGATCTGACCGGCAACATCGAGCGCATCCGCTCCCACGGCGAACGAGCCGACCGCATCGTGCGCGACATGCTGATGATGGGACGCGACTCCGGCGAGTGGCAGCTGACCGACATCAACGACCTGCTGGAGCAGCACGCCCAACTGTCATTCCACAGCGCCCGGGCTCTGGACTCGGACTTCCAGCTCGACATCCAGCAGGACCTCGACCCGGATGTGGGCCAGCTGAAGGTGATCGCCCAGGATCTGGGGCGGGTGTTCCTGAACATGGTGACCAACGCGGGCCACGCCACCAACGACCGCCACCGGGCCGAGATCGCGGCCGGCAACAAGGGCTTTCTGCCCACCATCTGGCTCAAGACGACGCGGTCCAACGATCACGTCGAGGTCCGCATCCGTGACAACGGCACGGGCATGCCCCCCGATGTGATCGAGAAGATCTTCAACCCGTTCTTCACCACCAAGCCGACCAACCAGGGCACCGGTCTCGGCCTGTCCATCTCCAGCGACATCATCCGCCGTCACGGCGGCAACATCGCAGTCGAGTCCGAGCCCGGCGAGTTCACCGAGATGTGCATCACCCTGCCGGTGGAGGCGCCACTGGAGGCCGAGCAGGCCGACGCGGGCGATTCCTGGGTCTAAGTCCTCACCACCGCCGGGATTCCTCGGCGTGGACATGGTCGGGAAGCTTGTAGTCGATGTTCAGCCCTTGCAGGGCCGAAACTTCGAGCAGCGTGTTGAACGCGGTGAAGTTCGACTCCCTGCTCAGCCTCGGGAGCCGCCTGTTGATGAAGCGGTGGTAGCGCCGCTGCATACGGAACCACGGCAGCACGCCGGCGGTGCGACCGGACGGATACTGGAGTTTGTCGGCCACTGAGCTGCCAATCATGGCGCGAGACACCGTGAAGATGTACTTGGCGAGCTTCCGGCGATCAGCCGGAACGGTGATCCCTGCAACGACAGGGGCGGAGTTGACCAGTGAGCTGGCCATGACGATCGACTCCATGCCCGGCTCGGGCTCGCACAGCCCGCCGATCTTGAACAGCTCCAAGGCGTCGGCGTAGTCGTCGTAGAGGATCGTCTCGGGGACCCCCATCAAGTGCCCCGAGTACCGCCAGACCGCCATGAAGCTGTCGCGCTCCTCGTCGTCGTAGGCGGCGCCCAGGCTCTTCATGTGCTGGAGCATCCTCGCTGAGAAGGCGGTCAGCGCATAGCCGACATGGGCCGCGCTGATCGGCACTCCCCATGCCGGGGTGTCCCATTCATCGGAATAGTCGAAGAGCTGCCTGACCTTGGCGTGCACCAGCCGGATCCGCACCGACAGCCTCCAGCCGTCGCCCCGGGTCTCCAGGCCTCCCGGCAGCAGGATCTCGATCATGTGGCGGTTGTTCTGCCTCAGGCGCCTGACCCCCTGGTCGCGCAACCGGCCCGTGATGAAGAAAGACTTGGCGATGGTGGTCGTGAACCCTTCGACCAGCACACCGCCGAGCATCGCGGCCAGACACGCTGACGAGTCGCGGTGGAATGTGCGGATGCCGCCGACGAAACCGTCGATGTCGACCCAGTCGGGGATGGTCTCCAGCTCCTCGATGAAGGCGTGCACCGCGGGCGGAGCGTCCTTGAGAGCCGGATCGTCGGGGTCCTCGATAGCAGCCCAGATCAGCCGGTCCGCGTCCCGCTCCGGAACGGCGGTGAGCTGTGCCATCATCTCGTCGCACACCGGGTCCGCGACCATCGTGTGAACGATGTAGTTCCGAGCCCGGTCGGGATCGACGGCTCGAGCCCTTTCGTAGGACTTGGCGTAATCGGAGGGGACTACCAGTGGCGCGGTGCCTTCAGACCCTCCGGCGCTGGACTCGGCTTTCTGATCATCCTGCCCCATTGAGGACACGCCTTTCGGACGTTGCACCTACAACCCCGTGAAGCGTATCCGCTACGTGCCAGCCGGCATGTAGCGGACCCAGGCGGGCTCAGCTCCAGGGGTAGGGCGAGTTGCTAACCGGGTGGAGCTTGCCCTCGGCGTAGCGCGACCACCGGAACGGCTCCAGCAACGCCTGGGGATCGCCCAGCAGTTCGGAGGCCACCAGCGTGCCGACGCCGATCATCTTGTAGCCGTGGTTCGAGTCGGCAATGAAGTAGACGTTGTCGCAGAACGTGTCGAACACCGGGAAGTTGTCGGGCGAGAAGCTGCCGATGCCGCCGGAGGGCTCGGTGCTCATGAGATGCGACTTGCCCTCGAAGCGCTTCTGGCAGTGAGCCAGCGCCGCGGTCCATGTGCGGTAGAAGTTCTCGCCCACAATGAAGTCGGGGGAGTCGGGCCCGTAGGGGTCGACGGCCACCTCGTCGGCCGGCTTGTCCACCACGTAGGGCACGTAGCCGCCCTGCACGCCGCCGAAGCTGAAGTCGGGCTTGTAGTAGATGCCCCACGGGCCCTCGGTGACCAGCCCAGCCTCGTCGTAGAGATCGACGTCGGTGTCGACGTGGACCACGGGCGGCATGTTGCCGTCGTTGTCGGTGAGATAGCCGGGATCGACGGCGAGCGTGCCCTCCTGGAGGCACATGTACGTCCAGGTGGGCCGGCGATGGAGGCGGCCGTCACGGCCGAGCACGTCGACGCTGAACGGCAGGTCGAGCATGGCCCATATCTGCTGCACCCACGGACCGACCGCCACCACCACCTGCTCGCAGGCGACCGGACCCTGGTCGGTGAGCACCGCGGTGACGGCTCCGGAGGCGTCGCGGTCGAAGCCGGTCACGGTGACGCCGCCCACGACGGCAACTCCCTGGGCCTCGGCCTTCTCGAGCAGTCCCTTGAGCGACGCCATGTTGTTGGCGTAGCCGCCGCGGTGCTCATGCAGCACGCTGGTGATGCCCCGGGCCTGCCAGTCGTGGAAGATCCCGCGCATGTAGCGAGCCGACTCGGTGGCACCCTCGATGAAGGTCGACGAGTAGCCGATGGCCTTCTGCTGCTCGTGGATCGAGGCCACGTCGGACCGCATGGCCTCGTGGCTTATCTGCAGGTAGCCCACCGGATGGTAGGAGAACGCCTCCGGGTCGCTCTCCCAGACGTCAACGCAGTGGGACATCAGCTCGCGCATGGCCGGCTGGAAGTAGTTGTTGCGAACGACGCCGCAGGCGATGCCTGAGGCACCCGCACCGACGCCGGTCTTGTCGATCACGACCACATCGTCGCCCGACCCGCGGCCGGACGACTTGAGGTCCCGGGCCAGGCTCCAGGCGGTCGACAGACCGTGGATGCCGGCGCCGATGATCACATAGCGCGCTGCGGCGGGAAGTCCCATGACTGCTGACCCTCCTTGCCTGTTCGACCTGCGACCGGCTGCCTAATGGCCGGCGGGGGCGGTCCAACCCTCCAGCACCGGCTGCTTCCAGTCGGTGCCCACGATCGGTGAGTCCTCCACCCACGGTCCCAGCTCCACCTGCGGGAACTTGCAGTGGATGTCCTTGAGAGTAATCCCGTAGGAGTTGCCGTCGGTGAGATGCCTGATGAGCACCTTGCGGGCGATCTCGTCCTCACGCCCTGCGGGGATGTCGAAGTA
Source organism: Candidatus Aldehydirespirator sp. (assembly GCA_965203575.1). Lineage (GTDB taxonomy): Bacteria > Actinomycetota > Acidimicrobiia > Acidimicrobiales > Aldehydirespiratoraceae > Aldehydirespirator. Next base: position 1,617,230 of record OZ241894.1, read on the forward strand.
GATCTTCAGGAACGAGTTCGAGTAGCGGTCGAACACCGCGGGAACCCCGTCCTCCTCCAGCAGGGTGATGTCCTCCAGCCAGTTGATGTCCTGTCCGGGAGTGGCGGCCAGCAGGTCGATGCCCTCGACCAGGGACATGTCCTCCTGGTAGGCGAAGCGCTTTCCCGCCAACACCTCGGCATCGATGGCAACCGTTCGGGTCTCGCGCGAGCTCTCGCCCGTGCTCGCCGATCCAGCCATTCTCACATACCTCCGTCGATCACGTGCTTGTCGAACAGGTCCCGGATCTCGGCGAGGGTGCGCTCCTCGGTGACGCCGGGTATGTAGTTGGTTCCGGCCAGGGGCACCTTGGCCATGGCCGCGGCCTCGTGGGTGAGGGCGGCCAGGTCCTCGGGCTCCAGCGAGTGGATGTCGGTCTTGCCGCACGCCCGGGCCAGCATCTGCACTTCCATGGTCAGGGTGATCAGGAAGTTGTAGACCCGCAGGGCGGCCTCGTCGACGTCGAGACGCTTGCGCAGCTCCACGTCCTGGGTGGCCACGCCCACCGGGCAGCGACCGGTGTGGCAGTGGTAGCACTCACCGGCGGGGACGCCGATGGTGCCCTCGTAGTCGGTGACGCCGGGGATCTCCTTGTTGCAGTTGAGCGCCATCAGCGCGGCGGTGCCCAATGCGACCGCGTTGGCCCCGAGGGCCAGGCACTTGGCCACATCGCCGCCGTTGCGGATGCCGCCCGCCACCACCAGGTCGATGTCGTCGGCCAGGCCCACGTCCTCGAGGGCCCGGCGGGCCTCGGGGATGGCCGCCATCAGTGGGATCCCCGTCTCCTCGGTGGCGAGGTGGGGGCCCGCGCCGGTACCGCCCTCGGCGCCGTCGAGGTAGATCACGTCGGGGCCGCACTTGGCCGCCATGCGCACATCGTCGTAGACCCGGGCCGAGCCCAGCTTGAGCTGGATGGGGATCTGGTAGTCGGTGGCCTCCCGGATCTCCTGGATCTTGAGCGACAGGTCGTCGGGGCCGAGCCAGTCCGGGTGCCGGGCCGGGGAGCGCTGGTCGATGCCGGCGGGCAGCGAGCGCATCTCGGCCACCTGCTCGGTCACCTTCTGGCCCATGAGGTGGCCGCCCAGGCCGACCTTGCAGCCCTGGCCGATGAAGAACTCCACCGCGTCGGCCAGCATCAGGTGGTGGGGGTTGAAACCGTAGCGGCTCTGGATGATCTGGTAGTACCACTTGGTGGACAGGTCGCGCTCGGGCGGGATCATCCCTCCCTCGCCCGAGCAGGTCGCGGTGCCAGCCATGGAGGCGCCCTTGGCCAGGGCCATCTTGGCCTCCAGCGACAACGCGCCGAAGCTCATCCCGGTGATGTACACGGGGACTTCGAGCTCCAGCGGCTTGGCCGCGAAGCGCGACCCGATCACCGTCTTGGTCTCGCACTTCTCGCGGTAGCCCTCGATCACGAACCGGGTGAGCGTTCCGGGCAGGAACACCAGCTCGTCCCAGTGGGGGATCTTCTTGAAGATGGAGAAGCCCCTCATCCGGTACCGGCCCAGCTCGGACTTCACGTGGATGTCGTTGATGACCTCCGGAGTGAAGATCCGGCTCTTGCCGAGGACGTCTGTGCTCTTGTTGACTTCGGCCATGTTCCTGTCCCCCTAATGGATCACGAGCTTGCGTTCGGAGGGCTCCAGCGCGTCGTAGTTGTGGAGCTGCTTGCCGCACACGAACTTCTGGAACTCGGGCGGGTCGCCGATCCCGTGGATGCGGAACTTGCGCTCGATCAGCTCGGTGTCGGCATCGTCCCAATCACCGGGCACGCAGTCCACGCCCAGGGAGCGCACCCTGCCGGCCACGTAGATGGCGCCGTCGTACATGGAGTCGCCCAGGTTCATGCCGGCGTCGCCGCAGATGATCTGGCGGCCCCGCTGCATCATGAACCCGGTGTTGATGCCGACGTCGCCGGTGACGATGATCGTGCCGCCCTTCTGGTCGATGCCGGTGCGGGCCCCGACGTCGCCCTTGACGATGAGGTCTCCGCCACGGATGGCCGCACCGGTGAGCGACCCGGCGCTGCGCTCGATGGTCACCACTCCCGACATCATGTTCTCGGCCACCGACCAGCCCACCCGGCCGTTGATGGTGACCTCGGGACCGTCGATGAGCCCGCAGGCGAACCAGCCCGGGCTGCCCTCGAAGTGGATGCGGCAGCGCTTGAGAATGCCCACCGCCAGCGAGTGCTTGGACGCCGGGTTGAGCACGGTCACGTCACCGACGCCGTCGTTGTAGATGAGTTGGCGCAGCGCCATGTTGATCTGGCGGATCGTCAGGTCGGCCGCGTCGAAGCGAGCCCGATCACCATCGACCTCGATGTTGTCGGGCATGTCGGCATGGGGCTCCACCAGACCCCGGGCGTCGTAGCTGACGCCGCTGCGCGAGCCTGAACCTGGCATCACTGTCCCCTTCCCGGTTTGCCGCCGTCGAGAACTAGACCTGCCACACCAGCACCTCTCGCTCGTAAGGATCGCGGGTCTCCACCTCGCGCTTGACCAGCTCCCGGATGGCGACCTCCTCGGTGGCCACCGCCACCAGGGGGTCGGACTCGAACAGCACCAGCGGCTTGGCCGCCATCTCGTCCTTGGCGATGCCGAGCTCGTTGCCCGTGACGCAGACGTAGGTGAACACGCCGTCGAGGTCGTCGAGGCTGTGCTTCATGGCCGTCTCCAGCGACAGGCCCCGGGCCATGTACTCGGCCAGGTACACCGCGATGATCTCGGAGTCGCACTCGCTCTGGAAGCGATGACCGTGCTGTTCCAGACGCCGGCGCCACTGGTGGTAGTTGGTGAGCTGGCCGTTGTGGACCACGGCCACGTCCGCGAACGGGTAGGCCCAGTACGGATGGGCACTGGCCAGGTCGACCTCGGACTCGGTGGCCATGCGCACATGACCGATGCCGTGGGTGCCCCGGAACGAGCCCAGCTTGTACTGGCCGCTGACCGTCTCGGCGTCCCCGAGATCCTTGATGATCTCCAGCGAGCTCCCCAGCGACAGCACCTCGCAGCCGGGAACGTCCTCGAGGTAGTCGGCCAAGGCCTTGAGGTCGCCGCCGTAGCGGATGGTGGCCCGGAAGGCGTAGCCGGTGTCACTGCTGACCGTGGCCACCTCGGCGCCGATCTTGGCCAGGCGCGACTCGACCTCGGCCCGGTTGCGCTCCAGGCGCTCCTCCATGCCGAAGCCGGTGCTCTTGTTGGGCTCGGCCAGAACGAACCGGATCACGACGAGGTCGTCGGCCGGTCCGTACACCGCGTAGCCGGTCGAGTCTGGCCCGCGGTGCTTCATCGACTGGAGCATGGCTGTGAGCTCGGCCCCGACATCGGCGGTGCCGTCCCGGTGGATCACGCCGGCTATGCCGCACATGGTGCTACCCCCTTGGTTGGTGTGGTTGTTCTGTTGCCCCTGGGGCTGTTGCCCGCTAGGGAAGGACGTCCAGGTACTCCTCCACGTCCCAGTCCGACACGGTGGCCAGGAACCGCTCCCACTCGTCGTCCTTGTAGTGGAAGAACACCTTGCTCATCTCGCCCGGCAGCGCACGCATGACGACCTCGTCGCTGCGCAGGGCCTCCAGGGCCTCGCCCAGGGTGAGCGGGATCTTCTCGACGGCCTTGCCGGCCTCCATGGCCTCGTAGATGTTGCGCTCCTCGGGCTCGCCCGGGTCGAGGCCGCGGTCGAGGCCGTCGTCCATGGCCTGAAGCAGGCCCGCGAACGACAGGTGCGGATTGACGGCGCTGTCCACCGAGCGGTACTCGAAGCGGCCCGGGGCGCTGACCCGCAGGGCGGTGGTGCGGTTCTGGAAGCCCCAGTCCGCGAACACGGGCGCCCAGAAACCCGTGTCCCACAGCCGGCGGTACGAGTTGACCGTCGGCGAGGTCAGGCAGGTCAGGGCCCGCACGTGCTCCAGGATCCCGCCGATGGCCTTCATGCCGACGGGGCCGGGCAGCTGCGGGTTGTCGCCCTCGGGCATGAACTTGTTGTTGCCGTCGGCGTCCCACAGCGAGATGTTGTGGTGGCAGCCGTTGGCCGACACCCCCATGAACGGCTTGGGCATGAAGCACGGGAAGGCCCCGAGCTCGCGGCCGACCTGCTTGCAGACCTGGCGGTAGGTGGTCAGCCGGTCGGCGGTGAGCTCGGCCCGGTCGAACAGGAAGTTCAGCTCGAGCTGGCCGGGGGCGTCCTCGTGGTCGCCCTGGATCATGTCCAGGCCCATGGCCTCGCAGTACTCCACCACCCTGTGGATGAGGGGCTGCAGCTCGGCGAACTGGTCGATGTGGTAGCAGTTGGGCTTGGTCATGCCCTCGACGGTGGGCTTGCCGTCGGCGTCGGCCTTGAGCCACATCATCTCGGGCTCGCAGCCGGCCCGCAGGTGCAACCCGTGCTTGGCCTCGAACTCGGCGTGGAGGCGCCGCAGGTTCCCCCGGCAGTCGGAGGTCAGGTAGGCACCGCCGTCCACCTCTTCCTCGCGGCCCCTGAACAGGGTGCACCACACCCGAGCCGTCCTGGAGTCCCAGGGCAGGGGCATGAAGGTCTCGGGCTCGCCGATACCGACCAGCTCGCGGGCCTCGGGGCCGTAGCCGATGTAGTTCCCGTGGCGGTCGATAAAGAGGTTGGCGGTGGAGCCGTACACCAGCTGGAAGCCCTTGCGAGCGATCATGCCGAAGTGCTTGGCCGGTATGCCCTTGCCCATGATCCGTCCCGTCACTGAGACGAACTGGCAGTACAGGTACCGGATGTCGTCGGCTTCGATGCGGGCCTCTACCTCTCGGATCTGCTCCTCGCGTCCGTCTGCGGTAACGAACCTCTCAAGATCAGTGGCCATTTTTCCCCCTACGGGTGTGGTTGTATTGCGGCGAAACCGTAGCGCTGTTGGCAGGAGCCTCGCCAATATGCCTTGAGCCGGACTCAACCCTAGCGCGACGACTCCCCATATGTCTAATCAGAGTAGTGGATCTTTCCCCACATTACTGACAAGGGCCGGAGTGGCTCAGGAGTGGCTGCGGGCCTCGCCCGGACTGATCCGTAGAGTTGCCCGGGATGGAACGGGTATCGCGACCGGCCTGGCTGACACTTGCGGTGGTCTCGGTGGCCGTCTTCATGGTCGCGATGGAACTCACGATCATTGCGTTGGCACTGCCCAAGATCCGGGCGGCGCTGGCGGGCACCACGCCGGCCGCCCTCTCGTGGGTGGTGAACGCATACTCGATCGTGGTGGCCGCCCTGCTGCTGTTGTCGGGCTGGCTGGCCGACCGCTACGGCCGCAAGCGGGTATTCCGCACCGGGTTGGCCCTGTTCGCGCTGGGCTCCGTCGCAGCCGGCGCCTCAACCAGCATCGGGATGCTCATCGCGGCACGGGCCCTGCAGGCGGTGGGCGGCTCCATGCAGTACCCGGCCGGGCTGGCCTTGCTGCTCGATGCGTTCCCCCGGAGCCGCCATCAGACAGCCATCGGCACCTGGGGGGCCGTGGGTGGTCTGGCCGCGGCGGTCGGACCGGCCTTGGGCGCAGTACTCATCGAGGCTTTCGGCTGGCGGGCCGTGTTCTATGTCAACGTGCCCGTGGCCCTGGCCGCCCTGGTGATCGGCGCACGAGTCCTGCCCGAAAGCAGGGGAGAGAGGCCCACGGCCAGAGTGGACGTGATCGGCGTGCCCCTGGCGTCGGTGGGGGTGGGCGCGATCATCCTCGGAATCGTTCAGGGTGAGACATGGGGATGGGCGACCGCGGCCACTGTCGCCTGTTTCGCAGCCGGAGCGCTGCTGGTGGCCGCATTCGCATGGCGCAGCCGGCGCCACCCCGCGCCACTGTTCGACCTCCACTTGCTTCGCATCCGTTCGTTCATGCTCGGCAACCTCGGCTCGCTGTTCTTCGCCATCGGATTCTTCGCCCTGCTCGTGCCGCTGCCGTCCTTCATCCAGGAAGTCTGGGGATGGTCCGCGCTGGAGACCGGGCTCGCATACTCGGTTGGGCCCCTGGTCTCGTTCCTGGTCGCGCCGCAGGCCGGCCGGCTGGCCGACCGCATAGGCAACGCCCCCCTCCTCACCGCCGGATCGGCCTGCGGCATGGCCGGACTGCTATGGCTCGTTCTGACCATCTCCACCGATCCCTCGCTGACACGCCTTCTAGTGGCCACCGTCCTGGTGGGGATGTCGGCAGGCACCGGCTTCTCACAGCTGGTGGGCGCGGCGCTGCGTGACATTCCCCCGGAGCGCTACGCGATGGCCACCGCCGGTCGCACCACCTTCTTCCAACTCTCGGTGGCGTTCGCCATCGCCATCGCGTTCGCGATGATCGGCCAGCCGGACGGCGCCGCAGCCCAGCTTGCCGCCTACAACACGGTGTGGATCGTGTGCGCCGGCGGCTACTTGTGCAACTTCGTCCTGTTCACCTTCATCTACCCCCGCCGGCCGGGTCCGCTCCCATCCGCTCGGCCTCTAGAGTCGCGGCCGTGAAATTCGGGATCTTCTACGAGCACCAGTTGCCCCGTCCCTGGCACGAAGGCGACGAGCAGAGGCTCTTCAACGAGGCGCTGGAGCAGGTGGAGCTGGCCGACCGGCTGGGCTTCGACTACGCCTGGGAGGTGGAGCACCACTTCCTCGAGGAGTACTCGCACTCCTCCGCGCCCGAGGTGTTCCTGGCCGCGTGCAGCCAGCGCACCCGGCGCATCCGGCTCGGTCACGGCATCGTGCTGATGCCCCCCGGCTACAACCACCCCGCCAGGGTCGCCGAGCGGATCGCCACCCTCGACCTGGTGTCCAACGGCCGGGTGGACTTCGGCACCGGGGAGTCGTCATCCATCCTGGAACTCGGCGGCTTCGGCGTCACTGTGGACGACAAGCGCCCAGCCTGGCAGGAGGCCGTTGAGCAGTGCTGCAACATGATGGCCATGGACCCCTACCCCGGCTATGACGGCGACTACTTCTCGATGCCGTGCCGCAACGTGGTGCCCAAGCCGGTGCAGAAGCCCCATCCCCCACTGTGGGTGGCCTGCTCGAATCGGGAGACGATCAAGCTGGCAGCCAAGCTGGGCATGGGTGCTCTCACCTTCTCGTTCGTCGATCCGAGCGACGCGGCCGCATGGGTGCAGGACTACTACCGGATCCTCGAGACCGAGTGCGTGCCCATCGGCCATGCCATCAACCCCAACATCGCCATGGTCACCGGGTTGTCGATTCACCCGGATGAGCAGGAGGCGAAGCGCAGGGGGCTGGACGGCTTCCAATTCTTCGGCTACGGGCTCGGTCACCACTACATCTTCGGCCAGCACAAGCCGGGGCGCACCGACATCTGGGCCGACTATCTGGCGGCCAGGCACACCATCGAGGACAAGGGCAACCAGAGCGGCATCGGCACGCCCGAGCAGGTTCGCAAGCACCTGCAGGGCTTCGCGGAGGCGGGCGTCGATCAAGTCGTGTTCATCCAGCAGGGTGGCAACAACCGCCACGACCACATCTGCGAGACCCTAGAGCTGTTCGCAGCCGACGTGATGGGCGAGTTCGCCGAGTCCGAGGTCGAGCGGGAGCACGCCAAGCTGCAGCGACTGGCTCCAGCCCTGGACGCGGCCATGGCCCGCAAGGCACCGATGCGAGTCCTCGACGACGACGAGATCCCGGTGTTCGAGGCACTGGGACGCAGCATCGTGGCCACTCTCCCGCCGGAGGAAGCCTCCCAGGTGGCCAAGACCGTCAAGGAGTGGGCCGAGACGGACATGCCGATCCACGTGCCCGACGACTTCGGCGCCTGACGATTACCCGGGGCCGAGCGGCGGGGAGAGACGCGGTCATCTGGCCATGAGATCCGGAGTCGGATTGTCGATTCCGAGCAGCACCGCCAGGGCTGCTGTGACCTGATTGCCCACGGCCGGGTTCCGCTCCGGCGGCATGAAGCCGGCCGCGGTCAGGCGGTCCCCCAGGCGGATGAAGATGGTGCAGAAGCGCATCGCCCCGAACACCTCCCAATAGTGAGGATCGAGCACAGCACGGCCCGAGGCCTGCTCGTAGCGGGCGACCGTCTCATCACGGGTGGGGTAGCCCTCCAGTCGTGCGATGCCCATGTCGTCGAAGGACATGCGGTCGAACATCAGCCACCACCCCAGATCGGCCTCCGTCGGGCTAAGGGCGCACACTTCCCAGTCGAGCACGGCCGCGGCCCGGTAGTCCTGCAGGATGATGTTGCCCAACCGGGCGTCTCCCCACGTCAACCCGATCCGGTCGTCGCGGGGGTCATTGGCCTCCAGCCAGTCGAGCGCGGCATAGAGCACGGGATGCTCCCTACCCGCCAGCTCCGAACGGACGTGGTTGCGGTACAGGTCGATCTGCAGCGCGGTCGTCGGCCGGCCGGTGCCGCTGGGGTCCAGCCAGCCCAGATCCGCCTCGCGCCAGTCCAGGCTGTGAATTCCGGCGATGGTGTCGATAGCCGAGAACACCATGCGCCGGCGCTGCGCCGGTGTGGCCTCGTCCACCACGAAGCCCGCCTCGGTGTAGCGGGGGACGTCGGCGGGAATCCGGCCGGGCACGTATCCCATCACGAAGAAGGGCGCGCCCAGAATGTCGGGGTCGGGCTCGTAACCGAACAGCGGCGGGACCGGGGCCACCCCGGCCTCCGCCACTGCCTTCATCGCCCGGTATTGGAGTTGCACCGACACCGCGCAATGGGGCGTCTGGGGCGGGAACATGCCGCCGTCGGCGGGCTCGATCCTCACTGCATAGCGCTCCTGGCGATCCGAGCCGTCCTCGATCCAGGCCGCGTCGAGGATCACCGTCTCGTTGGAGAACCCGGTGCTGACGGGCACTTCGATGTCGATCACGGTGAGGCCGTCCCTGGACGGGAAGGCCCGCTGCATCCACCGTTCGAGTGCAGCCCGGTAGTGGCTCCGATCGGTTTGGAACTTCGGAGCGTTGGGCAACTCGCTCTCGGCGGGGTCGCTCGGCGCGAGGCCGGGGTCGCCCTGCACGGGGTCGCCCTGCACGGGGTCGCCCTGCACGGGGCCGCCCTGCGCGGGGCCGGCCGGCTCTGGGGGTCTGTGTGGGTTCGACACGCCGCGTAGTGTGCCGCAGATGCCCGACACTTCGCCACGTGCCCAGTCCCACGAGGACTCCACCCCCGACGACGCCGACAGCCGAGCGCGACGGCTGCACGACCAGGACCGGGCGGCCCGCGAGCTGGGCATCGAATTGACCGGCACAGGGCCGGGGACCGCCACCGCTCGCATGACGGTGCGAGGCGACATGCTCAATGGCGCGGGCAAGTGTCACGGAGGCGTGATCTTCACCCTGGCCGACACCGCCTTCCAGTGCGCGTGCAACACCCACGGCCGGCTGACCGTGTCGTCGGGGGCCTCGATCCAGTTCGTCCGGCCCGCGGCGGAGGGCGACGAGTTGATCGCGGTATGTGTGGAGCGCTACCGCAACCGTTCGGGCGGCGGCTACGACGTCACCGTCACCCGCGCCGGCGCGGGAGCGGGATCAGGCGCACCACAACTCCTGGCCCTGTTCAGGGGCCAAGCCCACGAATTGAGGTCGGCGACTCCCTAGGCGCCGACCGCGGCGATCAGACCTGGGTCTGCTGGCTGAGGAACGACCGCTCGGCCAGTCCGTGCCACTCCGAGATGCCGTCGCGGAACTCGCGCCACGGCCCGAGGATCCGGGCGAAATTCTCGTCGTCGGCGGCCACGCCGTCGAGTACGTTCTCGGTCTCGGCTTTGAACGCGGCCATCAACTCGGGCGAGAACTCGCGGATCTGAGCGAACGCCTTGACCCTCTGGAGGTCCGCCTGGTTGAGCACGTCGTAGGTGGCCATGGTCCTCATGTTGGCGTCGGCCGCGGCAACCTGGATGGCGGCCTGGTACTCCGGGGGCAGCTCGTTCCACCTCTCCAGGGAGATCTGGACCTCGAGTGCCGTGCCCGGCTCCCACCATCCCGGGTGGTAGTAGAACAGGTCGCCCTGGAACTGGTCGAGGCCGAGGATCAGGTCGTCGGTCGGGCCGACGAACTCGGCGCCGTCGATGGCGCCGGTCTGGATGGCCTGCAGGATCTCGCCGCCGGCCAGCGTCACCTGCTCGCCGCCGAGGTTCTCCAGCACTCGCCCGGCGAGGCCGGGAATGCGCATCTTGAGGCCGTTCAGATCGTCGACGGAGTTGATCTCCTGGGTGAACCAGCCGCCCATCTGGCAGCCGGTGGCGCCGCCGGGGAAGGCGATGATGCCGTGCTCAGCCGCGTAGAACTCGTTGAGCATGTCGATGCCGCTCCGCCGGCCCTCGTTGTCGAAGGTGCCGTACAGCCAGGCGTTCTGCTGGCGCTGGTTGAGCCCGAACGGGACCGCGGTGCCGAACTGCTGCACCGGGCTGATGCCGACGTAGTAGTAGGAGGCGGTGTGACCCATCTCCACACCGAGGTCGCGCACCGTCTGCAGTACCTCGAGGCCGCCGACGATCTCGCCCGCCGGGCGAGCGTGGATGACGAAGCGCCCGCCGGTGAGCTCGCTCACCCTCCGGGCGAAATACTGCGCCGAACCGAACAGCGTCACCAGGGCGGTGGGCCAGCTGGTGGCCATCTGCCACTCGAGCTCGGGACCCTGCGCGGTCACAGCCACCGTGTCGGTGGGTTCGGCGGCAGCCGTCGTGGTGGTCTCGGCGGCCTCGGGCGCGTCTGTCGCGGTGGGGGCCGGAGCCTCCTCGGCGTCATCTCCGCAAGCAGCCAGGATCGAAGAGGCCGCTGCGAACCCGGCTACACCGAGCCCACCCTTGATGAATCCCCGCCTGGCCAGACTCGAAGAGTTGGCTTCGTCGAGGATCGAGTCGACAGCACCGCCGTCGGTCGGGGTCGAACTTGCTTCCTGAGTCATAAGAATCCCTCCATGTAGGACGCTTGCTTGCTCCGCCGTCGACTCCTCCGCGGGACGGATGACTCTGAGTCGTTGGCGAGCGGAAGAATACACGACCTACACGCGGCTTGCCCGGGAACGTCGACATGATGATCGCGCCGACTATTTTGTAGAGGGCCGCGCGCGGCCGGTGGCCGCCCCGGCTGGCGTCAACCGAACCGGAACGTCTCGATCGACGTGTAGGTGATGGCGGGGAAGATGGCCAGAATCACCAGGGCCAGCGCCTGCAGGCCCATGAACGGAAAGGCGCCCTTGTGGATGTCAGCCGTCTTGACCTCCGGTGGCGCGACGCTCTGCAGGTAGAACAGCGAGAACCCCACCGGCGGCGAGATGAACGCCATGTTCAGGTTGACCGCCATGAGCACCGCGAACCAGATCTTCTCGTCGGGAGTGAACCCGAGGAAGTCCATGGCCGGCACGAAGATCGGCACCACGATGAAGGTGATCTCCAGGAACTCCAGATTGATGCCGAGGAGGAACACCGCCACCATGGCGATGACCACGAAGCCCCACTTGCCGCCGCCGATCGAGGTCAGCCACTCGGAGGTCTGGTCCGACCCGCCCAGCTGGAAGAACATGGCGCTGAAGAACGTCGAGCAGAACAGCAGGGTCATGACCAGCACCACCACGTTGGTGGTTGAGCGGGCCGCGTCCTTCAACGCCTGCCAGTCGAGCCGCCAGCCCTTGGTGATGTGGGTGGCGCCCTCCTTGACCAGCAGGTCGTCGAACAGCCAGTTCAACACGGTCAGCACCAGCGCGCCGAACACTCCGACCGCGCCCGACTCCGACGGCGTGGCGATCCCCGCGAAGATGGACAGCAGCACCCCGAAGATGAGCGTCAATATGGGCACGATGGCCACCATGACCTCGGCGGCCAGCATCCTGGTGCGTACCAGGATCGCGAGGAACACGACGAAGTGGATCACCACCATCACGAGCGGCGACCACCCGCTGGCCAGGAAACCCATCCCACTCGCCCTGGCCAGCAGCGTCACCGCCCCCACCATCAGCGCCAGGATCACTGCGAGCAGCAGCTTCGTCCGCAGTGACGGGTTGCCGGAGAGCGTGCGCTGCTCCTTGGGCATGGCCGGACCGGTCTTGGGCCTGAGCCACGCCAGCACCAGCACATAGATCACGTAGAGCCCGCTGAGCAGCAGGCCGGGCAGCAGCGCGCCCGCGAACAGCCCGAGGATGCCCACGCCCAGCTGCTGGGCCAGCAGGATCAGCACGATGCTGGGCGGCAGCAGCTGGGCCAGCGTGCCCGAGGCGATGATGGCGCCGGTGGAGAGCTTGTTGTCGTAGCCGAGCCGGACCATGGCGGGCAGCGACAGCAGGCCCATCACGATCACCGTGGCGGCCACCACGCCGGTGGCCGCGGCCAGCAGGGTGCCGACCAGCACGACCGCGGCCGCGACGCCGCCCCGCAGCCGCCCCATGAGCATCCCGAACGCGTTGAGCAGCCGTTCGGCCATGCCCGACCGTTCGAGGATGGCGCCCATGAGCACGAACAGCGGCACGGCCAGCAGGGTCGGGTCGCTGACCGCCTTGTACCACCGCCCCGGCAGGGTGTTGAGCGTGTTGGGATCGAACACGTCCAACCAGTCGCCGATGAAGCTGAAGAACAGCGCGGTGGCCGCGAACGAGAAGGCCACGTTGTAGCCCGACAGGATCACCAGCATGAACACCGCGAACATGGTCAGGGCCAGGAACACCCCCGCGTCCATGCCGAGAATCGTCTCCAGCGCCAGCATCATCGGCGTCTACTCGATCCTCTGCGGGATGTCGCGCTCGACGATGTCGCCGTAGTCGTCCCGACCGATCAGCACGAACCCGGTCTTGATGACCTCGGCCAGGACCTGCAGGCCGAACAGGCAGAAGCCGACCAGCAGCATCGTCTTGATCGGCCCCACCGCGAGGCCGCCCGCGTCCACGGCCTCCTCCCAGCTCTGCCACACCCGCCAGCCGGCGGGCCACTCGCCGTTGTGGCGCCGGCCCAGAGCGGCCGCCGCGTAATGCTGCAGGATGCGGACGCTCATGAAGATGAAGGGGAGCAGCAGCACCGTGTGCATGCCGAAGTCGAGGGCCGCCTTGGTCTTGTTGCGGAAGTTCACCCACCAGAAGTCGATCCGGGGATTGACGCCGTCACGGACTCCCATGTTGATGGCCACCAGGAACATCAGCCCGAAGGACTGCCACGCCAGGCTGACCACCTCGCCGATGAGGATGTCCTGTTCCACGTACTCGTTGCTGTACCGGGTGATCACGTTGAAGAACTGCAGGATGAACACGGCCCACGCCAGGATCATCGCGATCTTCAGCGTGAACTTGGGGATGGCCTCGATGCCCAGACGCAAGCGGTGAAGCCCGTCATGCCATGCTGAGATGGCCACCCCGGCGACGAGGAGGATCCACCACCACCACTCGAAGTGGCCGATCAGGTAGGACGTGTCGGTGAAGAGGTGGGCGACGGCGCCCGCCAGCAGTGTCGTTAGCGCGACCCACCCGGAGGGGTGCAGAGTCCTCCAGCCCAGCGCTCGCTGGCCGGACTCCGGCGCGGTCATCACCGACATGGTGCGCGACACTAGTGGCCCGGCCGCTGCTGCTGCTAGCGAGGGGTCAGCACCCGGCGGCGCAGCGCGAGTCCTGCGGACGTAGGGTTGAAGGCGATGAGCAGCCTCTGCACCGTCCGCGAGAGTGACGTCATCGACGCCCTCCGGAGTGTGGACGACCCCGAGTATCCAGGGGTCAGCGTGGTCGACATGGGCATGATCAGCGCCGTCGAGCTCGCCGGCGGACGGGTTGCGATCGAGCTGATCACCACCTTCAGCGGCTGCCCGGCCCTTGACGTCATCTCGTCCGAGATCGCCGGAGCAGTCGGGGCTCTGGACGGCATCACCGGTGTCGAGGTGCGGCGCAGCGCCCAGGCCTGGGACACCTCGAGGCTCAGCGAGCAGGCCCGGGCCGTGATGGCCCGTGACTTCACAGTGGCTGTCGCCGTCCCCGGCAAGCCGGCCGAATGTCCCCGTTGCGGGGTTGCGGCGCTGGTGGAGCAGTCACCGTTCGGGCCGGCCCGGTGCCGAGCCGTCCACCGCTGCACAGCCTGCGGTGAGGTCGTGGAGGTGCTACGAGCCTGAGCCTGAGCGGCTGGTGCCACAGTTGCGACATCTGGCCGTCCAGCCCGCGGGGCTGACCGAAGTGGCCAGCCACGCGCCGCACGACCCGCAATAGCGGGGCGGATCGAGTTCGGGCAGGCAGCCGGCACAGTCCCGGTGACCGCAGCCGTAGCAATGGAGCGCCTGGCCGCTCAAACCGCGGCTGACAGACTGCCGATCGGCATACGCAGATCGGCAAGCATGTCCAGATCCTGCTGGGGCGATCGTCCCAGAGTGGTCAGGTAGTTGCCCACGATCAGGGCGTTTATCCCGGACGTCATTCCCATGGCCTGGAGGTCGCGCAGGGTTATCTCCCGACCGCCGGCGTAGCGCAGGATCACCGACGGCAACGCCAGCCGGAACAGTGCGATCCAGCGGATGGCCTCCAGGGCCCCCACCGGCTTGCGGATCTGCAACGGCGTGCCCGGTCGGGGGTTCAGGAAGTTGATGGGCACCTCGCAGGGCTCTACCGCCCTTATCTGCTCGATCAGCTCCAGCCGCTGCTCGACGCTCTCACCCATGCCGAGCAACACGCCGCAGCACAGCTCCATGCCGGCCTCGCGCACGTAGGTGCAGGTGTCCACCCGCTCGTCGAAGCTGTGGGTGGTCACGACCCGGCCGAAGAACGACCGGCTCGTCTCCAGGTTGTGGTTGTAGCGGTGGACCCCGGCCGCGGCCAGCTCGAAGGCCTGGTCCCGGGTCAGGATGCCGGCGCTGATCGCGACGTTGAGGCCGGTCTCAGCCGAGACCAGCGCGGTCAGCTCGATCAGACGGTCCATGGTGCGGCGATCCGGGCCGCGCACCGCCAGCACCATGCAGAACTCGCTGGCCCCCAGTTCCTCGGTCTCGCGGGCCGCGGCCAGCACCTCCTCGGTGTCGAGAAACGGCGTGGCCTTGACCTGCGTGTCGAATGCGGCCGACTGGCTGCAGAAGTGGCAGTCCTCTCCGCAGCCCCCGGTCTTGGCCGACAGGATGCCCTCCACCTCCACGGTGGGACCGGCCCACGCCAGCCGCACCTCGTGGGCCAGCGCGGCCAGCGAGGTCACCGCCGAGTCGTAGACCACGGCCAGCTCGGCCAGCTCATCGGCAGTGAGCTGGCGGCGCTCCTCAAGCAGGGCCCTTGACGCTCTCGCGACGGCGCGCTCGGTCACTCGGAGACCCGCGCGTCCAGCTCGGTGCTCCCCAGATAGGCCGCTATGACGCGGGGATCCCGCTGCACCTCGGCAGGAGTGCCCTCGGCGATTCTCTGGCCGAAGTCGAGCACCATCACCCGGTCGGCTATGTCCATGACCAGGCCCATGTCGTGCTCCACCATGAGCAGGGTGATGCCGAGCTCGCGCCGGATGTCGAGGATGAAGCGGGCCATGTCCTCGGTCTCCTCGAGGTTCATTCCGGCCACTGGCTCGTCGAGCATGAGCAGCTCGGGTTCCATGGCCAGCGCCCGGCCCAACTCGACCCGCTTCTGGATGCCGTAGGGCAGCAGCGCCACCGGGTGCTTGCGCCAGCCCTCGATCTCCAGGAAGTCAATGATGTCCTCCACCTTGCGCCGATGCTCGATCTCCTCCCGCTTGGCCTTGCCCACCCAGAGGGCACCAGCGAGAAACGAACCGCTCATCCGGATATGGCGACCGGTGAGCAGGTTGTCCAGAACCGTCATGTGGGAGAACAGCTCGATGTTCTGGAAGGTGCGGGCCACCCCGAGTTGAGCTACCCGGTCGGGCCGGGTGCCCATGATGGAAGCCCCCTTCCAGCGGATGTCGCCCGACTGGGGGCGGTACACCTGCGAGACGGAGTTGAAGATCGATGTCTTGCCCGCGCCGTTGGGACCGATGATGGCGAACAGCTCGGCCTCCCGGACCTCGAACGACACCGAGTCGATGGCAGTCACCCCGCCGAAGCGCAAGGAGATGTCGTCCACCTCGAGCAGGGCGCGAGCCGACTCTCCGGACGGGCTCACGACAGTCGCCTGAGTGGTCTCAGGACTCTCGCTCACGACAGCCACTCTCGTCGGTATGGGATCGCGTCCGTCACGACAGCCACCGCTTGCGGCGCTTGTAGTGCTTCACGTCGCGGAACGACTTGCGCTCGCCCTCGGCGTGCAGGCCCAGATAGAACTCCTGCACATCCTCGTCGGCGAGCAGCTTGGAGGGATCGCCGTCCATGACCACCTTGCCCGACTCCATGACGTAGCCGTAGTGGGCGATGGACAGGGCCATCACCGCGTTCTGCTCGATCAGCAGGACGCTGGTGCCCTGGGCATTGATGTCGGTGATGATGTCCCGTATCTGCTGGATGAGCATCGGAGCGAGTCCCAGTGAGGGCTCGTCGAGGATGAGCAGCTTCGGGTCGGCCATCAGGGCTCGCCCGATGGCCAGCATCTGCTGCTCACCGCCGGACAGGTACCCGGCGGTGTCCCGCCGGCGGGTCTGCAGCAGCGGGAACAGCTCCATCACCCGCTCGTAGGCCTCCTCGTTCTCCTTCCGGTCGCGCACGGTGAACGCGCCCGCGTTGAGGTTCTCGTCCACTGACAGCTCGGCGAAGATCCGGCGACCCTCCATCACCTGTGTGATTCCGGCTTCGACGATGCGCGACGGCTTGTGGTTGGAGATGTCGGTGCCGTTCCAGACGATCGAGCCCTTGGTGATGTCGCCCTCATGGATGTCGAGGAGGCCGGTTATGGCCCGCACCGCGGTGGTCTTGCCCGCCCCGTTGGCGCCGAGCACCGCCACGATGCTCCCGTCGGGCACGTCGATGGACAGGCCGCGAAGGACGAGGACAACCTCGTTGTAGACGACCTCGAGATTGGCGACTTCAAGCATTGTCAGCGCCTCTGATGGGCAGGCCCCGGAGGGGCGGCCTGCTCGCGCAGTGCCGCCCCGTCGGCAGGCCTTAACGGGCTAGGAAGCCACGAAGCAGGGCTCGTACTCCCAGTTCAGGGCAGTCTCGGAGGCGTATGGCCCCTTGATCAGCGAGAAGCCGCTGTTGCCGTTCTCGTCCGAGATGGTGGCGCCCGGCGTGTACAGCGACAGATCGACGTCGTACAGGTAGGTCTCGCGCACCACGTTGTCGTTGGGGTTGCCCACCCAGGACTGGTTGGGCGCCAGACCGTTCAGGTCGGCCGTCACCTGGTTGGCCGCGGCCAGCACGCCGGCCCGGGTGATGTTGCCGTTGCTGATGGCCTGGTCGAGGATCTGTTGCACGACGTAGCCCTGGATCCAGCTGACGATGTAGAAGTCGTCCCAGCTGGCTTCCGGGCGGTACTCGCGCATTACTGTCAGCAGCTCCTGCATGCCGTCGGCCTCGCCCACGCCCAGCAGCACCGTGTAGGTGGAGTGGGTGTAGAACTGGTCGGCCAATTCGTTGAAACCGGGAGTGAGCAGCAGAGCCGGGTTCCAGCTCGGCGCGCTGCCTATCCACTGCCCGGTGTAGCCGGCCTGGACGGCGCCACCCAGCAGCTGTGCCGTGTGACCCGGGTTGAGGGTGACCCACACCCAGTCGGCGCCGGACTCGGCGATGCCGGTGATGACCGGGGTCTGGTCGGCGCCCGGGATGACCAAGCCTTCGCCGTCGTAGACGATGTCCAGGCCCAGGGCCTCGGCCGCGATCTTGACGCCTCGGGCCGCGTCCTGGCCGTAGTCGCCGGGGAACGTGGCGATCGCGACCTTGTCGCCGTATGTCTCGGCCATGTAGGTGGTGCCGTTCATGGCTTCGATGCAGTAGTTGGTCTGCACCTCGAACAGGTTCTTGCCGATCGACGGGTCGGCCCAGCCCGAATACCACGACAGCGGGATGGCGGCCATGTTGTCCTCGATGAGCAGCTCTGCGGTGGACGCGGAGTGGGGCGAGCCGGTGGAGGTGGCGAACATCACCACGCTCTCGGGACCGTCGCCCGAGAAGACCTCGTAGTTCTCGAGGTGGGTGGGCACGTCGTAGGCGTTGTCGAGCACGACCGGCTCGATCGTCCAGCCCTGGATCCCGCCGTTGTCGTTGACCCACTCCCAGTAGGCCAGATGGGCGTCGGTGATCTTGGTGGTGAGCGGCGCGAAGATGCCGGTCAGGTCGGTGTTGAGACCCACCCGGATCGTCTTCGACTCCACGTCCACGCCGATGTCGTGAGCTATCGCGCCCTCGGCCGCGGCCAAGGCCTCCTGGGCCGCGGCAGCTTCATCCGCGGCCGCCTCAGCCTCAGCCTGAGCCTCCTCCGCTGCAGCCTGAGCAGCTTCGGCCTCAGCTTGGGCCGCTTCGAGCGCGGCCTGCGCCTCGGCCTGCTGTTCAGCGCTGGCCTCTGCGGCGGCCGTCTCAGCTTCCGCCAGCCTTGCCGCGGCTTCCTCTGCAGCCGCTTGCGCTTCCTCCGCGGCGGTTTGGGCCTCGTCGGCCTCAGCTTGTGCCGCGGCCCTCTCCGCTTCGGCCATGGCGGCTTCCTCGGCGGCCGCGGCCGCTTCCGCCTGTGCGGCAGCTGCGTCGGCTGCCGACGTGTCGGGCTCGTCGTCGCCGCACGCCGCGGCAACCAGAGCCACGGCACACAGCACTGCGAGCAACCATCTCGTTCGTTTCACGGTATTGCCTCCAAGGTTGTCTTTCTGGGCTAGGAGCACCCTGACGGTGCTCACATCTTGGCTTGACGGATGCGGCATATCAATAGCTGAACGGCCACCTCTTCCAGTAGTTGCGTACTCGCACCCAGATGCCGAAGATTCCCAACGGCTCCACGATCAGGAAAATGACGATGAGCGCGCCGAACAGGACGATGTTCCAGTCGAATACGCTGAGCGTCCATCCCGGAGTCTGGATGGCGGTGTTGATGATGCCGAAGTCGTCCCCCTCGGTGAGCAGGAACCGGGCCAGCAGCTCGGTGAGTCCGCCCTCGGCACGGTCGAGCCACTTGGTGAACTCCTCCACGAACTGGGGCACCATCACCACGAAGAAGGTGCCGATCAGCGTGCCGGACGTGGTCCCGGCCCCGCCGATCAGCAGGATGGCGATGAACTCCACCGACAGGAACAGGCCGAAGTCGGTGGCCAGGATCCGCTGCGACAGGGCCGAGAACAGGGCCCCGGCGACGCCCGCGAAGAACGACGACACCGCGAAGGCGACCACCTTGTAGCGGAACTCGGGCACGCCCATGACCTCGGCCGCGATGTCGCGGTCCCGGATCGCTTGCAGGGCCCGGCCGGTGCGGGTGCGGGTCAGGTTCTTGGCTACGAGCGTGAACGCGATGGTGAGCACCAGCAGGAACAGGTACCGCTTCTGGAGGTCGCTGACGTCGAACCAGAGCCAAGCGCCGTCGTCCTCCACATTTATGAGCGGGGTCTCCTCCTTCCACAGCCGCACATCCAGACCGGGGAACTCACGGCCCAGCGCGGGCGGTCCGGCGATCTTGCGGCCCCAGCTGGTGTTGCCGAAATGGATGCCCAGGAAGACGAGGCCCAGGGTGACGATGGCCAGATACAAGCCCCGGAGCCGCACCGCCACCGGGGACACGGCCACCCCCACCAGGGCGGCGACGATGCCCGCGCCGGGAAGCCAGATCCAGATCGGCAGGCCGTGGCCCCAAGTCTCCTGGCCGCTGGTTCCTCCGAGGTACACCGCGGTGCAGGCGCCGACCCCCATGAAGAAGGCGTGGCCCAGCGACACCTGACCGGCCACACCGGCCAGCAGGTTGAGGCCGAGGGCGGCGATGGCCAGCACCATCAACAGCGCCATGGGCCGCATCCAGTCGTTGTCGCCCAGGAAGCGCACGATGGGGATGTGGCTGATGACCGGCAGATCGAAAGGCAGCAGGAACAGCACCGCCACGAACAGCGTGCACACCACCTTCTGGGTCCACGTCGGGAGCAGCTGAACTTCCTGGCGGTATGCGGTGTACAGGCGGGGCCGGCCGAGCACTGCCGTCACACCCTCTCGATCTCAGGTGTGCCGAACAGGCCGTAGGGCCGCACCAGCAGGCCGATGATCATCACGATGTAGGGAACGATCAGCGGGTATCCGGCTCCGAGCCACGAGGTGTTGGCCGCCGCGTACTGCCCAGCGTAGATCTCGGCCACGCCCACTATCAGACCGCCCAGCAGAGCCCCGGTCACCGAGTCGAGTCCTCCCAGGATCACCGCGGGAAGAGCCCGGAAGGCGATGTTGGCCGTGCTCTGGTCGACGGAGACCGTCTGCTCGATCGGGGGCTGGGTGGCGAAGATCCCCCCGACGGCGGCTAGGACTGCGCCCGCGGCCCAGGCGATGGCGAAGACCCGGCCGACGTTGATCCCCTGCGCCATGGCCGCTTCCTGGTCGAAGGCGACAGCCCGCATGGCTATACCGAGCCGCGACCGGTAGAAGAAATACACCGCGATGAAGGCGGCAGCCGCGGCGATCGTGGCCGCCACGAAGCTCCAGTTGATGAACGCGCCGCCCACTTTGAACCCGCTTATCTCCCAGGGCACACCGATGGGGCGCAGTTCGATCTCGACCGCGTCGTTGTTGAAGATCCGGAACATGATCTCGAGGCCGAGCGTGATCACCGCCACCGAGAAGAGCGGCTCGCCGATCATGGGCCGTATCGCCAATCGCTCTACCACGAGTCCGACCACCGCCGCGAACGCGAGGGCGATGATCACGCTCAAGGACCAGTGCACCCACTGCGGGCCGCCCAGGCTGTCGAGTGGGTTGCTGATGTTGGTGAAGGGGATGTGGCCGTCGCGCTCGACCACGCTCTCGCCCTCGGAGAAGATGCTGCGCTTCTGCACCAGGAACGCCAGGAACAGCGCGCCGGTGGCCGCGAGGGCGCCCTGGGCGAAGTTGACGGTCTGGGTGGCCTTGAAGATGAGCACGAAGCCGAGCGCGATCAGGGCGTACACCGAGCCGAGGCCCAGCGACTTCATCAGCGTCTGGAAGAACAGGGCCGGATCGTTGGCCAGCTGCACCATCCCGAAGATCAACGACGCGGCCAGCGCACCGATCAGGAAGCCCACCGGCGCGCCCCGACGCAGGTCGATCGCCGCGAGCCTCCCGCCGACGGCTCCGACCATTAGCGCGTCGATCTCTCAGCCTGCACGGGTGCGCGACCCATCAGTACATCGACTCCACCAGGTCGCGGAACATGTCCTCCATGGCGTTGCGCTTGAGCTTCTGGGTCGCGGTCAACTCCCCGTCCTCGTGGTCGAGCTCCTTCGGCAGCATCTTGAACTTCTTGATCTGCTCGACCCGCGCGAACTTCTTGTTGGTCTCGTCCACCACCTCGGAAACCAACTCGATCACCTCTTCCTTCTCGGAGAGGTCCCGGTAGGTGGTGTAGGGGATGTTGTTGCGCTGGGCCCAGTCGCCCACCGTCTCGAGCTCGATGCCGATCAGGGCGGTCACGAACTTGCGGCCGTCGCCGATGACCATCGCCTCCTTCACATAGGGCGACGTCTTCAGGCTGTTCTCGATCTCCGACGGCGAGATGTTCTTGCCGCCGGAGGTGATGATGATGTGCTTGATGCGGTCGACGATCTTTATGTGGGTGCCGTCCACCCACTCCCCCACGTCACCGGTCATCAGCCAGCCGTCGTCGGTGAGCGTCTCCGCCGTCTTGTCGGGCTTGTTCCAGTAGCCCGCGAACACGCCGGGATGCTTGGTCTGGATCTCTCCGGTCGTCTCGTCGATGCGCAGGCCGATGTCGGCGTACGGCTCACCCACCGTCCCCAGCTTCATCCGGCCCGCGAAGTTGCACGTGGCCACGGCCGAGTTCTCGGTCATGCCGTACAGCTCGAACACCGGCACGCCGATGCCGATGAAGAACTCGAGCACCTCGGGCGCGATGGCGGCCGCGCCCGAGCCGGCGTGACGGCAGCGGCGCAGACCGATCCGCTCCTTCATGGCCCGGAACACCAGCGGTTGGCCCACGGCGTACAGCAGCCGGGTGATCAGCGTGTGGTTGCCACCATTGGCCACCTTCTGCCGTCCGATCACCTGCGCCAGGGCCATCGCGAAGCGCAGGCAGACCCGCTTGAAGAAGGTCGCATCGTTGCCCTTGATGGTGACCAGGGCATGCAACCGCTCCCAGATCCTGGGCACGGCGAAGAACAGCGTCGGCTGGATCTCGCGCAGGTTCTCGGTGACGGTCTCGATCGACTCCGCGAAATTGAGGGACGGGCCCGCCCCGACGAGAGTCCACGTGGAGAAGATCCGTTCAGCCACATGGCACAGTGGCAGGTACGTGACGATGAGGTCCTTGGGGTTGGCGCCGGTGCCGTCGGGGAAGCGGTCGGTCTCGTTGACGATCTTGTCGACGCAGTAGCTCGCATTGGCGTTGGTCAGCATTGCGCCCTTGGGCGGGCCGGTGGTGCCGGAGGTGTACACCAGCGTCATCACATCGGTGTCGGTGGCGGTGGCCATCCGCTCAGCCACCGCTTCGGGGTGGGCTTCGCGGTGGCGACGGCCCATCTCCAGGAAGGTGTCCCAGAACAGCAGCCGCGGATCGTGGTAGTCGCCGAAGCCTCTCGGCTCGGTGTAGATGATGCGCCGGACGGAGTCAGCCGTCTCATCCGGAACTTCGAGCACCTTGTCGGCCTGCTCCTGATCCTCGGCGAAGAAGACCACCGGCGTGCAGTCGCCGATCAAGTACTCCACTTCGGCGGTCGGGTTGGTCGGGTACAGGCCGACGGTCACGCCCCGCACGGCCACGGCGGCAAGGTCGAGAATGATCCACTCGGGCCGGTCCTCGGAGTGGATGGCCACTCGATCACCGACGTCGACACCCAGCTCCAGCAGGCCATGGGCCGCGGTCTCGATCAGGTCCCAGGTCTGGGCCCAGGTGTACTCCTGCCAGATGCCGAAGTCCTTCTCCCGCATGGCGACCTGCTGGGGGCTGCGCCGGGCCCAGTCCCGAGCCAACGACGCAACCGTGGTCGCACCGGCTTCGCCGCCGGCAGGCAGAGGAACATCGGGGCTGGGTCGCTCCGAGGTGATCGTCACGCGTCGACCTCCTTCACGCTCATGCAAGCGGTCAATCGTCCGGCGAACCGTCCGGCGAACGCTACTTCAATTCCCCGCAAGCTGTCGCTGCCGCGCCTCCTCGGCCGGATCGCCGAGCCCTTCGTGGGCCGCCAGCTCCGCCCGGCCGACCACGAACCAGTGAACCTCGTCGGGACCGTCCGCCAAGCGCAGGGTCCTCTGGTTGGTGTACATACGAGCCAACGGCGTCCACTGCGACACACCGGTGGCGCCATGCATCTGGATGGCCTGGTCGATGATGTTGCAGACCCGTTCCGGGACCATGGCCTTCACCGCGCTCACCCAGACTCGGGCCTCGGCGTTGCCGAGGGTGTCCATGGCCTTGGCCGCCCGCAGCACCATGAGCCGCATGGCCTCGATCTCCACCCGGGCCCGGGCGATGATCTCGGTGTTCCCGCCGAGTTGGGCCAGGGGGCGCCCGAAGGCCTCCCGGCTCAAGCCCCGGCGCACCATGAGGTCCAAGGCCTTCTCGGCCGCGCCGATGGAGCGCATGCAGTGATGGATGCGGCCCGGGCCGAGGCGCAGCTGGGATATCTCGAAGCCGCGACCCTCGCCGAGCAGGATGTTCGATGCCGGCACCCGTACGTCATCGAGTCGGATGTGCATGTGGCCATGAGGCGCATCGTCCTCGCCGAACACATGCATCGGGCCGATCACGTTCACGCCCGGCGTGTCCATGGGCACCAGGATCTGAGACTGCCGGCGGTGCGAAGGACCATCGGGACTGGTCTGCACCATGCAGATCATGATCTTGCAGCGTGGATCCCCAGCTCCCGAGATGTAGTACTTCTCGCCGGTGATGACCCATTCGTCGCCGTCGAGCACCGCCCGGGTGGCGATGTTCTTGGCATCCGATGAGGCCAGGGTCGGCTCGGTCATGGCGTAACACGACCTGATCTCTCCGGCCAGCAGAGGCTCGAGCCACTGCTCCTTCTGCGCGGGCGTGCCCACCCGTTCGAGCACCTCCATGTTGCCGGTGTCCGGGGCGCTGCAATTGAGGCACTCCGAGGCGATGGGGTTCTTGCCGAGTTCGGCCGCGATATAGGCGTAGTCGAGGTTGCTCAGGCCCTCTCCGCTGGTGGCGTCGGGCAGGAAGAAGTTCCACAGCCCGGCGGCCTTGGCCCGCGCCTTGAGGCTGTCGAGCAACTCGAGCTGACCGGAGCCGTAGCCCCAGCGCTCAGCCCGGCCCTCGCCGAGCCTGAAGAACTCGGCCGTAACCGGCTCCACCTCGACGGCCACGAATTCGACCACCCGGTCGAACAGCGGACGGGCTTGCGGCGACATCGCAAGATCGAGCGAGGCAGGGTCCAGATGGCCGATCAGTGCTGAAGGTGTCATGGCTCGACCTTTCATTCCCGGTCTTGTTCGCTGCGACCTGAGGGCCGCTCGGGCCACGGCCTCGCAAGCTCGGCCTCTCGGATCAGGAGGACAGTAGTGATGCTATGGCCCACACCGCGGCCACCGAACCGACGACTATGTAGAGGATGCTGCGACCCACCGGAGCGCGATCCAGATCGGTCGGGTCGCGACGGTCTGGTCTCGGCCGCAGCAGTGCCGCCAGGTTGCCCGCAGCCATCGACGCCCCCAGGGCCAGCACCAACCAAGCCAGGAGGTTCTGCCCGAGAAACACCCAGGATCTCCCTCAGATGGCGGCTCGGGCCGCGAAGTTGGCGAACGTGGTGAACCGCGACAGGAACGCCAGAGTGGTCGTGGCGGTGGGGCCGTTGCGGTTCTTGGCCACTATCACCTCGGCCGTGCCCGAAGTGTCGGCGTTGTCGGGGTTGTAGACCTCGTCGCGGTAGATGAACATCACCACATCGGCGTCCTGCTCGATGGCACCCGACTCCCGCAGGTCGGCGAGGATGGGACGCTTCTGCTGACGCATCTCGAGATTGCGGGAGAGCTGCGACAGCGCCACGACCGGGCATTCGAGCTCGCGGGCGAGGATCTTCAGACCCCGCGAGATCTCGGCTACCTCGACCTGACGGTTGTCAGCACTCTGACGGCCCGTCATCAACTGCAGGTAGTCCACGACGACCATGGCGAGGTCGCCGACCTGGCTCTTCAGGCGACGGGCGCGGGCCCTGATCTCCATGACCGTCACGTTCGGGTTGTCGTCGATCCAGATGGGTGCTTCCGCCAGCCGGCCGATGGCGGTGTTGATCCGGTTCCAGTCGTCGTCGGCGAGACGACCGTCGCGCATCTTGGTGGAGTCGACCCGGGCCTCGGAGCAGAGCAGCCGCTGGGTCAGCTCCATGTGGCCCATCTCCAGCGAGAAGACCAGGACCGGCCGCTGCCCGCGTATGGCCGCGTGCGCGGCCATACCCAACGCGAACGAGGTCTTGCCCATGGACGGACGGCCGCCGACCACGTACAGCGAGGATGGCTGCAGACCCGACAGCAGCTTGTCGAGATCGTTGTAGCCGGTGGCGGTACCGGTGATGGTCCCGCCGTGCTCGTAGAGCTCCTCGAGCCTGTCCAGCGTGCCGTCCAGCAGTTCCGAGAGTTGGACCGTGTTGTCCCCCACCTGGCCCTGAGCCACCTGGTACATCAGGTTCTCGGCCCAGTCCACTGCCTTGGTCACATCGTCGGGGCGGCCGTAGCCCAACTCCGCTATCTCGCCGGCCACCTCGATGAGGCGGCGCAGCGTGTGGTTCTCCTGCACGATGCGGGCGTAGGAGGCGGCGTTCGAGGTAGCCGGCGTGTTCATCTGCAGCGAGAGCAGGCCGTCCAGGCCTCCAATGGCCTCCAGCGTGTCGTTGCGCTCGAGGATCTCGGCCACCGTCACCGCGTCGGCCGGGTTGCCCGCGCTGTAGAGGCTGTGCACAGCTTCGAAGACCCGAGCATGCGCGGGCCGGTAGAAGTGCTCCGCGGTCACCGTCTCCAGCACGTCGGCAATAGCGTCGCGCGACAGCAGCATGGCACCCAGCAGGGACTCCTCGGCCACCAGGTTGTGAGGAGGAACGCGCACGTCGCGCCGTTCAGCCACGGTGCTTGTGCCCCCGCCGGGCCACGGCGCGCTATCGGTAACGCTCACGAACTGACGCCCTTCATGTTTCCCCACACAGCGGAGTCCGCCGCGTGGGACACGACCGTAGCGAGGCGGTACGACAACGGCCCGGCTCCGCTGTTCATGGCGCTGGGGAATTCGCGCGACTCGCTGTTCGTAAGTTCGGGATTTCGTACAGCCAGTGTGGAAGGCTGTGGGTTCAGTCCTGGGCCGTTACCTCGACCGTCACCGGCACCTCCACGTCATCGTGGAGCCGGAACAGCACGGTATGAGAGCCGGTCTCCCTTATGGGTGCCTCTAGGGCCACGGCCTTGCTGTCGACCACTGCCCCGACCTGCGACTCGACCGCGGCCACGATGTCGACCGGTCCCACCGAGCCGTAGAGGTGCCCGGACTCCGCGGCACGGGCCGACACCGTCAGAACGGCTGGAGCAAGCCTCACCGCAATCTCGGTGGCATCGGCGCGGTCCGCCGCCCGGCGCAGCGCTGCGCTGCGCCGCATCGCCTCGGCCTGGCGCTCCGCGCCGGCCGACGACTTCAGAGCCAGACCCTTGGGAACGAGATAGTTGCGCGCATAGCCGGCGGCCACATCGCACACGTCGCCCTTGCGGCCCAGCCCGTCCACGTCGGCGCGCAGGACGACCTTCATGCTCGGTCCTCCCCCGCGGTGGCGGTCATGGCATCGACGAGTTCGGTGGTGGCTGCGTCGGCATCGTCCGCTTCTTCCTCGGCGGACGCACCCCCGGGAGGCGGCGCGGACGGGCGCGGCACCGGCCCGGCGGCGCGGGACCGGCCGTCGCGGTCCTTGTTCTGACGCTGGGTCGTGACCCGGTTCGAGTAGGGAACCAGGGCCATCTCGCGAGCCAGCTTGATGGCATCGGCGACCAGCTTCTGCTGCTGGGCGTTGTTGCCGGTCACACGCCGAGCTCGGATCTTGGCCCGCTCGGACATGAACTTCCGCAGCAGCTTCTCGTTCTTCCAGTCGACGTAGGTGATTCCCTCAGTGGTGAGGAAGCTCACCTTCTTCTTCGCTCGGCGATTGTTGTCGCGGTTCTTGCCCCGCACCTTGGTCTTGGGCACTGCTGTCTCCTCGTCTCAGAATCGGCGGACCGGTCTCAGAACGGTTCCTCGTCGACGCTGGAACTCGCCGCGCCTGTTTGCTGCGTCCCGCCGGTGTGTCGAGACTCGAGCGCCTCTAGACCAGCCGGCCGGGATCCGCCCGAACTGCGGGATCCGCCCGAGCTGCGGGATCCGCCGCGACCGCCTTCACTCCGGTCGCCGCCGCCGCGGTACTCGTTCCTGGTCACGTCGGCCGTGGCCCACCTCAGACTGGGAGCCACATCATCCGCGATGATCGTCACGCGAGAGCGGCGTTCACCCTGGTCTGTCTCCCAGCTTCGCTGCTCAAGCGTGCCGTAGATGACCACCCGAGCTCCCTTGCGAACCGATTCGGCGACGTTCTCGGCGAGCTGACGGAAGCAGGTGACGTCGAAGAACGAGACTTCGTCCTCCTGGTCCTGCCGCCTGCGATTCCAGGCCACCCCGAACTGGGCGATGGCCATGCCCGATTGGGCGAATCGCAGTTCAGGGTCGCGAGTGACGTTGCCCACGACGGTTACGGTGTTGTCGAATCCCATTGAGGAACCTCCGGATCTCAGCCGGCCGCCGCCGGCGCGGCTTCCGCAAGCAGGCCGCGGCGCTCAGCCTCGGCCTCGGGAAGCCTGAACAGTTTGTGGCGAACGATGTCGTCCGCGAGCCGCAGCCGCCGTTCGGTGTCGGGAAGACCGGCCGTGTCAGTCACGATCTCCCAGACCACGTACGTGCCCTCGGTCTTGTGGTTGATCTTGTAGGCGAACTTGCGCCGACCCCAGTTGTCGGTGGACACGATCGTCCCTCCCTCGTCGGTGACGAGGCCGGCCACCTGGGCGATCACCGACTCGACGTCGGCCGTTCCGACATCGGAATCGATGATGATCATCAGTTCGTAGGCCCGCAGCACGGGCAAGCACCTCCCTCTGGACCCGGCGGAGCCGGGGCCCCTCTCCGGGGCAGGGTTGGGGAATTTTGTGTTGTTGAAAACAGACTGGACCCGATCGGATGAACCGGAGCCAGTCACGTCGTCGGCACGCAGGGTATCGGCCGCTACCCCGGTGCCAACCGGACCGCGTCCCAACCGGCCCGCCCCCCAGTCCATTGGCCTGGTGACCGGCGCTCCATCCCCAGCCATCCACAGAGCCTTCCCCAGATGCCCTCGGATTGTGACAGAGATGATCGGGGGCGCGCCCTACCGCTCGGACTCTGCCCTAGACGCCGGCGATTCCGAGCGCGGCCAACTCGGCCTCCGACAGGTGGTACGACTCCTCCAAGGCCGGGAAGGCACCGGAACGAACATCGTCGGAGAAGCGGCGCACAGCCTCCGTGGCGGCGGCATGCAGATCCGCGTAGCGACGCACGAACTTCGGAGCAAGCCGTTGCTCGATACCCAGCAGATCGTGGTAGACGAGCACCTGACCGTCGCAGTGGGGGCCGGCGCCGATGCCGATCGTCGGGATCTCGATCGCTTCGGTGACCATCTCCGCCACCTGGACGGGAACGCCCTCGAGCACGATCGCGTAGCAACCGGCGTGCGCCAGTGACTTCGCCGCCTGCACCAGCCGGCGAGCTGCCTCGGCCTTGCGGCCCTGAACCTTGAAGCCTCCCATGGCGTGCACCGACTGGGGCGTGAGGCCGATGTGACCCATCACCGGTATCTCGGCGTCGCAGATGCGTTCGATCATCGGCAGGCGCTTGCGGCCGCCCTCCAGCTTCACCGAATGTGCCCCCGCCCTGATGAGTTGCGCCGCGTTGCGGACCGTCCTGGAGGCCGACACGTGGTAGCTCATCCATGGCAGGTCGCCCACGATGTGGGCGTCGGGCTTGGTCCTCGCCACGGCGGCCACGTGATGGGCCATGTCGTCGACGGTCACCTGCAGGGTGTCGTCGTAGCCGAGCACGACCATGGCAACGGAATCGCCGACCAGGATGAGGTCGGCACCCGCCTCGTCCACGGCTCGGGCGCTCGGCGCGTCGTACGCCGTCACCATCACCAGCGGATCGGCCCCGTCTCGAACCTTGCGTACCCGTATGGCGGGCGCGGTGAGCGTGTCCATGGGATGCTCCTTCCCGTCCAGCGCGCTGTGGCTGCCAGCGGTGACCGCAGGCTACCGCCCACCGCGGCACGACCGCAAGCGGGAGATGTCAGGCTGAACGTTTGCCGCCGAGCGTGAACCGGCGCACAAGGTGGTTCCAGCCGCAGTCGGTGCAGACCTCGACCACGTACCCGGTCGACAGGCTGGCGCGGTGCTGCAAGCGCCGCATCTCTGCCAGGGTCGTGACGCAGCGGCCGTGCTTGGGAAGCCGCGAACCGAAGACATACGTGACCTCGACGAGGTCCGCTACCGCGCACACCGGACACCTGCGGCCCGCCGGCTGGCCACAGAACTCCGCGTTCCGGTGCAACTCCCGTTGAGCGTCGCATACCTCGTGCCGACCGAGCTGGCCCGACTTCCAGGCTCTCAGAGTGGCCGCCCGAGCCAGCCGGTAGTCCACGGCCGCGGTCGCGGATCTCTCCGGCGCGAGGGCGCTCTCAGCGGCAGCCGTCGGCCCGGCCGGCAGGCCGCTCTCAGCGGCAGCCAGGCTGAACGGATTCGGCTTCACGGTCCGGCACAGTAGTCCGTTGCCTGCCACCGTTGCAGGGCTTCCACCGCCTCGGCCCTGGTGAGCGCGCCTTCCTCGAAGGCCCTCTCACGCAGGAACGCAAGGGCGCGACCAACATCCGGACCAGGGTCGAGGCCGAGTACTGCCATCACTTCGTCGCCGTCGACCGGAAGCGTGAGATTGTCTACAGCCTCGACTCTTCGCAGCTCAGTGAGCGTGCCGGCAAAGTCGAGCAGCCGATCACTCGACTGGCCGGAGGCCGTGGCCACCGCGATGGCAAAGGCAAGGGCGGCATCCACCGGCGCTGGAGACGAAGCGACGAGCCGGCGGACCTCGGGCCGGCTGCTGCCCGTGTGGGCCAATCGGTCCCGGGTCGCGATCAGCGCGGCCGCTGACGAGACCACCGCGTTCGAGCAGCGCAGCCTGTGCAGGCAGGCCGCAGCGGCCTCAGCCGTGTCGCGTACGAACAACGAGGCCCAGCGGGCCGCCGGCTCGGCGGCCACGGCAGCCGCTATCCGGCCCACTTCCGCGGCGTCGCGACGAGCCAGACCCTCAACCACCCGCTCGATCAGACCGGTGTGGAACAGGAAGCGGAAGCCCTCCGACGGGTCGTCAAGCAGCAGCAGTTTCTCGAATTCGTCGCGTACTCGCTCCACCGAGACGATGTCCAGCCGGTCGCCCATGGCCTCCACCGCACCGACCAGAGAATCGTCGGGCGCCAGCCCATGGCTGGCGATGAACCGGGCCGCTCGCAGCATGCGCAGCGGGTCGTCGCCGAAGGAGACCGAGGGGTCGAGAGGCGTACGCAACACCTGAGCCATCAGGTCGTCCCGCCCACTGTGCGGGTCGATCAGGGCGCCGTCGGCCGTGTCGATCGCCATCGCATTGACGGTGAAGTCGCGACGCGCCAGGTCCTGGATCACGTCGTCACCGAAGGCCACGGCAGGCTTGCGCGACCACCGCTCATAGCGATCGGCGCGGTGGGTGGTGATCTCGAAGGCCCGCCCGTCCACGACGCATCCGATGGTGCCGAACCGCTCGCCCTGGGTCCAGACCGACGTTGCCACATCACCGACGATCCGCCGCACGGCCGCCGGGCGGGCGTCAGTGGTGCAGTCGAGATCCGCTCCGGGGAGGAACCGGCCGGCGACAGCCTCACGCACCACTCCACCGACGAGGTACAACCGATGCCCTGCGGCCTCGAAGAGCAGGGTCAGACCGGACGCGGCGCGCCGCGCCGCCGACAGCGCCTCCCGGGCCTCTGCCCTCACCACACCTTGGCCTTCACCGCATGTCGCCCCGCGTGGCGAGCTCGGCCGCCGCTCGCACGACCTCCATCCCTGGGCCGGCGCTGCTGGCGGGCTCGGGCCGCAAGTCGAGGCCCAGCAATGCTCCGGCCACGGCATACGACGAGGCCCGTGTGGCTTCAAGATCGTAGCCGCCCTCGAGCACGGCCACCGTCCGCGGCGCCAGCGGCATCAGCTGACGGACGAAGTCTCCGTAGTCCGACGACGAATAGCACAAGCCCGTCAACGGGTCGGCCCGATGCCCGTCATAGCCCGCCGACACCAACAGCCAATCCGGGGCGAACCGCTCGACTGTTGGAATGATCGCTTCGTCCAGCGCGGCCCGGGCCACCTCGCCGGTAGCGCCGGGCGGCAGCGGCACATTGACTGTGAAGCCCTCTCCTGGGCCGGCGCCCCGCTCGTCTAGCGCTCCCGTGCCCGGATAGAGCGGGTACTGGTGAATCGACGCATAGAGAACATCGTCACGACTGAAGAACACGTCTTGCGTGCCGTTGCCGTGGTGGGCGTCGATATCGACAATGGCAACCCGGTGGCCGGCCTCGGCCAGCGAGGCCGCGGCCACGGCAACCGAGTTGAACAGGCAGAAGCCCATGGACGCCGAAGGCGTGGCGTGATGTCCCGGCGGCCGCACGATGCAGTAGGCCTCGGCTTCGGTGCCCCTGGCTCCGAGCTGCTCCACAGCCGACAGCACCGCTCCGGCCGCGAGCAGTGCTGCGTCCAGGCTGGCTTCGCCCATGGGAGTGTCGGCATCCAGGTGGCCGCCGCCATGCTCCGCGAGCGCTACGACCCGATCGATCATCTCCGGACGATGAACCAGCTCCAACTCCGACCGCTCCGCCGGCCTCGGTGTGCGGCTGCCCGAGAGCAACTCGGCGTCCACTGCCGTCACCCCGGCCAGTGCGGCTCTCAAGCGGTCAGGCCTCTCGGGATGCCGGTACCCGGTGTCGTGGTCGAGGAAACGCTCGTCGGTGATCACCAGCACGGTCCGGATCGTACCTGGTGCCTCTACGCGGTTAATGAGCGCGGACCCGGACCGAGACCACTACCACCACCGGCGCGTATCGTGGCGGCGCATGCGACGTCTGAGTTCGTGGCACTGACTTCGGTACGGATCGGCTCGGCGCGATTTCGCGTCGGGCCCTGGCAGGGCCAGCATGACGTGGCGTACCTCGCCCCGGTCACCGCCGCTTCGACTCTCGCGCCCCCGGTATTGGCCTCCCTGCGGGATCGGCTCCTGCATCAGGGGTTCAGGTCCGTCACTACTGCTGCCGTTGCTCCGCCGGCACGCGACCGGCTGGTCAACGACGGCTTCAGCATCCGGTCCGAACTCACGGCCCTGAGCCGGGATCTAGAGGCCTACGGAAGGCTGGCATACCCTGGCGGGCGCACCCGGAGGGCCCGCCGTCGTGACCTGGATGGTGTTCTGCGGGTTGATACCGGGGCTTTCCCCCCGTTCTGGCGCCTCGACGCCGAAGGTCTCCACGAGGCCCGCACCGCCACACCGTCAAGTCGATGGCGAGTGATCCGAAGCCCGGAGGTGACGGCCTACAGCATCACGGGACGAGCGGGGCCGATGGGCTACTTGCAGCGACTGGCGGTGGCAACCCACTCCCAGCGCCGGGGCCTGGGCACGATGCTGGTCTTGGACGCACTGAACTGGCTGCAACGCCGAGGTGCGCAAACCGCGCTGGTCAACACCCCGCCCGACAACGAGCGAGCCCTAGCGCTCTATCAGCGGTGCGGGTTCCACCTAGAGCCCGACCGACTCGCAGTCCTGCACCGCGACCTGGCCTGACCGGACACGCAGTCCCTGCACCATGGCCTCGCTGAGCGGTGCTACCGTCGCTACACCGGCTCCACCGCCGCAGAGGGATCGATGCGGGGCTGGGCGCCAACCTCCCACAACCAGCAATACGAGGAGCTGACATGGCCGTTGGCATCGTCACCGACAGTTCCTGCGACCTCGGCGACGCCGAACTCGACGGGCTTGATGTGCAGATCGTCCCGTTGTTCATCCGTTTCGGAACCGACGAGTTCGTCGACCGCGAGCAGATCGCGGTGGAGGACTTCTATCAGCGGATGGCGGCCACCGAGGAGTTGCCGCAGACCGCGGCACCGCCGCCCGGACGCTTCGAACAGGCCTTCCGGCGGTGCTTGGACGCCGGCTCCGAGGCTGTCGTGTGCATCAATCTGTCTGCGGCCATCTCGGCCACGATGCAATCGGCAGTGCAGGCTGCCGACGCCATCCGAGTTGAGGATGGCGGCGTCGATATCCGGGTGCTGGACAGCCGGTCGGTGACGGCCGGACTGGGCACGCTGGTGCTGCAGGCGGCTCGCATGGCCACCGACGGCGCCGGCGCCGATGCCATCGAGAGATTCGTGGCGGACGCCTCCGAGCGAACGCATGTCTTCGGCACCCTCGACACCCTGGAGAACCTCCGCAAGGGGGGACGCATCGGCGGCGCTCAGGCCCTGCTCGGCTCGATGTTGTCGATCAAGCCCATTGTCGACATTTCCAGTGGCGAGGTGGCGGAGGCCGCCAAGCAACGGACCCGGCGCAAGGCGCTCGGGTGGCTGCGCGACACGGTGAGGGCGGCGGCGCCGGTGGAACACCTCGCGGTCATGCACGGCGAGGCTCCCGACGTGGACGATTTCTGCAAGATGCTGGCCGAAGTGCACTCCGGCGACATCCGGGTCTGCAAGGTCGGACCGGTCGTGGGCACCCACGCCGGTCAGGGCGTGCTGGGCGTGGCGTACCAGGTTCCAGCCCCCTGAGAGCGAGCGCGGACTGAAATGAGGCCTGTCGCGTCGCAACGGGTCACTCCCGCTCTTGTTCGCTACGCTCACGGGCCGCTCGGGCCACGGCCTCGCCCGTATGAGCCTGATTCGCGCATCCATCCGCTCGGCCTCTGAGCCCATCGTTGGGAGCCGGTTTCGATTCGCGACGACCTCGACGACGCCAGACTCACCAAGGCCGCACGGGCCGGAGACCGGCGTGCTCTCGAGCAGTTGCTGCGGCTCCACCATGATCAGATCCACGCCATCTGCAGGCGCCTGGCCGGCAACGACGCCGACGGGCAGGACGCCACCCAGGAAGCGCTCATTGCCATCGTCAGGGGGCTCCCCCACTTCCACGGCACAGCCAAGTTCTCGACCTGGGCCTACCGGGTAGCAACCAACGCCGCTCTCGACGAACTGCGGAGACGTAGCCGCCGCCCGGTGCCCACGGTGATCGAGGCAAGCGACCGCTTCGCCGGCACGGCCACCGCCGACGACTCGACCGCGGTGGTGACACGACTCGACCTTGATGCCGCGCTGGCCCAGTTGCCCGAGGAGTTTCGAGCACCAGTCGTGTTGCGTGACGTCGCCGGCTGTGACTACGCAGAGATCGGGTCGATCCTGCGGATCCCCGCGGGAACGGTCAGATCCCGGATCGCGAGGGGCCGAGCCCGGTTGGCGGAGGCGATGCGAGCCAACGGCGGGAACCACCACGACGCCGCGGAACGTCGAAATGACGAGGCAAGCGATCATGAGTGACGAACAACTTCGCGAAGACGGACTCGTCTCGGCCTATCTCGACGGTGAGGCAACCCCGGCTGAGATCGCCGAGGTCGAGCAGGACGGCGCGCTGATGGCTCGAGTCGAGCAGCTGCGGTCGGTTCGCGACGCCGTGGCCGCGCCGGTTGCACCCGTGCCCGAGGAACTGCGAGACCGGATGATCAGCGCCGCACTCGCGGTGGCCGATGCCGAGACCGACCAACGACGCGAAGCCAGGATCGTTCCGATCCACCGGCGTCGCGAGACGCTGCTCGCGGTGGCCGCGGCGGCCATCCTTCTCGCCGCCGTCGTCAGTGCGGGCTTGATCGCCAGCAGGGGCGGTGACGAGTCGGCCGATATGGCCGCCGAGGCTACTGCCGCGGCCGACGCCGGGGCCATAGCAGAAGCCGCACCTGCTGCCACCGCAGCCCCGGCCGAAGCCGACATGGCGATGGCCGATGACACGGCCGACTACGAGATGGCGGCCGAGCCCATGCCAGAGGAAGAGCCGATGGCCGAAGAAGAACCGATGGCCGAGGAGGCGCTCGCGGCTACGGCCGACGCGGAGGGAACCGTCGATCCCGAAGCTGTCGCTGAGCTTGAGGCCGCCTTGGCTGCAGCCGAAGCAGAGTCGGCGATGGAGGCACCCGCGGAGGAAACCGCGGATGCCGCCGAAGAGGAACGGCGCACGGCCGGCGAGGCAGCCGTGCCGGTCGTCGACCTGGGCGCGTTCGAGAGCCTCGAGTCGCTCTTCGGCGACATCACAGTGCGCTGGTCCGCCGCGCTCGAGGATGGAGCGACCGCGGATTCCGGGACGTGCTCGGCAACGGTGCACGAGCGGGAACTCGAGTCGGATGTCGAGACTGGACGACCCTTCATTGCCACGGTCGGAGCCGAAGATCCCCTGGTCTTCGACGGCCGGTTCGCCCGCCGATCCGACGGCACCGCCATCATCATCTACGCGGCGCCACCCGACTGTGAGACCGGAGTCCGCGAGCTGCCCGGTTGACGCCTACGAGCAAGCCGCTGGGCAGGCCGCCGGTAGGCTGCACGACCATGGCCGATGCCGAGTCCCCCCGCCGCGACCGGCCAGCGTTGAGCCTGGGATCCGACGACTGGCCGGCGACTGTCGCCGACAAGATCGTCGAGGTCGTCGATGCAGTGCGGGTGCAGACCACCGATCGGGCTGTGTTCCTGCTTCGGGCTGTCGTCTATTGCCTGGTGGCCGCAGTCGCCGCCATCGCGGCCGTGGTGTTGCTCGCCATCGTCACTGTGCGCCTGGCCGACGCCTACCTGCCAATAGGTGCCGGCGTCGGTTCGGCGACATGGGCAGCCCACGGCTTCATCGGATTGCTGGTCTCCATCATCGGATTCGGCGCCTGGCGAGCTCGCACCGGATCGGCGAGGCCCGTCTATGTGGCGATGATCATCGACGCTCTCATCATCCTGGGCGTGGTGCTCTACGGTGTGATCGAGGCGGTGGCCTGAGACCGCGACCGCGCCTGATTGAGAGGAGCAATGCTGGAATGAGCCTTGACGACCTCGCCGGGCGCGAGGTGGAGGTGGCAATCATTGGATCCGGCCCGGCCGGGCTGACCGCGGCCATCTACGCGGCGCGGGCCAACCTCCACCCGGTGGTGCTGGAGGGCGAACCGAGTTCGACGAGTGACCAGCCGGGTGGGCAGCTCATGCTCACCACCGATGTGGAGAACTACCCCGGATTCCCCGAGGGCGTGATGGGACCGGAACTGATGCAGCGATTCCGGGACCAGGCGATCCGGTTCGGGGCCCAGATCCACACGGTGAAGGCCTCCCGGGTGGACTTCTCGAACCAGCCCTACGGAATCTGGATCGGCGATGCCGGCGCGGATGAACCCACGCTGAGCGCCCGGACGGTGATCGTGTCGACCGGGGCCCAGTCCATCATGCTGGGTCTCGACCGGGAGGTCGAGCTCGTGGGACACGGACTCTCAACCTGTGCCACCTGCGACGGCTTCTTCTTCCGCGACCAGCACATCGCAGTGGTGGGAGGGGGCGACTCGGCCATGGAGGAGGCGACCTTCCTGACCCGGTTCGCTTCGCGAGTAACCATCATCCACCGTCGGGATGCACTCAGGGCCTCCAAGATCATGCAGCAGCGCGCCTTCGACAACGAGCGGATCGACTTCATGTGGAACAGCGTCGTCGAGGAATACCTCGGCGAGTCCACTCTCGCCGGCCTGCGGATCCGCGACACCAAGACCGACGAGACATCGGTGCTCGACGTGAGCGGGTGCTTCATCGCCATCGGCCACCGGCCCAACACCGACCTCTTCGTGGGCCAGCTGGAGATGAAGGAGAACGGTTACCTCACAACCGAGCCGAACTCCACCAGGACCGTGGTGGAGGGCGTGTTTGCCTGCGGAGACGTGCAGGACGACTACTACCGACAGGCTGTCACGGCTGCGGGAACAGGCTGCATGGCCGCGATCGAGGCCGAGAGATATCTCGAGAGCCTCCACTCGCGTATGGCATCGATGACTCGACGCACCGGCAAGTAGGGTGACCGGGTCAGAACCGTCGCACGGCGACGAGTGATTCGTCTTCGATGATGCAAGAAAAGGGAAGAAATCGTGGCAGGACCAACTATCACGCTGAGTGCCTCGACATTCGATGAAGAGATCAACAGCGCATCTACACCCATTCTCGTGGACTTCTGGGCTGAATGGTGTGGCCCGTGCAAGCTGATCGCGCCGATCCTCGACGAGATCGCCTCCGAGCAGGAAGGCAGCCTGACGGTGGCCAAACTCAACGTGGACGAGGCTCCTGATGTCGCCCGCAGGTTCGGTGTCATGAGTATCCCAACCATGATCCTCTTCGACGGCGGCGAGCCCGCAAAGCGAATGGTGGGAGCCAAGCCGAAAGAAGCCCTGCTGGGCGAGCTCGCGGAGTATCTCTAATCGCGCCTCATGGTCTGCCGCTTCGCCGCGGCGATTCGGGCGACGCCGTCCGCGATCTCCAGCGCCGGCTCGCCCTGATCGGCTACCGCGCCGACACCGAACCGCAGGAGTTCGGCACCGAGACCGAGGCTTCGCTGCGTCGCTTTCAGAGCGATCGCGGCTTGGTGGTCGACGGGGTCTGCGGCCGGCAGTCATGGAACGCCCTCGTCGAAGCCGATCACCGGCTCGGTGATCGGCTCCTCTACTACCGCGACCCGATGATGCGAGGCGATGACGTAGCGGAGCTCCAGCGTCGACTCGGCCAACTCGGCTTCGATCCGCAGTGGGTCGACGGCATCCTCGGGCCCCGGACCCACAAGGCGATCCAGCAGTTCCAGCAGAATGCAGGCCTTCCTGACGACGGGGTGATCGGGCGGTCCACCATTGACGCCCTGGACAGGCTCACATCGCGAACCGCCGGTCAGTTGACGATTGCCGAGGTGCGTGAGCACGAGCGGCTGCGCCACCAACCCAACCGGGTGGAGGGAAAGCGCATTGTGGTGGGAGACACCGGCGAACTGCCCGTGATTGCTCAGGCGATCGCTCGTCGATTGCGCCAAGTCGGGGCGGATGTCCTGTCGTTCAGCACTCCCGACCTCAGTCACCAGGCTCGAACCTCGAATCAGTGGAACGGCGACATATACGTCGGCGTGACGCTGGCCGACGACAACTTCGGCGTCTCGTACTTTGCTATGAGCGGGTTCGAGTCGGTCGGGGGTCGGGCTCTGGCCAAACGGTGCTCAGCCGCGCTTGCGCCCTGCCTCGCTGAACCAGCCCCGACGATGCCGATGCGACTGTCCATTCTTCGAGAGACTCGAATGCCTGCGGTCTGGTGCCGCATTGGACCTGGATCAATCGTCGTGCCACGGGCTCCCCACATCGCGCGTGCCCTCGTTGATGCGATCACCGACTGGTGCCTCGACCCGGGATTGCAGTAAATATGATAAAACTGACTTGGATTATCACACAATAAGGTGATAGATCCGCTCAAGGTCGGACAGCCCGCTGAACTGGATGGTGATCTTGCCTCTGCTCTTGCCCAACCGCACCGAGACCCGGGTGTCGAGCCTTGTCGAGAGAAGATCCTCGAGCTCGAGAATGCCAGCCTTCAGTTCATCGGGCGTGGGCGTCTCGTTGTCGCGCTCGGACGACGCGGCCTGCCCCGATGCCGCGTGGACCTCAGCGACTCTGCGTTCCGCCTCACGAACCGTCAAACCCTCTCGAACGATCTCGGAAGCCAGAGCTTGCTGGGCTGACTCGTCCTCGAGGGCCAGCAGCGCCCGACCGTGGCCTGCCGAGAGATCACCCTCGACAACGAGGCGCTGCACGGCCGGAGCCAGGTTCAGGAGCCGCATGGTGTTCGCCACTGCGGAGCGGGAGCGACCGACCCGAGCGGCGACATCGGACTGGGTCAGTCCGAAGTCGTCGATCAACTGCCGGTAGGCGGCAGCCTCCTCAAGGGCATTCAGGTCTTGGCGGTGCACGTTCTCAACCACCGCGGCTTCAAGGGCTCCCCTGTCATCCGCATCCCGGACGAGCGCCGGGACGTCTCGGAGGCCGGCTCGTTGTGCAGCCCGCCAGCGCCGTTCCCCTGCGACTATTTCATATCCTTCCGGGGCTTTGCGAACAATTACCGGTTGAACCACTCCAACCTCAGCTATAGAAGCAGCCAACGACGTCAGGGACTCCTCGTCGAAACGCTCCCTCGGCTGGTACGGATTCGGGACGATGTGACTGATGTCAATCTCCTGGAAGATCGAACCTGCTGGATCTGGATCGGTCGGGATCAGGGCTCCCAAACCCTTCCCGAGACCACTACGACGCGCCACGGAGCACCTCCTTTGCCAGATCGCGGAATGCTCTTGCCCCCTTGGATGAAGGGTCGTAGAGAATGATGGGCTGACCGAAAGACGGCGCCTCGCTGAGACGCACGGTGCGCGGCACGACCTGCCAGCAAACCTTGTCGCCATAGTGTGTCCGAACCTCTCGGGCCACATCCCGTGAGAGATTCGTGCGAGCGTCATACATGGTGAGGATCAGCTTTGTAAGTTCTAGGTCGGGATTGAGGCTGCGCTGCACCAACTCGATGTTCTTGACGAGTTGGGTCAGCCCCTCGAGCGCAAAGTACTCGGTCTGAATGGGGACGATGACCTCATCGGCTGCCGTAAGGCCGTTGATGGTCAGCAAGCCGAGCGAGGGTGGGCAGTCGATCATGATCAGGTCATACTCCGTTGCCGCCCCCGACATGGAGTCCCGGAGTCTCCGTTCCCTGCTGAAAGCCGGCACGAGCTCGATTTCAGCGCCGGCGAGATCGAGGTTGGAAGGAGCGATGTGCAGACCCTTGATCATTGTCGGTTCAATGATCTCCTCAAGTTCCAGATCTTGGAGCAGCACGTCGTAGATCGACCCGTCAAGTGTTCGCGGATCCAAGCCGACGCCAGTGGTTGCGTTGGCCTGGGGATCAAGATCCACGATGAGGGTCTTGATCCCCTTCTCAGCAAAGCACGCCGAGAGGTTCACGGTTGCGGTCGTTTTTCCAACGCCGCCCTTTTGGTTGGCGACAGCAAGAACCCGAGCGTGACTTGGGCCGGCTCGTTCTGTCATGCCCACGGCGTCAGCTCCCGGTCGCAGCAACTCTCGGGTACGGTCCCATACGACCCCCGGCAAGTCAAGCATCCTTCATGTTTCACGTGAAACGCCAGAGATGGGCCGGAGCCGCTCGCCGGCCCGCTCGGCCCCCCTTAGCCCAATGGCGAGCGGCGCCGCGCCGGGCGGCGGCGGGGAAGGCCCGCCGGGATCGGCCCGAATCGCTTGACCGAGAGGTAGCTGCCGTGCGGTGTCGTCCAAGTCGCCCCAACCTCGCAACCAGTCCGCACCGCCAGGGGCATCTGCTGCCAACGTCGGGCGGTCGACGCCGAGACAGAGACCACAAGAGAGCCGCCTTCGTCCAGCAGCGGCAAGGCACACTCCGCAAGCTCCGGCACCGGACCGAATGAGCGTGCCACCGCTCCGTCGAATCCTCCTCGGCCGTCGGCCCGCGCCATCTCGTCCACTAGGGCGTGCTCCACAGCGACGCGCTCCGTGAGGCCCGCCGCGGCCACAGCTCGCTGCGCCATCTCGCACCGTCGTTCCCTGGCGTCCACCAGGCACCACTGCGATCCGGGAAGCTCGAGCGCCAGAAGTACGCCCAAGACACCGGCGCCGGTGCCACAGTCCACGAACTGTCCTTCCGGCAGTGTTCGCCACTCATCCGGGATGTACCCGCCGGCGTGAAGGCGAAGGGCTTCGATTGAGGCTCCTCCGACGGCGCCGGCGGCCCGCGCCGGCATCCACGCCCGGTCGAGGCGCTCCAAAAGTGCTGGATCTACCTCGGCTAGTGGACGGCGCGGAGCCTTCGTCACATGTTCAGTCTCCAGCGGCTGCGATGATCACCCGCCGGTGAGGATCCTCTCCTTCGCTCCGACTCTCCACATTGCTCATTGTTGAGATGACATCGTGGACGATCTTGCGATCCATCCGGTTCATCGGCTCAAGGGCGATCTCCGACCGCGTCTCGATGGACTCCTCAGCCACCTTGCGAGTGAATTCTGCTAGAGCTGAGGCGCGGCGAGCACGGACTCCGCCCATGTCCATGCGGATCTTTCCTTCCCTGGTCGTTCCACCGGAGCGTTGCAACACCGTTCGAACCAGCTCATCGATCGCTTGGGCTGTGCCACCCCGGCGACCGATCAGGATCCCGATCCCGTCTCCGTTCGCCTCGATTCGCATGATGCCGTTCTCCAGGTCATGCCGCTTGAACGTGACGGCAATGCCCAGCGATTCTGTGATACCCCGAACGAAGGTCTCCGCAAGGTCGGCTTGCTCCAATAGCGAAGGACCTCTATTTTGATCAATTGTCATGGCTTTTGCATCCTCTTTCGTATCACGTGCCTTCTGACCTTCTTCCTGGGGTTTGTCCCGAGCACCGCTCCCAGCGCTAGCAGACTGTTGGGGCTTCGAACCAGCCGGGTCCTTCCGACGGGAGCGAGCACCTGGTTCCGGTGTCGCCTCGCTGGACGCTCGCGAGGATTCGGATCGTCTTGAAGATCCTGACCTGCGGCTGTTGTGAGCCCGGCTCCTGCCGTCTTTCGGGCGCACCGGCGTGGGAAGCACTCGAGCCCGCACCCGAGCCTCCTGCTTGATCCTCCCGAACAGCCCCATCCTTCCTTCTGAGAGCACTTCGAACTCTGCGTCCGACTCATCGACACCAAGATGAACGAGAGCTCGCTCCTTGGCGCTCTCCACTGTTGTCGCTCTGACTTCCAACCATTCCATTCCAGAAGAACTCCTTCGTGCGGCGCGAGAGTCAGCGCCTCTTCCTCTTGCTACGGCTGCGGTTCTGGCTGGGACGCTTCGGGCCCGAGCCGGGCGGCGTGACGCGGCCGCCGCCGGGCCGGCTGCCGGAACGGCCCCGCGAGGGGGCTTTGCCGGTCCGTCCCCGTTGTTCTGTCGTCCTTGCCTGCGGGGGTGTCCTTATGTCCCTGACACCCGGGGATCCCGTCTTGTCTGTCGTCCTTGCCTGCGGGGGTGTCCTTCTCCGCGTCGGCGCCTTGTCGGTGCCCTGGGTTCGCTTCCGTGCAGGCGCCTTGGCTTTGGACGGTCTCGCGTCCCTTCGCGGCGTCGGAGCACCCTTGCCCTCAGTCACCGATTTCGACGAGCGATCCTGGGTGCCGGCGGTACCGGTACCGTCGGTCTCCGCGGCTGCTCGCTGTTTGGCAACTTGTGCCCCGAGTGAGTCCTCCCCCCGGTAGAAGGACCGGGTGATGTAAGCCTGCTGCGCAATCCGCACCACGTTCGAGACGATGAAGTAGGTCACGACCGCGGCGGGCATCACGTACGAGAACACTGGCAGCATGTAGGGGATCAACTTCATCATCATCTGCTGCTGTGGGTTGACCGCGGCGGCGCTCTGCCTGCCCTGGATCTGACGCTGCTGGTAGAGGCTCGTGAGCAGCACGACCACAAGCATCAACAGATAGGGGAGCGTCGCAACGATGCTCTCGGAAATCACAGAACTCGCGCTGCGAGACAGATCGACTCCCAACGAGACCATCTCAACGTCTGTGCTCAGGTCTCGATAGAGGTCGTTGTCCTTGGCCAGAAAGTCGGGATCAAATGCCAGCTCATCCCTGGAAATCGGGGTCTGGACGTAATTGGGTGCCACTCCGGACACGCTGTCGGCAAAGAGACGGGAGGTGAAGCCGAGCTGAGTGCCGATCTCGGTCGTCCTCCGGGTGAGTCCATCCACCACCCGGAACATGATCAGGAATATCGGACCCTGGACCAGCATGGGGAGCAGACACCCGACTGGATTGAGCCCGTGCTCCTTGTAATAGGCCATGGTGGCCTCGTTCATGGCCTGCCGGTCGCCCTTGTACTGGTTCTGGAGCTTCTTCACCTCAGGCATGTGCTGCTGCATCTGCAACATGCTCCGTGTCATCTTCAACGTGAGCGGAGTCACCGCGACCACCGCAGTCAGCGTCAAGAGGGCGATAGCCACGCCATAGTCCGGCAACAGGGAGTAGAACCAGGCCAGTACCCCGGTAACGACGTCGAACAGGGGATCAAACATCGGCGGTCTCCCTCAGCGGCACCGGATCCCAACCCATCGAGCCCCACGGGTGACAGCGGACCAGACGGCGCACGGTGAGCCATGCGCCGCGCACCATGCCGTGCTTCTGCAGCGCCTCGAGCGCATAGGCCGAACACGACGGCATGTACCGGCACGTCGGCGGGCGCCCGGCCCGGGCCAGCTGGTAGGCCCGTATTGCACGGCAGGCAAGTCGTGTCGGAAGCCGGCGCCTCACCGGATGTCTCCCAACAGCGCCCCCAGGGTCGTTCGGAGTTCAGCGGCGGACAGGCCTTCCAACGACGACGAGATGCCCAGGCGATACTCTCCGTCGGACAGCACGATCGTTCCGTCGACGGCCAGCTCGCGCAGCGCCTCCCGCACCCGTCGACGGGCTCTATTGCGCACAACCGCCGTCCCCACCGACTTCGGCACTGCGAACAGGACGCGCGCGTCTGTCGGAGTAGCGCGGTACGAGACCCTTAGAGGACCGCGGCGAACGCTGGCCGGCATTCGGGGTTCGTGACACGCGCGGCGGCTGATCGCCGAGCCGTTCACGCGGCCAGTCGGCTCCGCCCTCTGCGGCGGCGGGCGCGCAGCACAGCACGCCCTCCGCGTGTCCTCATTCTGGCTCGAAACCCGTGTTTCTTATGCCTTTTTCTTATATTCGGCTGAAAAGGGCGCTTCATGAAGATCCTCCTCGGCCTGCTCCGATTCGAGCACGCCACAAGAGCCGCCACCCGGGTCGATGCTGTGGATGAACGGCGGTCGGCATCCACCGTAGGGCTGACCCTGCGTCGCGACAACCAACCGGCTCAGACAGGCGCCGCGCGCCATCCACCGACCGGCGATCTCGCACCGGATCAAAGAACATCAGTGTTATACATCTTACGTATATGTAGTTAACTTGAACTTCATCCAGCCTGAACTAGTCATTTACCCGCACTCCGGCGTCGGACTTGCAGCCGATGTGGATGCTGCTACGTTCCGCTGGTCACCACCGCAACCGGATCTGGGTCCCGCCCTCGTCCACTAAGGGACCATGGAGATCTCTTGTCCACATCTGTGGATGATTCTGTGGAGAAAGGAGATCGACAGGTGAACACCGACGCCGAGGCGGAACGGATCTGGACTAGTTGCGCCCAGAGCATCCGCGGCCAGGTGAGCGACGCCGTGTGGAGAACCACCTTCAGCGGCGCCCGAGCAACCGCCTTCGACCAGCGTTCCCTGACGCTGGTTGTGC
Organism: Candidatus Aldehydirespirator sp.; assembly: GCA_965203575.1. Classification (GTDB taxonomy): domain Bacteria; phylum Actinomycetota; class Acidimicrobiia; order Acidimicrobiales; family Aldehydirespiratoraceae; genus Aldehydirespirator. The sequence continues at coordinate 1,661,661 of OZ241894.1, forward strand.
CGACCAGCCTCCAGAAGGCCCGGATCGAGCGCCGCTACTTCGATCTGTTGACCGACGCCCTGGACGAGGCCGAGCCGGACGTGATGGTTCGGATCGAGATCGACCCGGACTGGGACCAGAGCGACGACTTCTCTGTTGCCGACGCTGCAGCTCCGACGGAGGAAGCTCCAGCGTTGCGTGATGCCGGCCGTGAACCGGGAGCCGCAGGCACCAACGGAGATTCCGGGCCCCATGCTCGCTTGACTTTCGAGCAGTTCGTGACCGGAACCTCCAACCGGTTCTCGCACGCGGCGGCACTGGCGGTGGCCGAGACCCCGGCCGGGCCGTACAACCCGCTGTTGATCCACGGGGACTCCGGGCTAGGAAAGACCCACCTTCTGAGGGCCATCGCTCACTACGTGAACCACCATTACCCCTCGTACAAGGTGCGCTACGTCACCAGCGAGACCTTCCTGAACGAGTTCGTGCAGGCGATACGGAACAGCACCCAGCCGGAGTTCAAGCTCCTCTACCGGAGCAACGATGTGCTGCTGGTCGACGACATCCAGTTCATGGAGGGCAAGGACGGCCTGCAGGAGGAGTTCTTCCACACGTTCAACGACCTTCTGCAGAACGGCGCGCAGATAGTCCTCTCCTCCGACCGTTCCCCTGATGCAATGCCCACTCTGGAGGACCGGCTCCGGAGCAGGTTCAAGTCGGGCCTCATCACAGACATCCAGCCCCCGGATCTAGTCACACGGCTAGCCATTCTGGAGAAGAAGGCCGAGTCGGCGGCCATTGAGATCCCAGGCGACGTCCTCTCATTCATCGCTGAGAACGTCACCGACTCGATCCGTGAACTCGAAGGGGCCCTCATCAAAGTCACGGCGTACGCCAACATCACCGGTCAGCCATGCTCCTACGAACTTGCCAAGCGCGTCCTGGCCGACTTGATAGGCAACACCATGAAGGCACCGGTCACGGTCAGAAGCATCCTCGCGGCCACTGCTGAGCTCTTCAGCTTCTCGGTGGAGCAGATCACCGGAGGCAGCCGGCGCAGGCCCCTCGTCGACGCCCGTCAAATCGCCATGTACGTAACCAGGAACATGACCGACCTGTCCTACCCGGAGATCGGCAGGGCCTTCGGCAACCGCGACCACACCACCGTTATCCATGCCGTGCGCAAGATCGAACACCACATGACCGAACGCAAGGACATCTTCGACAAGATCCAGGACCTCCAGAGGCGGGTCGGAGAAATCTCGTGAGAAACCCAGAGGCCGAGCACCGCCACCAGGCACAGGGGAGAACCATGGGGACCGCTGCCTCCTCGCCTCTGGACAACTGTGCCAAACGACACCGAAATCGACACCCAGTCGGCACCACACCGCCGACCCACTGACCGGCACGGTAAATCTGGGCATATCAGAAGCACTGTGATTCCAAGGCGAGCCGACCCAAATCCCCAATCCACAGTGCCTAGTGTCCTCTACAACCCTTTGAATCCAACTAGAGGAGAAGCAAGACGATCATGGGCATGAAGTTCCGTTGCGAACGAGACACGCTCTTGGATGCTCTGACAGTCGCAGTGCGGGCCGCGGCGGGTGCCAGTTCGAACCGGGCCGCGCTGACGGGAGCTCACCTCGACCTTACCGAGGGCGTTCTCACCGTCACCGGCAGTGACCTCGACTTGACGCTGTCGGTGACGACTGAGGTGCTGGGTACCGCCGGCGGCGCCGCAGTGACACCAGCCCGGCTGCTCACCGATGTGGTCCGGGCCGTTCCAGCCGGAGCGGTGGAGTTCTCGGTGACTGAGGGCGAGGCCTCGATCGTGGCCGGGTCATCGGAGTTCTCGATCCGGTTGATCCCTGAGGAGGACTACCCGCAGCTGTCGTTCACCCAGGAAGCGAGCGAGGACGGCGACTCGGCGGCGTTCAGTCCGGCCGTCACGTTCAGCGGGGCTGAATTCCGGGACGCGCTCAGCCAGGTCGTCAGGTCGGCCTCGTCCGATGACTCCAGGCCGATCCTCACCGGCGTGCTCATGGCTTCCGAGGGGGAGGGCCGGCTGCGGCTGGTCTCGACGGACTCGTACCGGCTCTCGGTGCGAGATCTTGAAGGCTCGTCGATCCTCGGTGAGCACCAGAAGGTTCTGGTGCCGAGCCGTGCTCTCGGTGAGCTGCAGCGGCTGATCGCGGATTCGGACGAAGTGACGTTGAAGTTGGCCGAGCACTATGCGCAGTTCGTAGTGGGGAACGTCCAGCTGACCACGCGGCTGATCCCGGGGGACTTCCCCAACTACCAGGGCTTGATTCCGACCGACCATCCGAATTGCCTGACCGCCAATCGCGAGCAGCTGCTGGAAGTTGTTCGACGGGTACGCCTGCTTGCCCAGGATTCGACGCCGGTCCGGTTGGTGATGAGCGACGGGAGCCTCGAGGTCATTGCCATAACGCACGACGTCGGCAAGGCGAACGAATCCATGGAGACCAACTACACGGGTGAGGATTTGACTGTCGCGTTCAACCCTGGCTACCTCATCGACGGCATTGAGGCCACCACCGGCGAGGAAGTCACGCTGGAGACGGCGGACGCAGTGAAGCCGGCCCTGCTTCGTTCGGTCGGTGACGAGGGGTTCCTTTATCTGCTTATGCCGGTGCGGGTGAGCTGATCGTCTCGGGCGTCGGCCGTGCGGGTCTGCTCGCTATCGCTTCTCGACTTCCGGTCCTACGCCGAAACCGAGGTCGTCTTCGCCCCGGGCATGACGGCGATCATCGGGCCGAACGGCCATGGGAAGACCAACCTGCTCGAGGCGGTGGGCTTAGCGGCCGGCCTGGGTTCGTTCCGGGGCGCCGCCGACGCGGCCCTCATACGTGACGGGGCATCGGCGGCGGTCATTCGCTGCTCGGGGCTCAGGGACGGAGACCGCGAGATACTGATCGAGGTGGAGCTGGCCCGGGCCCGACAGAACCGGGTGAGGGTGAACCGGCAGCCGGTGGCGCGGCGCCGTGACTTGCTCGGGGTGCTCACGGCCACGGCCTTCTCGCCGCAGGACCTCGAATTGGTGAAAGGCGAGCCCGCAGTCCGGCGACGATGGATGGACGACGCCCTGGCGGCGGTCAGGCCGTCCTGGGGGGCGCTGCGCAGCGAGTTGGACCGGATCCTTCGCCAACGCAACACCCTGTTGCGCCAGGCGCAGGGCCGCGCCGCCGGTGACGTGGCCATCACCCTGGACGTGTGGGACGACAAGCTGGCCGCAGTGGGCGACGAGCTACGCATCCGGCGCCGCGACCTGCTGGCTGCGATGGAACCCCGGATCCGGCGCCACTACGGCCACATTTCCCAGGGGCAGGGCGACGCCGGTGTGACCTACCTGTCGTCCTGGGGGGAGGAATCCCTGGCCGGCGCACTGGCAGCGGCCCGATCCACCGACCTCAAGCGATCCACGAGCACGGTGGGTCCCCACCGCGACGACGTCCTGCTGAAGGTGGGGGGACTTCCGGCCCGAAGCCACGCTTCTCAGGGAGAGCAGAGGTCCCTGGCGTTGGCCTTGCGATTGGCGGTGGATGCAGAAGTTCGCGAGTGCCGGGGCGTGGAGCCGGTGCTGTTGCTCGATGACGTGTTCTCAGAACTGGACGCCGGCCGGGCGGCCGCCTTGTTGGAGACGCTCCCGCCCGGTCAGCGAATCCTCACGACTGCCGCGCCCGAGCTGCCCGCGGGCGTCCAGCCTCACCAGCTGATCCGGGTCGCCGACGGCACCGCTAGGTCGTTGTGACGGTGTCGCCGGGAGACGAGCCCATCGAGCTGGCTGATGCTCTGGAGCGGGTGTTGGGCTCGCTCGGCGCGCCACCCGCCGACCTGCTGTCGACGGTGTTCCACCGGTGGGAGGAGGTGGTGGGGGCCGACGTGGCTCGGCACTGCCGGCCCGCCGCGGTGGAGGGTGATCGGCTAGTGATCGTGGCCTCCGATCCGATGTGGGCCAGCGAGGTGCGATGGCTGGCCGAACAGGTGCTGGAGCGGGTGAATGAACTGTCGTCCACCGATCGGCTGACGTCGATTGCGGTGCGGGTGAGGCCGGTCGCGAAGTAGCGCCGTTCGGCCGATGCCTGCTGGTAGAGTGACGGGCGTGATCGGTGGCTCGACGAAGGGCTTTGTCCCGGTTCGGTGCCCCCGGCTCGCCCGGTCCTTGTCTGCTGTGGCCGGGTCGTGCCAGTGAGTGCTCCGAGCCTCTTCCTGTTCTGGCGGCAGACCTTCGATCCATCGTCGCCCGCCGCCCGCGGGACTGTGTGAGGAGGGTCTGTTCGGCGTGACTGCCAGCGAGCCGGCAATCGAGACAACCCGCGGTGTGGACCCCTCGTACGGCGCGCTCGAGATCACTGTCCTGGAGGGCCTCGAGGCGGTGCGCGAGCGGCCCAGCATGTACATCGGGTCGACCGGCCCGACCGGCCTGCACCATCTCGTGTGGGAGGTTGTGGACAACTCGGTGGACGAGGCCATGGCCGGATACTGCACCCGGATCGACGTGACGCTCCACGAGGACGGTTCGTGCGAGGTGGGTGACGACGGCCGCGGCATTCCCGTCGATCCGCATCCGCTCCATGACCACATCCCCGCGGCTGAGCTGGTGATGACGCTGCTGCACGCAGGCGGGAAGTTCGGTGGCGACGGCTACAAGATCTCGGGCGGCCTCCACGGCGTCGGCGTCTCGGTGGTCAATGCCCTGTCATCCAGGATGGAAGTCGACATCTACCGCTCCGGGCAACGGCATCGCATGACCTTCGTCAACGGCGGCGAGATCGAGGAGGCCCTCTCCGTGCTGGAGCCCGCGCCACAGCTGAACGGCGACATCCGGACGGGCACGACGATCCGATTCTGGCCCGATTCCTCGGTCTTGGAGGACGTGTCGTTCCGGTACCAGACGGTGGCTGAACGCTTGGAGATGATGGCGTTCTTGAACCGCGGGCTGGAGATCCGGGTGCGCGACCTGAGGCCTGGCCCGCACGGACACACCGAGTGGGCGTCGTTCCGCTACGAGGGCGGCATTGTCGACTATGTGAGCCGGCTGAACCAGTCGAAGGTGCGGCTCTTCGACGCCGTCGGGCACTTCGCCGACACGGAGACCATCGACGGCAATCCGCACGAGGTGGAGGTGGCGTTCCAGTGGAACACCGGCTTCAACACCGACGGCCTGCACAGCTTTGCCAACGGGATCTCCACCATCGACGGCGGCATGCACGAACAGGGGTTCCGCGCCGCGCTGACCCGTACTGTCAATGCCTACGCCCGCGAGAAGGGGTTGCTCAAGGAGAAGGCCGAGAACCTCCACGGCGAGGACATCCGTGAGGGCCTCACCGCAATCATCAGCGTGCGCATCGGAAAGCCGCAGTTCGAGGGGCAGACCAAGGCCAAGTTGGGCAACATGTCGATGCGGTCCTTCACCGAGCGGGTCACCAACCGCCACCTGTCGGAATGGCTCGAGGAGCACCCGGCCGAAGCCAAGCGGGCCGTGTTGAAGGCGGTGGCGGCCTCTGCGGCTCGCGAGGCCGCGGCTCGGGTTCGTTCCGAGGTTCGCTCCAAGTCACTGCTCGACGGTGCCGGCATGCCCGACAAGCTGAAGGACTGCACCGCCACCGACTCAGCCCGCCGGGAACTGTTCATCGTCGAGGGGGACTCCGCGGGCGGTTCCGCCGTACGGGCACGCGATCCCGAGACCCAGGCGGTGCTGCCGATCAGGGGCAAGATCCTCAACGTTGAGCGGGCTCGCATAGACCGGATGCTCAAGAACAACGAGATACAGGCCATCATCGCGGCCATAGGCACCGGCATCGGCGATGCGGCGGGCTCCAACGGCAACGGCAATGGAGATGGCAACTCGGCCGACGGCCGCGAGCCCGACGACCACAGCTGCGACATCGGCAAGGCCCGGTACCACAAAGTGATCGTGCTGGCGGACGCCGACGTGGACGGCAGCCACATCCGCACGCTCCTGCTCACGTTCTTCTACCGCCAGATGCGCGCGCTGGTCGAAGCCGGCTACGTGTACGTGGCCCAGCCGCCGCTGTACTCCACCAAGGTGTCGAACTCGAAGACGGTCTATCTGCTCGACGACGCCGCCAAGGATGCGTTCCTGGCCGAGAACCCCAAGCACAAGCGCGAGTTCCAGCGGCTCAAGGGACTGGGGGAGATGGACTGGGACGAGTTGCGCTCCACCACCATGGACCCGCAGACGCGCAGCCTGCTGCAGGTGTCGGTCGAGGAGGCTGCGATCGCCGATGACGTCATCTCGGTGCTCATGGGCGACGACGTCGAGCAGCGCAAGAACTTCATCGTCACCAACGCCCGAGAAGTACGCAACCTCGACTTCTGATCCCCCCACGGAAGCACCACCATGAACGAAGTGACAGGCGGAAACGGCGGAGCCGACTCCCCAGACCCCACGGGCCCTGCGACCGGAGACAGGCTGGGTGTGACCGTCGTCGAGATCCAGGAGGAGATGGAGAGCTCGTTCCTGGACTACGCCATGTCGGTGATCATCAGCCGGGCGCTGCCCGACGCCCGCGATGGTCTCAAGCCGGTGCACCGCCGGATCCTGTGGTCGATGTATGACCAGGGCTTCCGTGGAGACCGGGGTCATGTCAAGTGCGCCCGGGTGGTGGGTGACGTGATGGCCCGCTTCCACCCCCATGGCGACGCAGCCATCTACGACGCCCTGGCCCGGATGGCCCAGCCGTTCTCGCTGCAACACCCCCTCATCGACTTTCACGGCAACTACGGCTCGCCCGAGGATCCACCGGCCGCGTCCCGCTACACCGAGTGCCGCCTCGATTCGCTGGCCATGTCGATGCTCGCCGACATCGGAGAGGACACGGTCGACTTTGTCGACAACTATTCGGGGGACTTCACCGAGCCGGCCGTCCTTCCGGCCCGCCTGCCGAACCTCCTGGTGAACGGCAGCCAGGGGATCGCGGTGGGCATGGCCACCAACATCCCGCCCCACAACCTCGCCGAGGTGATCGACGCGGTCGTGCTGCTCCTGGAGGACCCCGACGCCGGCGTCGAGGACCTGATGGAGCGCGTGCACGGTCCGGACTTTCCCACCGGCGGGCAGATACTGGGCCGCAGCGGGTTCGAGTCCGCCTACCGGACCGGGCGCGGCTCGGTGAAGATGCGGGCCGACGTGGCGCTCGCCGAGATCGCGGGTCGCAATGCGCTCGTCGTGGAGGCCCTGCCCTACCAGGTGTCGGCCGGCACCGTCGCCCGCAAGATCGCGGACCTGGTCAATGCCGGCGAGTTGGAGGGGATTGCCGACGTCAACGACGAATCCTCCGGCGATGACACCCGCTTCGTGATCAAGCTCAAGCGGGACGCCAACCCGGAAGTGGTGCTGAACAACCTTTGGAAGCACACCCCGTTGCAGTCCAGCTTCGCCATGAATGTGGTGGCGCTGGTGGACGGAGTGCCTCGCACGCTCAGCCTGCGCGACGCGCTGGTCGCATACGTCGCGCATCAGATCGAAGTGGTGACCCGGCGGTCGGAGTTCCGTCTGGCCGCCGCCCGGTCCCGGCTCCACATCGTGGAAGGGCTGCTGCGCGCTCTGGATGCGATCGACGAGATCATCGCCACGATTCGCGCCAGCGAGAACACCGCTGCAGCCCGTATGTCCCTTATGGCCGAGCCCTACGAGTTCTCGGAAGAGCAGGCCAACCACATTCTCGAGATGGCCCTTTCCCGCCTGACTCGCCTGGGCCGAACCCAACTCGAGACGGAGGCCGCCGAGAAGCGCACCTTGATTGCGGATCTGGAGGCATTGCTGGCCGACGAGCATCGCCTCCGGATGGCGATCCGCGACGAACTCAAGGAGATCTCCGAGAAGTTCGGGACCGGCCGCAGGTCGGTGCTCGAGATCGACCCGGGCGAGCTCGACATCGAGGACTTGATCGACGACGACGACCTGGTGTTCACCATGTCGGCATCGGGCTACGTCAAGACGGTTCCCACCGACGAGTTCCGCCTGCAGGGCCGCGGCGGCCGCGGGGTGGCCGGCGCGAAGCTCAAGCAGGCCGACAGCGTCATGCATCTGATCCACACCACGGCCCACTCCTACCTGTTGTTCTTCAGCAACCGGGGCCGGGTCTACCGGCTGAAGGCCCATGAGGTGCCGGTGGCCTCGCGCACCGCGCGGGGCACGTCGATCGTGAACCTGCTGTCACTGCAGGACGGAGAGCGGATCCAGGCCGTGATCGACACCCGCGACTACGAGACGAATCGTTACCTGTTCTTTGCGACGGCTGACGGCCAGGTCAAACGGACTAAGCTGACCGCTTACGACTCGTCACGCAAGGCTGGCCTCATCGCCATTCAGTTGCGCGACGGCGACGAGCTTGTAGCGGTAGTGCCGACCGGCGGTGACGACGACATCTTGCTGTCGTCACGACTTGGCAGGACTCTGCGCTTTTCGCAGAGTCAAGTGCGGGAGAGGGGCAGGGCTACTTTTGGGGTCAGAGGGTTGAAGTTCAAGTACGACGATGATCGGATCGTTTCTTGTGCCTTGGCTCGTCCAGGCGCGACGCTCTTGCATGTCACAACACTTGGCTACGGGAAGCGCACTCCAGTAGACGATTTTAGATGCAAGGGACGCGCCGGATGGGGCGTTCGGGGCATCAGGCTCGCCGAGGACAAGGGCAGCGTGGTCGGAACGTTGGTTGTGGATCCCGATGACGAGGTTCTCGTCATCACTAGTAACGGAGTGGTGATCCGGATTGCCATCTCCACTATTTCGGTCCAGAGCACAGCGGGCTCGGGTGTCAAGGTGATGACTCCCGACCCCGGCGACGAGGTGGTTGCCATTGCCCTCGTCGGCGACGACATGAATGGCAATTCGAGCCAAGCTCCTCCCGAACAATCAACAGGCAAGCCTGACGCGCAATGACGGCCCGGGCTAGGCCCGAGCCCCGGGACCGGGGGCAAGCCGCGCCCCTGATGGTCGTGATGCTGCTGGTGCTGACGGTGGCGGTTGCGGCGACCGTCGAGATCGGGCGGTTCCTGGACGAGAGCGCCCGAGCCCGGACTGCGGCCGACGCAGCGGCATTGGCCGGAGCGGCTGCCGGCCGCACCGAAGCGGCCGCCCTTGCGGCGGCCAATGGGGGGCTGCTGCTGTCCTACACCGAACAGGAGGCGGATGGCGACTCCAATGCCATGCTCGTGACCGTTGCGGTTCAAGTGGGCCGAGCCAGCCAGACGGCCCGGGCCGAGCGCCTGGTCGAGTGGACTGCGCCCCCTGATGCGACGCCTAACTAGACTGCGGCATCGTCGGAGGGGCCGTGGACAACTATGAGCGAAGAGTCGACTTCCGGCGCCGGTGATCAGAACCACGATTCGTCGTCCGGTGACGTCCCGGCTCCGGGTTCCGCCGCAGATTCAAGTGCCGACGACGGCGCCCTGCTCGGTCCTCGCCCGAGGCCGATGCCGCGCTCGGCCGTCGGCCGCGCCCTGAGAGCCCGGTCCAATCGACGCCTGCGCGCTCGCCGGGTCCGTCGTCTTGTGCGGCACGTCGAGCCCTGGTCGGTGCTGAAGGTCTCGCTGATCCTCTACTTCTGTGCCTGGGTGGTCATGCTGTTTGTGGGGGTGACGCTGTGGAACCTCGCGGTTAACTCCGGGCTGGTCGCCCGCATCGAGAACTTCGTGGTGGAGCTGTTCGCGTTGGAGTCGTTCCAGATCAACGCCGACCAGATCTTCCGGATTGCGGCCGTCGGCGGGCTGGTCCTGGTCCTGGCGGGCAGCGGGCTGACAGTGCTCGGTGCAGTGCTTTTCAACCTGATCAGCGATGTCACCGGGGGAGTGCGCCTGACTGTCATTGAGGAGGAGACAGCCCGCCCGCGCTCGCGCCGAACCCGTCGGCGGGTTCTGGTGGCTGCACCGCCACCCAGCGCGGAACCGCCGGCCGAACCCCCGCCCACCACGACCGGTGGCACAAAGCCCGGTGGCACAAAAGAAGCCCGCGGCTAGCGTGGAGCGCCGCTGGGGGCTATAGCTCAGCCGGTTAGAGCGCACCCCTGATAAGGGTGAGGTCGCTGGTTCGACTCCAGCTAGCCCCACACTCCAGACCGACAGCCTGACACCGCCCGGAGGCCGTCTTGACCGCAGGATTCATCACCTTGATCCGCCGGACGTTCGTTGCCGTCATCGTCGGGATGGCGGTAGCCGCGGCCATCCGGGTACGCGGCCGCGGCGGCGTGCCTCCTCAAACAGGAGGCTGGCGCGAGCTGCGAGACGACGAGTTGGCGTGACGGCTTCCCACAACACCACAGGCGCGAGCGTGATTGTGTTCGGTGCGGGCGCAACCGGTGCTCGGATCGTTCGCATGCTTGCCGCCAGTACCCGCGTGGGCTCCGTTGAGGTGCGCGACACGGATCCGACGCGGTTGCAGGAACTCTCGAGTCCGTTCGACGACACCGTGGTCCTCGGCCAAGGCTCGGACGTGCCCGACTCCGCGGACATAGTGGTGGTGGCCACGGCCGCGGGCACGCAGGCCGCGGTGGCCCTGAGCGCGGTGAGAGCGGCCGCGGCGGTCGTCACGACCACCAACGAGATCATCGAGACCCGCGATCTGCTGACACTTGATCAGCAGGCCAGGCAGCATGGGGTGCCCTTGGTGGTGGGCGCCGGGTTCATGCCTGGTCTCACCTGCCTGCTGGCTCGCGCGGGCGCCGCGGAGTTCGACGCAGTCGACGAGATTCATGTCGCCAAGGTCGGCACGGGCGGCCCAGCATGCGCGCGCCAGCACCATCGTGCCCTGAGCAGCCTCGCCATCGACTGGAGGGATGGTCGCTGGACCCGCCGACCGGGCGGCTCGGGGCGGGAGTTGTGCTGGTTCCCCGATCCTGTGGCTGGACGGGACTGCTACCGGGGAGCGCTCCCGGATGCGCTGCTGCTGGTTCCGGCGTTCCCGGGCGTTGATCGGGTGACGGCCCGGATGGCCGCCACCCGCCGTGATCGACTGACCGCGCCGTTGCCCATGATGCGTCGCCCTCATCCCGAAGGCGGGGTCGGCGCGGTGCGTGCCGAACTGCGCGGCTGGCGTGATTCTGGTCGCCACGTGGTGGTGCTCGGCGCCCAGGCGCGCCCGGCAGAGGGCGCGGCCGTTGTTGCCGCCTCGACGGCCTTGCACCTAATCGATCACAGGCCGGCGCCCGGCGCGGCCGGGTTGGCCTCGATCCCTAGCCCTGATGGCCTGCTGAGGCAGGTAGCGGCTCGGGGACTGCGGCCCTGCAGGTTCGAAGGTTTCGCCCTGTCACGCGACGCCGCTATCTGAAGATCTGAAGCAGCCCAGCAGATCGTCGTGCAGGATTCCGTTGGTGGCCACCGCTGAGCCGCTGCGCCAGTCGTCTATGCCGGCCGTGTCCGAGAACCGGCCGCCGGCCTCGGCGATGATGACGGACATCGGGGCGACATCCCAGTCGAAGCACTCAGGATCGACCATGGCCTCCGCCCGCCCGGTCGCCACGAGGGCGTAACCGTAGGCGTCACCCCAGGTTCGCACCCGAGCACCCCCGGCGCGAACCCTCTGCAGGGCGCTGTCCGGCCAGTAGGAAAGACCGCTCGTGCAGATGTAGGCCCCCTCGAAGCCGGAGCGGTCGCTGACCCGGCACGGACCGCCGTCCCAGTGGGCACCGCGGCCCCGTCCGGCCCAGATGCACTCGTCCAGGGCGGGCAGGAAGATGACACCCGCGGCCGGGCCCCGATCATCGATCAGGGCCAGCAGGGTGGCGAAGAGGGGGACGCCTTGAGTGAAGGCCTTGGTGCCGTCGATCGGATCGATCACCCAGGTGCGCCCGGTGCGGCCGGCCACCTCACCCTCCTCCTCCCCGCGGACCGTGTCGTCGGGATATGTCGCCAGGATCTCCGAGCGCAAGAACCGCTCGGCTGCGTAGTCGGCCTCGGTGACCGGCGATCCGTCGCTCTTGGCCGTCACCGACAGGCCTCGCGACCGGTACCAGTTCAGAGTGATGCGCCCGGCCCGCCGGGCCGTGGCCACCGCGAAGTCGACGAGGTCCTGCTCGATCATGTCCCCGCCTCGCCTCTTGGCCGTGATCGGTGGTGGTTATGATATATTTTGATATTGTTCATTCTATGTCAAGTAGTACTCAGCTATTTCAGGAGGCGGCCCTCAAGGCGCTGAGAGCCGAGAGATGCCACTCTGTGGCGGAGGTGCTCGATCGCCGACGAGTTGTCTTGGCTGAGCGCCACCGGCCCGTGGCAGTTCTGCACCACGAGGAGGTCTGGAGGGGACGGGCTGCCACCGCCAGCCGCATCAAGCTGTGCCGCGTCATCGGCGCGGCACTGTATTCCCTCGCTCTCGACCTGGCGACAGCCAGCCGGGCATTGCGCGGCGAAGCCTCCAGGCTCGAACAGGAGGCGGCCCGGTTGCGGTCCAGAGCCAGGGCTCTGGCCGATGACGAAGCCCGAGCCGCCATGAGAGCCGGTGGGATATTGTCGCGATCATGATTATCGACACGCTCAGATCGGTTCTGCGCTTCCGCCGGTTCGAGTTCAACGCGACGAAGCGGCGCCTCCAGAAGGCGGCCAGCATCGAGGATCTGCGTCGGATCGCCCGCCGCCGCCTTCCCGGCGGGGTGTTCGACTACATCGACGGGGGAGCCGAGGACGAGGTCGCGATGGACCGCAACACGCGTGGCTTCCGGGAGCTCGAGTTCGTGCCTCGTGTCCTGCGCGACATGGGAAACGTGGACACCACCGGCACGATTCTCGGGCACGAGGTGCCCTTCCCGCTCATACTGGCACCGACGGGCTTCACCCGGGTGGCCCACCCGCCCGGCGAGTTGGCCGTGGCCCGGTCGGCGGAGCGAGCCGGGCTTCCCTATTCGCTGTCGACGATGGGCACGCGGTCGGTGGAGGAGGTGGCCGCGGTCAGCAGCGGCTCGAAGTGGTTCCAGGTGTACGTATGGCGCGACAAGGGCCTGCTCAAGGACATGATCCTGCGGGCCGCCGAGGCCGGCTTCGAAGTGCTGTGCATCACGGTGGATGCGGCCATGCTGGGCCGGCGCGAGCGCGATGTGCGCCGGGGGTTCACCCTGCCTCCCAAGATGGGACTGGACATCGTCGTGGAGGGCATGATCCGGCCCAGCTGGAGCCTGCGGTTCGCGTTCTCCGAGCCGATCGAGTTCGCCAATGTCGCCGGCAACACCGACATCGACGGATCGACCGCGGTGGATCTGGCCGCCTTCATGAACGAGCAGTTCGATCCCACGCTGTCGTGGGAGGACGTGGAGTGGATGCGCTCGCTGTGGGACGGGCCGGTGCTGATCAAGGGCGTCCAGAGCGTGGCCGACGCGGTGATAGCCCGCGATCGGGGGCTCGATGGCATCGTGCTGTCCAACCACGGCGGCCGCCAGCTCGACTCGGCCCCTTCCATCATCGAGCTCGTTCAACCGGTGGCGGAGGCGGTCGGCGGCGACCTCGACGTCGTCTGCGACGGCGGCGTCCGCCGGGGCGGCGACATCGTCAAGGCGCTGGCCCTGGGAGCGACGTCGTGCATGATCGGACGGCCCTACCTTTACGGGCTGGCCGCGGCGGGGGAAGAGGGTGTGGACTGGGTCATCGAGCACCTCCGCACCGGGATGGAGCGCGACATGGCGCTGTGCGGCGCGGCGAGCGTCGCCGAATTGACCCCGGACCTCGTCTACCGGGCTGAGATCGGGAGGTGAGCCGTCCGCCCGGGGCGATTGCCTCCACCAGGACCAGAGAATCCCTCCCATAGGGGTTAGACACACTCACATCATTGGTGTAGTGTCTAAGCGCACCGGCCGGACACGGTCTGGATTCCGCGGTACAGGAGGATCGCATGCGGGGGGATCGGGAGCGGGCTCGCCGTCACTTGCTGCCGCACTTCACGCGGGGTGATGCGTGGCGTCGTGACGATCTGGTCGTGATCGACCGCGGCGAGGGCTGCTACGTGTGGGACGCGGACGGGAACCGGTACCTGGACGCCCTGGCCGGCCTGTTCTGCACCAACCTCGGCCACGGCCGCAGCGATCTCACCGCGGCTGCGTCCAAACAGATGGACAAGCTCGCCTTCTACCCCAATTGGGGGATGGCCCATCCTTCGGCGATCCAGGCCGCGTCGATGATCGCTGCCGCCGCGCCGGGCGACCTGGACCGGACGTTCTTCGTGAGTTCGGGATCTGAGGCAGTGGAGTCGGCCCTGAAGTTCGCCCGCTGCTATCACCTGGCCAACGGCGAGAAAGGACGCCACAAGGTGGTGGCTCGCCGGTGGGCCTACCACGGCACGACTCTGGGTGCCCTGGCGCTGACGGGCATTCCCAACTTCCGCGACCCGTTCCTGCCGATGCTCGCCGACAACGTGCTCCGCGTTCCCAACACGTTGGAATGCACCGCGTCGGCCGACCGGCCCGCCCGGGAGCTCGACTGCGTGCAGGCGATCGAGGAGGCGATCGTGGACGCGGGCCCCGACACCGTGGCCATGGTCATCGCCGAGCCGGTGCAGAACGGTCGGGGGGCGCTCGTCCCGCCCGAGGGCTACTGGCAGGAACTGCGCCGCATCTGCGATGCCTACGGCGTGCTGCTGTGCGCCGACGAGGTCATCAACTCCTTCGGGCGGCTGGGCCACTGGTTCGGCAGCGAGCGCTTCGATGTCCAACCCGACGTGATCACCTTCGCCAAAGGGGTGACCAGTGCCTACCAGCCCCTCGGAGGGCTGGTGGTGCGCGGCCCGCTGGTGGATCGCCTGTGGGACTCGCCGCTTGCCATGTATGTCCATGGCTCCACCTTCGGCGGCCACCCGGTGGCAACCGCGGTTGCGGTGGCCAACATGACCGCTATGCGCGATGAGGACGTCTTCGGGCACGTCCTAGCCAACGAGGCTCGTCTGGGCGATGGCCTGCGGGCGCTGATGGAGTCTCACCCGTGCGTCAAGGACGTGCGAGGCACCGGCTACTTCTATTCCGTCGAGTTGATGCGCGATCGCGCCGAAGGGGTGGACCTCAACGATGCGGAGGTCGCCGAACTGCTTCCGGGCGGCGTGCTCGACCGGCTGGTTCGCTCCGCACGCGTGCTGGTGCGACCCGACGGCAGGGGCGCAGTGATGCTCGCGGTGTCGCCGCCTCTGGTGGCCGACGAGAACGTGATCGACGACCTGCTCGGTCGTCTCGACCAAGTGCTCGACCGCCTGGGCGGTTGGCTGAAGACCTCGACATGAGGCTCGACATACCCAACGAATTGGAGGGATCCCCATGAAACGACTATTGGCCTTGCTGGCCGTACTGGTGCTTGTCGCCGCCGCTTGCGGCGACGATGAAGATGCACCCGCGCCCGTCGCCGACGGCGATGACGCCACGGCTGCCACCACCGACGACGATGCCGCACCAGCAGCACCCGCCGAGACGATGCTGGACGAGTTGAATGTGGCCTACTTCTTGGAGTGGCCGACGGCGAACCAGGTGGCCCAGGCCAGAAAGACCTATGACGAGGCTCTCGGCTTGACGGTGAACTGGATCCCGTTCGCGTCGGGCGGTGACATGGCCCAGGCCATGGAGGCCGGCGACATCGACATCTCCTACTCCCAGGGCCTGACCCCGTTCGCGAACTTCGTGACCGGCGGCTCGGACCTGCTGCTGGTGGGCGTGGCGGTCTCGTACGCGGATGCCGACAACTGCGTCGCCAGCCCCGACTACGGGGTCACCGCGGACAACGCGGCGGAGACGCTGGCGGGTCAGAGCATCTACACGCCGCTGGGCAACGTGACCCACTTCAAGCTGTTGAAGATGCTGGAGCATCTCGGTGTGGACACCTCCAGTGTCGAGTTGATCCAGTCCGAGGGCGGCCCGGCTGCGGTGGCCGCGCTCGATTCGGGTGCGGTGGCCATGGCGTGCGCGTTCGGCGGCGCGGTGAACGAGATGATCGCCAACGGCGGCAACCTGGTGATGACCGGATCCGAGCAGGAGGCCATCGGCATCCGCGTGTTCGACATCATCTCCACCACCGGCACGTTCGCCGCGGAGCATCCTGACATCGTCACCAGGTTCCTGCAGGTGACCGAGGACGCCAACGTGGCCTACAACGACGACCGCGGCCCGTTCATCGACACCATCGCGGAGGCCGCGGGCATGGACCGCGAGCCCACCATCGCGCTGCTGGACGCGTTCTCGTTCCCCGAGAAGGACGTGCAGCTGTCCGGGGCGTGGCTCGGTGGCACCGTCCAGCAGGTCATGAAGGACCAGATGGACTTCTTCGTCGCCCAGGGCGAGATCGAGTCCGCGCTGGAAAGCTATGATTCCTTCGTCGACACCAGCTTCCTCGAAGCCGTCGAGGGCCGCGCCGGCGGCGCCGCAGCACCTGCTGACGAGATGATGCTGGATGAGTTGAATGTGGCCTACTTCTTGGAGTGGCCGACGGCGAACCAGGTGGCCCAGGCGGAGCAGACCTATGACGATGCTCTCGGCATGACGGTGAACTGGATCCCGTTCGCGTCGGGCGGTGACATGGCCCAGGCCATGGAGGCCGGCGACATCGACATCTCCTACTCGCAGGGCCTGACCCCGTTCGCGAACTTCGTGACCGGCGGCTCGGACCTGCTGCTGGTGGGTGTGGCGGTCTCGTACGCGGATGCCGACAACTGCGTCGCCCATCCCGACTACGGGGTCACCGCGGACAACGCGGCGGAGACGCTGGCGGGTCAGAGCATCTACACGCCGCTGGGCAACGTGACCCACTTCAAGCTGTTGAAGATGCTGGAGCATCTCGGTGTGGACACGGCCACGGTCGAGTTGATCCAGTCCGAGGGCGGGCCGGCTGCGGTGGCCGCGCTGGACTCCGGTGCGGTGGCCATGGCGTGCGCGTTCGGCGGCGCGGTGAACGAGATGATCGCCAACGGCGGCAACCTGGTGATGACGGGCTCCGAGCAGGAGGCCATCGGCATCCGCGTGTTCGACATCATCTCCACCACCGGCACGTTCGCCGATGCGTACCCGAGTGTGGTCACCGGGTTCCTGCAGGTGACCGAGGACGCCAACGTGGCCTACAACGACGACCGCGGCCCGTTCATCGACACCATCGCGGAGGCCGCGGGCATGGACCGCGAGCCCACCATCGCGCTGCTGGACGCGTTCTCGTTCCCCGAGAAGGACGTGCAGCTGTCCGGGGCGTGGCTCGGTGGCACCGTCCAGCAGGTCATGAAGGACCAGATGGACTTCTTCGTCGCCCAGGGCGAGATCGAGTCCGCGCTGCGGAGCTACGACTCCTTCGTCGACACCAGCTTCCTCGAAGCCGTCGACTAGTTCCCCAGCTCGTGGGCGGGCGCGTCGAGCCTTGGGGCGCCCGCCCGCGACTGACGGCTCGTAGTCGCCCGGCTACGGTCGTATTGAGTTGAGACCCGGGCCGAGGGGGGATCCGCATGGATTCAATTGTTCAGGGCTTGGCCGACGCCTATGACTTCATCACACTCGTAGTCGCCCGGGGCGCGTACTGGTTCTCGATAGTCCTTCTGGTCGTGTCGGCGGTCGCCGCCGTGCTGATGGTGCTCGACCTGATCCTCACTCCGACACAACGATTCCGATCGGCCGACCGGTCTGCGCAGCCCCGGGACGGCATCATCCTCATCGGTCAGATCCTCGCGGCCGGGCTGCTCATCGGCGCGGTCGTGCTGGCCTTTCGGGACACGGGCAACCCATACGTCGGCACCATCGCCGGCGCCGCGGACATGGACCGCGACGCGGCCGAAGCGCTGCTGGACGCGTTCAGCTTCCCCGAGAAGGACGCTCAGCTGTCGGGGGAGTGGCTCGGTGGCACCGTCCAGTCGGCCATGAGGGAGCAGATGGACTTCTTCGTGGCCCGGGGCGAGATCGAGTCGGCGCTACCGAGCTACGACTCCTTCGTCGACACCAGCTTCCTTGAAGGGGTGAAGGGCCGCGGCGACGGCGGCTCGGCGCCCGGGGTGGCCACGGGCGGTCTCGAAGAGCTGAATGTGGCCTACTTCTCGGAATGGCCGACGGCGAATCAGGCGGCCCAGGCCGAGAAGACCTATGACGAAGCTCTGGGTCTGACCGTGAACTGGATCCCGCTCGTGTCGGGCAACGAGATGGCTGAGGCGATGGAGGCCGGCGATGTCGACATCTCCTATTCGCAGGGTGTGACGCCGTTCGCGAACTTCGTGACCGGCGGGTCCGACCTGCTGCTGGTGGGGGTGGCGGTGAGCTATGCCGACGCCGACAACTGTGTGGCTGCGCGAGGCCTGGGGATCACGGCCGAGAACGCGGCGGAGAGACTGGCCGGCCAGAGCATCTACACGCCGCTGGGCAACGTGACACACTTCAAGCTGTTGAAGATGCTGGAGCATCTCGGGGTGGACGCCTCCACGGTGGAGCTGATCCCGTCCGAGGGCGGCCCGGCGGCCGTGGCCGCGTTGGAGTCCGGCGACGTGGCCATGGCGTGCGCGTTCGGCGGAGCGGTCAACAAGATGATCGCCAACGGCGGGAATCTGCTGATGACGGGCGCGGAGCAGGAGGCCATCGGCGTCCGGGTCTTCGACATCGTCTCCACCACCGGCGACTTCGCGGCGCGGCACCCCAGCGTCGTCACGGGGTTCCTTCAGGTGACCGATGACGCCACGCGGGCCTACAACGACGGCGCCGGGTTCCCCTGGCGGCCGATCGTGGCCCTGTTGGGCGGCGCCGCGCTGATGGCCCTGCTCGTCGTGTACCGCCGTGCCTCCGAGGAGCGTCAGGCCGGGCTGGCCCGGTACGTGTGGCTCGCTCTGGCGGTGAGTTCCGTGCTTGCAGTGATCCTCGCCTTCCTGCAGCGCGAGGACTCGTCCATCCCGTTCATGGGTCTGCTGCTGGGCGTGTTCATCATGGCTCGGGCGTGGTTCCTGCTCGCCCGTCCAGAAGTGCGCTTCGACAAGTCGAGTGTGACCGTCAAGACGGACTCCCGCACCGAGAGCGCCCTCATCGTCGACAAGCTCGGCATGGTCTACGAACTGCCCGACGGCGGCAGCGTCGAGGCCCTCAAGGACGTGACGTTCACGCTGGAGCCCGGTCGCCTGCTCTCGCTGCTCGGCCCGTCGGGCTGTGGCAAGACCACGCTGCTGAACATCGTCGCCGGCTTCCTGGCGCCCACTGCGGGCGAGGTGAAGCTCGGCAGCGAGCCGATAACCGGACCCGGTCAGGACCGGGGGATGGTCTTCCAGCGCGGGGCCCTGTTCGAGTGGCTGTCCGTCAACGACAACGTGGGCTTCGGAGCCCGAATGAACGGTCGCTCCCGTCCGGCGTCGCGTGAGGAGGTCCAGGACCTGCTGCGCATCGTCGGCCTGCAGGACTTCGGCGAGAAGGCGGTGTACGAGTTGTCCGGCGGGATGCAGCAGCGGGTGGCGCTGGCGCGATGCCTTGCCAATGATCCCAAGCTCATCCTGATGGACGAGCCGCTGGGCGCCCTCGATGCGCTCACTCGCGAGAAGATGCAGCGCTTGGTGCTGGACCTCTGGAACGAGACGGGCAAGACCATAGTGCTGGTCACCCACAGCGTTGAGGAGGCGTTGTATCTCGGTGACCAGCTGTTCGTGATGGCACCTCGACCGGGTCGGATAGAGAAGGTCTACGACCTGCCGTTCGCCAGGCAGGCGCTGACCGCGGACGCCCGCGATCTGAAGACCTCGCCGGAGTTCGTCCGGGTGCGTGAGGAGATCCTCGGGATGATCTGGGCCATGGAGGAACAGATCATGGGAACGGGAGGAGAGAACTGATGGTGGAGGGTCCGGGCGGCCACGCCCTCGAAGAGAACATCGAACAGCAGAACCGCGCCGTCAACTGGCCGTTCAACTGGCTGTTCCGCAGGTCCGGCACGAGCACACGCAAGACGGTCACCTTCGGAGACGCGGCGGAGGTCAGCGGCGCCCTGCATTGGACGATCCTCAGCCTCGTGGCGGTGTTGGTGCTCTGGTACATCGCTACCAAGGTGTGGGGCCTGCCGCAGGAGTGGTACGACCACGCCGACCAGGTGCGGGCCGGGCTGTCAGCAGACGAGAGCTACGAACAGCGCGCCCTGCTCCGCGACTGCGATGCCGCCGCCGAGGATCCCGCCGCGTTCGCCGACCTGCCGGAGTGCTCCTACACCCAGTGGCTCAACGAGCGGACTCTTCCGAGCCCGGCCCAGGTGTTGGATGCGGCCTGGGGGTTCGCACGCGACGGCTACAGCGGCTTCACCATGTGGGAGCATCTCTGGCTCAGCTTCAGCCGCTTGGCCAAGGGACTGTTCTGGGGGGTCGCGATCGGCGTGCCCATAGGGCTCGCAATGGGTCTGTCCAACCGCTGGAGGGGAATCTTCGACCCGGTGGTGGAACTCCTGCGGCCCATCCCGCCGCTCGCGCTGATACCGCTGTTCATCGTGTGGTTCGGCATCGGTGAGGAGGGCAAGGTCAACCTGCTGCTGTTTGCGGCGATCTGGATAATGGTGATAGCGGCCCGCTCAGGGGTGCTGGCCGTCAACACGACCAAGGTCCACGCCGCCTATTCGCTCGGAGCCTCCAAGGTCCAGGTGCTGCGCCATGTGATCCTGCCCAACGCGCTCCCTGAGATCTTCACCGGCCTGCGGGTGGCGATCGGAGTGTGCTGGGGGACGCTGGTCGCGGCCGAGTTGCTCGGCTCGAGTGCCGGCCTGGGCTTCACCATCTTCAAGGCCCGCCAGTTCTTCCTGCTCGACCTGATGCTCTCCGCGGTGATCCTCATCAGCATCCTGGGCGTCACCATGGACGTGGCCATGCGCATGGCCGAGAAGCGGCTCATCCCCTGGCGGGGCAAGGGGTGAACCACCCCCCGCCCGCGGCGGCGGGGCAGACCAACATCGTCGACTCGTGGCACCGCCGGGCCCGCGCCCGCCGGGCCCGGGTGGTGCTGGCCGACGGCCGCGATGACCGAGCCGTGGCTGCGGCCGAGCGCCTGGACGCCGATGACCTGGCCGACCCGGTGCTGGTGGAGGACGCCGGCACCTTCCGCTCGGCCGCGGTCTGCTCGCAGGCGGAGGCCTCGTCGTGGCGTGACCGCATCGATCTGGACGATCCACTCCATGTGGCCGCTCTCATGGTGGCTGCCGGAGAGGCCGACGCGTGCGTGGCGGGGGCCTCACGCCCGACGCCCGACGTGGTCCGAGCCGCTCTGTTCTGCATCGGCCAGGCCCCGGGCGTCGACCTGGTCAGCAGCTGCTTCTTCCTGGTGCTGCCCGAAGGCACGCCGCTCACCTACGCCGACTGCGGGGTCGTGCCGGAGCCGGACGCGGCGCAGCTGGCCTCCATCGCGGTCTCGAGCGCGGCCACCCATCGGGAGCTGGCCGGCACCGAGCCGCGGGTGGCAATGCTGTCGTACTCCACCAAGGGCAGCGCCGATGGTTCCCGGGTCGAGTTGGTCCGATCAGCCACCGAGATCGTGCGCCGCCGGGCCCCTGCGTTGATGGTGGACGGCGAGTTGCAGTTCGATGCTGCCTGGGACAAGGGAGTGGCCGCGTCGAAAGCGCCCGGGTCGCGGGTTGCCGGTCGGGCCAACGTGTTCGTGTTCCCGGACCTGTCATCGGGCAACATCGCCTACAAGATCACTCAGCGCCTGGCCGGCGCCCGTGCCTTCGGTCCCCTGCTGCAGGGCACCGCGGGCGTGATCCACGACCTGTCGAGAGGGTGCGATGTCACCGATGTGGTCAACGTGGCCGTCATCGCGGCCTGCCAGGCCGCAGGGAGGGACAGGCTTGTCAGTCAGACCGATTCGCTCGGCCTCTAACTCCGCGCTATACCTGCTAACTTCCGGTGATGGTGGGAGCCGGGCGATGGAGCGATCTGGGAGGCATGGTGTGACTCTGCGTGACGCTAGACCGGGCTCGGCTCGGCGATCGCTGGACAGCGACACCGTGATCACGGCTGCAGCGCGGATCGCCGACGAGGAGGGGCTGGACAAGCTGACGCTGACCCGGGTGGCCGGCTCTCTCGGTGTGCGCCAGCCGGCCCTCTACCGGCATGTGGGCGGCTACGACGATCTCATCCGCAGCTTGAGCCTCCTGGGCCGGGAGATCCTGGCCAAGAGACTCTCCGACTCGGCCGTCGGGCTGGCCGGCCATGACGCGGTAGCGGCAGTGGGCCACGCCTGGCGAGCCATGGTCAGGGACCATCCCGGCATCTACGCCGCCACCGACCGCTACCCGTGCGCCGGCGATCCCGAACTGGAGGACGCGGTGGAGCAGGTGCTGGCCGTGGTCGGTCAGGCCCTCAGGTCCTACGACCTGACCGACGAGGACCGGGTCCACGCCAGCCGCACCCTGCGCAGCGCCTTCCACGGATTCAGCCATCTCGAGTCTGGTGATGGTCATCCGCTGCCCCACGATCCCGAGGAGACGTTCCGGCATCTCGTGGAGTTGCTGTGCGCCGGCATAGAGCGGCTGTCACGCAACACCTCCGCTCGCGGGGCCGCTGCCTAGAGGCCGACCTGGAGGCCGAGCGGATGAGTGGCGATTCATGACTACTTTCTCAGTGCGGCGAGCGAGGCCGTGGCCCGAGCGGCCCTCAGGTCGCAGCGAACAAGAGCGGAGTGTGATGTGACTCGGCTCGGTTTCCTTCTCGACAGCGACAGCTGCATCGGCTGTCACGCCTGCACGGTCGCGTGCAAGAGCGAGCACGACGTCCCGCTCGGCGTGAACCGCACCTGGGTCAAGTACATCGAGACCGGCACGTTCCCCAACGTCAACCGCCATTTCTCGGTGATGCGCTGCAACCATTGCGACGACGCGCCCTGCATCACCATCTGCCCCACCGGCGCGCTGTTCCGGGCCGCCAACGGGGTGGTCGACTTCGACGACAGCAACTGCATCGGCTGCAAGGGCTGCATGAACGCCTGCCCCTACGACGCCATCTACATCAACCCGGCCACCAACACGGCCAACAAGTGCAACTTCTGCAACCACCGGATCGAGCAGAACCTCGAGCCGAGCTGCGTGGTGGTGTGCCCCACCCACGCCATCAAGGTGGCCGACCTCGATGACCCCGACGACGAGACCACCCGGATCATCGCCCGCAGCGACACCGCGGTGCGCGCCCCCCAGCAGCAGACACTGCCCAAGGTGTACTACCGCGGCGCCGACCAGGCGTCGCTGGATCCGCTGCGCACCGCCATCGAGGCCGACGGCATGATCTGGGCCGACACCACACCGCAGCACCCGACGGCCGAGCCGGGGGGCCACGGTGTGGTGGCTCGGACCGCCTACACCACCGCCCACCAGATGACCTGGAAGGCCAAGGTTTCCAGCTATCTCGTCACCAAGGCGGTCGCCGCCGGCGTGATGGCCGTGGCCGGCCTGCTGGCCCTGCTGGGCCACGGCGACACCCAGGCCGCGGTCGGAGTGATGCCGCCGGTCGTCGCGGGGCTCTTCCTTGCGATCACGGGCGGGCTTCTGGTCGGAGACCTGCGCCGGCCCGAGCGCTTCTACTACCTCCTCACCCGCGGCAACCGGCGGTCGTGGCTGGTCAAGGGCGCTTGGGTGCTGGGTGCCTTCGCGGCGGTCTGCGCGGCCTGGTTCGTAGCCGGTGCCGCCGGCTCGGCCGGTGCTCTTGTCGGCTTGGCCGTCCCCGCCGTCCTGCTGGCGGCGGCCACCGCGGGCTACACCGCCTTCCTGTTCGGCCAGTGCGAGGGCCGGGACCTGTGGCAGACGCCGCTGCTGCTGCCGACGCTGCTGGCCCAGGCCGCGGTGGCCGGGGGTGCGGCCTACTCGCTTGCCGACCTTGCCATGGAGATACCCGAAGCGGCCGCCGTTCGCTGGACAATGCTGGGCGGTCTTCTGGCTGCTGGGGTGCTCATCGGCGCCGAGGTTGCGTCTCAGGGCACCAGCCACGTCGAGGCCGCAGTGACGGCCATGACCCGGGGCCGCTACGCCCGCCGCTTCTGGGCCGGTGGGATCGTGCTGGGCCTGCTCCTGCCCGCCGTGTTGACCGCGGTCGCCCTCGCCGCCGGCACGGGCCCGGCACTGCCCGCGGTGGCGGGGCTGGCCGCCCTGGTGGGCATGTGGTTCTACGAGGACAGCTTCGTGCGGGCCGGCCAGTCCGTCCCGTTGTCGTAGAGGAGTTACGCGGTGGCCGAACTGCACAGCTATCCCCCGCACGACACCTGGCACGACGCGGTCTCCCTCGACGCCAAGGCGTGGCCCCGGCGGGTCGAGCACCATCACACGCTGGTGCCCACCACCTGCTTCAACTGCGAGGCGGCCTGTGGCCTCGTGTGCCACGTCAATCACGCCACCGGCCGCATCGACCGCGTCGAGGGCAATCCGCTCCATCCGGCCAGCCGCGGCCGCAACTGCGCCAAAGGTCCCGCCACCCTCAATCAGATCGACGACCACGAGCGCATCCTGCACCCCCTTCGCCGGGCGGGGGAGCGGGGCGGCGGCCAGTGGGAACGGGTGAGCTGGGCTGAGGCTCTCGACGACATCGGCGGCCGCGTCCGCTCCGCCATCACTGAAGGCCGTGGCAACGAGGTCATGTACCACGTCGGCCGTCCCGGCGAGGACGGCTACGCCGAGCGGGTGCTGCAGTGCTGGGGGGTGGACGGCCACAACAGCCACACCAACATCTGCAGCTCCAATGCCCGGATCGGCTACCAGAGCTGGATGGGCCACGATCGCCCGTCGGCCGATTTCGCCAACGCCGAGGTGATCTTCCTGATCTCGTCGCACCTCGAGGCGGGGCACTACTTCAACCCCCACGCCCAGCGCATCATCGAGGCCCAGGGCCACGGAGCGACCGTGATCTGCGTCGATCCCCGGCTGTCCAACACCGGCGCCAAAGCCGACTTCTGGCTGCCGGCATGGCCGGGCACCGAGCCGTTCCTGCTGCTGACGATCGCCCGGCTGCTGCTGGCCGAGGGCATGTGGGAGCGAGACTTCGTGCGGCGCTGGACCAACTGGGAGACCTACCTGCGCCAGCGTCACCCGCACCGGCCGACCACCTTCGAATCGGTGGGACCGGCCCTGCTGGAGGACTACGCGGCCTACACGCCGGAGGAGGCCGAGCGAGTCTGCGGCGTGCCTGCGGCCCAGATCACCGAGGTCGCACGGATAATCGGCGCCCACCCGACGAAGTTCGCGTCCCACAACTGGCGGGCCGCGGGCGCGGGCAACCTGGGCGGTTGGCAGACGGCCCGGTGCCTGTTCTTCCTCAACGTGCTCACCGGCTCGGTCGGCACGGTGGGCGGCACCACCGGCAACGGCTGGAACAAGTACAAGGCGCCCCACCCGCCGGGCGCGCCGCCGGTGCAGCACTGGAACGAGCTCAACTGGCCCCGGGAGTACCCGCTGGCCTACCACGAGATGTCGATCCTGCTGCCCCACCTCCTGCACGAGGGCCGGGGACGCCTCGACGTGTACTTCAGCCGGGTCTACAACCCGGTGTGGACCAACCCCGACGGGTTCAGCTGGCTCGAGGCGCTCAAGGATCCCGACAAGGTCGGGTGCCATGTGGCGCTCACCCCGACCTGGTCGGAGACGGCCGTCTTCGCCGACTACGTGCTGCCCATGGGGGTGGGCGCCGAACGCCACGACGTGGCCAGCTTCGAGACCCACGCCGGCCGCTGGATCGGCTTCCGCCAGCCGGTGCTGCGCCGCTACGCCGAGATCCGCGGCGAAGCGGTCGGCCACGCCTCCCGGACCCACGAGTTCAACCCGGGCGAGGTGTGGGAGGAGAACGAGTTCTGGATCGAGCTGTCGTGGCGCATCGATCCCGACGGCTCGATGGGCATACGCCGGTGGTTCGAGAGCCCGGCGCGTCCTGGGACTCCCATGTCGGTGGACGAGTACTACGCGACCATGTTCGAGGGCGTCCCCGGCCTGGCCGCCGACGCGGCCGCGGCAGGACAGACCCCGCTGGAGTTCATGCGCGACCGGGGCGCCTACGCCCTCGACGGCGACATGTATCAGCCGTACGAGCGCGAGGTCGAGCCGGCTGCGCTGGCGGATTGCGAGATCGACGAGGCGGGCGTCTTCCGCCGCCCCGGCACGCCGGGCACATGGTCGGGCGCGCCTGACGAGCTGGCTGGCCTGAAGCTGGCCGGTCTCGGCGACGGCTCGCCCGCCGTGGAGGTGGACGGCGTCGCCCGGGAGGGATTCCCCACCCCGTCGCGCAAGCTCGAGCTGTACTCCGAGACGCTGGCTGACTGGGGCTGGCCCGAGCACGCCACGCCCTCGTGGATCCCGTCCCATGTTCACTGGGAGGACCTCGACCTCGAGGGCGATGAGCGAATCCTGCTGCCGACGTTCCGCATCCCGACGCTGATCCACACCCGCTCGGCCAACAGCAAGTGGCTGTCGGAGCTGAGTCACCGCCACCCGCTGTGGATCCACCCGTCCGACGCCGAGGCTCTGGGCATCGAAGTGAACGGCCTGGTCCGGGTCACCACCCGCATCGGCCACTTCGTGATCGGGGCTTGGCGCACCGAGGGCATCCGTCCGGGCGTGGTGGCCGCGTCGCATCACATGGGCCGCTGGCGCCTCGACGCCGCCGCGGGCGGCTCGTGGTCCGGCGGCGACGCCGACATCACCAACGACGCAACGGTGTGGCGACTCCGGCGCAAGGGCCGGCCCGAGCGCCACGCCAGCGCCGATCCCGACACCGAGCGCATCTGGTGGAGCGACACCGGCGTCCACCAGAACCTCACGTTCTGCGTGCAGCCCGACCCGATCTCCGGCATGCAGTGCTGGCACCAGCGGGTGCGGGTGGGCCCCGCCGAGCCGGGCGACGCCTACGGCGACGTGGTGGTCGACACGGCCAAGGCCCGCGAGGCCTACCGCGAATGGCTGGCCATGACCCGTCCCGCGCCCGGCCCCGGAGGTCTGCGCCGTCCCCTGTGGTACGCCCGCCCCATGAAACCGGCCCCCGCCGCCTACGCCCTGTAGACACGGCAATCTTGCTGGGTACAGTGGCTCTCACCGAGCGGCGAGTTCTACGGAGGTGAGGCCGATGAGCCTTAGCAACCCCACTGAAGGGGTCGACACTTCGAACGCTCCCTATGTGATCGTGTCGAGCGACACCCACGCGGGGCTCCAGTGCGAGGAGTACCGCCCCTACCTCGACTCGGCCCTGCACGACGAGTTCGACGTCTATGTGGCCGCGCGCCACGCCCACCGGCGGGTCCAGGAGGAGGTCAACGCCGAGTTCCTGGCCGAGTGGGAGGGCGAGAACGCCGAAGGGCTGCGGGGCGCCTACGACCCGGAGGTGCGCGACAAGGAACTCGATGCCGACGGCATCGCGGGCGAGGTGATCTTCGCCGACGGCGACGCGGTGACCGGCCAGGAGTCGCCCCCATTCGGCGCGGGCCTCTCCGCGGGCCAGATAACCGATCCCCGCCAGGCCTTCGGCGGGGCCCGGGCCCACAACCGCTGGCTGGTGGAGTTCTGCGCCACCAACCCGCCCCGCCGGGCCGGAGTGGGCCTGGTGCCGATCACCCATGACGTGGACGAGTCGGTGGCCGAGATCGAGTGGCTGGCCGGCAAGCCCGGCATCAAGGGGATCATGATCCCCACCATGTGGCACGGCTTCCCGCCCTACGGGAGCGACCACTACGACCGGGTGTGGGCCGCCTGCGCCGAGACCGGCCTGGTGGTGCACACCCACTCCGGCGAGGCCGACTTCCCGTCGTACGGCGACAACGTCGCCATGTACGTGTCTGAGGTGCCGTTCTGGACCCACCGGGCCCTGTGGCAACTGCTGTTCTCGGGCAAGTTCGACAAGTTCGACGGCCTGCGGTACGCCGTCGTCGAGTGCGGCTCGTACTGGATCGCCGACCTGCTGTGGAAGACCGACGTGAACTTCGGGGCCAGCAACAAGATCAAGAAGCTGGGCAACCGCATGAAGGGCCTGATCTCGCGCCTGCCGTCGGAGTACTTCGGCACCAGCGTGTTCATCGGGGCGTCCACCATGAGCAAGGAGGAGATCCGCCGCCGCCACGTCAACGGCATCGACGCGCTGATGTGGGGCACCGACTACCCCCACCCCGAGGGCTCCTGGCCCCACACCGCCAGGCGTCTGGAGAGCGACTTCCGCGACGTGTCCATCGAGGACGCCCGGCTCCTGCTCGGCCTGAACGCAGTGGAGTGCTACAACCTCGACCTGCCGTCTCTCGCCGAGATCGCCGACCGGATCGCCCCCACCCCCGAGCAGCTCCACCAGGACCCCGCCCTCCGCACCCCGCCGGACGCCAAGCGCACCGCCCGCTGGTGGATAGACGAGTACGGCTGCGAACTCCAGTACTGAGCCGGATCCCGCAGTGAGCTACGAGCCGAGCCCGTGGCAGCCGATCGCCCACCATGTGGACCGCTATCTGGCCACTGACGGAGCCGACGGCTTCGAGTGGGAGGGCGCCCAGTGCGTGATCCTCACCACCGTTGGGCGCAAGACCGGCAGCCTGCGCCGGTCGCCGCTCATCCGCATCCGTGACGGCGAGCGGTACCTGCTGGTGGCGTCCATGGGTGGCGCCCCTCGCAACCCCAGCTGGTATCTCAACTTGGTCGAGAACCCCGATGTGACCATCCAGGACCGGGCCGAGACGCATCATCTGAGAGCCCGCACGGCGACGGTGGAGGAGAAGGCTGAACTCTGGCCCCTCGCGGTGAGCCAATGGCCCGACTACGACGACTACCAGGCCCGCACCACCCGAGACCTCCCCCTGGTCATCTGCGACCAGAGGCCGAGCGGCCCGTGAGCGCAGCGAACAAGAGCGGGAAACCAGGACCGGAGTCAGTTTGTCGGGGTGTAGAGCTCGGATACCACGTCCAGGGCTTGGGCCACCAGGGGCAGGGGCTCCCCGGCCCGGGTGAGCAGCAGCAGGGGCACCGAGGCCCATGCTTCGAGCAATTGCACGTACGCCAAACCGGGGGGCTGGAAGGTCCGGACGCCGGCCGGCACGATGGCCACTCCCTCGCCGGCGGCCACGAAGCCGAGAATCGTGGCGTACTCGGTCGCCTCGATGATCGGGTCGTAGGTCACGCCCTCCGCGCCCAGCATCCCGGCCAGCACCGCGTGCAGGCTGGGCGAGACGCGCCGGTCGAACCCGATGATCGCCTCGCCGGCGAGGTCGCACAGGTTGGCGCCCGGCGCCGCCGCCAGCCGGTGGGACGCGCCGGCCGCCACCAGCAGGGGCTCCTGCATCACCAGAGTGGCCTCGACGCGCTCGGGATCGGCCGCGGCCCGACCTATGCCCAGATCGATGCGGCCGGCTCGGAGAGCCTTCACCTGCTCGTCGGAGCTCATGGTGTGAAGCTCGTAGTCCACCTGAGGCCAGCGGCGCCGGTACTCGCTGAGGGCTCGAGGCATCACCTCGTACGCGGCCGAGTCCACGAAACCCACCCGCAGGGTGCCGGCCTGCCCGTGGCGCCGCTGGTCCATCAGGCGGTCGACGCTGTCCGCCTCGGCCAGCAGGCGCACGGCTTCCGGGTACAGGAACGCGCCGGCGTCGGTGAGGCTCACCCTGCGGGTGCTGCGGTCGAACAGCGCGGTGTCGAGCTCCCTCTCGAGCAGACGGATCTGCTGGCTGAGCGGCGGCTGGGACATGTTCAGCCGGTCCGCGGCCCGGCCGAAGTGCAGTTCTTCGGCCACCGCAACGAAGTAGCGCAGGCGCTGGAGATTCACCGCTCTATCATATCTATTTCCTCTCAATCAATCCAGGATTGATACTTCTCCTCACCGATCCATCGCCGTAGTGTTCAACGGCGATGGGGGAACTCAGACGCCGCGTGCGACGTCGTCCGCCGAAGTACTCCGCAGCCGCGCTGGCCTGGCGGGGCATGCGCGGCGACTACTGGCCCCGGGTCTGGCGCGACACCGAGCTCAAGTCCTCGTACGACGCCGTGGTGGTCGGCGGGGGCGTGCACGGCCTGGCCACCGCCTACTACCTGGCCCGCAATCACGGCATCACCAACGTGGCCGTGGTGGACAAGGCCTATCTGGGCAGCGGCGCCTCGGGCCGCAACACCGCAATCGTGCGGGCCAACTACCTGACTCCTGAGGGCGTGGCCTTCTATGACAGGTCGCTGCAGCTCTACAACACCATGGCGCTCGACCTGAACATCAATGTGATGATGAGCGAGCGCGGCCATCTCACCCTGGCCCACAACGACAGCTCCCTGCGCACCATGAACTGGCGGGCCGAGGTCAACAAGCTCCAGGGGGTCAACTCCAGTGTGATCGGCCCCGACGAGATCAAGAAGATCGCTCCCTGCCTCGACACCTCGGACCATCCCCGCTACCCGATCCTGGGCGCGCTCCACCACCCGCCGGGCGGGGTCGTCCGGCACGACGCGGTGGTGTGGGGCTACGCCCGGGCCGCCGACCACATGGGCGTCGAGATGCACCAGAAGACCGAGGTCCTCGACATCCTGTGCGAGGGCGGCGACGGCCCCGACGGCAAGGGCGCGGGAGGCAGGGTGGTCGGAGTGCGGACCAACCGGGGCGACATCTCCACCCCGGTCGTGGTCAACTGCACCGCCGGCTGGGCCGGCCTCATCTCGGCCATGGCCGGCGTGCGCCTGCCCATCACCACCCACCCGCTGCAGGCTGCGGTCACCGAGCCGGTCAAGGTGTTCCTGCCCACCGTGGTGGTGTCGGGCTCGCTGCACGTCTACATCAGCCAGACCGACCGGGGCGAGCTCGTCTTCGGCGCCGCCGTCGATGCGGTGGCGACCTACTCGATCCGGGGCTCGCTGGAGTTCACCGAGGAGTTGGCCGGACATGTGCTCGAACTCATGCCGAGCGTCTCCCGGATGAGGCTGCTGCGCCAGTGGTCCGGCCTGTGCGACATGACCCCCGACTACTCGCCGGTGATGGGCTTCACCCCGGTGGACGGCTTCCTGGTGGACGTGGGCTGGGGTACCTACGGCTTCAAGGCCGCCCCGGTCTCCGGCGAGCAGATGGCCGAGGCCGTCGCCACCGGCCGGACCCCTGAACTGATCGAGCCCTTCGCTCTCAGCCGCTTCGACACCGGCGAACTGGTGGGCGAGAAGGGCGCGGCATCGGTGGGTCACTGATGCTGCTGGTCCCCTGTCCCTACTGCGGTCCGCGCAACTCTGTGGACCTGCGGTACGGCGGCGAGTCTCACCCTCGCCCCGACCCCGCCACTGCTACCCCCCAGCAGTGGCGGGGCTATCTCTACCTGCGCGACAACCCCGCGGGCTGGCTCCGGGAGAACTGGTACTGCCGTTCCGGCTGCCGGCGCTGGTTCACCGTCGAGCGCAACACGGCCACCAACGAGTTCCGGAACCCGCCGGTGCCCGGCGACAAACGGGGTGGCAAGGCATGACCACGAGAGGCAGCGCGGGCAAGTGCAGCGACCTCGCTCACCAGCGTGGTGTTTCCCGCTCTTGTTCGCTGCGCTCACGGGCCGCTCGGGCCACGGCCTCGCCCGTATGGGCCGAGCGCCGCCACCTACTCGCTCGGCCTCTGAGCCGTCTCATTCGACCGGAGGCCTCGGCGTGACCATGAGCCGCTTGGGCGACACGCAGCCCACCGAGGTCATTGACCGCTCCACGAAGCTGAGCTTCCGCTGGAACGGCAAGCGCTTCCGCGGCTTCGAGGGCGACACCATCGCCTCGGCGCTGGCCGCGGCAGGGGAGCACGTCTTCTCGCGCTCCATGAAGTACCACCGGCCCCGGGGCATCCTCACCGCCGACTACTGGGACCCCAACCTGATGGTGCAGGTCGGCGACGACCCCAACGTGCGGGCCGGGCACCGCCTGCTGGAAGCAGGCATGGACGTGCAGGCCCAGAACGTGTGGCCGTCGCTGCACCGCGACATCAAGGCGGCCAACGGCCTGGTCGGCCGCTTCCTGACGGCCGGCTTCTACTACAAGACGTTCATGCGCCCCGCGTGGCTGTGGCCCACCTACGAGCGGGTGCTGGCCACGTTCGCGCCGGGCGGAAAGGTCGACCCGGACACCCCCCACCGCTACCACGACAAGCGCTACATGCACCCCGACGTCGTGGTGGCCGGGGCCGGTCCGGCCGGGATCGAGGCCGCTCTGAGCGCGGCTGCCGCCGGCGCCCGGGTGCTGCTCGTGGAGCACGAGCACACGGTGGGCGGCCATCTGCGCTACAGCAGCAGCGACCCGGACCGCTCCGCCCTGGCCGAACTGCGAGCCGCCCTCGACGCCTCCGATGTGGAGGTTCTCACCAACTCCACCGTCACGGGCCGCTACGAGGACAACTGGCTCGGGATCGTCCAGCGCAACCACCCGATCGCGGTCGAACGGCTCATCAAGGCCCGGGCCAAGGTGCTGGTGGCCGCGCCGGGCCTCATCGAGAGGCCCTACGTGTTCTCGGGCAACGACCGTCCGGGCGTGATCACCTCGGGCGCGGCCCGACGCCTGGTCAACCTGTGGGGGGTCAAGCCCGGCGAGCGGGCGGTGGTGTTCACCGCCAACTCCGACGGCGACGCGGCCGCCGCAGACCTCGACCGGGTCGGGGTCGAGATCGCCGCGGTCATCGACGGCCGCGATCAGAAGCGTGTCAGCTCGGCCCAGGGGTCGTCGAGAGCGCTGGAAGCCGTGGTGGCCGGCGGGAATCGCATCGAGGCCGACCTGCTCGTGGTGGCCGCGGGCTGGACCGCGCCCACTTCGTTGCTCAACATGGCCGGTGACCGGCCGGTTCACGATCCGGTTGCAGCCCGCTTCTTCCCGTCGGATCCTCCCGGCAACGTCCTGGCCACCGGCGGGCTGGCCGGCGACGGCCGGATCGACGAGTTGCGGGGCCACGGCGCGGCCACCGGACGCCTGGCTGCACAGCGAGCCGCCGCAGTGGCTCATCGCCTGCAGGCGCTGACCGCCCGGGCCCGGCCGGTCGACGGCGACGAACCCCCCTGGGTGCCCGACGAGCGGACTCCGCTGGGCCGCGACCCGCATCCCGAGCTGTACCGCTCGGACACCCATGGCATGGTCGACTTCTCCGAGGACGTCGGATCCAAGGATCTGGTGGCGGCGGCCCGCGAGGGCTACGACTCGGTGGAGTTGGCCAAGCGCTACACCACCGCCACCATGGGACCCTCGCAGGGCAAGCTCGAGACGGTCAACACCGTGGCCGCCATCGCCGAGGCCCGGGGCGAGACCATCGCCCAGGTGGGCACCACCGTATGGCGCCCGCCCTACGCGCCGCTCACGCTGGGCGCGCTGGCCGGGCGGGTGTTCGAGCCGGTGAGGGTGTCGTCGATCCATCCGTGGCACGAGGCCAACGGCGTGAGCACGATCATCGCCGGCCAGTGGATCCGCCCCGACCACTACGGCGACCCGGCCGCAGAGGTGCGCAACGTGCGCACCAACGTCGGGCTGATCGATGTCACGCCGCTGGGCAAGCTCGACCTGCGCGGGCCCGACATTCCGAAGCTGCTCAACCTGCTCTACACCAACAAGTGGTCGAAGCTGCCGGTAGGCAAGGTGCGCTACGGGATGATGTGCGCCGAGGACGGCGTGGTGCTCGACGACGGCGTCACCGGCCGCCTGGGCACCGACCACTACCTGATGACCACCACCAGCTCTGGTGCGGGCGGCGTGTGGGAGTGGGTCGAGAACTGGCTGCAGACCGAGCGCCCCGACTGGCAGGTGCACGTCACCCCGGTGACCACCGCCTACGTCAGCATCAACGTGGCCGGCCCCAAGGCGCGGGAACTGGTCGGTCGGGTGACCGAGGGTGTGGACCTGTCACCCGAGGCCTTCGGATACATGGAGGTCCGGCTGGCCACCGTCGCAGGGGTGGCCGATTGCTTCATGTGGCGCATCGGCTTCACCGGCGAGCTGTCCTTCGAGATCCACGCCCCCGCGGGTCACGGCCTCCACGTCTGGGAGGCGCTCATGGACGCGGGCCAAGACCTCGGCGTCGGGCCCTTCGGGCTCGAGGGTCAGCGCATCATGCGCCTGGAGAAGGGCCATTTCATCGTGGGTCAGGACACCGACGGCCTGACCCTGGGCCCGAGCACCGGCCTGAGTCCGCTCATCAAGCTCGACAAGGACGACTTCGCGGGCATGCCCGAACTGGCCTGGGCCGCCGACCGCCGCCTGCCCATGATCGTGGCCATACAGCCCGACGATCCCGGTGTGGTGCCCGACGAGGCCAGCCAGATCGTGCGGGGCAACACCAACGAGATACTGGGCCGCATCACCTCGGCCCGGATGTCCCCCACCCTGGGCCGCTCCATCTGTCTGGGCCAGGTGGAGCCCGAGCTGGCCGCGGGCGGCAC
This sequence comes from Candidatus Aldehydirespirator sp., assembly GCA_965203575.1. Lineage (GTDB taxonomy): Bacteria > Actinomycetota > Acidimicrobiia > Acidimicrobiales > Aldehydirespiratoraceae > Aldehydirespirator. The sequence goes on from OZ241894.1 coordinate 1,695,899, forward strand.
CAGGGTGACCGTGCTGCTGACCTCCGGTGAGCGCGTCAGCGCCACCGTGATGGACCACCACGCCCATTTCGACCCGGCGGGGGAGCGGCTCCGTGGCTGAGTCGCCCGCCTTCGAGAGTCCGGTTGTCCGGAACAACGAGCCGGGTCCTGATGGCCCCCTCACGCTTACCGACGCCAGCCCCACCACCAAGTGGCTGGTGCGGGGCCCGGCCGGCGGCGCGGCCGCCGATCGGCTCGACGCACCGTTCGGATCGTCCCGGGTCACGGAGGGCGGAGCGCTGGTGCTGGGCTCCAGGCCCGGAGAGTGGATCGTTGTGGGCGCCGCCGAGGCGGTGGCTGAGGTTGTGTCCGGCCTCGATGGGTTGGACTCGTCTGAGTTCGTGACCGCTCTCGACTGGACTCACGGCCGGGCCCTCTTCCTGGTCACCGGGCCGGACGCGCCCAGGATGCTCGAGAAGGTGTGCAGCCTCGACTGGTCCGACGCGATGACGCCGGACGGCGCAGTGGCTTCCGCGTCGGTGGCCAAGGTCACCTGCGACATCGCCCGCTACGACGGTGACGGCGCACCCAACTACATGATCTTCTGCGACCGCTCCTTCGGCCAGTACCTGTTCGATGCTCTCATTGACGCGGGCGACGAGTTCGGCCTGTCTGTCGGCCCTGCCGGCGCGTAACCAACTCCCCGCTAGACAGTCTCCCGCCTCTGCGCATTTCCGCTCCTGTTCGCTGCGCTCACGGGCCGCTCGGGCCACGGCCTCGCTCTGCGTCTCGCGATTCTCGCATCCTGCGGCCATTCGCTCGGCCTCTGGGGCAGCCAAGCGCGTTCAGACCGCCTATCCTCATGTCGCCGGGGCTAGCCGCTCCGGCGTCGTCCGGTCCGCCCCCCAACCGCTGATGGAGACGCGAAGTGGTCGAGGTACCTGAGTATCTGCTCGCACGCTCGCGTGAGCGACGAGCCGAGCTGACCGGTACCCCACCCCCAGACGCCGACGATGCCGCGCCCGCGGCTGAGGCCGCGGCACCCGCGGCGGCTCCCGCGGCTGCGGTGCCCGCCCCGGCCGCCTCCGCTCCCATTCCGGAGGCCGCCCCCCCGCCTCCCCCCGAGCCGGACCCGCCTTACGTGCAGGCCGCCAATGCCCGCAAGCGGATGCCGTACTGGGCGGCGTCGGTGATGGTGTTCCTGCCCATCTGGGCCATCTTCTACGTGGGCATGCTGGAGCCGCCCGACTCCGACGAGCTCGTGCTGGCCGACAACGGCGCCACCGTGTACAGCACGTGCGCCTCCTGCCACGGCGCCGACGGATCGGGCACCGCCACCGGGCGCCAGCTCAACGACGGCGAGCTGCTGCTGACGTTCGGTCCCGCCTCCGGATTCGACGGCTTGGCCCACCACCTGTCCTGGGTCTACCTCGGCACCGCGGGCACCAAGCGCCTGGGACTCGACTACTACGGCAACCCGGACCGGCCCGAGGGCCAGCGCGAGGTCGACAGCTTCGCCAGCGGCATGAGCGGCTTCCCCAACCTGAGCCTGGAGGACCTGGTCTCGGTGGTGTACTACGAGAGGGTCGTCCACGGCGGCCTCGATGCTGAGACGGCCGCACTCGAGGAGGAGATCCTGCTCGCTCTGGTGGCCGACCACCCGACCTTCGATACCGGCTCGCCTGACGAGATCAGCGCCCTGCTCGCAGAGTCCGCCGCGGGCCACGGCATAGCTCTCGCCGCCGACGGGTAGCCGGCCGGGCCACGGGAGGCCCACCCCAATGGTCCCCAGCGCCACCGCCGCCAGCGACATCACAGCCACCGCCGAGTGGGCCGCGCTGGCCCGTCACGCCCGTGAGATGCAAGCCGCGGGCATCGATCTGGCCGGGCTGTTCGAGGCCGACCCGGACCGGGCTGGGCGCTGCACTTCTCTGGCAGGCGATCTGGTGATCGACTGGTCCCGGCATCTGGTCACCGATGCCAGTGTGGAGTTGCTGCTGGCCCTGGCCGAGCGGGCTGGGGTGGCGGCGCGGGTCGAGGCGATGTTGGGGGGCGAGCCGGTCAACGTCACCGAGGGTCGGCCCGTGCTGCACACTGCTCTGCGGGCGCCGGCCGGCGAGGCTGTTGTGGCCGGAGGGGTCGATGTGGCGCCGGCCGTTGCCGCGGAGCGTGACCGGATGGGCGCCTTCGTTCGAGCCCTGCTCACAGGGGAGCGGCGGGGGGCTACAGGGCTGCCTGTTCGCACGGTCGTGAACCTCGGGATAGGCGGTTCGGTGCTGGGGCCGGCGATGGCCCACGAGGCGCTGGCCGCGTTCCGCTCAGGTGGTCTCGAGTGCCGGTTCGTGTCCAACATCGACCCGGCTGCGCTGGCTTCGGGCCTGGACGACCTCGACCCGGCCGAGACGTTGTTCATCGTGGTGTCGAAGGGCTTCGCCACCGCCGAGACGCTGGCCAACGCCCGCTCCGCTCGGAGCTGGGCTGCGTCGGCGCTCGGCTCTGAGTCCGCGGGCCGGCACTTCGTGGCGGTGACCGCGAATCGGGACACGGCCGTTGAGTTCGGCATCGAGCCTGACGACGTGTTCGCAACGTGGGACTGGGTCGGCGGCCGCTTCTCGATGGGGTCGGCAGCGGGTCTGGCCGTGATGGCAGCCATCGGGGAGGAGAACTTCGCGGCGATGCTGGCCGGGATGCGCACCATCGACGAGCATGTGGCTGCGGGGCCGGCGGCCAGTGTCCCGATGCTTCTGGGCCTGCTGTCGGTGTGGTACCGCAACTTCTGGGGCTTCCAGACGCGGGCGGTTGTGCCGTATTCCCAGCGGCTGCGGCTGTTCGGTGTCTGGTTGCAGCAGGTGATCATGGAGTCCAACGGCAAGCGGGTCCGTCTCGACGGCAACCCGGTGGGCTGCGAGACCGCAGAGGTGGTCTGGGGCGGGGTGGGCACCGACAGCCAGCACTCGTTCCACCAGTTGCTGCACCAGGGCACCACGGTCGTGCCCACCGATTTCATCGTGCTTGCCCGTCCGGACGCTGATGTTGCTGGTGTTGCCCGGGCGGCCGAACGTCACGAGGCGCTGGTGGCCAACTGCTTCGCCCAGGCCGCTGCGCTGGCCTTCGGCACCCGGACGGCGGAGGACGACCCCCACCGCGAGCTGCCCGGCAATCGTCCGTCCACGGTGATCCTGGCGCCGGAGCTGACACCCTCGGTGCTGGGTCAGCTGGTAGCCCTATACGAGCATCAGACGGTGGTGCAGGGAGCCGTCTGGGGCATCAACAGCTTCGACCAGTTCGGCGTCGAGCGAGGCAAGACCCTGGCCGACGCCATAGTCGACGACCTGCGTGCTGGTGCCGCCCCAGCCGACACAGACCACGACCCATCCACCACGTCGTTGATAGCCCACTACCGCCGCCTACGGGGCTCGTAGCCACCCCACGCCACAAACTTCCGGCGGCTTGGCGCGACTATTCGCCCCCAGGCCCGGAACTTCAGTTCCGGGTTTCTGCAAGTACGTCGCCGAAGATCGCCAAGAGGTGACAGCTAGATGCTCAGAAATCGCCAGGATCCGGCTGCTCAGGCGGTGACAAGTCGATCCGCAGCCGTTTCAACTCCTCCCCGGAGAGCTCGGCGAGCTTGTCGCCGAGGAACTCGACCAGCTCCTCCTGACGAGGCTGGCCGAACGCGAGGCGATAAGCGGCGAGCGTCTTGCGCAACCGGGGCAGAGCGGCCGCTTCCCGGCTGAAGGGCAAGACCGGCACATGACGTTCGATCTTCGCCGGCCCCCGATTGAACACCCAGTAGGGCACCATCTCGCTGCCGTCGCCCGATTCTCGGGCTGCCGCCATGGCGAACAGCTCATCCCACATGTCCACGCCCGCCGCCAATCCAGCCGCATGCAGTTCGGGGCCCAGGGTCGCCGCGATGTTGCGCCGTATCGCGTGGCCCTTGTACCGGTGAACCCGACCCTCGCGCTGTTCCAGGTCGACAGGGTTGTAGGGCAGGTTCCAATGCACGACGGCATGGCACCAGAGGTGAAAGTCGAGCCCCTCCTGCCCAATGGACGTGGAGGTGAGCACAAAGGGCCAGAACGGGGAGTTGAACGCGGCGGACACCGATCCGATCCGGCTCACCGTTCCGTCGTCGAGAGTCTGGTGCGCGAAAGCGACCGCGAAGCGAGTGCGCAGGCGGTGCTGATCGAGCCTTGTGCCACGACCGTTGCGCCCACGCACCGGGATGTCCACTCGATACGACGAGGTGCGCAGTTCCAGCGCCTCGGTGATCTTGTCGGCGAGGCGCTTCGCGGCCGAGACGCGCTGGTCCTCATCGTCGAGAGTCAAGTAGCCGAGCCAGTCGCGCAGCATGTGGGCGTGCTCGTCGAGGACGGCCTGGAGGTTGCCGTCGATGCAGTGCTCGACCACCTCGCGCCAGTAGCGGCTCGCACCGTCGTCGCCGCCCGGATCCGGTGAGCCGCCCCCTGCGACGACCGCGGTGACCTCGGGCGCATTGAAAAAGTGCCTGAACGCACTGGCCACCCGCGCGCCGAAGGTCAGCGTGGTGTCGTGGGAGATCGTCAGCCCGGTCACGGCGTGCGCGGTCCGCAGCGCGCACTGTGCCGGTCCGCCGACTGCGAGGTCAGCGAGCACCTCGACGAGATCGTCGGGAGCGCGGCCGAGAGCCCGGTGCCCGTGCTCGACCATGGCCCGGGCCTCGGCGATGTGGGCGCGCAGTCCCTGACCCGCCGCGTCGCCCTCCCAGTACCTGTCCCCGTAGGGACCGAGGAGCAGGTCGATGGCCTTCCGGTGACGCTGCTGGTCGAGAAATAGTGGGGCCGCCCAATACCACCTCTGGTCGATGGCGCCTTCGGCCGGCGCTGATCGAAGCAGGGGTGCCAGGGCGTCGGCGACACGCCCTCCCACGTCGGCGCGCAGCCCGCCGATCCCGCGAGGAGCGAGCGGTCTGGGATCGCCGAGCTCCGCGAGGCTGGGACTCGGCCAGATCAACAGGAACGCCGTCATCGCGGCAGCGCGCCGGGTGCCGGACGCCTCGCCCGGTCGGGTCCGGTCGGCCCGCTCGGTGGTGCGGAAGGCGAGCCGCTGTCCGCCGCGACGGCGGTAGTCGTCGGTATAGCTGTGGTCGCGGGCCGCGAAGGCCTGGCGCTCGGCCTCGAAGCTGACCAGTGACGAGACCACCTTCGGCACCACCGTCCAGCCCGAGAAAATCAGGCGCTTGGTGAAGTCCGCGGCCTCCGGCGCTTCATAGACTGATCCGCTGTCGTAGTACCGCATCGACGGCGGTATCCACAGCAGTTCGAAGGCCCGGTGCCGCTGCAGGTCGTCGAGCAGCCACCGAAGCCGGGCGTTCTGGGGGTCGATCTCTGAGTAGGCCTCCACGTCCTCCCAGCTCAACAGGCCTGGGCCCGGGTCGAGGGCTGCATCGGTGTCCAGCGTGCCGCTGTTCAGGGCTGACTCGACTGCCGCCTTGAGCTTGTAGTTCTCCATGAAGTTGACGAGGTACGGGCCAGACTTCCAGTACTCCGTCGGCTCATGGTGGCCTACCGCTTCGGCGAGGCTGCTGAAGCGCAGATAGGCACGAAGATCGTGGGGCAGCACCTTCACTGGCGTGTTTGATTCGCGCAGCATGCCGTCGCGGTTCGGCGTGGCTGCCAGACGCTCCGTTCGGGCCATCACGCTCTGCAACTCGGCTTCGACATTCCGGCAGGCTTCATCCGTGCCGCTCAACGGATCGGCGGAGGTCAGGGATTGGCGGAGGGTCCGGAGCAGGTCTTGCAGCCGCTGGAGCCGCGCCGAGTCCTGGAACAGGAACGAGCACGTGTCGAGGAAGTCCGCGTAGTGATCGTCTCCGACCTCGTCGCCAATCGTGTACATGCGGTACGGAGTGGCCGACAGCAGCAGCGTCCGGGTGGCCCGCCCCGTCGCCGGATCTAGGTGACCGAACAGGCGATGGGCCGCTTCGGCCGCGAAGTCGCCGGGTTCTGGCGATCGCAGCAGGTCTTTGAACCTCTGGAACTCGTCGAGGACCACCAGGTCAGGCTGTAGGGCGGCGATGCCGACTCTCGCCATGACGCGGCGCACCTCCCCAATCAGTTCCCTGCGGAGTTCGTGCAGGTGGTAGGGGACCGCGCGCTTCCACGCCAGCCCGTCGGCCAACTCGTCGAACAGAGCCCGCACCGTCGGCCGGCCTCCGGCGATCCGGGACTCCTCAAGTTCGTCAAGCAGTCTCGCGAAGTCAGCCAGCGTTCCTTCGATGAGCGGTCGATACCACTTCTCCTGGGTTCGCAGCCGCCTGTCGCGGTCGTAGCGATCGCCGGCCCAGAGGCCCTCCCAGAAGATGCGTCGAGCCGGCGCGTTCATGATGCTCGCGCCCCAGTGGGCCCTCAGGAATGTGTAAGCCAGGCAACGCTCACGGAACGTGCCTGTGCTGCGACCGAACTTCAGGGAGGTTCCCGGAGTGATAGGCAACAGGTTGATGCCTGTGGTCGCACCATCGCCCTCGTTCAGCTGTGCGAGCGGGAGCATGGTGAGCCGGTCGGCGCCCTCGATGGGCTCGATCCCCGCGGGGACGAGCTTGCGGATGTTCTGGCGTGCGATGGCGGCGTTGGAGCAGACGTAGACGATGTCGTGACGTTCGTCGCCGGCGTCGCGGAGATGCCTGATGACCTGGGCTATTACCCCCTTGGCGACGTGGGTCTTGCCCAGGCCGACCTCGTCGGCCACCAGGAAACGGATGGCGGGGTTTGTCTCGTCGAACATTCGATCGAATGCCCATACGGCAGTTCGTCGCTGGAAGTCCTTCAGGCCGTCCAGAACCGCCTCGACGTCGATGGTGTGGTCGCTCACTGATCTGGTTCTCCCGCAGTCGCCACGTCGTGGATCATTCTCCAGAGTTCTGCGAAGCCCGGTGGGAGAGCGTCGTCGTCGGCAAGGTCCGACACGAGCGGATGGAGCCCGGCGAGCTTGGCAGGGTCTCGTCGCATCGTCCTCAGCAGTTTCTCCAGAACCGGCAGGATCATCGAGCCGTTGCCGTCGGAGGGGACTGGCTCGTCGCTGATCCGCTCGATGGTGTCGAGCAGGCTGAAGTCTGCGGTGTCTTCATCGAGCAGAGCCATGAGGTAGCGGAAGAATCGCTCAGCGTTGCCGATAAGGAGTCGAAGCAGCAAACGATCACGCTGCTCGGGCACGCCCACGAGCGCGGCTGGCACGACGAAACTGCTCAGCGTGCCGTCCCTGTGGGCGAGCTCGAAGGCGAGAAAGCCACTGAGGTTCTCCAAGCTGGTCTCGAATCGCGCTTCGAGAGGCTTGCCGGAGTTGACCCGTCGTCTGTTGCCGGCGATTGCGAGCGGCCAGCAGTGGATCGACACGTCCTTGGTTTCTGGCACCGGCTCGGTCGTCCGGTAGGTGACAGCCCATTCAGCTCCGCTCTCCTCGACGCGCCCCTCTATGGCAAGGCTTGCGATGGCGTGGCGGTAGCGGTCGAGCGACGTTTCGTCGTTCGGCTCATCAGGCTCGCCAGGACGGTAGTCGTAGAAGTAGTCGCGCAGGCCCCGTTCGTCGTCAGTGCCGCCGCACAGTCTGTCGATGCCCAGTACCGCGGTGGGGCCGGCCAGTTCCACGAGGACCTCAACGTTGCTGCCGAAGGCGGCGCCGGTGGCGTTGGCCGATCCGACGAACAGCCTCGCCCGTCCGCCGTCCTCGAAGGCGAATACCTTGGCGTGCAGCCCGGCGAGGGGCCGGCCGGGATCGAGCGGCGACCGGCGGTCATCCTTGGCGCCGGGGCCGCCGACGTCTGCGAGGTCTGCAGCGCTGCCATCGTCGAAGGCCAGGATCCTGGACACCCCCGCCAGCGAGCCCGGCGCAAGGCGGTCGAGCGGCTCCGGCCTGCTGACAAGCTCGTCGATCGGGGCGGCGTGGACCCTGGTGAAGAAGTCGTCGCTCAGGAACGGCGAGATGATCAACGACCGCTCGACGTTCAGCGGCAGTGGTGAGGAAGTCTGCGCCAGCCCCAGGACGTGAACGCGCAGCTCGAACACGCCGTCGGGCATGGCGAACCGGCCGCGTCGCAGCGCCGCCGCCAGCGACGACACCCGGCCGCGGTGATCGGCCAAGACTTCGCCGGCAGCGTTGTCGGCGATGTTGAGCAGGCCCTCGAAGAGCTCGCCGACGGGCGCGAGAGAGACGCCGCTTGAGTGGTCCGTCTCATCGAGGCGGACGACGGTGTCCCAGCTCGCATCGAAGGTGAGGTTGCGACTTGCGACCAACACCCGGAGTCGCCTCTCGGGTGTGTCGCCGGCTGGCGGATCGCCCAGGGCCTCGTAGCGCATCACCCAGACCTTGGGGTGCACGACGCCGCCTCGCGGCGACGTGACAGGGACGACCGCCCGCTCGAGGAAAGCGAACGCCCGGCGCGACGGGGGCAGCCCGATCTCACCGGCCTGGCTGAACACGGTCAGCTTGCCCGCGTGGGTCTTAAGCGCATGAATCAACTCGATGGGCTCGTAGTTCTCGCCCTCGGCGTCTGCGTCTGCGCCGCCGCTGCGCCCCGTGAGCGCCAGTGCAGCCGGCGCGGCCAGCAGCGCCTGGAGGTCCAGCGTGAACGTCACCGCCATGGCCGAGGCGAATCCGAAGCCGGCCGGAGGCCGCATGGCGTCGATGAGCGTGAGCCGGTTGGCGGGCTGGAGCATCAGTTGTTCACTCCCGGTGCCGCAAGGTCGCTGAGGTACTGCCTGGTGGTGGGCCACCGGTAGTTGAACTGGCCGCCGACCGCTGCGCCGTTCCAGCTTTCCAGGGCGGACCGGTTGACCAGTCGAGCCCGCTGCGACTTGAGCCGGAACTCCCGCCGCGCGATGAGTTCGTGGACGGTGGCGTCGTGCTCGAAGCTCGCCGGGTCGTCCACGGCCCGCAGGACCACTTCGTTCACGAAGCTCTGCGTGGCCGCGCCGATGCGCTGGCCGGTCAGGAGATCCCAGAACTCCGGGAGGCTGCCTGCCCACGACCTCAGCTCGTCGAGGCGTCCTTGGACCAGGCTGGCCCACTGGTCGAGCCGGGCAGACTGGTGCTCTATGAGACTGTCCGTGTCCGAGCCGAACTCGTTCTTGGCTCTCCGGGCCAGCAGCAGGTTGTAGACGAGCTGCGGACCGAGGGTCAGCTCGGAGAAGCCGCGGGCGTGGCGCAGGACCTCGACGACGCCGCCGGGCAGACCGTGCGAGTCCAGCTCCCACGGGAAGTCGACGTCGAGCGGCCGGCCCGGCATGGCGGTGAGTTCAGCCAACAGCGAGCCCGGCCGGCTGTGCTGGATGCGCTCGATCAGGAACTGCGCCTCATCAGGGCGGAGATCGAAGGAAATGGCGGCTTCGAGCCAGCCCTCTGGGGGCGCCGGGATGCCCGCAGTCCACAGCGGCGCGTCTCGCTGCACGGCGTTTCCGTCGTCGTCGCGCTCAAACCGAGACCGCGGCGCTGACGCCTGCCCGTGCTGGGCGATGCTCAGGTCGGGCCGCTTCCTGATGCCCCAGGCGCCCAGGCCGCCCCAGTAGATCTCGCTCGGCATCCGTTTGAGGCTCCGGCCCGCGACGCGGCCGATCACGCCCTGGTTCTGCGGATGGAGCAAGCACTTGATGAGCTGCGTCTCTGCGTCCCGGAGCCTGCTGGCAAAATCGGATGTAGCGACCCGCGCGGCTTCGAGTTCCATGAAGATCCAGGGCAGGAAGATGAAGTAGCGAAGCCTCGTCTGGACCGTCGAGGTACCGGGGCTGAGCATGTCCGCGAAGGCGTCTCGAATCGAGCCCAGGCCGAGCACGTCGAGGGTGCTGGGTTCTTCGAGCGACTTCAGCAGCGTGGCCACGCGCTCGCTGGCGGTGGCATCGAAATCGAGCCAGCCCAGCGATGACTCCGGCGCGTAGTCGTTCATCGCACATAGTCAAGCACCGACGTGCGACACGGGCTGCCGTTGCCCCGACGGCCACTTGGCCCACTTGTTCATCGCCCAGAGTCAAGCACTGATGTGCGACGCGGGTGGCGGCTGGGCGGTCGCAGATAGCCTTTATCATGGTGTTTCATGCTTGTTGGTGGGTGTTTGTCACACCCCCTTCCTAATGTGACAGGCATGGAATCGGGGATCCAATCTGCTGAGGCCGGAGGCGCCGGGTGTGTGGGCTGTGCTGGCGATGTGGAGGTCGCGGCTCTCAGAGACGACGAGTTGGTCGAGCGGATGGCCGCGTTGGGTCGGGAGCGGTCACGGGTGGAGGCGATGCTGGCCGAGACGGCTGCGGAGATGCACCGCCGTGACGGGGGCAGGGTTGTAGCGGCGATGATGCGCGAGCGGCTGCACCTGTCGGCCCGCCAGGCAACCGCGGATACCGAGCTGGCCGCGTCGCTGGCCGAGTTCCCGTCCACGGTGGCCGCTTGGCGGGCCGGGGAGATCACTGCGGGTCATGCTCGGGTGATCGCTCGGGTGGCGGCTGATCCTGACCATTGCGGTGAGCCAGCTCTGTTGGAGATGGCCCGGGGCTACCCGGTGGACATGTTTGCCCGCATGACCCGCAGCGTGATGAAGCCGGGCGTGTCATCTGAGGAGCGCAACCGCCAGCACGAGAACCGGTGGGCGTCGCTGGTTCAGGACCCCGACGGGTCGTGGCGGCTGTCGGCGTACTTCGACGCGGACGACGGCAAGCGCGTCAGTTTGGCCTTCAACGCCATGGTGCGCACCTACCGCACCGGCACCACCTTCTATGGGTCCGGCCCCATCCAGGGCCTCACCCCCGCGCAGCGCCGCGCCGACGCGTTGGCCAACCTGATCACCGGTGAGGGACCCCACAACCGCCCTAAGACCACGCTGCTGATGATCGCCGACTACGACACCGTCACACGCGAACTCAAGAACCTGCGCTATGACGACGGCCTTCCCGTGGCCGCCGACCAAATCGCCCGCCTGGCCGCCGGAGCCAAGATCCTGCCTGCCATCTTCAGCGCCGAGGGCGACCCGCTATGGCTGGGAAGAGCCGACCGCAACGCCAGCGCCGGTCAGCGCATCGCACTCGCGGCCCGCGACGGCGGCTGCGTCAACTGCGCCGCACCCGCCGAGGGAGGCGAGCCCCACCACATCGAGTGGTTCAGCCGGGGTGGACCCACCGACGTCGACAACCTGGCCTTGCTGTGCGAGCGCTGTCACCACCTCGTCCACGACGACGGCTGGCAACTGCACTCTGACAACGACCGACTCAGACTCCAGCCGCCAGAACGGCCAATGGTCCGATCCCGCTCACGATCCGGCACCAATGGCCGGCCTGGGCATAACGGTCACTCCGACGGCCGTTACTGGCCTGACGCCCGCGCTCGACCGCAACACAACCCGGTCCTTCGAACGTGACGGTCACCGGCGCCGCGACAGGTACGGCGTGACGTCAGCGGGTGAAGAGGAGCTGGAACTCCATGATGCCGTGGTCCTCTACCGACACGACTACGGGTGCGGTCGGTGCGGTGACGCCGTAGTCGCTGAACAACACGTCGCTGGAGCCGACGGCCACGATGATGTCGCCCACGAGCTGGGCTTGCAGGTCGAAAGTGACACGATTGGTGACGCCCTTGATAGTCAGGTCGCCATGTGCTGATCCCGAGAAGGCCTCGCCGTCGGCTATCCCCGCGGGCAGCTCCAGCGGTTCGACCAGGGTGAAGACCGCCTTGGGGAAGTCGCGGGTGTTGAGGGCCTGGTAGACCCTGCCGTCGCGGAAGCTGTTATCGGTGTGCAGCGTGCCCATCTGCACCTCCACGGTCGCAGCTACCAGCGCCGTGTCGGTCAGTTCCATCGAGCCAGCAACGTCCGCAGTGCGGCCCACTGCGGTGAAGTCACCGATGTTGCTCAGCACCTCGTCCACCCGGAACCCGGCGAAGCTCACCGTTGGTTCGCCCTGCAGGTCGCTGGCGCCCTCGGCCACCTGCACGGTCCATACCCCGGTCAGCCCGGCCGGGGCGTCGACCGCCTCGTCCGCGGAGGTCGACTCGGTCTCGATATCAGCGGCCACGGCTTCCATCGACGGCTCTGGCACGGTCGTCACGTTGCCGCTCGCGTCAGTCGCCGACTCGATTATCTCGGCCTCGTGATCATGACCTTCGTGATCATGATCTTCGTGATCGTCGGTGATCTCAGTGGCGGACGGCTCGTCGGTGCTGTCGTCAGAGGTCTCGGCCGCCTCGATCCGGGCCACGGTCGTCTCCAGGTCGACCGCCTCGGGGGCCTCGTCCCGGGTCAGGAGATACACCGCCACCACGACAACGATCAGTACGACGACGGCCACGACCGCGCCAATGACGATCTTGATGCGCTTCATCCTTCCACGCCCCTCTCCATCTCCCCGGCCGTAGCGGCGGCGGCAGCCACAGTGGCCTCGATCTCGGCTTCGGTGTGGGCCAGCGACGGGAAGATCGCCTCGTAAGCCCCCGGCGCGAAAGCCACACCGCGCCGCAGCATCCCGTGGAAGAACGGCGGATAACGACTGTCATCGGCCGCCTTGCGGGCCTCGTCGAAGTCACGGGGCGCGTCCTCGGCGAAGAACAGGCCCAGTAGGGGACCGACCCGCGGCAGCACCGCGGTCACCCCGGCCGCGGCGAAGGCTCCGGCCATTCCCTCCTGCAAGGCGGCCGCAGTGGATTCCAGCCTCTGGTAGGCGTCGTCATCGAGCAACCCCAGCACCGCCAGCCCGGCCGCGGTGGCCAGCGGGTTACCCGACAGTGTCCCGGCCTGGTACACGCCGCCCAGGGGCGCCAGGCCCGACATGATGTCCGTCGAGGCTCCGAAGGCGCCCACCGGCAGCCCGCCTCCGATGACCTTGCCGAAGCACCAGATGTCGGGCCGCACTCCGAACCACTCGGCGGCGCCACCCCGGCAGAGCCGGAAGCCGGTGATCACCTCGTCGAAGAGCAGCAGCGCGCCGGCCGCGTCGCAGGCGTCGCGCAGTCCCTGCAGGAAGCCGGGCTCCGGCGCCACCAATCCCATGTTGGCCGCCACCGGCTCGACGCAAACCACCGCCACCGACTCGTCCAGCTCGGGCACCACGTTGTAGGGGGCCACGATGGTGTCGGCCACCGCGCCGGCGGTCACTCCCTCCGATCCGGCCAAGCCCTGCTGGGCAACGCCCGATCCGCCCGCCACCAGCAGGGAATCGCTGTGGCCGTGGTAGCAGCCGGCGAACTTCACCACCGTCGGGCGTCCGGTCACGCCCCGTGCGAGCCGCACCGCCGACATCACCGCCTCGGTGCCGCTGTTGGTCAGCCGCACCATCTCCAGGCCCGCCACCCGGTCGCACATCTCCTCGGCCATCAGCACCTCGTCGCGGGTGGGCGCGCCGTAGCTGGTGCCCCGCCCGGCCGCCCGCCGCACGGCTTCGACCACCGCCGGGTGGGCGTGGCCGCAGATGCCCGGCCCGTAGCTCTGCACGTAGTCGATGTAGCGGCGGCCCTCCACGTCGTATACGAACGGACCGGAGGCCTCGGCCACGAAATAGGGAGTGCCCCCCACGGAGCGGAAAGCCCGAACCGGCGAGTTGACCCCGCCGGGGATCACCCGCTGGGCCCGCTCGAACAGAGCCTCGTTGGTGAGGGCCTCGTCGCTGCTCACAGCAGAGCCTCGTTGGTGTTGGCGTCGCGCTCCGCGTCGCTCACTGCATGGCCTCGGCCAGGCGGCGGGCGAAGTAGGTGAGCACCACGTCGGCGCCGGCCCGGCGGATGGCGAGGACATGCTCGTGGGCCACCGCGTCACCGTCGAGCCAGCCCCGCTCGGCCGCGGCGCACACCATGGAGTACTCCCCGGACACGTGGTAGGCGGCCAGCGGCACATCGAAGGTGCGCCGTGCGGCCGAGATCACATCCAAGAACGCCAGAGCCGGCTTCACCATCACCATGTCGGCGCCCTCGGCCAGATCCAAGCGGATCTCCTCGAGGGCCTCCCGGGCTCCGGCCACGTCCTGCTGGTAGGTCCGGCGGTCACCGCCGCCCGCAATGGTCACGTCCACCGCTTCCCGGAACGGCCCGTACAGGGCGGTGGCGTACTTGGCCGAGTAGGCGAGGATGGCAGTCTCGGTGCAACCCGAGCCGTCGAGAGCGGCGCGGATGGCACCGACCTGGCCGTCCATCATCCCCGAAGGAGCCACGATGTCGGCCCCCGCGGCCGCCTGGGCCAACGCGATGCGGGCGTAGATCTCCAGGGTGGCGTCGTTCTCCACGTCGCCGCGGCTGTCGAGCACCCCGCAGTGTCCGTGGTCGGTGTACTCGTCCATGCACAGATCGGCGATCAACACGATGTCATCACCGAGATCGGCGCGCAGGTCGGCCAGAGCCATCTGCACGATCCCGTCGGGATTCCAGGCCTCCGACCCGATGTGGTCCTTGTGCTCGGGCACCCCGAACAGCACCACCGCGCCGATCCCGAGGGAGTGCAACTCCTTGACCTCGGCCCGCAACGATCCGCGGGTGTGCTGGAATTGTCCCGGCATGGAGACGATGGGCTCGGGTTCGTCGATCCCCTCCCGCACGAACAGCGGCGCGATGAAGTCCGCCGGATCGAGCCGGTGCTCGGCCACCAGCCGTCGCAGGGCCGGGGTCCGGCGCAGCCGACGCATGCGCCGCTGCGGGAAACTCACCCTGCGAGGCTACCCAGCGTCGTCGGGTGCCGACCACGGGCGGGCGTGGCCGACCAGCGCGGCCACCACGCCGTCGATGGTGTGCTCGGATGCCTCCACGGTGACTTCGAGGCCGTGGGACGCCGCGGTGGCTGACGTGGCCGGGCCTATGGAGGCCACCAGGGGCGGGACCGCGTCGGCGCCGACCTCGGCCACCAGACGCGTGACCGTGGACGACGAAGTGAACACCACACCGTCGGAGGCAGCCACCGCCCGGCGCTGGTCGTTGGTCAGGCGGGCGGCCACGTTCCGGTAGGCGGCCACGTCCAGCACCTCCCAGCCGGCGTCTCGCAGGCTGTCGGGCAGCACGGGGCGGGCTACCGCGGCCCGGGCCAGCACCACGAGGCTGCCGCTGCTCCCGGAGCCGGGAGCCGGGAACGCTTGCACCAATCCCTCAGCGATCGATCGGTCGGGCACCAGCCGCACGGTCAGCCCCACCGCGGCGGCCCGGGCTGCGGTCCCCGGACCGATGGCTGCAACGTTGACGCCGGCGACCAGCGGCCCGGCCGCGGCCGCTCGCTCGGCCCCGTTCGGGCTGGTGACCACCAGCCAGTCTCCCCGTTCGAGCCGGGCCAGCGCCGCATTCAGTCCGGCTCCCCCGTCGGCGGGGTCGGTGATGGCGATCACCGGTGCGCTGACCACCTCGGCACCGGCCGCGGCCAGCCCGTCGGCCAGCGGCCGGGCCTGGTGGCGCGGCCGGCAAACCACGATCTTCAGCCCGGCGAGCGGCTTGGGAGCCTGAGGCCGGGGCCCTGCCGGGCTCATCGGGCCGCTCCCATGAGCTCCCGGCCGCCGCATTCGTCCAGGAGGTGCCGGGCCACGGACCGGCCCAGCGTCTCGGGATCACGGCCCCGGCGAGTGTCGCGGATGAGCATCCGGCCGTCGAGCGACGCCACCAGCCCGGTCAGTTCCAGACCGCCGCCGGGAGCCTCGCCGGCGTGGGCGCCGGCCGGCAGGCTGCAGTCGCCGCCCAGCTCGGCCAGAAAGGCCCGCTCAGCGTCGATCGCCCGCCTGCTCGGCCCGTGTTCCATAGCGAGCAGCGTCTCGAGCACGGCCCGATCATCGGCTCGGCACTCCACCGCAATGGCTCCCTGCCCGACCTGGGGCACGAAGACGTCCGGTTCGAGCACGTCGAGCACGTCCGGTTCGAGCCCCAGGCGCTGCAAAGCCGCCGCGGCCATGACGATGGCGTCGAACGCGGCAGCCTTGTTGAGCCGGGTGGCGATGTTGCCCCGCAGCTCGGCAAAGGCCAGATCGGGTCGCGCCCATGCCAGTTGGGCCTTGCGCCTGACCGAGCCCGTCGCCACCGTCGCGCCGGCCGGCAACTCAGCCAGCCGGCAGCCCACCAGGGCGTCCCGCGGGTCGCCGCGCCTCGGCACCGCGGCCAGCACCAAGCCCTCAGGAGTCGACGACGGCAAGTCCTTGGCCGAGTGCACTGCGATATCGGCCCGCCCGTCGAGCACCGCGGCCTGCACCTCCTTCACGAACACTCCCTTGCCCCCCATGGCGTGAATCGGCGCATCGGCCTGCCGGTCACCGGTAGTCGCCACCACCACCGGCTCGGTCGCCACCCCGCCGGCCTCGGCCAGCAACCCGGCCACGATGCTGGTCTGCCGGAGGGCCAAGGCACTGCCCCGGGTGGCCGCTCTCAGAGGCCGAGCGGTCACAGTTTCTACAGGTCGAACAGGTCGCGTAGTGCTTCGGCGAGCCGGTCGCCCCGTGCGTGGCCGGCCGCGTCCTTGAGCCGGATGGTCGGCTCGTGGAGCAGCTTGTTCACCACGCCGCGCAGCAGGGACTCCACCGCGGCGCGCTGGGCGGGGGAGAGATCAGCGAGGCGCGACGCATGGCGGTCCAGCTCGCTCGCGCTGAGAAGCTCAGCTCGGCCCCTCAGCGCCGCGATGAGCGGGGCGACTTCACGGGCCGATGCCTCAGCCAGATAGAACTCGACCTCTTCGTCGATGATGGCCTGCACGGAGTCGATCTCCTGGGTGCGACCGGACCGTTCCCGTTCCACGAAGTCGCCCAGGTCGTCCATGTCGAGCAGGGTCACTCCCGGCAGTTCCCGAGCAGCGGGATCCACATCGCGGGGTACGGCCACGTCGACGATCAGCAGCTCCGCGCCCGCTCGTCGGGCCATCACCGCGTCGATGTCGCTGTGTTCGAGGACTATCTCGGTGGCTCCGGTAGTGGTGATGGCCACGTCGGCGCCGGCCAGAGCAGTGTCCAGATCGGCCAGGGCCACGGCCCGCCCGCCGCACAGTTGCGCGGCGGCCACGGCCCGCTCCGGTGAGCGGCTCGCTACTGCTATGTCGCCGGGATGGGCGTCGGCCAGGGACTTGAGCGTGCCTGAGGCCACCTCGCCCGCGCCCAGCACGAGCACCCGGCGGCCGGTCAGCCCTCCGAGCCGCTCGTCGGCCAGAGCGACCGCGGCATGCGACAGGGAGGCGATGCCGCGGGCGATGCCGGTCTCGGTGCGGGCCCGCTTGCCGGTCTCGACCGCTCGGCGGAACAGCGGTTCGAGCACCGCGCCGACGGTGCCCTCCGAGCGGGCTGCCTGCCAAGCGTCGCGTACCTGGCCCAGCACCTCGTGCTCGCCCACCACCACGGAGTCGAGTCCGGCGGCCACCGCGAACAGGTGCCGCACCGCGTCGGCGTCGTGGTGGGCGTACAGCTCGTCTCCCACCGTCTCGGGCGGGAGCCCCGAATGGCGGGCGATCAACTCCCGGATGTCGGCGTAGCCGCCGTGGAAGCGTTCGGCGTAGGCGTAGACCTCGATGCGGTTGCATGTGGACAGCAGCACCGACTCGCTGAGATGCTCGGCCGCCGCGAGGTCGTGGAGGGCCTTGGGCAGGTCGTCGGGCGCGACCGTCATCCGCTCGAGCAGGCCGAGCGGCGTGGCGCGGTGATTGCACCCGACCACTACCAGCGACATCGAATCGGATGTTATCGCCGCTCGCGTCACGCGAGCTAGGTCGCGCGACGGCAATAGCCCCGTCTACCGGGCCAGGAAGAAGAGTTGCAGCACCCCGGCCACGACGATGATGGCGAGCAGCGCCACGATGGCGATGGTGGTTCCCGGTCTCATGGCCGGCCTCCTTGCTCTTCCGGCCCGGCAGGCTCACCGGGCCGGGGGCGGAGCCCGACCGACGTCACCACCGTCGGGCTGCCTGTCCGGCGGTCACCGGCTGCGGCGGCCGCGAGGCGCACCTCGCATCCCTCGTGCAGCCCGAGCTCGTCGGCCGCGGAGCGTTGGGGCAGGGCCAGCGACACGAGCCCGCTCGAGTCGGTGACGAGGCCGACGCGTCCCGGCGGCACGTCCGCATAGGCCCGGGCTCGCTCAGCCGTCCGCAGGTCTTCCCCGACCGTCACCTGCAGTAGGGCCCCGGTCGCGGCCATCTCGTCCACTTCGGCTGGATCGACGTTGAGTTGGCAGTTGCCGAAGCGGTCCACCCACAGCACCTCGGCCACCAGGTCGTCGCCCTCGCGCCGGCTCACCGGCAGCATTCCGGGAGTCAGCGTGGCCACGTCGACGGCCGGCCCCAGATCGCTCAACGGCACTCCGCAACAGAGGTGCGCGGCCGCCGGCGCGAACACGTCACGGCCGTCGAAGGTCGAGCCCAGCCCGCCGAGGTCCTCCAGCCGGTAGTTGGCGCTGGCCAGCTCCACAGCCCGCCCGGCCCCGCCGACGAGGGCCACCACGGGGGCCAGCAACCCGTTGTCCGGTCCGACCAGCACCGAGGCGCCGTCGCCCACCTCCACCGCCACCGGTCGGCGGTCGGTGCCCACCCCGGGGTCGACCACAGCCAGAACCACGCCCGGCAGCAGGTACTGGGCGGCCCGGGCCAGCGCCAACCCGCCGGCTCGCACGTTGCAGGGCGCGATGCCGTGGGTGACGTCCACCACCCGCACATGGGGCGCGATGGAGGCGATGACCGAGTGGACCACCCCGACGAACTCGTCACCGTGGCCGTAGTCCGACAGGAACGAGATCGTGTCGTAGCCCCGGTCCGCGCTGCCAGCGGCGGAGTTCACTGGCCCAGCTCTCGGGAGCGTTCTGTGGCCGCGGCCACCACCCGATCGATCAAGCCCATGAAGTCGGCGTCGTCGAGTACGGCCAGGCCGGCCGCGGTGGTGCCCCCTGGGGAGGTCACGTTCTCGCGCAGGCAGCCCGGATCCTCTCCGGAGGAGGCCAGGAGCTTCGCGGCTCCCAGAATGGTCTGCCTTGTCAAGGCGTCGGCGGTGGCAGCGTCGAGGCCCTGGGCCGTTCCCGCGGCTCGCATAGCCTCGGCCAGCCGGAACACGTAGGCGGGACCGCTGCCCGACAGGCCGGTCACCGCGTCGAGGTCCGTCTCGCTGACCACCGCGACCGTCCCAACCGCTTCGAGGATGCTTCGGGCCCAGTCAACGTCCTCGATTGACGCGGCCGAACCCGGCGCGATGACGGCCGCGCCCTCGCCGACCAGAGCCGGGGTGTTGGGCATGGCCCGTACGACTGCGGTCCCCGCAGGCAGCCCGGTCTCGATGGCGCCGGTGCGCACTCCCGCGGCGATGGACAGCACTCTCGGGGGTTCCGCGGCTGCTAGCCCGGGCAGCACCGTGGCCACCACGTCAGGCTTGACTGCGATCACCGCGCCAGTGCCAGAGGCGGGTTCGTTCGACATCGACACCCCTGGCACAGCGGCCGTGATGGCTTCCCGCCGCGCCGGGTCGGGCTCGACCACATGCAATTCGTCGGGCTCGGCCCAGCCGCTGGCCACGAGCCCAACCAGCAGGGCCTCGCCCATCTTGCCGCCGCCGATCACCTGGAGCTGACCCATGACGATGATGCTAAGCGAGGGGGTTGGCCACCCGCGCCAGCCTCACTTGAACCAACTCTTGGGCGGGCGAATCCCGATTGCAGCACAGACGACACCCACAATCACTGCGACCACGAACGCCAGCGCCTTCACCAACGGCAACACCACGTGGCGTGTGGCCGCACCCACTGCAACAAGCACCCCCGGCGTTGGGTCCTTGTCTGAGAATGCTTGGGTTGCGGCAGGGTTCAGATTGCCGGTAATGACCCCGCCTGGAGTTGGTCCACACGCCGCACACAGTGGAGGGCTGAAGGAGACGAACCATTTCGCATCGCGCGATCCGCAAACCGAGCACACATCCACACGGATTGAGACTAGCTATGGCGGGCGGTGATCTGGAGGTCGCGGCGGATCACCCCGGTCAACGCCGCGATGACGATCACCCCGCCGACCATCTGGGCGATCTTGATCGGCTCGTCCAGGAAGATGGCGGCCAGGACCATCGTGAGCGGGGGCGCGCCCAGAAGGGCCATCGACGAGACGGTGATCCGCACATGCTTGTGGGCCCAACTCATCAGCAGATGGCCCGACCCCGGAACGGCCACGAGCGCGGCCACCCACAGCCAGGCGGTCGCATCGGGCAGGGACAGGCCGCCGCCGGTCAGGACGGCCGGCGGGGTGACCACGACCATGGCGACGATCCACGCCACCGCTTGGAACTCCAATGCACCGACCTTCTGGCGGGCCTCCTTGGCCAGCGCCATCTGCGCGGAGAAACACAGCAGGGCCAGCACGGCCAGCCCGTCGCCGCGCAGGCTCCAGGTCGGCACCGAGGCCGAACCGAACAGCACCAGAGCGGTGCCGGCCAGCGCGGTCGCCACCAGCGCCAGCAGTCTGAGCGAGACCGGCTCGGCGAACCGGCGCACCGCCGCCCAGATCAACACGACGGGCACGAGCGACACGATCATGGACACGTTGGTGACGGTTGTGGACTTGATGCTCTGGTAGAACGCGATGTACCACAGGCCGAGCATCACCGCGGAGGGCAGGCAGGCCCGCAATTGGGGCCACGTCACCCGGCCCCGCCGGGCCAGAACGACCCCTCCGTAGATGAGGGAGCTCAGCGCCAACCGCCAGAAGGCCAGCTGCACCGCGCCCAGGTCCACCTGGCGCACCAGAATGCTGCCGAAGCTCCAGCACACCACCGCGGCCGACACCGCCGTCAGGCCCAGCGGGTGCCACTGCGTCCCCCGTGACGACATGGAGGCAGTCATGGGCGCCGGGCCTGGGGGTAGGGCCTGGTCGCTCAACCGCCGACGGTTCGGATGGCTCGACCGGTGGTGCCTGCGGGGAGCAGGCCGGCATGGGCGTCGGCGTCGGCTCGCAGGACCGCATACAGCGCCTCGGCCATGGGGGCTACCCGGTCGATTCTGGTGTCGACGTGCAGCATCATCGACTCCTGGGTGGCGGCCAGGACCCCGTCGCCACCGCTCCGCAGCTCGTGAAACAGGTGCACCCGCTTCTGGTCGGCCCCGGCCACGGTTGTGTCCACGGCCAGCGGGGTGGCCGGGGCCAGCTCGTCGATGAAGGCGATGTGGGTCTCCACCGTGTAGAACGACCCGCCGGTGCCGGCCCGGTAATGCTCGTCGAAACCCATGCGGATCAGGTACTCGTCGCTGGCCATGCCGAACACCACGCCGTAGAAGCCCTCGCTCATGTGGCCGTTGTAGTCGATCCACTCATCGAGAACGGCGCCCGACCAGATGCGCAGCGGCGCGCCGTCAGCCATGGACCGCGAGTCTACGAAGACCCGTCACGCCGATGGGGTGCCCGTCAGAACAGCGTGAGGTACTGGTCGACCTCTCCGGAGGTGACCACATGATGGTGAGCCAGGAACTCCTCGCGCTTCACCTTCACGTAGTAGTCGCGGTAGGGGCCCTCGGCGGTGTCGCCCAGGCCCCGGCCGATCACGTCGTTGGAGGCGAGTTGATCGGCGGCGTGCAGCAGCGTGGGCGGCAGGGCCTCGATGCCCTTGGCCGCGATCTCGGTG
Source organism: Candidatus Aldehydirespirator sp. (assembly GCA_965203575.1). Taxonomy (GTDB): domain Bacteria; phylum Actinomycetota; class Acidimicrobiia; order Acidimicrobiales; family Aldehydirespiratoraceae; genus Aldehydirespirator. The sequence goes on from OZ241894.1 coordinate 1,717,402, forward strand.
GCCGACAGGGTGTACAGGTTGTCCGTGTTGGGCTCGCCGGGGTCGAGGTCGCGGTCGATGCCGTCGAGGCCGCAGGCCAGCGTGGCTGCGAACATCAGGTACGGGTTGGCCGCGCCGTCGCCCAGACGGATCTCGATGCGGTCGGGCTCGGGCACCCGGATCATCTGGGTGCGGTTGTTCCCCCCGTACACCGCGTAGGCCGGAGCCCAGGTGGCCCCCGAGGTGGGCGCGCCCACTCCCATCCGCTTGTAGGAGTTCACGATGGGGCACAGCACCGCCACCAGCGACGAGGCGTGGTCGATGATCCCGCCGGTGAACTTGTAGGCCGTGTCGCTCAGGCCGAGGCCCTTGGTGTCGGGCCCTCCGGCACCGCCGCCGATGAACAGCGGCTCGTCGTTGTCGGCCGACCACAGGCTTAGGTGGATGTGCAGGCCGTTGCCGGTCTTGTCGGCGAACGGCTTGGGCATGAACGTGGCGTAGCGGCCGTCGCGCTGGGCCAGCGTGTGCACCATGAGCCGGAACAGGATGAGCCGGTCGGCAGTGGTCAGCGCGTCGGAGTACTGCCAGTTCTGCTCGTACTGCCCGTTGGCGTCCTCGTGGTCGTTGGCGTAGTTGCCCCAGCCCATGGCGTCGAGGTTCTTGGACACCGCGGTGAGGTGGGGCAGCATCCGGGTGAGGCCCTTGGCGTCGTAGCAGGGCAGCGACATGTCGTCCCGGTCGTCGGCCACCGCGATGGACCCGTCGTCGTTGCGCACCACCAGCGAGTACTCGGCCTCCACGCCGCACTTGAGCACTATGTTGCGCTCGGCCGCCGCCTCCAGCGCCCGGCGCAGGATCACCCTCGGCGCGTACGGCCACAGCTCACCCTCCACCGTGGGGTCGCACTGCATGGCGGCCACGTTGGGCTGCCACGGCAACTGCGTGTACGACGCCGGGTCGGGAAGGGCCAGGATGTCGGGGCTGGAGGGATCCTGGCCCATGGGGCCGGCCGCGAAGCCCGCGAACCCGGCTCCGTCGCTCATCAGTCCCTCGAGGGCGCCGACGGGCACGAGCTTGGCGCACGGCTTGCCGTGCATCTCCACGAACATGGCGTAGATGAACTCCACGCCGTCGGCTTCCACCCGGCTCCGGATCTCGTCGAGCGCGCTCATGTGGTTCCCCCTGTGGTCATGCTGTAGTCGGCTGGGTCGCGGCAGCCGAGAGTAGTCAACGATCCCGCCCTGAGGGAATCGGCCCCTCCTGTTGGCGGCGCCGGGCCCAGAGGCCGAGCCTGCGAGGCCGTGGCCCGAGCGGCCCGTGAGCGAAGCGAACAAGAGCGGGAATGAGGTCGGGGGCGCGACGGGCGCTACCGTGCGGGCCGGACTCTGCCGGGTAGAGCACTTCGGGGGCGAGCGGCATGTGCGGGATCGTGGGACTGTTCTGCAAGACGGAGACCCATCGTCACGAGCTGGGCCGGTTGACCGCGGTGATGTTGCGCGAGATGCGCGACCGGGGCCCCGACAGCGCCGGGTTCGCGTCCTACGACGCAGGCCTGCCCGACCGCACGCGCATCACGGTGCTGGCTGAGGGCATCACGGTGGACTGGGGGCCGGTCGCGGCCGCGCTGGAGGGAGTCCTGGGTGCCGAAGTCACCGTGCGGGTCGTGCACGACCATGTCGTGTTCTCCACCGACGGCGACGGCCGGGCCGCCCGCCAATGGATCATCGACACCGTGGCCGGGGCCACGGTGCTGAGCTACGGCTCCCAGATCGAGCTGTACAAGGCGGTCGGCGACCCCGACCTGGTGGCCGAGCGCTACGACCTGGCCTCCCGGACCGGAACTCACGCCTTGGCCCACACCCGCATGGCCACCGAATCGGCGGTCACCACCAACGGCTCGCACCCGTTCGCCACCGGCGCCGACACCTGCCTGGTGCATAACGGGTCGCTGTCCAACCACAACCGACTGCGGCGGTTCCTCGAGGGTCATGGCGAATCGTTCCAGACGGAGAACGACTCAGAGGTGGCCGCCGGCTACCTGGCGTGGCGGATCCGCTCCGGCGACACCATCTCGCAGGCGTTGGAGGGGGCCCTCGACGACCTCGACGGCTTCTACACGTTCGCCATCGGGGTGGCCGACGGTTTTGCCATCCTGCGCGACCCCATCGCCTGCAAGCCGGCGGTGGTGGCTGAGACCGACGACTGGGTGGCCATGTCCTCGGAGTACCGGGCCATCGCCCGCCTGCCCGGCGCGGCCGACGCCGAGGTGTGGGAGCCCGAGCCGGCCCGCATCTACACCTGGAGTCTGGCCGCATGAGGGCGTTCGACCTGCACACTTGGAGCCTGGCCGCATGAGCGGGGGCGGCCCGGTGCGGATCTTCGACCTCTCCGAAGCAGACCGGCGAGACCTCAACCAAGCCCTGCACGACGCATCCGACGGTGATTCCTTCGAGGTGACCAGCCCCCGGGCCGCTCACGCCGTGGCCTGCGGGATCACCGCCGAGATCGACGTGGTGGTGCGGGGCTCGGTGGGCTACTACTGCGCCGGGATGCACCAGCGGGGCCGGGTGCTGGTGGAGGGCAACGCCAGCACCGGGCTGGCCGAGAACATCATGTCGGGGCTGGTTCACATCACAGGCAACGCCACCATGTCGGCCGGCGCCACCGGCTGCGGCGGTCTGGTGGTGGTGGGCGGCAACGCCGGGGCTCGCTGCGGCATCTCCATGAAGGGCGTCGACATCGTCGTCGGGGGCAATGTCGGCCACATGAGCGCGTTCATGGCCCAAGCCGGGAACCTGGTGGTGTGCGGCGACGCCGCCGCGGACTTGGGTGACTCCATCTACGAGGCGCAGATCTTCGTGCGGGGCGACGTCGAGTCCCTGGGCGCGGACTGCATCGAGAAGGAGATGCGTCCCACCCACGTCGAGACGCTGTCTCGCTTACTTACGGCGGCCGCGACCGCCCCCGCCGTGGACGGGGCCGACCCGGCCGACTTCCGCCGCTACGGATCGGCCCGTCGCCTCTACAACTTCACCATCGACGACGTGGACGCCTTGGCCCGAGCGGCCCGTGAGCGCAGCGAACAAGAGCGGGAAACACGGGCCGCCTGATGACGACCATCCCATCGCACGACGGAGTGGAGCCGGTGGAAGCCTCGGACCCTGACTTCTGGCATCTGCGGGAGTCGTACACGTTCGACCGCAACGTGATCGCCGAGATCCGCCGGGCGGCCAACACCGGCATCTATCGCATCCGGGGCTGGGGGGCCAAGCGCCACCTGCCCACCCTCGACGACCTGGTGTTCTTGGGGGCGTCGATGTCGCGCTATCCCCTGGAGGGCTACCGGGAGGCGTGCGGCACCGATGTGGTGATCGGCGAGGGCCGGGCCGCGCGGCCCGTCCATCTGAAGATCCCGGTGACCATCGCGGGCATGAGCTTCGGCTCCCTGTCGGCCCAGGCCAAGGAGGCCCTCGGCCGGGGCGCCTCGGCCGCTGGGACCTCGACCACTACCGGCGACGGCGGGATGACCGAGGAGGAGCGACAGCACTCCGCCACCCTGGTGTACCAGTACCTGCCGTCGCGCTACGGCATGAACCCCGATCATCTGCGGGTGGCCGACGCCATCGAGGTGGTGGTGGGCCAGGGGGCCAAGCCCGGCGGCGGCGGGATGCTGCTCGGCCAGAAGATCACCGAGCGGGTGGCCGAGATGCGCACCCTGCCCGAGGGCATCGACCAGCGCTCAGCCTGCCGCCACCCCGACTGGACCGGTCCCGACGACCTCGAGATCAAGATCGGCGAGCTGCGGGAGATCACCGACTGGCAGGTGCCGATCTACGTGAAGGTGGGCGCCGCCCGCCCCTATTACGACACCGCGCTGGCGGTGAAAGCTGGCGCCGACGCGGTGGTGGTGGACGGCATGCAGGGCGGCACTGCAGCCACCCAGGACGTGTTCATCGAGCATGTCGGCATTCCCACTCTGGCGGCCATCGGCGAGTCGGTGCGGGCCCTGCGGGAGCTCGGCGTGCACCGCCGGGAGGTGAAGCTCATCGTCGCGGGCGGCATCCGATCCGGCGCCGACGTGGCCAAGGCGCTGGCCCTGGGTGCCGACGCGGCCTCCATCGGAACCGCCGCGCTGATCGCCATCGGCGACAACGACCCCGCCTACGAGGCCGAGTACCGGGATCTGGGTACCTCAGCCGGATTCTGGGAGGACTTCCAGGCGGGCAACGACCCGGCCGGGATCACCACCCAGGACCCCGACCTGTCGGCCCGGTTGGATCCGGTGCTGGCCGGGAGGCGGCTGGCCAACTACCTCCAGGTGCTGACCATCGAGACCCAGATCCTGGCCCGGGCCAACGGCAAGTCGCATGTCCTGAACCTGGAGCCCGAGGATCTGGCCGCCCTCACCGTCGAGGCCGCGGCCATGGCCAAGGTTCCGCTGGCAGGAACCGGCTGGATACCCGGCGTAGACTGAGCCATCTGGGCCGGGCTGGCCGGGCCATTCAACCGACGGAGGGGAGTTCGATGGTCCAGGGGCTGCCCGACCGAGCCCAGGTTGTGGTGGTTGGCGGCGGCATCGTCGGCTGCAGCGTCGCCTACCACCTGGCCCGCCGGGGCATCACCGACGTGGTCGTGCTCGAGCAGAACCAGCTCACCGGCGGCACCACCTGGCATGCGGCCGGGCTGGTGGCCCAGCTCAAGTCGACCTTCAGCCTCACCAAGCTGGCCACCTACTCGGCCCGCCTCTACGAGGCGCTTGAGGACGAGACCGGGCAGGCCACCGGTTGCCGCACTCCCGGGTCGATCTCGGTGGCTGCCGACGCCGAGCGCTGGGAGGAGATCAGGCGGGGCGCAGCCATGGCCATGTCGGTCGGGGTCGAGACCCGCGAGATCGGCATCGACGAGCTGCGGGAGCGCTGGCCGCTGATCCGCACCGACGACATCGTGGGCGCGCTGTACATACCCCGCGACGGCCACACCTCCCCGGTGGACACCACCATGGCGCTGGCCAAGGGAGCCCGCAGCCGGGGAGTGCGCATCATCGAGGACATCGCCGTCACCGGGCTGCGCACCCACGACGACGCCATCGCCTCCGTCGACACCGAGCAGGGCAGCATCGAGACCGAGACCGTTGTGCTGGCCACCGGCATCTGGACCCGCCAGCTCGCGGCCCAGATCGGGGTCAACGTGCCGCTGCAGGCCTGCGAGCACTTCTACGTCGTCTCCGAGTCCCTGGGACTCGACGCCGACACACCGGTGCTGCGCGACCCCGGCAACTACACGTACTTCAAAGAGGAGACCGGCAAGCTCATGGCCGGCTTCTTCGAGCCCCGGGGCAAGGTGTGGAACCTCGACGGCATCCCCCGCGACTTCTCCTTCGGCACGCTGGGCGAGGACTGGGACCACATCGGGCCGATCTTCGAGCGGTCCATCCATCGGGTGCCCGCGCTGGGGGAGTGCGGCATCCAGCTGTTCCTCAACGGCCCCGAGGCCTTCACCCCCGACGGGGTGTACTACCTGGGCGAGGCGCCCGAGGTGGACGGGTGCTTCGTGGCCGCCGGGTTCAACTCGGTGGGCATCCAGTCCGCCGGAGGGGTGGGATGGGCCCTGGCCGACTGGATCGCCGACCGCCACCCGCCCATGGACCTGTCGTCGGTCGACATCCGCCGGGCGTTCGAATTCCAGGCCGACCCCGCCTACCTGTCCGAGCGCATCCCCGAGAGTCTGGGGCTGCTGTACGCCATGCACTGGCCCTTCTACCAGTACCAGAGCGCTCGGGGCCGGCGGGTGTCGCCCCTGCACGACCGCCTGGATGCGGCCGGGGCGGTGTTCGGCGAGACCGCGGGCTGGGAGCGACCCAACTGGTACGCCACAGGTGGCCAGGCCCGGCAGTACGAGTACAGCTACGGCAAGCAGAACTGGTGGGCCAACGCCGGCGAGGAGTGCCGGGCCGTGCGGGAGCAGGTGGCGCTGTTCGATCAGACCTCGTTCGCCAAGTTCACCGTGGACGGACCCGATTCGCTGGAGGTGCTCGACGAGTTGAGCGCCTCCCGCATCGACGTGCCGGTGGGCAAGGCGGTGTACACGCAGTGGTGCAATGACCAGGGCGGCATCGAGGCCGACCTGACCGTGACCCGCCTGGGCCTCGACCGGTTCCTGGTGGTGACCGCGGCCGCGGCCCAGACCCGGGACTGGGCCCGCCTGCGCCGGGCGAGCCGGGATCGGAACGTGGAGATCTCCGACATCACCGAGCACTGGGCCATGATCGGGCTGATGGGCCCCAAGGCCCGCTTCGTGCTGGCGGTGCTCACCGACGCGTCGCTCAACAACACCGACTTCCCGTTCGGCACATCCCAGCGCATCGACATCGCCGGCATCGACGTGCTGGCCCTGCGCATGAGCTACGTGGGCGAGCTCGGCTGGGAGCTGTACCTGCCCAACGAGCACGCGGTGGAACTCTACGACGCTCTAATGGAGTCGGGCGAGCCCCACGGGCTGACCCTGGCCGGCTACCACGCCATGAACACGCTGCGGCTGGAGTCCGGCTACCGGCACTGGGGCCACGACATCACCGACGAGGACACGCCGATCGAGGCCGGACTGGGCTTCACCATCGGCTGGGACAAGCCCAACCCCTGGAACGGCCGGACCGCGCTGGAGAACCAGCGGGAACAGCCCCGCAACAAGCGCCTGATCCAGTTCCGCCTGGAGCACCCCGAGCTGCTGTGCTACCACGACGACCCGATCCTGCGCAACGGCGAGCCGGTGGGCAGCACCACGTCGTCGATGTGGAGCTACGTCGAGGACCGTTGCCTGGCCATGGGCTACCTGCACCGGCCCGGCAGCGAAGGCGTGGTCCAGGAGTGGCTCGACGCCGGCACCTTCGAGATCAACGTCGGCGGCGAGTTCGTGCCGGCCACCCCGTCGATCCGCAGCTTCTACGATCCCCGCAACCAGAGAGTCCGCCTGGAAGACGGCCCGTAGCAGGACTTCAGGCGGTTGCGGCCGGGGGCAGCTTGGCCTTGTAGACGTCCATCAGACGGGGGAACCAACGGTTCCAGAAGGCGGTCGATGTCTCTTGTAGGGAGCGATCGATCTCGGCGGTGAACGACTGCATCAGCTGGGATCGGCCGAACAGATCGCTGTGAGCGCTCGCCGCGCCGTGAGCGGCCACGAACGCCTGGCGGGCCCGGCTGCCGGCCCAGTCGGCGGGGAGAAGCTCCGCAGGCAGCAACGGGTCATCCCGAAGAACGGCATCGAGATCCACTGTCGCCGCGAACATGAGCGCAGCCAGCTGGTCGCCGCCGATGAGCGAGGCCTGTTCGATCACGGCTGCCAGCTGCTGCTCGACTGCGGCGTAGCGGTCAGCGAGCGCGGCCGGCGGCCACAGCTGGCTGACAAGCTCCCCGCCCCGGCGGTCGGTGCCGATCTGGATCGCTCGGGTCACGAAACTGGCGACCGTCTCGGACACCCTCAGGTGGGCCGCGAGCTGGAGGACGAAGTCGGTGAGGTCGAAAGCGTAGACGTAGAGGCCCGACTGCAGCGGGGCCGCTCCCAGCTCGACCAGAAGGCTGCGGATGGCGTCGCGGGCGCCCCGGCGTGTCTCGGGGATCTCGAACCCGGTGAGGTACCAGTACCCGTCCCAGGGCTCGAGGCCGGCGTCGATCCGGTGGGCGAAGGCGGTCCACCCGAGATCGGCGTCGAGCGAGGCTTGGCCGGCATCGGTCACCCGGTAGTCCGCCGACCGGCCGCGCCCGCCGAGATGGGCCAGCAGCCCTTCCCTGGTGATCCGGGCCAGACAGTCTCGCATGGCCTTGTCGCTGTGGCCCAGCAGGGACGCCATCGCGAAGAGCGGTTCAGCCCTGAGGCGCCCGTCCCGGCCGATGGCGGACAGGACGAGGGCGCGGGTGGGCAGGACGCTGCCTCGGCTCGGTCCTGGGTCGGTCACGGCCGTCGCCCTCCCATATGGCGTATCTTATCAACGACCGTTGGTAATATGCGCTATAGCTGCTATGCTGCCGTTCATGAACAGCCCCAGCCTGGTCATCGACCCGGAGTACGCCCTTCCCAACACGGCTTACCGGGACCCGGCCGTCCTCGAATCCGAGATGGCCGGGATCTGGCACGGCGACTGGGTGTTCGTCACCACCGAGGACCACCTCGGATCCCCCGGCGACCAGCTGCCGGTCGTGGTCGGCGACCAGCCGGTGCTGCTTCTGCGCAACCAGGAGGGAGAACTCTGCGCTCTGTCGAACCTGTGCGCCCACCGGGGCACCATGCTCGTCGAGCAGCCGGCCAACGCCAAGCGCATCCAGTGTCCCTACCACGCCTGGACCTACAGCGACGGCGGTCGGCTCCTGGCGGCGCCGTTCACACCGAAGGGAACCGTCGACAAGGCCGCCCACTGCCTGCCCGTGTACCGGGTCGAGTCGTGGCACGGGCTGGTCTTCGTGAGCCTCGACCCCGACGTGGAGCCGCTGGCCGAACGCTTCGCCGCCGTCGAGCCCCACGCGGCGGCCCACGGGATCGACTCCATGCACCACTGGTCCGCCTGGCAGGAGACGCAGGTCTGGGACTGCAACTGGAAGCTCGCCATCATCAACGCCATGGAGAGCTACCACCTGTTCCAGGTCCATCCCAAGACGCTGGAGCCGTACACGCCCACCCGGGACGCCTACTACGTCGCGGGCTCGGCCCGGGCCACCGCCACCGGCGGCAGGGTCGAGGGCGCCGACGACTACCTGCTCATCAGCCTGCCGCCCGGCTTTGTGGGCGTGTTCAACGCCGGCGCCTTCTACTGGCAGGCGGTGCACCCCGCCGGCGTCGACCGTTGCACCGTGCGCACCGGCGGCGCCTTCGCCTCGACCCCACAGCGACGCCCCCGCGGCCGGCTGGCCCGGTGGCTCAGCTGGACCGCGGGCCAGGGGTACTCGCTCCCGGACTTCCTGCCCGAGGACAAGGCCATCTGCGAGCGGGGCCAGCGGGGCGTCTCCGGCGACTTCGATCCGGGGCGGCTCGTCGCCGCCGAGCGGGTGGTGGCCGACTTCGGCCACTACCTCAACTGGCGGCTCAACGGGATCGAGCCGCCCGCCGCACACAAGGAGGCGAGCCCGTGATTCCTGCCTGGAGCAGCCCTGCGACGTCGAGCGCCGTCAAGCCGTGGCTCACGTGGACGGCCCTGGCCGCGATGTGGCTGCTGACCTTCACCGGCCAGTACTGGGTCTACCCCCTGCTGTTCCTGGCGTGGGCGGCCTACGACCTGGTCACCGGCGAGAGCAGCTTCATCCAGCGCGTCACCCGCCGTGCCCAGCCGGTCACATACTGGCTCGTCGTGTCGAGCTGGATCCTGCTCGCCGTGCTGTGGGTCGCCTACCCGGCATAGACACGCCGGCTGGTGCCCGCGGGGGCCGTACCGCAACTACACTGCCCGCTCGCCGTGGCCTGTCGGTCCGGCGCAGATGCACACACCTTCGGGAGGGGCGGTGACGCAAGAGGCGCGGTGCGTGATCATCGGAGGCGGGGCCATGGGGGTCGGCCTGCTCTACTACCTCGCCCACGAGGGCTGGACCGACACCGTCCTGCTGGAGAAGGGCGAGCTGACCTCGGGGTCCACCTGGCACGCGGCCGGGCTGATCCCCAACTTCATCGGCGACCTGAACATGGCCAAGGTCCATGAGGAGGCGGTGGCGCTGTACCCCCGCCTCGAGGAGGAGACCGGGCTGTCGGCCGGCTGGCATGGCTGCGGCGCCATCCGGCTGGCCCGCACCGACGACGAGGTCGACTGGCACCGCTACGTGCACGCCATGCTCACCCAGGTCGGCATCGAGTCGCACCTGATCGGCCCTGCCGAGATCCGCACGCGCCATCCGCTGCTGGAGGACCTCAGCGACATCCAGCTCGGGTTCTACACCCCCAACGACGGCTGGACCGACCCCTCGGGCTGCACCAACGCCATGGCCCGGGGCGCCCGCAACCTCGGCTGCGAGATCCGGCGCCACACACTGGTGACCGACATGAGCCAGTTGCCCGACGGGCGGTGGGAGATCATCGCAACCCCCGGCGGCATGAGCGGCAAGGGTGCCGACAGCTACCGGATCGTGTGCGAGCACGTCGTGAACGCGGCCGGCCACTACGCCCCGCAGCTCGGGGCCATGGTCGGCCTGGACGTTCCCATCGTCTCGGTGATCCACCAGTACCTGGTCACCGAGCCCCTCCAGGCCATGATCGACCTCGGCTTTGAGCCTCCCGTGACACGCGACCCCCGGTCCTCGTGCTACTACCGCCGGGAGATCGACGGCCTGCTGGTCGGCCCCTACGAGATGTCCGACTCCAGGGTGTACGGGGTGGAGGGCATCGACTGGGCCCACGACTTCCACCTCACCGGCGAGAACGTCGACGTGCTCGAGGAGTGCCTCGAGTACACGGTCATGCGCATCCCCGCCTTCGCCGAGGCCGGCATCAAGCAGATCGTGTCAGGCCCGATCACCCACACCCCCGATTCCGGGTACCTGATGGGACCCGCGCCGGGGCTGCGCAACTACTGGCACTGCAACGGCGCGTCCATCGGCATCACCCAGGGTCCCGGCGCGGGCAAGTATCTGGCCCAGTGGATGATCCACGGTCAGACCGAGATCAACGTCCGGGGCATGGATCCCCGCCGCTTCGGGGATCACAGCGGGCCCCGTTCGACCTTCGCCATAGCCAAGGCCCACGACGAGTACCACGAGATGTACCAGGTGCGCCTGCCGGGCGAGTTCCGGGCCGCGGGGCGGCCCCAGAAGACCAACCCCATCTACGATCGCCTCGACCGGCTGGGCGCCCAGTGGCAGGAGGTGTACGGCTGGGAGCGGCCCCAGTACTTCTCGCCCAACGGGACCGGCGAGCGGCACTCGTTCCGCCGCTCCAACGCTTTCGATCCGGTGGCCGACGAGGTGCGGGGAGTGCGCGAGAGGGTCGGGATCGCCGACATCACCGCCTTCGCCTCCTTCGAGGTGACCGGGGCCGACGCGGCCGCCCTGCTCGATCGTCTGTCGGCCAACCGGCTGCCGGCCCGCGACGGTGGCATCCGGCTGACGCACATGCTCACCGAGCTCGGCGGCATCGAGTGCGAGATGACCATCGCCCGGCTGGCGCCCGACCGCTTCTACGCGACCTCGGCCATCATGGGCCAGAGCCACGACCTCGACTGGCTGGTGCAGCACACCGCCGATGGCGAAGATGTGGAGGTGGCCGACGTCACCGACTCCACCGGCCTTCTGGCGGTGACCGGCCCCCGGGCCCGCGACGTGATCGCGCCGCTCACCGACGCCGACTTGAGCAACGAGGGGTTCCGGTGGCTGACCGCGGCCGAGATCGGTGTCGCCGGAGTGCCGTGCCTGGCCCTGCGGGTGTCGTACGTGGGTGAGCTGGGCTGGGAGCTGCACTGCGGCATGGACCGCCTGGCCGAGCTGTACGACGCGGTGGTGGCCGCGGGCGAGCCCCACGGCATGGTCCATTTCGGCAGCTACGCCATGAACGTCATGCGCATCGAGAAGGGCTACAAGGCCTGGGGCTCGGAGCTCACCACCGAGATCACCCCGATCGAGGCCCGTCTCGAGCGCTTCATCGACCTCGAGCGGCCGTTCATCGGCCGCGACGCCACCGTGGCCCGGCGCGACCAGTCCGAGCCGCTGTCGATGGTGCTGGTGTACTGCGAGGTGGACGCCACCGACAACGACGTGCGCGGCAACGAGCCCGCCTTCGACGCCGAAGGCAACGTCATGGGCATCGCCACCAGCGGCACCTGGGGCCATACCGTTGGACGCAGTCTGGCTTTCGTCTATGTGGCGCCGGAGTTCGAGGCGCCCGGATCGACGTTCGAGCTCGACCTGCTGGGGGAGCGTCGGGTATGCACCGTGCTGGCCGAGCCGGCCTACGACCCGGCCAACACGGCCCCCCGCGCCTGAAGGGAGGCGAGGCGTATGGCTGACCAACCAGGAGGCCGGCGCCGCAGCGGGGGCCGGGCCGGGCGCATCGCGGCCCGCCAGGCTCCGCTGGAAGTCGACGTGCGTCCGGTGCGCCCCGGACTGCCCGGCGGCAAGTTCTCTCCCCTGAGCGAGTCCGACATGCAGCAGGTGTACGACGCCGCGCTGGCGCTGCTCTCCGACGTCGGCATGGGCTCGCCCATCGATGAGTTCGTCGACGTGGTCACCGCGGCCGGCGGCCATGTCGACGACGCCGGTCGCCTGCGCTATCCGAAGGGCGTGGTGGAGGGCGCCATCGCCACCGCGGCCAAGGAGTGGGTCTGGCACGGCTTCGACGACGAGCGGTCCATCACCGTGGGCGGCGACCGGGTCCACTTCGGCACCGCCGGCGCCGCAGTCCTCATGTACGACCATGTGACCGGTGTCTTCCGTCCCTCCACCGCGGTCGACGTGTACGACTGCGCCCGCCTGGTCGACGCCCTCGACAACATCCACTTCTTCGTCCGCACCGTGGTGGCCCGCGACATGGAGGACGCCCGGCTGCTTGACCTCAACACCGCCTATGCGGCCATGGTCGGCACCACCAAGCCCATCGGCACGTCGTGGTTCGAGCGGGAGCACGTGTACGAGACGGTGGACATGTTCGACATGGCCCTGGGCGGACCGGGCGAGTTCCGCAAGCGGCCCTTCGTGGCGGCCAACAACACGTTCGTGGTGCCGCCGCTGCGCTTCGCGGAGGAGTCGGCGAAGGCCATGGTCGCCCAGGTGGAGACGGGCATGCCCATCAACCTGCTGTCGGCCGGGCAGGCCGGGGCCACCTCGCCCGCGGCTCTGGCCGGGTCGCTGGCCCAGGCCCTGGCCGAGTGCCTGGCTGCGCTGACCGGAGTGAACCTGCTGAACCCGGGCCACCCGTGCGTGATGGGTATGTGGCCGTTCGTGTCGGACCTGCGCACCGGCGCCATGAGCGGCGGATCGGGCGAGGAGGGCATTCTCAATGCGGCCGCGGCCCAGTTGCTCAACTGGATAGGGCTGCCGTCGGGGGTGGCCGCGGGCATGGCCGACTCCAAGGTCCCCGACAACCAGGCCGGCTACGAGAAGGGCATAAACATCACGCTGGCCGGCCAGGCCGGTGCCAATCTGGTGTACGAGTCGGCCGGGATGCTGGCCAGCATCCTGAGCTGCTCTTTGGAGGCGCTGGTGATCGACAACGACATGCTCGGCTCCATCAACCGCACGGTGCGGGGCATCGAGGTCAACGAGGAGACGCTGTCGGCCCAGCTGATCGCCGATGTGGTGTCGGGGCCTGGCCACTTCCTGGGCTCACCCCAGACCCTGGACCTGATGCAGCGCGAGTACGTCTACCCCGAGATCGGTGACCGTGACACTCCCGACAACTGGCTCGACGCCGGGGGCAAGGACTCGCGGGTCCGGGCCCACGAGTACGTGCAGCAGGTGCTGGCCGAGCACCGGCCGGTCCACGTCAGCGCCGAGATCGACGCCCGTATCCGGTCCGCCTTCCCGATTCACCTACCGTAAGCTTCGCCGTGGGGTGCACACAGAAGGGAAGGTGCCCATGAGAGTTCGCGTTGACCAGGAGGCCTGCCAGGGCCACAACCGCTGCTACATGCTGGCGCCGGAGCTGTTCGATGTGGACGACGAGGGCACCGCTTTCGAGATCGGCGACGGCCAGGTGCCCCCCGAGCTGGAGGAGAAGGCCCGCCTGGCCTTCGACAACTGCCCCGAGTACGCGGTCGAGTTGACCGAAGACTGATCCCCCACAACCTGCGACTGCACTAGCCGTTCAGAGCCGACCCGGTTAGAGGCCGAGCGGGCAGGCGAGCGAATACGGCCCATACGGGCGAGGCCGTGGCCCGAGCGGCCCGTGAGCGCAGCGAACAAGAGCGGGAGACACCCCATAGCAACGCGACGGGCTTGCGCCTCCCCGCGCACGCTCTTAGTGTCGGCGTCCCTTGTGTGCGCAGGTCTACCAACAGGAGGGATAGTCAGCGTGTCGTCGCATTCCATCAGAAACGTCGTCCTCGTCGGCCACAACGGCAACGGCAAGACCACCCTCGCCGAGGCAATGCTGTACCGGGCCGGCGTGTTGAGCCGGATGGGCCGCGTAGACGACGGCACCGCCCACTGCGACCACGACCCCGAGGAGAAGGCCCGCCACCAGAGCCTGGGTGTGGCGGTGGCGTCGTTCGACTGGCGCGACCACCGGATAAACATCATCGACACCCCGGGCTACACCGACTTCGTGGGCGAGGCCGTCAACGGCATGCACGCAGCCGATCTGGCGGTCTTCGTTGTGGACGCGGTGTCGGGGGTACAGGCTCAGGACCAGGTCATGTGGCGCCACGCCGAGCGCTTGGGCCTGCCCCGGATGATGTTCGTGAACGGGCTCGACCGGGAGCGCTCGTCGTTCGAGCGCACCCTTGACGACCTGCAGTCGCACTTCGGCTCCAGTGTCGAAGCGGTGGAACTCCCGCTGGGTGTGGAGGCTTCCTTCCACGGCATCGCCGATCTGGTGGGCGACGGCGCCCTCGACTACAGCAGCGGGCAGTCGGCGGCCGCGCCCATTCCCGACGACGTGGCCTCGGCAGCTTCCGACGGCCACATCCAACTCGTGGAGGACGTCGTCGAGGGCGACGACGAGCTTCTCGAGCAGTACCTGGAGGGGGAGGAGCCCACCCAGGAGCAGTTGGAGCAGCTCATCAGGGACGCGGTCGTGCAACGCAACGTGTTCCCGGTGCTGTGCGGCTCGGCGGCCAAGCCCATAGGCGTGGACCACCTGCTCGACTTCATCTGCCGGGTCGGCCCCGCGCCGGGCGACACCGGCCCGGTTGCCGCAGTGCGGGGCGGTGAGTCGGTCACCTTGGAGATCGACGATGCTGGCCCGCCGGCGGTGCTGGTGTTCAAGACCCGAATCGACGACTTCCTGGGACAGATCTCGTTCATGAAGGTGCTGTCGGGCACGATCCGCTCCAACGAGACGCTCGTCAACAGCCGCACCGGCGACAAGGAGCGGCTCCACAACCTGATGTCGTTCACTGGTGGCGACCACCACGGGGTGGATCATCTCGATGTAGGCGACATCGTGGCCGTCACCAAGCTCGGCGATGTGCGAACCGGCGACACGCTGTCCAACGATGCGGCGCTGTCGGTGCCGATCACCCCACCGCCCGTCCCTGTCTACGGGGTGGCGATCCACGCCTCGGCCCCGGCCCAGGAGGACAAGCTGGCCTCGGCGCTGCGCCGCTTCGCCACCGAGGATCCCAGCCTCGTGATCCGCCAGGACCCCACCACCCGCCAGACGGTGCTGTCCGGTGCCGGCGAGGCCCACATCCGGGTAGTGCGGTCCCGGCTGGAGCGCATGGGGATCGACTTCGAGGTCGAGGACATGCGGGTGGCGTACCTGGAGACGCTGGCCCGGCCGGCCGACGTGGAGGCCAAGCACAAGAAACAGAGCGGCGGGCACGGGCAGTTCGCGGTGGCCATGGTGCGTTTCGAGCCGCTGCCGCGGGGCGGTGGCTACGAGTTCGACACCGAGGTGACCGGGGGCGCCATTCCCCGCAACCTGATCCCTGCGGTGGGTTCGGGCATCGAGGAGGCCATGGCCAACGGCGGCCGGCACGGGTTCCCGATGGTGGACCTGAGGGCGGTGTGCTACGACGGCAAGCACCATTCGGTGGACTCGTCGGAGATGAGCTTCAAGATCGCGGGATCGCTGGCGCTCAAGCAGGCGGTGGAGCAGGTGGGCAGCGCGGTGCTCGAACCGATCAGCGAGATCCAAGTAGAGGTTCCCGACGCCTACCAGGGCGACGTTCTGGGCGACTTGAACTCGCGGCGGGGCCAGGTGTTCGGCACCGAGCCGGGCTCGACTGCGGGCACCAGCGTGATCCGCGCCCACGTTCCGACGTCGGAGATCCTCAGCTACGTGATCGACCTGCGGTCGATGACCGGCGGCACCGGCACCTTCAGCGCCGCGCACCACGACTACCAGCCGCTGCCTCACGCCCTGCTGGCCAAGGTTGTCGTCGCCGACGACTGAAGCACACACCGGCGGCGGTCCATCGGCGGGCAGATGGGTTTGGCGCGCTCGAAGGGACTCGAACCCCCAACCTTCTGATCCGTAGTCAGATGCTCTATCCAAATTGAGCTACGAGCGCTGGGGAATCGCCAGTGTACGTCGCGGTCGCGCCGGGAAGCTACGGGTCGGAGCCAGCGTCCTGGGAGCTGGTGGGTGACGGTGCTGGTCGCAGAGTCCGCTATACACATACGGTCGCTCTCGAAGGGAGTCTGAGTGACCCGCAAGCCCGACCCGTTCACCGTCCCGTTCGGGACCGTCCTGTGCGACTGGATGACCACTGCTCGCGCCGACGGCGGTGCTTACGTCTACGGCGGATCACCCGAGCCCTACCGGGACCACACGATCAGCCCGGCCGCGCACGCGCTGCACTACGCCAGCGCGATCTTCGAGGGCCTCAAGGCCCATCGCCAGAATGACGGTTCGCTGGCAGTGTTCCGCCTCGACCGCCACATCCAGCGGATGGCGACCAGCGCGGCACTGCTGCGACTGCCCCAGATCGATCCCGACACGCTGCGCCGGATGATCATCGACGCGGTGGAGGTCAACGCGGCGGAGGTCCCCGATCCGCCGGGCTCGCTGTACATCCGCCCGACCCTTGTCGGCACCGATCCCGACATCGGCGCGGCCGCCCGCCCGAGCCGCAGCGCGCTGCTGTACGTGGTGAACAGCCCGGTCGGCGACTATTTCAAAGGCGGGGTGCGGCCGCTCACCCTGCTGTTGGAGACGTCCATGCCCCGCACCGTGCCCAAGTTCGGCATGGTCAAGTGCGGCGCCAACTACGCCATGGCCCTGGGTGTGACTCTGGACTCGATGGCCGCCAGCGAAGCAATCGACCAGATCCTGTTCGCCACCGGGAACGACATCACCGAGACGGGTGCCGCCAATTTCTTCCTCGCCGACGACGAGCGGGTGCTCACCCGGCACTTGGACGAGTCCTTCCTGCACGGGATCACCCGGGCCTCAGTGATCGAGTTGGCCGATCACCTCGGCTACCAGGTCGAGGAACGCACGATCCATCCCGACGAGCTGGTCGACTGGGCCGAGCGGGGTGAGGCCTTCCTGACCGGCACGGCCGCGGTTCTGGCGCCGGTGGGCAGCATCGTCCACGACGGCGAGACGCTCACGTTCGGCGGCGGCCAGCCGGGCCGCAACGCCATGAGGCTGCGCCAAGCGCTGGTGGACATCCAGGTGGGGGCGGCACCGGACCCGTTCGGCTGGCGCACCCCGGTCCGGGGCTGATACTGCGGGCGTGTAGCATGCCGTGCCTGGGAGACGGGCTGCATCCAGGAGGGGAGGTCGGGTTCCCATGACGGCTGCGAACTCGACTGTTGGCACCTCGCCCAGCCCGGGGGCGAGGGGTTTCGAGCCGGACGTTCCCATCACGGTGTCGCCGATACTGGACTGGCCGCCGCGGCCGGCGGCGACGCTGCGGCACATCTTCTCGATGATGCTGCCCCAGGGGATGCTCTGGGTGGGCATCGCCGCGGTGGCGTGGAACTTCTTCACCCCGTCGATGGAGCGCATGGCGACCCTGAGCCCGAGATGGGTTCTGGAGATCTACGCCCGCAACGTCGTGATGTTCACCCTGGTCGCGGGGACCCTGCATGTGGCGCTGTACGTCCGGCGGGTCCAGCAGCAGCGCTACAAGTACGAGCGCCAGTGGCTGAGCACCACCAACCGGGAGTTCCTGTGGAACAACCAGACCCGCGACAACATCTTCTGGTGCCTGGTCAGCGGCTGCTCGGTGTGGACCGCCTATGAGGCGCTGACCCTCTGGTTCTACGCCAACGACTGGATCCCGCAGGTGGAGTGGGACTCCGCATGGCTGTACCTGTCGGCGCTCACCGTGTTCACGTCGCTGTGGTCGGTGACCCACTTCTACTTCATCCACCGGGTGCTGCACACGCGCTGGGTGTACGACCATGTCCACTACCTGCATCACCGCAACGTCAATCCCGGGCCCTGGAGCGGCCTGTCGATGCACCCGGTCGAGCACATGATGTACCTCAGCATGTTCCTGCTGTGGTGGGTGGTGCCTGCGCACCCGTTCATCCTGATCCTCACCCTGTCGTCCAACAGCATCGCCACCGCGGTGACCCACTCGGGGTTCGAGCGCTACGAGATCGGCCGGCGCGGGGGACGCTCCATGAAGGGCGCCGACTACTTCCACCACCTGCACCACCGGTACTTCGAGTGCAACTACGGCAACCGGCCCGTGCCGCTGGACAGGCTGTTCGGCACCTTCCACGACGGCACGCCCGAGGCCCACGCCCGGATGCGCCAACGCATGAAGGCCCGCCGTGCCGCCCGGACGCGTTGAGGTAGGTGCCAGCAAGCAGGCGGGCTAGAGCGACGGTCGGTGGAGCAGGGCTAGCACGTCTGTGGCTGCGTAGACCCTGGCGTACGGCTTGCCGGTGATTTCCTGTACGACCCCCATCTCGAGCAGCCGCCTTAACGCGTGGTTGGCCGCGTTTGCGCTGACACCGTGACGATCGCTGATGGCGCGTGCTGTCGTCATCGGTTGGCTGATGAGATGGTCGATGACGGCGTGTGCCGTTCCTCGCACTCCGGCGTCGCGCAACCTCGCCAACGTGCTGTCCCGCCAGTCGAGCAGTTCCCGGATCCGTAGAACGCCATCTGCCGCCTGCGACGCGAGCGCGTCGCAGAAGAAGGTGATCCAAGCGTCCCAGGTCCCGGTGATGCTTGTCTGCTCAAGCAACCCGATGTATTGGTCGCGGCGTGCTTCGAAGTACGGCGACAAGTTGACGATCGGCGTGTCGAGGATGCCGGCCTCTATCAACTGGAGAATTGCCAACAGCCGCCCGATGCGGCCGTTGCCGTCCGTGAAGGGATGCAATGTCTCGAACTGGTAGTGCGAAACCGCGATCCGCACCAGCGGATGGATGCCGGCCGTGTTCGACCACCTCTCCCATTGGCTGAGGCCGTCGACCAGGCCATTTCCCGGCGGCGGTGGCACGAACCGAGCGTCCCGCAACCGTTCGGCGGGGCCTGCGCCGGTTCTGGAGCCGACGACCACTTGTGTGTCGCGGACCCGGCCTTTCTGGTAGTCCTCGCCGCGTGTGCCCTCAACCAGGATCGCGTGCAGCTCGCAGGCCAGACGCATGCATACGGGCAGCTCTGCGAGCCGCCGCACGCCGTGATCGGCTGCATGCACGAAGTTCAAGACCTCGGTGATGGCTGTCGTTCGGGGCGATAGTGGTGATACTTCGCTGGCGAGCACGTCAGCGACGGGCGCATAGGTCCCCTCGAGAGCAGATGTGCTGAGCGCTTCGCGCCGCACCGTCAGGCCAGCCAGCAGAGTGGGCTCGACCTTGAGACCGCGAGTCATGCCTGCGAGCTGTCCAAGCTCGATGCCGGCGTTCATAGCCGCCGACCAGGTCGCTTGTGAGAGGGTCAGTTCGTCGGGCAGGGGAGATGGCACGAACGCCAGTTGTCGCACCATCTCGTTGCCGACAGGTACCTCGATCGGCACCAGCCGGCCCACGGGGGAGTCAGCGAAACGCTCCATTCCCACGCCCGGAGCCTAGCGTCAGACGGAAGATTTGCAGATAATAGGCCAAAACCTAAATTCCATAGTTGCAATTTGTCTCCGGCTGTATTCTGCAGCAGAGATTTGCAGGTTATGTCCTAAACCCTGAATTCTCTCAGAGACACCCTCAGGAGCCTCGAACGGCGCCGGTGGCTGCCACAGGCGGCAAGAAGCCGATCACTCCACGAACGAGAGGGCGGGTCAAGCGCAGCCGCCGCCTCCTTCGATGGGTGAGACGATACGGGCCACTTGTTCAGCCGGATCAGGATCGGCGTGGGAACCCTTGCGGGCTGAACGTTCGGCCCACTCGCCCTTGGCCTTTCCGAGATCGTCGGACATGAGGTCGGCCAATTCTCTTCGGGCAGCGTCGGCTTCTGACTGCAGCTCGAACTTGCGGGCGAAGGCGTCGGCCGGCAATGCCCGCAGTTCGGCATCGATCTCAGCTAGCCGCTGATGATGGTTGGCGGCAGGATCATCCAATGATGTCATCCTATGGCGCTGGCTCGCTCGCTCGCGGAGACGGTGGGATTCGAACCCACGAACGACTTGCATCGTTACTTCCTTAGCAGGGAAGCGCCTTCAACCGGACTCGGCCACGTCTCCGGAAGACCTGAGCGTACCGGCGTGGCGGCTATGAGCAGTCCACGCAGGCCACGTCGTCCACGTCGGTGCCGCCCAGGAACGCGGTGAGCCAATCGAGGAAGGCCACCCCCTCCACCTCCTGGGTGTAGAGCAGGTCCCGGAACAGGATGGTGTGGTCCCTGCCTGGGGCCATGTAGCTGGCCTGGTTCACCCCGGCCGCCTCGATCTGCGCCTCGTTCTGGTACATGAGCTGGTCGATGCTGCTGGCGTCGAACCCGGCCAGGGTCGCGAAGAACTCCTGGGTGCTGTCGAAGGCGTTGTCGTAGCGGGCGAACCGGACCCGCGGCGCGTGCAGGCCCGCACGGATGAACAACTCGGGCAGGCCCCACTCGGCCGGGGTGACCCCCTCGTTGACCGGCCAGTCCGGCACGACCCTCATCGTGCCCCACAGCCCGCCGATGTAAGTGTTGATGCCTGGGTCGCTCGGGTAGGCGCCCGAGGCGTCGGCCACCACCGCGACGCTCGCGTCACCGAACAGGTCGGCGGCCAGCCCCCCGTACAGCGCGGCTGAGGCCGAGCCCGCGCTGGAGCCGGCCACCACCACCTCGGTGGCGCCGCCGAAGCGCTCGACCGCCGCGTCCAGCGCGGTGTTGGCGTTGACGAAGCCGTTGTGGTGCACGATCAGGCCGTCGCCGTAGTCGTTGACCCGGTCGCCGAGGTGCACGTCGCCGGTGCAGTACAGCGCCACCACGAACGAATGGTCCTTCACAGGGTTGAGCGGATTGTCGAAGTCGAAGATGCCGCGCCACATGCTGGGGTTGTCCCCAATCTCCGTGATGTCGGTGGTGACGTCGTACGAGTTCCCCTCGCCCGTGAACGCGCAGTTGTCGCGGGTGAAGCACGCCCCGCCCCCCTGCAGGTAGAAGACGACCTTGTCGGGGTCGCCCTCGCGCACCCAGTAGTGGTAGTCGCTGCCGTCGGCGCAGGTGCACTCCTCGCCGCCGTTGAAGGCCAGCCATTCCCCCGCGGTCGCTACCGGCTCTGCCGTCGACGGCCCGGTCACCGTGATCGCCTCAGCCGCTGTCGTGGTCGGTGGCACCGTCGTAGTTGGCGCGGCCGTCGTGGTCGGTGCTGCGGTGGTGGTGGGCGCGGCCGTCGTGGTCGGTGCTGCGGTGGTGGTAGGTGCGGCCGTCGTCGTGGGTGCCGCAGTGGTCGCAGGCGCCTCGGTGGTGGGTACGGCGGTCGTTGCCGGTGCCGTCGTGGGCGCGGCTGTCTCCTCGCCGTCGTCCCCACCGCAGGCGGCGGCGACAACCGCGACGGCGGCCAGAGCGGCCAACAAGCGGATACGGATCATGGGGCTCCTCCCGGTGATCGTGTTGGCAGGCTAGGCCCAAACCGAACCGGTACTGCCTGGCCCGGCCCCGTGCTCTTGCCGAAATTGATGTGGATAGTAGGCCTATAGGGGCGGTTTCGGCATCAATTTCGGGCGGCGGCCATCCGCTGGCTGCTAGTTGCTGCTTGCGACGATGAAGGCGTTGTGTTGGATCTCGTCGGAGACGGGGGTGTTGCGGCGGATGATGTCGGCCAGGGTGGTGCTGCGGACCTCGTCGAGAAGTCCGGGGTTGGCCAGGAAGTAGGGGTCGTTCTCGAACCAGAAGCGGTCGCCGTCGCGGAGGCGGCGGAACTGGTCGGCGATGATGGTCTGGAGGGTCTCGCCGACCATGGCTCCCTCCACGTGGTCCTCGGCCAGGGCGGCGACCCAGAGGTCGAGATCGTCGATGCCTCCGTAGGCGAGCTGCAGCGACCGCCGGACCTCCGGATCCGACGAGATGTCGGCGATGCTCTCCACGGGGGCCAAGCCGTAGGCGCGGCGAACGGTGTTGTAGTCGCCCACGCCGTGGTCGCGGCCCCGCTGGATGTTGAGGGCGGCCAGGTCGAGGACGGGTCCGCCGGGCCCTTTGAGGAGCATGTTGCGGACTTCGTCGATGACCAGCGTGTCGACTCGTTGGGCCGGTCGGGCGGCCAGACCGAGCAGGATCGCGGAGATGCCGCGCTCGACGACCATCCTGGGGTTGAAGAACGATGCGGCCAGACTCACCCGCTCCTGTCGCCCGTCGGCGCCGACGAGCAGCAGGTCGGGGGCCAGCATGGTGTGGCCGACCCGGAACGCCGCCGCGGAGAACTCGCTGGCGATCGACGGGTCCACGCTGGGGTCATAGCCGCGGTACTCGCCCACCGCGTCGGCGCCGATCAGCACGGGCAGGAACTCGTTGAAGGTGATGGCCTGGTGCTGGGCGCCGACGATCCGGCGGGCCAGTTGGTAGATCTCGTCGCCGCTGAGGTCCGGGTCCTGGCCGGCGATGATGCTGGCGAGCCGGTTGTGCTCGCGCACGAACAGCGTGTGCATGGCGATCAGCCCGATCTGCTCGTTGGCTCGCACATCGCCGGCGACGAACAGCCTTGTGAGGTGTGCGCCCCCCTCGTTGGGCAGCCCCTGCGCGTTGAAGGGCAGGAACCGTCCCCCGCGCGACGTCGCCAGCGTTCCGGTGCCGTCGCCGGCGCGGAGAGCGAGCGCTCGGGACTGTTGCGGGCCGTAGATGTGTGAGGCGTCGATGAACGCGGTCGCCGCGTTGGTCTGCCTTCGGGGGTTGGCCCTTCCGGTCCCGGTGGAGGGGTCGAACGTGGAGCGATCGAAGCCGATCGTCACCCCGCCGGTCCTCCCGGGGCCGAAGACCGGGTCCCCTCTCGGAATGCGGATCGGGAGCGGCTCAGTGGTGTTGTCGGTGCTCAGGACGATGTCATGGCTCAGGAACTGGCCCCATTGCCAGATGATGTCGCTGGCCCCCGACGGGTTCGGCTCCGGGCCCTGCTGGGCGGACACCAGGTTGGAGATGGTGCGGGGGTTCGGCCGGGAGGCGACGGGCCTCGACACGCCGTCGCGGTAGGAGGTGGGGGCGATCCTGAGCTGGGCGGTGCCGGCCGCTCCCCGCGACGGATGGCGGAAGTTGTTGCTGCGGCCGTCGATCGACCGATGCTCGATCTGTGCGGGGAACTCCTTGAGACTGACGGTGACCGTCTCGCCCATGCTCCAGTCGATGTCGACGCCGCTCCAGTAGAAGTTCCCGCCGCCGGAGTCCCCGTCCGCGAGATTCAGCCCCGAGCCGCCGATCTGCAGCTGTAGGCTCTGGAACTCGTCGGGGAGTTCGGGCACGAAATGGATGCTGACGTTGGACGTTTCCGGGTCCTGCAGCGAGCGGGCTAGGAAGACGCCCGACACCGTGTAGGTCGCGCCCCGCCACGAGAATCCGCTGTCGGTGAGGGGCCCGCCGTACCCGAGAAAGACCTCGGTGGCCCCGACCGTCATGCTGGCCTCCCACACCATCCTCCCCTGGAAGGTCAAGCATCCCGGGTCGATGCAGACCGTGCTGGGCCTGCTAACGGACCGGGGGGGGGTATGGCGGCTGCCCCAGGCAACGACACCGAGGACATCACGAGTGACACGACCAGGGCGGCTGGCCACAGGCGCTTGCGCGGAAATCGAGCGCTCGTGCCGACAATAGACACTGATCTTCGCATGAGTCAGTGGCTCAATCCGACCTTCCGCCTCTATGCCGACGATGCAGCATAATACCGAGGATCATACACCGAGGATGGAACATCACCCCGTCACCGCCTCGGACAACGACACCGTCATAGATGAGCACGGCGTGTACCCGCCGCTGGTGGATGTGTGCCTACCGGGTGCACGCTAGCCGGGAGGGCTGATTCAGTCGAGCAACTCGGCGGGGTCGGGCAGGTCGGGGTTGTGGGCATGGGCTCGGAACTCTGCGGCGGCGGCTTCACCGATGAGTGCTGTGGTGATCAGCGTACGGGTGGTGTCATTCGCTGAGGAGGCCTCGGCGAGGGCGGTGCAGTAGGCGAGGCGGTCCCAGCTGCGCGGTGACGGCCAGCCTCTCACAGAGTTCTGCGAGTCCGGGGGGTTGCACAGCAGCTTGGGGTGGTGCGCCAGGAATGTCGCCTGGAGCTGTCTTTGGCGCCGGATGCTCTCGGGGCTGGGGGCGTCGTCGCCGATGTCGAGCGGCGTCAGTGTGGGCCATCCCTTCAGGTAGCCGTCCAGCCATTCGCTGGGCCGCAGCGGCCACCGCAGGTGCGCGAACCGGTTCGCCAGCGGCACCGACAGTTCCCATGTTCCGCTGTTCTGGCCGGCAGGGTTTGCGGCGGCGACGAACCGCACCCGCTCACCGAGATGCAGGTATCCGACCCGATGCTCCTGGATCACCCGCATCAGCGCGTTCTGTGTGGCGGGGGCGGCGGTGTTGACCTCATCTAGGAACACCAGCGACACGCCGTCGTGCGCGGCGACTTCGTGTGCCCATTCCGGCGGCACATAGGTGACGGACCTGCCGTTGCGCACCGGGAGGCCGCTGAAGTCGGTCGGGTCGTGCATAGAGGCGTTCACCGCCTGCATCGCCCAGCCCGCCTCGGATGCGTATCTCTCGATGGTGGCGGTCTTGCCGGTGCCGGGGTCGCCCCATATCAGCACCGGAACCCCGACTGTCAACAGCACTTGCAACGCTGCGAGCGTGTCGTGCTGGGTCACAGCCATCTCATCGACGGCCATCTTCGTCTTGAAGGTCATTGCTGCTCCTGTCTCTGCGATCCGTCCTTCGGGCCGCGGCTAATTGCTAGCGGGCGGTTCGCGTCCTCCGGCGCCGAATGTCTGCCAACGCTTGGCAGGTGTGGTGCCGTTTGCTTGGCAGGTAGTGGCAGGGCTGTCAGGTGTGTCGGCACCGAGCAACGACCTGTCTCAAGAAACTCTTGCACGGGCTGTGGCCGGTCCCGGTTACCCTCCCCCGCCGATGGTCGGTAGCACGTCGTCCTCTCGGCTCCGTGCCCAGGTCCGCGTCGCGTGCGGCCGGGTCGCCGTCGTCGCGGCCGCGATGCTCGAAGCCCATCGTTTCGGTGTCGCTGAGGGACCCCATGAGCGTCCTTGGGCTCTCGCCTATCACCGTGAAGCGGTCCGCATCTTCGCTCAGACGCTGCCCGACTGGTACCAGAGCGACATCGCGGCGTTGTTCGGCCGCTGCGCCGAGACCATGGCCGGATGTTCGATACCGGCGCAGCTGGCTGAGGACTGGGTGATCGTCACCGGGTACTTGACCTCGGCGCGCCGTGCCATCCTGGAGTGGGTGGCGTCCGCGGATCCTGACTCGCGTCCAGCCGCCTCGTCGTCGCGCGAGCCGGTCACAGAACAAGACACACCTCCGCTGGTGATCCGGTTCGATGCGCTGGCCAAGCTGACCACCAGCGACGGCGCCAGGCGCCTGCACCAGGCCACTGTCGCCGTCAGGCAGCACATGGAGGCGCCCGTACCCGAGACTTTTGACGAACGAGAGCTCAAACTGCTGAACGGACTCGCCAACGGAGAGACCATTGCCGACCTTGCAACAGAGATGGGCTACTCAGAGCGGTCCATCTATCGGGCCCTCGCCAACCTGTGGAAGAAGCTTGGCGTGCCCGGCCGCAAACAGGGCGTCCAAGAGGCCGCCCGGTCGGGCTTGCTTGAGGCCGCGTCGAGGGTGCGGGCGGCTGGGAGCGGGTGAGCCTCGACGCGCAGCTCGAGTGGATGCGCCGGGCCCGGCCGTTCGTGGCTTGGCAGCAAGCATGTACCGGGACAGCGGAGGGAGGGGGATTCGAACCCCCGGGACCCGTGAAGGCCCAACGGTTTTCAAGACCGTCGCAATCGTCCGCTCTGCCATCCCTCCGCAGCCAAGGATAGGCGGGGCGGGGTCCGGCCCTGCGGCCGGGCGTCAGCGAAGGATCCGGCCCCTGAGGTCGTCTATCCAGGCGGCCGCCTTGCGCACCTCCACCTGGTTCATCACGTGGTCGTGGTGGTCGGCGGAGGCCGACGGGTAGGAGCCGAGGAACTTCACCCGGCTGGTCTTCATGTTGAGGTTGCGCAGCGCGTCGGCCACCACCTCGTCGGCGATATGGCCCTCGCAGTCCAGCAGAAAGCAGTACTGGCCCAGGCTGGCCTTGGTGGGACGGCTCTGGAGGCTGGTCAGGTTGATGGCCCGGGCCGCGAACTCACCGAGGATGCCGATGAGCGAGCCCGGCACGTCGGAGCGCTGGTAGACGACCATGCTCGTCTTGTCGTGGCCGGTCGGCGCGGCGATGACATCGGCCCCGACCAGCACGAAGCGGGTCTGATTGTCGGCGTGGTCGGCGATGTCGGCGGCCAGCACCTCCAGCCCGTACACCTCCGCCGAGCGCAGCGGCGCGATGGCCGCGGTGGTGCGGTCGCCCACCTCGGCCAGGCTGCGGGCCGCGTCCGCGGTCGAGTTGGCCGCCTCGAACACCGCGGCCGGGAGATGGGTGGCCAGGTACTCGCGGCACTGGGCGTGGGCCACCGGATAGGACCGGATCCGCTCCACCGACTCCAGCGCCATGCCCGGAGGGCCCAGCAGGTTCAGGTTGACGTCGATGATCACCTCGCGCTGGATGAACAGGTCGGTGTCGAAGGCCAGCGCGTCGAGGGTGGCCGTCACCGACCCCTCGATCATGTTCTCGATGGCCACCAGGCCCAGGTCGACCTCACCGCTGCTGACCGCCCTCAGCACGTCGATGATCGAGTTGATGGGGCGGTGGTTCATGGCGGCCAGGTCGGGCTGGGAATAGATGGCCTGCTCGGTGAACGTCCCCGGTGGACCCAGGTAACCGACCGTCAGATTGCGCGACTCTCCGAGCTGCCCCATCCACCGCAGGGTACGGCCGACGGAGGAGATCAGCGCCATTTCAGTTGCCCGTTAGAGGCCGAGCCGTGCGAGGCCGTGGCCCGGGCGGCCCGTGAGCGCAGCGAACAAGAGCGGGAAATAGGGTGATGGACCGTGGACGACCGGCTCTACTTCCGCCAGCTGCTGTCGGGGCGCGACTTCGCGGTGGACGACGGGCTGGCCCAACAGATGGTCAACTTCGTCTACGCCATCGGCGACCGCGCCACCGGCCAGGCCGTGCTCGTCGATCCCGCCTACGACACTCACGGACTCATCGATCTGCTGGAAGCAGACGGCATGGCTTGCACCGGCGTGCTGGCTACCCACTACCACCCCGACCATGTGGGCGGCCACATGATGGGGATCACCATCGAGGGCATCAGCCGACTGCTGGAGCGGGTGTCGGTGCCGATCCACGTGCAGGCCGAGGAGGCCGATCTCGTCAAGAAGGTGACCGGCGTGGACGATGACTGCCTGGTCAGCCACGCCTCCGGCGATGTGGTGATGGTGGGGGCCGTAGCCGTCGAGCTCATCGCCACGCCCGGGCACACCCCCGGCAGCCAGTGCTTCCTGGTGGATGGCCGCCTGGTGGCCGGCGACACCCTCTTCCTCGAGGGATGCGGCCGTATGGACCTACCGGGCTCGGACCCGGCCCAGATGTACGAGAGCCTCACCACCCGGCTGGCCCGGGTGCCCGACGAAGCGGTGCTGTACCCCGGGCACCGCTACTCGGTGGAGTCGTCGGCCACCATGGGCATCACCCGCGAGCGCAACTACGTGTTCCGGCCCACCAGCCGCGAGCAGTGGCTGGCCGCCTTCGCCTGACCTCTGCGCCCGGCCTCTGACGCCCGCTCTTGTTCGCTTGGCTCACGGGCCGCTCGGGCCACGGCCTCGCTGCGCTCGGCCTCTAGACCCAGGGGCAGTTCGAGTTGCGGTCGCCGAAGGTGGCGCCGGTGCGGTAGCGGTCGAGGGTGAACGGCTTGAGCTCGTCGGGCTTGTCGCCGTGCACCATCATCTGGGCGGTCAGCTTGCCCACGCCGATCATCTTGAACCCGTGGTTGGAGTCGGCGATCACCCAGGCGTTGCTGCCCAGGTAGTCGAACACGGGCACGTTGTCGGGTGTGAACGCGCCTATCCCGCCGTTGCGGCGCTCCTTGAAGAACGGCCGCAGGTTCTCCAGGCGCTTGAACAGCATGCCCAGCGTGGCGCAGTAGTAGTCGGCGAACCACTCCTCGGCCTGGTACTGGTCGTTCAGGTGGCCGTACGGCTCGACCGCCGCCCTCGGCCCGATCTTCACCGGGATGGTCCCGCCCTGCAGGCCGGGGGCGCCGACCCGCTCCGCGGCGTAGCGGACATAGGAGTAGAAGTGGTCCTTGAGGAACCGGCCGTCCTCGGAGTACACCGGCGTGTTCATCAACTCCACGTGCAGGACCGGCGAGTCCCGGTGCTGGGCGGTGCGGAAGTCGACGCCCTCGGGCAGCATCACCTCGCCCTCCAGCAAACGCCAGTAGGTCCACATGTCCATCTGCTCCTCGACGTGGCCGTCGGGGTAGAGCACGTCCAGGTGGGAGGGTCCGCCCAGCCACTCCCAGTGCTCGGGCGTCCAGGCGCCCACCCCCACCACGACCTGGTCACAGGAGATGGAACCCTGGTCGGTCTCGACCGCGGTCACCGAGCCCGAGGCGTCGAGGGTGTAGCCGGTCACGGTGGCGCCGTACACCCGCTGCACGCCCCACTGCCGGCACTTCTGGTCCAGTCCCCACACCGCCATGTGGGTGCCCGCATACCCGGATCGATGCTCGTGCAGCACCACGTCGCAGTTCTCGGTCTTGAAGTCGGGCCACAGGTTGGTGAGGAAGGCCTTGGCCTCGGTGCCGGTGTAGACGTCGGACGGGTACCCGCTGGCCGCCTGCGACGCCTGCAGCTTCAGGTAGTCGTCGATCTGGTTCGACTCGCCCACCGACACGTACCCGACCTGCTGGAAGCCGAAGTTCACCGGGTCGGACTCCCACACCTCGACGCTGGCTCGCAGGATGGCGTGGAGCGGGCCGGTCATGTACATGTTGCGGATGCAGCCGCAGGCCAGACCGGTGGCGCCCGCGCCCGGTCCCTGCTTGTCGATCAGCACGACGTCGGAACCAGAGCCCTTCCCGGTGCGCTCCAGGTACATGGCCAGGTGGTAGGCGCTCGACAGCCCGTGCACGCCCGCGCCGACCACCACGAACCGGGCGCTCGGCGGCAGGCGCACCGCGTCGAACACCGGGATGACGGCCGGGTTCACCGCTTGGCCGGAGACCTCGGGGGGCAGGGGCCGGTTGGCGAACGGGTACCACTGGTTGTGCTCGGTGGGGTTGGGGATGTCGATGGTCATTGCTTCTCCTATGGATTCGGGTTCAAGTCTGGCTGCCGGCGGGCTGGAGGCGGTAGTCGGCCCCCAGAGTCCGCCAGATCAACGGGACGCCCGGCCGGTAGGCGAGGTGGTGCCGGCTGGGAGCGTCGAGGATGGTCATGTGGGCCGGCCCGCCGGGGGTGATCCGGCCCACGTCGTTGCGTCGCAGCGCGGCCGCGCCGCCGGTGGTGACCGCGGCCACGGCCTCGTCGACGGTCATGCCCATGTCGCGCACGGCCAGCGCCATGCAGAACGACAGCGAGCTCGTGTAGCTCGATCCGGGGTTGCAGTTCGAGGCGATGGCCACCCGGACGCCGGCGTCTATGGCCCGCCGGGCGTCGGGGTAGGGCTGGCGGGTCGAGAAGTCGGTGGCCGGCAGGAACGTGGCCACGGTGTCGCTGGCCGCCAGGGCCTCGATGTCGTCGTCGGAGAGGTAGGTGCAGTGGTCCACAGAGGCGCAGCCCATCTCCACACCCAGCTGCACGCCCGGCCCGTGGCCGAGCTGGTTGGCGTGGAGCCGCAGGCCCAGCCCGGCATCCCGGCCGGCGGTGAGCACGGCCCGGGACTGGTCGGCGTCGAAGGCCCCGGTCTCGCAGAACACGTCGATCCAGCGGACGCGGTCTCGGACCGCGGCCAGCATCGGCCCGCACACCAGCTCGACGTAGTCGTCGGCGCGCCCCTGATACTCGCTGGGCACCAGGTGGGCGCCCAGGAAGGTGGCCTCCGGCGTGGCTTCGGCGGCCAGCGAGGCCAGCTCGGTCTCGGAGTCCACCGACAGCCCGTAGCCGGTCTTGATCTCGACGGTGGTGCTGCCGGCCCGGTGCACCTCGGCCAGGCGACTGTCGAGCGCGGTCTCGAGCCCGATCCGGCCGGCGTTCCGGGTGGCGTCGGTCGTGGCCCGGATACCGCCCCCGTCGTAGGGCTCGCCGGCCATTCGCCGGCTGAACTCCTCGGCCCGGTCGCCCGCGAACACCAGGTGGGTGTGCGAATCCACGAACCCGGGCAGCACGCACCGGCCGCCGGCGTCGAAGCGCTCGTCGGCGGCAGCCCCGGCCGGCCCCACCGCCACCACGGTGTCGCCGTCCATCACCACCGAGGCGTCGTCCACGACTCCGAGCGGGCCCTTCCCGAGAGCGGGGTCGTTGGTGACCAGCTCGGCGATGTTGTCGATCACCAGCGTCATGGCGCGGTGGCCTCCGAGACGGTCCGGATGGAATGGAGCGCGCCCGTCATGGCGCGGTGGCCTCCGAGACGGCCGAGGCGAGTTCGGCTGCGACATTGATGGTGGTGTGCAGCCCGCCGCGGACGACGGTCTTGCCGCCCACCACCAGGTGGTGCACGTCGGCACTGGTGGCCGCGAAGATCGCGGTGGCCAGCAGGTTGCCGGCGCCGGCTCCGGCCAGCCGGACCGAGTCGAGGCCCACCGTGGTGAAGTCGGCCAGCGCGCCGGGCTCCAGCGTGCCGCCGTCGCCCCACCCGAGGGCCTGATAGCCGCCCGCGGTCGCCATCGCGGCCAGAGCCTCCACGTCGAAGACCCCCCGCCGGTGGGTGGCTGCCCGCTGGTCGAGTTCGACGGCGCGAGCCTCGGCGAGGATGTCCACCACCGCATGGGAGTCGGATCCCAGGCACAGCGATGCCCCGGCTGTCGCCAGAGCGGTGCTCGGCCCGATGCCGTCGGCGAGGTCGTGCTCGGTTGTCGGGCACAGGCAGCAGTGCGACCCGGTCTCGGTGATGAGGGCCACGTCGTGGGGGGCGGCATGGGTGGCGTGGACCAGCGTCGTGCCGGGGCCGAGCCCGCCCGCCCGCGCGATCACTTCCGTAGGGGTCCGGTCGTGAACCTGCTGGCACTGCTCGTTCTCGGCGGGCTGCTCCGAGGCGTGGAAGTGCAGCGGGGCGCCGCGCTCTCGAGCCCAGTCCGCGGCCAGCTTGATCGAGGTCGGGTCGACGGCCCGGACCGAGTGCACCGCCGCACCGACTCTCGCGGCCGGACCGGACACCGCTGCGGCCAGCCCGTCGACCCGCTCCGCCCAGAGGTCGGCGCTGCCGTCGCTGAACCGGGCCTGCTCCGGGCGCAACGGCTCGTAGCCGCGATCAGACGCGGGGTCGAGCCCGCCGTGGAGGTACAGGGTGTCGAGCAGGGTCAGACGGATGCCGACGTCGCGGGCCGCGGCCGCCACCGCCGCTGCCATGGCCCGGGGATCGTCATAGGGGCTCCCGTCGGGGCGATGGTGGACGTAGTGGAACTCCCCCACGACGCCGACGCCGGCCAGAGCCATCTCCGCGAACACCGCCCGGGCCAGCCGGTAGTAGCGGTCGGGATCGAGACGGGCCGCGACCCGGTACATGAGATCGCGCCAGGTCCAGAACGAGCCCGGTCCGGCATGGGTGCGCCCTCGCAGCGCTCGGTGGAAGGCGTGACTGTGCGCGTTGGCCAGAGCCGGAAGCGTCAGGCCTCTCAAGGGAACAGCCCGTTCCGGCCGGGGGTGCACGCCGGCAAGGACGTCGACGATGCGGTCGCCGTCGACGGTGATGGCCACTCCCCGCTCCGGGCGCTCGCCTCCCAGCCAGGCCAACTCGCACCAGTACTGCACTGTCACGACCCGACGCTCATGCGTTCGGCAAGTCGGGTGATGCGTTCGATGAAGGCGTCGCGGTGGTGCCGCTCGAACTCTTCCCAGGTGCACAGGGTGGCCGGGTCGGCCCGATCGAACAGATGTCCCGCACGGTCATCGTTCATCCAGCCGGGTGTGCTGGTGCGGGAATGTCCACGCCGCGGTCGGCGGCCACCTCCCAGGCCCGGTCGTAGCCGGCGTCGGCGTGGCGCATCACCCCGGTGGCCGGATCGTTGAGCAGCACCCGCTCCAACTTCTGCGCACCCAGGTCGGTCCCGTCGGCCACGCTCACCTGACCGGCGTGGATCGACCGGCCGATGCCTACCCCGCCACCGTGGTGGATGCTCACCCAGGACGCCCCCGAGGATGTGTTGACCAGCGCGTTGAGCAGGGGCCAGTCGGCGATGGCGTCGCTGCCGTCGAGCATGTCCTCGGTCTCGCGGTAGGGCGACGCCACCGAGCCCGAGTCGAGGTGGTCGCGCCCGATGACGATGGGTGCGGTCAGCTCGCCGGAGCGGACCATCTCGTTGAACCGCAGCCCAAGCCGGTGTCGCTCCCCGTAGCCGAGCCAGCAGATGCGGGCGGGCAGGCCCTGGAACTCGACCCGCTCCGCGGCCAGGGTGATCCAGCGCTTGAGGCCCTCGTCGGTGGGGAACTCCTCGAGCACGGCCCGGTCGGTGGCCGCGATGTCGGCCGGGTCGCCCGACAGGGCCACCCAGCGGAACGGCCCCTTTCCCTCGCAGAACAGTGGCCGGATGTAGGCGGGCAGGAAGCCCGGGTAGTCGAAGGCGCGCTCGCAGCCGCCGAGGGCGGCCTCGGCTCTCAGGCTGTTGCCGTAGTCGAACACCTCGGCGCCGGCGTCGGCGAAGCCCACCATGGCCTCGACGTGGGTGGCCATGGCCGCCCGGGCCCGGCGGATGAGCTCGTCGGGCTGGCTGCGGCCCATCTCGTCGGCGGCTTCGGGGGTCAGGTCGTTGGGGACGTAGGTCAGCGGGTCGTGGGCCGAGGTCTGGTCGGTGACGATGTCGGCCGGTACTCCGTCGGCCAGCAGGCGGGGCACGATGTCGGCCGCGTTGCCGACCAGTCCCACCGACTGCGGCAGGCGAGCCCGGCGCGCCTCGGTGCAGCGGCGCAGCGCGTCGGTGTAGTCGTCGGCGACCACGTCGAGGTACCGGGTCTCGACCCGCCGGGCGGCCCGCACCGGATCAACGTCGATGCACAGGGCGACCCCCTCGTTCATGGTGATGGCCAGCGGCTGGGCGCCGCCCATCCCGCCCAGTCCGGCCGTCACGGTGAGGGTTCCCGCCAGCGATCCGCCGAACCGCTTGCGGGCGATGGCTGCGAAGCACTCGTAGGTGCCCTGGAGGATCCCCTGGGTGCCGATGTAGATCCATGAGCCCGCCGTCATCTGGCCGAACATGGTCAACCCGAGATGCTCGAGCCGCCTGAATTCGTCCCATGTGCCCCATTCGGGGACGAGGTTGGAGTTGGCGATGAGGACTCTGGGAGCCCACTGGTGGGTTCGCAGCACGCCCACCGGCTTGCCTGACTGCACCAGCAGGGTCTCGTCGCCGGCGAGGTCGGTCAGGGCCCGGATCATGGCGTGGTAGGCGTTCCAGGATCGCGCCGCTCGGCCGGTGCCGCCGTAGACCACGAGGTCGTCCGGACGCTCGGCCACATCGGGATCGAGATTGTTCTGCAACATCCGGAAGGCGGCTTCCTGGGGCCAACCGCGGCACGTCAGCGCGGTGCCAGTGGGGGCTCGCACCCCGCCTGGAGGAGCGCCCGATGTGTGCTGCGGGGAAGCGGGCATCGCGAACCTTGTCTGGTAGGGGCGGGTTGCCGGTTGCACGGTACCGGCTCCGGGCCTATTCTGTCAATATGCAGCAAAAAGTTTCAGAAAATGAAAAACAACTGTCTACGGGCCAGACCGCCTCTCCGCTGCACAGGTCGCGCTCCGCGGGGCGGGTGCTGGATCTGCTGGACACCGTGATCACCGAGGGCGCGCTCAGTCTCACCGCGGCTGCGAGCCGGACGGGCATGCCGACGAGCACGGCTCTGCGCCACCTGCGGGTCCTGACCGAACGCGGTTATCTCGTCAAGGACGGCATCGGGATCTACTCCGTCGGGCCCTCGTTCGTGCGCACCGCCCTGGCCTCGCTGCAGTCGGGCCCCTACGCCCGGCTGACCGCGGCGGCCCGCCCCGAACTCGAGCGTCTGGTCGAGGCCACCGAGGAGTCCGCCTACCTGGCCGTGCGCGACGGCAACGAGGCGGTCTACATCGACACCGTCGAGGGCCGCCGGGCCATCCGCCACGTCGGCTGGGTGGGCCGGTCGGTCCCGATCGGCGGCACAGCCGTCGGCGAGGCCCTGTCCGCCGCCGCGCTGGTGCCGCCCACCCGCCCCGCGCCCATCTTCAACACCGGAGCCATCGAGCCCGATGTGACCGCGGTCTGCGCGCCGGTCCACGGCCCGGCGGGTCCGATCGCGGCTCTGTCGGTGCTCGGCCCGGCCGACCGGCTCACCGGCCGCCGCCTCCAGACCGCGGCCGCCGCAGTAGTGGAGGCAGCCGTCGTGACGGCGCGGGGCCTCTCGTCGCCGGAGGCCGAGCGGGCAGGCGGCATTCCATGAGCATCGTGGCCGTGCCATCAGTGAGGCCATGGGCCCGAGCGGCCCGTGAGCGCAGCGAGCAAGAGCGGGAGTCACGGCCCGAGCGGCCCGTGAGCGCAGCGAGCAAGAGCGGGCAACAGGAGGCAGCACTGGCGTGACCGTGCAGCTCGACGGCGCGGGCGTCACCGTCGCCGATGTTGTCGCCGTCGCCCGCCATGGCGAGGAAGTCCGGCTCACCGATGTCGCCATGGCCCGCATGGCTGCGGCCCGCAGCGTCGTCGAGGAGCTGGCCGAGGGGGAGCCCGCCTACGGGATCTCCACCGGCTTCGGGGCCCTGGCCAACACGATCGTCCCCGCCGGCCGCCGAGCCGTGCTCCAGCAGTCCCTGATCAGGTCCCATGCCGCCGGGATGGGACCGGCGGTGGAGGCCGAGGTGGTCAGGGCCATGATGTTCCTCCGGGCCCGCACGCTCGCCCTCGGGGCGTCGGGGGCGCGGCCGCAGGTGGCCGAGGGGCTGGTGCGGCTGATCAACGCGGGGGTGGTGCCGGTCGTGCCCGAGCACGGCTCCCTGGGGGCCAGCGGCGATCTCGCGCCCCTGGCCCATGCTGCGCTCGCGCTGATCGGCGAGGGCGACGTGCTGGCCGGCGGCGGGGGAACGATCGCCGCGGCCGCGGCTCTGGCCCAAGCGGGCATCGAGCCCCTCGAACCCCTGGAACTGGCGGCCAAGGAGGGCCTGGCCCTCACCAACGGCACCGACGGGATCCTTGGGATGCTGTGCCTCGCGGTCCACGACGTCGGGCGGCTCATGACGGTCGCCGACATCGTGGCCGCTTGCAGCGTCGAGGCTCTGCTGGCCACCGACCGGGCCTTCGCCGCCGATCTGCTGGCGCTGCGTCCCCATCCCGGCCAGCAGGCCAGCGGGGCCAACCTGAGGGCGGTGCTGGCCGGCTCGCCCATCGTCGCCAGCCATCGCAGCGGTGACGACCGGGTGCAGGACGCCTACTCGATCCGATGCACCCCCCAGGTGCACGGCGCGGCCCGCGACACGCTGGACTTCGTGGCCGCGGTCGCCGACCGGGAGCTGGCCTCGGCCATCGACAATCCGATGGTGCTGCCCGATAGCCGCGTCGAGTCGTGCGGGAACTTCCACGGAGCGCCGGTCGCGCTGGCGGCCGACTACCTGGCCATCGCCGCCGCCGAGGTCGGCGCCATAGCCGAGCGTCGCATCGACCGGCTGCTCGATCCCGGCCGGTCCCACGGTCTGCCCCCGTTCCTGGCCGACGATCCGGGCGTCGACAGCGGCCTGATGATCGGCCAGTACACCGCGGCCGCCCTGTGCGCCGAGAACCGGCGCCTGGCCGCCCCGGCCTCAGTCGACTCGCTGCCGACATCGGCCATGCAGGAGGACCATGTGTCGATGGGCTGGGGCGCGGCCCGCAAGCTGCGCCGGGTGGTCGGCAACCTGCGCCGCATCCTGGCCGTCGAGTGGGTCGCGGCCGCGCGGGGCATCGAGCTGCGGGCCCCCCTGCAGCCCGCGGCGGGGACCGCGGCGGCCCTCGGACTGCTGCGGACCCGGGTCCCCGGTCCGGGCCCCGACCGCTGGCTGTCCCCCGAACTCGCGGCGGCCGAGCAGATGCTCACCGACGAGGCGCTGGTACCCGCAGCAGAAGCCGTGACCGGCCCGCTGGCGTGAGGTGAAGTGCGCGAGGGGGGACTTGAACCCCCACGTCCTTTCGGACACAGGAACCTGAATCCTGCGCGTCTGCCAAATTCCGCCACTCGCGCGTGGCCCCGACCCACCGCGGGCGGACCGGGCACACGAGGCTAGCGGCCCGCTGAACGAATCGCCTGCCTGCAGGGCGGTCCCGAGTCCGACTCCCGAGCGCCCATTAGCATCGCCGGAGTGCGCCTGGATTACGGGGCCTCCACCCATGTGGGCCTGCACCGCCACGAAAATCAGGATCGTTACCTAGCCGACGGTGCCGTCTTTGCGGTCGCGGACGGGCTCGGAGGCCACGCGGGAGGGGGCACCGCAGCGGGCATAGCCACCGAGGTCCTCTCCCGTGACACCAGCGTCGAGTCGCTGGCACAGTTGATTGCGCTGGTGGGCTCGGCCAACGTGGCCATCCTGGAAACGGCCAAGGACGATCCGAGCCTGTTCGAGATGTCAACCACCCTGTGCGTACTGGCCGGAATCAATGGCGCCGAGAACCGGCCGCAACTGGCTGCCTGCAACGTTGGCGATTCCCGGCTGTACGTGCTCACTCCGGACGGTTTCAGCCGCATCACCGTCGACCACACGATCTCCGAGAATCTCGTCCGCGACGGCGTCATCTCCGAGGCTGAGGCGGCCACCCACGCCGACCGCCACACTCTCACCCGGGCCGTCGGGTTCGAGCGCCGGGTGCACGTCGACGCCTGGGAGTTGGCGGCCGTGGAGGGGACCCGCTTCCTGCTCTGCAGCGACGGGCTGACCAACGAGGTACCCGACTTCGAGATCGCTGAGGTCCTGCGATCCGTGGCTGACGCTCGTGCCGCGGCCAGCAGCCTGGTGGAGCGAGCAGTGCGGCCGGGGCACGGCCGCGACAACGTCACCGCGGTGGTCGTCGATGTCGTGGGTGGCCCCGAACTCCAGCCGGACGGTTCGGACCAGATCGTTGTCGCGTTCCAGCCTGCCGTGTTGGCCTGATGGCGGCGTCGGTCCGCCGCGGCGATTCCCGGCTCTGATCCCGGCTTAGGGGCGCCCGTTACAATGGCTGACGGTGTCAGATGAGGGCCTGACCGTCTTCAACGGTCGCTACGAGTTGCTCCGCCGCATCGCGCGCGGCGGAATGGCCGATGTCTACCTGGCCCGGGACGCGTCACTCGACCGGCAGGTGGCGGTGAAGGTCCTGTTCCCGGAGTTCGCCAATGATCCGAGTTTCGTCGAGCGCTTCCGCCGGGAGGCGAAGGCCGCGGCCAACCTGAACCACCCCAACATCGTCGGCATCTACGACTGGGGTCAGGAGCAGGGCACGTACTACATCGTCATGGAATACGTGGTGGGCCGCAGCATGGCCGACGTGATGCGCTCCACCGGGCGTCTCAGTCCGGACCGGGCCGCAGAGATCGCGTCCGACGTGGCCGAAGCGCTGAGCAGCGCCCACAACGCCGGACTCGTGCACCGCGACATCAAGCTCGGCAACATCATCGTCAGCGACGACGGCCAAGTGAAGGTGGCCGACTTCGGTATAGCCACCGCCCTGGCCCGCAGGACCGGTGACAACCTCACCCACATCGGGTCGGTCATGGGCACGGCCACCTACTTCTCGCCCGAGCAGGCCCAGGGCAAGGCCCTCGACGGTCGCAGTGACCTGTACTCGCTCGGGGTCGTGCTCTACGAGATGATCGTGGGCAAGCCCCCCTTCACCGCCGACACCTCGACCGCGGTGGCCGTCAAGCACGTGCAGGAGCGTCCTCTCGCGCCGTCTCTGCTGGGCGTGAGCATCGTGGAGTCCCTCGAGGCCATCATCCTCAAGCTGCTGGCCAAGAACCCGGCCAACCGCTATCCCAAGGCGGAGGACCTGCGCGCCGATCTTCAGCGCTACCTGGCCGGCGCCCACAGCATCCCGACACGGACCGGCCAGTCGCCCCGGGTCCAGACCGGCCAGTTGTCCCGGGTCCAGACCGGCCAGTCGCCCCGGGTCCAGACGGGCGAGCGTCCTGCGACCGGATCGCAGGTGCCGCCGGCCCCGGTGGCAGGCCGGCCGCGCACCGGCCCGGTTGCGACCGCTCCCCCGCCCAGTGGCGGTCCGCCCACCGGGCCCCGCGCCCAGGTGCCCGCCGCGCCGGGGCCGGGGCCTCCGCCCCAGTACGTGCCGCCGGCCTACTACTACGAGGAGGTCCACCGATCCGACGGCTGGAAGCGGACGGTGCTCATGTTCCTGGGCTTGGTGGTCCTCGTGGTCGCCCTCGGCTTCCTCGGGTGGATCTTCTACGATTCGCTGGGCCTGGGTGACAGCAACGGGCCCGCAGAGCCGACCACCCCCGACGATGTCGCGCTGATCGAAGTACCCGACGTGTCCGGGCTCAGCTACGGGGAGGCGGACGCTCTGTTGAGGTCGGCCGGTCTGGAGCCTGAGCCCAGCTACCAGGTCAACACGGGCGTGCCCGAGAACACGGTGTTCGCCCAGAGTCCGCTCGCGGGCCAACGGATTGAGGAGGGCGCCACGGTGGCGCTCACTGTCAGCCAGGGCGAGATCCCGAGGGTTCCACCCGTACGGGGCCGCAACCGCGTCGACGCCGCCGAGATCCTCCGGAGCGCGGGATATGAGGTCATCGTGATCGAGGGCACCAGCCAGGCCGAGGCGGGCATCGTGGTGGGCCAGGAGCCCTCCTCGAACACTGAGCTTGCGCCGGGCGAGGCGGTGACCATAACCGTCTCCACCGGGCCGGGGCAGATCTTCGTGCCCGACGTGCGGGGCCAGACACTGATCCAGGCCATCCAGACCCTGGCCGACCAGGGGTTCCGCGTCGCCGAGCGGCGCGAGCCTTCGGCCACCGTCCCGGAGGGCGAGATCATCGAGACCGATCCCCTCCACGGGTTCCCGGTAGCCCTCGGCCTGGAGATCTACATCATCGTCTCGGACGGTCCCCCGCTGGTGGCCATCCCCGACGTCCAGGGCCTGCTGTTCGACACCGGGAAGCTGGCCATAGAACGGGCCGGGCTCGTCATCGGCATCGTGACGTTCGAACCGGTCGAGCCGGGATCGTCGGATGTGGGCCGGATACTGGCCCAGACGCCGCCCCCCAACCTTGAAGTGTCGGCTGAGACCGAGGTGGATGTCGTGGTGGGGGAGTCGGCCGAGACCGAAGGCGATCAGATCGGGCCAGAGCCACCGGAGGGCGAAGGCGACGAGACCGAGGGCATCGACCAGAGCGGCTAGCTACATCTGGCGAGGAAGTTGCCGAGCAAGTCCCGGCCCGCGTCGGTGAGCACCGACTCCGGATGGAACTGGACCCCCTCGGTCGGGTGGTGCCGATGCCGCAGACCCATCACCAGGCCCTCGTTGCAAGTGGCGGTGACCTCCAGCACGGACGGGACCGAGGCGCGCTCGACGATCAGCGAGTGGTAGCGGGTGGCGGTGAAGGGATTGGGAAGACCGTCGAACACCCCTGAGAAGTCGTGTTCGATGACTGACGTCTTGCCGTGCATCACTTCCGGTGCCCGGATGACGGTTCCCCCGAACACCTGGCCGATGCACTGCATCCCGAGGCACACCCCGAAGATGGGCACCTCGCCGCTCAGCGTGGCCAGCAAGTCGTTGCTCACGCCGGCGTCGTCGGGCGTGCCCGGTCCGGGACTGATCAGGATCCCGTCGGGCTCGAGCGCCTGCACGTCGTCGGCCGTGACCGCGTCGTGCCGGTACACCAGCGGCTCAGCCCCCAGCTCCCCCAGATACTGGACCAGTATGTAGACGAACGAGTCATAGTTGTCGATAACGGCAATCCGAGGCCCCACCCCCGGAAAGCTACCGGTTGGTTGCAGCCGCACCGGCAAGGCCGCCGGCCGGAAAATGCTTATGTCGCAGCCGCGGAGTCGCGAGCTTCGACTGCCTCTAGCACGTGCAGCGCGATGTCGGCGACCTGAACCTCGTCGTCCTCTACTCCCGCCGCCCGCACCCCGTCGTCCATCATGATGTAGCAGAACGGGCAGGCGGTGGCGATGCGCGACGCGCCCGTGTCGAGCAGCTCCTGGGACCGCTCGTCGTTCACCTTGGTGCCGATCGTCTCCTCCATCCACATGCGGGCCCCGCCCGCGCCGCAGCACATCCCCTTGGTGCCGTTGCGGGGAGCCTCCACCAGGTCGATGCCGCCGAGCGAGCCCAGCACCCGCCGGGGCGCCAGGTACACGTCGTTGTGGCGCCCCAGGTAGCAGCTGTCGTGGTAGACGACCCGCTCGGCCAGCGTGGCCCCTTCGAGGTCCAGGCGGCCCTCGGACACCAGCGCCTCCAGGAACTGGCTGTGGTGGATCACCTCGTAGTGCCCGCCTAGCTGCGGGTACTCGTTGGCCAGCGTGTTGAAGCAGTGGGGGCACTGGGTGACGATCTTGCGCACCCCCATGGAGTTGAGAGTCTCGATGTTGGCCGACGCCAGCATCTGGAACAGGTACTCGTTGCCGGAGCGCCGGGCCGAGTCGCCGGTGCAGTTCTCGGCCGGGCCGAGGATGGCGAAGTCCACGCCGGCCCGCTCCATGAGCTGGGCCATGGCCCGGGCCACCTTCTTGTTCTTGTCGTCGAACGACCCCGCGCACCCGACCCAGTACAGGTACTCGGCGTCCAGGGGGTCGCCGCCGGACAGGACCCGCACCCCGTCGAGGTCCCGGGCCCAGTCGGCCCGCTCGGTCTGGCTCAGCGACCACGGGTTGGACGAGTTCTCCATGCCCCGGAAGGCCTGGCCCAGCTCCGAGGGGAAGTCGCTCTCCATCAGGGTGAGGTAGCGGCGCATGTCCAGGATCTTGTCGAGGATCTCGATGTTGACCGGGCAGACCTCGTCGCAGGCCCGGCACGACGTGCAGGCCCACAATTCCTCGGTGCTGATGCGCTCGAACATCCAGTTGGCCGGTACGTCGACTTCTGTCCCGCCGCTGCTGAGGGGCGGCGACGTTGGCGGGCTGCCGGTGAGGGCCATGACCTCGCCCGTCTTGAGCACGATCTCGCGGGGATCCAGGGGCTTGCCCGTAGCATGGGCCGGGCACACCGACGTGCAGCGGCCGCACATGGTGCACGCATCGGTGTCGAGCAGCTGCTTCCACGAGAAGTCCTCGATCACCGACGCGCCGAACGTCTCCAGCTCGGTGTCGCCCTCCACCAGGTTGGGCATGGGGCGCATGGCGCCCTTGGGCCGGTCCCGGTGGCGCAGGTACATGTTCAACGGCGATGTGAACATGTGGCGCAGCATCGTCGTCGGCAGGATCACCAGGAAGGCCACGAAGGCGACGACGTGGGCCACCCACCACGCCTGGTGCCATCCGTGGACTGCGCCCGACCCGTCGACGAGGGTGGCCAGCGGGTAGCCGATGAAGCTCCAGCGCTCGTGGTCGGGCAGCCCGTCGGCTGCGATGCGGAAGGCCTCCGCGCCGAAACCGGTGATGCCGATGGCCAGCAGCACCCCGCCGATGACCGCGTGCTCGGGCCGGGTCTTGATGCGGATGCGGTAGGGCCGCCACATCGGGGGCCCGAAGCGGCGCAGGATGGCCCAAAGCATCCCAACCACGAACACCAACCCGGCCGCGTCGCCCACCGCGGAGTAAGCCCGGTACACGTCGCCGTGCAGGAACTTGGCCCCGTCCGGGAGCTGGTGGTCGACCTCCAGGGTGGTGGTCACCCCCAGCAGCACCAGGAAGCTGAAGTAGATGAGCGAGTGCATCACCCCGGCGCCGGGCTCCCGGAGCAGGGTCTGCATGTACACGCCGGCCCGGAAGTCGGCCATCCGGTGGTGGACGTTCTTGGGTGTGGTGCGGCGGTTGTCGGGCCGTCCCCGCTCCCAGTTCTTGACCCGGTTGGCGAACAGGACCGCCCCGTACACCAGCAGTATCGGGATGACGGTGTAGAAGGCGGCCTTCAGCGGCGCCGGAATGTTGCCGAAGACCTCGCGGGTGATCGGGCTGTCGCTGTGGAAGCCGGTGATCCCGGCGACGATGCCGGAGAGGGCCGTGAACAGCGCGATGGCGACACCGAGAGCGACGACAATGTGGTGGGGCTTGATCCGCATGACGGGCGCGACACTACCCGTCGCGGCCGCCTCAGGCGTGGGAGGGGCCTGCCGCTTGGGCGGCTACCTCGGCGGCTGCGGCGGTGGCGGCGGCCGGGTCTAGGGCCCGCTCCAGGGGGTGCTTGGGCTCGGTCGGGAACATGTCGGAACCCAGCACGTAGTGCAGGGGCATCCCGGTGGGAATGTTGAGGGCACCGATGTCGTCGTCGGAGATCTCGTCCAGGTGTTTGGCCAGGGCGCGGAGGCTGTTTCCGTGGGCCGAGACCATCACGGTGTGGCCGGCGCGCAGGTCACCGACGATGGCGTCCTGCCAGTAGGGCAACAGCCTGGCCAGCACGTCGGCGAGGCTCTCGGTCAGCGGCACGAGCCCGGGCGCCAGGTCCGCGTAGATCGGCGAGCCGTTGGGGTTGAACTCGTTGTCGGCGCGGATGGGGGGCGGCGGGGTGTCGTATCCCCGGCGCCACCGTTGGAGCTGCTCATCGCCGTGGGCCCTGCGGGTGGCCGCCTTGTCCAGCCCGGTCAGGTCGCCGTAGTGGCGCTCGTTGAGCCGCCAGCTCCTGCGGACCTCCAGCGAGCCGAGCCCTAGGTCGCCGAGCACGATTCTGGTCGTCTCCGTGGCCCGGCGCAGGACCGATGTGTGCACCGCGGTGGGCATCAGCTCGGCCCCGGCCAGCATCTCGGCGGCCCGGTGGGCCTCGGCCCGACCGGCCTCGTTCAATCCGCAGTCGTACCAGCCGGTGAAGAGGTTCTTGTCGTTCCAGGTGCTGCGGCCGTGGCGCAGAAGGATCAGGTCGTGAGCCATGGCTGCCCAAGGTACCCGGCCTGGCTCCGAGAAAGTTGATAAGAATAGACTCAAGTTTTTGTTGTAGTCAGGAATGAACTTCGCTACTCTGTGCGTTCTAGTTAGGCAAGACATAAGTGAAAGGAAGCCTCACCATGCCAAAGGCCGTCGGTATCGATCTCGGTACCACGAATTCTGTCGTAAGCGTCCTCGAGGGCGGCGACCCCGTCGTCATCCCCAACGCCGAGGGATCGCGCACGACTCCCTCCGTCGTGGCCTTCAGCAACGACGGCGAGGTGCTCGTGGGCGAGGTCGCCAAGCGCCAGGCCATCACCAACCCCGATCGCACCATCCGCTCGGTGAAGCGGCACATGGGCACGGCCAAGAAGTTCAAGGTCGACGACAAGAGCTACGCCGCCCAGGA
Source organism: Candidatus Aldehydirespirator sp. (assembly GCA_965203575.1). Taxonomy (GTDB): domain Bacteria; phylum Actinomycetota; class Acidimicrobiia; order Acidimicrobiales; family Aldehydirespiratoraceae; genus Aldehydirespirator. The sequence continues at coordinate 1,760,910 of OZ241894.1, forward strand.
GATATCGGCCCGGGTGCTGATGAAGCTCAAGCGCGACGCCGAGGAGTACCTCGGCGACACCGTCACGCAGGCCGTGGTCACCGTGCCCGCCTACTTCGACGACGCCCAGCGCACCGCCACCAACGAGGCCGGCAAGGTAGCCGGGCTCGAAGTGCTGCGCATCATCAACGAGCCCACCGCAGCCGCCCTCGCCTACGGACTCGACAAGGAGTCCGCCGACCAGACCATCCTGGTGTTCGACCTCGGCGGCGGCACCTTCGACGTGTCGGTACTGGAGCTCGGCGACGGCGTGTTCGAGGTGAAGTCCACCTCCGGCGACACCAAGCTCGGCGGCGACGACTGGGACGAGGCCGTGATCGACTGGCTGGTGGCGTCGTTCAAGGGCGACCACGGCGTGGACCTGTCCGCCGACGCCATGGCCATGCAGCGACTCAAGGAAGCGGCCGAGAAAGCCAAGATCGAGCTGTCCCAGACCCCGTCCTCGCAGATCAACCTGCCCTTCGTGACCGCCACCGACAAGGGTCCCCTGCACCTCGACTACACGCTGAGCAGGGCCAAGTTCCAGGAGTTGACCGCCCACCTGTTGGACCGCTGCCGCGGCCCCTTCGAGCGGGCCATCTCCGACGCCGGCATCGCCAAGGGCGACATCCACCACGTTGTCCTGGTGGGCGGGTCGACCCGCATGCCGGCGGTGGCCGAGCTGGTCCAGGAGATGACCGGCCGCGAGCCCAACAAGACGGTCAACCCCGACGAGGTGGTAGCCATCGGTGCGGCCATCCAGGCCGGTGTGCTCAAGGGCGAGGTCAAGGACGTGCTGCTGCTCGACGTGACCCCGCTGTCGCTGGGCATCGAGACCAAGGGCGGTGTGATGACCACCCTCATCGAGCGCAACACCACCATCCCCACCCGCAAGAGCGAGATCTTCACCACCGCCGAGGACGGCCAGCCGTCGGTCGAGATCCACGTGCTCCAGGGCGAGCGGCAGATGGCCGCCTACAACAAGACCCTGGGCAAGTTCCAGCTCGTCGACCTGCCGCCGGCACCCAGGGGAATGCCCCAGATCGAGGTGACCTTCGACATCGACGCCAACGGCATCGTCCACGTCAGCGCGCAGGACAAGGCCACCGGCAAGGAGCAGTCGATGACGATCACGGGACAGTCGTCGCTCGACTCCGACGTCATCGACCAGATGGTCTCCGACGCCGAGGCCCACGCCGAGGAGGACCGCCAGCGGCGCGAGGAGGCCGAGATCCGCAACGCGGCCGACACGCTCGTGTACCAGGTCGAGAAGACGCTGAAGGAACATGCCGACGAGGTGTCCGACGACGAGAAGGAGGCCATCAACTCCAAGCTCGCCGATCTGCGCAGCGCGCTGGAGGGCGACGACGTCGAGGCGGTCAAGTCGGCCACCGAGGCCCTCATGACGGCCAGCCAAGAGTTCGGCCAGAGGCTCTACGACGCGGCCGCCGCGGCCGAGCGCGAGCCGGGCGCGGCCACCGAGGCACCCGCCGATGACGACGTGGTCGAGGCCGAGATCGTCGACGACGACCGCGAGACGGCGTGAGCGCACCATCATCCGACGTCAGCGAGCTCGAGTCTGCGGCCGCACCGTCCGACGAGCCCGACGCCGGCACCGGCGAAGCGGTCGAGTCCGTGACCGCCGAGCCCGAGCCGGCCGAGGCCCGATCCGGCTCGGATTCCGAGCTCGATCTGGCCGCGGTCACCGCGCAGCGAGACGCCTACCTGGAGGACCTCCAGCGGGTCACCGCGGAGTTCACCAACTTCCGGCGCCAGACGATGAAGCGCAACACCGAGCTGGTCGCGCAGGCTGCCTCGAGGCTGGCCAGAGAGCTGCTCGTAGTCCTCGACGCGTGCGAGGCTGCCGTCGCTCAGGGCGTGGAAGGCATCGAAGCCTTGCAGTCACAGCTGCTGGGCGTGCTTTCGGCTGAGGGTCTCACCGTGCTCGGCACGATCGACGAGCCCTTCGATCCCGGCTTCCACGAGGCAGTGATGAGCGAGGAGTCCACAGATGACGGCCAGGACGCTCCGGTCGTGTCCGAGGTGCTGCGCACCGGGTACGCATGGAACGGTCGGGTGCTGCGGCCGGCCATGGTGAAGGTGCGCGGCTGAGGCAACAGGAGTGAGGTGACAGTGGAGCCCCAGCGGGAGTGGTTCGAGAAGGACTACTACAAGATCCTCGGTGTGGCCGAGGACGCCTCGGCCTCCGACATCACCAAGGCCTACCGCAAGCTGGCCAAGAAGCTGCACCCCGACGCCAACCCGGGCGACCAGGCCGTGGAGGAACGCTTCAAGGAAGCGGCCTCGGCCTACGACGTGCTCGGCGACGACTCCAAGCGCAAGGCCTACGACGAAGTGCGCCGGCTCGGTCCCATGGCGGGCTCGTTCGGCCCGGGCGGCCCGGGCCCGGCCGGGGGCTTCAACCTGAACTTCGAGCAGATGGGCGATCTCGGCAACCTCTTCGGTGATCTCTTCGGTCGGCGCCGCCGCGGCAACCCAGCCCAGCGGGGCGCCGACATCGAGACAGAGGTGAAGCTTGAGTTCGCCGACGCCGTGTCGGGGACCACGATCGGTGTGCCCGTCACCGGCGAGGCTCGCTGCCGTACCTGCAAGGGCCTGGGCACCAAGCCGCCGGCCAAGCCGCAGCCGTGCCCGACTTGTTCGGGCACCGGCGTGAACGACGAGAACCAGGGCCTGTTCTCCTTCAGCCGGCCCTGCGCGGCCTGCGCAGGCCGGGGGACCGTCATCGAGAATCCCTGCACCGCCTGCGGCGGCCGGGGCATGGAACGCCGGCGCCGCGAGGTCAAGGCCCGCATCCCGGCCGGGGTGACCGACGGGCAGCGGATCAAGCTGGCCGGACGCGGCGCTCCGGGCCAGGGACCGGGCGGCAGACCCGGCGACCTCTACGTGCGGGTCCATGTCAAGCCCCACCGGTTGTTCGGGCGGGACGGCAAGAACCTCACCCTGATCGTGCCGGTCACGTTCTCGGAGGCCGCGCTGGGCGCGCAGATCCCGGTGCCCACCCTCGACGGATCGACGGTGACCATACGCATCCCCCCCGGCACACGGACGGGCCGGCGCCTCCGCATCCCCGCGACTTCCTCCACCGGGGGCGCCGACCTCATCGTGGAGGTCGAGGTCGTCGTGCCCCAGAACCTGTCAGAAGAGCAGCAGGCCGCGATGGAGGCGTTCGCAGCCGCCGGTGGCGAGGACCCGCGGGCTCACTTCGAGAATGATCTCAACCACGGAGAATGACGATGACCGATGACCGATTCCACCGAGCCGTGTACGTGATATCAGTGGCCGCCGAATTGGCGGGGGTCCACCCTCAGACGCTCCGCATCTACGAGCGCAGGGGCCTGCTCGCCCCGGCACGAACAGCAGGCGGCAGCCGCCGCTACAGCGATGCCGACCTAGCCCTGCTGGAGCGCATAGCCGAGCTCACCGACGAGGGTCTCAACCTTGCCGGCGTGCAGCGGGTCCTGGAACTCGAGCAGACCGTCGCCGAGCTGCGGGCCCAGCTCGATGAGACCCGCCAGGCCTACAAGCGCCAGCAGACCGAGCTGGCGGCGCGGGGCTTCAACCCCAGTGGACTCGTACCGGCGGTCCGCCAGGGCAGGGCAGTCACGCTGTACCGCGCCACCCGCGGCCCGGGCTCGGTGGTCGAACCTGTCGCCGGAGCCGGCTCCGGGGCCGCGCCCAGGAGGGGCTGACCGTGTCCCTGGACCCCAATCGCTGGACGCTCAAGACGACCGAGGCGTTCGCGGCCGCCACCGAGGCGGCCAGGGCCGCCTCCCATGCCGAGGTCACGCCCGACCATTTGCTGATCGCCCTGCTGGCCCAGACCGAGGGCCTGGTGCTGCCGATGCTGCACTCCGCGGGTGTCGACCCCTCAGCCGTGCTCGAAAGATCCCAGCAGGCGGTGGCCATGCTGCCGCGCGCCTACGGGTCCGACGTCGGCGTCTCCCGCGAGTTGCACGACGTGCTGACCGCCGCCGACAAGCTGCGCCTCGACCTGGGCGACGACTACCTGTCCACCGAGCATCTGGTCATCGCCCTCGGCGATCGTCTGGATCTCGATCGCGAGCTCCTGCTGAAGGTGCTGCACGATGTTCGGGGCAGCCATCGGGTCACTACCAAGGCGCCCGAGGATCAGTACCAGGCCCTGGAGCGCTACGGCCGGGACCTCACCACCGAGGCCCGGGCCGGCAGCCTCGACCCGGTGATCGGACGCGACGACGAGATCCGGCGGGTGATCAGAGTCCTGGCCCGGCGCCGCAAGAACAACCCGGTGCTGATAGGCGAGCCCGGCGTGGGCAAGACCGCCATCGTGGAGGGCCTGGCCCAGCGCATCGTCGACGGCGATGTGCCCGACAGCCTGGCCGGCAAGCGCCTCGTGGTGCTCGACCTGGCCGCCATGGTGGCCGGTGCCAAGTATCGGGGCGAGTTCGAGGAGCGCCTCCAAGCGGTGCTGGCCGAGATCGAGGAGGCCGGTGGCGAGATCGTCACCTTCATCGACGAGTTGCACACCATGGTGGGCGCGGGCGGCGCGGAGGGAGCGATGGACGCCGGCAACATGCTCAAGCCCATGCTGGCCCGCGGCACGCTGCGGATGGTCGGTGCCACCACGCTCGACGAGTACCGCAAGCACCTGGAGACCGACGCGGCTCTGGAGCGCCGCTTCCAGCCGGTGCTCGTGGAACCGCCCTCCGTGGAGGCCACGGTGGCCATCCTGCGTGGTCTGCGGGAGCGCTACGAGGTCCATCACGGGGTGCGCATCAAGGACTCTGCCCTGATCGCCGCGGCCAAGCTGTCGGACCGCTACATCACCGGCCGGTTCCTTCCCGACAAGGCCATCGACCTGATCGACGAGGCGGCCAGCTCGCTGCGCATCGAGATCGACTCGGTGCCCACCGAGATCGATGTGGTGGAGCGCCGCCTGCGGCAACTCGAGATGGAGCGGGTCGCGGTCTCCGCCGAGAGCGACGCTACGTCCCGAGCGCGTCTCGACGACCTGGAGCGCGAGATCGCCGACCTCACCGAGGAGTCCTCCGCGCTGACGGCGCGCTGGAAGGCCGAGAAGGAGGCCATCGGCGTCATCCGCTCCCTCAAGGGGGAGCTCGAGACCCGCCGATCCGACCTCGAACGCGAGCCCGACCTGGAACGAGCCGCCGAGATCCGCTACGGGATCATCCCCGACCTGGAGCGCCGCATCGACGAGGCCACCAGCCATCTGGCCGAGTTGCAGCGCGACTCGTCGATGCTCACCGAGGAGGTCGACGCCGACCACATCGCCGTCGTGGTCAGCCGGTCCACCGGCGTGCCGGTGTCGCGTCTCATGGAGGGCGAGGCAGCCAAGCTGATCCGGCTGGAGGAGCACCTCCACGAGCGGGTGGTGGGCCAGGACGAGGCGGTGAGCGTGGTGGCCAACGCCATCCGTCGCAGCCGCGTCGGTCTCAGCGACCCCCACCGCCCCATCGGCAGCTTCCTGTTTCTCGGCCCCACCGGCGTGGGCAAGACCGAGTTGGCCCGGTCCTTGGCTGCGTTCCTGTTCGACGACGAGCAGGCCATGGTGCGCATCGACATGTCGGAGTACCTGGAGAAGCACTCGGTGTCCCGCCTCATCGGAGCGCCGCCCGGATACGTGGGCCACGACTCCGGCGGCCAGTTGACCGAAGCCGTCCGGCGCCGCCCCTATGCGGTGGTGCTGCTCGACGAGGTGGAGAAGGCCCATGCCGAGGTGTTCGGCGTGCTGCTGCAGCTGCTCGACGACGGCCGTCTCACCGACGGGCAGGGTCGTACGGTGGACTTCAGCAACGTCGTGCTGATCATGACGTCCAACCTCAAGGGCGAACCGGGCAACTTCTTCAGGCCCGAGTTCGTCAACCGCATCGACGACATCGTCCGGTTCCGCGCCCTGGAGCCGGAAGACCTCTTGCCCATCGTCGACATCCAGCTCAAGCATCTGGAGGACCGCCTGCAGGCCCGCCGTCTCGGGCTGGAGGTCAGCGACGAGGCCAAGACCCATCTGGCCCGGGCCGGCTACGACCCCGCCTTCGGCGCTCGGCCCCTCAAGCGCCTCATACAGCGCGCCATCGGAGATCCTCTCGCCGTGGCCATGCTGGAAGGCCGCTACGGGCCCGACGACACCGTGGTCGTCGACGTGGACCGCCCCGACGACTCGGACGAGTCGATAGTCCTGGTCTAACCAGGCCGAGCTTGCGAGGCCGTGGCCCGAGCGGCCCGTGAGCGCAGCGAACAAGAGCGGAAAACCAGTACAATCGCACGGTAACGCCCGCCCCTGAAGGAGAGCGCCGTGCCTGCGACCGTTGTCGTCGGTACCCAGTGGGGCGACGAGGGGAAGGGGAAGTTCACCGACCTCGTCGCTGCCGAGATGGACATGGTTGTCCGCTACCAGGGTGGCCACAACGCTGGACACACACTGGTGGTGGGCGGTGAGACCTTCGCACTCCAGCTGATACCCAGCGGAGTGCTCTACGAGCACATCACTCCGGTGATCGGCAACGGCGTCGTCGTCGATCCCAGAGTCCTCATCGCTGAGATGGACGCGCTGGAGGCCCGGGGCGTCGACTGCAGTTCCCTGCGGCTGTCGGGCAACGCCCACCTGATCATGCCCTACCACCAGGAGCTCGACGCGCTGCATGAGCGCCATCTGGGCGACGCCAAGCTGGGCACCACCAAGCGGGGCATCGGGCCGGCCTACGCCGACAAGTCGATGCGCATCGGCCTGCGGGTGCAGGACCTGCTCGATCCATCGATCTTCCGGGCCAAGCTCGATGTGTCCCTGGGCCATACCAACAAGGTGCTGGCCAAGGTCTTCAACCGCCTGCCCCTGCGGGCCGACGACATCGTCGCCGAGTACCTCGACGAATGCGCGCCCCGGCTCGAAGCCCATATCTGCGATGCGGTGGCCCTGCTGCACGAGGCCCTCGAGTCCGGCCGGCAGGTGCTGTTCGAGGGAGCCCAAGCAACCTTCCTCGACCTCGATCACGGCACCTACCCCTTCGTCACGTCGTCCAATCCGGTAGCGGGCGGCGTCTGCATCGGAGCGGGCATCGGTCCCCGCCACGTCGATCGGGTCATCGGCGTCGCCAAGGCCTACGTGACCCGGGTCGGGTCGGGGCCGTTCGTCACAGAGCTGTTCGACGAAGTCGGGGACCACCTCGTCACCGTCGGCGGCGAATTCGGGACGAACACCGGTCGCCGCCGCCGTACCGGATGGTTCGACCTGGTGATGCTGCGCCACGCGGTGCGGCTCAACTCCCTGACCGAGGTCGCCCTCACCAAGCTCGACGTGCTCGACGGGCTCGACCGCCTCAAGGTGTGCGTCGCCTACGAAATGGACGGCGAGCGCTACGAGCACATGCCCTACCACCAGTCGGTGATCCACAAGGCGGTGCCGGTGTACGCCGAACTCGACGGTTGGAGCACCGACCTGAGCGGCATCACGTCGTCGGCCGAGCTGCCGGCCGCGGCCGCCGACTACATCGCCTTCCTGGAGGAGGGCATCGGCGTGCCGATCCGGCTCGTAGGGGTCGGACCGGGCCGCAGCCAGTACCTCTACTGGCAGGAAGCGGCCTGAGGCCGAGCGGATGTACTGCACCACACCAGGTACTTGCGGGGTACCGAGCGAGGCCGTGGCCCGAGCGGCCCGTGAGCGAAGCGAACAGGAGCGGGATTGGTGATGGGCGTTGGCGGGACGCCCAACGTGCTGGCCGGCCGTTACGCCAGCGAACGGATGCAGGCGCTGTGGTCCCCCGAGCGCCGCGTGGTGCTGGAGCGCCGGCTGTGGCTGGCGGTGCTGGAGGCTCAACGCAAACTCGGACTTGACGTCGATCGAGCCGTCGTCGATGCCTACGAGGCGGTGTTGGAGGTTGTCGACCTCGAGTCGATAGCCGCCCGGGAGGCCGTCACCCGCCACGACGTGAAGGCCCGGATCGACGAGTTCTGCGCCCTCGCGGGCCACGAATCCATCCATCTGGGCATGACTTCGCGCGATGTCACCGAGAACACCGAGCAGCTGGTGATCCTCGATGCTCTGAAGGTGATCCGCGACGATCTGGTGGCGGTGATCGCCCGGCTGGCCGATCTGGCCGAGGCCCATGCCTCGACGATGATGGTGGCCCGCACCCACAACGTGGCCGCGCAGGCTACGACGCTCGGGAAGCGCTTCGCGGACGCCGCAGCGGAGACGATGCTGGGATACACCCGGGTCGCGGAGCTCTTGGACCGGTACCCGCTGCGCGGCATCAAGGGACCGGTCGGCACCCGCCTCGACCAGATCGATCTTCTCGGGTCGGCGGAGGCGGTCGACGAATTGGAGAGCCTGGTCGCCGAGCATCTCGGCTTCGGCCGGGTACTCGACGCGTCGGGGCAGACCTACCCGCGGTCTCTGGACCTCGACGTGGTGGCCGCGCTGGTCCAGGCGGTGTCGGGGCCGGCGTCCCTGGCCACGACAGTGCGGCTCATGGCCGGACACGGTCTCGTGTCGGAGGGCTTCGGTGACGGCCAGGTCGCCTCCTCCGCCATGCCCCACAAGGCCAATGCCCGCTCCTCCGAGCGCATCGGTGCCCTCACGGCCGTGCTCGACGGCCATCTCGCCATGGCGGCCTCACTCGCCGGGCGGCAGTGGAACGAGGGCGACGTGAGCTGCTCGGCCGTCCGGCGGGTCATGCTCCCCGACGCCTTCTGCGCAGCCGACGGCCTGCTCCACACCGCGCTGGCAGTGTTGGAGGAGCTCCGGATCGACAAGGCCGCCGTCGGTGCCGAGTTCGAGCGCTTTCTGCCCCTGCTGGCGACCACCCGTCTTCTCACAGCCCTGGTTCGGGCCGGGATGGGACGGGAGGCGGCCCACGAAGTGCTGGCCGAACCCACCCGGCAGGCCGCGCAACAAGCGACCGGCGGCGATCCTGTCGATCTGGATGGACTGCTCGATCAACTGGCCGCCGATGAACGGGTGCCACTGAGCCGCCCGGACCTGGCCCGACTCATGTCCGAACCGGAGCGGTTCGCAGGAACAGCGTCGGAACAGACCGCGCGGGTAGTCGAGGCGGCCCGCCGCATCGTTGCCCGTCACCCAGAGGCCGCGACCCAGCCTGCTGAGCTTCGATTGTGAAGAGTGTCAGGTGCCGCCGCGGGAGATACCGGCGCGCTTGAGGACGGCGGCTGGAACACCCACCTCGCGCCATGCAGAGTAGGTGATCCCTTTCCGGCCGCTGTATGAGACGGCAACGTCCACAAAAGCGGTCTCGAGTTCGCTGATGTCAACTGTCTCGGTCGGTGCACTGAGAGCCCGCTCGAGGTCGATGCGCTCTTGAACCAGCTGAACTCGCCGGATCGGAGTTGCTGACTCGAGTGCCTCTCCGATTGCCTCTATCCGATTCTGCATGGACTCAGCAGTGCGCCTCCGGCCGGGGCGCGGCCGGTTCGACTCCAAAGCTTCAAGATAAGCGCTCACGGCCCTGTTCTCAGCCCGAGCCCTGGCATTGGCAGCCTTGTGTTCGTCTGACATTTGTCGTACCACTAGTCTGCTCCTTTTGCCGACAGTTCAAAGTAGTGGAATGCGGATGATAGCGTAGCTTTTTGGCATCCACAGGTCGCGTCAATAGGAATGACTATTGAACGCGAGCACAGAGGTAGTTGATTTGGACACACCCACGCCTGCTTACTCGATCACGATCAAGGTGTCGCTGGGAAACCGCCCCGGGACGCTGGGCCGCTTCGCCACTGCCATCGGCGACGCGGGGGGCAACATCGCCGCCATCCCGGGCTTCGAGGCCAAGGGTCCGGTCATCATGCGGGAGATCGACGTTCTCGCCGAGTCCCCCGACCATGCCCGTCACATAGTCGCGGCTGTCAGCGACCTCGACGGCGTGACCGTGCTCGACTGGTGGGACCGCACGTTCCGGCTCCACGAGGTCGGAAAGATAGAGGTCAACGCCCTTTGCTCGGTGGGTGACGCCCACGATCTGGCCATGGCGTACACCCCGGGGGTGGCCCGTGTGTGCAATGCGATCCAGCGAGAGCCGATGCTGCGCCACACCCACACGATCGTCAAGAACATCGTCGCCATCGTCACCGACGGAACGGCCGTCCTCGGGTTGGGGGACATCGGTCCTGCTGCGGCTCTGCCCGTGATGGAAGGCAAGGCCCTGCTGTTCAAGGAGTTCGGCGGGGTCGATGCGTTTCCGGTGTGCCTCGACGTGACCACTCCCGATGAAGTTGTCGAGACCGTAGTACGCATGGCCCCTTCTTTCGGTGGGATCAATCTGGAGGACATAGCCGCGCCCGCTGCCTTCGAGATCGAAGACCGGCTCATCGAAGCGCTCGACATTCCTGTGTTTCACGATGACCAGCACGGAACAGCCATCGTCACCATAGCCGCACTCCGGAACGCTCTAAGGATTGTCGACAAACAGATCGCCGACATCTCAGTTGTTGTCTCGGGAACGGGCGCGGCTGGTCTGGCGGTCGCAAAGATGCTCCATGATGCGGGAGTCGGTGAGATTGTCGGCGTTGACCGTGCCGGCGCTATCCATCCGGGCCGGAGCGATCTGAACTTTGCCAAGCAGTGGTTCGTGCACAACAGCAATCCCGACGGAAAGACCGGGCCGCTCTCAGAAGTCATTGGAGGGGCGGATGTCTTCGTAGGTCTGTCGGCTCCAGGACTGCTCAGTGCGGATGATGTGCGCTCAATGGCATCCGATCCCATCGTCTTTGCGATGGCCAATCCCGATCCGGAGATACGCCCTGAGGAGGTCGACGGCCTGGCCGCGGTGATGGCCACCGGCCGGTCCGACTTTCCCAATCAGATCAACAACGTGCTGGCGTTTCCCGGAGTGTTCCGGGGGGCCCTGGATGCCGGCGCGACCTGCATCTCTGAACGGATGAAGGCTGTGGCCGCCAGAGCCATCGCTGAAGTGATCGATGACGAGGATCTGGACCCCAACTACATCGTGCCGTCAGTCTTTGATCGAAGGGTTGCCGCCCGGGTGGCGACCGATGTCGCAGCGTGTGCCGTCGCCGAGGGCTGCGTGCGTCCCGCCGCTCCGGCTGTCCCTTCCGACCTGCTCTGAGTGAGAGGTCGGGGCTAGAGCCCGAGGCGGCTGACGTCGCGCACCGCGCCCTTGTCGGCAGACGTGGCCATGGCCGCGTAGGCCTTCAGCGCGGCTGAGACCTGGCGCCGGCGGATACCGGGGCTCCAGCCTCCCTCGCGCTGGTCCTCGGCGGCTCGCCGGCGTTCGAGTTCCGCGCCGTCCACCCTGAGGTTCACGGTGCGGTTCGGAATGTCGATGTCGATGATGTCGCCGTCTCGGATCAGCGCTATCGCTCCGCCCTCGGCCGCCTCGGGCGACGCGTGGCCGATCGACAGGCCCGACGTCCCGCCCGAGAACCGGCCGTCGGTGAACAGCGCGCACTGCTTGCCCAGCCCGCGGGCCTTGATGTACGACGTCGGGTAGAGCATCTCCTGCATGCCGGGGCCGCCCCGGGGCCCCTCGTAACGCACGACCACCACGTCGCCGGCTTCTATCCCGTGCTCTTCGTCGAGGATCCCGTCACACGCCTCGTCCTGGCTCTCGAACACCCTCGCCGGCCCTGCGAACCGCAGGATCGACTCGTCCACGCCGGCGGTCTTGACGATGCAGCCGTCGACCGCGATATTGCCGTAGAGCACGGCCAGCCCGCCGTCGGCGTTGTAGGGGTTGGCCACCGAGCGGATGCAGCCGTTGTCGCGGTCGGTGTCGAGCGTCGGCCATCTGGTGGACTGGCTGAACGCCTCCTGGGTGGGGATGCCGGCCGGTCCAGCCCGGAAGAACTCGACCACCTCGCTGGACGGGCCCCGCATCACGTCCCACACCTCGAGCGCGTCGGCCAGCGTGGCGGAGTGCACCGTCGAGACCGACGTGTCGAGCAGCCCGCCCCGGTCGAGCTCGCCGAGGATGCCCATGATGCCCCCGGCCCGGTGCACGTCCTCCACATGGAACTGGTTGGTGGACGGGGCCACCTTGCAGATGTTGGGGGTGCTGCGGCTGAGCCTGTCGATGTCGGCCATGGTGAAGTCCACCTCGCCCTCGCGGGCCGCGGCCAGGATGTGGAGCACGGTGTTGGTGGAGCCGCCCATGGCGATGTCGAGGCGCATGGCGTTCTCGAAGGCGGTCTTGGTGGCGACAGAGCGGGGCAGGACCGAATCGTCGTCCTTCTCGTAGCGGCGGCGGGCCAGATCGACCACCCGCCGGCCCGCCTCCAGGAACAGCTCCCGGCGGTCGGAGTGGGTGGCCAGCACCGTGCCGTTGCCGGGCAGCGACAGCCCGAGCGCCTCAGTGAGGCAGTTCATGGAGTTGGCTGTGAACATGCCCGAGCAGGACCCGCAGGTGGGGCAGGCCGAGCGCTCCATCTCCAGGAGGTCCTCGTCGCTGACCGAGGAGTCGCCGGCGGAGATCATGGGGTTGATCAGGTCGAGCTTCACGCTCACCCCGGCCAGCTTGGTCTTGCCCGCCTCCATCGGCCCGCCCGACACGAACACGGTCGGGACGTTGAGCCGCATGGCCGCGATCAGCATGCCCGGGGTGATCTTGTCGCAATTGGAGATGCACACCAGCGCGTCGGCGCAGTGGGCGTTCACCATGTATTCGACCGAGTCGGCGATGAGGTCCCGGCTGGGGAGGCTGTAGAGCATCCCGTCGTGGCCCATGGCGATGCCGTCGTCCACCGCGATGGTGTTGAACTCCTTGGCCACCCCGCCCGCGGCCGCGATCTCGTCGGCCACCAGCTTGCCGAGGTTGCGCAGGTGCACGTGGCCGGGCACGAACTGGGTGAAGGAGTTGGACACCGCGACGATGGGCTTGCTGAAGTCGTCGTCGGTCATGCCGGTGGCCCGCCACAGGGCGCGGGCACCGGCCTGGTTCCGGCCCTGGGTAGTGGTGTGCGATCTGAGCTGCCCCATGGATCAAGACTACCGAACTCTGCTGTGGTGCGTCCCGGTGGAGACTGCCCGGCGGGCGCTGCCGGCATTCGCTTGCTCGCACGGGCTTCGCCCTACTCGCTCGCAAGTCGAACGCCCGCATCCCCCGCCTCGCCGTCGCAGTCCTGCCGGTGGTTGCAATGCTTGGCGGTTTGAGGTAACTTGAAATATATGGAAAAGAGTTAGAGAGAGGTGGAATGGGGACTTTTGAATGGCCGTTGCGGCTTGAGACTATGGACGGTCGTGGCTCGCTGGAACTGGAGGCGCTGGTGGACACCGGCTCGACTTTCACAGTCGTCGCCGCGGACCGGCTCCGGGAGCTGGGAGTGTCGCCCTTCGAGAAGGTGCACCTCGAGCTGGCCGACGGGCGGCGCGACTTCTACGACATCGGCCGGGCCATGGCCACCATCGACGGACGCACCGAGGCGACCCTGGTCGTCTTCGGGGAGGACGGTGCGCTCGCACTGCTGGGCGCCTACACGCTCGAGGGGCTGCGGCTGCAAGTAGACCCGGTTCACCGTCAGTTGGTCCCACTGAGAGGCCGGGCCTGAGCGGGCTACAGCAGGCTCAGTTCCTCCAGCTCGGGCTTGAAGCCGATGCCGTGCCCATCGACTCGTAGTGTCGAGACCCGTCCGCTGTCGGCGAGTTGGCCCGTGCCTTGAGGCCCAGCAGGGCCGCGCCGACGACGCCGCTGTCGGCACCGTGGGCCGCCACGACCGTGGTGGGCGGAGTGCGCAGCGGCTTGAGCAGCGACGACAGGCGCGGCTCGAGCGCATCTAGCAGCTTGTGGTTGGCCTTGGAGACGCCGCCGCCGATCACGACGATCTGGGGATCTTGAAGGCAGATCGCGGAGGCGATCGCTCGGGCCAGCGCGTCCATGGCCGCGGACCAGACGCTGGCCGCGGCGGGATCGTGCTTAGTCGAGGCTGCGATCTGCTCGGCGGTGAGCGACCTGCCGGTCTGTCGTTCGTACGCGTCGGCGATCCCCCGGGCGGATGCGGCCGCCTCCAACCACTCCTGGCCCTCTAGGGGCAGGAAGCCCATCTCGCCGGCCAGGCCGGCGGAGCCGCGGTCCGTGCCGGCTTGTGTGAATAGGCGGCAGGCGATTCCGGTGCCGACCGACACGTAGAGCATCGATCCGGCGCCGAGGCCAGCGCCCGCCTCCCATTCCGCCAGCGCCGCGGCGTACACATCGTGGTCGAAGGCCATGGGGATCCCCAGGTCGTCACCGATCCCGCCGATGATGTCCACTTCCCGCCAATCGAGGCTGGCGGAGCGGACCACGGTCCCGGTCTTGGGGTCCACGATGCCGGCGCAGGCCACGCCTATGCCGCCAATGTCGGCATCACTCGAACCGGCCAGGTCCTTGATCACGGACCGTACTGCGGCGATCACCTCCGACGGCGCTCTGTTCAACCCTGTCGCGCCGTAATGGAGGGGTCCGAGTTCCATACCGGTCAGGAGAGCGGCCTTGAAGGTCGTGCCCCCGATATCGATGCCGATGGCGGCCGCCGCGTCGAATTGCGCCGAGGTGCTGCGTCCGGCTGGTTCGCAGCTTCCGGCGCCGTCAGTTCTGTCGCGACCTGCAGCTGCGCCGACGACTGTCGATCGGGCGCGGCGCCGGTATAGGACGGCTCCCTCGACCATCGTGACCACTGGGGAGAGGTCCGAATCCACGATGGTCAGGTCGGCTCGTGCGCCCGGTTCGAGCCTGCCGCGGTCGGCGTCGCCGAGCAGATCGGCCTGGTTGCCGGAGGTGACCGCGGCCAGCTCATCCCAGGTGGCTCCGGTGGCGTCCCGGAAACGGCGAGCCGCAGCGTCCATTGAGACCAGAGATCCGGCGATGCGGCCGTCGTCGTTCAGCGGGACGGCGCCGCATTGAACAGCGACATCGCCCAGGCGGTGCGTTCCCTCGGGGGCGTCGAGCCCGGCCATGGCGTCGGTGATCAGGCAGATCCGATCCGGCCCGGCCAGACGCCAGACGAGCCGGATCGCGTCGTCGGCCAGGTGGTGGCCGTCGGCGATCACAGTGATGCGGGCGGTGGGGTGCAGCAGGGCTGTGCCCACGGCGCCGAGCTCCCTGTGGTGCATCGGGGCCATCCCGTTGAAGAGGTGGGTGAACGCGGTCGCGCCCGACCGGAGCGCGTCGGCCGTTTGGGCAGCGGTGGCTCCTGTGTGCCCGAGTGAGACGGTGATTCCCGCGGCCGCGAGCCGCTCGATGGAGGGTGCCGCGTTGGGCAGTTCTGGCGCGAGGGTGACGAGGGAGACGATGCCTGCTGAGGCCACGAGTTCTTCCGTCACGTCGGCTGTGTCATCGACAAGCGCCCCGACCGGGTGGACTCCTGCCCGGTTCGGCAACAGCGCCGGACCCTCCACATGGAGACCGAGGGGCACCGCGCCCGCGTAGCCGGCAGGCTGTGCTGCCATTGCCCGGTAGGCGGCTTGCCGTTGGCGGGCGGGAGAGGTGATGACGGTCGGCAGGAAGGCGGTCACGCCGTGGTGCGGCAGCTGCTCGCCGATCGGCCACATCGACTCCGGCGCGGACGTGATGTCATGGCCGAAGGCGCCGTTGATCTGGAGGTCTATGAACCCGGGAAGGGCGATGTGCGGCCTCAGGTCTAGGTCCACTTCCGGCGAGCCGGAGTCGCGGTGGAACTGGACCGCGCTGACGCGCCCGGCCTCGATGGCGATGCGGCCGGGGTACAGGCCGCCCCGGCCGTTGGGCACCAGCGCGGCGACTTGCATGCTTCGTGGGCCTCGATCCGATCAGGCGGTGGGCTTCGTGGGCGCCCAGTCTGGCGCAACCGGCGCGGGAGTCCCAGCCATCGAGCAGAAGGCGTCGACCACAGCGAGGAATCGCTCTCCTATGGCGTTGCACGTCACGTCCGCGCCGGCTTCGCCCCGTGAGCGGGCCGCGATCGGCGGCCACCAGATAGAGCGCCCGACCGCGAAGCCGCCGAAGCGCTCGCTGACTGTGCTGCACGAGAACAGTCGCCGCAGATCGGAGATGTCGGCCCCCCCGCCCAGCACGAGTATGGACGCGTCCGAACGGCTGGTCTGCACCATCGAGGCCAAGCCCGCGGCGGCATCCATGTCCGGGTGCCCCTCGACCTTCCAGAGCGCGGGCGCCAGGCCCGATCCCAGGATCTCGCCGGCCGCGTCCACTTGGGCGCGGGGCATGCGGACCTCCTGCCAGACCCGGACCGCCTCGGCGCCCGCGGCATCGCTCGCATCGTTCACGATCAGCAGTTCCAGCAGCAGTTGCGTTCCTGCATCGGCGATCACCGCGTCGAGCGCACCGAGCGTGTCCAGTTGGCGGCGTCTGGCGGACAGGGTGTCGTTGGGCCGCCAGCGAATCAGCACCTTGCCGTAGTGGGCTGCCGCCGATCGCAGCTCGCTCCGGAGAGTGTCGTCGTCCGCGTCGGCTCGCAGATCAGCTCGGCCGGAGGCCTCCAGGGCGATGGCCACCGAGACACCGGCCGCCTTGGCGCGGTCGACGATGTCCGGGTGTCCCCGGTCGATCAGGATCCCGACCGATGTAGGATCGTCGAAGCGGGGCAGAACCGTTTCGACACCTTGCCAGATCAGCTGCTTGACCGAGTCTCGTCCGGTGGCCCCGCCCTCGCGGCCGATACCGGCCAGGGCACGGTCGAGGCTCCCGCGATGATCGAATGCCACAACGTAGCTCGGCGGACACAGGGTCCGGGAGTGATCGATTATGCTCATATTGGTGCGAATCGTATCGATCGAGCCGACCCGAGGCTATGCGGTTGGTGTGCGTCTGCCCTAGCCCCGCCCTGGACCACACCATGGTGGTGCCGAGTCTCACCGGCGATGAGACCGTTCGGGCTTCGATGAGCGTGACCAAGGCCGGCGGAAAGGGAGTGAACGTGGCCAGGTTCGCGTCAGGCTTCGGTGCGGAGGCGGCCGTCGTCACGCTGTTGGGCGAGTATGGCGCCGACCTGGTCTCGACGCTTGCGAGCCGCGAGGGGCTCGAAGTCGCCGCGGTGACCGCACCTGGGGTAGCGACGAGGATCTGTCCCGTGCTGGTGTCCACCGGTGGTGGCTGCGTCCTTCCGCTGGCCGATCCTGCCCCGAGAGTCGACGAAGCCACATGGTCGGCGTTCCTGAGCCTCGCGGCGAGGGTCGCGGCCGGTGCCGACGTGGTCGCCGTCTCGGGCAGCTTTCCTCGGGTCGACGGCATCGATGCGGTGCGGTCCCTGCTCGACGCGCTCGGATCGGCTGCTCCGCGGTGGGTGGACACCTCCGGCCGGGCTCTGGTCTCGGCGGCCGCCGTCGAGGGGGTGGCTCTCAAGGTCAACGTGGCCGAGGCAGGCAAGCTGCTGGGCTGGGAGGACCGCGACGCAGGCTCGGCGCTCGACCGGGCTGTTGCGGCCGCGGCAGCTCTGGGGTCCGGCCGCGATGTGGTGGTGACAGCGGGAGGCGCGGGAGCCGCGTCCTCGACTGCGGCCGGGCTGCGAACCCGGGCGGCACCAGCGGTGGGGGCGGTCAACCCGACCGCGAGCGGCGACGCCTTGCTGGCCGCGTACCTCTGCGCGGGTCAGATGGGTCTGGAGGCCATCAAGGATCCGCTGCTGGCCGGGGTCCTGGCGGGAGCCGTGAATGCCTGCTCGTGGTGGCCTGAGGCGCCGGCGGCCGCTGTCCTGGATCTCCTTGCCCGCGTCGAGGTCGGCTGAACGGTTACGGCGTCACACCCTGACCGCGTCGGCGGGATGAACGAAGCGAATGTCCGCGGCTGCGAGTCTCTGGACCTCCTCATGGTGGGGACCTGCATCGGTGACGAGCAGGTCGACCGCACTCACGGGGCCGATCGAGATGGGTGCGACCCGCCCCAGCTTGTGGGCCTCGGCCACCACGATGAGCCGCGGCGAGAGGTTCACCACCACGCGGTCGGTGCTGGCCTCGGGTGCGAAAGCGTTCGACAGGCCGGCGGACGCCGACACCCCCTGCACGCTCATGAACGCCATCTCGAAGGGGACCTGCCTCAGGGTGTCCTCCGTGATGGGGCCGATCAGAGACATCTCCCCCTTGCGGAGAGCGCCTCCGGTCATCACGATGTTGATCCCCGGTGCGCTGGCCAGTCTGAGAGCCACATTCTGTGCGTTCGTGATCACCGTCAGTTCGTGGCTGTCGAGGAGGCATTCCGCCAGGAAGCCCATCGTCGACCCGCTGCCGATGAATATCGTCGCGCCGGGGTAGATCTCCTCGCGGGCTCGCATGGCTAGGGCCATCTTGGCCGCTGCATTCTCGCGCCGGCGCGCCATCACTGGGGGCTCGTTGTCGTCGCTCAGCGTGGCGCCTCCGTGCATCCGCTCGAATCCGGACACTCCCTGGAGTTCCTGGAGATCCCTGCGTATGGTCGCTTCGCTGACCTGGAGGCGTTCGGCGAGCTGCCGGACGGTCATCTGGCCGTGATTCCTCAGGAGCTCCTGCAGGGTTCTCTGGCGTACTCCCTTCATGGCGGCTACTCGGATCCTCCCCAGCCAGCGGATCAGGCGGAAGTCTATTGGTTCGTGTACGGGGTGTCCTGCGACCCGCCGCTGACCAGCATTTCATCGACGGGCCACGGACAGGAGCGTAGTGTGCATAAATCAGCTTGACTCTGCATGATAATGCACTTATCTTGCGTTCAATGGCCAAGACTGAGGCTGAAATCGACAGCCAACCGGACGTATGGGCGGACCCTCGGATCACGTACATAGCCTCTGAACTGCCAATTAAGGGCCAAGCTGTTGGGATCATCGGGTGCGGCACATCGCTCTACATTGCGCAGACATACGCAGCATTCCGCGAGGCGTCGGGGCACGGTCCGACCGACGCATTCGCGGCCTCGATCGCCCCGCGTCGCCCGTGGGACTGCCTGATCGCCCTGTCCCGGTCCGGGACGACCACGGAGGTGCTCGACGCGGTTCGCTACTCCGCGGCACGCCGGACGGTCGCGCTGACCGCCTCGGAGGGCAGCCCCCTCGTGCGCGCCGTCGATCGGGCCCTGGTGGCGTCCTTCGCAGACGAGACCTCGGTGGTGCAGACGCGCTTCGCCACCACGGCGCTGGCCACCCTGCTGACCAGTGTCGGGTACTCGGTGGACCGGGCGACGAGGGATACCGCCGCCCGTTCGGCCGAGCTGCCCGAGCAACTCCTCGACGGATGCTCGCGCTTCGTGTTCGTTGGCACCGGTTGGACCTACGGAGTCGCCAACGAGGCCGCGCTGAAGCTGCAGGAGATGGCCCACTGCTGGGCGGAGTCGTACCCGGCCCTCGAATATCGCCACGGCCCGATCTCGGTGTCGGGTCCGAACACGCTTGTATGGGGCTTCGGCCCCAGGGACCAGGCGCTGGCCGACGCGGTGGCCGACACCGGAGCGGCGGTGCATTGGCCTGACTGCGACCCGCTCGCCTCGCTTGTCGAGGTGCAGCGCCTGGGCCTGCGACTGGGAGCCCACAAAGGCATCGACCCGGACAGGCCAAGTCATCTGTCGAGGTCGGTGATTCTGGCCGACGAGGCTGCGTCGGCCTGCGAGTCGTAATGGGCGCCCGCCCTTACGTGACCCAATAGGAAGGGGAGGAAGAATGATCCGAAAGCGATCAGAGAGACACAAGGGCAGGCTGCTGCGGCTGGTGGCCGTCGTCGCGGCCGTCATGCTGGTGGCCGGCGCCTGCGGCGACGACGAGCCGGACACGTCGGCCGCCGATGCGGCCGCAGCGGCTGAAGCGGAACGAGCCGCCGCGGCTGAGGCTGAGGCCGCAGCGGCTGAAGCGGAACGGGCCGCGGCGCAGGCGGAAGCCGACGCGGCGCAGGCGGCCGCAGAGGAGGCCCAGGCCGCGGCGGATGAAGCCGCGGCAAGGCTGGCCGAGGCCGAGGCGGCTGCCGCGGAGGCAAGCGCCGAACAGCAGGCCGAGGCCCAGGCTGCGCTGGAGGCGGCCCAGGCTGAGGCGGCTGAGGCTGCGGCTGCGGCGGAGGCGGCTCAGGCGGAGGCTGAGGCCGCCCGGGCAGAGGCCGACGCGGCCGCGGCAGAGGCGGCGGCCCAGGAGCCGGCGGCCGCGCCCGACCCGGCGACGATCAGGTACTTCTCGATGTGGCGCGAGGGCGAGTCCCAGCAGCTGGTCCTGCAGGGAATGATCGACTCCTTCGAGGCGGCCACCGGTCACACTGTGGATGTGCAGTGGGCCGGCCGCGATGTCCTCACGACCGTTCGGGCCGCGGTGTCGGCCGGCGACTCCGTCGACCTTGTCGACTTGGACGGCGAGGCGGGGATCGGAGCGATCGTCAAAACGGGCCAGGCGGTATCGCTCGCCGATGTGCTCGACATGACGATCCCCGGCGAGGACGCCACCGTCGCAGACGTGATCCCGTCGGAGTTCCTCGACGTCTACGCCATCGACGGCGAGCCGCACATGATTCCCTACGAGGTGATCTCCTCGGGCATCCACTACAACGGCGCGCGTCTGGCTGAGCTCGGACTCGATCCTCCCGCCACATGGGACGACTTCATCGCGGTCAGCCTTGCCAGCGGCGACAACTCCGTCCAGCACGACGGGCTCGTCAACTTCTACAACGCCTACTGGCTGTACTGGCTGATGGTCCGCCACGGCGGGCCCGGCACGTTCCACGCCGCCGCGTCGGATCCGACCGGCGAGGGCTGGCGGTCCGGGCCGATCCAGGCGGCTGTCGCCGACCTGGTGAAGCTGGTCGACTCGGGGGCCCTGGCCGACGGCTACGAGGGAAGCAACTGGCCGATCTCGCAGCAGTCATGGGCCGCGGGCGACGGGACGTTCAACATCAACGGAACCTGGCTGGCCGACGAGACGTCGAGCTACACCCCGTCGGGGTTCGAGTACCGGATGCTGTCTTTCCCGACCGTCGACGGCGGCCATGAGTCGGCCGAGCTCTACCAGATCGGCTGGGCCGTTCCGACCGCGAGCGCCGAGCCGGATGTGGCCAAGCAGTTCATCGCCTACGCAGTCCAGCGGGACCGCCTGGCCGGCATCGCGTTGGTGGCCAAGAACCTGACCCCTCGCGCCGACATCGGCGTTCCGCCCGACATCCAGGACGCGGCCGACATCTTCGCGGCCAATCCGCAGGTGCACCGCCCCTACGACGGGGTGCCGGGCGACTATCCCGAGTACTGGTCGACGGTATTCCTGCCACTCGACGATCAGCTCTTCTTCGGGCAGATCAGCGGCCAGGAGTTCATCGACCGGATCGCGGCCGACACCGCCGAGTTCTGGGCCAACCAGTAGGAATCCCCCATCGCGGCCAGTGAGGATGGCCCGCGACAAATGATGGTCAAGGCCGGAAGCAAGACGGCGCCGATAGGGCGCGGCGGGCCCGGTTCGGCGCGTCGTGTCTTCCGCGGCAGGCCGGGCCGCCTCGCCGGCGCATTCATCGCTCCGGCCTTGACCATCTACCTGCTGATCATCGTCGCCCCCGCCATCGCAACGATCTGGATCAGCCTCACCAAGTGGAAGGGCATCGGCGACGAGGCCAGGTTCGTGGGGACCGACAACTACGGGCAGCTATGGCGCAACGATGTCTTCCGCGACTCATTCGAGCGAACCCTGGTAGTCCTCGTGGCCGGCGGCATCGCCGTCTTCGTCTGCGGGTTCATATTCGCCATGCTGCTGCGGGAGATGCGGGCGAAGAGGTTCGTTCGGGCCGTTATCTTCTTCCCGAACGTGGTCCCGCCCGTGGCGCTGGCCATCGCCTGGGGCGTGCTGCTGGCTCCCCGCAACGGGCTCCTGAACGGATCCCTCGACGCAGTCGGCCTGTCGGCGGCCACCCAGACGTGGCTCGGGCCCGACCTGATCTTCACATCGATAGTCGCGGGCCTGGTATGGATCTACACCGGCCTGTTCACCACCATCCTGATGGCGGGAGTGGACCGCATCCCGGCCTACTACTACGAGGCCGCCGACCTCGAGGGTGCCTCGCCCCGTCAGAAGCTCACCCGTGTCACCATCCCGCTGACATGGGACGTGCTCAGCGTGGCCGCGGTGTTGTGGGTGATAGTGGCCATCAAGACCTTCGAGTTCATCTACGCGCTCGGCGGCGCGGGCACGGACCCGTCGGTGTCCTCGTGGACGCTTCCCGTCCACCTGTACGTGGTGGCTCTCGGGAACCGCAGCCCGATCTACGCACTGGGCCAAGGCAGCGCCATCGCGGTCATGATGGTGGCCCTCGTGGGAGTGCTGATCGTGCTGACGCGACGTGTCATGCGACGAGCGGTCGTGGAGTTCTGACCGTGGCGGGAGCAACCGAGCGGTTCGCAGTCACTCCGCTGGAGAAAGTCCGCCGCGGGCTGGCGCGCGGCGCGGGGAACGTCTTCGTGTGGTGGTGGGTGCTGTTCAGCTTCGCCATCGGTATGTGGATCGTCGTCGCGGCCTTCAAGCGCAACGACACCGTGTTCCAGGAGCTCTTCGCCCCGCCGAAGAGCCTCAACCTTCAGAACTTCGGCGACGCCTGGGACCTGCTCAACCTCACCCGCACATCGCTGAACACACTGCTGACCGTCGGGGTTGGGACCTTCGTGACGATGGCCCTGGCCGCGCCGGCTGCATACGCGCTCAGCCGCATCCACTTCCGGGGGGCCGGCGCTCTCACCGCGTTCTTCGCGTTGGGGATAAGCGTTCCGGTGCATTCGATCATCATCCCGCTGTTCATCGGCCTCTCGGACACGGGGCTGTCCAACAGCCTGCTCGGTCTGACCCTCGCCTATGTGGGCGTCTCGGTCCCGTTCGCGGTCTTCCTGATGACCGGCTTCTTCAGGTCGCTGCCGACCGAGCTCGAGGAGGCCGCGGCCATGGAGGGGGCCGGGCCGGTGCGGATCTTCCTGTCGGTGATGCTGCCACTGGCCAGGCCCGGCATGGTCGCCACGTCCATCATCGTCGCCGTCGGTCTGTGGAACGAGTTCCTCCTGGCCTTGACGCTCACCTTCGATGAGGACAAGCGAACCCTCGGCGTAGGGCTGCTCAACACCTACGGCGCCATGAGGTACACGTCCAACTGGGTGGGGCTGTTCGCGGCGGTGGTCATCATGCTGGTGCCGCTGATCGTGCTGTATGCGTGGATGTCGCGCCGGATCATCGAGGGCCTCACGGTCGGAGCGACGAAGTAGGGACGACGAGGCAGGACTGGGACGGTGACATGGCGTCGGTGACTCTGGAAGGGATAACGAAGCGCTTCGACGCCGACAGCCCCGAGGCGCTGTCGACGGTGAGCCTCGACATCGGCGACGGCGAGTTCGTGGTCCTGGTCGGTCCGAGCGGCTGCGGCAAGACCACCCTGCTGCGGATCGTGGCCGGGCTCGAGTCGGCCACCGAGGGCCGCGTCCTGCTCGACGGCGCCGACATCTCCGGCGTCCGTCCCGGGGACCGCGACATCGCCATGGTGTTCCAGAACTACGCGCTCTTCCCGCATCTGACGGTGGCCGAGAACATCGGCTTCGGGCTGCGCATCCGGGGCGTCTCGAAGGCCGAGAGGCGCCCGAGGGTGGCTGAGGCGGCTCAACTGCTGGGGCTCGAGGGGTTGTTGGACCGCCGTCCCGGCGAGCTGTCCGGCGGGCAGCGGCAGCGGGTGGCGATGGGCCGGGCCATCGTGCGCAATCCCGCGGTGTTCCTGATGGACGAGCCGCTGTCGAACCTTGACGCCAAGCTCCGGGTGGAGATGCGGGCCGAGATCTCCCGGCTCCAGAGGGCCCTGGCCGCCACGACGATCTACGTCACCCACGACCAGACCGAGGCCATGACGATGGGGGACCGGGTCGTCGTGCTCGACAAGGGCGTCGTCCAGCAGGTGGCCAGCCCGGCGGAGCTCTACGAGCGCCCGGTCAATGTCTTCGTGGCGCGGTTCATCGGCGCTCCGACGATGAACCTGCTCCGGGCCACCGCGAGGGGCGGGGTCCTGCACGTCGACGAGCGCCGGATGCACGACGGCGGGCCGGCGGTGCCATCGGCCGATGGCACCGTGCTGCTGGGTGCCAGGCCCGAGCACATCCTGATCGTCGCGTCCGGCAGCCCTAAGGCCCTCATCAACGGCAGGGTCGCGCTGGTCGAGCATCTGGGCAAGGAGGCCCAGGTCCATCTCGACATCGATGCAGCGCTCAGCGCCGATGAGGGCAGTGCATTCGTCGCCACCGTCGATCCCGCCGACGCGCCGTCTCCGGGGGCGATTGTCGGCGTCGCGTTCGACTCGGCTGCCGTCCACGTCTTCGATCCCGAGTCCGGTGCGTCGCTGGGCTCACGCAGGGGCTGACCGGCGGCGAACCACGAGCGCCGCCAGTGCCGGAGGGGAGGGGGCTAGGCCGCTCCCGCTGGCTTGACGGGGGTGAACTCGGCGGGGAGGTGCTTGATGCCGTGGATGAAGGCCGACGCCAGCAGGTCGGGCTCGCCGGTGGCCTCGATATCGCCGATGCGGGTGAACAGCTCGCGGAACATCACCTTGATCTCGCGGCGGGCCAGGTGGGCGCCCAGGCAGTAGTGCGGACCGGGGCCGCCGTAGCCGACGTGGGGGTTGGGGTCGCGGAGCACGTCGAACGCGAGCGGGTCGTCGAACACCGACTCGTCCCGGTTGGCGCACAGGTAGTTCATCACCACCTGGTCGCCCTCGTCGATCCTGGTGCCCTCCAGCTCGGTGTCGCACAGCGCGGTCCGGCGCATGTAGGTGACCGGGCTGGCGATCCGCACGATCTCCTCCACCGCGCCGTGGGCGATGCCCTCGAAGTCGTCGGCCCATATGCGGCGCTGGTCGGGGTTCTCGGTGAGGTACACCAGGCCCCAGCTGATGGCGTTGCGGGTGGTCTCGTTGCCGGCCACCACCAGCAGGATGAAGAAGCTGGCCAGCTCGGCCCGGGTCAGCCGCTCCCCGTCGACCTCCGCGTTGACCAGGATGCTGGTCAGGTCGTCGGAGTCCACGCCGACTTTGGATTCGGCCACATCGTCCATGAGATGGGTCAGGGCCTCGCCCGCGGTGAGGATGGCGGTGATCAGGTCGCCGACCTCGGGCACATACTCCTCGTCGGCCGCGCCCAGGATGATGTTGGACTGGTCGAACACGAAGTCGTGGTGGGAGTCGGGGATCCCCATCAGGTCGCACACGATGCGCAGCGGCAGCCGGGCGGCCACGTCGGTGACGAAGTCGCACTCGCCCCGCTCGCAGACCTCGTCCACGATCAGCGAGGCCTGGTCCTTCACCGAGTCCTCCAGCCGGGCCAGCATCCGGGGGGTGAAGCCCGCCGACACCAGCCGCCGCAGCCGGGCGTGGCGGGGGTCGTCCATGGAGATGATGGAGTTGAAGTACTCGTTGAACTCGGGCGGGAAGTCGTTGATGGTGACCCCGGAGGCCGAGGAGAAGACTCTCGGGTTGCGCGACACCTCCAGGATGGGGGTGTGGCGGGCGACGACCCAGGCGCCGGGCGTCCGGATGCTGTCCAGCTCGCCCGAGAACTTGAATCCGGGGAAGAACGTGAGCGGCTGGGAGCGCAGCCTTCTCAGGTCCTCCTCCACCTCGCTGCGGTGCCGAACCCAGAACCGGTTGTGGATGGGATTGTGAGGGTTCGGCTCGGTCGCCGGAGGAGGCTTGGTGGAGGGGCCGGGTGTGACGACGGTCATGGCATCCAGATGGGGTCGGGTTGCTGGCCGGGAGACCCGCGCTGTCACTTTAGTGGTCGGGCGCGGCGTCGATCCGCGGACCTTCCGCTTTTCAGGCGGACGCTCTGCCAACTGAGCTACCCGACCGGGGTTGTCGCCGGCCCCCGGGGGGGCGGCAACGCGGTCCTGACGGGATTTGAACCCGCGGCCTCCACCTTGACAGGGTGGCGATCACTCCAGACTGATCTACAGGACCGGGTGCACGACGGGCGTGCGGACCCGAAACGCTAGCGAGCCGTACTGCTGCTCGCACCCCCAACGGGATTCGAACCCGTGTTACCGGCGTGAAAGGCCGGCGTCCTAGGCCGCTGGACGATGGGGGCCCGCCGGCCGTCGCCGACCCGCTCAGGCTACCGGCCCGAGGTTGCCGTCTACCCGTCTGCTCGATCAGACCGTTGCCCCTGCCTCCTCCGCTATGCAGAGCTTGCTTGCTGCGTATACTTCCTGTGGTACATGAACTGTTCCTAATGTGCAGGAATGTGCAGGACTCGAACCGCCATGGTTCGCCCGACGCGACGCCGGGAGCACAGCCGTTGAGTTCAGGACAAGGCGTGATGACGAGGTCTTTGACCCTGGTCGACGAGCTTGTCCTGACGCTCCTCAATGAGGAGAGCGGCTACTTCCGCCAGGTACCCAGGTGGAACCTGAACTGTGCCATCGTCGGTGCGGCCCTCGCCGAGCTGTCGCTTGCGTCTCGCATCGACACGGACATGGAGTCTCTGATCCTCCTGGACGGGACCGCGACCGGCGATCCCGCGCTCGACCCCGTCCTCCACAGGATCGCCGCCTCGCTTGAGCGGCGCAACGCCCAGTACTGGGTCGAGAGGCTCGCTCCAGAGGCGGAGTCGATCATTGACACGACGCTTGATCGTCTGGTCGACCTGAAGATACTGCAGCATCACGACGGTGACTTCTGGTCGCTGGCCGGGTCCGCCTGGAGGATGGGCGTGCACACCGGCTCCGAGGTGGGCACCGCGGTCGAGTTCGTCAAGACCCGCATCAGCAGGGCCATCTTCGACGAAGAGATCCCGGACCCGAGAGACGTCATCATCATCGGTCTCATCGACACCTGCGACGTCCTGCGCTATATCTTCGAGCTCGACGAGGAGTCCGAGCAGCGTGTCGAGGACATCCTCAAGATGGACCTGATCGGCCGGGCCATCGCCGATGCGGTCGGGCACAACATCGCCGGGCCGCTGTTGCGGCGATCCGCCCTGGCCAAGCAGATTCCCATTGTCAAGCTGCGGAAGCTGCTGCGGAGCAAGCATCTTCGCAGCGGCAACCTTCCTGCAGTCTTCGCGGAGCTTCATGAAGAGCACGGCCCGGTGTTCGAGGTTCGACCGCCCTTCAGGGAGCCCATGATCTGCCTCGCCGGACCCGAGACGAATCACTGGGTCCACCGGCATGGCCGCATGCACCTGAGAGCCAGGGACTATCTGGAGGACTTCGAGAAGGTCTACGGCGGAGTGGGACTGCTGCCCGCGCTCGACGGCGCCGATCACTTCCGGTACCGGAAGTCCATCCAGCCCGCCTATTCGCGCACCAGGCTGGCAGACCAGCTGGATGAGTTCCTTGCTCATTCGCGGAGCGGCATGGCGACGTGGGGTGTCGGAGAAGCACAGCAAGCGGTGGGAATGTGCCGGAAGTTGATCAACGCGGTGATGTCGCCGCTGACTGTCGGCATCGACTCGCAGGACATCGTCGACGACATGCACAAGTTCAAGGACCGCGCCCTCAAGACGCACATCGGCCAGACCCTCCCCAAGTTCATGCTGAAGACTCCGAGCATGAGGCGCCGGGCGAGGCTGGTCGACGAGGTGACGGATCGGGTCCTCATGCTCCATACCCCCGCCCAGAGGGCTGGATGTCCTCGGGATCTCGCCGACGACCTGCTGGGCATGCACACCAGCGATCGGCAGTTCCTCCCGGAGTCGAATCTGCGGTTCGTGCTCTCGGCGCCGTTGATCGCCAGCATGTACGTCGGCGATCAACTCAGCTTCATCGCCTATGCGATGCTCTCGCAGCCCGAGTTCCACGAGAAGATCCGGGCCGAGGCCGATGCTGTGTTCGCCGACGGCGATCCGGATGGCGAGATGCTCACCGGAGCGGCTACCGACGTGACTCGCCGCTTCATCATGGAGTGCATGCGTATGTACCCGATCGTCCCGATGTCGCTTCGCAACGTGATGAATGCCTGCGAGGTCGAGGGCTACGAGTTGCCGGAGGGTGTGCGGGTCTTCATCGCCACGACCGCCACGCACTACATGGAGGATCTGTTCCCCGACCCCTTCAAGTTCGACATCGACCGCTACCAGGCTCCGCGCAAGGAACACCTGGGCACCGGGTACGCCCCGTACGGCCTGGGCACCCACACCTGCCTCGGCGCCCGGTTGACGGAACTGTACTTGGCGACCAACCTGCTGATGATGGCGCACTACTTCACGCTGGAGATCGCCCCCAAGAACTACAAGCTCAGGATCAGCCCGTTCCCGTCGATGTCACCGAGCAGGAAGCTGAAGTTCGTGGTGGCGGAGAAGAGGCGCGAGCTACCCGTCTGAAGCGCGGTGACGACCGAGGTGAGCAGCCCGTAGGGGATGTTCAGCAGCGCCATTGCGCCCAGGATCATGGTGCCGGGGGGGGGGCGACCGACTACGATTCACCGAATGGTGCGTAAGGGACAGGGCTGATGTCCCAAACTGGCCGCGGTGTCATGACGAGGTCGTTGACCCTGGTCGACGAGCTTGTACTGACGCTCCTCAATGAGGAGAGCGGCTACTTCCGCCAGGTACCCGGTTGGAACCTGAACTGTGCCATCGTCGGTGCGGCCCTCGCCGAGTTGTCGCTCATGGCTCGCGTCGACACGGACATGGAGTCTCTGATCCTCCTGGACGGGACCGCGACCGGCGATCCCGCGCTCGACCCCATCCTCTACAGGATCGCCGCCTCGCGGGAGCGGCGGAATGCCCAGTACTGGATCGAGAGGCTTGCTCCAGAGGCAGAGTCGATCATCGACATGACCTTGGACCACTTGGTCGACCTGAAGATACTGCAGCACCACGACGGCGACTTCTGGTCGCTGGCCGGGTCCGCCTGGAGGATGGGCGTGCACACCGGCTCCGAGGTCGGCACCGCGGTCGAGTTCGTCAAGACCCGCATCAGCAGGGCCATCTTCAACAACGAGATCCCGGACCCGAGAGACATCGTCATCATCTGTCTCATCGACACCTGCGACGTCCTGAGGTTCATCTTCGATCTCGACGAGGAGTCCGAGGAGCGGGTCGAGCAGATCTGCAAGATGGACCTGATCGGCCGGGCCATCGCCGATGCGGTCGGGCACAACATCGCCGGGCCGCTGTTCCGGCGATCCGCCCTGACCAAGCAGATTCCCGTTGTCAAGCTGCGGAAGATTCTGGGCAGCAAGCATCTTCGCACCGGCAACATGCCCGCACTCTTTGCGGAGCTGGCCGAGGAGCACGGCCCGGTGTTCCAGATCCGGCCGCCCTTCAAGGAGCCCATGATCTTCATAGCCGGGGCCGAGACCAATCACTGGGTCCATCGGCACGGTCGCATGTACCTGAGGGCCAGGGACTACTTCGAGGACATGGAGAAGGTCTACGGCGGGGTCGGACTGCTGCCCGGGCTGGACGGCGCCGACCATTTCCGGTACCGGAAGTCCGTTCAGTCGGGATATTCGCGCGCCAGGCTGGAAGAGCGGCTGGACGAGGTCTTCTCGCACGCACGGACCCATCTGGCGACCTGGGCCGTCGGACAGGAACTCCGTGCGGTGCGAGAGTGCCGGTTGCTGGTCAACTCGCAGATATCGCCGCTGTCGGTCAGCATCGAGTCACAGGACATCGTCGAGGACTTGCAGGTGTTCAAGGAGCGAGCACTCAAGGCGTACCTCGCCAAGACCATGCCCAGGTTCATGCTGAAGACCCCGGGCATGAAGCGTCGGGCGAAGCTGATCGACGAGGTCGTGGATCGGGTTCAGAGCGTCCACACCCCCGCTCAACGGGCTGGGTGTCCTCGGGATCTCGCCGACGATCTGCTGAGCATTCACTCGAATGATCGGCAGTTCCTTCCCGAGTCGAATCTGCGGTTCGTGCTCTCGACTCCCCTGCTCGCCAGCATGTACGTCGGCGACGAACTGAGCTTCATCGTCTACGCCATGCTGACGCAGCCGGAGTTCGGTGACATGATCCGCGCCGAGGCCGATGCCGTGTTCGCCGACGGCGACCCGGATCCCAAGACGCTCACCGGACCGGCTACCGACGTCACTCGCCGCTTCATCATGGAGTGCTTGCGCCTCTGGCCGACCGTGCCGATGTCGGTCCGCAACGTCATGAACGCGTGCGTGGTCGAGGGCTACGAGCTGCCG
This sequence comes from Candidatus Aldehydirespirator sp., assembly GCA_965203575.1. Lineage (GTDB taxonomy): Bacteria > Actinomycetota > Acidimicrobiia > Acidimicrobiales > Aldehydirespiratoraceae > Aldehydirespirator. The sequence continues at coordinate 1,790,953 of OZ241894.1, forward strand.
GAGGGGGTGCGGGTCCACATCGCCACGACCTCGACCCACTACATGAAGGAGCTCTTCCCCGACCCCTTCAAATTCGACATCGACCGCTACGCGGAGCCGCGCAAGGAGCATCTCGGCAGCAGTTACGCCCCGTACGGCCTGGGCACGCACACGTGTCTCGGTGCCCGGATGGTGGAGATGCAGATGACGATGAACCTGCTGCTGATCGCCCACCATTTCACGCTCAAGATCGCACCCAAGAACTACAAGCTCAGGATCAGCCCGTTCGCATCGATGTGCCCGAGCAAGAAGCTGAAGTTCGCCGTCGTGGAGAAGAGGCACGAGCTGCCCGTCTGACCGGGTTGCCCGTCTGACCGAGCCAACTATCTGACCGGGCTAACCGTCAGACTCGCCCTGCTCCTGCGCATGGCGCTGATAGACCTCCTCGGCCGCCACGTCGATGTCGTCCCACAGGCGCTGGACGGTCGAGCGCAGGCGCATGTTCTCGTAGGCGCCCCACACGGTCATCGCCGGGGGGACCACCAGGACGGAGACGAGCAGGGAGTACCCGATCGTTATCGCGGCGGTTATGCCGAACTGCCGGGACCCGTCCAGCGGCGAGAACGCCAGCACACCGAACCCGAACGCCGTCGTCAGTGCGGAGCCCAGCAGCGCCGACCCGGTAGTCGCGAGGGTCCGGATGGCGGCCGTCTCCGGCTTGCGCACATGGGAGAACTCCTCCCGGTAGCGATGGATCACGTGGATCGTGTAGTCCACGCCGATCCCGATCGACAGCGCGGTGATGATCGAGGTGATCAACGAGTAGGGAATGTCCAGCAGCGCCATCGTACCCAGGACCCAGATGAGGACGAGCACGATCGGCCCGACCGCAATGATCGACAGGGTGGGCCGGCGCAGCGTCACCCAGAAGAAGATGGCGAGGATGCCGAGGGCGACCGCGACGGTCGTGCTGATCGACTCTGTCTGCCCGTCGGTGATCTGGTCCGTGATGGCGACCGCCAGAATGCTCTCCGCCGTGGCGGTGATGGCTCCGTCGTCGCCGGCCCAGAGCGCCTCGATCTCCTCCTGGATCACCGCCGATGCGGTGGGGTCGTCGGTATAGGTCGGGAACTGGAGCAGGATCGCGTCCGTTCCGTCGGGGTTGTTGACCAGGACGCGTGCCACGCCGGGATCCACCGCCTCGAGCCGGTCGAGGAACTCCTGCATCAGTGCCGGATCGAGCTGAACGCCGGCGGAGGCTTCCTCGAAGAGGGCGGCGAGATCGGGATCGTACTTGTCGTCAGGCGCCCCGCTGTCGTCGGTCCAGTCGCGGGCCAGCGACTCGTACGTCGCCTCCATCGGTCCCGCGGCCGCCTGCGGGCGGCGCTGCTCGTCCTCGAAGGCGTCGGCGAAATCCCGCACGTTCAGCAGCGTGCGGGTCTCGGTCGCCTCGGCCTTCACGAGCACGCGGGCCTGCTCCGTCGAGCCGCCGACGGCTGCCTCGAGAGTCTCCATGTCGTTCAGCACGGTCCCCCCCCGAGGCAGGACGTCGCGGATGCTGAACACCGAGTGGAGTCCCGTGGCCGCGAAGCCGAACGCGACCGTCACGACTAGGACGGCGATGAGATAGGGGGCCGGCCGGCGGGCCACCGCCGCCCCGAACACCTCGGCTGCTCGTTCGATGCCGGGCAGCGCACCGGAGACGGGCCGCGGCTCCTTCAACTTGCCCCGTGCCTCGCGCCGCCGGTCGATGATCGTCCGTCCGGCCGGGATCAGCGACAGCATCACGATCAGGCTCAAGGCCACGCCCAGTGCCGCGACGACGCCGAAGTCGCCGATCACCCCGATCGGGGAGAACAGGATCGACAGGAAGCTGGCGATGGTCGTGACCGCGGCCAGCACAATCGGGACGCCGACGTTGTGCAGTCCCGTCCGGACCGCCTCGAGCACCGGCTCGCCTTCGAGCCGCCGCTCCCGGTAGTGCGAGACGGCCTGGATCGCATAGTCCACCGTGAGGCTGATCACGATGATCGGCACCATCGTCGAGATTGAACTCGGAGGACCGATCCAACCCAGCCCGTTCGGCCCGAGCCAGCCCTCCGCCCCGACGATCCACATTATTGAGAAGACCAGGCCGGCGAGGGTGAGCAGCAGATCGGAGAAGGTGCGCATGAACAGCAGGATCAGTCCCGCGATCAGCAGCAGCGCCAGACCGACCAGCGGTGCCATCCCCGTCTCGGTGGCGTGCTTGTACTCGTCCTCGATCACGATGGGCGACACGCTGCTCACTCGCAGTGGGCCGTCGCTGGCGGTGGCCGCATCGTTGATGGTCCGCTCGGCGTCCCAGACTCTGTCGTCGCCGGTGTCGCTCAGGCGGACGGTGGCGATGGCGACCGGTGTGCCGTCGGTGTCGTTCCCGGTCAGAGCGGCGAGCGCCCCACCGATCTCGGGGATGCTCCGGACGGAGTCGATCTCTGCCTGGGTGACCGACGCGGCATCGATTCCGCCTGCGACCTCGATCAGCAGCGAGGGGGCGATGATCGGGTCGGCCGGCACCAGCCGCTGGGCCACCCCCGGATCGCTGAGGATGTCGTCGAAGAGGGCGTCCATCTGGGCGAGCCCGCCGGGTGTGAGCGCCTCACCCCGGAAGACCAGGGTCACCACATTGGCGTCGCTGGACTCCCCGAAGAACTCGTCGAGCTCCAACAGTGCAGCGCGGATGGCGCTGTCGGGGGGAAGGAACTCCACGTCGGTGCCCTCAGTGGGGGGTGCCCGCAGGGTCGACCCCGCGGCCAGAACCACCGTCAGGAGGATGAGCACGAGGATCGTGATGACCGGCCGGGCCGTGACCAGCCGGCTGAACCTATCGAGCAGACGGCTCATGGCGCGTCACTGTACCTGCCGGGCGCTGCCCGCTAGTTCCAGGTCACGTCCAGGGGGAGGTGCTCGTGGCGGCGCACGAACATGCTCTTCTCCCAGCGGGGCGGGTCGTCGTCGGCCAGACTGACCCACGAGGTGTCTTGCAGCAGACGCTCCAGCGAGCAGAGGGTCTCCAGGCGGGCCAGCGGAGCGCCGACGCAGTGGTGGATGCCCCGTCCAAAGGCCAGGTGGCTGCGGGGTATGCGGCGGTCCAGAACCACTTCGTCGGGCCGGTCGAACTCGGCCGGGTCGCGGTTGGCCGATGACCACAGCAAGAAAGCGGTAGTGCCGGCAGTGAGGGTGACGCCCCCCAGTTCGCAGTCGCGCTTCACCTGGCGGTAGTGGCCTCGAAACGGCGATTCGAGCCGTACGGCCTCCTCGATGAAGCGCTCGATGAGGCCGTGGTCGGCCCGGACTTGCTCTTGGAGGGAGGGATCGTCGGCCAGCATCCGCACCGCGTTCCCGATCAGCGACGCAGTGGATTCTCCGCCGGCACCGAGCAGCACGGTGAGGGTGCCGATGGCGTCGCCCACCTCCAGATCGCCGCTGTCCACCGCTTTGGCGCAGACCCCCAAGAGGTCGTCGCCGGGATCGTTCCTGGCTTCACTCAGCTTGGCGTACAGAAACCCGTTCGCCTCGTTCGGCCGATTGATCAAGGCGATCATGTCCCGCCGAGTGAGCAAGCCTGCCAGCACCCTGCTGCCGTCGAGAGCCCACTTCATCACCTGGGGCCAGTCCTCGTCGGGCAGGCCGATAAGCCGTCCGATGACCCGGGCGGGCACAGGATGGGCCACGGTGCTGGCCCACTCCACCCTGGCTCCCTGGGATCGGGCCACGGCCAACCGCTCGTCGATGAAGACCTCGATTTCGGGCCGCATGGCCTCCATGCGACGGGCGACCAACTCGGGGAAAACCAGGCCGCGGTGAACGGTGTGCTCGGGCGGGTCGGCGGTGGCCAGGGTGGTGGTGCCCTCGCCGAACTCCTCGGTGTGGAACAGGTCGGGGCTGCCGTCGCCGCCGGTGATGACCAGCATGTCGAGGTGGTTGGAGAAGTCGTCGATCCGGCGGAGGGCGTCCACGATCAGATCGTGGGTGGCGACATAGGCCAGATCGAGTCCCGGCACCAGCCACACGGGACGTTCCCTGCGGAGCCTCTCATAGAACGGATAGGGATCGGCCCAGACCGCCGGATCGAGCACCGTTCGAGCCTCCAAGACTGGCCTCCGGCCACGGCCGCCCTCATCTTGCATCTTGTCGATAGTACTGCCAATCATTCGACTTCAGCCGCTTCTTCTACGCTTCGCTGATCGCCCGCAGGTTGACCACGGCCTCGGTGTCGCCGGCCGCAGCCGGCGGGTCGGGATAGAACTGGGCGCAATAGGAGCGGTACCGCATGATCTCTCCGTCGGAGCGGGCCAGGCGCGGGTGGGACCGGTAGCTCTTGGTGCTCCAGATCGGCACGTCCTGCAGCACGTCCCGCCGCTCGAAGGACGCCATGATCCTGTTCATGATGGGGGCGCGCAGCTTCACCGGGAGGAATCCCAGACCCGCGATCCAGCGGTTCGGACTGCGTATCTCTCCCGTCTGCGAGACCACCGACAGGTCGATGAGCGTGCCGTCGGCCGGCGTCGCCAGTATCCATAGGCGCATGTCCAGGCCGATGGTGTGCTCGCGTATCTCCACGAACGAGTAGCCCAGGCCGACGACGAGCGTCTTGGCGGACACCTCGAGGTCGATGGAAGCGATTCGGGCGATGTTCCGGGTGGTGGCGAAGTCGAAGTCGCTCACGAGGATGGGCCCGTCCACCGACATCGGTCCGACGCGGCTCACGCTGTCGTAGCCGTGCACGTAGCGCAGGTGGGCCAGGTCCACCGAGTTCTCGGTGGTCTCCTGGGGATGGCCGGCGAAACGAGAGGTCCAGATGTGCAGGTCGCTCCAGCCGGTCTGGTCCGGCTGCTCGGTGGGCAGGTGCCATTGCGGTTGCCGTCCACCGATCCCCCACCAGGCGAAGACCAGGCCGGCGATCTGGTGGGATTCGAAGACCCTCAGCCGTGCCGCCTTCGGCGCGGGCGCGAAGGGTGTGGCCACGCACTGGCCGGCGGTGTCGTACTCGAAGCCATGGAAGGGACAGACGAGCCGGCCGTCGCGCACCCGCCCGCCGACCGAGGGCCCCATGTCGGAACCCAGATGCGGGCAGTAGGCCTCGGCTACGCAGACGTGCCCGTTCTCGTCGGACCAGGCGACGATCTCGGTGCCCATCCAGGTCTTGCGGACGATCCTGGCCTTCTCCAGGTCCTTGCGGCTGGCGACGAAGTACCAGCCCTCGGGAAAGGCCGAGGGCAGCGGGGCATTCGTGGGCTCCATGCGTTGGACCGGCATCGTTTCGAGACTACTCGTCAGGACTTCGGTTCTCAGTCGTCGGTGGCGGGCGGGAGGGTTCCGGCTGCGGTTGCGACCAGCTGGTCGAGCAGGCCGCCCAACCATTCGTAGAGCATGTAGCGGGCGGCCTCCTGGGGCTGGTCGCCCGGTCGGGGCGGATCGAACGTCGCCGCTCCGACCTCGAGCGTGTTGCCCAGGTAGAGGCGCAGGCTGTTGAGGGTCTGTATCCAGGCCGAGACTGCTTCGTCGTCCAGAGCGGCACCCGCCAGCCCGGCCTCCACCATGTCGAGGGCCTCCAGCCGGTGCTGTAGCAGGGGCCCTGCGGCCATCTCCCAGAACTCGTCGGAGGCCTTGGGGTCGTGGATGTGCACCGGCGGCTGGAAGCGCAGCATCGACGCGTCCGTGCCCTCCAGGAGCAGCTGCCGGAACTGCTCGAGCACCGCCGCCAGCCCCGATCGCTCGGCGTCTCGCAGGTTCACCGTGATGCCGTCGGGGCCGAGCGTGAACCTCCCGCGTGCCACTAGCCCGCTCGGCCTCTCAGTCCTGCTCGAGGATGGCCCACAGGCCGTGCTCGTGGAGCCGGTACACGTCGAATTCGGCCTTCTCGCGCTGACCCGACGCCACCACGGCCTTGCCCTCGGTGTGGACCTGCATCATCAGGCGGTGCGCCTTCTGCTGCGAGTAGCCGAACAGCTTGCGGAAGACGTAGGTGACATACGACATCAGGTTGACGGGGTCGTCGAGCACGATCACCTTCCAGGGCAGGTCGGGCCTCCGGTCGGTCTCGTCCACCGGATCCAGGACCGGTGAGGTCACGGGAGAAGTCATGGCCCCACCCCAACCATCGGCACGCCGTCGACCGGGTCGGGCTCCCGCGACCTCGTAGACCCGGCCGCCGGGTCGTGAGCGGCCTTGACGATCTCGATCCAGGTGATCGACGCCAGTGCCACGTGGATTCCCACGAGCAGCACGGGCACGCCGGTGAAGTACTGCGTGTAGCCGACGGCGCCCTGCACGACGAGGAGCACCCCGATCCGTCCCATCCGGACGTGCCCCCCCGAGCTCGATGCCCGCAGCCGCCACCACGTCCACACCACCATCCCTAGCAGGGCCAGCGCGACAATGCTGTGGACCCGGGCGACCTCGCGCACCAGCAGCGGGAGCCGCTCGGCCCGGCTGTCGCCGGCATGGGGTCCCGCCCCGGTCACCAGGGTGCCGGTCACCAGCAGCGCCCCGCCCACCACCAGCACGGCCCACTGCATCAGCCGGGTCGTTCCGTCGGGCGGCCGTTCACCGGGCGTCGAGCCGCCGGGCCGCTCTTCAGTGGCCGTGGAGCCTGTGTCGCTGCGGGCTCGGATGTCGAGCACGGCTGCGTTCCAGAGCAGCACCATCGACAGCAGGAAGTGCCCCATGGTGAAGCGGGGATCGAGTTCGCTCAATACCAGCAGCGCTCCCAGCCCGACCTGGGCCAGCACCCCCGCCACCAGCCCCAGCGACAATACGATGAGGTCGGTTCGCCGGGGCCGTCGCCTCCAGGAGCCGAGCACCGCCGCGATCACCGCGATCGCAACAACGCCGGTGAAGAGCCGGTTCACGAACTCCACCAGGGCGTGGTATTCGAGGTCGGCCACGAAGCGGTCCTCCGAGCAAGTGGGCCAGTCCTCGCAGCCCAGACCCGAGCCCGTGAGGCGGACGGCTACACCGGTCACGACTATCGCGGCGAGCGCCCACAGGGCGAAGCGGGTGAGCCGGGTGTAGGCATGCGGTGCCACGCATCGATGGTACGGCCAAACGGGGGGCATGAGATTCGACCCGCTGGCTGTCGTATGGGCCTCTCAACGTTCTAGCCTGCGGGGGTGACCGGAACCGTGACCGGCGGGGTACGCGCGCCCCGCCGAGCCCGCGCTGCGGCCTTCGTGGCTCTGACCAAGCCCCGCATCGTCGAATTGCTGCTGGTCACCACCGTCCCGTCGATGATTCTGGCCGCCCAAGGCCTGCCGTCCGTGTGGCTGATCGCGGCCACGGTGGTGGGTGGGGCGTTGGCCGCGGGCGGCGCCAACGCACTGAACATGTACGTCGACCGCGACATCGACCGGCTCATGCACAGGACCCGCAACCGGCCCCTGGTCACAGGAGCAGTCCGTCCTGTTGAGGCGGTCGTGTTCGCGGTCGCCCTCACTGTGGGTTCCTTCGTGTGGCTGTGGGCCTTCGTGAACCTGTTGTCGGCCGCGCTGGCTGCGGCCGCGGCCGCGTTCTACGTGTTCGTCTACTCGCTGTGGCTCAAGCGCACGTCCATCCGGAATATCGTGATCGGCGGCGCGGCGGGAGCTGTGCCGACCCTGGTGGGATGGACCGCGGTCACGGGCTCGCTCGACTGGCCGCCGGTGGTGCTGTTCGCGGTGATCTTCTACTGGACGCCGCCTCACTTCTGGGCCCTGGCCATCCGCTACCGCAGCGACTACCAGGCTGCCGACGTTCCCATGCTTCCCGCGGTGGCCGGACTGCGGTCCACCGCCCGCCGCATCGTCGCCTACACGGTCGTACTGGTGGCCCTCTCGCTGCTGCTCGTGCCGGTGGCCCATATGGGCGTCCTCTACCTGGCGGCCGCCCTCGCCGGCGGGGCCGGTTTCGGCGGCTTGGCCCTCGATGTGCTGCGCCGGCCCGACACGGCCCGGGCGATGCGGTTGTTCAACTGGTCCAACGCCTACGTCGTGCTGCTCTTTGGAGCCGTCGCCGCCGATGTGCTGATCCGCAACGGGCTGTGAGTTCCCCCTACCTTCGGCAGTCGAGTCCCTCGGTGGCTCCGGAGCTTCTACGCCGGTTGTCGGTGGCGCTGGTGGCAATGTGTAGCATCGCCTCCCGATGACGCTGACCGAACCGGCGATCGCGGACTCCGAGGCTGCCTCCGGCGCCGGTGACGCAACCGCGCCGGAATCCTCTGGAGAGGCGGCCGCGGCGCCCGGCGTCCTGGCCCAGCCCTTCGTCACCAGCGACGCGGCCGCCGTCGGCCGGTTGTTCGTGTTGACGTCGCTGCTGCTGGCCTTGGGCACCTCCGTGGTCGGGATGCTGCTCTCGTTCGGACGGACCGAGGCCGTCGCTCCCTGGGACCTGTTCGGCGGCTTCAACGCCTACTTCCGCATGTGGACCCTTTACCGGGTGTCCTTCATGTTGCTGGTTGTGATGCCGCTGCTGCTGGGCGTGGCTCTGGCCGTGGTGCCGTCCCAGGTCGGTGCCGGCAACGTTGCCTTTCCCCGGGCTGCGCTGGCGTCGTTCTGGTCGTGGCTGATCGGTGCGGTGATCATCGTGGTGTCGGTGTTCGCCGGCGGGGGCTGGGGCGCCATCGACGGCGTGACCGGCAACGAGAGCGACGCCATGGCGCTCACCCTGCTCGGCACCGGCATGGTGATCGTGGCGCTGCTGCTCGGTGCGGTGACCGTGGCCACCACCGTGATCTCGTTGCGACAGACGGGTATGAGCCTGCTGGACGTGCCCCCCTTCTCGTGGTCGATGCTCGTGGCCGCCGCGGTCTGGCTGTTCACGCTGCCCGTCGCTATCGCCAACCTCGTGGTGATCTATGCCGACTTGCGGGGCAGGCCGGCCATCGCCTTCGGTCGGGCCGAGGGTCCCGACATATGGCTGCAGCTCGACTGGCTGGTGGAGCAGCCCGCCGTCTACATCATGGCCGTGCCGGTGCTCGGCATCGCGGTCGAGGCCGTGGGCGCCGCCGTCGGGGCCCGCTCCAGCCGCCCGGAGGCCATCACGATAATCGTGGGACTGTTCGGGCTGCTGGCCGTGGGCGGCTGGTCGCAGGACTACTTCACCGCCCCCCAGGACCTCCGCGACGGGCTGGTCTACGTGGCCTTCGGTCTGGCCGCGGTCCTGCCGCTGGTGGCGCTGGCCGGTGGTGCGGCCGAGCTGGTGCTGAGGGGCACCAAGACGCCGGACCGGCTCCTCGACCTCAGGGTGCTGGGCGCGGGCGCGGCCCTGAAGCTCTTGGGCGCCGCCGCTCTGGTGGGGGCTCTGCGAGTGATCGAGCCGCTCGATCTGCTCGAGACCACCGCCACCTGGGCGGTGTTCCACGGCGTCGTCGCCGCGGGCCTCATCGCCGGCGTCGTCGCGCTGCGGAACTGGTCTGACCAGCTGCTGTTCCGCCCCATCTCCCAGATGGTGGGCCGGGGTTCGATCCTGCTGCTGGGTGCCGGCGGCGGTCTGCTGGTGATCTCCGATCTGATCTCAGGCTTCATTGTCGATGACCGGGACCTCATGGCCCTCGCGTTGGACGGCAACGTGGTGCTCAACCTGGTCAACTTCTTCGGATCCCTACTGGTGGCGGCCGGGCTGGCAGGGGCCCTGGCCGGGATCGCATCCGCTCTGCGATCCCCCGCGACCAACAGCGCAGCAGCATGAGAACGACGGCACTTCCCGCCGCGGAGGCGACCCGGCCTCGCACCGTCGTGGTCGGCGCCCTGCTCGCCACGGGAGCGGTCTTCATGGCCTTCGCCGCGCTGGTCGCGGTGTACGTCCAGCAGCGCCAACTGGCCCGGGCCACCGGCCAGGAGTGGTTCCCGGAAGGCAGCGTCGAGCTCGGCCCGGCCGGGATGATGATGATGACGCTGGTGCTGTCGATGGTGACGGTGCAGTGGGCCGTTCAGGCCGCCCGGGACGAGGACCGGCCTCACGGGTTCATCGCGCTCGGGGTCACGTTGATGTTCGGGGCGGCGGTCATCAACCAGTTCTGGTTCGTGTACCAGGACACCGCCTTCGCCATCGACGGCGGTCGGGCCGAGCTGCTGTTCTACGCCGTCACCGGCTCATTCATCGCCATGCTGATCGGGGGTATGGCGATGCTGGCCGTCACCACCATCCGCTCGCTGATGGGGCCCTTCGGGCGGGACCTGGCCCACGGTGTGCAGGCTGCGGGCGCCTACTGGCACATGTGCGTGCTGTGCTACTTCCTGGTCTGGTACGTCGTTTTCATAACCAAGTAGGCCCAGCGTGTTCACTACCGGATTCAAGTTCTTCTTCGGACTGTTCGCAGCGTTCTGTGCCGCCGCGCTGGTCTACGGCTACACCACCGGCGGCGATCACGTCGGACCTTTGTCGCTGGGTTGGAAGGGCGGCGTCGGCGACCACATCGGCTACGGCGTGCTGGTGGCCCTGGCCGGCGTCTCGCTGACCATCAGCCTCGTGCTGGTGTCGTTCCGCGATGCCGACGCGGCCGCCCAGGCCCATCTCCAGAACTTGGCCGAGGTACTCACCGACCAGCCCGTTGCTGCGAGCTTCTGGCCGGTGGTCGCCTCCTTCGGGGTGGGCGCGGCGGCCGTCGGGCTGGTGCTGCATCCGATGGTGTTCGTGCTGGGCCTGGCCCTGATCGTTCTGTCCCTGGTGGAGTGGACCATGGACGCCTGGGCCGACCGCGCCACCGGCGACACCGCCGTCAATCGCGAGCTCCGCAACCGGATCATGGCTCCCATCGAGATCCCTGTCGTCGGAGCGCTCGCGATCGGCGTGATCGTGCTGGCGGCATCGCGGATCCTGCTGACCGTGTCGCAGCTGGAGGCGGTGGCCGTCGCCGGCGTGGTGTCCGCCCTCATCCTGGGCGGCGCCTGGGTGTACGCGTCCCGGCCCGGGCTCGGTCGCCGCCTCGTGCGCGTCCTTGGAACGGTCGGTGCGTTGCTGCTGCTCATAGGCGGGGTGCTGGCCGCGGTAGCCGGCGAGCGGGATTTCCATCACCACGACGACGAGACTCACGAAGAGTCCGGCGAGCCCACCGGCACGGGTGAGCACGGTGGCTGAGGCTCGGACGACCACCCGCCGGTTCCTTGCAGGGGCGTTGCTGCTGCTGGGCGCGGCCGTGGCCACCGGCTGCGCGTCCGATGCGGAGCTCGACACCTTCGCTCCGCAGGGCCCGATCGCCAGGGAACTGCACAGCAGGGGCGTGCTGCCGGTGTTCTGGATCGCGGCGGTGGTGTTCGTGGGCATCACCATCGCCATGGTCTGGCTCATCTGGAAGAACCGGGTCAAGACCTACGACGGCGACGACGAATGGCCTGCACAGACCCACGGTCACGTCCCGCTGGAGGTCGGCTGGACGGTCGGATTCCTCGTCACCATGATCGCGGTGGCCGGCATCATGCTGTGGTCGCTTCCCACCGTGGACGCCACCGAGACCAACACCATGGTGGTCACCATCGACGACCACAGCGTCTCCTGGGAGCCGACCGTGGTGGTGGTGGGCAACCAGTGGTGGTGGGAGTTCCGCTACTACTTCTCCGACCAGGTGGACCTGGCCGACCTGAGGGCGCACGGCGACGCCAAGACATTGCCTCCCGCCGACATCGTCACTTCCGGCCAGATGGTGATCCCCACCGGCGAGGAGGTCGAGCTGATCATCACCTCCCGCGACGTGATCCACTCCTTCTGGATCCCGGCGCTCAACGGCAAGCGCGACGCCGTGCCCAACCGCTTCTCGCCCTGGAAGATCGAGGCCTCCGATCCCGGCTTCTACTTCGGGCAGTGCACCGAGTTCTGCGGCCTGTCGCACTCGCGCATGAGGATGCAGGCGGTGTCGCTCAGCCCGGCCGACTTCCAGGCGTGGGTGGACAGCACCAGCGCCGACGCGGCGGAGCCCACCGATCCGGAGGCGTTGGCGGGCCTGGAGGTGTTCTCGGGCATCTGCACCTCGTGCCATCTCATCGAGGGAGTGAACGACGACGTGTACGAGGGGGCCGACCAGGCCTCGGGAGCCGCACCGAATCTGACCCACTTCGCCAACCGCAGCACCTTCGCGGGCGGGATCCTCAACACCTACAACGCGGACGGGTCGCTCAACCGCAAGGACCTGGAGGCATGGCTGCGCGATCCGGGCGCTCTCAAGGAGAACTACACCGTGCCGGGCGAGCAGTACCGGGGCATGCCCGACCTCGATCTGAGCGAGCAGCAGATCGACGACCTGGTGGCCTACCTTTCAGGCCTGGGAGCGAAGCCCGCCGGCTGGATAATCGAAGCGACCCAGGTGGAGTGACGCCATGGCCATAACCGAGAAGACTCCGCTCGAGCTGGGCCCCGGCGATTCCGTCCGCTATGCCGAGCGGCCCCTCGGTGTGTTCACCCGCCCCCAGGGGGGCCGGGGCTGGCGCGACTGGCTCAGCACCGTCGACCACAAGCGCATCGGGATCCTGTACGGCGCCTCGGCCATGTTCTTCTTCCTGGTCGGCGGGGTCGAGGCTCTGCTGATCCGCCTGCAACTGGCCGCACCGGAGGGCTCGGTGCTCAGCGCCGACGTCTACAACCAGGTGTACACCATGCACGGCGTCACCATGGTGTTCCTGTTCATCATGCCGCTGGCCGCGGCCTTCGCGAACTACTTCATCCCCCTGCAGATCGGTGCCCGCGACGTCGCCTTCCCCCGCCTCAACGCGCTGTCGTTCTGGATCTGGCTGTCGGGAGCCATCTTCCTGAACACGTCGTGGATGGTGGGCGGCGGCGGGGCCGACTGCGGCTGGTTCTGCTACTCCACCAACAGCGGGGTGGCCTTCTCGCCCAGCCACGGCGTGGACTTCTACGCCATCGGCCTGCAGATCCTGGGCATCGCCTCGCTGGTGTCGTCGGTGAACCTGATCGTCACCTGCCTCAACATGCGGGCGCCCGGCATGACCCTGATGCGCATGCCGGTGCTCACCTGGATGCTTCTGATCACCCAGTTCCTGCTGCTGTTCGCGCTGCCGGTGATCACCGTGGCGCTGTTCCTGCTGATGTTCGACCGGCTCTTCGACGCCCAGTTCTTCAACCCCGACGCCGGAGCCGACCCGCTGCTTTGGCAGCACTTGTTCTGGATCTTCGGCCATCCCGAGGTGTACATCATCATCCTGCCCGCGTTCGGGGTGGTGTCCGAGGTCATCCCCACCTTCAGCCGCAAGCCCCTGTTCGGATACGAGTTCATGGTGTTCTCGGGCATCGCCATCGGGTTCATGGGCTGGGGTGTGTGGGCCCACCACATGTTCGTGTCGGGCATGGGCCCCATCTCGGTGGCCGCCTTCTCCTTGTCGACCATGTTCATCGCGGTGCCGACGGGGGTGAAGGTCCTCAACTGGCTTGCCACGATGTGGGGAGGGAAGCTCAAATTCACAGTGGCCATGAAGTTCGCGGTGGCCACGGTGGCCATGTTCACCATCGGCGGCCTGTCCGGCGTGACCCACTCGGTGGCGCCGGCCGACACCCAGCAGACCGACACCTACTACATCGTGGCCCACTTCCACTATGTGATCTTCGGCGGCGGCGTGCTCGGCCTGTTCGCCGGCATCTACTTCTGGTGGCCCAAGATCTGGGGGCACTTCCTCAACGAGCGCCTCGGCAACTGGCACTTCTGGATCATGCTGGTGGGCTTCAACCTCACCTTCGGCCCGATGCACATCCTGGGCCTGCAGGGAATGTCGCGCCGCATCGACACCTACGCGAGGGGGTACGGCTTCGAGTTCTGGAACATGGCGGCCACGGTCGGATCGCTGCTGATCGCGGTCGCGGTGGTGATCTTCATGTGGAACGTGGTGAAGTCCAAGCGCGACGCCCCCCATCTGCCGCCGCCGGGCCCGGACCCCTGGGACGGCCGCACACTCGAATGGTCGATCCCGTCGCCGGTGCCCGTGCACAACTTCGACACGGTGCCGCAGGTGCACGGCCGCGACGAGTGGTGGCACACCAAGTACGCCGAGAACGACGAGGGCAAGGTGGTGCGGGTCGCCACCGTGGAGGAGGCCGCCCAGACCGGCGAGGCGACCGATGTGCACCTGCCGTCGCCGTCCTTCTGGCCGCTGGCGGTGGCCGTCGGATTGCCCCTCATCGGCTACGGCCTGATCTTCAATCTCTGGCTCGCCCTGATCGGCGCCCTGTTGACGATCGCGTCGCTGTACTCGTGGGCGCTGGAACCGGTGGACGACCCCGACGCGGCCCACGACCACCACGACGACGACCACGACGACGATCATGACGACGAGGACCACGGTGGCGAGGACCCCGATGAGGCCGACGCTTCAGCCGACGGAGCCGACCAATGAGCGCCGAGCCCCTAGTCGCTGACGCCGGCCACGATGTCGCCGACCACGGCCACGACGAGCACGCCACCACCACCGGCCTGTCGCACACCAAGCTGGCCATGTGGGTGTTCCTGGGCTCGGAGTGCCTGCTGTTCGGCGGGCTGATCTCCACTTACCTGCTGTACAAGACCCGCGGCAACGGCCGCACGCTGCCCACCGACGTTTTCGACATCCCGTTCACGTCGGTCAGCTCCTTCGTGCTGCTGATGAGCTCGCTGACGATGGTGCTGGCCCTGTCAGCCGTGTCCCGCGGCGAGGCCGAGGCCGGTCGCACGTGGCTGCTGGCCACCGCCCTGCTGGGCGGCGTGTTCATCGGCGGGCAGGTGTACGAGTTCACCAGCTTCGTCCGGGAGGGCGTGGCCTTCACCACCAACCCGGCCAGCAGCGCCTTCTTCACCCTGACCGGCTTCCACGGCGTCCACGTGAGCCTCGGCATCGTGATGCTGATGTCGCTGTTCGTGGCCTCGGTGAAGGGCAAGCTGACGCAGCGCAACGCCGAGACGGTCGAGATCGTCGGCCTCTACTGGCACTTCGTGGACATCGTGTGGATCTTCATCTTCACCGTCATCTACCTGATCCCCGCGGACTAGGACCCATGAGCGACACCGCTACCTCCCAGCACTCCGAGCCCGAAGCCGACGCGGCCGAAGAGCACCACGACGACGAGGGCCACGCCCATCCCTCGGACTGGGCCTACGTCAAGATCGCCGTGGTGCTGGCCGCCATCACCGCGCTCGAGGTGTTCACCTACTTCGAGACGGTGCTCGACTGGGGTGTGGCCCTGGTGCCCTCGCTCATCTTCATGATGATCGTCAAGTTCTACTTGGTGGCCACCTGGTTCATGCACCTGCGCTTCGACAGCAAGCTGTTCGGCCGGATGTTCACGGCCGGGTTGACCCTTGCCGTCGGCGTGTACGTCGTGACGCTGACCGTCTTCGAGTTCTGGGTATAGCCCATGAGCGCGCTGGCCGCGACCGACGCCTGGCGCTTCCAATTCCATCCTGAGGTGTGGCTGCTGGTCGCGGCGGTGGTCGGCCTCGGCTTCTACGTGGTGCGGGTGGTTGCCCCCGTCGCCGGCCCTGGAGGAGCTACCGCCGCGGTGACTCGGCGTCATCGGCTGTGCTTCGTCGCCGGTGTTGCCCTGCTGTGGGTCTCGGCGGACTGGCCCATGCACGACATCGCCGAGGAATACCTCTACTCGGTGCACATGGTGCAGCACCTGCTCATCAGCTTCGTGGTGCCGCCGCTGCTGCTGATGGCCGTGCCCGTGTGGCTGGCCCGGCTCATCGTGGTCGACGGCTCGCGCTCGGCCCGGGTGATCCGCCGCCTGGTGCACCCGCTGGTGGCCGGGGTGGCCTTCAACGCCCTGCAGGCACTGATGCACTGGAACACCGTCGTGGAGCTGTCGGTCCGCAGCGGCCCCTTCCACTACGCCATGCACCTGCTGATGTTCGCCAGCGCGCTGGCCATGTGGACGCCGGTGGTCGGCCCGCTGAGGGAGCTTCACCTGTCCGAGCCGATGAAGATGGTCTACCTGTTCACCATGTCGATCATTCCCACCGTGCCGGCCGCCTGGCTGACCTTCGCCGAGGGCTCGGTGTACCCGGTCTACGACCACGCCCAGCGCCTCTTCGGGATCTCGGTGGCCGCCGACCAGCAGGCCGCCGGCGCGGTCATGAAGGTGCTGGGCGGCCTCTACCTGTGGACCCTGATCGCCATCCGGTTCTTCCGCTTCTCGGCCGCCCAGCGCTACGCCGACGCCGAGGAGCGTCGCCGGCGCCTCGCGGCCGACACCCTCACCACCGCCGACGTCGAGGCCGAGTTCGAGCGCCTGGGCCCCCCGCCGTCCGAGCCTCGCCTCTAGGCTTGAGCGAATGTCCAAGCTGTTACGAGTATTGACCGGATTGAGGGCGGCGGACCGGGTCGAGGGTGGAGTCGCCCGCCGGATACGGCGCTTCGACGGATGGCTCGACAGAGCGTCGGGGCGGGATGCCGACGCGGCCGACTATGACCACACCGAGACCGTCAAGGAGTACTACGACATCAGCAACGAGCTGATGGTCTGGGGTTGGGGCGAGTCCCTGCACTTCGCGCCGCTGTCCCCCGGTGAGAGCGTGAAGGACTCCAAGATCAGGCACCAGCGGCTGATGATCGACAAGCTGGAACTGCGCGAGGGCATGACGGTGGTCGACGTCGGTTGCGGGATCGGCGGCCCGATGCGCCGGGTCGTCTCGGAGGCCGGTGTCAGGGTCGTCGGGGTCAACATCAATAAGGTCCAGATGGACAGGGCGAAGTCGTTGAACACCGAGGCGGGACTCGACCACATGGTCGACTACCTGGTGTGCAGCTTCATGGACATGTCGGCCGTCGCGGACGACACATTCGACCGCGGCTACGCGATCGAATCGACGTGCCATGCGCCAGACAAGGCGGGCGCGTTCGCCGAGATCTACCGGGTGCTGAAACCCGGAGCCCTCTTCTGGGGTCAGGAGATGTGCCTGACGGACAGGTTCGATCCCGACGACGAACAGCATCTGGCCATGAAGCAGGACCTCATGCACGGCATCGCGCTGAAAGACATCGCAACGACGGCCGAGGTGGACCGGACGCTCGAATCGGTGGGGTTCGAGCTCATCGAGGGTATGGATCGGGGCGTCGTCGCGGAGAACGGTCCGACCACGCCGTGGTACCAGCCCCTGGAGACCTGGAGCAGAACGTTGGGCAATTCCCTGATCGGGGTTCCACTGGGCCGCAAGACGGCCGGCGGGGGATCCAAGCTGGCCGAGGTGCTGAGGATCCTGCCGAAGGGATCCGCCGACGTCATCAAGATGCTGGATCAGACCGCCAACGCCTACACCGCCGGCGGCCGATCAGGGATCTTCACGCCGCTGTACTGCTTCCTGGCCCGCAAGCCTCTGTAGGCCGCTGTCGGCGCCCGCCCGGGCGAATCCAGGAAAAGTTGATCGGATTGGTCGGGTTTCGGCTCGCGAGCCTCTACATTGCATCTGTCACCGCCGTCAACACAGGAGGCAGCAACCCGATGACCAGTGCAAACGTCGACAACGGCGTCAACGTCGAACACCTTCTGGGTGCCCGCAACGCCCTCACCGAGGCACGCGAAGCGGCCCAGTTCACCTGGAAGGCCACCAATGAGTGGTTGAACGGCACTCACAGCCGTTCCTCGGTCGACAGCTACCACGGGCTCGGCGAGGAGCACCAGCATCGCTCGACCTTCACCTTCGAGGCCGATCATCCCCTGGTGTTCGGGGCCGAGGACAACGCGGCGACGCCGGTCGAACTGGTCCTGGCCGGCCTGGCCAGTTGTCTCACCGCCGGAGTGGCCGCGGTGGCCCAGAACCGAGAGATCCAGCTGCGATCGGTAAAGGCCACGCTGGAGGGCAGCATGGACATCCTCGGCATCCTCGGCGGCGACCCGGACGTGCGCAACGGGTTCAACGACGTCAAGGTCTCCTATGACATCGATGCCGACGCCACCGCCGACGAGATCCGGGCGCTGGTGGCCCAGTCCCAGAAGCGGTCGGCCGTCTACGACATCATCACCAATCCGACCAACGTGACCGTAGAGGTCCACTAAGAGGCCTCACCTAGCGAGGGATTGCTAGACCTCTCAGAGATCGTCTGGCGGATTCATGAAGACAACGACTGTCGTTGTGGGGGCCGGGCACTCCGGTCTGGCCGTCAGCCGCCGCCTCACCGAGCGCTCCATCGACCACGTCGTGATCGAGCGCGGCGAGGTGGCCAACTCCTGGCGGACCCAGCGCTGGGATTCGCTGCGGCTGCTGACCCCCAACTGGCAGAGCCGGCTGCCGGGCTACGACTACGGGACCCACGGCGGCCGCGACCCCGACGGCTTCATGTCGATGCCGGAGGTCGTCCGGTTCATATCGGACTACGCCCGGCTCGTCGACGCTCCGATAAGGACCGGCACGGCGGTCACTTCGGTGCGGTCGGAAGGTGCCGGCTACATCGTCGACACCGACCAGGGCCGCTGGGAATGCAAGACCGTGGTGCTGGCCTCGGGTGGGTTCAACGTCGCCAAGGTGCCGGAGTTGGGCGATTCGCCGCCCGCGCCCATCACCGCTCTCAGCGCGTTCGAGTACCGCAACCCCGACGGGCTGGCTCCCGGCGGTGTGCTGGTGGTGGGCGCCTCGGCCACCGGCGTCCAGATCGCCGACGAGGTGCACCGCTCCGGTCGTCACGTCACCGTGGCGGTCGGCGAGCACGTGCGCATGCCCCGCCTGTACCGGGGCCGCGACATCCTGTGGTGGATGGAGCGCTCAGGCCTCTTCGATGAGCGCTACGACGAGGTCGACGATGTCGTGCGGGTGCGCCGCACCCCGTCCCCCCAGCTGGTGGGGACCCCCGAACGGGCCACGCTCGACCTCAATGCCCTCACCGATCAAGGGGTGAGCCTGGTAGGGCGGCTCGCGGCCGTGCGGGGCACCGAGGCGCTGCTGTCGGGATCGCTGACCAACAAGTGCGAGTTGGCCGATCTCAAGCTGGGCCGGCTCCTCGACACCTTCGACGAGTGGGCGGCGGAGAGCCGCGTCGATGCGGTGGGACCGCCCGAGCGGTTCGCGCCCACCCGGGTTCCGCCGTCGCCGCCGCTGCGGCTGGATCTGGCCCGGGGGGAGATCCGCACCATCATCTGGGCCACCGGCTTCAGGCCCGACTATTCGTGGCTCGACGTGCCGGTGCTCGACCGCAAGGGCCAGATCCGTCACGAAGGCGGCGTCGTCACCGGGTCGCCCGGCCTTTATGTCATCGGGCTGAACTTCCTGCGTCGACGCAAGTCGAGCTTCATCCACGGCGCCGGCGACGACAGCTGGGACCTCGTCTCACACCTGGCCAGCCACCTCGACTCGCTGGTGGCGGCCTGAAACCCGGACGTCCAGTCCCCACTCCTGTTCGCTTCGCTCACGGGCCGCTCGGGCCCGTCCAGTCCCGCTCCTGTTCGCTTCGCTCACGGGCCGCTCGGGCCCAGGGCCGGGCTCCGTCAGTTCGGCGAGGTTTGCTTCGCGCTGGAGCGGTGCTTGTGGATCTCCTCGTCGCGACGGCGCTCGGCCGGAGTGCGGCGAGCCTGTCCCGCGGAGCTCGACCCCTCCCGGGCGACGGGTATCCGCACTCTCTGGGGCCTCTGGAAGTTGAACAGGCCGGCCTCGTCCACAATGACCCTGTCGTCGTAGTCGTCGAACCACAGAGCCTCGGGGTTGCGCCCGACGATGGCCGTCTTGCCCCGGTCGCCTGCGTCGGCCGGGCTGCGGAGCACCTTGAACACCACCACGCCGTTCTCGGCACCGGGCAGGCCCGGGATGGGCTCGTCGGTGACCGTGGCGACTTCAGTCTTGCCCTTGAAGTGCACCAGGGTGAGCCGGGCGTGGGCCTCCACCCCCGAGAGTCCCTGCTGGGACTCGTTGAGGATGCGCCAGGCGGTCTCGACGGGCACGTTGAACGCCTTGTAGGCGACGATGTTGCGCCCGCCGAAGAAGTAGTGGTTCTCGATCCGGGCCGCCTTGAGAGTCCGCTGCAGGATCCTGAGAGCGTCCGGGTCGTCGTTGACGCCCCGGATGATCGGTGACTGGTTCTCGACGCAGATCCAGCCCCTGGAGGTGACCGCGTCCACGGCGCGCTTGACACTGGGATGCCACTGGTACGGGCCGTTCTCGCCCTCGACGTAGTCGCCGTCGCTGGTCTTGAGCAGCAGCTCGTCGGGATGGTTGAAGTGGACCATCAGGCGGAGCGCCACGTCCGGGTAGACCTCGTGGAACCGGTCGAGCATCGACATGAACGCGTCGTCGAAGCGGTCGGGATGGAAGGCCAGTTCCTTGGTGCCGACGCGGATCACCTCCGCGCCGGCTTCGGCCAGCGCGGTGAACCAGCCGGCCAGCTTGGAGTTGGGCAACACCATCGGATCGCCGCCCGAGAGCAGTACTTCGCGCAGCTTGGGCCGCCCGGTCTCGGGGTGTGCGCCCCCGTTGGCGGTGACCGCGGCGTTGTGGGCCCTGATGTAGTCGGTCACCTCCTTGAGTTGGGCGAGGCCCTTCTTCTTGACGGTGCCGTCGGCCCGCGCGATGTCCTTTCGGGCAATCAGCTCCTCGCGGTAGCAGAACCGGCAGTGGGCCGAGCAGGTCGAGATCACGTACAGCAGCGCCATCTCGTACTTGTGGAGCAGTCCCTCGACCGGGCTGTAGTCGAGCTGCCCGGCAGGGTCCTCATCACCCTCAAGATTGGCGGTCTCGTCGGCCGAGGCCTTGACGAGCTTCTGGAGGGCCGGACTGACCCTGGCCATCTCGAAGTAGTGGCGGGTGATCTTCACCGGCATCCGGGTCTCGACGTCGCGGTCGGTGCCGCGGAGCTCCCCCAGTTCAGCCAGTTCCTCCGGTGTGTAGAAGCCCTCCATGTCGGCGGGCGCGCCGTCGTCGATGAAGGGGTCCAGGCCGTTGACGATCTGCCGGTCGTAGCGCGGGTTCTCGACCTGATCGAGAACTAATCGCTCCCGGTCGGTGGGTTCATACTTGGGGCGTCGGATCTTGGTCTGGTCTGTGCGTGTCATATCTTTTCTCAGGTCCCTGTAGCGGGCGCCGGGGGGCCGTCCACCGTGCGAGCCGGCTCCGCAGCACGGCCACAGGTGTCGGTGCCGTCACTGGCGCCGATTGGGGACTAGTCATCATGACAGGTATTCCACAGGTGTGCAAAACCACGGTCCAAAGCACACGCAAACACTGGGTGAAGTCCTCGCGAAGACCGGTCGAGCCGGTACCGTCTGCGGCGTGCTCGACCTACGCCTGCTGAGGACTGAGCCCGACGCGGTCAAGGCCGCCGTCGCCCGGAGGGGCGAGCCCACCGCGCCCCTGGACCAGGTTGTGGTCCACGACGAGCGCCGTCGGGCCGCCGTCAGCGAGGCCGACGAGCTGAGGGCGGAGGTCAAGCGGATCTCGGCGGAGGTCGGCGCTCTGTTCCGCGATGGCCGAGCCGACGAGGCTGAGGAGTTGCGGGCCCGCAGCCGCGAGCTGGGCGGCCGCATCGACGAGCTGGCCGCAGAGGCCGACCAGCTCTCGGAGTGGATCAGGCGGATCCTGCTGTTCGTCCCCAACATGCCGGCCGACGACTGTCCCGACGGCTCGGGCCCCGACGACAACGTCGTGGTACGCACGATCGGCTACGACCCCGGCTCCTACGGCGACCACCAGCGGGTGCCTCACTGGGACATCGGCACGCAGCTCGGCATCCTCGACATCGACCGGGCCGTGCGCATGTCGGGTGCGATGTTCGCGATGTACCGCGGGCTGGGGGCCCGGCTGGTGCGGGCCCTCATCGACTACGGGCTGGATCGCAATCGCGACCTGTACGAGGAGATCCGGCCGCCCACGCTGGTGCGCACCGAGACGATGACCAGCACCGGCCATCTGCCCAAGTTCTCCGACGACGCCTACCAGCTCGAGCGCGACGGGCTGTGGGCCATCCCCACTGCCGAGGTGCCCCTCACCTCGCTGCTGTCGGGTGAGATCGTCGACGAGGCCGACCTGCCCATGAGGCTGATGGGCCACACGTCCTGCTTCCGGCGCGAGGCCGGCTCTGCCGGGCGTGACACCCGGGGGCTGCTGCGGGTCCACGAGTTCGACAAGGTGGAGCTGTACGGGTTCTGCACTCCCGAGCAGGCCGCCGACATCCACGCCGAGATCCTCGACCGGGCCGAGCGGGCCATCGTCGACCTGGGCCTGGCCTACCGGGTGCTCGACCTGTGCGCCGCCGATCTGGGCGATGCCTCGGCGCGGACCTTCGATATCGAGACCTACGCGCCCGGATCGGACCGCTGGCTGGAGGTGTCGAGCATCTCCTGGTGCCGCGACTACCAGGCCCGCCGGGCCGACGTCCGCTACCGGCCGGCGGCCGGGGGGCGGACCCAGATGGTGCACAGCCTCAACGGATCGGGCCTGGCCGTGCCCCGGGTATGGGCCTCGCTGGTCGAGACGTACCGCCAGCCCGACGGCTCGATAGCGGTCCCCGAGGCGCTCGTCCCCTACATGGGCGGCATCACGTCGATCGAGCCAGGCTGACGTGATACCGATGGCCGACGGCGGGATCGACGACATGGAGGACTACTACTTGGCCGCGGACGTTCTCGAACGCGTACGCAAGGGCCGGGAGGGCGTGCACAGCGCCGAGGAGGTGAGGAGCGAGCTTGGCATGGAGGATCGAAGTGTGGACCTGGGTGAGATGCGCGAGCAGTACTCCGAGGTGGGGCTGCGCGAGGACGACGTCGCCGACGATCCGATCGTCCAGTTCAAGCGCTGGTTCGATGAGTGGCTGGCGGCCAAGCCCTACGACGCCAACGCATTCATCGTGGCTACCACCGACGCCGACGGATGGCCCTCGGCTCGGGCAGTGCTCCTCAAGGGGTTGGATGAGCGGGGCTTCGTGTTCCACACCAACCGTCACTCAGCCAAGGGGCTGGACCTGGAGGCCTCGGGCCGGGCTGCGCTGTGCTTCCTGTGGCACCCGGTCGAGCGTCAGGTGCGGGTGGTGGGCACGGTCGAGCACCTGCCCGACGACGAGAGCGACGCCTACTTCGCATCCCGGCCCCGCGGCGCACAGATCGCCGCGAGCGCTTCGCCGCAGTCACGGGTGATCGCCGACCGGGCCGAGCTGGAGCGCCTGACGGCCGAGACCGAGGCTCGCTTCGCAAGCGAGGAGATGGTGCCACGGCCCTCGTACTGGGGCGGCTATCTGGTGCGACCCCACACCGTGGAGTTCTGGCAGGGCCGCCGCAGCCGCCTGCACGACCGGCTGCGCTACCGCCGGCCGGACTCCCCAGGCGGCGCCGACTGGCTGATCGAGCGCCTAGCTCCCTAACCGTCCTACTGATCGGACCAGGCGTCGACGGCGTCGACCAGGGCGTCGATCAGGGTGCTCACCTGCGGGGCCCGGGGAGTGCCGTCGTGGTCGGACCAATTGCGGGCCTGCTTGTTCCAGCGGATGGTGGGGGGCAGCTCCAGCTGCACTCCCGCATTGGGGGGCAGGTTGACCGGGTTGGCCTCGTGCAGGCCCCTCAATCCCCGTGGGATCTCCTCCAGGTCGTCCACCACCCCGAAGGCCTCCGGCAGGGCGGCCCTCAGATGCTCGGCCAGGTGGTCGGCGAGCTGGCGGTTGCGGCCCCCCAGCAGCACGTTCCAGAACTGGGTCTCACGCCCGTAGCCGTGCACGGCGATGACCGTTTCGACGTGGTCGAGGAACTGCTGGAGCATGGTGGAGTGCTCGGGTCGGATGGTGATGGAGGGCACGTGCTCCCGCAGCGGAGGGTGCTGGATGACGGCGTACAACGAGGCCCCGCTGCGCTGGGCGACCTCCTGGGCGATCACGTCGGTGGTGCGCTCCAGGTTGCCGCCGTGGAAGGCCATGATCCCGAACGGGTCCCGCAGCTCGCACACCTCGTCCACATCGGGGTGGGCGAGCAGCGCCGGAAAGCTGCTGGTCAACTTGGTGGGCTGAACGTGATCGGCGCGGGACGCTCCCGGTGCCGGACCCGTCTCAGTGCCCGCCAGGCGATCCAGACAATCACCGCGGTGAACAGGATCTCCAGCGGCACACCGAAGCGGGCCGGATCGGTGAACCAGTGGCCGACGCGCAGCGGCCATCCCGCCACGAAGCGCCACACCGGCAGGACCACGAACTCGGCCTGGTTGAAGTAGAACTCGACCACCAGGTACAGCGCCGCATACGCCGCACTCACCGTGCGACGCACCAGCGTTCTGGTCTCGCCCTGGCGCCAGCCCAGCACCAGCACGCCGAGCACCCCCAAGCCGCACAGAACGCCGATGCGCTCGGCGGTGGCGTCATCGATCCAGTTGCTGACCGCCGCCTGGAACTCGGTGAACTTCTCGACGAAGACGTTGCTGGCCAACGGATCGTCGATGACCTGAAGCTCCCACCAGCCGTAGTTGGCGACGTAGATCCCCGACGCGATCAGCACCAGTCCCGACACCGGGTTGATCCAGCGGAACATCCTGCGCATCGCGGGGACCACGCTGGAGCGGGCCAGCGCCAGCGCCAGGGTCAGGAACGTGATGACCGCCCCCATCCCGACGCCGTAGGCCACGAAGTTGGCGGTGCCGTTGGCCACGCCGTCGGCCGAGAAGCTGGCCGCCACCGCCGCGATGAACAAGCCGATCGTGCACGACAGCGACACCACCGCGTAGCTGACGCCGAACATGAACACAGACCCCAGGCCCCGGCTGCCGGTACCCCGGTTCATCTTCGGCAGCCGCAGGTTGATGGCCCGCCCGGCCAGCAGCCACACGCCCAGCAGAGCCATGATCACACCGATGGCGATGGTGACGTAGCCGATGCGGTCGAGCACGGTGCCCTGGCTGAGCACCGTCTCGAACAGCGCGCCGAAGGCACCGAACACGACCACGAAGCCGGCGGTGAGCGTGAGGGCCACCACCATGGCCCGCAACATCGCGCCCAGCGCCTGCGCGCCCGATGACGGCCGGGCATCGTCGGACTGCTCGACACCGATGAAGTACCCCAGGTATGCGGGCAGCAGGGCGAAGCCGCAGGGATTGAAGGCGGCCACCAGTCCCAGCGAGAAGGGGTAGGCGAGTGTGGCCCAGTCCACGCTCTAGCCTCCGGTCACCGCGTCGAGATCCATTGCCCTACGGTCTAGCCGCTATGCCGAGCTCATCCTCGATGAACTCGGCCAGCGACTCCGCGTCGAGCGCTCCGGCGAAGGTGTCGACCAGCTCTCCGGAGGGTGAGACGAGGGCGGTGGTGGGCATGGCGATGCTCCCGGTCGCCTCGTACACCTCCAGGTCCGGGTCCCAGCCCACGTCGTAGGTGACGCCGGTGGTCTCGACCAGATTGAGGGCGGCCTCGGTCGACTGGTCCTGCGAGAGCCCGAGGAACGCCACCTGCCCGTCGAGTTCTTCGAAGACTTCCTGGAAGTCGGGCATCTCCCTGACGCAGGGCGGGCACCACGACGCGAAGAAGTTCACCACCAGCGGTGTGCCCTCGTAGTCGGCGAGAGTGCCGGTACCGCCGTCGAAGCGGTCGAAGGTCAACTCGGACAGGTCGGTGCCGTCACCGACGCCGGATGAGAGGACGGCCTCCGCGACGAATGCGACCCCGGCCGCGGCCAGCACCACGGCAATGCCGACGAGCAGGCGCGGCCGGATGCCGCCTCGCAGGCCTGGCTTGGCTTTCGTGGCGCGGCCGTCCGCGGCGGCACCGGTGTCTCCGTGGTCAGGCACGCGGCCCGGACCCCGCCCGCTCGGGTGTCCGAAGTTGGTAGTGCAGCAGGCCGTCGGGGTCCCGGCTGCTGTCGGCCTCTCCGATCACGCGGAGGTGCTCCAGATGAGCGAACGTCTCGCTGGCGGCCATGTCGCCCCAGGCCCGCTCGCCGAACAGCTCCCTCATGTAGGCCTCCACCGGAGCCCTGCCCAGCGCGGCTGCGGCTGCCCGGAGCGTGTCGAGCCGCTCGCCGTGGTGGCGGCGGATGCTGTCCGTGCGACCCCGCAGATCAGTGAAGGGATGACCGTGGGCGGGCAGGCACACCTTGACGCCGGTGAATGCGCCCACCCGCTCCAGGGACTCGAAGAAGGCCGCCAGCGGGTCGTCGAGGTCGGTCGAACCCGCGATGTGGGGCGTGATGGTGGGCAGAACGTGGTCGCCCGACAGCAGCACGCCCTCGGTCGGATCCCAAAGGCAAAGGTGGTCGGTGGTGTGGCCCGGCGTGTGTACTGCGAACCAGTCCCGCCCGGCCAGGCGCACGCTCTCGCCGTCGGCCACCCGGATGGTCGGCTCCGGCACCCTGAAGCGGGGCAGGCTGCCTGCGACGTCGGTCTGGATGAAGAGTCTGATGGCCTCGTCGGGCGGCGGCTCGCGCCGGGTTCCCCAGGCGGTGCTTCCCCGGTCTTGCAGCTTCGCCTTCCACAGCTCGACCAGCGCATCGGGATCCAGTTCCAGCAGTTCCAGGTCGATGTCGGCGTTGGCGTCATCGGCTGCGGGGCTGGACGTGAACGCGGCGTGGGCCAGCAGTTCGGCGCCGGTCTCCTCCCGCAGCTGGTGGCTGCCGCCGTAGTGGTCCGGGTGAGAGTGGGTGACGACGGTGGTGTGCACCCGCCGCATGGGGATGCCGGCCTGCCGGAGCCGGTCGCCCAGCGCGGCCCACGACTCCTCGCCGGGCAGTCCCGGGTCCACCAGCGCCGCGCCGTCGGAGTCGACCAGGGCGTAGCAGTTGACGTGGCCGAGGCCGGGCATGCTGATGGGCAGCTGCATCCGCAGCACCCCCGGCGCCACCTCGGTCACCTCCGAGGATGCGGGCTCCTGCTCCTGCTTGGCGTACGTCGTTCGGGTCATCGAAGTTCTCAGGGCTGGATGCCGATGAACCCTGCCCGCCGGTACCAGCGCAACTCCTCCAGGCTCTCGGTGATGTCGTCGAGGGCCCGGTGGCCCCCGGCCTTGGCCGGTGCGCCTTCATACACCGATGGTTGCCAGCGGCGGGCCAGCTCTTTCACCGTCGACACGTCGATCGACCGGTAGTGCAGGAAGTTCTCGATCTCCGGGAGGTACCGGGCCAGGAACCGGCGGTCGGTCCCGATGGAATTCCCGCACAGCGGGACGGTGCGGGGCTCGTCGATGTGCTCCCGCAGGAACCTGAGCACGGCCGCGCCAGCGTCGGCCAGACTCACCGTCGAGGATCTCACCTGCTCCAGCAGGCCGCTGGCGGTGTGCATGGTCCGGACGGTGTCGTCCATGCGGGCCAGCGCCTCCTCCGGCTGGTGGATGACGAGATCGGGTCCGGTGGCCACGATCTCGAGGCCGTCGTCGGTGATCAGGGTGGCGATCTCGATGATGGAGTGGAGCCCGGGATCAAGGCCGGTCATCTCCAAGTCCATCCAGGCGAGCACTGAGGCAGGATAACGAGGCCCACAGGCGGTGCGGGATGGACGCACACCCGCTCGGCCTCTTGGCTACTCTCGGCCGGTGCTAGATGTTCCCATACTGCGGCTCGACCCGGACCTGCCCCTTCCGGGCTATGCCCGGCCCGGCGATGCCGGCATCGACTTGATGTCACGGATCGGCACGGTGATCCAGCCCGATGGAGGCCGGGCGCTGGTACCGACCGGCGTGGCCGTGTCGCTGCCGGAGGGCTGCGCAGGCTTCGTTCTCCCTCGCAGCGGGCTCGCCCTCAAGCATGGTGTGACCTGCCTCAACACTCCCGGACTGATCGATTCCGGCTACCGGGGAGAGCTGAAGGTGATACTGGTGAACACCGACCCGCTCCAGCCGTTCACACTGGAGCGGGGCGAGCGCATCGCCCAGCTGGTGGTGATGGCGGTGGAGCAGGTGCGCCTGGTGGAGGTGGAGAGCCTCGAGCCGTCCACGCGCGGCGACCAGGGCTTCGGATCGACCGGCCGCTGAACCCGTCAGGCTGCGGGGCGGCTGCCGGGGCGGCCGACGGGTTTGCGCATCAGCAGCCAGCCCCGGTCGGACTCCACCGTGGCGGTCACGTTGGAGGCGTCGACCATCTTCTTGAACCGGGCCGCGGCTGTCGCCGCCACGCTGGCCTCGTCGGTGCGCCGCGCCTCCACCTCCAGGCATCCGCCGTTCGCCCGGAACACGCACTCGATGGCCGCGTCGTCGGTGGCCGGCTGCGCGAGCAGCAGCTCGGTGGCTTCGTCCATGGCTGCCCGGAGTTCGTCGATCTCGGTGAACGACATTCCCTGCCGGAGGGCCACCGCGGCGGCGCCGACCCGCACGACTCGGGCGTAGTCGGCCGACGCCGGGACCCTCAGGACGATCTCGTCGATGGCGAGCGCTTCGCTCACATCCCAAGATTGCCACGATTTGCACGGTTTTCTGCGGCATCTTCGCTGTGGATATCGCGGGCCGGGCTGTCCGGGGGGCGCCGGTAGCCTGATCAGCCGTGGCATTCGTCGTAGAGAAGTTCGGTGGCACCTCGGTGGCCGGCCCCGACCGCATTCGGGTTGTGGCCGACCATGTGGCGCGCCGTCGCGGCCGCGGCGACGAGGTAGTGCTGGTCGTCTCAGCCATGGGAAGCGAGACCGACCAGCTGCTGCGGATGGCCTCAGATGTGGCCGCCGACCCGCCCGGCCGCGAGGTCGACATGCTCATCACCGGAGGCGAACGCAAGGCCTGCGCCCTGATGGCCATGGCGCTCAGCGATCTGGGGGTTCCGGCCGCGTCGTTCACCGGCAGCCAGGCCGGGTTCCGCACCGACTCCTGCCACACCGGCGCCAAGATCGTCCAGATAACGCCGGGCCGCATCACCGAAGCCCTGGCCCGGGGCATGGTGCCGGTGGTGGGCGGCTCCCAGGGGGTGTCGGGCGACGGGGACGTGACGTTCTTCGGCCGCGGCGGATCCGACACGACCGCGGTGGCCCTGGCCCACATCCTCGGTGCCGACTACTGCGAGATCTACACCGATGTGCCCGGGGTGTTCAGTGCCGACCCCCGGATCGTTGGTGAAGCACGGCGCATGGACGTGGTCTCATTCGACGAGTTGCTGGAGATGACCGCCAGCGGTTGCCCCAAGCCGGCCATGAGGGCGGTGGAGCTGGCCAGGACATACGGCGTCGAGCTGCATGTGCGGTCCGCCTTCAGCTGGATGCCGGGCACCACAGTTACCGGGGAGGAAGCCATGGAACACGCCATCATCTCTGCCGTCACCCACGACGCCAGCGAAGCGAAGATGACAGTCTCGGGAGTCGCCGACAAGCCCGGCGTGGCCGGCCGGCTCTTCCGGGCGCTGGCCGACACCGACGTGAACGTGGACATGATCGTGCAGAACGTGTCGAGCCGGGGCGTCACCGACATCAGCTTCACCGTCCCGCGGGCGCAGTTGGACGCGGCCCGCACCGTCGCGCGGGGACTGACCGACGAGCTGGAAGCCGACGACGTCTCCGCCGACGACGGCATCGCCCGGGTGAGCCTGATCGGGGCGGGCATGCAGACCAACCCGGGTGTGGCCGCCCGGATGTTCGAGACGCTGGCCGCGGCCGGCATCAACATCGAGATGATCTCCACGTCCGCCATCCGCATCTCCTGCGTGATCCGGGCCGGTGACATGGAGCGGGCCGTCGGCGCGCTGCACGAGTCGTTCGAGCTCGCCAAGGACCCCGCCGACCGCGCCAGCGTCTTCTGACCCGTACCTGATCCGAACGCCGGCCGGCCTGCATCGAGCGGGCGGGCACGGCTGACCCGGCCGGTAGCCTGCGCCTCATGGATGTCGGAGTCGTCGGCGCAACCGGCCAGGTGGGCGGGGTTATGCGCGCCCTGCTGGACGAGCGCGACCTGGTGGTGGACGACCTCCGCTTCTTCGCCTCGTCACGCTCGGCCGGACGCACCCTGCACTGGCGGGATCGGGCCATCGTCGTCGAGGACGCCGCCACCGCCGACTACGCCGGCCTGGACGTGTGCCTGTTCTCCGCCGGGGCCACCACCAGCCGGGCCCTGGCCGAGCGAGTCGCTGCCGCCGGAGCGGTCGTGATCGACAACTCCTCGGCCTGGCGGCGCGATCCCGAGGTGCCCCTGGTGGTGTCCGAGGTCAACCCGCACGCGCTGGATTCGATCCCCAAGGGCATCGTGGCCAACCCCAACTGCACGACGATGGTGGCCATGCCCCCGCTCAAGCGCCTCGACGCCGAGGCGGGCCTGGTCGCCATGGTGGTCTCCACCTACCAGACGGTCTCCGGTGCGGGCCTGGCCGGGGTGGACGAGCTGCACGAGCAGGTGCAGAAGGCGGGCGAGGACGCGCCGTCGCTGACCTTCGACGGCGGCGCGGTCGGCTTGCAGGCGGGCGAGAAGTTCCCTGAGCCCATCGCCTTCAACGTGATCCCGCTGGCCGGCTCGATGGTCGACGACGGCACCGGCGAGACCGACGAGGAGCAGAAGCTCACCCACGAGAGCCGCAAGATCCTCGAGCTTCCCTATCTGGCCGTGGCGGCCACCTGCGTGCGGGTGCCGGTGTACTGCGGGCACTCCCTGTCGATCAGCGCGTCGTTCGACCGCCCGATCAGCCCGGAGCGGGCTGTCGAGGTGCTGGCCGGCGCGCCCGGCGTGGTGGTGACCGACGTCCCGACACCCTTGAAGGCGGCCGGCGCCGACCCCTCCTATGTGGGCCGCATCCGCCGCGACCCGACCCGCCCCAACGGCTTGTCGCTGTTCGTGTCGGGCGACAACCTCCGCAAGGGCGCGGCCCTCAACGCCATCCAGATCGCGGAGACCATGGTCACGCGGGGTTTGCTCCCCGCGGCCTGAGCAACCTCAGGCCGCCTAGGCGCTGGGGACGGCTGGCCAGGATGGCTGCGATCACCAGGCCGATGCCGAGCGCCTCCTGACTGTTCGGAACCTGGGCCAGCGCGATCAGCCCCACCACCGTGGCCGTCGCCGGCAGCAGGGCCTGGAGCAGGGCGAAGCGGTGCGGGTCGATCTGGCGCATCACCGCCTGGTCGATCCGGTAGGGGATCACGTTGGACAGGATTCCGGTGGCCAGACCTAGGGCGAGCACCAGCGGGGCGTCCAGCGCCCCGCCCACCGCGGACACGCCGAAGGGCGTGATGGCCACCGCCCCGATCAGCATGCCGATCCCCAGCCCGTCCACCGAGGCCGGGCTGCGGGCCACCCGGTGGCCGATCAGGATGTAGCCGGCCCAGAACGCGCCGGCCAGCAGCGCGAAGGTCACCCCCCGGGCGGTGCCCTCGGCCTCCACTCCGGCCAGCACCAGCACACCGGCGATGGCCAGCACCAGCGCCCCCGCCGAACGCAGGGTGCGGGCTCCGACCGCGGCCACCACCACGGGTCCGGTGAACTCGATGGCCACCGCGTTGCCCAGCGGCAGCTTGTCCATGGCCAGGTAGAAGCACAGGTTCATGGCGGCCAGCGACACCCCGAAAGCCGCGGCCCTCCCCAGCACGGCCAGCTCCCAACGACGACGCCACGAGCGCCGCAGCAGCACGATCATGGCACCCGCGCCCAGCACCCGGAGCACAGCCACCCCGCTCGGCGCCAGCTCGTCGAACAGCGTCGCGGCGACGGCTGCGCCCACGTACTGCGAAACCGCCCCGACCATGAAGAGGGCCTCGGGAGGGAGCGCTCGGGGGCGCATCACGACCCCGGATAGGGTGAGGTCATGGCACTTGACGACCAGCTCGTGAACCGGCTCACCTGGAAGATCCCCAACGCTCTGGCGCTGATCGGGTCGCGCTCAGGGGAGGAGCGCAACGGTATGACCGCAAGCTGGATCACCCAGCTGTCCATGGAGCCGGTCCTCATAGGTGTGGGGGTGGACAATACGGCAGTGACGCACCGTCTCATCTCCGAGGGGGGCTCGTTCACCGTGAACCTGTGGAACGCCGAGGACACCCGGGTGTTCGTGAAGTTCTCCAAGCCGGCCACCTACGCCGACGGAACCCTCAACGGGCGGGCTGTGAAGGAGGCGACCACCGGCGCGCCGGTGTTCACCGAGGCCATCGCCTGGATGGACTGCGAAGTGCGCCACGCCATCGACTTGGGCACCCACACCCTGTTCGTGGGCGAGCTGGTGGACGGCGACATCCACGTCGACGAGGCCCGCTCCGCCTCGATGAGCGACACCCGCATGAAGTACGGAGGCGTCAAGCGCCACTGAGCCGAGTTGTATAGAGATCAGAATGTAAACTTATTCTCCTATACGGGATTAGATGCTAGGCGCTCTCATAGTTATTGTCTTAGAATGTAAAGGTTCTCTTCTTATAAGCCGATAGTGTAAACTAATGGCCCGATCGTTGACCGTCCCATGGCCTACTGGCCCTCGGTCGGTCTTCTTTGATGACGTTGCTTCTCGGCCGATGCTGGCAAGGGCTGTCCGAGAGGGCCGGATACGCCGGCTCGCACCGAAGGTCTACACCGCCGACTTGGTGAGCGCGCCTTCTGAGATCATCGTCGAGAATCGGTGGCGTGTGCTGGCGAGGGTCCTACCGGGCGCCGTCATTGCCGATCGGTCCGCCGCGGAAGACGGTCGGGTGGTCTCGGGTCGGCTCTTCGTGGTGTCCGATCTCCCCCGCAAGTCGATTCGACTGCCCAAGCTTGAGATCCGAGTGCGGTCGGGCCAGCCCATCGAGACTCCTGTGCCGGATCTGCCGTGGGCTGACGGGCTGAGGATGTCGAGCCCGGCGCGGACACTTCTCGACAACCTCCCAGAGTCGCGCCGCCGGGGCGGACGAGCATCTCGCACTCTGAGCTTGCCGGAGTTGGAGGACTGGCTGGCGCGTAAGTCCCTCGCCTGGGGTGCCGAGCGACTTGAGAGGTTGCGCCTGGACACCGTCGCGCTGGCTGAAGCCCTCGGCGCGACACGCCACCTGGACGCGGTGGGGCGTCTATTCGACCAAGTATCAGGCCGCTTGCCACCTCGTCCTCAGGCGGGACCGCTGCTGGTCGCCCTGACTCAGGGCCGGGCCTGGGATGAGCGCCGGGTGGTCATGTTCGACCGTGCGGCTCGAGCCACGACCCGACTCGACCCGAGCCTGGTGCCCGAATGGCTTCCGCCTCCGGAGACTCCTGGAGAGTTGCCGTTCTACGAGAGCTACTTCTCCAACTACATCGAGGGCACCGAGTTCACTATCGACGAGGCCAGGCGCATTGTGGATACCCAGCAGCCGCCAGCGGCCCGCCCCGCGGACGGGCACGACATTCTCGGCACGTACCGGTGCGTCTCTGATCCGATCGGGCGCAGCACCACGTCGGATGACCCCGATGAACTGGTCGGGTACCTGATCGATCGCCACCGCACGATCCTGGCCGGCCGTCCCGATCAGGAGCCAGGATGCTGGAAGACGGAAGCGAACCGCGTCGGGGCGTACGACTTCGTCGCGCCGGAGCAGGTGGAGGGCACGCTGCGCAAGGGACTCGCACTGTTGTCGCACATTCCTGCAGGGGTCGGTCGGGCTCTATTCATGATGTTCGTCGTGCTGGAGGTGCATCCCTTCGGTGACGGCAACGGCCGTGTGGCACGGGTCATGATGAACGCCGAATTGTCGGCCGCGGGCGCCTCGCGGATCGTGATTCCGAGCGTGTATCGCGACGAGTACGTCTCCGGCTTGCGGCGCGCATCATTGAACGACGGCGACCTAGGCGGGCTTGTGCGGGTGATGGCCCACGCCTGGCGATGGACAGCCGCCATGACGTGGGCCGACCGGGCCGCTGTTGAGGGTCAGCTCGAGGCCACCCACGCACTGCAGGATCCTGTCATTGCCCGTGAAGCAGGTCTCTGCCTGGAACTCCCTTGACCGCCGCTACTGGCGGCAACGAGTCGCGACAGACAGTTGGCCCGCAGATAGGGGCGGGAGGGGCTATCCACAGGAACCTGCCGGGCGGGTAGGACTGAGGACCTCCTTGTACAACCCGTTGCTGCGGGTCGACAGCGAGGAGCGGAGCCGGATCGTGGAGCAGGCCGTGGCGATCCTGCTGGGTGAAGACGTTACGGACGACGCGTGACGAAGGGGGCGTCAAGCGCCACTGAGTTGGCTGGAACCGCTCGAACGGACTCGGGCCACGGCGAGGAGGCCAACGAGCGCACAGGCGGCGGTGAAGATCCCCACCGTGACCAGGGCGACCCGGCTGCCGAAGTCGTCCACCAGCCAACCCAGGATGGGGCCACCGACGGCGCGGGCCCCCACGAAAACGACCCCGTAGGCCGCCGACACTCTTCCCTGCAGGCGGGGATCGGCTGCGCTCTGAACCGATCCGTTGGACAGGCTCAAGAAGCCGCCGCCGAATATGCCCACCACGAAGATGGCCACTATGCCGGCGACGAGGACGTTCACCGCCGACAGCGTGACCAGGGTCGCACTGAAAACGGCCAGCAGGAGGGCCAGGCTGCGCGCCCCCTCCAGCCTTGACGCAGCCATCATCACCGAGCCGATCAGGCTGCCGACGGCCATGACCTGGGCCAGGATCGCGAACGTGCCCGCCCCGCTCTCCAGCTGCTTGTCGGCGATGACCGGAAGCAGCACGGCCAGGTTCCAGCCGAACAGCGTGAACGAGCACAGCAGGGCCATCGGTATGGTCACCGCCGGTGTGCGCAGCAGGTAGCCGAGCACCCGACCGCCGGTTGCTCGGGCGTCCTTCGACACGGCGGCGGTGGTGGGCACCACCCGGAGCACCAGCATGGACGCGAGCAGCGAGGTCGCTCCGTTCACCGCGAAGCAGGCCCATGCCGCGGACAGGCTCAGGAAGAGCCACGCCGCGCCGCTTCCCAGGAACCGGCCCACCGACATCACCGAGGTGTGCAGCCGGGCCGCCCGGTCGATCCGGTCGGCCATGACGACATCGCGCACGAAGGCCCGCCGCAGCGGGGTGTCGATGGCGCCGATCACGCCCAGCACCGCCACGGCGCCGAACAGCACGGCCAGCGGCAGGTCCTCTCGCATCGCCAGCGCAAGGAGGGCCAGCGTGCCGGCAACGAGGGCCTTCGCGGCCTGCGTGGAGGCCAGCAGACGGCGCCGGTCCATCCGGTCGGCCAGAGTCCCCGCCACCGGCGCGAGAACCACGGCCGAGCCCGACCGGACGGCGATGGTGAGACCGACGACGAACGCACTGTCGGTGATCTCATACACCAGCCACACCTCGGCGAGGTGGTGGGCCCACATTCCGGCACCGTGCAGGAACTGGGCGCTCGCGTAACGGCGGAAGTTGGGGTTGCCAAGCGTGTCGGCAAGCCGGCCCAGAGCGGTCCTCACGTGATCCTCACCGACCCAGTTTGACAGTATGGGCAGGTTGTCAGACAATCTGCCAAGAGAACCTGGCTGCTGCCGGGCGGTTCTCGCGTCCTGTTGGAGGATGGATGCGCACGGGAGATAGCTACGTCGAGTCGCTGCGAGACGGGCGCAACGTGATACTCGACGGCGAGCACGTCGAGGACGTGACGACCCACCCGGCGTTCGCGGCCGGCGTGCGCAGCGTGGCCCGGCTCTACGACTTCTCGTCCGATCCCGCCAACCATGAGGTCATGACCTACGAGTCGCCGACCAGCGGTCAACCCGTGAACCTGAGTTGGCTGGTGCCCCGCTCGGTGAAGGATCTCCGCCGGCGGCGGCTGGCCATCGAGGCGTGGTCGGAGATGAGCTTCGGCTACCTGGGCCGATCACCCGACCATGTGGCCTCCTTCTTCGCAGGTTTCTCGGGATCTCTCGACACCTTCGCCAAGGCCGGCGACCACTACGCCGACAACGTGCAGCGCTTCTACGAGCGGGCCCGTGACGAGGACCTGTACGTCACCTACACCATCATCCACCCCCAGGTCGACCGGGCCAAGGGGCCCCACGAGCAGTACGCGCCCAACCTGTACGCCTCGATCGTGCGCTCCGGTGACGACGGGGTGGTGGTGAGGGGCGCCCAGATGCTCGGGACCGGCACGATCCTGTCGGACTACCTGTTCGTCAGCTCCATCCAGCCGCTGCCGCCGGGCGCCGACGACTACGGGCTGTCGGTGGTGATCCCCGTGAACCACCCGAGGCTGCGCATCTACCCGCGCCGGCCCTACGGCCGCGACGTGACCTCCGCGGGTGACTACCCGCTGTCGGCCACCTACGACGAGACCGACGCGCTGGTGGTGTTCGACGACGTGGACGTGCCCGCCGAGCACGTCTTCGTCGACCGCGACCCCGAGATCACCTTCGCCCAGTTCAACCGGACCCCGGCACACCTCCTGGGCAACACCCAGGCCCAGATCCGCTACGCGGTGAAGATGAGGTTCCTGGCCGGGCTGGCCTCCCAGCTGGCCGAATGGTCGGGTCAGGCCCGGGACCGGAACTTCCAGTTGAGCCTGGCCCGGGTGGCCGCCCTTGCGTCCGTCCCGTACGGGATGGTGCTGGCCGGGGAGTACAACGCCACCATCGACGCCAACGGCGTGGCCCGCCCCGACCCGGAGATGCTCTACGCGGCCATGACGCAGCAGCCCGCGCTGTACCGCGACATCACGTTCGCCCTGCGAGAGCTCACCGGCGGGACAACCATCCAGGTGCCGTCGTCCATGAGTGCCTTCCAGGATCCGGTCACCCGGGCCGACTTCGAGCGCTTCGTGCGCTGGCCGGAGGTGGACTCCGAGCATCGAATCGGGCTGTTGAAGTTGATCTGGGACGCCATCGGCTCGGAGTTCGCCAGCCGGCACTTCCAGTACGAGATGTTCTACGCCGGCTCCGCGTCGGTGGTGCAGGGCCGGCTGTACCGCAACTACGACTGGGAGCGGGCCCGCTCCATGGTGCAGCGCTGCCTGGCCGAGACACCCGGCCCTCACCGGGAAGGCGACGGGCCGTGACCGCGACCGAGCCGGTCGGCGTTCTCGACACCGGTTTCCGGACCGCCCTGAGCCGTCTCGACCGGGCCGGGCTGCTGGCCCGGGTGTCGCGCACCGTCGATCCCGACCTCGAGGCCGCGGCCATGATGAAGCATCACGACGCCGGCGCGGCGCTGCTGTTCGAGAGCGTCAAGGACCACGACATTCCGGTGGTCGGCAACGTGTTCGCCACGCCGGAGTCGTCGGAGGTGGCCATGGGCCTCGACCGCGACCGCCTGCGGGCCGCACTGGCCCGGGGCATCCGCGCCGACATCGAGCCCACCGCGGCGAGCGACCCACGGGTCCAGCAGAACGTGTGGCGCTCGGGCGAGATCGACTTGGGGGCGCACCTTCCGGTGCTCAAGCACGCCCCGGGCGACGGCGGCCGATTTGTCACCGCCGGCGTGCTCATCGTGCGGGATCCGCTCACCGGTGTGCGCAACGCGTCCTTCCACCGGCTCCAGCTGATCGGCCCCGACGAGGTGGCGGTCAAGATCGACCACGGACGCCATCTCGGCCGGGCCCTCGACCATGCCGTCGAGATGGGTCAGGACCTGCCGGTGGCCGTCTGTATCGGCACCGACGTGGCCCTGATCTACGCCGCCTCGACCATGGGGGCGCTCATGCCTGAGAGCCGCGACGAGCTCTGCGCGGCCGGGGGCTGCCGCGGCGCGCCCCTGCCGGTGGCGCCGGGCGTGTCGCAGGACGTGGACGTTCCCGCCGACACCGAGATCGTGCTGGAGGGCGTGATCCGGGCCGGCGAGAGCGTCACCGAGGGCCCCTTCGGCGAGTTCGTCGGCTATGCCTCGCCCGCCGGTCCGGCCCCGACGATGCACGTGACCGCGGTCACGGCCCGCGACGAGCCCGTCTACCACGCCATCAACGGCGCCGGCCGCGAGACCATCGTGCTGCGCAAGCACGTGCTGGAGGTGGCCGCGCTGGAGGCGGTCCGGCCGGTGACCCCGATCGTGAGCGACGTGTGCATGCCGCCGGGCGGACTTCACCGGTTCCATCTGGTGATGGCGTTGTCGAAGCGGTCCGAGCGCGACAACGGCATGGGTCGCAACGCCGCGCTGGCCGCGTTCGGGGCCCTCAAGGACCTCAACATGATCGTGCTGGTCGACGACGACATCGATCTGCACGATCCCGACGACGTGGCCTACGCGCTGGCCACCCGCTTCGACGCCGCGTCCGACCTCGTGGTCCTGCCCGGGCTGCGGGGCCACGAGTACGTGCGCACATCGCAGGCCGGCGTGGGCACGAAGGCCATCCTGGACGCTTCGGTGCCCTTCGAGAGCCGCGGCGACTTCGAGCGCATCTCGTTCGCCGCACCCTCCGGCGAAGAGCTCGACGCGGCCTACTCCGGCACCACCGTGTTGAGCTGGTTGGGAGGGAAACGCGCGTGAAGCTCAGCCGCGAGACGCTCGCCGACCGGCTGCAGGAGCAGCTCAAGCGCCAGATGCTGTCGGGCCGCCTGGCACCGGGCGCGGTGATGCCGTCGGAGCGCGAGCTGCGGGAGGTGTTCGGCGTGGGTCGCACCACGGTGCGTGAGGCGCTCCAGGGCCTGGTGTCGTCGGGTTTCCTGACCCGCGAATCGGGCCGGCTGATCGTGCAGCACCCCACCGACATCAGCCCCCGGATGCTCGACCTCGCGGCCCGGGCCTCCGACGCCTCGGTCCAGCAGGTGTTCGACGTGCGCAAGCTGCTGGAGATCCACGCGGCCGGCCTGGCCGCGGCCAATCGCACTACCGACGACCTCGCCGAGATCGCCGCGTGCCTCGGGCGGATGGACACCCAGGACGAGGCCCAGTACCACACCGCCGACCGCAGCTTCCACTGCGCGGTGGTGCGAGCATCCCAGAACACCATCCTGGCCGAGCTCTACGAGGCCGGCCTCGGGCTCTTCTTCCGCAAGCCGGCCTTCTGGCGGGTGTTCACCCGCGCTCCCGAGCAGCGCCACCGGGTGGGCTCGGGTTACGAGGGCCACCTGCAGATACACGACGCCATCGCCCGGCAGGACGCCGATCTGGCCCGCGAGCAGATGCGGCGCCACCTTCAACAGGTCGAACAGAGCCTCCTGGCCGTGATGCACGAGACCGTCGATGTGGCCTACGAGATCCCCGCCGTGATGCACGAGACCCTCGACGCGGCCGAGGATCCAGCAACTGAACCGTCCCCTACCACCTCCCCCGCCGAGGAGACAGAGAGGAAGCCATGAGACAGGGATACCGGGTGATCGACGCCGACACCCACGTCACCCCATCCGTCGAGGTGCTCGTCGACTACGGCGACCGCGAGCTCAAGGACCGGGCCGACGAGCTGACCCCGTATGTCCGGGTGACGAAGCCGACCGCGGGCCGGGGCCATCCCACCCATCCCTACGGCGTGGTCCGGGTCAACCCCCAGCCCTACAACCGGGTGGCCGGACACAAGCCCGATGCCGCCGTCGACACCCGCGGCGCGGGCGCCAAGGGGGCGCTCGAGGGCCGGGTCCAGAACCTGGCGGTCAAGCCCATCGCCGACGGCATCCAGCACACCAACTCCGAGGGCCGTCTGGCCAACATGGACGTTGAAGGGGTGGACATCAACTTCATCATCCCGGGCACCTGGGCGCCGGGCAGCACCGCGCTGGACCTGAGCCTGGCCAAGGCCATGTACCGCTCCTACCACCGCTACATGGCCGACTACTGCTCGGCCGACCCCCGCCGTCTCAAGGGACTCCTGCTCGCGCCGGGCGCCGATCCCGGATGGGCGGCCGACACCATCCGCGAGCACGCCGGCGAGGAGTGGCTGGCCGCGGTGTGGCCGGTGCTGCCCGAGGGCCTGCCGGTGGACGATCCCGACCTCGAGCCGATCTGGCAGGCGATGGACGAGGCCGACCTGCCCATCATGCACCACAGCTTCTTCTACGAGGCCCCCTACTTCCCCGGCTACCGCGACATCTGGGGCAACGTGGCCGTGGCCCGCACCGCCGCCCATGTGTGGGGGGCCCAGAGGCTCATGGCCTACGTGCTGGTGTCGGGGATGCTGGACCGGTACCCCAACCTGCGGGTGGCCACCGTGGAGACCGGCCACGGCTGGCTGCCGCACTGGATCATCCGCCTCACCAGCCAGATCGACTACGTCAAGGGCGCCGTGCCCGCCGACTTGAAGCACACCCCCCTGGAGTACGTGCAGATGGGCCGGGTGTTCTGCGCCATCGAGCAGCACGAGGGACCCGAGATGACCAAGGCGGTCATCGACATCCTCGGCGACGGCGTGCTCATGTACGAGTCGGACTTCCCCCATCCCGAGTGCTACTACCCGAACAGCACCGACAACGTGATCTCTTGGGGCCCCGTGATCGGCGAGGAAGCCCTGCGCAAGCTGATGGCCGACAACGCGGCCCGCTACCTGCGGCTGCTGTCGGTCCCCTGGGACGACGGGCCCAGCGACAATGGACGGCACAGCAATGGACGTTGAGCAGGCGCTCGAGCTGGTGCAGCAGGCCCGGGCCATCGGGGCCACCCGCGGCATCAACGCCACCGTGGCCGTGCACGACGACGCCGGCCATCCCCTGGTAGTGGTGCGGGGCAAGCGCTGGCACGGGCCCTACATGGCCATGGGCAAGGCCCGGCTGGCGGCCGCCTTCGCCAAGCCCACCAAGGATCTCGTCGCGCAGTGGGCCGACCGGCCCCTGTTCCCCACCAGTCTCGTGGACATCATCCCTGGAGGGGTCACCGTCAATCCCGGCGGTGTGCCTCTGTTCTCCGACGGCGTTTGCGTGGGCGCCATCGGTGTGGGCGGGGGCTCCCCCCAGATCGACCACGAGATCGCGGCCGCGGCCGCGGACCAATTCCACGGTTCCCAAGGCACCTAGATCTGATGAATTCAATTCACAGACCCAAAGGAGGAAACAGCAAAATGCGATACATCTGGAAGAGATTGGGGGTGCCGCTCGCGGCGCTCTTCGTCCTCTCGCTAGTCGCCGCGAGCTGCGGCGACGACGAGCCAGCCGCACCGGTGGTCGACACCGCCGCGGTCGCGGCCGCGGAGGCTGAGGCCGCGCAGGCTGAGGCCGACGCCGACGCCGCCCGGGCCGAGGCCGACGCGGCGGCCGCCGCGGCAGCCGCCGCCGAGGAGGCCCTGGCTGCCGCCGCGGCAGCCGCGGCCGAGGCGAGCGCGGAGCAGCAGGCCGAGGCGCAGGCCGCCCTGGAGGCGGCCCAGGCGGAGGCGGCCGCGGCGCAAGAGGCCGCGGCTGAAGCCGAGTCGAGAGCAGCCGAGGCCGAAGCGGCCGCCGAGGAGGCCGCCATGGCCGCCGAGGAAGAGATGGTGGAGGAGGCCGCGCCGACCGGAGATCCCGGAAGGGTCACCATCGCCGTCACCACCGAGCCCTCCACGCTCGATCCGCAGGCCGTCAACGACCGCAGCTCGCGGGTGGTGACCGCCAACCTGTTCGAGTCCCTGCTGGGACGGGACCCCTCGACCGCACTGGTACCGGTGCTGGCCACCAGCTGGCCCGAAGTGGTGGACGACGACACCTGGCGCTTCGCAGTGCGTGAGGGTGTGACCTTCCACGACGGTCAGGATCTCAATGCCCAGGCCGTGGCGGATGCCCTGAACCGCATGCTGGACCCGGACTACTCGACCCAGCGAGACTCGTACATCCGGGGCATCACCAGCGTCGAGGCAGTGGATGCCTACACCGTCGACATCCACACCGACGGGGTCAACGCCACCCTGCCGCTGCAGATCGCGCAGCTCCCCATCTTCGCGCCCGGCACAGCCGACACGGTGGGTGAGAACCCGGTGGGGACCGGTCCCTACATGTTCGAGTCCTGGGAGCGCGGCCAGCAGATCACCGCGGTGCGGAACGCGAACTACTGGGGCGATGCGCCGTCGATCGACGCCTTCACGGTGCGGTTCATCCCCGACAAGCAGACGTCGCTGGCCGCACTGCAGGCCGGTGAGGTCGACCTGGTGCTCGACATCCTGCCCGAGCAGGTTCCGCTGGTGCCCCAGGCGCTCAGCGTGCCCGCCACCGAGTACAGCTACCTCGCGCTCAACGCCCTGCGTCCCGATCTGGCCCCGCCCGAGATCCGCGTCGCCATGAACCTGGCGGTGGACAAAGAGCTGATCGCCGAGACGCTGTACGAGGGCTACGCGCGGCCCAACGACGCCCAGCACCTGTCGCCGGGGATGCTCGGCTACAACCCCGACATCGGCCCGTTCCCGTACGACCCGGATCAGGCCCGCGAGATCATGGAATCGCACGGCTGGAACGAGGACAACCCCTTGCCGCTCGAGATCTACGCGCCGATCGGCCGGTACCTGCGCGGCGTGGAGACGACCCAGGCGGTGGCCACGATGCTGAACGACATCGGCTTCGACACTGAGGTGCGGCTCACTGAGTGGACCCGCTTCCGCGCCGGCAGCCGGATCAAGGGCGACCAGCCCGGCGCCTACGACATACGCTACGGCTGGAACTCCAACGAGTGGTTCGACGGGGCCCGCACCCGCAACTTCCTGGTGTGCGGCGGCTCGTCCTCCAAGCTGTGCGACGAGTTGGTCACCGACCTCTTCGAGCAGGCCGGCTCGACGACCGACCAGGACCTGCGCCACATCCTCTACCAGAGGGCATGGGCCCGGCTGCATGAGAACCCGCATGCCATCTACCTGCTTCAGCAGGACCTGATCTACGGCGCGACGGAGCGTCTCGACTGGCAGCCCCGGCTCGACGACGAGTACCTCGTGTCGGAGATGAGCCTCAACTAGGACATCCGCGTCAGGGTGTCTTGTTGTTGACCTGCCGGCCCGGCTCGGGGTGACCCGAGCCGGGCTCCGGCGGGGCTGAGCGTCCATAGGTATCGATAGGTATGCAGAAGACGACGGCGACAACGGCGCCGTCGCAGCGGCCGCGGCGCGGCCGGCTGCTGCGATGGCTGCGCGATCTGCAGCCCGGGGCAGATCGCCTCGCCTCCCAAGGGTCGCTGCTCGGCCTGCTGCTGCGGCGGCTGCGCGACGGCACCGTCGTGCTGCTGCTCGTGGTGACGGTGATCTTCTTCCTGGCCCACATCGTCGGGAACCCGGCACTGGTGTTCGCCCCGGTCGACGCCACTGATGAGCACATAGCCAAGATCCACCGCCAGTTCGGCCTGGACCGCCCCGTCGCCGAGCGCTACTGGGAGTACCTGGTCGACCTGGCCCGTCTCGACTTCGGGGAGTCGACCTGGCAGCAGCGCCCCGCCATCGATGCGGTCACCGAGGCGCTGCCCTCCACCATCTATCTGACCGTCGTCGGCCTGGGAGCGGCCGCGGTGCTCGGGGTGATACCGGGGATCGTGGCCGGGGCGCGGGCCCGCAAGCCCTTCGACAAGGCCTCGAACCTGGCGTCGGTGACCGCGCTGTCGGTGCCGAACTTCTGGCTGGGACTGCTGCTGATCCTGATGTTCGGGGTGCAGCTCGGCTGGCTGCCGACCTCGGGCCGGTTCGAGACGGCGAGCATCGTTCTGCCCGCGGCCACTCTGGGCATCGTCCACGGCGGCCGCATCTTCCAGCTCGTGCGGTCGGCCACCTTCGAGGAGATGTCCAAGCCGTACGTCACCGTGGCCCGCAGCAAGGGCCTTACCGAGTGGAACATCCTGCGCCGTCACGTGGTGCGCAACACCGGGGTCACCACCGCCACCATCGTCGGCTGGGAGTACGTGCGCATGTGGGGCG
This sequence comes from Candidatus Aldehydirespirator sp., assembly GCA_965203575.1. Taxonomy (GTDB): domain Bacteria; phylum Actinomycetota; class Acidimicrobiia; order Acidimicrobiales; family Aldehydirespiratoraceae; genus Aldehydirespirator. Next base: position 1,834,375 of record OZ241894.1, read on the forward strand.
GTGCGGTGTTCGCCATCGAGTACGTCTTCGCCTGGCCCGGGATCGGCCTGCTGACCATCGATGCCGCCCACCGCCAGGACTTCTTTGTCCTCCAGGCCGCGGTCATCATCGCCGGTGCCTTCGTGATCTTCAGCAACCTTCTGATCGACATGGGCTACCAGTTCATAGACCGCAGGATCACGGCCACCTGATGAGTGTCGCAGTGGCCAAGCGCACGGGCGAGGGCCCGGCCGCCACGTCGCAGCACCGCGTCTGGGGTCGCCTGATCGACATGTTGGGCAGCCGGGGCTGGATCCTGCTGGTGCTCTTCCTGCTGCTGCTGGTGGCGGCCTCCATCGTGCCCGACGTGTTCGCCCCGCACGACCACGAGGCCCAGAACCTGCGGGCCCGCCTGCTGGGGCCGGGGGAGTCCTCGTCCGAGGGCCTGCACCTGCTGGGAACCGACAGCCTGGGCCGGGACCTGTTCTCCCGCATGGTGGTCGGAACCCGCCTCACCCTGTTCATCGCGGTCACCGCCACCCTGATCGGCGCGGGGGTGGGGGTGCTGTTCGGGCTGCTGGGCGGCTACTTCGGGGGGCGCACCGACCGCCTGCTGATGCGGCTGGGCGAGGCCCAGACGGCCATGCCCATGTTCCTGGTGGCTATCCTGCTGCTCAGCCTGCTCGGGCCGAGCGTGATCATCCTGCTCGTGGTGCTGCCGTGCCTGGTGTGGCCGATCTTCGCGCGGGTGGTGCGGGCTGAGGCCCTCCGGCTGCGGGAGGAGACCTTCGTCGAGGCCTCCATCGCCACCGGTTGCTCCACCGCGACCATCCTGGGCCGTCACCTGCTGCCCAACGTGGCGCCCCGCATCCTGGTGCTGTGCGTGGTGGAGATCGGCCACGTGATGCTCTCGGAGGCCGGTCTCAGCTTCCTGGGGGTGGGCGTGCAGCCCCCCGACACCACCTGGGGACTGCTGATCTCCGAGGGACGGCCCCTGCTGGCGGTGGCCTGGTGGCTCACGATCCTGCCCGGCGTGCTGCTGGGCATCTCGGTGCTGGTGCTCAACCTGCTGGGCCGCTACTGGGAGGCCCGCTCGGGGGCGGCTGGATGAGGGCCCTTCCCACTGCCCAAGTGGCGGCCGGATGAGGGCCCTTCCCACTGCCCAAGGGTCGGCCGGATGAGGGCCCTGATCGACGCGTCGGGGGCGGCCGGATGAGCTTGCCTCTGCTCGAGGTGGAAGACCTCCACGTCACGTTCCGCACCGCCTCCGGTCCCGTCCACGCCGTGGACGGCGTCAGCTTCACCATGGCGCCCGGCGCCTCCTTGGGCGTGGTGGGCGAGAGCGGCAGCGGCAAGAGCGTGACCGCCCGGGCCCTGCTGCGGCTGTTCGCCATCACCGACGACGTGCAGGTCTCCGGGGCCGTCTACTTCGACGGCCAGGACCTGTTGCGCATCGACGAGCGCAGGCTGCGGGATGTGCGCGGCGGGCAGATCGGCATGATCTTCCAGGATCCGCTCACGTCGCTCAATCCCCTGATGGCGGTGGGCGAGCAGATCGCCGAGTCGCTGCGCCTTCACCGGGGCATGGGCCGATCCGAGGCCGCCGCCGAAGCGGTCGAGCTGCTGGCCCGGGTCGGCATCGCCGATCCCGAGCAGCGGGCCACAGAGCTCCCGAGCAGCTTCAGCGGCGGCATGCGCCAGCGAGTGATGATCTCGCTGGCCATCGCCTGCCGGCCCCGCCTGCTGATCGCGGACGAGCCCACTACCGCCCTCGACGTGACCGTGCAGGCCGAGATCCTGCTGCTGCTCGACGAGCTGCGCCGGTCCGAGGACATGGCTCTCATGCTCATCACTCACGACTTCGGGGTGGTTGCCGCCACCTGCGAGGACGTGCAGGTCATGTACGCGGGCAAGCTGGTGGAGAAGGCCTCGATGACCCATCTCTTCGACCGGGCCAACCACCCCTACACCGAGGGGTTGCTGCGCTTGGTGCCCCGCTTCGAGGACGCCCACACGGGGCGGCTGCACCCCATTCCCGGCCAGCCGCCCATAACCGGCGGGGGCGGCTCGTCGTGCGCCTTCGCGCCGCGGTGCAGCTACGCCGTCGACCGCTGCCGGTCCGAGGTGCCGCCCGAGGTGGCGGTGGGTCCTGAGCATGTCAGCGCCTGCTGGCTGGCCACCGACCGGGCCAAGGACGCCACTGAAGCGGGCCGCCCCTGGAGGAGGACTCCGTGAGCGTTCTCGAGGTGGACGACATCGTGGTGGAGTTCGACACCGATGCGGGCCGCATCACCGCGGTGGACGGGGTGTCGCTGCATCTGGCCACCGGCGAGACGCTCGGCCTGGTGGGGGAGAGCGGGTGCGGCAAGTCCACGTTGGCTCGGGCCATCATGCAATTGGTGCCGATGCAGAGGGGCTCGGTGCGACTTGAGGACACCGACCTCGGCTCGTTGTCGCGGCGGGAGTTGCGCCGCATGCGCCACCGCATCCAGATGGTGTTCCAGGACCCCCGCGGCTCGCTCGACCCCCGCATGAACGTGTCGACCCTCATCGGCGAGCCGCTGAGGGTTCACGGCATCGGCGACCGGGCCGGCCGGGCCAGGGCGGTGGCTGAAGCGATGGAGTTGGTGGGGCTGCCGGCCGCGGTGGCCGACCGCCTTCCCAGCGAGCTGAGCGGCGGGCAGCAGCAGCGGGTCGGCATCGCCCGGTCCATCGTCACCGACCCGGCCGTGCTGGTCTGCGACGAGCCGGTGTCCGCGCTGGACGTGTCGATCCAGGCACAGATCATCAACGTCCTCGACGAACTGCGCGACGAGCTGAGCCTGGCCATGCTGTTCATCGCCCACGACCTCTCGGTGGTGCGCCATCTCAGCGACCGGGTGGCCGTGATGTACCTCGGCCAGATCGTCGAGACGGGCACCGCGTCCGAGGTGTTCGGCGAGCCCCGCCATCCCTACACGCATGGCCTGATCTCGTCGGTGCCCCGAGCCGACGCCGAGAGCGCGGCCCGCCTCCAGACGGCCCGCCGCCTGGTGCTGGGCGAGCTGCCCAGCCTCCTCGATCCGCCGTCGGGATGTCGCTACCGCACCCGCTGCCCGTACGCCACCGCCCAGTGTGCCGAGGCCGAGCCGCCGCCCGAGCCGGTCGGTCCGGTCGACGGCCTGCACACGGTGCGGTGCCACCACTGGCGCACGATCGTCAGCGCTGCGCCGGAGCCCCAGGAGTCCGCCACCAGTCAGGAGCTAGCAATATGAGCGATCGCACTGCCGTAAGCACGGACGGAGCGCCCACGCCGACCGGCCCGTTCAGTCAGGCCATCCGGGTCGGGAACCTGGTGTTCACCGCGGGACAGGCGGGGCGCAACCGCGACACCGGCGAGATGGGCGACATCGGTGAGCAGGCCGATTGGGCGCTGCGCAACATCGGCAACATCCTGGCCGCGGCGGGCGCCTCGATGGCCGACGTGGTCAAGACCACCGTCTACCTAAAGGAGGGCACCCCCACCGGGCCCCTCAACGAGCAGTGGGTGAAGCACTTTCCGGAGCCCTTGCCCGCCCGGTCCTCGGTGTTCGTGGCCCGCCTGAAGAACCCCGAGATGCTGATCGAAGTCGAGGCGGTCGCCGTTGTCTGACCCTGCATCCTCTGGGCGAGCTGTGATCAGCGCGGGCTGCCGGGAGGCGGCCGACGCAGGCGCGGCTGTGCTGGCGTCGGGCGGCAACGCCGTCGACGCGGCCATCGCCGCCTCCGCGGTGCAGTGCGTTCGCGAGCTGCCATGGTGCGGTCTGGGCGGTGACGGCTTCGCGCTCGTCTCGGGATCCGACGGCTGCGTCGAGGCGCTCAACGGCGCCGGCGCGGTGCCGCGGGCCTTGGCCACCACCCCGATCCCGGGTGGCACCCTGCCCCGCTACGGCCCGCTGTCGATCTCAACTCCGGGCCTGGTGGACGCCTGGTGGCGGCTGTGGGAGCGCCACGGGACCCGGTCGTTCGCCTCTCTCGTGGAACCGGCGGCCGAGCTTGCCGACGACGGGTTCGCCCTCGACGCCGCCTTCACACGGGCCCTCGACCGGGTCCGCGTGGCGACCGGCCCCGACGATCCGTTCGTGTCGGAATTCTGCGACGGCAACGGCTCGGCGGTCGGCGAGGGCTTCCGGCTGCCGGCTCTGGCCCGGACGCTGCGCGAGATCGGGGCCGATGGGCGGTCCGTGCTCTACGAGGGCCGCCTGGCCCGCGCCGTCGTGGACACCCTCGACGGGCTCGGCGGCCTGCTCTCGGCCGAGGACCTCCTGGAGCACTCATCCGACTTCGAGGCGCCCCTCACCGTTGGCTACGGCTCGGCCGAGGTGTCGGTGACGCCTCCGGTGTCGATGGGCTGGGTGCTCCTGCAGCTCTTGCTGCTCTATGACCGCCTGGAGGGCCGACTCATCGACGACGAGGCCGACCGGATCGACTTGATGGTGCGCTGCAAGCACGCCGCCTTCGCGGACTTGGGCCTGATGTCCCGCTGGCAGGAGACGGCCGATGTGGTCTCGGTCCTCAACGGTGACTCTGTCGACCGCTGGTGCTCCCGCATCGAGGAGCAGCGCCGCTCGCGGCCTGCACCGGTGGCCGCGTCGGCCGCGCCGGCTGCGACCGGGGGCACGGACACCACCTGCCTGTCGGTGGTCGACGACCAAGGCCTCATGGTGACCTTCATCCACAGTCTCTTCAACGAGTTCGGCTCACGGGTGGTGGTGCCGGGAACCGGGATCGTGCTCAACGACCGGCTGGCCAAGCAGCCCGCCCGGGTCGGGCAGTCACCCGAGCCGCCGCGTTTCCGTCGCCCGCTGCACACTCTCGTCGGCTATCACGTCGCCCAGCACGGCCGGCGGCTGGTCGGGGCCACTCCCGGCGGGCGGGGTCAGGTCCAGACCAACTTCCAGGTATTGCGAGCCATCATCGACGATGACGCCTCGCCGCAAGCGGCCGTCGATACTCCCCGCTGGCTGTCGGGAACGCCGCGGCTGCCCGACTCCGAGGACCTGCTGTTCCTCGAGCCCGGCTTCCCCGCCGGTCTCGACGCGGAGTTGGCCCGGCGCGGCCACACGGTGGCCGACGACACGCCCGCCGACGCCGACCTGTTCGGAAGCTGCACCATCGTCGGTCGTTGCACCCAGCCCGCCGGTTCCCTAGCCGCGGCCGACCACCGGAGGGGAGCCGCGCTCGCTCTCGTCGAGGATCCCGCCGACTCCGGCCGTCCCAGCACCCGAAAGGAGATCCCATGACCGACGTCCTGTCCGCCCCGAAGTTCGGGCCGAGGGCCATCACCTACCCCCATCCGATCAACCACGACTGGTACGACTGGCCGACGTTCTCCGAAGCCGAGTTCGAGCGGCGCCACAATTTGGTGAGGGGCTTCATGGCCGAGCACGACCTCGACTGCCTGCTGGTGGCCGGCGCCGCCCACCTGTGGGACCGGGGCTGGGCCAACGTGCGCTGGATCACCAACTACATGGGGACCATGGAGCTCGACAGCTTCGTGATCTTCCCCGCCGAGGGCGAGCCGACGCTGGCCATCCTCGGCCTCAACGCCCGCCTTCCCGACCGGGTCACCCGGTCGATCTTTCCCGACGTGCGCGGCGCCCTCAACACCCGCACCATCCTGGTCGACCGGCTCGACGAGCTGGGCCTGCACCGGGGCAGGGTGGGCATCGTGAATCCCACCCCGTACCTGTCGGTGTCGCGGGACCACTGGGCCGCCCTCACCGGGACCTACCCGGAGATCGAGTTCGCGGAGTTCTCCGACGAGTTCTGGAGGATGCGGCTGGTGCTGTCCGACGAGGAGGTCGCCTGTCTGGAGGAGGCGGCCCGCATCGGCGACGCCACCCAGGTGGCGGTGATGGAGCAGCTCCGGCCCGGCATGACCGAGCACGATCTGTTCCGGATCATCTATTCCACCATCGCCGCCGAGCGGGGCGAGATCCCGTGCATGGTCCTGGCCGGCAGCGAGTCGATGAGCAGCCCCACCAGCGGCTTCCAGCGGCCCCGGCCCATCGGGCGCACCATCACCCCCGACGATGTGCTGCTGATGGAGGTCGGGGCCCGTGATCCGCACGGCTACGAGGCCCAGACGGGCAAGGCGATGGTGTTCTCCGAGCCGCCGCCCGACTACGCCGACCTGCTCGACGTGATGATCGAGGCCTACCACCGGATAGTGGCCGAGCTCAAGCCGGGCTGCACCGCCAAGGAGCTGCGGGCCGCGGGCAGCATCATCAACGAGCGGGGCTACACCATCGTGGCCCCGCTGGTGCATGGCGTGTTCAACCCCATCGACGCCGGACCTTTCGTGGGCACGTCGCACCGTCCCGACAAGGACGTGGTGCTGGAGCCCAACATGGCGCTGTGCGTGGAGATCCACCCGTGCACCACGGACATAATCAAGGGCGTGTTCATGGGCGACACCTACGTGATCACCGAAGACAGCGCCCGCAACATCAACCATCGGCTGGAGCCGAAGGTCTACGAGCTGGGATAGGAGCCATGGCCGAGAAACCTGAACTGGAGTTCCACATTCCCGACGGGCCGTGGCGGCCCGCGGGCGGCCCGGTGGAGGGCATCGACGAGATGGTCCTGTCCACCGACGGCCAGCCTGACGGGCCCTACACCCGGCTGATGCGCTTCGCGCCGGGGGTGGACTCATCGCCCAACGGCGTGCTCACCCACCACTTCTGGGAGGAGGTGTACATCGTGCAGGGCGACCTCACCGACCTGCGCCTGGGCGAGACCTTCACCGCCGGCATGTACGCCTGCCGCCCTCCGGGCATGCCCCACGGCCCGTGGCGCACCGAGTCGGGAGTGCTGATGGTCGAGTTCCGCACCGGCGGCTACAACCCGTAAGCCTGGGATCTGGCCGGGCAGGGAGTTCGCGGTGAGGTTGTCGGTCGACGGGGCTGAGCGGATCTTCGAGCCCACCGCCCTGATCGTGATCGGCTACGCGGGCCGGGACCGGGCCGCGGTCGATCACCACATCGACGAGCTGGCTGAGTTGGGCGTGTCCCGGCCGGCGAGCATCCCGCTGTTCATGGTGTATTCGCCTGGCTTGATCGCGCAGGGGCCGTCGATTGCGGTCACCGGTTCCAACACTTCCGGCGAGACCGAGATCGTGGTGGTGATGGACGGCGACGAGGCCTTTGTGACGGTCGGCTCGGATCACACCGACCGCGACCTGGAAGCGGTCCACATGATCGCCTCCAAGGCGGTGTGCCCCAAGCCGGTGGCCCTGTCGGGCTGGTCGGCGGCCGAGGTGGGGGACCGCTGGGACGACCTCGTGCTGCGCAGCCGCATCGACGGCGACGTGCTGTACCAGGACGGATCGGCTGCCGCCAACCTGCATCCGCTGGAGCTGGTGGCGGCCATACCGTGGTCCGGCCCCCCGCCGGGATGCTTCGTGGCCTTCACCGGCACCGTGCCCGTGATCGGCGGCATACGGCCCAGCACCGGCTTCCGGGCCGAGCTGTCCGGTCCGGGCTTGCCCCCGATCGAGTTGAGCTACCGGGTGGAGACCGTGCCGGGGCTGTCGCTATAGGTCACTGCCGGGAGCGTTGTCCTGTGACGATCGGCGGGCGTCGATCCACTCCCTGGCCTGGCCGACCCGCTGCTGCACGACCGCGATGGGGTCGTCCAGTCCCTGCTCCCGGCGCCTAGCGGTCCAGCGGGCGCCGAGGCCGGCGGCCACTGCTCCGGCGGCCGCGGCGACGACGGCCGCGACCAGGGCGGTGGCCGCTACGAAGCCGAGAACGGCCACTATCCGCCGCGGCCTGAGGATTCTCGTCAGTCCGGGGATCCTCGCCGGCCCCACTGCCAGCGTGCGGTCTCGCCCCGGCCGGTCCGAACTCCACGACACGCGGCCTTCGAGTATCAGCTCCCTCACCGGCCGTCTCCCGTCCGTGTTGGGTGTTGCTAGTGGAGGCTACTGTCCGACCAGGGTGCGGGGTGTGCGGCCGCGGTAGCGTCGTCGGATGCGATTGCTCGTGCTTCAGCACATCGATTGCGAGCATCCCGGCCGCTTGCGTGACTTCCTGAGGGACGACGGCATCGAGTGGACCGCGGTCGAGCTCGACGAGGGCGAGCCCATCCCGCCGTTGGAGGACTACGACGCCATGTGGGTGATGGGCGGTCCGATGGACGTGTGGGACGTGGAGGAGCACCCGTGGCTGGTGCCCGAGAAGCGGGCCATCCGCCGCTGGGTGCGGGAATTGCAGCGCCCGTTCCTAGGGGTGTGCCTCGGCCACCAGCTGCTGGCCGACGCCCTGGGCGGCACGTGCGGCCCGCAGCGTCCACCCGAGATCGGGGTGCTGCCGGTGGAGCTGACGCCCGAGGGACGGGCCGACCCGATCTTCGACCAGATGTCCGAGCAACAGCACGCCCTGCAGTGGCACTCGGTGGCCGTGGCCCAGCCGCCGGAGGACGCGGTGGTGCTGGCCAGCTCTCCGGTGTGCCGGGTTCAGGCCATGCGGGTGGGCGAGCGAGCCTGGTCGATGCAGTACCACGTGGAGGTCGAGGACGACACCGTCCGCAACTGGGGCGAGATCCCCGCCTACCGCCAGGCCCTGGAATCGACCCTGGGACCCGGCTCCATTGAACCTCTCGCCGCCGACGCCGACCGCCACATGGAAGGCTTCGTCTCCGACGCCCAGCAGCTCTACCGCAACTTCATGACCGCGGCCACCGGCGGCTAGCGCCCCCACCAGACCCGCCGAACTCCCAGCATCGCCGAGGGACATATCGACACTTCGTGTGTTGGTCCGTGGCCTCCACCGGTGGATGCGACCGATTCGGCCCCCGCCCGAACAGCAGTGGATCATGGTGGAAATACATGGAAATGGGATATAGTCCTACAATGAAGCAGTTGACATATCATGACGCAGCCCGGACACAGCTGGCGCAAGGTGTCGAGGAACTGGCCGAGGGCGACGTCCGCCAGGCATCGGAGAAGGGCTGGGGCGCGGCCGCCCAGATGGTCAAGGCCGTCGCCTCCCGTAGGGGCTGGCGGCACGACGGCCACGCCGCCCTGTTCGCCGTCATCGACCGGCTAGTGGCCGAGACGGGCAATGCCGGCCTCGGCCGCCGGTTCCATGTCGCCAACAGCCTCCACCAGAACTTCTATGAGGACTGGCAGTCCGCCGAAGCGGTGGGCAGAGGATTGGCCGACGTGGGCCGACTGATCGACGAGCTGGAGCCGCTGCTGGCCTGATGCCTGCTCAGAGGCTCGGCCGCGAGTCGCTAGGCCAACCGAAGGCAGGCTCGTAGCCTTCCGGACTACTCGGTTGCTTTGGCCGAGCCGCTGCCAACGTAGACGTTCTCGCGGTGCCACTCCAGGTAGGCGCTATCCGGCGCGATCGTGACGGCGCATCGAAGCTGACGGCACGACCGTAGCGATCACCGGATCGAGCCATCAGCAGGTCGTCCACATCGGGGTCGTCGACGCGTTCAGGCACGACCCTTGTAGTCGATGAAGAGGCCGACCGAGCGGTTCATTCTGCGGCACCGGGTGAGTATTTTTTGCGGTATCGCTCGGGTATAATCTGCGGTATGGAGATGGGGAGCGAGGTGCCGGCCGGATACAGGCCTCGGGTTGTGGACCAGCAGATGGTGGACTCTTTGAGGTCGTCTCCCGCGGTAGCGGTGGAAGGCCCCAGGGCGTGCGGCAAGACGTGGACGGGCAGGCGCTTCGCCAACAGCGTCGTGCGGTTCGACGAACTCCCATCGACGAGCATCAGGCTGGAGGCCGACCCCGCCGCGTTCCTGGTGGGCGACACCCCCCGGCTGCTGGACGAGTGGCACCTTGCCGACGGGGTCTGGAACGCGATGCGCCACGCCTGCGACGACCGGGCCCTCAACGGGCAGTTCATCCTGGCCGGATCGATCCGCCCGACCTACACCATCACCGACCACAGCGGCGCGGGCCGGGTGGCGCGGCTGCGGATGCGCCCGATGTCGCTGTTCGAGTCGGGAGACTCGACCGGCCGCATCTCACTCAGCGGTCTGCTGGGCGGCGGGCCGTGCCGCGCCGATCCTCCGGAGTCCGATCTGCTGCGGGTGGCCGAGTTGGTGTGCCGGGGCGGGTTCCCTCGCTTCATCGCGCTGGGTCCCGCCGACGCGGGCGCCCGTCTGGGCGACTATCTGCGGGACGTGGCGATGGTGGACCTCCGGGGTGGCGAGGTCACCCACGATCCGCCGAAGATGCTGGCCCTGATCTCTTCTCTGGCCCGCAACGAGGGCACTTCGGCGTCGGCGAGGACCCTGATAGCCGACACGGCCAACACGGGCGGACCGTCGGACCGGGACACCGTGAGAAGGTACCTGGACCGCCTGGAGGAGGCGTTCGTGATCGAGCCGCTGCCCGCGTGGTCCACCCACCTGCGCAGCAGCGCGACGCTTCGGTCGACGCCCAAGCGCTACTTCGCCGATCCGTCGCTGGCGGCGGCCGCGCTGCGGGCCACTTCCGCGGGTCTTCGGGCCGACCTCGCCGCCCTGGGGCTGCTGTTCGAGTCTCTGGCGGTGCGCGACCTGCGGGTCTACGCGCAAGCGGCGGGAGCGGAGGTTCGCTACTACCGCGACTCCAAGAACCTCGAGGCCGACGCCATCATCACTCGTGGCGCAGGCGACTGGGCGGCGGTGGAGATCAAGCTCGGCGGCACCGACGCCATTGCCTCAGCCGTCGAGTCCTTACGCCGTGTCCGCAGCAAGGTGGACACCCAGCAGGCCGGCGAGCCCTCGCGCCTGATCGTGGTGACTGCGGCGGGACGAGCCTTCGAGACCGTCGACGACATCGCCGTCGTGCCCGTCACCCTCCTGGGTCCCTGACCGGGTGCCAGGCGAGCGGGCCCCGGAGCGGGCCACAGCCCGGACTGCGTGCCGTGCAGCCATCCCGTGGCGGTGCTGGAAATTGTCGGGCAGGCGGGATTTGAACCCACGACCTCCTCGTCCCGAACGAGGCGCGCTACCAAGCTGCGCCACTGCCCGTGTGCAGCGCGGGAGATGCTAGCCGAGGCCAGGGCCCGAGCGGCCCGTGAGCGTAGCGAACAGGAGCGGGAAGCCGCTGCCGGCCACGCTCTCAGGCGGGAGCGGCTGCCTCGGCCAGGGTGGACGCCACCAGGCGGGCCAGGCGCATCGGGTTGATCGGCTTCACCAGCCAGGCGTCGGCCGCGCTGCGGCGGGCCAGGAACTCGTCGGCGTCGCGGTCGAGCAGCATGATCACCGGCCGGCGCTCCAGCCGGCCCATGTCCTCCTCCTGACGGACGGCCATACATGCCGCCATGCCACCCATGTTGCCGACCTGCAGGTCGAGCAGCACCAGATCGGGCTCGACAAGCTCGATCGCGTCGAGGGTGTCCGCGCCCTGCCTCACCCTGTGAAGGCGGTAGTCGCCGCCCAGCGCCGCCTCGCACTGCTCCGCGATCCAGTCGGCGTCGGTCACCAGCAACACCTCTCCCACGGCGCAGATCGTACCGGCTCCCACACCTCCCCGATCCCGTGGAAGCGGGCTAACCTCGGTGGCCATGCTGGACATCGAATCGCTCCGCCGTGATGCCGACGGGAACGCAGAGCCCTACCACCTGCTTCGCCCCACCGGGGAGCTCGATGCCTACACCGTCGCCCAGTTCCGCGAGGCGCTGGCCGAGCACGCCGCCTCGGGGCGCCTTGTGGTCGATCTCTGCGGCGTGCCCTTCATCGACTCGGCCGGTCTCGGCGCGCTCATCGGCGGGATCCGCCGCATCCGCGAGAACGAGGGCCGGGTAGTGGTGTACTGCAACGGCACCACGCTGCTCCGCCTGCTGCACACCACCGGCTTCGACCGCATCGTGCCGGTGGAAGAGACCCTTGAGGCCGCTGTCGGCGCCCTCGACCGCGATCCCGACACCTAGGGCTGGCGGCGGGCACCGCTCCCTACTGCGTCGTCCGATGAGGCTCACCCGGCGGGTCGCCGGCTGCGCGGCTGTGCTGCTGGGCGCGGCACTGGCAACGAGCCTGCCGGCGGCGGCCGCAGCCTCGAGCGCCACCGGCATCACCGCGGCCGCAGACTCGAGCGCTACCGGCATCGCCGCGCAGGCAGGACCGGGAGTGGTGGACGTCGTCGAAGTCTCGGGCTATCTCGACCCGATCATGGCCGACTTCATCGAACGGTCCATCGACAAGGCCGAGGCCGACGGCTCGCTGGGCCTGGTGCTGCAGGTGAACAGCTCCCGGGCCACCATCGACGGCCAGCGGCTCCGTGAGCTGGCCGACCGCATCGTCGGTGCGGGGGTGCCCGTCACGATGTGGGTCGGTCCGTCCGGTGCCGAGGCCCGCGGCGGGGTGGGTCAGCTCGCCGGGGTCGTCACCGACCTGGCCCTGGCTCCCGGCTCGGAGCTGGGTGACCTCGGCCCGTCGGTCCTGCCGGCCGAGCACCTGACCGAGACCTTCGCCCAGGCCTATCCGAGCATGCGCTCCTCGGTGGTCTCCTCCGCGGAGGCCATCGAGCTCGGCCTGGCCCGGGAGGCGCCGACCCTGCCCTTCTTCGTGCTCGACCTGCCCGGCTTCGAGACGGAGATCGACGAATCCGGCGACGAGCCGGTGCGGGTCCCGGTGAGCCGGGTCCGCTTCGCCAAGCTCGCGCTGCTCGACCAGTTCATGCACGTCGCGGCCAGTCCCGCGGTCGCCTACCTGCTCTTCCTCGTGGGCGCCGGGCTGCTCGTCTTCGAGCTCTACACCGCCGGCGTCGGCATCGCCGGCGGGATCGGCGCCATCACCTTCCTGCTCGGCTGCTACGGGCTGGCGGCGCTGCCGACCCGGGGTTGGGCCGTTGTCCTGCTGCTGGTGGCCATGTTCGGCTATGCCGTGGACATACAGATCGGCGTGCCCAGAGTGTGGACGGTGATCGCCACCGTGTGCCTGGTGGCCGGGTCGCTGACCCTGCTCGAAGGCGTGCTGCTGTCGTGGATCACGCTGCTGGCGGGGATCGTCGGGGTGTTCGCCGGAATGGTGGCCGGCATGCCCGCCATGGTGCGAACCCGCTACGGCACCCCGACGATCGGACGCGACTGGATGATCGGGTCCCTCGGCGTGGCCCGCGACGACGTCGACCCCGAAGGCGTGGTGGTGATCGACGGCGCCCCATGGAGGGCCCGAACCCAACGGGCCACCCCCATCTCCGGGGGCGACCCGGTCCGCGTCATGGCGCTGGAGGGACTGATCCTCACGGTGGAACCGGCCGACCCGGAGGACGGCTCGCCCGACGATTCTGAGGCCTCGAACGCCCCCTGACCCGCAGCGGCCACCGCTGTCGGAGTCCGAAAAAGCTCTCCGGCGGCTTGTATCTCCGTAGATGCGTGTGCTATTTCGTCACCCGGAGGAGGCGCGCTTGTATGAGATTTGCTTCGCGCGATGAAGTCGAATGGCAGCTGCGGGCGGCTTGCCGTGGACCCCACGCCTCGGTGTTCTTCCCGCCTCCCTACGTCGAGAAGCGCGACGAGAAGCGCCGCCGCGAGCTTCGGGCCAAGGACATCTGCGCCTCCTGCTCGGTGCAGCCCGACTGCCTGCAGTACGCGCTCGACATCGGCGAGCAGCACGGCATCTGGGGCGGTCTCAACGAGATCGAGCGGCGCGAGCTCCTGCTGCGCATGGCCCGCACCTGATCCGGGCCCCCGCCTGAGTCACACGCGCACCTGATCCGGGCTCCTGCCTGAGCCACACCGGGGTCTGAGCCTCACCCAGGCTGAGTTACACGGCGGTCGGAATCACAGCCGGGGCAGCCGCGACCCGGCGATGCGCAGGTCCCCCCGCCTGCGAGTGACGCCCGTGCCGTCCAGGCGGGCCAGCAGGGCCAGGGCGTACTTGCGGGTTGTGCCCCAGGCGTCGCGGACTTCGGCCACGGTCACGCCTTCGGGCTTGTCGGCCAGCAGCCGGGCCACCACCCGCGCCGCCTCGGCGACCGCGTCCGCCCCGAAGTGGATGCCTCCGCTCTCGACCAGCCGGCCCTGCCTCACCAGCAGGCGCAGCTCGTCGCCGCCGACGTCGTCGGGAGCGGGCGGTGCGAACGGAGCGGCCTCGGCCGCCTTCACGAACGGGTGGTCGGCCAGTGGATCGGTGCCACCGGCGGGCCGGGCCCGCCCCTCGACCGAGTCGATGCCTTCCAGGGTGTCGATCACAGCCCGCTCGAAGTCATCGAGCCCGGCCAGGTCGAGACCGAGCGGCCCGGCCGCCGCAACGGCCTCGGTCAGCCGCCCGCTGGTCTGCTCCAAGTGCTCGGGCGCCACCGCCCACCGTCCCAGGTCGGCTGGGCGGGCGATGCCGGTCATCCGCTCCAGGCGAGCCGCGTCGATGCGGCCCCGCTCCGCGATGATCCGGTCCACTGAGCGGTCGGGCCGGGCCCTGGACGCGGGCAGCACCGGCTCGACATCGAGAACCTCGCCACCGCCGACCGTCTCGGACCGCCCCGACTCGCGCAGGATGAACCGGTCGCCCATGCAGAGCGGCAAACGCAGCGGCAGGTGCAGGCGGACGAGCCCGGTCCTCCCCGGCTCGATGGCCGTCGGCCCCAGCACCCGCAGCCGCACCGGATGCTCGCCCGACCCGATGTAGGCCGCATAGGCGCCCCGCCGGGTGACCGGATGGCCCAGCGAGGCCAGCACCGACAGCTCGGCGTCGATGGCGTCGGTGGCGTGCCACTGCTCGGCCCTCACCACGGCATCTCCCCGAGCCACGTCGCGGTGGCCCGCCCCCACGAGGTTGACCGCCACCCGGTTGCCGGGACCGATCCGGTTGCACTGCCGGTAGAGGCTCTGGAGGGCCCGCACCCGCACGCCGCGCCCGGCGGGCAGCAGGGTCAGGGCGTCGTCGGCGGTGAGCGCTCCGCCGGTCAGCGTGCCGGTCACCACTGTGCCCGAGCCCTTGATGGCGAAGGCCCGGTCCACCCAGAGCCGGGGCCGGTGGCGATCGGCTGCGGTGGGGGTCACGGCCAGCAGGCCGTCCAGCGCGTCGACGAGGGCGTCGATGCCGGTCCCGGTCACCGCGTCGGTGGCCACGATCGGCGCGTCGGCCAGGAACGTGCCCGCCACGTGCTCGGCCACGTCGAGGCGGGCCAGCTCCACCAGGTCGTCGTCGGCCTCGTCCATCTTCGTGAGGGCCACCAGCCCGTGGCCGAGGCCGAGCAGTTGCAGGATCCGCAGGTGCTCCTCGGACTGTGGCTTCCATCCCTCGGTGACGTCGACCACGAACACGCAGGCGTCCACGCCGCTCACCCCGGCCAGCATGTTCTTGAGGAAGCGGACATGGCCGGGCACGTCGATGAAGGCGATCTGCCGTCCCGACGGCAGCGGCATCGATGCGAAGCCCAGGTCGATGGTGAGGCCCCGCTCCTTCTCCTCGGCCAGCCGGTCGGGGTCGGTGCCGGTGAGGGCCCGCACCAGGGTGCTCTTGCCGTGGTCGACGTGGCCGGCAGTGGCGACTACGTGCATCGGCGCCGATCAGGCCGCCGATCCGGCGATTTCGCGCAGCGCCGCAGCCACGTCGGCGTCGTCGTCGGTGTGGACGGTGCGAAGGTCGACGACGGTGGCGCCGTCGACAACCCGGGCGATGATCGGGCGAGGCCGCGACCTCAGCCGGCTCACATGGTCGCCGGTCGCGGCGACGCCCACGGACTCGATCTCGACGCCGGGCAGGGTGCCCCCTCCAGGGGTAGCCGCGGTGCTCACCTCCTGCAGGCCCTCGTAGGCGCCGAGGCGCTCCCGGAGCTGTGCGGGAGTGAGCGCCGCCATGCGCCAGAAGTCGATGGCCTGGCCGTCCTGGCGCAGGTAGGCCAGAGCGGTGTGCTGCAGCGCCGCCAGCACCAGTGACCCGGGCCGCAGAGCCCGGGCCAGCCGATGGCGGCGGCAGGCCTCGACCAGGTCGGCCTGCCCGGCGATGATGCCGGCCTGAGGTCCGCCCAGGAGCTTGTCGCCGGAGAACGTCACCAGTGCCGCGCCGGCCTCGAGCGTCTGGCGGGCGGCCGGCTCGGAGTCCAGCCACGGCGGCGGGCCGCTGTCCAGCCACGGGCAGCGGCTGTCGAGCAGCCCCGAGCCGATGTCAGCCACCAGCGGCGGTCCCAGGTCGGCCAACTCGGACGTGCTGGGAGCCTCGGTGTAGCCCACCACCCGGAAGTTCGACTGGTGCACCTGCACCACGACGGCCACATCGTTGCCGGGGTCGGCCACCGCGGCGGCGAAGTCGCCCCGGCGGGTGCGGTTGGTGGTTCCGACCTCCACCAGCCGGGCGCCCGACCAGGCCATCACGTCGGGCACCCTGAACCCGCCGCCGATCTCCACCAGCTCGCCTCGGGAGACCACCGCGTCGCGGCCCTCGGCCAGCGCGGCCAGCACCAGCATCACGGCCGAGGCGCAATTGTTCACCGCCATGGCGGCCTCGGCCCCGCAGGCCCGGGCCAGCAGCGCGGGCGCGCCGGCCTGGCGGTCGCCGCGCTCGCCGGTCTCGAGATCCAGCTCCAGGTTCGAATAGCCGGCGCTCTGGCTCCAGGCCAGCGGCGCCCGCCCCAAGTTGGTGTGCAGCAGCACGCCGGTCCCGTTGATCACCGGCGCCAGCAGCCGCCGGCGGATGGCGCGGGCCCGATCCTCGCCCGAATCGGGATCACCGGCTGCGATCGCGGCCCGGGCCGCGTCCACCAGAAGCGGATGGGGCATGTCGACGCCGGCCAGCGAGCGGGCTAGCCGGTCGACGGAGGGCGGTCGATCCTGGGTCGGCACGTCGCCGACAAGGCTACGTGCCCGCTCTTGTTGCGGGCCGCTCGGGCCCGGTGCCCGCTCTTGTTGGCTGCGCTCGCGGGCCGCGCCCATACGCTGGGGGCGTGTTCGTCCTGCTGCTCCTAGCGCTGCTCTGCGTGCCACTGCTGGAGCTGTATGTGATCATCCAGGTGGCCGGCGGGATGGGGACCGGCCAGACCATCGTGCTGCTGATCGCGGTGTCGGTGGTGGGGGCGTGGATGGTGCGCCGCTCCGGGCTGGGTGTGCTCAACCAGATCCGCGCCCGCCTGAGCCGCGGCGAGCTGCCGGCCGCAGAGCTGGTGGACGGACTGCTGATCCTTGTCGCGGGCGCGTTGATGCTCACGCCCGGCTTCATCACCGACGCGGTCGGGCTGCTGCTCCTGTTCCTGCCCACCCGCGTGCTGGTGAGATCCCTGCTGATGCGCCACTTCTCGAAGAAGATCACCGTCGGGGGATGGTCGGCGGGACCCGGCAGGCGAGGCGGCTTCGGCTTCGGCTACGACTCCGGCGGCGGCCGGGACTGGGGCGGCCCCGGCGGGTTCGACGCGGGCGGAGCTGATGTCCGGGACGTGGACGAAGTGCGCGAGATCCGTGACCGCCGGCAGAGCAGAGAGGACCCCCATGAAGATTGACCCGGGCGTGACCGCGGCCGTGGACGGGGTGCTGACCACCACCCGCGCCGTGCGACGGCGCCTCGACCTCGAGCGCCATGTCGACGACGAGATCATCCTGGACTGCATCGACATCGCGGAGCAGGCGCCTACCGGAGGCAACCAGGGCAGCCGGCGCTGGCTCATCGTGCGCGACCCCGAGCTCAAACAGCGGCTGGCCGACCTCTACCGCGACGTGATCGGCAATCGCCTGATCGAGGCTCGCGACCGTCTGGCCGGCACCGGCGACCCGCGGGAGCGGGCCATGCTCTCCTCCGGGCACCTGGCCGAACACCTCGGCGAGGTGCCCGTCATCGTCATCCCGGTGATCCTGGGGCGCCACGACGACAGCGGCCGTCCCGGCCTGTTCGACTCGGTGATCCAGAGCGGGTGGAGCTTCTGCCTGGCCCTGCGAGCCAGGGGCCTGGGCACTGCCTGGACCACCGCCGGTCTGGCCAAGGCCCCCGAGATCAAGGAGCTGCTCGACATTCCCGACGACGTGACCGAGATCGCCATGTTCCCGGTGGCGTGGACCGTCGGCACCGACTTCAAGCCGGCCCGGCGGCTTCCGGCCCGCGAGATCGCCTACTTCGACGGCTACGCCCGCACCTACGAGCGGGGGCCCAGCGACCCGGTGTGCATGGCCGACGGTCCCGGCACCGTCGTCGAGGCCGACATCCGGGCCGATCCGGCTGCGGTATGGGCGCAGGTCACCGACATCAACCTGCCGGCGCGGTTCTCCGAGGAGTTCCAGGGGGCCGAATGGGCCGACGGCCACGACGGCCCGGCGTTGGGCGCCTCATTCGTGGGCCGCAACCACCATCCGGGCCGGGGGGACTGGGAGGCTCAGTGCTTCGTGGACGTGCTTGAGGAGCAGGCTGCGTTCGGCTGGTGCACCAGCGACATCGACAACCCCGGCGCCCGCTGGCGCTTCGAGCTCGAGCCCGTAGTGGGCGGCACGCGGCTGCGCTTCCGGGGCATCCTCGGCCCCGGCCCGTCCGGGCTCGACCAGATCATCGCGGCCCGTCCCGACCTCGAGCCCCGCATCATCGACCGTCGCATGGCCGAGCACCGGGCCAACATGCAGCGGGTCGTGGAGGGCGTCAAGGCCGCGGCCGAACAGGCATAGCCGGCGGCTCCTGCCGGATAGTGGCCTGCAGCGTGGTTCGCACATGAGGACCTCAGTCCAGCTCACTGCAGATGCGGCGCCGTGGCCCGAGTCGGTCGACTTCGTGACCGGGGCTGAGGCCCTGGGCGTGGACGCGGTGTGGGTCGCCGAGGCGTGGGGGTCCGACGCGGCCTCCCCGCTGGGCTACCTCGCGGCCCGGACCGAACGGGTGACGCTGGGCGCGTCCGTGTTCCAGGTCGGGGTCCGCTCGGCGGTGATGACGGCCCAGACCGCGCTGACCCTCAACGAGCTGTCGCAGGGCCGGTTCGTGCTGGGGCTGGGAGTGTCGGGACCGCAGGTGATGGAGGGTCTGCACGGAGTGGGCTTCGCCGATCCGCCGGGCCGCATGGCCGAGACGCTCGACGTGATCGCGCAGGCCTTCGCCGGTGAGCGCATCGCCTACGCGGGCCGTCATCTGCGGCTTCCCCTGGCCGGCGGGGAGGGCAAGTCGCTGCGCCTGTCGATCCGGTCCGGGGCGGCCCCGCCCGTCTATGTGGCCGCGATGCTGCCGAGGATGCTGGAGCTGACCGGCGAGCGGGCCGACGGCTGGCTCGGCACCAGCTTCGTGCCCGAGGGTGCTGAGGACGCCTATTTCCGTCATCTGCGAGCGGGCGCGGCTCGGGCGGGCCGGACCCTCGACGACATCGACATCTGCCAGGGGGCCGAGGTCGCCTTCGCCCGCGACGAGGCTGAACTGGCCGCCATGATCGACGCCCGCCGGGCCGGGCTGGCCTTCAGCCTCGGCGGCATGGGCTCGGGCCGTTCCAACTACTTCAATTCGGCCTATGCCCGCCAGGGCTTCGCCGATGTCGCCGCCGAGGCGCAGCGTCTGTGGCTGGCCGGCGACAGGCAGGCCGCGGCCGCGGCGATCCCCGACGAGATGGTACTGGCCACCACCCTCATCGGCACCGTCGAGATGGTGCGGGACCGTTTGGCCGGGTGGGCTGTCGCCGGGGTCGACACCGTGCGCCTGTACCCGGCCGGCGGCACCGTCGATGAACGCCTCGACACCCTCGGCCGAGCGCTGGACCTGGTTCCCTAGAGGCCGAGCGGGTAGGCGAGCGAATCCGGTCCATACGGGCGAGGTCGTGGCCCGAGCGGCCCGTGAGCGCAGCGAACAAGAGCGGGAGACATGGCCGAGCGGGTAGGCGAGCGAATCCGGTCCATACGGGCGAGGTCGTGGCCCGAGCGGCCCGTGAGCGCAGCGAACAAGAGCGGGAGACATGGCCGAGCGGGTAGGCGAGCGAATCCGGTCCATACGGGCGAGGTCGTGGCCCGAGCGGCCCGTGAGCGCAGCGAACAAGAGCGGGAGACATGGCCGAGCGGGTAGTCCCGGTCGGCGGCATCGAAGGGTGTCCGGCCGGCGGTCGGTGCGCTGACATACTGGGTCCGGTGCGAGATGGAAGCTGACCGCGGTTCGAGGCCCGTGATGGGCATGTCGCTCGGGTTGGCGGTGGCCAGGCGGGCGCTGTTGCTGGCCCTTGTGGCGCTGCTGGTCGCCGTGGTGGCGCTTGTGGCCGCATTCGTGGCCGACTCCGGCAGCGATGACGCGGCCGACGGCGTCGACGGCGCCGACCTTGCGGAGGCGCGAACCGCTGCGGCCGCGGCTCAGGCCAGTGCCGAGGACGCTGCCATCACGTCCGCCGCGTCGGCGGCCAAGGCCGAGGAGGCGGCCGTCGTGGCCCAGGAGGCGGTCGTGATGGCCCAGCAGGCCGCTGCCGCGGCCGAGGCGGCCGCGGCTCAGGCTGCCGCGGCGGTGGAGGCCCTCGCCGCGGCTCAGGAGGCTGCCGCGGCCGGTGCCGAGGTCGACACGCAGCCGGCGGAGACACCGGACCCCGCCGAGGCTGAGACGACGGACGCTGCGGGGACCGACACAGCCGGCGCCACCGAGGAGGCCGAGGAGACAGCGGAGCCCGCCACCGAGGCAGATGCCGACGACACGGACGAGACCACGGACACCCAGGACGCCGACGCCTCCGACACGGGCGGCGACGAGTCCGGGGAAGCGTCGACGGGCGGAGCCGACGGTGCGCCGGGCGACGCATCCGAGCCGGCTGTGTCCCTTCCCGGCGAGCCTTACGAGTTCGGCCCACCGGACGGCGCCGCGCTCGCGGTGGTGGGTGTCTCCCACGACAGCGTGCTGAACGTGCGCGACGTGCCCGCGGGGGAGATCGTCGCCCGGCTGGACAACGTGATGAACGTGGGCAGCGAGCCGGTCGTCTACGTCCGCGAGGCCGACTCCGATGGGCTCATCGCCACCCTCGATCTCAATCGGGGCGTGATCGCCACCGGCAACACCCGCAAGCTCCCCACCACGATCTGGCACGAGATCCGCATGGCCGATGCGGTGGGGTGGGCGAGCAGTGCGTACCTTTCGCCGCTGGGCGCTACCTCTGACGCCACTGCCGAGATTGTCGCGGTCCTGGGCGAGGCGCCCACCGCGCCGACGCTGGCCGAACTGGCACGGATCGTCGCTGAAGCGGTGGCCTCCGACGATCCGCCGTCTCGCATCGTCGTGTCGGGCGCCCCCGTCATCGGCGATCTCGCCGAGATCACGGTCGACGTGTTGGGTCTGCCCGATGACGCCGTCCGCGGCTTCCGGCTGCAAGTCTTCGCCCAGCAGGATTCCGAATCAGATCTGTTCGCGCTCAGGACCGTGGAGAGCACAACGATCTGCGACAGCCACCGGGGCGTAAGCGAAGAAGGCATCTGCAACTAGCCCGCGGAAACGCAGCCCCACCGGTAGTTTGCGGTCATCGTGAGCGACATGGCCAGTAGCGGAGGGGTTGGATGATCCCTGCTCATGGCGACCGGCAGGTCGACGATCCTTGGGAGGCCATCGAGGCCTGTTACACCGCGGGCTGGACCGACGGCCTGCCCGTGGTTCCACCCACCGAGCCGCTGGTCACCGCGATGCTGGCCGGCGGGGTCTGGGCTGCCGACGAGGTGCTGCTCGACGACCCCCGGGATCGAGCGACCTGAGGATAAGTCCGAAGCGAGTCCGGATCAGGCTTCGGCCGCGTCCACCGCGTCGAGCGCGGCCACGGCGGCCTCCAGCATGCGGGCGCTGCAGCCGGCCATCTCCACCGGCGGCACGTGCTCCTCCGACAGGGCCTGGGCCGCCGACTTGAAGGCCTCGGCTGCCGGGCCGTCGCCCAGCACGGCAGGCTCGCCCGTGTCGAAGCCGTCGGCCACGGCGGCCTCGAGAGGAATACGGCCCAGCAGGGGCACCCCGACCTCGGCGGCGAGGGCCTCGCCCCCTCCCGAGCCGAACACAACGTGATGCTCGCCGTCACCGGTGGCCAGGTAACTCATGTTCTCGATCACGCCCACGATGCGCAGGTAGTTCTTGCGGCCCATGTCCACCACCCTGGCCGCCACCTTCTGGGCGGCCGTCGCCGGGGTGGTAACGATGATCATCTCGGCTCGCGGCAACATCTTGGCCAGGCCCATCTGCACGTCGCCGGTGCCGGGCGGCATGTCGATCAGCAGGTAGTCGAGGTCGTCGCTCCAGCGCACGTCCTCGCAGAAGTGCTGCACGGCCCGGTTGAGCATCAGCCCTCGCCACATCAGCGCCGAGTCCTCCCGGTCCACCAGGAAGCCCATCGACACCACCTCGAGGCGACCCTCGCCGACGGTCCGGGTTAGCGGGACGATCTTGCCGTCGAGGGAGCGCAGCTCGCCGTCGACGCCCAGCATCCGGGGCACCGAGTAGCCCCAGATGTCGGCGTCCATCACGCCGACGTTGAACCCCTGCGCGGCCAGCGCCGCGGCCAGGTTGGTGGTCACCGTGGACTTGCCCACGCCGCCCTTGCCGCTGGCCACCATCAGAACCTTGGTGGTGGGCGGGATGGCGGTGTCGGGCGCGCGCTGTGCAACGTTGAAGCGGGCCTTGGCCATGGCCGCGGCCTTCTCGTCGGCGGTGAGCTCGGCCCACACGATGCGCACCTTGGTCACGCCCGGAAGGGACTCCAGCCGGGCCTTGACGTCGCGCTGGATCTGGGCCCGCAGCGGGCAGCCCGCAGTCGTCAACGCGATCTCGATCCGCACCTGGCCGTCGTCGGACACCTGAGCGCCCCGGGCCATGCCCAGCTCCACCAAGTTGCTGCCCAGCTCAGGATCGATCACACCGCGCATGAGATCCATCACGGCCTCGGCCGTCGGCGCGGTCGTGGTCACAACCCGATGCTACCGGCAGCGCCTGTAGCGCCGATCCCGCCGGCTGGTGGCGTCGGTAGCCTCGCCCGGCTGCAGGCGCTAGGTTTGTGGTCACACAGCCGTGCGCAACCACTCCGGAGAGCCGTCGTGATCACACTCACCGACAATGCGTCCGACAAGGTGTCGGAGCTCATCAAGGCCGAGAACGAGGAGGGGCTGGCCCTGCGGGTTGCCGTCCGTCCGGGAGGATGCTCGGGCTTCTCCTACGAGATGTACTTCGACACCGACGTGGCCGACAGCGACACCACCGCCACATTCGGGGGGGTGCAGGTGGTGGTGGACCCGTCCTCGGCGATGCTGCTCGATGGGGCCACGCTCGACTACTCCGACGGCCTGCAGTCGGCCGGGTTCTCGATCGACAACCCCAACGCTCAGCGATCCTGCGGCTGCGGCCAGAGCTTCAGCTAGCTCTCGCGTCGCTCCGGTACTGCTGCGTGCGTGCCCAGCAGGAGATCCGCCTCGCGTACCTGCGCCACTAGGGATTCCCATAGCTCCCGCAGAACATTGGTGGTCAGCCCAGGTGTCGACTTAGCACCCATGTGCAGCGCCTGGGTGAAACACCATTCAGGAAGTTCGATGCTCGGTCGCTTGAACCCGACATCGCCACCTGCTTGCACTGCGGGAAAGAAGCTGAACATCCCATCGACTGGGTCGTTCGGCGTCGCTCCCCAGTAGAGCCTGAAGCTCGTTCCCGCATCGTTGGCGGCTAGGGGACCTCCGGTCACGTCGAGGAATGCTTCAGGAACCAGGCCTGCCAAGTCGAAGGAAGCCTCTTCTGCCGCGTATTCGACGAAGCCCGCGACCACGAAGACGGTGTCGAGGACCCAGTCTCCTCGCTTGCTTCCGAAGGCGATCACCGACCCTTGTTCGAGGGCTCTCAGCTTGGGTTTCCATCGCTGATGGCAGTTCGAATACAGGAGGCGTTCACCAAAAACGAACGGGTCGGTGTTGTGCAAGCCCCCGTATCCGTCTCGCCGGACGTAGTACGGGCGCCATAGGTACCTAGGGAACCCTGGATCGCCTAGCTGCTTGAGCTCACGTAGCAACTCCGACTCGGCTTCCCACTCGCCCCAGGCCCACAGGAGTCCGTCGCCAGTGCAGTCGTCCTCGTCTATCCATTCGCCAGGTAGCTGCAAGAACTTCCGCGCGTGGCCAGGACCGCAGTCGTTCGTGGATGCACAGCCGTCCTCGGGGGCTCGCCGGTTCCATTCCTGCCCACCGCCGAGGCCGGGCCGCTGTTCTCTGCCTGGATGATGAAACTGGACGAAGTGGGGGCTATCGCGCATCGCGCAACACTCTGACGATGATGGCAACCACCATAAGGACTCACTGGTTGTCCGGTGATTCAGTCGCCAACGGGGACGAGATCGCCCACTCCGATTTCGACCTCATGGTCATCGAAGACAGCAGTAACGCGCAGTTGGCCGCCAACGGCTTCGATGAAGCGCGCAAGCGTGGCCAGTTGAACGTTCGTGCGGCGTTCCATGCGAGAGACTTCAGCCTGGCTGATTTCGAGCTCCGCTGAGATTTGAGACTGCGTGAGCCCCCGGGCTTGGCGGATAGCGCGTAGAGTTTGGACCCGGGCACCAATGGCAGCGTAGGTTCTGGCCTCTGTTGCTGCCGCCGCTGGATTGTCGGTGAGCATCTGCTGGCGAACGGCCTCGATCCGCTCAGTTGCCGTCTCCCACTCGTGATCGCTGTATCTGTCGGCGTTGTCGGCGGGAGTTGACGGGGTGGCTGGGCTGTCGGCGGACGGATCGTCCGAGGACCTATCTGACATGTCGATTACCTCTGTGTTCTTTGTCTTGTGTTCTTTGTTCTCGCCATCGCACTGCGATGTTGACTCACGGTCTTCTCAACTGGATCCTTAGTTGGGGATGATGGTGCTCCCACTCGCTGATCATGGACTCCTCGATCTGTCTAACAGTGCCGTCGTACCAGGTGTTCCCCAAGTCGGACTTGTCACCCATGAGCATGACAATGGCTGCCTCCGAACCGTCGGCCTCCTTGCCCCAGACGTAGGCGATACGCATGACGGGCCGACCGCTTGCATACGGCGTGAACCTCGTCGGCGGGGTACGGCGCAGCGTGTAGAGCTCATAGCGTGAACTGACCACCGGATGGCTCGCATCGTCCGGACGGTCGCCTTCGATGTCGTGCCCGAAGTCCTCCAGTGCCCGCAGAAGGGCGGATACTTCACCGAAGACCTCCATCAACACGTCGTCCTCAACCGCCGCTTCGGCCAACTGCGCGTACTGGCGAGCAAACCTCGGATGGTAGTGCATCAACATCGACGTCCTATTATACTGTCAAAAACATATACCTTAAATAGTATACTCCACCGATCTGAAGATCACTAGCGACAGCCGAGAGCGCAGGGCAGCCTGAGTGCGAGCCTCAGCGGTGTCATTGCTCGCATAGCCTGCGGTTCGATGGCTGAGGTCCGGGCTGACGGCTTCGAGATCGTGGTGGACGGCGTGGCGGTGGTGGTGGCTGACGATGGGCTGACCCTGCTGGATGTGCTGCGCGAGCAGCTCGGGGTGCGGTCGGTGAAGGACGGGTGCAGCCCCCAGGGCCAGTGCGGCTGCTGCACGGTGCTGGTGGACGGACAGCCCCGGGTGGCCTGTGTCACCCCGGCCCGGCGGGTGGCAGGCCGGGCCATCACCACTCTCGAAGGGCTTGACGCCGGCGTGCGCGACGGCTGGGCCCGGGCGTTCGCGGCCACGGGCGGCAGCCAGTGCGGGTTCTGCACACCGGGGATCATCTGCCGCTTCGCCGGTCTGCAAGCAAAGGGTGCCGACCACAACGATCGCCGCCTCGCGGCCCGGGCTCTGGCCGCTCATCTGTGCCGCTGCACCGGCTGGCAGCCCATTCTCGACGCGTGGCAGGCCTATCCCACCGTGGTGGCCGAGCCTGCCGGTGCAGACCTGGACCACCGGGTCGACGCCGACTTGAGGGCCAGCATCGAAGGCCGCTCACCGCAGTCCACCGGCCCCCAGGTGTCCCTTGGTGGAGGCGGATTCGCCGACGACACGGCACCGGCCGGTGCTCTGGTGGCGGTGCGGGCCGGCGAGGGCTGCGAATCCGCCGACGAGCACGGCTGGGTGGTGGCCGAGACCCCGGTCGAGGCTCGGCGACTGGCGGGCCGAGTGCCTGGCCGGCGCACCACGGCCAGCTGGGAACCGCCGTTGGCCGTGCCGCCCGGTGACTGGGCCGTCACCCTGCGCACCAGTTGGACCGATCCCGGATATCTCGAGACCGACGCGGCCTGGTGCGAGCCGGGTGGCGAGCCGGCCTCGCCGCTCGGCAACGGCGGCGCGTTCGGCGGGAAGATCCACTCGCCGGTGGCCCATGCCGCCCGCCTTCTCGCCGACCGTCATGGTCGCCCGGTGCGGGTGCTGTGGTCCCGCCCCGACGCGGCCGAACTCGGTCCCAAGCGGCCGCCCATCGCTGCCGGCGTTCGCTCCGACGGCACCGGCGAGGTGGTGGTGGCCCGAACCCCGGGCATCGTCGAGGCGATCAGGTCGTATGCGCCGGGTCTGGTAGTCACCGAGGTCGACCTGCCCGGCCCGCCCACGTCTTCGCGGGTGCGAGCCGCGGGCTGGGCCGAGGCCGCGGTGCTGCTGGCCGCAGCCCGGGGCGAGTCCGGTTGGATCGCAGCTCCAGATGGGGGATCGGCTGCCGCGGCGATCGAGTCCGACGGAACGATCAGCGTGCGGGTACGGGCGGGCCGAACCCTCGATGAGACCGTGCTGCGCTCCTACTGCGCCGGTGCAGCCCACATGGCCTATTCGTGGGTGACCAGCGAGTGCCTCGGCGTGGATCCCGAAGGCACCGTCCACGACCTGACCGTGCGCTCCTTCGGGATAGTCAGCGCGGCCAACATGCCGGCGGTGAGGATCGAGGTGCTCGACGACGGCTCGGAGCCCGTCAACGGCAGCGACGCCGTGTTCGCCGCGGTGGCCGCCGCGGTGTGGATCAGCCGGGGACTGCCGCCTACCTGGCCGACCGGATCTTCGACTGGAGCTTAGAGCGCAGGGACGGCGGCTCGGGCCGGTGCGGGTAGCCGGTCTCGGCTTCCTTGCGGGCCAGTTCCAGGTACTCGTTGGGACCGTCGTCGCCGCGGTTGGCTGCGTCCGAGTCGACCTTGAGGAGGCTGCCCAGCACCGCGGCCAGGATCCCGCTGCCCACCAGCACCGCCACCGGGAACAGCACCACCAGCACTATCACCATCACCACCGCTCCGGCCACGCCCCGAGCATAGGCGACAAGACAAGCCGTGCTAGCTGTCGGGGGGCGCGATCGTGTCGGCGATCAGGGCGTGGACGACGGCCGTGAGGGCCTCGTCCTCGGTGGCGCCCTCCTCGAGCGCACCGCGGTACACGGCGAGCTGGCGATCCGCCGAAGTGCCCCGCTCGCAGATCGTGCGGGTGTGCTCGATCTCCACCACGCAGTCGAGGGCCTCGGCGTCGGGCATGACCAGCTCGATCAGTTCCTCCAGCAGTTCCGGGAAGGGCACCAGCACACCCCGGCCGAAGTCCATCAACTCGCCGCGGACCCCGTAGCGCTGGGCCCGCCACAGGTTCTCCGACAGCAGGAAGTTGGCGTAGCTGCGCCAGCGACGGTTCTCCAGCTTGAGCCGCCACAACATCCGCAGCAGGCAGACGTACATGGCGGCCACGGCGACCGTGTCCTCCATCCTGGTGGGCAGGTCGGTGACCCGCATCTCCAGGGTGGGGTAGCGCTCGGACGGGCGGATGTACCACCACACCATGGTGGAGTCCTCGATGATCCCGGCTCGCACCAGCACGTCGATGTGGCGCCTGAACTCGGACCAGGAGCCGAACTTCTCGGGGATCCCGGTGCGGGGCAGCGCCTCGCCCACCGCCATGCGGTAGCTCCTGAGGCCGGTGTCGCGCTTCTCCCAGAACGGGGACGAGGTCGAGAGGGCAAGCAGATGCGGCAGGAAGTACGAGACCTGGTCCATCAGGTCGATCCGCAGGTCGCGGTCCTCGATGCCGACATGGACGTGCATCCCGGAGATGACCAGCCTCCGGATCACGCCCTGCAGGTCCGCGGCGATGGCCTGGTAGCGCTCCGCCGCGGTGTACTGCTGCTGGAGCCACCTCGCGAACGGGTGGGACGAGGCGGCGATGGGCGCCATCCCGTACTCGGCGGCAGCCTCGGCCACCGCTTGGCGCAGCGCCCAGATGTCGGCCCGAAGCTCCTTCAGGTTTGAGCAGACGTCCGTGCCGATCTCTATCTGGGAGTCGAACAGCTCCCTGGCGACCAAGCCGTGGCGCACGTTGGACACGGTCTCCAGCACGCCGGGAGGCTGCTTGGTGATGAGGGCCCCGGTCTCGCGCTCCACGAGCAGGTACTCCTCCTCGACGCCCATCGTCCACGCCGGCTCGTCCACTTGCTTCGCTCCCTTCCGACAGTCGTCGCGAGAGACTAGTCGTGCTCCCTAGCCGGCGAAGACGGCTTCGGTGGTGAAGGTGATGCCCCGCTCGAGGGTCTTGTGCACCGGGCAGCGGCGGGCGATGTCGGCCAGGCGAGAGCGCTGGTCCTCGTCGAAGTCGCCCTCGATGAAGATCTGGCTGCGGACCCGGTCGATGTAGCCCGACGCCTCCGACTCGCAGTCGTCGCAGTCGTTGGCGTGGACCCGGTCGTGGGTGTAGCTGGCCGAGACCGAGTGCAGGTCCCACCCCTTGCGCCGGCAGTACATCGACACCGTGATGCAGGTGCAGGCGGCCACCGACGACAGCAGCAACTCGTAGGGATTGGGCCCGGTGTCGGCCCCGCCGACCTCGGTGGGCTCGTCGGCGCGCCACAGGTGCGAACCGGATCTCAATTCCACCGAGAACTCGGCGCCGGGCTCGATCTTGACATCCGCAGTGATGGTGGTCATGGCGCAAGCGTACGGCTGCGATACTGCAAGCCATGGAGGCGGCCACCTACGAACGCGAAGGCCACGTCGCCACCATCACCTACAACCGTCCCGAGGCTCTCAACGCGGTCAACGGGGCCATGCGCCGGGCCCTGGACGAGGCGTGGGTGACCTTCCGTGAGGACGCCGAGGCCTGGGTGGCCATCGTCACCGGGGCGGGCCGGGCCTTCTGCGCGGGCGCCGACCTCAAGGACTCCGACGGCTCGACGGGGGAGTGGCCGGGGTCGTTCTGGGAATGGCCCACCATCACCACCTTCGAGTCGGGCATGGAGATCTGGAAGCCCACCATCGCCGCGGTCAACGGTCCCTGCATCGGCTACGGGCTGACCGCGGTGCTGGCCTGCGACTTCGTTCTGGCCAGCGACCGGGCCACCTTCGCCTACCCCGAGGTCCGCATCGGCGTGCCCACCATCGTGGGGGCGTTGCGCCTGCCCGGCCGGGTGGCTTGGCCCGACGCCCTGGAGCTGCTGCTGACCGGCGAGACCATCGACGCGGCCAGGGCCAAGGAGATGGGCCTGGCGTGGAAGGTCATACCCCACGACGATCTCATGGCCGAGGCCCGTGGCCTCGCCGATCGGCTGTGCGCCGGCGCGCCCCTGGCTGTGCGGGCCACCAACGAGATGGCTCGCCGGGGCCGCACCCTTGGATGGACCGAGGCGGTGCGCATGGGCGAGACCATGCGCCGGGTGGCGTCCAACACCGCCGACGCGGCCGAGGGGATAGCGGCCTGGCAGGAGGGCCGCCCCCCGAACTGGCAGGCCCGCTAGCGCGCCGGACGGGACACCCCCGTGAGGGGATGCCCCGCCCGGATCGAGCTTGAGGGCTAGCTCTTGGCTTGGGTGTGCATGTCCTGGATCAGCAGGGCCAGGTCTCCCGTATGCGGGATGAACTCGAGCCGGGCGTCAACCTCCGGCGGCGGGTAGATGCCCGGGTCCTCCAGGATCTCGTCCAGGATGTATGGAGTGGACGCCGCATTGGGGCTGCCGTAGTAGGTCCAGTTGGTCAACTGGGCGCCGTTCTCGGCGTCGGTCAGGAAGTTGATCATGGCGTGCGCCGAGCACACGTTGTCGGCGTTGTGGGGTATGGCCATGGTGTCGACCCAGCGGACGCCGCCCTCGGAGGGGATGGTGTAGACGTGGGTCTCGTAGGCGTCGGCCTCGGAGATCGACAGCGCGAACCCGCCGCTCCAGCCGTGGGCCACGTCGACCTCGCCGTTGACCAGGTCGTCGCCGAAGGTGACCGAGTCGTACTTGAGCAGCCGGTCGTGGGTGGCCCTCAGCAGGTCGCCGGCCTCGCGCACGGCGTCCTCGTTCTGGTTGTTGATCACGTCCTGGATGCTGTAGCCGAGGTACTTGAGCGCGGCCGCCACCGTCTCGGGGGCGTCGTCGAGCAGTGAGATGCTGCCCGGCACCAGCGCGGCGGTGTCAGGATCGAAGAGCACCGCCCATGTGGATTCTCCGCCCAGCAGGTCGAGCACCTCGTAGGTCAGGCCGATGCCGGTGGTGCCCCACTGGTAGGCCACGTGGTACTTGTGCTCGGGGTCGAAGGGCGGGTTGGCGAACTCGGAGGAGATGTTGGCGGCGTTGGGTATGGCGTCGTAGTTCAGCTCCAGCAGCAGCCCCTCGCGGCGCATCGTGTCGACCATGTAGTCCGACGGCACCACCAGGTCGAAGATGGCCGCGCCGGACTCGACCTTGGTGAGCATCTCCTCGTTGGATTCGTAGGTCGTGTACTCGACGTTGATGCCGGTCTCGGCCT
This sequence comes from Candidatus Aldehydirespirator sp., assembly GCA_965203575.1. Classification (GTDB taxonomy): domain Bacteria; phylum Actinomycetota; class Acidimicrobiia; order Acidimicrobiales; family Aldehydirespiratoraceae; genus Aldehydirespirator. The sequence continues at coordinate 1,864,870 of OZ241894.1, forward strand.
CGAACGCGGCGAGCAGCTCGTCGTCGATGTACTCGGCCCAGTTGTAGAAGGCCAGGTCGCCGTCGGTCTCACCGGGACCGCAGGCTGCCGCTCCAGTCAGTTCCTCCGCCGGGGCTGCGGTGGTGGCCGGCTCCTCGGCCGGGGCTGCGGTGGTGGCCGGTGCTTCGGCCTCGGCCGGGGCGTCCGGTTCATCGTCACCGCAGGCCGCGGCCAGCAAGCCGAAGACACCCACAATCGCCGCGATCTTCACGAGGCGGCTTCTGTGGGGTCGCCATCGTGAGATAGCGCTTGTTGCTCTGGTCATGGATTCCTCCCTCCAAGGCTCCTTGGCGAGCCAAGAACTACAAGATCCGACGGAGAACTATAGGACCTGGGTCTGTTGCGATGCGCTGGCTCGGCGTCGCTGCAGCGCGAGCGAGCCCAGCACCAGCGCGATCGACGCGGTGAGCATGAGGGTGGAGATGGCGTTCAGCTCGGGGGTGACGCCCCGGCGGATGCTGCTGAACACGTACACGGGCAGGGTGGTCGAGCCCGGACCGGCTACGAAGGCGGAGATCACGACGTCGTCGAGCGACAGGGTCAGCGCCAGCAGCCCCCCGGCGGCCACGCCGGGCATGATCAGCGGCAGGGTGACCCTCCTGAACGTCTGCCATCCCGTCGCGTAGAGGTCGCGGGCGGCCTCCTCCAGCGTGCGGTCGAACTGGTCGAGCCTGGCCCGCACTACCACGCACACGAACGAGATGTTGAACGCGATGTGCGACAGGGCGACGGTCGAGATGCCGAGCGTGAGCCTCGGCCCGAAGGAGTCGATGAACTTGAACGCCTCCGCGAAGAACACCAGCAGCATCACCGCCATGGTGATGTCGGGGATCACGATGGGCAGGTACACGGTGCCGTCAAGCGCCCGCCGGCCCCGGAACCGGTAGCGGTCGAGGGCGAGGGCCACCGCGGTACCCAGCACCACCGAGACCACAGTGGACACCAGCGCCACGATGAGGGACACCCGTATGGCTGAGGTGATCACGTCGTTGCGCAGCGCCTCGCCGTACCACTGGAAGGAGAAGCCGCCCCAGATGTTCACCCGGGAGGACGCGTTGAACGAGAAGACCACCAGCACGACGATGGGCACGTACAGGAAGGCGAAGACCACCCAGGCCCAACCGGCCAGACAGCGCCGGGTACGCCGCCCGAGACCGACTTCGACGACGCCGCTCACGACGCCGCCGCCATCCCAGGCTCGGCCTCGTCCGGGGCGGGCTCCCGCCTTCGAGCGCGGGGGCGGTCAGAGCCCTCCGCGCCGCTGCCCGATCTCTGATTCAGGGCGACGGCGACCAGCATGGCAACGATCAGCAGCACGCTGAGCGCCGCTCCGAGCGGCCAGTTGCGGGCGTCGCGGAACTGCCGGGCGATGTACGAGCCGATCAGCAGGGTCTTGGCCCCGCCCAGGATGTCGGGGACCACGTAGGAGCCGAAGCTGGGAACGAACACCAGCACGCATCCGGCCACGATCCCCGACCTGGTGAGGGGCAGCGTCACTTTCCAGAACGCCTTCGAGCCGCTGGCGTACAGGTCCCGGGCCGCCTCGGTGAGGCTCCAGTCCATTCGCTCCAGCGCCACGTACAGGGGCAGCACCATGAACGTGAGGAAGCTGTAGACCATCCCGATCGTCACTGCGGTGGGTGTGAACAGGATCCGGAACGCCCCCAAGCCCAAGCTCTCGCTGAGCGCGGAGGCGGGCCCGTTCGACCCCAGCAGGAAGCGGATGGCGAAGACCCTCACCAGCGCGTTGGTCCAGAACGGGATCATCACCAGCACCAGCAACACGGCCCGCACGTGCCGCGGCCGGGTCGCGATGTAGTACGCGAAGGGATATCCCACCGCCACGCACAGCACAGTGGTGAGCGTGGCCAGCCACGCCGACCGCCCGATGATGCCCAGGATGATGTCGTCGCCGATGGCCTGGTAGGAGTCGACGTTCCAGCCGCTCAGCGATGTCCGGCCGGTGGAGGTGCGGGTGGCGAAGGAGTAGACCGAGATCAGGCCGAGCGGGACCACGAAGAAGATCAGGAGGTACAGGGCTCCGGGAGAGGCGAGGAGCATTCCCTGGCGTCGCCGGGCCTGGGCCGCGGCCGCTTCGCCTGAGGCTCGAGCGCCCGCTGAGGACCGGAGTCCGGACAGCATCGGCGATCACTCCGCGATGACCGCGGCCGCGCCGTGGTCCCAGCTGACAGTCACCTCGTCGCCGGGAGCGAAGGGCTCGCCGACCTCGCCCTCGCTGCGCACCTCGATCGACGCCGGACCGGCGGCCACCGCGTACACCACCGCGTGGCCGAGATACGTGACGTCTCGCACCTCGCCGTCGAGGCTGGCGCCGGCCTCGGCCGCGGTGCCCCGCGGTTGCACGCGGATTCGCTCGGGGCGAAGGCTGACCGCCACCTCGGAGCCGGCGGGCTCCGAGGTCTCCGCTTCGATGAGCACGCCGTTGGCGAGACGCACCGTGCCGGATGACTGCACCGAAGCCTCGATGAGGTTGGTCCGGCCGATGAAGTCGGCCACGAAGCGGCTGGACGGCCGTTCGTATATCTCCCGGGGGCTTCCGACCTGCAGCAGGCGGCCCTCCGACATCACCCCGATCCGCTCGCTCATGGCGAGGGCCTCCTCCTGGTCGTGGGTGACGAACACGAAGGTGATGCCCACTTCGCGCTGCAGGGCCTTGAGCTCCTGCTGCATCTCCTGGCGCAGCTTGAGGTCCAGCGCCCCCAGCGGCTCGTCCAGCAGAAGCACCTTGGGCTGGTTGACGAGGGCCCGGGCCAGCGCCACCCGCTGCTGCTGGCCGCCGGACAGCTGATCGGGCCTGCGCTCCTCCATTCCGGCCAGGCGCACCATCCCGATGGCCTCCGCCACGCGCTGGCTGAGCTCGGGCTCCTTCACCCGCCGCATCCGCAGTCCGAACTCGATGTTCTGGCGGACCGTCATGTGGGGGAACAGGGCGTAGGCCTGGAACACGGTGTTGACCGGCCGGCGGTCCGGCGGCGCCATGCCGACTTCCTCGCCGAATATGCGCAGGCTGCCCTCAGTGGGCAGGTCGAGCCCCGCGATCATGCGCAGGGTGGTGGTCTTGCCGCAGCCCGAGGGGCCGAGCAGGGCGAAGAACTCCCCGTCGTCGATGGCAAGGTCCACGTTGTCGACCGCAACGACGTCGTCGAAGCGCTTGGTGACGCCTTCGATCTCCACGGCCGCTACCGGTTCAGTCATGCGATCCTCCCGACGACGATTATTGCCGCGCCCGGCGGTTTCTGCCCACAACATTGAGGATCCGAGCTGTCCAGGCGAGGAAGTTGTAGCTCAATTGGGGAACAGATAGGGTGTCGTCCGAGGTGTCACGATGGCAAAGACAGAGACGATCCGAGCAAGGGTCGAGCCGGAGCTCAAGCAGCAAGCAGAGAATGTCCTTCGCGAGTTGGGGCTGTCGGCCACGGAGGCGATCACTCTCTTCTATCGGCAGGTGACGATGCATCGCGGACTGCCTTTCGAGGTCAAGATCCCCAACGCCGCTACGGCCGAAGCGCTGCTGCAGGCCGAGTCGGGCGAGGGCCTGATCGAGTACTCCGACCTCGACGATCTCCGGGCGCGGTTGTCGTGAGACATGCGCCTCCTGTCGACGACCCAGTTCACGAGGGACGTCAAGCGAGCGAAGCGGCGCGGCAAGGACCTTGACAAGCTCTGGGCCATCGTCGACACGCTGCTGTTGGGCGAGGATCTCTCGTCCCGCCACAGGCCCCACCAGCTGTCGGGACGTTGGTCTTCGCATTGGGAGTGCCACATCGAGCCGGATTGGCTGCTGGTCTGGTCGTACGGGGGCGAGACGTTGATCCTTGTGTGCACCGGAACGCACGCCGACCTGTTCGGCTGACTCCGCCGAAGCCGATGAATGGCGGGCGGGGCACACAAGCGCGAGACAGCCCCGACCGGAGCCGGGGCCGTCGGCCAAGGGTTACTGACCCTGGGGGTTGAACATCACGATGTCACCCCACCATGTTCAGCAGTCGCACTAGACGTACTCTGCCTGACGTTCGCAGGGGTCATGTATGGGCGGCTAGGAGACTGCTGAATAATGCCGATTTCGCGCGACACGCAAGCCTCTGACCTGGGGTTTTGTGAACCCGAAACGACCGTTATGGGACATAATCAGCACTCTCCTAGCCGGGTTACCACGCTCCCCAGCAGGCTGGAGGCGCCGAAGCGGAGGAGGTCGGGGGTGAGCCACTCGGTACCCAGCACGGAGCGCACCAGGTCGAGGTACCCGATGGCCTCGTCGGCGGTGCGCACACCCCCGGCGATCTTCAGGCCCACCGGGCGCCCTCCGACGGCGCGGTGCTCGGCGACGGTCTGGGCCATTGTCAGCACAGCTTCGGGCGACGCGCCCGAGGCGCCCTTGCCGGTGGAGGTCTTGACCATGTCGGCTCCGGCGTCGATGGCCAGCCGGGTCGCCTCGGCGATCGCGCTGGCCGAGCCGAGCTCGCAGACCTCCAGGATCACCTTGAAGTGGGCCTCTCCGGCCGTCTCCTTCAGCGCCCGCAGCTCCGCCGCAGCCACATCGGGGCGACCCGACAGGAAGGCGGAGCGGTTCAGCACTGTGTCGATCTCCTGAGCTCCGGCGGCCACCGCGGCTTGGACTTCGGCCACCTTCACTTCCAGGGGCGACAGGCCGCTCGGGAAGGCTCCGGCCACGCTGGCCACCGCCACCGGCGTGCCCGCCAGCAGCTCGGCGGCCAGCGGAGCCAGCGCGGGATAGACACACACCGCAGCCACCGGCCCCACGGTGGGATCGGCCGGATCGGGGCGCAGGGCCTGCGAGCACAGCGCCCGGATGCGCCCGGGCGTGTCGTCGCCCTCCAGGGTGGTGAGATCGGTGCAGCCCACCACCAGCCGCAGGTCGTCCGCTCGGGACTCCTCGGAGGGCTCCGCTGCCCGCATCACGGTCGCAGTCTTGCCTGTAGACCGAGCCTCGGCCGCCGCAGTGACGCCATCGCGCCCGTGCCGCTCGGGATCGGCCACATGCCGCACGGCCGCGTCCAGCAGCTCCGTGATCCGCGTCCGGGCCTCGACCCGGGCGGAACGCAGCCCGCCGCCGCCGTCGTCAACGTCGACGACGGCCTCGGCGTAGACCTTCATCTTCGGCTCGGTGCCGCTCGGCCTGACGATCACCCTGGCCTCGGCGCCGTAGAGCTCGAGAACGACTACGTCCACGGGCGGCAGGTGCTCCGACCCGCCGGCCAGGTCGTGCACGGTGGTCACCGCGGCTCGGGCCAGCTCCGCCGGCGGGTTCGCGCGCAGCGCAGCCATGGCGCGGGCCATCGGCGACTCGTCGCCGGGCGCCGCCTCGAAGCGGACCGAGCGCTGTCCGGTGGCGTGCACTCCATGGCGGCGGTGGAGCTCGTCGAGCAGATCGGGAAGGGTTCGTCCCTCAGCCTTGAGGCAGGCCACGAGCTCCGCCATGGCCAGCGCCGCGCCGATACCGTCCTTGTCCCGGACTGCCTCGCCCACCGCGTAGCCGAGAGCGTCCTCGTAGCCCAGCACCAACTCGTGGCCCGGCCGTTGCGAGCGGGCCTGCATGATCCATTTGAAGCCGGTGGGCGTCTCGGCCCAGTCCGCGCCGTGGCCGGCTGCGATGCGGGGCAGCAGGCGCGAGGACACGACCGTGTTGATGACCAGCCTCGGACGTCGAAGCTCCCCGCCGTTCCCGGGAGCGGACCGGCGGAGCAGGTGCTCGGCCAGCAGGCAGCCCGTCTCGTCGCCGGTCAGCAACCGCCACCGCCCCCCGTCGGGCACAGCCACCCCCAGCCGGTCGGCGTCGGGATCGTGGGCCAGGGCCACGTCCGCGCCCGTGTCGGAGGCCAGCCGCAGCAGCCGGTCGAGGACGCCGGTCTCCTCGGGGTTGGGGAACGGCGTGGTGGTGAACTCGGGGTCGGGTTCGGCCTGGTTGGCCACGAGCGCCGGCGGGTCGAACCCCGCCTTGGACACGGCCCGAAGGAACGTGTCGGCTCCCACGCCGTGAAGCGGTGTGTAGGCCATTCGCACCGAGCGGGGCCCTCCGGGCGCCAGCAGACCCATAATCGCCTCCAGGTAGGCCTCGACCTCTTCGTCGCCGGCCGTGGTGATTAGCGGATCGTCGCCGGGGGCCAGGTCCGACTCCGCCGGCGGGGCGGTGCGGTCGATGATTCGGCCGATCTCCTCGTCGATCGGTGCGGCCAGCAGGCGGCCGCCTCGCCAGTAGACCTTGTAGCCGTTGTCAGAACGCGGGTTGTGGCTGGCGGTGACCATCACCCCGGCCGGCGCGTCGAGGTTCTTGACCGCGAAGGCCAGCACCGGGGTGGGCAGCTCGCCCGGCAGCATCCTCACGCCGACACCCCGCCCGGCCAGGACCCGGGCCGTGTCGGTGGCGAAGTCCTTGCTTCCGTGGCGGGCGTCGTATCCGACGATCACGGCTCCGTCGGGCGGCCCGTCCTGCAGCAGCCGCTCGGCCAGGGCCCAGGTCACAGTCCTCACCAGGACGCGGTTCATGCGGGCCGGACCGGCCCCCATCGGACCCCGGATGCCGGCCGTGCCGAAGGCGAGCCGTCCGGCGAAGCGGCGTTCGAGTTCGACCGGGTCGCCGTCCAGCAGGTCTTGCAGCTCGGCCCGCGTCCCGGGATCGGGGTCGGTGGCCAGCCACCGCTCGGCCTCTTCTCGGATGCCTGCCGGGTCACTCCCGGCTCTAGGCGGCGGTCGCGTCAACTACAGGATCGCCGGTGTCGACTCGATGGCCATCTGGAACGACTCCAGCGCGTTCATGATGTGCCTGCGGCTCATCTCCCTGGCCTGCGAGGCGTCGCCCGATGCGATGGCGTTGTAGATGTCTTCGTGCTCTTCCCAGGTGATGTCGCCGCGACTGTCGGTCACCACCGAGAACACCAGCTCGGTCTGCTGGCGGAGCGGGTCGAGCACCTGCTGCAGGAAAGGGATCCCGGCCGCCTTCTCCACCGCGATGTGGAACTCCCGGTGACACAGGGCGGCGGTGACCGCATCCCCCCGCTCGGTCGCCTGCCGGCCCTCCTCCATGCACTGCCGGATCCGCTCGATGCTGTCGGGATCCTGGAGCATGGCGGCCTGCTCGACGGCGTATCCCTCCACCAGGATCCTGATCTGCTGGATGTGGTGAACCTCGCACTTGTCGATGGCGCACACGTGGGCGCCCCGCCGGGGCACCACCTCGATCAGGCCGGTGGCCTCCAGCGATCGCATGGCTTCGCGCACCGGGTTGCGGCTCACCCCCAGCCGCTCTGCGAGCTGACCCTCCACCAGCCGCTGGCCCGGCTTCAGCTCCCCGTCGAGGATCATCAGACGAAGCTGGCCTGCGACAACTTCTCGTAGAGGCTGCTCACCGTCCTTGTCGTTCAAGATCAATCCTCCGTGGGCGGATGGCCGATGTTACAGGCTCGCCGATCCCGATAGGAAGCTGAGCAACCGGGAGTAGCCGCCGTGCTGGTGCGATGCCGGCACGGACCGCGGTCCCGATACGAGGCTCCGCATCCGGGCCGGGTAGACAGTCGAGCGCGCCCACCGCCCGACGGGCGCGGGAAGGACGAGCGATGACCACCCTGATCACCGGCGCCGGCATGATCGGGTCGCTGGCGGCGGCCCGCATCGTCTCGGAGCGGAGCGAGCGGCCCGTCCTCTACGACATCGCCTTCAGCGAGCGGAACCTCAGCGAGCGCCTGGACCGCGGTTCGGTGGAGCTCGCCAAGGGCGACATCGGCGACATCGGCGACCTGCTGCGAGCCATCGAGGGCCACGGCGTGGACCGCATCATCCACACGGCGTCGCTGCTCACCCGGGACCTGATCCCCCGCCCGGTGTCGGGCGTGAGGGTCAACGTCATGGGCACCATCAACGTCTTGGAGGCGGCGCGGATGGCGGGCCTCCAGCGGGTCGTGTTCTGCAGCTCGACGGTGGTGACGATGGGCCGGCGCCAGGTCGCCCCCGCCGACGACACGGTGGAGGACTTCACCCTCAGCGTGGTGAGCGAGTATCCGCCGTCGCTGTATGCGTCGATGAAGCTGGCGTCGGAGTGGCTGTGCCACAACTACACCGACTCCTACGGGCTCGACACCGCGGTGGTGCGCTTCGGCGGCGTGTTCGGACCCTGGCACGGCGTGCCCGGCGGCGGACCCAGCAAGCTCCTGAAGCAGCTCATCGAATGCGCGCACTTCGGGCGCACCTACCGCATCGCCGAGCCCGACCTGCACCGCCAAGGCATGGACTACACCTATTCCGTCGACGGCGCCCAGGCTCTGGTGAGGGCGGCCTTCGCGCCCGAGGTCCCCAACCGGGTCTACAACGCCTCCATGGGCGAGCTCCACACCATCGCGGCCGTCATCTCCGAGATCGAGCAGGCCGCGGGACGCCCGATCGACCTCGAGGTCACCCAAGAGGACTCGATGACCAAGTACGGCAACCCGACCAGTCCCATGGATCTGACCGCGTCGCGCCGCGATCTCTCCTACAAGGTGGAGTACCCGATGGGCCGGGCCGTGGCCGACTACCTGGAATGGCTGGCCCGATGAGGGTGATCGAGCGCCTCTGGCCACGTGCAGGAGGACTCGTCGGAGATCCTCGAGTACCTGCCGGCGACGTATCGGGAGATGGCTCTTGAGACGCCCCGCAGCGTGGGACTCGTGCCTCCCGTGGTGGGCCTGTTCCCGCCGCTCGACCACGTGCACACCAGCTTCCGGCACTCCGCGGCCAGCTTCAACCGGGCCGGGAGGGTCAGGGCCCCGCACCGGCGGGCGGGTAAGCGACTACGTGCTGGCCCACGTCGACGCCGGCCGCATCTTCGTGGGTTGCGAGGGCGACGAGTTGGGCCTGTCCCGGCTGGTGGAGCTGGTCGGCAGCGCGCCGCTGGTGTTCTCATCGGACTTCCCCCACGAGGTCACTGCGGACACCTGCCGCCAGGAGATCAACGAGCTGCTGGAGAATCCCGACTTGGTCGATGCCGACAAGCAGGCCATCCTCGCCGGCAACGCCGAACGCCTCTACGGCCCGCGCGAGTTCTCCGTGTAACCTCCAACACCATGAATGAGCGTGTCTCGATATCGCAGGATGCCTTGAGAGCATTTTGCCGTCAGTACGGCATCAGGAGGCTTTCGCTGTTCGGCTCGGTGTTGCGAGATGATTTCGGTCCCGACAGTGACATCGACGTGCTGGTGGAGTTTGAACCTGACCGCATTCCGGGGCTCTTGAGTATTGCTGCTATGGAGTTGCAGATGTCCGAGTTGTTCGACGGGCAGAAGGTCGATCTGCGCACACCGGAGGATCTGAGCAGATATTTTCGGCAGGACGTGCTGAATACGGCGGAAGTCCAGTATGCACAAGGATGACGAGGTCTGCCTGCGCCACATGCTGGACGCGGCGCATGAAGCAGTCTCGTTTGTTGACGACCGTGTTCGCAGCGACTTGGAAAATGATCGTCAGCTAGCTCTGGCATTGATCAAGGATATTGAGATCGTAGGTGAGGCCGCGCATCACATAAGCGAGGAAACGAGACTACAGGCTCGCGAGATCCCTTGGCAGGAGATCATAGCCATGCGGAATCGTCTTGTTCACGCATATTTTGACGTCAACCTTGATGTCGTCTGGCAGACTGTTAAACAGGATCTGCCTATGTTGATTGAAAATCTTGAAAAGATCTTGTCCCCCATGACATGAAATAATGTGCGACGGTTCAGATCGTTAGGAGTGCAATTTGTCGTACGCAACATCCAGTGGAACAAAGACTATACATGGCATCGATTTCTCTGGCGATGTGCGTCAGTGGCGGTCCGGATGTGGAGACTCCAATGTTTGGATCGCAACAGCAGAGATACATGGGGACGCAATGGAGTTAGTGAGTCTGCGGCCCGTGCAGGACCTGTCAGGTAACTCACATCCGTTCGAGCGATTGATCCGGTTCCTTGACGACGACGAATATCTTGCAGCCGGAATCGATGCTCCCTTCGCTTTGCCAGCGCGGTACATGCCAGCGGGTGGGTTCCCGCAACTGCTGCGCGATGTCGCTGAGTTTCCGAGAGAGAATCGTCCCTTCCCGAGAGGGGAAGAACTGTATGCGTACGCAGAAGCGAACTTTCCTCTTGAGACCGCTAAGCCGCTGCGAAGGACGGAGAGAGTTTGGAAGGCAAGGGGTGCAACGGTTCGATCTTCCTTGTGGAATGGCGGCGAACAGGCTCGCAAACCGGAATTTGTCGGGTTGGCGGGGGTTTGGTGACAGCAGATGGCCTCTGACGTGGGGTTTTGTGTCTCCGGGCAGCGTTTCGGCGGGGATTTGTAGGGGCGACATATAGTTGACGGCGCGCTGGTTGGGGGCTATTGTGGTGTTGTGTTCGTGAAGACGACCCGCCGCCGCAGGGGCGACAAGGTGTACGAGTACTTGTCTTTGGTGGAGTCGGTGCGCGACGGCGCCAGGGTCGGCCATAGGACGCTGCTGCGCCTGGGGGAGGTGACCGCTCTGCGCGAGTCCGGGCAGTTGGAGCGGATCGTGGCCGCGTTGGAGGCCCATCTGCGCCGCGAGCGCGTCGACGTGGGGGCGCTGGCCGCTGAGGGGGCTCCCGCGGTGGGGGCGGTGGCCGCGGCGGCGGCGGTGTGGGGTCGGCTGGGACTCGACGGGTGGTTCGCGCGGCTCGGCGCCGGGCGGGGGTCCGAGGCGCTGGAGCACGCGGTGTTCGCGATGGTCGCCAACCGGCTGGTGGCGCCGTGCTCGAAGCGCCGCCTGGTGGAGTGGGCCGCAGAGGACGTGGTCATGCCCGAGGGCTGGGAGGCTCCGCCGCTGGGCCGCTGCTACCGGGCCCTCGACGCGGTCGCCGACGCCAAAGACGCCACCGAGGCGCACCTCTATGAGCGGCTGTGCGACCTGTCGAATTTGGACCTGAAGCTGGTGTGCTACGACTTGACCTCCACCTACTTCGAGGGATCGCCGCGGCCGTCGGTGCGGTTCCCGTCGCGGGCGTTCGGGTACTCCCGTGACCATCGCAGCGACCGGCCCCAGATCGTGATCGGGCTGTTGTGCACCTCAGACGGGATCCCCATCGCGCACCACGTGTTCGCCGGCAACACCAACGACGCCTCCACCCTGCCGGCGGTGCTGGCCGACCTCGCCAGCAGGTTCGCGGTGGGCCGGATCTGCGTGGTCGCCGACCGGGGCCTGATCTCAACAGACAACGTCGAAGCGGTCGCCGCCGCCGGGTTCGACCATCTGCTGGCCACCAGGCTGCACCGCGACCACATCGCCAAAGAAGCCCTCGAAGCCGTCGACGACGACACCGCCTGGATCGAGATGCCCCAGCACCGCTGCCGGGCCACAGACATCGCGCTCACCGACGGGACCCGCGCCGTGGTCGTGGAATCCGACGCCCGAGCCCGCCGAGACAACGCCCGCAGAACCGAGATCGTCGCCCGCGCCGAGGCCGACCTGCTGGCCCTGGAGCGCCGGGTCCGCGAAGGCCGGCTCAAAGACCCCGCCAAAATAGGGCGGGCCGCGCAGCGCACCATCGGCAAAGGCGGCGCCGGGCGGCTCTTCGACCTCGAGATCGCAGAAGGCCGCTTCACCTACCACTACAACGAAGACGCCCACACCTATGAGGAGCTCCTCGCCGGCCGCTACGTGCTCACCACCAGCCTCAGCACCACACAAGCCGCCACAACCCAAGTCGTGGCCGCCTACCGCCAGCTCGCAGGCGTCGAAGCAAGGTTCCGGACCCTCAAGGACTTCCTGCACCTGCGGCCCGTGCGCCACTGGACCGAACAAAGAGTCCGCGGCCACGTCGCCGTCTGCGTCTACGCCGCCGTCATCGAGACCCTCATCGGCTGTGCCCTCGCCAAAGCAGACGTCCGCGACCCCGACCTCGACCACCAGCACCTCAGCGCCGCCCGAGCCCTGCGAGAGCTCAACCGCATCCGCCGAGTCCAACTCACCGCCAACGGCAACAACATCGACCTCACCACCCGGCGCACCCCACTGCAGGCCCGGGCCCTCACCGCAATCGGAACCGACACCCAAAGCTGGGACAAAGCCACCATCACCTGACCCCGCCCAGCCGCACCCCAACCGCCGATGTAGTGGAAACACCTCACCGCCGCGCCCCCTCTGACCTCACAAAACGCGAAACACCCGACAAATTCCGGGCAAAGCGCGACCTGGCACACCGTTCACGGTTGCGTGTATTTTCCTGCTCGCACAGGTCGAACGAGATGTGTGGCCTTGGTCCTGCGCCGATCGGGGTCTGCTCGTCGAGTCTTTCCCAGCGGGTCAGCTCCTCCATTGGGGGCTACCGCACCAGAAGTACAGCGGAGATGGTGACCGGGGCATAAGAGACCAGATTCTTGAAGGGATATCGACCCGCATCAAGATCCCAGACTGCGAGCGCAGACGGTGTCAAGACAGTGCTGATGCGCTCGACTCCGTGCTGTGCCTGTTCTCGGCGAAGGCTGTCGCTGAAGGCCTAGAGCCGGATGACCGCGAAGCAGCAACACAAGAGGGTTGGATTGCGGTCCATCCATAAGCGACCGGCTCTGGCAGGATGGGCGGCTCCGCTGCCGGCGGTAAGGGTCGGGCTTGCCGTCCCTTGCGGTTGGATTGTTGGTAGAGAGCGTGGGTGACCTCCACTGCTGGGCGGTGGATCAGGTCCGGTGGCGGTGCTCGATCAGGCGGCCGGCCACCGCCATGACCGCGGCGGCCGCCCCTGATGTGATGGCCGCGAAGCCCCAGGCCCAGCCGTAGCTGGTCGCCTCCACCAGCAGACCGAACAGCAGCGGGCCGCACACCGCTCCGGTGAAGTTGCCCGTCATGGTGATTCCGGTGGCCGCGCCCGGCGCCGAAGGGTTGTAGCGCAGCGTGGCCAGATGGAACAGACCCGGCCACGCGAAGGAGGTCGCGAAAGCGAACGGCATGGCCGTGTACAGCATCGCCTTGGACCCTGTCGACAGCCCCACGAAGGCCAGCGCAGCCACCGCGAACATCGCGGTGAGCATGTGGAACGGGCTGAGCGACGCCCGGTCCGCGCTGGCTCCCATGGCGAGCCTCGAAGCCATCCCGACCACGCTTCCCGCCATCAGCAGGATCCCGGCGACGGCCTCTTCGATGCCTATCTCCACGCTCGACAGCACGAAGAACGAACTGAGCGCCATGGATCCCATCGCGGCCAGGCAAGTGGAGCAGGTCACCGCTATCAGCAGTCGCATGGCGACGTCGGGACGGGGCCGGGCCGTCGTCCCGTAGGCGGCTGCACGGTTGTGGACCGCGGCCAGAGGAGTCCCGCCGACGGCCGGCACGCCCAGTGACACCCCGAACGCGAGCAGCCCGCCCAGCGCGAAGGCCCAGCTCCAGCCGATCGTCAGGCCGACCGTGGGGATGGCCAGCCCGGCCAGCAGCGACGCGGCCGGGATCCCCGACTTCTGGATGCCGAGCGCCAGTCCCTGGCGCCGGCTGGAGACCCCCCTGGCCACGTACAGGTTGGCGGCGGGCTGTCCCAATGAGTTGGCCAGCCCGGCCAGACCTACGAGGATCATCAGCGCCAGCCAGGACCGGCCCACCGCGCCGGTCACGACCAGGACGGCGCCGGCCGCCACGGTGGAGAGGCGCAGCCCCGCGGTCGGCCCGATGCGCTCCACCATCCGTCCGGACAATGCAGAGGTCAGGGCGCCCACGAAGAAGAAGGCGCTCACGGTCATCCCGATCTGGGCCTCCCCGATACCGAGGTCGTCCTGGATCTGGACCGCCAGGGCGCTCACCAGCGTCGGGCTGAGGTTGGCCGCCGCGGTCACCACAAGGGAGGCCGTCACCAGGGCGGTGAACCCGGCGTTGTGTCCCGAACTCCCCACGAGGCTGCCTCGGCCCGGTCCGGAGCGATCGTGCACCTGATGTTTCCCGCTCTTGTTCGCTTCGCTCACGGGCCGCTCGGGCCACGGCCTCGCTGAGGGCCTCTCGATTTCCCCATGAAGTGTCGCCCGCCCGCTCGGCCTCTGGCGTCCTCTCGTTGGCAAGTTTCGAACCGGTCGGCCTAGGGTATACGGCATCCTGTATACAAAGCGCGGTCGTGCGCGGCGCGCCCGCCTCGCGGGCGATGCGCACGCTGGTGGAGGCACACCATGACGCTGGTACCCGCTCGAATCGCCGTGGACGGCAGCGGCGACGCCGACGAGGTCGGCATCCTGATCGACGGCGCCATCCGGCCCGGCTCGGGCCCCGAGCAGAAGCTGGTCAGCCGGAGCGACGGCCGGGTGCTGGCCGTGATGCGCAGCGCCGGCCCCGAAGACGTCCGCACCGCGTACGAGGTGGCCGCCCGGGCCGCGCCGGACTGGGCCGCCCTGGGTCCCGCAGCCCGGGCTGAGGTGCTGCACCGTGCCGCCGGGCTGTTCCTCGAGCGGGCCGATGAGCTGGCCCCGATCATCTCTGCCGACATGGGCAAGCCGGCCTCGGAGGCCCGGGTCGAGGTGGCCAAGGGGGCGGCCGTGCTCGACTACTACGCCGAACTGGGCTACCGGCGCCTGGGCACCACGTACTCCACCGACTTCGACGAGGACATCTTCACGCTCATCGAGCCGCTCGGCACCGTCGCCCTCATCACCCCCTGGAACTTCCCGTTCACGATCCCGATCCGCAAGCTGTCGGCCGCCCTGGCCGCCGGCAACGCCGTGATCTTCAAGCCGTCCACCAACGCCGGCATCACCGGTCTGATGATCGCGGCCACCCTGCTCGACGCCGGCCTGCCCGCAGGCCTGCTCCAGGCCACGATCGGCCGGAGCTCGGTGATCGAAGAGGCCCTGCTGTCCGCTCCCGAGCTCGACGGTGTGAGCCTCACCGGCTCCTACGAGGCCGCGGTGGCGATCCGCAGCCGGCTGCGGATGGAGGTGCCGTTCCAGGCCGAGCTGGGCGGCAAGAACACCATCGTGGTGTGGGCCGACGCCGACCTCGACAAGGCGGCCGACATCATCGTGGCCTCCAGCTTCCGCAACAACGGCCAGATCTGCACCGCGGCGGGACGGCTGCTCGTGCACACCGACGTCTACGACGACCTGCTGGCCCGGCTGACGTCACGGTTGAGCGACATGACCGACACGTCCGGCGGCGACGAGCTCGGGATCCTGGTCAGCGACGGCGAGGCGGGCCGGGTCGAGGACTTCGTGTCCCTGGCCGAGCATCAGGCTCGCGACGTGGTGCGTCCGGAGCCCGGCGGGTGGCGCGACGGCCGGGTGGCCCCCGCCCTGCTGGTGGATCCGGCCACCGGGCCGCTCACCACCGAGGAGATCTTCGGCCCCGTGGTCACCTTCGAGCCCGTCAGCGACATCGATGAGGCCGTCGCCATGGCCAACGCCACCGCCTACGGCCTCACCTCCGGCATCGTCACCGGCGACATCGCGGTGGCCCGCCGCTTCTGGAAGGGCTCGCACGCCGGCACCGTCAAGGTCAACTCGCCCCTCACCGGCGTCCCCTTCCATGTGCCCTTCGAGGGCTACGGCCACTCCGGCGCGGGCTGGGCCGAGGGCGGGGAGTCGTCGCTCGAGTTCTTCACCCGCACCAAGACCGTCTACGTGCGCTCCTAGCCGAACCAGACCAGCACTCAACCCATACGCGTCTACGTGCGCTCCTAGCCGAACCAGAACCACAACAGAAAGAGGCTTCCAATGCTCGGACCTGCCGAATACCGCAAAGCCCTCGAGGCTGCCCGCGACGAGTGGCACTCCAAGAACCACCCCTTCTTCAAGACATGGGCCGCCGGAGAGCTGTCCAACGAGGCCATGAGGGCCTACTGCCAGCAGCACTTCAACTTCGTGAGCAATGCGTCGCGCTACTCCGGGATCATGTACGGGCTGTGCGACTGGCACGACGCCCGGGAGCTGCTGCTGGAGAACCTCAACGAGGAGGAGGACCCCGACGAGCGCCACGTCGATCTGCTCTCCCGCTTCGGCATGGCCCTGGGCATGACCTTCGATGAGGGGCGGTCGGCCCCCGATCTGCCCACCACCGCCGCGCTCAAGGACTTCATCATCAACACGCTGATGATGAAGAGCGTGCTGGAGGGCATCGCCACCCTCACCATCGGGCTGGAGTCGCAGGTGCCCGAGCTGTACGCGCCGCTGATCGACCCGCTGCGCAACGTCTACGGGTTCTCCGACACCGACATCGAGTTCTTCACGCTGCACGTCGTGGCCGATGTCGAGCACGGCGACGCCGGCTTCGAGATCATCACCAACCACTCCGTCGACGAGCGGGACCAGCAGATGGTGATCGAACAGGTGCGCCTGGCCGCCATGAAGCGCTGGTTCTACATGGACGGGCTGTGGCTGCAGTACGTGGAGGGCCGCCAGTGGTACCCCGCGGCCGGTGCGGTGGCCGCGGCCTGAGCCTGTAGCCGGCCCGGTCGCCGGGCCAGCCACGATGTCTGCGCTGACAGACCTGCTCGACCTGCCGGCCGGAGCGGCCGCCGACGTCGACGTCCCGATGTGGATCGACGGCCGCGCGGCGGCATCGGCCGGCGGCGACGCCGCCATGCGCGACGATGTCTGCCCTTCCACCGGTGCGGTGCTGGCCCGGGTGCATCAGGCGTCCGCGGCCGACGTCGACCGGGCCGTGGCCGCCGCGGCCCTGTCCCAGCCGGCGTGGGCCGCGATGGGGGTCCACGAGCGGGCCGCCCGGCTGGCCGAGTGGGGCCGGCGGGTGGCTGAGGCCGCGCCCCGGCTGGGCCTGCTCGATGCCCGCGACGGCGGGACGGCGGTCTCCTCCATGGCGGCCAGCGCGGCCAAGGGCGGCAAGTTCCTCCAGACCATCGCGGGAGTGGCCCCCGAACTCCACGGAAGGACCATCCCGGCTACGCCCGCCGGGTTGCACTTCACCGAGCCCGCGCCGTGGGGCGTGGTCGCTGCGGTCTGCGCCTACAACCATCCCACCCTCTTCACCTGCATGAAGGCCGCGCCCGCGCTGGCCGCGGGCAACTCGGTGGTGCTCAAGCCGGCCGAGCAGACTCCGCTGTCGCCGCTGGTGATCGCCTCGCTGGCCGCCGATCTGCTGCCGGAGGGCGTGCTCAACGTGGTGCCGGGAGGAGCGGCCGCGGGCGAGGCCCTTGTCGGGCACCCCGACGTGCCCCGGGTGTCGTTCACCGGCTCGCTGCGCACCGGTCTGGCGGTGCAGGCCCGCGCCGGCGCGTCGGGGGTCCTCAAGAGCGTCACCCTGGAACTGGGCGGCAAGAACCCCATCCTGATCTTCGACGACGTCGACCCCGACACCGCCGCGGCCGCAGTGGTGAAGGGCTCGAACTTCGCCAGGGTGGGCGGGCAGAGCTGCGGCGCCACCAGCCGGCTCCTCATCCACGCCGGGCTGCGCGAGGCCGTGCTCGAGCGGGTGGTGGCCTCCACCGAGCAGATCCGCATAGGCATGCCCGACGACCCGTCGTCGGACATGGGCTGCATGGTGTCGCACGCCCACCGCGACCGGATCTTGGGATTCGTCGATGCGGGCCGGGCCGACGGCGGCCGGTTGCTCACGGGCGGCACGCCCCCGGCCGATCCGAAGCTCGCCGCGGGCGCCTTCATCCGGCCGGCCGTGTTCGACGACGTGGACCACGGCGCCACCATCGCCCGCACCGAGATATTCGGGCCCGTTCTGGCCGTCACGCCCTTCACCGACGCGTCCGACGCCGTTGCCATGGCCAACGACACCCCCTACGGGCTGACCGCCAGCATCTGGAGCAACGATGTGAACCGGGCGCTCGGCGCGGCCCGGGCCATCGACGCCGGCTACGTGTGGGTCAACGACGTGGAGGTGCGCTACCCGGGCCTGCCCTTCGGCGGCTGGAAGCAGTCGGGCATCGGCAAGGAGCTTGGCCTCGTCGACGACATCTTGAGCCACACCCGTTCCAAGGCCATCAGCATCGCCATCACGCCCGCCGTCATATCCGGGTGACTGGCGAGGGCTCGGGCTCCGACGCCGGTCCCGGCTCCGGCGGCGTCGCCGACCCGGCGCCGCGCCGCGAGGTCGTGGGCCAGTACGCGGGAGCGCTGCTCTTCTCGCTGAGCCTGGGCGTGACGGTGGTGGCCTACCCGCTGTTCGTGATCGACCAGGGCCGGTCACCGACGGTGGCGGGAGTGCTGGTGGGGTTCTCGGCCGCGGTGCAGGTGCTGACCCGCTCGCGGCTCGGCTCGGTGATGCGGGTCTTGTCCAACTCCGACGTCATCACCGCTGCGGCCGTGTTGATGTGCCTCTCGGTCGGGCTGCTGGTCTTCGAGTCGGGGCTGGTCGCGCTGGTCGTCTCGGCCGCGGTGCAGGGCGTGGCCCGGGCCTGCTTCTGGACGGGCAACCAGGTGCAGATCGTGCGATCCCCCCGGTCGACCTCCAGGGCGATCGCCACCCTCAACATGGTGGCCACCATCGGGATGCTGATCGGCCCGGCCGCGGGCGGGATCATCGCCCAGAGCTCGTACCGGGCCGCGTTCGCGGTCGCCTCCGCGGTGGCCCTGGCCGGCATCGCGCCGACGCTGGTGCTGTCGCGCCCGCCCCCGTTCGCTCGCGTCGGCGGCCACAGCTACCTCCAACTGCTGCGCAACCCGGGAGTGCGAGTGGGGGTATGGGCCAGCGTCGCGGTCGGTGCCTGGCGCGGCCTTCTGGGCTCCTATGTGCCCATCGGGCTCGACGCGGCCGGCAGCAGCGAGACCGCCATCGGCGTGGTGGTGGCGGTGGCCAACGGCGCGGCCGCGGTGAGCGGCTACCTCGCGGTCGACACGGAAGGCTCGCGGGTGGCCCCCGGTGTGGCCCGCTGGGGCGCGGTCACCCTGGTGGCCACCGCGCTCGTGGGCTTCGAACTGCCCGTCGCGCTGATCACGGCCGCGCTGGTGGCCGGGGGCGCGGCCATCGGGCTGTTGCAGGTTCTGGCCATCACCGCAGTGAGCGAGGCGGTCCGTCCCGAGCTCCAGGGCGACGCGGTGACCATCGCGGGGGTCGCCCGGGGTGTCACCCTGTCCGGCGCGCCGCTGGGCGTGGCCGCCCTGCTGGTGGTGGGGCTGGGACCGGCCGTGCTGGCGGCCACCGTCGCCCTGGTCGGTCCCGCGGCCCTGTTCTGCCGGCCTCGCTTCAACCGGGAGAGGCCGAGCGGGTAGGCGAGCGAAACCGGTTCATACGGGCGAGGCCGTGGCCCGAGCGGCCCGTGAGCGCAGCGAACAGGAGCGGGAGACACCCCGCCTCGACGCGGCAGGTCCTGTCCCGACCCGCGCACGCTCTGAGCCGGTTCTCGTTGCTGTATACAACGATTTGCAGGGTTGTCTGCGCCGGTATACCGTGAGCGGTCCGGCTGTGGTTCTTATGCCACGGCCGTCCTCAACCACGGATTCACTCGGGGGGTAGCTCCAGATGTTGAAGAAGCTCACGTTCATGCAGCGGCTCTTGGCTGCGCTGTTCGTCTTTACCCTCGTCGCGGCCGCGTGCGGCGACGACGAGCCAGCGGCTCCGGATACCAGCGCGGCAGACGCGGCCGCGCTAGCTGCGGCAGAGTCCGCCGCCGCCGCCGCGGAGGCTGAGGCCGACGCCGCGCAGGCAGAGGCCGACGCCGCTGCTGCTGACGCCGCCGCTGCTGCTGACGCCGCGGCTGAGGCTGAGGCTGCGCTGGCTGAGGCTGAGGCCGAAGGGGCTGCCAGTGCCGACGAGCTCGCGACGCTTCAAGCCGAGTTGGCCGCCGCCCAGGAGGCTGAGGCCGCCGCCGCTGAGGCCGCCGCTGCGGCTGAGGCTGAGGCTGCCGCCGCTGAGGCTGAGGCTGAGGAGGCCGCGGCCGCGGCTGAAGCGGCCATGATGGCCGCCGAGGCTCCCGAGTCGATCACGATCGCCTCCCCTGGCCAGCCCAACAAGCTGGACCCCCACTTCCAGGACGGCGCAATGCGCCGCACCATGGAGAACGTGTACGAGCGGCTCATCGAGCGAGACCTCGTGAACCCGTCGATCTTCGTGCCGAGGCTGGCCGCGTCGCTGCCGCTGCTGATCGACGACACCACCTGGGAACTCAAGTTGCGCCGGGGAATCAGCTTCCATAGCGGCGAGCCGTTCAACGCGGCTGCCGTCAAGCACTCCTTTGAACGGGTCATCTACGACGATGAACTGAGTTCCGACCTGCGAGAGCAGGTAGAGACGATCACGGGCGTTGACATCGTGGACGACTACACGGTCCGCATCAACACCGCCAGCCCCGATCCCGTGCTTCCGGCCCGGCTCTACATGGTGCAGATCGTGCCGGCCAGCGCAACCGTGGCGGGGCTTGCGAACGACGCCGACGGCACCGGCCCCTACAAGTTCGTGGAATGGGCTGCTGGCGACTACCTGACTCTCACCCGCAACACCGACTACTGGGGCCCCGAGCCGGAGATCGACGATGTGAGGTTCGTGTTCCTGCCCGACGAGCAGGCACGGGTGTCTGCCGTCCAAGCCGGCGAGGTCCACCTCGCGCTCGGCCTGTCGTCCGACTCGGCCGGTGATGTGCCCAAGCTGTTCGTGCGCGATGAGGGCATCGAGTACCCGTACCTGCGGTTGAAGAACTACGAAGGAGTCCTCGCGGACTATCCCGAGCTGCGCATCGCCATCGCCCACGCCATGAACGTGGACGACTACGTCGAGTTCATCTACGAGGGTCAGGCCAGCCGACCGAATTGCCACATCTTCGGCTCGGGCGTGTTCGGTCACAACCCCAACATCACCGACCGGCCCTACGATCCGGCGCTCGCCCAGCAGATCATCGCCGACTCCGGCTACCAGGATGAGCCGATCACGTTCTGGGCCAACGGCACCCGCTGGACCAAGTTCGACGAACTGTCCCAGTCCATCGCGTCCGACTTGACCAATGTGGGCCTGAACATCGACTTCCAGTTGATGTCGTGGGAGGTCTGGCTCGACCAGGAATTCCTCACGTATCCGGACCCGGACGAGGGCCAGCCTGGGCCCACACGCGGTGACATCTTCCTGTCCTCATCCTCCAACGAGCTACAGGACGGTGCCCGCCTCGGCTCCTACATAGGAAACACCATCGTGTCCTCCTACCTCGATCCAGAGCTCGAGGGCATGCTTGCTGCAGCCGCGAGCGAACTCGACGCGCCGACAAGGGAGCAGATGTACCACGAGATCATGGCGTACAACTGCGAGAACATCGGCATCCTGCCGGTGCTCACTTACCTCAGCGTGAACGGCGGCGCCGAGAACCTCAGCTGGATCCCGCGCTACGACGACACCGCCCGCGTGGAGGACATGACGCTGAACTGACCTCCAAGGACGAACGGTCCCCTCCACCTGCGAGGGAGCACGACCCGATGAGGACCGGTCGTGCTCCCTCGTGGGCTTACTGACTGACCGTTCGATGTACCCCTGGCACGACGCCATACCGCCCGACGACACGGCCCGGTACCTCGCGGCCGGGTACGGGGACACCTTCAGCGGCGACGAGTTCCGGGCCATCAGCGCGGGCACCTCGCCGGCGCTGGTCGTGGTCGACATGACGCTGGCCTTCGTGGACGGCCGCTGGCCCACCGGCTGCCCCGAGACGGGATGGCCCGCAGTGGACGCCAATGCCCGGCTGCTGGACGAGATGCGCCGGCTCGGCCGTCCGGTGTACTTCACCAAGCTGTACGCCGATCCGGGCCACGTTCCCTTCCCGGCCCAGTTGGGACGCTGGAAGACGGTGGGCCGCCGCCCGCCCGACCCGGACCTGCCCCCCGGCGATGTGATCGTGGACGGGCTGGCCCCCAAGCCCGACGAGCTGGTGATCTGCAAGAGCCACAAGCCCAGCGGCTTCTTCGGCACCGAGCTGGCCGCCCTGCTGGTCTACGACAGGGTCGACACGGTGGTGGTCACCGGCCTGACCACCAGCGGCTGCGTGCGGGCCACTGCGGTGGACGCCTTCCAGTACAACTTCGACGTGGTCATCCCCTTCGAGTGCGTGGCCGACCGCAGCCAGATCTCCCACAAGGTCAACCTGCTCGACCTGCACATGAAGTACGCCGACGTGGCCCCCCTCGACCACGTCATCGACTGGCTCAACGGCCTGCAGAACTAGCGACCTCATTCTGCATTGCGTAGTGCTATGCTCTCTGCATGGCGCAGCTAGTTACAAGAGTGGACGATGAACTCGTCGCCCAGCTGGACGAGATTGTCGACAACGGTGAGGCGGAGTCGCGCTCGGACGCAGTGAGGCTCGCGTTGGAGGCCATGATCGAACGGCGCCGGCGCCGGCTCGTCGGGGAGGCCATCGCGGATGCATACCGTCGAGTTCCCGAGACCCCTGAGGAGTTGCGATGGGCTGATGAGAGCACCCGGTCCATGATCGCTGAGGAGCCGTGGGAGCAGTGGTGACAATGGTCCAGGGCGACATCTGGTGGGCGGAGAGCGAAGCAGGGCGCCGCCCGGTACTGGTGGTCACCCGCAACGAGGCGGTCCCGGTGCTGAACAGGATCGTGGTGGCTCCGGTAACCAGAACGATCCGGGGGATTGCCAGCGAGGTGTCGCTGGACGTCGATGACGGTCTGGCCCATCCGTGCGTCGCCTCCTTCGACAACCTGCGAGTGGTCCTCAAGGCGCATCTGACTGAGCGTGTCGGGTCGATATCGCATCGTCGCTCAGACATCCGCGCGGCGCTGGCTGCGATGGCCGACTGCTGACGTCACAGCGCAGTCACCATCGAGGTGCCGTCGCGGCGGGGGTCGCTGGCCGCGGCGAGGGTGTCTCCGGCGCGCAGGACCGCTTGAGCGCCGCCGAAGCCTCCGATCACGTCGGCTGTGTCCACGAGCTCGTAGTCCGAGGCTTCGATGGCGGCTCGCCAGGCCGGCTCCAGGCTCGCCTCGGTCGTCACCTGCCCATCGCCGATCAGGCGGAGCCGGCCGGCGTCCACGGCCTCGGAGATGTCCGTGCCGCCGAGCACCCGGTGCAGGATCTGGAGCTGACCCTGGGGCTGCATGATCCCGCCCACTACCCCCATGCCGAGCATGAGCCGGCCGTTCTCCAGCACCAGCGTGGGAACGATCGTGTGGTAGGGCCGCTTGTTGGGAGCCACCGCGTTCGGGTGGCTCAGGTCGGTGGAGAAGCCCCGTCCCCGGCTCTGCAGCACGAACCCGCCCTCGGCCACGGTGACGCCCGAACCGAACCGGTCGCACACGCTGGAGGTCAGCACCACCGCCTGATCCGCGGTGAAGACCACGGTGAACACCGTGCCCGGCCCGAGCGGCATCGGTCCGTGCCTGGGCGCGACAGCCATCCGGGCTCGCATCTCGTCGTAGCGGGGAACGTCGGCGGCGTCGGGGTCGGCCAGGCAGTCGAGGGCCACCGCGAAGGCTCGGTCAAGGGCCTCGACCATGGCCGCGGCGGCCTCGGCCCCTGCCCCGTCGGTGGCGCCGAGCAGGCCCCGGTCGTGTACCGACTGGGCGGCCAGGGCGGTCACCGCCCCCTGGCACGGTGGGGGCACGGTGATCAGCTCATGGCTGCCCAGGCCCGCCCGCAGCGGCTCCACCCATTGGCTGCGATGATCGGCGAGGTCGTCGACGTGCACGCTCCCGCCCGCGGCGGTGGCGGCTCCGGCAATGGCTCGGGCCAGCGGGCCGCGGTACAGCACTTCGGAACCGTCGGCCGCGATCTGCTCCAGGACTGCGGCCAGGGTCGGGTTGCGCCACCGTTCGCCCGGTGCCGGGGCGGTGCCGGCTCCGAAGTAGAGGGCCTCGCCCGCGGTGTCGAGTTGGCTGCGGGACCCCGCCCAGAGCCGGCTTCCGGTTGCGCCGACCGCGGCGCCTTCAGCGGCGGCCTCGATGGCGGGCTCGAACAGGTCTGGCCACGGCAGGCGGCCGAACCGGCGGTGCAGGTCCCCCCAGGCGGCCACCGTCCCCGGCACGGTCACTGCGCAGCCTCCGACCGAGGGCACGAAACCGTGGCCGTTGTCGGGCACCGACTCCGGGTCGGTGCGCCGCCCCGAGCGCCCGCTGCCGTTGAGCACCGCGACGCCCTCGCCCGTGGCGACCACCGCCATCAGATCTCCGCCGACCCCGGTGCCGGTGGGTTCCACCACCCCCATGACCGCATCGGCTCCGATAGCGGCATCCACCGCCGATCCCCCGGCGCGAAGCAGACGAACGGCCGCCGCTGTCGCGCCCGAATGCCCGGCGGCCAGTGCGGCCTGAGATCTGCTGGGAGTGACGTCGCGGGTGAGCAAGACGCCTAGTGTCGCGCCTCGCGGAACAAGCCGCGAATCGGCGGCAGCGGCGGTCTGGTCCCGTCTACATCCTGAAGTAGGGCGAGGGCACCACTTCGTGCTTCCAGGGATCCACGGTCAACAAGAGCGCCTGGAGCGTGTGGGCCCCAAGCAGGGGCTGGGCGTCCTCGTCGTTGAATACCACCCAGGTCGTGGCACTGCGCCCGCATACCGTGGCCCGGGCCTCGCCCATGTCGTAGATGGCGGTCCGTCCGTCGGCCAGCTCCATCTCGACCTTCATCTTGGGCGCGACACCCAGCCGGCCGAGCAGGCTGGCCGGCGCGGATGTGAAGCTGCTGCCGGTGTCGACCAGGGCGTCCAACTGCACGGACCTCTCACCATCCATGCTGTCGAACTGGATCGGCCAGTCGAAAGTGCCCACCGGTCCCTCCCAGTCCTTGAAGGGCAGCCACATACGCCCTCTAGTCCTTGTCATTGCATTTCATGATATTGGATGTTTGGTTGCGTTCCAACCACCGTGGTGATCGGTTGCCGAGGACGCTATGCCGGAGCCGAGGGTATGGGCTCCAGGGACTTCTGGACCGGGTTGACCGATAGGCGGAGCCCCTCGAGTGTGTACGACCCGAGCAAGGGACGAGCGCCATCCTCGCCGAAGATCACCCAAGTAGCCGTACTGCGCCCGTCGACCGTGGCTCGAGCCTCTCCCATTTCGTAGGTGACCTGCCGCCCATCGGCCAGTTCGAGCTCGGCCCTGTCGGTCGGTGCGATTCCCAGTCTCGTCAGCAGGCTGGTGGGCACGATCGTGTAGAAGCTGCCGGTGTCCACCAACGCGTCGAGTTGCAACGATCGGTTGCCGTCCATGCTGTCGAGCCGGAGCGGCCAGTTGAATGTGCCCACGCGGCTCCTCCCCTTCTTGCGCATGTTCACAAGTTCCTTAGTATAAGCTGTCATTATCTTTCAATGTAACTGGCACACAACGGATTGACAACATCGGTCCTCTGGGCTCTGCTCTCGGCGGGCCATTCCTCAGTTACAGCTCACCGATACAGAAGTGCCGACCGCGTCCTCCGGCGCCGACCGAATGAGATGTCGCCCGCGGCGGTTGTATACAGTCGGCAGCCGTGACTGCTCAGCTTCGGCATATTGCCATCGCTGTGCCCGATGTGGCCAAGGCCCAGGCCTTTTTCGAGCAGGCGTTCGGCATGACCAAGGCCGGAGACGCCGGACGCGGCGTGTACATGACCGACGGGGTGATGAACGTCGCCCTGCTCCACTTCGGCGGCGACCCCGTTCCCGGCATCACCGGCGCGGAGGGCTCGTCGACACCCTTCTCCGGTCTGTACCACTTCGGCATGTGGGTGGACGACCTGGAGGAGGCTTCCGCCCGGGTGGAGAAGGCCGGCGCCGAGCATGTGCGGGGTCGGCGGCCCGACGAGCCCAACCGCTACTACGAGGTCAAGTACCGCTCGCCCGACGGCCTGGTCTTCGATCTCACCACCTCCGGCTGGGTGGGTGCCGTCCGCTGCCCGGAGGCCGCACCCCCAGAGGACAAGGGTGACGAGGGCTGACAGCCGGGTCCTGATCGCTGGTGCCGGCCCGGTGGGGCTGGTGCTGGCCCTGTCGCTGGCGGGGCGCGGCCACCGGGTGCTGGTGGTCGAGAAGCTGGTGGACCTGCTCGACCAGGTCCGCCGGGCCGGCACGATCCACGCGGCCACGCTGGAGATGCTCGACGACATCGGCCTGTATGAGCACCTCGAGCGCCGCGGGCTGGTGGCTCCACTCGTCCACTACTGGGACCGCGGCGACCCCGAGCCCATAGCGGTGTTCGACCACGCCGTGCTGGCGGGCGACACCCGCTTCCCCCACGCACTGCAGTGCGACCGCCTGAAGCTGATCGAAGAAGCCCTGAAGATGGCATCGGACACCGACCTGATCGAGGTCCGGGTCGGCACCGAACTGGTCGGCTTCGAACACGACGGCGATTCGGTCACCGCGGTGACCGAGACCGCCGACGGCGAGCGGCAGGCACTGCGGGGCACTCACCTTGTCGGGTGCGAGGGAGCCCACAGCGTCGTGCGCAAGCAGCTCGGCATCGACTTCGAGGGCTTCGCCTTCCCCGACCGCACCATGACGCTCAGCGTGGTGTTCGACTTCGACTCGCTGCAGCCCTACGGCCTGCGCAACTACATCCTCGACCCGGTCGAGTGGGCCAACCTGTTCAGGTGGACCGACTTCTGGCGGGTGGTGCTGCCCGCCGATGTCGACGCCGACCCCGACTCCCTCCTCGACGACGGTGTCATCGAGGCCGGGCTGCAGAGGTTCCATCCGATCGGCGAGCCCTACGAGGTGGTGTCCAAGTCCCTCTACACCGTGCACCAGCGGGTGGCTGAGACGTTCCGGACGGGGCGGGTGCTGCTGGCCGGCGACGCGGCCCACGTCAACAGTCCCATCGGCGCCATGGGCATGAACAGCGGCATCCACGACGCGGTGAACCTGGCCGCCAAGCTGTCGGCTGTGCTGAGGGGCGACGCCGGCGACGAGGTGCTCGACCGTTACGTCCGCCAGCGCCGGCATGTGGCCGTGGCCCATGTTCAGGCCATCACCATCCGCAACAAGAAGCTGATGGCCGAGGCCGACCCGGACACGCGGCGGCGCAACCGCGACGAGCTGCGCCGGGCCGCCGACGACCCCGTCCTGGCCCGGGAGTTCCTGTTGAGGGCGTCGCTGATCTCCAGCGTGCGCGAAGCCGAGGAGATCCGCTGATGCCGGCCGGCGCGATCGAGGCCAGGCTGGCTGCGCTGGGTCTGAGTCTGCCCGAGCCCCGCCGGTTCCCCAGTGAGAACCGTCAGGGTTGCGTTCTGGTCGGCAACGTGATGTTCGTGTCGGGCCACGGTCCCCATCATCCCGGCATGGACATCGTGCGCCGGGGCAAGCTCGGAGCCGAGCTGAACGTCGAGCAGGGCTACGAGGTGGCCAAGGCCTGCGGGCTGTCCATCCTGGCCACCCTGCGGGCCGAGCTCGGCGACCTCGACCGGGTCAGCCGGGTGGTGCGGTTGCTGGGCATGGTGAATTGCATGCCGGAGTTCGAGCTGATGCCCAAGGTGGTCGACGGGGCCTCGGATCTGTTCTTCGAGCTGTTCGGCCCCGAGCGGGGTCGGCACGCGAGAGCCGCGGTGGGCATGGCCAGCCTGCCCCGCCAGCAGCCGGTCGAGATCAGCGGAGAGTTCGAGGTGTCGGACCCATGACCACGCTGGTGACCGGAATCGGACTGGTCGGCACGTCCTTCGCCCGCTGCGCCCTGCAGAGGGGCGAGCCGGTCGTCTTCCTGGACCTGCAGTCCAGAGATGAGTACCTGCGAGAGCGTCTCGGGCCGATCGCGGCCGACATCCCCACCGTGAGGGCCGACATCCGCGACCTGTCGGCGCTGGTCACGGCCATGCGGGAGCACAAGGTGGAGACGGTCGTGCACACCGCCGGGCTGATCGGCGACAGCGTGTCGCGGCCGCTCTACACCGGGCTCGAGGTCAACGTCACCGGCACGATCAACGTCCTGGAGGCGGTGCGGCTGGCGCGGGTGCGCCGGCTGGTGCACATCAGCAGCTTCGCGGTGTACGACCGCCGCCGGGCCCGGGGTGCGCCCATCACCGAGGATGCGCCCCGGGGGCCGGGACGGGCCTACGGCAACTCGAAGGTCATCAAGGAGCTGGCCGCCGAGAGCTACCAGAAGGAGTTCGGCTTCGAGCTGGCCATCCTGCGGCCCGCCAACGCCTACGGCTACGGGCACTTCGAGGGTGGATCCTTCGGATCCAAGATCCAGGCCCTGCTCGAGGCCGGTCTGGCGGGGCAGACCGCCTTCGTCAAGCAGGAACACACCATGGACTTCGAGTACGTGTACGACCTCGACGTGGGCCGGGCCGTCGACCTGGCCGCCACCGTGGACCTGCCCGACAAGCCCGTCTTCAACGTCGGCACCGGCACCATCACCTCCTTCGACGATCTGGTGACCGCCGCTCGGCGGATCGTCGGAGACCTCAAGGTGCAGGTGATCCCGGGAGCGCCTCCCGCGGTGTCGGCCGGCGACCCGCTCGACCTGTCCCACACCGAGGCCGGACTGGGCTGGAAGCCCACCTTCGACATGGAGGCCGGGTTGAGCCACTACGCCTACGAGCTCAGAAGCCGGAATTCAGGAGGCTGAGCGGATGATCGATGCGGGCGAGGGAAGCCGGTGTCTAGCGAAGCCGTGGCCCGAGCGGCCCGTGAGCGCAGCGAACAAGAGCGGGAGACCAGGAGGCCGAGCCGGATGATCGACATGCTGGTTCGCAACGCCGACTGGCTCATCACCATGGACCCCGAGCGCCGCATGGTGCGCGACGGCGCGGTGGCGGTTGACGGCGGCGAGATCAAGGCGGTCGGCCCCACCGCCGAGGTTGAGGCCGCCGGCTACGGCACCGCGGTCCGCACCATCGACGCCCGCGGCCGGCTGATCACCCCCGGCTTCATCGACAACCACCAGCACCTGGCCCCCTTCTTCGTGCGGGGCCTCGGCGACGACGTGCCCCTCAAGGTGTTCCTCCACGACCGCTGCTATCCGATGGAGGCCGGGGTCACCGACGAGGAGGCCTACCTGGCGGCCATGTGCGCGCTGCTGGAGTCGGTCCGCCACGGCACGACCACGGTGTGCGACCCGGGCTCGCAGAATCCGGAGAACTCGGCCCGGGCCGCCGACGAGATCGGTTGCCGGGCGGCGCTGGCCCGTTCGCTCACCGACATGGCCGGGGGCCGGGCCATGCCGGGCACCTTCGACTCAACCACCGACGACGCCATCGCCGACGGGCTGGCCTTCGTTGAGTCGTATCGGGGCGCGGCCTCCGGCCGGGTGCGGCCCTGGTTCTCGCTGCGCACCGAGCGCATGGTGTCGGACCGCCTGTGCCGGTCGATCGCGGAGCTGGCCGCCGAGCGCGGCACCGGCATCGTGTCCCACATGATCTCCAACCGCGACTCGGTGGAGCACCACCAGCGGGTGTTCGACGGCGAGCGCCCCATCGCCCGCTACGAGCGCAACGGCGTGCTGGGCTCCAACGTGCAGCTGGTCCACTGCCACTTCCTCACCGACGAGGAGTGCGACCTGCTGGCCGAGCGCGACGTGAAGGTGTCTATGTGCCCGACGGCCAGCGCGGTGTTCGGCTGGGGCGGGCTGCAGCGGGCCACCCACCTCAAGCTGCTGGAGCGGGGCGTGACCGTGGGGGTGGGCACCGACATCGGCGCCTGCTCGCACACCACCGACATCCTGCGCATCGCCCAGTACTTCCGGGTGTACCGCGACATCTTCGAGGATGCCTCGCTGATGCCGGCCGAGACCATCCTCGAGCACCTCACCATCGACGGCGCCCGCTCGGTGCTGTGGGACGACGAGGTCGGTTCGCTGGAACCGGGCAAGCGGGCCGACCTCCTGCTGTTCGACCTCGACCGGCCCGAGTGGGTGCCGCTGCACAACCCGCTGTCGAACCTCGGCCACGGCGTGAGCGGCGACTCGGTCCACACCGTGGTGATCGACGGCAGGGTGGTGGTGGAGGGCGGCGAGTTCGTCAATCTCGATGCCCGAGCCATCATGGCCCGAGGCCGGGAGGCAGCCACAGTCGCAGCCGAGCGCACCGGCCTGTCCCAGTTCGCCACCCCCCGCTGGCCCGTCATATAGATCTGCCGAGGACATCCGGAGGAGCGGTCCGACCAGGCGGGCGGCAGAGGCAATGAATGACGGCGCCCGCGCCGGCCGGAACAGCCAAGCCCTGAGCGAGTTCTCGCGGAGTCCTTACCGGAGCGTGCGATCCTTGGATTTCTCCAGCCCCCAACGGTGCCGAGGCCTCCCCCCAAGGTCTCGGCACCGCCGCGCTGTATACCGAATGGCGCGGTTTGGATGGCACACTGTCGCGGTGAGGACTTGCGTTGTCGGGGCGGGCGCGATCGGCGGGATGATGGCGGCTCGACTGGCCGTGGCCGGGCACGAGGTGAGTGTCATCGCCCGGGGCGAGCACCTGGAGGCGATCAGGCGCGATGGTCTGCGGCTGGTGGAGATCGACGGCTCTACCACGGTGGCATCTGATCTGCGCGCTTCGGATGACTTCGGGGCCCTGGGTACGCACGACTCGGTGATCCTGGCCCTCAAGGCCCACCAGATCGCGGCCGTGGCCCACGAGCTCGATCGGCTGTGCGACGACGGCACCATGATCGTGCCGGTGCAGAACGGCATCGGATGGTGGTACTTCCAGCGCCACGGCGGTCCCCACGACGGTCGCCGGCTCGAGGCGCTGGATCCCGACGGCGTGCTCGCGGCGGCCATCGACGCGGCGCGGATCGTGGCCTGCATCGCCTACCCGGCCGCGGAGAAGACCGCGCCCGGCGTGATCACCCATGTCGAGGGCGACCGCTTCCCGGTGGGCGAGCTTGACGGCACCAAGTCGGAGCGGGCCAAGGCGCTGGGCGAGGCCCTGACTTCAGCCGGGTTCAAGTCGAGGGTTCTCACTGATATCCGCTCGCACCTGTGGGTCAAGGCCTGGGGCAACCTGGCCTTCAACCCGATCAGCGCGCTCACCGGGGCGACGCTGGCCGGCATCTGCCGCACGCCGGCCACCCGGGAGCTGGCCGCGCAGATGATGACCGAGGCCGGCAGGATCGCCGAGGCGCTCGGGGTGCGCATCCGGGTCAGCGTCGAGCAGCGCATCGCCGGGGCCGAGGCTGTGGGCGAGCACAAGACCTCGATGCTCCAGGACGCCGAGGCCGGCCGTCCGCTGGAGCTCGACCCGCTGGTCGGCGTGTTCGTCGAGCTCGGCGAGATCACCGGCGTGCCCACCCCGGCCATCAGCACCGTCTACGGGCTGGCCTCCCTGCTGAATCACCGCCTAGAGGCCTAGCCATGAGCGATCCGATGACGCTGCGGGGGCTTCTCGATGCCGGGGCCGACGACGCGCCGGCGATCGTGGCCCCCGACGGCTCGATGCTCACCCACGCCGAGATGCGGTCCGAGGTGGACCGGCTCGCGGGCCGGCTCCGAAGCCTCGGCCTGGGCCCGGCCGACCGCATCGCCATCGTCGTTCCCAACGGGCCCGAGATGGCTCTCGCCTTCCTGGCCGCGGCCTGCACCGGATGTGCCGCGCCGCTGAACCCGAAGTACCGCCTGGAAGAGCTGCGCTTCTATCTCGACGACCTCGGTGCCAGGGCACTGGTCACCCTGCCCGACGACTCCGGAGCCGTCGCCCGGGCCGCGGCCTGCGAGGCGGGTGCCGACGTGCTGCCGGTATCGCTGGCCGGCTCGGTCGACGGCGACGCCGGCGCGCTCGATCTGGTTGCCGGGTCGGGGGCGGACGGCGTGCCGGCCCCGGGCCGTCCCAACGAAGACGACGTGGCCCTGGTGCTGCACACTTCCGGTACCACGTCCCGGCCCAAGATCGTCCCGCTGCGCCAACGGCACCTGGCCCGCTCGGCGGCGGGCATCGCCGGGTCGCTCGCCCTCACCCACCGGGACCGGTCTCTGCAGGTGATGCCGCTGTTCCACATCCACGGGCTGCTGGCCGGGCTGCTGGCGCCGCTGTCGGCGGGGGGCGCGGTCGCCTGCACCGAGGGCTTCGACGCCTTCAGGTTCTTCGCGCTGCTCGAAGCGCTGCGGCCCAGCTACTACACCGCGGTCCCGACCATGCATCAGATGGTGATCTCCCGCTCGGACCGCCACCGCGACACGGCCCGCTCCGCCGGTCTGCGCTTCGTGAGGTCTTCGTCGGCGTCCCTTCCGGCCCCGGTGCTGCACGAGCTGGGCGGGCTCTTCGGCGCGCCCGTGATCGAGGCCTACGGTATGACGGAGGCCACTCACCAGATGTGCGCCAACCCTCTGCCCCCGGCAGTGGCCAAGCCCCGCTCGGTCGGGGTTCCCACCGGCATCGAGCTGGCCGTGCTCGACGACCGGAACCGGCCCCTGCCGCCGGGCCGGCGGGGAGAGGTGTCGATCAGGGGCTCGACCGTGATCGACGGCTACGAGAACAACCCCGGGGCCAACGCGGCCGCCTTCACCGATGGCTGGTTCCGCACCGGCGACGAGGGCTACGTCGACGACGACGGCTACCTGTTCCTCACCGGCCGCCTCAAGGAGCAGATCAACCGCGGCGGTGAGAAGGTCTCCCCGCTCGAGGTGGACGAGGCCCTGCTGGGCCACCCGTCGGTGGCCCAGGCGGTCACCTTCGCCGTGCCCCACCCCAAGCTGGGCGAGGAGGTGGCCGCCGCGGTCGTGGCCACCGCCGGGAGCCCGGTCGACGAGCGGGAGCTTCGCCGGTTCCTGGCGCAGTCGCTGGCCGCGTTCAAGGTTCCCCGCCGGATCCTGGTGCTCGACGAGCTGCCCAAGGGCCCCACCGGCAAGCTCCAGCGCATCGGCCTGGCCGAGCGCCTGGGCCTGGCTCCGGCCGGGAGCGACTAGCGCTGCGACCCGGCGGCCTCTCACCTATCCGCATGGCGCTCCCAGAGGCCGAGCGAATAGGCGGGAACCTGGCCCATACGGACGAGGCCGTGGCCCGAGCGGCCCTCAGGTCGCAGCGAACAAGAGCGGGAGACACCCCGTCCCGACGCGAGACGCCTTCGCCTATCCGCGTGGCGCTCTTAGACTGCCGCGTGTGGCCCGGATCGAGATGTTGACGCTGGCCAACCATGCTGAGGTGCAGAACGGGCTGCTGTACCTGATGGGCGCGGGCTGGGACACCGTCACCCGGGCGTACAAGGAGGGCAAGAAGCCCCGACCGCAGCATTTCTCCATCGCGCTGTCGGTGCTGGTCCCGTGGTTGGAGCACAACCAGCGCCACGAGATGGTGATCCGGGTCGAGGACGAGGACGGCCACCACAAGCTGATGGAGGCCAAGGCCAACATCGAGGTCGGCCGCCCGCCCGGCAAGGTCCCCGGCACCGACAGCCGCTCGCCGCTGGTGGTCACCGGCATCGTCCAATTCCCCAAGCCGGGCGGCTACCGGGTGAGGGCCACCCTCGGCGACGAGCAGCGCGACTACGCCTTCCGGGTCATCGACAAGGTCACCTAGAGGCCGAGCTTGACGAGGCCGTGGCCCGAGCGGCCCGTGAGCGAAGCGAACTAGAGCGGGATAGGAGACTGGTCATGATCAAGGATCTGCTGGCTCTGCCCCGGGCCACTTGGCCGCGGGCGGTGCTGTTCGGGGCCATCGCGGCGGTGCTCATCGCGGTGCCCTCCGACCTGATCGACACCCCGATATTCGGCCGGCCCGTCGCGGTGCGCTGGATCGACTACGTGATCCTGGCGATCACCTCGGCGTTGATCGGGCTGATCTTCGCCATCCGCCCGGAGGCGGCCGGATCGAGCGAGCTGGCGGAGGCCACCGAGCGCCAGGGCACCGGGACCATATGGAGCGGGTTCGTGTCGTTCCTGGCCGTGGGCTGCCCGGTCTGCAACCAGGCCGTGGTCGCCCTGGTCGGTGTGGGCGGGGCGCTGTCGTGGTGGGCGCCGGTGCAGCCCGTCGTGGGCCTGCTGGCCGTGGCGCTGCTGCTCTACACCCTGCGCAAGCGCCTCAACACCTGCAAGCTCACCGCCTGCCCGGTCCCCGCCTAGCCGGCGCCGCGCTCGCTCCCAGAGGCCGAGCGGGTAGGCACGCGAGTCCGGCCCATACCGGCGAGGCCGTGGCCCGAGCGGCCCGTGAGCGCAGCGAACAAGAGCGGGAATGACACCGCCGCAACGTGACGCGCTTGCACCTACTCGGCCTCGCTCTACGTCTCGGCTAGCGGCTCGGACACGCCGATGGCGCGGTGCATCGCCGCGGCCACCAGCGCGGGCACACCCAGGGCGGCCAGCATCAACGCCAGCAGGGGCACTCCCAGGCTCAGCAGGCCGCTGGCGATCGCCGACAGCAGGGCGGCCGAGCCCAGCAGGGCAGCCCGGAACGTGCCGATCCCCCAACCCGACTGGGGCGGCAGCGCGGCCACCAGCATGGCGTTGGCCACCGGCAGCACCGACACCGCCATCCCCACGAAGGGCACCAGCAGCCACACGCCGGCATCGGCCGGCAGCAGCAGCATCGGCAGTCCCAGCACCGCGGTGCTCACCATCATCAACCGGGCCGTCCACGGCCCGCCCCGCCGGTCGTAGAGGGCTCCGCCCACGATCTTCACCGGGGCCGACAGGGCCCGCCCCGCGATGAGCATCGCGGCCACCAGCCGCAGGTCCAGGTCCTGCTCCACCACGAAGAGCGCCGTCGAGAAGCCGATCACGACGAAATGCATCGACACCCCGCCGACACTGGCATAGAAGGCCAGCCGGTAGGTCCGCTTGCGGGCGTTCTTCCCAAGTTGGGACAGCCAGGCCACCGGGGCCGGATCCCGGCCGACCTCGATCCAGCGGGGCACGTACGCGATGGCCAGCGCGGCGGGCACCGCGCACCCCACGTACACCCAGCGCCAGGCGCCCCCGGCGAAGGCGCTGGCCGCGGCCGCGGCCAACCCGAACGAGTACGCCTGGCCCCACACCGCGATGGCCTTGCCCGGAGCGTCCGGGTAGAGCCGGGCCACGCTGGCCAGAGCCGGCGGGAAGTAGATCCCGAAGGCCACTCCCAGCAGGGTCTGGCCCACCAGCAGCACCCAGAACGACGGCGCCGCCGCCGACAGCGCCATTCCCGCGGCCAGGCTCACCGCGGTGGCCCGCACCATCGCCCGGTCGCTCAGCCAGCGGCTGGTGGCCCCGCCGATCACGTTGAAGGCGGCGATACCGCCCGCCACCGCGGCCAGGATGGCGGCCAGGTTGCTCTCGGTGATGTCGAGGTCCTGCTGGACGAGCGGGAACAGTGGCGAGATCATCGTCTCGGCCCCGCCCAGGATGAAGTACAGCGTGAACAGGTAGCTGAACGTCACCCATCGGGTGGTCATGCGGCTCTCACCGCTGCCCCTGCTCCCGGTGGTGCTGGGGCCGGGTTCGCTCAATTCACCCAGCAGGCCACCATGTGGCCGCTGGAGCGCTCCGTCAGCGGGGGGCGCTCGTGGAAGCACTGGTCCACTGCGAGGGGGCAGCGGGTGTTGAACCGGCAGCCCTTCGGTGGGTCCATGGGGCTGGGCAGGTCGCCCTTGAGGGGTTCGTGGCTGCGGCGGGTCGTCGGGTCGGGCACGGGAACCGCCGAGAGCAGGGCCTGGGAGTAGGGGTGGGTCGGGTTCTCGTAGATGTCGTGGTGGCTGCCGATCTCCATCAGGTGGCCCAGGTACATGATGGCCACCCGGTCCGACACGTGGCGCACCACGGCCAGGTTGTGGGAGATGAACAGGTACGACAGTCCCACGGTGTCCTTGAGCTCGACCAGCAGGTTGACGATCTGGGCCTGGATCGACACGTCGAGGGCGGCGGTGGCCTCGTCGGCCACCACGAACCCGGGATGCAGCGCCAGGGCCCGGGCGATCACGATCCGCTGGCGTTGGCCGCCGGAGAAGGCGTGCGGGTACTTGTCGGCCGCGCTGGCGGTCATGCCCACCATCTCCAGCAGCTCGCCCACCGCCGCGTCCAGCTCCGCGCCCCGTTTGCGGGTGTGCACCAGGAACGGCTCAGCGATGCTGTCGCGGATCTTGATCTTGGGGTTGAGCGCCGAGTAGGGGTCCTGGAAGATCATCTGGACCTGCTTGCGCATGGCCCGCCAGTTCCGCCGGTTCAGGTCGGTCACGTCCTTGCCCTCGAAGAACACCTGGCCCTTGGTCGGCTTCACCGCTCCCAGCAGCGCCCGGCCCGCGGTGGACTTGCCGCAGCCCGACTCGCCCACCAGGCCCACGGTCTCGCCCGGCGCCACCGCGATGCTGAAGTCGTCCAGCGCGTACACCGTCCGGCGCCGGCTGCCCACCCAGCGGCTGAAGTGGACGCTCACGTCCCGGCTCTCCACCAGCGGGGTGACCTGCCCGTTCACACCAATCCCTCCCGTGGGAGCGGGCGTGAGCAGGCGAGAACCCGTCGCGTGGCGGCGGTGCTGTTCCCGCTCTTGTTCGCTGCGCTCACGGGCCGCTCGGGCCACGGCCTCGCTTCGATCTTCGTGGAGGTTCTCACGAATCGCTCTCAGTCCGCTCGGCCTCTGGGCGGTTGTAGCAGGCCACCCACCGCCTCTCGGCGATCTTCAGCAGCGGCGGCGGGGTGTCGCGGCAGCCGTCGTGGGACTCGCTGCATCGGGGCTCGAACGCGCAGCCCGGCGGGAACTGGGCCCGGTCCAGCGGCTCTCCCGGGATGCCCGTCAACTCGCCGTCGTCGCGGTCGACCCTGGGCACCGAATGAAGCAGGCCGAGCGAGTAGGGGTGCTGGGGATCGGCGAACATCTCGTTGATCGGGGCCCGCTCCACGATGCGGCCGGCGTACATGACCTGAACCCGGTCACAGAATTGGGCCACCACTCCCAGGTCGTGGGTGATCATCAGCACCGACATCCCGAGCTCGGTAGACAGGTCGTGCAGCAGGGTGAGGATCTGGTCCTGGATGGTCACGTCGAGTCCCGTGGTCGGCTCGTCCGCGATGACCAGCGTCGGTTCACAGGCCAGCGCGGTGGCGATCATCACGCGCTGGCGCATCCCGCCCGACAGCTCGTACGCGTAGGCCCGCAGGCGCTCGCTCGCGTTGGCTATGCCGACCATGTCGAGCAGCTCCAGCGAGCGTTGCCTGACCTCGGAACCTTGCAGGCCGACCCTGCGCTGCAGAAGCTCGCGCAGCTGCGAGCCGACGGTCTTGAGCGGGTTGAGCGACACCATCGGATCCTGGAAGATCATGGCGATCTCCCGGCCCCGCACCCGGTTGGCCACCGCGGGGTCGAGCACGTCCTCGCCCCGCCAGCGCACCGAGCCCCCCATGATCCGGCCCGGGGGCAGGACCATGCCCAGGATGGCCAGCCCCATGACGCTCTTGCCCGAGCCCGACTCGCCCACCACGCCGAGGCGCTCGTGCGAGCCGACGTTGAGGGTCAGGTGGTCCACGCCCAGCACGGTCCCGTCCCGGGTGGGGAAACCCACCGTGAGGTCCTTCACCTCCAGCAGGCGCTCCTGGCGGGTGTCGCCGTTCGAGTTCGCGCCGCTCACCCGCCCGGCCTCTCCAGCGCCTTCGCATAGGGGCGCCTGCCCGTCCTCGGCCCGTCGCAGCGGCGGGATACGGAGTGCCGGGTGTTCACGTCATCCTCCCGGCCTCTCCAGGATGATCTGCTCGCGCTCGGCCACGTCGTTGAACGACTGGAGCCACAGCGACAGGAGGTTGACGCCCAGCACCACGATGGAGATGGCCAGGCCGGCGAAGGTGACGATCCACCATCCGTCGGTGATGTAGTTGCGGCCCTGCTGGATCATCAGTCCCCATGACGAGCGGGGCGGCTGCACACCGAAGCCGAGGAAGGCGAACGCCGACTCCGACAGGATGGCCGCGGCCAGTTCCAGCACACACAGCGTGATCAGCGAGCTGACCAGGTTGGGCAGCAGGTGACGCCACATGACCCGGCTCGACGGCGCGCCGCTCAGCTCGGAGGCTTCCACGAACAGCGACGTCTTGAGGGTCAGCACGAGGCTGCGGCCGACCCTGGTGAACACCATCCAGCTGGATATGGCGATGACGACGATGACCAGCCACACGCTCGGCCCGAACGCGGCCACCAGGATCAGCCCGGCCAGCACCCCCGGGAAGGCCATCTGCACGTCGGCGGCCGAGATGATGAGGGTGTCGATCCTCCCGCCGACGTAGCCCGCGATCAGGCCCAGGGCGGTGCCGAGGATGGCCGCGATGACGACCGCGGCCAAGCCCACCAGCAGCGAGATGCGGGCGCCGTCGATCAGCCGGGCCAGGATGTCGCGGCCGAGCTGGTCGGTGCCGAGGGGGTGCGCCCAGGTGCCGCCCCAGCCGATCGGCGGTGTGAGCTTGTCGGGCAGGCTCTGCTTGGCCGGGTCGGGCAGGAACGGCAGCCACGGTCCGACGATGGCCACCAGCGCGAACACCGAGCAGATGATGATGCCCGAGATGCCTGCCTTGGACTTGCGCAGGTGCGATCGCAGGTCGGCCAGGACGGTGACGCCCTCGGGCGGTGCCGCCTCGACCGCGCCGGTGTCGGCTCCCGAGCTCGTCGTGTCGTCCACGGCGGTCATGCCAGCTCCACCCGGGGATCGATCATCCGGCGGGCGATGTCCACCAGCAGGTTGGTGACCACCACCAGCGTGGCCAGCACCACCACCGCGGCCTGCACCAGGATTAGGTCCCGGTTCTCGATGGCGTGGATGGCGAGGCGGCCCACGCCGGGCCAGGCGAACACCACCTCGATCACCACCGTGTAGCCGGTGAACATGCGGGTCAGCTCCCAGCCGGTCATGGTCACGAAGCCGGAGGCCACGTTGCGGAACGTGTGGTGCACGATCGTGTACGACCGGGAGAAGCCCCGCGACAGGGCGGTCACCGCGTAGGGCTTGCGCAGCTCCTCCACGATGCCCCGTCGGGTCATCTGCGCGAGGCGGCCCGCGCTGGCCAGGCCTATCGCGAACGACGGGAGGATCAGCGATACGAATCCTCGGGAGCCGAAGGTCGGCACCCACCCGAGCTGCACCGCGAAGACGATGATGAGCAGGTAGCCGATCCAGAACGGCGGGGCGCTGATGGACGCCATCGAGAAGCCGAGCACGGCGTGGTCGGCGAAGCGGCGCTCCCACCAGGCGGCCAGCATCCCCATGGGCGCGGCCAGCAGCACCGTGACCGCGGTGGCCCCCGCCACCAGCTTGAGGGTGGCCGGCAGCCGCTCCAGCACGAGCTTGGAGGCGGGCTGGTCCTGCCAGAACGACTCGCCGAGGTCACCGACCACCAGGCCCGACACGAAGTCCCAGTACTGCACTGCGAGGGGGCGGTCGATCCCGAGCGTGGCCCTGCGCTGGGCCCGGTGCTCCTCGGTGGCCTCCAGCGGCAGCGACACCGTGGCCGGGTCGGTGAAGACGTGGGTGACTACGAATACCAGTGAGGTGACGACGAACACCACCAGGGCGGCGGCGATGATGCGTCTCGCGAGCCACCGAAGCAACGCGCTCCCTCCCGTCCGGGCCAAGACTGGCCCGGGTGCCGGGCCGCTCTTGTATACCGTAGCCGGACCCTGCGAGTCCCTCCGAGTCAGGCGCCGCGGTCGGGGGCCTAGAGGCCGAGCGGGTAGGCGGACGAATGCGACCCATACGGGCGAGGCCGTGGCCCGAGCGGCCCGTGAGCGCAGCGAACAAGAGCGGGAGACACCCCCTTGCAACGTGACGGGCTTGCGCCTACCCGCGCACGTTCTTAGTGGGCCGCCGCCCTGTTCTGGGTCAGGCGGCCGAGGAGGCTGAGGGCGGCTGCGGCGAAGGCCCAGACCGCGGCCATCGCCAGCGCGGCCGACGACGACACGCTGTCGGTGATGGCTCCGAAGGCTCCCGGCCCCAGCACCGCGCCCAGGTTCAAGCCTCCGATGGCGAACGATGTGGCCAGGCCGGGGGCGTGGGGGTTCATCCGCACCAGGGCCACCACCAGCAGCGCCGGCCACGCCCAGCCCAGGATGATGGCCACCTGCCCGCCCAGCGCGTAGAGCCAGGGCGTGTCGGCGGCCATCAGCGCGTAGCCGGCCGCGCTGGCGACCAGCAGGACAGCCACCGTGCCGATGTCGCCGGTGCGGCCCCGGTCGGCCATCACGCCCAGCAGGATGCGAGCGGTGATCACCCCCGCGCTGGCCAACGACAGCAGCAGCCCGGCCGTGCTCTCGGAGATGCCGGCGGACTCGCTGTTGACCACGAAGAACGACGCTGCGCCGATCACTGCGGCCGA
This sequence comes from Candidatus Aldehydirespirator sp., assembly GCA_965203575.1. Taxonomy (GTDB): domain Bacteria; phylum Actinomycetota; class Acidimicrobiia; order Acidimicrobiales; family Aldehydirespiratoraceae; genus Aldehydirespirator. Next base: position 1,904,929 of record OZ241894.1, read on the forward strand.
CGCCAGGGTGGCCGCCGCGCCCAGCACGAACAGCGGCGCCAGCCTGACGTGGGAGAAGCGCCCGGTCGCAGACCTGGCAACCGGCGGCAGTCGGTCCTGCCTGGGCTCGGCTGGGAGCATCAGCATCCCGGCCGCGGCCAGCACCGCGCCGCCCACGAACGCCCAGCGCCACCCGGACGTGCCGCCCACGACGGGCACCGTCAGCCCGGCCAGCAGCGGCGCCAGCGGTATGGCCGACATGTGCACCGCGAAGGCGACGCCGTGGCGCTCCGCCGACACGTGCTGGGCCACCAGCACCTTGGCCGCGGGGCCGGCCAGGGTCAGGCCCGCGCCCGCCACCGCCATCGACACCAGGAACGTCCCGAACGACTGGGCCAGCACGGCCACCGCCAGGTAGCCGGCCAGGGTCACCCACATGGACAGCAGCAGGCTGCGCCGGGCGCCCATCCGGTCGGCCAGCTCGCCGGCGTGGATCGACGCCACTCCCGACAGCGCGTAGGTGACCGCCAGCGTCACCCCCAGACCGGTGTCGCTGATGCCGAAGGTGTCCTTGATGTCGCTGCCCAGCGCCCCGGCCAGGAACCCGGCCATGACGCCGGCCGTGAGGCAGGCGATGGAGGCCGCGACCGCCCGTACCGGAACCGCGTCGGGATTCTGCGGCGACGCCGCGGGTGCCGTGCCGGCCACCGTCGCCGCCTAGCCAGTCTTAGCCGGCTGGTTTCGTCGTGAGCGCCACCGGTCGGGTGTCGGGGCTGCGGATGGCTCGCACCTGCTCGTGGAAGCGCTCCACTCCCGCCAGCTTCACGTCCTCGTAGCCCCTGATCACGTCGGGGAGCTGGGCCAGCTTCACCGCCCGCTCGTAGCTGCCCGGCGTGAGGGCGTTCAGTTCGGCCTCCATCAGGGCCCGGTAGTCGGCGATGAGTTGCCGCTCGACCCGGCGGACCTTGGCGTATCCGAACAGGTCGAGGGGAGTGCCCCGCAGCCGGCGCATCGCCTTCAGCACCGCGAGCGAGGGCCGCTGGAGCGGTCCCAGCGAGATCTTGCGCTTCAGCCCCAGGGCCCGCAGCACCGGCGGGTGCAGCAGGATGCGGTAGCCGGCGTAGTCGCCCACCGCGCCTCGCAGCGCTTCGTTCAGGCCGGGGCGCAGGTGCAGCCGGGCCACCTCGTACTCGTCCTTGTAGGCGATCAGCTTGTGCAGGTAGCGGGCCACCGCTTCGGCCAGTTCGGTCCTCTCGCCCATCACCTCGCGCTCGCGGGCCGAAGCCGCGTCCACGAAATCCACGTACTCCGAGGCCAGCGCGGCCGACTGGTAGTCCGCCAGGTCGGCGGCCCGCCGCTCCACCATCTCGGCCAGCGCCGCGGCGCCGTCTGCCGGCACCTGCGCCAGCCCCGACTTCTGGACCAGCGACCTGGCTGTCGCCTTGGCTCTGGCCGGCACCGCGCCGAGGCCCATGCCGGGCACGGCCGCAGCCTCGTCCGGCGATGTGGCCGCGGGGGCCACCCCGGCCAGGCTGACCAGGCCGTCGGCACCCTCGCGCACGTACACCCGCCCCCACCGGAAGGCGGCGATGTTGGCCGCCACCGCGACCCCGTTCAACTCGATGGCCCGCTCGATGGAAGCGGCCGACACCGGGATCCCGCCGGCCTGGTAGGCGGCCCCCAGAGCGAGCACGTTGGCCGGCATGGCCGTGCCCAGCAGGGCGTCGGCCATCCGGTCGGCGTCGAGGCGGACGCTGGCGCTCGCCCTGGTGGCGCCGTCGATGGCGGCCAGCATCCCGTCGATGTCGGGGTATGTCTCGTCCACGTGGGCCACCATGTCGCCGGTGGGCAGCTTGCTGGTCGACGTCACTGCCAGCGTGCGTTCGGGGTCGGCCTTGGCCAGGTTCTTGGGGTCGGCCGCCACCAGCAGGTCCAGGCCCAGGTAGCAGTCGGCGTCGCCCGCGCCTATCAGGTTGGCGCCGCAGGCAACGCCTGTGAAGAAGCGCAGATGCGACACCACCGGCCCGCCCTTCTGGCTGAGCCCCGTCTGGTCGAGTCCCAGGATGTCGAGGCCGTCGAGCACGGCCGCGGTGGCCAGCACCTGGCTGACCGTCACCACGCCGGTGCCGCCCACGCCCGCCATGAACACGCCGTACCCGTCGGGACCGGGAACGGGCCGGTCCGGCTCGGCGATGTCGGCGGGAGGCTGGGCCCGCACGTTCCGGACCGCGCCCGCCGCAGGCGCCTTGGCCCCGGCCGGCCGGGACTTGGCTGCCCGCGTCTTGACCCGGATGAACGACGGGCAGTCTCCCTCGATGCAGGTGTAGTCGAAGTTGCACGACGACTGGTGTATGCGGGTCTTGGTGCCCAGCTCGGTGTCGACCGGCTGCACCGACAGGCAATGGCTCTTGGCCCCGCAGTCGCCGCATCCCTCGCACACCGCCTCGTTGATGAAGATGCGCCTGGTCGGCGTGGGGCGCAGGCCCCGCTTGCGCTCCCGGCGCTTCTCGGCCGCGCACTGCTGGTCGTAGATGAGCACGGTCACGCCGGGCGTGTCCCGCAGCAGGAGCTGGGCCTCCTCGAGGCGGTCCCGGCCCCAGATCTCGGCGCCGGGGGCCAGCGGCCCGCCGCCGGTGTGGCGGTCCGGGTCGTCGCTGCACACGATGGTGCGGCTCACGCCCTCGGCGGCCATCGACTGGGTCAGCTCGGGCACTCCGATGACGCCGGCCACGTCCTGGCCGCCGGTCATGGCGACCGCGCCGTTGTAGAGGATCTTGTAGGTGATGTCGACGCCGGCCGCCACCGCGGCCCGCACCGCCAGGCTGGCCGAGTGGAAGAACGTGCCGTCGCCGACGTTCTGGAACATGTGGGGCCGGTCGGTGAACGGCGCCCGGCCGATCCAGGTGGCTCCCTCGCCACCCATCTGATGGACGACCTGGGCCCGCTCGTCTATCCAGAGGGCCATGGCGTGGCAACCCACGCCGGCCGCCGCGAACGAGCCCTCGGGCACCACGGTGGAGCGGTTGTGGGGGCAGCCGCTGCACCAGTACGGCAGGCGGGCCACTTCCGCGGCTCCGGCCTTCGAGGCGGCCTCGATGAGGGCCAGGCGGGCCTCCACCGCCACCGGCAGTGCTCCGACCTCGCCTCCCAGCACCCCTGAGCGGAGCCGGTCGGCGACAACGGCCGCGATCCGGTCGGCGCTGAGCTCGCCGTCGGCGGGCACCAGCCGCCGGCCCAGCTCGTCGGTCTTGCCGACCACCCGGGGTGCGCCCGCCCGGCCGTAGAGGATGTCCCGCACGAACAGCTCGATGAAGGCCCGCTTCTCGTCCAGCACCAGGATCTCGTTGAGGCCCCCGGCGAAGCGGCGAACGATCTCGGGCTCCAGCGGCCACACCATCCCTATCCGCAGCAGGCGGATCCCGAATCGGTGCAGGGCGTCGTCGTCGAGGCCGAGGTCGCTGAGGGCTTGGCGCAGCTCCTGGAAGGTCCGGCCCGCGGCCGCGATGCCGAGTCGGGCCGCTCCGGTGGCCCCGCTGATCTCGTTGAGGCCGTTGGCCGCGGCGTAGGCCACGGCCGCGTCCAGGCGCCCGTAGGCGATGTCCTTCTCCTGCTCGAGGCTCATGGGCGTCACCAGGCCGGGCCGCTGGGCGTGGCGCCAGGGTTGGCCGTCGATCTCCAGCTCGGGGAGGGTGGGAACGACCCGGTCGGGGGCCACCTCGGCGACGCCGAACCCGTCGGCGACGGTGGTGACGACCTTGAACGCCACCCACAGTCCGGAGTACCTCGACAGCGCGATGCCGTGCAGGCCCAGGTCGATGATCTCCTGCATCGAGCCCGGGTAGAGGATCGGGATCTGGGCGTCGTAGAAGGCGGGCTCGATCTGGGTGGGCAGGGTCGACGACTTGGCCATCGGGTCGTCCCCGGCCAGCACCAGCACCCCGCCGTTGGGCGCGGTGCCCTTGAAGTTGCCGTGCTTGAACACGTCGCCGCAGCGGTCCACGCCCGGGCCCTTGCCGTACCACATGCCCACCACGCCGTCGTGCCGGGCGAGCGGCCCGAGCAGCGGCTCCTGGCTGCCCCACACCGCGGTGGCGGCCAGCTCCTCGTTCACGCCGGGCACCCACACCACGTCGTGGGCGTCGAGCACGGCCTTGTTGCGCTCGATGGTGAGGTCGACGGTGCCCAGCGGCGAGCCCTGGTAACCGGAGATGAAGGTGGCGGTGCGCAGGCCCCGGGCCGCGTCGGCCCGATGCTGGTCGATGGGCAGGCGCACCACGGCCTGGATCCCGGTCAGCAGCACCCGTCCCCGTTCCAACGTGAACTTCTGATCAAGATCGAAGTCCTCAGCTTGGGGCGCGGCGTCGGACAGCACTCCGTGACTCCTATTCGTACAGATACTCGAGGTCGGACTCGCGGTGGCCCAATGCCTCCAGCAATTGAACGGCCCGCCCCCCGATGCTCTGCGCGGACAGGTTGATGTCCACATAATGCCCGGATGGAGTCTGCTTGATCCTCGTGCCGCGCACCCTCCCGCGGTCGCGCGACACGTACTGCCATTTCCCGCTCTTGAGTGGCTCAACAGCTCGATCGAAGTCCTGAGGATGGCGCCGATGTAGCTCGTCGACCACCGTCATCAGAATCTCGACGTGGGTTCGGACCGGGTGGCGGTTCCCCCAGAGTCGGACGGCTACAGGGCGCTGCGCTGGCCTTTGGCCAGACGGTTTCCCGGATCGGGTGTCCTCGTACAGGAGATGCAGGTCGTAGCCACTGTGCTCAAACGCTTTGAGCATGAGGGTCCAGCGCCGCCTGTGTCTCTTCGCGCTCAAGTTCACGTTCACGAAGTAGCCCGACGGCGTCTGCTTGGGGTTCTTGCCCGCTACTCGCCGGCGGTCGCGTGACACGTACTGCCATTCCCTGAACTTGAGCGGTTCAACGGTCTGAATCGGTGCCAAGATCCGGAACTTCGCGGTTTCCTCGTTGGTTGGGGCGGGGTCGGAGCGAACCTTCTCGAGGATCTCGCGCAGGGGCATGGTGATGCAGGCTACTCCGAGGGTGTTGGTCGCCTTCGGGTCGGGCAGGCCTCGACTTGTAGAGTATCGACAGTTACATGTAGTATTATGCATTGAAAGGTATAATGGAGATGTGTCATTCTCCGAACCCCGAGATTGGCAGCCGCTGCCCGCCGACCAGCGCAGCACGCGGATGCTGTACCTCGACGACTCCGGCGCACCGTCGCTCAGCCACTCCTCTGGAGCTGTAGTCGTCGGAGGGCTCTCCATCGCATCGACGCGAGTCCCGAAGCTGACCCGCCGGATCAACGGCGCCAAGGCCCGCCGCTTCCCCGAGCGGGGCCGGCCCTCCTCCTGGGAGATGAAGTCCACCGCCCTGCTCACACCCAAGGGTTGGAGGAATCGCAGAAACCGCGCACTCGTGCTCGAGGTGATCCGAATCCTGGGAGGCCTCGACTGCACCGTCTACACCGCCAGCATCAACAAGGCCAAGATGCACCACTCGATGGCCACCAAGACATCGCTGCCGATGCAGTTGCACCGTCTCGTCGAGCATTTCGCGGTCGAGTGCGCGCACCGCAATGAGATCGGCATCGTTGTCATGGACCGCTCCGAGAACAGGCTTGACGCCCACGCGAGCCACTGCGTCGCGAGCTACGTCACCACCAAGAACCTCCCGCTGCATCCCGTAGTCCACTACGTCGATTCCATGACCTCAGAACCCACCCAGGCCGCCGACCTGATCTCAGCGGCCCGACGCCGCACCATCGAGGGCACGCCGGGAATGCATGTCCTCAACACCCAACTGGCGAACCTGCGGGCCCAAGGCCTCGCCACGAAGCGCACCCACACCAACCGGCCCTGGACCAACCAAATCGTTGTTATCTGAAAGGGTTTCGTTTGCAACCGCGGTGGCAGGCGGCCTATCATCAAAGCGGCCTGACGGCTCCGGTTAGTAGGCTTCCGGCTGAATACGACCGTACGCCCCAGGTGTCTGGGACCCCGGAACGCACGGGGTCCCTTTTCTTTGCTCCGTAGGAGCATTCGCCACTTTGTGGGTCAGCCGATGATCTGGCAGTACTCGGGCTTGATGTCCTCGGTCAGCATGTCCATCCAGGCGGGGCGCATCTCGATCAGCCGGGCCACCACGTTGCGGTGGTTCTCCCGGTTGTTCCAGGTGCCGATCAGGTAGAACCGCTCGGGATCGTCCTCGCTCTGGTACAGCACGCCCTCGTGCACGATGCCCGGCGTGGTGTGGACGATGTTCTCGTCGCTGTGGTCCCAGGCCTCGAAGGCGTCAATGAAGTCCTGGGCCCGGCCCGGCTTGGCCTGAAGCGTGTAGTGGAAGGCGAACGACCCCTCCGGCAAGTCCTTCAGCAGCGGGTTGGCGTGGTCGCCGTGGTCGTGGTCGTGGTCGTGGTCGTGGTGCTCGTCGGGCATCGCGGCCCCTTCAGGTGGCGGATGTGAAGGCCGCGGCCGCGGCCTGCGAGCACACCACGTCCTCGGCGTGCTTGGCGCCGGAGATGCCCAGCGCTCCCACGATGGTGCCGGCCGCGGTCGTCAGCGGCTCGCCGCCCTCCACGGCCAGGATGTGGTGGCGGGCGGTCATGGGCGGGCCGAGCGACTTGTCCGTCTGGAAGTAGTCCGACAGCGCCCCGGTGTCGCGCTTGAACGTCAGTGCGGCCAGGGCCTTGGCGATGGCGTTCTCGAGGGCGATCTCGACAACGTTGTCCATGCGGTGCACCAGCACCAGGTTGCCGGTGGCGTTGACCACCGCCACGCAGACGGCCAGGCCTTCGTCCTCGGCGGTGGCCAGGGCCGCGTCGGCCGCGAGCTTGGCCCCTTCGAGGGTGAGGGTCTCGACGTTCATGGTGTTCATGGATTGCTCCTGGGTTGGGTTTCGGGGGGGGGAGGGGGGTTGTTCAGGGCTTGATCTGGAATATGGCTTCGACCTCGACCGAGGCGCCGAGGGGAAGCTCGGCCACCCCGATGGCGGAGCGGGCGTGCCTGCCGGCATCGCCGAAAACCTCGATCATCAGGTCGCTGGCGCCGTTGATCACCTTGGGCTGGGCGTTGAAGCCGGGGTCGCTGGCCACGTACCCGGTGAGCCGCACCACCCGCAGCACCTCGTCGAGGCCGCCCAGGTGCTGGTGCACCGACGCCAGGATGGCCTCGGCCGCACCCCGGGCGCTGGCCTGTCCGGCTTCTATGTCCATGTCGCCGCCGAGACGGCCGATGTGCGCGATCCCGCCGCCTCCGGGGGCCAGCGCGATGGAGCCCGACACGAACAGCACGTCGTGGACCTGGGCCACCAGGTCGAAGTTGCCCGCTCTCAGCAGGGGCATGTCGAGATCGACGCCGGCGTCGCGGGCCGCCTGCTCGTAGGACATGTCGGATCCTCCCGTGACCGTCCGGCGAATCTTGTATACCGAACCCTACAGGTCCCGAACCGGACCCCGCCGATTCGGGAGGGGCTGGCGAGCGCGGCCGGTAAGGCCAATATCATGCTATTTGACGTTGTATCGTGGCTAACAGTGTGCTAGGGTCGGACCATGGACACCGTCACGCTGGCCGACTTGGGCCCCATCATCGCGGCGATACTCGGGCCGATGCTGGCCTTCATCGTCGTCTCGATGCGGTACCAGCACCAGGACAGCGTGAAGACGCGCGAGCTGATCACGAGCTCTGAGAAGGAGACCCGAGAATGGGTCACCGGACAGCTGGCCCCGCTTGGTGCCGATCTCAAGGATCTGAGCCGGGGTCTCGCGGATGCACGGGAGCGGCTGGCCCGCATCGAGGGCCATCTCGGGATCGGCAGGGTTCCGCCCCAGGACGAAGCGGGCGAGCCGGACACCAACGCTGCCTAGAGGCTGAGCGGGGGCATCGGGTTCGCCCCTCCGATAGCCGGCGTCCGAGCCGTCGCTACTAGCGTCCGGACCCATGGATCTGGGACTGGCGGGGCGGCGGGCGATCGTGTTCGGCTCCACCGCGGGGTTGGGGCGGGCTACCGCGGAGGCTCTGGCGGCCGAGGGCGCGCTGGTGGCCGTGTCGGGGCGCCGGGCCGAGCTGGCCGCCGAGGTCGCGGCGTCGCTGCCGGACGCGGTGGCCGTGGTCGGCGATCTGACCGTCGACGGTGAGCCGGCCCGCATGGTGGACGAGGCCGCGTCCCTGCTCGGCGGCCTCGACATCTGCGTGGTCAACACTAGCGGCGGACCCCCGGGAGGCATGACGGAGGTGTCGGCGGCCGACGAGGTGGCCGCCTACGAGCGGATGCTGCGGCCCGCACTGGCGGTCACGAGGGCCGCGATCCCGCACTTGCGTGCCGGAGGCGACGGGCGCCTGGTGTACATCACCGCCCGGTCGGTGGTGGAGGCCTCGCCCGAGTTGGCCCTGTCGGGGGTGTTCCGCAGCGGCGTGGCGGCTGCGGCCCGCTCGCTGGCCATCGAGCTGGCGCCCGAGGTGCTGGTGAACGTGGTGGTGCCCGGCCAGTTCGACACCGGCACGCTGGGCCGCTCCCAAGAGGCCCGGGCTGCGGCCGAGGGCATCACCGCCGAGGCGGTGCGGGCCCGCCACCGGGCGTCGATACCGGTGGGCCGGTTCGGCCGGGCTGCCGAGCTGGCCGACGTGGTGACGTTCCTGTGCAGTGCCCGGGCCAGCTTCGTGACCGGGTCGGTCGTGCGCGTCGACGGGGGCGCCGTCATCGGCTACTGACCATCTTTCCCGGTAGCAGTGTTGGGCGGCTCAGACGGTATACAGAACGCCGTGAAGATCGCCGTCCTGGTCAAGCAGATCCCTGCCCCGGTCGAGTTCCGGATGCACGAGGGGCGTTTGGTGCGGGACGGCGTGCCGCTGGAGGTCAACGCCTACTGCCGGCGGGCCAACGCCAAGGCGGTCGAACTGGCCGGCACCGGCGGCGAGGTCGTGGTGTTCACCATGGGGCCGCCCGCGGCCGCCGACGCCCTGCGGGAGATGATCGCCTGCGGCGCCCACCGGGGCGTTCACCTCTGCGATCCGGCCTTCGCCGGCAGCGACACGCTGGCCACTGCGGTGGCGCTGGCCGCGGCCATCCGGCGTGAGGGGCCGTTCGACCTGGTGCTGGCCGGGCTCAACTCGCTCGACTCCGACACCGGCCAGGTGCCCGTCGAGGTGGCCGAGCTGCTGGGCCTGCCCTTCGCGGCGGGGGTGCGGGACCTGGAGGTGGACGGCCGCGCCTTCACTGCCCGGCTGGAGACCGACGACGGCTACCGCACCGTCACCGGTGACCTGCCCGCCGCGCTGTCCGCCGCCGAGCGGCTGTGCGCTCCGTCGAAGGCTCCGCCCGAGGTGTACGCCGAAGTGGCCGATGACCGCATCGTGCGGCTGGCGACGGCCGACCTGGATGTGCCTGTCGAGCAGCTCGGCGCGCCGGGTTCGCCCACATCGGTCGGCCCGGTCCGGGTGCTCACCGCCACCAGGCGTGCCCTGCGGGCCGCTTCGGTGGCTGAAGCGGTGGACATGCTCGAGGAGTTCGGCGCCTTCGTCGACGCTCCCGAATCCGATGATGCCGCCGCCGACGCTTCACCGGGCAGTGCGGCCCTGCTGGAGGCCGGCACCGACGGGGCCCACGCCGAGGTCGGCGAACGGTCGGTGTGGTGCTTCTTCACCGAGCCGGGGGTGGGCGCCGAGCTGCTGGGAGAGGCGGCCGAGCTCGCGGCGTGGATCTCGGGAACCGTCACCGCGGTCACCACCATCGCCGACGCAGCGGACCGGTCCGGGCTTCCAGCCGCGGGCGCCGACCGGCTGCTGTTGATCGAATCGGCCCCAGAGCCCTCCGAGCAGGCTGCCGCGCTGGCGGCCGCCGCTGCTGAGCGGTTGCCGTGGGGGCTGCTGGTGGAGGGGACCCGCTCGGGCCGGGTTGTTGCCTCCATCGTGGCTGCCCGCTGCGGCTGGGGACTCACCGGCGACGCCGTCGGCCTCGAAGTCAGCCCCAGCGGTCGTCTGGTGGCGTGGAAGCCCGCGTTCGGCGGTCGCCTCCAGGTGCCGATCCTGTCGCGCTCGCCGGTGCAGATGGCCACGATCCGCCCCGGCGTCCTGGCCCTGCGGCCGCCCCGCGTCGATGCCGCCGAGCCCGAGGCCGAGCTGCTCCCGGCGCCCCCACCCGCCCGGATCCGCACGGTGGCGGTCGAGCGCGACGACGCCGACACCGGCGAACTGCGCCGGGCCCGCACGGTGGTGGCCGTCGGTGTGGGCGTGGACCCCGATGGCTATCCGGTGATCGACGAGTTGAGAGCGGCCTTCGGGGACGCTGCGCTGGGCGCCACCCGGAGGGTCACCGACCAGGGCTGGGTACCCCGCGGCCGCCAGATCGGGGTCACCGGGCACGCGGTGTCGCCCCGGCTGCTGGTGGCGGTGGGCTCCAGCGGCCGCTTCAACCACACGGTCGGCATCCGCAACGCCGGCGTGCTCATGGCGGTCAACTCGGATCCGGGGGCCGAGATCTTCGATCAGGTGGATATCGGCCTGGTCGGCGAGTGGCAGACGATCGTGCCGGAGTTGACGGCCGAACTCAACAAGCGGGGCGTTGGCGACTGGATTCGTTCATCCGACTCTCCCGCCGGGGCCGTTGCCTGATGGTCGGCGCGAAGTCGGGGACTGACATGGGGGAGGGATTGACATGGGGGAGGGACTGACATGAGGGTCGGCATCGGGCTGCCCGTCACCACCAAGGGCACCGGCGGCGAGCTGCTGCTGGCCTGGGCCCGCCGGGCCGAGGAGGCCGGGTTCGATGTGCTCACGGCCATCGACCGGATCGTGTACCCCGGCTTCGAGTCGCTCACCGCCATGGCCGCGGCCGCGGCCGCCACCGACCGCGTCGGCCTCCGCACCAACGTGCTGCTCGCGCCGGCTCGCAGCCCGGTGATGGTGGCCAAGCAGGCCGCATCGGTCGACCAGATCAGCGGCGGTCGGTTCATGCTGGGCATCGGCGTGGGCCGCCGTCCCGACGACTACGAGGTCACCGGCCGCAGCTTCGGCACCCGCGGCCGCCGCCTCGACGCCGACCTGGAGACCATGCACACCGAATGGCGCGGGCAACCCGCCGAGGGCAGGGCCCGGCCGTCGACGCTGGCGCCGGCACGCCATAGCGCCGTCCCGATCTTCTTCGGGGGCAGCCTTGATGCCGCCATCCCCCGTATCGTGCGCCACGGCGTGGGTTGGAGCGTCTCGTCGCGGGGTCCGGCCGACACCCACGAGATGGCCGAGCAGGTGCGGGCCGCCTGGCGCGAGGCGGGCCGCGAGGGTGCCCCGACCATCATGGTCATGCACTACTTCGCCCTGGGCGACGACCCCAATGTCGACTACCTGTTCGACTACTACGGCTACCAGGGCGACCGGGCCCGCATGTTCGCCGAGGGTGCCTACCAGCGGGCCGCCGACGTGACCGCCGCGGTGCGGGACTTCGCAGCCATCGGCGTAGACGAGTACACCTTCGTGCCCACCATGGCCGACCTCGCCCAGGTGGATCTCCTGGCCGAGGCCGCGCTGGGTTGAACGGCCAGAGGCCGAGCGGGTAGACGCTAAGCCGTGGGAGTCCTTCCGCGGCATCTAGCGAGGCCGTGGCCCGAGCGGCCCTCAGGTCGCAGCGAACAAGAGCGGGAGTCAAGTAGGGCCCGCTCTCGTAATCGGGCCTCGAATGCGATTGAATAGAGGCATGAGGCTCCCTTCGTGGGCACGCGCCGTTCCGCTGGTGCTGGTGGCGACGGCCGTCCTGGCCGCGGGGTGCGGGCGGTCGGGCTACGAGTACGTCGAGAACGACGACGAGACCGTCTTCCTCAAGATCCCCGAGGACTGGCAGGTCGTGTCCGAGGGTGCCGTCAACTTCACCATCGCACCCGACGACGACATCCAGCCGATCTACGGAGAGTTCGTCTGGCCCTGGAGGGCTGAGTTCGACGCGGCCCCGGCCGGCCTCGCCGGTTCGTTCGACTATGTGCAGGGCTACGTGGAGGTTCAGCCGGTCGACCGCCGGATGCAGGCCCAAGTGAGCCCCGACCTGTTCTTCCCGGAACTCACTGTCGACCCGGGAATGGTGGAGCAGGTCCGCCACGACCTGGTGACCATCGGCGACGTCTCGGGCCACCGCATGGCCTGGAAGCAGGTCACCGCCAGCGGAGAGGCCTTCGTGTCCGACCGGCTGGTGCTGATCGACAGCCTCGGCAGCAAGGTGTACCACCTCCACGTCGTGTGCACCCTCGGCTGCTACAACGCCAACCTCGCCGAGATCAACGAGGTCATGCGCACCTTCACGGTGGAGGACTGAGAGCAGTGCGGCTGTGGCGCAGGCGCCGGGAGCGGGCCGGGTCGAAGCGGCCGGCCGAGCCGGTGATGACCCTCGGCTCGACCACCTCCCGGCCCCGAGACGCCGAGCGCAGGACCCGCCGCCGCCTCGACCCGTGGGACCGCTCCAAGTACTTGATCCTCGGGTCGGTCCTGTTCGGCTTCTTCTGGTGGCAGAAGCTCAACACCAACCCCATCAAGTCGGTGACCGACGGTTTCTGGGAGACGGTCGAGCAGCAGTCCTGGGTCTGGATCCTGCTGGGGCTCGAGGTGTTGCGCCAGCTGCACTTCGTGGTGGCCGAGCACTGGTCGGGCTACTACCGGTTCTGGAAGATCAAGGTCTTCGGGCGGGTCGAGAACCGCCGGTCGCTGATGGATCCGTGGGTGCGGTTCCGTATCGGCCGGGTGTTGAGGATCCTGTTCTGGTTGCTGCTGTTCGGGGTGATCGTCGGCCAGTTCACCGACCAGAACCCGGTCGCTGCCCTGATCGGCCTGCCGGGCAGGATCAACACATGGCTGCCGATGGCGGCCCGTTTCATCATCTACCCGCTGTTGCTGATCAGCCAGTTCGTGCTGCTGTTCTGGTTCCTGTCGCGGGGTGGCGTGGAGACCTACTTCCCCGACGACATCGACACCCGCTTCGACGACGTGTGGGGTCAGGACCCGGTCAAGGAGCGGGTGCGGGAGAACCTGATCTTCCTGGAGAACCCCGAGTCCATCGAGGAGGTCGGCGGCTACGCCCCGGGCGGCATCCTGTTGTACGGCCCGCCCGGCACCGGCAAGACGCTGCTGGCCGAGGCCGCTGCGGGCGAGACCGGCAAGCCGTTCGTGTTCGTGGAGCCCGGCGCGTTCATGAACATGTTCTTCGGGGTGGGCATCCTCAAGGTGAAGGGCCTGTTCCGGAAGCTGCGCAAGCTGGCGTTGCGCTACGGGGGCGTGGTGGCCTTCTTCGACGAGGCCGACGCTCTGGGCAACCGGGGCGCGGCGGTGGGCGGCCAGGGCGGCTTCGGCTCCGAGCAGTTCGCGGCCTTCCTGCGCGACGCCACCGAGGCGGGCTCGTCGTTCCCGTACCTGTCGCCGGGCGCGCAGCGGGCGCTGCAGGAGGCTGCGCTCGGTGGCTACGACCGGGCCGGCTTGCTGGGCGCCTACGGCGGCGACCCGTGGACCGGCCCCCGCCGTGAGTCGATCATGATGATGGGCGGCGGCGGAGGCGGCATGGGCACGCTCCAGGCTCTGCTGGCCGAGCTGTCCGGACTCAAGAAGCCCCGCGGGTTCTTCAACCGGATCGTGCGCAAGATGCTGGGGATGCGGCCCAAGCCGCCCCCGAAGTACCGGATCCTGGTGATGATGGCCTCCAACCTGCCCGAGGCCCTCGACCCGGCCATGCTGCGGCCGGGCCGCATCGACCGGATCTACAAGGTGGGCTACCCCACCCAGGAGGGCCGCAAGCGCACCTACGAGGGGTACCTCGACAAGGTCGACCATGTGCTCACCGACGACGACATCGAGAAGCTGGCCACGATTACGCCCTACGCCACCGGGGCCACCATCAAGGACATGGTCAACGAGGCGTTGATAACCGCCATCCGCGACGGCCGGCGGGTCATCACCTGGGCCGACATGATCAAGGCCAAGCAGCTCAAGGAGCACGGCCTGGCCGACGACTTCGACTACGTGGAGCACGAGCGCCACGCCCTGGCCATCCACGAGGCCTGCCACGCGGTGGCCCTGCACCGGGTGAGCCGGCACCGCATGATCGATCTGGCCACCATCGAGCGCCGGGGCCAGGTGGGCGGCTTCGTGTCGCACATCCCGCCCGAGGACCGCTTCACCCACTGGCGCTCGGAGTACGAGGCCGACCTGGAGGTGTCGCTGGCGTCGCTGGCCGGCGAGCGGATGTTCTTCGGCGACGACAACTCCTCGGGCGTGGGCGGCGACCTGCGCAACGCCACCCACCTGGCCGCCATGATGTCCGGCTACTGGGGCATGGGCGACACGCTGGCCAGCCACGCCGTGCAGCGCCAGTTCGGGATCGGCGGCGGGCAGCGCAAGGGCGACGAGGACGACCCTGAGCGCGAGCTGCTGCGCATGGGCTTGGGCGACCAGATCGAGCAGCGGCTGGCCGACCGCTACGACGCGGCGCGGTGCCTGCTGGAGGCCAACCGCATCGAGGTCCTGGCGGTGGCCCACGCCCTGGAGACCCACAAGACCATCACCGGCGACGACGTGAGCGCCATCGTGGACCGCGACGTGGGCCCCTTCCTTGACGGCCGGGGCTACTACACGCCCGAGGCGGTCAAGGCCCTCGAGGACTACCACGCCGCGGTGCTGGAGCTGCGCCGCACCGGCGGGATGGAGCTCCCGCCGCTGCCCAGGATCAGCGGCATCACCGGCCGCCTGGTCGAGACGGTGGCCGTCCCCGTCCCCGCCGGTGCCGCAGCCGGCTCCGAGTCCTCCACCTCCAACGGCTCAGACGACCAGGACGGCTAGGTCCGTCCGCCCGGCCGGGATTCGTGCGCGACATTTTTGTTTGTGCGTTGAGTTCCGCATGAACTCAACAACTTCGTGCGGACGGTTCTCTCTTGCTCGTGACAGCTTTCGTGTGGAGCGGGTCCGTCCGGTGAAATTGTTCTGTGCGTTTAGTTCTGCATGAACTAGACAACTTCGCCAGGACGTTCTGTGTGTCTTAGGTTCTGCATGAACTCTTCGTGAAATTGTTCTGTGCGTTTAGTTCTGCATGAACTAAACAACTTTGCTCGGCTACTTTGATATACTTCACTCCATGGGAGAGGATTCTGGAGCCGCTGGGCTGCGGGGTAGAGGTCGACCGTCCCATCGTGAGGTGTACGCGAGGCTCCGAATCCAAGTCGATGAGTTGAGGGATCGTATGGGCGGTCTGCCGTTGCCCGAGGAGGCTGAGGGCATCTGGCGCTCGATCTGGTACGAGGAGGCGCATCACTCCACCGCCATCGAGGGCAACACGCTGGTGCTCAAGCAGGTGGAGCGGCTCCTCGATGAGGGCCGGGCCGTCGGCAACAAGGAGTTGAGCGACTACCTGGAGGTCAAGGGCTATGCGGACGCTGCCGACTGGGTGTACCGGCAGGCGAGCAGCCCCAAGGGGCTCTCAGGTCACGGCAAGGTCCTCACCCTGTTTGAGGTGCGCGAGATACACCGCATCGCGATGGCTCCCGTGTGGGAGGCATCACCCCATCCTCAGGCGGCCGACAGCGAAGCGCCCGGCAGCTACCGTCGCCATGACATCGAGCCGTTCCCGGGCGGTATGGTCCCCGTGTCGTGGCCGCTTGTCGACACTGAACTCTCTGTTTGGGAACAGGAGGTCAATTCCCTGGAGGGAGACGCACTGACGTTCCCCGAGGCGCTGGCGGAGGTTCACTGCCGCTTCGAGCAGATCCATCCTTTCCTCGACGGCAACGGCCGCACGGGCCGGCTTGTGCTGAACCTGATCCTTGTGCGGCTCGGCTACCCGCCCGCCGTGATCTACAAGCGGGACCGGTCCAGATACCTCCAGGCGTTGCGCAAAGCCGACTCCGGCTCGGCCGGCCCGCTCGGCGAGATGCTCGCCCGGGCCGTGCTCGACAGCCTCTACCGGTTCGTGCTGCCCGCGGTGGCCGGTCCTGCTCGCCTGGTGCCGCTCGAGGCCCTAGCGACCCCTGAGTTGGGCGCCGCGGCCCTCCGGGCTGCAGCCGGCCGGGGCAGGCTCCAGGCCACGAGGGGTAGTGACGGTCGCTGGCGCAGTTCGCGTGTCTGGCTGGACGAGTACGTGAAGTCCCGGTACCTCAGGTACTCGTAGAGCCAGTTCGCCTGCTTCGTGCGTCGGAGACAAGACAACTAGCGCCCTGTCCCCTAGAGACTTGCTCTGCCTAGAGGATCGACTGGACTTCAAAGACGGAGTCGACCACATGATCGGGGGGCGGCAGATCGGCCGGGAACTGCCGGCCTCGCCGAACCCATGCGGTCCGCATTCCGAAGCGTCTGGCTCCGTCGATGTCTGTGACCGGGTTGAAGGACGTCCATGACGAACTCCAGCGGATAAGGACGTACTTCGACAGGCGGGCAGCTGGGCTGCCGCCGATCCAGCCTGCCCACCGGCGGCCCGCCCCCACCGAGGAGCAGCGGAGCCGGGCCAGGGTCAGGAACTGGAAGGACTACCGCCCACCCGGTTGGGTGTAGCCACCGGCCGGAGCGGCGCCACGGTCACCCGGCGGTCGGCGCGACGGTCAGGGGTTGGCTCCCATGCGGATCAGGCGCCGCCGGCCGGCGTCGGCGGCCAGGGCGGCCAGCAGGGCGCAGGCCGCGATCATCAGGAACCCGGCGGTGTAGGAGACCCGGTCCACCAGCAGGCCGAAGGCGAACGGCCCCACCACGCCGCCGACGTTGAGCCCGCCGGAGGTCATGCCGGTGGCCGCGCCGGGCGAGTCCCGGTAGGCCCGCACCACGGTGTGCACGATCAGGCCGCTCCAGGCCCAGCCCACCCCAAGCGCGAACATGGCGCCCATCGGCACCAGGACCTTCGCGCCGGTGGCCGCACCCAGGTAGCCCAGCGTGCTCACCCCCAGCAGGACCGACACGAACTTGAGGTGCCCGGTCTCGTAGTTGTCGGCGAGGTAGCCCCCCGCGGTCCTGGTGAGGATCACCAGGACGCTGGCCGCGGCCAGAAGGTGCCCGGCCAGTCCCTCGCCGATCCCGGCGTCGGTGGCGGCCGACACGAAGAATGCGGCCATGGTGGTGGCTGCGGCCGAGCCCAGCGCGGCGGTCAGCATCAGCATGTTCAACGGCCCGTAGTCGATCTCGCTCAGGCCCCGCGACGCGCCCGCGGTGCGCACCGCCCGACCGGCCGCCGCCCTGTACGGCGGCGCCAGCCCGTACCCAACGAGGGGCACCACCAGTGCGATGGCGAAGGCCCAGCGCCATCCCAGGGTGAGCCCGACGGCCGGCACGGCCAGCCCGGCCAGGAACACCGACAGCGGCACGGCCGCGGCCTGGATGCCGAAGGCGAACCCGTGACGGTGCAGCGGCACGCCCCGGGCCACCATGGTCTTGGTGCCGGGCCCGGCGATCGTCAATCCGATCGCGCCCACGGCCAGGGCGACCAGCAGGGCCCAGTAGGAGCGAGCGGCCACCGCGATGCCCCCCAGCGACACCACGCTGAGCGCGTTGGCGACCCGCAGCGACCGCTGCGGGCCGAGGCGGTCGGTGAGAGTCCCGGCGTGGGGGGAGGTCACCGCGGCCAGCAGGAAGAAGAAGGCCACCGCCGTTCCCAGGCCGGCCTCGCCGAAGCCCAGGTCGTCGCCCATCTGCAGCGCCAGCGCGCCCAACCCGAAGGCGGGCAGCATGGCTGCCGTCTGCGACGACACCGACGAGATCAGCGAGACGACGGGCCGGGCCCGCTCCTCGCCGAGCCCGACGAACGGCGGGGAGGTCACTGGGTGGCGCGGGTGCCGAAGTTGTCGCTCAGCACCATCCCCGCCTCGGCGATGGCACCCAGGTCGGTGGAGTCGTGCATGTTGAAGATCAGCCCGTCGAGCCCGGCGCCGAGCAGCGCCGCCACCTGTTCGCAGACGCCGTCGCGGTCGCCCTCGATGGCGTAGCTGAGGTACTTGTCCATGCTCATGTTCCGCCTGGACCGCACCTCCGCGCCGAGCCGGGCCGCGTCGGCTGCCGTGTCGGCCATGACCAGCGCACCCAGGCGGGTCTTGGAGATCTCGGCGGGGTCCCGGCCGGCCCGCTCGCAGTGGGCTTCCAGCACGTCCAGCTTGTGGCGGATCCCGGCCGGGTCGCCGAAGATGTTGCAGGCGTCGGCGTAGCGGGCCGCGATGGCCAGGGTGCGCCGCTCGCCGCCCCCGCCCACCAGTATCGGCGGCCCGCCCGGGTTGATCGGCCGGGGCCGGTTGAGGGCGCCGTCGACGCGGTGGCGCTCGCCCTCGAAGGTGGCCGGCCCGCCGTCGAACATGGCCCGGCAGATCTGCACCGCGTCCTCGAGCCGGTCCATGCGCTCGCCCACCGGCAGGAACT
The DNA here is from genome assembly GCA_965203575.1 of Candidatus Aldehydirespirator sp. GTDB lineage: Bacteria > Actinomycetota > Acidimicrobiia > Acidimicrobiales > Aldehydirespiratoraceae > Aldehydirespirator. The sequence goes on from OZ241894.1 coordinate 1,923,264, forward strand.
CGTAGCCGTAGGCCACGTGCTCGGCCTCGAACCACGCCGCGCCGATGCCGAGCACCGCCCGCCCGCCCGACACGATGTCGAGGGTGGTGACCGTCTTGGCCAGCAGGGCCGGGTTGCGGTAGGTCACGCCGGTCACCAGCGCCCCCAGCCGGGCGGTGCGGGTCCAGGGGGCCAGCGCGGCCAGCAGGGTGTAGGGCTCCAGCATGGGCTCGTGGTCCGCGCCCATGGGCGGGATCTGGTGGAAGTGGTCCATCACCCACAGGGAGTCGAACCCGCTGTTCTCGGCGGTCGCCGCGGCCGCGCAGACTGCGCTGAACATGTCTGAGTCGTCCACGCCGGGGTAGCTGAAGCTGGGAATGTTGAACCCGAACCGGGTAAGCGTCATGATGCCTGTATACCGCATCTACCTCTACTACATCGACGCCTGAGCGGATCCGGCCCACGAATCCCACGAAGGAGCCCGACCATGAACGCCCCAGCCTCGGCCGAGACGCTGATCGCCGACGAACTGTCCCTCACCGAGTGGGTGGACCGGTTCTCCGGCCACGTGGCCAACCTCCGCTACGAGGAGGCCGCGGCCATGATGGACCCCGAGGTGAACAGCTTCAGCACCTGGCAGGACGTGGTGGTGGGGGTGGATCACTTCGTCAACGGGCAGTGGCGCAACGTCTGGCCCACCATGACCGACTTCGTGCTGCTGACGGACAAGATGCGGGCCCGGGTCTCCGGTGATCGGCTGATGGCCGCGGTGATGGTCACCTGGACCTCGACCGGCTACTCCACCGACGGCACGCCCTTCGACCGCCCCGGCCGCTGCTCGTTCGTGCTGGTGCGCGACTCGCTCGACGGCCCGTGGCGGGGCGTGCAGGGCCACTTCTCGCTGATGCGAGGCGTCCCCCAGCAGTCCTTCGGCCGCCGCTGACCTCCCCCAGCGAAATTCCTGTAGTTGGGGACCGTACAGATACCTCAACTACAGGGATTTGGGGAGGGACCGCTGGTAGGCGAGGGTGGCGATCACCACGTCCTGGAGGGCCACACCCTGGGACTCGAACAGCACGATGCCGCTGCCGGGCCGGGGCGGGGTGACCGTGCCCGCGATCACGTCGGCCAGGTCGGCCAGGTCGTCCCAGTCGAAGACGCCTTCCGCGGCGGCGTGTGTCAGGTCGCCGGCCTCGGTGCGGGCCCCCTCGGCGCTGTCGCTCACCACGAACCCGGCCCGCTGCACGGCGGTGCTGTCGACCTCTTGACGGTCGGCCTTGGTGGACCCCACCGCGCACACCAGCGCGGCCGGATCGAGACGGTCGCCGTCGAACAGCGGGGTGTAGCTCGACGTCACCGTGGCCACCACCCGGGCGCCGTCCACGGCCTCGACGGCATCGGTGACCGCTCGGGCCGGTATGCCCCGGTCCCGACCCCAACGGGCCACTGCCTCGGCCTTCTCGTGGCTGCGGCCCCATACCCGCAGGTCCTTCAGCGGCAGTTCCTGGGCCAGGGCCTCCAGGTGCGGCCTGCTCTGGATGCCGGTGCCGCACACGGCCGCGACCGAGGCACCCGGCGGCGCCAGGTGGCGCACCGCCAGCGCAGTGGCGGCCGCGGTGCGGATGGCGGTGAGTCCCAGCCCGTCGAAGGTGGCCACCAGCCCGGCGTCGGGGCTGAACAGCCCCACCAGGAAGGCGAACCCGTCGGGGTGGGTGAGGTAGAGCTTGCCGCCCACCACCCGGTGCCGGGGCCACGAGGCGGCCATGGCGCTGCCCATCAGGCCGCTGACCGCAGCCCGCACCCGCAGCGTGGTGGCCGCCTCGCCCGCACCCAGGTCGCGCCAGGCCTGCTCCAGCCAGTCGGTGACCGTCTCCAGATCACACAGCTCCGCGATCTGCTCCTCGGTGAAGTGGGGGACGGGGCTCATGGCCGTTCCTGGGTGAAGTGGGGGACGGGGCTCATGGCCGTTCCTCGGTGAAGTGGGGGACGGGGCTCATGGCCGTTCCTCGGTGAAATGGGGCACAGGGCTCACAGCAGCTCCTTCAGGCGGGGGAGGGCTCGGGCGTTCACAGCCGCGGCGAAGCTCCCGGTTGAGGCCGGTTGGGTGCCGGTGGGGGCCAGATCGTAGGTGAGCGGTCCGGCTTGCAGTGCCGCCGACAGGGCCTCGGTCACCGGCGGACCCAACTCCGCGGTCTCTTCGAACCACTCCAGCAGCGCGGCCAGGGCCAGGTAGGCGCCCGACGGGTTGACCTTCCCCTTGCCGGTGTGGCGGGGCGCGGAGCCGTGCACCGGCTCGAACAGGCCCACGCAACGGCCCTGCACCGCCGGCCCCGGGTTGACGCTGGCCGAGCCGCACAGCGCGATCGAGCCGGCCCGCCCCGCGGCCAGGTCGCTGAGCATGTCGCCGAAGATCCCCTCGGTCAGCACCACCGTGTCCGCCACCACGTCGTCGTGGGCCAGCTCGAAGGCCATGCGATCGATGTAGGTGTGGCGCAGCGGCACGCCCCGAGCCTCGGCCACGCGGCCGGTGATCGACCGCCACAGCCGGCTGGTGGCCATCAGGTTGGCCTTGTCCGCCGACACGATGCTCGAAGCCAGTCCCTGCTCGACCAGGTCGCAGGCCATCTCGGCCAGCTCGGCGATCTGCGCCGGGGTGAGGATCACCTCGTCGCAGGCTGCGTCCGTGCCGTCGCTCTCGGTGCGGGTCGATGCCGCGCCGTAGGCCCCTCCCAGCAGGTTGCGCAGCACTATCAGCGGCCGCCCGCCGCGCTCGCCGGCCCGGACGATGTTGCGGATGCTGACCCTCAGGTCGTAGCGCTGGCGCAGGCCGATGATGGAGTGCTCGGGCCGGTAGTCGTCCAGCGACACGCCCGGATGCTCCCCGGCCGCGCCGAAGAACATGGCGTCGCAGTCGTCGCAGGCGGCCAGCGTGTCGGCGGGCAGGCCGGTGCCGAGCTCCCCGAAGGCGGAGGCTCCCACCGGCCACGGTCCGGTCAGCTCGATGCGGCCGGCGCCGGCGACGGCCTCGAGCAGTTCGACCGGACCGGCCACCACCTCGGCTCCCACCCCGTCGCCCGGCAGCACCGCGATCCGGCGGCGCGTCATGCGTGCGTCCATGGGCTCATTCGCGCGCCCGGCGTGTCATGCCCGGATGTCCGTCTCGTGCCCGCGGCGCGTCATGCCAGGATGTCCTCGGCGGTGGTGCGGGCCACCAGCTCCAGGCCGCGATCGCCCAGGATCGGGTCGAGACGCTCGACCCACTCCCGGATGCCCTCTGCGATGGGGGGGAACTTGGTGTGGCCGAGGTCGCTGCCGAACACCAGCAGCTCGTGCGGGTACGACGCCACCAGGTCCTCGGTAGTGGGTCCGGCGTCGCCGACCAGCATGTCGGCCAGCACGCCGATCTCCAGGTGCGCGCCCAGGGCCCGGAACTGCTCCCGGTGCTCGTCGCGCCAGCCGAGGAAGGTCAGGCCCGGATGGTTGACCAGCAGCCGGTTCACTCCCCGGCGCCGGGCCGTGTCCAGGGCCACCACGGCCTCGTCCATGGTGAGATGGCCCGAGGCCAGCACCATGCCGGCCCGGGCGGCCTCGTCGAATACGTCCAGCCATTCCGGGCGCACCGCGCCGTCCTCCACCACCGGCACCTCCCGGAACGAGATGCCCTTATGGGCGGAGAGCTCCGGGTTGCGGCTGGCCGCGATGTGGGCCGGCGCCGAGATGGTCGGCAGCCACACAACCCTGGCTCCGAGGGCTGCGGCCACCGCCACTGCGTCGGGGTTGGCCCCGCCCACCGGCGAGTTGAGCACCACGCCCCCCACCGTCTCGTCGCCGAGCAGCTGGGCCCGCTCCGCGGAGGATCCTTCGTGGGCCTTCAGCACGAACTTGGCCACTCCCGCGGCCCGGGCTTCCTCCAGGGTGTGGGGATCGTGACTGTGGCGCGGGGCCAGGCTCGGCGCCGAGTGCACATGGAAGTCCACCATTCCGTCGATCACGGTCGCTGTACCTCCAGGTCGGCCCATTCGAGCACGGTTGCGTCTGCGAGCTGTCTGCGCCGCACCTTTCCCACGCCGGAATCCCGGGGGATCTCGGCCACCCTGGCCGCGGCGACCGGTCGCATGAAGTCCGGCAGCCCATCGCTCACCGCTTGGATCCCCCCGGTCGGGATCGTGCCGCCGGCGACGTAGAGCACGATCTCGTCGTCCACCAGCTCGCTGCTGCGGCGCCAGACGGCCACGTCGTCGATGCCGTCCACGGACGAGAAGCGCTGCTCCACGTAGCCGATGGGCACGAACTCGCCCTTGACCCGGATCGACTCGCTGGCCCGCTCGATGAACACCAGGTTGCCGGCCTCGTCGACCCGGCCCAGGTCGCCGGTGGCGAACCAGCCGTCGTCGTCGAACGGCCGGACCAGCCCGTCGTCCCGCCGGTAGCCCGAGAACAGCACCCCGGGCCGGTCGGCCCGCACCTCGATCTCTCCCGCGCCCGCGCCGCCGCCGGCCTCGGGTGCGCCGTTGACCCGCCACTGCACCTCGTGGCGGGCCCGGCCCCCGTAGCGGGACATGCCCTCGGGATGGTCGGGCCGCTCGCCTCGCCGCCAGGCCCAGATGTGGCACAGGCCGCCGGCCTCGGTGGATCCGTAGGCCGAGAAGCCCAGCGGGACGCCGAACGTCTCCAGGAAGTCGGGGTCGGCGAAGAACACCCGGCTCACCCGGTGGCCGGCCGCGTCGGCGGCGCTGGTGGCCCGCTTGAGGATCTCCACCGGCGGGGCGTGCAGGATCAGCACGGTCGCTCCGGTGTCGCGCACCAGCGGCCAGAACCCGCTGGCCGAGAACCGTTCGAGGCCCAGCACCTCGGTGCCTCCGGTCAGCCCGCCGATCACCCCGTAGCCGAGCGGGTTGATGTGGAACATGGGCAGCGGGGCCAGCACCGTGTCGGCCTCCGAGAAGCACATCGAGTCGGCGATGAACCGGCCCAGGCGCAGGAAGTACTCGTGGGTCTGCTCGCAGAACTTGGGCACGCCGGTGGTGCCCGATGTGTGCATCCAGCCGGCCACATCGAAGCGGTCCCGCCCCAGCCCGGGCGCATCGTCCAGCCCGTCGAGACCGGCCGCGGTCGCGGCTGGCAGCACGCTCCCGTCGGCGGAGGCCAGCACGCCCCGGTCGAGTCCGCTGGCGTCGAGGTGCGCGGCGGCACCGGGGGCCACCGACGGCGACGGCTGCCGTCCTGACCACACCACTGCGTCCGGTGCGAGCTGCTCCAGCATCTCGGCCAGCAGCCCGTCGGGGTAGTCGGGGTTGACCAGGGCGACTTCGGCCCCGGCCAGCACCAGCCCCAGCCAGGCCGTCAGGTACGAGTCCGACGTGGTGCCGATGAGCGCCACCCGCCGGCCCAGTCCGGCACCCGCCTCCTCGAGCCCTCCAGCGGCGCCCGACGCCAGGTCCGCGGCCTCCTCCAGCGTTGGCGTGGCATCGCCGGCCATGCCGAAGCGGGCATCGGGCCGTCGCCGCACGCGGTCACAGACCAGCTCGGCCAGGTTCCTCATGGGGCGAGCGGCTGCTGTCGGCTCAACCCAGGCCCTCGTAGTCGTCTGCTCGCAGCACCCGGCGGGCCACGTAGTTGCGCAGCACCTCCAGCGAGCCTCCCGCCACCCGCAGCACCTTCATGTCGTGCAGCAACTGGCCGTAGTCGGTGTCGGTGTACAGGCCGTGGCCCCCGGTCAGGGCGAACGCCTCGTTGACGGCGTGCTCGGACGCACTGATGGCCATCTTCTTGGCCAGCGTCGTGGCCAGGGCCACGTCGCGGCCGGCATCGTGGAGGTTGGCCGCGTGGTCCCGGGCCAGCGACGCCCCGTAGAGGTCGCTGTAGCAGTCGGCCACGGTCCACTGGATGCCCTGGAAGTCGGTCACGACCGAGTCGCCCACCTCCCGGCCCGACCCGTAGGCGATGGCATCGGCCAGCGCCCGCCGTCCGAACCCGATCAGCTCCGAGGCGTTCCCCAGCCGGCTCATGTTGAACGTCGAGAAGAACGTGTCCATGCCCCGGCCGGCCTCGCCCAGCACCGCCGATCCCGGCACCCGCACGTTGTCCAGCGTCACGTCGGCGGTGGGGATCAGCCGCAGCCCGATCGGCTCGGTGTGGGTGGTCGACACGCCGGGCAGGTCGGTGTCCACCAGGAAGGCGGTGATCCCCTCGGGGGCGATGGCGTACACCAGGGTGACCTGGCTCTCGCATCCCAGGTTCACATGGGTCTTGGCGCCGTCGATGATCCAGTCGTCGCCGTCGCGCTCGGCGGTGGTGCGCATCAGCTTCATGGACGAGCCGACGCCCGGCTCGGAGATCGATTCGGAGAAGATCAGCGTGCCTCGCGCCATCCCCGGCAGGTAGCGCTCCCGCTGCTCGGACGTGGCCCAGTCGATGAGCCACCGCTGGCCCTGGATCGAGATCTGCGGCGACACCAGCCCCAGCCGGCCCACCTCCTCCTCGATCAGGCAGTACTCGGCCACCCCCAGGCCGCTGCCCCCTTCATCCTGAGGCGTGAACGGGCCGACCCAGCCCTGGTTGCCCATGTCGGCGTAGATCTCGGCCGGGAACCGGGCGGCCTGCTGGCATGCCCGCAGCTCGTCGCGGTGCTGGGCCGCGAAGTCGGCCATGGCCGTGATCGTGGCCTGGGGCCAGTCCGGGTCCGTGAATGTCAGGTTTACGTACATGGCTCGTCCTGGGGCGGGTTCGGCCCATGTTGTATACCAACCCGCGGCCCCAAGATGAAATCCCGCCGTACGGTCCCCTTCGAGGGTTAGGTGCCGTCGTCCGGGCCGAGGATCTCTTCGAGCGTTCTCATGGCATCGGCGCGGCGCGAGGACGGGAGCGACTCGACATCCACGGGATCAAGCCGGCGCAGTCGCTCGATTACGTCGTCGTCGGTGTCGTCGTCGGGGTCGTCGGGGTCGTCGTCGGGGTCGTCGAGGCTGCCGTCGAGGTCGTCCCCAGGATTCGAGCCGTCACCGGTTGTCACGTCTGCCCGCCTTCTCGTGTGTGCCACACGACCCCCCTAGTTGTATAGGACTCACGCTCCGCAATGGGCGATGGTGCTGTCGATCCGGTCGGTGAGCCGCTGGCGGGCTCGGTGCACCCTGATGGCCACCGCGTTGGCCGAGATGCCCATGGCCTCGCCGATCTCGGCATGCGACAGCCCTTCCCATGCCACCAGCATCAGGATCTCCCGATCCTCTTCGCGCAGGGCGTACAGGGCCGGCAGCAGGGCCTCGGCCCGGTCCGACGTCTCGTAGCGGTCATCGGTCCAGGGGCCGGTACGAGCCGCGCCGTGGAGCTTGCCGTTGAGAGCGTGGCGACGCCGAGCGGACCGGTTGGCGGTGAGGATCGTGTTGCGGGCCACTCCGAAGAGCCACGCCCGCTCGAAGCCCTCCGGGATCTCGTCCCGACGGCGCCAGGCGACCAGGAGCGTGTCCGCGACCACTTCGTCGGCTGTCTGCTCATCCACACGTCTCCTGGCGTAGGCCAACAGCATCCGGTAGCTGTCGTGATAGAGGCCGGTGAACCAGTCCCTGTCTCTGCCTATGGGTGTCGTGACACCCTTCGTTCCGTTCGTGCCCACCTTCCTCTCTTCCTTTCTCCCCCCATTCGCAGCGGCGCGCCGGCCGGCCGGCGCATCCTCTTGCAGACCGGTGAAGGGGTCCCGCAGCCGCACCTGAGCCATCTGTTCGGGCCGCGGTGTTCGCCCGGCTCTCGGAAGCAACATCGAGCGAGGCGTGTGTCTTGCATGCCCCTATTCTCCCGGGCCGTCAAGGGCCTGTAAACGTGCCATCCGTCACACGTCACAGCCGTGCCCGACGCAGAGGCCGAGCGCGTAGGCGAATCTGCTGCATACGGGCGAGGCCGTGGCCCGAGCGGCCCGTGAGCGCAGCGAACAAGAGCGGGAGACACCCCGCCCCGACGCGACGGACATGCACCTACCCGCGCACGTTCGCAGTCGCGGATCGTCAGGAAGCAGCCAGTGCCGCCCCTCCGGATCGGGGGTCGCTGGCCAGTTCGGCGACGCTCCTCCGGCCGCCGCGGCCCGTGTCGTGGCCGCCGACCACCAGCTGCAGCCCGCCGCCCACGTTGCTGGTGTGCCTCACCTCGTAGCCGGCCAGACGGGCGTCGTCATGCCAGGCGACGCCCGGCTCGGCGAAGGCGTACCACGGTTCGCCGATGCCGGCAGGCACGCCGAAGCGGTCGCCGGTGGGGCACACGAACCAGCGGGACCCGGCCGCGATGTCGGCCGTGGCCGCGCCCCGCCGGAAGCGCTGGACGGCCTGGGCCAGCCACTGCACCTGCCGGTCGCCCCCCGGGGTGGCCACCGTCATCCAGCCCGGCCCGGGCCGGCGCCGCACATGGGCCGCGCTGAGCGTGTGGGGCAGCACCGCGCCGCCCCGGAGATTGCACCCGGGCAGGTCCGCTCGATCCGACAGGGCGGTGCCTACCCGGTTGCTGAAGGCCACTCCGGTGCCGCCGGCCACCCAGCCGGTGCCGAACTGCACTCCGGCCAGGCTGTGCACCACGGTCGCCGACAGGCCACCGGCGTCGAGCGCGGTGGCCACCGCGGTTCCCGCCGGGCGGGCCGGGCCGCGGATGCAGAACTCCGTGAGCTGCTGCTCGGTGAGCGGGGCCACTGCTTCGGCGAAGTCCCGCGAGGCCGGGTCGGCGCCGGGCGGCGCGGCGGCCAGCAGCGCAGGCGTGATGGCGGCCTGGCTCGGGGCGCCGGTCACCCACACCACGATGTCGTCGAGGTCGAATCGCTGGGCCACCTCGACGGTGGCCTCCACCGCGGCCAGATCGTCGTGGCGCAGCGCGGCCCCCTCGGCCTCGGCCGCCTCCACCAGCCGATCGGCCAGCCTCCCGCGGTAGAAGGCGTCGGGCCCCTGCCAGGCGATCGTCTCGAGGGTGGCGGCCAGATCCGGCATCCGGATGGTTGCCCCCGCCTTCGGGGCTCGCTCGCTTCCCAGCATCCGTCGCAGGGCGGCGGAGTGGCCCCGGCTCTCGACCTTCTCGTACACGTCGGCCATGCGCGGTGTCACGGTGTGACCGGCCGCGGCCGTCAGAGCCCCGGCGAAGAGGTTGGTCCAGTCGAGCCTTCCGTGGGCCCTCCACGCGGCCTCCGCGCCCCGGAGCGAGCCGGGCACCACCGCGTTGCGGGGACCGCTGGTCGGGGGCCAGCCCTCACGAGCCGCGCTGTCGCCGCCGGCCGGGGCCAGAGGAGCCCGCGACCACCCGCCGTAGACCTGCACCCCGCCGTCCGCTCCGTCGTCGCGGCCCGCGTCGGCGACCAGCGCCACCATCTCGCCGCCGGGGCCGGACTGGGGGGCGTTCACCACCCACTGGGTGAACGCCGCGGCCAGCGCCGCGTCCACCGCGGTGCCGCCGGCCCGCAACGCCTCGACCCCCGCCTCGGTGGCGAGCCTGTGGCCGCTGGCCACTCCCGCCGACCCGGTCACCGACCCGGCGATCTTCATTGCGCAGCTAGAGCCTGGTGATGGCGGGCATGGCCTCCACCAGGTCGTCGAAGCCCATCGGGCGGTCCTGCAACGCCGACCGGCTGGCCGCCTCGGCTACCAGCATCACGATGTCCGCCGCGCTCCAGCCGCCGGTGCCGTCGGCCAGCTCCGCGGTCAGGTCCTCGTCGAGCTCCAGCCCGTGGGCGGCGGCCAGCGCGGCGATCAGCGCACCGCGGCGATCAGCGTCGGGGTTGGCCACCTCGAGATGCACTCCGAGGCGCCCGGATCGCAGCACGGCCGCGTCGATCAGCTCGGGCCGGTTCGAGGCTCCCACCACGAACACCTGGCCCTCGGCCAGCACGTCGTCGAGCGACGCCAGCAGGGCCGACACCACCCGCTCGTCGGTGCGCTCCCCGCCGCCTGCGGCCCGCACCGGGGCCAGCGCGTCGAGGTGGTCGAGCATCACCAGCGACGGGCGGGCCTCGGCCGCCCGCCTGAACAGGGCCCGCACCGCCTCCTCGGACTCGCCCAGCCACTGGTTGTAGACCTTGCTGCCCTCGATGGCCACGAAGTTCACGCCCAGCTCCGAGGCCAGCGCGTGCACCAGCGCGCTTTTGCCCGACCCGGCCGGGCCGTGCAGCAGCACGCCCTGCCCGCCGCCGTCGGGCTCCACTGCCCGCTGGCCCAGCTCCCGCAGGCGGGCCTTCAGGTCGCCGAGGCCCACGATCTGATCCCAGGTGATGCGATCGGTCCGGGTCACCACGTCGCGCAGCACGCTGGGCCGCACTGTTCGCAGGGCGGCTTCGAGGTCGCCCGGCTCGACCGCCAGTTCGGTGCCCTCCAGCGAGTCGGCCAGCTCGAAGCCCTCGCGGCCGGTGGCCAGCCGGTCGGCGGCCTCCAGACCGGCCGAGCGGGCCAGGTGCATCAGGTCGGCCCCGGTGAAGCCGCCGGTCTCGCCGGCCACTGCGGCGATGGCGTCCTGCCCCTCGGCGGTGAGGGGCATCTCCCGGGTGTGGATGGACAGGATCTCGGCTCGGGCCGCCTCGTTGGGCGGTCCCACGAAGATCTCCTCCTCGAAGCGCCCCGGCCGCCGGAAGGCCGGATCGATGGCCTGGATGCGGTTGGTGGTGGCCATCAGGATCAGGCCGTCCACCTCCTCCAGCCCGTCCATCAGGGTCAGGAGCTGGCTGGCCGCCCGCACGTCGCTCTGCGACGCCAGGCGCTCCCGGTTGGTGGCGATCACGTCGAACTCGTCGATCATCACCAGCGAGGGGGCGTGGGCCAGCGCCCGCGAGAACAGCAGCCGGAGGTTGGCCTCGGTCTCGCCCTGCACGCTGCCCACCAGCTCGGTGGCCGACATGCGGTAGGCGGTGACGCCCAGCTCGTTGGCCAGCGCCTTGCAGATGAGCGTCTTGCCGGTGCCGGGCGGGCCGTGCAGCAGCACTCCCTTGGGCGGGCGCACGCCCAGCCGGCGGTAGAACGCGGGGCGCAGCAGCGGCAGCTCCACCAGCTCCCGCAGGCGCCTGATGATCTGGTCGCACCCGCCCACGTCGGCCAGCGTGATGAGCCGCTCCGACACGCTGACGTCGGCCCGGTGCAGCTCCACCTCGGTGCTGTCGCCCATCCTCGACGGCGAGGGCGAGGCCAGGTCGATGCGCACCAGCATCCCCGCGCCGCCCGGGTAGATCTCGGCCAGCACCCGGTTGTCGCGGTACAGCGGGGTCCCGTCGTCGCGCAGGCGCTCCAGCAGCCGCTGGTGCAGGTTGAACGTCAGGTTGTAGGGCGGGGTGATGCGAGCGCTCTGCGCCTCCGGCAGCTCACCCACCGCGGTGGTGTCCACGGGCTCGCCGGGGCGCACTGCGAGCTGGGGCCACAGCATGCGTCCCAGCCGCACCAGCCTGTCGTCGTGGTCGTGGGTCCTGACCACCGCCCAGGCCTCGTGGTCGCCGTTGCGCAGCGCCGCCGCGTCGCCGTCGGCGAGGCCCAGCTGCTCCAGGCAGGCCGCCGACAGGCTGGCCTCCGACGGCCCCAGCTTGGATCCCGGCGCGGGCCGGGCCGCCAAGCGGGTGACGCCACTGGGTGCGCCGCGGCTCACGGCCCCGCCGTCCCCTTGGGAGCGCAGGCCGCCAAGCGGGTCAGCTGTGCCGGGCCTGCCACTCCGGGCACGGTTCGAGCACCTCCATGGCCACCCCTCCCTCGGGGCTGATGGCCGAGTCGAGGTTGGCCCAGCACACCAGCATCCTGGTCGGTCCCACGCCGGTGTTGAAGTGCTGGTAGGTCACCCCCGACTCCTTGATCGGGACGGCGATCACGTCGCCCTCCTCCCATTCGTGGGCCCGGCCGTCGAGCACGGTGTGGCCGCTGCCGGCCATCACGAAGTGGATGATCCCGCCCTGGCAGTACAGCTTGCCGCTGTTGGAGCCCTGGGGGATCTCCAGTTCGTGGAAGTAGAGGGCCCTGGTGCTGGGCGTCTCCAGGTGGGGATGCAAGTACCACCGCATGGTCCCCATGCGGTTCAGCTCGGGCTCGCAGTCCTCCCGGCCGATGAGGTTCCTGGCCTTGGCCCGGCGGTCGCGCTCGTCCCGCGACTCGGCGAAGGTGAGGTCGTAGAGGGTCTGGTCGTTGAGCGCCTGGTCGGAGAGGGTCTGGTCAGCCATCGCCGGCCCTCTCGCCGATGATGCGGGTGACGGCCACGATGGGATCCTCGCCGGCTTCGCCGTCGGTATCGCCCGGGTCGCCGGTGCCGGTGTCGGTGGCCGCCACCTCCCGCCAGTTCGACTGCTCCTTGACCTGGGCCAGCATCGAGCCGGTCTGGAACAGAAACGGGATGTAGATGAAGGCGATCCACTGCGAGCTCTGGGAGTCGTCATAGTTGAAGTGCTGGTGCTCGACGCCGCCGGGCTTCACCGGCAGGATCAGCAGATCGCCGGGCTTCCAGTGGTACTCCACCCCGTCGAACACGCTGTAGCCCGCGCCCCGGGTGACGTAGATCACCAGCCCGCCCTGATGGGTGTGGGCCCCCGACTCGGTCTGGATGTCCTTGCGGAACACCATCCAGTCCTGCACCGCCCGGTTCTCGGCCCTCATGTGCAGGTAGTACTTGCTGCGGCCCTGGCGGGACTGCTGCCAGGGCAGGTCCTTGCCCTTGATCACCACCTGGCCGCTGTCGGCCAGGTTGCGCCGCTCGGCGAACGTGGAGAAGAAGACCTCGTAGGGGTGCCGGTCCTCCTCGCTGCGGTCACGCTCTCTCAGCCGGGTCTGCTCTCGTTCGACCATGATCCGTCCCTTCTGGGTCCTGTCTGTTGAGTCTGGCGTGCCCCGGCCGCGCCGCTCGGCTGCTGCGACGGTCAGGCCGCCATGCGCAGGAACCGGGTGGCGTTGCCCGAGAACAGTCTCTCGCGTTTGGCGCCGTCTTCAATGCCCCATGCCAGCGCCGCGCCCGGCGAGTCGGGGAAACGGCACTGGGCGTGGGGGAAGTCCGACTGGTACATGAGCACCCCGTCGCCCAGGACGCTGTCGACGTAGTCGTAGATCTTGCGGCCCTCGTAGAGCTCGATGCCGCAGTAGACGTGACCGGCCCGGGCGTACTCCGACGGCAGCATCGAGAGCTGCGGCCCCTTGCTCTTGAGGTGCCTGGACTGGCCGTCGAGGCGCAGCAGCCATTCGGGCAGCCAACCGCAGCCGGTCTCGGAGAAGCCCACCCGGAAGTTGGGGTGGCGGTCGAACACCCCCGACAGCAGCAGGTAGGCCAGCCGCAGCTGCGCCCCCCACGGATGGGCCGCGGTGCGGGCCACCACGATGTTGTCCCACACGTCGCGGTAGCCGGGGAAGTAGGGCGGCTCGTAGAAGAACGAGTGGTGCAGCAGGGGCAGGTCGGCGGCGGCCAGCGCGGCCCAGATCGGCTCGAGGTCGGGGTCGTCGATCGGGTAGCCCTCGGCCAGCGCGAGCATGGCTCCGGCCACCGACGGCTGATCACCGCACTCCTCGATGTGGCCCACCGACCATTCGACGTCCTCGCCGGTGAGCAGCAGCAGGCTCTTGAGCCGGCCGGTGTCGATCGAGCAGAAGTCGGTCATGTAGCGGGCGTAGGACTCGTACAGCCCGGTGGCCACGCCGGTGGGGCACACCGTCACCGACTGGGGCCACGTGCCGGGGATGAGCAGGTGCACGTCGGTGCCCTCGCGGTCCATGTCGGCGATGCGGCCCTCGGCGTTGTCGTGGCCGACGCCGTAGCGGGGTGAGTCCTCGGTGACGACCAGGCCCCGGATCTTGCCCTCCAGCGCGGCCCGGCCGCCCGCGCCCAGCTTCTCCTCGAGGTGCGACTTCTCGCCGATCTCCCTCAGGTAGCCGCGAGGCTCGATGCTGAGGTTGGTCCAGGGGCCGTCGGGGTCGCCGTAGGTGAGGGGCAGTTCCACCCGGCGCTCGTAGTGGGCCAGCTCGGCGTCCCAGCGGTCCAGCAGCTGCTGGTCGGCGTAGCGCTTGAGCACCTCCACCGACGGCCACACATGGGTGTCGGTGTCGATGATGGTCAGGCCGTCGCGCACGCTGTTCCTCCTGGTTGCAGCTGATCGCTTCCGGTAGCGCCGCTTCCGGCCGACCCGCAGCGCCGGATTGTATACCGTTTGGGAGGTGAGCCTGCATCGGGGATTGGAGGCCCAACGGATGGGCTGTGCACCCCGCTCTTGTTCGCTGCGCTCACCGGGCCGCTCGGGCCCGGGCGTGGCAGGCTGACCTGATGCGCGTGGTTGTGATCGGTGCCGGGATCGCGGGCGCGTCGGCGGCCTGGCACCTGGCCGGCCACGCCTCCGTGGTGATGGTGGAGCGGGAGGCCCATCCCGGTGCCCATGCCACCGGCCGGTCCGCCGCCCTCCACACCGAGACCTCGGGCGCTCCCGTGGTGAGCGCGCTGGCCGCGGCCAGCCGCCCGTTCCTGGCCGACCCGCCGGAGGGGTTCGCCGACCATGCGCTGCTGTCGGATAGGGGCCTGTTGTGGATCGCCCGGGCCGCCGAGCGGGACCGGCTCGAGGGCAAGGCGGCCGCCGCCGAGGCTCACGGTGTCGAGGTCCATCGACTCGACTCCTCCCGATGCTGCGAGCTGGTAGGCGTGCTGCGCCCCGACGCCGCCGACGCGGGCGTCTACGAGCCCCACGCCATGAACATCGATGTGGACGGTCTGCTGCAGGGCTTCCTGCGGGGTGCTCGACGCCGGGGTGTCGAACTGCATGTGGGCGCTGGGATCAGCGCGGCCACGGCGCGGGCCGGCGGCTGGCGGGTGAAGGCCGGTGATCGGCATTGGGACTGCGACGTGGTCGTCAACGCGGCCGGCGCCTGGTGCGACCAGCTGGCGGGGCTGTCCGGCGTGGCGCCGCTGGGGTTGCGGCCGCTGCGCCGCTCGGTGTTCGTGTTCCCGCCGCCGGAGGGGGTCTCCACCGCGGGCTGGCCCATGGTGTGGGACATCGGCGACCGGTTCTACTTCGAGCCCGAGGGTCCCCTGCTGCTGGTGTCTCCGGTCGACGAGACTCCCAGCGAGCCGTGCGACGCCCGCCCGGAGACGGAGGACATCGCGCTGGGCGTGGAGGAGCTCGAGGCGGCCACCACGCTCCGGGTCCGGGGCGTGCGCCGCACCTGGGCCGGCCTGCGAACCTTCGCTCCCGACCGGGTGCCGGTCGCCGGCTTCGACCCGGACCATCCGGGGTTCTTCTGGCTCGCCGGCCAGGGCGGCTACGGCATCAAGACCTCCCCGGCGTTGGGGCGCCTGGCCGCCGCCCTGATCATCGGCGAGTGCGAACCGCCGCCTCTGCCGTCGGGGTCGGTCGACGCCCTGAGCCCGGCCCGGTTCCGAGCCTGACTTCCCGAGCCTGGCTTCCCGAGCCTGGGTCCCCGGAGCCTGGGTCCCCGGAGCCTGGGTCCCCGGAGCCTGGGTCCCCGGAGCCTGGGTCCCCGGAGCCTGGGTCCCCGGAGCCGGCGGCGCGGCCTAGCCGGGATCGATGGGCAGGGCGGTCACGTCGGCGGGGTCGTGCTCGGCGATGTCGTGTCGGCGGCCGCCGGTGATCAGCGACCTCTTGACGGCCTTGGCCGCCAGTTCCTCCAGGTCGTCCCGCCGGGGGTCGGTCAGGTAGGCGTCGATCGCGGCGGTGTCCGGGAAGGAGAGCACCAGCACCGCGTCGGGCCGGCCGGGACCGCCCTTCACCTCGCTGGCTCGTCGCTCGGCCCGGCCGTCCTGGCGGGCCGCCAGCTTGAGCAGCCGGTTGATGTAGCGCTCGAACTGGCGCTTCGGCCCGGCGCGCCACAGCCGGAGCGTCAATTCGATGCGCTGGTCGGCGTCACCGCTCACACGACGATTGTACGTCTCACCTCCGACACGCCCCGGAGCGACCCGGTCCGGGCTGGCTGCTGATTCTTGGGGGGATTTCTGTGTACCTACGACACAAGACCAACCCGAGATTTCCGCGGAGGGCTGGGCGCTGTTTCTTGGGGGGATTTCTGTGTACCTACGACACAAGACCAACCCGAGATCTCCGCGGAGGGCTGGGTGCGGTGCGCTACCGGCGGGCGGCCCTTCGCCTTGCGCCGGCCCGCTGCTGCTCGAACCGCTCGGGGTCGAGCCGCCGGCCCAACTCTTCGATGCGCAGGCCCCGGGTCTCGATGGGGGCGACGCCGGCGTCGGCCAGGCCCTGGTAGCGGGCGGCCAGGGCCTCCTTCTTGCGCACCTGATGGGGCTGGCAGTCGTCGAGTTCCGCGGGCGTCATCGCGTCGGTCACTACCAGGTCGCCCGCAGCCGCCGCCGAGACCACCAGGTCCTCGCCTACCGGGGTGCGGACGATGATCCCGTTGAACCCGTCGTCCTCGCCGGTGGGGGCGCCGCCCGGCCAGATGTCGGCCGAGGCGACGTCGGCCGCCTCGCCCAAGGCGTCGGGGCAGAACTTGCAGCGGGTCTCGATGTCCCAGCCCGACTCGTCCTCCCACAGCTCGAGGTAGGTCTTGGTGAACCGGCGCCCGTCCCGGGTCTCGACCACGGTCGGTCCGGGGTTGCCGTGCCCCCGGTAGCGGAACAGCGCCACGTCGTCCTCGTCCAGGCCGAACTCGTCGAGCACGGCCTGAGACTTGGTGAGCCGGGACTGCCCCCCGCATACCAGCACCAGCCGGACGACGCACAGCTCGTCGATGCGCGGGTCTGTCCTTGACAGCGAGTGGACCGCCGTCAGGTCGCAGGGCTTGGCGATGAGGGCGAAGGGCTGGTCGCGGTCCAGCGCGGCGGCCAGGCCGGCCAGCGGGGCGGTCGGCCCGTAGCGCGACCCGGTGTTGGCCTGCACCGATTCCGGGGTCTCGGAGATGACCCAGCGGCTGCGCATGGGCCTCTCCGGGTCGGCGCCGACGTGCAGCACGAAGTCCACCCGGCCGGTGCGCAGCGCATGGACGCCCAGCGCGGTCAGCACTCCGCCGGTGGCGCCCTCGTATCGCACCTCCGGGTGGCCGGCCCAGGCCCTCGCCATGTACCGGTAGGCGCCCCAGACCGGGTCGGTGTGGCGACTGTCGGAGGGACGGGCCTCGGCCACCGCGCCTGGGCACGCGGCCACCAGCTGAGTCTCCTCGGCCGGTGTGAACCCGTCCACCGGCGACGGTCGCAGCGACCCGGCCGGGGTCATGGCCATCTCGACCCGTCCCCCGGTGAGGGCCTCACACAGCCCGCAGCCGATGCACATGTCGTCGGCGACGATCTCGGTGATGGTGCGGGTCATGGCCGGCCGATGCACATGTCGGTGGCGACGATCTCGGTGATGGTGCGGGTCCGGGTCATCCGAGGGTCGACAGGAGATGCCCGTTGCCGGGTGCGGCCGGCAGTCCCAGGTGCTTCAGCATGCGCCAGTAGAGCGCCCCGTCGGAGGCCACCAGCGGCTTCTGGGTGTGGCTCTCGACCATGTCGAGGACACGGACCATCCGCATGCCGGCCCCGGTCTGCACGACGGCGTCGGCCTGCGGGGCCCGGGAGTGGGCGTCGACCGCGGCCGCGAACATCATGTCGTCGGGGTAGTCCCACAGCGTGGCGGCCTCATGGCGCAGCATCTCGTCGTGGTCGGCGACCAGGCCCTGATCGATGATGTTGCCGGCCCACAGCACCCGGAAGCCGGCCGCCTCCAGGTAGGCGTTGATCCCCGCGGCCCAGTCGGGCCGGAAGTACCCGTTGGCGATGGTGATCGTCTCCGCGCCGATCTCGCGCAGGCCGTCGACGATGGCCTGGCCGGCCATCACGAACGGCGCCCCCGCCTTGGCCGAGATGTCGGCGCAGATGCGCTCTATGTCGGTTGGGCTGGTGCCGGTGCAGTGCACCCAGTTGGTGCCGACCTGGCCGATGACCTGGCAGTGCGAGCGGCCCAGGCATACCGCCGACTCCTCGAGCACGCCGAAGTTCCGGGCCCGGTCGTCAAGCGTGTACCGGTACTCGTCGATGTGGTTGACCCGCTGGATGATGCCCACCCCGGGCGGGGCGACGTTCACGAACTGGGTGGGGGAGTCGTCGAAGAACTGCGGTGTGGTCACGAACCCCGCATAGGCCCGGTACTGCCGACGCGCGGCCTCAACCATCGGCTAGCTCCCGTCGTTCCTGTGGCAGACGTGAAACGCTACCTCTGGACGATGGTCAGCGTGTAGGTGCCGGCGCCGTAGCCCTCGACGGCGACGTAGTGCGGCCCCGAGTTGGTGGCCTCCCAATACAGGCGCGATGCCGGCCTCGTAGCAAGGTCGTCGTAGTACGCCAGCTCGAGACCGTCGGCGTCGCGCAGTCTCACCGTGGGGTTCTCCAGCGTTCCCGGTGCCACATCGATCTGGTAGAGCTCGCCTGCCGCGGCCTCGAACAGGAAGACGTCGACGTCCTCGTCATAGTCGAGGACGCCCCCGACGGCCTCGCCTAGTGTTACGGGCGTCGCCTCGGCGTTGCGATTGCCGTGGTCGTCGACGAAGTCAAGGACCGTCACTGTCAGGGTGTAGGTGCCGGTGCCGTAGCCCTCGACGGCGACGTAGTGCGGCCCCGCGTCGGTGGCCTCCCGGCGCAGGCGCGATGCCAGCGTGTCGCCGTAGTCGTCGTTGTACCCGAGTTGGAGACCGTCGGCGTCGCGCAGTCTCACCGTGGGGTTCTCCAGCGTTCCCGGTGCCACATCGATCTGGTAGAGCTCGCCCGCGGCGGCCTCGAACATGAAGACGTCGGCGTCGCTGCCCAACTCGAGGACGCCCTCGATGGCCTCGCCGAGCGCTGCGGGCGTCGCCTCGTCGATGAGGTCGCCGTGGTCGTCGACGAAGTTCGCCACTGTCAGGGTTTAGGTGCCGGTGCCGTAGCCCTCGACGGCGACATGGAGCGGCCCCGAGTCGGTGGCCTCCCAATACAGGCGCGATGCCAGCGTGTCGCCGTAGCCTTCGTTGTACGCGAGTTCGAGACCCTCGGCGTCATACAGCGCCGCGATGGAGTATGACAGCGTTCCCGGCGTCACGTCGATCTGGTAGGACTCGCCCGCGGCGGCCTCGAACATGAAGACGTCGACATCGCCGTCATAGTCGAGGACGCCCTCGATGGACTCGCCGAGCGTTACGGGCGTCGCCTCGTTGTTGCGGTCGCCGTGGTCGTCGACGATGTCAAGGACCGTCACTGTCAGGGTGTAGGTGCCGGTGCCGTTGCCGAAGCCGCTGACGGCGACGTAGTGCGGCCCCGAGTCGGTGGCCTCCCGATGCAGGCGCGATGCCAGCGTGGCGCCGTAGTCGTCGTTGTACCCGAGCTCGAGACCGTCGGCGTCGAACAGCGTCACGGTGGTGTCCGACAGCGTTCCCGGCGTCACGTCGATCTGGTAGAGCTCGCCCGCCGCGGCCTCGAACACGAAGACGTCGACGACATCGCCGTCATAGTCGAGGAAGCCCTCGATGGCCTCGCCCAGCGCCACGGGCGTCGCGTCGTCGTCGGCGATATCGCCGTGGTCGTCGCCTGAGAGCACGCCTTCGTCATCCAGGGACAGCAGCTCCGGAGCGCAGCCGATCAGGCCCGGAAGGAACGCGGCGAGGATCTCGGTCTCGGCGCCTCCGAGGATGGCTGACCAGTCCAGGTCGATCACCACCTCCCGCAGGCAGGACCGCGCCTCCTCGCTCAGCTCGCCGGTTTCTGCCTCCATCTCCTCCATGAACATCGAGAACAGCACGTCCGGGACGCAGCCCATCATCTCGCCAAAGAGCCGGGCCGCGTCGGGCGACTCGGGATCGGCCGCGAGCGCGGGCGCGTCCTCATCGGACAGCCGATCTCGCATACAGGCCTCCTCCTGCGGGCCCACGCCTGCTGTCATGTCCTCCTCGACACCGGCGATGATGATCGCGAGGTACAGCTCCCGGGCGGTGTCGGGATCGAGACACGCCAGCAGCGGCGCCAGCCACTCCTCGTCGCCCTCGCCGGACAGCACCGCGAGATCCATCACCGTCTCCAGCTCATCGCCCAGTGCCTCGCCAATGCACGTCTGTTCTGCCTCGGCCAGGCTGTCGAGCACGCCGCGCCAGAGGGTGTCGTCGTCGATGCTGACCTCGAAGCCCGCGGCGGCCGGAATCGTCGTGGTGGTGGTGACGGGGGCGGCGGTCGTAGTGGCGGGGGCGGCGGTCGTGGTGGTCTCGACAGCCGCAGGCAGAGTGGTGCCCGACACATCCGGCTCGGGCTCTGTGTCTTCGCTGCACGCGGCCAACGCGAGGGCGGCCCAGACCCCCAGGAAACTCAGCCAGCCCAGAGCAGCGCGATTGTTCATTCTACGATTCCTTCATATGGTCCGAGTTGGCATGGGCGAGCTTCCCCACCCGTCCCATCCGCACCATACTTCGGGCGCCTCTTGCGGCGCAGCGGACTAGACAGTCCTGTCGCGTAAAGGGCGGACCTGCCCTAGCCGGGGCCTCGCTTGGCGGGGAGCTCCAGGAAGATCTGGCCGTCGCGCACTTCCAGCGAGTAGCGGGGCTGGTAGCGCTCCCTGGCCTGGCAGTAGCCGGTCGTGACCTCGTAGGCCCACTGGTGGCCGGCGCACACCAGCCGGGTGCCCAGCATCACGCCCTCGTTGAGCTTGCGGCCCCGGTGGATGCACACGTTGGACAGGGCCACCGGCTCGCCGTCGTTCCACAGCAGCAGGATCTCGTGGCGGTGCAGGTTCACGACGAGCTTGCCTGCCGCGGCCAGCTCCTCGGAGGTGGCCTCCACCTCGAACCATCCCCTGGGCGCCGCCATGGCTCAGCCGTTCCTGCCGCTCGGCCGCTCAGCCGGTGCCGGCCCAGCCCGTCCGGGACCCGCCGTCGCCTCCAGGTTCGTCGTCGAGTCCCACCTGGTCGGGATCCCAGCTGAAGGTCACGTCGCCCCGGGTGTAGGTCTGGCAGGCCAGGCGGTAGCCCTCGTCCACCAGCTCGCCCAGCCGGGCCCGCTCCCGGCGCCGGGGCGGGTCGAGGTTCTCGGCCCCCTCCTCGACCACCAGGCGGTCGGTGCCGCAGTTGCCGCTGGCGCACTGCCAGGGCACGTCGATGTCCTCCCGGATGGCCATCCGGAGCACGTTGACCTCCTCGCCCCCGGCGAACTCCACGTACTGGTCGGCCGTCTTGAAGTAGATGCGCGGCACGCGGACCTGCATCCTCGGCTGTGCCGCTGCCCGCCTCGCCGGATCAGCCGACGAGCGCAGGCTCGCGCTCGTCCTCCTCGACCCAGGGGCCGAGGTCGGGCAGCACGTAGGTCTCGTACAGCGCTTTGGTGTAGGCGAAGCGCATGTCGGCCGCCTCCCGCACGTAGTGCAGGCAGCGCTGCTGGAGCTCGGGCGTGTCGGCGTACTTGAGCACGATCTGGTAGCCCCGCTCGCCGTGGATCTCGTCGGAGGTGATGTGCAGGTCGAAGAACTCCGCCTCCCACTCCGAGAAGCCGTACTTGTTGATCAGCGTCGGGTACTGGGTGCGGTAGATGGACGGCACCTGCGACTCGAGGCCGACGATCAGCGCCGCCGACGACACCACGAAGTTCTCCCGGCCCGACACGTAGTACATCCAGCCCTGCATGCCCTTGGCGAACGGCATGGCGTTGTTGCGGTCCTGCACGTAGGCCCGGGTGCCGCCGCACGCCTCGGCGAAGCGGATCAGCAGGTCGGTGTGGCGGTCGTCGCTCAGCTCCTCCTCGTACATGTTCTGCAGCAGGAAGTCCTTGGCGTCGCGGGCGTGGTCGGGCGTGTTGGCGTACATGAGGCCGAGATAGTCGCCGAACGGGCCGATGTAGTGGTAGTGGTTCGTCGCCCAGTGGACGAAGTGCTGCTTGTGAAGCTTGCCCGCGGCCCAGGCGCGGCTGAAGGACGCGTCCTTGGCCATGGTGCCCGAAAAGGCCTGCTCCAGGGCCACTCTGAACTCGCTCGATGACATCATTTCGGCCATTGACTGCTCCTGGCTGTTGGGATTATTTTCCCTGTCCGCATTGTTTCTGTTGTAACTGTTGTTGCGATTGAGGGCGCCGGGGAGACACCCACATCCCCCGGCGCCCGCTGTTGTTGCTCGGTCACTGTCATTGCGGTTTGAAGGGCGCCGGGGAGAGGTCGGAATCCCCGGCGCCCACGGCTGTATACACTATCTCGCTCCAGCATTGGACTCCAAGTCCGGGCCGGTTCAGCGGGCCGGCAGGGGGGACGGCCGTGCACGAGACCGAGGTGGCCTTCTTCAGCGAAGGCGAGAGGCTGAGGGGCCTGCTGCGCTCGCCGGACGAGGTCTCGGCTCCGGTCCCGGCCATCGTCCAGGGGCCGGGCTGGCTCGGGCTCAAGGACGCCAAGCTCTACCTGCCCTACCACGAGGCCCTCACCGCGGCCGGCTTCCATGTGCTGATATTCGACTACCGCGGCTTCGGCGATTCCTCCGGCGACCGGGGGATGCTGCTGCCTCAGCTCCAGCTCGAGGACCTCATCAACGCGGTCACCTACCTGTGCACCCGCGACGACGTGGACTCCGACAACATCGGCGTGTTCGGCAGCGGCGGCACCGGCGGCGGCAACGCCGTGCTGCTGGCCGCGGCCGACCGCCGGGTGCGGGCCGCGGTGTCGCAGGTGCCGGTGGCCGACGGCGAGGACTGGCTGCGCCGGATGCGCCGCGAGTACGAGTGGTACGAGTTCCTGGACCGCCTCGAGGCTGATCGCAACCGGCGGGTGCTGACCGGCGAGGGCGAGCTGGTCCATCCCCGCGAGGACATCATGGTCCCCACCCCCGAGCGCCGGGCCTCGAAGGTGAAGGCCGACGTCGACGACCGGATCCCGTCGTCGGTGCCGCTGCGCTGCGCCGAGGCGATCATGGACTACCGCCCCATCGACGTGGTCCACCGGGTGGCCCCGGCCGCGCTGATGATCATCGCGGTGGCCGACGACGCCACCACCCCCACCGATCACGCCGAGCGGCTCTACGAGCGGGCCGGCGCCCCCAAGAAGCTGGTCATGCAGCGCCACACCACCCACTACGCGGCCTACAAGCAGTACGGCGACGCGGTGATCCCCCAGATGGTGGACTGGTATCGCAGCCACTTCACCGGAGGCTCGGTGGAGGTGCACCGGAGTTCGCCGCCTGAGCCTGTTGAGCTGCTGGTCAAGGACCCAGGCGGCGCGGCCGCGACCGGTTAGCTCGCGGTTCTTCCGCGGACAAGGATGAGCCCATGACTGTGACCTTGCTGATGAGAGGCCGAGCGGATAGGCGCGCGAGTCCGGCTCATACGGGCGAGGCCGTGGCCCGAGCGGCCCGTGAGCGCAGCGAACAAGAGCGGGAAACACCCCGTTCGGCCACGAGACGCCTTCGCCTATCCGCGTGGCCCCTAGGGACGCGCCGATGAGTGCGCCGATGATCGATCGAATCGTGACCGGTGGGAAGGTGGTGTCGGGCACCGGCGTCGAGCCTGCCGACGTGCTGATCGCGGGCGAGACGATCGCGGCCATCGCCTCGCCGGGGGCGGTCCCGCTGCCCGACTCCGTCGAGCGCATAGACGCCACCGGCAAGTGGGTGCTGCCCGGGATGGTCGACGTCCACGTGCATCTGCGCGAGCCCGGCTACGTCCACAAGGAGGACATCAGCACCTGCACCGCGGCGGCTGCGGCCGGCGGCGTGACCACCGTGTTCGGGATGCCCAACCTCAACCCGGTCACCAAGAACCTGCAGGTGCTCGAGGAGCTGTTCGACCTCTACGACACCAAGAGCATCGTCGACTGGAACCACAACCCGGTGCCCAGCGTGCTGCACGAGGTCCAGCCCATGGCCGACGCCGGGGTGGCCGCCTTCAAGATCTACATGGTGGTCGACACCGGCCGCGACTACCCCCACCCCTCGGGCACCGGCATCCACGACCACGGGCACCTGCTGCGCATGTTCGAGGCCATCTACCCCACCGGGCGGCCGTTCATGATCCACCCCCACGACCAGGCCATCATGGACGTGACCGAGCAGACCCACTGGGACCGGGGCGACCGCAGCCCGGCCGCCTACGCCCAGACCCTGGCCACCCACAACGGCCTGATCTGGGACGCCGCCATCGCGGTGATCCTGCAGATGGCCGAGGCCACCGGCACCAAGCTCCACATCGTGCACATGCAGACCGAGGGCTCGGTGGAGATGGTGCGGCGGGCCAAGGAGCGGGGCGTGGCGGTGAGCTGCGAGGTCAACCACTGGGCCCTGTTCCTGTCGCGGTGGCGCGACATCGAGGAGCTCGGCCCGTACGCCCTGTCGTACTGGGTGCCCGACCACCACCGCGAGGCGGTGTGGGAGGCCCTCAACGACGGCACCATCGACATGCTGTCCTCGGACCACGCTCCCCACACCCGGGCCGAGAAGGAGATCGGCTGGGAGGACTGCTGGGCCTGCCACACCGGCACTCCCGGCGTCCAGGAGCAGTACCCGATGCTGCTGGACTGCCACATGGACGGGATGATCTCGCTGCCCAGGGTGGCCGAGGTGGTGGCCGAGGAGCCGGCCACCGAGTTCAACCTGGCCTCCAAGGGGTTCCTGAAGCCCGGCTACGACGCCGACATAGTGATCTTCGACCCGGCCGACCAGACCCGCCACTCGGCCGACACCGTGCTGTCGAAGTGCGGCTGGACCGCCTACGACGGCCGGATCACCAAGGGCCGCATCCACCGCACGATCGTGCGGGGCCGCGACGTGTACGTCGACCGCAAGGTGGTGGGCGAGCCCGGCTGGGGCTGCCTCGCCCGCACGACGTTGTAGTGACGACGGCGTTGTGTGACGGCGCCGCGACCGGCGGCGAAACGGCCGCTCGCCACACCGTGAGGATAATGCAGGAAAGTAGTGGAAGATTCATGTTCCGGACCTTAGAAGAACCCTGTGACAAGCAGGAGGCGATCCGATGACCGCCGACACCTCGAACATGAGGTTCGGGCTGCTCATGCCCCATTTCGGTGGCCATGCCAGCCGCCGGGCCGTGCTCGACGGGGCGGTGCTGGCCGAGAGCTTCGGCTTCGACTCGCTGTGGGTGCGCGACCACCTCGTGTTCGAGCCCCATTCCGAGATGGAGGCGGCCGACATCACCTTTTACGAGGCGCTCACCACCCTCACCGCCATCGGCGCGGTCACCACCGACATCACGCTGGGCACGGGGTCGCTGATCCCGTTCCGCCATCCGGTCCACACCGCCATCAGCATCGGGACGCTGTGCAGCCTGGTCGGCGACCGGGTGGTGTTGGGCTTCGGGGCGGGGACCTTCGACCACGAGTTCGACGTGATCGACATGGCCGGGGTGGACCGGGTGGGCCTGGTGCGGTCCAACGCCGAGATCCTGCGCCGCCTGCTGACCGAGGAAGGCGTCACCTACCGCGACGACGTGTACTCGTTCGAGAACATCTCGATCGAGCCCAAGCCGGGCGCCCCGGTGCCGTTCTGGTACTGCGGGGCCACCCCCCGCTCGGCCCGCCTGGCCGCCGAGTACTGCGACGGCTGGATGCCGGGGCGCACCACCCTGCTCACCATCGCCGAGCGGGTGGCCACCATGCGGGAGATGACCGCGGCCAGCGGCCGCCCCATGCCGACGGTCGCCGTGATCCCGCCCACGTCGATCGCGGCCACCCATGATCTGGCCATGTCCGGGGTGAACCTGGAGGGTCTGCTGGCCTGGGCCAACAAGCGGGGCAAGTGGTGGGCCAAGCCGCCGTCGGGCCGCTTCGCCACCGCCACCGACATCGAGGGATCGCTCATCGCCGGCGACCCCGACGAGGTGGTCGAGCAGGTGGGCCGCTTCGCCGAGGTGGGGGTGGAGCACCTGGTGTTCGACCTGCGCATGAACTTCGACCGCTGGTTCGCCTCGGTCGAGTTGCTGGGCCGCGAAGTCCTCCCCGCCCTGCGGTCGTGACCGCACCGGGGATAGGCCCGGTTGCACTACAATGAATCTGAAGTTATTCTGATCTACTAGCTTCGCCACCGGGCCATACAGCGGTGCGCCAGTACTCTTCGTTGGGTACGACATGCACCTGCATTCGTGCCGCTGGGCCCTAGGAGAAGCCCCATGACATCAATCGCCCCCGCCCGCCGGGCAGAACCGCCGATGACTCACACCCCCGATCCGGCCACATCGCAAGCTCAGACCGTCGACGACGCCGTCGCGGAGCGGCCGGCAAGGCCCCGGTTGCGAGACCAGATCGCCGAGAACCCACTGGCGAGCCTCGGCGTCGGGCTCGCGCTGGCCTTGTTCACGCTTCTTGGCACCGTGGTTGTGGCGCTGCTCTTGTTCGCTCTCAACGGCTTCAACGACCGCTTCGACCGCCTGGAGGCCAGGATGGACCTCCTGGAAGCAAAGGTGGACGCCGGTTTCGCCGAGCAGGGCGCGCGGATCACCGAACTCGACACGAGGCTGACCGCCCAGATCGCTGAGCTCGACGCGAGGCTGACCGCCCAGATCGCTGAGCTCGACGCGAGGCTGACCGCCCAAAACGCTGAGTTCGACCGGAAGCTCACCGCCCTGATCGCTCATCTGAACGCAACTGCAGCGGTCGACGCCGCGCTCGAACATCGGTTGCTGGCCCCAGGCGCAGGCCCCCTTGAGCCCGAAGGTGAGCCGCCCGGCTGAAACCCCTTGCCCTAGGCTCCGGCCGGCGAGGGCTTGATGTGAAGGAAGCAGTTGACCGGGAGTTCGTGGTTGAGGCGGCCCGCGACGTGGTCTGGCCCCGGCTGCTGGACGTGCAGGCGGTGGCGTCGTGGCTGCCGATCATGCACTCGGTGACCGAGGTGTCGTCGGGAGGCTCCGGGATCGACGGCTCCAGCTTCCAGGCCGCCTTCGAGGACAAGGTCGGCCCGTTCTCGCTGCGAGCCGACCTGCACATCGAAGTGTCTGGCGTGCATGACGGCGAAGAGGTGTCGATCCGGGCCCGGGGCGAGGACCGCCAGATCCGCTCCCGCATCATGATCGACGCCGCGGCCCGCCTGTCCGACGCCGGCTCGGGCCAGACCCGGGTCCAACTGGTCGGCTCCTACGAGATCACCGGCCGGGTCGCCACCCTCGGCGCCGGCGTCATCCGCTCCAAGGCCACCAAGCTCATAGACACCTTCTGCACCAACGCCGCCACCGCCCTCGGCGAGGCCTGAGAGGCGCTGGATCATGTAGGAGTGGGCCACGGAGCCTGCTCTCCACAAGGATTGGGCCGATGGCTGTGCTGCCTGAGTTGGGGCTGGTTCGCTCTGAGGACCTGGATGAGGTACTGGCTGCGGTCCACTACGACCATGCGCCCTACGCCGGTGGCACCGAGTTGGTGCCGGCCATGGGACTGGGCCTGCGCCGCCCGGCCGCCATCGTGGACTTGAAGCGGGTCGAGGTCCTGAAGGGGATCGAGATCGACGCCGAGACAGGCACAGTGACCATCGGCGCCGCCGTCACCCACCGGCGGCTCTCCGATCACCCAGTTGTGCGCGAGCACCTGCCCACCCTGGCTGCGGCCGCGTCCCGGGTGGGCAACGCCCGGGTTCGCTCCACCGGCACGGTCGGCGGCAACCTCTGCTTCGCCGAGCCCCGCTCCGACTTGGGCTGCGTGCTGGTCGCTCTCGGGGCGGCCGCTGAGATCCGCTCAGCCGGGGGCGCCCGCACCTTGTCGATCGACGAACTGATCGTCGGAGCCTTCGAGACGTCGCTCGAGCCTGACGAGATCCTTACCACGGTCACTGTGCCGTTCGAACCGCCGGGCATGTCGTACTGGAAGCTCCAGAGCTACGAGCGCCCCACCCTGGGTGTGGCGCTGGTAGTCACGGAGGACCAGTGGCAGGTCACCGTGGGCGCGGCCACCGAACGTCCCGCTCGAGTCGTGCTCGCCGCGGGCGACACCGCCGGGCTGGCCGCCTACGTCGACGGGCTCGAACTCAGCGACGACATGACCGGCCCGCCCGCCTACAAGCGCTCAGTGCTGTGCAGCTATCTGGAGCAGACGCTGGGGGTAGGGCTGTGACCGGCTCGGTTCGCGGCAGGTTCCTGGCCGATGCCGCCGCATGGGAGGGGTCGGCAGTCCAGTGACGATGAGCGACGCGTCGACCTCCGTCGTGGTCCGGGCACGGGTCAACGGCCGGGACGTCGAGATGCTGGTGCCGGTGCGGCTCACCGTGGCCGAGCTGCTGAGGGACCGGCTCGGGCTCACCGGCACCAAGGTCAGCTGCGAGATGCAGGTGTGCGGGGTGTGCACCGTTCTGGTGGACGGCAACCCGGTCAGCTCCTGCGCCACCCTGGCCTGCGACCTCGACGGCACCGAGGTGCTCACCGTCGAGGGCCTGGCCCGGGGCCGGGACCTGCATCCGGTGCAGGAGGCCTTCATGTCGGCCAACGCCCTGCAGTGCGGCTACTGCACGCCCGGGTTCATCATGATGGCCGTCGCCCTGCTCGACGCCCGTCCCGACGCCGACCACGCCGAGGTGCGGGAGTGGATGGACGGCAACCTCTGCCGCTGCACCGGCTACGCACCCATCGAGACCGCGGTCACCGTCGCGGCCTCCCGATTGGCGGCTGCAACCGTGGAGCATGGCCGGTGATGGCCGTCGCCGGACAGCCCGGACGACTCACCCTCGGGCCTGCGACCGCCGCCGCATGGATGCCGGCGGGATCGGCGGGGATGCCGCGATGACCGCCGAGCCCCGCCGCGACGCCTGGGAGAAGGTCACCGGCCGGGCTCGCTACGCCGTCGACGCGGTCCTCCCCAACATGGCCCACGCCGCGGTGGTCTGCTCCGAGCGGGCCCACGCCCACATCACCAGCATCGACCGGGCCGAGGCCGAGGCCGCCCCGGGCGTGATCGCGGTCGTGACCGCCGCCGACCTCGGCCATCTCGGCCTCCGCTTCGGCCACATCGTGCCCGACCACGCCATCCTGGCCGAGGGCAAGGTCCGCTACTACGGCGAGCCGGTGGCGGTGGTGGTGGCCGAGACCCCGCACGAGGCCGCCGACGCCGCCGAGATGGTGTGGGTCGACTACGACGACCTGCCGGCGCTCACCGACGCGGCCTCTGCCCTGGCATCCGACGTTCTCATCCACGAGCAGTCCTATCTCGAGCCGGGCCAGAAGTTCCTGGATGTGGCTCCGGCCGCCTCCACCGACAACGTCGCCCACCGCAACGAGCTGGCCTGGGGCGACGCCGAGGCCGCCCTGGCCGCCGCAGCCACCGTGGTGGAGACCACGACGACCTTCCCCCTCGTCTACGGCTACGCCATGGAGACCTACAACGCCCTGGCCGACTGGCAGCCGGGCTCCCTGCACGTGGTGTCCACCGCCCAGCACCCGCTGATGGTGCGCAGGGAGCTGGCGCGGATGTTCTCGCTGCCGCTGGCCGCGGTTCGGGTGGAGGTGCCCTACATCGGCGGCGGCTACGGCTCGAAGTCCTACACGAAGCTGGAGCCCCTGGCCGCGGCCGCGTCGTGGGCCGCGGGCCGGCCGGTCAAGGTCACCACCGACGTCGAGGCGGCCATGTACACCACCAGGGCCGACGGCGCGCTGGTCACCGTGCGCACCGGATTCGACGCCGACGCCCGGATCTGTGCCCGCGACATCGACATCCGTTTCGACACCGGCGCCTACGCCGACAACAGCCCGCTGGTGCTCACCAAGAGCATCAACCGCAGTTTCGGCCCGTACCGGATGCCCAACCTGAGGGTCCGGGGCACCGCCGCCTACACCAACACCTCCCCGGCGTCGTCGTACCGGGGCTTCGGCGCCCCCCAGGCCGCGCTGGCCGGGGAGCTCAACATGGACATGGCCGCCGAGGAGCTGGGCATCGATCCGGTCGAGTTGCGCCGCCGCAACCTGCTGGCCCCCGGCGACACCATCATCGAGGGCAAGCGCCCTCTCGACGCCGACCTGGTCGCCGACCTCGACGCGGTGGCCGGCGCCCTGGACACCCACGCCGCCCCCGCGCCCGGCACGCTGCGGGGTCGGGCGGTGGCGGTGACTGCCAGCGACGCCGGCGCCTCGCCCATCTCGACCGCCCAGGTGCGCATGCACGCCGACGGCTCGGTGACCCTGCTGGTGAGCAGCACCGAGATGGGTCAGGGCAGCCGCACCGCCCTGGCTCAGATCGCAGCCCGGGAGCTGTGCCTGCCAATCGACGCGGTGGCCGTGGGCCAGAGCGACACCCGGTTCACCCCGTTCGAGTGGACCACCGGCGCCAGCCGCACCACCACCATCGTGGGCCTGGCCGTCCAGGCCGCCTGCGACGACCTGAGGGACAATCTGCGGGCCAAGGCTGCCGAGTCGGCCGGCGTACCGGTCGACGACGTGAGGGCGAGCGACGGCCTGATCCATACCGGCGACGGGGCGCTCGCTCCGTCGGAGGTGATCCGGCGGTGGTTCGGTGCCGATGCCGGTGAGGTGGTGGGGGTGGGCGTGGTCCGCCGCGACGGCGCCACCGCGGTGCTGCCGCCGTTCTGGGAGATCGGCGCGGTGGGGGTGGAGGTGTCGGTGGACGAAGCCACCGGCGAGGTGACCGTCGAGCATCTGGTCACCGTGGGCGACGTCGGCCACGCCGTGAACCCGGACCTCGTGAAGGGCCAGGACCTGGGCGCGGCCACCCAGGGTCTGGGCATCGCCCTGTGGGAGGAGATGGTCTACGACGGCGAGCAGCTCACCAACCCCAACCTCGTCGAGTACCGGGTGCCCCGCCTGCGAGACGCACCCCGCCGCATCACGTCGGTGCTGGCCGAGCGGGGTGACGGGGCCGGCCCCTACGGCGCCAAGGGCGCCGGCGAGGGCGCGCTCAACCCGGTCCCGGCCGCAGTGGCCGCCGCAGTGGGCCGGGCCGTGGGCGTCTGGCCCACCGAGCTGCCCCTGACCCCGCCCCGGGTCTGGGAACTCCTACAGCAGGCCAAGCAATAGCCGTCCGCGCCCTGCTCAGAAATCCCGGGTCGAGAATGTGGGGTAGGTCCACAGGATCCGCACCGAGAATTCCAGGGCGCCCCTGTCCCCAAATCTCGGGTCGAAAATGTGGAGTGTGTCCACAGGATTCGCATCGAGATTTCTTGGCGCCTGCTATGCGGCGCCCTCGTCGAGCAGGGCCAGGGCGGTGTCCAGGTACTGCTCGGCGGCCTGGGTCATGCGGATCAGCCCGTAGCCGTCGAGCACGGCCCGCTTGAGACGCTCGGGGCTGGCCCGGCGCAGCGCGGCCTCCTGTATCACTCCGGCCACCGCATGGGCCGGCTGATCGCCGGTTCCGGCGCGGCCCAGCAGTTCCCGCCGCTTGTGCCTCACCAGTTCGGCGATCTCGTTGAGCGGCACCTCGTACAGCGAGCGCTCACCCAGATCCCGCACCATCACCGCCGGGGTCCCGGACAGGCGCATCACCTGCTGGGGCTTGCCGCCGTTGTCGAACTCGTCGACCTCCACCTGGCCCCGCAGCGTGAGCCGTCCCAGCGCCTGCTCCATCGGGGCCCGGGCCCGCTGGGTGACCTTCGACGATCCCGCCCCCCGGATGTAGAGCCGGTAGGCGCGGTCGGCGGTCACCGGACCCTCGGCGCTCACGATCTCCAGCAGGTAGGTGGCGACCTGCGAAACCGGGGCGGTCCGAGGGTCGGGCAGCCCACTGCCCTGCCAAGCCGTGTACGGCTGCGGTCCGGCTGCCGGGTCGTAGACGGGGGCGGGCACCCCGTCCCCGCTGTCACCGGGACCGGAGGCAGCGTCATCCGCCTCCGTCCCGCCCGGAACGGGCTGCAGCTCCATCCACCCTTCCGGCGCGGGCGGCTCGGTGAACCCGAACGGCCGGTACAGCTCGTGCGCATCGCCGGTCTTCAGCAGCAGCCGCTTGATCCCGGCCACCGCCGGGTGCTCGCAGGCCGCGGCCACTACCGCCCGGCCCAGCCCGAGACCCCGGTGCTCGGCCAGCACGTACACGTCGGTCAGCCAGCCGAAGGTGGCCCGGTCGGTCACGATCCGGGCGCCGCCCACCATGGTCCCGTCGGGTCCGTACACCCCCAGCACGACGCTGTTGGCCGCCCCCTCCGCGGTCTGCTCCCGGGTGCGCCCGGTCGCCCAGTACCCCTCGACCTCCAGGAAGTCGTGCATGGCGTCGGCGTCGAAGCGCGCCGGATCGTCGGAGATCACATAGTCCCCGTAGCGCCGCTCGCACGGACCCCCCTCGCTCACGCCGGCTGACGCTATCCCGGGGTCCCAGCACTAACATCAAGGCGTCGGTCGGCCGGGGGAGGCAGCCGTGCTCGTCAGCGAGATTCCTGCACTGAGGGAGTTCTGGTACCCGGTCGTGTACTCGGCTGACCTGGCCGACAAGCCCCATCAGGCGGTGCTCTTCGGTGAGGAGTACGTGGTGTGGCGCACCGCCGACGGCTCCGTCCACGCCGCCTTCGACCTGTGCCCCCACCGGGGCGCCCGCCTGTCGCAGGGCTGGCTGACCGGCGACCGTCTCGTGTGCGGCTACCACGGCTGGCAGTACGACGCCTCCGGCCGCTGCGTGTGCATTCCCCAGAACGACCCGTCCACCCCCATCCCCCGCCGGGCCCGCCTCCAGCCGGTGCATGCCGATGAGCGCTACGAGATGGTGTGGATCTGCATCGCGGAGGAGCCCAGGGCCCCGATCCCGGACCTGCCCGAGCTGAACGACCCCGACTACGTGCTGATCCACGAGATGATGGAGGTATGGGACGCGGCCGCGCCCCGGGTGGTGGACAACGCCCTGGATGTGAGCCACCTGTCGTTCGTGCACCGGGGCAGCATCGGCGACGCCGACGCGCCCCGCATGTCCGACTACGACCTGGAGCGTGACGGCTGGAACCTCAGCTTCACCATCTCCTACCAGTCGAGGGTCACCGAGCAGCAGAAGGCCAACACCGGCATCACCGACGACTTCATCACCCGCACCACCCACGCAGAGCTGGTCCAGCCAATGGTGTTCCGGGGCGTGCTGGAGTACCCCAACGACCTGCGCCACGTGCTCTACAAGACGTGCGCCCCGGTGGACGACCACCGCACGCTGTTCTGCCAGTTCATCGCCCGCAACGACGACCCCGACGACGAGAAGGCCCAGGGCATCATCGGCGTCGACCGCACCGTGCAGTGCGAGGACCGGGCCCTGCTGGAGCGGATGCCCTCGGACTTCCCGGCCGAGATCACCACCGAGGTCCACACCAAGGGCGACCGCATGACCCTGGAGTACCGCCGGATCCTGGCCGATCTGGCCGCCGAGGCCGGTCCGCTGCGGCCCGATGCCACTTGGGCGGGAGGCCGCTGGGGCGGGTAGTGGGCCAGGCGAACGTGCAGGGGTCCGGGGGCGACGGGCCCGCCGCGCCCGTGGGCCCGCCTCAAGCCGGCGTGACGGTAGCCATCGACAATGTGAGCCGGCGCTTCCGGACCGGGTTCCTGGCGCTGACCGGGGTCGCTCTCACCATCGGGGCGGGGGAGATGGTCGCCGTCGTCGGCCCGTCCGGATGCGGCAAGTCCACCCTCCTCAAGATCATCGCCGGCCTGTTGACGCCGACCGACGGCGTCGTGGACTTCGCCGGCAGCCGTCCGGAGACCGGCTACGTGTTCCAGGACGCCCACCTGCTGCCGTGGCGTACCACAATCCGCAACGTCGAGCTGTTCCTCGAGGTTGACGGGGTCAGGAAGCCGGAGCGCCGCGACCGGGCCCGGGCCGCCATCCGGCTCGTCGGGCTGGCCGACTTCGAGGACAGCTACCCGGCGGAGCTCAGCGGCGGCATGAAGATGCGGGTCAGCCTGGCCCGGACCCTGGCCACCGACCCCCAGTTGATGCTGTTCGACGAGCCGTTCGCGGCGCTCGACGAGATCACCCGCAATCGCTTGAACTACGACCTGATCCGGCTCCAGCGGGATCGGGGCGTGACCGGGGTGTTCGTGACCCACTCCATCGGTGAGGCCACCTTCCTTGCCGACCGGGTTGCGGTGATGAGTCCCGCTCCGGGCCGGATCGTCGGCATCGTCGAAGTGCCCTTCGGTGATGATCGCAGCGCGGCCCTCAGGACCAGCGCCGAGTTCGCGGCGGTGGCCCGCGATGTCAGTGAGATCATGGCCGCGCATGAGGTCGAAGAAGGGCACGAGACCATGGGGGCACACGAATGAGGGCTCGGCTGCGATCCATCCTCACGAGCGTGGCGCCGCAGTTGATCGTGCTGGCCGTCTTTCTTTTCGTGTGGTGGGCGGCGGTGCGGATCCTGGACCCGAAGCCCTTCGTCTTTCCCTCGCCGGGCCGTGTGCTGGACACGACCGTCACCGACTTCGACCGCCTGTGGATCGGTTTCAAGAACACGCTGTACGCGTCGGTCGTCGGGTTCTTGTTCGCCACCGCGGTGGGCGTGGGCGCGGCCCTGTTCCTCAGCCTGAGCCGCATGCTCGAGCGGGCTTTCTTCCCCTGGGCGGTGCTGCTGCAGACCGTCCCGGCGGTGGCCGTTGCCCCGCTGTACGTCCTGTGGTGGGGACCAGGTCGCCAGTCGGTGATGCTGGTGGCCTTCACCATCACGCTGTTCCCGATCCTGGCCAACAGCCTCGCCGGCCTGCGCTCGGCCGACGCCGCCCTGGTCGACCTGATCCGGCTCCGCGGCCGCCGGCAGAACTCGTGGTTCACCTTCTCGAAGATCCGCATCCCCAGCTCGCTCCCGTACCTGTTCACTGGGCTGCGGATCTCGGCCGGCCTGGCCGTCATCGGAGCGATCGTGGGCGAGATCGTGGTCGGCCGCGGGGGCGACGAGGCCGGGCTCGGCTACTGGGTCACGTTCGGCAGCACCCAGTTGAAGACCGACTTCGTGTTCGCCGCCATCGCGGTCTCGTCCGCGCTGGGCATCACCTTCTTCCTGCTCGTCTCGTGGACGGGGAATCGTGTGCTGCGGCACTGGCACGAGTCGGCCCGCGTCGCCGACACCTGATCCACGGGCCATCCCGAGCCGTCCACTAGCTATCCCGGAGCCGGTTGCCGCTCGCCCGCGTTCTCATCGGTGACTCGGCTCTGAGACAATCGGAGCCGCCCTCCTTCCCCGAAGTCCGTCCCGATTGAGGAGTTCCCTATGTCCACCCGTTTCTTCCGGAAGCCCCTGCGCGCCGCCTTTGCGGTGGTCGCGGTGCTGGCGCTCGTCGCGGCCGCCTGCGGCGACGACGCCGAAGACGCCGCCGCTCCCGCCGCCCCGGCGGTAGACACTGAGGCCGTCGAGGCGGCCGAGGCCGAGGCCGATACCGCCCGGGCCGAGGCTGATACCGCCCGGGCCGAGGCCGACGCCGCGGCAGCAGCAGCGGCCGAGGCAGCTGCGGCTCTGGAGGCAGCCGCCGCCGACGCGGCCACCTCCGACGAGGAAATGGCCGAGCTCGAAGCCCAGCTCGCCGCCGCGCAGGAGGCCGCTTCGGCCGCCGAGTCGCGAGCCACCGAGGCCGAGGCCGCCGCCGAGGAGGCCGAGATGGCCGCCGAGGAGGCCGTCATGGCCGGCGCCATGACGGTGCTGCCCGAGATGACCTCGGTGTCGATACAGACCGACTGGTTCCCCTCGACCGACCACGCCGCGCTCTACGCCGCCGACCTTCTCGGCTTCTTCGAGGAGCGCAACCTCGACGTCGAGATCCGGCCCGGCGGTCCCGGCATCCGCGCCGCCAATGACATCGTGACCGGCAACGTCACCTTCGGCATGGCCCTCGCGGAGAACGTTGTGCTCGCCTCGGCCGGGGGCGCCGACCTGGTCACGTTCTTCGCCACCTATCAGGAGTCACCGCTCGGTCTCATGGTGCACTCCGCCTCGGGCATCGGCGGCGTGGGCGATCTTGGCGAGGTGCAGGTCTTCCCGGGCCAGGTCTTCTGGGAGGTGTTGAAGAGGGAGAACAGCCTGGTGGTCGAGGAGATCTCCTTCGACGGCAACCTGGCCGCCTGGGGCGAGAACGAGGGATGGGCTGTCCAGTCGATGGCTACGACCAGCCCCCACTTCGCCCGGTTGGCCGGCGCCGACCCTGCGATGCTGACCGCCACCACCCTCGGGTTCCCCTCCTACGCCACGACGCTGTTCACCTCCGACGCGTACGCCGCGGCTAATCCCGACATCGTTCGAGCCTTCGCTGAGGCGGCCCAGGCCGGCCTCCAGGCGTTCCTCGACGACCCGGGTCCGATCATCGCCTACATCAACGAGATCTGGCCCGACTTCGAGATCAGCGTCGGCGAGGCCGCGTACGAGGTCATGAAGAACCTCGTCGTCAGCGACACCACCGAGCGGCTCGGCCTCGGTGCCATGGAAGGCTCCGTGTGGGGCGGCGTCGCCGGTCGGATGTTCGATGCCGGCGTGATCAGCACCGCGGTCAACAGCGCCGACCTCTGGACCAACGCGTTCCTGCCGGGCGGCACCGGCGTGGACATGACCGGCTTCCGCTGGGTGATGGTCACCGACCAGGCCGGTCTCGGCGACGAGGGCTTCAACGACCTCGCCTGGGCCGGCATCTCCCAGGCCGCCACCGAGCTCGGCGGCTCCGGCGACGTGATCGAGTCGAGCGAGCAGGCCCAGTACGTGCCCAACCTCCAGCAGTCGGTCGACGCCGGCGCCAACCTCACCGTGGGCGTGGGCTTCCTCATCACCGACGCCATCGAGGAGGTCGCCGAGGCCAACCCCGACTCCAACTTCGTGCTCATCGACGCGGTCGCCGACAGCGCCCGCGGCTTCGACCCGGGCGATCCGCTGCCCAACGTGCAGAGCGTGCTGTACGCCGAGCACGAGGCCGCCTACCTGGCCGGCATCATCGCCGGGATGACCACCCAGGCCGACAAGCTCGCCTACGTCGGCGGCATCGAGATCCCGCCGACGGTGCGCTTCCTGAGCGGGTTCCAGCAGGGCGTGGCGTCGGTGAACTCCGCGGCCGAGGTGACCGTGTCGTGGGTGGGCGCCTTCGACGATCCGACCACCGGCCGGGAGCTGTCCTCGGCGGCCTACGACGACGGTGCCGACATCGTCTTCGAGGTGGCCGGACTCTCCGGCCTCGGCGCCTACGAGGAGGCCAAGGACCGCGGCTCCGGCCACTGGGTGATCGGCACCGACACCTGCAAGGACCAGCTGGCACCCGACAACTACCTGACCTCGGCCACCAAGGATGTGGCCGGGTCGGTGTTCCGGGCTGCCCAGCAGGTGGCCAACGGCACCTTCGCCGGTGGCGTTTCCGTGCTGGATCTCAAGGGCGGCTACGTCGGCGTCTGCGAGAAGACGTTCGGCAGCCTGCCGGCCGAGATCCAGGACGCGGTGAACGCCGCGGTCGAAGGGATCAGGTCGGGTTCGATCACCGTCGATCCGGGCGTGTAGGGCTTCGCTCCTGTCAGGGAGAGCTCTCTGCCCCCAGATGACTCCGCGCTAGACGCACGGCCGGCCGAGCCCGTGCCGGCCGTGCGCATGCGCGGCATCACCAAGCGCTACCCGGGCGTGGTCGCCAACGACGCCGTCGACTTCACGGTGGAGTCGGCCAGCATCCACGGCCTGCTGGGCGAGAACGGCGCCGGCAAGTCCACGTTGATGAAGGTGCTGTTCGGGTTGACCGCGCCCTCGGCCGGCACCGTCGAGATCGCCGGCCGGCCGGTGGTGGTCGACTCTGCCCGCGACGCGCTCGACCTCGGCATCGGCATGGTGCAGCAGCACTTCAGCCTGATCGGCGACTTCACCGTGGCCGAGAACCTGGTGCTGGGCAGCGAGCCGCTGCACCGGGGCGGCCTGCTCGACCTCGACCGGGCTGCGGCCGACATCGCCGCGCTGTCGGACCGCTACGGCTTCCGCATCGACCCCCGCAGCCGGGTCGGGGACCTGGCGGTGGGGGCACGCCAGCGGGTGGAGATCCTCAAGGCCCTCTACCGGGGCGCCGAGGTGCTAATCCTCGACGAGCCCACCGCCGCGCTGGCGCCCACCGAGGTGGCGGAGCTGGTGGGCCTGCTGCGCCGCCTGCGGGCCCAGGGCCGGACTGTGGTGTTCATCAGCCACAAGCTTTCGGAGGTCATCGACCTGTGCGACCGGGTGACGGTGCTGCGGGGCGGCCGGGTGGAGGGCCATCGTGAGATCGGCCCGGCCGAGCGTGACGACCCCGAACGGCACGACGCGCTGGCCGCCGAGCTGGCCCGGATGATGGTGGGCCACGAGCTTCCCGATCCTCCGGAGCGGGTCGTTGGGCCGGATCCCGGCGGTGTGCCGGTGCTGCGGCTCGAGGCTGCGGGCGACGGGCGCCGGCTGGGACCGATCGACCTCGAGGTGCGGGCAGGCGAGATCGTGGGCGTGGCCGGCGTGGAGGGCAACGGCCAGACCGAGCTGGTCGAGATGGTGGTGGGCGTGCGCCGCTGCCGGGCCGGCTCGGTGCATCTGGGCGGCACCGACGTGACCCGCTGGAGCGTGCGCCGCCGCCTGAACACGGGAGTGGCCCATATCGCCGAGGACCGTCACGGCGCCGCGGTGGCCGACGGTCTAGACCTGGCCCACAACGCCACGCTCGGGTTCCAGGGCCGGCCGCCGTTCTCGCGGCGGGGGCTGTGGCTGTCCCTTGTCCAGATGCGGCGCCTGGCCCGGGGCGTGGTGACCCGCTTCGGCGTGCAGGCCGTGGCCGTGACCGACCCTCTGCGGAGCCTCTCGGGGGGCAACCAGCAGAAGCTGGTGGTGGGACGGGAGCTCAGCCGCGGCCCGGAGCTGTTCGTGGCCGCCCAGCCCACCCGGGGCTTGGACGTGGCCGCCGCCGCGTTCGTGCATACCGAGCTGGCCGCGCTGCGCCGCCGGGGAGCAGGCGTCCTGCTGGTGAGCCTCGAGCTCACCGAGATCCTGGCTCTGGCCGATCGCATCGTGGTGATGTCGGGGGGCCGCATCGCGGGGGAGACCAGCCCCAGCGAGGTGGACGTCACCACGCTGGGCCGCTGGATGACGGGTGGAGGTGCGGTCGGCGAGCCCGAGGCTGCGGAGGCGGCCACGTGACCGACGCCGGCAACTCGCCTGGCCCGGACGATGTGCAGCCGGCGACCGATCCTCGGCCGGCGGCTGAGCCTCGGCCGGCCGCCGATCCGGGGCCGGCGACCGATCCTCGGCCGGCGGCTGAGCCTCGTCGCAACATGACGGCTGAGCTGCAGCGCACCCTTGACAGCGCCGGCAGCGCAGTCGCCCGGGCTGCGGCCACCGACCTCGCTCAGGGGGTGGGCCGGGCCGCGCTCATCTTCGTGGCCACCGTGCTGGCCGCCCTGGTGCTGGCCGCGCCGCTGATCATCGCGGCCGGTTCCGACCCGATCACCGCCTACGGCGCCCTCTACGACGGCAGCCTCGCCGGCCAGCGTCCCTTCGCCGAGACGCTGGTGTCGATGACGCCGCTGCTCTTCGGCGGCCTGGCCGTGGCGATCGCCTTCCACGCCGGCCTGTTCAACATCGGCGTGGAGGGGCAGCTGGTGGCCGGGGGTATCGCGGCCGGCGTGGTCGGCATCCATATGTCGACGTGGGCGCCGGTCCATGTGCTCCTCAGCCTGCTGGCCGGCGCCGCCGCCGGGGCGCTGTGGGCGCTGGTGCCGGCCGCGCTCAAGGCCTGGCGGGGCGTGCACGAGGTGATCACCACCATCATGATGAACTTCG
Organism: Candidatus Aldehydirespirator sp.; assembly: GCA_965203575.1. Taxonomy (GTDB): domain Bacteria; phylum Actinomycetota; class Acidimicrobiia; order Acidimicrobiales; family Aldehydirespiratoraceae; genus Aldehydirespirator. Next base: position 1,962,764 of record OZ241894.1, read on the forward strand.
TCGCCTTCAGCGTCTCGCAGTTCCTGGTCAAGCCGGGCGGTGCGCTCGAGGGCGAGATCCCCACCGGCACCGAGCCGGTGCAGTCCACCGCCGAGCTGCCCCGCATCTGGGATCCCACCCGCCTGCATCTCGGGATCGTGGTGGCCCTGATCGTGGCCGGGGCGTGCTGGTACTTCATCTACCGCACGCCGGGCGGCTACCGCTTCCGGCTGGTGGGCGCCAACCCGGTGGCGGCCAGGTTCAACGGCATCTCGTCCAACCGGGTGATCGTGGAGGCGATGCTGCTGTCGGGGGCGCTGGGCGGGCTCACCGGCGCGGTGGAGGTGCTCGGCACCCACCGGCGGTTCCTGGACTCGTTCTCGCCCGGCTACGGCTTCGACTCGATCGCGGTGGCCCTGCTGGGTGCGCTGCACCCGGTGGGTGTGGCCGCCGCGTCGTTCTTCTTCGGGTTGCTGCGGGCCGGCTCGACCCAGCTCCAGCTCGAGGCCGACATCACCCGCGACATGATCACCGTCATCTCCGGCCTGGTGGTGGCCTGCGTGGCCGCCCGCCTGCTGCTGTCGCGCCGGGCCGCCCGGCCCAGAGGCCGAGCGGCGGAGTATCCGCGGGTGAACCCGTGAGACGTGCAGCGAGGCCGTGGCCCGAGCGGCCCGTGAGCGCAGCGAACAGGAGCGGGAATTGCCACGCCCTTGCTCAAGGCCAGGGGGACTGAGCCGATGATCGAGATGCTCGAGATCTTCGACATGAACTGGGTGGCCCAGGGCATCCGCTTGTCGGTTCCGTTGATCTTCGCCGCCCTCGGCGGGCTGCTGAGCGAGCGGGCCGGGGTCATCAACATCGCGCTGGAGGGCAAGATGCTGTTCGGCGCCTTCGCGGGGGTGGCCGTCACCTGGTGGACGGGCGCCAACGTGGTGGGCCTGGTCGCCGCGCTGGCGGTGGGGGCGGGGATCGGCTGGGTCCACGCCTGGTTCTCGATCACGGTCCGGGCCGACCAGATCGTGTCGGCCACCGCCATCAACCTGTTCGCCCTCGGCGTTACCGCTGCGCTGATCCCGGCCATCTGGGAGGGCGGCCGGGCCAACACCCCCGGCGTGGAGCGCTTCCGCCGGTTCGAGGTGCCGGTGCTGTCCGACCTGCCCGAGGTCGGCACGGTGTTCTCCCGGCTGGGCTGGTTCGACTACGCCGCCCTGGTTCTGGCCCCGGTGGTGTGGCTGGTGCTGTGGCGCAGCCCGTTCGGCCTGCGGCTGCGGGCCTGCGGGGAGTCGCCCGAGGCGGCCGCGTCGGTGGGGGTGAACGTGATCCGGACCCGCTACACCGCGGTGATGCTGGCGGGGGTGTTCGCGGCCATGGGGGGCGTGTACCTGTCGCTGGTGCAGAACGGCCTGTTCCAGCGGGGCATCACCAACGGGCGGGGCTTCCTGGCCCTGGCCGCCATGATCTTCGGCAAGTGGAGGCCGATCCCGGTGCTGGGCGCCTGCCTGCTGTTCGGGATGGCCGACGCCTATCAGCTGCGGGCCCAGTCCAAGTCGGACCTGCCTGTCGAGCTGTTCCAGGCGTTGCCCTATGTTGTCGGGCTGATCACCCTGGTGTTCGTCGGCCGGGCGGTGGCCCCCGCCGCCATTGGCCGCGCCTACGTCAAGGACTGACCCCACCCCCCCAAGGAGACTTCGATGGAGATCGCCGTTCAGACGCCGCCGGAGCACACCGACTACTCGCGGCTGGTCGACATATGGCAGACCGCCGACGGGCTGGGCTTCGCGGCCGGGTTCACGTTCGACCACTTCGTGCCCCTCAATCCCGGCGCCCGGCCGTCGGCGCCGGGCGGGACCCCCGACGGCCCCCAGTTCGAGGGCTGGATCACCCTGGCTGCGCTGGGGGCGGCCACCAGCCGCCTCGACGTGGGCACGCTGGTCACGGGGGTGACCTACCGCCATCCGGTGCTGCTGGCCAAGATGGCGGTGACCCTCGACCACGTCACCGGCGGCCGGGCCCTGCTGGGGCTGGGCGCGGCCTGGCACGAGGCCGAGCACGCCATGTACGGCTTCGACTATCCCGGTGTGGGCGACCGCATGACGCTGCTGGACGAGACGCTGGAGGCCTTCTCGCTGCTGTGCACGGCCGACGGCTCCGTGGACTACGAGGGGTCGTGCGTGCGCCTGGCCGGCGCCTGCTTCGACCCCAAGCCGGTGCGGCCGGGCGGGGTGCCGGTGCTGGTGGGCGGCAGCGGCCAGCGGCTGCGGCGCATCGCGGCCCGCCGGGGCGACTGGTACAACGGCTTCTGGGCCCCGTGGGAGTGGCCCCAGGTCAACGACGGCCTCGACGGGCTGCTGGCCCGCAACGGGCGCAGCCCCGGCGACCTCAAGCGCACTGCCTTCGTGTTCACGGAGCTGGCTGACGATCCCGCTACCACCGAGGGCCTGGTCAGGACGTTCCAGGCCACCCGGGGAGGCACGGAGGAGGAGGTCCGGGCCCGGATCGTGGCCGGATCGCCCGAGCAGATGGTCGCCGTGCTGGAGTCGTACGCGGCCGCGGGGGTCGACCTGGCCATCCTCAACATCCGCCCCGACCAGGGCGCGGCCGAGGTGGAGCGGTTCGGCGAGCAGGTCCTGCCCGCCTTCGACCGCCGGACATGATGATCGGACCACCGATTCTTGACGTAGTTGACCTTCTCCAGTGCGGTCAACTACGTCAAGAAAAGCGGCCCGAGGCGGCGGCGGTGAGTCATGAGTGACGGTCAGCCTGTCGACCTGCTGGTGACGGGCGGCACGGTGGTGCCATGCGACGGGTCGCGCCGCGCCTTCATCGGCGACGTTGCCGTGTCCGGCGGCCAGATCGTCGCGGTCACCCCTGCCTCGGGCGATGAGGCAGCTCCGCCGGCGGTCAGGGTCATCGACGCTTCCGACGGCGCGGTGATCCCCGGCTTCGTCAACTCCCACACCCACACGCTGCTGGAGCGGGGTGTGTTCGAGGACATGGACTTCTTCACCTGGCTGGAGGACTTCGCCCTGCCCAAGGACATGGCCTACGAGCCCCGCCACCAGCGGGCCGGGTCTCTGCTGTGCCAGGCCGAGATGATCGCCAACGGCACCACCAGCTTCATCGACATCTTCCGGTTCCCGGCCGAGTCGGCGGCGGTGGCGGTCGACTCCGGGATGCGGGCCACCATCAGCCCCCAGGCCGTCGACACCCCGGCCGGCGCGGGCGAGACCCTGGAGTCCAGCGAGGCCTTCATCGACGACTGGCACGGCCGCCACCCGAGGGTGCGGGCCTGGTTCGGACCCCACTCGCTGTACACGGTGGACGCGGCCACCTACACCGCCATGCGGGAGCGGGCCGACCAGTTCGGCGTCGGCATCCACACCCATCTGGCCGAGACCCAGGGCGAGGTCGAGCGGGTGGTCGAGCTGTCGGGCGGGCTAACCCCGGTTGAGTGGCTGGACCGCCTGATCGGCCTCGGGCCCGACGTGGTGGCCGCCCACTGCATCGAGCTGACCGACGACGACCTGGACCTGGTGGCCTCCACCGGGGTCGGGGTAGCCCACTGCCCCACGTCCAACATGAAGCTCGGCAACCGGGCCGCCCGCATCCCCGAGCTGCTGGCGGCCGGGGCCACCGTGGGCCTGGGCACCGACTCGATCATGACCAACAACAACCTCGACCCGTTCGAGGAGATGCGCCAGGCCGGGCTGCTGGCCCGGTTCAGCACCGGCGACCCGGCCGTGCTGCCCTGCGCCCAACTGCTGGAAATGGCCACCATGGGCGGGGCCCGGGCGCTGGGTCTCGGCGACGAGGTTGGCTCCATCGAGGTCGGCAAGCGGGCCGATGTGGCCGTGGTGGGGCTGGACCGGCCCCGGGCCTGGCCGGTGCTGAGCGACGGCGACGGCGGCAACGTGATCGAGCAGCTGGTGTGGTCGTGCTCGGGGTCCGATGTGCGCTACACGATCGTCGACGGCCAGGTCCTGCTGGACGACCGGCAGCTGGTCACCCTGGATCTGGCCGAGATCGCCGATCTCGTGCCCCGCGAGGCCCGCCACCTGCTGTCCAAGGCCGGGGTCCTCGACCATGTGCTCGACAAGTACCGCGGAGGCGGCGATGCGTGAGGAAGCGATGCCCGGGGAGGCGGCCGACCAGTGCCGAGGTGAAGGCGATGCGTGAGGAAGCGATGCCCGGGGAGGCGGCCGACCAGTGCCGAGGTGAAGGCGATGCCTGAGCAAGCGATACCCGAGGACACTTCGAGCTGGATGACTGAGCGCTACATGCGGCTGCCCGACGGGTCGTTCCCCCATCTGGGCATCCGAGGCGGCGGCGACGTGGCTGGGGTCGCGCTGCTTTCGGGCAGCCCCGAGCGGGTGGAGATGATGGCCTCGATGCTCGACGGTGCCGAGCGGGTCGGCGACCGCCGCGGCTACGCGGTGTTCACCGGAACCCTCGACGGTGCCCGGCTCACGGTGGCCACCAGCGGGGTGGGCTCGCCGTCGATGGCCATCGCGGTGGAGGAGCTGGCCGCCTGCGGGACGTCGTGCTTCATCCGGGTGGGCAGCTGCGCGGCCCTGTCGCCGGCCATGCCGGTGGGCGGCATCGGGGTGGCCACCGGCGCGGTCAGCGACGAGGGCACCAGCCGCTACTACGCGCCCGAGAACTTCCCGCCGGTGGCCACCCACCGGGTGGTGGCCGCGCTGGTGTCGGCCGCGGCCCGTCTCGGCACCCCGGTGGAGGTGGGCGTGACCCGCTCGACCGACAGCTTCTACGAGGGCGAGCGCACCGTGGAGGTCATCAGCCAGTGGAAGCGGTTGGGCGTGATCGCCTTCGAGATGGAGACGTCGTGCCTGTTCACCGTGGCCGCCGCGCTGGGCTGCGAGGCCGGCTCGGTGCTGTGCGCCGGCACCAACCTGCTGTCCGGCGAGGCCACCTACCAGGGTCAGCGCCTCGACGAGTACGCCGCCGGCCAGCAGGCCATGCTGGAGTTCGCCCTGGCCGCCGCCGCCGACCTAGCCCGGTGATCTCGGGTCGGTTTTGGGCATCCAGTGCGTATCGCGCTCCCGAGATTTGCGCCGTGGTGGCGAGGGCGGTGCGCTTGATGTCCCGGCCCGGCTGAGCTAGGAGAGCGGGCGATGGCCGATCTGGTGGTGCGGGGCGGTGTGGTCGTCCCGAGCGCCGACGCCGAGCCCTTCGTGGGCGACGTGGTGGTGGAGGACGGCCGCATCGCCGCGGTCCGGCCGGGGTCGGAGACGATCACGGCCGACACGGTGGTGGACGCCTCCGGTTGCCTGGTCATCCCCGGTCTGGTGCAGGCCCACGTGCACCTGTGCCAGACCCTGTTGCGGGGCCTGGCCGACGACATGGACGTCATCGAGTGGCTGCGCCTGCGGGTCTGGCCCCTGGAGCAGGCCCACGACCACCGGTCGCTGCACGCCTCGGCCATGCTGGCGGTGGCCGAGCTGCTCACCGGCGGCACCACCGCGGCGCTCACGATCGAGTCGAACCTCCACACCGGCGCGGCCTTCGAGGCGGCCGAGCGGCTCGGCATCCGGGCCACCATCGGCAAGGCCCTGATGGACCGGTACGAGCCCGGCACCGAGATGGAGGTGCCCGACTCCGATGTCGCCTGGGCCGACCAGATGGACCTGTTCGGGACCTGGCACGGCGCCGCCGACGGACGGCTGCGGGTGGCACTGTCGCCCCGCGGCCCCCGCAACGCCACTGTCGACACCTGGCGCCGGTGCGTGGCTCTTGCCGACGAGGCCGATCTGAGGCTGCACACCCACGTCAACGAGAACCGGGCCCAGGCCGATCTGCTGGGTGCTTCACCCGAGGGCCGCGATGTTGAGGCCCTGGCGTCGTGGGGGGCGCTGTCGCCGAGGCTGGTCATGGCCCACGCGGTGTGGCTGAGCGACCACGAGCGGGAGCTGGCCCGCCGCCACCGGCCCCACATCTGCCACTGCCCGTCGACCAACCTCAAGCTGGCCTCGGGGTTCGCCCCGGTGCCCGGCTATCTGGCCGACGGCCTCAACGTGGCCATCGGTGCCGACGGCGCCCCGGCCAATAACCGTCTCGACGGCTTCGAGGAGATGCGGCTGGCCGCCCTGATCCACAAGCCCGCGGCCGGGCCGAGGGCCATTCCGGCTCGCACCGCCTTCGACATGGCCACCATGGGCGGCGCCCGGGCACTTGCCCTGGATCGCGAGATTGGTAGTCTTGAAGCGGGTAAGCGGGCCGATTTGGCCGTAGTCCGGCGCGACCGTCTGCACACCACCCCGGCCGGCGGCGCCGATGTGTTCTCCGAGCTGGTCTACGCCCACACGTCCGCCGACGTCGACACCGTGGTGGTCGACGGCCGGTTGGTAGTAGCCGACGGCCGCCTCCAGACCGGCGACGAGCCCGCCATCCGAGCCGAGGCCGAAACCCAGCAGGCCTTCCTCCTAGCCCGCGCTGCCGGCTGACCGGAGTAGTTGCAGTTTACTACTAATCCTGGCAAGATTAGTAGTAACCGCGCCGGAATGTGCATCGGAGGGCGCCAGCATGAAGACGCCTCTGCCACCGCCCGACATAGCGGACCTTTCTCGCGACATCGCTCACGACGATCCCGGGCGTCTGCTCCACGTCCTCACCAGCGGTCGGCCCGTTGACGACAAGGGGCGCTACCTGCACTGGGACCAGATGCGGCGCCGGCAGCCGCCCGACGGACTCACGCTCAATGAGTGGTGGGCCGGCACCGCCACGAGTCGAGCCAACGGTGCCCGGGAACTCCCTTTCACCGGCATCGACGGCCAGCCCTTCCGGTTCACCAACATCGACCGGATCCAGGAGCTGGTCCACCGCATCGACCAGCAGGCCAGCAGTCACCCGCAGACCGACGAGCTTGTCTCCAGCGTCGCTTCAAGTGGCCGATACCTGGTCTCGTCGCTGGTCGAAGAGGCCATTACCTCCAGTCTGCTTGAGGGCGCTGCGACGACCCGCCGGGTTGCCAAGGAGCTCCTGCGGACCGGTCGCAAACCACGCGACACGAGTGAGCGCATGGTTCTCAACAACTACTTCGCTATGCAGGCAGCCGAAGAACTCGCTAGCTCTAACGAGCCTTTGACCTCGGATCATGTCCTGGAACTGCACCGGATCGTCACCGATGGGACACTCGAGGACGAGTCTGAATCAGGCCGGCTCCGCAAGCCGGAGGAGCGGATCGAGATCGTGTGGAGCGACGGCCAAGTTCTGCACCGCCCTCCACCGGCAGAAGAGTTGCCGTCGCGGCTGCAGCAGTTGTGCCGCTTCGCCAACGGAGACACAGGAGACGGATTCCTGCACCCTGTCGTCCAGGCCGTGCTGATCCACTTCTGGATCGGCTACGGCCACCCCTTCGTCGACGGCAACGGGCGCACCGCTCGGGTGCTCTTCTACTGGTCGATGCTCAGGTCCGGGTACTGGTTGGCCGGGTACATTTCGATCTCGGCCATCCTGCGCAAGGCACCTGCCAAGTACGCGCGGTCGTACCTATACACGGAGACCGACTTCAACGATGTCACCTACTTCGTGATCCACCAACTTGAGATCATCAGCAGGGCGATCGAGGGCCTTCGGCAGTACCTCACTCGAAAGAGCGACGAGATAGCGCAGGTCGAGCGGGCCATGCGCGGAGTTCCTGGACTGAATCACCGCCAACTCGCCATCCTTAGCGACGCGCTGCGGAATCCCGACATGTTCTTCACCTTCGCAGGACAGAAGCGCCTGCATCGCGTGGCATATCAGTCCGCCCGCACGGATCTCCTAGGTCTGGAGGCACTCGGCCTTCTCAAGAAGGAGCAAGTGGGGCGAACGTTCGAGTTCTGTCCAGTTGATGGGCTAGAGGATCGAATCCGCGGCCTCTCAGACCGGAATTTGTCGGGTGTTTCGCGTTTTGTGAGGTCAGAGGGGGCGCGGCGGTGAGGTGTTTCCACTACATCGGCGGTTGGGGTGCGGCTGGGCGGGGTCAGGTGATGGTGGCTTTGTCCCAGCTTTGGGTGTCGGTTCCGATTGCGGTGAGGGCCCGGGCCTGCAGTGGGGTGCGCCGGGTGGTGAGGTCGATGTTGTTGCCGTTGGCGGTGAGTTGGACTCGGCGGATGCGGTTGAGCTCTCGCAGGGCTCGGGCGGCGCTGAGGTGCTGGTGGTCGAGGTCGGGGTCGCGGACGTCTGCTTTGGCGAGGGCACAGCCGATGAGGGTCTCGATGACGGCGGCGTAGACGCAGACGGCGACGTGGCCGCGGACTCTTTGTTCGGTCCAGTGGCGCACGGGTCGCAGGTGCAGGAAGTCCTTGAGGGTCCGGAACCTTGCTTCGACGCCTGCGAGCTGGCGGTAGGCGGCCACGACTTGGGTTGTGCCGGCTTGTGTGGTGCTGAGGCTGGTGGTGAGCACGTAGCGGCCGGCGAGGAGCTCCTCATAGGTGTGGGCGTCTTCGTTGTAGTGGTAGGTGAAGCGGCCTTCTGCGATCTCGAGGTCGAAGAGCCGTCCGGCGCCGCCTTTGCCGATGGTGCGCTGCGCGGCCCGCCCTATTTTGGCGGGGTCTTTGAGCCGGCCTTCGCGGACCCGGCGCTCCAGGGCCAGCAGGTCGGCCTCGGCGCGGGCGACGATCTCGGCAGATGGTCGAACCCGGCGGCGGCGACCGCTTCGACGTTGTCTTTGGAGATGAGGCCGCGGTCGGCGACCACACAGATGCGACCCACCGCGAACCTGCTGGCGAGGTCGGCCAGCACTGCCGGCAGGGTGGAGGCGTCGTTGGTGTTGCCGGCGAACACGTGGTGCGCGATGGGGATCCCGTCTGAGGTGCACAACAGCCCGATCACGATCTGGGGCCGGTCGCTGCGATGGTCACGGGAGTACCCGAACGCCCGCGACGGGAACCGCACCGACGGCCGCGGCGATCCCTCGAAGTAGGTGGAGGTCAAGTCGTAGCACACCAGCTTCAGGTCCAAATTCGACAGGTCGCACAGCCGCTCATAGAGGTGCGTCTCGGTGGCGTCTTTGGCGTCGGCGACCGCGTCGAGGGCCCGGTAGCAGCGGCCCAGCGGCGGAGCCTCCCAGCCCTCGGGCATGACCACGTCCTCTGCGGCCCACTCCACCAGGCGGCGCTTCGAGCACGGCGCCACCAGCCGGTTGGCGACCATCGCGAACACCGCGTGCTCCAGCGCCTCGGACCCCCGCCCGGCGCCGAGCCGCGCGAACCACCCGTCCAGTCCCAGCCGACACCACACCGTCGCCGCCGCGGCCACCGCCCCCACCGCGGGAGCCCCCTCAGCGGCCACCGCCCCCACGTCGACGCGCTCGCGGCGCAGATGGGCCTCCAACGCGGCCACGATCCGCTCCAACTGCCCGGACTCGCGCAGAGCGGTCACCTCCCCCAGGCGCAGCAGCGTCCTATGGCCGACCCTGGCGCCGTCGCGCACCGACTCCACCAAAGACAAGTACTCGTACACCTTGTCGCCCCTGCGGCGGCGGGTCGTCTTCACGAACACGACACCACAATAGCCCCCAACCAGCGCGCCGTCAACTATATGTCGCCCCTACAAATCCCCGCCGAAACGCTGCCCGGAGACACAAAACCCCACGTCAGAGGCCATCTGCTGTCACCAAACCCCCGCCAACCCGACAAATTCCGGTCAGATGGCAGCGAATCGACTATGTACTAAACAGTACTAAGTTGTACCAAGTTAGTACTTAGTGTCCGTGGCCTGTCGCGAAATGACACTGATCGAATACTAAACTGTACTAATCCGTACTAGATTAGTAGTTGATCTGGCTCTTGGCGCAGCAACAACCTCACAACGTCGGCAGCAGCTCGTCGAAGAGGGCGCTGAAGCGTTCGGAGGCGGCGGCTGCGGTCTCGATGACCTCGGTGTGCGACAGGGGCTGGTCGGAGATGCCCGCCGCCAGGTTGGTGCACAGCGAGATGCCCAGCACCTGAGCGCCCATGTGGCGGGCCGCGGTGGCCTCCGGCACGGTCGACATGCCCACCATGGATCCGCCCAGCGCCTGGGCCAGGCGGATCTCGGCCGGGGTCTCGAACATCGGGCCGTGGAACCAGAAGTAGACGCCCTCACGGAGTGTCTGTCCCAGCCGGGCCGCGGCCTCGTGGGCCTTGGCCCGCAGCTCGGGCGTGTACACGTCGGTCATGTCGGTGAAGCGGGGGCCCAGGCGCTCGTCGTTGGGTCCGGCCAGCACGCTGATCCCGGCCAGGTTCACATGGTCGGTGATGACGGCTAGGTCGCCGGCATCCATGCCCTCGCCGCAGGCGCCGGCCGCGTTGGTGAGCACCACCACCCGGCATCCGGCCGTGACCGCGGTCCGCACCGCGAACGTGATGGCCTCCGGGTCGTGGCCCTCGTAGGCGTGGGCCCGCCCCGACAGCAGCAGCACCCGGTTGTCGCCCATCTGCGCCGAGTAGGCCGTGCCGGCGTGGCCGATCGCGGTGGGTATGGGAAACCCGGGCAGGTCCCGGTACGAAACCGCCACCTTGTCGCTGATCCGGTCGGGGTAGCCGCCCAGCCCCGACCCCAGCACCACACACACGTCGTGCCGCTCGCACCCGGTCCGCCCGGCCAGCACCCCGGCCGCCTGCTGCAGCCGCTCATACAGCTCGGTCATTGGGTTCTTCCATTGTTTCAGTCCTTCGGCCATCGACGTTGAAGGCGGTCCGGTGTGATGACCCACACGTATGGTCCAGGCTTCTTCGCCCTCTGCAAGATTCGGTTGAAGTTTGCTTCAAGTCGGGCTACCAACTCGGGCCCGGTGAGGTTCGCGTTGTTGAACGCAAAGACGCGAAGTGTCGTCTCGGCGAGTACGTCACGGTGGTCACGGATGATCGAAGCATCTTTCGTCAAAGCGACCCAGCCTTCGCGGCCGGCTCGCTCGATCCACTCGGGATCGGTCACCCGCTGGTCGGCACCATGCGGATACACGTCGGCCATTGGCAGTGCTTCGTATCCTCTCGCACGGACCGCTTCGGCGATCAGGTGACGGCCCAGTCCTCGGTCAAGGAAGAAGACGGGGGTGGTGTCAGACTGCTGCCTTCTCCGGCCAGATGGCACAGAGAGCTTCCTTCATGTCTTCAACGGGCGTCTCAAAGTCGGCTGCGATTGACTCGATGGACTCGCCCGCAGTTGCGCGGGACTGCACAACTGAGAGCGGTGCTCCCCCATCCATGAACAGGGCATCGCCGCCTGCAACGTCCGGCAGTACTCGCAACAGGCGCCTCTCAGTTACCGGAAGGATGAGTTCGGTCGCCCATTGGTCGCCGAAGGTGATGCGAGTCAGGTATTCGTCGATGACCTCGTGGAACACCCGCTGGCCAGTCTGAACCACGGTCAAGAGCCTTAGCTGTCTGTCGTGGTGCCTTCTTGCGTAGTCGTACAGCACGTTTGCGCCGTCGCTATACAACTGGCGAGACGCCAGAGCATGTTGGAGTTCGCCCTCGCTCGCGAGGACTTCAAGCGCCTTGCGGATTCGCTGCATGGGCAGACCCGTGTTGCGAAATGCTTGGACGACAGTTGCTTCGACGAGTCCGACGAAAGGGATCGATCGCGTGTCGCGCGAAGCACCGTTCAGCGAGGTGATGACCGGGCCTTGTGTTACTGCCGCGCGGTCTTTGAAGGTCTTCGTGTAGCCGTGCGACCACGTGCGCAGGGTCGATGGGCTCATGCCCACTAGACGCGCCGCTCCTGAGACTGTGTATAGCCGTCGGGTGAATCGCTCGTCCTCGATGACATCCCTCCGTGGCGAATGGCCGGGTTCCTTCGTGACAGCCATGGTAACCCTGCGGTGTCTCATCATTGCGGTCTGTGCCGGCGCGGCCGGGGACGACTGTCGTCACCAGGTGGGGCGGGTCAGGACCCCGCCGTCCACGACCAGGTCGGCGCCGGTGATCCATCGGGCCAGGTCGGAGCACAGGAACACGCAGGCGTCGCCCACGTCCTCGGGGGTGCCCATCCGGCCCAGCGGCGCGGCTGCGTGCCATCGGTCCACGCCCTCGGGCCAGTCGTCGGCCAGGCCGGGCCGGTCGATCAGCCCGGGCGACACGCTGTTGACCCTTATGCCGTGCGGCCCGTAGGCGCCGGCCGCGGCCCGGGCGTGCATCAGCAGGCCGGCCTTGGCGGTGGCGTAGTGGCCGTGGAAGTCGGTGGGCTGGCGTCCCTCGATCGACGCCACGTGGACGATCGACCCGCCGGTGCCCTGCGCCTGCATGGCATCGGCTGCGGCCGCGGTCAGCCGGTGAACCGCGGTGAGGTTGGTGTCGATCATCTCCGTCCACTGGTCGTCGCTCATCTCGGTGAAGTGGACGACGGGCTGGATGCCGGCGTTGTTGATCAGCCCGTCGATGCGCCCGCAGTCCAGCGCGGCCTGGACGGCCCGCTCGGCTGCGTCCGGGTCGGTCAGGTCGGCAGTCACCGGTGCCACCGGCTTGCCGGCTCCGAGGTGCTTCACCGGCGAGGATCGGGTGTGGGCCACTACCGTCGCACCCGCGGCCAGCAGCCGGCGGGCGATCCCGCCGCCGATGCCGCCGCCCGCGCCGGTGACCACGATCACCCGCCCATCGAGGCGGATCATCTCGTCGGGCCTCTCCAGTTCGCTCACAACGGGCTCCGGGTGTGGGTGGCTCTGCCGGATCGGATCGTCTCGCTCGGGTGCGGTGGCGCGCTCACAACGGCCTCAGGGTGTGGGTGGCTCTGCCGGGGCGGATCATCTCGTCGGGCGCAGGCAACTCGGTCACGACATCCTCCGGGCCTCGGTGGTTCTGCCGGATCGGGTCGTCTCGTCGGGTGCGGGCAGTTCGGTCACTCTGCTCTCCGGGTGAAGCGGGCGATGTCGGCGGCCGCGTCGGGGTAGGCCTCGGTCAACCCGGCAGGGTCGCCCAGCTCGAAGCCGTCCTCTTCATACGGGGGTGCCAGGGTGGCGCCGGTCAGCGACCAGTCGCCGGTGGTGCCCGCCGCCATCCACACTCCGGCGGGCACGGCCACCATCGGGCACTGGCCGCGGGCCAGATCGTCGCCCAGAATGGGCCGGCGCACCGCGCCGTCCGGTTCCAGCAGCAGCATCTCGACCGGGGCGCCCGCGTAGTGGTGCCACAGCTCGGCGCCGGAGAGCCGGTGCAGGGCCGAGAAGTCGCCCGGTCTCATCAGGTAGTAGATGGCCGACGAGTGCTCGTCCCGCCAGGTGGGGGCCAGCATCCCGCCCTCGTCCTCCAGGGGCTCCAGCCCCAGCATCTCGATCACTTCGTCGGCGTTCATTGGGCCAGTCTCGTGTACCAGGTCGCCAGGGCCGCCTCGTCAGCGTCCGTCGGGCAAGTCATCGGGCCAGTCTTCGGGCTCGGGCTTCCGCGCCTGCGTGGTCGGCGTTCACTGGGCCAGTCTTCGGGCTCGGGTCTGGGCCTCGGCTACTGCTTCGGCCGTGTCCACCGTTAGCACCCGGCCGCGGTCAACAACCTTGCGTCCGGCCACCCACACCCCGGCGATGGCGCCGGGCGAGCCCGACCACACGATCCTCGACAGCGGGTCGTCCTCGGCCTCGATCACCGGGTGCAGCGCAGGCTCCGACGCCGACAGCGCCATCATGTCGGCCCAGCACCCCGGTGCCAGCCTCCCCAGATCGTGTCCCTGGCCGATCACCTCGGCCGCTCCCGCGGTGGTCATCCGCAGCGCCTCGGCCGGCCCGAACGTCTGGGCGTCTCCCGAGCGGACACGGGCCGTGCGGATGGCGGTGCGCATCTCCTCGAACAGGTCGAGGCGGTGGTGCGACGCCGGCCCGTCCGTCCCTATAGCCAGCCGCAGCCCGGCCGCCTGCATGTCGGTCACCGGCGCCACCCCGGAGGCGTGTTTGGCGTTGGAGCACGGGCAGTGCACCACGGCGGTGTCGTTGCGGGCCAGCACGTCGATGTCGTCGGGGGTCAGCCACACGCCGTGGGCCGCGATCACGTCGCCGTCGAGCAGGCCGAGCGACTCCAGGTACTCGGGTGCGGCCAGCCCGCCGGTGCGCTCCCGGACCGCGGCGTCCTCCCATTGCTGCTCGGCCAAGTGGATGTGCACCGGCATCCCGGCGCCGGCGGCCCGCTCGGCGATGGCGGTCAGGCACTCCCGCGACACCGAGTAGGCGGCATGGGCCGCCATCCCCACCTCGATCAGGTCGCTCCCGGCCCAGCGGTCCCGCAGGGCCACCATCTCGTCGATCTGGTCGGGCCACGGCCCGGTCAGGGTGAAGTCGGGGTCCTCGATCACGCCGGGGGTCACCAGGCAGCGCAGCCCGGCGTCGGTGGCGCCCTCGGCCATGGCCTGGCCGCTGAAGTACATCTCGACCGATGTGGTGATCCCGTTGGCCAGCAGTTCGGCCGCTCCCAGCCGCATCCCGGCTCGCACGTCTCCAGGGGTGAGCTTCGATTCGCGGGGCCACATCACCTCGTGCAGCCAGCGGTCCACGGGCAGTCCCTCGCCTGCGCCCCGCAGCAGCACCATCGGCGTGTGGCAGTGGGCGTTGATGAGGCTCGGCATGAGGATGCCGGCGATCCGGTGGACAGCGACGCCGCCGTCTCGGACGCCGAGACTGGTGCCGCCGTGTGTGTCGCCACGGTCATTGTTACCGCCGTGTGTGTCGCCACTGTCTTTGGCGCCGCCGTGTGTGTCGCCACGGTCATTGTTGCCGCGCCTGTCTCCCTCGCCGGGTCGGGCGGGCGCTGCTGTGGCGGGACCGCACCAGGCGATCCGGCCGTCGTCGTCCACGTCCACTGCCCCGTCGATGATTGGTGCGGGGACGGCTCCGGCGGGACCGTCCATGGTGACGAGCACGTCGCACAGGTACCGGTCCATGGCGCCCCACCCTAGAGAGGCACGGCGACCCGGAACCACGCCCGCCCGTTCCGCGTGTAGGGACTCGTCGGGCCGGGCGCGAGTGGACGCAGAATTCTTGGTGCGGGTGTTGTGGACCTGCTGCACAGGACCGACCCGAGATTTGTGCGAGGGTCTGGGCGCGAGTGGGCGCAGGATTCTTGGTGCGGGTTTTGTGGACCTGCTGCACAGGACCGACCCGAGATTTGTGCGAGGGTCTGGGCGCGAGGGGGCGCCGATTCTTGGGGCGGGCTTTATGGACCTGCTGCACAGGACCGACCCGAGATTTGTGCAGCGGGTCTGGGCGCCGCTGGGCGCCGATTTCTTGGGGTGGGTCTTGTGGACCTGCTGCACAGGACCGGCCCGAGATTTGTGCGGTGGGACGGACGGGTCTGGGCGCCCCGAGTAGCCTCGACGGCCCATGGACGGCGGCAGTTTGCGGACGCTGGACTGGGCCGGAGGCTCGGACGGCGCGGTCGAGATGGTCGACCAGACCGCCCTTCCCGCCGCCTACACCGTCCTGCGCATCGACACCGTGCCCGACATGGTGGCCGCCATCCAGCGCCTGTCGGTGCGGGGCGCGCCCGCCATCGGCGTGGCCGGCGCCTTCGGCGTGGCCCTGGCCGTGCGGGCCCACGGCTACAGCGGACCAGAGTTCGACAACGCGATCGCCTCCCTGCGTCAGGCCCGACCCACCGCGGTGAATCTGGCCCGCATGGTGGACCGGGCCGCGGCCAAAGCTCCCGAGGGTCTCGACGCAGTACTGTCCGAGGCCGCCGCCATCCGTGACGAGGAGCTGGCCGCGTCGCACGCCATGGGCAGCCTGGGCGCCGACCTCGTGCTCGACCTGGTGGGCCGCGCCGATATCCGGGCCATGACGATCTGCAACACCGGCGGCCTGGCTGCTGTGGAGCGGGGCACGGCTCTGGCTGTGATCCAGACCCTGCACGAGCGGGGCCAGCTGGCCGAGGCGCTGGCCCTGGAGACCCGCCCCTTGCTGCAGGGCGCCCGGCTCACCGCCTGGGAGCTCGACCGGATGGGCGCTCCCCACCGTCTGCTGGTCGATTCGGCCGGTCCGTTCATGCTGGCCAGGGGCCAGGCCGACGTGGTCCTCACCGGCGCCGACCGGGTGGCGGCCAACGGCGACACCGCCAACAAGATCGGCACGTTCTCGCTGGCGCTGGGCGCTCGCCACGCCGGCGTGCCGTTCATCGTGGTCGCCCCCGAGTCCACCGTCGACGCCGACACCCCCGACGGCGCCGGCATCGCCATCGAGGACCGGGGCACCGACGAGGTGGTCTCGCTCGCCGGGGTGGCCACCGCCCCCGACGGCACCGACGCCGCCAACCCCGCCTTCGACGTAACCCCCGCCGAACTCATAACCGCCGTGGTCACCGACCAGCGAGTAGTCCGCCTAGACCAGAACCAAACCCCCGCCTGAAGGTCTTAGGCTGCGCTCGTCGCAGGAGCTTCTTGGCGGTATCCGGATGATGTCGCCGTCGGCGAGGTGGCGGCGAAGTTCTGCGTATTGGCTGCGACCTGAGTCGGCCCGATAGCCCAACGGCGACTGATGAGGGCGGTGAGACGTAGAGGTGACCGGGGCACCTGCTCGACGACCGTGGCGCATCCAGTTCTTTCAGCGCGCCTCGGTTGATGACGTGGGCGAGTCGGTACCGACGATCGAGTTCCTCGACGGGCTGCCCCAGAAGGTCGCGGCAGAAGTCCAAGCTGTGCTGGATGCGGTCGCCGAGGCGCCACCACCCTCCTTCGCGGGAGGCGGCAAGTGGGAGGCCATGTATGGCGATATGGCTGGCTTCTACGAGGTCCGGGTCCAGGGAGGCGGCATGAACCATCGCCTGTTGTGCCTCTTGATCCGTGACGCCGAAGATCTGGGCGGTCCCTCAATCGTCTGCTTGGGCGGGCTGTCCAAGCCGCGCCGGGAGCGGGCGAACCCGAGGGACTACAGGAGGATCAAGGGGTACCGCGAGGAGTTCGAGAGGCACCGCAGGGTCCTCAGCTGACGCCTACTTCCTCCAGGGGCTCGGCCGTCAGCTCCAGCTCCAGCGCTCCAGCCAGAGCCACGACCGTGGAGAGGGTCGGATTGGGGCTCGCCGCCGTGAACAGCCGACGGATCACCTCGGGGCGAAGGCCGGCCCGGCGGGCGAGTTCTGCCTTGGTCAGATTCAGGCTGCATCGGCGCTCGTCCAGCGCGCGGATTAGCGCATCGATCTGATCGATGCGACGCCTCGCTGCGGTATAGGCGCGGTCGTAGTCCGGATCTTCCCGGCGGTGCTTGAGGTATCGCTCAGCCCCGGTCAGTTCAGCCATACGTTCAGCATAGCGTAACATAAGTGTTACGGCTAGGTTTGGCGCCGTATAATCTGCTTAGTCGTGGTTGCAAGAGTCACGCGCCCAACGTTGATAGTCCCCCGGGTAGCGGTAACGAAGGAGTTGCGACCGTGAAGTACGCGTTTGTGGACTTGCCGTCCCGGGTGGAGACGGCGGTGGCCAACGCGGCCCGGGCCGAGGCGGCCGGGCTCGACCGTTACATGGTGGCCCAGGTCGAGCGGGCCGACCCGATTGCGGTGCTGGCGGTCATCGCCGACCGGGTGCCCCGCATCGAGCTGGCCACCAGCGTGATCGTCATCCAGTCGACGCTGCCGGGACTCCTGGCCCAGCAGACCCGCACCGTCAACCAGATCAGCGGCGGCCGGTTCACGCTCGGCATCGGGGTGTGCCACCAGCCCATCGTGACCGAGGTGTTCGGGCTCGAGTGGCGCCGGCCCTACAGCCACATGGTCCAGTACCTCGACGCCCTGCTCCCGCTGCTGACCGACCAGGCGGCTGATGCCCGCGGCGACCTGGCGTCGCACCGGGGCGAGATCGAGGTGCCCGGCCCCGTTCCCCGGGTGATGCTGGCGGCCATGGGACCGAGGATGCTGGCGCTGGCCGCGGCCCGCACCGAGGGCACGATCCTGGCCTGGACCGGGCCCCGCACCATCGAGGAGCACGTGCGCCCGGCCATCGGCGATGCGCAGATCTCGGCCACCGTGTGGGTGTGCGTGACCGATGACCCCGACGGGGCCCGCTCCCGCCTCGGCGAACTGCTGGCCGGCTACGGGACGCTGCCGTCGTATCAGGCCATGGCCACCCGGGAGCGTGTGGCCGACATGATGGACCTCCTGGTGATCGGCACCCCGGACGAGGTCCGCGCCGAGCTGGCCCGCTACGCCGCCGCGTCGGCCGACGAGATTGCCATCATCCTCCAGGGCACGCGCACCGAGCGTGAACTCGGCTGGGCGATGATCGAGGAGGGCCTTGCCTGAGCGAGAAAGGCCTTGCCCGATCGAGGAGGGCCTTGCCTGAGCGAGAAAGGCCTTGCCTGAGCCCGCTCCTCGGCCCGACCGGGCCGGAGTCAGGATGCGCAGGGGTCAGGGTCAGAGTTCGAGGTGCAGCCTCATGGCGTCTTCGATCTGCGCCATGAGATCGAGCGGCACGAGGCCGACCATGTCGCCGATGCGCTTCACGTCTACCGATCTGATCTGCTCGACCTGGGCCTTCGAGTCGAGCCTGAGGCCGGTGCTGGACGCGGCCAGCATCACCTGGAAGGGGTGGATCACTTCGGTGTTGGAGGTCACCGGGACGACCGTCACGACCCCTTGCCCCAGCAGCGCCGCGATCGTGTTGGCGCCGTCGTTGCTGACGACCACCGCGGGACGGGTCCGGGCCGACTCGGCGCCCACCGCCGGGTCCAGCCCGACGATGCGGATCTCGCCCCGTCGCATCAGTCCCGGCTCAGCCCGTCGGCGGCGGTCGCATCCCACATGCTGTTGTCGGCGTCGCCGGCCCACTCCGCGAAGGCTGCCGCATAGTGCCGCGACAACTCGCTGGCCCTCAGCAGCCGTATCGCTCGCTGCAGCGCCGCTGACCGGGACGCCAGGCTGTGGGACTTGGCGTAGTCGTCAAGGAACGCGACATCGCCCTCAGGAATGCTCACACTGACCTTCATAATGACAATACTACAATGGTAGCAAGAGCCTTACCACCAAAGGCCGGTCAGCGGCTTCGTCACTCTGCTGGGCTGGACTGGAGCGGATGACGAGAATCGAACTCGCATTCTCAGCTTGGGAAGCTGATGTTCTACCATTGAACTACACCCGCGAAGGCACGCTGAGCGTAGCTGTTGAGCGGCGCAGACCGAAGCAGGCTCAGCCGGACTCGTGCTCAGCCGGACTCGTCCAGCCACCAGTCGTCATCGAATACTGCCAGGGGTTGCGGCGAAACGAAGAGCCCGTCGCGAACCGTGCGCTCGCCGAGCGGCTGGGACAGCTCGACCGTCACTCTCGAGGGCGGGTTGCCCGGGCAGGTGGCCACGCCGCCGCTGAACCACCGACACGTCGCCGGGACCTTGACCCGGGCCGCAACCGACACTCAGTATCGCCCACGCCACCAGTGCCGAGAATCTGCGCATGCACTTGAGACGCTGCCAGCGCCGGATCGGTTCCCGAGGATGCAGGAGCATCGCCAGGTCGCTACGAGTAGCGCACGAAGACGGGGCGGTCGGTGTCGGACCGTTCGGGGTCGAACCCGTAGCCGAGCCCGTCGAAGTCCCGCAGCCCCCGCACCGACTTCACCCGGTTGCGGATGATCCAGCCCGCCATCGACCCCCGGGCCCGCTTGGCGAAGAACGAGATCATCTTGGGCTCGGCCTCGCCCCGGCCGTCCAGGAAGGCGGGCGTCACCAGCCGC
This sequence comes from Candidatus Aldehydirespirator sp., assembly GCA_965203575.1. Taxonomy (GTDB): domain Bacteria; phylum Actinomycetota; class Acidimicrobiia; order Acidimicrobiales; family Aldehydirespiratoraceae; genus Aldehydirespirator. Next base: position 1,982,348 of record OZ241894.1, read on the forward strand.
CCCTCCAGCCGCGCCGTGTCCACCGAGCGGAAGTACTCGTGCGACGCCAGGTTCACCACCACCGCCGGCCCCGGGCTGGCGGCGAGGTCCTCGTTGAGCGCCTCGGTGATGCGCTCGCCCCAGTAGGCGTACAGGTCGCGGCCCCGGTCGGTGGCCAGCTTGGACCCCATCTCCAGCCGGTACGGCTGCATCAGGTCGAGCGGGCGCAGCACCCCGTACAGCCCCGACAGGATGCGCAGCACCTTCTGGGCGTGGGTGTAGTCCCGCTCGGTGAAGGTGGCCGCCGCGTCCATGCCCTGGTACACGTCGCCGGCGAAGGCCAGCAGCGCGGGCCGGGCGTCGGCGGTTGTGAACGGCGCCTCCCAGTCGGCGTAGCGGTCGAAGTTGAGTTCGGCCAGCTCGGCCGAGATCCCCATCAGCTTGGAGATCTCGTCGGGCGTCTTCTGGCGCACCACGTCCACCAGCGGCCCAGCCTCGTCCAGCATCCGGGGCTGGGAGTGTTTGCGGGTGGGCAGCTTGGAGCTGTAGTCGAGCGCCTTGGCCGGCGAGACCACGATCAGCACCGGACCGTTATACCCCCGCTGGCCCCGCTCCCCGAAATTGATGCGGATTGTGTACCTGCAGGGCCCAATATCGCCATCAATTTGGGGCGGGGTGGGCCGTCAGGCGGCGGTGGCCTCGTCGGCGGGCGCCCTGTTCACAGCTTCAGGTTCCTCGGCGCCTTCCCCGCCAGCCTCGCCTTCCCCGGCACCGGTACGGGGCTCCAGGTCGGGCAGGCAGCGCCGCAGGTTTCGGATGCCCTGGTTGATGCGCTGGCGGTTCTCGATCAGCGCGAACCGCACGTGTCCCTCGCCGCCGGGTCCGAACCCCACGCCGGGCGACACCGCCACATGGGCCTCGCGCACCAGCTTCGACGCGAACTCGATCGAGTCCAGGTGCCGGTACGGCTCGGGGATCCTGGCCCACACGAACATGGTCCCCCTGGGCGGCTCCACCTCCCAGCCGATGCGGTTGAGGCCCTCGCACAGGGCGTCGCGGCGCCGCTCGTACACCGCGCACGCCTCCAGCGGGTAGTCGGGCTGCTCCTTCAGGGTGACCGCGGCCGCGATCTGGATCGGCTGGAACGACCCGTAGTCGAGGTAGCTCTTGAGCTTGGCCAGCGCGGCCACCACCTCGGCGTTGCCCAGCATGAACGCCATCCGCCAGCCCGCCATCGAGAACGACTTGGTGCACGAGTAGAACTCGACCGCGCAGTCGGCGGCCCCGTCCACCTGCAGGATCGACGGCGGCTTGTACCCGTCGAAGCCGAGGTCGGCGTAGGCGTTGTCGTGCACGACCAGCATGTCGTGCTCCCGCGCCCAGTCGACCACCTTCCGCATGAAGTCTAGGTCGACGCAGGTGGTGGTGGGGTTGTGCGGGAACGAGATGACCGCCACCCGGGGCTTGGGCCTGCTGTAGCGCCAGCTGAGCTGCATCCGGTGGACGAACTCGTCGCCGTCGGCGAGGGGCACCTCCCGGATCTGGGCGCCGGCGAACAGCGGCCCGTAGATGTGGATGGGGTAGCTGGGGGTGGGCACCAGGCAGGTGTCGCCGGGCTGGAGCATCACCCACATGAGGTGGCTGAACCCCTCCTTGGCCCCGATGGTGTTGATGACCTGGGTGTCGGGGTCGAGGTCCACCCCGAAGCGGCTCTGGTAGAGGGCGGCGACGTTGCGGCGCAGGGCGGGCAGGCCCCGGCTGGACGAGTAGCGATGGTTGCGGGGGTTGCGGGCCGCCTCGCACAGCTTGTCCACCGCGACCGGTGGCGACGGCAGGTCGGGGTTGCCGAACCCGAGGTCGATGATGTCGGCGCCCTCGTGTCGGAGCTGGATCTTCAGGTCGTTGATGATCGTGAAGACGTAGGGCGGGAGGCCGTTGATCCGGCGGAAGTCCATCGGACCGAAGGTAACAGGCCGGCCGACCCGAACAAGTGACATTTGTCACGCTCCGGGCGCTGCGGGGGCACGGGTTGACCTACGCTCCCGGCGGCGGGTGGACGGGTTGACTCACGCTCCAGGCGCTGCGGGTGGACGGGTTGACCTACGCTCCAGGCATGGACGGCGCACGGGCTGTGCTCGCACGGGATAGAACCGCACCGTGATCCTGTCGGACCGCTCGATCCGCGAGGCGCTGGCCGCGGGCCGCATCGTGATCGACCCGCTGGACGACGACGCGGTGCAGCCGTCGTCGGTGGACCTGCGCCTGGGGCCCAGCTTCAGGGTGTTCCGCAACCACACGCTGGGCCACATCGACGTGAAGCGGGACCTGTCGGAGCTGACCACCCTGGTGAAGTCGGGCGCCGACGACCCGTTCATCCTGCATCCGGGCGAGTTCGTGCTGGGCGCCACCCTGGAGCGGGTGGCGCTGCCCGACGACCTGGTGGCCCGCCTGGAGGGCAAGTCGTCGCTGGGGCGGCTGGGGCTGCTGATCCACTCGACGGCCGGCTTCGTGGACCCCGGCTTCGACGGCCAGCTCACCCTGGAGCTGTCGAATGTGGCCAACCTGCCGATCACGCTGTATCCGGGGATGCGGATCGGCCAGATCAGCTTCCAGCGGATGACCACCCCGGCCGACACCCCGTACGGCTCCAGCGAGCTGGGCTCGAAGTATCACGGCCAGCGGGGCCCGGTGCCGTCCCGCTACTGGGAGAACTTCAAGTAGCGCGGGTTACCACCGGCAGGCTCTCCCAGCCTCGCACGGTGGATGTGCGGGCCTGCACCGCGTTGTCCCAGTCGACGTCCCAGTCGGGCCAGCGCTCGAGCACCTCCTCGAGGGCGATGCGGCCCTCGATCCGGGCCAGCGCCGCGCCCAGGCAGAAGTGGATGCCGTAGCCGAAGGCGAGGTGGAAGTCGATGGCGCGGTGGATGTCGAAGGTGTCGCCGTGGGAGAACTTGCGGTCGTCGCGGTTGGCCGCTCCGTTGAGCAGCAGCATGACGCTGCCGGCGGGGACGGTGTGGGAGTGGTGCTCGACGTCGGCGGTCACCCAGCGGGCCTGGACGGGGGAGGGCGTCTCGTAGCGGAGGATCTCCTCGATGGCCTGGCGTATGAGCGAGCGGTCCTCGACCAGCGCGCGCCGCTGGTCGGGGTGCTCGGCCAGCAGCTTGCCGGTCCACCCGATGAGGCGGGTGGTGGTCTCGTTGCCGGCGCCGTTGAGCAGGGTGACGAAGTTCAGGACCTCGCCGCGGCTGAGCCGGCGCGGCGTGCCGGTCTCGTCCTCGAACTCGGCGTGGAGCAGTTCCGACATCAGGTCGTCGGACGGGTGGTCGGTCCGCCAGTCGATGTACTCGCGCAGCAGGTCGGCCGCGCCCTCGTCGCCGGCGGCCTCGAAGCTGAAGTCGGGCATGGTGCCGTCTTCGAGCTTGATGCTGTCGTCGACCCTGTCGCGCAGCGTGTTCTGGTCCTGTTCGGGGATGCCGAGCAGCATGCCGATGGCCCGCATGGGCATCTGGGCGCCGAGGTCGGCGATGAAGTCGAAGCGGCCGGCGCCCACGTGCGGGTCGAGGCTGCGGGCGCAGAACTCCCGCAGCTTGGACTCCAGGGCGTTCATCCTCTTGGGGGTGAACACCCTCGATACGAGGCCGCGGTGGTAGTCGTGCAGGGGCGGGTCCTCGAAGATGATCATTCCCGGGGGGACCCGCAGCCCGCTCTTGATGATCTCGAGGACGGTGCCCTTGGCCGAGCTGTAGGTCCGCCAGTCCTTGAACGCGGTGGCGACGTCGTCGAACCGGCTCAGGGCGTAGAAGTCGTACCGGTCGTTGCGGTACAGCGGCGCCTCGTCGCGCAGCCGCTTCCAGGTCGGATACGGGTCGGCGTCGATCTCGAAGTCGAACGGGTCGTAGTACGCGTCTGAGCGGATCTCGGCCTCGGTGGTAGACATTGCCCCAGTCACGCTACGCAGGAGGGCTGTCTCTGGCAATGTCGGCAATGTCGCTGTCCGATGGTTTCCGGTTCGACGGCAAGCGGGTGCTGGTGGTGGGCGGCGCCACCGGGATGGGCGCGGCCGCGGCCGAGCTGGCCCTGGACCTGGGCGCCGAGGTCGTGGTGATGGACCGGGCCGAGGTGACGCTGGACGGGGTGACGGCCATCGGCCTGGACCTGGCCTCGCAGGCGTCCATCGACGCCGCGGTGGACTCCTGCGGCGGGCCGGTGCATGCCCTGCTGGCCTGCGCGGGGGTGGCCGACGGCACACCGGGCATCGAGCGGATCAACTTCGTGGGCCACCGCCATCTGATCGACCGGATGCTGGACGCGGCGATGCTGCCGCCGGGCTCGGCCATCGGCTTCATCTCCTCGACGGCCGGCCTCGGCTGGGAGCGGAACCTGGAGGAGCTCGGCGAGGTGCTGGACATGTCCGGCTTCGGCGAGGCCGCGGCCTGGTTCGTCGACCGTCGCAAGGCCGACTACTTCCACACCAAGCAGGCCATGTGCGCCTATGTCGCCACCCGGGCCTACCCGCTGCTGCGGCGGGGGGTCCGGGTCAACGCCATCTGCCCGGGCCCGACGGTGACGCCGCTGGCCGAGGCCAACAAGGAGCTGTGGCTGGAGTTCGGCGCCGACTACCGGGCCGACGCCGGCGTGGAGGCGTCCACGCCGATGGAGCAGGCCTATCCGCTGCTGTTCCTGTGCAGCGACGCGGCCGCCTACGTCACCGGCGTGACGCTGATCTCCGACGCCGGCTACATGAGCGCGGGACTCACCGGCGCCTACCCGGCCGCCACCGACGCCGCCAGGTTCCTGGCGGGCCGCTTCTAGCGGGAGCCTCTATCCTCGGGGCCATGCCGAGACCTACGAAGCGCCGAGTGCCGGCCGGCCGTGTGACCGCCAAGGGCACGCGCCCCGACAACTACCAGCCCGACAGGCAGTCCCACACCGGGTTCGACGAGTTGCCGCCGAGCCCCATCTGGGTGCCGATCCTGCTGTTCGGCCTGCTGGGGCTGGGGCTGGCGACGATCATCGTCAACTATCTGGGCGTGATCTGGGACACCTCCAACGTGGTGCTGCTGGTGGGCCTGGCCTTCATCCTGGCCGGGATCGTCACCGCCACCCAGTACCGCTGACCGGCGCCGCCCGCTTATCACACCGTTGTAATTATCCCCGGATTCGTCCACAACCTGTGGATAACTCGGGCCCGCCGTCACTCGATGGGTGTCACCAGGTCCATCTCGTCCTGGCAGTGGCGGGGCGGCTCGGGATCCTCGTCGGGGGCGACGGTCATGCGCACCTCGGCGCCGCAGATGGCGCAGCGGTACTCGATCTTGACCTTGCGCAGGATGCCGGGGTCCGGCGGCTCGGGCAGCGGCCGGGCCAGGTTGCGAAGCATGGCCAGGCCCAGTCGCAGCACCCCGTAGGCGATCACCACCGCGATCAGCACCTTGAAGATGTCGGCCAGGATGGAGCCGACCACCAGGCCCGTCAGTGCCAGCACCAGCAGCCCGATGTTGACGGCCCTCTCCGACTTCACCTTCACGCCAGCCTCCCGCCACCGCCGCAGCCCTCCGCCACCGACTGCCTCGCGGTGCCGACTGCTCCGATGCTACGTGACAGTCCGAGTCGTGGTTCGGCCACCAGTGAGCTAGGCGGGCTGCGCTGTGGGTCCGAGAGGCTCGGGCGGCGGCGACCGGGATGGTTGATCTCTGGGGGACGGTGAACCAGTGGTGGGGGGCGCCGCTCCGGGCGAGGCAGTCTGAGGGTCGATCAGGACGCCGGAACGGGCCAGGGCCATGATCAGGTCGTCCACCTTCGCCTCGAGCCGCTCGATACGCCTATTGACCAATTGGAAGCCTGCGCCGCACGTCGCAACGAGAGCGGCGAGCGCAACTCCCAGGAGTGTGGCGAGGACTCCGACTTCCATAGAAATGAATGTATCACCCCGTTATGACATAAACAACTGAAAGTTACTCAAATATCTGTTTGCCACACAATGGCGGCCGATCCGGTGGGGCCTGCGCTGATCGTCAGGAGCCGATGGCCTGCGGGGACCGCCAGCCCGTCGGTGATGAGGCGCAGTTCCTCTGCCGCCCCGGCGTTGCCGGTCGCCACCGCCCCGCCGGAACAGTTGATGCGCGCCCCGTCGATACCGAGCGCCCGCGCTACCAGCGTCGCCGTGGCTGCGTCGTGCTCGACGACGGCGATGTCGTCGACCGCGTCGAGGTCGGCTTCGGCCTCGGCCAGCGCCCGACCGACCGCCGCGGCCACGTTGCCCACCGGGTCGAACGGGTCGCCCGCGGCCCGGCCCGTCCCGGCCACGGTCGCCAGCGGTGCTGCCGGTCGGAGCGTCTCCCCTGCGCGAGCTGCTGCGGTCTCGTCACGGCGCTCACCGATCGATTCGGCTTCGTGCGCCCCGGCTTGCAGCAGCACGGCGGCCACCGCGTCGGCCGGGGGAGCGAACGTGGCCGCGGTGAGTAGGCCGTCGTCGTCGAAGGCCGGGGGCAGCTCCGAGGCGTCGCCCCAGTCCCGCACCACGTCGGCGCCCACGGGGTCGCCCCGGTACACGCCCCGACCGGCGGCGTCACCCGGCCGGGCCGCCACCGCCACGATGGCCGGACTTGCCGCCGACCCCGACCCCGCCTCCGTCCGTCGCCGCCGGGACTCCTCGGCCGCGGCGTCGAGCTCGGCCCGGCCGATGCCCGCGGCCTGAGCAGCCCGCTCCGACAGCCGGGGCGCCGGCAGCAACCCCCCGACCTCCTCGAACCGCTCGGCCACCCCGCCCCACGGAGCCCCGTAGGTGCGGTTGAGGGCGGCCGCGCCCGGCGGCACCACCGAGCAAAGGCCGAGGCCGACCACCAGCACGGTCCGGGCCTGGCCGGCCCGGATGGCGGCCACCGCCGCCTGCACCGCGGCCGCACCGCTGGTCTCGCCCCGGTCGACCACCGAGCCGCCGATGGAGACCGGCCATCCCGCAGCCAGCACGATCGCCCGGGCCGCGTCAGCCCCGGCCGCCCCCACCGGGTCGCAGCACCCGACCACCACCTCGTCGAGCACGCCCGCATCGAGCCCGGCCCGCTCCAGCGTCTCGCGCCCCACCGCACCGGCCAGCACCACCGGGTTCCAGCCGGCCAGCTCGCCGTCCACCGGCCGCACCGCCGTCCGGGCTCCAGCCACCATCGTCACAGCCGTCGCCGGGGTCGCACCCACGGCATGAATGTCTACTCTCCGCCCGCTCCGCCGGCCCCGCCGGTCGCCGCACGAGCGACGCACCCCACCACCGGCGGGTCGGAATTGGCAGCGCTGGAGGCCCGTTTGGGCGCTGGGGGCTGCCAGTTCGTCGCGGCTTCGCAGGAGCGGTGGTTGTGGCGCGGTGCCGATCAGCGCGGTGGGGATCGTGGCGCGGTGCCAGCGAGCGCGGTGGGTGTCGTACCCCGCTGCCTACACTCGCATCGGGCGCTGGAACGCTGAGACACGCAACTGAACTGGAGGTCACCGTGAGCAAGCGCACAGCCGACATCGTCATCAAGGTGCTGACCGCCGTGACCCTGGTCGCCATGGCGCTGGCGGTGCTGTTCTACGAGGATGTGGTCGGCCGGTTCGGAGGGACCCCGGTGCTGTTCCTGGGCGACGGCTACCACGTCGGGGTCGACTCGCCGCGCATGTACGACACCGCCCTGATGCTCCTGCGGGCCGCCCTCGGCATGATGATCTTCGTCCACGGCTACAACAAGGCGTTCCGGGGCGGCAAGCTCGCCGGCACCGGCCGCTGGTTCCAGTCGATGGGGATGCGACCCGGCAAGGTCCACGCCACCCTGGCCGCCGGCACCGAGATGGGCGTGGGCGTGCTATTGGTCCTAGGCCTGCTCACCCAGCTGGCCGCAGCCGGGCTCATCGCGCTGATGGTGGTGGCGTTCTGGACCGTCCACCGCGACAAGGGCTTCATGATCACCGGCGAGGGCTGGGAGTACGTCGCGCTGATCGCGGTCATGAGCCTCGTCACAGCCATCCTCGGCCCGGGCCGCCTGTCGCTGGACAACGAGTTCGAGATCGCCCACCGCCTCGACAGCAAGACCGGCCTGGGGATCGCCCTGCTGCTCGGGGTCGGCGCGGGCGCGGCCCAGCTCCTGCTCTTCTTCCGGCCACCGAAGCCCGACCCCGCCGAGGATGCCTGATCCCGCAGCCGAGTCCCCGGACTCCTAGATCCTGGGCCGAGTCCTGGGGCGCAGCCATGGCCGGCTGACCCGGTCGTGGGCCAGATCGGCTCCGGCGTGGCCGAAGATGGCGCCCAGCACCATCAGCCCGCCCACCACCGTCGCCAGCGGCGGCGCCTCGGCCAGCACCACCCACGCCAGCAGGATCGAGAACGGCGTCTCGCTGGCGCCCAGCAGTCCCGCCTCCGCGGCCGGGATCAGCCGCACCCCCTCGGTCCACAGCACCAGCGACACCGCGAACACCGCCCCGAAGAACAGCAGCAGGGGGAACTGGTCGCCCGCCACCCCCAGCGGGTCGGCCACCACCAGCGCGACCACGAACAGCAGCACCCCGGCCGAGCCCAGCGCCAGCACCGCGTCGGCTCCCTCGAAGCGGCGGATCAGCACGATGATCAACGCCAGCGACAACGCCAGGATCACGGCCCGCACGTTGCCGTCGAGGTCGCCGGGCCCGAGGTTGCCGGCCACCGTGAGGGTCACGCCGGCCAGCGCCACCACGGCCGCCACCACCGTCGATCGCCGCAACCGCTCCCGCAGGATCAGCCACGCCAGCCCGGCGGCCAGGAACGGCACGGTGGCCGCGATCACGGAGACGTTGGCCACCTCGGTCCGCTGCAGCGCGTCGACGTAGAGGATCATCGACGCGGCGGCCAGGGTGACCAGCACCAGACCCTGGGGACCGAGGGTCGCACGCATCCGCAGTCGCAGCCCCTCCCGAGCCTGCGAGCCGCCGATCCGTCCCCTGATCCACACGTAGGCCAGCGCGCCGATCCCGCCGATCAGGGCTCGCCAGCTGGCGATCTGCCAGGAGTCGCCGTCGATGCTGCGGGAGATGGCTCCGGTGGCGCCGAACCCGAACCCCGACACGAGCATCATCGCCGCCCCCCACCGCCGGCCCCGCGGTGTGGCACCCAGTGACCGGTGGTCGGCCGTGGGCTCGGGTCCGGCTGACGGCTCGTGGTCGGCCGTCAACTCAGGGTCAACTCAGGCGTGGACTGCTAGCCGGCGGTGGCCGCAGCCGGTTCGTAGCCGACCTGGCAGAAGCCGTGGTTGCAGTACCCGTACGGGTTCCGGGCCAGGTACTGCTGGTGGTACTCCTCGGCGTAGTAGAAGGGCCCGGCGTCGACGATCTCGGTGGTGATCTCGCCGAAGCCCCGCTCCGTCAAGGCGGCCTGATACCGGTCCCTCGACGCCAGCGCGACCTCCCGCTGCGCCTCGGAGTACACGTAGATCCCGCTGCGGTACTGGGTGCCGACATCGTTGCCCTGGCGCATGCCCTGAGTGGGGTCGTGCATCTCCCAGAACACCTTCAGCAGCTGCTCGTAGGGCGCCACCGCCGGGTCGTGCACCACCAGCACCACCTCGTTGTGGCCGGTGCGCCCGGTGCACACCTCCTGGTAGGTCGGGTTGGGGGTCACGCCGCCCGAGTAGCCGACCGCGGTGGTGTGCACGCCGGGCATCTGCCAGAAGAACCGCTCGGCGCCCCAGAAGCACCCCATCCCGAACATGGCCCGCTCGCACCCCTCCGGGAACGGCGGCTCCAGCGGGGTGCCAAGTACGAGGTGCCCGTAGTCCTGGACCGGCATGGGCACGTCGCGCCCCGGCAGGGCGTCGGCCGCGGCCGGCATCCGCGTCTTGTCGCGTCGCAGCAGCATGTAACGACTGTATCGCCGGCTGCCGCAGGAGGTTTCTGACGTCCCCCGCGCCCCAGCCACCCGGCCCCCGGATTCTCGGGTTGGTTTTGGGTATATGCCACACACAACTGACCCGAGATTGCCCCAGCCGGGCCGTCCTCGGATTCTCGGGTTGGTTTTGGGCATGCACCGCACACAACTGACCCGAGATTGCCCCAGCCGGGTCGTCCCCGGATTCTCGGGTTGGTTTTGGGTAGATGCCACACACAACCAACCCGAGATTCACAGACGACCTGTCACGGCTACCCTCTGCGCAATGCTCGACACGCTGATCACCGGTGGCACGCTCGTCGACGGCACCGGCGCCCCCGCCCGACCCGCCGACATCGGCGTCTCAGACGGCCGGATCGTGGCCGTGGCCGACCCCGGCGAGCTCGCCGACGCCGACCCCGCCGACACCGTCGACGCCGACGGCCTGGTCGTGTGCCCCGGCTTCATCGATCCCCACACCCACTACGACGCCCAGATCTTCTGGGACCCGAGGGCCACCCCGTCCAACACGTTCGGCGTCACGTCCGTGGTCGGCGGCAACTGCGGCTTCTCGCTGGCCCCGCTCAGCCACCCGTCCGACGGCGAGTACCTCAAGCGCATGATGGTGAAGGTCGAGGGCATGGAGCTGGCCGCCCTCGAACAGGGCGTGCCCTGGGACTGGGAGAGCTTCGCCGACTACCTGCGGGCCGTCGAGACCAGGGGCGTGGGCGTGAACGCCGGCTTTATGGTGGGACACTGCGCGCTGCGGCGGGCGGTCATGCGCGACGACGCCGTCGGCCACGAGGCCAACGACGACCAGATCGCCCTCATGCGGGCCCTGCTGGCCGAGTCGCTGGCCGCCGGCGGCCTCGGCTTCTCCACGGGCCGCAGCTACACCCACAACGACGGCGACGGCCAGCCGGTGCCCAGCCGCTGGGCGTCCGAGCACGAGGTGCTGGAGCTGTGCCGGGAGACGGCCACCCACGAGGGCACCACCCTCGAGTGGGTCGCCGACGGCTGCATGAAGGGCTTCAGCGACGACGAGATCGACCTGATGACCCGCATGTCGCTGCAGGCCCAGCGCCCCCTCAACTGGAACGTGCTGACCATCGACTCGGCCCGCCCCGACGACTACCGCAACCAGATCGCGGCCTGCGAGCAGGCGGCCGACGCCGGCGCGGTCGTGATCGCCCTCACCATGCCGATCCTGGTCGGCATGAACATGAACCTGGGCACGTTCTGCGCCCTGCACATGCTGCCCGGCTGGCCCGACGTCTTCGGCCTGCCGGTCGCCGAGCGCATGGAGGCCCTGCGCCGCCCCGAGACCCTCATCTCCCTCGAGAACGACGCGGCGAGCCCGGAGGCGGGCGTGTTCAGCCGCCTCACCGGCTGGTCCGACTACCGCATCGGCGACACCTACTCGTCCGCCAATGAGGGCCTGAAGGGCCGCCGGGTCGGCGACATCGCCCGGGAGCGGGGCCAGCGGGACTTCTTCTGCCTGGTGGACATCTGCCTGGCCGACGATCTGCGCACCGTGCTGTGGCCGGCCCCCACCGACGACGATCCCGAGAGCTGGCGGCTGCGGGCCGAGGCCTGGGAGCATCCGGCGGTGATGATCGGCGGCAGCGACGCGGGGGCGCACCTCGACCGCATGGCCGGCGCCTGCTACACCACGGCCTGGATCGACGACTGCCTGCGGGGCCGCCGGCTCACCACCCTCGAGAACGCGGTGCACCATCTCACCGAGGCGCCGGCCCGGCTGTTCGGCTTGAAGGGCCGGGGCCGCATCGCCGAGGGCTGCTTCGCCGACGTCGTGCTGTTCGATCCCGACACGGTGGGCGCGCTCGAGCCGGTGCTGGTGGCCGACCTGCCCGGCGACGGCAAGCGGCTGTGGTCGGAGGCCACCGGGGTGCGCCGGGTGATGGTGAACGGCGTCACCACCGTCGTCGACGGCGAGGCCACCGACGCCCTGCCGGGCACGGTGCTGCGCTCGGGCCGCGACACCGAGACCGTCCCGGTGGGCACTGGCAGGTAACTAGGAGGACCGACCATGGCCGAAGGCGCGATCGAGATCTACGAGACCGAGGACCGCACGTTCCCGCCGCCGCCGGACTTCGCGGCCGCGGCCCAGGCCGCCGACCGGTCGATGTACGACGAGGCCGCCGCCGACTTCGAGGCGTTCTGGGCCGGCCAGGCCCGGGACCTGCTCGACTGGCACACCGACTTCCACACCACGCTGGAGTGGGACCTGCCGTTCGCCAAGTGGTTCGTGGGCGGGCAGCTCAACGTGTCGTACAACTGCCTGGACCGCCACGTCGCTGCGGGCCGGGGCGACAAGGTGGCCTTCCACTGGGAGGGCGAGCCGGGCGACACCCGCACCATCACCTACTCCGAGCTGCTCGACGACGTGCAGCGCTTCGCCAACGTGCTGCTGCGCCTGGGCCTGCGCAGGGGCGACCGCATCGCGGTGTACATGCCGATGATCCCGGAGCTGGCTGTCACCATGCTGGCCTGCACCCGCATCGGGGTGGCCCATTCGGTGATCTTCGGCGGCTTCTCGCCCGACGCCATCACCGACCGCTGCGCCGACGCCGAGGCCCGGCTGGTGGTCACCGCCGACGCCGGCTACCGCCGGGGCGCCCCCTCGGCCCTCAAGCCCAATGTGGATCTGGCCCTGTCGGCCGGCGCCCCGTCGGTGGAGCACGTGGTGGTGGTGGACCGCTGCGGCACCGACCCGGTGATGGTCGAGGGCCGGGACCTGTGGTGGCACGACCTGATGGCCGAGGCCGCCCCCGACTGCCCGGCCGAGCCGATGGACTCCGAGCAGCTGCTGTACCTGCTGTACACGTCGGGCACGACGGCCAAGCCGAAGGGGATCATGCACACCACCGGCGGGTACCTGACCCAGGTGGCGTTCACCCACCGCTACGTGTTCGATCTGCGGCCCGACACCGACGTGTTCTGGTGCGCGGCCGACATCGGCTGGGTGACCGGCCACAGCTACATCGTGTACGGGCCGCTGGCCAACGGGGCCACGTCGGTGATGTACGAGGGCACGCCGGACACGCCCCGCCCGTCGGAGCGCTCCGGGGACCGGGCCGGCTGGGCCAAGGACCGGCTGTGGGACATCATCGAGCGCTACGGCGTGACCCAGCTGTACACCGCGCCGACGGCGATCCGCACGTTCATGAAGTGGGGCGAGCAGTGGCCGGCGGGCCGGGACCTGTCGAGCCTGCGGGTGCTGGGCACGGTGGGGGAGCCCATCAACCCCGAGGCGTGGATGTGGTATCACCGCCATATCGGCGGCGAGCGCTGCCCGGTGGTGGACACGTGGTGGCAGACCGAGACCGGCGGCCACATGATCACGCCGCTGCCGGGGGTGACGACCACCAAGCCGGGCTCGGCCACCCAGCCGCTGCCGGGGGTGTTCGCCGAGGTGGTGGACGACGGCGGCAACGTGGTGGCCGAGGGCGGCGGGTACCTGACCATCATCCGGCCGTGGCCGTCGATGCTGCGGGGGATCTGGGGCGACCCGGAGCGCTACCGCGAGACTTACTGGTCGGAGTTCGAGGGCCGCTATTTCGCCGGCGACGGGGCCCGGGTGGACGCCGACGGCTATCTGTGGCTGCTGGGCCGGGTGGACGACGTGATGAACGTGTCGGGCCACCGGATCTCCACCACCGAGGTGGAGTCGGCGCTGGTGGACCATCCGGCGGTGGCCGAGGCGGCGGTGGTGGGCGCGTCCGACGACATCACCGGCCAGGCGATCGTGGGCTATGTGATCCTGGTGGGTACTGCGGTGGCGTCGGATGAGCTGCGGGAGGAGGTCCGCCAGCACGTCGCGGTGAAGCTGGGGCCGACGGCTCGGCCGAAGGCGGTGTTCCTGGTCCCCGACCTGCCCAAGACCCGTTCGGGCAAGATCATGCGCCGCCTGCTGCGTGACGTGGCCGACGGCCGGGATCTGGGCGACACCACCACGCTGGCCGATCCGGGCGTGGTGGCCGAGATCCGGGACCGGGCCGCCGAAGCCGCCGACGAGGAGTGACCGTCTCGCCGCCGCCAGCCGCTGCCGCCGACCGCTGGTTCTCGGGTCGCTGTTGTGGACTGGGCACCCATAACCGACCCGAGATTGTGGGTGCGGGTCTCGTCGCCGCCGACCGCTGGTTCTCGGGTCGCTGTTGTGGACTGGGCACCCATAACCGACCCGAGATTGTGACGGCGGGCCGGTGAGCACCCCCGACAACTGGTATTTCCGCGACGGCGGGGCTGACAGCGCGGCTGACGGCGGGGCGCCGGCCGGCGGGCCGCTGGTGATCCTGGACCTCGACGGCATTATCTCCGACGCCACGCACCGCCAGCACTTCCTGCGGGGCGCGTTCAAGGACTTCCGGGGCTTCTTCACCGCCGCCCCCGACGACCCGCCGTACGAGACCGGCCTGGCCCTGGCCGCCTCGATCGCCGACGACCACACCGTGGCGATACTGACAGCCCGCCCCCACTACATGGCTACCGACACCCGCCGCTGGCTGGCCGCCAACGACGTCCGCCACGACCTGCTGATCCTGCGCCCGGAGCACGGCCGGGGATCGAGGGGCCCGTCGGCCGACTTCAAGCGCAACGAGCTGAACCGCCTGCGAGCCGCCGGCTACGAGATAACCGCGGCCATCGACGACGACGAGCGGATCATCGAGATGTACCGCTCCGAGGGTGTGTTCGCCCTCTACGTCCATTCCGGCTACTACGAGCGAGACGACGCAGCGAGGACCCTGTAGAGCGAAGGTGTCTTCGCCCTCTACGTCCACTCCGGCTACTACGAGCGAGACGACGCGGCGAGGACCCTGTAGAGCGGCGGTGTTGTTCGCCCTCTACGTCCATTCCAGCGGGCGGGGCGGCGGCGTGGAGTTGCGTGCCGGGTGCCCCAAACCGGCTCTTACCTTCGGGCGGTAGGTTGGGGGCGCAAGCGGAGGTGACGGACGATGTTCAACGCGGCGAAGACGTTCACGCTGCTGGCCCTGCTCGGCGGCCTGTTCATAGTTATCGGCGGCGCTCTCGCCCAGGAGACCGGCCTGGTGCTGGGCCTGATCCTGGGCATTGCCATAGCCGGGGGCAGCTACTGGTTCAGCGACAAGCTGGCCATCGCCTCGGCCCGGGCCCAGCCGGTGACCGCGGCCGACATGCCCGAGTACTACGAGATCATGGTCAACCTGTGCATGAGGGCGCAGATGCCCATGCCGAAGCTGTACATCTCGCCGAACCCGCAGCCCAACGCCTTCGCCACGGGACGCAACCCCAACAACGCCGCGGTGTGCATCACGCAGGGGCTGACCCAGGCCATGGGCTGGGACGAGATCCGGGGTGTGCTGGCCCATGAGCTGGCCCATATCCGCAACCGCGACATCCTGATCGGCTCGGTGGCCGCGGCCGTGGGCATGGCGGTGACGTTCATCGCCAACATGGCCATGTGGGGCGCGATGTTCGCCGGCGGGCGCGGCGACCGTGACAACAACGTGCTCGGCCAGCTGGTCCTGGCCATCCTGGCCCCGATCGCGGCGGCGATGATCCAGGCCGCCATCAGCCGCAGCCGCGAGTTCCAGGCCGACGCGTCGGCGGCGAGGCTGATCGGCGACGGCCGTCCCCTGGCCCGGGCGCTGGAGCGTCTGGAGGTGTACTCCCAGCGGATCCCGTCGGGCGTGAACCCGAGCCAGGCGTCGAACTACATCATCGACCCGCTGAAGGCCCAGGCCCGCGGCGGCGGTGGCGGGGGAGGCTTCGGCAAGCTGTTCTCGACGCACCCGCCCACCGCCGAGCGCATCCGCCGCCTAGAGTCCCGCGACTGGGAGTAGCCCCGCATTCCAACCGAGGGAGCGGGGCACCACCCGTCCCAGCTTGGCAGCCTCTCGATGAGCCCCACCGTTCGCTCGTGCGGGGCGGTGGTCAGGGCTGCTTGAGGATCTCGTGGTCGCCGCACCGGCGCCAGATGACGTGCCGCTGACCGGGGACGACCTCCTCACCCCACGAGAAGGTCGCCCTGCCGTCTCCTGCCCATCTCATCTCGAACACACCTGGTGTGCCCTTCACGCCCTTGATCCCGAGGCCGCGACGAAAGGAGCTGCGCAGTCCCGCCTCCATTTCCTTCAGGTCATCGACGAACTCGTCTTTCACTGTCAGGAAGAGTTCCTGCTGATCCTTGGGGAGGCGCTTCCAGTCCCGTAGGAAGCGATTCTCCCAGTCGTAGGTGGGCATGACCGGCCCCAGGATCCGCAGCGGGCCGACTAGTCACATACAACCGGGTCTGAGAGCATGGCCATTTCTGTGGCGAGCATTTCGGCACCGCTCAGGAAGAGGACGCCTCGGCCGGCGGCGATGTCGGCGTCGGGGTCGGGCAGGTCGTCATCGTCGAGGTCCTCGGCGACCAAGGCCCTCACTTCGGCCACCTTGTCCTCGAGGTTCGGGAAGAGGCCCTTGAGTGCGGCGATGAACTCGTCGGAGCTGTCGCAGCGGACGTGCAGCCGCTTGATGTAGTACATGACTTCGTCGTAGTGGGCGTCGGGGTCGTCGGACCAGGCCTCGTCGGGCTGGTCGTCCGCGCCGCGCCTGTCGGGGCCGGCGATCTGCGCCAGGTTCAACGCAGTCAACTCAGCGGTGATGGGGAAGCAGATCCATGGACCCGGGCCAAGTTCGGCGGTCGCGTCGGCTTCGTTGTGGTGGCCGAAGGCGATTTCCGCTCCGGCGCTGATTCGGGCGACCTTGTTCTCTAGGTCGGGGAAGAGACCGCTGAGTTCGCCGATGAATTCTTCGGCGCTGTCGCACCGCCTATAAAGCCTCCGCATGTAGTCGACGACTTCCTCGTAGTGGGCGTCGGGGTCGTCGAACCAGGCCTTGTCGGGCTTGGTGTCCTCCACGGAAGCCACGCTAGCTCCCCTGCCATGGGTGACGGAGGCGGTGGATATACCCGAGCCTTCAAGAGTGTCTTGCAATACTTCAGAGTTCATGGACAGCAATATAACTGTCTGAAATCGTCTTGCAACCGCCCGTGGGCACGGCCGCCGCGAGCTGGCGGATCCAGGCCGGCGGATGGCCCGCGCCATGCAGCCTCCGGCTAGTCGCGGAAGTTGATGTATTGGAGGGGGACGTCGAAGTCGGCTTCTTTGAGCGCGGTGATCACGGCTTGGAGGTCGTCGCGCTTCTTGGACTGCACCCGCAGCTGGTCGCCCTGGGTGGACGACTGCACGCCTTTGATGCGCAGGCCCTTGATGAACTTGTTGAGTTCCCGGGCCCGGTCCGACGAGATGCCGGCTCGCAGGGCGGCGACCTGCCGCACGGTGGCCCCGGCGGCCTCCTGGACCTTGCCGTAGTCGAGGGCCTTGAGCGACACCTTGCGCCGCACCAGCTTCTCCTCGAGCACGACGCGGGCGGCGGCCAGCCGGTCCTCGGTGGAGGAGTTCATGGTGATGGAGCCGTCGCCGAGCACGATCGATGTGCCGGTGTTGCGGAAGTCGTAGCGGGTGTTGACCTCCCGTGCCGCCTGGTCCACGGCGTTGCGGACTTCCTGCATGTCGAGCCGGCTGACTACGTCGAAGGTGGGCATGGGACTCCTGGTGGTATCGTGCTGGCCCGTCTGGGTCGGTGCCCGAGCGGCCAAAGGGAACGGGCTGTAAACCCGTCGGCTAAGCCTACGGAGGTTCGAATCCTCCCCGGCCCACACCATTCACTCTGCCAGCTCTCCGGTTGCCGTCGGGATCGACTGACATTAGTTTGATGTCAATCGATGCGATTGACTTCCGGCCGACGAAGGAGTCAGCATGAGCCAGATCACCGCCCGGGTTCCCGATGAGCTTGTTGAGGCGCTGGATGCGGCCGCTGAGGATCTGAAGCGCAGCCGGGCCGACATCATTCGCCACGCCTTGGAACGCTATTTGGAGGATTACGACGATCTCGATGTGGCCCTTGAGCGCCTGCGAGACCCAGCCGACCCGGTACTCGATTGGGACGAGGTCCGACAAGAGCTGCTCAGTTTGGATTGATCTCCGCGCGGCCAGAGAACGAGAGATGGCGCAGAAGCCGTAGCCGATGGCCGCATACTCAGTCCGGATCAAGCGCAGCGCCACCCGAGACCTGGCGCAGGTTGCTCGCCAGGATCGCGAGCGCATTGTGTACGCCATTGATCGTCTCGGCGAGCAGCCGCATGCGGGCTATCCGCTGAAGGGAGCCTTGCGGGGCCTTCGCCGCATACGCGTCGGCGACTACAGGGTCGTATACGAAGTGCTCGACAATGAACTGGTGGTCCTCGTTGTTCGAGCCGCCCATCGCCGGGAGGCCTATCGCCGCCGCTAGACCGCCAGCTCCCGTCAGGCGAGCATGCGCTGCATCACGACCACGTCCAGCCAGGTGCCGAACTTGCGGCCGACTTCCTGCTCGGTGCCCACAACCGTGAACCCGACGGCTTCGTGCAGCTGGACCGACGCCTGGTGGCCTCCGGCGATGCGGGCGATCATGGTGTGGAAGCCGCGGGCCTGGGCCAGGCCGACCAGTTCCCGCATGAGCCGCCGGCCGACGCCCCGGCCCCGCACGGTCTCGTCGACGTAGACGCTGGACTCCACCGAGGTCCGGTAGGCGGCCCGGGGCCGGTACTCGCTGAGTGACGAGAAGCCGACCACCCGCCCGCCGAGCTCGGCCACCAGCACTCCGCGGGCGCCGGCCCGTTCCTGCAGCCAGGCCTGCTGGTCCTCGAGGGTGCGGGGCACGAGGTCGAAGGTGTGGGTGGTGTGCTCGACCTCGTAGTTGTAGATGCGCCGGATCTCCTCGGCGTCGTCGAGGGTGGCGAGCCGCACGACCACTTCGTCCATGCCCCGAGGCTACGGCCACCCGAGGTTGGGGGTTGCGACGCTGCAAACCAGCGAGGCTACGGCCCGGCTCGGCTGGCCGAGTGGGGGGTGCGCCGCGGTAGCTTCCGCGTCATGTACCGACCCGACATCGTCTCCGTGTTCCGCCGGACGGCTCGACGCCACGGCGACCGCCCGTTCCTGATCGACAGCCAGTCGTCGGTGACCTACGCCCAGGCCGAGCAGCTCACCGACGCCGCCGCGGCCGAGCTGGTCGACCGGGGCGTGTCGCCGGGCGACACCGTCGGCTTCTGCGCGCCGGACCGGGTGTCGTTGTGGCTCGGCATCATCGCCGCCTGGAAGGCCGGCGCCCTGCCGGGCCTGCTCGACGCCCAGCTCAGCGCCGACGCCCTGCCCTACTTCGTCGGCGACGTCGACGCGCCGGTAGTCGCCGCCGCCGTCGAGCGCCACGACGTCCTGCTCGCAGCCGGCGCCCGCTCGGTGATCGACCTCGAAGAGCTGGCCCCGGTCGCGGCCCCGGCTGCCCGAACTGGCGTCTCAGCCGACGCCCCGGCCGACGTCGCGGCCACCTCCCCGGACGCCCGAGCTGGCGTCTCGGCCGACGGCCCGGCCGCTACCGGCTCCGCTCCGACGCAGGCCTCGCCCGTCGACCGGCACGGACCGGATGCGCCTCTGTACCTGAGCTACACCTCGGGCACCACCGGGCTGCCCAAGGGTGTGGTGCTGCGCTCGGCCGACGTGACCCGGGCCACGTCGTGCATCGCCGACCGCCTCGGACTCCGCCACGACGACGTGCTGCTGGCCACCACCCCCATCCCCAGCAGCTTCCAGCTGGTCGCCGCCCTGATGCCTGCGGTCCACACCGGCGCCGCGGTGGCCCTGGTGGCGGGCCGCCCGGTGGCCGAGATGTGGCAGGTGGCCCGCGACAACCGCGCCACCGTGCTGGTCGCCTACCCGCTCACCCTGGCCGACATTGTGAACGCCCCCGATGCGGCCGACGATCCGCCGTTCCGGGTGGCCCTGTCGGGCGGCTCGCCGCTGGCCCCCCGCATCAAGCGCGACTACCTGTCGACGCTGGGCATCTCGCTGCTGGAGAGCTACGGCCAGAGCGAGATGGGCGGGTTCATGGCCATGGGCAGCCCGGCCGACGGCGAGCGGGCTCTGGAGGGCTGGGTGGGCCGTCCCCTGCCCGACCGTTCCGCCTACGTGGCCGGCGTCGACGAGCCCTTCGACGAGCTGCCCGCGGGCGAGGTCGGCGAGGTGCTGGTCGCTCACGGCTTCTTCCCTGAGTACCGCAACAAGCCCGACCGGTTCGCCGACACCACCCAGGGCGGCGTGCTCCACACCGGCGACCTGGCCGTGGCCGACCCCGACGGTTACATAAAGGTGCTGGGCCGCACCAACGAGGCCGCCTCGGCCGCCGCCCGGGGCGGCTTCCTGCGTGAGCTGGAGGACGCCCTCTACGGCCACCCGGCCGTGCTCCACGCCGCGGTGGTGGATCGGGGCGACGGCGAGATGGCCGGCTTCTACGAGGCCCGCTCCGGCCACGCGGTCACCCCCGACGAGCTGATCGCCCACGCCGGCGCCACCGTGCCGGCCGCCCTGCTGCCGTCCACGATGACCGAGCTGGACGCCATGCCCCGCACCTTCAGCGGCAAGGCCGACCGCCTGGGCCTGGCCCACCGCGCCACCGACCCGCCTTTAGACCGTGAACGCGGCTGACCTGCTGACCGACGCCGTCGCGGCCCGGCCCGGCACTGCCGACAGCGACACGGCGATCCACTGGGTCGACCGTGATCGCGCCCTTACATATAGGGAAGCCGTCGACGCCATGGCCCGGGCTGCGGCGGTGCTGGCCGGCTTCGGTGTGCCCCCCGGCGGTCGGGTCGGCCTGTTCGCCCATCCCGGGCTCGACTATGTGGTGGCCCTGCTGGGCGCCTGGCGGCTGGGAGCGACCGCCGTGCTGGTGGACCTGGCCGACAAGGACCGCTTCCACGAACTGATGACCGCGGCCGCTCCCCACGCCGTCGTCTACACCAACGACCACTTCGACTACGTCCAGCCCACGGTGGCGACCCTTGGCACTGCCGGCCGCGGCACGGTCTTCGCCGGCATGGACGGACCCCAGTCCGGAACGGTTGGCTGGCTGGACGCTCTGGCCGCGGCCACCCCCCTCGTCGAGGCGCCAGCGACCGCCGCCACCGCGGCCGAGCCACCCCTGACCACGACCACCACGATCCCCACCGACGCGCCCACCACCAACGCCACGGCAGCCAATGCGATCGCGCTCACCGCTCCCGCCTCCGCCACTACCCGCACTCACGCCGAGCTGATCGAGGCCGCCGCCGCCGTGGCCGCCCGGCTCGACCTCAACCCGGACGACGCCACCCTGTGCCCCACACCGCTGGCCCAGCCGTTCCATCTGGAGGCCAGCATCCTCCCGGCCCTGTTGCGAGGCGCCACCGCCGGCCTCCTCAAGTCGTGGCAGCCCGACGACGCCTGGGAGGCGATGGAGCGCAACGGCACCACCGTGCTGTGCGGCACCGCCGAACACTGCGCGCAACTCCTGGAGGCGTCCACCGCCCGGGGCCGCAAGCCGGCATCCCTCCGAGCCGCGGTCACGACCGCAACGACCACCACTACCACACCAGACGATGTCGCCGACCGCCTCCGCACCCAACTCGACATACACCTGCTGGTGACGCCATCGCCCTCCCACTAGGCGAGGCCGCCATGGGTGACATGCGCCTGGGGATCACTTTGTGGGCCGACCGGAACACGGCCCACGATGGGTGACATGCGGCTCGGCATCGCTTTGTGGGCGGACCGGAGTGTGGGACACGATGGGTGACATGCGCTTGGGCATCGCTTTGTGGGCCGATCGGGACGTGGTCGGCTTGGGTCGGCTGGCTGCCTGCGCCGAGCGCACCGGTTTCGACGACGTGTGGTGGCCCGACCACTACATGCACCGCGACGTCGGCGCCACCCTCACCGCCTGCGCCCTGGCCACCGACCGGGTGCGGCTCGGCACCGCGGTCACCAGCCCGCTGCTGCGCCATCCGGGCGCCCTGGCGTCGCTGTTCGCCTCGCTGGCCGAGATCGCCCCGGGCCGCATCGTGGCCGGCATCGGTCCCGGCGGCTGGGAGCTGCCCACCCAGCTCGGCATCCACGAGCCCCGGCCCCTCACCGTCACCCGTGAGACCGCTCTGCTGCTGGCCGACCTCCTGAGGGGCCGCCCCGCCACCGCCGCCGCCACCGCCCCTGCCGCCAAGTCGGACACCACGACTAGGTTCCCGCTCACCGGTGCCCGGCTCGACTTCACGCCTCCCCAGCCCATACCCCTGTACCTGGCGGCCCGGGGCCCCCGCATGATGTCGCTGGCCGGCGAGTTGGCCGACGGCCTGATCACTCACAGCCTGTCGCTGCCGTTCATCGAGCATGTCGTCGAACGGGTAGAGCTCGGCGCCCAGCGAGCCGCCGCCGCCGACGCCAACACCGCCGACACTCCTGACGACACCACCGCCACGGCCGCCGCCCCCGATGCCCGAGCCACCGTCTCCGACACCGCTGACACCCCCGTTGCCCGAGCCGCCGCCGGCGCCCGGCGAGCGCAGGCTGCACCCCGCCAACCGGGGGACTGCTCTATTGCGGTTTGGCTGGAGATCTTCTTGCACGACGACCTGGCCCATGCCCGCGACGTGCTGCGTCCCCGGTGCAGGTACATGGTGGGCGGCGAGTTCGACCCGAGCATGATCCCGCTGTACGGCCTCGACCCCGCCGAGGTGATGCCGGTACGCCAAGCGGTACGCAACAACGACCCCAAGGCCCACGAGCTCATCACCGACGACATGGTGGACGCCTTCTCGATCTGCGGCTCGGTGCACCGGGCCGCCGACCGGTTCGACGCCCTGCGGGCCGCGGGCGTGAGCGAGGTCATCCTGAGCTTCGGCCCGGGCATCAGCGAGGACGAGATCGCATCGGTGGGGGAGGCGATGCTGAGCTTCCTCGACCGCTAGCGACCGCACCCCACCCCGACCCGCACCCCACCCCGACCCGCACCCCACCCCGACCCCGAAATGGTTCGCACACATATACATAAGGAGAAGACCCCATGAAGGTGGCTGTTCTTGGTTCCGGCGGCGGCGCCCTGGCGGTGGCCGCCGACATGTCCCGCCACGGCCGCGCCACGACGCTGGCCGACTTCGACGACTTCATGTCGAACCTCGAGCCCGTCGCGGCCAACAAAGGCGTGACAGTCACCAACGACTGGCACGGCCCCGAGACCCACCCGGTCACCGTCGCCCCCGACATCCCCCAAGCAATCCACGACGCGGCCCTCATCGTCACCGTCGTCCCGTGCTTCGCCCACGACCGCTGGGTGGAGGCCATCGCCCCCCACGTCACCGCCGACCAGACGGTGCTGTTCCTGGGCGAGGGCAGCGGCGCCATCGTGGCCCGTCGAGCCATCGACCAGCCGACCGTCATCGCCGAGGCCAACACCCTGCCCTACCTGGCCCGCCCCACCGGCCCCGGCTCGGTCACCGCCTTCCGCAAGCTGGGCGGCGTGCTGATCGCCACCCTCCCGGCCACCACCGCCGCCACCGCCCACACCACCAAACTGATCGAGGACGTCTGGCCCTACGCCACCGCCACCGACACGGTGTGGAACACGGTGCTCGCCAATTACAACGCCATAGACCATGTGGCCGCGATGATCGCGAACGCGGGTACTCTCCAGAACCGCTCCGGCGGGATGTTGTTGTGGGGCGAGGGCGCCACGCCTGCGGTGGTGAATGTGATTGAGACGGTCGACAACGAACTGCTGGCTCTGCGCCGGGCGCTCAACTCGAAGGAGCTGCGCCGCTACCAGGACTTCCTGGTGGCCCAGGGCTTCGCTCCCGACCTCGGCCCCGGCGCCACCCTGTTCGACACGGTGAGGGCGTCGAAGCTGGTGGTGTCGTATGCGCCCACGGGCGACGCCGGCGGGCTCGACACCCGCTATGTCACCGAGGACGTGCCCTATGCGCTGGTGCTGGCGTCGTCGCTGGGCGAGGCGACGGGCGTGCCGACCCCGGTGGTCGACGGTCTGGTGGACATCGCCTCGTCGATGCTGGGCCGGGACTTCCGGGCCGAGGGCCGCACGCTGGCCACCCTGGGCCTCGACGGGCTGGACACCACCGGCCTGATCGGCTTCGCCCGCACCGGAGTCTTCCCGTGACCAGCACCGGCCCCGGCTCCACCGGCCTGATCGGCTTCGCCCGCACCGGAGTCTTCCCGTGACCAGCACCGGCCCCGGCTCCACCGGCCTGATCGGCTTCGCCCGCACCGGAGTCTTCCCGTGACCCGCACCGGCCCCGGCTCCACCGGCCTGATCGGCTTCGCCCGCACCGGAGTCTTCCCGTGACCAGCACCGGCCCCGGCTCCACCGGCCCCGGCGACGCCACCGATATCCGTGACGCCGGCGGCGACCCCTTCGACGAACCCCGGGGCCTCCACGACCCCGTCGACCCCGCGGACCCCGAGCCCCCCGACGGCGTGAACACTCGGGTCCTGGCCCCGGCCGTGCACGCCATCACCAACGTCACCGCCCTGGTCGGCCGCGACCTGGAGCCCCTGCGCTGCCACATATACATACGCGACGGCCTGATCGCGGCCATCGTCCCGGCCTCCGACGGCACCACCCCGCTGGCCGCGGCCCCGCCGCCCGCCAAGGACCTGCTCGAGCGGGCGACGCTCACCATCGACGGCAAGGACATGATCGCGCTCCCAGGCATGGTCGACGTCCACGACCATCTGCGGGTCCTGGCCCCCGGCCTGCCGATCGCCGAGGGCCTCCCGCTCGACGAGTTCCTAAAGGTCCAGTGGGCCACCCAGGCCCACATGGGTCCCCCGGAGTACGAGATGGCCGCCTTCCTGGGCGCCCTCCAGCGCCTGAAGTGCGGCATCACCACCGCCGTCGACCACGCCTACACGTTCCACGAGCCCGACCTGGACGAGGCCTGCGTCCAGGCCCTCGAGTCGTCGGGGATCCGCTGGGCCTACGCCCGGGGCATCATGACCCGCCCCTATGAGCCGGTGTGCGAGACGTTCGAGCAGGCCGCCGACAACATCCGGGCCCTCCTGGACCACACGGCGGCGACCCCGGACCGCCTGTTCGTGGCCCCGGTCAGCATCCGCCAGGCCACCTTCGAGGAGTTCGAGCGCAGCGCGGCCCTGGCCGACGAGCTCGGCGCCGGCACCTACACCCACGCCTCGGAGACCGCCGCCGAGCGGGAGACCTGGCTACAAGAGGCCCAGGCCACCCCGATCAAGGCCCTCGACCGGGCCGGTTTCCTGACAGACCGCACGGTGCTGGCCCATTGCGTGATCCTCGACGACGACGAGATCGAGCTGCTGGCCGCCCGCGGCACCCACGTCGTCCACTGCCCGTCCAACAACATGAAGCTGGCCAAGGGCGTGACCCGGGTGCCCGACCTGCTCGCCGCCGGGGTGAACGTGGCCCTGGGCGTCGACATGATGACCGACATCTTCTCGGAGATGCGGGCCGAGCTTCATATGCAGTCTCTTCATTCTGGTGACCCTGCGGTGCTGTCGTCCCGCGACGTGCTGCAGATGGCCACCTGGCGCGGTGCGGCCGCCGCTTTCCCCGACTCGGCCGCCCCCGCCGACCTCCTCACCCCGGCCTCCGCTGGCCACCGGGTGGCGCTGGGCGAGCTGTCGCAGGGCTGCGCGGCCGACATCGTGCTGGTCCCGGCCCGCTCGCTGCTCCAGGCCCCGCTGGTCGACCCTCTGCACGCGGTGGTGCAGCAGACCCACGCTCCGATGGTGCGCCATGTGCTGGTGGACGGCCATCTGGTGGTGGCCGACGGCGTCTCCACGCTGGTGGACGAGCAGGAGCTGATGATCGAGGCCGAGCGGGCCTGCAACTACTGGCTCGACCAGCTCGACCTGCCCGCCGGCCCCGAAGGCGTATGGTTCCCGCCCCCTCCACCCGACTTCCCAGACCCTCCACCCGAGTTTCCTGACCCTCCGCCACCCTGGTGAACGAAGGAACCTCGCCCGAGTCGCGGGTCGCTTACAGGCTGGCCTACGAGGAAGTAATCCGCTGGCGGGCGGAGTTGGATGCCCAACTGGACCGCATCCGAAATAGAGCCATGGCCTTCCTGGCGGTAGCGGTCATTGCCGCAGGCACAGGCCTGGCCAGCTTCCCAACCGAGCCGACTGCGGCCCGGCCGTCGGTTCTGTGGATGTTCGTGATCGGTGCGGGAGTGCTCGCCAACCTCGTTGCCGTGCTAGTGGTGCTGGGAAGTCCGGAAGGTCCGTTTGGCGACAATCCGTCTGCGCTAGTGGCACGAGGCGACGACGTTGACATGTTCCCCACAGACAGCATGCTGTACCGAGACCTTGCCCTGTGGGGTCACGAGAACGTCTTGCTGCTGTATGTGCAGGTCAACGCTCGCCGGTACTGGCTATATGTGGGCATCGCGGGGATCGCCCTGGAATTGGCGGGCCTCGCTGCGCTGCACTGGAACAGGCTGTTCCCCTAGGCGCTACCCCGCAGCCGCCCGACGTTGCCGGGCTGCGTTCGCTGTCTCCTTGGCCCAATCCCTTAGTGCCCGACGCTCAGTTGGGCGCTGAGGGTTCACGGGCGATATCGGCTCCAGTCGAGGCGCCGACTCCTCGGCGGTGTCCTCCGTCGCAGCGCCCTCAGCGGGGGCAGCCTCACTATTCGTATCCGATCCCATCGGGGTCTGCCTTTCGTGCACGGCCGAACTGCACTGGCCCTGTGGGCCGGAGCCTAACTCACATGGTTGTGCCGTCAACCGGAGTGCTCGACCAGCTCGACCTGCCTGCCGGGTCCGAGGCGTGTGGTTCCCGCCCCCGCCCCCCGAGTTCCCCGACCCGCCGCCCGAGGACTGGCCATAGCCCCGCCGGGGCGTTGTCCAGGGCGCGCGCCGAAGCCAACACAACATATGTCTTTATTGATATGTACTTTATGCAACGCATAGAACAAGAACGCAAAAGTATGCATAGCGCACAAACTGGATCGCGCCCGGCGAGCCGGCCGCCGTCTTCGGGGACACTGCCGCGGCCCCCGCCGCCCGAGTTCCCAGACCCTCCGCCCCGAGGACTGGACGTAGCGCCGGCGAACCCCTAGGGGCATCGTGTCGGCGTATGGCGACATGGCGGTGATGTCAGAATATGGTGATACATCAGGACACACACACCACGGGGAGGAGACGGAAACGTGCAGGCTGTAGAGGCCATCGACCGCCCCGACGGCGACGTTCACGCCGAGTCTTGCCACTATGTCTATGTCCCTACCGTGGTTGACGGCATGGTCTCGGCGTTTGACCTGTTCAACGTCCAGCGCCCCATGTACTGCCGCCGCCTGCGCCCTTTGCCCAAGACCCGCCCGGACGCGATCACCGAGGCGTGGAACATCGTCGGCGCTGCTATGTATGAGGCAATGGGCCGCCTGGTGACGGAGCCGGCCGATGAGCAGCAATGAGGGCGATGCTGTAGTCCAGAGCAGCGTGGAGATGGCGTGCTCGGTGACCTATGGCGAGATGCCTGCCGAGTGAACCGGCCCGAGATGCTCGAACGACTCCGCCGCGACCCCTCCGATTCCATCCCGGGCGCCGATCCCACCCCCGAGACCGCTGCTGTCCGCCTCGCCTGCTTGGCGGTGCTCCAGGCCGGCCGTTGGGGAGAGCCCTACGGGCCCGTGAAGATCGACCATCCCCGCTTCGAGGAAGCCGTCAGAGCCGCTGCCGATGCCGACAACGACAAGCAGGCCGTCGAAGCCGCCACCGCCATCCTCGAAGGCCCCGAAGCCCTCGAAGCCTTCGGTTTGTCCTGAGTTGTCCTCGGGCGGGCCTGCCTCAACGGACCTCTAGCGCTCTCCGTCTCCCCGGCGGACCTGGTTGAGCAATCGCGAGGCGCTGATGGAGCGCTCGGCCTGAGTTGAGGCTCGGCGGGCCATCGCCCGGGCCCGTCGTTGCGGTCTCGCCCTCTGGCGCCGTCACCCACCCGCTCGGTAGGCTGAACTCATGTCTCGAAGCGACAAGTCGATCCGCCCCGTCGAGGTGCGCGCTATGGAGCCGTACCGGATCTGGCTGCGCTACAACGACGGAGTCGAAGGTGAGTTGGATCTGTCGTACCTGGCTGGCGACGGCGTGTTCGCGGCCTGGGAGGACCACTCGTTCTTCTCCGTCGTGCGGCTCGGTACCTGCGGCTCGATCGTCTGGGGCGACGATCTCGACCTGTGCGGCGACGCTCTCTACCTGAAGCTCACCGGCAAGACCTCAGAGGAGGTGTTTCCGGAGATGTGGGACACCGCGGATGCCTGAGATCTGCCGCTTCTACGGCATCGTGATCAAGATGTTCTACGACGACCACAGCCCGCCCCATTTCCATGCCGAGTACGGCGGCCGCGAAGCCGAAGTGAGCATCGACACTGGCCGGGTCAGGAAGGGCCGGTTGACACCGAGGGCCGAGCGCATGGTCACCGAGTGGGCAAACCAGCACCGCTGCGAGCTCGAAGAGGTTCCGGCCGACATCCCCGAACGCCTAGAGGACGCGATCCAGGCCGCATAGAAGGACCCGGGCCTCGCGACACTGTGTCAGCTTATGGCGGCATGGCGGTGATGTCAGGATATGGTGATACATTGGTCGTGTCGTAATATCCTGACTTTTGGAGGTGGGGAATGGCCACCAGCACCGACCAGCCCCGGCACAACATCAGCCGACCCTATGAACTCGCGGCTGCGCTGCGAGCCATCCGCCGCGAGCAGAACCTCACCCAGGCGCAACTCGCCAGCCTCTCAGGCACCAGCAGGCAGTGGATCTCCGAGGCAGAGAACAACAAGCTCCCATTCGGCGTCGCGCTGGTTTGCAGGCTCGTCTACGAACTCGGGTACCAGATCGCGCTCGTGCCGGCGTCAGAGCAGGCACCGGACTTGGAGGCCCACCTCGCCGGCATGGTCGGCGAGCCGGCCGACGTCTTTGAGGACGTTGCCGAGCCGGCCGACGTCTTCGGCGAGCCGGCCGACGTCTTTGAGGACGTTGTAGAGGACGGCCCGTGATCCTCGACGTCCTCATAGAGGCCCGCCTTGCGGGGCGGCTCGACCTGACCCGCCCCGAGCATCCCGTGTTCGCCTACGACACGGCCTATGCGAGGGACGGTGACGCCACCCCCTTGTCGACGCTGTTCCCGCCGGCCGCGGCCCCACCCGAGGGCGAGACTCTGTTGTCGTGGCTGCACGGGTTGCTGCCCGACCACGACGCAGTGCTGGCCTCGCTGTGCGAGGAGCACGATGTGCCGCCCGCTCATCCGGTGCTGTTGCTCGGCTGCCCCGTGGGCGAGGACTGCGCTGGTGCGGTGCAGTTGTGCGACGAGCGGCGTACGCCGAGCCTGCTGGCCGGCGCGGGCAGCCTCCACCCGCTCACTGACGACGAGGTCTTCGACTGGCTCCGGAATCTGCGGGCCGATCCCGCCTACTGGCCCGCGGGGCATGCCACCGCTCGCGGTTTCAGTCTTGCCGGCATGCAGCCGAAGCTCGCTCTGCGACGCACCGCGGCGGGGTGGGCCGTGCCGCGGGGGGCCGAGCCGTCGAGCCACATCCTCAAGGTGACCCGCCACCGCTATCCGCACGAGGCGCTGATGGAGCACATCGCGCTGGGCACTGCGTCGCGTATGGGCATCCCCGCCCCGCCCAGTGCGGTGATCACCGATGGCGACGTGGAGGCCATAGTGGTGCGCCGCTTCGATCGGCGCAGAGTCGACGGCCGCCTGGTCCGCGTCCATCAGGAGGACCTCTGCCAGGCGCTCGGCTACCCGCCGGACCTGAAGTACGAGAGCCAGGGCGGGCCGACACCCGGCGGCATCGCCGCGACGCTGCGCAGCGTCGGGGTACCTGGCTGCACTCGGATGGTCGAGGCGTTCCGCGACATGCTCGCGTTCCAGTGGCTCATCGTCGGCAACGACGCCCACGCCAAGAACTACGGGCTGATGCTGCAAGGCCGCAGCCGGTATCTGGCCCCGCTGTACGACGCGTGCTCGTGGATGCCGTACCGGCTGCCCGCAGAGAAGATCGGCGCCCTGCGCACGGCCATGAAGATCGGCTCCAACTATCGCATCAGCAGCGCTGACCAGCCCACCGCGATGCTGCACACGGCAGACCGGCTCGGTCTGCCCGCCGACGACCTGGCGGCTCGCTTCGGGGAGCTGGCGAGCCTGCTGCCGGACGCTCTCGACAAGACCGTCGCGAGTCTCCCGCCCGCGATGGCGGACCTGCCCATCGTCGCCGACTACCTCGTTGACCAGCACCACCGCGCCGGCCGCTGCGAGGCGATCGCGGAGCGAGGCCGCCACGCGGCCCTGGCCCGCCAGGATTGATCACGCCCGGAGCGGGCCTGCGCTGCACTGGAACAGGCTGTTCCCCTAGTAGCTACCCCGCAGCCGCCCGACGCTGCCGGGCTGCGTTCACTGTCTCCTTGGCCCAATCCCTCAGTGCCCGACGCTCAGTTGGGCGCTGAGGGTTCACGGGCGATATCGGCTCCAGTCGAGGCGCCGACTCCTCGGCGGTGTCCTCCGTCGCAGCGCCCTCAACGGGGGCAGCCTCACCATTAGTGTCCGATCCCATCGGGGTCTGCCTTTCGTGCACGGCCGAACTGCACTGGCCCTGTGAGCCGGAGCCTAACTCACATGGTTGTGCCGTCAACCGGAGTGCTCGACCAGCTCGACTTGCCTGCTAAGCCCGAGGGCGTGTGGTTCCCGGACCCGCCGCCGGACTTCCCGGACCCGCCGCCCGACGACTGGCCATAGCATCGACGGGGCCCGCAGCGGGGCGAATGGTGGCGCGCCCGTTGCCGCGGCGAGGTTCACTGGGTGTCGAGGTCTGTGAGGAGGGCTGAGAACTCGGGGAGGGGTACCGCGGTGGCGTCGCTGCGGACCTGGGGCTGGTCGCCGCCGTAGACGATGGTCGCCGAGGAGACGCCGGGGAGCGTGCGCCTGATGCGGCTCAGTCCGGCGAACCAGGCCCCGGCGAGGGTGGCGCCGGACTTGATCTCGACGGCGGCCAGGCCGGCGGGAGTCGGGTACAGCAGGTCGCACTCGAGGCCGTCGGCTGTGCGGAAGAACGACAGCTCGGCGTAGCGGGCGTGGTTGTGGGAGTGTTTGACCGCCTCGGAGACGGCGGCGTTCTCGAACAGCGGGCCCCGCAGCGGGTGGGCGACTAGCTGCTCGCGGCTGCGGATGCCGACCAGGTAGCTGGCCAGGCCGACATCGACGAAGTAGAGCTTCGGCGCCTTCGTGAGGCGCTTGCGGATGTTGGTGTGGTGCGGGGGCAGGCGGAACACGATGTCGCTCGCCTCGAGGACGCCCAGCCACTGGCGGGCCGTCGGCTGCGACACTCCGGCATCGGCGCCGAGGCTGGACAGGTTCACGAGCTGGCCGACCCGGCCGGCGCACAGCCGCACGAACCGGCGGAAGGCGGCGAGGTCGCGGATCCCGCCGATCCGCCGGGCGTCGCGTTCCACATAGGTCACCAGGTAGTCGGCGAGCGCTTGAGTGGGGTCGAGCCCCTGGTCGTGGATCCGGGGGTAGCACCCCGAGTACAGGATCTCGTCGACGGTCTCGGGCGCCCCGGCGAGGCGTCGCTCAGCGAGCGTGAACGGCATCAGGCGCAGCAGCGCCGTGCGGCCGGCGAGCGACTGGCTGATCGTCGACGTGAGGCCGGACTGCTCGCTGCCCGTGAGCACGAATTGGCTGTTGCGGCGGTCCTCGTCGACGAGGACCTGGAGATAGGACAGCAGGCTCGGCACCCGCTGGATCTCGTCGAGCACGGCGCCGTCGGGGAATTGCGCCAGGAAGCGCCGCGGGTCCGACTCGGCGAACTCTCGGGCGTCGGGGTCCTCGAGGTTGGCGTAGGCCAGGTCTGCAAGGGCGCTGCGGCACAGCGTCGTCTTGCCGGACTGGCGCGGGCCGGTGACCGTGACAATGGGATACTGTCCGAACAGGCGCAGCAGGTGTGGTGCCATCTCCCGCTCGATCACCCCACCAGCCTACGAGAAACCCCGCAAATTCAAAGTACTACCTTCGTTCGGCCCGAACGCCCCTCTCGCCGCTTCTCCGAGCAACGAAGCCGTCTCAGTCGGCATGTCACGATGCGTCGGCACACCACCGAGGGCTGGACATAGCGCCGGTGGTGTCAGCGTGTAGCGACATGGCGGTGATGTCAGGATATGGTGATACGCTGGTCGTGTCGTAATATCCTGACCTCTGGAGGTGGGGAATGGCCGCCAGCACCGACGCCAGCACCGACCAGCCCCGGCACAACATCAGCCGACCCTATGAACTCGCGGCTGCGCTGCGAGCCATCCGCCGCGAGCAGAACCTCACCCAGGCGCAACTCGCCGGCCTCTCAGGCACCAGCAGGCAGTGGATCTCCGAGGCTGAGAACAACAAGCTCCCATTCGGTGTCACCTTGGTCGGCGCCATCGCCTCCGACAACGCCGCTGTCAACCCCGTGGCATCGGCCAGATCGACCAGCAGCCGCGCCCCGGCATGAACAGCCAGCCCCCGCCCCCGCCAGTGAACTTCAGCCGCGGCCGGGTGTTTGTATGCTTCACCATGCGAGTGCCCTCCCCGGTGTGGCCTCGGGACCGCCAACAAGCCCGATTCTGCCACACCAGGAGGGCATTCGTTCTCGCTCTCAGATCGACGCTACATAGAGGCTGTGACATCAGTCATGATGTGGGGGGCGGTCGAGGCTCGGACCTGGAGAGGGACTCGATACTGAGTCCAGGTGCTATGGGTATTGTGGTTGGTGTTGCTCGGCGTTGGGCAGCGTGCCCCAAGCCGCTTCCAGTAGTTGTTTCGCTGTCTCAAGAGGAGCTGTGTCGGTCTCCGTGTCGCTCTCAATGTCGGCGAAGAACTGTGCGATCGTGTTCTTGGCGTGGAGCGGTATCTTTCCGGCGGCTGCCGCGAGCGCCAACTCTGCAAGGAGCGTTGCCCGACTGCCGGGCTCCTCGAACGCTGCTCTGTGCCAGATTTCCAACAGCACGTCGTCCACCGTTCGGCCCGGTCTTTCCCAGCACGCTTCGAAGGGTCTGATCCATCGCAGCACCGCGCAGATGATCGGCACCTCGAAGTAGACGACGGGAATTCTCGACAGATCGAACCGAAGTCCCGGCGGTCCGCCCTGAGCGCCTTCTTCGAGGCGCCGACGATGCAGCGCCGCTCCTACGCCCACGAGCGTTCCGACCATCGACATGCGGTGACCGAAGAGCGAGTTCGGCAGCAGACGGGGCAGGTGCTCAGAGTCGCGATCTGGCTTTCCGCACATCAACACGGCCGCAGGGTTCGGCGCACCGGACTCCGGGTTCCAGATCTCGCGACGGGCGGGCCAGTCACTTTGTGTGCTGTTGAGCACCCATTGGCGACGTGCTTGTGCATACGCCGATGCCTCCGGTGACAGCAAGTCGTCGTTGAGCGTCTGCGTGAATAGGCGCTGTTCCTCAGCCAAGGGATGATCTCGTGACGGCAGGTAGGTCATCCACATCGCCACCAGCCGGCTGCTGAAGGCGCCGCGAACAGACTGCCACTCTTCATACGAAGCCGGTCTAGCGTGAAGTACCAGGCCGGATACGACGTAGCTTCCTGAGGGGCGATCGCTTAGCGCACGGTGAATGCGGATCAGGATTTCTTGGACGGTTCCACCTGTGACTGTTCCGACGGCCATCACGAGAATGTGCGAAGCGTCCTCGAGTTGCTCCGCGACCGACTCACGATCGTCGTCATCCGGGCTTGACGCGAATCGAACTACCGGGATGTTCGCGTCTTCGGTGCTGCCGCTGTCGTTGAGCCTTGTCTTGGCCCAGTTGACGAAGTCATCGAACCCGTCGTGGTCGATGTCCTCATCCAGCGCGGCGATCGCGTCGAAGCCGGCCAGGTTGTCCATGTCGATCCGGCCGTCGTTCTTGTCGCCTCGCTCCAGTGACCGCTGATCATCGAGTGCTTCGATCAGGCTCGGGTGCGAAAGCAGGCGGTGGGGGTAGAAGCAGACCCCCCAGCGTCTAGCCCTGCGCCGCATCTTGGTGCGCTCTGCCGGATCGCAGTCAATGCCGATGCCGTCGGTGTCGTCGTACATTTCCAGTAGGTTGGCGACCTGGCGAGCCTGGGCCGGTGGAGCAGGCATCACCACGACCGGCGGCTCTGGAAGCGAGGTGTTCGCGAAGCTCGCCGGATCGATTCGCACATAGGGCGCACGGTCGGCGCTGCCGCACAGTTCACAATCGTCGCCGGCTGCGAAGGACTCCCCGCTGGGTATGTGCAGCCACGGTTCGCCGCGCGCGTCGGCATCATCGTTCCAACGAGCGGCCCGTGGCTGGGTGCGGTGGACGAGTGTCTCCAGCCTCCAGCCGGCTCCGCTCCTACCGCGTCCGATGCGCTCATCGAGGCATTGCGACAACGAATCCGCGGTTTGCCCCGTGGAGGAGACCGACAGCAACGCCAGCGCGCCGTTGGCTCCGACAGTCAGTTCCACAAGCTCCTCGTCTTGCAGTCGTGAATGCGGGTAAGCGTCTCGAATGGCAACCGGGCCGACCGTCATGCCGGCCTCCGCCGCGGCGGCTTGGAGCGCCATCACGACTGGGAGCAGGGTGCTGGTGTCCAGAAGGACGGCGGTCCCGGTGTCAATGTACGGATACAGCCAGGTCGCGAGCACTGCCGCGTCGCGCGGCGACCGGATCGCGTCACCCACTCGGATGAAGTCGCTGCGGTGCTCTCCAGACGGAGCTTCGTAGTGGAACGTCTTTGGCTTCCAGTGAGCGCTTCCCGCACTCATGAGCGCCGCAAGTTCCACCGAGCGGGCCGTTGCCAGCAGGCTTGGCGAGTCGCTCACGGGCACCGACCAGCGCACTGGCGTCAACTGCTCGCCGAGCACGAAGTGAACGACCCCGATGGGAGGAGCGTGGCCGGATCGGCTCTCAACAAGGTCGCTTACGATCCCGATCCTGTCCCGGAGACTGTCGTCGACCGGGCCCGGGGACCGGATGAGCACATGGGTCAGCCCGCTCAGCACGGATTCCTCCACAAAGCGGAGTTGACCGGCGACCTCGCCCTCCCATCCGCCTACGTGCTCACCTGCGACATCAACGAAAAGGAGGCCACCGACCACATCGACGGTCTCGGTGCGTGGAGTGGCTCGGTAGGGCTCCACGCGCACGTAGCTGCAGGTGCTCGAACCGCCCGTCATCGAGTCTCCAGCGGTTAGACGGGCTGAGGAACGGAACTACTTCTGTAGAGCCTGTCTTGGAACTCTCTCAGTTGATGCTCATCTACATCTTCTAGACGGGGAATGCGGATCTGCATGTGAATCGTCGTCCCGCGCCATGGCAGTTGAGCGCTTCGTCTCTCTACCTGCAGTGGTTGATCGTCAGCGGTGATTGCGGGAACATCGACGCGAATGCGCGTCGCGCTCTGACCGCCGCTGAGGTCGTCTTCAGTGGTGACCCCGATCGTTCCGCCGGCGAATCCGGCGAGAACACAAAGACACCACAAGCCTCCTCCAGCGTGCCCGTCGATATTGCGGTCGGTCAACCGTTCTCGAAGCACGCGTTCCACGATGTCGGCTGATCCGGTTGACCGCAGCGGCACCGGGTGCTTCCAACGCATCGTCCTGGGAATGCCGAACCCGTTGTCGAGCGCGATGAAGTGGAGCCGGTCGTAGCTGTCGGCGCCTCCGGTGGTGACGCCGACGAGCAAACACGATCTCGCCCGATCAACGACCATCGGCCCGAGCCAGTCCGCGTCGAAGCCGGCGTCGAGGCGGTTGAAGGCATGGGTGGAGAAGTTGTCGAGCACCTCCATGAGCGCCCTGCACGCCCACAGGAGCAACATCCGGTGCGCCTGGCGTCCGGCGCCCGCAACAGGCTTCGGGATGATCTCGCCCAGGAACGGGAACGCGGCAGAGCCCTCGTAGCGGCGGAAGTAGCCGGACTCGGCCCTGGCGTGTGTGTTCGCGTACAGGTAGGAGCGCTCGCTGACGGGCGTTCCCGAGGCCTCCCCGAACAGCACGGCTCCCGTCTTGGGAGTCCAAGCGCCCCTGCTGGATCTCAAGGCCTCCTTGGTGAAGCCATTGCATGCGGTGTAGTCGACACGTCCCGACCGCTGAGCTAGAGCGTGGTAGAGGCCGCCTCGCAGCAGCTGAAGCTGCACGCCCCGCGCGGCAGGCAAAGCGACCCTCAACGGCAGATCGGAGAAGTGCCCGGCGAGCAGGTTGGTGACGCTGGATACCCACCATGGGCCGACGCGGCGCGCCGAAGCGTTTCCCTCGTCAAGCGAACGGAGGTCAAGGCACAAGGGAGCGCCGTCGGAGAAGGCGCGTCGTAGACATGCCAGCAGCTCCTGCACATCGCGCTCGGCGGTCCCGGTCACCCTGTGGGTCGTCTCCGTCAATGTGCCTGGGGTCACGCTCGCAGAGTACATCGGCCAGCGTCATCGCGCCGACCGCTTGCGGGAGGCAGCTTGGCTGTCCTTGGCGTGGATCAGCACACGAGCCACAGGCGCGGGAGCGCCTGGCCCGTATAAGGCCCTGCGCCCGGCTAGCCCAGATCTTTCAGTAGGGGCTGTTGGGGGTGGTTTGGGGGGCTGGGTTGGTGCTGTGGCCGGGCGGGGCTGGCTGTTGGGTGTGTGGGGGCGTGTCGGGGTGTAGTTGGGGGCGGGTGTGGGTTGGCCCGATCGGTGTGTGTTCTGCGGTGTCGGGTTCACCGCCAAGACGGGGTTCAGATCAGCAGGGGCAGGTTGTGGACCCGGTCGAACGCGGCGAGCAGTTGGGGGGAAACAGGACCCGCCCGAAGCGCACCGCCCACGACAGGTAGCTGTGACCGGCGGCCAGCCGGGCCGCCACGTCGGCTTGGTCATAGCAGCGCAGATCGGTCGAGATCGGCGGCCTGCGCAACGACGGCTTCACCGCGTGGTAGATCAACACGAGGTCCAGGTCGTCGCTGCGGTCCACGTCCCGCACCGCCGATCCGGTGGCTACCACGGCGTTGACCGTGCCGTTCTGGCGCGCGGCCTGCATCAGGTCGCGGGCCCAGTCACGTGCTTCGTCGTCGGGCCACGAGCACACGGCAGCCTCCCAACGGGCTGGCGCCACATGGGGGCGCTCCATGGTGGCCTGCGCCGTCTGTGCCATCGCAGACCCCCGTTGCCTGAGCAGCGACCGGACCGGTCTCCCGGCCCGCGGGCATTGTACCGCGACACCTACGGCGCGTCGGCGGCATCCGAGGGAGACCTGGCGGGCGGAGGGCCGCTGTATCTGCTGTCGCGCCGGACTGTGGATTGCTACCGTGGTTTCCACAACCCATCGACAACCAGAGCTTCCCGATGACCACCACCAGCACCGGCCGGCTCGTTCACCTCGACCAGCGTAGGCAGGCAGAGCTCAACGGCGTCGGCCACGACGACCACAACGCCTACGTCGTCACCGAGAACGACGACGGCACCCTCGTGTTCACCCCCGCGGAGCATTCCGACGACCCGTACCTCGCGCAGATGAGCCGCGCAGAGCTCCAAGAACTGTTCAAGCGCGACTCCACAGCACGTCTCGAGATCACCGGAGGCCCGACACCCGAAACCGCAGCAGTGCGGCTCGCGTGCCTCGCACTGCGCCAAGCCGAATACTGGGGCCCCGCCGACCCCGACCTCCAGGTGCCCCACCCCCGCTTTGCTCAAGCCGTCGCAGCCGCAGCCGCAGCCGACAACGAACAACAGGCCCTCGAAGCCGCCACCGCCATCCTCGAAGGCCCCGAAGCCGCCGAAGCCTTCGGTTTGTCCTGAGACCTCGCCGGCGGCGGCGTGGCTCGTGGCTAGGACAACAGGCTTCTGCGGGCGAGGGCCTCACCGAGGCGGTCAGCCAGCGCGTCCTCGCCGATTCGGCGCAGTTGGGCTGCCGCGACACCTGTGACACCTATGGCTTGCGGTGGCGGTGTTCGGGGGAGATCTGGTGGGTGGGGGGCCCTGGTGGGGCGCATGGTCGCGGCGCCGCCGCCGCAGCGCCGGTGGGGTGTTGTTGAGGGCTGGCAGGAAATGCCTAGGGAAATACCCATATGCCATGCGTCCACGCGTTACTTTGTACCCCGTGACGGGTAGTTGCTCCGCGCGATACCTACTAGTACGGTGTCGAGACGTGTTCGACGACGAGGCGCCGTGTGTCGGCGCCCGGGGCAGTGGTGTCAGCTACGTGCCAAGGCTGGGATGAGATCGAGGATGATTGAACGCGTTGAACAGCCCACCGTGCTACACTCACGGCCCGTCACGGGCCCGACCGTCGTGGTAGGGTTCTTCAAACGTCACGGACGAGAGATCGAAGGGGGTGCAGCCCTTGAACAGCGCGTGTAGCGTGGTACAAGTTGCATCCCGGCCGGTCTGCATGTGCGAGGCGTACATGTCCGTCCGGGCCGAACTTGCCACAGATGGAAACCAGGTATAGAAAGGAGGGGCACATGCCCCATTTGAAGGGGCCTGTGCCCCAAGCACAAGCAAAGGAGGGGCCGATGCCCCAGCTAGTGAAGAAGCGGCGCTCGGGTTGGGCAGTGCTGGCCGCGGGCGCTTTGGTCGCATCGCTCCTCGCGGTCGGTGCGAGCCCGGCGGTTGCGCTCGACGAGGACTCGAAGCCCAACAAGCCGGCTGCGACGTCGGCGTGTGTGGGCGACGCCACCGACGACCAGATGTTCTCGGACGTGTCCGAGGGTCACGCCTTCCGGGGCGACATCAACTGTCTGGCCTACTA
The DNA here is from genome assembly GCA_965203575.1 of Candidatus Aldehydirespirator sp. Taxonomy (GTDB): domain Bacteria; phylum Actinomycetota; class Acidimicrobiia; order Acidimicrobiales; family Aldehydirespiratoraceae; genus Aldehydirespirator. The sequence continues at coordinate 2,020,831 of OZ241894.1, forward strand.
CGGGGTGACCATCGGTTACGGCGACGGCACCTTCCGGCCCAATGCTGATGTGTCCAACGAGGAGATGGTCCTGTTCATGGAGCGGGCCGCTGCTGCCGCGGGCGCGGACGCTGAGGCGGTCGTGGGCGACTTCGCCGACACCGGCTCGGACCCGGTGAACCGGGGCGACATGGCGCTGCTCATCTCGAGGCTGCTGGTGGCGGCGACCACCGCGGAGTCGGCGGTCAACGTCAAGAACAACGCCGACGGCACGTTCGCGGTCGACGGCGTGGCCGCCAAGGATTGGGACTTCTTCGCTGACTCCCGCCGTTCGCAGAACCGCGTCCATGACAGCGCGGCCAGCGCGCTGTATGAGCTGGGTGTGGCCAAGGGGACCGGCATGGGCTACTTCTCGCCGGCGTCCACGGTGACCCGTGGTGCGATGGCTGCGTTCATCACCAGGGCGCTGGCTCACACCACCGCCCGTCCCTCAGGCGTGACCATCCAGTCCGACGGTCCCGGCGAGGTGATCATCTCGGTCCGTGACGCCAACTTCCATCCGGTGGCCAACGCACAGGTCGACATCTTCTCGGCCAGTGCGGACGAGGTCGGAGAGGCCTTCAAGGCCGACGGCAGCTGCAACACGCCACGCCTCACCCGCGAGGACGGCCACGCTACTGAAGGGTTGTGCGTGATCGATGCACTCGACCCGGTGACCGGCCTCGACGGTGACCTCAGGCACAAGGCGAGCAGCGTGAACGTGAAGGCGGGCGGCACCACCGTGTGGGCCTGGACCGGAGAGCTCGGCGACAAGGTCGACGACGTCGATGAGGGGCTCGCCAGCATCAACCTCACCAAGACGGCCCCAGTGGCGGCCGACTCGGCCAAGGTCACGACCGACATGGCCACAGGTGTGACCCGTGCCCACTTCGGCAGCACCGTGACCGTGACGATCCAGTTGGTCGGCGCCAACGATGCCGATGCTGTGCCAGATGATGGCGGCAACAGCTACACGGTCACCGTCCGTCGTGCCAACGACATGGACATCGAGGAGGACGCCACGCCGGCAGCTGTGGCAGCCGCCGATGCGGCGGCCGTGTCCACCCGTGTGCTCAAGGTCGACGCCAGCGGCAAGGCCACGTTCACCATCACGGCCTCCGATCCTGATGACACCGACCGGAACAATCCGAACGGTGACTCCGGCGCTACCCCGCCGGTGCCCAACAGGATCGACCGGACCAGGGTCACCTACACAGTGGCAACGACCAGCGGCGGTCAGGATGTCGACAATACCATCTCGTCCACTGAGGCTGGCTCGCAGACGATCACGTTCTCCGACGCCAGGGCGGTGCTGAACGGTGCGTCCATCAAGCCCACGGCCGCCTTCCTGACTCGACCCATGACCGGTTCGGCCAGCAACGTGGTCACCGTGACGGTGGTCGATCAGTACGGCAGGCCCATACGCGGCCATCTGGTGAGGCTGAGCTCGACCCACGACCCAGCCGGCGGCACCCCCACCAACGCGTCGACGTTCCCGGTCGCCCGCCGGACCGACTCCTCTGGCACAGTCCGCATCGGGTACACCTACACGGGCGGGGCCTCAGTGGAGACGATCACAGCGAACACGAGCACGACTGCTGGTGGCTCTGAGACGCTCACCGCGATCCAGGCCGATGGAACCAATGTCACGAAGGCCGTCTACTGGGCGGAGCCAGCGGCAGGCCCCGGCGTCGCCAGCGGAACGGTCCTGGCGGCCGACCTCGACAACAACACGATCATCGTCTCGGGCAGCGACGGTCCGCAGTCGGTCAACTACGACGACAACGACCAGTACGCCGTAGGAGCATCCGGCGAGGAGGCCCTCACGAGCATGGCCGCCTTCGAGGAGGCGCTCACCGCCGACGGGAAGCGCACGGCCGGCCCCAACGACACGGTCGTGGTGTCCTCCTACGATCCCAACGACTCCGGTGATGTCGCGAGGTTCGTGCTGACCGTGGTGGCCAACTGACCCAAAGGGCGGGCGCGGCCCCGGGCCAGCAGGCCCGGGGCCAACCCCCCCGCCCGACACAAACCACCAACCCCGAGAAGGCCCCGGCAGAAACGCCGGGGCCTCCTCGCGTCTGCACTCCCGTGCTGGGCGAGCCTTCCTTGCCCGCCACCGAGCGCTGGTCCCCCGTCGCCCGATTAGCCCGCCAGCGACCACCGCCAAGCCGGTTGACGCGACCCGGCTCTCTCGATCCGCAACCGACCCGCCGCAGCAACCTAGAGTGTTCACCAATGCGTCGCGACGACGGCGACCAAGTCCATCCGGCCTACGGAAGCCCCGCCGGCCCATCAGGGAGCTATGGCCGTGCCCACCGCAGATGAGCGCCAAGCGCGCATCTGCGGCGTGCGGATGAGCGGACCGGCCCACTGAGGACGGACCCGTTCGGCCGTGTCAAGGCCGAAGCCCACGACTACCTCACGGGACGCGAGAATGATATATGCGTTCTCTCTTGGGTTGTGCAGCGAACGAGTATGTCATAGCTGTACTCGCGCTGGTGGCCGGCCCAGGGGCCTAGCCGACTTGCGGGTGCTACCTGCGCCACAACGACGCCTGCAGTCGGACGGGACGCCCTGACGCAGCCGCGTCCGTTGCTGGGAGGCGGCCTCAGCCGGCCTGGCGATGATCGTCGTCGACCTCTTCGGGCGGGGTGGACAGAGGACCGGCGAAGCTCTCCGGCCTCATCAGGTGACCCTCCACCCTCGCCAGCCTCTCGCGAACGTCGGTGACATCCCTGCCCAACGCGTCGAACCTCCTGTCGAACTTGGTGTCGAGGGCGTCGATCTTGGTGTCGAACTTGGTGTCGAGGGCGTCGATCTTGGTGTCGAACTTGGTGTCGAGGGCGTCGATCTTGGTTCCGATCTTGGTGTCGAGGGAGTCGATCTTGTTGTCGAGACGATTGGACTGATAGAAGATCAGACCTACAAGGGTCAGCCACGACCCTGCGATCGTGACCATGAGCGTGATGGTGTTGGAGTCCAATGTGGTCGTGTCCATGGCGTCGGGGCCTCCCGTTCCGCTGGGTGCTTGAGGCGAGCCATGTGGCCGCGGCTTGCGACGGCAGCAAGCAACTATACCTGAACAGAACCTAAGTCACCAAATAGATGCCACTATCAGTGAAAGACACTGAAGCTCGCTCGGCAGACAAGGAAGCTCGCCCAGCACGGGGATGCAGGCGCGTCGACTCCGCGCGGGAGTTCGGCGACCCCGTCCCGGCGACCACCGTTATGACATGTTCGTTCCTGTCTTGATAACCTGAAGGACGAATATGTCATATCCTCTCTTTCATCCCGCATGCAGCAGGGCCCCCGCACAGGACTTGAGCGCCGAACAGTTCGCTGAGGATTTTCCGGCCGAGAGCGAGCGCATTGAGTTCAAGGAGAGCGTCCCGCTCGATCAAATCGCTAACACGGCTGCGGCGTTTTCCAACACCGACGGCGGAGTCATTCTGCTCGGTGTCTCCGACACAGGGCAGATCGTGGGCCTCTCACTCAGTAGCGACAAGGAGATTGAGATCCACAACCGGCTGGCTTCGGTCGCAGGGCTTGGTGATTACCGGGTCCACCGGCTCAGAGTGGAGGGCCGTGATCTTGCTGCCATCGGAGTGAACCGCCAACGAGACGGTTTCGCCCAGCTGAGCAACGGCCAGGTCAAGGAACGCCGCGGCGCGTCCAACCACACGCTCATGGGCGTCCGGCTCGCCGACTTCATCGCTCGCCGGTTCGTGCGCGCCCCGGAAGCGACCGCGACCGAGGCGGGTGCAGACCAGATAGAGCGTGACCTTGCGCTGCAACTCGCGGCGGCCTGGGAATGGGACATCGCAGGCGATCAGGGCCTACTCATGCAACGACTGCGGGACAACGCCTTCCTGATCGCTGCTGGCCATGACGAGCGCTTGAGCGTTGCTGGTGCCCTGTACCTGATCGCAGATCCGGGTCGGGTACTCGGCAAGGCCTACGTGGAGGTATTCCGGTACCGCGACGACGGCCTCGACTACGACCGGCGGGCCGAGTTCCGGGGTCCGCTCCCGGAGCAGGTTCGCAACGCCACGACGTTCGTTCTAGACGAACTCGGTTTCGATATGGCGATGTTGGGCGTTGACCGCCATGAGCTCCATCGGCTGCCTCGCCCCGCCCTTCGGGAGGTCATTGCCAACGCGGTCGCGCACCGCTCCTATGCGACTACTGGCGAAGCGGTGCGAATCGAGATCCGCCCGGACCGGGTCGTGGTGCGCTCCCCCGGGGCGCTGCCGGGTGGAGTCACGCTGGCCGACATCGCAGACAGGTCCGTGCCCCGCAACATCCTGGTCATTCGCACACTCCGTTTCTTCGGCGTCGCCGAGGACGCAGGGCGCGGTGTTGACCTCATGCAGCGGCACATGGCCTTGAACTTCATGGCACCGCCCCACTTCGAGGCAGACGACGCATCAGTGACAGTCACGCTGCCCCTCGGCTCAGAGGCCATTCCCGCAGAACGCGCGCTGCTCGCCCAGATGCTGATGGTCGGGGACGGAGAATCGACTCGGCCGCATTCTGTCGGCGAGCGCGCATCGGGAGATCACGGCATGAGTCCGCAAGATGCGACACTCCTGATCCAAGCCATCAGGGGAAGAACGCTCACCAACGCGCGGGCGCGGGTACTGCTCGGAGTCGATGCCCGCGAGAGCCGGGCGACGCTCCAACGCCTTCGCGATCGAGGCCTGCTAGAACAGCACGGCACCGACTCGGGATCTCTCTACAGCCTTCACTCCCGATTCGCCGGTCCCGATGGTGTCCGAACGCGACCACGGGACTTCGTCGCCGAGGTGCTCGCGTTGTCGCGCGAGGGCCCGATCACCAATGCAAGCGTGCGAGTCCGAACGGGTCTCGATCGGGCGATGGCCGTGCGAATTCTCAACCGCCTGGTCGCCGAGGGCAAGCTAGAGCGACGGGGCTCCAAACGAGGCACACACTATGTCTTCGACAACGATTCTCGGGACTAGCCACCATCGGGGTGGTTTGAGCAAGCGCAGCTATGAAATATTCGTTCGCTGAACAACCCAAGAGTGAACGTATATATCATAAGCCCCTCGGGGCGGCCTCTCAGCCAATGTGTTGAATAGCGATTCTCGCGTCCGCATTACACATAATTCTGTCGCCGGGTTGGGCAGTGCTGGCCGCGGGCGCCTTGGTCGCATCGCTCCTCGCGGTCGGTGCGAGCCCGGCGGTTGCGCTCGACGAGGACTCGAAGCCCGACAAGCCGGCTGCGACGTCGGCGTGTGTGGGCGACGCCACCGACGACCAGATGTTCTCGGACGTGTCCGAGGGTCACGCCTTCCGGGGCGCCATCGACTGTCTGGCCTACTACGGGGTGACCGTCGGTTACGGCGACGGCACCTTCCGGCCCAATGCTGATGTGTCCAACGAGGAGATGGTCCTGTTCATGGAGCGGGCCGCTGCTGCCGCGGGCGCGGACGCTGAGGCGGTCGTGGGCGACTTCGCCGACACCGGCTCGGATCCGGTGAACCGGGGCGACATGGCGCTGCTCATCTCGAGGCTGCTGGTGGCGGCGACCTCCGCGGAGTCCGGCGGCACCCCCGCCAACGCGTCGACGTTCCCGGTCGCCCGCCGGACCGACTCCTCTGGCACAGTCCGCATCGGGTACACCTACACGGGCGGGGCCTCGGTGGAGACGATCACAGCGAACACGAGCGTGACTGCTGGTGGCTCTGAGACGCTCACCCCGATCCAGGCCGATGGAACCAATGTCACGAAGGCCGTCTACTGGGCAGCACCAGCGGCAGGCCCCGGCGTCGCCAGCGGAACGGTCCTCGCGGCCGACCTCGACAACAACACGATCATCGTCTCGGGCAGCGACGGTCCGCAGTCGGTCAACTACGACGACAACGACCAGTACGCCGTAGGAGCATCCGGCGAGGAGGCCCTCACGAGCATGGCCGCCTTCGAGGAGGCGCTCACCGCCGACGGGAAGCGCACGGCCGGCCCCAACGACACGGTCGTGGTGTCCTCCTACGATCCCAACGACTCCGGTGATGTCGCGAGGTTCGTGCTGACCGTGGTGGCCAACTGACCCAAAGGGCGGGCGCGGCCCCGGGCCAGCAGGCCCGGGGCCAACCCCCCCGCCCGACACAAACCACCAACCCCGAGAAGGCCCCGGCAGAAACGCCGGGGCCTCCTCGCGTCTCCGTGCGGGACCTCTGATGAGGTCTGCCGACAGGACCCATCCGGCTTGAGCAAGGTGACCGTCACAGCCAGCTGCTGTCGGGCTAGAGGCTAGGTTCCGTTCCTGGACCGCATTCTGAGGAACAGGGATACTGCAACCCCTCCGCCGATGTCGAGAACGGCCAGAACCACTCCCCACAGTGGCTGACCTGCAACTGCGACAATGGCTGCCACCACGAGCCCGCCGATGGCGATCACCATGGCCCGGACTTCCTGGGGGCGTTTCTCCGGCAGATCGGCCATCAGGCGCGGCTAGCTGGGCAAGCGGGTGTCGAGGACCACGCGCATCGAGTCGCCCACACGCTGCCAAGCGTGCGCGGCAACAACCTCATAGGGTTCAAGGTTCCTGGCATCTACCATCGCCAAGAGGTCGTTGGAGCCAAACAAATCGAACACCGAGCACGCACCGTCAAGCGCGGTTGGAGTCCTGATCCATGGAGGAAGGTCCGAGACGCGAACCGATGGGTCGATCGCCGCTTCGGCTGGAAGGTAGGTAGCAGACACCCTTCGTCCCTTCGCTGATAGTCCCCAACAACGCGCGGACACCGCCGGGGTGCCGGCGTCACTCGGCTCGCAATACCTGCTCGTTCTCGCGCTGCGTGAGGTAGTCGTCGGCTTCGGCCAAGAGTTCCTCCGCGTTCGGCCGCTTCATGAACTCGTCGTGCAGCTCTGAGAGAGGTCGCAAGTCGAGGCCTCGGCGTCGACGGAACAATCCCATGGAGTCCAAGCCTATCAGCGTTCGTCCGCCCGCTAGGCCGACGGAGATCGGGGATGGTTCTCCAGGTGGAACCTGTAGAGCCGGTCAGCACGCCGAATCATCTTCTTGTACCATTTCGTGCCTTGCCGAGCGGCGGCCTTGTCACCCCCGCACAACATCACGATTCGTTGCCAGGGGTCGAGCGCGTAGAACGCTCGGATCGTTGGAGTCGGGCGAAGCTCCTTCATGTTCTTGTAGTTGGAGCCCCGAACCGTGTCGGTGTGTGGTCTGTGCAGGAGTGGCCCCTCGGCGATGAGACGTTGCTCGACCCTCTGGAGTCGAGCGCGGTCCTGATCCTCCAGCGTCAGGACCCACTCTCGGTACTCAGCAGTGGTCAGGAACTCCCACATGGCGCATTCAGCCTACGGAAGCCTCACAGGGCCACAAGGAGAAACCGACAGCGGCGCACCGTCTCACCCATGAGTCCCGATCGATTCCAGTCGGCGGCGAACACTCACGACGACGGCGGAACTCGATCCGGCGGCACCGATCCGCTCGGTCGGGCACACCCGCACTGCATCAGTACGGCAGGCCCATACGCGGCCATCTGGTGAGGCTGAGCTCGACCCACGACCCGGCCGGCGGCACCCCCGCCAACGCGTCGACGTTCCCGGTCGCCCGCCGGACCGACTCCTCTGGCTCGGTCCGCATCGGGTACACCTACACGGGCGGCGGCTCAACGGAGACGATCACAGCGAACACGGCCTCTGACGTGACGGCCAATGCGACGCTCACCCCGATCACCGCCGGTGGAGCCAATGTCACGAAGGCTGTCTACTGGGCGGCACCAGCGGCAGGCCCCGGCGTCGCCAGCGGAACGGTTCTGGCGGCCGACCTCGACAACAACACGATCATCGTCTCGGGCAGCGACGGTCCGCAGTCGGTCAACTACGACGACAACGACCAGTACGCCGTAGGAGCATCCGGCGAGGAGGCCCTCACGAGCATGGTTCGGGGAAGTCATCACCTCCCCGGAACCCGAGGGTGAACGCCTCATGCTCGCGTAGGGCGCCGCAACCTCGCTTGCAGCGGAGCGTCAGTGGGCGGTCCAGAGGCGGGATATGGGCAATGCCAGTATGCGGTCTCCGAGGCGGTAGGCGTGTTCGCCGGTGTGCAGGACGGCGCCGCACACGAAGTCGTCGGAAGCCCGGTCGCGGAGCCAATGGAGGTGCCGGGCATCGTGTCGGTGCACGACGGGGGCCGACTTGACCTCGATGGCCACCAGCCGGCCGTCGGCGGCCTCGGCGACGATGTCTATCTCGGTGCCGCCGCGGTCGCGGAAGTGGTGCAGGGCAATGTTGTCGCTGTGCCAGGAGACTTGGCGGTGCAGTTCGTTGGCGACGAAGGACTCGATGAGCTGGCCGCGGGCGGGATCCGTGGGGCGGGCCAGCGACTGCGGATTCCTGCCGAGCAGGTACGCGGCGAGACCGCTGTCGACGAGGTGAGCCTTCTGCCGACGGGCGGCCTTGCTGGAGAGGTTGCGCGACCATGCCGGCAGCAGCAGGACCAGATAGGTCATCTGCAGGTACCCGAGGTAGGCCTCGGTGGTGCTGCGGCTTCCGAGGCCAGTCGCCCGGTGCAGGTTCTCCAGAACCAGCTCGCCGGCTGTGCGGGCCGCCAGCAGCCTCAGCAGCTTGGGCAGCTCGTATGTGCGCCGTGCGCCCGAGAGGTCCTTGATGTCGCGCTGGATGACGGTTCGCACATAGTCGCGGAACCACACCTGGCGGGTCTGCGGCGCCATGGCCACCGCCTCGGGGAACCCTCCCGCACAGACTCGGCTGAGATAGTCGGGAAGGCCCAACGTAGAGGGTCCGCCGTCCAGGAGGCGGTCAGGATCCGCGAAGGCTGCTCTGACGAACCCGTCGGGTTCCTGGTGCATCTCACCTTGTGTGAAGGGCCAGAGCTCCAGGAACGCCGCCCGGCCCGCCAGTGACTCGGAGATGGTCGGCACGGTCAGGAAGTCCGCCGAGCCGTTCAGCAGGAACTGGCCGCGGCTGGGATCGTCGTCCACGATGTTCTTGATGGCCCGGATCAGGGGGTCGCCGGCCCGCTGCACCTCGTCGAAGGCCCGCGGCGTGTCCCCGAACGCGGCGAACCCATCGGGGTCGTCCAACGCGGCCCGCAGGGTCGCCTCCCGGTCGAGGCGCGCGAACGTGCCCGCGCCGCCCAGTGTGTGGCGCACCAGCGTGGTCTTGCCCGCTTGGCGCGGACCGGTGACCACCACCACTCGAAAGCTGGACAGCATGCGGCGGGTGATCGGCTCCAAGCGTCTCGGCACGTCACCCATCCGGGCCTCCTAATGCTAAAATCGTCTGAAGCCTATTGGTAGTTTCGTCCTACAACTACTGGGACTATCGTCGGTTCTCGCCAATCCGAAGGCATCCGCTGGGCAACAATCACCTACCCGCGCTGCCTCTAATTCAAAATCAGAACTTGAAACAGCTGCTCATCAGAGCCGAGACTGGTCACGCCTGTAACCCGGGCGCAGCGGCTGGTGCCCGCGCGGACACCGCCGGGGTGCCGGCGTCACTCGGCTCGCAATACCTGCTCGTTCTCGCGCTGCGCGAGGTAGTCGTCGGCTTCTGACCTGAACGCCACGGCCCCGTCCGAGTCATGTGCAGTTATGTGGATATTGTTCCAATGGCCCACCCGAACCCTGCAATCGAACAATACCGTCATAACTCAGTAGTCCTCCGGTGTCCGCCGTCGCTGAACGCACATCGCTCCTGCTAGGGTCGTCTCAGTGAACGACATGGACTCTCCCGCAGAGGTGCCTGCCGGCGGCCATGATCGGGCCGGGCCGCTGCTGGCGCGCCGCTACACGGTTGTGGGCGAGCTCCCCGCCGCTATGGCGATCCCCGGCGGCCGCGGCGCGGGCTACTGGCCGGTGATCCAGCTCGTCAAGGACTGGAACAACCAGCCCGAGTCGAGGGCCCTCATGCTCGCCGGCGGCCTGCCCGAAGGCACGGACGCGACCGCCGCGGCCAAGATTGCGGCGGTCGTGCATGCGCTGTGCCAGCGCGACGGCCATCCCCCGCCGGAGTGGGTCGCCTCGGCCCGCTCGCCTGTTGATGTGGCCCTGGTGCCCGACGTGGACCTGGAGTCGCCCTACGGGCGGCGTCTGCGCCGCGACGCCCCCGGGGTCTGCCGCTACCACCGGGTCTACTTCTCGGTGGTGGACCTTCGTTCCACATGACCGAGGCCTGGCCGCCGGTACCGCCTGACCCGCAGCTCGGCGCCGCCGACATCCGGCGCCTGTTCGACGCGTTGTCGTCGCATCTGCGCGATGCCGGCTCGGCCGGCCACCACCTGATGATCGCCGGCGGGGCTGCGTTGGCGCTGATGTGGGAGGACCGCACCACCCACGACATCGACGTCCTCGAGCACCGCTTCCGCGCCGCGCCGCACGCCGGCACCGAGCGGCGCACCGCAGCGGTGGACTTCATCTCGATGCGCTTCCCCGCCGAGTTGGCGCGCGCCGCCCGGCTCGTCGCCGACGCCGAGGGCCTCCCGCGCAACTGGCTCAACGGCGCCGTGGCGATCTTCACGCCCGCCGGCGACCTCCATCCCCAGGTTCTGCACCAGACCGACTGCCTCACGATCGAAGCCCCCTCGCCCGCCGTGCTGCTGGCCATGAAGGTGTACGCAGCCCGCCCCCTGGACCTCCAAGACGCAGCCCGGCTGGCGCGCGGCACCGGGGCTACAGACCCCGGCCAGCTGCTCGCGCTGGTCGCGGACGCCTACGGCGCCGACGCCGCCGACGCCGCCACCGCCGACTTCGCCGAGCAGGCTGTGTCGCTGGCGCTCTAGCGGAGGGGGTCGGGGCCCCGGGACGCACGGGGTCCCGTTCCCGGGAACCCCTTCCCGGGCGCCAGGGTCACCCTGGCGACGGCCGCGTCACCGAGTACGGCCTGAGCTGAGCGGCCTCGCATCTTGGGAGTTGCGCCGGGAGTCTGGCCGGCGACCGGGATTGGAGGGTTGACGCAAGCAGGGTGCCTATAGTTGAGTGTGGGCTAGTTGAGTGTGGGCGCACCACAGGAGAGGCGAAGCCATGGACGACATCGATCGGCTCTTGGCAGATTATGGTCGGAACTTTCCCGCCTTTGAACGACAGGAAGCGCTCCTTGAGCAGGAGCATCTCGGCAGGTTCGCCCTGTTTTGCGACGGCGAGCTAGTCGGCGTGTACGACACCTCCGAGGAGGCTGACGCCGCGGGAGCAGCCCACGGCGACTACGCGGTGTTCAAGATCGGCAGACAGCCTCTCAGATTCTCAATGCCCGCGTGACGGCGCTCTATGCGCCGATGTGGATCGTCCCGAGACGGCTCCCAACTCAATGGCGGCTGTGGAAGGCGCACATCGACACAGGGTCTCCGGTGACCATCGCCGGGAGCCGTCTCGCGCGCCATCTGCTGGAACAGCACATCAGGCACCTGACAAACGAGCGTCGAGGGCCACGCGCATCGAGTCACCCACACGCTGCGCAGCAATGTCCTTCGGCACAGTCGTGCTTGCGGCAATGTTGCAGTGCCGGCACCGTGCCCGAGGCACAGAACACAGAGCCTCCGTCTTGTCCCTCAGCCGTCCACGGGCTCCCCTCGTCGCCTGGGCGCCTCAGCCGCGGCCGGCTGGTTCGTGCGCCCCTTGTGAGGTCGGCGTTTGCGCGGCGCTCGTACCTCAGACGGCCGCCTCGTCCGACATGTCGGAGTTGTCCGGCAGCCTGTAGTGAAAAGGATTGTCCAGGCCTGTGGTCCTAGAGATTGCTTACGGGTTGGGCAGTGCTCGCCGCAGGCGCCTTGATCGCATCGCTCCTCGCAGTCAGCGCGAGCCCGGCAGCAGCCGTCCAAGAGAAGGCGGACCACGCTTCGGCGACGGCGGCGTGTGTGGGTGACGCTCTCGGCGACCAGATGTTCACCGACGTGTCCGATGGTCACGCCTTTGGCGACGCCATCAACTGCGTCGCCTACTACGGCATCACCAACGGCACCGGGGACGGCTCGACGTACTCCCCGAACGACGATGTGACCCGGGCCGAGATGGCGACGTTCCTGATCGGTCTGCTCGTCGAGGCCGCACCGAACGTGACTGTCGACTCCAACGGCACCATCCTGTTGGGCACCGCGGGTTCAAGGTCCGTGGCCGACGACCGCTTCCCCGACACGAGCGATGCGAAGATCGCTGCGCTCTACGAGCTGGGCGTGACCAGGGGTGCCAGCGCTGCGGAGGTGCAGGATCCCACAATGCCGCCGCTGGACCTCAACTACGAGCCCGACGGCACCGTCGACCGGGGCCAGATGGCTGCGTTGCTGGGCGGATTCGCATCCAACAGCGCGACCGTCACCGTGCTCGACCAGTACGGCAATCCCTTCCCCGGCGCCAAAGTCAGGCTCGCAGGCACCCTGTCGGGGTCGGGGACCGTCACACACGGTACCGCCGAGCTCACGGTGGACGGCCGCGGCTCCCGCCGGTTCGCCTACCAGTACAGGGGGCAGGGCGGCGAGACCGAAACCCTGACCCCCTCCTACGGTGCGACCACTGCCAACCTCACGGGGACGACCGCCACGGTGTACTGGGCCGCCGACGCCGGACCGAACGACGACGACGAAGCCCGGGCGGTGCTGGCCGGCGACATCCGCCGGCGCCACATCGTGGTCAACGACGGCGACGGCCCCGTGCTGCTGGTCTACGACGATAATGACCGGTTCAACCTGCGGGGCGAGCCCACCTCGATGGCCGCCTTCGAGGCCGTTCTCGCCGCGGCGCTCAGGCAGGACAGTCCGGGCGTGACCCTGGAGTGGAGCAACTACCGGGCCGGCAGCGACCGTCGCGTTACCGAGTACGACCTGACCTGAACGCCCTCGCATCTTGGGAGTTGCGCTGAGCAGCCGGTGTGGCACACTGGGGGCCTGCCGCGGCAGGCCAAGGAGATTGATTGAGTGGACGCAGGCCACGCCACGGACACGGCGACTATGAGGCGCTGCTGAAACGGGCCGAGGACGATGGTTGGCGCGTCACCAAGGGCAAGAAGCACTTTCGTGCTCTCTGTCCGTACCCATGCGAGTGCAGGGTGACGGTCTCAGCTACCCCTCGACACTCGGGGACGCTCAAGAAGGTCCGCGCGGACTTCAACCGATGCAGAGGCGGGTGACATGGTGACCGAGGATCATGTGCAGGTGAGCGTCGCAGGCACGCTGACCTGTATCGACGAGAACGGAGCCAGAGCGCTCTCTGCCGATGAGTTCCACGACGTGATGGACCGCATAGCCGAGCATCTCGACAACGAGGCCGAGATCACGGACCCGGGCACATGGGGTCAGGCCAGCACGGGCGATATGGAGGTCCATTTCGTTCTTGTCGATGCCGTCGCTGGACCCGAGCTGAACCAGCAGGTCGGGTCCATCATCAGGCGGATGGGCGAGGAGGTTGGCCTGATCTGGCCCACCGCGCCGAGCGGGGCGACGCGCAGTGTCTCGGGCACGATGCTGGCCCAGACGCGCCAGATCTGCGAACTAGTGGCGGCGTAGCCCACTACCGTCCCGGCAGCGGCCGCCGAGTCACCGAGTACTCCCTGACCTGGTGCGGCAACAAGAAAGGGACCCCGTGCGTTCCGGGATCCCGTTGTCAGCGGTGTGTCGGCTGCATTCGGCTTGCGCCTACTAGCCGGACCGTCAGACGGCTCGATGCTAGGGCCCTGTCACCGCAGTTTCAAACTGGTTCTCTCAAATCAGTGGGATCCTGTTCTTGTAGGCCCTGCCTGCGCGGGTGAGTGCTGGCGGGGTGCGGGGAAGCGTGCAGACAGCAGCCAGGGCGTCGGGGATCAGATCGTGCTCGGCAACGGGCACGCGCAGGCGCGGCCCGTCCACCAGGCGAGCCCGAGTGGATTCACGGCAGCCAGCCGCTGGGAGCGTGGAGGTCCACGCCGCCGGAAGCGCGAACCGGATCGGGCAGGCGGTTGGACTGGATCGTCTGGGGGTATATCGAGAACGCTGCAGAGGCGGCCTGCTCAAGCTGGGACGAGCGCCGCCTTGGAGGGAACGCGACGATGACACGCTTGTGCGGGAAGCGGCGCCGGACGGACTCGACCGGCGGCACGAGATCACTATCGCCTGACACGACGATCGCAGTGTCGAATCGATTGTCGGAAGCGTCCTCCAGAAGACGCCGTCGATGTAGGCGACCACCCGCGACGCTCCCACAGGACGGCGACTGTGCTTAACCCGATGCCGCGTGCACCTGCGAACTGTCAGAGGTCACTCAGGCCGATCGGTCCTCCTTCCCGTGCGAGATTGATGTGACTGACCCGGTCACCGGACGCGACGGTGACGCGAGAGTGGCGGTCACCGGTCTGCGGCGCGTTCCGGGGGGCGGTGCCGTCGCGTGGGCCTGGACCGGTCGAACCGGTGACACTCTGGGAGCCGGCGCAGACCTGTACACGCTCGAGGTGGCCGAGGGAGCCGACGTTGGCTTTGCCACGACCACGCTGATCAGCACGTTCAGCGCCCGCAAGGCTCGCTTCGGCAGCACGGTCCTGTACACCATGCAGCTGCAAGACATCGTCGGCAACGTACAGACCGGCGAGAATGGTATTGACCCCGCCAAGTGGCTTCTCTCGGTGCGGGTTGGCGCCGGAGAGCCCGACGAGCAGACGCTGGTGTCCGACCCGTCCGGAGAGGTCGCCTTCACCATCAGCGTGGCAGACCCGAACCCTGGCAGCGCCGACGGCGACCTAACGGCTACCTACACGCTGGCCGCGCTCGACAACGCACCCCCCATTGTCGACGCGAGCGGGCAGCCGGCGGCAACCGGCACGTTGACCTTCAGCGAAGAGGCCAGCAGCATCAGCCCAGGCAGCGCGACGGTCACCATCGAGACCCCCGAGTACGTACACGTGTTGGGCGGCACCGCGTCCAACAGCGTGACTGTCACGGTGCGCGATCAGTACGGTTCTCCGTTCCCGGGTGCCATGGTCAGCCTGGGCAGTAGCGGCTTGTCGGACGTCACGCTCGACAGCAGCTCGGTGCTGACCACGAACAGCCGCGGTTCCCAACGGTTCGCCTACCGTTACAACGGTTCTGGCGGCGAGACGGAGACCCTGACCGCGGGCTACGGCGTCAACAGCGCCAGCGAGGGCAGCGAGACCGCCACCGTGTACTGGGCCGCTGACGCCGGCGAGGCCGACAGCGGGCCTGTCCTGGCCGGCGATGCCCGCAGGAGGCAGATCGTGGTCAATGACGGCGACGGTCCGGTGATCTTGGTCTTCGACGACAACGACCGGTTCGACGTACGGGGCTCGCCCACCAGCATGACCCTCTTCCAGGCCGAGCTCGCTGAGGCGCTCCGGCGCGACAACCCCGGAGTGGAACTGGAGTGGAGCAACTACAGGGCCCGCAGCGAGAGGCGCGTCACCGAGTACGACCTGAGTTGAACGTCGTCCTTCCGGCCTCGCCAGGAAGTTCAGCCCCAAGAACCACCCATGGGGGGTCGCAAGCAGGTCTATCGCGAGGATGGGCCGCGCCCCGTCGCTCAAACCGTTATGTGCAGTTGTCGTTCACCACGCCGAGACCGAACATCGCGGCGCCGACGATGACGCCCACGAACACGGTCGAGAAGAAGTTCTCGGTGAAGTTGGTCCATGCGACCGCCACCACGCTGCGGCGCGCCGCGGCGCGGGCCGCGGCCTCGTCGGAGGTCGGTGCCGTTGGTCGGGGGTCGGGTGCTGGGGCCATTCGAGCAGGCGGGTAGGCGACTAGACGGGAGCTTCCAGGCGCTCGATCCGTTCTTCGTAGCTCTCCAGTGCACCCAGGATCCCATTGACGGTCTCGATGAGCGTCTTCTGGTTCGCCTCCAACCTGTCGAAGCGCTCGTGCAACTCTTTCACGGACGCGGCCACCTCTCTCACGGACGCGGCCACCGCGTCCAACAGCTCGTAGATCGAGGCGAGTGAGTGTTCCTCCACGGCAGTTCCTCCTTGTTCCAGCATATCGGAAGACGATGTTAATGATAAACACCTACATTTCATACATTATCGGGCCAGTGACCGCACGCGGTGTTGACTATCTGGTGGGAGGGCGCAGCACTCCGCTGTCGCTCAGCGCTCCGTTGGGCAGCGGGGAACATGATGTGACGCGCTGGATTGACGGTCTGTTGCCCGACAGCCTCCAGGTTCGCCGCAAATGGGCAGACCGTGCGGGCGCCCGCTCCGCCGGCGCCATGGACCTGCTGGGGACGCCCATCGGCTTGGACTGCGCTGGGGCGGTCCAGTTCTGCCGCCCAGGCGACGAGGAGTCGCGCCGCCGCCGGAGCAGCGGCCTGGAACCTCAGGGCGAGAGCGACGTGGCCGGGTGGATCAGGCGGGTCCGGCGCGACTGGTCGGACTGGAGCGGCATCGGCTCCTCGGGCCGGTTCAGCCTGGCCGGGGCGCAGCCCAAGTGCGCCCTCCACTGGGACGGACACCAGTGGTGCGTCCCGCACGGCGACACGCCAACGACGCACATCCTGAAGCCGCGAGCGTCCAGCCAGCCGTCTGCGTGGGCCGCGGCTGCCGGGGCGCTGCGACTGGATGCCGGTGCAGTCATAGACCGGGCAGCCGAGATCACCCGTGGCACCCCCTCCGCGATCAGCGACGCCATCGACGGCCTCTCCGACGAGGACCGGGCCTCGCGGGCGCTGCCGCTGCTGCACAGCCTCTCCCGGCGGCTCGCGATCCGGGCGGCGGCCTCTCTCGTGCAGCCCGGGGCCTACTAGCTGTGACCGTCAAGTGTCCTTAGAGTCACAGTCGGCACTTCGGTCATTGTTGATGTATGCTGATGCACAGCCTTGCCACCGGGTGTCAACGGTGTGCCTTCGGTCCTGCCGTACGCTCACCCGACCCGAACGAGGTTCCCGTGCCCTCTCCCGCCGACCCCGCCGCCTACCCGCCTGCTCGAATGGCCCCAGCCTCCGACCCCCCACCAACGGCACCAGCCTCCGACGAGGCCCCGGCCCGCGCCGCGGCGCGCCGCGGCGTGGTGGCGGTCGCATGGACCAACTTCACCGAGAACTTCTTCTCGACCGTGTTCGTGGGCGTCATCGTCGGCGCCGCGATGTTCGGTCTCGGCGTGGTGAACGACAACATCAACGACGAATTCGCCGAGATCGACGCCCAATTCGCCGCTGTCGACGCCCGATTCATAAGGCTGGAGGACGAGATCGACGCCCGATTCATAAGGCTGGAGGACGAGATCGACGCCCGATTCGCGAAGCTCGAGGAGAACCAGATGGAGATGGCGCTGACACTGGCGAGGGTGGTCGCCCTGTTGGAGGCCCGCGGCGACGCGGAGCCCGCACCTGCGGGCCACGCCCCCGCAGCGCAATCGAGTACCGAGGGGCCCGGCGCCCACGGATAGCCCGCGCCGAACCGTCTGATCCCCACGCCGGCGTCGAGCTCCGCACCGCAGCGGTACCTCGACTTGTACCCCGGCGGCCCACGGTCGGCCCTGTCGGTCACGGCCGCAGCCGGAACGGCTCCCGCGGCTAGGACCGAGGCGACCAGAGCGCCGACAGCGAGAACTGCCAAAGCCCGAGTGCCTCTTCATTAGCTGGAGCATCGCGAGCCTTCCCTCGTTAGATGCTCGCAGCCAGCCTGGCGATTGTGGACAACGCGGGGGTAGCCGTGGACGAATGAGGTACAAGTCGAGGCTTCCTGTGAGGAAATCACGCCAATTCGCGTCCTGTGATCACGCCGATTCGCGCTCTGTCTGTCTCCGACCTGCCAGGGCGGGGGTTGGGTGGTCAGGGCGGGGGTTGGGTGGTCAGGGCTGGCTTGGATGTCCGGCGGGGCAGTTGCCTCCGGGCCGCGGTCTCGGTCCGGGTGCCGGCAGCAGGGTGAGGTTGTCGGCGGGCTGGTGCCGGGATGCCTCGGTGAAGGCGTCCATCATGGCGACGCATTCGAAGACCCTGTTGCGGCGTCCGGCGCTGCGCTGGGCGAGGATGCCCGCCTCGGCGAGCCTGGAGACGGCGTTGCGGGCGGTCCGATCGGTCGAGCCGAGCAGTCTCTGTGCGCTGGCGGCGGTGACGACCGGGTTGGTCGGAAGGTGGGCCAGCAGCCGGAACGCCGCGCTCGACGACCGGATGCGATGCTCGCCGGCGGTGGCGGCCCACAGCTGCTGCAGGGCGTCCACATGGGCGTTGAGCCGGTCGTGCAGCCGGCAGGCGTGGTCCGACGCCGACGCGAGGTGCTCGATCCAGCCCTGGAACGCACGCGATCGGCTCGGGTCGTCGGGCCCGCAGACGACGCGGGTCGCGTCGAGCGCGTCGAGGTACTCGCGTCTGGTGAGCATCAGCGCGGCGCTGACCGGCAGCGCCGCGTCGGTGGCGAGTCCGGCCCTCAGGTACATGTACTGCAGCAGCGCCCGGCCGGTGCGGCCGTTGCCGTCGGGGAACGGATGGATCGTCTCGAACTGTGCGTGAGCCACCGCGGCGCGCACCAGCGGGATCCCGTCGTCGGGCTCGTTGATGTAGGCGACGAGGTCCTCGAGCAGGCCGGGCACGGCTTCGGGAGGGGGACCCACGTGGTGCGCTTGCAGCGGCCCGCCGAGCTGGCCGGCGCCGACCCAGTTCTGCCGGTCGCGTACCTGCCCCGAGATCGGGTCCTCACCCATCAGCGTCCCGTGCAGTTGCCGGAGCCCGTCCGCGGACAGCGCTGTGCCCGACGCGGCCAGCTCGCGTGCATGGGCGGTGACGCTGATGTTGCGCAGCGCCTGCATCTCGTCCTCGCCGGACTGCTGGCCGAACAGCGCCAGCCGGGCCTCGGCCCGGGCGACCCTTCGGGCCGAGGGGCGGATCCCCTCGATGCTGCTGGACGCGATGCTCTCGGCGCGCTCGAGCAGCCACTCGGCGGGCAGCCGGCCGTCGGTGCCGTGCTGGAGGTCCCGGCATCGCTGAGTGGCGGCGGCCACACGCTGCCATGTGCGAGCGTTCAGATCCGGCGCCCAGCCGCTGATCAGGTGCGGAATGTACGCCTCGAACACCTCCGAGGGCGGATCGTCGGCGCGGGCAGGCCGCGAGTCGTAGTCGCGGCTGTCCCAGTAGCGGGGAGTTGTCATGCCCATCGCTTGGTCCCCTGCCGCAGCCAGCTTGATGCGGCAATGTCATATGCCTATATCTGCTGAGTTTACCGTATGATCGTACTTGCGGCAACGTTTCACCGGGACCCCACGCTATGTGGGGATCAGAAGTCTAGGAGTCTGAGAATTAGTAGTGCTATAGACTGAGAAATAGTAGCGTATGGGGTTGTGAACCAGGCGTACCAGCCTCGGATCGTGGATGATCAGCTCGACCGGCTCCTCGGAGGGCTGCCGGCTGTGTGTGTCGAGGGTCCACGGGCTGTGGGCAAGACCTCGACTGCTTTGCGGCGGGCCGGCACGGTCCACGACCTGGACGATCCCGAGACCATGGCGCTCGTGGAGGCCGACCCCGGCCGGCTCGTGCGGGGCTCACCGCCGACGGGAAGCGCACGGCCGGCCCCAACGACACGGTCGTGGTGTCCTCCTACGATCCCACCGACTCCGGTGATGTCGCGAGGTTCGTGCTGACCGTGGTGGCCAACTAACCCAAAGGGCGGGCGCGGCTCCGGGCCAGCAGGCCCGGGGCCAACCCCCCCCCGCCTGACACAAACCACCAACCCCGAGAAGGCCCCGGCACCATCGCCGGGGCCTCCTCGCGTCCCCTCGCAAATGACTCCGGGTGATGCGGTTCACTCCGTGCATTCGCGGGCAGGCGAACTAGCCTGACCGCAGGTGTTCCAGCCACAAGCCAAGGAGGATCCAATGCCTCAGACAGTGACGAAGCGGCGTTCGGGCACGTCGATCCTTGCCGCAGGCGCGCTTGTCGCCTCGCTCGTCGCGGTCGGGGCGCGCCCGGCAGCCGCGGTCGAGACCGTTGCCGACCATGCGACCCCAGTCACCGCCTGCGTCGGTGACGCCACTAGGGACCGGATGTTCACTGATGTGTCCCAGGGCCACTTCTTCCGGGGTGCGATCAACTGCCTGGCCTACTACGGGGTGACCGTCGGCTACGGCGACGGCACGTTCCGCCCGAGCCGGGATGTGTCCCGGTCCGAGATGGTGCTGTTCATGGAACGGTCGGCCCGCGTCGCCGGCGCGGATCCCGCCACTGTCGTGGCCGACTTCGCCACGACGGGCTCCGACCCCGTGAACCGGGCCGACATGGCGCTGCTGATCGCCAGGCTGCTCGCTTCGGCGACCAGCAACGACTCCCGCGTGAACGTGGTACTGGAATCCGACGGCACCTTCACCGTCGGTGGGACCGAGCCCGACGACTCGTTCATAGACTCGCGCCAGCGGCAGCCCCGCACCAAGGACAGCGCGGCCGGCGCGCTGTTCGAGCTGGGTGTGGCGCAGGGCACCGGGGGCGGCAACTTCTCGCCGGAAGCGTCCGTGACCCGCGGGGAGATGGCCGCGTTCATCACCCGCGCTCTGGCCCACACCACGGCCCGTCCCGAGGGTGTGTCGATCCAGCAGTACCTGCCCGGTGAGGTGACCGTGTCGGTCCGCAACGAGGTCTTCGCCCCGGTCGTCGGCGCGGCGCTCGACGTCTTCTCGATCGGCTCGCCGGACGCCGGCCGGGCCTTCCGCAGCGACGGGTCGTGCAGTTCCCTCGTGAACGACGAGTCGGGCAGCACATCCTGCGTGATCGATGTTCTCGACCCGGTGACAGGGCCCGGCGGAGACTTCACGGTCGGCCTCGCCGCCACCGACGAGGAGAAGGTGACCGTGTGGGCCTGGACAGGAGCAATCGGGGGCGTGACCCGCAGCGGGGACGGCAGGCTCGTCAGCGTCGAGGTGAGCACCCAGGGCGTGGAGGCGACCGGCGCGAAGGTCAGCAACAGCCTGCCCGAGAATGCGACCCATGTCCGTTTCGGCACGACCGTCACCGTCACCGTCCAGTTGGTCGGCGTGAACGGCCTGCGAGCGGTCCCGCCCGAGGACGGCGCCTCCTACACGATCAGGAAGGAGGCCTTCAACAGCATCGACGCTCCGGCCACTCCCAGCGGCAACCTCACGCAGAGGAGCACTGAGGTTGTCGAAGTGGACAGCACCGGCAAGATCGAGTTCACCCTCGACGGGGCCGATCCGGATCCCAACGATGCCGGAGACGCCGCCCCCGACGAGATCCTGTGGCGCTACACCGTCACCCCAGTCGGAGACAGCCCCCCGCTGGACGAGCCGGTCGAGGACGTGCAGGTCGTCTTCACCGACGCCGATCCGGCGGCGACCACGATCGACCTGGCCACTCAGGCCAAGTACCTGCGGGCTGCGAGGTCGAGCTCGCGGCCGGCCAGCAACGTGGTGATCGCCACTGTCACCGATCAGTACGGCCGGCCGTTCAGGGGCGCCGGTGTGACGCTCACGAGCGACAGTGCGTCGTCCACGTCCTTCAGCGACGTGACCACAGGCTCGTCGGGGACAGCTCGGATCGCCTATCGACACTCGGGCACCGTCGGCCTCCGCGAGACCCTGACCGCAACCCTCGCGGACGGCGCGGCCGACACCGTCGATTTCCTGTGGGTCGCGGATCCTCCGGCCGCTTCCGAAGAGACGACCGGCGGCGGGAGACACACGGTGCTCGCGGCCGACCACCAGCGCAACGAGGTCGTCGTCGATCTGTCCGTCGGTTTCGGGACCCCGACAGTGGTCGCCTACGACGGCAACGATCGGTTCCGTCTCGACGGCAGGATCGTGTCGCTGAGCGTCTTCGAGAGCGTGCTCGCCAACGAGTTGGACGGCGACGATGCCAGCGTCCTGCTGCTCGGCTGGGCGTCACGCGATCCCGACAACCAAGCCGATCGCACCGACTGGTACCTCACCAGCTAGCCATAGCGAGTCGAAATCGCTGTCCTCGTGCGGCGGCTCCTTGATAGCCCAAATATGGCCTTTGAACTGGGATTTCTTTGGCTAGGTCGTCGCTCGCCAGAGACGTAGTATCGTAAGTGATACGGACTCTGCGCCGAAGGGAGGCCAAGATGTCTGATCAGC
This sequence comes from Candidatus Aldehydirespirator sp., assembly GCA_965203575.1. Lineage (GTDB taxonomy): Bacteria > Actinomycetota > Acidimicrobiia > Acidimicrobiales > Aldehydirespiratoraceae > Aldehydirespirator. Next base: position 2,042,864 of record OZ241894.1, read on the forward strand.
CGATTCTCACACCCGAATTGAAGGCAGACGCGAAGAGGGCACGGGAGGAGACTAATCGTCTCTACGACGAAGACCCTGACCGTGAGGGGATGACCAGCGACGCTCTGATGGAGCGAGCACGCCGAAATCGGGCACTCCAAAACGGTGCCGAGGGGTAAGCCCGGCTGGAGATAGGAGGGTCTGGCCGACAAGCTTCAACAGTGGGGTCATGACCCAGAAATTGACCGCGCTCTAGCAGCTATCTCGGACACGTCCGTTGACATCTTGCCTGGCAGGGCATACCAGGCCGACGCCGACGGCACGCCGATTGCGGGGGTGCGATACGCGGACGACGGAAATTGGCGGATCTTCTTTACGGTGCTGTGCTCCGAGAGGATGCGAACGTGTTGATTCTCATGGACATCTATCGCCGCCCATGGTGACCGCCCCCGAGCAACACCCAGCACCACAGCCGGGAAGGCGCTCAGGACCGCTTCTCTGTCAGGATGATGCCCCAGGAGAAGTCATACCTGGTGGTCCTGTCGAGGTCGCTGTCGGCGTCTTCGGGGGTGATGGTGTCGTCGGCCATGTAGGCGCTGACCCTGATCTGGCCGCTCGTCGGGAGGCGTCCGGGCACGTTCGCGATCTCGACGTCGACTGTCCCCGTCGCGGGTGCTTGCCGGAACAGCGTAGCTGTGACCGGCAGGGTGGCATCCGCCAGCCTCAGGGTGCTGACCGCGTAGGTCTTCCACGCGCTGCTCGAGTTCTCCCGGTACTCGACCTGGATCAGTGTCACCGGCTCGGCGTCGGCGTCGGTGTCCTGATTGTGGTCTGCTGCTGCCTTGGTGGCCTCCAGCGTGAACACGGCCTCGTATACGCCGGCCGGGAGGTTGAACGAGCGGGTCTGGTGTTGGGTGCCTCTGGTGGTGAACTGCCGCAGCGGCACCGTCGTGGGTGTCGGCTGGTTCCCGAACCCGGCGTTCGAGTCCGGCGTTCGGACGGACCCGCTCTCCAGCGCTCGGATCCGACTTTCGAGACGGCTGATCACGTTGTTGTTGTAGCGGTGCAGGAACGTGACCGATTCGGCTCTGTTCACTGTCCTCTCGGGGCAGAAGTACGTGCCGTCGCGGCATCCGAACGTGATGCTGTTCTGGACGGCCCACTGCACCGCGTCGTGGGCGTAATGGTTGTCGGGCACGTCACGGAACGTGCCGACCCCCTGTGCGAGCGCCACGGCTGCCGCCGTCAACGCGACAGCAGCGGCGGCCACCCCGACGGCCAGCCGGGACACGCGCCGCTCCCACACACGCCGCAGGCGTCCATCCCGCCCGCGGCGACCGCCCTGACGGCCGTCCGAGCCGTCTGCCCCGGGTTCGCCGGAGGGGGGTGTCGTGGTCATGGCCGTTGTCCTCTCCTTTGGTGCAGCCTATTCGGCTGGGGTGACGAACTGTGGGACAGGCGCCGGGCCAGCCACCGAAGAATGGCGTCTGACCGGGTCACGTGATTCGTGGTTGTGGAGCCAAGGCTAGCTCGCGGCCCGCACCGGACCACTACCATCGCACCGCTGGCTGCCGGGACGACCTCCGCCACCGCCGCGAGGTTCGCGCCTATTCGCTGGGCTTGCCGAGGGTGCCGCGGAGGCGGGCTCGAATCTCGGCGAGCTCTGCCTCGGCGGCAGACGCCCGGTCCTCGGCGGCAGACGCCCGGTCCTCGGCGGCCTGCCGGGCGGCGACCTGATCGTCGGGGTCGGGGAGCCACTCGCCCTCGGAGATGTCCCACAGCCGCAGCTTGGGCGGCCGCCAGCACAGGTCCAGGCCCAGCACGTCGCTGCGGGCCCGCAGACCGCCGTGTGCCTCGGCCGCGACGTCTATCGCCTCCCAGCGCCCCGAGACGCGCCTCTCGCCCTGAAGCGGCGGATCCAGCAGGTCCCCGCCGGTGGGGTCGAGGCGCCAGTACTCGCTGACCCCCAGCTCGGCGTACTTGGCCGGCTTCACATACAGGTAACCCACCGCCCCACAACCGTAAAATCACCAAAACACACGACAACCTACAAAGTCGAGCCGGGCGCCGATAGCCAAGTGTCCAAGAGTATGATCGTGGCTTGTCAATCTGTATAATATTCTTATGTTTATGTGTATGACACCGGAGACGGGGTGAGCATGGCGCCCGCAGTACGCGGCGGTGGGCCGCTTGTCCCGGCCGGATACCGGCAGCGGCTGGTCGACACCGAGCTCGACGCGGCGCTCACCGCAGTGGGCTGGGTGCTGCTCGAGGGCCCGCGGGCGTGCGGAAAGACCTGGACCGCGCTGAGCCGAGCCCGCAGTGCGGCGCGCCTGGACATCGATGTGACGGCCCACGAGCTCGGCAGGGTGCAGCCCGCCATGCTGCTGGAAGGGGACCGCCCCCGGCTCATCGACGAATGGCAGACCGTGCCCGAGGTGTGGAACCATGCCCGCCACGCCGTCGACGCCTCCGGTCGGCCCGGTCAGTTCATCTTCGCAGGATCCGCGTCGCCGGCCGACGACATCACCCGCCACACCGGAGCGGGCCGGCTGCGCCGCATACGGATGCGGCCGATGTGCCTGTGGGAGTCCGGCCACTCGACCGGAGAGGTGTCGCTGTCGGCGCTGCTCGACGGCGAGGCCCCCACCGCCCCCGCATCGGGCGGCCTCGCAGAGGTCGCGGCGATGGTGTGCCGGGGCGGCTGGCCCGCCATGGCGGACGCGCCGGTGGTCGAGGCCCAGCGGACGCTGCGCGACTACCTCGGCGAGGCCGCCCGCATCGACGTGAGGCGCCTTGACGGATCGAGACAGCACCGCCCCGCAGGCGTCGAGCGGCTCATCCGTTCGGTGGCGCGCAACACCGCCACCGAGGCCGACTACACGACGCTGATGAGCGACACCGAGCCCGACCCCATGCACCGCCACACCGTCCGCGAGTACCTGGAGGCGCTGCGCAGAGTGTTCCTCGTGGAGGAGCAGCCCGCATGGGCAGGCCACCTCCGATCGAGAGCCGCGCTGCGCAAGTCACCCAAATGGCATCTCGCCGACCCGTCGCTGGCCGCCGCGGCGCTGCACGCCGGCCCGGACCGGCTAGTAGCCGACCCGGCCACGCTCGGCAATCTCGTCGAGTCCCTCGCCGTGCGAGACCTGGGCATCCTCTCCCAACCCCTGGAAGGACGCGTCACCCATCTGCGCGACGCGTCCGGCCAGGAGGCCGACGCGGTGGTGGAGTGCGGGGACGGGCGGATGCTGCTCGCAGAGGTCAAGCTCGGCGGAGGCGCCGCCATCGAGGACGCGGCCCGCAAGCTCAAGCGGATCAACAACAACATGCCCGAGGGCAGATCACCGACACTGGCGGTGCTCACCGCAGTCGGCCACGGCTACAGCCGCGGCGACGGCGTGGCCGTCATCCCCATCACCGCGCTCGGTCCCTAGGCGACACACGTGGTTGGCTAGGGTCGGGCGGTTGGCAACTGGTGGCAGCCGACCGATCCGAAGGGCGATCAAGATGCAGCGCAGCCGGCCCGCTATCGAGTTCGTCAACCACGCCTCGTTCGTGCTCGGATCGGCGGGGCGCAGGATCATCAGCGACCCCTGGCTGTTCGGGGCGGCGTTCAACGACGGCTGGAGCCTGCTGTGCGACCGCGACTTCGACCCGGAGCGGTTCGCTGAGATCGACTACATCTGGATGTCGCACGAGCATCCGGACCACTTCTCGCCCGCCGTGCTGCGCAGCGTGCCCGAGGCGATCCGCCGCGACACCACGGTCCTGTTCCAGCGGACCAAGGACCGCAAGGTGGTCGACTTCTGCGCCGAGATCGGGTTCAGGACCCGCCAGCTGCGGCACATGGAGCGGGTCGCGCTGGAGGACGGCCTCGAAGTGGTCTGCGGCCAGGTTCCGCTGTACGACTCCTGGCTCCTCTACGACTGCGCCGGGTTCAAGGTCATGAACATCAACGACTGCGCAGTGGACGGCCGGGCCTTGGCGCGCATCAGGAGGGCCGTCGGGCCCGTCGACGTGCTGTTCACCCAGTTCAGCTACGCCGGCTGGAAGGGAGGCCCCGGCGACACCGCCATGAGGCGGGCGGCGGCCGGCGCCAAGCTGCGAGCCATGCAGGCCCAGATCCGTGTGCTGGAGCCGCGCTGGACGGTGCCGTTCGCCAGCTTCTCGTACTTCTCGCACCACGAGAACCAGCACAGCAACGACAGCATCAACCGGCCCGAGGACGCGACCGCCGCCATTGCGGAGGCCGGCTCGGAGCCCGTGGTGATGTATCCCGGCGACACCTGGACGCCGGGCGACCCGCGGGCCAACGACGCCGCGGTGCGGCGGTATCGGAGTCACTACGACTTCGCGGCCAAGGGCTATCTGACCTCGGGGACTGTCGACGAGCCGGCCCTGCTCGAGGCCGGCCGGGCGTACGTCGAGCGGATCCGTGCGCGCAACAGCGTGGCGCTGCTGGGGCTGATGCGTCGGGCGCCGCTGGTCGGGCTGCTGCGGCCGGTCACCATCGTCGCCTACGACCTGGACGCGACGTACCGCTTCTCGCTGGAGGACGGGCTGCAGCGCATCGGCCCGGTGGCGAGTTGTGATGTCAGCATGCACTCGAGCAGCCTCGACTACCTGCTGAGACACGAATGGGGCTACGACACGCTCGCCGTCAACGGGCGCTTCGAGGCCGACCTGAGCGGGTTCAGGAAGATGAAGAAGACGTTCTCGATCGGCTCGCTCAACAACGCCGGGCACCGGCTGTCGGCCGGCCTGCTGTTCGACCGGGCCCTCCTGCGGATGGTCTGGGCCGCCGCGGTGCGGCTGAGGCGCCTCGGAACCTAGGGCGGAGCCCGAGGCCCGCCGGCCGACGTCCGCCGGCCGCTGTCCGCCGGCCGCTGTCAGTCGGTGGTCTTGAAGATCGCGACGATGTAGGCGCCGCCCCGGTCCGACACCAACGTGATCCTGTAGCCCCGCACCACCACCTGGTCGCCCCTGGCGAGGATCGGATAGTCGCCCACCTGCCCGTTGCCGGCGTCGCCGGCGATCCTGAGGGGCAACTCGCCCGAGCCCAGCGAGGCGTCCACGGTGTACACCAGCACCCCCTCGGTCGCCAGGGCCGGGACCGTGATGATCGCGCCGTCGGCGTGGGGTCTCTCCCGCCCGGCGTCGTAGCCGACCTTGACCCGGACCTCCACCACGAGCACCTCGGTGTCCGACAGCGGCACCGCAGCCATCACCGCCGCATCGCCCGGATCGGCCACCGGGCTCAGCGTCACCCTCGACCGGTCGGCGGTGAGGCACAGCACCTGCGACTCGTCGAGCCAGCCCAACTGCCAGCGGCTCCAGGCCAGCATCTCGGCCGCGTCCAGGTGGAAGGTGTGGCCGGTGACCCGCCGGCCGTAGGTGTAGCGCCCCGTGACCTCGATGCGGCCGTCCTCGGGATGGGCCGCGAAGGCCGTGTTCAGGCCCATGAGACCGAACTCGCCGCGCACCCAGATCCTCCCCGGCGGCGCATCCGGCAGCTCGTGGCGGGAGGCGTCGTAGGGGTAGAGGTCCGACAGCCCCAGGCTGTGGGCCAGCTCGTGCGCCGCCACCGGACCCCACGGTGAGGGGTCGCGGGGCTCGTCCAGAGCGGCCGTGTTGACCTCGGCCATCAGCCTGATCGCCTTCTCGTCGGTGTGCACCAGCCCGGTGGTGTGGTTTCCCGCCTGGAACCGCGAGCTCGGCAGCACGGTCATCACGGCGTGGATCCCGGTGAAGTCGAAGGAGGGGTCGGCCAGCCGGATCGCTTCGGCGCTGGGGGTGACCCGGGACTCGCCGATGGCGTACTCCTGCAGGTAGTCCTCGAAGCTGAGCTCGGCTCGCAGCCATCCGTGGAGGGGAACGAACTCGACGTCGATGCGCCCGTAGCTGGCCGCCTCCAGGTACTCCTCCGCGTGCGGCAGCCCGAGGGCGGCCTCGTCCCGGGTGGTGTAGGTGGCCCGGACGTCGGGGAAGTCCATGAACAGCACCGCCACCCGCATCGTGCCGATCGGCGGCGCGGCCTCCTCGGGCAGCGGGAAACCGGCCGTGGTGTATGGCGTGCCCCGGGGCCGGCATTCGGCGGCGTTTGCTGTGGTTGCGGTGGCGGGCGGGTCTTGGTCCTGGCCGGGTTCGTCGTCCTGGCCGGGTTCGTCGTCCTGGCCGGGTTCGTCGTCCTGGCCGGGCTTGTCGTCCTGGCCGGGCTTGTCGTCCTGGCCGGGCTTGTCGTCCTGGCCGGGCTTGTCGTCCTGGCCGGGCTTGTCGTCCTGGCCGGGCTTGTCGTCCTGGCCGGGCTTGTCGTCCTGGCCGGGCTTGTCGACGTTGACGCCCTCGCCTGGCAGCGGCGGGTCTGCGGGTGGTTCCGGCTTGGGGACGAGGCCTAGGGCCCGGGCCAGGAACGTGGCCATCTCGGCCCGGTTCACCGGCTGGTCGGGGCAGTAGCGCAGGGGGTCGGTCTGGCAGCCGGCGGTGATGCGGGCCGTGGCCAGGGCGTCGATGTTGGCCGCGTGGAAGTTGCCGGCGGTGTCGGCGAACCCGGCCGGTTCGGCGGCGGGCAGGTCGAGGGCCCGGGTCAGGAACGTGGCCATCTCGGCCCGGTTCACCGACCGGTCCGGGCAGAACCGCAGCGGGTCGACCAGGCAGCCCGCGGTGACCTCCAACTCGGCCAGATGCTCGATGTGGGGCAGGTACCACTTCTCGAAGTCCACGTCGGCGAAACTCGACTCGGTAACGGCGGGGGGTTCGGCGTCGTCGACGATCCGCACCAGCCACACCGCCATCGTCCAGCGCTTCATGTCGCCGCCGGGGCAGAACATGTCCTGGTCGCACTCGGTGCCGTCGAACACGCCGAGCTCGGCCAGCGCATCAATGGCCGGCTTGTGCACACCCCCGGTCACATCGGAGAAGCCGTCCGTGCGCTGGACCTCCTGAGCTTGAGCTGCCGCCGTCGGCGCCAACCCCGCGACCGTCACCGCGACGACTACAGCAACAATCCCCAGTCGCCGGACCACGCCCCGACCCTACCCAACCCCCCGCATCCGTCACAGATGGAAGGACGGACGCTCCAGCCGGGCTGTCCGGCCCTAGCTGACCTCACCGCAGGGCCGGACCGGCTCACCCGACCGGCGAGTCTCGTCGGGCGTCAACGGCCACGTTCCTTGGGGCGGCTTCATCGGGGCCGGTAGACGTCGCGGCGATGGCCGACTCGGATCACATGGACCACAAGTCGGGCGTCGATGACCTCGTAGAGGATCCGGTAGTCGCCGACGCGCACCCGGTACACGGATTCCTCGCCCGAGAGAGCAACGCAGCCCGGGGGTCGAGGCTCCTCGGCCAGCAAATCTATGGCCGCTCGAATCCGGCGTTGTTCCTTGGGCGGCAACCCGGCGATCGACCTGATCGCCCGGCGGGCGATCTCGACGCTGTACCGGTTCACTCCAGTCCCAGGGCAGCCTTGACCTCATCCCAGGGCACGTAGTCGTCGTCGGCCCGGGCCGCAGCGAGCTCGCGGCGGTCCTCGACGTCGTCTGCGCTGTCCACCAGCCGGTCGAAGTCGTCGGCGCCGACGATCACGGCGATCCGGCGGCCGCGCCTGGTCACCGAGACCGGCTCGCCCGACCGGCGAGACTCGTCGATCACCTCGGCCAATCGGTTTCGCGCCTCGCTCACCGCCACCTCATTCATGTACGAATCGTACACTTCACCAGGCAGTGCTGCAACGCGTTTTCCTGAGCCACCGCCCCCGGCGCCACCCCGACCATGGCCAACGCAGCTACCGCAACCGCCAACCGGGTCACGGCGTGACACTACCTAGCGGCAACCTCCAGACCGCCGCCGGCTCTCAGCGGCGGCCCTTGATGATCTGGACTGTATGGGTGTCGCCGTCGTCGGACGCCACGCCGATGGTGTAGCCCCCCACGAATGCCCGCTCACCTCGGGCGAGGATCGGGTAGCCGTCGACCTGCCCGTTGCCGCTGTCGCCGGCCAGCCTGATGGGCAGCTCGCCCGTGAGCCGCGAGGCGTCGACGGTGTAGATCAGCACGCCCTCGATGGCGAGTCTCGGGACTGAGGCAACGACCCCGTTGGGGAAGCGCTCCTGCTCCTCGGCGTCGTAGCCGATCCGGCGCCTGCTCTCGATGACGAGCATCTCGGTCTCGGACAGGGGCACCACTGCCATCGCCACGCCGGCGCCGGGATCGGCCACGGGACCCAGCCTCACCCGGGCATCAGGCGTGTCGATGCAGCGCACTTGCGACCCGTCTAGCCATCCCAGCTGCCACCGGCTCCACGCCAGCATCTCATCGGCGTCCAAGACCTCGGTGTAGCTGGTGGTCCTATTGCCGTCGGGATATGTCCAATCGATCCGGTGGCGGCGGTCCTCGGCCCCGGCTCGGAAGACCGCCGTCAGACCCATCAGACCGAAGTTGCTGCGCACCGCCGCCTCCGATCCTGATGGCTCGGGCAGTACGTGGAGGCTGGCGTCGTACGGGTAGAAGTCAGACAGCCCCAGCCCGTGCATCATTTCGTGGACGGCGACATCGCCCCACGGCACGGGTTCACGTGACTCGTCGATAGCCGCATTGTTGACCCGCGACACCGGCCCGACCGCGCCCTCGTCCGTTTGCAAACCGGCCAAGTTGTTCTCGCCCCCGGCGAAGAGCGAACTGGGCAGCACGGTCAGGGCGGCGTGGAATCCGGTGAAGTCGAAGGAGGGGTCGGCGAGCCTGACCGCTTCGGAGTCGATGACTACCCGCGATCGCCCCAGGTTTCCCGGTTGGGCGTAGTGGTCGTGGTTGTTCTCGGCCCGCAGCCAGCGATGCAGGACAACGAACTCGACGTCGAGCCGTCCGTAGCTGGCTGCTTCCAGATAGGCCTCCGCGTACGGCAGGCCGAGGGCGGCCTCCTCCTCGGTGGAGTGGGTGGCCACGGCGTCGGGGAAGTCGACGAACAGCACCGCCACCCGCAGCGTGCCGATCGACGGAGCCGCCCAGCCCGGCAGCGGGAACCCCGTCGTGTGGTGGGGCGAGGGCACCCCGTACGGCCGGCATACCGATGAGCCCAGCTCGACCGTGCTGATCCGGCCGGGGCCGGTGGTCTGCCCGTGCTCGTTGAAGCCCCAGCATGCGACGGTGCCGCCGGTGCGAAGCCCGCACGAGTGCAGGACGCCGGCGTCGACGGTGCTGAAGGTGCCCGCGGGGGCGGTTGCCTGGCCGCTGAAGTCGCCCCTGAAGTCGTCGTTCGAGCCCCAGCATTCGACGGTGCCGTCGGTGCGGACCCCGCAGGTGTGCTCGCTGCCTGCGCTCACCGCGGTGAACGTCCCCCCCGGGGGCGTCGGCCTGGCCCACATACTCGTCCTGGGAGTCGGCGTTGTTGCCCCAGCACTGGACGGTGCCGTCGGTGCGGAGTCCGCACGTGTGGAGCGTCCCGGCGGTCACCGCTCTGAAGGACCCCTCGGCCCGGGTGGTCTGCCCGAAGTGATTGTCGCCCCAGCAGACGATCGCCCCGTAGGACAGCAGGGCGCATGAGTGGTACCCGCCCGCGACCACTGTGGTGATCGCGGTGGGGGCCGACTCGCCGGAGCCGCCTTCTGTGCCTTCGGGGTCGGTGCCGTTGGCGTCGGCGGGGTCGGGGTCGGGGGCGGGCTCGGGGATCTCGACGAGTCCCAGGGCGCGGGCCAGGAACGTGGCCATCTCGGCCCTGGTCACCGGCTTGTCGGGGCAGTAGCGCAGGGGGTCGGCCTGGCAGCCGGCGGTGATGCGGGCCCCGGCCAGGGCGTCGATGTTGGCTTCGTGGAAGCTGCCTGCGGTGTCGGCGAACCCGGCCGGGTCGGCGGCTGTCGGCAGGTCGAGGGCGCGGGTCAGGAACGTGGCCATCTCGGCCCGGTTCACCGACCGGTCCGGGCAGAACCGCAGCGGGTCGACCAGGCAGCCCGTGGTGACCTCCAGCTCGGCCAAGCGCTCGATGTGGGCCAGCCAGCGGTCGTCGGCGTCCACGTCGGCGAAGCTCGACTCGGTCGCGGCGGGGGGTTCGGCCTCGTCGAGCACCCGCACCAGCCACACCGCCATCGTCCAGCGCTTCATCTCGTCGCCAGGACAGAACCTGTCCTCGGCGCACTCGGTCCCGTCGAACAAGCCCCGCTCGACCAGCGCATCAATGGCCGGCTTGTGCACACCCCCAGTGACATCGCCGAACCCGTCGCCGGCCTGTACGGCCTGGACGGGCTGGGTGCTCGCGGGCGGTGTGTTTGCGGGCTGGGTGCTCGCGGGCGGTGTGTTTGCAGGCTGGGTGCTCGCGGGCGGTGTGTTTGCAGGCGGTGTGTCCTCCGGGTGGGCGGCCGCCGCCGGCGCCAACCCGGCTACGGCGACCGCAACGGCTACCGCCACAACCCCCAGCCGCCGGACCACAACGCGACACTAACCAACCCTGATGTGACTGGTCGCCCCCGGCGCGGCGCGACATCATGATCTATTGCATGTATCGAAAACAATGGATATAGTCTGTGCTGCCTTCGCAAGCCGAGGTTCAGGCTCGCCCCACTAGAGCGCTTGAGGGATCGGAGGCACAGCACGATGGAAGCCGACACTGTTGTCCTGATGATCACGATCGTGGGGTCCGTCCTCGGATCGACCTTGACGACCATCGGACTGCTGATGGGCGAGATACGCGGGCTCAGGGACAGGCTCGACGTAATGGGCCGCGATGTCGTGGACACGCGGGAGCGGGTTGCGCGCATCGAGGGCCACCTGATGGCGTCCGATGGTTTCACGCCGCGACGCAGCCAGCCGTCAGCCGCCGATCAGCGGCCTCCTGAGGATCCCGCTCCCGACCGTCGGCAGGCGAGCTAGCCGCCGTCAGTCGCCGATCAGCCGTCGGCTGAGGATCCCGCTCCCGGCCGTCGGCAGGCGAGCTAGCCGCCGTCAGCCCTTATCGGCCCGCCGTCGGTCAGCTGGCGGTCCCGGGCTGCGGCCCGCCGTCGGTCAGCTGGCGGCGGCTACCGGTACCACGGGGTCGATGCCGAGCAGTTCATAGGTGACCATCGGGTAGTAGCCGACCCCACGTTGCTCGAACTGCGATCCGGCCAGGCCGCTGCGGTCGACCAGCGTGACCGCCGCGACGGTAGTGGCCCCGGTCTGGTCGACGATGTCGAGGGCCTTGAAGATCGACCCGCCCGTCGTCACCACGTCGTCCACCAGCAGCACCGTGTCGCCCGGGCCGATCTGGGCGCCCTCGACCCAGCGCCGGGTGCCCCGCTGCTTGGCCTCCTTGCGCACGAAGAACCAGCGGCAGTCGGCGACCGAGGCGATGCCCACCGCCAGCGCGTCGGCGCCCATAGTGAGCCCGCCGACCGCATCGAAGCGGTGACCGTCGGCGGCGACCGCCTCGACGATGGCCTCGCAGGCGAGCCGCAGGTGGCGCCACTCGGCCAGGGCCTCCTTGCCGTCGATGAAGTCCTGGGACAGGGCCCCCGAAGCGAGCCTGATCGGCTGATCGAGCCGGCGGTAGCCCCGCTCCTTCAGGATCTCGAGCAGCTCCTGGCGCAGTGGGGTCAATCGCATGGTGTCCATGGTGCCGCCACCATACAACGTCCGCCCCGCCCGCAGTGTCCATTGATGCCGTGTGACCTCGGCGTTTATCCCGATGTCACAGGGATGCATTAATGTTTGTCCATGATGTTTCAAGCAATACTGCTATGGATCGCGTTGCCGGGGCTCACCGAGGATGGCTCAGCCAGGGAGTGTTGGTGCGGGCTGGTTGGTGTGGGTCGTGCCGGGGCTCGCCGAGGACGGCTCGGCCAGGAAGTGTTCGTAACGGAGATCGTGTGGGATGACGACCATGTGGGATGACTTCAAGACTGCAGTGCAGGCCATTGACGTGGCTGGCCTGGATCGGGCCGACCTGGGTGCCTTGGCCGGGGAGATCGGTGCGGCTCGGGCCGTGCTCGACGGGCTGGAGGCTCGGGTGGCGGTCGGGCTGCGGCGGCTCGGGGCCAGCGAGGCCAGCACCGCCGAGACGCTGCGGCGGCAGACGGGCTGCTCGTCGCGGGACGCCAAGCACCGCACCCGGCGGGCCGAGACTCTCGAGAAGATGCCGAATGTCGCCGAGGCCCTGTCGTCGGGACGCCTCACCGGAGAGCACGCCACTGCCCTGGCCCGGGCCGCCGCCGAGACCTCGCCCGAGGCGGTCGACCGGGATGCCGGCTTGCTGGCTGAAGCGGAGTCCTTGCCCGCCGATGTGGCTTCCGGCAAGGCCAGGGACTGGGTCCGCCGCCGCCAGACCGGCGACGACCTGCAACGCCTGCACATGTGGCAGCGTCGCAACCGGTCGTTGCTGTTCACCGGGGGCGAGGGCGGGATGGTCGCCGGCATCGCCAAGTTCGACCAGGTGTCGGGCGCGCAGTTCCAGAACCTGGTCGAGTCGCTGGCCGATCGCCTGTACCGGGCCGACGGCGGCCGTGACAACCCCCATGCTCGCACCCGGGCCCAGTGCCGCCTCGACGCCCTGCTGTCGCTAGTAGGGATCGCCCCCGCCCCCGCGCCCGGTCTCGCTCCCGCCCACGCCAACGGCCACAGCGCGGCCCCCGACCGCGACTCCAACCCCGGCCGGGGCTCCGATGTGGGCTCCCGCCTCGGGCTGGGTTCTGGCTCTGGCTCCGGTGTGGGTTCGGGCCTCGGGCTGGGTTCTGGCTCTGGCTCCGGTGTGGGTTCGGGCCTCGGGCTGGGTTCTGGCTCTGGCTCCGGTGTGGGTTCGGGCCTCGGGCTTGGCTCTGGCTCCGGTGTGGGTTCGGGCCTCGGGCTTGGCTCTGGCTCCGGTGTGGGTTCGGGCCTCGGGCTTGGCTCTGGCTCCGGTGTGGGTTCGGGCCTCGGGCTGGGTTCTGGCTCTGGCTCCGGTGTGGGTTCGGGCCTCGGGCTGGGTTCTGGCTCTGGCTCCGGTGTGGGTTCGGGCCTCGGGCTGGGTTCTGGCTCTGGCTCCGGTGTGGGTTCGGGCCTCGGGCTGGGTTCTGGCTCTGGCTCCGGTGTGGGTTCGGGCCTCGGGCTGGGTTCTGGCTCTGGCTCCGGTGTGGGTTCGGGCCTCGGGCTGGGTTCTGGCTCTGGCCCGCCGTCTGTCGCCGACTCCGACTCGGGTCTTGGCACGGGCCTGGGATGCTCCTGCGGCCGGGGATTCGGCCCCGGCACCAAGGCCCAACTGTGCATCGTGATGGACTTGGAGTACCTCGCCACCGACGGCGAGCGCGGCCGCTGCGAGATCCCCGGCGTTGGTGCCCTTGCCCGCAGCGAGCTTGAGCGCCTCGGTTGCGACGCCGACATCTACGGCATCATCTTCGACGGTCGGGGCGTCCCCTTGCACCACGGTCGCCGCACCAGGACCGTCTCACCCCAGCAGTGGCGTGCCCTGGTCGCCCGCGACGGCGGATGCGTGATCTGCGGGGCTAAACCCAGCTTGTGCCAGGCCCACCACGTCAAGTTCTGGTCCCGCGGCGGGCCCACCGACATCGACAATCTGGTGCTGCTGTGCCACAACCACCACCGTTGGGTCCACGACAACGAGATCACCCTGCGGTGGGGTTCCGACGGCTGGCGCGCCCCACCTGGTCCGGCCCCGCCGAGTTTCACCACCCGCCGCCCCGGGCTGGCACTCCGACCCGCTTAGGCCGTTGCGGCTGCTATGGCGGCGCTCTCAGCAAGCGCGCTAGCGGCAGTATTGGCTCAGGTCGCCCATCAGCCGGGTGTTCGAGTCCTGGGCCGCGGGGACCAGTGCCTCGGGGAACCGCAACGACTCGCCGCCGCTCAGTCGCTTGAGCCCCTCCGCCCACAATTGATCCCAGTAGACGGGGTCCTTCACGTCGTCTCGGTCGACGCGGTCTCGGCGTACAGGGATGGCGACCAGACGCGAGTTCAGGTTCGGAATCGTGGCCAGCTTGTCGAGCCCATTCGATGCGCCGACCATCAGCACCGCCCGCCGCCGGTAGTCGAGCCTGCGCCGCCCGCCGCGCTGAGCCGCCGAGTACCTAAGCGCGCTGCGGTCGAGCATGTGGCGAGGCCTGTCGTGCACGCGGGCGAGGCTGTCGGTCGCGCCGCGGAGAACCTCGCGAGGCTGGCCCAGAAGGTCATCGACCACGGCGAAGACGCAACCCTGCGTGCCCCTCATCCTCTCCCTCGTATCCAAGCTGTCGCCGCCGAGACTGCCCGCCCACAGCCCGTTCACCCATTCCTGAGCGAAGGGCTCGGGCGGCAGAAGCGCAGCGGCCAAACTGCGGTACGAAGCCCAGCGGGACCCGACCAGCAGAGGCAGGCGGGACCGGTCCCCCTCACCGACCGCCGAGTAGTCGCCGCCCCGGCCCTGGAGTTGCCGCGCAATGGCGCCCATCACATAGTGGCGCCCCGCCCAGCTGGCCAACTCAGGGTCGCAGCCCGAGTCCACGTCGAGCACCTGGTCCAGCATCAGGTCCAGGCGAGGCTGGCCGTCCCACTCGGGAAGGGTCGCCAGCCACTCCCGGAAGGGATTCACCACGCTAACGCTCAGCAATCGGCGCAGGGTCATCCTCCACTGCCACGCCGTGCAGTCCGCCACAACCTGCTTGCGCACATGCCCGAGCAGCACGTTTCGGGGGTACTTGGTGATCTTCTCCCACAGCGGAGATAGCGGATCGTGCCGGGTCGGGCCCTCGGCCCACTCGCCGTCCCCGGTCATCTCGTTGAGCCGCACCGACACATCGGCCTGCTCTAGAAGTCTTCTCAATGTCTTACGGCCAAGCAATACTCTCATAAAGCATCTTCCTGCTATTCCATAAACCATGAATAAGGAGGTACAAATATCATAACATCATGAATTAGTCTAGGAGAAGCAGCCCGTCAGCGAGATCGTGCGTGATCTGGCGGGCTGATCGGCGCTAGGCGCGGCGGCCGGCTACCGGGCTCAGCGAGGTGACCGCCACGCCGGCGATCACCAGGCAGATCCCGATGATCAGGGCCACCGTCACCGGCTCGGACAGCACCGTCATCGCCAGCGTCGCCGCCACCGCCGGCTCCAGCAGGCCCACCACCACCGCCACGCTCAGAGTGAGACGCTTCAGGCCGGCGCCCCACAGCGAATGGGCCAGCATCACCGTCACCAGACCCAGGTACAGCACCGTCGAGGTGGAGGCGACCGAGTCGAACGTGGTGTCCACCGAAGTCACCCAGACCGGCAGCATCAGCACCGCGCCGCCGGTCAGCACCGTGGCCATGGCGGTCACCAGCGGCCGGTCCCGCATGAGCTGCTGGGCCGCGAACCCCTGGCACGGGATGCCGCACCCGGCCAGCACCGCCAGGGCGACCCCGCTCCACACCACCTCGGCCGCGCCGCCCGACAGCAGGGCCACCCCCGCCACCGCCAGCAGCATCCCCGCCAGCCAGTGCCGGTCCGGGCGATGCCGGTACGCCATCCAGTCGATCAGCCCCGCCGCCAGCGGGCCGATGCCGATGGCGACCAGGGTCCCGACGGCCACCCCGGTGCGGGCCATCGCCTCGAAGAACAGCAGCTGGCTGACCGCCACCCCCGCCGCCCCGAGCACCACCCAGCGGACCGGCAGCCGGTAGCGCCACGGCGCCTGGCCGCGCAGTGTCGTCAGCACCAGCAGCCCGGTCGCACCGATCGCGCCCCGCCATGCCCCGGTAGCGACCGGGTTCATCGAGTCGGGCCCGAGCTCGGCCGCGGTCCCGATCGTCCCGATCAGCGACGTGGCCAGCGCGGTCACCCCGACCCCCAGCATCGTCGTGCGCCGCGTCCGTCCCGGATCATCCCCGGTCAACGCGCACCTCGAGACAACTCGTTCGCAACGAGTTCAGATCGTATTGCGTCGCCTAGCCGGAATCGCGGTCGTCGTCCCCGTGAGAGGCATCTGCCGGAAGCGGGGCCAACCCCAAGTGTCCCTCTATGCGGCCCAGCCTCTCAATGAAAATCATCAAGGATCCGGCGCGAGTCTCCCCGGCGCCTCTTCGTACTCCTGGTTGGCCAGATGGCCGGTCCTGGTACGTTGACGCCCGATATGAGCCCCGATATGAGTGCATCCTCGAAGCTCACGCCGATGACCGAGCGGCTCGTCCGGCCCGACTGGGTGCGGCGCATCAACCTCATGGCCGGATCCGTCGGCGGCCATCCCCGCGACCTCGTGCCCATCGACGCCGGCGACCTCCTCGACACCGCCACCGCCGGCCTCGGCGGCCTGCCCGGCGGCGACCTCGGCGACCCCATCTGGCAGGAGCGCTTCGAAGCCCTCGCCGCCGCCATCGACGCCGCGCCCATGCACCTCGTCGGCCGGCTCATCACCAAACAGGAGCTGCTGCGCTCGCTGCGGGCCCGCCTCCTGCTCACCGCGGCCATCGACGCCGCCCCCGAGATCACCCGCCAGCCCGTGACCGCGCCGGTGATCGTCACCGGCCCGGCCCGCTCCGGCACCACCATCCTCTTCGAGCTGCTCGCCCTCGACCCCGGTCTGCGGCCCCCCACCGCCGCCGAGGCCCTCCACCCCGTGCCCCTGCCCGAAGCCGCAGGCAATCCCGACCTGCCCGAGCCGCTCGTGCTCAGCGAATGCGAGCAGGAGTTCTGGGCCGACGTCCAACCCGAGTTCCAGGCCCTCCACGAGCTGCGCTCCGACCTGCCCGTCGAGTGCGTCACCATCACCCAGGGCAGCTTCTGCGGCTTCCACTGGAGCATGATCGCCTCGCTCGACTCCTGGCTGCCCGACCCGGCCGTCAACTACGCCTACGAGCGGCAGTTCCTCCAGGCCCTCCAGCACGGCGCCGGCCCCACCCAGTGGGTGCTCAAGACCCCCGGCCACCTCATGCTGCTGCCGCTGCTGTACGCCGAGTTCGGCGACGCATGGGTGGTGCAGACCCACCGTGACCCGGCCAAGACCATGCCGTCCACCGTGAGCACCACCGCCATGATCCAGTGGCTCCGCACCGACCACGTCGACGTCGACGGGATGGCCGAGGTCATCCTGTCCGTCTTCGCCGCCGGCCTCAACGGCTCGATCGACGTGCGGGCCTCGGGCACGGTGCCCGCCGACCGGTTCGTGGACGTGCACTTCGCCCAGCTGATGAGCGACCCGGTGGCCACCCTGCGAGCCGCCTACGCCCGGATGGGCCGCGACTTCACCGACGACCACGCCACCGCCGTGCTCGACTACCTGGCCCACAAGCCCAAGGGCAAGTTCGGCGTGCACCGCTACCAGCCCGAGGACTGGGGCTTCACCGCCGAGTCGCTGCGTTCCGCCCTCGCCCCCTACATCGACCACTACGGGGTAGCCAATGAGTCCTGACACCCCCCTGCACGGCGGACCCCGGCTTTCTTGGTGCGATTTCTGCGTACCTAGTACCGAAAACCGACCCGAGATCGAAAACCGACCCGAGATTCCCGGAGGAAACGGGTGACCAACGACGCTGCCCAGTCCAACGACACGGCATCCCGCCGGGCGCTGCACGAGCTGATCGACCTCCTCGGCGACGTCGACCGCCGCTGGGCGTCGCCCGAGTGGAACCTCCACTCCGACGACGACGTCGTCGGCGCCCACCGGGCCCTCATGCACATGCTGCAATGGGGCCTCGTCGGGCTGTTCGAGCGCGACCCGGCCGCCCCCCGGTTCCATCGCATCGTCGACCCCGACCGCAAGGTCCTGGGCGACAACCCCGACGCCGTCTACTTCGACGCCCCCGTGTCGGCTGGCCACGTCTACCGGGTGACCGGCGAGACCAAGGGCGCGGCCTACGTGTCGATCACCGTCGAAGCCGGCGAGGCCTGGGGGTCGATGAGCAACCAGACCGTCGGGGTGCTCAACGACGAGTCGTTCGACGTCGACGCCGACGGCCGCTTCGAGATCCAGCTCGGCGGCGAGCCCCGCCCCCGCAACTGGCTGGCCCTGCCCGAGCGCTCCGGCTCGATCAGCACCCGCCACTACTTCGAGAACCCCACCTACGCCGCCGCCGACCCGGCCCGGGTCCCCGTCATGCGCATCCAGGTGATCGACGGCGACGGCAACCCGGTGACCACGCCGCCGCCCCGCCCGTCCGACGACTCCGTGGCCGCCGGCATCCGCCGGGTCGCCGGCCTGGTGCGGGAGCTCACCGTCGACCGCCCGCCCATGGCCAGCGACCAGACCCGCACATGGGTCTCACGGGTGCCGAACGTGTTCCCCCCGCCGGACCGCCCCGGCGACCTGGGCCTGGCCGCCTTCGACGCCGCCTACGCCATGGCCCCGTTCCTGATCGGCCCCGACGAGGCGCTGGTCATCCGGGCCCGCTGGCCCCGGTGCCGCTACGGCAACGTCTGCCTGTGGAACCGCCACCTGCAGACCTTCGACTACGCCACCCGGCCGATCTCGCTCAACCGGGCCCAGACCGTCGCCGACGCCGACGGCCGCTTCACCGCGGTCATCGCCCACACCGACCCCGGCGTCCCCAACTGGCTCGACACCGAGGGCCGGCCCTTCGGCATCGTCTACTGGCGCTTCATGCTCCCCGAAGGCGACATCGAGACCGCCCAAGCCGAAGTAGTCCCCTTCGCCGAGATCGCATCCCTACTCTGAATCTCCAATTCTCGCATACTTTCATGTAATTGAAAGTTGCTCCGTTCGCGAGTCTGAGCTAGGGTCGGAGCATGGACCCGACGACCGCGACCACAGTGCTGCTGGTCCTCGGGTCCGCGTTCGGCGTGATGTTCGCCACGATGACCACGCTCCTGTTCGTGTCGATACGGGTCCAGCACCGCGAGAGCCGGCAAACTCGTGACTACGTCGCCCTGCAGATCGAGAAGGCTGTCGGTGACGCGATGGGGACGCTACGGGCGGAATTCAACGAGCGTCTGGACTCCCGCTTCGGCGAACTCATGCGGGTGATCGAGCACAACCATCAGGTCTACGAGCTTCAACACAAGGCCACCCAGAAGCGACTCGACCGGCTCGAGGCCGGCTTCGCCGACCTCAGTGATCGGCTGGGCGGCATCAGCGATCGGCTGGCCCGTATCGAGGGCCACCTCGGGATCGGCCTCTATCCGCAGAAGCCCGCAGCGTCTGACGAGAGCGACAGCGACGCCGCCTAGCCCCGGCCTGCGGGCCATCGAGGTAGTACGTTCGGGCTGAGCCGAGACCCTCGGGAGGATGGATGGGGGACAGCGCGCACGACGACGGCTACTACGACCTCGGGTCATACACCTGGCCGGCCACGACCAGGGATCCGCAGGCCCAGACCTGGTTCGACCGGGGGATGGCGTGGTGCTACGGCTTCAACCACGACGAGGCCATCGCCTGCTTCGAGCAGGCCCTCGACTGCGACCCCGACCTCGCCATGGCCCACTGGGGCATCGCCTACGCCATAGGCCCCAACTACAACAAGCCCTGGGAGGACTTCGACGAGGACGACCTGAGCCAGTCGCTCGACCTGGCCCGGGCCTCCTGCGCCGCGGCCGCCCGTCTGGCCGCCGGGGCGACCCCGGTCGAGCAGGCCCTGATCGGCGCCCTGGCCGAGCGCTACCCGGCCGGCCCCGACGAACCCTCCGGGTCCGACGAGTTCTGCTCCTGGAACGACGCCTACGCCGACGCCATGCGGGCCGTCCACCAGGATCATCCCGACGACCTCGACGTGTGCGCCCTGTTCGCCGAGGCCGTCATGAACCGCACCCCCTGGGCGCTGTGGGACCTGGTCACCGGCGAACCGGCCGACGGCGCCGGCACAGTCGAGGCCACCGGGGTTCTCGAAGCCGCCTTCCGGGACCTCGATCACAGGGGCGCCAACCGGCATCCCGGCCTGCTGCACATGTACATCCACCTCATGGAGATGTCGCCCCACCCCGAGCGGGCCCTCAAGGCCGGCGACACGCTGGTCGATCTGCTCCCCGACGCCGGGCACCTGGTCCACATGCCCACCCACATCGACGTCCTCTGCGGCCACTACCAGAACGTGGTGGCCCGCAACCACGCCGCCGTCGTGTCCGACCGCAGCTACCTGGAGCGCGAGGGCCCGGCGAACTTCTACACCCTGTACCGCTGCCACAACTACCACTTCAAGGCGTACGGGGCGATGTTCCTGGGCCAGTACGGGCCGGCCGCCGAGGCGGCCGAGGAGATGGTCGCCACCCTGCCCGCCGGGCTTCTCGGCCCCGACGACACGCCGCTGGCCGACTGGCTGGAGGGCTTCGTGCCCGTCAAGCAGCACGTGCTGATCCGCTTCGGGAAGTGGCAGGAGATCCTCGACCAGCCGTTCCCCGACGACGCCGACCTCTACTGCGTCACCACCGCCATGATGCACTACGCCCGGGCGGTGGCCTACGCCTCCACCGAGCGGGTCGCCGAGGCCGAGCAGGAGGCCGCGGCGTTCGCGGCCGCCCGGGACCGGGTGCCCGAGAGCCGGATGCTGTTCAACAACACCTGCCTCGACATCCTGGCCGTGGCCGAGGCCATGATGACCGGCGAGGTCGAGTACCGGAAGGGCAACTTCGACGCCGCGTTCGAGCACCTCGGCCGGGCCGTGGAGCTCGACGACAACCTGCCCTACGACGAGCCGTGGGGCTGGATGCAGCCCACCCGCCACGCCCTGGGCGCGCTGCTGATGGAGCAGGGCCACCTGGACGAGGCCGAGGCCGCCTACCGGGCCGACCTGGGGTTGGACGGCCAGCTGCGCCGGGCCTGCTGGCATCCCGACAACGTGTGGAGCCTGCACGGGCTGCACGAGTGCCTGACCCGCCGGGGCGAGACCGTCGAGGCCAACCACATCAAGCAGCGCCTCGACGTGGCCCAGGCCCGGGCCGACGTCCCGATCGAGTCGTCCTGCTACTGCCGCCTAAACCGCGCCGCCTGAACATGTGAATTCCCGAGTATCTGCTCTTCTCGTCGCGGTCGCGCTGGTTGCAACCGCCTGCGCAGGCGGCGGTGACCTGGACACGACTGAGTTCATCGGCGACGAGGCGCCCGCCGGCACGTCCGAGGCCGAGGTTCCCGAGGCTCCAGAGGCTGCTACTCCAGAAGGCACAGCGCCCGAGACGGCAACGCCGGAGGCCGCGGTAGAAGACGCCGACACCGCTGCGGACGAGCCCGCCGCCGACCCGGCTCCGCTGGACCCACGCGAGCGGGGCGCCCTGCGGAACTTCCTGGGGTACGAGTTCCCTCCCGCCCCCGACGTCCCGACCGGGCCGATCGACCAGCTCACCGTCGACATCCTCGAGGTCATCTGGGCCGGCCTGGAGTTGGGCGGGTTCGACGGCGGCCTCGTCGCCAGCCTCGCCGACTCGGGAGACGCCAGGCTGGCCTGGATCATGTCCGACCTGCTCCGGTTCTTCTACTTCGGCGACATCCACGACGGGGCCGTCTCCGGCTTCCAGCGCCTGACCGGGGCGAGGCTGAACGACGACCCCGTGGCCGAGCGCAGCTCGTGGCAGTCGGTCACCGACCACCTGATCGCCTGGGACCTCCCCGCCTTCGACCGCTACGCCGACTACAAGGCGCGCCTGTTCACGCTGGTCGACCCCCGCTGGCAGCCGTTCTTCGACGACCCCGACGCCGACATCGACTGGCGTCTGGTGAGCTGGGGCGGGGTGCGGATCGACGACCGGGCGCTCGGCGACCCGAGAGGCTGCCCCGCGGGCTGCATCCCGGCCCTGGACGACCCCGCCGTCACCGACGCGGCCGGCGGCTCGTGGTACGGCGACGACGGCGTCGTGTTCGCGGTGGTGATCAACGGCGAGGCCCGGGCCTACCCCCGCCACATCATGGAGATCCACGAGATGGTGAACGACACGCTCGGCGGGCGCCGGATCGGCATGCCGTACTGCACGCTGTGCGGCTCGGCCCAGGCCTACTTCACCGACGACGTGCCCGCCGGCGTGGAGACCCCCGTGCTGCGCACGTCGGGCCTGCTGGCGAGGTCCAACAAGGTGATGTACGACCTGGTCACCAAGTCGGTGTTCGACACGTTCACCGGGGAGGCGCTCTCGGGGCCGCTGCGCGAGCGGGGGGTGGTCCTCAACCAGGCCACCGTGGTTACCACCACCTGGGGCGAGTGGAAGGCGGCCCACCCCGACACCACCATCATCGCCGAGGACGGCGGCATCGGCCGCAGCTACCCGCTCGACCCGCTGCGGGGCCGCGACGACGACGGACCCATCTTCCCGATCGGCGACATGGACGCCACCCTCGGCGTCCACGACCAGGTCTTCGGCGTGGTGCTGGACGACGGCACACCCGTGGCCTTCCCGGTCGACACGGCCGCGGCCGCCCTCCGAGCCGGCCAGGACGTCGAGCTCGCCGGGGTGACGCTCCGCCTCGACGGCGGCGGGGTGCGGGCCGTCGACCCGGCCGGCGACGAGATCGAGGGCCATCAGGCGTTCTGGTTCGCCTGGAGCCAGTTCATGCCCGACACCCTCCTCTGGCAGCCCTAGAGGCCGAACGGGCAGGCGAGCGAACCCGGCTGCCCCGGCAGCCCGGGCCGCTCTAGGTATTGTCCAACCAGAACCCAGAACATGGCCTCAAGGCGAGAGGAGGTTCCAGTGAGGAAGGTGACCGAGACCGACCTGCCCGGGGTGGGGATCCGTTTCGACCTGCAGACAGACGCCGGCCGCTGCGTCGGCGTGGTGGCCCACCAGACCGGCCGGCGCGACCTCGTGGTCTACGACGAGCGGGACATCGATCGGGCCTGCGAGAGCGTCCAGCTGACCGAGGACGAGGGCCACACCCTGGGCGAGCTGCTGGGCGGCAGCCCCGTGCTGGAGCACCTCGACGACGCCGTGCACCGGCTGGAGGACCTGGTGATCTCGTGGGTCCAGATCGCGGCCGAGTCGTCGATCGCCGGGCGCACCCTGGCCGAGGCGGTCCTGAGAACCCGGACGGGGGCCGGAGTGGTCGCCCTCGTCAGCGAATCGGGCTCCATCCCCATCCCGGCCGGGACCGAGCGCCTCAACGCGGGCGACACCGCGGTGGTGGTGGGCGTCCCGTCGGCGGTCAAGGCGGCCACCAGGCTGCTCAGGCGCCCTGCCGATTAGATCGATTCGATCGACTGGATCGGCCTAGGGCAAGCGCCAACATGCACACCGCCGCCCCGCCGACTGGATCGGCCCGGTCCGTGCACACCGGCGTCCCGCCGACTGGATCGGCCCGGTCCGTGCACACCGGCGTCCCGCCGACTGGATCTGCCCGGTCCGTGCACACCGGCGTCCCGCCGACTGGATCGGCCCGGTCCGTGCACACCGGCGTCCTGCCGACTAGATCGGCCTAGGGCAAGCGGCAATGCACACCGGCGGCGACCTGCTGGTCATCGAGCTCGGCGCGCTCGTGCTGGCCCTAGCGGTCGTCGCTCGCCTGGCCCGCCGGATCGGCCTGCCCGCCCTGCCGCTGTACCTGCTGGCCGGGCTGGTCCTCGGCGAGGGCAGCCTCTTCGAGATCGACGCCTCGGAGGACTTCATCGAGGTGGGCGCCGAGATCGGTGTCATCCTGATGCTGCTGATGCTGGGCCTGGAGTTCTCCACCCACGAACTGATCACCAACGTGCGCCGCTCGACCCTGGCCGGGGTGGTCGACCTCGTGCTGAACTTCACGCCCGGGTTCGTGGCCGGGCTGATCCTCGGCTTCGACCCGATCGTGGCCGTCCTGCTGGGCGGGGTGACCTACATCTCGTCGTCCGGCATCGTGGCCAAGCTGGTGGCCGACCTCGACCGGATCGGCAACCACGAGACCTCGGTCATCCTCAGCGTCCTCGTCATCGAGGACCTGGCCATGGTGCTCTACCTGCCGATCGTGTCCGGCGTGCTCTTCGGCGGCTCGGCCCTGAACACCACCCTCACCGTCGCCATCTCGCTGGCGGCCGTGATCGGGGTGCTCGGCGTCGCCTACGTACTGGGCGACCGGCTCAGCGCCATCGCCCTGAGCCAGTCCAGCGAGGCGCTGCTGCTGACCCTGCTGGGTGGCACCCTCCTGGTAGCCGGCCTGGCCGGACGGCTCAACATCTCCACCGCGGTCGGCGCCTTCGTGGTGGGTGTGGCGCTGTCGGGCGACATCGTCTCGCACGCCCGCGGGCTGCTGCTGCCGCTGCGCAACCTGTTCGCCGCGGTGTTCTTCGTGTTCTTCGGGCTGCAGGTGGATCTCAGCCTGATACCGGGCGTGGCCGTGGCCGCCCTGGCCATCGCGGCCGCCACCGTCGTCACCAAGATCGCCTCCGGCTGGATCGCAGCCGCACGGGCCGGTATCGGCAAGCCCGGCCGGCTGCGGGCCGGGGCCGCCCTCATCGCCCACGGCGAGTTCTCGATCGTCATCGCCGAGCTCGGCATCGGCCGCGAGAGCGACCTCGGCGCGCTGGCGGCCACCTACGTCATCGTCCTCACCCTGGTGGGAGCCGTGCTCTGCCAGTTCTCGGACTCCATCACCCTCCCAGCCCGCAAACCCCGCCGAGCCCGCGCCTAGAAGCGAGCGCGGATTGATGTGAGGCCTGTCGTGTCGCAACGGGGTCACCCCCGCTCTTGTTCGCTGCGCTCACGGGCCGCTCGGGCCACGGCCTCGCCCGTATGAGCCGGACTCGCGCATCTATCCGCTCGGCCTCTAAACCTCCACCAGGCGCAGCGGCCGCGTGGCGGTGGCAGTTGACTACAATGTCGTCATGACGGTGTTGTCGATCCGGTTCAAGCGGCCGGGTGTCTACGAGCGGCTCAAGCGGGGCGCGGCTCAGCGGGCTGAGTCGATCTCTTCGGCAGGGGAGCGCCTGATCGACGAGGGACTGCGCATGGACGCCTATCCCGGGATCGTCTTTCGCGACGGGCCGGCCGGCCGGCGGGCCGCGCTGGATACCGGGCCCGATGTGTGGCAGGTCGTCCCGCTGCTTCGGGGCCTCGAGGGAAGCCTCGAGGAGCGGATCGCGGAAACGGCTGAGCAGCTCTGGCTCACCGAGAGGCAGGTCCGCGCTGTCAGCCGCTATTACGCCGAGTTCACCGACGAGATCGACGCCATGATCGCAGAGAACGACGAGATTGCCGACCGCGAGTTGGCCGCCTGGGAGAACGAGCGCAAGCTGCTGACGGGGTGAAGCTCCTCCTCGATGAGATGTACGCCCCCGGCGTCGCGGCCCTGCTGCGGGACTGGGGACACGATGCCGTCGCGGTCAAGGAGCGTCGCGATCTCATCGGGTTGTCTGACGAGGATCTGCTTAGGACGGCGACGGCCGAAGGCAGAGCGGTGGTCACTGAGGATGTGTATGACTTCGCAGCGCTTGACCGGCGCATCTCTGCCTCGGGACAGCATCACCCGGGACTGGTCCTCGCCGACGCTCGCCGGTTCCCTCGCTCGGCGCGGAACCATGTTCGAGTGCTGGCCGATGCGCTCGCCGCGTTCCTTAGCGAGCACAGCGCCATTCTCGACGATGTCGAGTCGTTCGTATGGTGGCTCGAGCGACCCGACCGCTGAGGGCCGCTGGTCCCGGATCCCGGCGAGCTCCACCCCATAACCTCCCAAGAGGAATGCCCGTGAACCTCGACCCGTCGCTCGGCACCGACCCGTCGCTCGGCACCGACCCGCTGCGGACCGCCCCCATGCGGGCCAGTCCCGCCGGTGACCGCCCGCGCCTAGACCTCCACCAGGCGCAGCGGTGTGTGCTCGGCGATGGCTCCGTAGTCCCGGCCAAGGTGCAGCACGGGAAGATCGAGCCGTATGGCCGCCGCCGCGATCAGGGCGTCGACCGGTGATCGCACGGTCACGCCGCGCTGCTTGAGCGATCGGTAGATCGTCGCCCCGTCGAGCCAGTCGAGCCGGGGAGCCAGCGGCTCGAGATGCTGGGCCTCCAGCAGCCGCTGCGTCCGGGCGACACCGTCGCGGCGAGCGCCGGCCATCACCTCAAGCAGGATCGGATCGATCACGACCACCTCCCCGCCGGCTATGGCCTCCCGCATGCGTCGGGCCTCGGCCGAGCCCGTCCCCCTGAGGAACTCCACCCAGGCCGAGGTGTCCGCCAGCAGCACTGCGGCTCAGCCCGCGAGTCGGTCGGCGCGCATGGCGTCAAGGTCTCCGTCCCAGCCCGCGCCCTCCATTTCGAGTTGCTCCTCGACGCTCATCGGCCCCCCGCCCAGCAGGCGCTCCAGAGCGAGATGCACCGCCTGGCGCTTGGTGCGCAAGCCGAACGCTCGCATGGCCCGTTCCACAAGCTCGTCGTCGATGTCGATGTTGGTCCGACTCACCACACCATCATACACACATAGGTGTATAGCCTGCGTCTGCTCATCCGCTGGCTGCTCACAACATAGTAGGTTGTGAACCATGAAACAACCTAGAAAACTATGACGAGGATTTGAATGCAGCCGCTCATCCGCCGGGGTTGCCGTTGAGGCGCCGGGCCAGGGAGAGGGGGTTGTCGTCGCGGACTGCGTCTGGGAGCAGGTCGGGCGGGAAGTTCTGGTAGCAGACCGGGCGCTGGAACCGCTGGATCGCCAGAGTGCCCACCGATGTTGCCCGGGGATCCGACGTGGCCGGGAACGGGCCGCCGTGCACCATGGCGTGGTTGACCTCCACGCCGGTCGGCCAGCCGTTGGCGATCAGCCGGCCCGCCTTGCGCTCCAGCACCGGCACCAGCCCGGCCGCGGCCGCATGGTCCGACTCAGCCATGTGGATCGAGGCCGCGAGCTGGCCCGGCAGCGCCTCCAGCACGGCCCGCAGCTCGTCCATCGACTCGTAGGAGGCCACCAGGCCGGCCGAGCCGAACACCTCCTCCTGGAGGTCGGGCGACTCCAGCACCTGGGCTGCGGTGGCGGTGAACAGCACCGGAGCCGGGGCGTTGGCCGACTCCCCGGCACTCCCCGAGCACACCCGGGTCGCACCCGCCGCCTCCAGCCGCGACAGGCCCTCGTGGTAGGACTCGCGGATTCCGGCGGTCAGCATCACCTGGCCGGTCTGGGCGGCCATCGCCGCGGCGATGGCCTCGACCAGCGGCTCGGCCGGCGCGGGCACGAACAGCAGCCCCGGGTTGGTGCAGAACTGGCCCGCGCCCAGCGTCAGCGACCCCACATAGGCGGCCGCGAAGGACTCCAAATCACCGGCCGCGGCCCCGGCCAGCACCACCTGGGGGTTGATGCTCGACATCTCGGCGTACACCGGGATCGGCTCGGGCCTCCCCGCCGCGGTGGCCATCAGCGCAGTGCCGCCCGCCTGCGACCCGGTGAACGCGATGGCCTTGATCGCCGGATGGGCGGCCAGGGCTTGGCCCACCACCCGACCCGCCCCGAACAGCAGCGAGTACACCCCGCCGGGCAGCCCGCACGCCTCGACCGCCGCGGCCACCGCCGATCCGGCCAGCTCGGCCGTGCCCGGATGGGCGTTGTGGGCCTTGACGATCACCGGGCAGCCCGCGGCCAGCGCCGAGGCCGTATCGCCGCCGGTGGCTGAGAACGCCAGCGGGAAGTTGCTGGGACCGAACACCGCCACCGGACCCACCCCGATGTGACGCTGGCGCACGTCGGGCGCGGGCAGCGACGCCCGGTCGGGCTGGGCCTCGTCGATGCGCACCCCCTGGTGCGATCCGAGCCGAACCTCTCGGGCGAACAGCCGGATCTGGCCGGTGGTGCGGCCGTGCTCGCCCTCGATCCGGGCCCGGGGCAGCCCGCTCTCGGCGCAGGCCCGGTCCACGATGGCCTCCCGCCGGTCGTCGAGTTCGGCCGCGATCCGCTCCAGGAACCCGGCCCGCTCAGCCGGCGACGTCTCCCGGTACGCATCGAACGCCGCCCCAGCCGCAACCGCAGCCGCGTCCACGGCCGCCTCGGTCACGAACAAGAACTCCGGATCCAGCTCAGCGCCCGACGCCGGATCCACGGCCCGGACCGACTCGCCCGAACCAGCGCCGTCCCATCCGGCGATAATCGAGCGCCCTGTCAGCCCGGCCCGTGCCGTCATGGCTGTCCCGTCGGCCCTGCCTGTGCAGTCGGCCCGCGCCGTTCCGTCATGGCTGTCCCGTCAGCCCGGCCCGTGCCGTCATAGCTGTCCCGTCGGCCCGTGCCGTTCCGTCATGGTCGTCATGCCTGTTCTGTCATGCCCGTGCCATTCCGTCATGGCCGTCATGTCTGTGCCGTCATGCTCAACATGCACCTCCTCCCCGCCCCGGACCTCCAGTCCCGGAGCGCGGCACAGGTATAGCCGTCGGCTGTGACAGAGCCCTGACAGAGCCCTCACGCCACCATGCTCGCTCGGTGCTCGCTGACGGTGGTCTCCCACTGCGGCCATGTGGGCCGGGCCTCCTCGGGCAGCACCACGAACGGGACGTCGCCGGCCTGGAGGCAGCCGTTCTCGATGAACTCGGCCTGCGAGCGCACCTTGCTGCCCGGCGTGGCCGAGGCCGGCGTGGGCATGAATCGGAAGTCGACGCTCCAGCGGCAGTGCCGGGTGGTGTTCTGCTTGCTTCCGTGAACGGTGAGGTTGGTGAAGAAGAGAGCCCCACCCACCGGCACCGGCGCCGGCACCGGCGTGCCCCGGGCCTCGACGTCCTCGGAGATCCGGACGTTGCGGTCCTCGCCCCGCATCGCATCCAGCAGGCCCCAGCGGTGACTGCCCGGGATCACCCAGCAGCACCCGTTCTCGAGCGTCGCCGGCACCAGCGGCACCCACACGGAGATCATGTGCAGGTCCTCGGTGTGCTTCTCCATCTTGTGCACTTCGGTCTGATCGAAGTAGTGGCTGTCCTGGTGCCAGGGGAACGACGTGACCGCGCTGCCGGGAAGCTTCTGGCGCAGCGAGGGGCTCGCGATCACCGAGACCTCGCCACCCAGCAGCAGCCCGACCACCCGCAGGATCCCCGGATTGGTGTACAGACCGTAGAACTCGGGCCCGAATAGCCCGAAACCCCAGTCCCGCGGCGAGATGCCCTGCTCCTCGCAGATGGCCGCATACCGGCGCTCGAACGGCTCGTCGGCGTACAGCGACGCCAGATCGCCTCGGGCGTGCTGCTCGGACGCATACCCGTCGACCGCCGCCGCGATGAAGTCCCGCATCGGATCCAGGTCGGCGTCGTCGACGACGTCCTCAACTACCACGTAGCCGTCACGCTGGTAGCGGTCGACGATCTCCCGGTCGCTCATCTGCACCATGCGCCACCCCCGAGGCGTCACCCGGCTTGGCCCGCCCTTAGACGATGTATATATCATGCATCGAACCGAGGCAGGGGGGTCAACACCGGGTGGGTCCTTCCCGACTAGCGCCGCTAGCGCGAAAGAACCTGAGCGAGCAGATCATCGACGCGATCCGCAACGCGATCGTGGAAGGCCGCTTCCGGCCGGGCGACAAGATCCCTGAGGCCGAGCTGGCCGAACAGCTCGGTGTGAGCCGCACTCCCGTCCGGGAGGCGTTCAAGCTGCTCGAACAGCAGGGCCTGATCGAGATCCGGTCCAAGCACGGCACCTACGTGGCCAGCATGAACCGGGCCGAGGCCGAGGACGGGCTTCACGTCCGGGCGGCTCTCGAAGTCCTCGCCGTGCGCCAGGCCCTCGAGCGCCTCTCGATCCAGGAATGGGACGAGCTCTGCGGCCGGTACGAGGCCATGCTGCAGGACGCCTGGCGGGCCTCCGACACCAGTGACGCCGTCGCCGGCATCGAGTTCGACATCGCCTGGCACACGCTGCTGGTCGAGTCGGCCGGGAACCAGGCCCTGCTCCGGACCTGGTCGATGGCCGGGCTGTCCAACCTCATCTGGTCGTTCGAGTTCGAGCTGTACCCCCTCGACGACGTGGCCTTCAAGTCGTGGGTGCTCCGCCACGTCGAGTTCCTGGACGTGCTGCGGGGCCGCAACCCCGACGCCTGCGAGGAGGCCGTCCGCTCTCACATTCTCATCAAGGTGGACGACGTGGACGACGGCTGACGGCGTACGGCGTCGACGGCTGACTCCACCGACCACTGAGCACACAACCAACCACAACACACCCCAGGGGGAGACAATGTCAGACAGCGAACAAAAGGGAATCGTCAAGCGCACGCTCAGCAGGCGCAAGTTCAACATGATCGCTGGCGGCTCGGTGCTGCTGGCCGCCTGCGGCGACGGCGACACGGCCCAGCCGGCGGCCACCACCACCGCCGCGCCGGCCACCACCACCGAGGCCGCCCCCGCCACCACCACGCCCGCGACCACCACCACCATCGCGGCGACCACCACCACCGAGGCCGGCGCCACGACCACCACCGCCGCGCCCCGGCCCCTCAAGACCCTGCGATACGGCTATCACGCCGCCACCACGTCCGCCGACACGCTCGACCCCGCCTACCGGACGTCGTCCACCGACGGCCTGTTCCAGACGCTGGTCTCCGAGCAGATCGTCCGGCTGGACGAGAACCTCACCCCCACGCCGCATCTCGCCGAGCGCTGGGAGACCAACGACACCGGCACCGAGTGGACGTTCCATCTGCGCGACGGGGTCACCTTCCACAACGGCAAGCCGTTCGTGGCCGCCGACGTGGTGTACACCTTCCAGCGGCTGCTCGACCCCGACGTGGCCTCTCCGGGAGCGGGTGGCCTGCCCGGTCTCGAACCCGACGGGATAACCGCGCCGGACGACCGCACCGTGGTCATGCGGCTCACCCAGCCCAACGTGGACTGGCCCGAGGCCATCACCAACTCCCACACCCGGATCGTGCCCGAGGGCGCCACCAACGCCGATCTGGCCGCCCAGAGCCTCGGCACCGGCGCATACCGGATCGACGAGTTCATACCGGGCGAGATCAGCACCGTCTTCGAGCGCAACGAGAACTACTGGCAGCCCGGCTTCCCCAAGGTCGACTTCATGGAGGTCATCGCCATCGGCGAGGCGGAGGCCAGGCTGGCCGCCATCAGGGGCGGGCAGGTGGACGTCCTGTCGGAGGTCCCACTGGCCTCGATCGCCGATCTCCAGGCCGACCCCGACATCGAGATCGTTTCCAACCCGATCGGAAGCTCCTCGGTCGCGTACTGCCAGATCGATGTCCCGCCGTTCGACAACAACCATTTGCGCCTAGCCATCAAGTACGCCACCAACCGCCCGCAGCACAACGACCTCGTGTACGGCGGACTGGCCCACAACATGAACGACATCCCCCTGCCGGGGTTGATCCGGTTCGGCCTGGGCGGCGAACGCGAGCACAACGTGGCCATGGCCAGGGAGCACCTCAGCCAGGCCGGCTACCCCGACGGCATCGACCTGACGCTCACCCTGGCCGACATGCAGGACTGGATGGTGTGGTGCCCGGTCTGGCAGCAGCAGCTGGCCGAGGCCGGCATCAACATGGAGCTGAACGTGACCCCGGCCGACACCTACTGGGGCGACCAGTGGCTCACCGCGCCCTTCGCCATGACCGGCTGGAACGTCCGCACCGTCGACCACGGCCTGGGCCTGTGGTACCACTCCGAAGCGGAGTGGAACGAGACCCACTGGCGCAGCGAGGCGTTCGACGCCGACCTCGCCGCCGCCCGGTCCACCACCGACGAGGCCGAGCGGACCAGGCTCTACCACAAGATGCAGCAGCAGATCATCGACGAGGGCGGCCACTTCGTGCCCACCATGTACGGCTTCTACAGCGCGGTGCGTGCCGGTGTGACCGGCTGGCAGCCCCGCGGGGTGTACTACACCATCGACGTCCCCTAGACGACGGGTCACCTGCCGCGGGTAGAACCCGCCATGAGCCGCATGAGTAGCCTCGGCTAGTGCACTTCGTCCGCGTAACCGGACAACGAACTGCGCTGGCCGTGGTCGCCCTGATCGCGGTCTCGCTGATCACCTTCTGGGCGGTCGAGCTGCTGCCCGGCGACGCGGCCACCCGGATGCTCGGCCGGGAGGCGACCCCGGAGCGGGTGGCCCACTTCCAGGAGCAGATGAACCTCGACGCACCCGCCCTGGAGCGCTACACGACCTGGATCACCGGCTTCGTGCAGGGGGACTGGGGCGAGTCGCTGGTGCAGGCCCGGCCCAAGACCGAGGGAGCGCCCGCCGGGCGGATCAACCGGAGCGTCACCGACATCATCGTCCCCCGCCTGACCAACACGCTGCAGCTGGCCGCGTTCGCCCTGATCATGTACATCCCGCTCAGCCTGGCAATCGGGATCGTCACCGCCGTCTACCGCGACCGGACCTTCGCGGCCGGCCTCTCGACGCTGGTGATCCTGGGCTGCGCGGTACCCGACTTCGTGATCGCCATATTCCTGCTGGTCATCTTCGCGGTGGCCCTCGAATGGTTCCCCGCGTTGTCGCTCGTCGACCAGGCCGAGTCGTTCGGGGCCCAGCTCAGGATGATGACCCTGCCCGCGGTGACGCTGACCGCGGCCATGACCGGCTTCGCGGTGCGCCAGATGCAGGCCAGCCTGCTGTCCGTCCTGAACTCCGACTACGTGCAGTTCGCCACCCTCAAGGGCCTGCCCCGCCGCCGGGTGATGCTGCTGCACGCCCTGCCCAACGCCCTGGGCCCGGCCCTGCGGGCCACGGTCATCAACGTGGTGTGGCTGGTCGGCGGCGTGGTGCTGGTGGAGGTGGTGTTCACCTATCCAGGTATCGGGCTGCTGCTGCTCGACGCGCTGCGTCTGCTGGACACGCCGGTGATCCTGGCCTCGACCATGATCCTGGCCAGCGTCTACATCTTGTGCAACCTGGGGGCCGATCTGGTGGCAGCCGCATTGAACCCACGCCTGAGGACCGGCTGATGGACGACCCTACGGACACCCCCGTGGCTGACACGTCCGCGGCCGACACCGGTGCGACCGGCGGGTCGGAGACCGCACCCGGCCGGCTCCGGAGGCTGGCGCGTCTCACCCGCGAGCGCCCCGTGTTCGTGGTGCTTCTGGGTGTGCTGATCCTGCACTTCTTCACCGCCATCACCGGACCGTGGTGGGCGCCGTACACCCACGACACGATGCTCGTCGGCGAGCCGTTCACCGGCCCGTCGTGGGACCACCTCTTCGGCACCGACAACTTCGGGCGCGACGTGTTCAGCCGGGTGGTCCGGGGCGAGCGGATCGTGCTGATCCAGGGGCTGTCGGCATCGGGCCTGGCCATCATCTCCGGCTCCACCATCGGCATCCTGCTGGCCTACAAGCGGGGCTGGGTCGACGAGGTCGGCATGCGCGGCGTCGACATCATGCTGGCCCTGCCGGGGCTGATCCTCACCCTGCTGATCCTGGGCTCCATCGAGACCAACAACCTGGTGATCATCATCACCGTCGCCTTCTTCTTCACCTGGCCGGTGACCCTCACGGTGCGGGCCGCGGCCCTGGGCGTGGTCACCGAGGACTTCGTGACCAAGGCCAAGCTGCGAGGGGAGTCGGCCTTCTCGATCGCCCGGCGCGAGATCCTGCCCAACGTGCTGGGCAACGTGCTTGTGGAGTTCTCGCTGCGCACCGGCTACGCGGTGTTCTTCATCGGCGCGCTGAGCTTCCTGGGCTTCGCGGCCGCGCCGCCGTCGCCCGAGTGGGGGCTGATGATCAACGAGGGCCGCAAGTTCCTCAGCGCCTCCAAGTGGATGGTGCTGGGCCCGGCCGGGGCGCTGGCCTCGCTGGTGGTGGCGCTGAGCCTTGTCACCGAGGAGGTCGCCGACATCCTCGGCGTGTCCACCCGCCGGAGTTCCGACTGATGGCCGCCGGCACTATGACTCCGGCGACTCCGGCAGCTGCCGGCGACGCGGCCACCGGCGGCCCTTCCACCAACGGCCGCGAGCCGCTGGTGCGGGTCGACGATCTCACCGTCGACTACCGCAACGACGACCAGTGGGTGAGCGTGGTCAAGAACGTGTCCTTCGAGATCGGGCGGGGCGAGACGCTGGGCCTGGCCGGCGAGTCGGGCTGCGGCAAGACCACCACCGCGCTGGCCATGTTCGGCTACCACAAGCCCGGCAGCCGGGTGGCCGGGGGCCGGGTCACCTTCGACGGCCGGGACCTGCTGGGCCTGTCCGACCGCCAGATGCAGCCCATCCGGGGGTCCCGGATCTCGCTGGTGCCCCAGAACCCGGCCAGCACCCTGACGCCGTCGATGAAGGTCGGACGCCAGGTGGTCGAGACGCTGGAGGCCCACGGCGTCAGCTCGGGAAGCGACGCCATGGAGCGCACCGTCGAGATCTTCGGTCAGGTGGGGCTGCCCGAGCCGGCCAAGATCGCCCGCCGCTACCCGCACCAACTCAGCGGCGGCCAGCAGCAGCGGGTGGTGATCGCCATCGCCATCGTCTGCCGGCCCGACCTGATCGTGCTGGACGAGCCCACCACCGCGCTGGACGTCACCACCCAGGCCCGGCTGCTCGAACTGCTGACCCAGATCAAGGGCGACAGCGGCATGAGCGCCCTGTACGTCAGCCACAACCTGGGCGTGCTGGAGCAGATCTGCGACCGGGTGGCGGTGATGTACGCCGGCGAGCTCATCGAGATCGCCCCCACCGCCGAGCTGTTCAACCAGCCCCGCCACCCCTACACCCGCGGCCTGATCGCGGCCGTGCCCCGGGTGGAGGCCGAACACGCCGGCACCGAGAAGCTGCGGGGCCTGCTGCGCCGCGACGACCTGCCCGACGGGTGCGGCTTCGCGCCCCGGTGCCCCTACTCGCGGCCGCAGTGCTTCACCGACCCGCAGCGGCTGGACGAGATCGAGCCGTCGCACCAGGTGGCCTGCTGGCGGGCCCCCGAAATCGAAGCCGAGGCCACGCCATGACCCGAACTTCCGGTGGAAAGGTGCGATATATGCCCTCCAGCGCCGGAATTTCGGCGAGGGGCGGGGTTGTCGCGCCGGGGGACGGCCGGCCATGACGCCGCTGCTCGAAGTCACCGACGTCCAGATCTCCTACCGGCCCCGCCGCGGGTTGGTGTCCCGGCTGGTGCGGGCCCTGCGGTCCGACACCACCGAGCCGGTGCCGGCGGTGCGGGACGCCTCGTTCACCATCAACCCCGGCGAGACGGTGGCGCTGGTGGGCGAGAGCGGCAGCGGCAAGACCACGCTGGCCCGCTCCATCGCCGGGCTGATCCAGCCCCAGCGGGGGAGTCTGCGCTTCGACGGCAACGACATCACCCGGCCCGTGCACCGCCGGCCGGCCGAGCTGCTGCGCCACATCCAGTACGTGTTCCAGAACCCGGCGTCGTCGTTGAACCCCCGCCGCAAGGTCCGCTACAGCCTGGGCCGCACCCTCGACGTGTTCTTCAAGCTGTCGGGGGCCGAGCGGCGCGACCGCATGGCCGAGTTGCTGGCCAGCGTCCACCTCGACCCCGGCTACATCGACCGCTACCCGCCCCAGCTCAGCGGGGGCGAGGCCCAGCGGGTGGCCATCGCCCAGGCCCTGGCCGCCGAGCCCAAGCTGATCCTGTGCGACGAGGTCCTCTCCGCGCTGGACGTGTCGGTGCAGGACAACATCCTCGAGTTGCTGCGGGAGCTGCAGGCCAGCAGGGATGTGGCCTACCTGTTCATCGCCCACGACCTGGCCGTGGTGCGGTGGCTGGCCGACCGGGTGGTGGTGCTGTACCACGGCCGCATCGTCGAGCAGGGCACCGTCGAGGAGATCTTCACCCCGCCCCACCACCCCTACACCGCCCTGCTGCTCGACTCGATCCCCGGCAAGGGCGAGCACCAGACCTCCGCGCAGGCCGAGGACGCCTCGACGGTGGGCACCGCCCCCGACGCCGGCTGCGCCTTCGAGCCCCGCTGCCAGCACCGCATCGCCGGGGTGTGCGAGGTCGACGACCCGCCCCGCCTCCACGACAGCCCGACCCACGATGTGCTATGCCACCTGAGCGCCCAGCAGCGGTCGTCGCTGCAGATCACCACCGCCACGTCCGCCGCGGTTGGCGCATCCTCCGAGGAGACCTGATGACTCACGCTGTGGAACCCAAGCCGCCCGAGGAGACCTGATGGCCCACGCCGCCGATCCCAAGCCGCCCGAGGAGACGACATGACCGATACCGCCGAACTCCGTGACCGCCTCCAGGGCTGCTACGTGACCGTGCCCACCATGTTCCGGGACGACGACGAGCTGTCGGTCGACCTCGACGCCATGCGCAAGCACGTGAGCTTCCTGATCGACGGCGGGATCACCACCGGCAACGGCGTGCTGCTGGCCTGCGGCGCGGCCGGGGACTTCTCCACCATGACGTTCGACGAGCGGGTGGCGGTGACCGCCGCGGTGGTGGAGGAGGCCGCCGGGCGGGTCCCGGTGGTGATGGGCGGTCAGACCACCAGCACCAACGAGCTCGTGCGGCTGGCCCGGGCCGCGGCCGACATCGGCGCCGAGTACATGCAGGTGTCGCCGCCGTTCTACTTCGCCCACACCGACGACGACTTCATGGAGCACGTGGCCGCGGCCGCGGCCGCCTCCGACGTGGGCATGGTGGTCTACAACACCCACTGGACCAGCCTGGAGATCTCCAACACCCTGATCGACCGCCTGGCCGGCCTGGGCACGGTAGTGGGGCTGAAGTGGTCGATGCCCGACAACGGGTTCATGGAGTTCGAGGGGGTGGTGGCCGACTACTCCGACCGGTTCACCATCATCGACAACCAGTTGCGGTTCCCGACCAGCCACATGCTCGGCGCCCGGGGGATCGAAGTCCACATCTGCAACTTCTGGCCCCAGTGGGGGGTGCGGATGTGGGGCATGCTCAACGAGGGCCGCTACGTCGAGGCCCAGCACGAGTTGGTGAAGGTGGTGCTGCCGTTCATGCGGCTGTGGACCGAGATGGAGGGCTACACCAGCGGCGACGGCCACCTCGACAAGCTGTGCATGGAGTTGGTGGGCCTGCCGTCGAGCCGCAGCCGCCCCCCGACCCGCGACATCCGCGACCTCTACCGCGAGCAGGCCCGGGCCATGCTGCAGTCCATAGGCACCCCCAACGTCCTAACCCCCGACTGACCGCCCCCCCCGGCCCGCCCCCAGTTCTCGGGTTGGTCTTGGGTCGTGGGTACACAGGATTCGCCCCAAGATTTGGTGCCCGCCCCGCCCCGGTATCTCGGGTTGATTGTGTGGAGCAGGTCCACAGAACTCGCCCCAAGATTTCTGCGCCCGGCCCGGTCGGCCGCGTCAGCAGGGCAGCGGGACTACGTGGTGGCGGCCGGTGTAGTCGGCGCCACGCAGGACCCCCATCTGGCGGGGCTCGTCAGGGGCGTGGCGGGCCCGGTCGAGGCCTGCGTATAACGGATTGCCGGTCACCCGCACGAACGGCACGGTGACTCGCGGCGACAGTCCGATGCGTGGCTGGGCCGTGCGGTTGGGGCCCGACCCGTGCAGCGCGTTCTCGCTGAACAGCACGAATTCCCCCGGCTCCAACTCGAAGGCCCGGATGTCGTCGGGATCGATGGCGTCGGTCCGCACGGCCTGATGGAACGAGTGGCGGGTGCCGTCCACGTCGTGGTCGAACGTGCTGGTGTGCGAGCCCCGGACCACCTGGAGGCAGCCGTTGTCGAGGGTCGCCTCGGTGATGGCGATCCAGGCCGACACCCAGACCACCGGCAGCAGATCGAAGTAGGCGCCGTCCTGGTGCCAGGGAACCTCGGTGTAGCGCTCCTCATCGCCGGTGGCCTCGGCCAGCGGCTGCTTGATCTGGAAGTTGCTGCGCCAGATCAACAGGTCGGGGCCGATCAGCGACGCGATCCGGTCCACCAACTCCGGTCCCCGGCACAGCCGGCAGACCGTCTCATGGTCGAGATGGCGGTCGTGATAGTCCACATGAGGATCATCCAGTTGCGCGCCGGGAACGATGATCTCGTCCACGATCCGCGCCCGCATCTCCGCCATCACCTCAGGCGCCACCAACCGGAAAGGCCCGACCACCCCATCACGGTGATAAGCCTCAACCTCGCCCGCATCCAACGGAAACCGCAGCTCAGCCTCCAGCGCCACACCGCCCACAGCCAAACCCTAGTAAGGCCGTGTCCAGCCAGCGGTAGCTGGATCGGTGATGTAGTCACCAATTGATGATAGTGTGACTACATGACTGTCGGAATTCGGGAACTGAAGGCCAAGCTGTCCGAGTTCGTAGGCCGGGCTGCGAACGGGGAGCAGATTGTGGTCACCGATCGGGGCAAGCCGGTGGCCCGGCTGGTCGGCCTCGAGGGCGCGTCAATGATCGAGCGGGGTATCGAGGAGGGCTGGATCACGCCGGCGTCCCGGACCCACCTGGGGCCGGCCAAGCGTGTCTCCGCACCGCGAAGCACGGCCGACGTTCTCGACGAGGACCGCGGATGACCCTGTATGTGGACACCAGCGCTCTCATCAAGCGCTACATCGCCGAGCGGGACTCCGATGTGGCCGAGAAGCTCATGGCCACCGATCCCGTGCTAGTGACGTCGTGGCTCACCGAGGTGGAGTTGCGCCGCAACCTGACTCGGCTACTGGAGGGCGACGAACTGCTCACCGCCCGCCGGCAGGTGCAGGCCGACCTGGACGCATTCGCGCTGGTGAACCTCGACGGGGTGACATGCAACGATGCGGCCCGCGTAGCCGAGCAGACGCTCTGCCGTTCCCTCGACGCGTTACACGTGGCCGCGGCCCGGCGAGCCGGTGAGTCGACCACGTTCCTCACCTTCGATGTGCGCCAAGCCCAAGCCGCCCGCTCAGCTGGCCTCACCGTCATAGGAACGTGACGGCCCCGCGCCCCGCCACCGGGCTCTCGGGGTCAGGTGCCGAGTTCGAGCACGAGCCTCAGGCCGGACTCGACGCGACGCATCGTGGGCATGTCCACCGCCCCGACCTGATCAGAAATCAGAGCCTTGTCGAGGGTGACAATCTGCGACACGTTCGCGACCGAGTCGCGGCTCAACCCCGAGGCGCCGGCCGGGAGCTCCACATTCCCAGGCGCAGCCGCTAGCTCAAGGTTGGACGAGATTGCCACCGCGACCACGGTGTTGATGCCGCTGCGATTGAAGGAGTCCGCGGATACCACCAGCACCGGACGCCGATAGCCGGGCTCGGACCCTGCGGGTTCACGCAGGTCGGCCCAGTAGATCTCACCGCGTTGCGGCGCTCCCGGGCCTGTCACCATTCCTCGCGGACGGCATCGGCCTGAGCCTGGGCCAGGCCGGCATCGAGCCGCGAGTCGCGGCCGCGGTACACCGCGTCGAGCCGCCGGGTTATCTCGCTGTCGTCCTGGCAGCCGACGAGCATTTCCAGCGCCTCGGCGTAGAGCTGCGACCGCGACAGCTTGCGCCGCCGGGCAAGGCGTTCGGCCTCAGTGAACAGCGGGTCGGGAATGGAGACAGCAACCTTCATGCCGCCATCATACCGGGTATGACCCGCCTTGCTCAGCGAGCACGGCGCCATGCTCGACGATGTCGAGTCGTTCGTGTGGTGGCTCGACCGGGCCGACCCCTAGGTGACTTGGAGCGTGCGCGGGTAGGCGCAAACCCGTCGCGTTGCTAGGGGGTGTCTCCCGCTCTTGTTCGCCGCGCTCACGGGCCGCTCGGGCCACGGCCTCGCCCGTATGGGCCGTATTCGCTCGCCTACCCGCTCGGCCTCTTAGCGCTCGCGGCTAGTGGTTGAGCCCTGAGAGGCTGACGGCGGTGTTGTTGTCGATCCAGTTCCAGTCGAGCTCCACGCCGAGGCCTGGGCCGGTGGGCAGGTGCAAGCAGCCGTTGGCGTCGATGTCGAGGGGAGCGCCCTTGAGGGCGAAGCGGAACATGGGGTGGTGCAGCTCGAAGAACTCGCAGTTGCGCACCGAGCAGGCCACGTGCAGGTTGGCGATGTCGAGCAGCGACGAGTGCAAGGCATGGATTTCCAGGTTCATGCCGGCCTCCGCACACATGGCCGACGCCTTGCGCAGGCCGGTGATGCCGGCCTTGATGAACACGTCGCCCCGGGCCATGTCCACCGCACGCCGCTCCAGGAACTGGGGCAGCTCCCCCAGGCTAACCGTCTCGGTGGCCAGGATGGGGACTTCCAGCCGCCGGGTCAGCTGCTCTAGCGTCGCGATGTCGCGGTCCGGGACGGGCTCCTCGAACCATCGGTAGCCGAGGCGCCCCAGCGCCTCGCCCACCTCGATGGCCTGCTCGAAGCTGTACTCGGCTACCGCGTCCAGCATCAGCGGGAAGTCGTCGCCCACCGCCTCCCGGGCGGCCTCGGCCCGACCGATGTCGGCGGCCGGGCCGTCGTACAGGGTCAGCTTGTAGCCCCGGTAGCCCTGCTGCTTCATGGACGCCGCCTCGGCGAAGGTGTCGGCGGGGGTCAGGTTCCAGTGCGAGCCGGTGCGGTAGGCGGGCACCTCCGTGCGGGACACCCCCAGCAGCTCGGCGATCGGCACCCCGGCGGCCTTGCCCTTGATGTCCCAGAAGGCCACGTCGAGCATGCCCAGCAGGCCGTCGCTGATGGGGTAGAGGTGGCGGTTGAGGCTCATGAGCTCGCGCCACAGGTCCTCGTGGCGCCGCGGGTCCTTGCCCAGGATGGCCCTCAGGTAGACATCGTGGAGCTGGTGGGCCGAGCCGATCCCCTCGCCGTTGGCGCCGTAGCCCATCGTGTAGCCGTCGATCCCCTCATCGGTGGTGACGCAGGTGAGCGGGAAGTGCCAGACGGGCGGCACATCGTCGGGTATGGGGCTGTCGCCGTACCAGGGCTGCGCGTCCAGCGCCAGCACCCGGGTCACCATCCCGGTGATCCTCACGACGTGGCCCCCGACAGGTCGATCACGTTGGGCGGCGGCTCGCCCGCTACATAGGCGGCCAGATTGGTTGCGAACACCGCGCACAGCTCGTCGGCGTAGTCCCAGGTGTAGCCGGCCATGTGCGGAGTCACGATGACATTCTCCATTGCCCATAGCGGGCTGTCATCCGGCAGCGGCTCGGTGGCGAACACGTCGAGCCCCGCCCCGGTCAGGCTCCCATTGCTCAGCCGCTCGATGAGGGCCTCCTCGTCGACCGACGGCCCCCGGCCCACGTTGTAGAAGTAGGCGCCCGGCTTCATGGCCGAGAGAACCTCTCGGCTGATCAGACCCCGGGTGGCTGCCCCGCCCGGCAGCGCCCCCACTACATGATCGGCGCCGGCCACCGCGGCGGCCAGATCCTTAGGCCCGAACACGGCCGACACGTTCGGGGCGGGCCGCTCCGGATGCCGACGCACCCCCACCACGTCCATGCCGAGCGCCGAGCACCGCCGGGCGATGGCCGAGCCCAGGGTGCCCAGCCCGATCACGCAGGCCGTCGCGCCCGTCAGGCGGCGGTGCAAGTGCAGGTGGTCCCAACTGCGCTGCGGCATGGCCGCGAGGTACTCGGGCAGGCGGCGCACCAGGGCCAACATCATGGCCACGCAGTGCTCGGCCACGCCCTCGGAGTAGGCCCCGCCCGCGTTGCACACCACCAGCCCCTCCTTGGCGGCCAGCTCCGGGGTCAAGTACTCCTCGTAGCCCGCGCTGGGCAGCAGCAGCAGCCGCAGCGGGCTCGCGGCCAGCAGGTCCGGCTCAGGCCAGCCGACCATGACTTCGGCCTCGGCCATCGCCCGCCGGTAGTCGTCGGCGACGGCGTCCTGGCCCAGCCGGTCACAGACCGCCCGACCCCCGGCAGCCTCACGCAGCGCTTGGATGTGGCCGTCGCCGAAGGCGTCGACGGCGACGAGCAGCCTCAACTCCGACGATGAGGACAGGGCGAGAACCTCAGTCGAGCCGGATCGGGGTCGAGCGGCGCAACGGACTCAGTCGAGCCGGATCGGGGTTGAGCCGCGCAACGGACTCAGTCGAGCCGGAAGCGGGCGGTCTGCATGTACTGGATGGGCCACTCGTCCTTGGTGTACTCGTGGTAGGCGGTCACGATCGTGCCGTCGTCGAGCTGGACCACGGTCGGGTAGCCGATGTGCCAGTACTGCCGGTGGGCCTCGCGCTCAGGCGAGTGGCAGTCGGCGATGATGAACTCGTTGGCCGGATCCCAGTTGATGCCGTCGGTGGAGGTGCAGCCCCTCACGTCCATGGGCTTGGCCCGGTAGCTGTACACGCTCAGCACCCGGCCGTCCTGGAGCTGGATCATGTCGGCGGGGTACCCCCACAGCCTGGTCCGCGTGGGCGGGGCCCACGTCACTCCGTCGTCCTCGGAGTGGGTCACCCACTGGTAGTCGTAGCGGGCCGGCCGGAACAGCACCCGGATCATCGACACCAGCCGTCCGTTGGACATGCGGGTCAGCGACGGCTCCTGGAAGTTGATGATCGACGCCGGGTCGAAGGCCATCGTCCCCCAGTGGTGCCAGTTGTCGCCGCCGTCGTCGGAGCGCAGCAGGAAGCAGCGCGACGGCTCCCAGTTGACCCCGCCGCCGAGGATGTAGCCGTCGGGGCTGAGGGTGCCCTCCAGGGGCATCAGCAGCCCGCCGTCGGGCAGCTCCACCACATGGCCTGACCCGGTCCCGCCGGCCAGGCATCCCGCAGTGCCCGAGTCGGCGATCGGGTAGGTGCTGACCGGGATCGGACCGCTCCACGTCTGCCCGTCGTCGGTGGACTTGTAGACCGCGTAGCCGGTCTGGTGGGCCTGGACGTAGCCCATGGCCTGCTCGTCGATGCGGTTGGCGATGGCTCCGGGGGCGTTGATGAAGCCGCAGATGCGGGTGTGCATGATGATGGTGCCGTCGCTGATCTGGGCGAAGGCGCAGTCCCAGTTGCCGGTGTGCTCGGTGTAGTCCTCCACCACCACCCGGGTGCTGGGGTCCCAGCTCCTGCCCCCGTCGGACGACTTGATCAGGCACGACCGGCCGGTGTCGGCGTGCATCGGGCCCCGCTCCTCGTTGTAGCCCAGCAGCAGGTCGCCGTTCTGGAGCTTCACGATGCTGCCCTGGTTGCAGCACCGGTCGGGGTCGTGATAGGCGTCGACTACTTCGGCGTCCACTCTGCGCATTGGTTGGTCCCCCTGTGGCGTCGGGATGAGGCCGCCGGGCGGTTCCGGGGCCTCCGGCTGCGATGTATACCTCATACATCACGCCGGAGGCAAAGGGGGGAGGGGCTTCGTCTCCCGGCGAGAAGGGCGCTCAGTCCTGGGCCAGGCCCAAGCCACCCGCTCCGCCGGCCTCACCGTGATTGGAGCCTGATCGACCCGCGCCGAGTGCGATCAGTCCCGGGCCAGGTGCGTGATCAGTAGAACGACCGCGAAGCCGACGACGGCGGCGACGGTGGGGGCGGCCCACTCGCCGGCGGTGGGCCAGGCCAGGCCGGTGCCGGAGATCACCTCGTGCTCGTGGCGGCTGATCACGCCCACACCGTTGGGCCACGGCCACAGCACCCGCAGCGACCCGAACATCAGCCCCACCAGCACCGCCATCACCATGTTGCGGCCCTGATCCAGCAGCCATCCCAGCACCGCCGAGAACAGGCCCAGCCCCACCGCCGCGCCGGCCAGGAACACGGCCGCCTCGACATAGTGGAGGTCGGTCACGATATGGAGGACCGCCCCGTACATGCCCAGCATCAGCAGCAGGAACGCGCCGCTGATCCCCGGCAGGATCATGGCGCATATCGCTATGGCCCCGGCCCCGGCCAGCACCGGCAGCGACGGGTCGGCCACCGGGCCCGACTGCAGGCCCAGGAGGGCGAACGTGGCCCCGGCCGAGACCGCCATAAGGACGGCCTGGACCGCCCCCCGCCACTCGAACAGCCGGCACGCCGACACCGCCGACGCCAGCACCAGGCCGCAGAACAGGCCGGCCATCGTCTCGGGGCGCTCCTCCAGCTGGGTCTCGATCACCGAGGCCAGCAGCAGGATCGTCCCCAGGATCCCGACCAGCAGCGGCACGATCAGCCACCAGTCCACCCCGGCCAGCCGCCGCCCGCAGCCCCGCCAGTCGCCCCGGAGCAGCCGCCCCGCCGCCCCGGCCACACCCCGGATCGCGCTCAGCAGTCGCTCGTAGATGCCGAGCACCACCGCGATCGTGCCGCCCGACACGCCCGGCACCACATCGGCCGCGCCCATGGCCACCCCCCGGGCCAGCCCGAGCGCCAGTCGCCGCCCCGGACCCCAGCCCGTCTCACGCCCACCGGTCACGCCCGCCCCCTACCTAGCCCAAGTTCTCGGGTTGGTTTTGGGTGGTGGGTCCACAGGATTCGTCCCAAGAATCTGCGCCCGGTCCGCCCCGACC
Organism: Candidatus Aldehydirespirator sp.; assembly: GCA_965203575.1. GTDB lineage: Bacteria > Actinomycetota > Acidimicrobiia > Acidimicrobiales > Aldehydirespiratoraceae > Aldehydirespirator. Next base: position 2,086,848 of record OZ241894.1, read on the forward strand.
GCACCCGGTCAGGCCTGCGAGGCGAGGCGGCGGTTCTTGACCTTGGCCTTCAGGTAGTCCCGGTTGAGCACCGCGATGAAGTCGAGGCTGATCTCCTTGGGACAGGCCTCGGTGCACTCGCCGTGGTTGGTGCACGACCCGAAGAACGACTCCATCGTCTCCACCATGGCCTCGGCCCGCCGCCACCGCTCGGGCTGGCCCTGGGGCAGCACGTTGAGATGGCCGAGCTTGGCCGCGGTGAACAGCTGGGCCGCCGAGTTGGGGCAGGCCGCCACACACGCCCCGCAGCCGATGCAGGCCGCTGCGTCCATGGCGAAGTCGGCCACGTCCTTGGGGACCGGGATCTCGTTGGCGTCGGGGGCGGTGCCGGTGGGCGCCGAGATGAAGCCGCCCGACTCGATGATCCGATCGAACGCCCGCCGGTCCACCATCAGGTCCTTCACCACCGGGAACGACGACGCCCGGAACGGCTCGATCACGATCTCGTCGCCGTCGCGGAACTTGCGCATGTGCAGCTGGCAGGTGGCGGTGGCCTTCTCGGGGCCGTGGGGCCGGCCGTTGATCATCACCCCGCACGTGCCGCAGATGCCCTCCCGGCAGTCGTGGGCGAACACCACCGGCTCGACGTCGTCCTCGATGAGGCGCTCGTTCACGATGTCGAGCATCTCCAGGAACGAGCAGTCCTCCGGGATGTCGGGGGCGTCGACGTCCAGGAAGCTCCCCGGCTCATCGGGCCCGGCCTGGCGCCAGATCCGCAGCCTCAGCCGCAGCGTCGCCTGATGCCCGTTGCCAGAGCTCGCGCCCGAGCCCGACCCGTTGCCGGCGCTCACTTGTAGCTCCTCTGGGTGAGCTTCACGTACTCGAACTCCAGCGGCTCCTTGACCAGCTCCTGGGGCCGGTCCGGGCCCTGCCAGTCCCAGGCGGCCACATAGGCGAAGTTCTCGTCGTCCCGCAGGGCCTCGCCCTCGGGGGTCTGGTGCTCCTCCCGGAAGTGCCCGCCGCAGGACTCCTCCCGGTGCAGGGCGTCGCGCACCTTCAACTCGGCCATCTCCATGAAGTCGTCCACCCGGTTGACCTGCTCCAGCGACTGGTTGGTGGTGTCGGCCGAGCCCAGCACCTTCACGTTGGCCCTGAACTCCTCCCGCAGCGCCGGGATCTCGGTCAGCGCCTTCTCCAGGCCGGTGCGGTTGCGGGCCATGCCGCAGTACTCCCACACGATCTTGCCCAGCTCCCGGTGGTAGTAGTCCACCGACCGGGTGCCCCGCACCGCCAGCCACCCCCGGGTGCGGTCGTCCACCTCGGCCACCGCCGCCGCGAACGCCGGGTCGTCGACGGGCACCGGCGCCGCCCCCAGCTTCGGCGCCAGGTAGTCGCCGATCGTGTAGGGCAGAACGAAGTAGCCGTCGGCCAGGCCCTGCATCAGCGCCGACGCGCCCAGCCGGTTGGCCCCGTGGTCCGAGAAGTTGCACTCGCCCAACGCATAGAGCCCCGGCACGTTGGTCATCAGGTTGTAGTCCACCCACAGCCCGCCCATCGTGTAGTGGGTGGCCGGGTAGATGCGCATGGGGGAGCGGTAGGGGTCCTCGCCCGTGATCCGCTCGTACATGTCGAACAGGTTCCCGTACTTCTCCCGCACCACGCTCTCGCCGTCACGGGCGATCACATCGGCGAAGTCGAGGTACACCCCGTTGCGCAGCGGCCCCACGCCGAGACCCTGGTCCACCACCGTCTTGGCGTTGCGGGAGGCCACATCCCGGGGCACCAGGTTCCCGAACGCCGGGTACTTCTCCTCCAGGAAGTAGTACCGGTCGGCGTCACCGACGTCGGCCGCGGCCCGGGACTCGTCCATGTTGCGGGGCACCCAGATGCGCCCGTCGTTGCGCAGCGACTCCGACATGAGCGTCAGCTTCGACTGGAACTCGTCGCTGGCCGGGATGCAGGTCGGGTGGATCTGGGTGTAGCACGGGTTGGCGAACGTCGCCCCCCGCCGGTGGGCCCGCCACACCGCGGTCACGTTGCAGTTCATGGCGTTGGTGGACAGGTAGTAGACGTTGCCGTAGCCGCCGGTGGCCAGCACCACCGCATGGCCGCTGTGGGCCCGGACCTCGCCGGTGAGCAGGTCCCTCACGATGATCCCGCACGTCTCGCCGTCCTTGACCACGATGTCGAGCACGTCGGCCCGGTTGTGCAGGGTCACCCCCCCGGCTGCGATCTGGGCGGCCATGGCCTGGTAGGCGCCCAGCAGCAGCTGCTGGCCGGTCTGGCCCCGGGCGTAGAAGGTGCGGCTCACCTGGGCGCCGCCGAAGGACCGGTTGGCCAGCAGGCCGCCGTACTCCCGGGCGAAGGGAACGCCCTGGGCCGCGCACTGGTCGATGATGTTGAGCGACACGTCGGCCAGGCGGTAGACGTTGGCCTCCCGGGAGCGGTAGTCGCCGCCCTTGACGGTGTCGTAGAACAGCCGGTAGACCGAGTCGCCGTCGTTGCGGTAGTTCTTGGCTGCGTTGATGCCGCCCTGGGCCGCAATGGAGTGGGCCCGGCGGGGCGAGTCGTGGAACGTGAACGCCTCGACCTTGTAGCCCAGCTCGGCCAGCGACGCCGCCGCCGACGCCCCGGCCAGCCCGGTGCCCACCACCAGGATCTTGAAGCGCCGCTTGTTGGCCGGGTTGACCAGCTTCACCGAGAACTTGTGGTTGTCCCACTTGTCGGCGATGGGCCCGTCGGGGACCCTGGCGTCCAGCGTCACACTCATGTGACGATCCCGCTCATGCGACCACCCCTGCCTGGACCATGATCGGGAAGCTCAGGTTGCCGACCAGGATCGTCCCGGCGATCACCGTGGCCAGCCCCCGCCGCAAGTGGTTGAACCGCGGGTTGTTCACCCCCAGCGTCTGGAACGCCGACCACATGCCGTGGTAGATGTGCACCGATAGCGCCACGTTGGCGACTATGTAGATGAGCGCCACGGGGATCGACGACAGCGACTCCACCACGTTGTGGTACACGTCGCCCCGGATGTAGTCGTCGCCCAGCCACCAGCCCCAGGTCAGGTCGGCCAGGTGGAACAGTACGTAGAGGCCGACGATGGGGCCGGTCCAGCGCATGGTCCGGCTGGCGAAGTTGACGGCCACGTAGTCCTGCCCGCCGGCGTAGCGCTTGTTGCCGCTCACCCAGTTGGCCCTGGGGCTGCTGCGCCGGCTGATCTCCTTGAGCGACCAGGCGCTGTGGATGTGCAGCACGAACATGGCCAGCAGCCCCATCCGCATCACCCACAGGATCAGGGTGCGGGGCACCAGATGGCCGCCCAGGTCGCGCAGCGCCTCGGCGTACTCGTTGATCTGGGTCGGGCCCTCGTACAGGTGCAGGTTGCCGATCATGTGCACGATCACGAAGGCCAGCAGCCCGACCCCGGTGACCGCCATCACGTACTTCTTGCCGACGGCGGTCTGGTAGATGTTCAGCGGCCAGGGAAGCTCCCGCCGGCGCCGTCTCAGCGGCGGCACCCGCTCGGCGGTCTCCGGGGGAGCGACCGTCTGCGCCATCCCCCAAACCTAATGGCGCTGCCAAACAGGTGCGACTACCCCCCACCCCGAAATTGGTGCGGATCTTGGACCTCCGGTGGCGGTTTCGCCATCAATTCCGGTGTGGCTGCTGCGGCGTGGGCCGAGCGAGGCAGCGGGTAGCTTCGGCGGGTGGGCGGCGACACCGGATTGCGGTTGCTGGACAACCGGGAGTTCGTCGAGGACCTGCACCGCGCCCTGGCTGCGGCCGAGCGGCGGGTGCTGATCCAGGTGATGACCTTCGACGGCGACGCCTCCGGCCTGACCGTGGCCGGCCTGCTGGCCGCAGCCGCCGGCCGGGGCGTGGACGTGAGGCTGCTCGTCGACTGCTTCGCCCTGCGCTACGTCAGCGACCGCAAGGACACCGACCCGTCTGTGCGGGATGAGGCCGCGGAGACGAAGGCCATGTTCGACCGGCTGAGGGCCGCCGGTGTGGCCACGACCTTCACCCAGCCCTTCGGACCGGTGAAGTTCTTCGGCCTCAGCCGCAACCACAAGAAGCTCTACGTGGTGGACGACCACGCCTACCTCGGCGGCATCAACATCAGCGACCACAACTTCGCCTGGCGGGACTTCATGATCCGCACCACCGACCCCGCCATCGTGGACGCCCTCACCCACGACTTCGCCCGCACCGAGCGAGGCGACCGCCGCTCCGTGAACACCACTGTCCTGACCAACAGGGAGATCGAACCGGCGTTCACCGAGATCATCGACGGCGCGAGCCGCAGCCTCGTCCTCGCCTCGCCGTACTCCCTCGACGTCGGGATCGTCAAGCTGCTCGGCCAGGCCCGGGCCCCGGCCAAGGCAGTCATCACGGCCCAACAGAACAACTACCGCTGGCTGCGCCTGGCCGAGCCCTACATCTGGAGCCGCCTGGCCCGCGCCGGCGTGGAGCTGCACACCTACCCGGACTTCTTCCACGCCCGGTTCCTGCTGGCCGACGACGACAAGCTGCTGGTCGGCTCGTCGAACTTCAGCCGCCACAGCTTCAGGTGCAACCAGGAGGTCTGCCTGCTGATCACCGATGCAGAGTTCATCGCCGGCTTCAAGGCCCGGATGCTGGCCGACACCGGCCCCCTGGAGCCCGCCGGGCGGAGCCACAGCCCCGCGGCCGCAGTCACGGGCGCGGTAGTGGCCCACTTCTACTTCCACGCCCTCATCGGCGCGGCCTGGTTCGTCGCGCCCTTCACCCCCGCGCTCGCCCGCCGCTGAGCTGCGGCAACCCCCACTCCCCCCGGCGAAATTGATGCGGATAGTGGGCCTATATGGGCGGTTTCGGCATCAATTTCGGGAGGGCCATTGCGCCTCCTCTGCCAGGGTGCCAGACTGATAAGCGGCATTTATCAAGGCAGGAACGACACAGTGGAGATCACACAGCCGACCTGCACCGACCCGGTGATCTGGAACCAGTGGCACGTGATCAGCGCCCTCGACGAGATCAGCGCGGGCGTGGTGAACGAGACCCTCCTGCTCGACGAGCGGATCAGCTTCACCGCCACGCCTGACGGCGAGTTCTCCGCCTGGCGGTCGTCGCCCGACCAGCCTGCCGGAGCCGCCGTCGACACGGCCGGCCTGAAAGCCCTCGACGCCCTGCCGGTCAAACCCGAGTACGGCTACCTCTGGACCAGCCTCGGCGAGCCGCCCGACGACCTGTTCCCGCTGCCGGAGTACCACCACCCCAAGCGGCGCAACATGAACGCCGGCAGTGTCGGGGTGGCCACCTCCGCCCCCCGGGCGGTCGAGAACTTCCTGGACCTGGCCCACTTCCCCTACGTGCACGAGGGCTCGCTGGGCCAGCTGCCCCACACCGAGGTGGCCGAGTACGACGTCGAGGTCCGCGACGGCGAAGTCCACGCCACCAAGTGCGACATGATGGTGCCCAAGGTGGGCGTCAACTTCGACGATCCGGTCGTCATGCGCTACCGGTACCGGGTCCCGCACCCCTACTGCGTGATGCTCTACTACAACAGCGTCCCCGACCCCTCCCTCGAGGACATCTGCGCCATCTGGGTGCAGCCCATGACCGCGGACCGGGTGCGGGCCCACAACTACATGGGCGTCATCGACGACACCAGCACCAACACCGACATCAAGGGCTACCAGCTGCTGATCTTCGCCCAGGACAAGCCCATCCTCGAGAACCAGCACCCCAAGCGCCTGCCCCTCGACCCCCGGGCCGAGACCCCCATCAGGGCCGACCGGTCGGCCATCGCCTACCGGCGGTGGCTGTCAGACCTGGGCGTCACCTACGGCGTGATTCCCGCCGCCGTGTGAGCCCGGGCGTGGGCCGGAAGGTGAGCCGAGGCGTGGGCCGGAAGGTGAGCCCGGGCGTGGGCCGGAAGGTGAGCCGCCGTGTGAGCTCGGACCGGGTGGTGAACAGGCCGTGATCGAGGATCCGGTGCTGATGGACGACTGGCATGTGGTGGCCCGCAGCGACGACGTGCCGGAGTCGGGCGTGGCCGGCGCCCGGCTGCTGGGCGAGGACCTGGTCGTGTGGCGCCAGGGCACAGACGTCATGGCCTGGAAGGACCTGTGCGTGCACCGGGGCACCCGCCTGTCGCTCGGCCAAGTCACCGGGCTCGGCCTGGAGTGCGCCTACCACGGCTGGACCTACGACCAGTCCGGGACCTGCGTGCACATCCCCTCCCGGCCCGACCAGAAGCCCCCGGCCCGGGCGTGCGCCACCACCTACGCGGCGACCGAGGCCCACGGCCTGATCTGGGTCTCGCTCGGCCGCCCCGACAGGCCGCCGCCCCCCTACGACGAGTGGGACGACCCCGCCTTCCGCCATGTCCTCGGCGGGCCGTACGAGATCCGGGCCAGCGCGCCCCGGGTCATCGAGAACTTCCTGGACGCCACCCACTTCCCGTTCGTCCACGAGGGGATCCTCGGCGACCGCGACCACACCGAGCTCGGCGACTACAACGTCGAGACCAGCCCAGAGGGCATCACCGCCCGCGACATCAACACATGGACCCCCAACCCAGACGGGTCGGGCGAGGCCAAGATGGCGCAGTGGCTGTACCGGGTGCTGCGGCCCCTCACCGCCTACATCGGGCTGTCGATCCCCGGTGGAGGCCCGGAGCGCTACACCATGTACTTCGCGGTCACCCCGGTCGACGAGCGGCGCAGCGTCGGCTGGATGTGGAACTCGATGAACTACAACCACGACCTCTCCGACGAGGACTTCGGGGCCTACATCGACGAGATCGTCATGCAGGACATCCCCATCGTGGAGTCACAGCGGCCCGAGCTGCTGCCGCTGGACCTGGCGGCCGAGTGGCACGTGCGAGGTGACAGGACCGCGGTCGCCTACCGCCGCTGGCTCAAGGATCTGGGCCTCACGTTCGGCACCTCGTAGAGCACGCCGCCATTCCCGCTCTTGTTCGCTGCGCTCACGGGCCGCTCGGGCCACGGCCTCGCTGCACGTCTCACGAGTCCGACTACTGATCGCGCTCTACCGCTCGGCCTCTGGGCGCCCCGGCGAGGCGGGGAAGATGCCGGGCATCACCTCGAAGCCGGGGATCCGCTTCACCCGGTCGGTCCAGCGCCTCAACGCCGGGTAGTCGAGCCGGGAGATGCCGCCCTCCTCCGACAGCACCACGTCGGGGAACAGGGCGATGTCGGCGATGGTGGGGTGCGAGCCCGAGCACACCCACTCCCGGCCGTCGCGCTCGCGGAACCACAGGTGCTCGTCCAGCACCCGGAACAGCCGGTGGGCGCCGGCCTGGCAGGCCTCGAGGTCGAAGTCGTAGCCGAGGTTGACGCACAGCCGGGCCGCCGACGCGGTGTTGGTGGTGCCCTCCGCGAACAGCATCCACGAAGCGGTCTCGCCCAGCAGCCCGGGATCGCCGGTCGGGTACCAGAGGCCGCTCGGGTCGTACTTGGCCGCCAGGTACACCAGGATGGCGTGGGCGTCCCACAGGATGTAGCCGTCGTCGTCGATGACCGGGATGTGGCCCAGCGGGTTGATCTTGCGGAACTCCTCGCCCTTGTGCTCCCACCCCGGGAAGAAGTCCACGGGGACCGTCTCGTAGGCGACGTCGAGGATGCTCATCATCAGCCGCTGCTTGTAGCAGTTGACCGACAGCACGTAGTCGTACAGCTTGATCATCGCCCGCCGCCCAGCCTCACAGGTCCAGCACGAGGCGGTCGGACAGCGCCCTCGACACGCAGGTCATGATCCGGTCGCCGGCCTGGTGGTCCGAGTCGTTGAGATACACGTCCTGGTGGTCGGGCTCGCCCTCCAGCACCGCCGCCACGCACGTCCCGCACGCCCCCTGCTCGCACGACGACGGCATCCGCACCCCGTTCTCCCGCAGCACCTCGAGGATCGTGGACCCCGACGGCACGGTGACGGTCAGCGCCGAGCGGGCCAGGGCCACCTCGAACGTCGACGAGTCGTCGATCTCGGTGGTGTTCTTGAAGTACTCGAAGTGGACGTGATCGTCGGGCCAGCCGGCCTCGGCCGCCTCCCGCCGGGCAGCCTCCAGCATCGGTCCGGGACCGCACACGTACAGGTGGGTGAACTCGTCGTGGGCGGCCACCAGCCGCCGGATCTCCGCCACCGTCTCATCGGGCGGCAGCCCGAGATGACGCACCACGGAGTCGCCCAACCCGTCGAGCACGTCGGCGAACGCGGTGTGTTCCGCCGACTGGGCGAAGCAGTGCAGCTCGAAGGGGAGCGACATGCGGTCGAGCGCCTGGGCCATGGCCAGCAGCGGGGTGATGCCGATGCCGCCGGCCAGCAGGATCGTCCGCATCGAGTCGCGTCGCAGCGGGAAGTTGTTGCGGGGCTCGGAGATGGCCAGCACGTCGCCCTCCCGCACGGTCTCGTGCAGGCAGATCGACCCGCCGGTCGAGTCGGGCTCGAGCTTGACGCCGAGGCGGTAGTACGATGTCTCGCCGGGGCCGTTGGTGATCGAGTACTGGCGCACCAGCCCGTTGGGCAGATGGACGTCGATGTGGGCTCCCGGCTGGAACGTGGGCAGCACCCCGGTGATCGGAACGAGCTCGAAGGCGGCCACCCCGGCCGCGGTCTCCCATTTGCGGCGCACCTGCACCCGCAGCGCGGCCTGGCGGCCCGACGGCGCTTCCGGCACCTCCGCCAGACCCAGCGGCACCTGCTGCAGCACCGGCACCATCGGCTCGGGGGCCGGCAGCAGGGCGGCCTCGGCCTCGATCGCCCCGACCAGCCGGTTGAGCTCGACCGCGTGGTGCCGCAGAACGGCCGTCTGCTCGCTGGCCGGAGGCGTCTCGGCCAGCACGCCCCGGATCACGCAGCGTCCCGAGTCCACCGGCTGCACGAAGAACACCGCGGACGACGACGAGCCACCGGCCCGGGAGGTCAGCGCCACCGAGTACTCGTCGGCCCCTTCCACGGACATCTCCGCCGACCCTGCAGCGAGCCGGTCGGAGGGCAGGAAGCGGTGGTCCCGCAGGTGCTGCACAGCCAGTTCGGCCGAAGCGTTGACCGGCAGGTTGCGCAGCCCGAACGGGGTGCCCGCCTCCAGCGCCTCGATCGTCGGCGGGTCGCCCACCGGCTCCTCGCCCGACCAGATCAGCCCGTAGCGCTCCATCGTGGGGAACGTCCGGTTGCAGATCGTGCGGGCCGGGGCGTCGGCCGGGTGGGCCGGGATGTAGGTGCATCCCGCCGACCGGTTGGCGTAGCGCCAGCCGTGGTACTGGCAGCGCAACTCGGTGCCGTCGTTCATGCCGATCGACAGCCGCACCCCCCGGTGCAGGCACCGGTTCTCCCAAACGTTCACGAAGTCGTCGTCGGCCCGCCACACCGCCAGCTCACGGCCCAGAAGTTGGCCGTGGAACACGTGGCGGTGCGGCACGTCGTGGGCCGACGCCACCGGATGCCACATCGTGAACGGATCAGCGGCCACCGGGCTCATGCTGCCTCCCTTGCCACATCGTGAACGGATCAGCTGCCACCGGGCTCATGCTGCCTCCCTGCCCAAGTCGATGAACGGATACTCGCACACCTCGACTGCAACGTCTCCCAGCTCCCGCCCCCAGAAGTCGGCCCACTCCACGGTCAGCCCGGTCCCCGCCCCGGACAGCTCCACCGGCACCAGCCCGAAGCCGATCAGCCGCGACGTCGTGGGGCTCCAGGTCACGCTGCTGGCCCGGCCCACCACATCGCGGCCCGCCCGCAACCGCAGATGGTCCCACCGCACCCTGGGCGACACGTCGGGGGACAGGCCCGCGTCCAGCAACAGCCTGACGACGCCCTCCACATCGAAGGTCAGGCCGACCACACGCCGGGACGGCCCCCGGCGGTGCTCGGCGACCAGAGCATCGCGCCCCATGAAGTCCGCGGCCTTGTCCAGCTTCACGCAGTGCCCGAGGCCCAGCTCGTAAGGCGTCACGAAGTCCTCCGGGTTGGGCGCGGTGTCGGCGCTGGGCGCGTCGGGCCCGGCGCCGGTGTAGTCGGCCGAGATCAGGATCAGGCCGGCCTCCACCCGGGCGATGTCGATGGCGTACTCGCCGGCGGGCTGGATCCCGAACGGCGCCCCGGCCGCAGCCACCGCCTCCCACACCCGCTCACCGTCGGGCCGCTCGACCCACAGCTCGAACCCCAGCTCGCCGGTGAACCCCTGCCGGGCCACCGTCACCGGCACGCCGTCGATCACCGCCGCCCGGAACTTCGAGAACCTCAGGCCGGCCCAGTCCTCGCCGGTGACGGCCTCCAGGACCTCACGCGACCGCGGCCCCTGCAGAGCCAGGATCCCGTGATCGCCGGTCACATCGTCGATCTCGACATCGAAGCCGACGGTCTCCTTCCGGAAGAACGTCTCGCACCGGTCACCCGAGAACACGAACCGGTCCGGCTCGAAGCGGAACACGATGCCGTCGGCCACGACCTTGCCGTCGCCGGTGCACCACGGCGTGTACCAGGCGTGCCCGACCTGCATCCGGGAGGCGTCCCTGGTGATCAGGTAGTCCACGCAGGCGGCCGCATCGGGCCCCCGGACCTCGATCTTCGGGATGGGCGACATCTCGTTCATCGACACCGCCGAGCGGATGGCCCGCAGCTCCGAGACCGGGTCGGTGTACACATCGGGCACCACGTAGCCGCCCCAGCCGAACCACCATGTGGAGGCCATTCGCGCCACGGTGCCCCGGTGGAACGGCGTCCCGCGGAGGGCGTCGGCGGGCGCCGCGTGCCCATCCTGTCCCGTCATCGCCTCGCCCATCGGTACCGCCTGCCCATTGGCTTGAAACAGCCCTGACGGGATGATAAGAACCAGTTATCACTCTGTCAAAACACCTGGGGAGGGACGACATGAGACAGGCCAGATGGCTGTTGGCACTTCTAGCCGTGTTCGCGTTGATGGCCGCGGCGTGCGGAGACGACGAGGAGGCGGCGCCGGCCGAGGCACCGGCGGAAGCACCCGCGGAGGCCCCGGCCGAAGAGCCGGCCGAGGAGCCCATGGAGGAGGCCGAGCCGGCCGAGGAGCCCATGGAGGAGGCCGAGGAGCCGGCTGAGGAGCCCATGGAGGAGGCCGCGCCGTCGGACGGAACCGGCTACACCGTGGCCTTCGTGTTCGACCTATTCGTCGATGACGGTGGCTGGAACAGCACCCACTACCGGGCCGTCCAGCAGGTGCAGGAGGCGCTGCCGGGACTCGACGTGCAGGTCGTCGAGGAGGTGTCTCCGGGCCCGAGCGCGACCAACGCGTTCGAGGACCTCGCCGAAGCAGGCGTGGACATGGTCATAGCCACCGGCTTCTACCAGCCCGACGTCGAACCGGTGGCGGCCGCCTACCCCGACACGATCTTCCTCACCTGGGCCGGCTGGACGACCACCGACAACATGGGCCACTACGACGGGGCCACCGAGGACGGCCGTTACCTCGACGGGCTGATCGCGGGGAGCATCACCGAGACCGGCATCATCGGCTACCCCGCCGGGTTCCCCATCGAGGAGGTCAACCGGGCCCTCAACGCGTTCACCATCGGCGTGCGCGAAATCAACCCCGACGCCGTCGTGCAGGTCGTCTACATCAACAGCTGGTACGACCCGCCCGTCGAGCAGCAGGCGGCCGAAGCGCTGGCCAACGCGGGAGCCGACGTCCTGGCCCACGAGCTGAACTCACCGGCGGTGGCATCGGTGGCCGAGAGCCGCGGCCTCAACATCATCGGCTACTCGTCGGACCGTTCCGACGAGGCACCCAACGCCTGGCTGTCGTCCTTCACCTTCGAGTGGGGCCCCTACTACACCAACCAGATCAAGACCATGATCGACGGTACGTGGGAGCCCGCCCTCACTTACGGCGGCTTGGCCGATGGCTTCATCGGCCACTCGCCCTACGGGCCGGACGTGACCGACGAGATCCTGGCCCTCGTGGATGAGCGCCGCCAGCAGATCATCGACGGGACCTACGACTACTTCGCCGGTCCGCTGGTGGACAACGAGGGCAACATACAGGTTCCCGACGGCGGCACGATCCCATTCGAGGAGCGGACGCTCTGCTGCCTGTGGCTCATCGAGGGCATTGAGGGCTCCATCGGCTGACAACAGGATTGGTCGGCCGGTCCGTTCCGGGCCGGCCGACCAACCAACAAGCCCCAATCCATTACGGTCAGAGCCTTGGCTGACGTAGGCGAGACGATCCTCGAGGTACGCGACCTCAACAAGGCCTTCTACGGCGTCGCCGCCAACGACAGGGTCAACTTCGATCTGCGGGCCGGAGAGGTCCACGGACTGCTGGGCGAGAACGGGGCAGGCAAGTCGACGCTCTGCTCCGTGCTCGCCGGCCTGTACCGGCCCGACTCCGGCGAAGTGCGCCTCGACGGGCAGCCGGTCAGCCTGCGCTCGCCCCACGAGGCCGCCGAGCACGGTATCGGGATGGTGTACCAGCACTTCCGGCTCGTGCCCTCCCTCACCGTCGCCGAGAATCTGGTGCTCGGGCTGAAGGACCAGGGCGTCCGTCTCACGCTTCGTGCGGTGGAGACCCGTGTGGCCGAGATCGCCGAGGAGTACGGCCTCACCGTCCATCCCGACTCCTACGTCTGGCAGCTGTCGGTGGGGGAGCAGCAGCGGGTCGAGATACTCAAGCAGCTCTACCGGGGCGCCCGGATACTGATCCTCGACGAGCCCACCGCGGTCCTGGCCCCCCACGAGTGCGACAAGCTCTACGAGGTGATCCGCCACATGGCGCAGCAGGGCCACTCTGTGGTGCTGGTGTCGCACAAGATGGAGGAGATCCTCGGCCACACCGACCGGGTAACGGTCCTGCGGCTCGGCCGCAACGCCGGCACGGTGGACACGGCCGAGACCACCGCGGCCAGCCTGGCCACGATGATGATCGGGGCCGAGCACCTGCCCGAGGCAGGCGAGCACGCCCTGCGCCGCTTCGATGATGCGCCGGTCGTCCTGAGCGTGAAGAACCTGCAGGTGACAGGGGACAGGGGTATGACTGCCGTCGACGGTGCCAGCGTCGAGGTCCGCCGGGGCCAGATCGTCGGCGTGGCCGGCGTGGCCGGCAACGGTCAGCGCGAGTTCCAGGAGGCCATCGCCGGCCTGCGGGCCGTCAAGGGCGGCCGCGTACGCCTGGGCGAGCGCGATATCACCGCCGCGAGCCCCAGGGAGAGGTCCCGCGCCGGTCTGGCCTACGTGCCCGAGGACCGGCTGGGCACCGGGCTGGCCAGCGGGTTGACCATCGAGGAGAACCTAGTCCTGAAGAGCTACCGGGAGCCGCCCCACAGCCGGTTCGGTGCGCTCTCGCCGAGCGCCATCGCAACGACGGCCCGCACCCTCATCAAGCAGTTCGACGTGCGGGGCGCCCGCCGCGGCATGGCGGTCAGCCTCATGTCGGGCGGCAACCTTCAGAAGGCGATCCTCGCCCGCGAACTCACCCGGGACCACGACGTGCTGCTGGCCGCGTCGCCCACCAGGGGCCTTGACCTAGCCGCCACCGCCGCGGTGCGGGCCCACATCCGGGCCGAGACCGACGACGGTCGAGGGGTGCTGCTGTTCTCGGAAGATCTGAGCGAGATCACCGAGTTGGCCGATGTGATCGTGGTGATGTCGCGGGGCCGCATCGTCGGCTCCTACACGCCCGAGACGCTCGACATTGCCGAGCTCGGGCTGCTCATGACCGGCGCCCGGGAGCAAACCGCCAGCGGGAGCACCAGCGTCAACGGAGGCAGCGTCAGCGGAGGCAGCGCCCCATGAGGATGCGGGTCTCGGTCGAGCCGCGGGCCAGGCCGGCGCTGCCAGTCCGGCTCGGCGTCCCCGTGGCGTCACTTGCCGCGGCCGGAGTGGTCGGCGCGGTCGTCATCCTCATCTCGGGGGCCAGCCCCATCGAGGCGTACCGGACCATGCTGGACTCCAGCCTCAACGGCTGGCGACCGCTGACCCGGACCCTCGTACTGGCCACGCCGTTGATCCTCACCGGCTTGGCCGCCGCGGTGGCCTTCCGCATGAAGGTGTGGAACATCGGCGCCGAGGGCCAGCTCTACATGGGGGCGATCGCGGCCGCCGGGCTGTCCCTGGCGCTCCCCTCGGACACCCCGAAGCTGCTGATGCTCGTGGCGATCCTGGTGACTGGGGCGGTCGCCGGGGCGGTGTGGGCCGGGCTGGCCGCGCTGCCCAAGGCCTACTTCAACACCAACGAAGTGATCACCACCCTGATGTTGAACTTCGTGGCCCTGTACTTCATGAACTACCTGATCTTCGGTTCGGTCAGCTTCTGGCGGGACCCCGAGGCCACGTTCCCCCAGGGAAAGATCGTCCCCGACGCCGCCCAACTTCCGATCATCTCGCATCGGCTCCACTACGGCCTGCTGATCGCGCTGGCCGCCGCGCTGGCGCTGTGGTGGAGCCTGCGGGGCACCACCTGGGGGTTCGAGCTGCGCACCATCGGCGACTCCCCGGCTGCGTCCCGCTACGCGGGGATGAGCGTGAGCGGCAAGATCCTGTCGGTCCTGGCCCTCTCGGGGGCTCTGGCCGGAGTGGCGGGAGCCATCGAGGTCAGCGGAGTGCTCAAGACCCTGGATCCCCGGGCCATCGCCACCGAGCTCGGGTTCACCGGCATCGTGGTGGCCGCCGTGGCCCGGCTCAACCCCCTCGGCGTGGTGCCGGTGGCGGTGCTGCTCGGGGCGGTGGTCGCGTCGGGAACCAACCTCCAGACAATCGGCATTGAGGCCGAGATCGTGTTCCTGCTCCAGGGCCTGATCTTCCTGTTCGTGGCCTCCGGCGAGTTCTTCGGTGCCAACCGGCTGGTCGTGTCGAGGATCGCTGCGGCGGCGGAGCCGCCATGAATGACACCGTCCTGGTCCTGTCGATCGTCAGCGCCATCGTGGCCGGCACGCCCATCCTGTTCGCCACCCTCGGCGAGATCATGACCGAGCGCTCAGGGGTGATGAACCTGGGCGTGGAGGGGATGATGCTCATCGGCGGCGTCACCGGCTTCTGGGCCGGGGTCCAGACCGGCAACCTCTGGCTCGCATTACTGGCAGGAGGGCTGGCCGGGGCGGTGCTCAGCGGGATCCATGCCCTGCTGGCCATCTCGCTGCGGGTGAACCAGATCGTGTCGGGCCTGGCCCTGGTGATCGTCGGAGGGGGGCTGTCCGCCTTCTGGGGCAACAGCGGCGACGATCCGCTGATCCAGAGCTTCAATGGGGTGCGGGTCGAGCCCCTGCTGCCCGAGGCCCTGCGAGACCTCCCCGCAGTCGGGCCGATCGTGTTCGGCCACGACCCGGTGGTGTACGTGTCGTGGCTGATCGTCGCGGCGGCCGCCTACTTCCTGTACCGCACCACCCCGGGCCTGTCGCTGCGGGCCGTGGGGGAGGACCCGGCCGCGGCCGATGCGGCCGGGCTGTCGGTGACCGGCATCCGCTACCTGTTCACGCTGGTGGGCGGCTTCGGCGCGGGGGTGGGCGGGGCCTACCTGGCGCTGGTTGTGCTGGGAACCTGGCAGACCGGGATGACTGCGGGAGCGGGCTGGATCGCGGTGGCGCTGGTCATACTGGCGGGTTGGCGGCCCTGGCTGGCGCTGGCGGCGTCCTACGTGTTCGGCGCGCTGCGCACCCTCGGCTTCACTCTGCAGATCGCCGGGGTCGAGGTGCCCTCGGACTTCCTGAACATGATCCCGTTCGTGGTCACGTTCCTCGTGGTGATCGTGGTGTCGGCCAACCCCGAGCGAGCCCGCCGGGTGGGCGCGCCGGCCAGCTTGGGAGAGCCCTACTCCCGTGAGGCCCGGTGAGCGCCGGTGGCTGAGTCAGGCCGCGGGGATCACCCCGTAGGTGACGCCGAGGTCGCTCAGCCAGCGGCGATAGGCGATCGAGGAGCGGTCGGAGCGGATCGGCGTCTCAGCTCTCGGATCGAGCGGGAGCAGCTTCGGATTCTGGTTCTCGATGATCGGCATGTCCTGGGCGAAGATGGTCTGGACGAAGTACCGGATGAACCCGACGCTGCTCTCGTCGTCGACGAGGCTCAGGAACATGTGGGCCCTTACACGGTCCTCGGTCACCGGCTGGACGAACAGCCCGATGAGGTCCATGCGACCGGGGGCGGCCGGGCACGACTTGTAGAGCAGGACCGTGTAGGGCTGCATCACCCGGTAGACGTAGTCGATCATCTGGCCGCCGGTCGCGGTCGCCGAGGCGGCCGGCTGCCAGAACTGGCACTCGGTGGCCCAGATCTCCCCGGTCTCGGGGTCGACCGTGACGCGGTAGTCGACAACCTCCGTGTGGGGTTCCGAGCCGAGGATCCTGTCATGGACGAACGGGAAATGACCCATGTCGAGGAAGTTCTCGACCGCTCGGGGCGCCGAGGTGTTCACGCCGATCGTGCTGCCGTTGAAGTTGCGGCGGTCGGTCTCGAAGAACTCGGGGATGTCGAACGACCGGTCCGGTGGATCACCGAGGCTCGTCCACACGTAGAGGAACTCGCACTTGCTGGGCAGCGTGTCCGTGATCGATGCAGGGTCCACCGTCATTCCTGCGGCGAGGCCGCGGCGGGTTCGCCATACGACCGCCCGATTCTCGGCTGTCGTCGCGAAGCTGACCGACTCGCCCAGCAAGCGCGTCTCATACACCACGCCGGGTTCCGTCTCGTCGATCGCCCACAGCGGATGCCACTGGTCCAGGATCACCCGGTCCTGGCATGCACCGCTCGCAGCAGCCATGTAGAAGCAGCCTCCCTGGTCCGGCCGGCGGATCCTCGCCGCTCGAGTTCTCGATCTGTATTAGCACGGTCGGGCCGGCAGCATCGAGCGGGGGCGGCGTGACTGAAGAGCTGGGCCCCCAGATCGGGGCCAAGGTCAAGGCGCTGCGAGCCGAGCGGGGCCTGTCGGGCCGCAAGCTCGCCGCGGCCGCCGACGTCAGCCAGCCGTTCCTCAGCCAGCTCGAGGCCGGCAGGACGTCGGTGGCCATCGCCACGCTGTACCGCCTGGCGACCGCCCTGGAGGTGAAGCCGTCGGACCTGCTGCCCGATCCGCCGGCCGATGCCGAAGTCGAGGTCCTGCGGGCTGCGGAGCTGGACCAGATGCCGGTGAGCGAGCTGCCCAACGCCACCACCGCCCGGACGGCCTACCGGGGCGGCCGGCGCATCACCGAGCTGGGCGACTTCCGGATCGAGCCCGGTCCCGACGTCGACGAGTGGTTCGAGTCCGCCGACGAGACGGTGATCTATGTGATAGAGGGATCGCTGCACGTGGACTTCAAGGACCGCCCCCGAGTGACCCTCCACGCCGGCGACGTCATGTTCCACTCGGCGTGGGTCCAGACCCGCTGGCGCCTGGCGTCGGAGTCGCCCGCCCGGCTGGTCCTCGTCGCGGCCGGAGGCTGACCAGCAACCACCTACGCATCGCACCAAGAAGCACACCCCAAGCGCACACAAGAGAGGAGAAGCCATGGGCTCCGCAGCCGGCCAACCCCCGATCCCGGAGCTGGTGGCCGCCGGCGCGGCCCAGGTCCCGGCCACGGCCGTGGTGCGGGGCGGCCGGCTCGTCAACGTGGTGTCGGCCGAGATCTACGAGGCCGACGTGGCCGTGTACGGCAACACCGTGGTCGCGCTGGGCGACGTGTCGAACCACATCGGACCCGACACCGAGATCGTCGACGCCGGCGGCCGCCACCTGGTGCCGGGACTGTTCGACGGCCACCAGCACATCGAGTGCTCCAAGCTGTCGATCACCAGCGCGGCCAAGATGCTGGTGCCGCACGGCACCCTCAACGTGGTGTCGGGCCTGGACCAGATCCTGGTGGTGGCCGGCCTGGCCGGGGCCGAGGCGTTCCTGAGGGAGTCGCAGGCCACCCCGCTGCGGGTGCTGTGGGGCGCCCCCTGCAAGACCCCCTACACCCTGCCGACCTCCACCGTGGGCCACTACTTCGGACCCGACGACCACCGGGCCGCCCAGAGCTGGCCCGAGTGCGTGGGCGTGTGGGAGACCGTCCGGGAGTTCGTCACCACCGGCGACCCCGACGTGCTGGCCGCCATGGAAATGGCCCGCCAGAACCGGCTGCCGGTGCTGGGCTGCGCGCCCATGGCCACCGGAGCGGACCTCACCAGCTACGCCTGCGGCGGCATCCGCCTCGACCACGAGAGCTACGACTCCGACGAGTGCCTGGAAAAGCTCCGCAACGGCATGTACGTGGTGATCCGGGAGTCGTCGTTCGCCCACTTCCTGAACGAGAACATCCGCCTGGTGACCGAGCACGCGCCGGGCGCGGCCCGCCGGGTCAGCTTCTGCACCGACGACGTGGTGGCCAGCGACGTGCTGGCCCGCGGCCATCTCGACAACATGGTGCGCATGGCGGTCGACGCCGGCGTCGATCCCATGACCGCCGTCCAGATGGCCACCATCAACGGCGCCGAGGCCTACCGGGTCGACCACATCGTCGGCTCGATCTCGCCGGGCCGCTACGCCGACATCTGCTTCGTGGAGGACCTCAGCGACTTCCGGGTGTCCATGGTGATGGCGGGCGGGCAGGTGGTGGCCCGCGACGGCGAGATGGCGATCGACCTGGAGCCGCCCAGCCGTGACGGGCTGCTGACCGGGCCGTTCGGTATGGCGCCGGCCGCCGCCGGCGACTTCGCGGTGCGCACCGGCCTGCGCGACGGCCCGGTCGAGGTGCTGGCCATCGAGGTGACCGAGCAGATCTTCGTGCGCAAGCGCCGGGACGTAGTGCTCCAGGCCTCGGCGGGCCGGGTGGAGTCCGACATCGGCAACGACGTGGCCCTGGTGAGCGTGGTGGAGCGCTACGGCAAGAACTCCAACCGGCCCACCGCATTCATCGCCGGGTTCGGGATCCGCTCCGGCGCGCTGGCCACCTCCAGCGCACCCGACGACAACAACATCGTGGTGATCGGCGCGTCGCCGGAGGACATGGCGGTGGCCGTCAACCATCTCGCCACCCACGGCGGCGGCCAGGTGGTGGTAGACGGGGGCCGGGTGGTCGAGTTCCTCCCCCTGCCCATCGGCGGGATCGTGTCCGACCTCGACCCGGCCGACATGCTGGCCGAGGAGGAGAGGCTCGACCGGGCGGCCAAGGCGCTGGGCTGCACGGTCGACTGGCCGTTCATGTACCTGTTCTTCCTGCCCATCACCTCGATCCCGGACTACGCCATCACCGATGTCGGAACGGTCGACGTGGCCGCCATGGACACGTTCGACCCGGTGCTAGGACCGGCGGCGGCCTGAGCGTGGCGATCGATCCCGCCGAACTAGGCGTCCTGGAGCGCCACTGGCATCCGGTGGCCCGCTCCGACGCCATCGACGACGGTCCGGTCGGGGTGATGCTGCTGGGCCGGCCGCTGGTGGTGTTCCGCAGCGGCGGGAGGGCCTGCGTGGCCTCGGACCGCTGCCCGCACCGGGGCAGCCCGCTGAGCATGGGCTCTTACGACGACGACTGCCTGGTGTGCCCCTACCACGGCCTGCGCTACTCGGCCGACGGGCGCTGCGTGGCCTTCCCCTCCCGCCCCGACGCCCGGCTGCCGAAGCGGCTGACCCTGGAGACCCTCCGCACCCGGGAGTCCCACGGGCTGGTGTGGGCCTGCGCAGGCGAGCCAGCGGCCGACGAGCCGCCCGACTGGGGTTTCTACGACCGCCCCGACGTGCAGACCTTCCAGATCGGCCCGGTGCGCTGGCAGGCGTCGGCCAGCCGGGTGGCCGAGAACTTCAACGACATCGCCCACTTCTCGACCATCCACCGGGTCACGTTCGGGCCCAGCGACCGGCCGGTGGCCCCCCAGAGGGTCACCGCCACCGAAGGCGGCTTCACATCCAGCGTCGGGGTGTTCCAGCAGTACCGCAACACCCTCGACGGCTCGGTCGAGGAGGTCGAGGCCTCCTACCGCTACGACTTCACGTTCCCGTTCTCGTCGATGCTCACCATCACCTATCCCGACGGCGAGATCGAGTGCATCCAGCTGTCGGCCATGCCCGAGTCGGCCACGTCGAGCCTGGTGTTCCAGCAGAGCGCCCGCACCAACCTGGGCAACGACCCGCTGGAGCCGTGGCGTGACTTCCAGGCGGCGGTCAACGAGGAGGACAGGGTGATCTGCGAGGCCCTGCAGCCCAGGGACGTGTCGTTCGGGCTCGACGGCACCGGCGAGGTCGCGCTGCCGACCGACGCGTTCTCGATCGCCTACCGGAGGCTCTGGAAGTCCCTCAGCGCCTAGCTAGGAGATCACCGTGGTGTAGCGGTTGGTGGCCAACGCCTCGGGCTGACCGTCGGGGTCGCCGGGTCCGGTGAGGGTCAGCTCCACGGTCAGCCGGCCGGGCTGGGCGACCACCGGGACCACCACCGAGAGCCGGCCCACCAGCACGCAGTCGTCGGCGCGGGCCGTGCCCTCCCAGCGGTGCTCTCGGACCACGCGGCCGTCGGGGCTGAGCATCCGGGCCTGCACCTGCATGCCGGGCACGTCGGCCCGGGTGTCGTTGACCACATGGACCGCCAGGTCGAGATAGTCGCCGGCCCGCACGCTCTCGGGCAGGGGATCGGCCACCGCGACCAGCGGGCGGCACGCCTCCACCAGTGCCCACCACCCCGGCTTGGTCCGGCGCAGCCCGTCCAGCACGCCGAAGCCGCCGCCTGAACCGGCAGCGTCGGCCGCGGCCGCATCGGTGGCGGCGCCCGCGTCGGCCAGGGCGTGCAGCAGGAAACCGCCGGTGGGCCGGTACTTCAGCCGCCGCAGCGTCTCGATCGTCGTCTTGACCACCTCGGGCTGGTCGTCGGCCACCGGCGTGCCGAACGCCGACACGAACCGGGCCATGGCCGGCACCCGGGCCAGCACCGGACCGGCATCGGCGGCCCGTCCCCCGTGCAGCCCGAACCAGAGCTCGCTGGTAGTGCCGTCCAGCAGCGGGGCGCGGGGCGGCACGCCGGTGTGGGACACCACCGGGCGGGAGCCGTCGCAGCGGTCGAGCACCCGGCCCAGCCGCCGGTCGAGCACGTCGCGGTTCCATGACGGCCCCTGGCGGCGAACCACCGCCGGTGTGCGGCCGGGGCGCCGGGCCCGGGAGTACGGCTGGTCGTGCGCGCACCACACCGCCACCGAGGGCCGGTGGCCCAGCAGGTCGACGGCCTCCCGGGCCTGGCGGCGGGCCTCGTCGGCGACGCTGCGGCTCATGAGGCCGCGGATCGGCAGGTCCTGCCACACCAGCACGCCCAGCTCGTCGGCCGCGTCGTACAGCTCGGGCCGGGCGATGTGAGCGACCGGCCGCACCAGGTCGAGGCCGGCGTTGCGGGCGGCCCGGATGTCATCGGCCACCTCCGACGCCGTGGCCGCGCCCAGCAGCGGCCGGGTGGGCAGCAGGTTGGCGCCCTTGGCGAACAGCCGCTCGCCGTTGACGTACATCACCCAGCGGCGCATGGCCACCGACCGGAACCCGATGCGGAAATGACGCCGGTCGTGGACCTCGGTGCCCGTCAACGCCTCCATCACCAGGTCGCAAAGATGCTGGTCGCCCAGCGCGTGAGGCCACCACAGCGGCGGATCGTCGACATCGACGGTCCACTCCACCCGGTTCTCCCCGTCGGCGGCGTGGTGGCTGTGGACGTGCTCGGCGCCCGCCACCCGGGTGCGCAGGTCCACCGGACCGCCGCCGGGCACGTCCAGCACCGCTCTCAGCTCCAGCCGGGCCCGCGGCCGGTCCCGGTTCTCGCCGGTACTGACTCCGGCGCAGACGGCCCGGGCGTGGCGGATCGCGATCCGTCCCGTGGACCGCAGCCGGACCGGCCGCCACACCCCGCCCACGATCAGGTCGTCGACCCCGCACAGCTCGGGATCCTGCAACGCCCCGGTGAGCAGGGTCCGGTTGTCGGGGTCCCCGAAGCGGCGGCAGGTGGCCTCGATGGCCAGCAGGTGCTCGGACCGGGCCGCGAGCTGCTCGGTCACCTCCAGTTCGTGGGGCACGAAGTACCCGTCGGTGTGGCCCAGGTAGGAGCTGTCGAGCCAGACATCCCCCTGCTGGGCCAACCCCTCGATCCGCAGCCACCAGCGCCGGCTGCGGCCCCCCGCGGAGTCGTCGGCTCCGTCGCCGGCGTCGTCGCCGGCGTCCTCGACCCCGGCTGCGATCGCCTCCGACGGTCCCTCGAAGCGGTGGCGGTACAGCACCGACTCCTCGAGGGCGAAGTCCGTGCCCTCGTCGTCCGGTGCGGCCTGGGCCCAATGGCCGGGCACCGGCATCGTCGTCCAGCGCGAGTCGTCGTGGTCGAACTCGTGGAACGTGCGCCGCCGTCCCTCGGTGGCCGCAGCGACCCGCCACGTCCCGCCCAGGTCCACCGCCCCAAGCTACCGCCCGCAGTTGCTGTGCCCCGGCGGTTGATGCGCCCGGCGGGTGGCCGCCGGCGGTCGCTTGCTCGTACGGGCTCCGCCCTACTCACTCGCAAGTCGACCACCGCCGTCTCCCGCCTAGCCGTTTACTGCGGTCATCACGGCGCCGCTAGGGTGGCCGGCGATGTCCGAGTCCAGACCGACCACGCTCGGCGAGCTGCGGGCCTCCGGCTGGGCGTCCGTGCCGGTGCGCCAGGAGCTGCGCCGCAACGCCACCGAGCGCATCCGCTCCGGCCGGCCCCTGTTCGACGACGTGCTCGGCTACCACAACACCGTCGTCCCCCAGGTGGAGAACGCCCTGCTGGCCGGCCACGACATGATCATGCTGGGGGAGCGGGGCCAGGCCAAGACCCGCATGATCCGCGGCCTGGTCGGCCTGCTCGACGAGTGGATGCCGATCATCGCCACCTCCGAGATCAACGACGACCCCTACGCCCCGGTCTCGGCCCACGCCCGGGCCCTGGTGGCCGAGCACGGCGACGACACCCCCATCGCCTGGATCCACCGAGACGACCGCTACGGCGAGAAGCTGGCCACCCCCGACACGTCGATCGCCGACCTCATCGGCGAGGTCGATCCCATCAAGGTGGCCGAAGGCCGGTACCTGTCCGACGAACTCACCCTCCACTACGGGCTGGTGCCCCGCACCAACCGGGGGATCTTCGCCATCAACGAGCTGCCCGACCTCGCCGAGCGCATCCAGGTGGGCCTGCTCAACGTGCTGGAGGAACGCGACGTCCAGATCCGCGGCTACAAGGTCCGCCTGCCCCTCGACGTGGTGCTGGTGGCGTCGGCCAACCCCGAGGACTACACCAACCGGGGCCGCATCATCACGCCCCTCAAGGACCGTTTCGGGGCCCAGGTCCGTACCCACTACCCGCTGGACGCCGGCACCGAGATCGCCATCGTGGAGCAGGAGGCCTACGTCGGCTCGGGCGGGTCCGGACCGGGCGACGGCGACGGCGATGGCCGCGACCCGACCGGCGTGGCCGTGACCGTGCCGTCGTTCATGACCCGCATCGTGGTCGCGCTCACCCGGGCGGCCCGGTCCAGTTCCCATGTCTCGCAGCGCTCCGGAGTCTCGGTGCGCCTCAGCATCTCCAACACCGAGACGATGGTGGCCAACGCGGTTCGCCGCACCCTGCGGGCCGGCTCCGACCACGCAGTGCCCCGGGTGACCGACCTCGAGGCGCTCACCTCGTCGACCGCGGGCAAGGTCGAGATCGAAACCCTGGAGGAGGGCCGGGAGGCCGAGATACTGGAGCGGCTGGTCAGCTCGGCGGTGCTGTCGGTGTTCAAGGACAGCGTGCCGCCCGACCTCCATCGGGCCGTGGTGGACGCCTTCGACGAGGACCTGGTGGTGGACGTGGGCGACGACGTGGCCGACGCCGACTACGCAGGCCTGCTGGCCACCGTCCCGGCCCTGACCGCCCCCGTGCAGGCTCTGCTGGCCGACGACGAGGCGGCCGAGTCGCCCGCCATGGTCGCCTCCGCGGTGGAGCTCGTGCTGGAGGGTCTGCACCTCTCGAAGCGCCTCAACAAGGACGCCCAAGGCCCCCGCGCCCAATACCGAGCCCGCTAACCCCCGCTGCCGGCGACCGCGGCGGTCAGGCGCTGGGCGGACGGCTTGACGACCCGGTCGCGGCCGATCAGGCCCCGGGGGGCGCCGAAGCCGAGGGCCCACTCGTAGCCGTCGACCGCGCCGTCGTGGAAGTAGCCCCGCAGGCCCGCGGCCGCGGCGTCGGCCACCACCGCCATGGACGCGTCCAGCAGCGTGTCCCGCCAGTCGTCGTCATCGGTGGCCACCCCGTGGGCGGCCACCACCACGCCCCGGTCCGGCACCGCGTCCAGCGCCCGCGCCACCGCCTCACCCAGCTCGGCCGGCTCCGGGGCGAAACCGGCGCCCGAGCGGCGGGCCGACGCCGGCCAGCTCACCAGGCGGCCCGCCTCGGTCACCCCCACCGGATGGTCGTGGCTCAGGCCCACCAGCTCGGGGCCCTTCTCGAAGCTCGGCGCGGCCACCGGCGCCCGTCCGGGCACCTCGATGGCGCCCTCACGCAGCGCCCGGGTCCACGTGCCCCACAGCAGTTCGTCCCAGCGGCGGGTCTCGATGCCGGCCGCGTGGGCGTGCTCACGCTCGACCGGCGCGGCGTGCAACGTCGGCGCGCCGAACACCGCCATCACCGGCTGCGCCCCCGACTCCAGCAACCGGCACGCTTCGTGCAGTGCCAGCATGGCCCCCTCGGCCGCCTCGGCCGTGGCCTCCGGGCTGCGGAGGCCCGGCGGCCGGGAACCGAGCCCGTAGCCCCGCACCGCCCACCCGATCGGGTCGTCGATCGGGCACCAGCCCGCGGCCCGACCGTCGAACGCCTCGGCCATGCGGTCCACGTGGCGGGCCCACCAGCGCCGCCGCGCGACCTCGTCGGCGTGGCCGCCCTCGTCGTCGGTGTACCAGCCGGGCAGCGACGTGTGCTGCAGCGTGATCCACACCCCCAGGCCCTCGGCCACCGCAGCGTCGACGATGTCGAGGTAGCGGTCTAGGGCGTCGCTGTCCACCCGTCCCGCGGCCGGCTCCACCCGGGCCCACTCCACCGTCAGCCGCAGGCTGTTGAGCCCGAGCCGGGCCAGCTGGGCCAGGTCGTCACGGAAGTCCCGGGCGAACCCGGCGCCGTCACCCGAGCGCGGCGCCCGCCCGTCGCGCTCCCACACCGACCAGTCGGCCGCCGGCGCCACCCCCTCGGCCGACACCGACGACGCCCCCGCGCCCCACAGGAAGCCTCCATCCGTGGCTGTCACACCGGCCCTCCCCCGAACTTCCGGCACTAGGGGTGAATAGTCGCGCCCAACCGCCGGAAGTTCGTCCGGTTGCCCGTTCAGCGGGTGGTGAACACGCCGGCGTCGAACACCACCCGGTCGCCTACCCGGGTCTGGAACAGAGTGGTGTCGCCATCCACCCACATGTGCACGTCGAGCCGCTGACCGGGCAGGACCGGCGCCTTGAAGCGTCCGGCCATCGAGCCGAACCGGGCTGGATCGCTGCCGCACAGCGTGTGCAGCAGGGCCCGGCCAGTCACCCCGAACGTGCACAGCCCGTGCAGGATCGGGGTCTCGAACCCGGCCATGGCCGAGAACGAGGGATCGGAGTGCAGCGGGTTGCGGTCGCCGTTCAGGCGGTAGAGCAGGGCCTGGTCGGTCCGGGTGTCGTAGCCGGTCACATGGTCGGGCTCGCGGTCGGGCTGCCGCCAGGTGTTGGACGGCCCGCGGTTGCCGCCCCAGCCCCCCTCCCCGGAGATGAACAGCCCGGCCCGGCTGGTCCACATCGGCTCGCCGTCGTGGCTGCGGACGCTGGTCTCCAGCACCACCAGCGCCGCCTTGATCTTGTCGTAGATGGCGGCCACCCGGGCCTGGGCCACCGCCGATCCGGCCGCCGGCAGCTCCTGGTGGAGCTCGATGTGCTGATCCCCGTGAAGCAGCGCGGCCAGGTTGAAGTTCCCGTAGTCGGGCATGTTGCCGGCGCCCAGCACCACCGCCTGGGTGGGAAGCGCCCGCTGGGGGACATCCCGGGTGTTGTCGGTGGTGAACTCCAGCTCGAAGCCGGTGGGATCCGATGCGCCGGCCCCCACGCCCAGGGCGTACAGCAGGCTGTCCTTGGAGGTCCAGCTGATCTCGGTCTCTTCTCCCACCGCGCCCACGGCATCGGGATTGATGGGCATGACACCTCCACACGTCGTCCTGCGGTCACCGCCCACGCTAACGGGATGCTGCGGCGTACCATCAGGGCGATGACAGCCGGTGGCCGAGCCGCATTCCCGTCAAGGCACGAGTGCGACCTGACCGCGTTCGCGGCGCTGGTCGAACAGCCGATCGATCCGGCCGACTACCCGCTGGCGGTGCGGATCACCCAGGGCGTCCCCACCTACGACGCCGCCCCGCTGGCCCACGGCCCCACCGGCGACACCGGACACCGGAATTTGCTTCGGGCCGAGCTGGCCGCAGCCCTCGTCGACGGTCCCGGCATCGTCCTGCTCGAAGGGGCGGTGCCCCCCGAAGCGGTGGACCGGGCCTCGCAGGTGTTCTGGGACCTGATCGCGGCCCAGCACGCCCAGGGCGGGCTCGCCGGCGACCACTTCGCCAAGCCCGGCGCCAACGACCGCATATGGAACGCGCTCGAGAAGCTCGCCGTGGCCGACCCCGACGCCTTCATCGACTACCACCGCTCCGACGGGTTGGCGGTGGCCTGCGAGGCCTGGCTGGGCCCCCGCTACCAGCTGACCGAGCAGGTGAACGTGGTCAACCCGGGCGGCGAGGCCCAGCACCCCCACCGCGACTACCACATGGGCTTCCTCACCGACGACGAAGCCGAGCAGTTCCCCCTCCAGGCCCACCGGCTGTCGCCGCTGCTCACCCTCCAGGGCGCCATCGCCCACTGCGACATGGGCACCGAGACCGGCCCCACCATGTACCTGCCCCACTCCCACAAGTACGAGCTGGGCTACCTGGCATGGCGCCGTCCCGAGTTCATCGAGTACTTCTCCCAGCACCGGGTGCAGCTGCCGCTTCGCACCGGCGACGCGGTGTTCTTCAGCCCGGCCATGTTCCACGCCGCCGGCCACAACCGCACCATCGGCGTGCACCGCATCGCCAACCTGCTGCAGATCTCGTCCGCGTTCGGCCGGGCCACCGAGGCCGTGGATCGCGCTCGAATGGTCAACGCCGTGTACCCGACGCTGCGGTCGCGGGTTTCCTCCGGCCTCGACCGGGCCGCGGCGGCCAACGTGGTGGCGGCCTGCGCCGAGGGCTACGCCTTCCCCACCAACCTCGACCGCGACCAGCCGGTGGACGGCCTGGCCCCGCCGTCGCAGGCCGACCTGATGAACCGGGCGCTGGACGGGGACTGGACGCCCGAGCACTTGCGGCAGGAGCTGGACCAACACGCCGAGCGTCACCGCAGCGCAGTGGGGGAGGACGACTGGTACCTCGTCGCCGAAGCCGCTCTGACCGAGGACGCCGCCCGAGTCGAGGACGCCGCCCTGGCCGAGGACTCGGAGCGGGCCGGCGCGGCCACGGCGCTGGTCGGCGGCACCATCGGCCAGACCGACCGGCGCCGCACGACCGTGAACGAGCTGCTGGCCGAAGCCCGCAGCGGGCTACGGCGGTTCACCCCGTCGGAGCTCGCCGCCAGCCTGGAATCCGCCCCGGATCCGCCGCTGGTGATCGACATCCGGGACCGCGACGACCGTGAGCGCACCGGCATGATCCCCGGCTCGGTGAGCATCCCGCTGCTGGTGCTGGAGTGGCGCTGCGATCCCACCTCGGGCCATTCGCACCCCGCGGTGCAGTCGTTGGACCAGCCCCTGGTGACGGTGTGCAACGAGGGCTACACGTCGAGCTTCGCGGCCGCCTCCCTGAGGCGTCTGGGCTTCGAGCGGGCAGCCGACCTCGAAGGCGGCGTCGAGGGCTGGGGCGCATCCGGCCGGCCCCTCGTCCAACCCCCGCTCCCGACCTGACCCGCGGCCGCTAGCGGCGGGCGTGGACCAGGCTGCGCTTGTGCTCCACGAAGTCGACCAGCACGTAGTCGCCGAGGTTCTCGTTGGTGGTGAAGAACGCCCGGCCGCCGTTCAGTTCGGTGATGCGCTCGACGAAGTTCGTCAGATACGACGTGGCGTCCAGCATGAACGTGTTGATCCGGATGCCGTCGCGGGTGCAGTTGGCCACCTCGGCCAGGGTCAGCTCGACCGTCTCGCGGGTGGGCGGGTAGCTGAAGAAGGGCCGCCCCGACGCGGTGATGTGAGCGGTGGGCTCCCCGTCGGTGATCATGATGATCTGCTTGGTGCCGGTCTGGCGGTTGAGCATGCGGCGGGCCAGCATGAACCCGTGCTGCATGTTGGTGCCGTAGACGTAGTCCCACGACACCTCGGGCAGCTTCTCGGGCCGGAACTCCCGCGCGACCTCGCTGAACGACACCAGCCCCAGGTAGTCCCGGGGGTACTGGCTGGAGATCAGCGAGTGCAGCGCCATGGCCACCTTCTTGGCCGGCAGGAAGTTGTTGCGCATGGGCATCGACAGCGACAGGTCGAGCATCAGCACGGTGGCCGATCGGACCTGCTGCTCGGTCCGCTCCACCTCGAAGTCGTCGGGATGCAGCTGCACGGGCACACCACCCCCGGTGCGGGTGACGGCGTTGCGGATGGTGCGGCCGATGTGCAGGTTGAACGGGTCGCCGTACTCGTAGGCCTTGGTGTCGGGCTCGCGCTCGTGGCCCTGCCCGGAGCGGCTGATGGCGTGGCGGCCGAGCTTGTCGGCGTCGAGCCGGGCGAACAGGTCCCGCAGGGCGCCCTGGCCGATCTTGCGGATGGCCCGGGGAGTCAGGTCGAAGCGCCCCTCGCGGTTCTCGATCAGGCCGGCCTCCTCCAGCATGCGGGCCACTTCGGCCATGCGCTCGAGGCTCTCGGCCGCGTCGTCGCCCAGCAGGCGGCGGACGGCCTCGGTGTCGGCCTCGGCGAGGGCCCCGGGGCTGGCCGAGCCGCGTAGCAGGTTCTCGAGCTGGTCGATGTCGCCCAACTCGGCCAGCATGTCGGCGGCCTGGCCGAAGTCGAGGGGATCGACGCCGCCGAACTCGTAGCGCCGGTCCCAGCCGAGGTCGCCGAACTCGTTGCGCAGGTGCTGGGCCAGCTCGTTGACCTGCCAGTTGAGGTCCATGTCGGCCAGCAGCTGGTCGGACAGCTGCTGGAGCTGGTCGCGCTGGCCCGGCGTCATCGAGTTGAGCAGGGCCTGGGCTGCGGCCATGCGGCGGGCCATCAGCTCCAGCAGCTCGTCGAGGGTCTTGGGGTTCTCCGGGAAGAAGTCGCCGTAGCGCTGCATGAACCCCTCGAAGTCGGGTTCTTCGCCCCGGGCTCGCTGGGCCAGCATGGCGTTGAGTTCGGCCAGCATGTCCTTCAGGCGCTGCATCTCCTCCGACACCGTTCCGCTGCCGGTGGATTCGTCGACCGCGCCGGCCATCCGGTCGAGGAACTGCTGCATGAGCTGCTCCCGGAGGCGCTCGGCCAGCTCGGCGAACTGCCGGCGGGCCTCGTCGCTCTCGAAGTCGTAGTTGTCGAGGGTCTTGAACTGGCCGGCGAGGTCGGGGGGCATCATGTCGAGCTGGGCGTTCTTGGTGGCCGCGGTCTGCGCGGTCAGATCGGCCCGGCGCTCGTCGCCCTCGGCCCGGGCCTGGGCCGCGGCCGTGTCCAGGTCGTCGAGGGCCCGGCGCTCGGTGCGGACCACGTCCCGCAGGTCCTCCGCGATGTCTTCGTAGACGCCGCCGAGGTCGTGCTGCTCGAGCAGCTCGCGGCGTCGCTCCCTGAGCCGCTCGAGCATGTCGCGGAGGCCTTCGAGCTGGCGGCCCGAGCGGTCGCGGAAGCCCTCGGCCATCAGCCGGCGCAGGGCGCTGGCGAGGTCGCCGTGGTAGAGCAGATCGTCGGCCAGCTCGTCGAAGATGTGGTCGGCGTCGAAGTCGAAGCCGGACTGGCTGCCGTCCCAGCGCGAGTACGCGAAGTGGGCCGGCTCGGGCTGCGCCCGCAGACGGAGGCGCCAGCGCTTGCGCAGAGCCATGCCCCGACCCTATCCACTCGGCGCATTCGGAACCCGCTCTTGTTCGCTCCGCTCACGGGCCGCTCGGGCTGGACCTACCGCTCTTGTTCGCTCCGCTCACGGGCCGCTCGGGCCGTGCTTCCGCTCTTGTTCGCTTGCGCTCACGGGCCGCTCGGCCCAGGGGCCTCGCAAGCTCGGCCTCTCCCGAAGAAATTTCTTGGCGCCGGACTTGCAAATGTCATATAACAATGGTGTAATTACATGAGTGGCACCCGGGCGGGCCGGGCTCTAGTCCCGCCGCTGGGGCCCGGATGGCCATCAGGAGGAAAACCGAATGGAGCTACACGGCATCTTTCCGGCTGAGGACATGTCCTGGCAGCGCGAGGCCAACTGCCTCGGAGTGCATCCCGACCTCTTCTTTCCCGAGCGGGGCGCATCCACGCGCGAGGCCAAGGAAGTGTGCCGGGGCTGCGTAGTGCGCGAGGAGTGCCTGGAGTTCGCGCTGAACAACGGCGAGAAGTTCGGCATCTGGGGCGGCATGAGCGAGCGGGAGCGTCGCCGTATCCGCAGAGCCCGCGCCCTCCAGCGCCGCGCCGTCGCCAGCGCCTGACAACACGACCGCCCCCGTCTCCTTCCACAGACCGGATGCGGCTGTGGACAGAGCACGGTATGCTTCGTAGCGATGCCAAACATCGGTGCACCTGAACTCCTCATCATCCTGGTGCTCGTCCTGCTGGTGTTCGGCGGGGCGAAGCTCCCGAAGCTCGCCCGCTCGCTGGGCCAGGCGCAGCGCGAGTTCAAGGACGGCCTGACCGAGGCGGCCAAAGAGGGCGAAGCCTCCGGCGGTAGCCAGGCGACCGGCGGCGACAACTCGGGCGGCGGCGCTTCGGGCAAGAACGGCTCGTCCTGAGAGCCTCGCGGCGAGGCGGACACCAATGACGCTCGCGGGCGCCGAGATCGAGGCGGTGGACGAACCGCCGGTCGGCCAAGCCACGATCATCTACCTCGGGCCGGTCGCGCCCCACTGGGAGGTGCGCGCCGTCTACGGCGACGCCGACTTCATGACCTCCTTCCGGGACCGAGTCCACGCCCGCCTGCTGCTGCTGCCACCCCACGACCCACAGTTCCGCCGCAACCGCGAGCGGGTTAATCGCGACGCTGAGCGGGAGCGGATCATCGTCAACTGGGACCTCGGCTATCCGGAGGAAGAAGACGAGTATTCCGGCCGGGAGCGGGTCTGACCACGGCTCGGAGAGCGGGAACCGCCGTGCCCCCAGAGGCCGAGCTTGCGAGGCCGTGGCCCGAGCGGCCCGTGAGCGAAGCGAACAAGAGCGGAAAACGAAGACCATGATCCGCGTCGGGGGATGGGCTGAGCCGCTCACGGACTACTTCAGCCGGGAGATCTCGTGGCTGGCCTTCAACGCCCGCGTCCTCGCCCTCGCCGACGACGCCGACGTCCCCCTGCTGGAGCAGGCCAGATACCTCAGCATCTTCACCACCAACCTCGACGAGTTCTTCCAGGTCCGGGTGTCCGGTCTCGCCGACCGGGTCGCGGCCGAGCTCACCGAACGCACCCTCGACGGGCACACCCCCGCCGAGCAGCTCCGCGAGGTCCGCCGGATCGCCGCCGAGCTCTGCGCCGAGCAGCAGCGCCTCTTCATCGAGAGGGTCAGGCCGGCCCTGGAGGCCGAGGGCATCCATCTCCTCACTCCCGACGAGATCAACCCCACCGAGTGCGCCTACCTCCGCGACCACTTCGAGCAGCGGGTCTTCCCGGTGCTCACCCCGCTGGCCGTCGATCCCGGACATCCGTTCCCGTTCATCTCGGACCTCTCGCTGAGCCTGGCCGTCCTGATGCGGGACCCGGTCGACTCGGAGCAGCGCTTCGCCCGGGTCAAGGTCCCCGACACCCTCGACCGCTGGGTGGAGACCGGCGAGGGCTCCTGCCGGTTCGTGGCGCTCGAGGACGTGATCGCAGCTCATCTCGACACGCTCTTCCCGGGCATGGAGGTGCTGGAGCATCACAGCTTCCGGGTCACCCGCAACGCCGACCTCACCCTCAACGACGAGGACGCCGACGACCTGCTGATCGCGGTGCAGATGGAGCTCCGACGGCGCCGCTTCCAGTGGGCCGTCCGCCTCGAGGTGGCCGACACGATGTCGGACGAGGTGCTCGACCTGCTGCTGCGCGAGCTCAACCTGCGGGCGGACGCCCTGGTCCGGGTACGGGGTCCCATCGATCTGAGCGGCCTCAACGAGATCGCGGACCTGCCCCGGCCCGAGCTGAAATGGCCCTACTGGGGTGGCATCACCGAGCCGGAGCTGCTGGCCGAGGACGGCCCGGCCGACTTCTTCAAGGTGCTGCGCTCCGGCGACCTGCTCGTGCACCATCCGTACTCGTCGTTCAGCCACTCGGTGGGCGCGCTCATCCACCAGGCCGCCAGAGACCCGGCTGTGCTGGCCATCAAGCTCACGCTGTACCGCACCTCCGGCGACAGCCCCATCATCGACGCCCTGGTGGCCGCGGCCGAGAGGGGCAAGCAGGTGGCGGTGCTGGTGGAGTTGAAGGCCCGCTTCGACGAGGCCCAGAACATCAGCTGGGCCAAGCGGCTGGAGCAGGCCGGCGCCCATGTGGCCTACGGCCTGGTCGGCCTCAAGATCCATGCCAAGATCGCCATGATCGTGCGGGAGGAGCCCGACGGCATCCGCCGCTACTGCCACATCGGCACCGGCAACTACAACCACCGCACCGCCCGCATCTACGAGGACTTCGGCCTGCTCACCGCCAATCCGGGGGTCGGGGCGGACGTCGCCAGCCTGTTCAACCAACTCACCGGCTACGGCCGCAATGTCGATCACAAGCACCTGATCACCGCGCCCGAGCAGCTCCGCCCCCGCCTGACCGAGCTGATCGAGCAGGAGATGCACGTGCCCGGCGGCCGCATCATCATGAAGCTCAACTCGCTGGCCGACGGGCCGATGATCGACCAGCTCTACAAGGCGTCGCAGGCCGGCGTGGAGATCGACCTGATCGTGCGGGGCCTGTGCAGTCTGCGGCCCGGCGTGGCCGGCCTGTCCGAGACGATACGGGTGCGCTCGATAGTGGGCCGGTTCCTCGAGCACTCCCGCATCTACCACTTCGCCAACGGCGACGGTCCGGGCCGTCCCGCCACCTACATCGGCTCCGCAGACCTGCTGAGCCGCAACCTCGACCGGAGGGTCGAGGCTCTCGTGAGGGTGGACGATCCGCGGCTGGCGGCGCGGGTGGTCGAGGTGGCCGAGGTGAGCCTGTCCGACGAACACCTGGCCTGGACGCTGGACTCCGAAGGCGTCTGGACGCGCCACGACCGCGGTGCCGACACCGACACCCACGTCAGGCTCCAGCAGCTGGCCCTGAACCGGGCCCGCCCCGGCGAGCGGGTCCTACCATGACGGAGTGGGCCGGGACCGGGTGAGCGATCAGGGCGAGCCGGGCCGGCCCGTTCCCGCATACAGCCCGTTCCAGCGTCTGGCCCGCGTCCACGCCGCGGCCACCGCCACCGACGCGGTGATCGCGGTGGCCCTGGCCGGGTCGATCTTCTTCTCGATCAGCCCCGACGCGGCCCGCAACCGCATCGCCCTGTACCTGGCCCTCACCATGGCACCGTTCGCGGTGGTCACACCGCTGATCGGCCCGGTCATCGACCGGATGCCGGGCGGGCGCCGGGCCATGATCCTCGTCACCAATCTGGGCAGGCTGGTGGTGGCCCTGCTCCTGATCCGCCACCTCGACACCCTGTGGCTGTTCCCCGAGGCCTTCGCGCTGCTGGTGCTTCAGAAGTCCTATGCGGTGGCCAAGAGCGCAGTGGTGCCCCGCTACGTGCCCAAGGAATCCAACCTGGTGCAGGCCAACAGCCGTCTGGCCCTCATCAGTGCGGTGATGAGCCTGGTGGGCGCGGGCGTCGGCGCGGCGCTGGCCTTCCTGGGAAGCCCGGCCGTGGCCGCAGGGGCGGCGACCGTCGGCTACCTGGTGGCGACCGCGATCACGCTGCAGCTGCCCCGCATCCCGGTGGCCCGGACCAGGACCACCTCGACCGAGCGCACTGCCCTGCGGGCGTCCGCCATCCTGGTGTCGGCTTCGGCCATGGCGGTGATGCGGGGCGCGGTGGGGTTCGTCACCTTCATGCTGGCCTTCGCGCTGCGCGGCGGCGAGGAGGGACTGGACGTGAGCGAGTCGGGCGCGGCTCTGGGCGGGGCGGTGGCGTCCGAGCGCGGCGTCGACATCGTCGGCGATCCCGGCGCGCCGTTCTGGCACTACGCGGTGGTGGTGGTCGTGGCCGGACTGGCCGCCTTCACGGGAGTGCAGATCGCTCCCATGCTGAGACGCCGTCTGGTGGAGGAGCTGATCCTGCTCGGATCGCTGGCCGTGGCCCTGTCCACGGCGTCGCTGGCCGCCATGACCGGCGGGCTGATGGGGATGGCGCTGCTGTCGGGCGGTGTGGCCATCTCGGCCGCCGTGGGCAAGCTCGCCTTCGACTCGCTGGTGCAGCGCGACGCGCCCGACGCCAACCACGGACGGTCGTTCTCCCGGTTCGAGGCCCGCTTCCAGATCGCCTGGGTGGTCGGCGCCTTCGTCCCCGTCATCCTGCCCATTCCGGCCCGGCTGGGGTCTGCCATGGTGGCACTGGTGGCCGCCGCCGCGCTGGTCTTCTTCGTGTTGAGCCGGCGCCGCCCGGCTACCCGGCAACCCGAATAGCTAGCGGGGCAGGTCGATCCGGGCCAGCCACAGGCCGGCCGCGTCGACCTCGGCGGGGGTGGGCAGGTTGTCCGGGTGGGTGAAGAGCCGCCGCAGCCCGTCGGTTCCGGCCCGCTCCACCACCCCCGAGGCGAAGGCCGCTCCCCGCTCGTACTGGGTCTGGTCCAGCTCCAGGCCGAGGAGCCGCTCTACGAACCGGTCGGATGCGCTGGCCTCCACGCGATGGCGTCGCAACGCCTCGGACAGGCGGTCGTACGAGCCGATCAGGTCGGCGCCGATGCGGTCCATGGTGAAGTCGACGTAGCCGGCGATGGCCGCCACCAGAGCGGTCATCTGCGGCAGGAGCGCTTCCTGGGCCGGTGACCGCACCGCTCCCAGGAGGGCGTCGGGGCTGCCCAACTCCGACTGGAGCCGAGCGAGGGCCTCGGGGCCGAGGTCGCCGGGGTCGAAGTCGCCCAGCAGCTCCTCGATGCGCCGGGGGTTGCTCTCGAACGCGGACGCATGACGCAGCAGCAGGTCGCTGACTGCGTCGCGCACATGATCCACCCCGAACACCGCGCAGTAGACGGCTTCATGAACGCACACCCACAGGCGGACGTCGTCGGCGTCGAGCGACCATTCCCGGCTGAACTCGTCGACGTTGGGCAGGGCGACCAGCATCGGCTTGCCGGCCGGGCGGGGCACCGGCAGCACGTAGCCGCCGAGGGCATGCTGCGCGAGGCGACCCACCATGGCGCCGGTGGTGAGGACCAGCATGGTGGGGCCGATCATCTTGGTGATGCCGGCCAGCATGGCCGCCATCGGGTCGTCGGGCGCGTCGTCGAGATCCGGCTCCAGGCTTGCCGTTATCGACTTGTTGAGCGCGCCGAACAGGTCCTCGTAGTCGCTGACGGTGCGGTCCGACCATCCGGCGCGGTTCACCACCTCCACCCGCAGCGCCGCCCCCGGCGCCGGCTGCAGGCCGGTCGCGTCGGCCACCCGCAGCTCGGCCACCCGCACGAGCTGTTCGATGGTGATGCGCTCGGACGGGTCGATGTTGGGCTCCGAGACCCCGCCGCAGGCGATGGCCCGGCCCACCTCGCGGGCCTGGTTGGCTCCGGGCGCGGCCGACTGCAGCGTCCGCATCAGGTCCCCGATCAGGGGAATGTCCCCCAGCCCGCCGAAACCGCCCATCCCGCCGAAGCCGCCCGGCTCATCCGTCTCGCCGGTCTCGCCCAAGTCGCCGAGTCCCTCCAGACCCTCCAGGCCCTCTATGCCCTCCAGACCCTCCAGGCCCTCCAGGCCCTCGAAGGGATCATCGGGCCCGCCCTCTGTTGGCGGATTGCCGCTCATGAAGGCATCGTAGGGGGGTGAAGCTCAGTTGTGCTGCCCGCGGCCGGCGCGGATCCGCGATCGCCCGCCGCCCGTGGCCATGACCCGGGTGGTGGTGACCGGCGCCCACGGCTCCGTGGGTCGTCGTGTCATAACCCGGCTGGCCCAGCGCCCTGAGGTGGCCGTCGTCGCCATCGACAAGGACGCTCCGGCGGCCCCCTACACGTCGGTCACCACCAAGCAGGTGGATCTGGCCGACGCCGACCTGGCCGCCCTGTTCTCCGGGGCCGACGCAGTAGTGCACCTGGCTTCCACCGTGACCGCGGGCACGCTCAATCCCGCCGAGGCCGAGTTGGAGGCCGCCCTGCTGCACCGCGTGCTCGACGCGCTCTCCGCGGTCGATGTCCCCCACCTCGTGGTGATGTCGTCCGCGATGGTCTACGGCGCCTGGAAGGACAACCCGGTGCCGATCACCGAGGACGCCCCGGTCCGACCCAACCCCGACTTCGACTGGGCCCTGCAGCGGCACCGGTTGGAGAGGCTGGCCCAGCAGTGGGCACTGGCCCCCGGCCGCTCCGTCACCGTGCTGCGACCCGCGGCCGTGGTGGCCGAGGACCGTCTGGGCCAGCTGGCCAACACGCTGCGAGCGGCCCGATCGGGTGTGGCGGCCGACGGCGATCCGCCGGTGCAGTACCTGCACGCCGACGACCTGGCCGAGGCCGTGGTCACCGCGGTCAACGTCCGCTGCGACGGGATCCTCAACGTCGCACCCGACGGCTGGATCCCCCCCGACACGCTGGCCGACCTCGAGGGTCCCCGTCCCCGGCTGCGGGCGCCGTCGCATCTGGTGAGGATCCTGAGCGCGCTGCGCTGGCGCTGGGGCCTGGCACCGACGCCGCCGGGGGTAGTGCCCTACACCACCCACCCGTGGGTGGTGGCCAACGACCGGCTGCGAGCGCTGGGATGGAGGGCCGCGCACAGCAACGAAGAGGCGTGGGTGGTCTCGCACGAGCCCCATCTGTTGGAGTCGCTGCCGGCCCGGCGCCGCCAGGAGCTGCTGCTGGCCGCCGCGGTGACGGTGGTGGTGGGCGCCCTCGTCGCCGCCGGCCTGGTGGCCCGAGCCATCCACAAGCGGCGCCGCCCCGGCCGCGCATGACGCGAACTCCCACCATTACGATGTTTCATAGTGCTCGCACCCCCTGACACCGGCGACACCTGGCTCGGGCTGTCATCCGGTCCGCTGCCGTCAGCGGAGATGGCCGCGTGGGTGGTGCTGCCCAACTGCGGCGCAGTGGTGCAGTTCAGCGGCACGGCGCGCGACCACTCGACCGACCGGCCCGGCGTGGACCTTCTGCACTACGAGGCCTACGAGGACCAGGTCGAGCCCCGACTCCGGTCGATCGCCGCCGAGATGCGAGCCCGCTGGGACGACTTGGGGCGGGTGGCGATGCTGCACCGGGTGGGACCGGTGGCGGTGGGCGAGCCCGCGGTGGTGGTGGCCGTGTCGTCCCCCCACCGGGACGCCGCCTTCGAGGCGGCCCGCTTCGCCATCGACACCCTCAAGACCACGGTTCCCATCTGGAAGCGGGAGCGATGGCAGGGAGGCGAGAGCTGGGGGCTGGAGGCCCAGCACATCGTCGACGTGTCTTCCGACATCGAGACGGCCACCGGGACCGACGTGTCTTCCGGCATCGAGACGGCCACCGGGACCGGCGTGGCTGCGGACACCGGGATGGCCACCGGGACCGGCGTGTCTGCGGGGCCGGAGCCGGCCATCGCCGAGAGCGCCCGATGAGAGGCTCAGTGCTGCTGGTGGTGGCTTCGCTGGGCCTGGCCACGGTCGGTTCGATGCTGCTCTGGCTGGCCCGCAGGATCACCTGGCGCCGCCCTGTCCCCTTCCTCAGGCAGCTCAAGGCCGTGTCGGGCGTTCCGGGACGCTCCGTCGGCCCCGCCAGCGGGATCTCCAGGCTCGATCCGCTGAAGCCTGAACACCCTGCGGAGACCGCCGCGGACGCGGCCGGAGACGCGCCCGCCGCCTCGGAGCGCTGAGCCCTTGCCCCGCGACCTGGCCATCGACCTGGGCACGGCCAACACCCTGGTGTACGCCCGCGGCCAGGGCGTGGTGCTGAACGAGCCGTCGGTCGTGGCGCTCAACACCAACACCAACGAGCTGCTGGCGGTGGGCCACAAGGCTCGCCGGATGCTGGGGCGCACACCCGGCTACATCGTGGCCCGCCGGCCGCTGCGCAAGGGCGCCATCACCGACTTCGAGATCACCCAGGACATGATCCGGATCCTGCTCAGGCAGGTGGGGGTGAGCAGGATCAACCGGGCCCGCGTGGTGGTGTGCGTGCCGTCGGCGATCACCGCGGTCGAGCGGCGGGCCGTGCAGGAGGCCGCCCGCCGGGCCGGCGCCATCGAAGTACGGCTGATCGACCAGCCCATGGCCGCCGCCATCGGCGCCGGTCTGCCCATCGATGAGCCGGTCGGGTCGATGGTGATCGACATCGGGGGCGGCACCACCCAGACCGCCCTGCTCAGCCTGGGCGGGATCGTGGCCCTGGAGGCGGTGAGGGTGGGCTCGTTCGACATCGATGACGCCGTCCAGGCCCACATGCGGCGCGAGTACGGCATGGCCATCGGCGAGCCCACCGCGGAGCACACCAAGATCGTGGTCGGCTCGGCCGCGCCGACCCGCAGCGAGACCGCGGCCGAGATCCGCGGCCGGGAACTGATGTCGGGAATGCCCAAGACCACGGTGGTGACCCCCGAAGAGATCCGCCGGGCGATCGAGGAGCCGGTGACCGCCATGGTCGACTCGGTGCTGAGCTGCCTGTCGCAGTCGCCCCCCGAGCTGGCCCAGGACCTGATCGCCCGCGGCGTCTTCCTCGTCGGCGGGGGAGGGCTGCTCAGGGGGATGGACATCCGGCTGTCCCGGGAGATGTCGTTGCGGGTCCGGCGGGTCGACGCCCCGCTGGAGACGGTGGTGCGGGGCGCGGGCCGATGCCTCGAGCAGCTCGGCATGGACTTCTCGATCTTCAGCGACGACGCCGAATAGCCGGCCCGGCACTCCCGCTCTTGTTCGCTTCGCTCACGGGCCGCT
Source organism: Candidatus Aldehydirespirator sp. (assembly GCA_965203575.1). GTDB lineage: Bacteria > Actinomycetota > Acidimicrobiia > Acidimicrobiales > Aldehydirespiratoraceae > Aldehydirespirator. Next base: position 2,125,928 of record OZ241894.1, read on the forward strand.
CGGGCCCGTAACGCTGCTAGCAGCTCCGCAGCTCCGCAGCCGCGGTCCGGACCTGCCGGTCGCGGTCGGTGGTCGCCCTCAGCAGCGCGGCGTCGACCTCGGGGCCGTCGAACGGGGCGAGCGCGATCACGGCCCGGCGGCGGACCTCGGGCTTGTCGTCCAGCCCGGCCAGGATCGCAGGCAGCCCGGCGGGATGGGAGATCGCGCCGAGAGCCGCGATGGCCGACTCGCGGCACAGCGGATCATCATGGGATCGGGCCACCTGCGCCAGCGCGTCGACCACGGCGGCCGTCCCGGACCCGCTGCCATCCGTGCGGCCGGCTGAGACCTTCTCGCCGCAAGTCCAGGCGGCGGCCTCCACCACCCGGCGATCATCGTCAACGAGCCGGCCCGCGGCTGCGGCCGCGGAGATGTCATCGCGCCCCGCGGCGAGCTCCAGCCCGGTCAACCGAACGGCAGGCTCGGGATCGGTGAGTGCGGCCTCGAGTTCGCGGGCGGCCAGGTCCCCGGCCCGCTCCAGCGCCCGCAGCGCGCTGGATCGCACCATCGGGTCGTCGTCGTGCAGGTAAGACCGGGCCTTGGCGGCGTCGCCGGCGTGGCCGGCCGCGGCCGCTTCCCGGCGTCGCCCGACGGCTCCCCCCGCTGCGCCCACCCGCTCGGCCTCAGGAAATTGCCTGCTCGAGCAGGAAGCCGGCCACCACCACCAGCAGTCCCACCAGTGCGGCGAGCGCGAAGCCGATGCCCACCACCAACGCGATCAGCACCACCAGCGCCAGCAGCCGCTGCCACCACTGCGGGTAGGCCTTCGGCCCCACCACCGGGCGGGGCACTGCCCGCCGGGCCAGCCCCAGGACCCGCAGCACGTCGATCAACCGGATGCGGCGCTTGGGACGGGCCGCCCCCGCCGGCCGGAGGGCTGTCCGCGCCGACCGGAGGATCGTCCCGGCCGACCGGCGGGCCGAACCGGCGATCCGCGCCCACATCTTGTCGCCTGCTGGTGCCGGATGGGGAGCTTCGCCGGTGGTCGGGGCTGTCGCCATGGCGGTACCTTGGGGCCCGGACGCCGGGTGAATGAACGGCGCCCGAGCGAAGACGACTGGACGGTTCGCCACGCTAGCTTCCCCACTGCCGAGTTCCCCGGCGCCGGACTCGCCTCCGCCGGGTGGGCTGCCGCCCCCGCCAACCTCGACTCGCCGTCGCTGGTTCTCCTCGGGCCTGGGGCTGACCCTCATCGGTCTCGTCGTCGTGCTGGGAGGGCTCGCGGCCGGGGCGTACTTCGCGCCGGCCGAGTGGGCCGGCCGGCTGCTGCCCGGCGACTCGGTGGTCGACGAGGGCGCGGTGGCCTTCCTGCCCGGCACGGCCATCGCCACGTCCGGCCGGGTGGAGGCCGAGGGCATCGACGTGTTCGATCCCGAAGGCGAGATCCTGCTCCTGACCGTGGCGATCGACAGCGACTTGACCGTGCTCGACTGGATCATGTCCTCGTTGGATGAGGCGGTCGACCTGCGCAGCCGGGAATCGGTCTACGGCGACCGGACCGACACCGAGCAGCGAGAACACAACCGTCACCTGATGGACAGCTCCAAGGACATCGCCACGATCGTGGCCCTCGAACGCCTCGGTGTGCATGCCGCCGACTTCACCGGAGTGCTGTTCTTCGAGACGGTCCCGGGCGGCCCGGCCGACGGCCTGCTGGAGCCCACCGACGTGATCCTGTCCATCGACGGCGAGCCGGTCACCACGGTCGACTCGCTCCGAGCGGTGCTGGAGCAGCTGGAGCCGGGCGCGGCGGCAGTGGTCACCGTGGAGGACTCCGAGACCGACGAGCTGCGCGACGTCGAGATAACGCTCGGCACCCATCCCGACAACGGCGGTCCGTACATCGGGGTGAGTGGGGTCACCGAGCGGGTCAGCCGGTCCCCGCTCCCGTTCGAGATCGACATCTCCTCGGGCGCGGTGGGGGGACCCTCAGCCGGTCTGGCCTTCACGCTGGTCGTGCTCGACGTGCTGTCGCAGGGCGAGCTCACCGGCGGCCAGCGGGTCGCCGTCACCGGCTCCATCCGCCTCGACGGATCCGTGGGCGATGTGGGCGGCGTCGCCCAGAAGGCGGTAGCGGCCCGGGATGCGGGCGCCAGGCTGATCATCGTGCCGGAGGCGTCGGCGGAAGAGGCCCGGTCGGGCTCGGGCGATGTCCCGGTGGTCGGCGTGGCGAACCTGGAGGACGCGCTGCAGGCGCTGGCCGGCGTCGGGGGCGACCCCGTCGGGCGCCTACTGGGCTGACCCGGAGGCCGAGCGGGCAGGCGCACTAACCGGGCCCATACGGGGGAGGCCGTGGCCCGAGCGGCCCGTGAGCGCAGCGAACAGGAGCGGGAATGACCCGTTGCGGCGCGGGACGGCATCACCTCCTGTGCAGGCCCTATCGTATTAGCTGACCGCAACCAGCGAGCTAGCAGGAACAAGCGCGCCGGTGGCGGATCGGAGGAGCCATGGAAGACGGCGACGGACCCGACCCCGGACACGGGTTGGACCCGGAAGCGGTGGAGGAGATCGACTTCGCCAAGGTACGCCGCGGCTACGAGCCCGAGTCCGTCCGCACCCGGCTGCGCGAGGCCGCCGAGGAGATCCGCCGGCTGAACGCTCAGGTCGGTTCGCTGTCGGACCGGATCACCGAGCTGGAGGTCACCCCTCCGGAGACGCTGGAATCACGCCGGGTGGCGGAGGCCCTCGGCGACGAGGCCACCCGCGTCCTGCAGTCGGCCACCGACGCGGCCCAAGTACAGATCGAGCGGGCCGAGGCCGAGCACGCCCGGATCGTGGGCGAGGCCGAGGCGGCCGCGGCCGCCATCGCCGAGGAGGGCCGCGAGCGGGGCAAGAACATGGTGGTGGAGGCCCAGACCGTCCGGGAGCGGATCCTGTCCGACCTCGCTCGCAAGCGCCATGAGCACCGGGTCGAGGTGGAGCAGCTCAGAGTGACCCGCGATCGCCTGCTGGAGGCGCTCGGCATCTTCCGTCAGGGACTGGACGGCTGGATCGAGGAACTGGTCCAGGCCGAGCCGCGGGCTGCGGCCGCAGCCCAGCAGGCAGGACAGCGTGTCGCGGCCCAGCCGGAATCCACCGTGGCCGAGCTCGAGGCGGAGATCTCCACGGCGCGCCTGGCCGGGATGGTCCCCGACGGCGGGTCCGGCGAGGAGGCCCCAGCCGGCGACGCCGCCGCCGAGGGAGCCGCCGGCGCCGACGCATACGCCGACACGACACCCGAACAGGAAGGAGAGGTCGCCGACGCCGGCACTGCCGGGGCCGCCTCCGGCGCCGACGGGCCCGAGACACCGGATGAACTCGACGAGCCCGAAGCCGTGGGCGAGTACGTCGACCTCGAGGGCTTGACCATCGAGCCCTCGCCGGCACCCCCACCCGCCGCGGTTCGGCTCTACGACGTCGAAGCGGAGGCCGCCGCCGAGTTCGACCCCGGGGCCGACTCGCAGGAGGGGCAGGCGCCCGAGGCTCCCGACGATGCTGCGGCCGTCGCCTCCGATGAGACCGAGCCCGAGACCGAGGCACCGTCCGCGGATGCCGAGGCCATCTTCGCCCGGTTGCGCTCGATCACTTCGCAGCCCGTCGGGGAGCCGGAGCCGTGGTCCGCTGAGCCCGGCGCCACTGATGACGGCGCGGCCACAGGCGCCGCCGCCCCCGAGGCCGCGGACGGGTTCGCCGATGAACCCGACGAGCTCGCCGACGAGTTCGCCGACGAATTCGACGAAGAGCTCGACGACGGAGCCGAGGCTGCCACCGTGCCGGCTGATCCCGACGATCTCGTCGGCGCGGCCCGGGCGGTGGCGGTGGGCGGGATCGCCCGCCGGCTCAAGCGGCTGGTCGTGGACGAGCAGGGCGACCTGCTCGACGCCGTGCGCCGCAACGGGGTCCGGGCCGTGCGCTCCGCCATCACCAGCGGTACCGGCGCCTACACCCGCGCCGTCCGGGTGCCGATGCAGGACTTCGCGTCCGACATAGACGTCAGCATCGACGACGTCGACCTCAAGGCGGCCGGCAGCGCCATCCTGTCGGTGCTGGTCGAGCCGGTCCGGGAACGTCTCGGCGAATTGATCGAGGGAACCGACGATCCCGACGAGCTCACCACCGCCGTGCGATCCATCTACCGGGAGTCCCGATCGCGCCGGGCGGACACCGCAGCCGAAGCTGCCTTCTCTGCTGGCTGGCCGGAGCCGATATCGTGACCGGCGGTGCGCACCGTAACTCCCTCTCCCTCCGGCGGCCGATCCCGCTTCGGCTCTAGAAAAACCCGCTTCATCGCGATCCTGGTAGCAGGCGGCCTGCTGGTCCTGCTCCTGTCGCTGCGAGGCATCGCCCGCTTCTACACCGACTATCTGTGGTTCGACTCGCTGGGTCGGACCGACGTGTGGGGGCGGGTGCTGCTGGCCAAGATCGCCCTGTTCGCGATCTTCGCGGTGGCCTTCTTCATCCTGATGTGGATCAACCTCCTCATCGTCGACCGCCTGAAGCCCGAGATCCGCCCGCCCGGTCCCGAGGAGGAGATGCTCAGCCGCCTCCACGACCTGACGGCGGGCCGCACCCGGCTCGTGCGCCTGGTCCTGTCGGTGGTGTTCTCGCTGCTGGCCGCATCCGGGGTGTCCAACCAGTGGGAGGAGTGGCTGCTCTTCGTCAACCGCAAGGACTTCGGTGTCGTCGATCCGCTGTTCGACACCGACATCGGCTTCTACGTCTTCCGGCTGCCGTTCCTGACGTTCCTCGTGAACTGGCTGTTCGCCGCCTTCATGATCATCCTCGTAGTGATCGGCATCGCCCACTACATCAACGGCGGCATCAGGGGCCAGGTGCCTCGGGGCGCACCCCGGGTGCTGCCGTCGGTGAAGGTGCACCTGTCGGCGATCCTGGCCTGCCTGGCCCTGGTGAAAGCGGCCGACTACTGGCTGTCGCGCTACGAGCTCACCGTGTCGGACCGGGGCGTGGTGGACGGCGCCCTGTACACCGACGTCAAGGCCAAGCTGCCCGCGCTCAACCTGCTCCTGCTGATCTCTCTGTTCGCGGTGGTGCTGCTGGTGGTCAACCTGCGCCGGCGGGGCTGGGTGCTGCCGGTGCTGGCCGTGGGCCTGTGGGCCTTCACCGCCCTGGTGATGGGCAACATGTACCCCGCGTTCGTGCAGCGGTTCCAGGTCGATCCCAACACCACTGCCCGCGAGTCCGTCTACACCGACGACAACATTGCGGCCACCCGGGCGGCCTACTCGCTTGTGCCCGACCGCGACGTGGCCCTCGAGGTGTTCGAATACCGGGAGAACCCCAGTCCGGCCCAGTTGCGCACCGCGGCCCAGACCGTGCGCAACACCCGGATCCTCGACCCGCTCACCCTCACCGACACCTTCGAGAAGGACCAGGGCGAGCGGGACTTCTACCGCTTCTCCTCGGTGCTCGACGTCGATCGCTACGAGGTCGACGGCGAGCTGACCCAGGTGGTGCTGGCCGCCCGCGAGCTCAACCTGAGCGAGCTGGGATCGTGGGAGCGCCAGCATGTGGCCATCACCCACGGCTACGGGATGGCCATCGCCCGGGCCAACGTCACCGACGTGCGGGGCAGCCCGGTGTTCATCACCGGCGGCCTGCCCGTCGAGGTGGACCCGGCCATAGACCTGCAGCTCGACGAGCCTCAGATCTACGTGGGCGAGAACCTCGAGGGCTACGCGCTGGTGGGCGCCACCCGCGACGAGGTCGACTATGTGGACGGCCAGGGCCGCGAGGAGAGCTTCCGCTACACCGGCGACGGCGGCGTCAACATGGGGTCGTTCCTGCGCCAGACCGCCTTCGCGCTGCGCTTCGGGCAGCTCGATCCGCTGATCTCCAACTTCGTGGACGGCAACACCAGCATCATCTACATCCGGGACGCCCAGGACCGGGTGAAGAGCGTCGCCCCGTTCCTGGAGTTCGATTCGGACGCCTATCCGGTGATCTTCGACGGCCGCATCCACTACGTGCTCGATGCGTACACCACCACCGACCGCTACCCCTACTCCCAGAGCGCCGACACCAGCGGGCTGGAGATCGGCGCCGAGCTGGCCGGCGGCAGCGTCAACTACATACGCAACTCGGTCAAGGCCGTCGTCGACTCTTACGACGGCGACGTGACGCTGTACGTCATGCCGGTTGCTGATCCGATCGTGGCCGCATGGCAGGGGGCCTTCCCCGACCTGTTCACCGACTTCTCCGAGATGCCCGAGGAGCTGCGCTCCCATCTGCGCTTCCCGACCGACCTGTTCACGGTGCAGACCAACATGTGGGCCTCCTACCAGGTGTCGGACCCCGAGGCGCTGATCATCGGCACCGAGCGCTGGGCGGTGGCCCAGGATCCGGGCCGCAGCGTGCAGGCCGGCGGCATCGCCGAGGCCGTGGTCGGGGACCGGGGCCTGCTGACCCGGCGGGAGCGGCGGGTTCCGGCCTACTACTCGCTGATCCAGCTCCCCGGCGAGGAGTCGGCGTCGTACGTGGCGCTGCGCTCGTTCGTGCCGGTCTCCGACGACGACAGCCGCAAGGAGCTCACCGCCTTCATGGTGGGTGAGACCCGCGCCGACGGGACCTCCCGCCTGGTGTCCTACGAGATGGCGAACCTGCTGGCACCGGGCCCGGCCATCGTGGCGTCGAACATCTCCACGAACCCCGACATCAGCCGGGAGCTGACCCTGCTCAACGACCAGGGCTCGCAGGTCGACTTCGGCGACATGCTGCTGCTGCCGGTCGAGGATTCAGTGCTTTACGTGCGACCCATGTACGTGCGGGCCCAGGGGACCCAGATCCCGCTGCTGGCCGGGGTGATCGCCTCGGTGGGCAACCGCACCGCGCTGGGCAAGACGCTGGGCGAGGCCCTCGACGACCTGTACCCGGGCGCCGACTTCGAAGACGTGGTGCTGCCGCCGATCGTGACCGACGGCGACGCGCCTGTGGTGGAGGAACCGGACGAGCCGTCCGCGGCCGACGACGCCGGCGAGCCGTCCGTGGCCGACACCGACACGCCGGACGTCACCGTCGGTGAGCTGACACCGGGGGAGACCCGGCAGCTGATCGACGAGCTGGCCGAGCTGCGCCGCCGCCAGGACGAGATCCTGGCCCGCCTGCTGGAGCAGTTGGAGAACTAGCGCACAGCCGTGTCGGCGAAGATGCGGGCCTCGCGGGCCACTTGGCCCAGGGCGATGCGGGCGTCCCTGGCTTCGTCGGAGTAGCCGATGGCCTCGAGGATGGGCAGCAGCTCGCCGCGGCGGATCCGCATCTCCACCGCGGCCGGGTCCACCAGCGACGGGTGCTCCTCGCCCATGGCCTCGGCCAGCATGCGCAGCTCCTGGCGCAGCCCGGTCACGTAGTTGGCCACCCGCACCGCCTTGGAGGTCGGGTCGAGCCCCCGGGTGAGCCACTTGCTCTGGGTGGCGACGCCGGTGGGGCAGCGGCCGCTGTGGCACCGCTGGGCCTGGATGCAGCCGACGGCCATCATCGCCTCCCGGCCCACGCCGATCAGGTCTACGCCCAGGGCCATGGCCACCATCGCGTCGGGCCCGAAGCCGAGCTTGCCGGACCCCACGAACACCACCGCCTCGTTCAGGTCGGCCTCCGCGAAGGCCTGGTAGACCTCGGCGAACCCGACCCGGAACGGCAGCGACACGTGGTCGGTGAACGTGAGCGGCCCCGCGCCGGTGCCGCCCTCGCCTCCGTCGACGGTGATGAAGTCGGGCCCCCGGCCGGTGTCGGCCATGCGGGACGCGAGCTCGACCCAGAAGCGCCGGTCGCCCACCGCTGACTTGATCCCCACCGGGAGCCCGGAGGCGTCGGCGATGCGCTCCACGAAGTCGACGAGTCCGGCCACATCGTCGAACTCCGGGTGGTGGTTGGGGCTCCGCACGGTCACCCCCACCGGCACGCCCCGGGCCTCGGCGATGGCCGGCGTGACCTTCGGCGCGGGCAGTACCCCGCCCAGACCGGGCTTCGCCCCCTGGCTCAGCTTCAACTCGACCGCCTTGACCGGAGCCGAGTCGAGGCTGGCCAGGAAGGCGTCCATGCAGAAGCGGCCGTCGGCGGTGCGAGCGCCGAAGTAGCCGGTGCCCAGCTGGAACGTCAGGTCGGCGCCCTTGCGGTGGAAGTCGCTGATGCCGCCCTCGCCGGTGTTGTGCAGGCATCCGGCCATGGCCGAGCCCCGGTTGAGGGCCTCCACCGCGGGGCCCGACAGCGAGCCGTAGGACATGCCGGAGATGTTGACCACCGAGGAGGGCCGGAAGGCGCCGGGCCGGTTGCGCCACGCGCCGAGCACCTTGGCCGCCCGCAGCTCGCCGGGCGGGGCGTCGCACTCCACCGGGAAGGCCGAGTGCCGGAAGAACACGTAGCCGTCGGCCTCGACCCGGTTGTCCGAGCCGAACCCGAAGTACGGGTTCTCCTTCTTGGCGGTGGCGTACACCCAGCGGCGCTGGTTGCGGTTGAAGGGCCGCTCCTCGTCGTTGTCGCTGACGATGTACTGGCGCAGCTCCGGGCCGAACGACTCCAGCAGGTAGCGCAGGTGGCCGATGATCGGGAAGTTGCGCAGGATGGCGTGCCGCTTCTGCACGACGTCGTAGACGCTCGTGACGACAAGCAGGGCGCCAACCGCGGCCAGCGTCCACAGCCACCAGTTCATGCTCGAACGCTAGCCGTGGCCGATCCCGCCGTCGGTGTGTTGAGCGTGGGGAGCGGGCCGGGTTAGGTTTGGGGATGGCCCGGCCCGCAGGACGTACGTGAACGAGCAAGGCTCAGGCGGGGCGCTGGCCGGGCTGTCCCGCTCGCTGGGGCTACGACACGTCTTCGTCCTGAGCACCGGCGCGATGCTCTCCTCGGGCCTGTTCCTGCTGCCGGGCCTGGCCGCGGCCGACGCCGGACCCAGCGCGGTGCTGGCCTACGCCCTGGCCGGCGTGGTGGCCGTGCCCGCCATGCTGAGCGTGGCCGAGCTCTCCACCGCCATGCCCCGGGCCGGGGGCGCCTACTACTTCCTGGTCCGGGCCTACGGACCGGCGGTGGGAACCTTCTCGGGCATGGCCACATGGCTGTCGCTGGTGCTCAAGGACGCCTTCGCCCTGGTCGGGATGAGCGCCTACCTCAACATCGTGCTCGACGTGCCGGCCAAACCGCTGGCGGTGGTGCTCATCGCCGGCTTCACCATCGTCAACATCTGTGGCACCCGGGCCAGCGCGGGGGTGCAGATGCTGCTGGTGGGCTTCGTGCTGGCCGTGATGGGCTGGTTCATAGCGGTGGGGCTGCCCCGGGTCGGCGGCGGCGACGGCGGCGACTACCTGGAGCCCTTCTTCGCCGACGGGACGGGTGGGTTGATCAGCGTGGTCGGGCTGGTGTTCGTGTCCTACGGCGGGCTGACCAAGGTGGCCAGCGCGGCCGAGGAGATCAACGACCCGTCCCGCAACATCCCGCTGGGGATGGGGCTGTCGCTGCTGGTCAGCACCGCGCTGTACACGCTCGGAGTGCTGGTGGCGGTGGCGGTGGTCCCGCCGTCGCGGCTGCACGACGACCTGGCCCCGATCTACTCCGCGGCGGAGGACGTCATGCCCACCGCGGGGGCGGTGCTGGTGGTGGTCGCCGCGCTGGCCGCGTTCTCGTCGGCCACCAACGCCGGGATCCTGGCCGCGGCCCGCTACCCGCTGGCCATGAGCCGCGACCGGCTGGTGGGCGAGAGGCTCGGCCGGCTAAACCGGTTCAACACTCCGGCTTGGGGCGTGGCCCTGACCGGCGCGGGGATGGCCGTGGTGGTGCTGGCCCTCGACGTGGCCGCCATCGCCAAGGTGGCCAGCGCCTTCGTGCTGCTGACCCTGGCCCTGGTGAACTCGGCGGTGCTGGTGCTGCGGGCGTCGCGAATCGCCTCGTACGCGCCGGGCTTCACCGCCCCGCTGTTCCCGTACCTGCAGCTGGCGGGCATCGCCATCGACCTGTACCTGATCGTCGAGCTGGGTGCGGTGGCGCTGCTGCTGACCGGGGCGTCGGTGGTGCTGGGGGTGGCGTGGTACGTGTTCTACGGGCGCACCCGGTCGATGCACGGAGGGGCCATCTACCACGTGTTCGAGCGCTGGGGGCGGCTGGTCGACCGGGGCTTGGACCGCGAGCTGAGCGCGGCGGTGCAGAGCCATGGCGTGCGGGTCGGCGACGAGTACCCGGGGCTCATCGCCCGGGCCGCGGTGGTGAGCATCCCCGAGGGCACCGACATCAACGAGGCCGCGGTGCGGGCCTCGGAAGTGCTGTCGACCCAGACGAGGGTGGACGTGGCCACCGTGACCGACCGGTTCCTGGAGTCGGGCTCGCTGTGGATCCAGCCCTCCGAGCAGCATCCCACGGCCACGCCGGTGGCCTTCTTCGACACCGACGACGACTACCTGGTGATCGTGCGGGCCGCGGGCGGCATCCGCATCCCCGCGGCCTGGGGCGGCCGGGACGAGCAGGTGAAGGCCCTGTTCTTCCTGGCCGGGTGCAGCACCGAACCGGGCCGGGTGCTGCGACTGGCCGGCGAGCTGGCCGCCTACCTGCACTCGGACCGGGCCGAGGCGGTGGCCGAGGCCGCCTTCGAGGCCGAGGTGAAGGAGGCCCTGCTGCCCGACCTGTCGATCGGCCAGTACCCGCTGATGCCGGAGCTGTCCACGTCGGCGCTGATCGGCCGGCGGGTGGGCGCGCTGACCATCGATGCGGGCTTCTTCCTGGAGGCGGTCAGCCGCGAGGGCCGGGTGCTGCGGGCCGAGGCCGACCTGGTGCTGGAGGCCGACGACCAGATCACCGTGCTCGGCCCGCCCAACAGCCTGCCCGTCCTCGACGACGTGGTCGGCGTCCTAGCCGACTGAGGGCCGCGCTGCCGGGCAGGCTGTCCGTTCAACCTCCATGTGCGCATCAAGGCAGGTGAGCACCGCTCGCGACCCGGCCGGCTCTCTTCTTGACGTAGTTGTACCGCTATAGGGCGCACAACTACGTCAAGAATGCGGCCTGGGCAGGTCTCGGCGAGGCGAGAACTGCGGGCTTTCTGCTCGGGCTCTAAATTGTGCGGGTTCGCCGGCTCCGACTGAGGGGGACCGACATGGACTTGGCAGGGGCTGCGGCTGTCGTCACCGGGGGAGCCTCGGGCATAGGGCGGGCGTGCGCGCACCGGCTGGCCGGGCTGGGCGCCCACTGCGTGATCCTCGACATCCGGGCGGACAAGGGCGCCGACGCGGCCGCAGAGGTCGGGGGAGTGTTCGTGGAGGGCGACGTGGCCGAGGAGGTGCCGGTTCAGGCTGCGGTGGACGTCGCCGGCGAGCTGGGCCCGCTGCGGGTGCTGGTCAACTCGGCCGGGATCTCCACTGCGGTGCGCACGGTCGACCGCCACGGCCGGCCCATGCCGCTGGAGCGCTTCGAGCGGGTGGTGGCGACGAACCTGATCGGCACGTTCAACTGCATCCGGTTGGCCGCGGCGGCCATGGCCCGGACCGAGCCGGTGGACGCCGACGGCCAGCGGGGAGCGATCGTCAACATGGCCTCGGTGGCTGCCTTCGATGGCCAGACCGGCCAGAACGCCTACTCGGCCTCCAAGGGCGGGGTGGTGGGCATGACCCTGCCCATAGCGAGGGACCTGGTGCCGCTGGGGGTGCGGATCAACACCATCGCGCCCGGGCTGATCAACACGCCCATCTACGGCACCGGCCCCGAAGCCGAGGCGTTCAAGGCCCATCTGGCCGAGGGGGTGCTGTTCCCCAAGCGGCTGGGCACCGCCGATGAGCTGGCCTCGATGGTGATGGAGCTGATCACCAACGACTACATGAACGGCGAGGTCATCAGGGTCGACGCGGGCATCCGCCTACCCCCGAAGTAGCGCTCCGGCGCTGGTCCGTCGGCGTTGCGGACGGGTCGCCGCCCCCGCTAGAATCGCTCTGCGGGGTGGAGCAGTCTGGTAGCTCGTCGGGCTCATAACCCGAAGGTCGTAGGTTCAATTCCTACCCCCGCCACCAACAAAAGCCCAGGTCAGAGCACCCGCCCTGACTTGGGCTTCACCGCGCCCGGGCCGATCTTCCAACGGATTGGCGCCGCCACGCCGCCACGCTTTCAGCGTCGCCGGTACGCGGTTGCCCACGGTGGCCGTCGGCATCCCCCCGGTGGTCCAGCCCGAGCCGGATCTCCGACTGTGCGAGCTAGCCGGTGAGGATTCGGACCAGGACCACGACTGCCGCCGCGATCAGCGTCCAGAAGATCACCAACAACCAATCCCGGCGAGTCGATCCCATCTCAGCAGGATCCCATGTGAGCAGAGGTTGGGAGCGCCGGGGCTTCTGACGGGGTACTCGTCAGAGATACGAAGCCCCAGCAACCCCCAACTGGGCTCGAGTCACCCGCTAGGAACATGAGCTACCCCCGCGGGGCCGGAACCCGTCGGCTGAGATGGTGGCGGGGGGCCTGTGCATCCAAGTCGCCCACGTCACGCAAGGACTGCACAGAACCCCCCACCGTGGTGCTCGAACCAATCGAAGGCAACGCGGTACGAGTTGCCGGTGGAACGGTCGAGCACCTCTCCCACCGCACCAGTGGTCGGCGTCTTTGGGATGACGACGTCACAACTGGTGCTCGGCCTGCCGGCTCCCGTTCCCTGGGGTCACGAGGGTGCTCCTTAGGCAGACTGGGGAGGACGTACGGGACGAGAAGGGCGGGCATCAGGAGCCTGTCGCGCTGCGCTCGACGGAGCGGGCTTTGGGGACCCACTGGGCGACTGTCGCGGCGTAGGTGTCCAGGTCGGCGAACCGCTCGATTGATGCCTGACGGCTCCAGCCACCATTTGTAGCTCCATATGTAAGTCTCCCTAAGCAATATAGACACCATGCATATGACTCCATTATCATTCTAAACATGATCACGGGGCTGGGCTCCAGGCGAAGGTCGGTACCGCCGGTTGGACCGTGCCTGTGCCCGAGGGGCCAGCCGGAATGACCATTCGAGCACTCTTAGGGGCGCGGTAACGGCCGGACTGGACGAGGCCCTCACCCGGCGAGTGCTCGAGCTGGTGCTGCGCGAGACGACCGACATGGCCGCCGCGGTGCTGCACGTGCCCCTGGAGTACTACCGCGCCCCGGCGAACCTCGAGTCGGAGATGGCGCTGCTGCGGACGACCCCGCTGCCGGTGGTGCCCAGCGCGCAGATAGCGCGGTCCAACGACTTCGCGGTGCGCTCGATGCTCGGGGCGTCGTTGCTGGTGACCCGCGACCGGGACGGGGCGGCCCATGTGTTGTTGAACTACTGCCGCCACCGCGGCGCCAGGCCTGCGCAGGGGTGCGGCAACGCAGGCGTGTTCACCTGCCCCTACCACGGCTGGGTGTACGACCCGACCGGCCGGCTGGTCGCCGTTCCCGGCGCGGAGGGCTTCGACGGCATCGACTGTGCCGACCTCGGGCTCGTGGAGCTGCCGTCTGAGGAGCGCCACGGCTTCGTGTGGGCCTGCCTCACCGCCGGCGCGGGCATCGACGTGGCCGCGCATCTGGGCCCGATGGACGACGAGCTCGCGCAGTGGCGCTACGGCGACTATGAGTATCTCACGGCACGGGAGTTCGAGACCGGCGTCAACTGGAAGAATGGGCTGGAGGCCTTCGCGGAGGGGTACCACTTCCCGTACGTGCACGCCGACAGCGCGATCGGGATGAACACGGTCGGCAACACTGCGGCCTTCGACGCCTTCGGCCGCCACCTGCGCCTGGGGATGCCCTTCAAGAACATCACCGCGCTGCGCGACGACGCCGGTGGCTCGTGGGACCCCCGCGACCACATGGGCATCATCTACTGGGTGTACCCGACGCTGATTCTGGCCAACAGCCCCTTCGGCGTGGAGGTCCTAGACATCCTCCCCGCGGGCGCGCCTACCCGCTGCGTCGTGCGCCACGGCTGGATGGCCCGCATCCCCGCTGCCAGCGAAGCGGACCGGCTCGGCTACGAGTCGGTGTATGAGCGGGTCCACGCCGCGGTGCGCGACGAGGACTTCGCGATGCTGCCCTCCTGCGGCGACGGCGTGCGCAACGGCCAGCACGGCGCCATGGTCCTCGGACGCAACGAGATAGGCGTGCAGCACATGGTCCGCGTCCTCGCCGCAGAGCTCGGCTACGACGTCTAGAGGAGGAGTGACATGTCGCCTTCGCCGGTTGCCGCCGCGGCGGCTGCCACCATCCACCGCAGCGAGCAGGAGCTGCCCTGGGCCGACGCCGGGCACGGCATCGGGCCTCCCCCGCCCCAACGTCGTGACCTGACCGCCGCCGGTTGACCCCTAGGTCTGGCCGGTGGGCATCCGGTAGCCGACGCGGGGCTCGGTGAAGATGTAGTCGGGGCTCTCAGCAGAATCGCCGAGCTTGCGGCGGAGCCGCTTGACGACGTCGCGGACCAGCCAGGGCTCGCCGACCCTTTGGGGTCCCCACACCCGGTGCAGCAGCGCGTTGTGGGTCAGCACCCGCGGGGCGTGAGCGGCCAGCTCGTACAGCACGGCGTACTCGGTGGCGGTCAGCTCCACCGGCTGGCCGGCCACCGCGGCGCGGCGCTGGGCGTAGTCGATGCTGAGTTCTCCGGCCTGGTAGGGCGCCGACGGCTCGTCCTCGAAGGACTCCAGCCGCCTGCGCAGAGCCGCCCTGATCCTCGCGGCCAGCTCGGTGGGCGAGAAGGGCTTCACCAGGTAGTCGGCTGCGCCCATGTCGAAGGCCCGGGCGACGGTCTCGTCATGTCCGTACGCCGACAGGAACACGACCGGCACATCCGCGGTCTTGTGGATGTCGCTCATCACGTCGATGCCGTCGCGGTCCGGCAGCACCAGGTCCAGCAGCACCAGATGCGGCTTCTCCTCGGCCATGAGGCGGCCGATGTCGGCGGGGTCGCCGGTGACGATGGGCGCATACCCCGCTCTGGTGAGGGTGTCGCGGATGTACCGGAGCACCTGGAGGTCGTCGTCTACGGCCAGGATCCGCACCCGGCGCTCAGATGGCGGCCGCGGCTCGCCGGCGGGCGCCGCCAAGGCGGCCGATGCCGGCTCTGCCGCCGGCATCGTGAACGTGAACCGGGCCCCCAGCCCCGGCCCGTCGCTGTCGGCCCAGATGCGGCCCCCGTGGGCCTCCACGATGCCCTTGCAGATGGCGAGGCCCAGACCCGATCCCTCCACACCGGATGCGGCGGGGCCGGATGCGGGGTCTGCGCCGCGGGCCCGCGAGAACCGGCGGAACAGCTCCGGCATCAGCTCCGCCGGTATGCCCCGGCCCTCGTCGGTGACCGAGACGGCCACGTGGGCGCCGTCTTTGGCCGCGGTCACCACGATCGGCGACCCCTCCGGCGAGCTTGCGGCCGCGTTGAACAGAAGGTTGCTCAGCACCTGCGCGATGCGCCGACGGTCCGCCATCACCAGCGGCAGGCCCTCCGCCACCTCCACGCTCAGCGGGTTGGTGGCGCCCCCGGCGACGAACCTGTTCTTGGCGTCATGCACCAGCAGGTGCACATCGACGGGCTCCGGCGCGACCGGCAGGGTGCCGGTGTTGATGCGGGCGACGTCGAGCAGGTCGCCGATCAGGTGCCGCATCTGATCGGACTGGTCGTGGATGATGCGCAAGAACTGCGCCGTCTCGGCCGGGTCGAGCCCGCCGACGGTGTCCAGCAGCGTGGCTACCGACCCCTTGATCGCCGCCAGGGGCGTGCGGAGCTCATGGCTCACCATGGCCAAGAACTCGGCCCGCAGCCGCTCCTGGTCCTCCAGCGGCGCCATGTCCTGCAACGTCACCACGAACGACACCAGCGCGTCCTCCTCACTGGAGCGGATCGCGGTGGCGTTGAGCAGGGCGCTGACGCTGCGCCCGTCGGGAACCCGCAGCACGATCTCCTCGGCCCGGACCGTCTCCGACAGGGGCAACTCCTGAAGGGACATCTCCCGGCCGTCGGAGCGCACGCAGGTCACCATCCCGATCAGGTTCTCCGGCGTCTGGTCGTCGTCGCGCAGACCCTCCACGATGCGCAGCGCCTCGCGGTTGAACGACACCGGCGCCCCGGTCGCGGCGTCGATGACGACCACATCCACCGGCGATGTGTTCACCAGCGTCTCCAGCTCGGCGCGGGCCCGCTGCTCGTCACGGTGGCGGCGAGCATTCGCGATGACCAGCGCCGCCTGGGAGGCGAACATCACCAGGGTCTCCTCGTCGGCGCGGGTGAACTCCTCGGCGCCGTCCTTGTGGCCCACGAAGACGTGGCCCACCCGATCGCCCCTGTAGAACATCGGCGCCGCCAGGAAGCTGAACACCCCCACCGGCAGCGGGATGCTGAATTCGCTGAAACCCAAGGACCTGACATGCTCCACCAGATCGGGGACCCTCAACGGTTCGGAGATCCCGGTCAACGACTCGAAGATCTCATACGGGTCCGGAGTCAGCCGCAGCTGCTCGGCCTCCGCCGCGGTCAGCCCTGACGACAAGAAGTCCTCGACCCGGCCCCCGTCGTTGAGCAGGGTCATCCCCCCGTAGCGGGCCGCCGTGAGGTGCCGGGCGGAGTCGAGCACCCCCTGGAGCACCGTGTCGAAGTCCAGGCTCTCGTTGATGCGCACGCTGGCAGCGCTCAGCCGCGACAGCCGCTCCCGAAGCGCCTCCAAATCCCGGTCCCGCTGGTCTGGCTGGGTCATTGCATCTCCTGACTCGAAGCGGCCATGCCGCGCTGCATCCCGCCATTCCGAATCATAGATAGTCATAGATCAGCTCATATAGATCACTCCCCAATTTCATTCATTGGCACCCCCGGCACCAACGCGGGCGCCTCGGGGTCGCCCGACGCTCAGCTGCACCTGCACTGGGAGCTGCATATAGACGGCCACTACCTGGGCATCGGCCTGTCCGACGCCGACACCCGAGCCGTCTACACAGCCCTCTTCGTTGACGCCGACGGAACTCAGAAGTGAGGCAATTCGTGACCCGCGGGCATGGAGTTCAATAGAGACATTTCACTGCGACAGCGACCGGCAATTTCAATAGAAGCAGCGCTCTCGAACGAGCTTGGACCCAGTCCAGCAAGGTGATGGAATCCGATAACGAAGCCGGCTAGAAGTGCTTCTGTGGCGTCAACGCGCCCCGGACGTTGAGCTTCGTTTGATGTTTGTTCTCGGTCACGAGGTTGGTGGACACGTTGATCACGCCGTCGATCTGCTGGACCTTCTCGTGGATCAGGCGGCGAAGGTCGAGCACGTCGCGGCAGAAGACATCGGCGACGATGTCGTAGGCGCCGGCCAGGGTGGCGACATACGCGGTCTCGTCGAGGCCGGCCAGCGCATCGGCCGTCTCCGTCAGTTGCCGGGGCTTGACCTTCATCAACAGCGTGGCGTGCACGCCCAGTCCCGAGCGGTGGGGATCCAGCCAAACGTCGAAATAGAGCATTCCCGATGCACGCATCCGGCTGATCCGGTTGCGCACCGTGCCGGCACTGACACCGATGGTCTTGGAGATGTCGCTGTAGCTGCTGCGGCCGTCCTCGTGCAATATCCGCACGATTTCCAGGTCGACATCATCCAAATCCACATCGAAACGCTACTGCATTGCTGGACACGCACACTAGTCCTGCAACCCGCCGATTGATTGACTCAGTCATTCTGGAAACAGCAACACGAGTAATCCATCGCCGATCCGAATAATACGTAATATTCGAAAGGCGACTACTAACGTGGCTAGCCACTAGGCGGCTTGGCGTTTGATCCATCCCTTGTCGGTGAGTTTGGCGATCAGTTCCTCTTGCGGACGGTCGCCCTTCATGCGGTTGCAGTTCCCGCACAGCAGTTGCAGGTTCGACAGGTGGTCGGTGCCCCCGCGGGAAACGGCGATGATGTGATCGACCTCTAGGTGGCGCAACTCAAACAGGGTGGCACACGCGTTGCAGAGGCCGCCCTGCTCGCCGTAGAGCCATCGCTTGTTGTCCAGGCAGTTGTAGCGGGGAATGTTGCCTATGTCGGTGCGGAACGGTGGCCGGTGGCGGTGTGTGCCTCTGTAAAACAGGCCGAGTTCGTCGGCCATGCGCTGCTCTACCAGTTCCGCGGCCTTCTCGGAGATGTCGATTCCGACCCACTGTCGGCCTTGCCGTTCCGCGGCGATGCACGCGGTGGCGCATCCGCAGAACGGGTCGAGCACCATGTCGTCGGGGTTGCTGCTGGCCTTGATGATCCGCTCGACCAGCGCGAGCGGCTTCTGCGTCGGGTAGCCGATCCGCTCGACGTTCCATCCTGTCACGGTCTTGATGTCGGTCCACCAGTCTGTAACAGGGGTGCCTCGCTCTAGGTCGATATCTGCCCCACCGGAATAGGTGCTGTGCTTGCCGACTGCCTGTGTGTTCGCCTTGTAGGGCTTGCGCTCCACATGGAACGTCCATTCGTCGCCCTTGGCGTAGCGCAGGATCACGTCGTGCTTGCGGGGGAAGTCCCGCCTTGGAACACCACCCCCGGAGTAGCACCAGACAAGTTCGTTGCGGGACTGGCTGTATCCGTAGATGCTGTCGAGCATGAGCTTCAGGTAGTGGCTGGCGGTCGGGTCGCAATGTAGGTACAGCGACCCGGTGGGTTTCAGGATGCGGTGCATCTCGATGGTCCGCACTGCCATGTAGATCAGGTACGACATCATCGAGTCGCCGTTCAGGGTCCGCACCGCGCCCAGCAGGTCATAGAGGCCGGGGTAGTCGGCCTTGATCAGTCCGTACCATGCCAGGTTGATGTCAGACAGGCCCCAAGTGTCCTTGAACGCCGCGCCCGCGGCAGCCGACCCGATAGGCGCGGCGTAGTTGGCGTTGCTGTTGAACGGCGGATCGGCGTAGATCAGATCGACGGACGCGGTGTTCATGCCGCGCATGATGTCTAGGCAGTCACCGGTCCATATCGTCTGGTGCGCCCAGTTGGGGGCAACCGTCCCCCCCCCCGTTGGATGCGCTCATTCGGCCGTTTCGGGGCTCATCCCGCGGCATGTCTCGATGGGCACGGTGGCGACCACAGCGCGACCGGCCTTCTCCCAGGTGTCGAGATCGACCACCGGCTCATCGTCGGGCTGGCTCTGGTCACGTTCAGGCTGCATGGCGCACCGCTCCCTTCAGGTTGCCACCGTGGTGACACCCTACCGCAACCCGAGTAGCGGCTGCCTTCACGCTGCCTTGGCGGTCACCAGTTCGCTCCACGGCAACCTGCGTCCCTCCATCAACGACGCGGCCTCTGCCATGCGGTCGGTGACGTGGACGTTGCGGCGGTTGTAGCGGAAGCTGTGCTCGGTCACGTACCGGTGCAGGTGCTCGGGCGACATGTAGTGGTACGTGCCGATGTAGGTCCGCTTCAGATGCGACCAGTAGTTCTCGATCCCGTTCGTATGGGCCTCGCCGCGGACGTACTCGCGGGCACCGTGAGCGACGGTCGAGTGGCGGTAGCCCATCCACCCGAGTTGCCGATACGAGCGCCATTCGTCGGTGAACACGGTCGCTCCGGGTCGGGCGGCGGAAGCGACGACCGGTAGCAGGCTGTCGCTCGACGCGTCCGCGACGGGCAGTGCTACGACCTTGCCGGTGGGCCGGTCCTTGACTCCGGCGACGGCGGTCTTGTGGGCCGTGGAGCGGCCACGCTGCACGCCCAGGCGCTCGCGGCGCTTGGCTGACCAGTTGTGGGCCTTGCCGCCGATGTAGGTCTCGTCGGCCTCCACCGGCCCGTCGAAGCCGGGCAGGCTGCCGTCCGCGAGCGCCTTGCGGAGCCGGTGGCCGACGTGCCATGCCGACTTCTGGCTGATCCCAAGATCGGCGGCGAGTTGCACCGACGACTTGCCCTTGGAGTTCGACAGGATCAGGAACAGCCCGAGAAGCCATGTCTGCGCTCCCAGCTTCGACGCGTGCATCACAGTATGACTCATCACCGAGAAGTGCTTGCGGCACGTCCGGCAGCGGTACGGCATCGGTCGGCGCTCCCTGACGGTGGCGATGTTGTCGGACTCGCAGTGTGGGCACTGCGGGCCGTTGGGCCAGCGCCACGCCTCCCACTGCTTCTCGGCTGTAGCGTCGTCGGGGTAGCGCTTGAAGAACGCCGCCAACGGCATCCCTGTCTTCACGATCTCGTGCGGCTTGCTCATGCCCCCCACAGTAATGAGGGGGGTATGACATCGGATTTGCCGCCCGGCCTCAGCGTTGGCTAGCCACGTTAGTAGTCGCCATTCGAAATTGGTATCACCCTTCTCTTGGCTACGTTTCGGGCTCGCCGGGCCACGAAATGTCGCCGCTTCGCACTTGGCACTGCTCTCCTCTCGCACTTGGTCAATTGGCACTGCACCGGGCCGCCATCAGGCGCGATGATGGCCCCGAGCAAGGCTCTTCCCTCGCGACAGGAAGGGGCGAGCGAGGCGTGGACGGCGACACCCAAGACACCGAGCTGCTGGCCGACGAAGCGGTGGAGCGCGTCGAGCGCTGGCTGGCACCGGGAGGTGCTCGACACGCTGGCCCAGCCCGACATGGACTACGTGTCGGTCAAGGTAAGCCGCACCACCCACCGCTACGGCAGCGTGCTGTAGCGGGTACAGCGATCAATCACCCGGCCATCGACCAGTTCCGAAGGGCAGATCGCGTACCGGCAGCTTCTAGCGGTGGCGCAATGCCCACCAGTGGCGCCGCACGCACGCCATAGGTTTGCTAAAGGAGGCCAACGACCGTCGAGCCGACCGGAAGGCGAGCCGTGAGAGAGCTGACGATCGACGAAATCGACGACCTGGCTCTCGGGGCGACCCTGCTCGGAACGGGTGGAGGCGGCGACCCCTACGTCGGCAAGCTCCTGGTCAAGCAGGCCATCGCCGATCACGGCCCTGCGAAGGTCGTAGGACCCGAAGAACTGCCCGAGGACGGGCGGGTGCTGACCACGGCCATCATCGGCGCGCCGACGGTGATCCTGGAGAAGATCCCGGCCGGCACCGAGTTCCGAGCCGGAATCCGCGCCCTGGCCGCCTATTTGGGAGAAGAGCCGGTCGCGCTGATGCCCATCGAAGTAGGAGGGGTCAACACGCTGGTGCCGATCGCCACCGCAGTGGAGTTGGGCATCCCGATAATCGACGCCGACGGGATGCGACGCGCCTTCCCTCAGATCGAGATGACCGTCTTCACGCTGCACGGGCTGCTGGCCGCCCCCATGTCCATCGCGGACGAGAAGGGCAACATGTGCGTCTTCGAGGCGACCACCAACCAGACAGCCGAGGCACTGGCCCGCGCCGCCATCCTTCAGCTCGGTCTGGCCAACGCGATCAGCTGCTACCCGATGACAGTGGCCGACGTGCGGCGGGCCGGCATCCACGGCGCGATGACCTACTGCACCGAGGTCGGGAGACGCCTTGCCCGGGTCAAGCGTGGCACCGAGAGAGCCTGGGAGGAGCTGCTCGACTACACCGGGGCATCCCTGGTATTCGGCGGCAAGGTCATCGACATCGATCGCCGCACTACCGAGGGTTTCGCCCGGGGCACGGTGGTGCTCGAGCACCTGGAGGACGCCGGTCGCACCATGCGGGTCGAGATCCAGAATGAGAACCTCATCGCGTTCGAGGAGGGCGAAGCGGTGGTCACGGTGCCGGATCTGCTCTGCCTGCTCGACTACGAGTCGGCCGACCCGATCACCACCGAGGGTCTGGCCTACGGCCAGCGGCTGAACGTGCTCGCCATGCCGTGCGCGCCCGAATGGCATCGCGACGGGATGCTGGACCTCGTGGGCCCGAGGGCCTTCGGATACGACATCGACTACGTCGACTTCCGGGAGAACCGGCGATGAGGTCACTGAGACTCGGAGTCGACGTCGGGGGCACCAACACCGACGCGGTCGTCGTCGACCCTGCCGGCACCGTGGTAGCCGCCACCAAGGCAGCCACGACTCCTGAACCGATCGGCGGCATACAGGCAGCCGTGAGCGCGGTGCTGGCCCAAGTGGACGATCCCGCCGCGCTGGGCAAGGCGATGCTGGGCACGACCCATCCCACCAACGCGATCATCCGCCGCCAGGACCTCGACCGGGTGGGAGTACTGCGCCTCGCCGCGCCGTCGTCTCTGGGAGTGCGCCCCAGCGCGGCCTGGCCCGAGGACCTCCGAGACATCGTCATCGGTCGCAGTCAGATCGTTGCGGGCGGCTTCGAGTACGACGGCACGCCCATTGCGGGCCTCGACGAGGATGCTGTCCGGCGCTTCGGGGATTCCTGCGCACGCGATGTGTCCGCGATCGCGGTCTCCTGCGCGTTCAGCCCGGCCTCGATCGATCACGAACTGCGGGCCGCGGAGCTTCTCGCCGAAGAGTGCGGCGCCGACTTTCCGGTGTCGCTCAGTCACACGGTGGGATCGCTGGGGCTTCTCGAGCGCGAGAACGCGACCATTCTCAACGCCTCGCTGCTGACGGTGGCGAAGCGGGTGGTCGCCGGGTTCCGAAGCACGCTGGCAGGCGCCGGGCTGGAGGTGGAGAGCTTCCTTACCCAGAACGACGGCACGCTGATGGCCGTCGACGAAGCCGACAAGTACCCGGTGCTCACCGTCGGCTCGGGCCCGACCAACTCGATGCGGGGGGCCAGCGCGCTGGCTGGGCTGTCCGACGCGCTCGTCATCGATGTCGGGGGCACGTCGGCGGACGTCGGGATCCTGGTCGACGGATTCCCCCGCGAGTCGACCGCGGCCGTGGAGGTGGGAGGGGTGCGGACCAACTTCCGCATGCCCGACCTGATCTCGGTCGGCCTGGGGGGAGGCAGCATCGTTCGTGACACCGGAGGCGTCACCGTCGGCCCCGACTCGGTCGGCTACGACGTCATCACCGATGCCGTGTGCATGGGAGGCGGCACGCTGACGCTCTCGGACGTCTCACTGGCCGCGGGCCGTCTGAAGGGTTTCGGTGATCCCGCGCTGCTGTCCGGCCTGGATGCGTCGCTCACAGACGCGGCCATCGGCTGGGTGGACGAGCGGATCGGGGTCCTGTGCGAGCGAATGAAGGCTTCGAGCACGGCCCTTCCCCTGATTGCCGTCGGAGGCGGGGCCCACTTGGTTCCCGAGACGCTGGCGGGTGTCAGCGAGGTGCTCTGGCCCCCGCACCATTCCGTCGCCAACGCCTTCGGTGCCGCCATCGCCGAGGCGGCCGGATCGATCGACAAGGTCTACAGCTACGACACCGCCGGCAGGGAGGCCTGCCTGAGCAGCGCCCGCGAGGAGGCCGAGGACGCGGCCATCCGGGCGGGCGCCGACCCCCACAATGTGCGCATCACGAGGATCGTCGAGATTCCCATGACCTATGTGCCCGGCGGTGGATGCCGGGTCATCGTGAAGGCCGTGGGGCCTCTCGCCTCCTAGCAGGCGGAGCCGTGCCGACCCCCGCCGGTACATCCCGATAGGCGATCCGATGCGAGTGGCCGACGCTCACAACGACCTGCTGCTTGCCGTCATGCACCAGCGGGAACGGGGGCAGAGCGACCCCTTCGGGGACTTCTGGCTGCCGCAACTCCGGGCCGGAGGCGTCGCGCTCCAGTTCCTCGCTGTCTTCACCGAGGACCAGCATGTGGGCGAGGGTGCCCTGCGCCGGTGCCTGCTGCTCCTCGAGGAGGCCCGGAACATCGCGGAGACTCACCGCGCCGACGTGGCGGTGGTGGAGACTCGAGAGGACTTGGAGCGGGCGCTCGCCTCGGGCCGGATCGGGCTGCTGCTGGCGATCGAGGGCTCCGAACCGATAGGCCACAGCCTCGGCGTGCTGGAGACCTTCTGGCGCCTGGGCGTGCGGTCCATGTCGCTGACGTGGAACCGGCGCACAATGCTGGCCGACGGCGCGGGCGAGGCCGCCACGAGGGCCGGCCTCACCACTCTCGGTGTGGAGGCCGTGGCCGAGATGGAGCGGCTGGGAATGATTGTGGACGTCAGCCATCTGTCCGCGGCCGGGTTCGATCATGTTGCCGGCATCTCGAAGCGCCCCTTCGTGGCCACGCACTCGTCGTGCCACGCACTCTGTCCCCACCCGCGCAACCTCACCGACGAGCAATTGCGCGACCTGGCCGATTCCGGGGGTGTCGTGGGAATCAACTCCTTCGGCGGATTCCTCTCAACCGGCGCCCCCACGCTGGACGACTATCTCACCCACATCGAGCACGCCGTCGCGGTGGCTGGCCCAGCCGCGGTGGGGCTGGGCTGCGACTTCATGGAGGACCTCCTGGAGGTGCTCGATCCGATCCTCGGGGCCGGCCTGGTGGATCCCAAGAACCTGCCCTTCGTGACCGGGATGCGCGGCCCTTCTGACCTGGGACCCTTCAGTGCGGAGCTCGTGGACCAGCTGGGTGCCGACACAGCCCGGCGGGTAGCGGGCGAGAACTGGATTGACCTGCTCAGGCGCGTCCTGCCGTCCGGAAGTCCTCGCGGCTCTCGCGAGTAGTAGAAACGCGCCGGTGGCCGACACTCGCCTGCGCCCCAGACCCCTCACTGTGAAGCAGCTGATAGCGACCGGCGCGCTCGGCGACTGTCACGTCGCGGCGGGCCGGCAGGGCCTGGACCGCATCGTCTCCGACGTGTTCGTGACCGCCCATTGCGACCTGGCCACCCCGGTCTCGACGGGCCTGCTGGTCGTGCTGGATGCCCGCGGACTCCAGCCGAACTCCTACGCGCTGGACGTGGCATTGCGAACGGTGAGGGACGGCGAAGGGTCCGGCCTGGTCGCGGTGAACGCCGTCTCGGCCACCGGCATCGCGACGCGGCGCCTGGCAGACCGCTTCAGTACCGCGCTGGTGGAGACAGAGGCGACCGATGTGCTCGCCATGGCTGCCGCGGCACGGGAGCTGGTGCTGCAGCCCTCCGTGCACCAGGCGGCCATGATGTCGACGCTGCTGCGGGGTCTGGACCGGGCGACCTCCGTGGATGGAACCTTGGCCCTGGTCTCGGAGATTCTCGGACGGCCGTGCTCGCTGGTCGAAGCCAGCGGCGCCGTCATCGCAGGGCCTCAAGTGTCGGTCCGGCCGCAGGCTTTGGGACAGCACGCCTACCACGCTCCCGATGTCGGCTCCGGGGGCGAACCGGGAATGGTCTACCCCGTTGTCGTCGTGCCCGGCGAGCCGGTCCGGCTGTGGCTGGTGTGCGTGCTGGCCGACGGCGACGAGCCCATCGGGCGGGCCGGTCTGGACCTCCTCGGGGTCGCCTCCTGGGCTGCGGGCGCCAACCTGGTGCACGACCGCCTCGACATGGAGCGGGACGCCCGGCACCGGCTCGCCCTGCTCAACGAGGTTGTCGGCAGCGGGGAGCTGCCCGATGAGGCGATCCTGGCCCAGATGGCCACCTTCGGCTGGTCCGCAGCCGGGTGGATCAGTGCCTTCCACGTCCAGCTCTCGGGTCCGGTGGACTCCAACTGGGTGCTGGTCAACACCGATGCCCTCCGCGAGACACTGGTGGAGGTCGGGATCGACGGTCCGCTGATCGAGAGGACGGACGGCTGGTCGGGCTGGGTGGGCGCGCCGACGGAGCCCTCCGTGGGCGACTACCAGCGTCTGACACGCAGCCTGCACGACGCGCTCTTCGCGCTCGTCGCGGACGCGGACGGGGTGAGCGCGCATGCCGGGGTGGGCCGGCCCGCCACCGGTCTCGGCGGGCTGCGGGCCGGCCTCGCCGAGGCGCGCCAGGCCGCCGCCCTGGCCGGCGCCGGGGCGAGGCGCGTCGCGGTGAGGCACATCGACGAGCTCGGCATCCAGCGGATCATGCTGGGCTGGTACGGGTCGGCCGACTTCGGCCGGGTGGTGGCCGCGTTCCTGGAACCCCTGACCAGCGAGGACCCCGGCGGCGAGCTGCTGCGAACCCTGCAGACCTACCTGGACTGCCAATCCTCCGCGACGAGCGCCGCGGCCGCGCTCGGCGTCCACCGCAACACCGTGATGAAGCGCGTCGACCGCATTGCCGGCACCCTCAACGTCAACCTGCATGATCCCGACCAGCGACTGGCGCTCCAGCTCGTGGTCAGGATGCACAGGCTCTATCAGGCCGGCGCATAGTCGATCTGGACGCTTGCGGCGTCAGATTCTGTGCCAGGACTGCACCTTGTGGCGCCCCTGAGGCAGCGTTCTGCCCATTGAGGCCCGCCTCGGGGCTCCTTACCGTCCCCTCTCAGGCTCATACATCCCATCGCGAGGGGGAACCGATGAAGACACGAGACGCCGCCAGGCTCCTGGCGGTCATTCTGGCGCTTGTGCTTGTCGCTGCCGCGTGCGCAGACGACGAGGCACCCGACGAACCCGCAGCCGCGACGGCCGTCGCGAGCAGTCCGGACGACGAGGCTCCTGTCGATGCGGAGGAGTCGCCGCCGGACGATGAGGCGCCTGCCGGCGACGGCAGCACAGCCGAGACGGCGAGTGAGGAGCCGGCGCCCGAGCCCGCCGCAGAGGACGAGGCGCCCGAGCCGGCCACCGAGGAGCCCGAGGATGAGCCGCCGGCTACGACCGAGCCGGCCGGCCCGAGGCGGGTCGCCTACCTCTCGGCCAGCTCGGCCAACACGTTCCTGCTGGCTTCGGTGGGCGAGATGCAGCGACTGGCTGACGAGAACAACATCGAGCTGGTCGAGTTCGACGCCCAGTTCAACGCCGACCTGCAGACCACGCAGCTCCAGGACGCGGTGGCCAGCGGCCAGTACGACGGGATCATCCTGGTCGCCCTGAACGGGCCCGGACTCGTCCCCGACGTGGAGGCGGCCCTCGATGCCGGACATGAGGTGGTGCTGTTCAACCAGATCGTCGGCGACGACCTGTCCACCAACGAGCCGCAGGTGGACGGGATCGCCGCGTCCGTCCTCGCCCCGCCCGTCGTCACCGGCGAGCGGGCCGGGCGCCTCACCGTCCAGGCCTGCGCGGGCCTCGACCCGTGCCGGGTGGTCTACATCTTCGGCATCCGGGGTATCCCGCTGGACGTGGCCGTGCGCCAGGGGTTCGACAGCGTGGTCGCGGACCAGCCCAACATCGAGATCGTCGCCGAGGGCGAGGGCCAGTACCTGGGCCCCGAGGGCGGGATCAACGCCATCCAGGACATCATGCAGGCCCAGCCGGACTTCGACGTGGTGGTAGGGGCCGACCAGTCGCAGCAGGGCATCGAGCTCGTCCTCACCGACGAGGGGAAGCTCGACGACGTGGCCCTGATCGGCCTCGGAGGATCGTCGCCCGCCATCGAGGGGATCCGGGACGGAC
This sequence comes from Candidatus Aldehydirespirator sp., assembly GCA_965203575.1. Classification (GTDB taxonomy): domain Bacteria; phylum Actinomycetota; class Acidimicrobiia; order Acidimicrobiales; family Aldehydirespiratoraceae; genus Aldehydirespirator. Next base: position 2,153,128 of record OZ241894.1, read on the forward strand.
GGTGGTTCGCGACCGTGTTCTACGCTCCGGCCAGTGAGGGCCGCCTGGCGATGGAGGCCATGATCGCGGCGCTGGAGGACGGCACGTACACGGGCGGCGTGGACCCCAACGGCGGCTTCGTCGATGAGGGCATGGTCACTTCGGCCAACGTCGACCAGTTCACCGCGGAGTGGGATGGCTGACCCTCAGCCTGCTGATCCCGCTCACGACGAGCATGCTCACATAGAGCTGCGCGGGGTCTCCAAGCGGTTCGGGTCCACCCAGGCAGTCGATTGCGCCGACATCGTCATCAGGCGCGGCTGCATCCACGGCCTCGTCGGAGAGAACGGCGCGGGCAAGTCCACCGTCGGCAAGGTCATCGCCGGAGTGCACACCGCCGACAGCGGCACCGTGGTCGTCGACGGCCGGCCGTGCCGCTTCCGGTCGCCGAGGCAGGCCTTCAGTGCAGGCATCACCACGATCGCCCAAGAACTGGCCCTCGTGCCCGATCGCAGCGTGGTCGACAACGTGTTCCTGGGAGTGGAGTCGACCCGATGGGGATTCGTCGACCGCGGCGACACCCTGAAGAGGTTCGAAGCCCTGATCGAGCGCTCCGGCATCTCGATCGAGCCGGACGCGAGCGTCAGGCATCTCAGCGTGGCCGAGCAGCAGCGGGTCGAGATCCTGCGGGCTACGGCGCGGCGATCCGAGTTCATCATTATGGACGAGCCCTCGGCCCGGCTCTCTGCAGAGGAGCGCGATCAGCTGCATCGTCTCGTCCGGTCGCTGCGGGATCAGTGCATCACGGTCCTGTTCATCTCCCACTTTCTCGACGAGGTCCTCGATCTTGCCGACGACATCACCGTTATGCGCGACGGACGCGTCGTCAAGAACACCAGACCGTCGTCAGAGACCGCGGGCTCGCTCGTCGAGGCGATGATCGGGCGCAAGCTGGAAGGGAACTTCCCGCCCAAGCCGCCCCCTCCCGATCCCGATCAGCACCCGGCCCTCAGCGTTCGCGGTCTCAAACCCGCAGGCCTGAGCGGTCCGGGACCCGGCGGGCGAACAGGCTCGTCCGCCGAGGCGCTGTCACCCGAAGGACTGGACCTCGCCGTGCTCCCAGGGGAGATAGTGGGCATCGCGGGACTGGTCGGATCGGGCCGCACAAAGTTCGTGAGGAGCATCTACGGGGCCGACAGCGCGATTGCCGGGGAGGTGCGGGTCTTCGGCGGCGACTTGGGCCGCCTGCATCCCCGTCGGGCGATCCGCTCGGGCATGGGTCTCATACCCGAGTCCCGCAAGGACCAGGGCCTGATGATGGACCGCAGCCTCCGTGAGAACGTGAGCCTCCCCCACCTTCGAGGGGTCACTCGGGCAGGCCTCGTGATGCGCGCCGCCGAGAGCGATCTCGTCACCGCGACCACCGCCGGCGCCCAGGTGCGTGGCGGGGGACTGGACACCCCTGTCCGGCTCCTGTCGGGAGGCAACCAGCAGAAGTGCCTGTTCGCTCGCTGGATGAGTCCGGGACTGCGGGTGCTCATCGCGGACGAGCCCACGAGGGGCGTCGACATCGGCTCCAAGCGCTCGATCTACGATCTGATCTCGGCCGCGGCCCGGGACGGGCTCGCCGTTCTGCTGGTGTCCTCGGAACTCGAGGAACTGGTCGGGCTGTGCCATCGGGTGATCGTGATGCGCGAGGGGCGGTTCGCGGCGGAATTCTCCCACCCGCACCTGGATGAGGCGCAGATCCTGCGGCACGCCTTCGGTGAGGAGGCCGCCGCCCGCCGGACGCCATGACGGACCCTGCCGCACTCCTGCGGCCACCGGGAGTCAGTCGATACATGGGGGTGCTGGCTCGCTACGGCATCGTCTGGGTGACGCTGGCGCTGTTCGTTCTTCTCGCCGCCACAACCGACGGCTTCCTGACGGGGCCGAATCTGCGCAACGTTCTGGACCAGCAGGCGACGCTGCTCATCGCGGCCTCCGTGGCCACACTGACCATGATCGCAGGCGGCTTCGACGTGTCGATCTCGGCGGTTGCCGTGGCCGCGCCGCTGGTGGCGCTGCGGGTCGAGAACGCCACCGGGTCGGTCACGCTGGCGCTGATCGCCGGCTGCGCCTTCGGCCTGGCTGTCGGAGCGGCCAACGGCTCGATAGTGGCGTTCGCCCGGATCAACTCGTTCATCACCACGCTGGCCACGTCGTTCATCGTCTTCGGGATCGGATACGTCGTCAGCGAGCGCAGCATCATGCGACCCTCCAGCGACAGCTTCCGCAGCATCGCCCGCACGCGTGTCGCGGAACTCACGACCGCCACATGGATCTCGCTGGCCGTCGTGCTGGTGGCCTGGATCGCGCTGGCCGGCACCCGTTTCGGCCGTCACGTCTACGCCACGGGCGGGAATGCCGAGGCAGCCAGGCTCGCCGGCGTGCGAACCCGGCAAGTGGTGGTGGCCGTGTTCGCGCTGTCGGGGCTCGCGGCCGGGCTCGCGGGCGTGGTGGCCGCGTCGCGGACCATCAGCGCCACACCCTCCGACGACTTCAGCTTCGTGTTCGGCGTGATCGCGGCCATCGTCGTTGGCGGAACCTCCATCGCGGGCGGAACCGGCGCGGTGTGGCGGACGCTGCTGGGCGCCTTCTTCATCGCCTTCATGGTCAACGGCTTCAACCTGCACCAGATCGACCCGATCTGGCAGCGGATCATCCAGGGCGTGGTGATCCTCGTCGCCGTGGCCACCGACGCCTGGTCCAGAACCCGGCGAACCTAGCTCCGGCGGGTTCGACACCTCTCATCAACCCAACAACCAGAAAGGCTTGCAATGAGAATCCACATTGTCGTTCCAATCACATCCGACTCGTTCAATGAACAGATCACCCAGGAGGCCCGGGACTTCCTCGGGGAGGACATCGACTTGGAGGTCAGCAGCCTGCCGTACGGTCCGGCCTCTATCGAGTCCTTCTATGACGAGGTTCTTGCCGGGCCCGCGATCGTGTCAGAGGTCATGCGGGCGGAGGCCAACGGCGCGGACGCGATCTTTGTTGACTGCTTCGGGGATCCGGCCGTTCCCGCCGCCAAAGAACTCGTGGACGTTCCAGTGGTGGGCGGGTTCGAGCCTGCGGTAGCCACTGCGCTCAATCTCGGCGAGCGATTCTCCGTTGTCACCGTGGTGGAGAACGTCGTGCCGATCATTTCTGGCCTGGCCACCCGCATGGGGATCGACAGCCGAATGACGCCGGTTGAAGTGATCGACACTCCGGTTCTTGAACTGCACGACACCGACGTTCTGCTCAAGAACCTCCTTGAGGCGTCGTGGCGATCCCTTGATTCGGGAGCCGACGTGCTGGTTCTGGGATGCACGGGCATGCTCGGAGTGGCCGCCGCCCTACAGGCACGCCTGGAGTCCGAGGGCACCCGCGTGCCCGTCGTAGATCCCACCGGTGCCGCCCTCGGGATGCTGATGACGATGCACTCGATGGGCCTCAAGCCGAGTCGCCGGACCTACATGCCCCCACCCGACAAGGAACGCACGGTCGCAGCAGCCGTCTAGGGCTCCTGCAACGTCAGCGTTGGGGCACATTGCTGACAGAAGGGCTGCACGACCAGCCCGGTGCACAGCCTTGATGCGGACCGGGTTCGTATAGTTCGCAGGGCCATGGGAGATGCTGCGCCGGGGTCCTTCGATGTTGTGGTCGTCGGCGGGGGCATCGCGGGAATGTCGGCGGCCTGGGCGCTGGCCGGGCGGGGACACCGTGTGGCCGTCGTCGAGCGGGAGGTGTCGCTGACCGCGCACAGCACGGGACGCTCGGCGGCCCAGTTCCTGGCCTCCTACGGTGGGCCCACCCTCCGGGTCCTCAGCGCCGCATCCCGGCCGTTGCTCGAAACCGGCGCCGAGGGACTGGCCGACAGCGAACTGCTGGAGCCCCGCAACGTGCTGTGGGTGGCGCCGGCCAGTTTCGAGCAGCAGCTGTCGGCCCGGATTGAAGCCAACGAGACGACGGGCACCCCCTGCGAGCGCCTCGACGCATCCAGCGCAATCGGGCTGTGCGCCGCACTCGATCTGAAGTGGCTGGAATCCGCCGTGATCGAGTACGGCGGTTTCGACATCGACGTCGCTGCGCTGCACCAGGCCTTCCTGCGAGGCGCCCGGGCCCAGGGGACGACGGTGCTGCGAGAGCACGGAGTGAGAGCGCTCACCTGTCGAGACGGCTGCTGGCAGGTGGATGTCGGCGAGCGGATCCTGCGCGCCGCCGTCGTCGTCAACGCAGCCGGCGCCTGGGCCGACGAGGTGGCCCGCATGGCCGGCGTGCGCCCCATCGGCTTGCAGCCGTACCGGCGGACTGTGTTCACCTTCGCCAGCTCCTTCGACTCGGCCGCCTGGCCGCTGGTCGTCGGGGCCGACGAGAGCTTCTACTTCAAGCCCGAGGGCGCCGACCAGATCCTGGCCTCGCCCGCTGACGAGGATCCCGTCGAACCCTGCGACGTCAAGCCCCGCGAGATAGACGTGGCGGCCGGGATCGAGGCCGTCAACCGGGCCACGGTCCTCGACGTGCGCTCGATCCGATCCACCTGGGCCGGCCTGCGCACGTTCGCGCCCGACCGGGTTCCGGTCGTCGGCTTCGACCCTGAAGTCGAAGGGTTCTTCTGGTGCGCCGGGCAGGGCGGCACCGGAATCCAGACATCCCCAGCCATCGCCTCCCTCACCGCCGACCTGATCAGCGGCAAGACTCCAGCGCCTCCGCTCGACGGCATCACACCCCAACTCGACCCCCAGCGATTCATGCAATAGGCAAGTGCCGAACGCACATCAACTGGTGCAGGGTCATGCGGATGCTCGAGGCCCCATTGCCGCGCCGGCAGGGGACAATATCGTTGTGCAGCATGTGGGTGACCGACGACAGCACTCCGGAGTTCGCGGCCGAAGCTCACCGGCAGTCGGCTGCCGTGGCGGCCAGCGAGCACTCGGTCGACGATCAGGCCTTCATCGACGCGCTCAGCGTTGACGTGCTCACCTGATGCGTTTCCTCGACGCGGCCGCGGTCCGGGTGGCCACGCCGTGGCCGGGACTGATCGCCGCCATCGCTGAGGTACTGGCGGAGGAGGATCTGAACTCACCCGAGCGGCACGTGCACCCGGTCGGCCTTCCCGACGGTGGCGAGGGCGCGCTGCTGCTGATGCCGGCCTGGATCGACCGCGAGCTGATCGGCGTGAAGACCGTCACCTACTTCCCGTCCAACGCCGGCACCACCGTGCCCACCGTCAACGCCGCGTACCTGCTCCTCGACGGCCGCACCGGGCAGTTGAGTGCGGTGCTCGACGGCGACGAGCTGACCGACCGTCGCACGGCAGCCATCTCGGCACTAGCCGCCCATCATCTGGCCCGCGCCGGCACCGAGAGGCTGCTGGTGGTGGGAACGGGCCGGCTGTCGCCCAACATGGCCCGGGCCCACGCTGCGGTCTGCCCGCTCACCGGCATCGAGATCTGGGGCCGCAGGCCCGAGGCCGCCGAGGCCGTGGCCGAGCAGCTGCGGGCCGAGGGCCTCCCCGCCCGGGCGACCACCGATCTTGACGCCGGCATCCAGGAGGCCGACATCGTCTCGTGCGTGACCGGCGCCACCAGCCCCCTGGTGCGCGGCGACCTTCTCTCGCCCGGCACCCATCTCGACCTGGTCGGCAGCTTCCAGCCCGACATGCGAGAGTCCGACGACGCAGCGGCTGCCCGGGCCACCATCTTCGTCGACACCGTGGCGGGCGCCTCATTGTCGGGCGACCTGGCCCAGCCGCTGGCCGACAGCGTGATCACCGAGGCCTCGATCACTGCCGATCTGCGGGCCCTCGCTACCGGTGACCACCCCGGCCGCACGTCTGACGACGAGATCACCCTGTTCAAGTCGGCCGGCTTCGCAGCCGCCGACCTAGCCACCGCCCGCCTCGCCCTGAGCTAGTGCCGCTCTCCTCGCCGAACTTCCGGCCCCCAGGGCGAATAATCGCGCCAAACCACCGGAGATTCGGTTGAAGGGCTCACTCAGGGATTGAGGAGCCGCTTCACTTCGGCAACGGTCGCGATCTCGGTGGCGCGGTCGGGGCCGCAGGGTGTGAGGTTCAGCGTCGTCGCCCCCGCGTCCACATAGGGCTGCAGGAACCCGGCGATGTCGGCGGCGGCACCGCACGGGGTGTAGCGCTCGAAGGGCTCGAAGCTCATCCGGTAGAAGCGCTCCATGGTCTCGGCCACATGCGAGCGGCCCTCCGCCGGCGACGCGCCGATCCCGAGCCACAGCTGCAACCCGTGCCGCCAGTCGACGTCCCGCCCGGCACCGACCGCCTCGACCCTGGTGATCCCCTCGGTGAACCGGCGGGGCGAGCACCACGCGACCAGCCACCCGTCACCCAGCCGGCCGGCTCGCTCCAGGGCTGCGTCGCTGCGGCCCCCGACCACCATCGGCACCGGCGGATCGGGAACGGGTCGGATCTTCCCGCCCCGGAACCTGAAGAACTCGCCGTCGCCGTCGACGGTCCGGCCCTCCAGCAGAGCCCGCACGATCTCCAGCGCGGCGTCGGTGCGCCGGCCCCTGGTGGACGGATCGACATCGCACACCTCCACCTCGTGACGATCGTCGCCTCCCACGCCGATCCCGACCGTCAGCCTCCCCGGCGCGGCCTCGGCCAGGGTGGCGATCTGGCGGGCCGCCACCATCGGATGGCGCAGAGCCAGCAGGTAGACGCCAACCTGCAGGTCGAGCCTGGGTTCCAGCCCACCGACGGCGGCCAGAGTCACGAGGCCGTCCATGCCGCTTCCGTCGCGGAAACTCACATGGTCGGCGGTGAACACGAAGTCGATCCCCGAGTCCGCAATGCCCCCCAGCAAGCCACGCTGCTCATCGGGAGCCATCCCCCAGAGCCCCCATGGGACGCTCACGCCGACGGCGACCACGTCACCGCCCCATTACAGCGTGGCCGTGTCGGTGTCGAGGCCGAGGCGCATGCGCCCCGCCGTCTCCATCGTCCTGGGGGCCACCATGGCGTGCTGGGCTGCCACCGCGGTGTCCCGGAAGCAGCGCTGGATCGGGCTGGTGCGGTACACCGCAGCCCCGCCCGCGGTCCTGAACATCGACGCGGCCACATCCGCCGCGGTCTGGGTGGCGTGCGTGGCCGCCAGCCGGATCCGGCGCCGCTGACCGGCCGTGGACGGCCGTCCCGCCAGCGCGCCCTGGAAGCTGTCATCGGTCGCGTCGAGCATCAGCGACCATGCCGCGGCCAGCCTCGCCTCCGCCCCCGCGACCTCGGCCTGGGCCGCGGCCCGCTCGGCCAGAGTCCGGGAGCTGCCCTGAGGCTTCTTCCCGCCGGCCAACTCCACAAGCTCTTCGATCGAGCGGCGGGCGATGCCCACCGCGGCGGCCGCCACCCCGCTGGCCAGCAGCCCGTAGAACGAGAACCGGGACCAGACGTTGTCCCGCACCGGACCGTCCGTGATCTGCACCCAGCGTCCCTCGGGAACGAACACGTCGCGGGCCTCGAAATCGACCGAGCCGGTGCCGGCCAGGCCAGCCACGTCCCACGTGTCGATGAACTCGATGTCACCGGGGTCCATGAACACGAAGGGCGCGGCCAGACCGTCTCCCCGCGGCTCCGGTTGCCCGTCCGCTCCGACCACAAGACAGCCGCCGCCGATCGTGGTGCAGTGCTTGGTGCCCGACCCCCACTGCCAGCGCCCCGACACCCGCAGCCCGCCGCCGACAGGAACGGCCCTGCCCCGGGGCATGACGAACCCGCCGCCGATGGCGCCAGGGTCGCCGAACAGCTCCCCGGCGTGCGGGTCGGGCAGGTACGACGCCAGCAGCGATGTCGTGGAGGCGATGGCCACGCACCACCCGACCGAGCCGTCGTGGTAGGCGAACTCCTCGAAGGCCTCCAGGCTCTCGACGGCGGTCACCCCCGGACCGCCGAGGTCGTCGGGGACGCACAGCCGGAAGGCCCCGGTCGGCCGGATCGCGTCGACCAGATCCGCAGGCAGCGTGCCCAGAGCCTCGATCTCCGCCGAGCGGCCGCGAATCTGTGAGCCGAGCTGCCGTGCCGCGGTCAGTACCGCATTCGTCACAGGCAATAATCTAGGGCGGAGCCGGCAACCGGCCCTCAATCCCCGCCAATCCCCGCCGCGGCCCCGCGCCGAAAGAGTTCGGGCTCATCGGCCATCCAACGAGCATCAGGAGCGGAACGAGGCGACTGACATGAACGTAGGGATCATCGGCGCGACCGGCTACGTGGGCGGGCGGCTCGCGCCGGCCCTGCTCGCCGCGGGCCATCGAGTCCGGTGCCTGGCCCGCACGCCAAGCCGGCTCGACGGCGTGCCGTGGAGGGCCAGTGTCGAGGTCGTGAAGGCCGACGTTCTCGACGGGGCCTCGCTGTCGCAGGCCTTCGAGGGGCTCGACGCCGTCTACTACCTCGTCCACGCCATGGGCCACACCGAGGACTTCGAGCGGGTCGACCGCACCGGCGCCCAGAACGCCCGCGTGGCGGCCGAGGAAGCCGGAGTAGGTCGTCTCGTGTATCTGGGCGGCCTCGGCGTCGACGACCCGCGGGCCCTGTCGCATCACCTGGCCAGCCGGCACGAAGTGGGCCGGATCCTCGGCTCGGGCACGGTGCCGCTGACCGAGCTGCGGGCCGCGGTGATCATCGGCTCGGGAAGCGCCTCCTTCGAGATGCTGCGACACCTGGTGGAGGTGCTGCCGGTGATGGTCTGCCCCCGGTGGGTGACCCGCACCCACTGCCAGCCCATCGCCATCGCCGACGTGCTGCACTGCCTGGTGGCCGCGCTCGATGCGCCGGCCGCGGGCAGCCGGCGCATCGAGATCGGCGGACCCGACATCCTCACCTACGAGGAGATGATGCGGCGCTACGCGGCTGTGGCCGGGCTACGGAGCCGCCTGATCGTCGGGGTGCCCGTGCTGACCCCACGCCTGTCGTCGCACTGGATGAACCTGGTCACGCCCCTTCCCATCGGACTGGCCCGGCCCCTCGTCGACAGCCTTCGCAACGACGTCGTGGTCACGGATCCCGTACCGCTGGCCGCTCTGATGGGCTCGTATCGACCGACTCCCTTCGACGAAGCGCTGCGTGGCGCCCTGTCGCACATCCAGGACCTCGACGTCTCGACCAGTTGGATCGACAGCGCCCCTCGCGGAACTGCCGCCTCGCCCATGCCCCAGGATCCCGACTGGGCCGGAGGCACCGTGCTCGCCGACGTCAGAACCATGCGCACCTCCGCCTCGCCGGAGGCGGTGTTCGCCGCAGTGTCCGGCGTCGGCGGCGCCCGCGGCTGGTACTTCGCCAATTGGCTGTGGGCGGCCCGAGGATGGATCGACAAGCTCCTCGGCGGGGTCGGGATGCGGCGGGGCCGGCGCCACCCCGACGAGCTGCGGGTCGGCGACGCCCTCGACTTCTTCCGGGTGGAGGTGTGCGATCCGCCCCGGCTGCTGCGCCTGCGGGCCGAGATGAAGCTGCCCGGCCAGGCCTGGCTCGAATGGCGGGTGCAGGCAGGTGAAGGCGGTGCCGGAGTGCTGGAGCAGAGCGCTCGCTTCCACCCCCGCGGCGTCGCCGGACGCCTCTACTGGTGGCTGTTGTGGCTGCCCCACGCCATCATCTGGCGGCGGCTGCTCGCAGGTCTGGTCCGAGCTGCGCAGGAGCGGCCGAAGGAGCCGTCGAGGGAGCCGTCGAGGGAGCCGCAAGCGTCGGCGCCCACCGGGCGCTGACGGGTCATCCAGTCGGTGCAGCCGATGTGCGAACATCACTGGTGATGCTGCAGCGTGCGGTGCACTTCGGGCCGGGCCGGTGCGCGGACGCGGTCGAGCCCTCTGCGGGACTTCCCGACGCGGGCTGGGTGTGGATCGACATAACCGCGGGCCGCGACGATCACGACGAACTGGCCGAACTCGTGGAGCAGATGGGGCTCGACGCCCTCGCGGTGCGGGACGCGGTGGAGGACATCGACCTTCCCAAGGTGGACGATTTCGGGACGTTCATGCTGGTGGTGCTGCACGCGCTGAGCGAGGAGCGGATCGAGACCTACGAGCTCGACTGCTTCCTGTCCGAGCGCCGGCTCGTCACCATCCATGAGCAGCGCTCGCCGTCGGTCGACGCGCTCTGGGACGGTGTCCTGAGCCGACCCGAGCTGGCCAGCGGCGGCCCCGACGAGGCGCTGGCGCGGCTGGCCGACGTAGCCACCCGCCGGCTTGTGTGCGTGCTGGACGTGTTCGACGACCGCAACGAGGAGCTCATCGAGCGGGCCCTCACCGCCGACGCCGACTTTCTGATGGAGATCACTGCGGTGCGGGCCGATCTGGCCGAGCTGCGGCGGGCGGTCCACCCCCAGCGGGAAGCCCTCGACATCCTGCGGCATTCCATCTCGCCGCTGATCTCCGACGGGGGCCGCCGCCGCTTCTCCGACGTGTTCGATACCGCCTCCCGGGCCTCCCAGGGCGTGGACGGCGCCCGCACCGCCCTGGCCGAGACCCTCGACGCCTACCGGGGGGCCGAGGCCCGCCAGGCGACCGAGGTCACCAAGGTCCTCACCGTGTACGCGGCCATCATGCTGCCGTTGTCGCTGGTGGCAGGGTTCTTCGGCATGAACTTCGTCGACCTGCCGCTGCTGGCCAGCCCGGCCGGATGGCTCATCGTCACCGGGTTCATGGCCTTCATCGCCTTCCTGTCGTTGGGCGTGTTCGTGTCGCTGGGATGGACGCGCCGGACGTCGGGCCGCAGCGCGGGCGCGATCCTCGGCCGCGGCCTTGTTGAGGCCGCCCGGACTCCGGCACAGCTGGTGGGCGCCGTCTTCGAGATCTCGACCATGCCGATGCGCACAGTGGCCGGTTCTGTCACCGGGGCTCTCCGAACGAAGCCCACCGAGTCGAGCGACGAGTAGCCACTCTCCCTGTTAGCGGATCAAACCGGGAGGTTCGCCGTCCGCGTCGGTTCCGTCGGTGGTCGTCGGCATGCCGATGCCGAGATGGCCCTCGATGCGGGCCATTCGCTGCCCGAGGTCCACTACGCCGTCGCGGAGCTTGTCGGTAGCGTCGCGCTGCTCCCGGAGTGCCTCGTTGAAGTCGTCGCGGAGCTTGTCGATGCTGTGCTGTTGGTGCCAGACAATGCCCACAACGGCAAGCAGCGGCGTGACCACTTGCATCACGACGACTGCGTCCATTCGCCGAACTTTAGCGGCATTTATCTGTAATGCAACTCAATTACATAACATTTGCTATTCAGTAGCCGTTCCTCTGGATGAGTTGGCCACTGTGATCCAGGACAGGGCGGCGGCCGGCAGAAAGAAGAGCCCGATGGACGCAGCCCCGAGCAGGGTCAGGGCGGACAAGACCACGGCCACCGCGATCGCCACAGCTCGCCTGGGGAACACGGCGGGCGCGGCCGCCAGGGCCACCGGTATCGCGAGAATCGCCACCGCACCGATTCCCTCGTGCTCGATCAGCGACTCTCGGCCGGTCGTGCAGACCTCGGGACCGTCATCGACGGCCTCGCACGATGCCGTGGAATAGAGCGGCACGAGGATCAGCACCGCGCTCGTGGCGAACGTCGACAGAAGAGTGAAGCGACTCCAGCGCCGCGCTGATCCCGTCATCTCATAGCGACCCCTACTCAGCTGCGCCCCAGGCGCCTCCGCCGGGGGTTAGGACTCGCAGGCGGTCGCCGGCTTGGACCTCGAGGGTGACCTTGCCGGGCAGCAGCTCCCGGGTGCCGGAACGGCGGATCAGCCAGTCCTCGCCCTTCGCCCCCGGGCCGCCGCCCTGCAGGCCCCAGGGCTCGGTCACCCGGCGCTCACCCATCAGGGTCACAGTCGCGTCCTCAAGGAACTCCATCTCCCGCACGATGCCCTCGCCGCCACCGAAGCGGCCCTCGCCGCCGCTGCCCGAGCGCAGCCCGTAGGCGGTGATGCGCAGCGGGTAGTGCTGGACCAGGCTCTCGATGGGGGTGTTCTTGGTGTTGGTCATTCCGGTGTGGATCCCCGACTGGCCGGCCCGGCCGCAGCGGCCTCCCTGACCGCCGCCGACCGTCTCGTAGTACGCGAAGTCGTCCGATCCGGCCAGCACATTGTTCATCGTCCCCTGCGACGCGGCCGGCACCGCCTCCGGCACGGCGTGCGCCAGAGCGCCCAGCAGCGCGTCGGCGATGCGCTGGGACGTCTCCACGTTGCCGGCGGCCACCGCGGCGGGCGGCTCGGCGCTGACGATCGAGCCCGCCGGCGACGACATGGTGACGGACCGGTAGCAGCCGCCGTTGGCGGGAATGGACGGGTCGGTGGCCACCCGCACCGCGTAGTAGAGGCACGACACGGCCACTGCCTCAACCGAGTTGAAGTTGGCCTCCACCTGGGGCGCCGACCCCGCGAAGTCGGCGTGAAGGTCCGACCCGTCGATGGTGACCCTCACGGCGATGATGTGCAGCCGGTCCGGGCCCTCCACATAGTCCTCGAAGTCGTAGTCGCCGTCGGGCAACTCCGCGATGGCGGCCCGCATCCGGCGCTCCCCGTAGTCGAGCAAGCCGTCGCAGATCGCGGTGTAGCGGCCCGGTCCGTAGGCCCGGCCCAGTTCGACCAGTCGCCTGGCGCCCACCTCGTTGGCGCCCAACTGGGCCGACAGGTCCCCCAGGCGCTCGTCGGGAGTCCGGGTCGCCTCCAGGAACGGGTCGAGGAACTCCGGCACCCACTGGCCGGCCCGGGCGGCCAGCATCGGCGACACGACGTGGCCCTCCTGATCGAGCCTGGTGGCATCGGCCGGCATCGAGCCGGGCGCGTCGCCGCCCACGTCGGAGTGGTGGGCCCGGTTGGCCACCCAGCCGGCGAGGTCGCCGCCGTAGGCGACCGGCCGCACGATGGTCAGGTCGTTGAGGTGGGTGCCGCCGTGGTAGGGGTCGTTCACCGCGTACTGGGCGTCGAACTCCAGGCTGTCTCCGAAGGCGTCGATCACGGCCTGCACCGACGCCGGCATCGAGCCCAGATGCACCGGGATGTGCTCGGCCTGGGCCAGCAACTCACCGTGGGGCACGAACAACGCGGTCGAGAAGTCGGCCCGCTCCTTGATGTTGGGCGAGTAGCCGGTGCGGCGCAGCACGCCGCCCATCTCGTCGGCCGCGGCCGTGAAACGGTGCCGGGCCACCTCCAGGTCGATCGCGTTCAGCGCCACGCCGTCACCATTCGATCCTCAGCGCGCCGGTCTCATGGACGGTGGCCCGCTCGCCTGCGGCCAGGTACGTGGTGGACTCGCCCTCGGCGATGATGGCCGGACCGACCACCTCGGCTCCCACCGGCAGAGCCGGGCGCCACCAGACCTGCGCCTCCGCGGCCCCGGTCGGGCCGATCACGGATCGCGCCCCCCGTCCCGGGTCGCCGGCCTCGGACACGAAGGCGGGCAGATCGGTCCAGCGCAGCGCGGCCGCGCCCACCGCCTCGGCCCGCACCGTCACCGCCTCCACCGGATCAGTGGGCCGGGCGAACCCGTTGCGCTCGGCGTGCAGCCGGTGGAACCTCTCGCACAGCACCTCCCACGACTCGCCCTCGGTGTACGGCACAGAGGTCTCGTGGGCCTGGCCCAGATAGCGCATGTCGACGATCGAGGCCACGGTCGCGGCGGCGCGGCCGCTGTCGGCCTCGATTTGGCTCCGGGATGCAGCCAGCAGGCCCCGGGCGGTTGCCGGCAGCCGCTCGCGGTCCGCGACGGTGACGTTGACGGTCTGGGCCGCGTCGGCCCGGGGAGGGCTCAACAGCAGGCCGAAGGCCGAGAACACGCCGGCGTAGGGCGGGACGATCACACCGTCCATCTCCAGGGCCCGGGCCAGGGCCGTGGCGTGCAGGCCCCCCGCACCGCCGAAGGCCATGAGGGCCGCGTCGCGGGGGTCGGTGCCCTGCTCCACCGAGACGGCCCGCACCGCGTGGGTCATGTGCGACTCCACCACCGCCACCACCCCCAGCGCCGCCTCGACGGACTCCAGCGACAGCTCCGAGCCCAACCGCTCGAAGGCGGCCATGGCCAGTTCGGGCTGGAGTGCCACCGTTCCGGCCAGCCTGCCCCCCGGATCGAGCCGGCCCAGCACGACGTTGGCGTCGGTGACGGTCGGCTCGGTCCCGCCCCGGCCGTAGCAGGCCGGCCCAGGATCGGCGCCCGCGGAGCGGGGCCCCACCCGCAGCGCGCCGCCGCGGTCGGCCCAGGCCACCGACCCGCCCCCGGTGCCGACGGTGTGCACCGCCACCGACGGCATCAGGCAGGCATGGCCGGCGATCTCCCGGTTGTAGGTCACCTCGGGACGGCCGGCGCGCACCCGGCACACGTCGGTCGAGGTGCCGCCCATGTCGAAGGAGATCAGTGTGTGGCAGCCCATCAGCTCCCCCAGTGCGGCCGCGGCGACCACCCCGCCGGCCGGACCCGACAGCAGGATCGACGCCGGGAACGCCGAGGCGTGGTCCAGCGACACCAGCCCGCCCGAGGAGCGCATGACCGAGATCTCGTCGATGAACCCCGACTGTCCGGCCCGGGCGGCCAGGCTTCCCATGTAGCGGGACACCTCCGGCGACAGGAAGGCGTTGAGCACCGCGGTCGAGAACCGCTCGTACTCCCTGAACTCGGCCACCACCTCCGCGGAGGCCGACACCGGCACGTCCAGAACCTGCCGGAGCCGGCCGGCCAGCGCCCGCTCGACGCCCGGCGCGGCGTAGGAGTACATCAGGCACACCGCCACCGCCTCCGCTCCCCGGTCCCGCACGGCCGCCGCGACCGAGGCCGCGACGGCGTCGAGTTCACCGTCCAGCCCGGCTGCGGGCGCCTCGACACCGAGCCGCATCCCGTCGTCCGCCAGCGGCACCGGCCGGTCGGCGAACGGGTCGTACAGAGAGGGCCGGTCCTGGCGGGCGATCTCGATCAGCGACTCGAAGCCGCCGTCGGTCACCAGCAGCGTCCTGGCCCCTCTCCGCTCGAGCAGCGCATTGGTGGCCACAGTGGTCCCGTGCAGCAGGTCGGCGCGCCCGCCCGGCCTCACCGCGGCCCGGGCACCGGCCATCACGCCATCACTCTGATCGCGCGGCGTGGACGGCACCTTCCCGACGGCCATCGCGGCGCCGTCCCACAGGGCGACGTCGGTGAACGTCCCGCCCACGTCGACGCCCAGCGTGGTGGGCTTGCCGGCGGCTGAGGTGTCCGTCTCGATGGCCACAGAGTACGGCGGCCCGGCGGCCCGGCGCCCCCTGGTGGGGTTAGCCTGAGCGCTTGCCTGTATTTCTCGGGGGACTGGCTGCGGCGCTGCTCGGGGTGGGCGACTTCTTCGGTGGCGTCGGAGGCCGCCGGGTCGACCATCGCGGCGCGGTGGTGGCGATCGCCTGGGTGGCATCGTGCGTCGGGGCCGTCGTGGCCGGACTGTTCGTGCTGGTGGTTCCCCCGGCCGACTTCGGCCGCATCGACTTCTACTGGACGCTTGTGGCACTGGTGTTCGCGGCGACGGTGCGGCCACTGCTGTACTTCTCCATGGAGCGGGGCCCCATGGCGGTGGTCGCCCCGACCTTCAGCCTGGTGTCGCTGGTGATCCCCGCGGTGGTGGGCCCGCTGACCGGCGACCCCCTGGGCGGGGCGGAGCTGGCCGGAGTGGCGCTGGCCATGCCGGCCGTGCTGCTCATCGCCAGCGACGGCAAGCTCCCGACCAACAGGAAGCTCTGGTCGGGAGAGGCTCTGTTCCTGGGCTGCAGTGTGGGCGGGTTGCTGGGCTGCCTCAGCCTGGCCTTCGCTCAGATCAGCCCCGACGCCGGGGCGATGCCCGCATTCATCACCCAGCTGGGCGCGGTGGGCATCATTCCGCTGATCACCCGGCCGTTCCGGCTGATGGCCCCGCTGTCATCGGATGTGCGCCGCTTCGGCCTGCTGGTCGGACTCATAGACATCGGAGCGGTCATCGCCACCGTCATCGCCTTCCAGCGGGGCAACGTCGCGGTGGTGGCCGCCATGCTCGGCTTCGCGCCGGTCACGACCATGGCTTTGGCCTGGCGGGTCTACCACGAGGCGGTGCGCCGCTGGCAGTGGGTCGGTGCCGCCCTGGGAGCGGGCGCCATCATCCTGTTCTCAACCGCAACCTGACCCGCATCACCGCCGTAGCCACGGCGACTGGGAGTCAGCGCTCGATGTCCCACCAGATGGTCACCCGCTCCCGCGGGAAGGGAGCGCCGGCAATCAGCGCGGCCACCTCGGGCTCGCGCTCGGGCGGCAGGCACAGGTTGCGGCACCACTGGGGCCCCTCGAACTCGCGGCGCGCCGCGGCGCGGGGGTCCTCGGGCAGCAGCGACTCCTCGGCGACGGGGTCCAGACCGGCCTCGGCGATGGCCTCCACTGCGGTGGCCGCGGTGGGCTCGTGGGGCCGCTCGAGGTTCCAGAAGTGACGCCACAGCATGCGGCGGCGGTCCTGGGGATGCTTGGGCGTGATCTCGATCACCACCCGGCGGCGGGCGTGGGCGTTCAGCGCGGCCACGAACGACGGGATGTCGGTCACGTTGTAGAGCACGTTGTGGCACACCACCACGTCGGCGACCGGCACCTCGCCCGCGACCTCGGGCCACGACCCGGCATGCACCACCGACGGGATGCCGCGCCCGCGGGCGGTGGCCGCGAACAGGTCGAGCATGTCGGCCTGGCGGTCGGTTCCGATCACCTCGGTGGCGGGCGGCGCCACCGCGAAGGCCGCGGCCCCGCCCCCGCAGCCGACGTCCAGCACCGAGCCTCCGTCGCCCAGAGCCTCGGCGGCCCGGCGGTTCGACAGCGACCGCTCGAACGTCCCCGGCTCGGGTGCGGCGAAGATCTCCGGGCTGAACACGAAGGGCCGGCGGGGAGCAGAGCCCAGGATCTCATCGGGGATGGCCCAGTCGGCCATCTGGCGGGCCCAACGCGCCGCGGCTGTCTCCTGCTGTGCCATGAGCGCAGAACCTAGTGGAGGCCCCGGTTCACCGGAACATGCCCATGCTTCGTTCTTGACGTAGTTGTTCACCTTATAGCGGCATAACTACGTCAAGAACGGGTCGGCCGCACCGTGAGATGGTCACCTATCCGCCCGCGGCTCACCAGATGCGGCGGGCGGCGGCCCACCGGCTCAGCTCGTGGCGGTTGGACAGCTGGAGCTTGCGCAGCACAGCGGAGGCGTGGGTCTCCACCGTCTTGATCGAGATGGTCAGCTGGCGGGCGATCTCCTTGTAGGTGTAGCCCCGGGCCAGGTGGCGCAGCACCTCCCGCTCCCTGGCGGTCAGCCGGTCGAGGTCCTCGTCGGACTCGGACCCCGCCACCGCGACCGTGTCGGTGGCGAAGGCGTCCAGCACGAACCCGGCGAGGCGGGGCGAGAACACCGCGTCGCCGTCCCTCACCCGGATGATCGCATCCACCAGGTCGTCGCCGGAGATCGACTTGGTGACATAGCCCCTGGCCCCGGCCCGGACCACCGCGATCACGTCCTCGGCAGCGTCGGACACCGACAGGGCGAGGAACCGGGTCTCGACGCCGGCCGCGGTCACCGACTCGATCACCTCGCGCCCCGACCCGGAGGGAAGGTGCACGTCGAGAAGCACGACATCGGGGCTCCAGCGCTCGATGGTCTCGACGGCGGAGCCGACGTCGTCGGCCTCGGCCACCACGGCCACCCGGTCGCCGATCTCGGCCCGCACGCCGCTGCGGAACAGCCGGTGATCGTCGACGATCACCACCCGGGGAGGAGCAGCCGCCATGACCGCCACCGTACCGAGGAGTCTCAGCTCCGGGCCAGGTGCAGGCGCACCTCGGTGCCATGACCCTCCGAGCTGTTGATCTCGCAGCTCCCGCCGACCCGGTCGAGCCGGCCCCGGATCGAGTCCCGGATCCCGTGGCGGTCGCCGTTCACCGCGTTGGGGTCGAAGCCCACGCCCCGGTCGCGCACGAATATCTCAACCCCCTCCGGGCCTGCCTCGACATAGACCGACACCGTCGGGCAGCCCGACCAGCGGGCCGCGTTGGTCATGGCCTCGCCGGCCGCGGCCACCAGCGACTCCATCACGGCATCCAGGGGCGCGTCTCCTACCGACACAACCTCGATGACCGCGCCGTGACGCTCCTCCACCACTCCGGCCAGGCGCTCGATGGCCGCTCTGACCGTTGCCGTACCGGGTTCGGCCGCGTCCCCGTAGAGCCAGCTGCGCAGCTCGCGCTCCTGGCGCCGGGCCAGCGAGGTCATGCGGGCCGGATCATCCGATCTCTGCATGAGGGCGAGGGTCTGCAGTACCGAGTCGTGAAGGTGGGCGGCCATCTCGGCCCGCTCGTCGGCCCTGACACGGCGCTGGCGCTCCTCCCGCCGGTCCCGGGCCAGCACCGCCACCCATGGCCCCAGGATCAGAGCGAGACCGCCCACCACTAGCCCACCCGACAGCAGCCCGTCCCGCACCGCCGACAGCGACAGGTTGGCCGCCGCGATCACCCCGAGGCCGAGCGCGAGCAGGATCGTGCCCGCCGCGATCCGCATCGCGGCGGCCCGGCCGAAACCGGCGGCCGGCTGCGCCCGCCAGACCACGATCCCGAGCCCGAAGGCCACGCACAGGGCGGGCCAGATCAGGGTGTCGGGCAGCGCCACTCCCAAGTGCCGGACCAGCACGACCGTTCCGAGCACGATCAGGGCCATGCCCGCGGCCCGCCTGGCCGCAATGCGAGCCGGAGGGGCAACCCGGTCCGGACCGGTCCCTGCGGCGGGCGAGGGCTGCTGGGGCAGCAGGATCCACCCCAGCAGGTAGAGCGGCACCCCGACCCAGGCCAGGGCCAGCGCCACGAAGGCGATCCTCACGATGGTGGCGTCGATGCCGAGGCGCGCCCCGATGCCGCCGCACACCCCTGCGATCACTCGGTCCGTGCTGGACCTGACCGGCCAGCCGGCCCGGGTCGGTGCCATGCAGAGATGATGGCACGGCGGCGCCGGGGCGACACCGGGGACCAACCCCTAGGTCGGCGGCAGTCCTCGGGGAGAGTTCAGGGGGATTCCCCATTGGCCGGCTCGACGCCACGCCACACACTGCATGCCATGGCCGAAGAGCAGCCGCCCGGCGCCGAGGGATCGAGCGAGGATCGGGACGACATGGCCGAAGAGCAGCCGCCCGGCCCAGAGGATCCGAGCCCCACCGAAGACGCGCACGCCGCGGCCGACGGTGCCGCCACCGAGCGCCGCACGCTTCGCCGCAGCTCCACCGACAAGGTGATCGCCGGAGTCGCGGGCGGTATCGGCGCCTACTTCGGCATCGACTCGGTGATCGTGAGGATCGCCTTCATCTTGCTGACCTTCCTGGGCGGAGCCGGTCCCTTCCTGTACCTGATCGGCTGGCTGGCCCTGCCCACCGAGGACTCGCCCAGCGTCATCGCCAAGGCCCTCGGGGGAGGCACGCCCAACCGCTTCCGCAGCCTGCTGGCAGTTGCATTGATCGGCCTCGGCCTGCTCATCACCGCCAACCTCAGCGGCGATCTCTTCGACCTGTTCGTCGATGTGTGGAGCATCGCTCCCTATCTGGCGTTGATCCTCATCGCCGCCGGCGTGGCCCTTGTCCTGTGGCCGGGACCCGCCGGCGGGTCCAAGTCCACTCCGGCCCCCAAGCCCACTCCGGCCCCGCCGTCGCAGCCGGCGCCACCACCCCCGGCGCCTCCCCCCTCCACGGCTGCGGCTGGCGGGCCGGAGTGGTCGGCCGCTTCGCCGACCGGGCCCCCGCCTCCTGCGAGCGTGTCCTCGCCCCCGGCGAAACGGCGCCGCGATCGCTCATGGATCGGCTTGTTCACCGTGGCGGCCCTGTTCGTGTACACCGGCGCAGCGCTGATGCTGGACCGCCTCGACGTGATCGCCACCGACGTCGGCGTGTTCTTCGCCCTGGCGCTGGCCATCACAGGTGCGGGGCTGCTGGCATCGGCCTTCGTCGCTCCCGCGCGAAGCCTGATCTGGCTTGGAGTCGCGATCTCGGCGCCACTGCTGCTGGTAGTGGGCGCCGACGTGCCGCGGGGCTCGGGCATCGGAGAGACCCGGGTAACGGTCGCCGACATCGAGGAACTGGAGGACGAGTACCGGCACGGCGTCGGCCAGCTGGTGGTGGACCTGCGCGACCTCGATCCCGAGCGCACGGACCACTCCGTCGACCTGAGCCTCGGCATCGGCGAGCTGCGGGTGTACGTGCCCGACAGCATCTCCACGACCGCCGACATCAAGGTGGGAGTGGGAAGCATCAACGCCCGCGGGGTCGGCTACGCGTGGCACGAGTCCACGGACGGCCTCGGCACGAGGCGCACGATCGCGGTGCCGTTGGGGGGCGACACTACGGGCGAGTTGCGCCTGGACATCGACGTGGGCATCGGTGAGGTCGAGATGAGGACTGTGCCCGCTTCCATAGGGAGGTCTGTGGGTCCATGAGCTACGAGACGACCGGCATGCCCAACGACGACGCCCGGGAGCCGCCCTCCCGTCGGAGGTCCATAGAGCGCATCGACTCGATCTCAGCCGTGTCCGGGCTCGTGTTCATCGCGATCGCGTTGGCGGCTCTCACCGATCGCTATTGGGCCGACATCGATGCCGCGCTGGTGTTCGGGGGCGCCATCGTCGCCATCGGTGTGGCCCTGATGGCCAGCGCCGTGCTTCGCCATCGCCGCCGGGAACAGCATGACGGCGGTCTCGGGGGCTGACGCCGCGGATGCCAAATGGCGCAGCCCCTCAGTCCTCGGCTGCGATTGCGAAACGGTCGAGATAGTCGCCGAAGGCCGACCGGATCCCCTCGGCGGTCAGGCCGAAGCCCTCGGGCGAGTACCGGTGGCTGCCTCTGGCGCCCTTCGGCTTGGACGCCAGGTACGCCCTGACGGCGTCGGGCAGCCCTGTCGGGAGAGCCAGGCCGAAGTGCTCGTAGGCCGCACCGATGGCGGCCACTGGATCCGCGAGCAACTCTGCGTAGTGCAGATCGAAGAACCGGTCGTCGGGCAGGCGGCCCGAGGACCGGTCGGCGATGGCCCGACGCTGCAGATGGGCCACCCCCGCCACGGTCGGGGCCACGAACGGCTCCATGTCGACTGAGTCGGTGCGCATCCACCGCAGCGTGCCCATCAGGCTCAGCATCGACGGCAAGGTGCGGGCCGGATCCCGGTGGAGCTGGATCACCCTGGCGTCGGGGTAGACCGCGAACAACTCCCGCAAGGTGGCCAGGTGGCTCGGCGCCTTGAGCACCCAGCGCCGGCCATGCTCGCGCAGGCTCAGCGTCTGCAGGGTGCGGCGGTGCCACTCGTAGGCGGGACGGTGGTCGGCCACGGCCAGATGCCGGCTGTAGCTGGGCACGGTGTGGGTGCCGGCCCAGTTGTCCGACAAGAAGGTGGGCACGGTCAGGAAGATGCACTCGGTGGGGAGGTCGCCGCCGTTGTGGTGCATGGTCTCGTACTCGGGCTGCACGTCGTGCCAGAAAGACACCACCGAGTCGACGCTTCGTCGCGCCGCGGCCACCGTGGCGGCGTCGCCGGTGGCGGCCGCCACGGGGCGGTGCACCTTCCAGGTGGTCGGGGTGGTGTGGGCCGGGTCGAGGGCCAGCAGCTCGTGCAGGATGGACGTGCCCGACCGGGCCGCGCCGATCACCACCAGGGGTCCGTCGAGCGGCTGCTCGCCGATGTCGGGCCGGCGCCGCCACAGATCGACGAGTTCCAGCCGGTTGCGCAGCGCGGCCAGAAGGTCGGTGCGGGTGAGGAGCCGGCCGGTGAGGTGGAGTTCGCCCTCTCGTTCCAGCGCCTCCATGAAGGTCTCGAAACGGGTTCGCCAGCCCGCGCCGCCGTCGCCGAACTCGCCGGGCTGCCCGAAGTCGTCCAGTCCGGCCTCTTCGGTGGCTGCCGCGATCAACTCGTCCGGCTCCAGTGGCACGATCAGCCGGCCGTGGCCGGCGTGGTCGGCGTGGCCGTTGAGCCGGTCTACCCAACGAGGCCGTGCCGGAGGCCGCCAGTCCATTGGAGTTGGTCCCCGACGCCGTGCTGCCCGGCTAGCGCCGGAACCGGCGGTGCACCCCCCGGCGCCGGGCCGCCATCACGCTCCGGCGCTCGTCGGGGGTGACCGTCGGATGGTCAGCCGGCAGGTGACCGCGCAGCTCGGCCAGCGGGACCACGGCCCCTTCGGCGACCGGTGCATCGGATGCGCCGATCCAGCGGTAGATGCACATGCCCACCGGGCGGCCCTCGGTGTCGATCCAGTTGGGCACGCCCGGGTCCTGGTGGCTGACCACGGCCCGCACCACGCCGTCGCGGTCGGTGTGGGCCTGGGTGTCGTTGAGGCTGGTCTGGGCGTGGGCCAGGTCGCCCGACTCGAACCAGGGCCAGGTGTGGGTCTGGATCGACCATGTGAAGGCGTCGGGCGGCTCGAACGTGATCAGCCAGGCCTCGTCGTCGCCGAGGTTCCAGAATCCGCCGCCGTAGGCGATGTTGTCGGCGCCGCCCTTGGCCTGCATGGGCGGGGTCAGGACGTTGTCGCCGTTGCGCTGGCGGATCCCCTCGACGAAGCGCAGCCAGAAGGGGACCGAGGTCTCCACCCAGCTCGCGGCCTCCTCCAGCGCTTCCGCCATGCGGTCGACGGTGAGTAGCTCCGGCCGGTCGCCGGTCCGGTCGAGGCGCTCGATGTAGAAGTCGGGCACGGCGTCGGTGGTCCAGTCGCACACGTAGACCCTGATACCGAGATAGCGCGCTTCGGGGTTGGTGGCCATCCAGTTGGCGGCCCCGGCGGGACGGTCGGGCGCAATCATCACCTCGAGGCGCCCGTCCTCGAGGCTCAGTTCACGCAGCGCGCACTCGCTGAACACGCCGTAGCGGCCCAGCTGCATGTCGCCCTCATACAGCGAGAGGATCGCGTCGCGGCAGCCGGTCACGTCGGCGGTGAGCCGGTAGAGGCCGGCCGGGTCGATGGAGCAGCGCAGGTAGTTGTTGTCGGTGTTGGGGCCGCCCCACTTGGTCACGTCGTCGTCGAAGCGGTGGAAGGCGGGGAAGTCGGCGTCGCGGAACTCCACCGCGTCCTGCACCGCGAACACAAGCTGCCGGCTGAGGCACCGCAGCCCCTCGGCCTGGTTGCGGCTGCCGGCCGCCGCCGGGTCGTCCAGCACGGCCGCCCCCGCCTCGGCGATCCGGCTACAGAACTCCCGCCAGACAGCGGCCGGGTCGAGTAAGTCGGTCATCGGCGGATCCTCCTGGGGCTCGGGGATTTCTCGGCCGCTTCAGGCGTCGAGGGTGGATCGCCAGCCGGAGGCGATGTGCTCCAGCCACCACTGCGGGGCGTTGTCGAGCAGGTTCGACAGGTTGGAGTAGTCCCACCAGCGGGAGATCAGCCCGTCGCCGTCCAGTTCCATCACCGAGGTGAACGGGTGCCTGATCACCTCTCCGGTGTGGAACTGCCAGACCTCCAGGTGCTCGGTGACCACCACCGAGCCCTCGGCCACCATCAGCAGGCCCGGCTCGTGCGTGTGGCTCTGCACAGGGTCGAGGCCCAGCCGCAGTCGGGCCACGATCTGGGCCGGACCGTGCGCGCCCCCGCCCGACTCGCCGGTGCCCACGTCCACGTAGTTGGCCTCGGGGCTGAAGAACCCTGCGATGGCCTTCCAGTCGTGGGAGTAGAGGGCGTCCCAGTACTGGGCCACGATCTGCTTGTTGCGTTCCTGCACCTCGCCCACGCTGTCTCCTCTCGCGGCGCCGACCGCGACAGGCTAGGGGAAGGCCGATCAAGAGGCGGGCGGGGGCGGCGGGGCCGATGCCTGCTTGCGGGCCCGGCGCCGGCGGCGGCGCCACCAGACCAGGGCGATGATCACGGCCACGAACGGCAGGAACGGGATCAGCACGCCGACCACCACCAGGGCCACGCCCACGATCCAGCGCAGGAACCCGGCGCCGTCGGAGATCGAGTCGCGGAAACCGGGAAGCGAGTCGTCGGTGCGGGAGTCGAGCCACACATAGGTGCTGCCGGAGACCTCGGGAAGCTCGGTTCCCTCCGCGTCCACCGGGACGGCCTCTGCCTCCAGCCGGATCTCCAAGCCCCGAGTGGCCACCCGGCCGGCCAGCCGCCCATCCTCGACGGGAATCTCCAGCACGGCCACCAGCAGACCGCCGGGCTCGATCCGGTCGAAGCCGCCCTGCCGCGTCTCGAAGGCGCCGATGTCGAGACGCACATCGAGGGACCGGACCGACACGTCGGTGAGGGTCGAGGCGCCCGGGTTCTCCACCTCCAGGCACAAGTACACGGTCGAGTCCGGATCGGCCGTGAGGTGCTGGGCCCCCAGGCAAGGGTCGTCGGCGTCGTCGGACACCCAGGCCGCCACCTCTATCCCGGTGTCGGGCGGCACGGTGGGCGACTGGGTGATGGTCAGGGTGATCGTGGCCAGGTCCACCTGGTCGCGCAACGTGCGCAGCTGACCCCGCAGCACTTCGAGGGTGGTCTCGCGCTCCATCAGCTCGCCCTCGATCTGGGCCACATCCTCGAGGTCGACGGCCTCATCCAGGAGCCGGCGCAGGCGGTCGACGCTGGTCTCGGCCGTGCTGATCCGGCTCTCGAGGTCGACGACCCGCTCGGTCACGTCGTCGGCGCTGATCGACTGGTCGACCAGCTTGCCCACGCCGGCCAGGCGCTCCAGCGCGGTCGAGAAGTCGGCGGGGAGCACCTTGAACACGATCTCGGCCCGGGGCTGGGGCTCGGTGCGGGTCGTCTGGGAAAACACGATCCCGCCCAGTCCCTGGACTATGGCCACCGCCTCGCTGCTGGCCGCGGTCACATCGTCGGCCTGAACGCTGATCGTGGCCCGGTACACGATCTCGCGCCCGAGATCGGCGGGCGTGAGCGCGGTGGGAACGGCCAGAGCATCCCCGGCGTCTAGCATCGTCGTAGTGGGCGCCGGCGCCTCCTCGGCTGCGGGCTCCGGTGCTGCGTCGGTCGGTGCCTCGCCGGCCATTTCGAACTCGGCCTCGTCGGCGGCCGCGGTGGCGTCCGCTTCATCGTCATCGCCGCCGACACAGGCGCTGAGCAACACCAGCACTGCGCCCAGAAGGGTCAGTGCCAGGATCCTCAAGGGACGGCGAGGCGTCCTCACATGGAGGTTGATCGCATCATTCATAGGTGTCCTCCCGGCTGGGACGGTCAACACCTATGACGCCCGCCGGGTCGATCTGGTTCCCGGCCGGCGCAGCGAGCCTGCTATTGCCCCTGCTCGCCCTCGCCCTCGCCGAAGCCGGCGGTAGCGGTGGGCGGAGGCAGAGCGTCGCCGCAGGGTGCCCCCGGGCCGGTGTAGTGGCCCTCCACGATGTACCAACCCGACTCCTGGCCCAGCTGGTTGAAGGACGTCGCGGCGAGTCGCAGCGGCACGTTGGCGGGCAGCCTCCGAGCCGGAGCGCCCCAACGGTCGCCGCTGGAGTCGATCTCGCCGATGGTGTACTCGCCGTTGGTGATCATCGGCCCGCCGTCCACCGACACGTAGACGCGGATCTTGGAGATGTCGGCTGGATTGGGGAGGGCGTCGAACGCCACCAGGAGCTCGTTCTGGGCTGTGCCGGCCTGGCACCTGACGTTGCTCGGCGGGGGAGGCGGACCGATGCTGACCGAGGCGTCAGGCGGCACTGTCGTGCTAGTCGTAGGGACGACTTCTACGACCGTGGTGGTCGTGGTGTCGGGCGGCGCCGTCGTCGGTGTGGTCACCCGGGGTTGGGTCGTGGTAGGAGCGGCAGACCCGGTGGTCGTTGTCACCTCGTCAACCGGCACTTCCTCGCCGTTCTCGTCGTCGCTGCACGCCGCCGCGACCAGCGCCAGCGCGAGTATCGCCGTTGCGAACCTCAGTGATCGCATGAGAACTCCTTTCCAGGCGCCCACCATACACCGCGGGCGCGGCCCCGTCGCGTCACGAGACAGAACCGCGAAGCCGGATCATAGGCTTGATTACGGTGATGATCGTGGATGCCCGGCAGACCCATCGAGAAGAGCTGTGCGCCCTGCTCAGCGGCGATGATCCCGCGCCCCGGCTGTGGTCGGCCATCGACCGCGGCGCGATGGCTCAGATCGTTCCGGAGCTGCCGGACCTGCAGATGGAGCAGGATCCGATCCACAGGCACAAGGACGTGCTGGCCCACACGATCGCGGTGGTGGCCAAGACTCCCGACGACCTCGTGGTCCGGTTGGCGGCGCTGTTCCACGACATCGGCAAGCCCCGCACCCGCAGCTACGAGCACGGCGAGGTGACCTTCCGCCACCACGAGGCGGTAGGGGCCCGGATGACCCGCAAGCGGCTGGCCGAGCTGGGTTTCGACGAGCGCACCGTCGACGACGTGAGTGAGCTGGTGCGGCTGTCGGGACGGTTCAAGGGCTACGCGTCGGGATGGAGCGACGCCGCGGTGCGTCGCTACGCCCGCGACGCGGGGCCGCTGCTGGGTCGTCTCAACCAGCTGGTCCGGTCGGACTGCACCACCCGCAATCTCCAGCGGGAGGCCGACCTCCACCGCCAGATCGACGATCTCGAGCGTCGCATTGCCGAACTGGCCGACGCCGAGCGCCGGGCGGCGGAGCGGCCCCAGATCGACGGTGGCGCGGTCATGGCCCATCTCGGCCTGCCCCCCGGTCCGAAGGTGGGCGAGGCTCTGGCCTGGCTGCTGGAGGTCAAGCGCACCGAAGGGGAGCTTCCCGTCGACGAATTGCTGGCTCGACTGGACGGCTGGTGGGCTGAGAATCGCCCGTAATTCCCGCTCTTGTTCGCTTCGCTCACGGGCCGCTCGGGCCACGGCCTCGCTCGGCGCACTGCAAGATACAGAGGAGTTGCGGGGTACTCGCTCGGCCTCTAGGCCGATAGCCTCTTTCACCGTTCGAGACCCAGCAACTGCACAGGAGATGTCGTGACTTATCGAGCGGAGTACTTGTGGATTGACGGCGTTGAGCCGGTGGGTGAGATCCGCACCAAGACGAAGATTCTGGCCAACGATGAGGCGCCGCCGATCTGGGGGTTTGACGGTTCTTCCACCAACCAGGCGACGGGCGACAACTCCGACGTGGTGCTCAAGCCGGTGTTCACCTGCGGCGACCCGGTTCGCGGCGGCGACAACATCTTGGTGCTGTGCGAGACGCTGATCACCCGTGACCTGTCGCCGCATCCCACCAACCGGCGGGCCGAGTGTGTGGCCGTGTACGAGAAGTACAAGGACCAGGCTCCGTTGTTCGGGATGGAGCAGGAGTACACGCTGCTGGACGCCACGACGCGCTGGCCGGCGGGGTTCCCCCCCGCGGGGTTCCCGCCGCCGCAGGGCCCCTATTACTGCGGGGTGGGCGCGGGCCGCATCTCGGGTCGTGACCTCATCGAGGAGCACACCACCGCGTGCATACAGGCCGGCTTGGACATTGCGGGCACCAACGCCGAGGTGATGCCGGGCCAGTGGGAGTTCCAGATCGGTCCGTCTGACACCGTCACGGTCGCGGATCATGTGTGGGTGGCTCGCTACTTGTTGTTCCGCCTGGCGGAGAAGCACGGCATCGAGGTGACCATCGAGCCCAAGCCGATGCTGGGCGACTGGAACGGCGCGGGCATGCACACCAACGTCTCCACCAAGTCGATGCGCGAGAGCTACGAGCCCATCATCGCGGCGTGCGAAGCGCTCGGCATGGCGGGCAAGCCTGAGGAGCATCTGGCCGGTTACGGCGCGGGCATCGAGTTCCGGTTGACCGGTGAGCATGAGACCGAGCGCTATGACCAGTACTCCTACGGGGTGTCGGATCGGGGTGCTTCGGTGCGGATCCCGTGGCAGGTCGCCAAGGACGGCAAGGGCTACATCGAGGACCGCCGCCCCAACGCCAACGCCGACCCCTACCACGTGACCACCCTGCTGACGAGAACCATCTGCGAAGCCCTCGTCGGCTACGACTGACCCCACCGGCCCGATGGCCGCAGCAGCTACTCCCAGGGCGGGATCCGACCGATTGAGAGTGGCGATCTGCCAGGTCAACCCGACCGTGGGCGACTTGGAAGCGAACGTGGCCCTGGCTGCCGAGGCGCTGGCCCGGGCCGAGGCCGCCGGCGCCGACCTCGTGGTGCTGCCCGAGCTGGCCATCACCGGCTACCCGCCCGAGGACCTCGTCCTCAGGCCGGGCTTCGTCGAGGCGAGCCGGGCCGCGCTCGACCGGTTCGCGGCGGGCACCGGCTCGTGCGCGGCCGTGGTCGGCTTCGTCGACGGCGCCGGCGAGACCGGCCGGCGGGTGCCCGACATGGCCGGGGTCGATAGCTTCAGCGAGGCCTTCAACGCGGTGGCGGTATGCGCGGCCGGCGAGGTGCGCGGCGTCTACCGCAAGCGCCACCTGCCCAACTACGACGTGTTCGACGAGCTGCGCCACTTCCGGCCCGGCATCGAGGAGCCGCCGCTCTTCGAGATCGGAGGCGCAGTGGTGGGGGTGACCGTGTGCGAGGACGCCTGGGTTCCGGACGGGCCGGTGAGCGACCTGGCCCGGGCCGGCGCACAGCTGGTGGTGAACGTCAACGGGTCGCCGTTCCGGGCCGGCAAGCAGGCCGCCCGCGAGCAGGTGATCGGCCGGCGGGTGGCCGAGGCCGGCGTGGCGGTGGTCTGCGTGAACCTCGTGGGCGGCCAGGACGAACTGGTCTTCGACGGCGGATCGTTCGTGATCGCCTCCGACGGGTCGGTGGCGGCCCGGTGCGTATCGTTCGCCGAGTCGGTCGATGTGTTCGATGTGGATCTGCCGTCCCGCCGGCACATCCCGCCCCCGCAGCACCGGCACCCGGTAGTCGCAGTGACGCGGGAGGGCGCATCGGCATCCGGCCGCGAGCGTCTGGCCGCGCCGATCGCACCGCCCATGGACCACGACGCTCAGCGCTGGGCCGCCCTGGTGCTGGCCACCCGCGACTACGTCCACAAGAGCGGCTTCAGCGATGTCTGCGTGGGACTCTCCGGCGGGGTGGACTCGTCGCTGACCGCAGCCGTCGCGGTCGACGCGCTGGGCGCAGACCATGTGCACGGCGTGCTGATGCCGTCCCGCAACTCCAGCGAGCACTCGGTCACCGACGCCGAGAAGCTGGCCGCCAACCTCGGCATCGATGCTCGCATCGTCGGCATCGAACCGGGTCACGCGGCGCTGGCCGAGATGCTCGAACCAGGTCTCGGCGAGGGACTCGAACCGGGAGGCATCACCGACCAGAACCTCCAGGCCCGCATCCGCGGCCTGACACTGATGGCGCTGGCCAACGAGCACGGCTGGCTGGTGCTCACCACCGGCAACAAGAGCGAGTTGGCCGTGGGCTACTCGACCCTGTACGGCGACACGGCCGGTGCGTACGCGGTCGTCTCGGATCTATGGAAGCTCGACGTGTACGAGCTGTGCCGCTGGCGCAACCTGCAGGCGGGAAGCGAACTCATACCGGCGACGGTGCTGGCCAAGGCGCCGTCGGCCGAGCTGGCGCCCGGCCAGCGCGACGACCAGTCGTTGCCGTCCTACGAGGTGCTCGACCCCATCCTGCGGCTGTACGTGGAGGAGCTTCGAAGCGTCGGTGAGATCCAGCAGGCCCAGATCGCGCCGCCGGAGGTGGTGGAGCAGGTGTGCCGCATGGTGGACACCGCCGAGTACAAGCGCCGCCAGACGCCGATAGGTCCCCGGCTCACCGGCCGGGCGTTCGGCCGGGACAGGCGCATGCCGATCATCAACCGGTACCGCGGCGCGAGCGACCAGTGAGCCGCGGCTACTCCGTGGCCCAGACGGCCCGGCTGGTGTGCGCGCTGCGCTGGGCCTGCGGACGGTTGGCGGAGATGCTCGACGGCTGGGCCGCACAAGCGGCGGGCACCCCCGAGCACGCCGAGGTCGCGGCACCGCTGTCGGAGTTGAGCCGCCGGCTCGCCGCCCACCGCGAGGCGCTCGACGGTCTCCAGCCCGACTCCGAGCTGATGGCTCCCTGGAGGCAGGCCGCGCCCGCCGATGGGTCGCTGGCCGAGGCGCTCGACGAGATCGCGGCCTCGGAGGGTTCGCGGGAGCGTCTCGGCATCGCCCGCAAGGTGCTCGTGCCTGAATTGCAGCGCGTGTACGCGGAGATTCGCGAGCACGCCGCGCCCCACTGCGATGGAGCCCTGATCTCCACGGCCGGCTCACTCGGGTTCGACCTGGAGCGCCGGGCCGCCCCTGCCGGAGCCGCCCAGTCCGCAGCGGTCCAGGCGGCCGCCGGCGTGCTGTCTGCGGCCGGCGGCATTGTGGAGCGCTCGCTTCTGCGGCCCGAATAGCCGGCGCCGCCCACCGTTGGGGTGAATTGGCAGCGTTTTGCGCGGTATGCGTGCATTGTGCTGCCAGTTCGGGAGAGGCGGTGGCCCTAGACCGGGATTGGCAGCGGTGGGGGCCGTTTTCGGCGTCGTCGGCTGCCAGTTCGGTGCTGTGGTTGGCGATGGGCAAAACCTCGTTATCGTTCAACGCAGCAATGGCGCGTGGGGCGGCTGTCGTTGGGCCGGCTCCTTTTCGGACCTGGAGCGGGGGTACGTGGTAAAGGTCAAGGAGCGAGTTGAGAGAGACGAGGAGGATCTGGTCCGCCTCTATCTCACCGATATCGGCCAGTACCCGCTGCTGACCAAGGACGACGAAGTCCGGCTGGCTCAGGAGATCGAAGCCGGACTGGCGGCCCGCAAGGAACTCAAGGAGGCCGCCCCCGGCTCCCTGACCGATCACCGCCGCCGGGACTTGCGCCGCAAGGAGCGCCGCGGGCTCGAGTCCGAACGCACCTTCGTTCAGTCGAACCTGCGGCTGGTGGTGTCCATCGCCAAGAAGTACCAGGCATCGGGCCTGCCCCTGCTCGACTTGATCCAGGAGGGCAACCTCGGGCTGATGCACGCGGTCGAGAAGTTCGACTGGCGCAAGGGGTTCAAGTTCTCGACCTACGCCACCTGGTGGATCCGCCAGGCCATCACCCGGGGCATCGCCAACACCGGCCGCACCATCCGGCTGCCGGTCCACGCCGGCGACACGCTGGCCCGCCTACAGAAGGCCCGCTCCCGCCTGGAACTCAAGTACGGCCGGCCGCCCACCCTCTCGGAGCTGGCCGCCGAGGTGGAGATGCCCGAGGACAAGGTCACCGAGGCGCTGCGCTTCCAGTCCGAGCCGCTCTCGCTGTCGGAGCCGCTGCGCCAGGACGGCGACGCCGAGCTGGGCGACGTGGTGGAGGACCGGTCGATCGACTCGCCCTTCGACACCGCGGCCACCACCATGCTGCCCAACGAGATCATGCGCCTGCTGTCGCCGCTGGACGAGCGCGAGCGCGACATCCTCAAGCTGCGCTTCGGCCTCGACCGGGGCGAGCCCCGCACCCTGGAGGAGGTCGGCGAGCACTTCAACCTCACCCGGGAGCGGATCCGCCAGATCGAGGCCCGGGCCATGTCGAAGCTGCGCCACCCCTCCAGCGACACCGGCGCCCGCGACCTGCTCAACGTCTGACCGGCCCCGGGCCTTCACTGCCTAATCGGTGGCACGAGATGAACCCTTCACCGGCCCGGGCGGCAGCCCCGAAGCGATAGCACCCGCCAGCCCCCGGGTCGCGGCCCGAGGGGGGCGGGGAAGAATGAGCGGAAGTATATCATACAGCCGTTCATTAGCGCAACTTAGACCTTAAAATAACCAAATAGTCGTACCCTCGCGAAGTCGAGAATGGCGAGGCTCCGGCAGGAATGGCGGAGGTGGACGGGAATCGAACCCGCCGGACGGGGATCGCCCGTCCCACCCGCTTTGAAGGCGGGGGAGCCCACCAGGCACTCAGACACCTCCGAGCGGCAGGGTAACCGGCGTCGCGGCCCAGCCTCCTAGCCGCTGAGATTCTGTGGCCGCGGTGGCCCGCTGGACCACTACGCTTCGCGCCGTGAAGAACTTCAAGCGGCTCATCATCCTGGGCGTTCTGGTGACAGTGATCGTCGTGCTCGCCCGCAAGATCCGGGAGACCTGACCCACCGGCAGGAACGTGCGCGTCACCAGCCTGGCCGGTGCCGCTGAGGCCCTCGGGCTGGGACGCCGGTCGCTGGTGGCCCTGGTCGGCGGCGGCGGCAAGACGACCCTGCTGTTTGCGCTGGGCCGGAACCTGCCGGCCCGCACGCTGTTGACCACCACCACCCGCATGGGGTGTGACCGCACCGGCGGGTTCCCGTGCCTGATCGGGCCCACCGACGACGAACTGGCCTCCGCTTTCGACCATGACGACGCCGTGCTGGTGTGGAGGACGACCGACGAGCGCAAGGCCCTCGGGTTCGCGCCCACCGAAGTCGACCGCTGGTTTGCCAACGGGGCCGCCGATCACATAGTTGTTGAGGCCGATGGAGCCCGTCGCCGCCCCTTCACCGCTCCCGCGCCGTGGGAGCCGCCCATCCCCTCCGCCTCCACCCATGTGGTGGCCTGCATCGGCGCCGATGCGCTCGGCTACGTGATCGCCGACCGGGTCCACCGACCGCTGCGGGTGGCCGCGGCCGCGGGCTGCTCGCCGTACGAGCGGCTCACTCCGGCGAGGGCCGCGGCGGCGCTGACCAGTCCGGTCGGCATGATGAAGAACGTCCCGAGGTCCGCCCGGTTCACGGTGGCCGTCGCCGGGGCCGACCCCGACGACCCGCAGGTGCAGGAACTGGTCGCCGAGCTCGACCGGCGGCAGACCGAGTCGGTGGTGGTCCGCCCGGGCGGGGACCCGGCGGCGACACCGCCGTGACCGCCGCCGGTGTCGCCCCGGAGGTCGGCGCCGGGTCAAGCCGCTCGGGAACCGTCGGCGACGCCGACGCGGTGGTGGTGGGCGGCGGCCACAACGGCCTCATCTGCGCGGCCTACCTGGCCCGGGCCGGAGTGAAAACCCTGCTGGTGGAGGCCCGCGACCAAGTAGGGGGCTGCGCCTCGACGGTCGGCGACCTCGACGCCCGCTTCAACATCTGCAGCTGCGACCACACCCTGGTGCGGGCCATGCCCTTCATGGACGACCTGGACCTGGCCACCCACGGGCTGCGATACCTGGAAGCCGATCCCACCACCGTCTACATGGGCTACGACGGCAGCCCGCCGTGGCTGTTCTTCAACGACAGCGAGCGCACCATCGAGTCCATAGGGCGCCACCGGCCCGCAGCGGCCAAGGCCTACCGCCGCTATCTCGCCGACGCCCGACCGGTGGCCGAGCTCAGCCTGGAGATCGGCACCGGTCCGGCCTCCACGCCGAAGATGCTGGCCCGGGTGCTGGCCCGCCGGGGGAGGGGCGGGGCCAGGCTGCTGCGGTGGAGCCGGGCCAGCGCGCTGGACGTGCTGAGGTCGTACTTCGACGACGAGGCCCTGGTCATGCCCGCGATCAGCAACGGGCCCACCGTGTGGGGCGCGCCCCCCGACGCGCCCGGCACCGGCCTAGCCGGTGTGCTCTACGCCATGCGCCACATGGTCAAGACAGGCCGGCCGGTGGGTGGCAGCGGCGCTCTGCCCGAAGCCCTGGCGGCCTCCTTCACCGCCGCGGGGGGCCGCTTGAGCTGCGGGACGGCCGTGGCCGGGCTGCTGATGGACGGCCAGGCCGTGCGGGGGGTGCGCCTGGCCGACGGCACCGAGGTCACCGCGGCTGCGGTGGTCACGACCTGCGATCCGGCCTCGGTGGCGTCACGGTGGCTCCCGGAGCCCACCGACCGTGCGGCCCGCCGCTTCGTCGACCGGGCCCGCACCCAAGTTCCCGGGGAGGGATACCAGTCCAAGATCGATGCGGTCGTCACCGACGTCCCCCGCTACCCCGCCCTGGAGGACTCGGACCTGCTCGACCTCTTCGAGGGACGCGCCACCAGCGAGCCGAACTACGTCATCTCACCCAGTGCGGCCGAGCTGGCCGAAGCCCACCGCCTGCGGAGCCTGGGACGGGTGGCGCCGCGTCCGACGATGATGGCCAACGTGCCGTCGGCGCTGGACCCGTCGATGCGCAGCCGCGACGGCCATCATGTGCTGAGCCTCGAGGCATTGTTCACCCCGTACGACCTCGACGGAGGCTGGGAGGGATCGGCAGAGCCGACCCGCTGGCTGGAGGTGTGGTCCGGACTCCTCCAGCCGGGATACCTGCAGTCGATCGACCGCTACCGGACCATGACCCCGGACCGCTACGAGCGCGAGCTGTTCCTGGGCCGCGGCTACACGCCGTCGTACGCGGGATCCCCGCTGTCGTCGCTGTTCGGACGGCGCCGGGAGCTGAGCCGTTACCGGGCGCCGGTACCCGGGCTGTTCCTGTCGGGCGCGGGCACGTTCCCGGGCTCGGGGATCTGGGGCGCTCCCGGCCGCAACACCGCCAACGCCGTACTCCGCACCCTGCAATAGTGCAATAGATGCACCGGACACCCGGCTGGTCCCGTGACCCGTAAGGCCGGGGGGTGGCACGGGGGCAAGCAATGGCGGCGCTTGCGCCGTCAGGGCGCGCCCGTGACAGGACCCGCCGGCCGGGGGAGCAAGGTGGGCCGGTGCCTACTCCCCCCAGCGGGGGATGTCGCCGGCCCCGACGCCCAGATGCTCGAGGGCCCGCACCACGGAGTGGTCCACTATGTCCTCGATCGACTCGGGCCGGGTGTAGAAGGCCGGAACCGGCGGGTACACCACCGCGCCGATCTCCGCGGCCTGGACCATCAGGCGCAGATGGCCCAGATGCAGCGGCGTCTCGCGCACCATCAGCACCAGCGGCCGCCGCTCCTTGAGCGTCACGTCAGCGGCCCGCGACACGAGGTCGGCGCCGAAGGAGTTGGCCACCGCCGAGAGCATCTTGATCGAGCACGGGGCGATGATCATCCCCGCGGTGGCGTAGGAGCCCGACGAGATCGGCGCGGCGATGTCGCGCGAGCCGTGCACCACGTCGGCCAGCGCCTCCACGTCGGCCGGCGCCAGGTCGGTCTCGTAGGCCAGGGTCTGGCGGCCGGGCCCGGTGATCACCAGGTGGGTCTCCACATCGTCGACGTCGCGCAGCAGTTCCAGGGCCCGGACGCCGTACACCACGCCGGTGGCCCCGCTGATGGCCACCACCACCCGCCGCGACCCGCTCACTGCAGGTACTTCCCTAGGGCGGGGGCGACAGCTCCACTCTCTCCCGTCACTGTAGGTACTTCCCCGGAGCGCGGGCGGGGGCTCGACTCGCGACCGTCACTGTAGGTACTTCCCCAGATCAACCGGTGCGTACGCCACCCGCTCGCCGTACTCGCGGCGCTCCCGCTTGTAGGTGGCGTCGATGCCCACCTTGGTGCTGATGCCCCGGTTGTCGGCGGTGGGGTCCATCTCGTGGCCCTGGGCATGGGCGGCGGTGAACACGTCGTCGAGCCAGTGGACCCGGTTGGTGAGGGCCCAGTGCAGCTCGGAGGGCTGGCTGACGTCGATGTCGCGGTCCACCACGATCACGTTGCGGATGTTGATGTGGGCCGCCATGGCCGCCATGGCCAGGTTCTTGGGCGTGCCCGGGTTGTCGCGGTCGATCTGGATCACGGCCAGGAAGCCGTTGCCGTAGGGCGGGATGTGCACGTCGGCTTGAGGGTCGATGTGGCGCACGAAGCGGCGCAGCAGCGGCTCGCGGGGCAGCACGTTGCCGATGAACACATGCTCGTACCACCCCGGGATGATCGTCTGGTAGATGGGGCTGTGGCGCCAGGAGATGGCGGTCACCTCAACCGTGGGGCTGGGCCACATCTCGCCGTGATAGCCGTGGAACTCGGCCAGCGGCCCCTCGTCGGCCCGCTGGTTGGGCCGGATCCGGCCCTCGATCACCACTTCGGCGTGCGCCGGCACGTCAACGTCGATGGTGCGGCCCCGGCACACCTCCACCGGCCGGCCCCGCAGGGCACCCGCGATGAGCAGTTCGTCGACCGGCGTGCGCACCCCGGCCGCGATCATCACCGCCGGGTCGAGACCGATGGCCAGGGCCACGTCGAAGGGCGCGTCGGGGTCGGGCCGGCTGCGCATGAACGTGCCCACGTCGCGCCATTCGTTGACGTTGAAGCCCAGGACGTTGCGGTCCAGCATCAGCATCCGGTTGTACGACAGGTTCCCCCGCCCGCTGATCGGGTCCTTGGTGACGCTCACTGCCCCGGTGATGAAGGCGCCGCCGTCGCCCCGCGAGTGCGTGGGGATGGGTATGGCGGCCAGGTCCACGTCGTCGCCGGTCATGCCGTCGTCGTGCCAGGCCGCGCTGTCCACGAGGGTTGTCGCCACCCCGTTGGCGGGCTCGAGGGCGTGGCCCATGCGGTCCACCACCTCGTCGGGCTCGCAGCCCAGGGCCAGCGCCGCGGTGCGCCGGCTGCTGACCGCGCCCGAGAAGATCGGCCACGGCGAGTCCTTGGGAGCCTCGAACAGCGCCGGCCCCGCGTCGGAGCGCTCCAGCGCGGCGGCCACGTCGGCCAGCTCGTGCTCGAGGCTCACCGGACGCGCGATGCGGTTGAGCATCCCCGCGGCCTCGGCTACCGCCATGTAGCTGCGAAGATCGAAGACGGCTCCGGTCACCCCTTCACCCTACGCTGCACCGGCCTCTTGTTTCCCGCTCTTGTTCGCTTCGCTCACGGGCCGCTCGGGCCACGGCCTCGCTCAGCTGCTTGAGGAGCCCTCGTCCAAGTGCGGCTTCCGCTCGGCCTCTAGCCTGAAGTCGATGGTGATCGAGTTCCTCACCTTCGAGGTGGACCCGTCCGAGCGCGAGCAGTGGTTGGCCGTCGAGGAACGCCACTGGAGCCGCTACCTCGAGTCCCGACCCGGGTTCGCCGGCAAGGAGATGTGGGTGGCCGACGACGATCCCGGCCGGGTCCACGCAGTGATCCGGTGGGAGTCGATGGAGGCTTGGGACGCCGTGCCGGGCGCCGACGTCGAGGCCGTCGACGAGGCCATGGGCCAGTGGTGCCGAGAGGCGACCATGCGGGCCTTCCACGTCGTCCGCGACTGCTAACTGCTAAGAGGCCGACGCTCTAGAGGCTCACCGGGCGAGCACTGCCTCCGGGTCGAGCGACTCGAGGAGCATCGGAGCCACTTCGGGCGCGTGCTCCAGCACTTGCCGCCACGACGGGTTCAGCTCGTCCTCGCCGGGATGGGCCCGGCACACCTCGACGGCATCGGCCAGGCTGCGGGCGAACACCTCGACGGTGGCCTCCTCGGCGGCGCGGTCCACGACATAGCCGTTGATCTCGGCATCGTTGGCGTAGTGGCGGATCAGGTCCCGGGCCTCGACCAGATAGGCGTCGCAGAGCCCGGAGGCTCCGTCCAGGGACTCGAGCCCCAGACGGCGGATGATAGTGGCCGACACGTCGATGCTCATCCGGCGCAGACCGGCGGTGGCGTCGTGCTCGGAGAGGTCCTGGTGCTTGTGGTCGTAGGCGTTCGCCACCGACACCTGGCAGATGGCCGAGGGCTCGCACTGGGCGTACACGTCGGAGAGGATGCCGATGTCCATGCCCCAGTGCCCGGGGATGCGAAGGCTCGCTGCCAGCCACGACTCCATGGCCGTCTCCCCCGCCAGCGGGTAGCGGAACCCCTCCAGGAAGCGCAGGTAGCTGTGCTCGCCCGCCTCGGCCCGCAGGGCTCGCACCAGCGGGGCCACCAGCAGCCGGGTGACCCGACCGGAGAAGCGGCCCTCGGTGACCCGGTGGTAGTAGCCCTTGGCGAAGCAGTAGCCGAAGCCGGGATGGGCCACCGGATACACCAGCCGGGCCAGCAGCTCGCGGTTGTAGCCCACGATGTCGGCATCGTGCATGGCGATCACGGGCTCGGTCCCTCGGGCCAGCACCGCTCCCAGGCAGTACCAGACGTTGCGTCCCTTGCCGCGGCTGCGCGGCGCGAGCCCTTGAGCGGCCAGACCGTCCTCGATGCGAAGGACGGCCTCGCTGTCGTTCCATACGACGTCGCCCTGCTGGGGAAGGGCATCGACTAGGCGGAGGGCGTTGCGGAAGTCGGTCTCGTCGGCCTGGTCGAGACCCACCACGATCCGGGTCAGCCAGTCGGCCGACGCCAGCTCGCCAAGCATCGCGTCGAACGCGTCCGAGCCGATCTCTGAGGCGAGGCAGGGGATGATCAACGTCACCGGCCGCTTCGCGGCCCACGTTCGCAGGTTCCATTCGAGGTCCGACACGCTGCGGTGAAGGAGGTCGTGCAGAGTGGGCACCCCTCCGGTCTGGCTGAAGTCGGCCACGCCGAGCAGTGTCGCACGCGGGAGGCACCGTCCCACCCGCCGGGTTTCGATCTCAGAAACCGGAGTGGCCTACAGTTGGCTGCGTGCGCACGGGGGTGTTCCTGTTCGGCGGGGTGGAGTTTGCCGACGCGGGCGCCGGCCCGCCCGCTCCCACCGACCGCCGCTATGACCACAAGGAGGTCTGGCGGGCGACGGAGCGCATCATCGACATGGGGGTGGTGTGTGACCGGTTGGGGTTCGACTCGTTCTGGTTGACCGAGCACCATTTCCAGCACGAAGGCTATGAGGTGGTCCCCAACGGGATCCTGGTGGGAACCATCCTCGCCGAGCGCACCGAGAGCATCCGTATCGGGATGGCGTTCAACATCGTGCCGCAGTGGCATCCGCTGCGGCTGGCCGAGGATTTCGCGACGATGCACAACGTCTCGGGCGGCCGCGGCATTCTGGGCGTCGGCCGGGGCACGGTGCCGCGTGAGGCTGAGACGTTGGGCACCCAGATCGGCAGTTTCGACAATCCCGACAAGGTCGCGGCCGACGAGTTCAACCGCAAGCAGTTCGACGAGGCCATGCAGGTGATCCGCCTGGCCCTCGACAATGAGACCTTCAGCTTTCACGGCGAGGTGTACGACTTCCCGCCGGCCGGGATCCCGGACCGGGGCGGGTTCGTGACCGAGCTGTCGCTGGTGCCCCGCCCGCTGTACCCCTACGAGATCTGGCAGGCGATCACCTCGCCCCCGACGCTGGAGCAGGTGCCGCGGTGGGGCTGGGGCGGCGTGTTCTGGAACAACCACCACTCCTTCGTGAAGATGCGCTGGGAGAAGTTCGCCGAGATCTACGCAGCCGAGCACGGCCGCGAGCTGGGCCGGGGCGAGCACCGCCTGCTAGTGCTCAACGTGCGGGTTGACGACAGCCATGAGGCAGCGGTGGCGTCGCTGCGCGACGGTCACGACGAGTTCTGGAAGTTCCTCGGCCCCTACGGCTGGAGCAAGGGCTACATGGGTCCCGACGGCAAGCCGGCCGAGCCGGGGCTGATCCCCACCCTGGAGGAGTCCATCGACCAGAAGACCACCTTCGTGGGCACCGGCGAGCAGGTGGCTGAGGCCATCGCCGCCTACGACGAGCAGATAGGTCTTGAGAACCTGTTGCTGTTCCCGGCCATGCCCGGCGACCCCTACGGGCAGGTGGAGGAGCAGCTCCACCGCATCGCCGAAGAGGTGATGCCCCTTCTGCCCTAGTCGGGCACTTCCGGCCGGCGGGTCCAGCGCGCTACCAGCGGCGGAGGGCTTTGCGGATCTTGGCGACGCCCTCGTCGTCCGCGGGTGTCGGCACCGCCACGAAGGTGGTCCGGCAGCGCTTGTGGGCGCTGAGCCGGAGCGTCCTGGCCGTCGTGCGCTTGCCCGCGTCGCGGGCCCGCCGCCGGGCCAGCCGACCGTGCGGGCTCGTGGTGAGTGCGCCGATCCGGCGGATGTTCTGCATCCCCGGCCTGACCCGGTGCTGGTCGTCGAACACGAACGCCACGCCCGGCACCATCACCCGCTCCAGCCAGCCCTTCAGGCTCGCGGGCACAGTGAAGACCACGGAGGGGTAGCAGAACAGCAGCGCATCCGCGGCCTGCAGCCTCTCGGCCGAGTCGCGAACATCGTCGGAGATCACCGGCTCGTCGCCGTGGTAGGCGACCCGCTCGGCCGCGGACATCACCGCGTTGAAGCCGTGAACCGGAAGCAGGTCCACTTCGTGATGCCCGGCATGCAGCTCCTCGATCGCCTCGACCACCACGCGCCGGTCGTGGTCGGATGGGTCGTAGCCGTCGAGTAGGAGGATTCTCATCATTCACCGGTCTGGTCAATGGCCGTTGGCGGTACTGTATGGTCGCCGCTGAGATCGGCAACCGTCCACATTTCGCTGCCAAGGGGGAGACGGATCTGGTGACGACTGCCAGCATGAATGGTGCGCTGTCATTCGACGGGATCGGCATGATCTTCCCTGACGGCACCGAAGCGTTGCGCGAGATCACGCTCTCGATCAAGAAGGGCGAGTTCGTGACCATCGTCGGGCCGTCCGGCTGCGGCAAGTCGACGCTGCTGCGGATCGCTTCTGGCCTTCTGGAACCGACCGCGGGAAGCGTCGCGGTCGACCGGGACAGTCTCGGCTACGTGTTCCAGGACGCCACGCTGCTTCCGTGGCGGACGGTGCGCCAGAACGTGGAACTGTTCGCGGAGCTTCACGGCTTCGGCTCCGACGAGCGCCGGAACCTGTCGACGGCCGCGATCGAGCTGGTCGGGCTGACCGGCTTCGAGGACCACTACCCGAAGTCGCTGTCGGGCGGCATGAGGATGCGGACCTCGCTGGCCCGCACCCTCACATTGAAGCCGCCGGTGTTCCTCTTCGACGAGCCCTTCGGCGCGGTGGACGAGATCACCCGCGAGCACCTCAACGAGGAGACTCAGCGGCTGTTCCAGTCGGAGGGGTTCGCTGGACTGTTCATCACCCACTCGATCGGCGAGGCGGTGTTCATGAGCACCAAGGTGTATGTCATGTCGGCTCGACCGGGACGGATCGTGGCCGGCTTCGACGTGCCGTTCGATTACCCGCGCAAGCCCGAACTGCGGTTCGACCCCGAGTTCGCCCTTCTGAGCGGCGAGGTCTCCCTAGCCCTGCGAGGTTCCTCATCAT
This sequence comes from Candidatus Aldehydirespirator sp., assembly GCA_965203575.1. Classification (GTDB taxonomy): domain Bacteria; phylum Actinomycetota; class Acidimicrobiia; order Acidimicrobiales; family Aldehydirespiratoraceae; genus Aldehydirespirator. Next base: position 2,193,924 of record OZ241894.1, read on the forward strand.
GACCACGATCCCCGACCTGACCCGCCCGGCAGGCGAGGAGCTGGACGGAGACTCCGGCTCCGGTGCGACCGGGTCGGACCTCCCCCCGCAGGAGGACGCCCTGGTCCACGCGCCGGGGCCGCTGCCGGGTGAGTCCCGGCCCAAGACGTTGGCCCGGGCGGCCCTTCCGCCTGTGGTGTTGGGCGGAGCCCTGATCGGGCTCTGGTACGTGATCTCGTATGTGATACTGGAGCCCGGTCGCCGGTTCCTGCTGCAGCCGCCCCATCAGGTGCTGGACACCGGCTTTCTGGACTGGGACAACTACTCGAGGATCCTGAAGGCGCTCTGGAACAGCACCCAGGTGGCCCTGATCGGCTTGGGCATCGCCATCACCATCGGGCTCTTCCTGGCCACCATGATGAGCCAGGCCAAGATGGTGGAGCGAGCCGTCTTCCCGTTCGCGGTGACCCTGCAGGCCATCCCCATCCTGGCCATCGTGCCGATGATCGGCTTCTGGTTCGGTTACGGCACGACGGCGCGGGTGATCGTGTGCATCATCATCTCGCTGTTCCCGATCATCATGAACACTCTCTTCGGGCTGCAGTCGGCCGAGCGGGGAATGCACGACCTGTTCACCCTTCACCACGCCAACCGCCTGACCCGGCTACGGAAGTTGATGTTCCCGGCCGCCCTGCCGGCCGTGTTCGCCGGCCTGCGCATCTCGGCCGGGCTGTCGGTTATCGGCGCCATCGTCGGCGACTTCTTCTTCGGCCAGGGTGAGGCCGGCATCGGCCAGCTCCTGCGCCGCTACGCCAGCCAGCTGGACGGAGAGGAGCTGCTGACCTCCGTCATCATGTCTTCGGCCCTGGGCGTCGTGGTGTTCTGGACCTTCGGCTGGATCCAGAAGCTGGTGATCGGCAAGTGGCACGAGACTGAGGTTCTCGGCTGACCGCTCCGACCGCGGTGCCCGCTTTGGGCTCCTGTATACGACTCCTGTAGCGTCGCCCGTCGGCGCCGGATCCGGCCCGATCGGTTCATGACCTGCAGGAGGAGACCCAAGGTGAAGAAGAGAACGTGGATGCGCCTCGTCGCGGCACTGCTGGCTTTCGGGCTGGTGGCCGCGGCGTGCGGTGACGACGACGAAGTTACGGACGCCGGCACGGCCGCCGAGACCGCCGCGGCTGAGGCTGCCGCGGCCGCCGCTGAAGCCGAGGCCGCCGTGGCTGAGGCTGAGGCCGCCGCCGCCCAGGCTGAGGCCGATGCGGCCGCCGCTCGGGCCGAGGAGGCCGCCGCGGCCGCGGCTGAGGCTCAGGCGGCCCTCGACGAGGCCATGGCCGCAGCCGAGGGAACGGTAGCCCCCGAGGTCGTCGCCGAACTCGAGGCGGCCCTGGAAGCGGCTGAGGCCGAGGCTGCCGCGGCCCAGGCTGAGGCCGATGCGGCCGCCGCCGCGGCCGAGGAAGCCGCGGCTGCCGCCGCCGCGGCCGCTGCCGCGGCTGAGCCCACCACGACCGAAGGAGTGGCGGTTGATTTGTCGGGTGTGTGTCCGTCGCCGTTGGTGGTTCAGACGGATTGGTTCCCGGAGTCTGAGCATGGTGCGATGTATGAGCTGGTCGGCGATGACTACGTCGTTGATGTGGGCAACAAGGTTGTTCGGGGTTCGATGGTGCTCGGTGGCGTCGATTTGGGGATCGAGTGGGAGGTTCGCACGGGCGGGCCTGCTATTGGGTTCTCGCCGGTGTCTCAGCACATGGCTGTGGATCCGGGGATCCATTTGGGTTATGCGTCCACTGATCAGCAGGTGAACCACTGGGATGTGGCTCCGTTGATGTCGGTGGTGGCTCCGTTGGAGCGCAATCCGCAGATGATCATGTGGGATCCTGAGACCTATCCCGATGTGACTGGTATCGCTGATCTCGGTGCTCAGGAGATCACGATCAATGTGTTCGGCGGCGGGACGTTCTCTGAGGTGTTTGTGGCTCAGGGGATCTGGTCTGCTGATCAGGTTGATCCGTCCTATGAGGGCAACCCGTCGCGGTTTGTGGGTGCGGGCGGCTCGATAGCTCAGCAGGGCTTCGCTTCGTCTGAGGTGTACACCTATGAGCACGTCTATGAGCAGTGGGGCAAGCCGGTGGCTTTCCAGCTGCTGCACGACGCGGGGTTCCAGATCTACTCCCAGACCATCGGGGTTCGTCCTGGTGATCTGGAGGATCTGAGGCCGTGTCTGGAGAAGCTGGTGCCGATCATCCAGCAGGCTGTAGTCGACTTCGATGCCAACCCCGCTCGCGCCAACGCGATCATCGTGGACGCTGTTCTCAAGTACGAGGACTTCTGGGTGTATCCGCCTGATCTGGCCGAGTTCTCGCATTCGGCCAAGCGCGAGTTCGGCCTCATCGGCAACGGTCCCGACAACATCGTGGGCAACATGGTGGGCGAGCGCATCGCCAAGGTGCTCGACGACATGCGGGCCTCGGGCATGGACATCGATCCGGACCTGACCGCGGACCAGCTCTACACCAACGAGTTCATCGACCCGACCATCGGCCTGCCCTACGCCGACATCGACGCACCGGCGTCGGTGGCGGTTGATTTGTCGGGTGTGTGTCCGTCGCCGTTGGTGGTTCAGACGGATTGGTTCCCGGAGTCTGAGCATGGTGCGATGTATGAGCTGGTCGGCGATGACTACGTCGTTGATGTGGGCAACAAGGTTGTTCGGGGTTCGATGGTGCTCGGTGGCGTCGATTTGGGGATCGAGTGGGAGGTTCGCACGGGCGGGCCTGCTATTGGGTTCTCGCCGGTGTCTCAGCACATGGCTGTGGATCCGGGGATCCATTTGGGTTATGCGTCCACTGATCAGCAGGTGAACCACTGGGATGTGGCTCCGTTGATGTCGGTGGTGGCTCCGTTGGAGCGCAATCCGCAGATGATCATGTGGGATCCTGAGACCTATCCCGATGTGACTGGTATCGCTGATCTCGGTGCTCAGGAGATCACGATCAATGTGTTCGGCGGCGGGACGTTCTCTGAGGTGTTTGTGGCTCAGGGGATCTGGTCTGCTGATCAGGTTGATCCGTCCTATGAGGGCAACCCGTCGCGGTTTGTGGGTGCGGGCGGCTCGATAGCTCAGCAGGGCTTCGCTTCGTCTGAGGTGTACACCTATGAGCACGTCTATGAGCAGTGGGGCAAGCCGGTGGCTTTCCAGCTGCTGCACGACGCGGGGTTCCAGATCTACTCCCAGACCATCGGGGTTCGTCCTGGTGATCTGGAGGATCTGAGGCCGTGTCTGGAGAAGCTGGTGCCGATCATCCAGCAGGCGGCTGTGGACTTCAACGTCGACCCCGCTCGCGCCAACGCGATCATCGTGGACGCTGTTCTCAAGTACGAGGACTTCTGGGTGTATCCGCCTGATCTGGCCGAGTTCTCGCATTCGGCCAAGCGCGAGTTCGGCCTCATCGGTGACGGTGGTGATGGCATCGTGGGCAACATGGTTCCTGAGCGCATCGCCAAGGTGCTCGACGACATGCGGGCTGCGGGCATGGACATCGATCCGGACCTGACCGCGGACCAGCTGTTCACCAACGAGTTCATCGACGAGAGCATCGGCCACGGCTTCTAGCCGCGGGCCGCATCGCGTGATGTAACGCTGAAAAAGGGGGGCCGGCACCCAACGTGCCGGCCCCCTCAGCGCGCCCGGACGCACGCCCACGCGCGGCTGCTATGGTTCGGCCGCGAGGCGCTGGGCGGTTCGGAGGTCTCCAACACGGCGTGAGCTTCGGCACCGCAACGTGTCTCCACAGCATCACAAGCATCCGGCCGCGGTCGGACACATATCCCACGGAGGGAATATGAGACACAGGAAGCACCTGGTTCGCTGGCTGGCGGTAGTGCTGGCTTTCGGCCTCGTGGCCGCCGCCTGCGGCGACGACGACGAGGTTGCGGACGCCGGCACGGCCGCCGACACCGCCGCGGCTGAGGCCGCCGCGGCCGCCGCTGAAGCCGAGGCCGCCGAGGCTGAGGCTGAGGCCGCCGCGGCCCAGGCTGAGGCCGATGCGGCCGCCGCTCGGGCTGAGGCGGCCGCGGCTGCCGCGGCTGAGGCCCAGGCGGCCCTCGACGAGGCCATGGCCGCAGCCGAGGGAACCGTAGACCCCGAGGTCGTCGCCGAACTCGAGGCGGCCCTGGAAGCGGCTGAGGCTGAGGCCGCCGCGGCCCAGGCTGAGGCCGATGCGGCCGCCGCCGCGGCTGAGGCGGCCGCGGCTGCCGCTGAGGCCGCCGCGGCTGAGGCCGCCGCAGGGGCCATGGAGCATCTCGGCGACGGCTCCCTGGGCGTGGTGACGGTCGAGGCGGGCGACGCCATCCAGATCCGCTCGCTGGAGGCCATCACCGGCGACGTGGCCTTCTTCGGCCTGCCCATCGACCGGGCCACGCAGATAGCGGTCGACGACTACGGCCCCATCCACGGCTTCGACGTGGACACCGGCACGAGCCTCGACGACTTGTGCTCCAACGACGGTGGCCAGGCCGCGGCCCAGATAATCGTGGCCGACGAGGACGTTGTCGGCGTGATCGGCACGTCATGCTCCGGCGCGGCGGTGGCGGCAGCTCCGCTGATCACCGATGCCGGCATGGTGCTCATCTCCGGCGGCAACACCTCGCCCGCGCTGACGTCCGACCTGGCCGGCACCGCGGGGCCCAACTACAGCGTCGGCTACTACCGCACCGCCCACAACGACCTCTACCAGGGCGCAGCCATGGCCAAGTTCGTGTTCGGCGAGTTGGGAATCAGCACCGCTGCGGCCATCCATGACGGCGACCCCTACACCCAGGGCCTGGCCCAGGCGTTCGCGGACGCCTTCGAGGCCGAGGGCGGCACCGTCACCGGCTTCTCGGCGGTCAACAAGGACGACACCGACATGGTTCCGGTGCTGACCGAGATCGCCGCAGCCGGCCCGGGCGCGCTGTTCTTCCCGATCTTCCAGCCTGCCGGCGACTTCGTGGCCGACCAGGCGCCGGGCGTGTCGGGCCTGGAGGACACGGTCCTGCTGGCGGCAGACGGCTTGTTGAACACCAACTACCTGTCACTGCCCCAGACCACAGGAATGTACTTCTCGGGTCCGGACCAGCGCTTCGGCGAGAACGTCAACCAGAGCACCGGCAAGAGCGCGGTCGACTTCTTGGCCACTTATGAGGAGCAGTACGGCGAGGCTCCGGCGGCGCCGTTCTGGGCCCACGGCTACGACGCCACCACGCTGCTGCTCGACGCCATCGCGGCCGCCTCGTGGGTCGAGGGCGGCAACCTGATGATCGACCGCCAGGGCATCCGCGACCACCTCAACAGCGTGCAGGGCTACAAGGGCCTGATCGGCACCATCAACTGCGACGCGTTCGGTGACTGCGGCGCGGCCCGCATCACCGTCGTGCAGAACATCGGCGGCGAGGAGAACGCTGAGGAGAGCCTCAACAACGTGGTGTTCTCCTATGCACCCGGACCGGCGTCGGTGGCGGTTGATTTGTCGGGTGTGTGTCCGTCGCCGTTGGTGGTTCAGACGGATTGGTTCCCGGAGTCTGAGCATGGTGCGATGTATGAGCTGGTCGGCGATGACTACGTCGTTGATGTGGGCAACAAGGTTGTTCGGGGTTCGATGGTGCTCGGTGGCGTCGATTTGGGGATCGAGTGGGAGGTTCGCACGGGCGGGCCTGCTATTGGGTTCTCGCCGGTGTCTCAGCACATGGCTGTGGATCCGGGGATCCATTTGGGTTATGCGTCCACTGATCAGCAGGTGAACCACTGGGATGTGGCTCCGTTGATGTCGGTGGTGGCTCCGTTGGAGCGCAATCCGCAGATGATCATGTGGGATCCTGAGACCTATCCCGATGTGACTGGTATCGCTGATCTCGGTGCTCAGGAGATCACGATCAATGTGTTCGGCGGCGGGACGTTCTCTGAGGTGTTTGTGGCTCAGGGGATCTGGTCTGCTGATCAGGTTGATCCGTCCTATGAGGGCAACCCGTCGCGGTTTGTGGGTGCGGGCGGCTCGATAGCTCAGCAGGGCTTCGCTTCGTCTGAGGTGTACACCTATGAGCACGTCTATGAGCAGTGGGGCAAGCCGGTGGCTTTCCAGCTGCTGCACGACGCGGGGTTCCAGATCTACTCCCAGACCATCGGGGTTCGTCCTGGTGATCTGGAGGATCTGAGGCCGTGTCTGGAGAAGCTGGTGCCGATCATCCAGCAGGCGGCTGTGGACTTCAACGTCGACCCCGCTCGCGCCAACGCGATCATCGTGGACGCTGTTCTCAAGTACGAGGACTTCTGGGTGTATCCGCCTGATCTGGCCGAGTTCTCGCATTCGGCCAAGCGCGAGTTCGGCCTCATCGGTGACGGTGGTGATGGCATCGTGGGCAACATGGTTCCTGAGCGCATCGCCAAGGTGCTCGACGACATGCGGGCTGCGGGCATGGACATCGATCCGGACCTGACCGCGGACCAGCTGTTCACCAACGAGTTCATCGACGAGAGCATCGGCCACGGCTTCTAGCCGCGGGCCGCATCGCGTGATGTAACGCTGAAAAAGGGGGGCCGGCACCCAACGTGCCGGCCCCCTCAGCGCGCCCGGAGACTCAGACGTAGGGCTCGGTGGGGCTGTCGATCCGCGACACCAGGAACTCCCCCGCGGTGACCGGCTCGTAGCGCTCCGGCCGCTCGGCGGTCATGCAGCTGTCGATGGTGGACACCACCGTGGACGGGTCGGGGTTCACGAAGAACGGGATCGAGAACCGGTCGGCGCCCGATGATCCGACCACCCGGTGCGGGGTGGACCGGTAGCGGTCGTTGGTCCAGCGGGCCAGCATGTCGCCGAGCTGCACGATGATCCCGCCGGGCGGAGCCGCCACCGGAACCCAGCGGGAGTCCAGGAGCACCTCCAGGCCCGGCACGCCGTCGGTGGCCAGCAGGGTGATGGCCCCATAGTCGGTGTGGGGAGTGCTGAAGACGGGGGCGGAGCCGTCGTCGAGCGGACCCGCAGGGGGGTAGTGCAGGAACCGCAGCCGGCACTGAGGCTCGGACATGCGGGCCGCGAAGAAGCCGGACACGCCCAGCGTGGTCGCCAGGGCCTCCAGCACGTAGTGGGCCGCACCGAGGGCGGCACGCTGGTAGCTGCGCACCGCAGCCTCGAACCGGTCGCACCCCAACCCGTCGATAGCGGCGAGGTCCACCTCGCCGGCCAGGCCCATGTCGAGGTACTCGGCGGCCAGGCTGGACCGGCCCATGTAGGCGGCGCTGGACGGGTCGCGGGCCTCCACCATGTCGGGCACATAGCCGTACCGGTTGATCCTCGGCACCCGTCGCTTGACGCCCGCGGGCAGGCCGAAGAAGGCTTGGGCCGCGTCGAAGGCGGCTTCGAGGTCGGCGTCGATGCCGTGGCCGGCCAGCACGAAGAGGCCGACGGTGGTGCAGGCCGCCTCGACTTCGTCCGCGATCCGAGGGTCACTCGACGCGCCGGCCCCGGTGCCGGTCAGGGCCGAGATGTCGACGATGGGTGGAGCGAGCATGCCTTCCTGCTGGCTCTATCGCAGCACCTGGGTCTGCTGATCGGCTGAGGCCACCAGCCGACCGCGGCGGTAGACCCGGCGTGACATCGGGGCGTCGGCGACTGCACCTCGCAGCGAGGCCGCGTCGATGGCCACCAGGTCGGCGGGATCGCCGGGCTCGAAGTTGACCGCGGCCAGACCCATGACCTGCCGGGCGGTGTTGGCGACCATGTCGTAGGCATCGGCGGGCAGCCGGTGGCCGGCCATCACCATCAGCGCGGCGGTCTCCAGCGGGTCGCTGCGCCCCACCAGGTTGAACGGGTCCTGCACGTTGTCGGCCCCGGCCGCCACGACCGCGCCCGCGTCCAGGAGCGCATTGATGGCGGTGAGGCCCCGGGGCGTGCCCACCGGGTCGTCCCGGCCCTGCAGGAACAGGTTGGTCTGGGGCAGGGTGATCACCGAGATGCCGACCGCGGCGACTTCGGCGGCCACTGCCTCCTGCACATCGGGCGGCTGCATGCCCAGGCTGACGCAATGGCTCGCGGCCACCGACCCGTCGAAGCCTTTGTCGCCCACCTGGCGGGCCAGTTCCCGCAGTGTCAGCACCGACGGGTCGAGCGTCTCGTCGGTGTGCAGGTCTATGTCGATGCCGGCCGTTGTCGCCAGCGCCAGCACGTCGGCGATGTGGGCCGGCGGGTCGTCCTGGAGGTTGGGGCAGCCCCCCACGAGGTCGACACCGGCCTCCACAGCCTCCTCCAACGCTCGAACGTTGTCGGCGCTGTCCGGACCAGTCATCGGCCATCCGGTCAAGGCGACCATCTGGAAGTCGATGAGGCCCTCCATGGCCCGCGCCGCCTCCTGCACGGCCAGCACGCTGGCGATGCCGATGTCGGCGGTGACGTTTATGTGGGTGCGAACCGCGGTCACCCCGTGCACGAGCAGCATCTCGAAGGCCTGGGTGGCCCGCTCGACGGTCCGCTCATAGGAGAGCCGCCCGTCCTCCGCGGCCTCGAACCAGGCGTTGATGGCACCCATGAGATCGCCCTTGGGGTTGGGCACCTCGTCGGCCGTCAGGGCCTTGTCGAGGTGGGCGTGAGGCTCGGCCATGGCCGGCAGCAGCAGCCAGCCGCGGAGGTCGTCGATCTCGGCGGCGTCGTCGATCGCCGACGAGCCCGAGTCCGTGACGCTCGAGATCGTGCCGTGGGCGTTGTCGATCAAGACGTCCACGGCGCGCCCGTCAACGAGCCGGGCGTTGCTCAGCACTCTCACGAGCCAGCCTCCCGTTTCTTGTCGGCTTCTGGCGATTTGATTATCGCGAGATTCCGCTATGAGAGTCCTCAGCGGGGACCACGCCGGCCCGGCGGAGGTCGTCGATCTCGCCGGCGCCGAGCCCCAGCTCGGCCAGGATCTCGCCGGCGTGCTCGTTGAGCCGGGGGACGGACGGGCGGAACTCGGGCTGTGTGGCCGAGAACCGGGGGGCCAGGCGGGCCTGACGGATGCGGCCCGCGGTCGGATGGTCCCACTCGACGAGGGTCTCGTTGTGGCGGATATGGGGATCGTCGTGCAGGTCCTCCACCGCGGCGACCTCCCCGCACGGCACGGAGTTCTCGTGCATCCGGGGCACCAGGTCTGCGACCTTCCACTGCGCGAACTCCTCCTCGAGCAGTGCTCCGAGCTCCTCGGACATGCCCCGGCGGCCCTCGTGGGTGCCCCACTGCGGGTGGTCTATCCAGTCGGCGCGCCCCAGAGCCCGGTACAGGCCGTGGAACTGCTTGTCGCTGACCACGAAGTACACGATGTGGCCGTCGGCGCACGGTGTGAGCCGGTAGATGGTGGCGAGGCGCCGGCCACCACCGGCGTCCTCGTCGAGCAGCGTGTCGGCCATGCCGCCGTCGGGCCACAGGAACTGCACCGCGGTGTCGAACATGGACAGGTCGATGTGCTGGCCCCCACCGCCCCGGCTGCGGGCGAACAGGGCAGAGGTGATGGCCAGCGCGGCCATCCAGCCCGAGGCCTTGTCGACCACCCCGTTGCGCACCAGATCGGGTACGGGCACCTCCGGGTTGACCTGAAGGGCCACATAGCCGGTCACGGCCTGGATGATCGGGTCATACGCGGCCCGGCCGGCGTAGGGGCCGCTGGACCCGTAACCCGACATCGAGCAGTAGATGATCCCGGGGTTGACGGCTGCGGCGTGCTCGTATCCCATTCCCAGGCCGTCCATGACTCCGGGCCGCATGTTCTGGACGGCCACGTCGCAGTCGGCCAGCAGTCGAAGGCCCAGCTCCCGCCCGGCTTCGGTGGACAGGTCGATCTGGATCGACCGCTTGCCCCGGTTGGCGTTGGCGACGGTGCTGTTGATGCCGCCCTTGGCGAAGCGGGCCAGCCGCGACAGGTCGCCCGCGCCGGGCGGCTCCACCTTGATCACGTCCGCGCCGAGGTCGGCCAGCAGCATGGTCGCGGTCGGCCCGGCCAGTACTTGGGTCAGGTCGACGACCCGGATGCCCGCCAGTGGTCCCTGCGCCATCGTTCGCTCCCTGTTGGTTGATCCGCTCCGGTAGGAGTCCTACATCTCCCATCTTCACACACCGGATGCTGACGATGACAGGCCACCGCGCGCCGGGTTCCACATCGCGGGGTTGCGGCGATCGCGCTAGCGTCGCGCGCCCGAGTCGCTGGAGGTGCCGAGTGAAGACCAGAGCAGCTGTCCTGCGAGAGACGAACGCCGACTGGAGCGTCGAGGAGATCGAGCTCGACGGGCCCGGGCCGCGAGAGGTGCTGGTGAAGACGACCGCGGCCGGCATGTGCCATTCCGACGAGCACGCCCGCAACGGCTCCATGCCGGTGCCGCTGCCCATCGTGGGGGGCCACGAGGGGGCCGGAGTGGTCGTCGAGCTGGGCGAGGGCGTGGCCGAGCTGGCCGTCGGCGACCACATCTCCGCTTCGTTCGTGCCGTCGTGCGGCCGCTGCCGCTGGTGCGCCGACGGCCAGCAGCACCTCTGCGACCTCGGCATGCACCTGCTCGACCCCGGCATGATGCCGCCCGCGGGAGGGTTCCGCCATCACGACGCCGGCGGCACCGACCTGACTCCCATGCTCAAGCTGGGAACGTTCTCCGAGCACATGGTGGTCAGCGTCGACTCCGCGGTGAAGGTCGACCCCGACGTGCCGGCGCCCATCGCCGCGCTGGTGAGCTGCGGGGTGACCACCGGCTTTGGGTCGGTGGCCAACCGGGCCGACGTCCGGCCCGGCGACACCGTGGTCGTGGTGGGCTGCGGCGGGCTGGGCAGCGCTGCGCTCCAGGCGGCCAAGATCGCGGGAGCCTCCAACATCGTGGCCGTCGATCCGGCCGAGTCCAAGCGGGAGGCCGCCGGCAAGTTCGGCGCCACCCACACGGCCGAGTCCATGGAGGCGGCCATGGAGACGGTCGGGCTCGTGACCGGCGGCGTGATGGCCGACAGTCTGGTCCTCACTCCCGGCGTGATGAGCGGCGAGATGCTGGCCCCGGCCCAGTTCCTGGTGCGCAAGGGCGGCACGGTGGTGGTGGCCGCCGTCGCCCCGCTGGAGCAGATGGACGTTCAGTTCAACCTGTTCGATTTCGCCATGCTGAACAAGCAGCTCAGGGGCTCGATGTTCGGCTCGGCCAGCCCCCGCTCGGAGATCCCGCACCTGCTGTCGCTCTATACCCAGGGCCAGCTCGACCTCGACAGCTTCGTGAGTGCCACCTACTCGCTGGACGAGGTGAACGAGGGTTACCAGGATCTGCGCGAGGGCCGCAATATCAGGGGTGTCATCGCCTTTGACTGAAGAGGCCGGGCGGGCCGACGCCTCCGGCTTCCACGACGCCCGTGGAGGCCTGGTCGACACCGTTGCGGCTGCCATGGTGGGACGCCACCGGGAGGTCGAGTTGGTGGTCGCCGCGGTCGGCGCCGGACGCCACCTGCTGCTCGAGGGTCCGCCCGGCACCGGCAAGACCACCCTGTTGCGGGCCCTGGCCGCGGCGATGGATGTTCCGCTCGTCACCGTCGAGGGCAATGCCGAGCTGACCCCGGCCCGGCTCGCCGGGCAGTTCGACCCGGCCCGGGTGCTGTCGGAGGGCTACACCGGTGACGCCTTCATGCCCGGTCCGCTCATCGAGGCCATGCAGGATGGGGCGCTGCTCTACGTCGAAGAGCTCAACCGGGTGCCCGAGGAGACCGTCAACCTGCTCATCGGGGTGATGTCGGAGGGCGAACTCCATCTGCCCAGGGTGGGGAGGATCGCCGCGGCGGAGCAGTTCCGCTTGGTGGCCGCCATGAATCCCTACGACACGGTGGGCACGTCACGCCTGTCCAGCGCGGTCTACGACCGCATCTGCCACCTGTCCATGGGCTACCAGGACGAGCGCGACGAGCGTCGCATAGTCGAGTTGCGGGCCCAGGGCTTCCCCACTGGCGGTGCGACGGCCGAGCGCACCATGGACCGGGCCGTTGCGGTGACCAGAGCCACCCGTACCCATCGCGACGTGCGAATGGGGGCATCGGTGCGGGGGGCGATGGACCTGTGCGATGTGGCCGCTCGCCTCTGCCAGCTCCGTGACCTGGCACTCGACGACCCCGGGGTGGGCCTCGACGCCGCGCTGATGGCTCTCACCGGCCGGATCCGGCTCCACGAGGGAGGGGACCGCACCCCCGAGGCCATCGTGCGGGAGCTGTGGGATGAGGTGCTCGCGGTCGAGCGGCGCAGTGACGGCCCGCCGCCCGAGTCCCTGGTGCCTTCGATGGAAAAAGTGCCGGCCCCCGGAGGGGCGACCGGCACAGGGGCTTAGTCCTCGAAGGGTTGAGGGCCCGCGAGGCGCTCGACGCCGAGCGGGTCCGCACCACCCCCCGCGGCCACTACGAGGGCCAGCCCGGCTTCAGGCTGCTGAGTCCCACCACCGGCACCCTCGACACCGCCGAGGTGGCCGAGCAAGCCTCCGTCGACCCCGACCAGACTCTCGCCCTGCTGGCCGACATGGCCGCCGCCGCCGACCGCAGGATGGCGGCGCTGGCGGCGCGCCTGGCGGGACGGCTGGCGCTCGACCTGGCCCGGGCCGGGGCGTCGTCGGCGGGCGGGGTGGGCCGCCTCGAGCCTGGACGGGCCGATCTCTGCAGCGGCGACATTGACATCGACCGCAGCCTCGACGGACTGCTCGAGGCCAGAGCGGCGGGCCGCCCGGCGGGGTTGGACGAGTTGTGGGTGCAGCGCTGGCAGCGGCCCGCCACCGCGATCACTCTTGTTGTGGACCGCTCCGGGTCGATGGGCGGCCCGCGGCTGGCCGCTGCCGCGGTGGCCGCCGCGGCCTGCGCCCTGCGAGCGCCCCAGCAGTGGTCGGCGCTGGCTTTCGGTGACCAGGTCGTGGCCATCAAGTCGGCCGACCGGGATCGCCCGGCGCCAGCCGTGGTGGATGACGTGTTGCGGTTGCGCGGCTACGGAACCACCGACCTCGCGGCCGCGCTCGACGCGGCCCGGGCCCAGCTGGAGCGGTGTACGGCCCGGCGCCGTGTCGCGGTGCTGCTCTCGGACTGCCGGGCCACTGCCGGCGGTGATCCGTTGGCTGCGGCCCGCCGCCTCGACGAGCTGTGCGTGATCGCGCCCGCGGGCGATGCGGCCGACGCCGAGGCCTTCGCGGTCGCCGCCGGCGCCCGGTTCGCAGCGATCGCCGGTCCCCGCTCCATCCCCGACGCAGTCGCAACCGTCCTGCAGGGCTAGAGCCCGCTCAGGAATTGGCAGCGTTGCGCACGGTATGCGTGCATTCTGCTGCCAATTCGGGCGGCGCTGAGCCAAGGCTCGGGAATTGGCAGCGTTGCGCACGGTATGCGTGCATTCTGCTGCCAATTCGGGTTCAGCGGGCTCCGAGGAACGCTCGCCGCACCTTCGGATCGGCCAGCAGATCGGCCGAGCTGCCCTGGTGGGTGATCAGCCCGTGCTCGATCACGTAGCCGCGGTGGCTGGTCTCAAGGCCCTGGCGGGCGTTCTGCTCGATCATCAGGGTGGTCAAGGAGATCTCGCGGTTGAGCCGCCGGACCGTCTCGAACACCTCGGCGGTCACGATGGGGGACAACCCGGCGGACGGCTCGTCCATCAGCACCAGGCGCGGCTCCCACATGAGGGCGCGGCCGATCTCCAGCATCCGCTGCTCGCCTCCCGACATCGTCCCGGCCGCCTGGCGGGCCCGGGCGCCCAGCTTCGGGAACAGGTCGCACACGAAGCCGATGCGTTCCCGCACCCGCGCCTTGTCGGTGCAGCGGTACATGCCGAGTTCGAGGTTCTCGTGGACGGTCATCTGGGCGAACGAGCTGCGGAGTTGGGGCACGATGGCGATCCCGGCCGTGGCCAGGGCGTCGGACGGGTTGATGTTGGTGATGTCGGCACCGTCGCAGAGCACCCGGCCGGACCGTACCGGCACCAGCCCGTAGACCGCCTTGAACACCGTCGACTTGCCGGCGCCGTTGGGACCGATCACGCACACGATCTCGCCGGCATGCACCTCGAGATCGATGCCCCGGATGATGTCGTGGCCCGGCGTGTAGCCGGCGGCCATGGAACGCACGTCCAGCAGAGGCTTGCCGGTCGGTGCACCGTTCATGGCCCGGCCCCGTTCATGGCCCGGCCCCGGTCCCGTTGCCGCCGGCGTCGCCAGCGTCGGCTTGCCGGCTGCGACCGGCCGCACCGAAATAGGCCTCGATCACCGCGGGATCGTCCATGATCTGGCTCGGCGTCCCCTCGGCCAGCTTGGTGCCGGCGTCGAGCACCACCACCCGCTCGCAGAGGTCGGCGACGAACTGCACGTTGTGCTCGACCAGCAGGAAGGCCACTCCCTGCTCGGAGTTCACCGCTCGCAGCCGGTCCTTGATGTCCTCGACCAGGCTCGGGTTGACGCCGGCGGTGGCCTCGTCGAGCAGGACCAGCCTCGGATCGCTCATGAGCGCCATGCCGATCTCCAGCAGCCGGCGCTGGCCGCCCGACAGGGTGCCCGCCGGCTCGTCGCGCATCGGGCCGAGCATCAGGAACTCCAGCAGGTCCTCTGCCTTGCGCCGGGTGGCCGCGCCGGCAGGCCGGAAGAGGTCACGCAGGCCGACCTCAGCCCACTGCGTGCTGAGTTCCATGTTCTCAGCCACGGTGAGATCGCGGTAGACGCGTATCAGCTGGAAGGTGCGAGCCATGCCCAGCCGGGCGACCTGGTGCGGGCGCCGCCGGGTGATGTCGACTCCATCGAAGCTGACCGAGCCGCCGTCGATGCTCTGGATCCCGCTGAGGCAGTCGAACAGCGTCGTCTTGCCGCTGCCGTTGGGGCCGATGAGCCCGACCATCTCGCCCGGCGCGACCTCGATGTCGACCCCGTCGACCGCGGTCAGCCCGCCGAAGCGCTTGACGACGCCGGCCGCTTCGAGCAACGCGGTCACGGCGCGGTCACCTTCTCGGACTGGTCGTCGGCACGCCGGCGCCGCAGGCGCCAGAGGTGGCGGGCCGACACGCCCCGGCGGTCGAATGCGCCGACGATGCCGCGGGGCATCAGCAGCACGACCAGGATCAGCAGCACGCCCTGCGCGACCAGGTGGTAGTCGAGCAGGTTGGCCCACAGCACCTCGCGCAGCCAGTACAGCGCCACCGAGCCCACTACCGGCCCGGCCACCGTTCCCAGTCCCCCGAGCAGCGTTCCCATGATGGCGTCGATGGTCCGCACCTCGGTGAAGGCGATGTCGGGGTCCACGAACGTGTTCTGGTACGCCCAGAGCCCGCCGAAGAGCCCGGTGGAGGCCCCCGCGAAGCTGAAGACGGCGACCTTGAGGCGGGTGGTCGAGATTCCCCGCATCCCCGCTCCCAGCTCGTCCTCGCGTATGGCCACCAGCGCGGCGCCGAAGCGGGTGCGCCGCAGCCACCAGGTCAGCGCGATCAGCCCCACTACCAGCGCGAGCTCCAAGTAGTAGAACAGCTGCCGGTTCAGGTAGGGGGGCAGGGTCAGGCCGACGCCGCCGCCGGTCAGGCCGCCCCACGTGCGCACGATCTCGCGGACGGCCACGAACGTGCCCAGCATGGCGATGGAGAAGTACGGGCCCCGCAGTCGCATCGTGGCCCGCCCGATCAGACCGGCGAGCACTCCGGCCACGACCGCCCCGACGACGACGGCGGGGACCGGCGGCCAACCGATGCCCAGGCTGTTGGCCTGCAGCGACATCAGGATCGCGGTCACGTAGGCGCCGAGTCCGAACCACACTGCGTGGCCGAAGTCGACGTAGCCGGTGAAACCCCCGGTCAGGTTCCAGTTGATGGCCACCGCCACGCTGGTGAACATCAGCGTCATGGTGAACATCGTCGAATCGGTGGCGCCCACCAGCGGCAGCACGATCAGCCAGGCCAGCACAGCCGCCACCACCACCCGCGCCGCAGCCAGCCCCCGGCCACTGGCGAGCCACCTCCTGAGAGCGCTCATGCCGCCGTCGCGCCCGTCGGGTGGGGGAGGGCTCATGCCGCCGTCGCGTCCACGGGTCGCAGGCCGCCGAAGAGGCCCTGGGGTCGCAGCACCAGAGCGGCCACCAGGATGACGAACGACGCCACCACGGCCAGATTGGTGCCCACGCCCTCCACGTAGACGGCCAGCCCCGCCTCGACCAGGCCCAGCACCATCGCCCCTCCCAGCGCTCCCCGTATCGACCCGAGGCCGGCCATGGCGGTGATGGCGAAAGCCTTCAACGTCAGCGGGGGTCCTTGGAAGGGCTGGACGGCCAGCACGGGGCTGACCAGCGCACCCGCCGCGCCGGTGATGCCGATGCAGAGCGCGAAGACGATCACGTACACCTTGGAAACGTCGATGCCCACGATGCGGGCCGCCTCCCGGTTCTGGGCCGCGGCCCGTATTCCCTTCCCCAGCCGGGTGCGGGACAGCAGGACGCTCAGGCCGCCGAGCACGCCCAGAGCGACAATCAGGATCCAGAACTTTGTGACGGGCACGGTGAGGGAGTCGGAGACCCGCCAGCTGCCGTCGAGCGCGGTGTCGGCCCGCCGGAAGTCGGCCGAGAAGATCAGCTTCATGGCGTTCTGAAGGATGATGGCCAAACCGAACATCACCAGCAGCGACACCAGATGGGGGCGGTCGATGACGCGGTCCACCAGCAGCCGCTGGACGCCGTACCCGAACGCCATCATCACGAGGAACACTGCGGGCACCGACAAGAAGGGATCGACGCCCCAGAGATCGTTGGCTAACCACGCCAGGTAGGCGCCCACCATCACGAACTCGCCGTGGGCGAAGTTGATGACGCCCATCACGCCCCAGATCACTGAGAAGCCCAGGACCAGCACTGCGTACATGCCGCCCAGGGCGATGCCGTTGACGAGGGCCTGGGGGAGCTGGCCCAAGCCCGACGATCCGGAACCACCCCGCTCCGCCCCGCCGTCGCCCAGGGGGTACTCGAGCTGGGCCACGGCCGCGTCGTCGGGGGCCACCACCACGATGTCGCCGTCGAGCACCTGGATCATGCCCATCGGCTTGCTGGTGTTGACGCCGCGCTCGTCGAAGCTGATCGGGCCGTAGAAGGTGTCCGCCGACAACTCTCGCAGCGCGGCCCGCACCGCGTCGGTGTCGGTCGAGCCGGCGGCCTCGATGGCGAGGTGCAGAGCGAGCGCGGCGGCGGTGGCGCTGGCCGCCTGGTACACGGGCGGCTCGCCCCAGAGGCTCTCGTAGTAGCCGGCGTAGTCGGCGGCGCTGCCGAAGTAGAGACCCCGGTAGGCCATGGACGGCTCCCACTGGGTGGGTCCGAGCACGCCGTCGACGTCGCTGCCCAACTCCTCCACGAGCTTGGGGTTGGAGGGACCGACTGTGATCAGCATGCCGCCGGGCTCGAAGCCGAGTTCCTTGGCCGAGTTCACGAACAGGACCGCGTCGTTGTAGTGGCCTCCCCCGACGAACAGATCGGGATCCAGGTCGCGGAACTTCGTCATGATGGCCGACACGTCCTGGATGTCCTTCGGGTAGGTCTCGACCGCCAGGACCTCGATGCCGTTGGCTTCCAGGTGGCGGGCGGCACCGCCGGCCACCGCGGTGGCGAACGAGGTGTCCTCGTGGGCGATCACCGCGGTGCGAGCCCCGCGGGCGGCGAGGGCCTCGATGCCCGAGCGGGTGTAGTCGCTGGCGATGGTGGCCACCAGGAACAGGTTCTGGAATCCCCTCTCGAACATGGTGTCGGAGGTGCCGTTGCCCTCCACCATCAGCACGTTGTTGGCTTCCGCGATGGCGCTGGTGCCGGTGGTCAGGCCGCTCGAGTACGGGCCCAGCAGGAAGTCGACCCGGTCGTCGTCGATGAGCCTCTGGGTGAGGTTGCCGGCGGTGTCGGCGTCGGACTCGTCGTCGTAGTACACGATCTCGGCCCGGTAGCGCTCATCGCCGACCCGGATGCCGCCGTACTCGGTGTTCACCCACCTCAGCCAGGTGTCGTAGCCTTGCCGGGAATCCTTGCCCTCCACCGAGTACTTGCCGGTCTCGCTCAGCGCCGCCCCCAGCCGGATGGTCCCGGCGAACTCGCCCGGGGCTGTCGATGGTGAGCCAGCCGACTCATCGGTTCCGCTACTGCAAGCCGCCACCACTGGCAGTAGGGCGATCAGGGCTATCCCCAATATCAACGCTGCTCGTCGCATCACCGAGACTCAGTCTGCTTGCTCGTACCGCCGGCGACTATCTCACGTCCGGGGTGCGCGGTGCCCGCTGATCCTGCCATCATGGCGCCATGAAGGTTCCGCTCACAGTCCGCGACCACATCGACCGGGCCCTGGCCGTGTACCCCGACCGGGTCGCCTTCGTAGACGAGCCCGACCAGCCCGCGCCCTCTATGGGCGAGGTCACCTTCGCGCGCATGGGCGAGTTGATCGACGCCACCGGAGCGGGTCTCGACGCTCTCGGGGTCCCGATGGGAGGCCGGGTGGCCATGGTGTCCCACAACGCCGGGCGCTTGCTCACCTGCTTCTGGGGCGTCAGCGGCAACGGGCGCGTCTTCGTGCCCATCAACTTCCGGCTCAGCCTCGACGAGGTGACCTACATAGTGGAGCACTGCGGCGCCGACGTGCTGCTCGTCGATCCCGAGCTGGCCGACACCCTGGGCCCGGTGAAGTGCCGCCACAAGTTCGTGCTCGGCGGCGAGTCGGACCAGGCCCTGTTCAGGTTCGGTGCATCGCCGCAGCCCTGGGAGCCCGACGAGGACGAGACCGCGGTCATCAACTACACCTCGGGCACCACCGCCCGGCCCAAGGGCGTGGAGCAGACCCACCGGAGCCTGTGGATCAACTCGGCCGTGTTCGGCCTGCACACCTCGGTCACCGACCGCGACAACTACCTGCACACGCTGCCCATGTTCCACTGCAACGGCTGGGGGATGCCCTACCTGCTGGTCGGCATGGGCGCCAAGCAGGTGGTCCTGCGCAAGGTGGACGGCCCCGAGATCCTGCGCCGGGTAGACGATCACGGCATCACGCTGCTGTGCGGCGCGCCGGCGGTGGCGGCCGCCATCCTCGACGCGGCCGCCACCTGGGACGGCCCCATCCCGGGCGCGGGGCGCACCCGCATGGTGGTGGCCGGCGCCCCGCCTCCCACCCGCACCATCGAGCGAGTCGAGGCCGATCTGGGCTGGGAGTTCATCCAGCTCTACGGCCTCACCGAGACCGCCCCCGTGCTGACCATCAACCGCAGCCGGGACGAGTGGGACGACCTCTCGCCGGTGGAGCGGGCCCGGAAGCTGTCGCGCCAAGGCGTGCCCGCGCTGGGCGTGCGCATGCAGGTGAGCGACTCCGGCGAGTTCCTGGCCCGCTGCAACCATGTGCTGGAGGGGTACTGGGAGCAGCCCGACGCCACCGCCGACGCAATTCGCGACGGCTGGTTCCACACCGGCGACGGCGGTTACCTCGACGACGACGGCCACTACATGATCACCGACCGCAAGAAGGACGTGATCATCTCCGGCGGCGAGAACGTGTCGTCGATCGAGGTGGAGGACGCCCTGTTCTCGCATCCGGCCGTGGCCGAGGTGGCTGTGATCGGAGTGCCCCACGAGAAGTGGGGCGAGACCGTCAAGGCCCTGGTGGTGCTGGCCCCGGGCGCGGAGGCCACCGGCGAGGAGCTGATCGCCCACTGCCGGGAGCGGATCGCCCACTACAAGTGCCCCACCTCGGTGGAGATGCGCGACGAGCTGGCCCGCACCGCCACCGGCAAGCTGCAGAAGTTCAAGCTGCGCGCCCCCTACTGGGAGGGCATGACCAAAGCTGTCAACTAGCACTCGGACAGGCTCCCGCGCTCGTAGCATCGAGCGATGCCCAAACTGGACAGCTCTGCGGTCAGCGCGTTACTGGAGCGGGCCCGGCGCGACGTTGACTCCGGCCTGCTGCCCACGGCCCAGTTCGCCCTCGTCCTCGAAGGCGAGATCGTGTTGTCGGAGGCTCTCGGTGACTGCACTCCCGACACCCGCTTCCACACGTACTCGGCAGTGAAGCCGTCGGTAGCACTCACCGCCATGGAGTTGGCTGCCGAGGGGCTCTTCGACATCGACGCGCCGGTCAGCGAGGTGCTGCCATCCTTCGGAGCCAACGGCAAGAGTGCCATCAGCGTGTCGCAAGTACTGCTGCATGCCGGCGGTTTCCCCTACGCGCCCCTGGGTCGGGTCGAGACCATCGACCGCGCCGCCCGGCTGGCGGCCTACGCCGGCTGGCGCACCGACTGGGAGCCCGGGACCCGCTACGAGTACCACCCGCTCTCCGCTCACTGGGTGGCAGCCGACATCATCGCGGAGGTGACCGGCCGGCCCTACGCCGACGTGATCGCCGAGCGCGTGATGGAGCCCGCCGGTTGCTCCCGCTGGTTGGGCATCGGCGTTGACGATCAAGGCGATGTGGCCGATGTTGTGGGCGTGGGCTCGGAGCCGACCGCGGAGGAACTCGCCGCTCTTGGCCTTGACGAGTTGCCCGGCGGAGTAGGCGAGGAGATGCTGACGGTATTCAACCGCCCCTGGCTGCGGGCCGCGGGAGTGCCAGGAGGGGGAGGCATCGCCAGGGCTGCCGACATGGCTCGGTGGTACCAGGCGGTGCTGCACAACTCGGAAGGCTTCCTGCGCCCCGAAGTGCGCACCGATGCCATGGTCGTCCGCCAGAACCATCCCGACTGGACGGGGACCCCGGCCAACCGCTCCCACGCCTTCGTCCTGGCCGGCGGCGACGGCAAGGCCGGCATGCGAGGCCACGGCCACGGGGCCTCCGCCCGAGCCTTCGGCCACGGCGGTGCCGCGGGACAGATCGCTTGGGCCGACCCGGCCACCGGGATCTCTTTCGCCTATCTCACCAACGGCCTGGACCGCAACGATCTCGCCTCGGCCCGTCGCCGGGTCGCGCTCTCCACCAGGGCCTTGGCTTGCGTACAATCATAAAACATATTGTAAATACACAATATGATCCGTATAGTACGGGCGGGGTGGCCCCCGTGAAGTTTCAACCGGACTCGGCCAACGGGGACCACCCCACTTCCGGATCACATGATAGCATCTGTACATCACAGTGCAACATGAAGCTCAACGGAATGGGTCAGCGATTATTCTCAGCCGGCCCGGCGGTTGGGATCAGTACACGTGTGTGGCATCATGACGGACCGGCGCCCGGCGCCGGAACCGCTCCCTTAGCTCAGCCGGCAGAGCGTCTCCATGGTAAGGAGAAGGTCGTCAGTTCGATTCTGACAGGGAGCTCGGCGCAGGCACCCGTCCTGCCCTTCCCGGCGACGTAGCTCAGTTGGTAAGAGCGCTCGACTCATAATCGAGAGGTCGACAGTTCGAGTCTGTCCGTCGCTACATGGAACTTGCCGCCCGGGAACCGCGGTGACAGCATCGCCCCGCCGTCTGCGCGCCGTCGAGGATCCAGCGCGTAACGCAAGCGCTGATCGCGAGTCTCAATCTTCAGCGGACATGGTTGCTCTCGTCGAGTCGGCCAAGTCCGGCGACCGGGAGGCATTCGACCGGCTCGTGCGCATCACTCACTCCGACGCGTACGCGCTGGCCGTGCGCCTCACGGGCAGTACGGAGGATGCACGAGACGTGGTTCAAGAGGCGTATCTGAGGGCTTACAAGGGCGTCGGCCGCTTCCGCGGCGACGCACAGTTCAGCACCTGGCTCTATCGCATCGTGGCCAACTGCGCGACCACCCACCTCAGCCGCCGCCAGCGCCACCGCCACGACCATCTCGGCGCTCACGACGACGTGATCGACACCCGGCCCGACCACGACCCGGTCCTTCAAGGCGACCTGGCGGACCTGAGGGAGAACCTCGACGCCGCCATCCGAGAGCTTCCGGCTCGACTGCGCTCGGTGGTGGTGCTGCGGGACATGTACGACCTTCCCCATGAAGCGATCGCGGCAGAGCTGGGCATCTCGGTGACTGCGGCCAAGGTGCGCCTGCACCGGGCTCGCCGTCGCCTGCGCGAACAGGTCCTGCCCATGCCCGGAGAGGAACCGGACCGTGGCGAGTGAGCCTTCCGCCCCGGCGGGCGATGCCATGACCCGCCCGCGCCGCGATTGCGAGTCGGTCAGCGACGCGCTGGCGGCGGCCGCGGGTGGCGACCGCGCCATCGGACCCGCGGAGCTCGACCACCTGGAGTCCTGCCTGCGGTGCCGGGTGGAGCAGTCGCGGTACCGGCGGTTGATGGACGCCATGTACTTGCTGCGCGAGAGTTCGGCGCCGGAGGACGCCCGGCTGGAGTCGCAGATCCTGGTGCATCTTGATCGGTACGGGCATCGCTGGGCATGGGAGCACAAGCCCCGCGTCGCCGCGACGGTCGCCGCCGGGGCTGCGGCCGCGGCGGGTCTCATAGCGTTCACCGCCCGGCATCGCCGCGCCGCCAGACTGGCCTCGTAGCCCCGAGAAAGCTGCGGTGTCCGGCGGGCCCGCCCGTAGCCGTTGGCGGCCCTGCACTGGTAGCCTTTCGGGGCTGCTGAGGGGCGTGGCTCAATTGGCAGAGCACCGGTCTCCAAAACCGGCGGTTGGGGGTTCGAGTCCCTCCGCCCCTGCAAATTGACGACGGCCACCCCAACGGCACCGCAACCCCGCACGAGGTGACTTCCACAAATGGCGATGAACCGTCAGCAGAAGCGGCTGCTCCAGAAGCAGGGCGAGATCGATGCTGAGGGCGCACCGGTCCGCAGTCGCAGCCGGCAAGCCTCGACACCTCCCACCGAGCGCACCTCGCCAGGTCAGTTCCTGCGCGAGGTCCGGGGCGAGCTCCGCAAGGTGGCCTGGCCCAGCCGGGCCGAGACCGTCAACTACTCGATCGTGGTTCTTGTCACCGTCATAGTGCTCACTGCCATGATCTACGGGCTCGACTGGGTGTTCTCGACATTCATACTCGAGCTCTTCGAATCCTGAGGTATCCCCATGTCCGACGCATCCGTCTCCCCATCCGCCGCCGTCATCACCGAGGACGAGCTGTTCGACGAAGCAGACCCCGCCGACGAGTCCCCCGAGCCCGTCAGCCCCTACGACAAGCCGGGCAAGTGGTTCGTCGTGCACACCCAGTCCGGCTACGAGAAGAAGGTCAAGCAGAATCTCGAGGCCCGCACCGCGTCGATGAACATGGAGGGTCGCATCCACGAGGTGGTCATCCCGCTGCGCGACGTGCCGGAGTTCAAGAACGGCAAGAAGGTGATCTCCTCGAAGCGGTTGTTCCCCGGGTATGTGTTCGTGCGCTGCGAACTCGACGAGGAGGTGTGGCCGGTCATACGCGACACGCCCAACGTCACGGGCTTCGTGAACCAGGGCGGTGCCCCGTCGCCCCTGCGTCGCCGCGACGTCGAAGCCTTCCTCGGCGTGGAGGCCGACCGATCCCGGGAGGCGTCCAAGCGGGCCAAGCCGATGTTCGAGTACGGCATGGGAGAGACCGTCCGCGTCAAGGACGGCCCCTTCGCCGACTTCTCCGGCGAGATCATCGAGATCAACGAGGATCAGCTCAAGGTCAAGGTGCTCGTGAACATCTTCGGCCGGGAGACGCCGGTCGAGCTCGAGTTCGCCCAGGTGGCCCGCCTGTAGTCAGGCCTTGAGAGCCGTGGCGGGTTGCTGCCCGCGGCCGATGCCGCCACACTGCCCCGTTCGGAGTGCGGTCTCCCGCTCTCCCCGCCAGTTTCCTACCGCCCGAAGAGAGTCCAGATGGCACGCAAGCAGGTCGCAGCCCTAGTGAAGATCCAGATCCCCGCGGGTCAGGCGACGCCTGCTCCGCCGGTGGGCACCGCGCTGGGCCCCCACGGCGTGGCCATCATGGACTTCTGCAAGGACTACAACGCTCGCACCGAGGACAAGCGGGGCCAGATCATCCCGGCAGAGATAACGATCTACGAGGACCGGACGTTCACGTTCATCACCAAGACGCCGCCGACATCGTTCCTGATCCGCTCCGCGGCCGGCTTGGAGAAGGCGGCAGAGACCCCGGGCCGCGAGACCGTCGGCACCATCACCGACGCCCAGTTGACGGAGATCGCCGAGATCAAGATGCCCGACCTCAACGCCAACGACTTGGAGGCGGCCAAGGCGCAGATCGAGGGGACCGCCCGCTCGATGGGCGTCACCGTCGCCTAGAGGCCGAGCGGAGAGGCAGGAGTCAATGCGGGTCCACACGAGGCGCGGAGCGAGGCCGTGGCCCGAGCGGCCCGTGAGCGCAGCGAACAAGAGCGGGAGATGCAACGCCGCACCGCGAGACGGCATCACCCACTTACGCGCGGTCTGAAGGCCGGGGCGGAGAGGCAGGAGCGACCATGGCCAAGGGCAAGAAGCACGTCGAAGCCTCCAAGAGCTACGACCGGCTGCGCCTCCACAGCGACGCCGACGCGGTGAGCCTGGTGAAGAGCCTGGCGACCAGGCGATTCGACGAGAGCGTCGACGTCGTCGTGCGGCTCGGAGTCGACCCCCGCAAGGCCGACCAGATGCTGCGGGGCACGGTGTCGTTGCCGTCGGGCACCGGCAAGGAGGTGCGGGTCGCAGTGTTCGCGCAGGGCGAGGCCGCGACCACGGCTCGCGAGGCCGGCGCGGACCTCGTGGGATCCGACGACCTGGCCGAGCAGGTGACGGGGGGCATGACCGACTTCGACGTGGCCATCGCCACGCCCGACATGATGCCGGTGGTCGGCAAGCTCGGCCGGATTCTCGGTCCCCGCGGGTTGATGCCCAACCCCAAGACCGGGACCGTCACCACCGATGTGGCCCGCACCATCGAAGAGTTCAAGGGGGGCAAGGTCGAGTACCGCACGGACCGGTTCGCCAACGTGCACGTACCCATCGGCCGGGCCTCGTTCGCGGAGGAGGACCTGCTCAAGAACCTCCGGGCCGTCGTGGCCGAGCTCCAGCGGGCCAAGCCGGCCGCAGCCAAAGGCAAGTACGTGAAGAAGATGGTGCTCAGCTCTTCGATGGGTCCTGGCGTCCGGATCGATCCCGCCGACGTCGGAGCGGCCGATTAGGCCGGTAGCATCCTGAACTTCACCGCGCTCACCTGAGACATCCGGTGCGCTCCGCGGGGAGCACCAATGGGCCGGCAGGCCCGCCGGACGAGGAAGGCACCCATGACAGTCCCCAGGCCCGAGAAGGCGGCCGTCGTCGCCGAGGTGCGTGATCGGCTGGCGGCCAGCGATGCGGCCCTGCTGACCGAGTACCGCGGGCTGAACGTCGGCGAGATGGCCGAGCTGCGCCGGTCGCTGCGGGCCGCCGGCGGCCAGTACACGATCTACAAGAACACGATGGTCCGCCTGGCCACCGCCGAGCTGGGCATGGACTTGGCCGATCTGCTGACCGGGCCGACCGCGATCGCCTTCGTGGGAGACGGCACCGACGGCGACAGCGGCGACGCGGCCGCGGTGGCCAAGGCCCTGCGGGACTTCTCGCGCGCCAACCGGGCCCTCGTGCTCAAGGGCGGGGTGCTGGGAGACAAGGTGCTCACTGCCGAGGACCTGCTGGCCCTGGCCGACCTTCCGTCGCGGGATGTGCTGCTGGCCCAGCTGGCCGGCGGGCTCCAGGCGCCGCTGGTCAAGCTCGCCGGGCTGATGCAGGCGCTGCCCCGCAACTTCGCCCACGGCCTGAAGGCCCTGATCGACACCCGCGCTGACGAGACCGACAACCAACCATCCGAAACCCGCCCTGAGGCGGAGTCCGGAACAGAGTCCGAAACACCATCCGAAACACAGGAGGCCTGAACATGGCAACCAAGGAAGAGATCCTCGACTCGATCTCGCAGATGACCGTGCTCGAACTGAGCGAGCTGCTCAAGGAGTTCGAGGAGCGCTTCGACGTGACCGCAGCCGCCCCGGCCGCGGTCGCGGTGGCGGCCCCGGCGGGCGGCGACGCAGGAGCCGAGGCCGAGGAGGCCAAGGACTCCTTCAACGTGGTCCTCGCGGCAGTGGGCGACAAGAAGATCCAGGTGATCAAGGAGGTCCGCAGCCTCACGTCACTCGGCCTCAAAGAGGCCAAGGAGCTCGTCGACAACGCCCCCAAGCCGGTGCTCGAAGGCCTCAACCAGGAAGACGCCGACAAGGCCAAGGCCGCGCTGGAGGCCGTCGGAGCCGAGGTCGAGCTGGTCTAGAGGCCGCTGCCGGCCGCGTCGCTACAACGCGCCGCCTCCACGCCCTCAACCCATGCAACGGCGGCTGGACCTCGACGGTCCCAGCAACTTCCGCGATCTGGGCGGCCTGCCGATCACCGGCGGCGGCTCGACCCGGTCCGGCCTCGTGTACCGGGCCGACCGGTTGTGCACGCTCAGCGACGCGGATGTGAGGCGTCTGGAGGCCGCCGGGATCCGCCACGTCTTCGATCTGCGCTCCGAGACCGAGGCGGCCGACTTCCCCGACCGGCTCCCGGCGGGGGCGCTCTACGTGAGGCTGTCGATGACGAGCGATCAGACATTCCAGGCTCGCACCATCTACGAGCGCATCGTCGACGGCGAGATCAAGTCCTACGGCGAGGCCGAGATGGTGACGGGCTACCTGCGCATGCTGGAGAACTTCGGGTCCTCTCTCGCCCGGGTCGTCCGACAGGTGGCCCGGGGCGAGCCCACCGTCATCCACTGCACCGCGGGCAAAGACCGCACCGGTGTGGCCTCCATGCTCCTGCTGGACCTGGCCGGGGTGGCTGCCGAGCACGTGGTGGCCGACTACGCGCTGTCGTCGGAGCGGCGTCCCAGTCTCCAGCAGGACCAGACCGAGGCCAGGTCGCTGGTTCCCATGCTCGAGGACTACGGCCTCGATCCGACCGAGTTCGCGCCGTTGTGGGAGGCCCGCCCCGCGGTGATGGCGGCCACCCTGGAGGGCCTCCACGACCGCTGGGGTGGAGCGGCCGCCTACCTTGCCGCCGCGGGCATGGAGGACTCGGAACTGGCGGCCGCCCGAGCCTGCCTGCGGGCCTGAGGCCGAGCGGAAGGGCCGGCGACACGGCGACTTCCAAGATGCGCCGAGCGAGGCCGTGGCCCGAGCGGCCCTCAGGTCGCAGCGAACAGGAGCGGGACGAGCGAACCGCTGGTTTAGACGCGGCTGGCTTCATCAACTATTGTCTGCTCCTGACCGAACCGCCGGGGTGGTTGCGGCCGGCTTCGCCGCGCGCTAACATCCCGGCCACCGTGGTCGTCTGTGCGTGCTGGGAGGCGGCTCCCGTGGCTAATCCCTCTGTCGTCACGCGCGCGCGCACGACCGTGTGAAATCAGATCAGCCGGCCCTCGGGAGTATCACGTGACCGCACGCGCCGCTTCACGCGAACGCTACTCGTTCGGGAATCTCGAGGAGATCCTCGAACTTCCCGACCTCATCGCGATCCAGCGGGAGAGCTTCTCCTGGCTGATGACCGAGGGCCTGGCCCGCACCTTCAGGGACATCTCGCCGATCTCCGACTACAGCGAGACGCTGCGTCTCGAGCTGGAGTTCGATCCCGACGACGAGGAGCTTCATCCGCCGCCCAAGTTCACGGTGGATGACTGCAAGGAGAAGGACATGACCTACTCCGCTCCCATCTTCGTGCGGGCCCGCTTCCTCAACGCCGGAACGGGCGAGATCAAGGAGCAGATCGTCTTCATGGGCGACTTCCCCATGATGACGGAGAAGGGCACCTTCATCATCAACGGCACCGAGCGGGTGGTGGTGTCCCAGCTCGTCCGCTCGCCCGGCGTGATCTTCCAGCCCGGCGAGCGCTACCGCCTGCGGAACCTGGCCAAGTACCAGCTCGTGACGGGCAC
Organism: Candidatus Aldehydirespirator sp.; assembly: GCA_965203575.1. Lineage (GTDB taxonomy): Bacteria > Actinomycetota > Acidimicrobiia > Acidimicrobiales > Aldehydirespiratoraceae > Aldehydirespirator. Next base: position 2,221,657 of record OZ241894.1, read on the forward strand.
GATCCACCCCTACCGGGGCGAGTGGATCGAGTTCGATGTCGAGCAGAAGCCCCGCAAGGAGATCACCGCGGGGGTGCGCGTCGCCCGCAAGCGCCGCCTGCCGCTGTTCACGCTGCTCCGGGCCCTCGGCTACGACGAGGAGAACCACCCAGGGTTCCTCGGGCGCTTCGTGGAGCACTTCGACTTCCTGGCCGAGCAGTGGGAGAAGCAGGGTCACCTGGCACCCACGCGCGACGACTCCCTCATCGAGATCTACAAGCGGGTGCGCCCCGGCGACCCGGCCACCGCCGAGACGGCCCGCTCGTACTTCGAGAACTCGTTCTTCAGCGGTCGCCGCTACGACCTGTCCCGGGTGGGCCGGCACAAGCTCAATCGCAAGCTCGGCCCGGAGTTCGACTTCCTCGAGCAGACCCTCGGACTGGACATCGAGCGACCCGATCCGGACCAGTCGCTGCTGTCGCCCTGCGAGATGCTGGCCGCGGCCACCTACCTGCTCAATCTGGCCAAGGGCGTGCCCGGCTACCGGCTCGACGACCAGGACCACTTCGCCAACCGCCGCATCCGCAGCGTCGGCGAGCTGATCCAGAACCAGGTGCGCATCGGCCTGTCGCGCATGGAACGGCAGGTGCGGGAACGCATGACCACCCAGGACGTGGAGGCGATCACGCCGCAGACGCTGATCAACATCCGTCCCGTGGTCGCGTCCATCAAGGAGTTCTTCGGAACGTCGCAGCTGTCGCAGTTCATGGACCAGGTCAACTCGCTGTCGGGCCTCACCCACCGGCGACGCCTCTCCGCGCTCGGGCCAGGGGGCCTCAGCCGGGAGCGGGCCGGGTTCGAGGTGCGCGACGTCCACTTCTCCCACTACGGCCGCATGTGCCCCATCGAGACGCCCGAGGGCCCCAACATCGGACTCATCGGCGGTCTGGCCTCCTTCGCCAGGGTCAACGAGTTCGGCTTCATCGAGTCGCCCTACCGGCTGGTGCCCGACGCCGTCATCACCGAGAAGAAGGGGGACGAGAAGACGGTCCGATCCGTCGTCGACCATCTCGTCGAGAGGGGCAAGGAGATCGTCGAGGTGCCCGACGGGAGCAGGATCGTCTACCTCTCCGCCGACGAGGAAGAGGACTACGTCATCGCTCAGGCGAACGCCCCCACCGACGCCGACGGGCGCTTCGTCAACCCGAGGGTGCTGGTGCGTCGCTCGCCGCAGGCGGCGTCGCTCGAAGATCTGAAGGTCCAGCTCGAGCGAGAGGTCTTCTTCGGTGCCACCACCGAGATCTCCTTCGTGCCTCCCGACGAGGTGCATCTGATGGACATCTCGCCCAAGCAGATCGTCTCGGTGGCCACTGCCCTGATTCCCTTCCTCGAGCACGACGACGCCAACCGCGCCCTCATGGGCGCCAACATGCAGCGCCAGGCGGTGCCGCTCGTCCGCACCGAGGCTCCCTACATCGGCACCGGGGTGGAGGGCCGGGCCGCGCGCGACGCGGCCGACATGGTGATCGCGTCCGCCGACGGCACCGTCGTCGAGGTGGACGGTGACCGCATCGTCATGGACTACGCGAGCCTGGGACCGACCGAGATCCCGCTGCGCAAGTTCGAGCGGTCCAACCAGGACACCTGCATCAGCCAGAAGCCGCTGGTGCGCCAGGGCGACAAGGTCTCCGGCGGCGACGTGCTGGCCGACGGCCCGTCCACCGACCACGGGGAGCTGGCACTGGGCAAGAACCTGCTGGTGGCCTTCATGTCCTGGGAGGGCTACAACTTCGAGGACGCCATCATCCTGTCGGAGCGCCTGGTGCGTGACGACGTGCTCACGTCCATCCACATCCACGAGCACGAGATCGACGCCCGCGACACCAAGCTGGGCTCCGAGGAGATCACCCGGGACATCCCCAACCTCTCCGATGACATCCTCGCCGATCTCGACCACCGCGGCATCATCCGCGTCGGCGCCGAGGTCGGGCCGGGCGACGTGCTGGTGGGCAAGGTCACGCCCAAGGGCGAGACCGAGCTGACGCCGGAGGAGCGGCTGCTGAGGGCCATCTTCGGCGAGAAGGCCAGGGAGGTGCGCGACACCTCCCTCAAGGTTCCCCACGGCGAGTCCGGCAAGGTGATCGACGTCAAGGTGTTCGACCGCGACGATCCCAACGCCGGTGAGCTCCCGCCCGGCGTGAACCAGCTGGTGCGGGTGTACGTGGCCCAGAACCGCAAGATCAGCGTGGGCGACAAGCTGGCCGGCCGCCACGGCAACAAGGGCGTCATCTCGAGGATCCTCCCCATCGAGGACATGCCCTTCACTGCGGACGGCACGCCGGTCGACATCATCCTGAACCCCCTGGGCGTGCCGTCGCGCATGAACGTCGGCCAGGTGCTGGAGGCCCATCTCGGCTACTGCGCCCGCTACGGCTGGGAGATCGACGGCAAGCGGGTCGGCGGCGAGCCCATCAGGGGGATCGAGCGCAAGACCCGCACGGTCACCCCGCCCGCGATCCATGTGGCCACCCCCGTCTTCGACGGCGCGACCTGGGACGAGCGGGACCTGGCTCAGGGGAAGCCGACCATCGTCGACATTCTCACCAACCTGAACCCGGAGGGGCCCGAGGGCCGCAGGCTGATCAACATCGACGGCAAGCAGACGCTCTACAACGGGCGCACCGGCGAGCCCTACGACAACCCGGTGACCACCGGCCACGTCTACATGATGAAGCTGGCCCACCTCGTCGACGACAAGATCCACGCCCGCTCCACCGGCCCGTACTCGATGATCACCCAGCAGCCTCTGGGCGGCAAGGCCCAGTTCGGCGGCCAGCGCTTCGGCGAGATGGAGGTGTGGGCGCTGGAGGCCTACGGCGCGGCGTTCTGCCTGCAGGAGCTGCTCACCGTGAAATCGGACGACGTGCTCGGCCGGGCCAAGGCGTACGAGGCCATCGTCAAGGGCGAGAACGTTCCCGACCCCGGCATCCCGGAGAGCTTCAAGGTGCTCATCAAGGAGATGCAGTCGCTGTGCATCAACGTCGAGGTCCTCTCCGCGGCGGGCGAGCACATTGAGATGCGCGAGCTCGACGAGGAGAGCCTCCGAAGCCTCGAGTCCCTCGGGATCGACCTGCAGCGCCCCGAGCGCGGCAGCGACGAGGACGACCTGGCCCGCGCCGCCCGCCACTGAGCCGGCAAGCGACCACCCATCGAACTCACACCAAGCACGAACTCACGCACCCACGACTGGAGACGGCATGCTCGACGTCAACGATTTCAGCGATCTGAAGATCGGCCTGGCCAGCGCCGACTCGATCCGCACCTGGTCGAACGGCGAGGTCAAGAAGCCCGAGACGATCAACTACCGCACGCTCAAGCCCGAGAAGGACGGCTTGTTCTGCGAGAAGATCTTCGGACCCACCCGCGACTGGGAGTGCTCCTGCGGCAAGTACAAGCGCGTGCGCTTCAAGGGCATCATCTGCGAGCGCTGCAACGTGGAGGTGACCCGCTCGAAGGTCCGGCGCGAGCGCATGGGCCACATCGAGCTGGCGGCCCCGGCCGTGCACATCTGGTACCTGCGGGGCACCCGGTCCTGGCTGGCCTACCTGCTGATGGGCACCCAGCCCAAGGAGGAGCTCAAGGCCAAGCAGCTCGAGAAGGTGATCTACTTCGGGGCGAACCTCGTGATCAGCGTGGACGAGGACCGGCGCCACGCCGACAAGCCCGAGCTCGAGCTGGAGGTCCGCCGCGAGCTCGAGGCCATAGAGGCCGATGGGCGCCTCGCACTCACGCAGCGCTCCGAGCGGCTCGAGGCTGAACTGGCCGAAGCCGAGGCGGCCGAGGCCAAGGAGTCCGAACTGCGGGCTCTGCACCGTCAGGCCGACAAGGACTTCGAGGACATCAACGAGCGCTTCGAGGCTGAGCGCGAGCGACTCGAGAGGGCCTGGGAGGTCTTCTCCGATCTGTTCAGCCGCCAGATCATCGAGGACGAGGAGCTCTGGCGCGAGCTGTTCGACCGCTGGGGCGACTACTTCGAGGGCGGCCAGGGCGCCGACGCGATCGCCCGCCTCATCGCGGCGCTCGACTTCGACGCCGAGGAGGCGACGCTGCGGAACCAGATCAACCCGCCCGAGGGCCAGCGGCCGCTGTCGGCGCAGCGCAAGCAGAAGGCCATCAAGCGGCTGCGGATCCTGGCAGCGTTCAACCGGCGCGACAACTACGGCCGGCGCATCAACGATCCGAGGGCAATGATCCTCGACGTCGTGCCCGTGATCCCGCCGGAGCTGCGTCCCATGGTGCAGCTGGACGGCGGCCGCTTCGCCACCTCGGACCTGAACGATCTCTACCGCCGTGTGATCAACCGCAACAACCGTCTCAAGCGCCTCCTGGACCTGGCCGCTCCCGACATCATCGTCAACAACGAGAAGCGGATGCTGCAGGAGGCGGTGGACGCCCTGTTCGACAACGGGCGGAGGGGCCGGCCGGTCACCGGCCCGGGGAACCGGGCGCTGAAGTCACTGTCGGACATGCTCAAGGGCAAGCAGGGGAGGTTCCGCCAGAACCTGCTCGGCAAGCGAGTGGACTATTCGGGCCGCTCCGTGATCGTGGCCGGGCCGACGCTCCGGTTCCACCAGTGCGGCCTCCCCAAGATCATGGCCCTGGAGCTGTTCAAGCCCTTCGTGATGAAGAAGCTGGTGGACGTGGAGCTGGCCCCCAACATCAAGTCGGCCAAGCGCATGGTCGAGCGTCGCCGGCCCCAGGTCTGGGACGTGCTGGAGGACGTGATCCGGGAGCATCCGGTGCTGCTGAACCGGGCGCCCACGCTGCACCGGCTGGGCATCCAGGCCTTCGAGCCCGTGCTGGTGGAGGGCAAGGCGATCCAGATCCACCCGCTGGTGTGCGCGGCGTTCAACGCCGACTTCGACGGCGACCAGATGGCCGTGCACCTGCCGCTGTCGGCCGAGGCCCAGGCCGAGGCCCGGGTGCTGATGCTGTCGGCCAACAACGTGCTCAGCCCGGCCCACGGCCGGCCACTGGTGACACCCACCCAGGACATGATCATCGGCGCGCACTACCTCACCGAGATGGTGGCCGGCGCGGCCGGGCCGGGCCGGGCCTTCCGCACCATCGACGAGGTCCGCTTCGCCTACGAGAACGGGGACCTCTCGCTGCATGCGCCGATCGAGTACCGCGGCGCCGAGGACCTGCTGGAGGCTCCGGCCAACGGCGACGGGGCCCGCTACGAGCCCACGACCGCGGGACGGGTGTTCTTCAACGACGCCCTGCCCGCCGGTTTCGGCTACGTCAACGAAGTCGTCGGCCAGCGCCGGATGGGCGAGCTCGTCGACCGGCTGGCCCGCGGCTTCCAGGTCGCGGAGGTGGCCAGGAGCCTCGACGAGATCAAGGACATCTGCTTCCAGTACGCCTCGCGGTCCGGCCTGACCATCTCGATCGACGATGTGCGCACGCCGAAGCAGAAGACCGAGATCCTCGACCGCTACGAGAAGCAGGCCGACAAGATCGAGCGCCAGTTCCGGCGGGGGATCATCACCGACGGCGAGCGCCGGCAGCTCGAGGTGGAGGTGTGGTCCGAGGCCACCGAGGAAGTCACCGGTCGGATGAAGGACGAACTGGAGTCCGACGCGTTCAACCCGGTCAACATGATGGTCGGGTCGGGGGCCCGGGGCAACATGATGCAGATCCGCCAGATCGCAGGCATGCGGGGCCTGGTGGCCAACCCCCGCGGCGACATGATCCCCCGGCCGATCAAGAGCAACTTCCGCGAGGGCCTGCGGGTGCTCGAGTACTTCATCGCCACGCCCGGCGCCCGCAAGGGCCTCGTCGACACGGCGCTGCGGACAGCCGACTCGGGCTACCTGACACGGCGCCTGGTCGACGTGGCCCAGGAGGTCATCATCAACAGTGAAGACCCCTTCGCCGCCGGCACCTACGTGAAGGGCATCTGGCTGGAGGACGTCCAGCCGGACTCGCCTCACAGGCGCACCTATCTCGAGACCAGGCTCTTCGGAAGGGTGCTGGCCGAGGACGTCGCGCTGAGCGACGGCTCGATCATCCTGGCCGGCACGATGGTCGGCGACGCCGAACTGGCCGCGCTGCGCGACGACCCCGAGGTGACCAGGGTGAGGGTGCTGTCGCCGCTGAGCGACGATTCCGCCTCGGGGATCACCGCGGCCTCCTACGGCATGTCGCTGGCGACGGGCAAGCTGATCGAGCAGGGCGAGGCGGTGGGAGTGATCGCCGCCCAGTCCATCGGCGAGCCCGGCACACAGCTCACGATGCGTACCTTCCATACCGGCGGCGTGGCGGGCGCCCAGGACATCGCGGGCGGCCTGCCCAGGGTGGTGGAGCTCTTCGAGGCCCGCACGCCAAAGGGCAAGGCGACTCTGGCCCGCCAGGCCGGCGTGGTCCGCATCCGCGGCGAGGCCGGCGACCGCACCGTGGTGATCGTGGAGAACGACGGCACCGAGCACGACTGCAGGATCGGGACCGAGTACCGCCTCGAAGTCCGCGACGGCGACGAGGTGGAACCCGGCGACGCGCTGGTGGAGGGGCCACGCGATCCGAAGGAGTTGCTGGAGATCCGGGGCATCGACGCCACCCAGCGCTACCTGGTGGCCGAGGTCCAGAAGGTCTACCGCGACCAGGGCGTGTCGATCCACGACAAGCACATCGAGTTGATCGTGCGCCAGATGACCAAGAGAGTGGCCATCGGCGAGCCCGGCGACACGCATTTCCTGCCCGACGAGCGCGTCGACAAGGCCGTCTTCGAGCAGACCAACCGGGACATCGTCCGGGACAGCGGCAAGCCGGCGTCGGGGCGGCGCGAGGTCATGGGAATCACAAAGGCCTCCCTGGCCACGGAATCGTGGCTGTCGGCGGCCTCCTTCCAGGAGACGACGCGGGTTCTAACCGAGGCGGCCATCGAGTCCAAGCGCGACACGCTGGTCGGCCTCAAGGAGAACATCATCATCGGCAAGCTCATCCCGGCGGGCACGGGCATGGCCCGTTATCGCGAGACCTACCAGACCCACGCCCCCGACCACACCCCGATGGACTACTACAGCTCCGAGGACGACCTCGCCGATCTGCTGGCGCAGCGCAGCCACGACATGGCGGGAGCCGAAGTGCTCGACTATCCCCTGGGCGAGTCCACCGACCCGGTAACGGAGGCAGGTTGAGGGAGGCAGGTTGACGGAACCCGGCGAGGGTCACCGTAGACTGCCCCGTCCCGCGACCGCCGAACAGGCCCGATAGCGAAGGAACTGCCCGAGTACATGCCCACGATCCAGCAGCTGGTCCGCAAGGGCCGCCAGACGAAGCGCCGCAAGGAGTCGACGCCCGCGCTGCAGGGCGCGCCGCAGCGGCGGGGCGTGTGCACGAGGGTCTACACGGCTACGCCCAAGAAGCCGAACTCCGCCCTGCGCAAGGTGGCCCGCGTCCGGCTCACCACCGGCGTGGAGATAACCGCCTACATCCCGGGGGAGGGCCACAACCTCCAGGAGCACTCCATCGTGCTGGTGCGGGGCGGCCGGGTGAGGGACCTGCCCGGCGTGCGCTACAAGGTCGTGCGGGGAACCCTCGACACCGCCGGGGTGCGCGAGCGCAAGAAAGCTCGCAGCCGCTACGGCGTCAAGAAGGAATCCTGACGTGCCGCGCAAGGGACCTGCGGCGCGCCGCGAACTCCAGCCCGACCCGATCTACCGCTCACTGCTCGTCACCCAGATGATCAACAAGGTGCTGCAGCGAGGCAAGCGCACCCTGGCCGAGCGCATCGTCTACGACGCCATGACCATCGTGGAGGACAAGACGGGCGCCGAGCCGGTGTCCACCCTCAAGCGGGCCGTCGACAACGTCCGTCCGCAGCTGGAGGTGCGCAGCCGGCGGGTGGGCGGCGCCACCTACCAGGTGCCGGTGGAGGTCAGACCCCGCCGCGCCACCACGCTCGCAGTCCGCTGGATCGTCTCGTACGCCCGTGGCCGCCGGGAGCACACCATGGCCGAACGCTTGGCCAACGAGCTGCTGGACGCAGGCAACGGCGTGGGCGCGTCGGTGAAGCGGCGCGAGGACCTGCAGAAGATGGCCGAGTCGAACAAGGCCTTCGCGCACTACCGCTGGTAGCCGCACCGCCCGAGTCTCACAGCCGCCCGAACTCCGGTCCGCAGCGTCCCACGGCTCTGCGCTTCCAGACCTCGGCCGACCGGGGTTGACGCCGTGCTGGCGGCGGTCCACAATCGTAGGGCATCCCAGTGCTGTTCTGGGATGAAGCCTCGAGCCCCGGAGGGCCAGTCCGAGGATCCTCACGGATCGCCTAGGACGGGACCCGGGCTTACGCATGCCGGGGTCTCTCCCTGATCCAGTGGAACCGTCGCGTGCGGTCTGCGACCATGGCCCGAATGTCCGAACGAGCCGCCTGCACCTCGTCGAGGAGGCAGGCTGCGAGGATGTTAGGTGATGCCGCCAGCCTGCTCGATCACGGTCTCGTCCACGACTGCAACCAGGCCGTCGGGGCGCACGGGATTGCTCATGGTCCTCCCTCGATGGATCCTGTCAACGGACTCCCCGCAAGGTGGCCTCTGTCGCAGTCCCACTGGTGTGGGAGACTGTAAGGGTTGGCATCAGGCCCGCGGTGCTGCGCAGTAGCTACATGACTGTCTCAGCTAGTTCAGTGGTGTGCGCTGCCTCATCCCGCCCTGACGACTCGGAGGCTTAGCTTAGTAGTGGTCGAGACGCAGGCACATGGGGCTGGCCTTGATCGCCTCGCGAGCGGGCAGCGGGTTCGGCTGCCGGGTGAGGCCGGAATCGTGGTGGTGCGTGGGGTCGCGCCGCGGCCTGACGGCTTGGACCTGTTCGTAGCGACGGACGCTGCCTCCAGTGAGGTTCGTATGGAGCCGCTTACCCCGGAGCAGGCTGAGCGGGTCAGGGTTGTCACAGAGGACGGTGCTGCCAGCCCGGAGGTGGTGCTGGCCGGGTTGTGGAACGAGTGGATGCTGGGAGCGGTGCGGTCGGCTGGCTCAACTGCGCTGGCTTCCACGACGCTGAAGCCGTATCCGCATCAGATGGATGCCGTCTATGGCCACATGCTGACCCAGCCGCTGCTGCGGTTCCTGTTGGCTGATGAGCCGGGCACGGGCAAGACGATCATGTCGGGGCTGTGGCTGCGTGAAGCTCAACGGCTCGGTCTTGTGAAGCGTGCGTTGATTGTGTGTCCCGCGCATCTGGTCATCAAGTGGAAGGCCGATTTCGAGCGGTTCTTCGGTCAGAGCCTGCGCGAGGTGACCGTCGAGACGATCCGTCAGCGGGCTCTGGCGGGATCAGATGATGACCTGTGGATCGTGTCGTTGAACCTGGCATCGATGAACAAGCCGCTTCGGGATGCCTTGCACCCCGACGAGGCCGGATGGGATGCGATCATCTTTGACGAAGCGCATCGGATGACGCCCACAGCGGAGACCTTCCACAGGGTGGGGAAGGAACTGTCGGCCAGTGTGCTTCATGCGGTGTTCTTGACCGCTACGCCGCACCGGGGTGACGAGTGGTATTTCCGGGAGTTGCTGCATCTGGTCGATCCCGACGTGTTCCCGACTAGCGGCGACCCTGACAGCGGCCTGCCCAAGCGTCCCCGCTCTGACCAACAAGAAGCCAAGCGCACCACTCCGCTGACACCGGGACCGCTGCACTTCTTGCGGCGGATGAAAGAGGAGTTGGTCGATTACGACACCGAGAGCCTCCTGTTCAAAGAGCGTGAAGCGGTCAACGTCAAGGTTCAAATGAACCCGACCGAGCAGCGCTTCTACGACAAGGCGCTGGAGTTGGTTGGGGCCTACTACCCAGTGAAGGGTCGTGCGCTTGCGGCGATGGTGTATGGCAAGAGGGCTGCATCGTCGTTGTATGCGCTGGCAGAGACCTTGCGCCGTCGCTCCGACAAGATGGGAACGGGGGACGTTTCGGCGGTCGAGTCAGGTGGCGATCATGACGATGACGACGACGCTAACGAGGAACACGTCGTTGGTGCTGCATCGCTCGACGCCAAAGCTGAGAAGCAGGCGATCACCGAGGTGCTGGCCGAGTTGGAGCCGATGCTTGATCCTGACCGGCTCGCGTTGGACGAGTTGAACGTCTCCAAGTGGGAGCCGATGATCGAGCGTCTAACCGAGAACGGGATCAGTCCCGGCTCAGGCAAACAACTTGTGGTGTTCACCGAGTACGCCGATACCGCTGACTGGCTCATCCGAGCGTTCAACGACTGCGGTTTCACAGCAGAGCGCTATTCCGGTGCGGACAATCACGTTGAACGAGCCGCGATCCAAAAGCGCTTCATGGACTGTGAGTTCGAGGTCATCGTTTCCACCGACGCGGGCAACGAGGGTATCGACCTGCAAGTGGCAAATGTACTGGTCAACTGGGACATCCCGTGGTCGCTGGTCAGGCTGGAGCAACGGATGGGCCGCATCCACCGCATCGGCCAGGAGCACAAGGTGATGCTCTACAACATGGTCGCTTTGGGCACCCGTGAGGGAGACGCCCACGAACGGCTGCTGGACAGGCTCATCGAAGCGGCCAACGAACTCGACGGCAGGATGTTCGACAGCCTCAACGCGATCATGGAACGCGTCGAGTCCGGTGCGACTGGAGCTGACCCCAAGAGCCTGCTGAGACTGTTCTATGACTCCAGCCCGAGCGGGGCATCTGGCGGCGACTGGCCGTCGCTGGAGGAAATCCGGCGTGCGCGTGACGAGTACTTTGCTGAACTGCGAGCGTTGAGCAGCGAAGTCGATGTGGCCGCAGCGAATGCTGCACGACACGACGACCATCTCGCTCGCATCAACCCGATCATCGTTGAGCGGTTCCTCACCCGCATCTCGAAAGGCAAGCTGCTGCGATGCGATCCGGCTCCGTTGGGTGATGACGGGTTCTTCTACCTGTCTGCCTCCACTGCCGTTCACGGCTGGCAACTGCCTGCATCACTGCGGTTGTCGAATGGGCAGACGGTGGTGGCCACACGAGCCGATGCCCGCCAGAAGGCGATTGATGACGGCGTTAATCGTGCCGCTGACACGATCATGCTCGGGCCGAGCGATCCAGCGCTCACGACGCTGGTCAAGGCACTGCGTGAACGGGTCGAGCTGGAGATGTGGCAGGGAGCAGTGCTCAGTGACAGGTCAGCACGCGAGGACTACACGCTGTTCGTCTACGAGTGCGACATCACCGAAGGCTCCAAGAGCCACAGCCCCAAGCACCGCCTACGCGAGGGGACTCTCTCGTGGCTGATCCGTGTCTCAGCCTCCGGTGAGGCTCGCACCGTCTCATGGGACACCCTGCCCAACCTGACGCCAGCCCATGACCTCGTTCCCGTTCCTCTCTCATCGGAGGAGGCAGAAGCCGCACGCCAGCAAGCTGTCGAAGCAGCCGAGAGGGAGCGCTCCCGCCGAGCACAACGGCTCGACTCATGGGTCAGGCAACTGAGGAAGGAACTGCGCCGACTGCCGAACGCTTTGACCGACCCGATCCCCGACAGGGAAACGAAACTGGTGCAGCGGAACAAGATCAGAGCGACCATCGCAGCACGCATCGAGGAGGCCGAGCGTGCTGCACAGGTGATCTGCGGCAAGCCGCGCAGGGTCGGATGGGCGCACGTCACCGTTGTCCAACAGGACGACGACGACGAAGCGGACGACACGGACCCTGAGAGCGAGGCCGTCGCGATGGATCACATCACGAGCCTTCTCACCGCCCAAGGGTGGAAGGTCACCGACGTGCACACCGAGGGAGACAGCTATGACCTGTACGCCGAGCGAGGCTCTGAGCAGAGATGCGTCGAAGCAAAGGGACTCGCTGGCAACGCGTCCAGCGCCGGAGTCAGGCTCACGGGCGGTGAACTCACCAAGGCTTCCCAGCTAGGCGACGAGTATTGGCTCTACGTCGTGGAGAACTGCTTCGACGGAGAGGGCCGACTCTACGGAGCATGGCAGAACCCCGCAGAGACGTTTCGTGACAGCTTCATCGACGTGCCCGTAGTGCGACTACGCGGCAGCGAACTCAAAGCCGCCTTGGACAGGCGAGGAGAAGCGGCATGACCACCCGGATGATCGAACGATGGTTTCCATGCGCCGAGGTTTCCGAGTATTCAGCCAGGGGATGGGGGACTGGCTTCGCTGAGAAGAGCCTGTTTACCTGGTTCGCTTCCCGGCCCCTTGCCCAGGCCAAGGCAGCCGTCATCTGCTCCTTGCTGCCCTGGCCCGACGATGAACGCGAGCAGGAGGGCCTTAAGAAGTTGGTCCGTGATGCGATGGAGGGCTACGACGCCAAGAACGCCGAACTGCGTGGCGAGCTGGCGAAGCACTATCCCAATGGGGCCAAGCTGTGCGATCCGTTCTCGGGACGAGCGATGATTCCGCTGGAAGCCGCCAGACTCGGCATACAGGCATGGGGCATTGACTATTCACCGGTGGCGACCCTGGCAGGCAAGCTGCTGGCCGACTATCCGCTCCGCAACTGGGATAACGAGCCAGACCTACCCTTCGATGGCTACCAGCAGCACAAGACGGAGCATTTTGCAGAGCCAAGACTGTTGCGCGACGTGCGCTTCGTGCTCGACCTGGTAGGCAAACGCTATGTGGCCGAGATGGGTGACTTCTATCCCGTCGTGGACGGCAGACGCCCGTGGGGATACGTATGGGCAATCACTCTTCCCTGCACGAACTGTGGCAACACGTTCCCCCTGACAGGAAATCTCGCTCTAAGGAATCCGAAGTCGGCTACAACTGGCAGGCGAGCGAAGCCCGCAGATGCTGGCCAGTCTTATCGAATCGTCGCGGACACTGCATCGGGCACCTTCCGCACCGACGTGCATGACGGGCCGCCAACGACTCAGCCGACATTGGTAAAGGTCGCAGGCAAGCGAGGCAAGACAGCCGTGTGCTGCTTCTGTGGTCATCCGCATCCGTTAGACACCCTAAAGCGGATGATGCGCGACGGCCTCAAGGACGATGCGATGCTCGTCGTGGCTGACCTCGATAAAGAAACTGGCAAGCTATACAGGGAACCCGTCCAGGCTGACTTGGACGCTCTTGATGCTGTTCCCCAGAGCTTGGAGGCTGAAGCTCCCTTCGCGATGGGCTTACCCGCAGTTCCTACCGAGAGACTGCACTCCGGGTTGTCAGCGTTTATCGGCCCTGCGGGATATGGCTATCAGAGTTGGGGCGAGTTGTGCAATCCCCGTCAGACCCTCGGATTCGTCCGTCTCGCCCGAATCATTGACGACATGGGCAGCGAACTCCTGACGACCGGAATGAACCCCGACTACGCCGCGGCGCTGGTTGGCTACGCCGCATCAAACCTTGTACGACGAATGCGGTATAGCACCCGCAGCGCGACTCTTTACGTTGGACGGCAGTGCGCTGGCGATGCGTACTTCAACGATTCAGGTATATCGCACAGTTTCGATTACTTCGAGACAGGCTGTGGCCAAGGCTCCGCGACATGGGACTCACTGGCTGTTCAGACCAATCGGAACTTGAAGAAGCAACTAGACCGGACCAATGGGCGCTCATCCCTGATACAGCGCGGCTCAGCGATGGAGTTACCGCTCCCCGATGGCACTCTGGACGCGGTGGTTACCGACCCGCCGTACGACGCGATGATCAACTACTGCGACTCCTCGGACCTCATGTATGTCTGGCTCAAACGTGCGTTGGTCACCACGGACCCGTGGTTTGGCATAACCACAGACCCGGACGGTTTGCAGGAGAAGACGAACGAAGCGGTCATCAAGTTCGGCACTGTCGGCGACGATCACCGGACCGAGGAGCACTACAAGTCATGCATCACCAAGGCGTTTGACCAAGCCCGAATGAAGGTCGGCTCCGAGGGCGTCGTGAGCGTCGTGTTCGGCCACGGCGACCCTGATGCTTGGGCGCGGGTGCTGACTGCTGTTGCCGATGCCGGACTGGTGCTCACTGGGTCGTGGCCGTGCAGCACCGAGAAGGGCGGCAAGCAGACCGGGGAGTACATCGACAACACCATCATGATGGCCTGCCGTGCTGCTTCTCCGAATCGTGATCCGGGAGACGTCCGGCAGGTGGACGCCGAAGTGCGCTCCGAGATCGCTCGGCGTGTGCCGGACTGGACGGATGACGGGCTTGCTGACTCGGATCAGCGGATGGCTGCGATTGCTCCGGCTATGGAGGTCGTGGGCCGCTACAGCGAGGTGCGTGACTTCACGGGCGTCCCGGTTCCGATCCAGCATTTCCTGGGACTGGCGCACAAGGCGGTGGAGGAGGCCGCGAACGTGCGGATCGACAAGTTCCGACTGACGGACTTCGACGAGCGCACCCGTTTCACCATCTCGTGGGCGAGGCAACACGGCAGAAGGGTGGCCGCGGCGTCGGAGGCCAGATGGCAGCGCTTGTCCTACGACATGTCCGACAACGATGTGGAAGGCATCCTCGTCAAGGCGAAGGGCGGATCAAGGCTGGCTTACGGCGACGAGTCCGCACCTCATCTGAACCTGCACTCGACCAGTGCTGTCATCGACATCGCGTTAGCTGTTGCTGCTGAGGGACGCTCCCTGTCCGACATAGCTGACGCTCTGCACCTTCTTGACCGGGAGAACGACGAGATGCTGTGGGCGGCGATGAACGAACTGGCCCGCCTCGTCGGTGAGAGCGACCGTGACGGGCAGGTTTGGGCTTGGGCGGTTCGGAACCGCCACCTGATCTGTGGTCAGGCACAGCGGGCGCGCACGGAGCATCAGCAAGAACTCGCACACATGGCCGCGCAGGACAGCCAGACCAGACTGTTCTAGGCAGAGGGAACGGGAGCACATCATGCCTGACACGGTTGCACCTTGGTGGGAGGTCATCTCCCTGCGAGATGAGGTAACGAGCAGCGGCGGTGCCATTGACGATGTTCAGATGTCGCTGCACAACGCCGTGTTCGGCAAGGAGGGTGTGGGCGCTGGCCGAACCCCGTATTCGGATGCGGCTTACTTCGGCAGTATCACCCACCCGACAGGCAACCTCGTTGAGTTGATGGCACGCGTGGCGGTGCGGCTCGGGGTGCCGGAATCGACCCAGACGAGCGCGATGTGGCGACTCGATCAAGCCATGGGAGGAGGCAAGTCCCACGGGCTGATCGGGTTGTGGCACCTCGCGGCGCATCCCCAGGAACTCGCAGAAACCGATCTTGGCAAGGCGGTCATGGCAGCAGCAGAGAGCATCGCCGGTCCAGATGCCGTGCGCGCTGACTTGGGCGACCCGATCTGTGTCGTCTTGGACTGCGACAACACAACGGCGGCTACAGAGGATTTCGGCCCTGCGAGCCGCCTCGGAGAGCGGTTCCTGTGGAGGCTGTTCGACAAGGACGGCCACCGCTACGACGCCTTCAAGGATCACATCACCAACAAGGCGAAGGTAGCGGAGGCGCTCAGCAGCGTCGGTCGGCCTGTGCTGATCCTCATTGACGAGATCATGGACTACATCCGGGCGGTGGCTGCATCCGATCCAGATGGCTCGGTGCTGGACATGGCGTTTCTGCGGGTGCTGCTCGATGTGGTCAACGACGTGCCGAACTGCGCCGCGGTGGTGGTGATGATCGCCTCCGATAAGGACAACATGGTGATGAGCGATACCGGGGCTGCTCATCGTGTCGAGATGGAGGACTTGCTCACCCGCAACGCTCGCACCACGGCTGTTACCGGTGGGGGCGACTTTGCTGAGATCATCCAGCGCCGCCTGTTCACCGAGCGGGCCTTCGAGGAGATCACAGGTGCTACGGCGGGTCGGTTCCTTGATGAGATGCGCGGCGCGTGGGAGACGAAGGTCTTCAAGAAGTTGGGCGGCTGGTCGAAGTCGGAGTTTCGCAGCCAGGTAGGGCGGTGCTACCCGTTCCATCCTGACCTGATCGCGCTGGCTGAGGATGAATGGGCGCAACATGCCGGTTTCCAGCGGGTGCGATCCATCATCAGGGTGTTCGCTTCAGCAGCCCATGAGCAAGCTCGACGTGCTGGGGCGGGTGACTGGGCACCGGAGTTGATCGACAGCGGCGACTTGCCGTTGCAGTCCAACCAACTGCGGGAGTCTCTGCTCAGTTCCGGTCTCGTGGCTGATGAGAAGACCCAGGCCAACCTTCGCGAGGTCGCCAGCGTCGACATTGTCGATCAGCACAACCCCGAACGGGGAGCCGCACACCGTCTTGACACGGCTCGCGAGGAGGGTTGGGCGAAGCACAACCCCCGTGCAGCCGAGCGCATGGCGACAGCCCTGTTCGTCCGGTCGTTGTGCCCGCGTGCTGGCGGTGCCCGCGGAGCGACCGAGGCCGAGCTGTTCGCTGCTTCGTTCGTTCCCAGCGGCGCCTACGGAACCGGAGACGCCGAGACGGTGGCAGCCGAGTTGCTGGAGACCGAGGAGGGAGCGGCGTCGGTGGATTCGCTGCCGGGCCGGGGTGGCTCTCCGAAGCGGTGGGTCTTCGAGACCCGCAAGACGTTGGCGATGCTGACCCGGGCCGAGAAGAAGACCGTCAGCGACCGGGACCGTGACCGTGCCATCACCGAGCGTGCCTTCGATCTCGCATCCTCAGGCCCGTTCGACCGCATCGTGCAAGCCGACGGCGGGGACGCTCCCGACCAGGGAGGCACAGCACCGGAATGCGTTGAGGTGCTCTCGCAAGCGGGAATCGACAACAAGCACCAGACGAGGCTCGTGATCCTGGACTCGCGCTGGTTCTCGCTGTTCAACGGCGACGACACCGCCACACGCGAGGCAACCACCGCCGCGATGGGCGTGGGCCCGAACCCCATGAGCGTCCAGTGGGCGTCATCGGCGGTCTTCGCCTGCGCCAACACAGCCGTGCGCGCCCAGGCCCGCGGCCTCGCCTCTGAATGGATCGCCCGTAAGCGGGTCGCTGAGCATCCCGCAGTGAAAGCCGACCCGGACATGCACAAGCAGGCCCAGGAGGAAGCCCGAGAAGCCAAGAAACGTCTCGACGGCATGGTGCGGCAGTGCTACAAGCACATCATCTACCTCGCCCCCAAAGGCGACTACGAGCGCAGCGTCGAGTTCCTGAGGCTCCGCAAGGACACGCAGAGCGCCCTCAACGGCTCAGACGTGTGGGAGGAACTCCGCGAGTACCGCAAGGCGTTCAACCCCGGCGAGTTCAACCGCAAGGTGCTGCTCCACAACCTTCGCGACAACGACTACGGATGCCCCATCTCGGAGATACGCGACGGCTTCTGGTCCAACCCGCACAAACCGCTGCTGCCCACCGGAGCGGCAGAACTACGAGACGCGATCTTCGACGCCATCGCCAACGGCGACATCGAGCTGGTCAGCCCCGAGGGGGTCGTGTACCCAGTCCATGCACGTAACGACATCAACCTCGCAGCCGACAACATCCGCATCCGCCGCGCGACTTGCCGATCTGCGGCAGACCATCCCGAGACTGCCGAATCAGTGAGACCCGAAGGCACCGGTGAGGGAGAAGGCACGCCGGGAGAGCCGGATGAACCCGGCTCAGAGGCGAGCGGCCCGACTGTCCAGGTCCGGCATTGGCAACTCACTCTCAACATCAACACCGCCGTCAACCCCGACGACCCAGACGCCGACCTCGTTTACCTCCTGCAAGAGCTAACGAACCGCCTAGAAGAAGGCAACATCGCCCACATCAACCAAACCACCCAAATCACTATCACAGGCGAACAAGACGACGCCGACACCCTTGAGGACCTAGCCAAAGAAGCAGGCACCGCCGTCAACGTAATCCAGTTATAGGCAGGACTTGCTCGTCAGATGTAATACTTGAACTGGGTCAGCAAACACTCCGTCTGAACTCGGCAAATGAACGCCAACTAGCTAACCCCCTACGCAGTGTCTACGATCTCGCGAGCCGCGGCTTGCAGCGGCTAGGACCACAACCGCAGAACGGCGTTTTTTCCAATGCGGTCATTCCGACAGGCAAGGCGCGGCAGTACGCGGGATCGTCGTCCTAGCCGCTGCCCCGGCTCGGATCGGTTCATCCGGTCAAGAACTAGACGCGGCTCCTACGGTTAGCCGTTGGGCTTGTCATCGGGGCGGGCGGCGGCGGATCTTGTTGCTTGCATTGGGCAGGGTCTAGCCGAGCAGCGATAGACGATCACCTTTGATGATTGGATCGGACTCGTAGGGGGCGCTCGTGGGGCCCGTACCATTCTGGCGGCCTCCACGGCCCCAGCGAAGAGCGGGCGCCTCATAGCAGCATTTCATAGAAAATACTGAAATATTATTATAGTGGGTACGGTCAGGGCGTGGCCGAGATCCGTGAGTATGTCGACAACCGGGGTCGCGTGCCGTTCCGCCGATGGTACGACGGGCTCGATCCAACTGCGGCCTACCGGGTCGAGAGTGCCCTCGACCGCATCGCGGACGGGAACCTCTCGAGCCTCAAGTCCGTCGGCGGCGGCGTGTTGGAGTGTCGCCTACACTTCGGGCCCGGCTATCGGATCTATCTCGGCCGGGACGGAGCCGCGGTGGTCATCCTGCTTGCAGGGGGGACGAAGGCACGCCAGCAGCAAGACATCGAGAAGGCCCGTGAACTCTGGCGAGACTACAGGCGCCGCAAGCGCGAGGAGGTCTGATATGGCGCTCACCCGAGACCATAAGGAGACCGTGCATGCGCGGGCACGTCGCGACCCCGAGTTTCGGGGGCACCTGCTGACCGGGGGGTTCGAGCACTTGCTGGCAGGCGAGGTCGGGGTCGCCAAGAGGTCCCTGCGCGACTACATCATCGTCACCATCGGATTCGAGAAGCTCGGCGTCATGACGGGCAGGTCGGCGGAGATTGTGACGCACATGTTCGGCCCCGATGGCGACCCGCGTGCCGGCGACCTGTTCGAGGTCATCGCCTGTCTGCTGCGTCACGAAGGCCTTGTCATGCAGGTCAGCACGGTTCCTGCCGAGCGCGACGGCGGCGACCGCGCCGAGGTCGAACTGGTCGATGTGACATGAGCCCTATCGCCTGAACACAAGGCACGCAGCTGCGACCACCCGAATTATTGGGTGGTTATCACCCAATAATCTGGGTACTGTGGTGGCATGAGCTTGGAAGACTCCTACCTGCCGCGGCTGCTGGACAGCAAGCTGCAGGACACGCTGCTGTACTCGCCCGCCGTCGTGATCGAGGGGCCTCGGGGCTGCGGCAAGACCACCACGGGCAGCCGGGCTGCGGAGTCGATGCTGGCGATGGACGAAGTGGAGATCGCCGAGGGGTCTGCGGGAGCGGTCCGCAGCCTGTTGGACCAACCCCCGCCGCTGCTGGTCGACGAGTGGCAGGTAGCCCCGGGACTGTGGAACGCCGTGAGGCGCGAGTGCGACCGCCGCGGCGGCGCGCCAGGTCAGTTCATCCTGACGGGCTCGTCGACACTCCCCGACGATCCGATCCGCCACTCGGGCGCCGGCAGGCTCGCCCCGCTTCGACTACGAACCTTCTCGTCTTACGAGACCGGCTTCTCCAACGGCTCGGTGTCGCTGCGTGCCCTGTTGGGCGGGCAGACAGTGGACGCCGCCGCACAGCAGGCGCTGTCTCGGATCGATCTGGCCGAGACGATCTGTCGAGGAGGCTGGCCCGCCTCGCTGAGGATGCCGCTGGCACAGGCGCTGCGCTACGTGGAGGCCTATGTGGACGCGATGTGCCGTATCGACATTCGACGCAGCGCCGACACTCCGGCGTATCGCAGCGCCGACACCGCCCGGCTGGTCCTGCGCTCCATCGCCCGCAACGTCGCAACCACGGCATCGGTCAGCGCCCTGGCCCGCGACACCGCAGCGGGCGAGCCGGTCTCGGCGCTGGACCGAAAGACGCTTCCTGCGTTCCTGGACGCGTTCGAGAGGGTCTTCCTGCGCGAGGACTGCCGGCCGTGGGGATTCCAGCCTGCATCGAAGAAGGCAATGCGCACTCGGCCCAAGCGCTTCCTGTGCGACCCTTCGATCGCCACCGCGGCTCTGCGCGTCAGTCCTCGCCGGTTGCTGGAGGCGCCCGACTTCATGGGCAACGCCTTCGAGTCGCTGGTCATGCGCGACCTGCGGGCCTACGCCGACGCCAACGACGCCGAGGTGCGCTACTACGCAGAGAGCGGTTTCGAGGTGGACGCGGTGGTAGAGGACCGCGACGGGTCGTGGATCGCCGTCGAGACCAAGTTGAGCCGCAGCGAGGACACGCTCAAGAAGGCCAGGCAGGCTCTCAAGTTGCTGGCTGGGCGGGCGGTCCAGTCGGGTAAGCGTCCTCCGTCCAAGCTGGTGGCCGTGTTCGGGGTCAACGCCGCCGGCGGGCACACCGGGCTGCGCATAGCCCACGAGGACGACGGTGTCGCAGTCGTGCCGGTAGCGGCGCTGGGTCCTTGAGCAATCTCCGCTGACGGTGCTCGCGACCGGTGCGTTGTCGGCGTAGACTGGAGCCCGGCCGGGCATTGATGCCCGGTTGCGGCTTGGTGGTGGCACCGAGTCGGCTCGGCTGCTATCGGCCGAATCCCGCTGGAACGCACCGACGCACCCCGCACCACGTCTCCGAACCCCATGGA
This sequence comes from Candidatus Aldehydirespirator sp., assembly GCA_965203575.1. Taxonomy (GTDB): domain Bacteria; phylum Actinomycetota; class Acidimicrobiia; order Acidimicrobiales; family Aldehydirespiratoraceae; genus Aldehydirespirator. The sequence continues at coordinate 2,242,202 of OZ241894.1, forward strand.
CCGCTGACGAGCCCGCCCGGCCGCTAGCGGCCTGGACCCGCGAGAACGCCCGCTCCCAATCCATCCAGGAAGCCCGCAATGTCCACTGAGCGATACCCCCTGTCCAAGACCCGGAACATCGGGATCATGGCGCACATCGACGCGGGCAAGACCACGACCACCGAGCGGATCCTCTACTACACGGGGCGCAACTACAAGATCGGCGAGGTCCACGACGGCGCGGCCACGATGGACTGGATGGCCCAGGAGCAGGAGCGGGGCATCACCATCACTTCGGCGGCCACCCACTGCATCTGGCGCGACCACCGCATCAACATCATCGACACACCGGGCCACGTCGACTTCACCGTCGAGGTGGAGCGATCGCTGCGGGTGCTCGACGGCGCGGTGGCCGTGTTCGACGGGGTCGCCGGGGTGGAGCCCCAGACCGAGACGGTGTGGCGCCAGGCCGACCGCTACGGCGTTCCCCGGCTCTGCTTCGTCAACAAGATGGACCGCACCGGCGCCGACTTCGACTTCGTGCTCGACTCGATCCGGGAGCGGCTGACCGAGCGCGTCGCGGTGATCCAGTTGCCCATCGGCGCCGAGTCCGACTACCGGGGCATCATCGACCTGGTGCGGATGAGGGCCCGCATCTGGTCCGGCGAGGACCTCGGGGTGACCTGGACCGAGGCCGACGTTCCCGACGAGATGGCCGAGGAGGCCGAGCTCTACCGCCACGATCTGCTCGAGACGCTGTCGGACTACGACGAGAGCCTGCTCGAGAAGTTCCTGGAGGACTCCGAGATCAGTCCCGAAGAGATCGCCGCCGCCATCCGGGCCGGGACCATCAGCGGCGGCCTGGTGCCCGTGCTCAACGGCTCGGCCTTCAAGAACAAGGGGGTGCAGGCCCTGCTCGACGCGGTGATCGACTACTTGCCGTCGCCCAGCGACGTGCCCGCGGTGACCGGCACCGAGCCCCGCTCGGGGGCGGAAGCCACCCGCTCCGCCAGCGACGACGAGCCGCTGGCCGCCCTGGCCTTCAAGATCGCCACCGACCCCCATGTGGGCAAGCTGACCTACTTCCGCGTCTACAGCGGCACCCTGGCCAAGGGGGCCCAGGTGCTCAACACCCGCTCCGGCCGGACCGAGCGGATAGGCCGCATCCTGGAGATGCACGCCAACGACCGCGTCGATCTGGACTCGGTGGCCGCGGGCGACATCGCGGCGGCCATCGGGCTCAAGGACTGCCGCACCGGCGACACGCTGTGCGATCCGGGGAACCCCATCGCCCTGGAGGACCTCAACTTCCCCGACCCGGTGATCGACGTGGCGGTGGAGCCGAAGTCGAAGGCCGATCAGGACAAGATGTCCAAGGCGCTGGTGGCCCTGTCCGAGGAGGACCCCACCTTCCGGGTGCGCACCGACGCCGAGACCGCGCAGACCATCATCGCCGGCATGGGCGAACTACACCTCGAAGTGCTCGTGGACCGCATGCTGCGGGAGTTCAACGTGCAGGCCAACGTGGGAAAGCCGCAGGTGGCGTACCGTGAGACTCTGGCCGCGCCGGTAGCCGACTACACCTTCGTGCACAAGAAGCAGACGGGCGGGTCGGGGCAGTTCGCGGTGGTCACCGGCACCATCGAGCCCAACCCGGGCGGTCAGTACACCTTCGAGAGCACCGTCCGCGCCGGTGCCATTCCCCGCGAGTTCATCAAGCCGGTCGACGACGGCATCAGGGAGGCGATGAGCAACGGCGTCCTGGCCGGGTTCCCGACGGTCGATGTGAAGGTCACGCTCACCGACGGCCGGACCCACGACGTGGACTCGTCGGAGATGGCCTTCAAGATCGCGGCCGGCGGCTGGTACCGCGAGGTGGCGCCCAAGGCGAAGCCGGTGCTGCTCGAGCCGGTGATGTCGGTGGAGATCGTCACCCCCGACGATTACCTCGGCGATGTCGTCGGCGACCTGAACGCGCGCCGGGGCCAGGTTCGTGGCACCGAGCGGCGGGGAGGCAACCAAGTGGTGAGCGCGCAGGTGCCGCTTGCCGAGATGTTCGGATACAGTACCGATCTTCGGTCACGCACGCAGGGGCGAGCGACGTACACGATGCAGTTCGACTCGTACCAGCCCACCCCCGCGAGCGTCCAACAGGAGATCGTCGCCCGCGTACGCGGCGAGTGATCCGAAGTCCTCAACCAACCGACCACAAGAGGAAGCACCCATGGCCAAGGAGCAGTTCGAGCGGACCAAGCCTCACGTCAACGTGGGGACGATGGGCCACATCGACCACGGCAAGACCACGCTGACAGCCGCCATCACCAAGGTGCTGTCCGAGCGCGTCGAGGGGACCCAGTTCACCGAGTTCGACAAGATCGACAATGCCCCCGAGGAGCGCGAGCGTGGCATCACTATCAACGTCGCCCACGTGGAGTACGAGACCGGCAACCGGCACTACGCCCACGTCGACATGCCGGGTCACGCCGACTACATCAAGAATATGATCACCGGCGCCGCCCAGGTGGACGGCGCCATCCTGGTGGTCTCGGCCGCCGACGGCCCCATGCCCCAGACCCGCGAGCACGTGCTGCTGGCCCGCCAGGTGGGCGTGCCCAGCATCGTCGTGGCCCTCAACAAGGTGGACATGGTCGACGACGAGGAGATCCTCGAGTTGGTCGAGCTCGAGGTGCGCGAGCTGCTCGACGAGTACGAGTTCCCCGGTGACGACACGCCGGTGATCGGGGTGTCGGCCCTGAAGGCCCTCGACGGCGACGAGGAGGCTGCCCAGCAGGTCCTCGAGCTCATGGAGGCAGTGGACTCCTACGTGCCCACTCCCGACCGCGACGTCGACAAGCCGTTCCTGATGCCGATCGAGGATGTGTTCTCCATCACCGGGCGCGGCACGGTGGTAACCGGCCGCGTCGAGCAGGGTGTGGTCGAGACGGGCAACAAGGTCGAGATCGTCGGTCTGCGGGAGACCCAGGAGACGACCTGCACCGGTGTCGAGATGTTCCGCAAGATCCTCGACCGGGGAGAGGCCGGCGACAACATCGGCGCCCTCCTGCGCGGCATCGACAAGAAGGAGGTGCAGCGGGGTCAGGTGCTGGCCGCGCCCAAGAGCATCACTCCACACACCGAGTTCGAGGCCCAGGTGTACGTCCTGAGCAAGGAGGAGGGCGGCCGGCACAAGCCGTTCTTCTCGAACTACCGGCCCCAGTTCTACTTCCGCACCACCGACGTGACCGGAACGATCACCCTGCCCGAGGGCATCGAGATGTGCATGCCCGGCGACAACACCGTCATGCACGTCGACCTGATCAGCCCCATAGCCATGGACGAGGGCCTGCGCTTCGCCATCCGCGAGGGCGGCCGCACCGTGGGTGCGGGCTCCGTCATCAAGATCATCAAGTAGCGGCGGGGTCTCGCGGTGGCGGCCAAGCACAGGGTCCGGATCAGGCTCAAGGCCTACGACCACGAGATCCTCGACCAGTCCACGAAGAAGATCGTCGAGACGGTCAAGCGAACCCAGGCGAACTTCAGCGGGCCCGTGCCGCTGCCCACCGAGAAGCACCGTTACACGGTGGTGCGCTCCCCCTTCAAGGACAAGGACTCCCGCGAGCACTTCGAGATGCACATCCACAAGCGGCTGCTCGACATCCTCGAGCCGTCCAAGAAGACGGTGGACACGCTCCAGCGCCTCGAAGTCCCCGCCGGCGTCGACATAGAGCTCAAAGTCCAGCAGGCCTAGGCCGGGATCAGGCTTCGGCCGTTTCGGCGGGCTCCTCCTCGTCGGCGGTCGCGGCGGGCTCCTCGTCGGCGTCTGCCGGTTCGCCGGGCCCGGCGCGCTGGTCGAGCCAGCTGGAGATGAAGGCCTGGGCGGTGGCTGCCACGGGCAGGGCCAGGAACGCTCCCACGATGCCCAGCAGCGCGGTGCCCGCGATCACCGAGCCGAAGGCCAGGGCGACGTGGATCTCCATCGTGTGCGCCGTGATCCGGGGTGACAGGAAGTAGTTCTCCAACTGCTGGTAGACGACCAGCACGATCAGCACGAAGAGTCCGCTGCGGGGCTCGTGCAGCAGCGCGACCAGCACCGGCAGCACCCCTGCGATGTATGCGCCGATCACGGGGATGAACTGCGACACGACCCCCACCCATATGGCCAGTGCGATGGGCGAGGGCACGTCCAGCAGAGCGAACGCACCCCAGTGGATCAACGCGGAGATCAGCGCCAGGATCGTGCGGGAGTACATGTAGCCGCCGGTCTTGTTCATGGCCAGATCCCAGATCTCGGTCACCATCGCGGCCCGGCGCTCGCTCAGCCGCGACGACACCATCCGGCGGAGCTTGGGTCCGTCGGCCACGAGGTAGAAGGTGAACAGGGCGATGGTGAACACCTGGAAGAGAAGATTGACCACCGTCGCGCCGGCGTTGACCACATCGTCGGCGAACCGGCTGGCCAGGTCCTGGGCCCCCCCGCCCGCCAGGAACTCGTCCTTGAGCGTGTCGAACTCCACCTCGAGGCCGAAGGTGTCGTCGAGCCAGCCCTCGATGTCATCGATGTAGCCGGGGGCCTTGTCGATCAGGTAGGTGGTCTCCGAGGCGAGCGCACTGCCGACCAGCGCCGAGAAGCCGGCGGCGGCCACCGCGACGACCAGGAACGCGATAGCGGTGCCGATGCCCCGGCGGATGCCCCGGCGGGCCATGGCGTTCACTGCCGGCTCCAGAGCGAACGCGATGAACAGCGACACGACCAGCACTACGAGCAGTGTCCTCAGTGCCCGTATCACGCCCACGGCGTAGAAGGCGGCCAGGCCACCGACCCAGAACCCGACGATGGCCCGCTTGACCCAAACCGGCACGGTCCTGCCGTCGTCCATCGCCGCGACCATAGCCACCGGCGCCCGCGGCTAGGGGGACCACCCCGGGGTCCTGGTCTCCCGCTCTTGTTCGCTGCGCTCACGGACCGCTCGGGCCCCGGCCTTCCCCCGTCGGCCTCCGGCGGGTTGGGGCAGGGGAGGGCCGCCGTTACACTCCGCCTTTCGCCTCGGGCCGTCCGGGGCGAGTACGAATCGACGTCCGCACAGGCCCTTGTGGGATCCCCAGTGGGGTACCGCGGGGAACCGTGCGGCACAACCGAGTAGCCGCTCCGCCGGGCAAGCCCGAGCGGAGCGTTCGCGTGAGCGGTGCTTGCGCCCAGATGTCAGGACGAGGCCATGGCCACAAAGGCGATCGTCGGCACCAAGGTCGGCATGACCCAGGTGTGGGACGACAACAACCAGGTCGTCGGCGTCACCGTCCTGCGGGTCTCGCCGTGCCGTGTCGTGCAGGTGAAGACCAATGAGAACGACGGCTACAGCGCGATACAGGTCACCTACGGCATGGTCGACCCGGCCCGGCTCACCCAGCCCGAGGCCGGACACTTCCAGAGGGCGGGCGTGGATCCGGGCCGTTCCGTCCTGGAGCTGCGCCTCGACGACGTGAGCGAGTACGCCGTCGGCCAGGAGATCAGCGTCGACCTCCTCGATTCCGGTGAGAAGGTCGACGTGACCGCGGTGTCCAAGGGCAAGGGATTCACCGGCGTGATGAAACGCCACGGCTTCAAGGGACAGCCTGCCGGCCATGGCGCTCACAAGGTGCACCGCAAGCCCGGAGCGGTCGGCCAGTGCGCCACCCCCTCGAGGGTGTTCAAGGGCAAGAAGCTGCCCGGGCGGGCCGGAGCCACCCGGGTCACGACGCTCAACCTCGAAGTGGTGAAGGCCGACGCCGATGCCGAGGTGCTGCTGGTCAAGGGGGCTGTACCGGGGCCGAAGGGCGGAACCGTAGTCGTGCGCAACGCGGTGAAGGACGGCTGAGGCCATGGAGCCGGTGAAGGTGGTGACCCCGAAGGGCAGGAAGGTCGGCGAGGTCCTCCTCGACGACTCGATCTTCGACGTGGAGCCCAACATCGGCGTGATGCACCAGGTGGTGACCGCCCAGCTCGCGGCCCGCCGGGCCGGCACCCACAGCACCAAGGGCCGGGCCGAGGTGGCCGGGGGCGGCTCCAAGCCCTGGCGCCAGAAGGGCACCGGCCGGGCCCGCCACGGCTCGATCCGGTCCCCGCAATGGCGGGGTGGCGGTGCGGCCCACGGTCCCAAGCCCCGCGACTACCGCCAGCGCACTCCCAAGAAGATGAAGCGCCTGGCCCTCGCCTCGGCCCTGTCGGACCGGGCCCGCGCCGGCAGCGTGATCGTGGTGGACAGCTGGCGCTTCGACGGGCCCCGCACCCGCGACGCCGCGGCGGCCCTCGATGCCATCGGAGCGACGGGCAAGATCCTGGTGGTGCTGGGCGACGACGACTCCGACGCACAGAAGAGCTTCCGCAATCTCCCGCCGGTGCACTGCCTGCACTACCGCGAGCTGAACACCTACGACGTGCTCAACAGCGATGTGGTCGTTTTCACGTCGGACACCCTCCCCGGTGGCCGCGGCGCTGACGGCCAACGCCCCGACGGCGCTGAGAGCAACGGCGACTCCGATGCGTGACCACCGCGATGTGATCCTGCGCCCCGTCGTGTCGGAGAAGAGCTACGCGCTGCTCGCCGACAACGTCTACACCTTCGTCGTCGCCCCGCAGGCCACGAAGCCGGAGATCCGGGCTGCGGTGGAGGCGATCTTCGACGTGGAGGTGGTGAAGGTGAACACGCTGCGCCGCAAGGGCAAGCGGCGCCACAACCGCCGCAACAACACCTGGGGTCGGCGTCCCGACACCAAACGAGCCCTGGTCACACTGGCCGCGGGCGATTCGATCGATCTCTTCGAGGCCTGACATGGCGATCCGCAAGCGCAAGCCGACCAGTCCCGGCCGCCGGTTCCAGACCGCGTCGGACTTCTCCGAGATCACCCGCTCGCAGCCTGAGCGCAGCCTCCTTGTGAAGCAGTCGGGCACCGGCGGCCGCAACAACCATGGCCGCAAGACGTCCCGTCACCGCGGCGGCGGCCACAAGCAGCGCTACCGCAAGATCGACTTCACCCGGACCAAGGACAACGTCCCGGCCACGGTGGCCGCCATCGAGTACGACCCGAACCGCACCTGCCGCATCGCGCTGCTCCACTATCACGACGGAGAGAAGCGTTACATCCTGGCGCCCAGGGGCCTGGAGGTGGGCGACCGGATCATGTCGGGCTCCCGGTCGGAGGTCCGCCCGGGCAACGCCATGGCCCTGCGCTACATCCCGGTGGGCACGGTCGTGCACAACGTGGAGTTGAAGGCCGGCGGCGGCGGGCGCATAGGCCGCAGCGCCGGAGCCAGCGTGCAGCTCGTGGCCAAGGAGGGCCGGTTCGCCACCCTTCGCCTGCCCAGCACGGAGATGAGGCGCGTGCCGATCGACTGCCGGGCCACGATCGGCGAGGTCGGCAACTCCGAGCACGAGCTCACCAAGATCGGGAAGGCGGGCCGCAACCGCTGGAAGGGCGTGCGGCCCCAGACGCGGGGCGTGGCCATGAACCCGGTCGACCACCCCCTCGGCGGCGGGGAGGGCAAGTCCTCGGGCGGGCGCCACCCGGTGTCTCCCTGGGGCAAGCCCGAGGGACGGACCCGCGCCCGCCGCAAGGACTCCGACAAGCTGATCGTTCGACGCCGCCGCCGGCGCGGCACCCGGAGGTAGAGCCATGCCTCGCAGCCTCAAGAAGGGTCCCTTCGTGGACGACCATCTGCTGCGCAAGATTGACGAGCTCAACGAGCGCAACGAGAAGAGGGTCGTCAAGACGTGGTCGCGCCGGTCCACCATCATCCCCGACATGGTGGGTCACACCCTGGCGGTGCACGACGGCCGCAAGCACGTGCCGGTCTACATCACCGAGTCGATGGTGGGCCACAAGCTGGGCGAGTTCGCACCCACCCGTACGTTCCGGTTTCACGCCGGCCAGGAGCGGGGGGCTCGTCGCTGATGGTCGGGGTCAAGACCAACGAGCGGCCCGGAACACGGGCACGAGCCTCCTACGTGCGCAGCTCGGCGTACAAGGCCCGCGAGGTGCTCAACCTCATCCGGGGCAAGAGTTGTGCCGACGCCCAGGACATCCTGGCCTTCTCGGACCGCGACGTGGCCCAGCCCATAGGCAAGGTCCTTGACTCGGCCCTGGCCAATGCCGAGCACAACGACGGTCTCGACGCCGACGAGCTGTACGTGTCGGCCTGCTACGCCGACGAGGGGCCGACTCTCAAGCGCTGGCGGCCCCGGGCCCGGGGTCGGGCCACCCGCATCCGCAAGCGCACGTGCCACATCACGGTGATCGTGAGCCGCTACGACCCCGAGACGCTCGAGAAGGTGCGGGCCAAGCAGTCACAGCGCGGCGTCGCCACCGCGGAGGCCCGCCGCCGCCGGGTGGCCCGGTCCCGTGCTGCCGCCCAAACGGAGCAAGCGGCGTCCGACGAGCAAGCCGAAGAGACGGACGTGCAGGCGGAAGCCGACGTGGAGGCCCAGGCCGCGGCCGTGGTTGAGGCCACCGAGGCCGCCATGGCCGGCGACGGCGACGCCGACGACGCCGAAGAGTCCGGCAAGGCTGGCAAGGCTGAGGAGTCCGACGGCGCTGAGGAGTCGGGCAAGGCTGAGGAGTCCGACGACGCTGAAGAGTCCGACAAGGCTGACGGGAGCGGCTGATGGGTCAGAAGGTCAACCCCTACGGGTTCCGCTTGGGCGTAACCACCGAATGGAAGAGCCGCTGGTTCGCCGACCGCAAGGAGTATGCGGACAACGTCATCGAGGACTGGAAGATCCGGGACTTCCTGATGACCGAGCTGCCTCATGCGGCCATCAGCCGCGTGGAGGTGGAACGCACCCGCGACCGCCTGCGCGTCGACGTGCACACCGCGCGGCCCGGCATCGTGATCGGCCGGCGCGGCGCCGAAGCCGACCGGCTGCGGGCCGGCCTCACCGAGATCAGCGGCAACCCCCGGGTGCAGCTCAACATCCAGGAGATCAAGCAGCCCGAACTCGACGCCGCCCTGATCGCCCAGGGAGTCGCCGACCAGCTCACCGGCCGCGTGGCCTTCCGTCGAGCGATGAAGCGGGCCGTGCAGAACGCTCAGCGGGCTGGTGCCCTGGGAATCCGGGTGCAGTGCTCCGGGCGGCTGGGCGGCTCGGAGATGGCCCGCACCGAGTGGTACCGCGAGGGGCGGGTGCCGCTTCACACCCTGCGGGCCGATGTGGACTACGGGTTCCGCGAAGCCCGCACCACCTACGGCCGGATCGGTGTGAAGGTGTGGCTCTACAAGGGCGACATCCTGCCCTACAAGACGCTCTCCGAGGACAAGGCCTCCAAGGAGGCCGCCATGGCCGCGGGGGAGACGTCGGGCCCCGGGGCCAGGCCCCGCAAGATCGTCTCGTCCTCGGCAGCCCGGCGCCGCGAGTTCAGCGACGAGGTAGTCGACGAGGAGCCGGCGCCGCTCATCGGCGAGGCCGACCCGGAGTTCGAGAAGCTGCTCGACGAGGAGGCCGCCATCGAGGCCTCCACCCGCGAGCACCACGAGACGCCGCACTTCCGTCCCGGCGACGACTGAGAGAACTGCGAGAACCGTCATGTTGATGCCGCGCAAGGTTCGCCACCGCAAGCACCATCGGGGCCGTACCAAGGGTGTCGCGAAGGGACGCACCGAGGTCGCCCACGGCGACTTCGGCATCCAGGCCCTCGAGCCCGGGTGGCTCACGTCCCGCCAGATCGAGGCCGCCCGTGTGGCCATGACCCGCCACATCAAGCGGGGCGGCAAGGTCTGGATCAACGTGTTCCCCGACAAGCCGGTGACCAAGAAGCCGGCCGAGACGCGGATGGGGTCGGGCAAGGGCAACCCCGAGCACTGGGTGGCAGTCGTGCGGCCCGGCCGCGTCCTGTTCGAGCTGTCCTACCACGACGAGGGCATCGCACGGGGCGCCATCGACCGGGCCATCCAGAAGCTGCCGATGAAGGCCCGCTTCATCGCTCGGGACGAGGGGTTCTAGATGGCCCGCGCCAAGGCCCTGACCGATCTCGGCCCGGAGGAGGGGTTCTAGATGGCCCGCGCCAAGGCCCTTACCGATCTCGGCGACACCGATTTGATCGAGCGCTTGTCGGAGGCGAAGGAGGAGCTGTTCAATCTGCGCTTCCAGTTCGCCACCGGCCAGTTGGACAACCCGGCTCGCCTCAAGCAGGTGCGCCGTGACATCGCCCGCATGCTCACCGAGCTGCGGGCCCGCGAGATCGCGGCCGCGGAGGCGGAGCCGGTCTTGCCCGAGGGGAGATGACGATGGCTGAAGACTCAGGAACACGCCGCAACGGCCGCAAGGTGCGGGAGGGTGTCGTGGTCTCCAACCGCATGGACAAGACCGCGATCGTCGAGGCCACCGAGCGGGTCCGGCACCCGCGCTACGACAAGACGGTCCAGCGCAGGTCCCGCCTCGCCGTCCACGACGCCGACAACACCCTGGGTGTGGGCGACCTCGTGCGGGTGGCCGAGACCCGGCCCCTGTCCAAGACCAAGCGCTGGCGCCTAGTGGAGATCTTGGAGCGTGCCAAGTGATCCAGCAGGAATCCCGGCTGCGGGTCGCCGACAACTCCGGCGCCAAGGAGGTGCTGTGCATCAAGGTGCTCGGCGGCTCCAAGCGCCGCTACGCATCGGTCGGCGACGTGTTCGTGGCCACGGTCAAGGACGCCATCCCGGGCGCGCAGGTCCGCAAGGGCGACCTTGTGCGTTGCGTGGTCGTGCGCACCCGCAAGGAGAAGCGCCGGGGCGATGGCAGCTACATCCGCTTCGACGAGAACGCCGCGGTCCTGATCAACGAGCAGGACCAGCCCCGGGGCACCCGCATCTTCGGGCCGGTGGGCCGCGAGCTGCGCGACAAGCAGTTCATGCGCATCGTCTCGCTGGCCCCGGAGGTGCTGTAGATGGCCAGACGCTCCAAGAGTTCTCCGCTCCGGCGCTCCATGAAGATCGTCAAGGGCGACCGGGTCGTGGTGCTGACCGGCAAGGACGCCGGCCTGGAGGGCACGGTCGAACGGGTCATCGTCGCGGAGGGCAAGGTGATCGTCGAGGGTGTCAACGTCGCCATGCGGCATCAGGCACCCACCCGCAACGTGCAGCAGGGCGGCATCATCCAGAAGACCATGCCCATCGACGCGTCCAACGTCGCGGTGGTGAGCCCGACCGACGGCAAGCCCACCCGGGTGGGCTACCGGTTCACGCCCGAGGGCACCAAGGTCCGTATCTGCCGCCGCACGGGAGCCGACCTGTGAGCACCGCAACCGACTACCGGCCCCGGCTGCGCACCGTGTTCGACACCGAGATCAAGCAGGCGCTCGTCGAGCAATTGGAGCTGTCCAACGTGATGATGGTGCCCAAGCTCTCCAAGATCGTGCTCAACATGGGCGTGGGCGACGCCATTACCCAGGCGAAGCTGCTGGAGGGCGCCCTGGCCGACTTGGCCGTGATCTCGGGCCAGAAGCCGGTCATCACCCGGGCCAAACGGTCGCTGGCCAGCTTCAAGCTGCGGGCCGGCATGGCCATCGGATGCAAGGTCACACTGCGAGGTGACCGCATGTACGAGTTCTTCGACCGGCTCATCACGTTGGCCATCCCCCGCATCCGCGACTTCCGCGGGCTGCCGCTGCGGTCCTTCGACGGCAGCGGCAACTACACGTTCGGGATCACCGAACAGCTCATCTTCCCGGAGATCGACTACGACACGGTCGACGCCACCCGGGGGATGGACATCACGATCGTCACGACAGCCGAGTCGGACACTGAGGGCCGGGCGCTCCTGGAGGCGTTCGGGTTTCCGTTCCGCCGAGAGGGGCAATGAGCTATGGCCAAGAAGGCTCTGAAGGAGAAGCAGCAACGCACTCCGAAGTTCAAGGTGCGGGCCTACACGCGGTGCCGTGTGTGTGGCCGGCCCCGTTCCGTGTACAGGAAGTTCAGCCTGTGTCGCATCTGTCTGCGCGACCTGGCCCATGCCGGGGAGTTGCCCGGCGTGAAGAAGGCGAGCTGGTGAGGTGACCTGCCGATGACGATGACAGATCCGATCGCAGACATGCTGACCCGCATCCGCAACGCCAATGTGGCTATGCACGACGAGGTTTCCATGCCGTCGTCGAAGCGCAAGCTGGCCTTGGCCGACGTCCTGCAGCGGGAGGGCTACATCGCGTCCTACGCCGAGAAGGACAACACGCCCCGGCCGGGCAAGACGCTCACGATCGAGATGAAGTACTCCCCCGAGCGCGACCGCGTCATCCGGGGGCTGCGGCGTATCTCCAAGCCGGGGCTGCGCATCTACCGCAAGCGCGACGAGATCCCTCGGGTGCAGGGCGGGCTCGGAGTGGCCGTGGTGTCCACCAACAGGGGTCTGATGAGCGATCGAGAGGCGAGGAGGAACCGCATGGGCGGCGAGATCCTCTGCTACGTGTGGTGACATGAGTCGCGTAGGGAATTCCCCGATCACGGTCCCCAGCGGCGTGGAGATCGATGTCGACGGCCGAAGGGTGGTCGTGACCGGAGCCAGGGGCACGCTGAGCCGAGACCTGCCCGGCGAGATCACGCTGCGGGCCGACGATGGCATCCTGCACGTCGAGCGTCCCGACGACACCGCGCAGAGCAGGTCGTTGCACGGGCTGACCCGGAGCCTGGTGCAGAACATGGTCACCGGGGTGACCGAGGGGTTCACCAAGGAACTGCGGATCCAAGGGGTGGGCTACAGGGTGGCAGAGTCCACCCCCACCTCGCTGGAGCTGTCCTTGGGCTTCAGCCACACCGTGAGGATCGCTGCGCCCGAGGGCGTGGAGTTCGAGGTCCCGCAGCGCACCCAGATCCTCGTCAAGGGCATCGACAAGCAGCTCGTCGGCCAGGTGGCAGCCGACATCAGGAAGTGGCGCCCGCCCGAGCCCTACAAGGGGAAGGGAATCCGCTACGCCGACGAGCGGGTCAAGCGCAAGGCCGGAAAGGCGTCGAAGTAGTCATGGTCGGCAGCACGCCGTCAGGGGCGAAGTAGTCATGGTCGGCAGCACGCCGTCAGGGGCGAAATAGTCATGGTCGATCAGGCCAGAAAGCGCCGGGAGGGCCGCATCCGCCGTCACCGCCGCGTCCGCAAGAAGGTGCAGGGCACGGCCGTCCGGCCGCGCCTGTCGGTGTTCCGGTCGAGCCGGCACATCTCCGTACAGCTCATCGACGACATCGAGGGCGTCACCCTGATGTCGGCGTCCACTCTGGAGGCCGACCTTCGTTCCGCTCCGGGTGGCAATGTGGCCGCGGCCCGCACGGTGGGGACGCTGATCGCGCAGCGCGCATCGGAAGCAGGGATCGCGACGGCGGTGTTCGATCGGGGCGGTTACAAGTACCACGGCAGGGTGGCCGAGCTCGCCAACGCGGCTCGCGCGGCAGGATTGGAGTTCTGACCGGATGAGTGAAGAGCAACTGTCCCTTCCAGGATTGGAGTTCTGATGAGCGAGGAGCGCGCAGGCGGTCCGCCGCTGCGAGAGTCGCGGGTGATCAATATCAACCGGGTCGCCAAGGTGGTCAAGGGCGGACGCCGGTTCTCCTTCACGGCGCTGGTCGTCATCGGCGACGGCGCCGGCCGGGTCGGCCTGGGCTACGGGAAGGCCAAGGAGGTGCCCCTGGCCATCCAGAAGGGCACCGAGGAGGCCAGGCGGAACGTGTTCGAGGTTCCGATGGCGGGCAATACGATCATGCATCCCGTGATCGGCACGACCGGAGCCGGCCGGGTGCTGCTGAAGCCGGCCGCTCCCGGAACCGGTGTGATCGCCGGCGGCGCGGCTCGGGCCATCCTCGAAGAGGCGGGCATCGGCGACGTGCTGTGCAAGTCGCTCGGCTCGCCCAACCACATCAATGTGGCCAGGGCCACCATCAGCGGGCTGCAGTCGCTGCGCCGCCCCGACGAGGTTGCCCGCCTGCGGGGCCTGGATCCCACCGATTTCCTGCCCAAGGGCCTGTGGGACGCGTACCAGACCACCCGGATGGACCGGGCCGCGGCAGCCCAGCGCAGCGACGAGGCCGAGGAGGAGTGATGGCTCTGTTGGTGACCCAGGTCCGCTCGGCCATCGGTTCGAAGCCCAAGCAGCGCGGTACGCTTCGAGCTCTCGGCTTGGGACGGATCGGCCGGAGCAACACCCTGCCCGACCGTCCCGAGATCCGCGGCATGATCCAACGGGTTCCCCACTTGGTCTCCGTAGAGGAGGTGGACGGATGACAGAGCAGACGAAGCTGCACGATCTGCGGTCCGCTCCCGGGGCCCGCAAGAGGCCCAAGCGGGTGGCGCGGGGCATCGCAGGGCGCGGCGGCAAGACCGCGGGCCGCGGCATGAAGGGCCAGAAGGCTCGCAGCAAGGTGCCCGTCGGCTTCGAAGGCGGTCAGATGCCGCTGCTTCGCCGCGTCCCCAAGTGGCGGGGATTCACCAACCCGTTCAGGATCGAGTACCAGCCCGTCAACCTCGACACGATCGAGGCCACCGGCCTGGACGAGATCTCGCCGGAGATACTGCGCGAGCGGGGCCTCGTCGGCAAGAAGGCGCTCGTGAAGGTGCTGGGCCGGGGCGAGATCAGCCGGGCGGTGCGGGTGAAGGCCCACGCCGTGTCGGCAGCCGCGGCGGAGGCCATTGCCGCAGCCGGCGGCAGCGTCGAGATCATCGACAAGCCCTGGGGCGATCGCCGGCCGCCCCACGGCAGCTACAACCAGCACACCAACCGCTGAGAGGAGGGGGCCGACCGTGCTGAACCGCGTGCTGAACATGTTCCGCATCCCGGATCTGCGCAACAAGATCCTCTTCACGCTGTTCATCATCGCGGTGTACCGCCTCGGCGCCTTCATCCCGGCGCCCTACGTGGACACCGACGCGGTCCAGTTGATGCGGGACCAGGCCAACACGTCGGGTGGGATCCTCGGGTTCGTGCAGCTGTTCTCGGGCGGCGCGCTCACCCAGTTCGCCATCTTCGCGCTGGGGATCATGCCCTACATCACGGCATCGATCATCATGCAGATCCTGGGCGTGGTCATCCCCCGCATCGAGCAGTGGCAGCAGCAGGGTGCGGTGGGCCAGCGCAAGATCACCCAATGGACGCGGTACCTCACCGTCGGGATCGCCCTTCTCCAGTCGACCAGCTTCGCGTTCCTGTTCCACAGCGGCGCCCTGGTGGGCGGGATCGACCTGCTGCCCAACTTCACGGTCTGGGCCGTGTTCGTGGTGGTTCTGACCCTCACCACGGGCACCGCCCTGCTGATGTGGATGGGGGAGCTGATAACCCAGCGCGGCATCGGCAACGGCATGTCGCTGCTCATCTTCACCAGCGTCGTGTCCGCGCTGCCGGCCCAGCTCACTGCGGTCAGGGCCAACAACGGCTACGACGCCCTGGCCGGCTTCGTGGTGGTGGCCGTGATCCTGATGGTGTGCATCGTGTTCGTGGAGCAGGGCCAGCGCCGCATCCCGGTGCAGTTCGCCAAGCGGGTGGTGGGCCGGCGCATGTACGGCGGCCAGAGCACCTACATCCCGCTGAAGGTCAACCAGTCGGGCGTGATACCGATCATCTTCGCCAGCTCGGTTCTGTACCTGCCCACCCTGATCGGCGCGGCCATGCCCGACGGCGGCATCGGTGGCAGCATCCAGGCCTTCGTCAACGACCATCTCACCAACCCGACCAGCCCCGTGTACATGTTCTTCTACGGGTTGATGATCATCGGGTTCGCGTACTTCTACACGGCCATAACCTTCGACCCGGTCAAGCAGGCCGACACCATCCGCAAGCAGGGCGGCTTCATCCCGGGTATCCGCCCCGGAGTCCAGACCGAGCGCTACCTGGCCAAGATCCTCTCGCGCATCACCCTGCCCGGATCGCTGTTCATCGCCGCGGTCGCGCTGGTTCCCACCATCCTTGTCGCGGTGACCATCGGCACCGACGTGGACCCGGGAGCAGGCGCTGCTGCCTTCAACATTGCCTTCGGAGGGATCTCGCTGCTCATCGCGGTCGGCGTGGCGCTCGAGACGATGAAGCAGATCGACAGCCAGTTGATGATGAGGAACTACGAGGGCTTCCTGAAGTAGCTCCTGATGGCTCCTCTGCGCATGGTGATACTGGGCCGGCAGGGTTCGGGCAAGGGCACGCAATCCGAGCGCCTGACTGACAGGTTCGGATGTGTGCATCTGTCCACGGGCGACGCCCTGCGGGCCGCGGTGGCGGCCGGCACCGAACTGGGTCGGCAGGCCAAGGCCATCATGGACGAAGGCGGGCTGGTAGGCGACGACATCATGAACGGGATCGTGCGCGACCGGCTGGCCCGCGACGACGTGGCGGAGGCCGGGGTGCTGCTCGACGGCTACCCGCGGACCGCCGATCAGGCCGACGCTCTGGAGGCCGTCCTGGACGGCCTGGGCCACCGTCTCGACGTGGCTCTGAACATCGATGTGCCCATCGCCGAAGTCACGGCCCGGATGCTGGATCGGGGCCGCTCCGACGACACTGGTGAGGCGATACAGCGCCGTCTGGAGCTGTATGAGGAGCAGACCGCTCCGCTGCGAGACTGGTTCGAGGCCCGCGGGCTGCTCGCTACCGTGGACGGTGTCGGCACGCCCGACGAAGTGTTCGAACGGGTGGTGGCAGCCGTTGAACGAAGCCGCGGTTGACGGGTTGGATGGCCGGCCGGTCACAGATAGCGTTGCACTTCGGCCTTGGGCCGGTGCCGACGCGCGCCGACCGGGGCTCATCCCGCAGGAGGACAGACACTGCCGAAGCCGAAAGAGGACGCGATCGTATTGGAGGGAACCGTCACGGAATCCCTTCCCAACGCCATGTTCCGCGTCGAACTCGAGAATGGCCACTACGTGCTGGCCCACATCTCGGGCAAGATGCGGATGCACTACATCCGGATACTGCCCGGGGACCGCGTCCAGGTCGAGGTGACGCCGTACGACCTCCAGAGGGGCCGTATCACCTACCGCTACAAGTGAGCATCAACCAGCCATGAAGGTCCGACCCAGCGTCAAGAAGATTTGCGACCGGTGCAAGGTCATCCGCCGGCGCGGGCGCGTCATGGTGATCTGCGACAACGCTCGCCACAAGCAGAGGCAGGGCTGAGATGATCCGCGTCCCCGCACTCGAGAGGCAGGGCTGAGATGGCGCGCATCTCCGGCGTAGACATCCCGCGCGAGAAGCGGGTGGAGATCTCCCTCACCTACATCTACGGGATCGGCCGAAGCACCGCGCAGCAGGTCTGCGAGGCCGCCGAGATCAACCCCGACACCAGGGTGCGCAACCTCACCGACGACGAGGTGGCGAAGCTCCGGGGCTTCATCGACGCCAACCTGCGGGTGGAGGGCGACCTGCGGCGGGCCGTCTCCCAGGACATCAAGCGGAAGATGGAGATCGGCTGCTACCAGGGCCTCCGTCACCGTCGCGGTCTTCCCGTGCGGGGTCAGCGGACCCATACCAATGCCCGCACCCGGAAGGGCCCGAAGCGGACCGTGGCCGGCAAGAAGAAGGTCAAGAAGTAGGCGCAATGGCGAAACCATCGTCGGACAGAAGGCGCACACGCAAGCGTGAACGCAAGAACGTGACGCACGGCGTGGCTCACATCAAGAGTTCGTTCAACAACACGATCATCACCATCACCGACCTTCAGGGCAACGTGATCTCGTGGGCCTCCGCGGGCAACGTCGGCTTCAAGGGCTCGCGCAAGTCCACGCCCTTCGCGGCGCAGATGGCCGCTGAGCAGGCCGCCCGCAAGGCGATGGAGCACGGCCTGCGCAAGGTCGATGTTCAGGTCAAGGGCCCGGGATCGGGTCGCGAGACCGCCATCCGGTCGCTTCAGAACATCGGCATCGACGTGACCGGCATAACCGACGTCACCCCGGTGCCCCACAACGGCTGCCGCCAGCCCAAGCGCAGAAGGGTCTGACGTGTCGCATCGCATCGCATCCCGGGCGCGGAGACTCTGACGTGTCGCGCTATACCGGGCCCAAGGCGCGCGTGTCGCGCCGTCTCAACACGAACATCTGGGGCACCAAGGGCGAGGCGATCGCCCTCGACCGGCGGCCCTACCCACCGGGGGAGCGTGGCCGGTCCCGGCGGCGCAGCACCGCCTCGGAGTTCCTGGTGCAGATGCAGGAGAAGCAGAAGGCTCGCCACACCTACGGGCTGACCGAGCGCCAGTTCCGCAACCTGTTCGCCGAGGCCAGCCGCCGCCAGGGCGTCACCGGCGAGAACATGCTGCAGTTCCTGGAGCTGCGCCTCGACAACTTCGTCTACCGCATGGGCTGGGGCGCCACCCGTCCCCAGGCCCGCCAGCTGGTCAACCACGGCCATGTCAACGTGAACGGGTCCCGGGTGACGATCCCCAGCTACCGGCTGCGCAAGGGCGACGTCGTCGACTTGCGGGCCAAGAT
Organism: Candidatus Aldehydirespirator sp.; assembly: GCA_965203575.1. Taxonomy (GTDB): domain Bacteria; phylum Actinomycetota; class Acidimicrobiia; order Acidimicrobiales; family Aldehydirespiratoraceae; genus Aldehydirespirator. The sequence goes on from OZ241894.1 coordinate 2,260,567, forward strand.
CCGCGGCTCGGCCACCGTCCAGTGGAACGTGGACGTGCTCGATCGCACCCCGCCCGCATGGATCGACCGCGGTGAGGACAACTTCGCCGCCACGGTGCGCGAGCTGCCCATCCGGGAGCAGATCGACGTACCGATCCGCGAACAGCTCATCGTCGAGCTCTATTCCAAGTAGCCGAGAACTTGTACACCGAGTCCTGTACTCCAAGTAACCCTTACTCGGACTGACGCACGAGAGGCGAGGATTTCCATGCTTGTAATGCAGCGCCCGACCGTCGAAGTCCTCGAGTCGGCCGACGGCAATCGACAGCGGTTCGCGATCGGCCCCCTCGAGCCCGGCTTCGGCCATACGCTCGGCAACTCGCTGAGGCGCACGCTGCTGTCGTCGATCCCGGGGGCCGCAGTGACCCAGGTTCGCTTCGACAGTGCCCTGCACGAGTTCGCCACCATCTCCGGGGTGGCCGAGGATGTCACCGACATCATCTTGAACCTGAAGGACCTGGTGCTGGTGGTGCTGTGCGAGGAGCCGGTGACGCTGAGACTCGACGTGCGCGGCCCGGCCGACGTCACCGCGAGCGACATCCAGCGTCACCCCGACGTCGAGATCCTCAACCCGGAGGCTCCGATCGCCACGCTCAACCACTCCGGCCGCCTGGCGGTCGACATCACCGTGGCCCGGGGCCGCGGCTACGTGTCGGCCGAGGAGAACAAGGAGCTGACCGCAGCCATCGGGGTGATTCCCGTCGACTCGATCTATTCCCCCGTTCGGCGGGTCTCGTTCAACGTGGACGCCACCCGGGTCGAGCAGTCCACCGACTACGACCTGCTGGTGCTCGAGGTCGAGACTGACGGGTCGATCTCCCCGACCGACGCGATGGCCTCCGCCGGTGCCACGCTGCGAAGCCTCATCCAGCTGGTCGAGGAGATGAGCGACGACCCGCGGGGCCTGGAGCTGGGCGAGATCGTGTCGCCGACCCAGCCCGACGCCGAGGCGGAGCTGATGGTGGACGACCTCGAGCTGACCGAGCGCCCCCGCAACTGCCTGAAGCGGGCCCAGATCAACACGCTGAACGAGCTGCTGGAACGGACCCCCGACGACCTGCTGGCCATCACGAACTTCGGAGAGAAGAGCCTCGACGAGGTCGTGGCCAAGCTCGACGAGCGCGGCCTGTCGCTTCGGGGAGGCGCGGGCTGAGATGCCGGCCCGTCCCCGCAAGGGCCGCCGCTTCGGCGGCAGCAGCCGCCATCAGAAGCTGATGATGGCGAACCTGGTGGCGTCGCTGATCGCGGCGGAGGGCATCACCACCACCGAGGCCAAGGCCAAGGCGGTGCGCCCCATTGCCGAGAAGATGATCACCAAGGCCCGCCGTGGTGGCGTGCACAATCATCGGCAGGTGGTGAAGTTCCTGGGTGACCGGGAGATGGCGTCCAAGCTCTTCGACGAGATCGGCCCTCGTTACCTCGATCGTCCCGGGGGTTACACACGCATCGTCAAGCTCGGGCCCCGCCACGGCGACAACGCTCCCATGGCCCGCATCGAGCTCGTCTGAGAGGCCTGGCCGCCCGGAGCCCGTAGTTGTCTGGGGGCGATAGTCCGGCTGGCGTCGTCCGCATGCGGATGACCGTGGCGTACGACGGCTCCAACTTCCACGGATTCGCCCGCAATGAGGGCGTGCCCACCGTTGCCGGGACCCTCGGCGACGCTCTGAGCAGCGTGCTGGGCCACCCCGTTGATCTCGTGTGCGCGGGACGGACCGACCGCGGTGTGCACGCCCGGGCCCAGGTGGTGTCCTTCGACGCCGACGTGGAGCGGGCTGATCCGGTCCGGCTGGTGCGGTCCGTCAACCGCATGTGCGGTCCGTCCATCTCCGTGTCGAGGGCCAGCGTGGTCTCCGGCGGCTTCGACGCCCGGCGCTCGTGCACCGGCCGGGTCTACCGCTACCGGGTGCTCAACTCGCCTGTCCCCAACCCGCTGGTGGGCCGCCTGTGCTGGCATGTTGAGCACCCCCTGGATCTGCGGGCCATGCGCACTGCCGCCGACCGGCTGCTGGGCGACCACGACTTCAGCTCCTTCTGCCGCCGCAATCCCTCGCATCCCGACCAGTCGATGGTGCGCACGGTGCGGCGGGCCGTGTGGTGGCTCGAGGGCGATGTCGCGGTGTTCGAGATCGAGGCCAGCTCGTTCTGCCACCAGATGGTGCGCTCGCTGGTAGCCCTGCTGGTGTCGGTGGGCCTGGGCCGGCACAAGCCCTCCGACGTGGGCACCATCATCGCGGCCCGCGACCGCGGCGCGGCGCCCTCCCCGGCCCCTCCCGGCGGCCTCGTGCTCTGGGCCGCCCTCTACGATCGCGACATACCGGGATCCGGACTTTCCTGACGGCTTCGGGGATTGTCGTTTGCCGGGCTCGGTCCTAGCCTGAGATGCCGGTCTGTGCGACGGCCCGTACTGACGGCGCGGGCCCCAGCCGAGCGAAGGAACCGACGGGAGCGAACGTGGCGACCTACAGCCCCAAAGCCTCTGAGATCGAGCGCAGCTGGCACCTCGTCGACGCCGAGGGCATGGTCCTCGGACGGCTCGCCACCGAGGTCGCGACGCTGCTGCGGGGCAAGCACAAGCCCACTTTCGCCCCTCACATCGACACCGGGGACCATGTGGTGATCATCAACGCCGGCAAGGTCGTGCTCACCGCGGGCAAGGCCGACTCCAAGCTGGTCTACCGCCACTCCGGCTATCCCGGAGGCTTGCGCACCGAGACCTACGGATCCAAGCTGGCCCGCCGCCCCGATGAGGCCGTGCGGGACACGATCCGGGGGATGCTGCCCAAGACGAGGCTGGGCAGGGCCCAGATCCGCAAGTTGAAGGTCTACGCCGGACCCACCCACCCCCACGCCGCCCAGAAGCCCCAGCCCTTCGCCATTGAGCACGCTCGGGCCCGATGAGATGGATGGGGAGACGGTGATGACGGAATCATTGAGGTGATCTGACAATGACTGCACCGCTCGTGCAAGCAACTGGACGCCGCAAGCGGTCCGTGGCCCGAGTCCGGCTCCGGACGGGGGCCGGGACGATCACGATCAACGGCCGCACGGCCGAGGACTACTTCCCGTCGCGGACCCACCAGATGATGATCGTCGAACCGTTGACCGCTACCGCCACCGAGGGTCGCTACGACGTGGACGCCACCATTCACGGCGGAGGGTCCAGCGGTCAGGCCGGTGCGCTTCGCCTGGGCATCTCCCGGGGGCTGGTCGAGGTGGAGCCCGAGTTGCGGGACACGCTCAAGAGGGGCGGCTACCTCACCCGCGACCCGCGCAAGAAGGAAGCGAAGAAGTACGGCCTCAAGAAGGCACGCAAGGCACCGCAGTACAGCAAGCGCTGATCTCCCGGCTGCGGCCGGCGAAGCCGTGACGGCATGACCCTGTCGTTCGGCACCGACGGGGTGCGCGGCGACGCCCGCCGCGAGCTGACACCGGACGCCGTCGAGATGCTGGGCCGGGCTGCGGCTGAAGTACTGGGAGCCGAGCAGTTCGCGGTCGGACGCGACACACGGATCTCGGGGCCGATCCTCGCGGAGGCCCTCTGCCGGGGTGTGCGCCGCGCCGGGGGATCAGCCGTCGACCTGGGTGTGGTGCCGACTCCGGCGGTGGCCCGCTGGTGCGATGATCAGCATGTCGCCGGAGCGATGGTCTCCGCGTCGCACAACCCATGGCACGACAACGGCGTGAAGCTGTTCGCGCCCGGGGGTCGCAAGCTGAGCGATGAGGCTCAACACGAGATAGAGCGACGCCTCGCGGGCGCGGGCGGGCGGGCAGGCTCCGTCGAGGCGACCGCTCCAGTCGCCGAAGACCAGCCGTCGGACGGTGGCGGTCTGGCTCGTAGCCGCCACCTCGAAGCGGTCGTTGCCAGCATCGAGGGTCGCGACCTGAAGGGCCTGCGCATCGTGGTCGACGCGGCCAACGGAGCCGCGTACCGCTGCGCTCCCGAGTGCCTGCGCGGCCTGGGTACCGATGTGGAGGCGGTCCACGCTGATCCCGACGGCCACAACATCAATGATGGCTGTGGATCGCTGTACCCCGAGAGCCTGCAAGCCGCGGTGGTGGCGTCCGGTGCCGACGCCGGCCTCGCCTTCGACGGCGATGCCGACCGCGTGCTGGCCGTTGACCACTGCGGAGACCTCATCGATGGGGACCAGATCCTGGCGGTGTGCGCTCTTGACCGAGCCGGGCGCGGACGGCTGGTCGGAGGAGCCGTGGTGACAACGGTGATGGCCAACCTGGGACTGCGCCGGTCCATGGCCGCGCACGGCATCGGCGTGGTCGAGACGCCGGTCGGCGATCGCCATGTGTTGGGTGCGTTGGAGGATGGCGGCCTGGTGCTCGGTGGAGAGCAGTCCGGACACCTGATCTTCCGCGACTTGGCCACTACCGGTGACGGCCTGCTCACCGCGGTGCAGTTGCTGGACGCAGTCAAGCGGTCCGGGCGCAGCCTGCGCGACCTGGCCGCCGCGGCTGTGACCCGCATGCCGCAGGTGCTGCTGGGGGTGCCGCTGCCGGCTGCGGCCCGGTCCGCCGACCTCGACGCCGCTCTGGGTCCGATCGCGGCCGACGCCGCGTCGCGCCTAGGAGACTCGGGCCGAGTGCTGGTACGCCCCTCGGGCACCGAGCCACTGGTACGGGTGATGGTGGAGGCCGCCGACCTGGAGACGGCCAGGGCCGAGGCCGAGCATCTCTCGGCGAGCCTCGCGGAGGCTCTGTCGTCCCAATGAGATCTTGGGAGGCTCTCGTGTCGTGTGTAGGGGGAAATCAACCCGAGATTCTGACGCGGGCGTCCCGTCGGTCGGTTCTGGCAGCCGTGATACCGGAGGCTCTGGCCTGACATGTGCGGGATAGTCGCCGTAATGCGCCGCCCGTCGACACGGCCGGCTCCCGACGCTGCCCACGTCATAGGCATGGTCGAGGCGGCCTCCGTCGCTCTCGCCAATGCCGACTCAGCCGCCGGCGGGCATCCGGAAGCCCAGGAGCTGGAGTCCGCGGCCGGGCGGCTGCATGCAGCCAACCGGCTGTTGGGCGGTGTGCCCGGCTTGCGCCTCCTGCTCGAGTCGCCAGAGGTGGCCGACGTTCTCAGGGACCTCATCGACGGGGCGACCGCTTCGGTGGCCGCCCTGGAGGCTCGGCTGGATGCCGATACGTCGCTCGATCCCGCCGAGCTGGAACACCTCAATGAGCAGTTGGTGCGAGTCCGTGACGGCCTGTGGGCTCTCGGACGGGATCGGCTGGGAGCCTCGCACTCCGTGTCGAAGCTGCTGGCGGGAGCGCAGCTGACCGCGAGCTCGTCACCGGCTGCGGTCGAGGCGTACCTGTCGATCCACCAGGCGCTGTCGGCGCTGGACCGGCTCGAGGTGCGAGGGCGCGACTCGGCCGGGTTGCACCTCCTGGTCAGCGGCCACGGACTCGACCGCGACGATCCCGTTGTGACCGCGGCCCTGGAGCGGCGCGGCCACGATCCGTCGTTCGGATCGGGTTCGGTGCGCCTCGTCGACGGCGTGCTCAGCATCGTCCACAAGACGGCGGCCGAGATCGGCGAACTGGGCGACAACACTGCGGCCCTGAGGGCCGCAGTGACCTCCGACCGGCTGCTGGCCGCCGCGCTGGCCGCCACCGATGCCCGGGTGCTCGTGCTGGCCCACACCCGCTGGGCCTCTATCGGCATCATCTCCGAGGCGAATGCTCATCCGCTCAACAGCGAGCTGACCGGCGAGCACACCCCGTACGTGATCGGGGCCATCAACGGGGACGTGGACAACTACGCCGAGCTGTTCGACGCGGCCGGTGCCCGGGTACCGCCCGCCATCACCACCGACTCCAAGACCGTGCCCGCTCTGATGGGCCGCCGCCTGGCCGAGGGTCTGACGGCGGGGGAGGCGTTCCGGCGCACCGTGGCCGAGTGCGAGGGCTCGGTGGCCGTGGCCGTCTGCACCGCGGGCTCGCCCGATCGTCTGCAGCTCGCGCTGAGGGGCAGCGGCCAGGCCCTCTATGTCGGGCTCGCCGATGACGCCTTCATCGTGGCCAGCGAGCCCTACGGGGTGGTGGAGGAGACGTCGGAGTATCTCCGCATGGACGGCGAGGCCGTCGCCGGCGGCGCCAATCCGCGCACCGGCCGGGGCCAGATTGTCGAGCTGGACGGCAGCCGGGCCGGCCTGATCGAAGGTGTGTCCCGGCATTCCTACGACGGTACGGGGCTTCCGGTGGAGCCCGGCGAGGTCTCGACTGCGTCCATCACCACCCGGGACATCGACCGCGGTGATCACCGCCACTACCTGCTGAAGGAGATCGGCGAGGCTCCGGCGTCGTTCCGCAAGACGCTGAGGGGCAGGATCGTCGACACTGCGGACGGTCCGGGCCTGTCGATCGGCCCGGAGACGCTGCCCGACGTGGTCAGGTCGGGGCTGCGGGACGGGTCGGTGTCCAAGGTCCTGGCCATCGGCCAGGGGACCGCGGCGGTGGCGGGGGAGAGCTTCGCCCGATGCCTCCGGACCTTGCTGGCCGATGCCGGCCGCGCCGGGGCCCTCGATGTGACGGCGTTGCCCGCCACAGAGCTGTCGGCCTTCCACCTGCAGGCCGACATGTCCGACACGCTGGTGGTCGCGATCTCGCAGTCGGGCACCACCACCGACACCAACCGCACCGTCGACCTGGTGCGGGCCAGAGGGGGATCGGTGGTGGCCGTCGTCAACCGCCGCAACAGCGACCTCACCGATCGGGCCGACGGCGTTCTCTACACCTCCGACGGCCGCGACGTGGAGATGAGCGTGGCCTCCACCAAAGCGTTCTACTCCCAGGTGGCGGCGGGCTGCCTGCTGGCCGTGGCCGTGGCGGGCGAGGCGGTCGGTGCGGGGGGTGCGGCCTCCCGGCGCGGTCTCCTCGAGTCGCTTCGGGCCATGCCCTCAGTGCTGGAGGCGGTCCTGGACCGGCGGGCCGCCATAGGCGAGGCGGCCCGCCGTCTCGCTCCGGGCCGGCGCCATTGGGCGGTGGTGGGCAACGGGCCCAACCAGGTGGCGGCTCGCGAGGTGCGCATCAAGCTCTCCGAACTGTGCTATATGTCGATCTCGGCCGACGCGACCGAGGACAAGAAGCACATCGACCTGTCGGCCGAGCCCCTGGTGCTGGTGTGTGCGGCGGGGCTGTCGGGCTCGGTGGCCGACGATGTGGCCAAGGAGGTGGCCATCTTCGGTGCCCACCGGGCCGCCCCGGTCGTGGTGGCCGACGACGGCGACGCCCGCTTCGACGGCGCGTCGACGGTGCTCCCGGTGCCCAAGGTGGATCCTCGGCTGGCCTTCCTGCCCGCCACCATGGTGGGCCACCTCTTCGGCTACGAGGCCGCTCTGGCCATCGACGCCGGCGCCCAGCCCCTGCGCGAGGCCCGAGCGGTTATCGAGGCCGCCGCGGCCCGTCCGGACAGCACCGCGGAGGATGTCCTGAGCCTGGCCCTTCCCACGTTGCGGCAGAGCAGCGCCGCATTCTCGGCCGGTTTGCAGCGCGGCGACTACAACGGGCACCTGGAGGCGTCCACGGCGGTGCGCGTCGTCACGCTGATGCGCTACGCCACCGGGCTGGCGCCGCTGGACGGGTACGAACTGGAGCTGGGCCGGGTCGGCACTCCAGCCGCGGTGGTCGATGACCTCGAGGCCGCGCTGACCGTCGGGATCGATGAGTTGACCCGCCCGGTCGACGCCATCCGCCACCAGGCCAAGACCGTCACCGTCGGCATCTCCCGCTCGGACCAGACGCTGCTGGAGGCGCCGCTCATCCGGGCCGTGCTGGCCACAGGCGCACCCAGGGACAATCTCTCCTACTCCACCGTCCGGGCTCTGGCCGATCTCAGCCCGGCGGTCGCCGAGGTGCTGGGCTACACCCGCTACCGGCTGGACGGGCTGGAGGGGATTGCCGTCGTCGACCAGGGCGGCATCGCGACCCGGATCACCTCGCGTACGGCTTCCGTCCCTTCACTGACCGGCAGCAAGCGCCGGGTGGCCGGAGAGCGCCGGGTGCTGGCCGCTCGGGGCCGCCACGACGGGCGCACGGTCGTGTTCGTCCCGGAGGTGGCTGCGGGCGCCACTGTGGGCATCACCCTGCTGCACGTCCGCTTCGAGGATTCCCTTCCGGCCCCGTCGGCCCGAAGCGTCCTGCAGGGGTACCGCAATCGCTACTCGGAGCTGCGCGACGCGGTAACCGAGACCGAGCCCGCCTTCGACGAGGATCGGCTGGCCGAGATCGCGGCGGTCGATCTGCTGACAGCCCCCATTGGAGACCTGGCCGACCACTGGCGCTCCTAGCTTCGCGAATTGGCAGCGTTTTGCACGGTATGCGTGCGTTGTGCTGCCAGTTCCAGGCAGGGGCGGAGCCTCTCGGCGAATTGGCAGCGTTTTGCACGGTATGCGTGCGTTGTGCTGCCAGTTCCAGGCACGGCGAGACCACGCCGGGTGCCTGGGTATCGTTGTGGGGGTGACCGAGGGCGTCAGGGGCTCGTCCGAAGCCGGGGTGGTAGGGATCGGCACCGATCTGGTCGACATCGACCGCTTCCGCATCGTGCTCCGGCGGCGCCCCTCGATGGCCGACCGGCTGTTCACCGCCAGCGAGCGGAGCTACGCCGCGCGGGCGACCGATCCGGCTGCACGGCTGGCGGCGCGGTTCGCGGCCAAGGAGGCAGCCCTCAAGGCGCTCGGCTACGGCCTCGGCGGGATGCGCATGGCCGACATCGAGGTGATTCGGGCCGAGGACGGCCAGCCCGAGCTAGTGCTGCACGGCGACGCCCGGTCCACCGCGGCCGGCCACGGCGTCAGCCGTTGGCTCGTCTCCCTGTCGCATACCGACCATCTCGCCCAGGCGACCGTCGTCGCGCTGGGAGTGAGCGGGAATCGATGAAGGCCCTCGCGTCGAAATGGGGTATCTCCCGCTCTTGTTCGCTTCGCTCACGGGCCGCTCGGGCCACGGCCTCGCTCCGCGTCGCACGAAGAGCATGATCAGTCGCTGCCCATCCGCTCGGCCTCTGGCCACATGATCCCGGTCGTCACGCCGGCGCGGATGGCCGAGATCGACGCAGCCGCGCCCGAGCCGACCGAGTTGTTGATCGAGCGGGCCGGAGCGGCTGTGGCCCGGGTGGCGATGGGAATGACGGGCGGGCGGTACGGGCGCCGGGTGGTGGTGCTGGCCGGACCCGGCAACAACGGCGCAGACGGGCGGGCCGCGGCCCGCCGTCTCCGGCGTCGAGGCATGCGGGTCCGGGTGGTCTCCGCCATCGATGCCCCCGAGGTCCTGCCGCCGGCGGACCTGTACATCGACGGGGCCTTCGGCACGGGCCTGTCCCGGCCCTACACACCGCCTGAGCGAGGTCACGAGGACGCGCCGGTGCTGGCCGTCGACATACCCAGCGGGCTTGACGGGCTCACGGGCGACGTCCTGGGCGGGCCGGTGTGGACGGCGAAGCGAACGGTCACCTTCGCGGCCCTCAAGCCGGGCCTGCTGTTCGGCGAGGGCGCGGCCGCCTGTGGCACCACGACCGTCGCCGACATCGGGCTCTCCGTCGGTGACGGCGACGGCGCTTCCTGCGCGCTGTACACCGACGGCGATGTCCAGGGACTGCCCGCAGGCACGGGCGCCACCCACAAGTGGCATGCCGCCGCGCTGGTGGTGGCCGGCTCGCCCGGCATGGGCGGCGCCGCGTCGCTGGCCTGCTCTGCCGCGCTGCGCAGCGGAGCCCGGATGGTGCATCTCAGTGCGCCCGCCGCGGCGGGGGTGGTCTCGCCCATCGAGGTAGTGCGATCCGAACCGCCCTTGGCCGTGGACGCCGCCCGTTTCCGCGTGTGCGCAGCCGGACCGGGGCTGGGCACCGATCAGCAGGCCGCGGCCCGCCTCGCTGACGCACTCGCGCTGGACCTGCCGACGGTGATCGACGCCGACGGCCTGCGCCTGCTGCACGATCCTGCGGTTGCCCCGGTCACGGACCAGCGCAGCCGCAACTCGGTTCCAACCGTTCTGACGCCGCACGACGCCGAGCTCGAAGCGCTGGTGGAGATGCGACCCGGTTCGGACCGCATCGCCGCGGCCCGGGCCGCCGCCGCTCAGCTGGGAGCAGTGGTGCTGCTCAAGGGCGGTCCCACCGTGGTGGCCGACCCGACGGGGCGGGCCAGGATCGTGTCCAGCGGCGACGCGAGGCTGGCCACGGCCGGCACCGGCGACGTTCTCACGGGCATGATCGCGGGTCGCCTGGCCGCGTTCGGGCCCGAGCGTCTGGTTGACCGGGTGGCCGAAGCCGCCCACATTCACGGACGGGCCGCATCCGCGGTCCAGGGCGCCCGTCTCATAGCCAGCGACCTCCTCGCCACGCTGCGAGCCGTCACCCCGTGAGCGCCTCCAGCCTTACGGCGCGCCTGGTGAGGGTTCGGAGCGCCGCCATCGAGGCGAACGTCCGGCGCCTGGCTGAGCGAGCCGGTAGCGCAGGCCTGTGCGCGGTCGTCAAGGCCGATGGCTACGGGCACGGTGCCGTTACCGCGGCCCGAGCTGCCCTGGCGGGGGGTGCGTCGTGGTTGGGCGTGGCCACGATCCCCGAGGCGCTGGAGGTAGCCGAAGCCGCCGAGATGGCCGGCAGTGACGCACTCGTTCTCGTGCTGTCCGAGGTCGCCCCCGGGCTCGCGGCCGGCGCGCGCGTCAGCTGCCCGGGACGGGTCCGGTTCACAGTGGCGTCGGCCGCGGGGATCGAGGCGCTGGCGACTGCACCGGGACCCGCCCGCGCCGTCCATCTCAAGGTGGACACCGGCATGCGCCGGATGGGCGCGCTGCCCACCGAACTCGAAGCGGTGTCCGGAGCACTGCGAGCGGCCGGAGAGCGGCTCCACCTCGAAGGCGTGTGGACGCATCTCGCGATCGCGGACGTCCCCAACGATCCGTTCACAGCAGAGCAGGTGGCCCGTTTCGACGGGGCCCTGGCCGCGTTGCGGCGAGACGGCCTGCCCACCGGCATCGTGCACGCCGCCAACTCGGCGGGGCTGCTGGCCCATCCCGACGCCCGCCGCGACATGGTCCGGACCGGCATCGCCATCTACGGCGTCCCTCCCTCGCCGGAGCTTGAGGGCGCCATCGAACTCGAGCCCGCGCTCGAATTGGTGTCGCGGGTGACCGCGGTGCGGACCGTGGCTGCAGGTGAGACCGTGTCGTACGGACGGCACTGGCGGGCCGACCAGCCCACGCGGGTCGCCACCGTGGCCCTCGGATACGCCGACGGCGTGCGCCGTGACAGCGGCTCGGCCGGGGTTGAAGTGCTGGTACGCGGCCGCCGGTGCCCGATCGTGGGCGCGGTGACGATGGACCAGCTGATGGTCGACCTCGATCCGGCCATCGCGGGCGAGGCCACAGTCGGTGATGAGGTCGTTCTCATCGGCCGGCAGGGCTCAGACGAAGTCACCGCGACCGAGGTGGCCCTGCGCCTCGGCACCATCGCCTACGAGGTCCTGACGTCGATCTCCTCCCGGGTGCCCAGGGCCGTCGTGTAGGTTCGCACGTGTCGGTCGACCTGCAGATCCCCGGCGTGGAGATCGGTCACTGGACCGATCCGGCGGCCCGCACCGGATGCACCGTGATCGTTCTCCCGCCCGGCACGACCGCCTCCGGCGAGGTCCGTGGCGGCGCTCCCGCCACTCGCGACTTCGCGCTGCTGGCACCCGAACGGCTCGTCGAGCACGTCGATGCGGTGGTGCTCGCCGGCGGTTCGGCCTTCGGACTGGCCGCGGCCGACGGCGTGATGGAGGTCCTGGAGTCCGAGGGCCGGGGGTTCGACACCCCCCACGGTCCGGTGCCCATCGTGGTGGCCATGGCCCTGTACGACCTGGGCGTGGGGGACTCGGCCGTCCGCCCCGACGCTGCCGCCGGCCGGCACGCGGCCACGAACCGGGCCGCCGAGTCGGAGACCGGCGCGGTCGGAGCCGGCACCGGGGCCACCGTCTCCAAATGGCTCGGCGCCGAGAGCGCCGAGCCCGGCGGGCTCGGGATCGCCTCCGCGCGCCGCGGCGAGCTTGTCGTCAGCGCGGTCGTGGCCCTCAACGCGGCCGGCAGCCCGCCGCCCGAATCGCAGCAGATACTGGAGCAGGTCGAGGCCGGCACATTCGAGCGGTGGGAGGGCCGGGCCCAACCATTCGCCAACACGACCCTGTGCGCGGTGGTCACCAACGCCGCGCTGACCAAGCTCGACTGCTTCTGGGTGTCCCAGGGAGGCCACGACGGGCTGGCCCGGACCCTGGTGCCGGCCCACTCCCGCTCCGACGGCGATGCGGTGGTGGTCGCAGCCACGGGGGGAGTCGCCGCCGATGCCGACGACGTGCGGCTCCTGGCAGTGGCCGCAGTGGCCAAGGCGGTGCGCTGCGGCATCGGTACGCTCGGAGCGTGACAACGCTCCCCTCCGCTGCCCTCACGACAGGTTTGGATGATCGCCTGTAGCACGGCCACCGTCGACGAGACCAGAGCGCTCGGAGCGGCCGTCGCGGCGGTGGTGGACACCGGAGACGTGGTGGTGCTCGTCGGGGACCTGGGCGCGGGCAAGACGGCCTTCGTGCAGGGCTTCGCGGCCACCCTCGGCGTGACCGCCCCCGTCACCAGCCCCACCTTCACACTGGCCAACCGGTACGAGGGCCGCCTGGTGGTCAACCATCTGGACGTATATCGCTTCGACTGCCCTGACGAGGTCAACGACCTCGCCCTCCCCGAACTCCTCGACGACGGAGTGACCCTCGTGGAATGGGGCGACACCATCTCGTCGGCACTCGGCGCCGAGCACCTGTCGGTCACGATCCGCTTCGGTGCGGGCGACAACGACCGCAGCTTCGAGCTGCGCAGCCACGGTGAGTCGTGGCAGCGCCGTGCCGGTCGGTTGAGCGCCGCCCTCGAGCCCTGGGCCTCGCCGTGCTGATACTCGGGATCGAGTCGGCCACCGGCCGTGTCGGCTGCGCCATCGGCGGCCACGAGGGCGTGCGCGCCTCGGTTCAGGCCACCCGCGAGCGCCGCCATGCCGAGCTGCTCGCTCCCCAGATACAGGCGGCCTGCGCCCACGCCGGCGTCTCGCTGCGAGACCTGGGCGCGGTCGCAGTCGATGTCGGCCCGGGCCTCTACACGGGTCTCCGGGTGGGGGTGACCACCGCCATAACCATGGCGCACGCCCTGAGGGTGCCCGCGGTCGCGGTCAGCAGCCTCGACCTGGTCGCGTACCCGCTGCGCCACGCGGGCCGCACCATCACGGTGATGATCGACGCCCGCCGCGGCGAGGTGTTCCACGCCCGGTACGGCTGCCTTCCCGGAGGGGTCCAGCGATTGAGCGACCCCGAGGTCGGGGCCCCCGACCACGTCGTGTCCCAGATCCTGGCCAGTGACGACGAGACGCTAGTGGTGGGGGACGGGGCGGTGCGCTACGCCTCGATGTTCGATTCGCTGCGCGGCGTGGAGTTGGCCGATCCCGGGTTCGCTCACCCGTCGGCCGAGTCGCTGGTGCTGCTGGCGCATGCCCTCGCCGTCCGCGAGGAGTTCGTGCGGCCCGACGAGATCGAGCCTCTCTACCTGCGCCGCCCCGACGCGCAGCCAAACTGGGCCGCGAGCCGATAGGAGCGGACAATGACCGAGAGCGCCGCGATCCTGGGCATCGAAACCTCGTGTGACGAGACAGCCGCGGCGGTGGTGGCCGGCGGGCAGAGGGTCCTGTCGTCGGTGGTCTCCAGCCAGGTCGATCTTCACGCCCGCTACGGCGGGGTCGTCCCCGAGGTCGCGGGACGGGCCCATGTAGAGAGGCTCGTGCCGGTGATGTCGCAGGCGCTGGTGGAGTCGGCTCTGGAGGACTCCGACATAGCGGCGGTGGCGGCCACGGCCGGTCCGGGACTGGTGGGGGCGCTGCTCGTCGGCGTGTCGGCGGCCAAGGCGCTGGCGCTGGCCTGGGACGTGCCCTTCGTGGCCGTCAATCATCTGGAGGCCCATCTCCACGCAGCCTTCCTCGACGAGCCGAGCCTGGAGCTGCCCGTGGTCGTGATACTCGTGTCCGGCGGCCACACCATGCTGGTGCTGATGGAGGACCGTCTGCGCTACCGGGTGCTCGGGGCGACTCTCGATGACGCCGCGGGGGAGGCCTTCGACAAGGTGGCCCGCTACATGGGCCTCGGCTATCCGGGCGGCCCGGTGATCGACCGGCTCAGCGGGCAGGGGGACCGCGACGCCATCGCCTTTCCCCGGGCGATGCTGCACGACGGCTGGAACTTCTCCTTCAGCGGACTGAAGACCGCGGTCATCAACCACCTGAGGCGCCATCCCGACGCCCCGATCGAGGATGTGGCCGCGTCGTTCCAGGAGGCCGTGGCGGATGTGCTGCTGGCCAAGGCCCGCAGGGCCGCGGCCGCTCACAACGCCCGGGGCCTGTGCCTGGCCGGAGGCGTGGCGGCCAACAGCCGGCTGCGCGAGATGACGCTCGACGCGTGCACGGCCGACGGGCTGGCCGCGTACCTGCCGAGCCGGGCCATGTGCACCGACAACGCCGCCATGGTGGCGGCGGCGGGCTGGTGGCGATTGCAGGCCGACGGACCCTCCCCGCTCACTGTTGGGGCAGACCCTTCGCTGGGCCTTCCGGAGGACTGAAACCCCGACTCCCGCGCGTTGTGGCACCCGTTGGCGGGCCGTATCGTTGGCACTCGTCACGGGAGAGTGCCAACGCCCGTGTTCAGTCCAAGAACATCGACAAACCCGAGTCCGGGAGGACACATGAACCTGCAGCCACTCGACGACCGCATCGTTGTGCGGCCCGGCGACGCCGAGGAGACCACCGCCAGTGGTCTCGTCATCCCCGACACCGCCAAAGAGAAGCCCCAGCAGGGCGAGGTCCTGGCGGTCGGCCCCGGTCGCCGGTCCGAGGACAGCGGTGACATCATCCCCATGGATGTCGCCGTGGGCGACACCGTCGTCTACTCCAAGTACGGCGGGACCGAGATCACCGTCGACGGCGAGGACCTGCTCATCCTCAACGCCCGCGACGTGCTGGCAAAGGTCGGCTGAGGTCGCCCATGCCCAAGATCCTCAAATTCGATGAAGAGGCCCGTCGGGGCCTCGAAGCGGGCGTGAACAGGCTCGCCGACGCGGTGAAGGTCACCCTCGGCCCCAAGGGCCGCAACGTGGTCCTGGACAAGAAGTTCGGCGCGCCGACCATCACCAACGACGGCGTGTCCATCGCCCGGGAGGTGGAGCTTGACGACAAGTTCGAGAACATGGGCGCCCAGCTCGTGAAGGAAGTCGCCACCAAGACCAACGACATAGCCGGCGACGGCACCACCACCGCCACCGTGCTGGCCCAGGCCCTGGTGCGCGAGGGGCTGCGCAACGTCGCCGCCGGCGCCAACCCGATGGGCCTGAAGCGGGGCATGGAGGCGGCCGTGGCCGCGGCCGTGGACTCGCTGGCCGATCAGGCTGTGCCGGTGTCGACCGACAAGGAGAAGGTGCAGTCGGTGGCGTCGATCTCCGCGGCCGACACCGAGGTGGGCGAGACGCTGGCCGAGGCGTTCGACAAGGTCGGCAAGGACGGCGTGATCACCGTCGAGGAGAGCAACACGTTCGGCATGGACCTCGACTTCGTCGAGGGCATGCAGTTCGACAAGGGCTACCTGTCGCCGTACTTCGTGACCGACCCCGAGCGCCAGGAAGCGGTGCTCGAGGAGCCCTACGTGCTGCTCAACCAGGGCAAGATCAGCGCAGTGTCGGACCTGCTGCCGGTGCTCGAGAAGGTCATGCAGACGGGCAAGCCGCTGCTGATCATCGCCGAGGACATCGAGGGCGAGGCTCTGGCCACGCTGGTGGTCAACAAGATCCGCGGCACGTTCAACTCCGCCGCGGTGAAGGCCCCCGGCTTCGGCGAGCGCCGCAAGGCGATGCTGCAGGACATGGCCATCCTCACCGGCGGCCAGGTCGTGGCCGAGGAAGTCGGCCTGAAGCTCGACTCGGTGGACCTGTCGCTGCTGGGCTCGGCCCGCAAGGTGGTGATCACCAAGGACGACACCACCATCGTGGAAGGCGCCGGCGACACCGCCGACGTGGAGGGCCGGGTCAACCAGATCAAGGCCGAGATCGACAACACCGACTCGGACTGGGACCGTGAGAAGCTCCAGGAGCGGCTGGCCAAGCTGGCCGGCGGCGTGGCCGTCGTCCAGGTCGGCGCGGCCACCGAGGTGGAGCTCAAGGAGACCAAGCACCGCATCGAGGACGCCATCTCGGCCACCCGGGCCGCCATCGACGAGGGCATCGTCGCCGGCGGCGGCACCGCGCTGCTGCGCTGCCGCGCCGCGGTGGCAGCCGTGGCGGCCGATCTGGAGGGTGACGAGGCCACGGGTGCTCGCATCATCGGCGACGCCCTGTCGGCGCCCACCCGGCTCATCGCCGAGAACGCCGGCCATGAGGGCGCCATCGTGGTGCGCGAGGTCGAGGCGACCTCCGGCTCGGAGGGCTTCGACGCGGTCGCAGGCGAGATAGTCGACCTGATCGGCGCGGGTGTGATCGATCCGGTGAAGGTGACCCGGGCTGCTCTGCAGAACGCGGCGTCCATCGCCGGTCTGATGCTCACCACCGAGGTGCTCGTGGCCGACAAGCCCGAGGAGAAGCCCCCGCCCGGTCCTCCAGGCGGCATGGACGGCATGGGCGGCATGGGTGGCATGGGCGGCATGATGTAGCCGTTCGCCTCCCGCGAACATCGCAGGAGCCCGGGCCCACGCCCGGGCTCCTGCGCGCCCGGTGCCGCGCTGCCGTGCATGCGCCGCGTCAGGCGTTGACAGGAGGCGCAGACTGATGCAGCATCGAAGAACACCTGGGTCCGACCTTGTCAGATGGCGTGCAGGCTCTGTCCCAGGAGTTCGACATGTCCATCGCTCGCCGCACCTCGCTCCGTCGTCCGACCCGACGGCGCCTTCTCGAAACGGCGGCAGTGCTCGCGCTGGTGGTCGCGGCCTGCGGCTCCGACGATCCGGTCGCCACGCCCGTCACCGGGGCCGTTACCGCATCGACAACGGTGCCTGCCGGCGACGCCGCATCGACAACGGTGCCTGCCGGCCAGACGACGACGACCACTCTGGCGACCGGATCGGAGCCTGCGGACGCGCCGCCCACCCCCATTGATGCGAGTACTGCGGAGAGCCCCGGCTCTGATGGGTCGAGTCACGTCGAGGAGGATCTAGCGGGGGACGCGGGGGCGCAGCCCTTCGATGGGCCCTCGACTGAGGAGGCCATGCCGGTGCCGGTCGGCGAGCCGGTCGAAGGCGCCTTGGACTCAGCCGACGACAGCGACCTCTTTGTCTTCGAGGCCGTGGAGGGCGAGTTCTACCTTCTGTACGTGTCAGGGGGCTCGCTCGCGGATCCGACGCTGGCGCTGTACGACGCCGACGGCGTGTGGCTGGACGGCGACGACGACTCCGTGGGCTATCTGGAGCCGCTTCTGTTCTGGGAGGCGTCGGGCACGGGTTCCTTCCATGTCGAGGTGGGCGGCTACAGCGCCGGGTCCTACACGTTGACTATCGACGTGTCCGACATCGATGATCACGCCGACTCCGAGGCGGGGGCGACGGTGGCCGCGGTGGGCGAGCGGATCGAAGCGGTGGTGGATTATGACGGCGACACCGACCTCTTCGTGTTCGAGGCCGTGGAGGGCGAGACCTACGACATAGAGGCGCTGCCGGGGACTCTGAAGTATCTGAGGCTGTTGCTGTTCGACGCCGACGGCGCGGTGCTGGACGCGGATATCGGTCCCGCGGACCCGCCGCCGCTCCTGCGCTGGGAGGCATCGAGCACGGGCTCTCACTACGTCGCAGTGGAGGGTTACGCCTTCGGATCCGGCGGGTCCTACAGCTTGATGATCACACGCCGCTAACGGCCCGTCTCCGGCCGGCAGGTCGTGTCGCCGGCGTGCTCCGGTGGCGCAAGCACCGCTATTGCTTCCCCGGCGCCCCCTCCCGGCCCGGCTGGCGACTGCTCGCGTGCCGACGCCGCGAATCGCCGCTCAGGAGGAAAGCCGACATGATGTTCTGGTTGGTGGCGCCGCCGCTGCCGTCCCGGAGTTCTTCGAGCAGATGAAGGAGGTCCGTCGAGCCGCCTTGAGCTGACAGCGCTCATGTCGGACCCAGGACCCGGACTTCGCAGCGCGGGCCGGGGGCTCTGGCTAGACGGATGTCGGCGGTGAGCAGAGGGCAGTCGAGCGCCTCCGCCAACGCCACGTACACGGCGTCGTAGACGGTGACCGTGGCGCGCAGCTCGTACGCCCGTTGAAGCATCGTCGAAGCTGGATACCGCTGAAACGGCAGATCCGGCAGGATTGCCAGGGCCCTGGCGAAGCGCTCGTCCGTGAGTTCCTTCGCGATCCAGCGTTTCCGGAGGACTGCCGCTGTCTCGACATCGGCCACGTCCGGGATCGAAACCCCCTCGGCGCGGCTGACGGCGACCCGGGCGACACGACCGGCGCGTCCGTCCTCTGCGAGGAAGTTGGCCATCACAGAGGCGTCTAGGACAATCAGTGGTGTGGTCCGCTGTCGTCGCGTGCAGCCAACATCTCGAATCTCTCGAGCAGGACTTGGTCGCGTTCGGCTCTGGCCTCGTCGAGGTCGGCGACCGCCTGTGCGAATCCGACACGGCCGCCCGAGTCCTGCTCGATCCGAGCGATGATCTCGTCGAGGGTCGGGGTCTCGGCCAGCTTGGCCAACTCGGTGGACAGGTAGCGCTGTAGCGAGGTTCCCGTGGCTCGGGCACGCTGTGTGAGTTTGCGGTGGACGTCTTCGGGGACGTCCCGCACCAGCACATGAGGCATGCTTACATTATGCAAGCATCTGCGCTCGGGCGCAACCAGTTGACTCCCGCCAGCCCGACATCGGCTCGGCCGCTGGGTCGTGTCGTCGGCGTGCTCCGGTGGCGCAAGCACCGCTATTGCTTCCCCGGCGCCACCTCACGGCCCGGCTGGCGACTCCTCACATGCTGCCCCACGATCGTCAGCACGGCACCCGTCAGCAGTGCACGTAGAGTCGCGGCCAAGAGCACCAAGAGGAGGGGGGCATCGTGGCTAGACCCGTAGGGCTGCTCGCCTGTGTTCTTGCCGTGGTGCTGACCGCTGAGGCCTGCGCGGGCCGCGAGAGTCCCAGTCGGCAGGCCGAGAGTCCGCCCGGGTTCGAGACTGAGATGGAGGCAGCGTCGACACAGGACTCTATGGGCACCGAGCAGGCGTCGCCCCCCGCTCCGGCATCGACGGGGCTCGCGATCCTCGACGAGACGATTCCGGCCTCGGGCCTCCATGGCGACTACTGGCCGAAGCACGACGATCTGAGGTGGATCAGTTGCAACTCCGACGTCGCATTCATTGGTCACGTCACCGGCTATTCGGAGGGTTTGCTGACGACTCCTCGATATTCGGCGCGCCGCCACACGGTCTACGACGGCTTGGTATTCACCGTGGACGAGGTCCTGGTCGGTGATCTCGGCGGGGACACTGACCAGGCGACCGTCGGGATCATGGCTCTCATCACGAACAGGGACGGATTCCCGGTTTCCAGGGTCGTGGGAGCTCCCTTTGGGGTGATCCGGCCCGGCATCGAGCAGCGCAACGATCCCGACGGCCCCCGCTACCTCGTCTACGCCGTCGCCGCCGAAGAGGACAGCCCGTTCCATCTTCCCGGCGTCCTCTACTTCAATACCAACGCAGGCGTCGTGCCGCTGCTTGCTGACGGCGCTCTCGGGGCAGGCGCCGACAGACCATTCTCACGGGGCCATGGCCTTCGAATCGATGACGCGCGAGCCGAGGCACAAGTCGCGAAGCGGCTGTGCGTGAAGCCGCCACTGCCGCCCGGCACGCTGGACACGTGGAGGAACTCCACCGGCCTGTCGCTGAACATGGGCGAGGCGCTGTGGGTCGATCGGCTGGACAGGGTGTGCAAGGCCGCGCTCGGCCCAGACATCGACTCGCCGGTGTGGGATCATGAGGCGGCCCTGGCCTTGGCAGAGGACTTTGCTGACGAGGACGGCCTGCGGGCGGACCTGCCGCCGGAGTCGCACCAGCAGTTCCTTCACGCCGCGGCTGGCGCGCTGTGGATCATGATCGTGCAGCGGGCTGGACCCGACGCCCCGAGCGTCTGCTGGGACCGCGTGCCGGCCGAGTTCCTTGAAACCGGCCCTCCCGGAGGCGGCTGGGGTTTGCCCCCCGGATTCGACACCCACATGACCGAGGAGACCCTGGCGGCGCTCAGGAGGCAGGCCGACAGGATGTTGTGGTTGGTGGTGTCGCCGCTGCCGTCCGGCACCCGTGAGATCTGGTGGGACGCCACCGGACTGCGGGCGACCATTCTCGAGCACAAGTGGATTGATCGACTCAACCGGGCCTGCAACACGCCGATGGAGGATCCCGTCTGGGATCGGGACGCTGCGTTGGTGCTGGCCGAGGACTTCATCTTGGAGGACGGGGGCGAGCCCTCGCCGGAGCTGGTCGAGGCCGGAGCGGACGCGCTGTGGCGCATGACCACTGAGCCGCTGTCGGGGGCGTGCCCGTGGCACTATCCCGCTGACACCCTCGAGCCCGAGCTCTTCGAGCAGATGAAGGAGATCAGGCGAGCCGCCCTCAACCAATAGTGGCACCGATCTCCTACGCCATCCAACCCTTTTGCTTGCATCTGGTCATTAGGAGCGGATGCGATCGCGCCACCGCCACGGCAAGCACGCTCCGGTAACACTATAAGTGATGTTACGCCCATTTATTGGGCTAAACTGCGCTTATGGTACAACCAGCTGGAATCTCCCTAGAGAACAGGCGCATCTTGGAAGAACTCCATCGGAGATTTGACGAGCCCTTCACGGCCGAGGAAGCGGCGGAACGCTTGAAGCTGGAACCGGCGAGAGCTAAGCGCCTCACCCGGTACTTGGCCGATCGAGGGTGGCTGGATCGAGTCCGGCGTGGCGTCTACCTTCCAGTTCCTTTGGATTCCCATCGATCCGGGCAAGCGCACATGGATCCATGGGTGGTCGGGACTTCACTCTTTCGGCCAGCGTACATCGCCGGATGGAGCGCGGCGGAACACTGGGACCTGACGGAGCAAATCTTCCGAAGTGTCCTAATCGCAACCTCACGGCGCCCGAGAAACCGGCGCCCAACACTCGCTGGCACAAGTCTCGTTCTCCACACGGTGCCACCGAATAAGCACGTCGGCTTGGTGCCGGTTTGGCGCGGCGGATCCCGCATTCAAGTCACGGATCCTGCCAAGACGATTGTCGATGTTCTCTCAGATCCCAGATGGGGTGGTGGGATCAAGTCGGTCGCCGAAATGCTGGATGAGTATCTCCACGGAGATCATCGGGACGACGAAGCGCTGCTGGCGTACGGTGACCTCGTCGGCAATGGAGCGGTATTCAAGCGGCTTGGCTATCTGGTTGAGAGATCAGCGTCGCAGGTTGACGCTCTCTTGGATGCGTGCCGTGCTCGTAGAAGCAGAGGGATCAATGATCTTGACCCATCAGTAAGGACGGGAGGATCCGTTGTCACCTCCTGGGGAATTCGTCGCAATGTCGACCTCAACCACACGGGAACGGAGCACGCGTGATCAGCGAGCGCGATCTTCGCGCCCGCGTAGCCGAGTGGTCGCTTCGCGACGATGTCGTCGAGAAGGACTACGTGTTGGGTTGGGTGCTGGCGGGTATCGGAACCGAGCCAGCGCTTCGTGACGGGTGGGTCTTCAAGGGCGGGACGTGTCTGAAGAAGTGCTACCTCGAGACCTTCCGATTCTCGGAGGACTTGGATTTCACTGTCCTGCCTAGTGGGCCCGTGGAGGCACAGGTCATCGAGGGCCATCTGCTTGGCATGCTCCGTCGCATCGGCGGAGAGTCTGGTATCGAATTCGACGTGAGAGAACCGCGCATCCGAGAGCGGCCCAACGGCAGCTTTGAAGCACGGATCTACTACCGCGGCCCTAGGCAGGCTCCGACTCCCGCCAGCATCCGACTGGACTTAACACGCAACGAAATCGTCGCTCGTCCGCCCCTGATGCGCAAGATTCAGCACCTCTATACCGATGAGTTGCCCGCTCCCGCCGCGGTGCGCTGCTACTCGCTCGAAGAGGTCTTTGCCGAGAAGATACGCGCGCTTGGTGAGCGAGGAAGGCCCCGCGATCTGTACGACGTGATCTTCCTGCTAGATCATCCCGCATTGTGGGAGCACGCCGTCCTCGTTCGCGAGACGCTGATGATCAAGTGCGAGTCGAAGGATTTGGCGGTGCCGACCTTCGAACTCGTTACTACAGAACAGCGTCGCGCAGAGCTTGAGTCGGAGTGGAGCAACATGCTGGCGCATCAACTTCCTGCGCTTCCAGGGCTGGACCACTACTGGACTCGTCTGTCCGATCTGTTTCGCTGGCTCGATGGACGGACGGAGCGCGAAGCGTTGCCAGCGGTGGGTCGGGAGGGGGAAACCACTTGGGTTCCCGGTCCGACCGCATGGGCGTGGAAAGAGGGTCCAGCGCTTGAACCGATTCGGTTCGCTGGAGCGAATCTCCTTTGTGTGGATCTCGGGTACCTGAGTGACATCCGACGAATCCGTCCATACTCGCTGAGAGTGTCGCGGGACGGCAACCTTCTGCTCTACGCCGTCAAGGACGAGACCGGAGAGCTGCGTTCCTATCGCGTGGACCGGATCGAGTCTGTTGAGGTGACTACCAAGCCGTTCAATCCGACACATCAGGTTGAGTTTCGGTCGACAGGAGAGATGAGAGCTCCTCCAACAGCGCGAGGAATGGGTAGATCTGCTTCCCGTGCGGGGTCGGGTCCTACACGTTGACGATCGCCGTCTCCGATGTTGTCGATGACCATGCCGACTTACAGGCGGACGCCACTGCGGCCGGGGTGGGCGAGCCGGTCGAGGGGGTATTGCACTACGACGGGGGCGTCGACCTCTTCGTGTTCGAGGCGGAGTCGGGTGAGTCGTATGAGATAAGGGTGGCGCCGAACACCCCGGAGGCCCCGTGGACCCGGCTCTGATGCTGTATGACGCCGCCGGCCTGTGGCTGGACAGCGACGATGACTCGGGAGGGTCGCTGGCGCCGTCGCTGTACTGGAGGCGCTGGTCACGGGTTCCCTCTATGTGGAGGTGGGCGGCTTCGGCGCTGGGTCCTACACGTTGACCATCACACGCCGCTGAGCGGGGCGCTGCCGGACATGCTCGGTAGCCTCACTCGGATGGATCGGCCGGCCCCGGACCCGCGCAAGCTGCTTGATCACTGGGAGGAGTGGGAGCGGGGCGAGACGCCGCCGGGCCGGGTGATGAGCGACCTCAAGACCGGCGGTCTGCGGGAGCTTCTCCAAGACCTGGCGGCAACCGCGGCCGGCGGCGGGGAAGAATCCTGACCGACCCGACCGCACCGCCCGCGGCGGTCTTCGATCCGCCGCCGGCCCCGGCCGGAAGGGGCGGATCCCAACACATACCCCGTCCGGCCAATGCTCGGATGGGCGGGCCGCCGCCTTGGTCCGGGCTCCCGGAGCATCGACGCCGCCTGAGCCTGGAACAGGTGCTGCAGGCGGTCGTGGACACCCGGCCGGGGTTCGTCCCCTCACCGGCGACGGTGCCACCGGGGTCGGCGCCCTCCGCGGTGCTGGTGCTGCTCTACGAGCATCAGGGCGAGCCCTGGGTGGTGCTCACCCGACGCTCCTGGCACCTCCGGCACCACGCGGGCGAAGTCTCGTTCCCGGGCGGCAGGCGCGAGCCGGGCGACGCCGACCTATGGGCCACCGCACTGCGGGAAGCGACCGAGGAGATCGGCCTGGATCCTGCCAGCGTGGCCCGGATCGGCCGGCTCGACAGCTTTGTCACCGTCGGGTCCCGGTCGCTGGTGTACCCGTTCGTGGCCACCGTCGACCGGCGACCCGAGCTGGTGCCCGACCCGGTCGAAGTGGAGCAGGTGCTGCACGTCTCGCTGGCCGAGCTGACCGACCCAGAAGCATGGCGGGAGGAGATCTGGTCGCTGGGAGAAGCCTTTGGCGGTGACCGCGCCATGACCTTCTTCGAACTCCACGGCGACACCGTCTGGGGGGCGACCGCAGCTGTGCTGCGCCGGCTCCTGTCGGTCGCCACCGTGGGAGCCGACGCCGGGTAGGCTCATCCGGTGCCCGGCTTCCGGCGCCCGGTTTCTTGGTGCCCAGCCCTATGAGCGAACCCGTGCGGAGGTCGCAGCGCCCGGGGGGCTTCGATGGCTGAAATCGATATAGGGCTGGGCAAGTCCGGTCGCCGCGCCTACCGGCTGGACGAGGTCGCCATCATCCCCAGCCGGCGCACCCGCGACGCCGAGGACGTGGACATCTCCTGGCAGATCGACGCCTACCGCTTCAACATCCCGGTGCTGGCCGCCTCCACCGACAGCGTGACCAGCCCGGCCACCGCCGTGCGGATGGGAGAGCTCGGGGGAGTCGGGGTGCTCGACCTCGAAGGCGTCTGGACCCGCTGCGAGGACCCCGCGGCCGATCTGGCCGAACTGGTGGATCTGCCGATCGACAGGGCGGTCGCCCGCCTGCGCGAGCTGTACTCCCGGCCGGTCCAGCCCGAGCTGGTGGCTGCCCGGATCGCCGAGATCGCCCGGGCCGGGGTTCGCACCGCGGGGCGGGTCAGGCCGCAGCGAGCGGAGGAGCTCGCGCCCCACGCCATCGCCGCCGACATCAACCTGCTGGTGATCTCAGGCACGATCGTCTCGGCCGAACACGTCTCGTCGGCGGGCGACCCGCTCAACCTCAAGACGTTCATCCGGCGCATGCAGACGCCGGTCATCGTCGGGGGCTGCGTGAGCTACCAGGCTGCCCTGCACCTGATGCGCACCGGCGCGGCCGGCGTGCTGGTGGGGGCGGGCTCGGGGCACGTGGGCACCACCCGTCACGTGCTCGGCCTCGACGCTCCGCAGGCCACAGCCATCGCTGACGCCCGGGCGGCCCGCATGCGCCACCTCGACGAGACCGGTGTGTACTGCCACGTGATCGCCGACGGCACGATGCGCACCGCGGGCGACATCGCCAAGGCGATCGTGTGCGGTGCCGACGCGGCCATGGTCGGTTTCCCGCTGGCCTCAGCCTGCGACTCGCCGTGCCCGGGCCGGCACTGGGACCTCTCGTCGGGCCATCCCACCCTGCCCCGGGGGCGCATCATGGATGTCGAGCCGCGGGGCACGCTCGCGGAGGTCCTCCACGGCCCCGCTCTCGGCCCCGACGGCACCACCAACCTGATGGGTGGGCTGCGCACCTCCATGGCCAAGTGCGGCTACACCGACGTGAAGGACTTCCAGCGGGCCGCCGTCGCCATAGTCTCGCCGTGACAGAGGCCGCGCCCGGCCCGGGCGGTGCCTTCGACACCGTCCTGGTGGTGGACTTCGGGGCCCAGTACGCGCAGCTGATCGCCCGGCGGGTGCGCGAGTGCGAGGTGTACAGCGAGATCGTGCCCGCGGCGGTCACCGCGGCCGAGATCGCGGCCCGCCGGCCCGCCGGTGTGATCCTCAGCGGTGGACCGGCCTCGGTGCACGTCGAGGGCGCACCGACCCTCGACCGCGCCATCTACGACCTCGGCGTGCCGATCCTCGGCATCTGCTACGGGGCCCAGCTGATAGCCGAGCAGTTGGGCGGCTCGGTCGGTCCCAACGAGCGGGGCGAGTACGGCCGGGCCGAGATGACGGTGGCCGGCGACGGCGGCGTCCTGCTGGCCGGACTGCCCTCACCCCAGCCGGTGTGGATGAGCCACTTCGATGCCATTGCCGAGCCGCCACCGGGCGCAGAGGTCACCGCGGCCACCGAGGCTTCGCCGGTAGCCGCGTTCGAGAACCCCGAGCAGGGACTGTTCGGGGTGCAGTTCCATCCGGAGGTAGAGCACACCGCACATGGCCACGATGTGATGGAGCGCTTCCTGCGGCGGGCGTGCGGCGCCGGTCCGAGCTGGTCGATGCACTCGATCATCGACGCCGCAGTGACATCTGTCCAGAACCAGGTGGGCAATGGCCGGGCCATCTGCGGCTTGTCGGGGGGCGTGGACTCCGCGGTGGCCGCCGCGCTGGTGCACAAGGCCATCGGCGCCCGGTTGACGTGCGTGCTGGTCGACACCGGTCTGCTGCGAGAGGGCGAGGCCGACCAGGTGGAGGAGACGTTCGGCCGTCATTTCGGAGTGGATCTCGTCCGCCTCGACGCGGCCACCGAGTTCTTCTCCGCACTGGAAGGCGTCACCGACCCCGAGGCCAAGCGAAAGGTGGTCGGCGAGCAGTTCATCCGGGCCTTCGAGCGAGCCCGCAACCGGGTTCCCGACGCTGCGTTCCTGGTGCAGGGGACGCTGTACCCCGACGTGATCGAGTCGGGCACCACCACCCACTCGTCCACCATCAAGAGCCATCACAACGTGGGCGGCCTGCCCGACGACCTGGACTTCGAGTTGGTGGAGCCACTGCGGGCGCTGTTCAAGGACGAAGTGCGGGCTGTGGGAGCCGAGTTGGGTCTGCCGGATGACATCGTGCATCGCCAGCCGTTCCCCGGCCCGGGACTGGCGGTGCGCATCATCGGGGAGGTGACCCCGGAGGTGGCCGCCACGCTGCGCCACGCCGATGCCATCGTCCGGGAGGAGTTGCGCCGCGCTGGCCTGGAACGGGAGATCTGGCAGTCGTTCGCGGTGCTGCCCGACATCCGCACGGTCGGCGTCATGGGCGACGAGCGCACCTACGGGCGGCCGGTGGTGATCCGGGCAGTCACCAGTTCCGATGCCATGACCGCCGACTGGGCCCGCCTGCCCCACGATGTGCTTGAGGCCATGAGCAGCCGCGTCATCGCCGAGGTCGGTGGCGTGAACCGGGTGGTCTACGACATAACGTCGAAACCCCCCGCCACCATCGAATGGGAGTAGCGCCGGGGGCTAGCTGAGGGCCTGGTCGAGGTCGGCGAGGAGGTCGTCGACGGTCTCGATGCCGACCGACAGGCGGATCAGGCCGGGATCGACGGCCAGGGGAGAGTCGGCCACCGACAGGTGGGTCATGGTGGACGGCTGCTCGATGAGCGACTCCACCGCGCCCAGCGACTCGGCCAGCCGGAAGACCCGGGTGGAGTTGACCGTGTCGACGGCCGCATCCTCGCCGCCGGTCAGGATGCACGACACCATCCCCCCGAAGCCGCGCATCTGGCGCGCCGCCAGGTCATGGCCCGGATGGTCCGCCAGGCCCGGGTACAGCACGCGGGCGACCCTGGGGTGATTGGTCAGGTGCTCGGCCACCGCCTGCGCGTTGGCGCAGTGGCGGTCCATGCGGACGCCCAGGGTCTTGATGCCCCGCAGCAGCAGGTAGCAGTCGAACGGGCTGGGCACCGCGCCCGCCGCGTTCTGGACGAAGGCCAGCTGCTCGGCCAGCTGATCGTCGTTCACGGCGACGAATCCGCCGACCACGTCGGAGTGTCCGCCCAAGTACTTGGTGCTGGAGTGGACCACGACGTCGGCGCCCAACGCCAGCGGGTTCTGCAGGTACGGGGTGGCGAAGGTGTTGTCCACGATCAACACGGCTCCCGCGGCCCGGGCCGTGGAAGCCACCGCGGCGATGTCGACCACGGCCAGCATGGGGTTGGTCGGCGTCTCGACCCACACCTGCCGGGTCTCGGGCCGCAGCGCGCCGGCCAGAGCCGCGGGGTCGGTCAGGTCCACGGCCGACCACGTGATGCCCCGCTCGCCGTAGATCCGGGCGATCAGCCGGAACGTTCCCCCGTAGGCGTCGAGACCGAGCACGACGTGGTCGCCGGGGCGTAGCAGGCCCACCAGAGCGTCCTCGGCGGCCATGCCGCTGGCGAACGCGAAACCGTGGCGGGCCGTCTCCAGGCCGGCCACGCTGAGTTCCAGCGCGGCCCGGGTGGGGTTGGAGGTGCGGGAGTACTCGTAGCCCCGGTGCTGCCCCGGCGCGGATTGCACGAAAGTGGTGGCCAGGTGGATGGGCACGACTATGGCGCCGGTGGTCTCGTCGGGCTCCTGGCCGACATGGACGGCCCTGGTCTCGAACCCCCAGGCATCCTCGCGGCCGCTCACAGGCCCATCCCGTCCGCGAGCGCGTCGCCCGAGATGGACGACAGGTAGCTGAGCACATCTGTGCTGGAGACCACCGCCCTGGGCCGGCCGCCGTCGAGCACCAGCAGAGCCGGCGATCGCTCCAGCTTCGTCACCGCCAGGGCCACCGGCTCACCGATGCCGATCTGCTCCAGGGGCCTGCTCATCACGCTCTCCACCGGCCGGCCGAGCAGGTCCCCGTTGAAGGCCAGAGCCATGAGCTGCAGCTCGTGGACCGATCCCATCACCTCGGCCGCGGCCAGCGGCATCTCGCCCTTGGCCACCGGGAGCTGGCTCAGCCCGTTGTCGCGCATGTGGGTCACGGCCAGGCTGACGGGGTCGTCGGGATTCACGTACACCAGCGGCGGCAGCGCGCCCTCCTTGGCGTCCAGCACGTCCTTCACGCAGGGGTGCTCGCCGATCAGGAACCCGTGCGACGCCATCCAGTCGTCGTTGAACACCTTCGACAGGTAGCCGCGGCCGGAGTCGGGCAGCAGCAGCACCACCACATCGTCGGGACGGCAGTCCCGGGCCACGTCGGCGGCCGCGCACACCGCGGTTCCTCCCGAGCCTCCGATCAGGAGGCCCTCTCGGTGCGAGACCAGCCGGGCCATGTCGAAGGAGGCCTGGTCGGACACCGCGATCACCTGGTCCACCACTTCAGGGTGGTAGGTCTCGGGCCAGAAGTCCTCGCCGATGCCCTCCACCAGGTAGGGCCGGCCGGACCCGCCGCTGAACACGGAGCCCTCCGGGTCGGCCGCGATGATCTGCACCGACGGGTTCTGCCGCTTGAGGTAGCGGCCCACCCCGCTGATCGTGCCCCCGGTGCCCGGTCCGGCCACGAAATGGGTGATGCGGCCGTCGGTCTGGCGCCAGAGCTCGGGTCCGGTCGTCTTCTCGTGGGCGAGGGGGTTCTCCTGGTTGAAGTACTGGTTGGGCTGGTAGGCGCCCGGCGTGGAGGCCATGAGCCGCTCGGCGGTGGAGTAGTAGGAGTCGGGGTCCTCGGGGGCCACCGCCACCGGGCACACCACCACCTCGGCGCCGTAGGCCCGCAGCAGCTGCACCTTCTCGGGGCTCACCTTGTCGGTCATCACGAAGACGCACCGGTAGCCCCGCTGGGCCCCGACCATGGCCAGGCCGACACCGGTGTTGCCCGAGGTGGGTTCGATGATCGTTCCGCCCGGTTTGAGCAGCCCGTCGCGCTCTGCCCCGTCGATCATCGCGATGGCGATGCGGTCCTTGACGCTGCCGCCGGGGTTGAGCATCTCGAGCTTGGCCAGAACGTCGCAGCGGGCCTCGGGAATCGCCCGCCGCATCCGCACCAGCGGCGTGTTCCCTACGAGGTCGAGGACGGAGTCGGCGACCTCCACGCCCGGCAGGCTACCGGGTCCATGCCCCGTCTCCGGCTAGCGTGTCATTTTAGTCAACCAGCTTTCAGTAGAACAAGCTTCCACTGTTGATTGCCATTATTCCAGCGGCCAAAATACCAGCCCGGGTTCTGGTCGCTTATTTTAGTGATCCGTTGTCTGTCGGAATAAGGTCTGGATCCGGCTGCCGCTATTCCAGTTGTCTAAAATATGCGCACCACGACTGCACTGTTGTTTTAGAATATAGCTGTTTATTAGAATAACAGCCCTGAATCGGAATCGGTATTCCAGCGAGCGAAACAAGGAGCACAGATGGCCAGCACGCGAGCCGGGCAGTTCCGTCGACAGCTGACCGGGTATGAGGCGTTCATGCCGAAGCCACTGCCACCCGACCCGCCCCTACGGTGGGACGCCGGTCTGCTCGGGTTGCTGTCGGACGCCACCGCCGCGGTGGGCCGGCTCGACGGGATGGCGGGCACCCTGCCGAACCCCGATCTGTTCGTGGCGTCGTATGTTCGCCGCGAGGCGGTGCTCAGCTCCCAGATCGAGGGCACTCAGTCCAGTCTCGACGATGTGCTGGCCCACGAGGTGGAGGCCAGAGTGGCTGCGCCGCCTGATGACATCGCCGAGACGGTCAACTACGTGCGGGCTATGGGCCTGGGACTTCGCCTCCTCGATGAGTTGCCGCTGTCGGGCCGCCTGATCCGCAGGGTCCACGGCGAGTTGATGGAGGGTGTGCGGGGCCAGGAGCGCGACCCGGGGGAGTTCCGCAGGACCCAGAATTGGATCGGAGCGGCTGGCTGCACCCTGGAGTCTGCGACGTTCGTGCCGCCGGCACCCGAAGACCTTCCCGGCGCGATCCGGGACTTCGAGGTCTACCTCAACGACAGCGACGACCCTCCGCTGGTGCTCGCAGCCCTGGCCCACGCCCAGTTCGAGACGATACATCCGTTCCTAGACGGCAACGGCCGGGTTGGGCGACTCCTCGTCACGTTGTTGCTGATGCAACGTCGGGTGCTCGCCCGCCCGCTGCTGTACCTGAGCCTCTTCCTGAAGCAGAACCGGAGCGAGTACTACGACCGCCTCGACGCCATCCGCACCCGGGGCGACTGGGAGGGCTGGCTCAGGTTCTTCCTGACCGGCGTGAAGTCCACGGCGAATGACGCGGTGCGGGTGGCGGCCGAGCTGACGGCGCTCACGGATGAGCACCGCCGCATCGCCACCGACCAGAACCTAGGGCGCTATGGCTGGCCGCTGATCGACCTGCTGGCTCAGCAGCCCGTCGTCACCATCAAGTACGCGACGGCGCGATTGAGCTCGACGCCCGCGACGGTCGGGCGCCTGCTCGACGAACTGGTCTCGCTGGGCATCGTCGACGAAGTCACCGGACGCAGGCGCAATCGCGTCTACCGGTACTCGCCGTTCCTGGACGTGCTCGCCGATGACGCCGACTCGGCCCAGAAGCTGACGACCACACCGTCGGTGAGGGGCGTCAGCGGGCGGCAGTAGGGTGAGCCGCGATGGCGGAGTCGGCGATTCTGGAGGACCTGAACCCGGCCCAGTACGAGGCGGTTACCTATACCGGCGGACCGCTTCTGGTGGTGGCCGGAGCAGGTTCGGGCAAGACCAGGGTGATCGCACATCGCATCGCGTACCTGATTGAGCACCACGGCGTGTCGCCGTTTGAGATTCTGGCTATCACCTTTACGAACAAGGCCGCGGGCGAAATGCGCGAGCGGGTCGGCGCGCTCGTCGGGCCAGTGGTCGAGAGCATGTGGGTGTCGACGTTTCATAAGGCGTGCGTTCAGTTCCTGCGCCGCGACGCCGAGTACGTCGGCTACCCGAAGCGGTTCACCATCTATGACCAGGGCGACGCGGTGCGGCTATGTGGGTACGTGATGCGCGACCTGAACATCGACACTAAGCGTTACCCGCCTCGGTCGGTGCACGCCGCCATCTCCAACGCCAAGAACAACAACATCACTGCGGCTGAGTTCGCCGGGTGCGCGACCGGACCGCACGAGGAGCGGGTCGGAAGGGTGTTCGAGCTCTACCAGCAGCGTCTGGTGACAGCGGCTGCGATGGATTTCGACGACCTGCTGCAGCGCACCGTCGAACTCTTCAGATCTCATCCAGAGGTGCTTGACCGTTGGCGGAACCGGTTCAGGCACCTGTTCGTCGACGAGTACCAGGACACCAACCCGGTGCAGAACGAGTTGTGCCTTAGGTTGGCGCGAGCTGGCGGCGATGCTGGAGCCGTCGAGGACGGAAGCGCCACATCTGCGCCGAGCGACGACGGTTGGCGCACCGTCACCGTGGTCGGTGATCCCAACCAGTCGATCTACGCCTTCCGTGGCGCTGACATCCGCAACATTCTTGAATTCGAGAGCACCTTCAGCGATGTGCGCATCGTCTTGTTGGGGCAGAACTATCGCAGTCCCCGTGATTTCATCCTGAAGGCCGCCAACGATGTGATCAGCCATAACGCCAGCCGGTATCCGCTCGAGCTCGAATCGGAAGAAGATCACAGTTGCAAGGTTGTGAAGTACCTTGCAGACGACGAGGTTGACGAGGCCCGCTATGTCGCCAGCGAGGTTGTCAGACGCCATGACGACGATCAGATGCGCTGGGACGAGATGGCGGTGTTCTACCGCACCAACGTCCAGTCCCGCGCCATTGAGGAGCAGTTGGTAGCGGCCAACGTTCCCTACGTGCTGGTAGGCGGCACCCGCTTCTATGACCGTCGCGAGGTGCGTGACGCCATGGCATATCTCAAGGTGGTTGCCAACCCTGCCGACGAGTTGAGCGCGAAGCGTGCGCTTACCGTTCCCAGGCGTGGGGTGGGTGACAGGTCTATTGAGAAGATCGACGCGCTTACTTCGGAATTGGGCGTTAGCTTCTTCGATGCGCTCAGTTTGTGCGATGAGGCGGGTGTGTCGGGGCGTGCGTCATCCGGAGTGCGTGGTTTCGTTCAACTGATCGAGGACGTGGGCGCCATGGAGGCATCGCCTGCCGCGGTCCTGCAAGAGTTGCTGGAACGTTCCGGCTATCTCGACGAGTTGCGAGGCGAGGAGACGGTGGAGGCCGCCGGACGCCTAGAGAATCTCGCGGAACTGGTCGGCTCGGCAGGTGACCACGAGACTCTTGACGAGTTCTTGGAGGCTGTCGCGCTTGTTGCGGACACAGACGACATTGACGAAACAGCTCCGGCCGTGACGCTGATGACCGTTCACTCGGCCAAGGGCTTGGAATACCGCGACGTGTACATCGTCGGCCTTGAGGACGGGGTGTTTCCTCACTTTCGAGCGTTGAGTGAACCTGCGGAAATGGAGGAGGAGCGCCGTCTCGCCTATGTGGGGATCACCCGGGCAATGACACGTCTCACGTTGACCCACGCCCGGAGCCGGTGGCTGCACGGAGCCCGTCAATACAACCCGCAGAGCAGGTTTCTCAAAGAGATTCGCAAAGAGAACCTTGAGATGGTCGCCAGCCCGCGGTTGCGGCGAGCCAGCTACCGCGCGGGCTTCGCCTCGGGCTACGGCTCGTCGCCAACGCGCGACGCGCAAGTAGCGGGCGTCGGCGGCCGGACTCCTGCCGTGCACCCGGCGGACAGCGGCGAACGCGCCATTGATCGGCGGGCGGTCAACCGCGAAGAGATGGTGGAGCGGGCCATGGAGGCGGGCAGGCAGGCGGCCGCTGAGTCGGGGGCCGAACGCCTTGGGCTTCGGGTGGGAGACGACGTACGCCACGCCCAGTGGGGCGAGGGCGTGATCCTGAACATCGAGGGAGCGGGGAACGACGCGCAGGCGTCGGTGCGGTTCGGTAGCGTGGGAGAGAAGCAACTGCTGCTGTCGTGGGCGCCGCTGGAGAAGATCTGAGCGCGACTCGTGGACACCTTCGCGACCTCGCAATCGGGACCCAATATCCACCCGTGGCCAGCCACAGCTACGGGCGCTGCACCAGCGGTCCCGGCCGCTAGGCCCAGAGGGCGGAGATGGGCGTGGCGACTATGCGATCGGCGAGCTCGTACGTGTCGCGCCCGGTGTGCAGCACTACCCCGCCGGTGAAGCGCTCGGCTAGGGCCTGGCTGAGCCAGACGAGGTGGCGGGCGTCGGAGCGGCCGACGCTGGCCGCGGCCTTGACCTCGATGCCGACGATGCGGCCACCGCCGAGTTCGGCGATCACGTCAACCTCGCGGCGGCCGTTCTGCTCGCGCAGGTGCGTAAGCCGATACCGAGTCTTGGCCACCGCGGCCTCGGCCCGCAGCTGGGCCACGACGAAGGTCTCGACTATTGCGCCCAGCAGCCTGCTGTCGGCCATGACGTCGTCGATACCGACGCGCAGAATCCCGCCGAGCAGGCCGGAGTCGATCACGTAGCGCTTGGGCGTCCGGCTGAGCCGCTTGAGCCGGTTGGTCGACCAGGCGGGCAGTTCGTCCACGACCATGAGGTCCCGAAGCAGAGCGTCATAGCCGAGGGCTGTCTTGCGGCTGACACCGGCCGCGTCGTACAGCGTCTTGTGGTGAGCGGCGGCCGCGGAGTTGGTCGCGTATGACTGCAGGTAGCGTTGCAGCCGGCCAGCGTCGGGCATCACGCCGTAGGAGCGTGCGTCGCGCAGGGCCACTTGGTCGGCGTAGCTCTCAAGCCAGGCGCGAGCGGTGCTCTGCCCCAGTTCCAACGCAGGCTCGGGGAAACCCCCTCGCAGCGCGCGCTCGAGGTAGCCGCGCAGGTCTGGGGGCTTCTCCGGTACGGCCGCGAGCGGCCTGCCTGCAGCGATCCGGTCCACGAGGGGCCGTACGGACCGGTGCTCCTGCTCGGCCACCGTCAAGGGGTGCATGCGCAGCATCACGATCCTGCCTGTGCCGGGCCAGAATCGGTCGGCGGCGTCGCTGCGGCCCGAGCCTGCGATCAGGTAGCGGCCCGGCCGGCGCTCGGTGTCGACCGCTCGCTTGACCGCTCCCAGCACGTCCGGCACCATCTGCCACTCGTCGAGCAGGACGGGCTCGGCGCGACCATGCAGTGCTGCATCGGGGCTTGCGTGGAAGGCGGCCGCCTCGTCGGAGTCCAACCGGACGATCGTGCGGGCGCGCCGGGCCGCGGTGGTGGTCTTGCCGCAGGCGCGGGGCCCCACGACCATCACGGCCGGCAGTTCTGCGAGATACTCCTCCAGCAGGTCGTCGACGAGCCGCGGCACATAGTGGTCCATGGGTGCCCATTATATGAAGAAGAAGCATCGATTCCCGCTTTTACACGTAAATTGCTCCCGCTTTTACACGTAAATGACTCCCGCTATTGCACGGATCTCCAAATTGATGCGGATTTCTGGCCCCATAGGGACGTTACTGGCATCAATTCTGGCGGGCAGGCCGGATCAGGCGTCGTGGACGGCGATGCGCAGGCGCTTGTTGGCCTTGCCCTTCGACTCGGTCTTGACCACCTCGAAGCGGCCCACCTCTCCGGTGGAGGGCAAATGGGTGCCCCCATCGGCCTGCTTGTCGAGCCCGACGATGTCGACCACCCGGACCTCGGTCACCGACTCCGGTATGAGGTTGACCTTGGTGCGAATCAGGTCCTCGTCGGCCAGGGCCTCGGCCCGGGGCAGGAAGGAGATCTCGATCGGACGGTCGGCTGCGATCTCGGCGTTGACCAGCTCGGTGACCTGGGCCGCGAACCCCTCCGGCAGGGGGTCGAACTCGAAGTCCATGCGGGCCGACAGCGGGGCCATGTTCCCGCCGGTCACCGACACGCCCCACGTGTTGTAGATCACCCCGCACAGGATGTGCAGCGCGGTGTGGGTGCGCATCAGGGCATGGCGGCGCTCCCAGTCGAGCTCCCCGCGCACCGGCGTGCCCGCCGGCGGGGCCGGGGCGTCGAGGGTGTGCCACACCACGCCGTGACCCCTCACGTCGGTCACCGTCGCCGTGCCGCCGTTCCAGCTCACCGTTCCGGTGTCGTGGGGCTGGCCGCCGCTGGTGGCGTAGAAGGCGGTGGCATCGAGGGCCACCCGCCCGTCGTCGTCGACCGCGATCACAGTGGTGTCGAAAGCCCGGCACTGGGCATCGCGCAGGAATATCCGATCGGTGGGGTTCACGTCAGCCATAGGGGTCTCCAAGTATGGCAAGTCATCCGCGGTTGGTTCATCCCGGGTTGATGTCGACCCGGACGTCGCCGTCGACGACGGCCACACCGAAGTGGCGCAGGCCGGTGCCGGCCGCGTCCACGACGTCGGCGGGGTCGCAGGTGTTCACGAATACGGACTCGTCGGGGAGCCACTCGAAGAAGCAGTCCCGGCTCTGGCCCGGCCGGCGGGCCTCGAAGGCCAGCCATCCCGATTCAGGATCGTCCCCGAGGTGCTGCAGGATGATGTCGAGCTCGCCGTCGGCCACGTCACCGAACAGGATCGGCCCCCGATCGGCGATCTCGGCGCTGATCCGGCCGGTCTCCATGTCGCGGAAGTCGCGGTCGCCGAGGCGGATCTCCACGTCCGTGCCGCCCCGGCTCAGCAGCAGCACCCCGAGGACCAGGCCCAATGCGACCGCCACCCCCGCCAGGCCCACCACCACGACGGTGCGAAGGTCGGGACGCGGTCCACTGGAAACGGGCATCGCGGCCTACTTCCTCACATCGCCTGGAGGCCGAGCGGGTAGGCGAGCGAGTGTGGTCCATACGGGCGAGGCCGTGGCCCGAGCGGCCCGTGAGCGAAGCGAACAAGAGCGGGAGTGACACCGCGGCGAGGCGAGGCGGTCGCACGCATTCACGTTCACGCTTGGTGCGCCGGTACGGGCGGTCGCCGACGAACGGGAAACGGGCATCGCGGCCTAGTATCGCCGCTCGTGGATCTGTTCGAGCACCAGGGCAAGGAACTGTTCGCCCGGTACGGACTGCCGGTGCCCACGGGCGAAGTGGCGTTCTCGCCCGACGACGCGGCAGCCACGGCCGAGCGGCTCGGACTGCCCGTGGTGGTGAAGGCCCAAGTCCACACCGGAGGGCGGGGCAAGGCCGGAGGGGTGAAGCTGGCCGCCGACCTCGACGCCGTGCGCAGCCATGCCGCCGGCATCCTGGGCCTCGACATCTCGGGTCACATCGTGCGCCGTCTCTGGATAGAGCAGGCGTCCGACATCGCCGAGGAGTACTACGCCAGCTTCACTCTCGACCGCTCCGCCCGCAAGCACCTGGGGATGCTGTCGGCCGAGGGCGGCGTGGACATCGAGACAGTGGCCGCCCGCGCCCCCGATGCCATCGCCCGCATCCACATCGATCCGGTGGACGGCCTGACGCAACCGGTGTGCCGCCAGTGGGTTGACGCGGCCCGCATCCCTGGAGCCGTTGCCGACGCGGTGGCCGATGTGCTGGTGACCCTGTACGGCGCCTACGTGGACGCCGACGCCGACCTGGTCGAGGTCAACCCGCTCATCGTGACCTCCGGCGGCGACGTGGTGCTGCTCGACTCCAAGGTCACCCTGGACGCCAATAGCACGTTCCGCCACGACGACTACGCCCAATACGACGCCACCCAGACTCGCGACGAGCGGGAGCAGGCCGCCCACGCCAAGCGGCTGCAGTACGTGGGCCTGGGCGGCTCGGTCGGGGTGATTGCCAACGGCGCGGGTCTGGCCATGAGCACCGTGGACGTCGTCAACCAGGTGGGGGGCCAGCCGGCCAACTTCCTCGACATCGGCGGAGGTGCCAACGCAGAGGTCATGGCGGGCGCGTTGGAGGTGATCAACAACGATCCCGCGGTGCGGGCCATCCTGATCAACATCTTCGGGGGCATCACCCGCGGCGAGGAGATCGCCAACGGCATCATCGAGGCCACTCGCCGGGTCGACATCGACTCGCCCATCGTGATCCGCCTCGACGGCACCAACGCGGCCGAGGGCCGGGTACTGCTGGAGCCTCACCTGAGCGGCGAGTTGATGATGGAGCCGACGATGCTGGACGCCGCCCGCCGGGCGGTGGAGCTTGCCGGCGCCGCCGGCGGGCAGGAACAGCGATGAGCATCTTCGTCGATGAGGCCACCCGGGTGGTGTACCAGGGGCTAACCGGCTCGCAGGGCCGCTACTACGGCTTGCTCAACCGGGACTACGGCACCCAGGTCGTGGCCGGCACCAACCCCCGCAAGGCCGGGACCGACGTGGACGGCGTGCCCGTCTTCGCCTCCGTCGCCGACGCTGCGGCGGCCACCGGTGCCACCGTGAGTTGCGTGTTCATCCCCGCGCCCGGGGTGCTCAGCGCGGTGCTCGAGGCGGCCGACGCTGGCATGGAGCTGGTTGTGGTGATCACCGAGGGCGTGCCCGCCCACGACGAGGCGTTCCTGTTCAACAAGCTGCGGCGCGATCATCCGGGTGTGCGGCTGCTCGGCCCCAACTGCCCCGGCATCATCAGCCCCGGCAAGTGCAACATCGGCATCACCGCCGGGCACATCGCTGAGGCAGGGGGCCCGGTGGGGATCGTCAGCCGCTCGGGCACGCTGACCTATCAGGCGCTGTACGAGCTCAAGCAGCAGGGGATCGGTGTGACCACCTGCGTGGGCATCGGCGGCGACCCGGTGCCCGGCACGACCTTCGTCGACTGCCTGGCCGCCTTCGAGGCCGATCCGGAGACCCGAGCCGTGATGATGATCGGCGAGATCGGCGGATCAGCCGAGGAGGAGGCGGCCGATTTCATCGCCGGGCACATGACCAAGCCGGTGGTCGCCTACGTGGCCGGGGTCACCGCGCCGCCCGGCAAGAAGATGGGCCACGCCGGCGCGATCGTTTCGGGCGGCAAGGGCACGGCCGCGGCCAAGATGGAGGCGCTGACCTCGGCCGGTGCCCGGGTGGGCCAGAACCCCACCGAGGCCGGTGAATTGATGGTCGGGATCGTCGCCGCCCTGTGAATGACCGAGACGACTCCTCCAACATGAGTCGGTTGGCCACCTGTGAGGTGGTCAACTGCTTCATGTTCGGCAAGGATTGGCCCCGATGGATGCACCGCCGCGGGCGCTGATCGCGGTCTACGACAAGACCGGCGTGGTGGAGCTGGCCGCCGGTCTGGTCGAGTTGGGCTGGGAGCTCATCGCCAGTGCAGGCACGGCCCGAGTGCTCGGGGAGGCGGGACTGCCGGTGGTGGACGTGGCCGACTACACCGGCTCGCCGGTCATGCTGGGGCACCGGGTGGTCACCCTCCATCCCCGCATCCACGGCGGGATCCTGGCCGACCGGGACGACCCCGCTCACAGGGCAGACCTCGAGGCCAACGCCATCGATCCGATCGATCTGGTGGTGTCGAACCTGTACCCGTTCGAGGCGTCGCCCGGCATCGAGACGATCGACATAGGCGGCCCGACCATGGCGCGGGCCGCGGCCAAGAACCATGCCCATGTGGCAGTAGTGGTCGACCCGGCCGACTACGGGCCGGTCCTGGACGAGCTCCGTTCGGAGGGCCGCCTGCCGGCTACCACCCGCCTCCGGCTGGCCCGCAAGGCGTTCGCCCAGATTGCGGCGTACGACCGCGCCATAGCCGACTGGTTCGATGCCGCGTCGAGCCCGTCGGCTCCACTGGACGAGGCCGAGGCCGCGGCGGGCTGCCTCACTGCTATGCAGGCCCGGGAGCCGGGGCAGGCCGAGACCGGCACGGCTCTGCCGGACGTGATCCGGCTGGACCTGGAGCGGGCCGAGACGCTGCGCTACGGCGAGAATCCCCATCAGCGGGGCGCCCGCTACCGGTCCCTGGGGACGCTCGGCTTCTTCGACGGCGTGATCCAGCACCGCGGCCTGGCGCTGAGCTACCTGAACCTGATGGACGCGGAGGCGGCCTGGCATCTGGCCCACGACCTCAGCGACCGCCCGGCCGCGGTGATCGTCAAGCACGCCAACCCGTGCGGGGCGGCCATCGCCGATGATCTGGTCACCGCCTACTCCAGGGCCTTCGACTGCGACCCCCGCAGCGCCTTCGGCGGCGTGGTGGCCACCAACGCAGCGATCGATGGGGCCACGGCTGAAGCGATGGTCGCCGCGGCCCAAGCCGACGTGGTCATCGCGCCCGGTTACGCCGACGGCGTGATAGAGCGGCTGGCCGCCCGCCGGGCCAACACCCGCCTGCTGGAAGCGCCCGTGGCCGTGCCCGACGAAGCAGACTGGGAGCTGCGGACCCTAGGAGGCTCGGGAGACTTCCTGGCGCAGTCTCCCCGCCGGCTGGAGGCCGACCCGGCCGGCTGGCAGGTGGTCACGGCCCGGCAGCCCACCGACGCCGAGCGGGCCGACGCGGTGTTCGCTTGGCGGGTGTGTGCTCACACCAGCTCCAACGCGGTGGTGCTGGCCCACCAGGGCACAGCTTGGGGCATCGGCGCGGGTCAGCAGAACCGGGTCGAGGCCGGCCAGTTGGCCGCGGCCAAGGCCGCGGGCCGGGCCGCGGGCGGCGCCTGCGCCAGCGACGGCTTCTACCCGTTCGCCGACGGCATTCACGCCGCAGCCGACGCGGGCGCTGCCGTCGTGGTTCAGCCCGGCGGCTCAGTCAACGACGCTGCGGTCATTGCCGCCGCCGACGAGCGCAACCTCGCCATGCTCTTCACCGGAGAACGCCAGTTCCGCCACTGAGCTCCGCGTCAGCTCAACCACTCCGGCGGCGGGTGCGGCGGCGGGCGAGGCGGTCCTCGGTTCCCGGCGCCGCGGACGGGGGCGCGAGCTTGATGTCGGGCGGGGGCTCGTCGCCAGCCAGCACGGCTGCGATCTTGGCGGTGTGGGCCGGGGTGCTTCCGCAGCAACTGCCGATCATGGCCACCCCGGCGGCCCGGGCCCGGTGGGCGTGGGCGGCCAGCACCTCGGGGGTGCCGTCGTAGACGAGCGCATCGCCGCTCCACACCGGCACTCCTGCGTTGGGCTTGGAGATCACCGCTGTCCCCGGTGACGCCGTCGCCATGGTGATCACGGCCGCCTCGGTGTCGGGAATGTTGTTGCCGCAGTTGGCGCCGATGGCGGCCAGGCTCAGCCCGCCCAGCCGCTCGGCCAGCTCGGCGCCGGTCACGCCCATCATGGTGCGCCCCGCGGTGTCGAAGCTCATGGTTGCGGCCACCGGGAGATCGCAGGCCGAGCGGGCCCCCCGCACCGCCGCCTCCACCTCGTCGAGGTCGCTCATCGTCTCGATCCACAGGACGTCCGCGCCTCCCACGGCCAACCCCTCCGCCTGCTGGGCGAACGCGGCCTGGCACTCCGCCGCCGACATGTTGCCCAAGGGCTCCAGCAACTCGCCGGTCGGACCCATCGAGCCCGCCACCAGCACCGGGCGACCCGTCCTCTCAGCCTCGGCGTCGGCCTCGATGCGGGCGTTGCGGGCCGCGGCCTCGTTGAGTACCACCACCTGGTCCTGGAGGTTATGCAGGGCCAGACGGAACCGGGTGCCGCCGAAGCTGTTCGTCACCACGAGGTCGGCCCCGGCCCGCAAGTAGGCCCGATGAATGCTCCGGACCTCCGCGGCGTGGTGCACGTTCCAGGCCTCGGGGGGATCCCCGGCGCTGAGGCCCGCCGCGAAGAGCTGGGTGCCCATGGCCCCGTCGGCCACGATGTGGCCCTTGGCGGCCAGGAGTTGACCGATACTCGTGGTCATGGACTCCGTTCCGGCATGCTGCGATGTCCCCTTGTTGTGGGCGGCCGAGCGCGGCCACCGGTCGTCACGGTAGCGCCCGAACCCTTCGGCTCGGATCACGTTCGCCGGTACCCTGACGGGCCATGACACTCGCTCCCTCCCGATCGGCCGGGATCGACTCCGGCGTGGCAGTCGAGATCACACCGGTGGCTGGGGCTCTGGGGGCCGAAGTGCGCGGCCTCGACCCCGACCGCCTCGACGAGCAGGCCGCCGCCGCGCTGCGCGATGCCCTCGACGCGCACCTCGTGCTCTTCCTGCCGGGCCTGGCTCCCTCGGTCGAGCAACTGCGCGACATCGGAGCGCTGTTCGGCGAGCTCGAGGTGCACCCGTACATCGACAAAGTCGACGAGAACACCCCCGAGGTGTGCGTGCTCGACACGTCGGCCACTCCCAAGGCCGACATCTGGCACACCGACGTCACCTACAGCGAGCACCCCCCGATCGCGGCGCTGCTGCACATGGTGCAGTGCCCTCCCGCAGGCGGCGACACCATGTGGATCAACTGCTACGAGGTGCACGACTCGCTGTCGGCGCCCATGCAGGCCTTCGTGGCCGGTCTCACCTGCATCCACGACGACGGCAAGCAGGGGTCGCTGCGGGCCGAGCACCCGGTGGTGAGGACCCATCCCGGCACCGGGCGGCGCAGCCTGTACGTCAACAAGCAGCACGGCCGCCGCATCCCGCAGCTGTCCCGGCCCGAGAGCCAGGCCCTGCTGGGCTTCCTGTACCGCTGGCAGGAGCAGGTCAAGTTCAGCTGCCGGTGGCGCTGGTCGCCCGGCGATGTGGCCCTGTGGGACGAGCGAGTCACGCTGCACTCCATCGTCGACGACATCGACGACGCCGACGGCACCCGTGTGCTGCACCGGGTGACGGTGCTGGGCGACGATCCGCAACCGCCCGCGGACGCCCCTCGGTGGGACCGCCACCGCAGCGACAAGACCGCGGCCAGCGGGTATTTCGGCATGGCCGGCTTCGAGTTCTGAACCGCGATTCATGGCCCCGCAAGGCCGCCGGGTAGGTTGACCGGCCGTGCGATTCGGCGTCTTCTACGAGTTGCAGATGCCTCGGCCCTGGGGCCCCGACTCCGAGCAGCGGCTGCTGTCCGAGGCGATCGAGCAGGTCGAGGTGGCCGACGAGGTCGGCATCGATGTGGCCTGGGCGGTCGAGCACCACTTCCTGGAGGAGTACTCGCACTGCTCGGCGCCGGAGGTCTTCCTGGCCGCCTGCGCGGCCCGCACCAAGCGCATCCGCCTAGGCCACGGCATCCGTCAGGCGCCGCCCCCGTACAACCACCCCGCCCGCACCGCCGAGTGCATCGCCACCCTTGACCTGATCTCCGGGGGCCGGGTGGAGTACGGCATCGGTGAGGGAGCCACCCGCCTGGAGCTGGGCGGCTTCAACATCGGTGCCAAGCAGAAGCGGGCCATGAGCCTCGAGGCGGGCGAGCAGATCGCCAACATGATGGCCATGTCGCCCTACCCCGGCTTCGAGGGCGAGTTCTTCTCGATGCCGTGCCGCGACGTGATCCCTAAGCCGGTGCAGAAGCCTCATCCGCCCATGTGGATCGCCTGCACCAACCGCACCACCATCGAGTTGGCCGCTCGGCGGGGTCTCGGCGCCCTGGCCTTCGCCTTCGTGGATCCGGCCGAGGCCCGCCACTGGGCCGAGGTGTACTACGACATCATCCGCAGCGACGAGTGCGTGCCGCTCGGCCACAGCGTCAACGCCAACATCGCGGTGGTCACCGGCTTCTCGCTGCACTCCGAGCGGGCCGAAGCCATCCGGCGGGGCTTCGACGGGTTCCACTTCTTCGCCTACGCCCTGCGGCAACTGGTGGTGCACCACACCATCCCGGGCCACTCCGACATCTGGGATCGCTACGAGGCCCAGCGAGGCTCGGCGCTGGACGACGCGGTGGCCGCCGCGCTGGACGCCGGCGACGACTACGCCGACACCATCGGCACCCCCGCCGACGCCGTCCGCTGGCTCAAGGAGGCCGAGGACGCCGGCGTCGACCATGTGATCTTCCTGCAGCAGGGCGGCAAGAACCGTCACTCCGACATCTGTGACAGCCTGCGCCTGTTCGGGTCGGATGTGCTGGGCGAGTTCGCCTCGGGCCGGGCCGAGCGGGAGGCGGCCAAGGCCGAGGAGTTGGCGCCCTACATCGAGAAGGCCCTGGCCCGCAAGGAGCGGATGCGCCCCCTGGAGCGCCACGAGATCCCGGTGGTGGAGGCGTCCGCGGTGCACGCCGAGGTCCCGTCCAGCCCGATCATCTGAAATCGCGGCACTCTTGCCGGAATCGCCACAATGGCCCGATCTTTCTGTTGGACGGCGTGTCGCGCTCGAACGGACACGTCGATCTTGGTGAGCAGGAGCCGACCGGGAAGAAAGAGCAGCAGCCGTGCAGATCGCACCTCCGGGACTGAAGGGCCTGGCCGTCGCCGACACGGAACTCGGCGCGGTGCGGGGCGAGGAGGGCTTCTACCACTACCGCCAGTACAACGCGGCCGAGTTGGCCCGCACCCGCACGCTGGAGGACGTCTGGGCCCTGCAGATCGATGGGGCGCTGCCGCCTGACGTTGCCGCCATCGACGGGGGTCCCGACCGGACGCTGCCCGAAGAGGCCGCCGAGGTCGTGGACGGGGCCGCGACCAGGCTGGGCGACCCCATGGCGGTGCTGCGAGTGGGCCTGCTCGCGGTAGCAGCCCTCGAAGACCGGGGCCCGTTGCTGGACCGCACCGCCTCGCAGCGCCGTGACGACGCCCTGCGGCTGGCCGCCGTCGTGCCCACGGTGCTGGCTCGCCATCATCGCCGCCGGCAGGGTCTCGATCCGGTGGATCCCGACGCCGGGCTGTCACATTGCGAGGACTACTTGCGCATGACCAACGGCGTCCGGCCCGAATCTGCCGCGGCCCGAGCGGTCGAGCAGTACCTCGTGGCCACTCTGGATCACGGCTTCAACGCGTCGACGTTCACGAGCCGGGTCGTGGCCAGCACCGGGGCCGACATGGCCGGCTCGCTCGTGGCCGGGGTGGGGGCGCTCACCGGACCGCTCCACGGCGGAGCCCCGAGCCGGGCCATGGAGATGATCGAGGAGGTCGGCGAGCCCGAGCGGGCCGCGGCCTGGGTGCGGGCCCGGCTGGAGGCGGGCCACAAGATCATGGGCTTCGGCCATGCGGTCTACCGGGCCGCCGACCCCAGAGGCGTGGTGCTGCGGGCCGCGGCGGAGTCCCTCGGAGGCGAGCTCGTCTGCCGGGCGGCCGCGATCGAGGCCGAGGTCCTGCGGGTGCTGGCCGAGTGGCGGCCCGGCCATCGCATCGTCACCAACGTCGAGTACTGGGCCGCGGTGGTGCTGGAGTTGGCCGGCCTGCCCCGCGCCATGTTCACGCCGACGTTCGCGGTGAGCAGGACGATCGGCTGGAGCGCCCATGTGCTCGAGCAGGTCGAAGCGGGCAAGATCCTGCGCCCCAGCGCCCGCTACGTCGGCCCGGAGCCAAATCGATCCTGACGGGTTGCGCAGTCCGGACCCGTGAAGTATCTTCCTAGTAAGGCAACTTCCTAGGAAGGTAGACAGGCTGCGAGCCTTCCGCGGAACGTGGCTGACGCAGATCTCGAGCCCCGGAAGGCGAGGTGCGAGAATGACGATCACCGAAGACC
Organism: Candidatus Aldehydirespirator sp.; assembly: GCA_965203575.1. Classification (GTDB taxonomy): domain Bacteria; phylum Actinomycetota; class Acidimicrobiia; order Acidimicrobiales; family Aldehydirespiratoraceae; genus Aldehydirespirator. The sequence continues at coordinate 2,305,314 of OZ241894.1, forward strand.
AACCCACGGGTTGCCCCGTCGACCACGGAGCGAAGCAATGCCCAGCCGCCGACGTGGACCTGTGGGACTTCGACATGTTCCAGCGCCAGGAGCACCACGCGGTGCTGGAGCGGCTGCGAGAGACCGATCCCGGCATCCACTGGGTGGACGAGGGCGACAAGGGCATGGGCTACTGGGCCGTCACCCGCCAGGCGCACCTCAAGGAGGTGAACCGCCGGGCCGACGTGTTCTCGTCCAACCACAGCGGCACGCAGATGCGTGATCCCGACCGGCGCAGCAAGAAGTCGAGATTCGCGCTCGACCAGGTGCTGATCGACATGGACCCGCCCCGCCACACCCGCTACCGCAAGCTCGTCAACCGGGGCTTCACCCCCCGCATGATCGCCCTGCTCGAGGACTACCTCCAGAACCGCACCGACATCATCCTCGACCGGGTGGTGGAGAAGGGCCGCTGCGACTTCGTGCGCGACATCTCGGCCGAGCTGCCGCTGCAGGCCATCGCCGAGATGATGGGCATCCCCGTCGAGGACCGCTCCAGGGTCTTCGACTGGACCAATGCCATGATCGGCAGCGAGGATCCGGAGTTCGTCAGGAGCCGCGAGGACATCGACCGGGCCGCGGCCGAGCTGTTCGGCTACTCCCACCAGCTCCAGACGGAGCGCCGCGACAATCCTTCTGATGACATCGTCACCACGCTGCTGTCGGCCGACATCGACGGCGAAGCCCTCAGCGAGCTCGAGTTCGACATGTTCTTCCTGATCCTGTGCGTGGCCGGCAACGAGACCACCCGCAACTCGATCACCCGGGGGATGATGGCCTTCTTCGACTTCGGTGACCAGTGGGAGAAGTTCGTGGCCGACCCCGACCGCCACATGGAGACCGCGGTGGAGGAGATCGTGCGCTGGGCGTCGCCGGTGGTGTGCTTCCGCCGTCAGGCCCTGTCCGACTACGACATCGGCGGGGTCAGGATCGCCGCGGGCGACAAGGTGGTCATGTTCCATGTGTCCGCCAACCGCGATCCGCGCGCCTTCGACGACCCTTGGCGCTTCGACATCGAGCGCACGCCCAACGACCATGTCGGCTTCGGCGGGGGAGGCCCCCACTACTGCCTGGGCGCCAGCCTGGCCCGCATGGAGATCCGCCTCACCTTCCGGGAGATCGCTCGCCGGATCCCCGACATCCGCCGCGACGGCGAGCCCGACTACCTGCGCTCCAACTTCATTGCCGGCGTCAAGCGGCTGCCGGTGGCGTACACCCCGTCGCCGTCGTACAACACCGTGCCGCTGCACCGCCTCGGCTCCGCGGCCGGCGTGTCAGGCACGGTCGGCTACGGCGGCCATGTGGAGCGCTCCGCCTCCTGACGGAGGTCGCCGCGGGCTCGATCAGCCCGAGGCCGCCTTCACCAGCCAGTCGAAGACGGGGTCGCGGTCCCGGGAGTCCATCAACTCGGGATGCCACTGCACGCCGACCCACGGCCGGCGGCGGGACTCGATCACCTCAATAGTGCCGTCGTCGCTGATGCCGGTCACCTCATAGCCGTCGGCGAGATCGTCGATGGTCTGGTGGTGCAGCGAGTTGACCTCGATCGACGGGCCGTACAACGACGCGGCCAGCGAGCCCTCGGTGAGGTCCACCCGGTGGATGATCGAGTTGGGGGGCCGGTCGTGGCAGGCGTGGGGGGCGACGTGCTGGTGGAGCGTGCCCCCACCGTGGACGTTCAGCACCTGGATCCCCCGGCAGATGCCGAGCACCGGCTTCTCGGTGTCGAGTGCTCCGTCGAGAAGGCTCAACTCGAAGGCGTCGCGTTCCGGCTCGCGCGTGTAGAGCTCAGGGCTCGGGGCCTGGCCGTAGCGCTCCGGCTCGATGTCGGTTCCGCCGGTCAGGAGCAACCCGTCGAGGCGCTCGGCGTAGTCGGCGGGGTCCGCGCTGCCGGGCAGGAAGACCGGCAGGCCCCCCGCGGCGATCACCCCGCGGGCATAGTCGCAGTAGAACACGTCCAGGTGCAAGTCCCGGAACGTCTCGGGCTTCATGTTGAGTTCGCCCGCTGTCTTTGTCCGACCCGTGATGCCGATGAGCGGTTCGTTCGCCACGGGCGAGAGTGTATGTTCCGACCGTGTCTGACCCGTCGCCGCGCGCCGCCGACGCAGGCGCCGCGGACGTGGATGCGCCGCTGGCCTGGCGCGAGACGGGTGACGGGGAGCCGGTGGTGTTCCTGCACGGCCTGGGCGGCTCCCGCACCTCGTGGGAGCCCCAGCTGGCTGGCCTGAGGACCGAATTCCGCTGCATCGCCTGGGACATGCCCGGCTATGGCGTCTCGGTCCCCGTCGCGCCTCTGACCTTCGCCGCCATCGCCGACTCGGTGGCCCGGCTGCTGGACAACGCTGGTGTCGAGCGGGCCCATCTCGTGGGCGAATCCTTCGGCGGGATGCATGCCCTGCACACCGCGCTGCGCCACCCGCAACGGGTCGGCCGGCTGGTGCTGGCCAACACCAGCCCCGCCTTCGGCCTCGACGGAACCGACGCCGGCGCCTGGCAGGCTGCCCGTCTCGAGCCCCTGGACGCCGGGCTCACGCCCGCCGACATCGCCGAGGGCGTCCTCACGTCCGTCGCCGGCCCCGGCCTCAGCGCTGACATGCTGGCCATGCGGGTAGCAGGCTTCGCCCGTATCCCGGCGGAGGGGCTCCGGGCCGCGGTCGAGTGCTTGCCGTCCCACAACGTGCTCGACCGGCTGGCCGAGATCAAGGCGCCCGCCCTGGTGATCGCCGGCGAACTAGACGCCGAGACCCCGATCGCCTACTCCCGCATCCTCGCCGACAAGCTGCAGAATGCCCACCTAGTCGTGCTCGACGGAGTGGGGCATCTATCCGTGTCGGAAGTTCCCGACGTCTTCAACCGACTCGCGCGGGATTTCCTAACTGACGATTAAGCGGCCAAGCCGGGTACTCGAAGCCAGCACGAAGAAATCCTCTCGGCGAACCACGCCGACTCGAAGTAATCGACGCCATCGATGACGACCGCCGTGTCCCAAGGCGGAAGCAGCGTCGTGGCGTCGAAGCGGAAAGCCGCTACCGCGGGTCTCGCATCACGGCCGTGGACGGAAGCCAGCATGAGGATCACTTCCGCCCGCCCGTCCTCGGGAACCGTGCCGACGAGTGCCTCCGTGTCGTCGGTTCGTCGCATCGTCAGCGTCATTGACGCTGTACGGCGTCCAGGCACTTGACGCGATGACTCGGAGCCCTGGATTGTTCGAACCGTAGTCGAACGGCTGAAGCTGACGGAGTGGACCTCCTCGGTCCAGTCACGGTCGTCGATGCTGATTGCGAAGTGCCGCTCAGGCATGGGCTGGGTTCTGGATTTCCACCGTGACGATCTCTTCGGGATCGAACGACAACGAGTCTGGCCACTCGACTAGGTCTAACTCGTCATTGAGCAACGGGGGAAGATCGGAGTTGCTGTCGAAAAGGACTACGTCAAGCCGAGCGTCGTGCCACTCGACCGTCACCTGGCCGTCAGCGGCATGCACCACGGAGTCGAGGACCAGAGCCGCATACCCCCGTCCCGCGACTTCGGGCGGTTCGTACCGGATCGTGCAGCCGGGGCTTAGTTCCTTGGCCGCCACCTCGGCGGTTTCGGGCCGCCATGTTGGATGCTCGGTGTGCATGATGCCGCCTTGCTGCCGCCCTTCATTGTGACTATAGCGCGAACCAGGTGAACATCACAGCATAAAATAGATTGAAAATACTTCCGAAGCGGGCGTTGGCGTGTCCAGCGGACGCCGATCTAGACAAGAGCGCGGCGATAGCCTCCGCGACGATGCCTACGGACATCCTCACGCCGGAGCGGCTTGAGCTCGTGGAGCGGATGGCCGCCCTCGGCCCTCGCTTCGCCGAGCGGGCCGAGGCCCACGACCGCGACGCCACGTTTCCCACCCGGAACTGGGCCGACCTGCGCGACGCCGGCCTGCTGGGCCTGTGCATACCGGCAGCCGACGGCGGGCTCGGCGGCGACTTCGTGGGCTACGCCCTCGTGTCCGAAGAGCTGGGGCGGCACTGCGCCACCACTGCGCTGACATTCAACATGCACACCGCCACCACCATCCTCGTCGGTCAGATCGCCGATGACCTGGACCTCACCGCAGCCGAGCGGTCGCTGCTGGCGGAGCGACGGTCCGAACTGCGTCGCGGGATAGTCGCCGACGGCACAATCCACAGCCAGCCTTTCTCGGAGGGCGCAGCCGCGGGCGCCACCGCGGGCTATTCCACCCGGGCGGTCCCCGCCCCCGGCGGCTACCGGGTGACGGGGCGCAAGATCTTCGCCTCCCTGTCGGGCGCGGCCGACATCCACAATGTGGTCTGCCTGGTTCCCGGCGACGAGCGGATCCGCTTCATGGGGGTGCCCGCCGACGCGCCCGGCGCCACCATTGAAGGCGATTGGGATCCGCTGGGGATGCGGGGGACCGACTCTCGCACCCTCGTGCTCGATGAAGCGGTAGTGCCCGAGGACAAAGAGTGGCTCCCGCCGGGCGCTTTCGATCAGGCTGCGACGCGCTGGCCCTACTTCTACATGACGCTGTCGTTCAGCTACCTGGGACTGATGCGGGGCGTGCTCGATGCCACGGGCGCATACCTGCGGGGCGACGGTGGCAGAGGGCCCGCCCGGCGGGACCATCCCATCAAGCAGCAGGAGCTGGGAGCCTCCCGTGATCTCAGGCCGGTCCTCCCGGGGCCCGCCCGGCGGGACCATCCCATCAAGCAGCAGGGCTGGGCCCAGATGAACCTGCTGTACGACCGGGCCCAATCGCTCACCTACCGGGTGCTGGCCGAGTGCGGCGTCGACCCCGGCGCCGACCAGGTGCGGCGGGCGTGGTCGTCGGTGGTGACCGTAATGGAGGGCGCTCCCGCGGTGGCGTCGCTGGGCCTGCAGGTGTGCGGCGGCCGCAGCATGTTGCGCCCGTCCTACCTGGAACAGGCCTACCGCGACGCCCGCTGCGGTGCTGCCATGCTGCCTTGGAGCGTCGAGGTCTGCCTGGAACGCTTGGGCCGCACCGGCCTCTACCCGGAACAGGACGAAGCGCCGGCCTGATCAATCGACGTCTGATCGACCGACCGGCGTGACCCCCGCTGTGGTGCGAGCTACCTTTCGGGGCCGAACGTTCACCGTCTCGCTACGGGGGGAGATGCCATGACCGACTGGGACCGCGTGAGGGTCCTGTGGCCCGATCACTACGGGCTGGCCCGGGGCAAGTACGTGCCGATGCGTCTTGCCCATCAGGGCGCCAACCACTGCGTGTGCGTGTTCGGTCTGGGCTACGACCGCAGCATGGCCCCCGCGCCCGGCGCCTACCTGCTGGAAGGTCTGCCCGACACCCACGTCAGCTTCGACGCGGCCGACATCCGCCAGGGTTGGGACGACGACGCCACCGGCGTCGTCCTCGGCGACCTGACCATGCACGGCGAGCCGCTGCCGGTGTCGCCCCGGGAGGCGCTGCGCCGGGCGGTGGCCGACTGGGAGGCTCTCGGCTACAGCCCCAAAGTAGGCCTCGAGTTCGAGGCTTACGTGTTCAGCGGCGGGATGGAGACCCCCCGGCCCTACGACACGCCCCGGTCGATGGTCTACGGCACCGGTCCCGGCTCGGATCCCGCCGGAGTGATCACATCGCTGGTGCGGACCGCCGAGGCGGTGGGCATAGCGGTGGAGTCGGTCAACGCCGAGTACGACGAGGGGCAGTTCGAGCTGACCCTCGAATACGGCGACGCACTGGCGGCCGTCGACGACGCCTTCCTGTTCCGGCTGCTGGCCCGGGAGAGCGTCCTCACCGCCACCGACTCAGCCGGCCGCCCCCTCGGCCTCGACCTCACGTTCCTGGGCAAGCCCTTCCCCGGCGTATCCGGCAGCGGGATCCACGTGAACCTCTCGCTGGCCGACGCCCAGGGCGGCAACGCCTTCTCGGATGCCGGCGGCGCCCATGGCATGTCGGACCTGGCCCGAGGCAGCCTCGCCGGTCTGATCCGCCATCACCGCGGGATGACCGCGCTGGCCGCGCCCACCGTCAACGCCTACCGGCGCCTGCGCCCCGGCGAGATCAACGGCTACTGGGCCAACTGGGGCGTGGAGCACCGCTGCGCCGGGAACCGGGTGCCACCGAGCGCGGGCCCGGGCATGCGCATCGAGAGCCGCATCGGCGACGGCGCCGCCAACCCGTACCTCCTGGTGGCCGCGGTGCTGCAGGCGGCCCGCCTCGGCGTGGCCGACGGTCTCGAGTGTCCCGATCCCTTGACCACTGACGGCTTCGACGAGGTCAACACCGACGTCCGCTGCGCCCACTCCCTGAATGAGGCCCTCGACGACATGGAGGCCGACGAGGCCCTCTGCGCCGCGGTCGGCTCGGAGGTATGCGCCAACTTCGTGTTCAACAAGCGGGAGGAGTGGGGCCGCTACACCGCCGAGGCAGGCGGCGAGGTCGTCGCCGACTGGGACGCCATCGATGGCACCGAGCCCCTCTCGCAGTGGGAGCTGAAGCAGTACCTGCCCTATCACTGAGCGCCTGGCAGAGCGATCCGGCGGACTCTCGCAGTTCCGGACTCAGGACTGGGCCACCTCGTCGAGGAACCAGTCGACCAGCCCGGCGCACTGCCGGGCGTTGCGGTCCTCGTGCTGGCGCAGGCTCTCCAGGAGTTCCGCCGCGCTCAAGCCGTACTCGGCCAGGTAGTCCTCGTCCGAACCCGTCAGGAAGTTCTCCACGTGGGCGTAGGTCACCTCGGGATGGAACTGGGTGCCCACGCAGCGTCCCAACCGGAACAGCTGCACCGCGTTCTCATTGACGGCCAGCACCTCGGCATCAGCCGGAGGGGTGAAGCGGTCGTGGTGCCACTGGAACCACGGCCCCGGTCCCAGCGGGTTGCGCGCCCCGTTGGGCGAGCCCCCGGGCTCGTGGATCTCGTACCACCCGATCTCGGGTACCGGCGCCTGCTCCACCTCGCCGCCGAGAGCCGCGGCCAGCAGCTGACCCCCGAAACAGACGCCCAGCATCGGTGTGCCCCTCGCGTAGGCGGCCCGCACCATGTCGATCTCTTCGAAGATCCACTGGTCGATCTCGTCGGTGTTGGTGAGCGAGCGGATCGAGCCCATCGGAACAAGCACGTCGTACTCGGCTAAGTCGGGGAAGGCGACCGCGTCGTTGGGCCGGTCCAGGTCCTCGGTCACCACATGCTCATGCACGTCGAATCCCCGCTGCGCCAGCCGCTCGCCGATCAGCGCGCTCGTGCCCTGGGGCTCGTGGGCCAGGACCAGTGCTCGCCGCGGCTTGCTCACAGGTCAAACCATACGTGGGCCTGACCCGTGCCCGACACCGACTCGTACTGGCCGAACTGGGTGCCGCGGGCCGTGCAGGACCGGCCGCCCAGCGCCCCGACCATGATCAGGTAGTGGCCGAAGTAGCCCTCGGGCGCGTGGCGGGAGTACTCGGGCATGAAGTCGATGATGGCGGCGTGGTCGCCTCCGGCCATCCAGGCCAGCACCTTGCGATCGGCCGCGGCCGCCTCGGGGGTGCGGACATGGAGGTCGGGATCGGCGCCCTCGTGGTCGCGGAACTGGCGGAGCGGCCAGAACCGGTGGCTGAGCCCACCGCTGGCCAGGACGACCACCCGGCGGTCGAGGCCCGCTACGGCTTCGGCCAGCAGCCGACCGGCCAGCAGGAAGTCGTAGGGCTCGGCGGTCTGGCACACGCCCATCGAGATCCAGCGCTCATCGCCCTGCAGGAAGCCGAGCAGGTTGATGGTGGGGTAGTGCACGGGCAGGTGGGGGTCGTCTATGGCGGTCACCCAGGTGTCGTCGCGGGCTGCGGCCGCGGCCGCGACGGCATGGGCCAGTTCTGGGTCGCCCGGCATGTCGTAGGGCATGGCGCTCATTCCCCGGGGCAGCTCGTCGGAGGTGTACAGGCCCTTGCGCCGTTCGTGGGCCGTCACGATGTGCTCGACGGTGGTGAACCAGTGGGTGTCGATCACCACCACGGTGTCGGCCGCGGCGGGGTCGAGACGCTCGGCCCGCAGGGCATGAAGGCCGGCGAACAGTGTGGTGTCCTCGCCGCCGTTGAGGGCCCGGCGCTCGTGCTCGGGCATCACCAGCGGCGGCACGTGCGACACCACCGCCGCCCCGACTATCGATCCCATCGGCAGGCCTCCCGATGACTGGAGGTGAGCATCATGCCACCACCCTGACGGGCAGGTGCTTGATGCCGGCTATGAAGTTGGAGCGCAGGTACTGGGGCTCGCCGTCGGGCTCGAGCCGGTCGACCCGCTTCATGAGCTCCTCGAACACCAGCCGGGCCTCCATCCGGGCCAGCCACGCGCCCAGGCACAGATGGGGGCCGTTGCGCCCGAAGGCCATGTGGTCGTTGGGGTCCCGGGCCAGGTCGAAGCGCCAGGGACGACCGAACCCTTCATCGTCGTGGTTGGCGGAGCAGAACCACATCACCACCTTGTCGCCCGCGGCGATGTTCTTTCCGCCGAGGGTGACCCCACTGGTGGCGGTGCGGCGGAAGTGCATGGTCACCGCGCTGGTGCGCAGGATCTCCTCAACTGCGGTGTGGGTCAGGGAGGGATCGGCTCTCCAGGCCCGCCACAGGCTCGGATGGTGCATCATCGTGCGCAGGCCGTGGGTCATGGTGTAGCGGGTGGTGTCGTTGCCCGCCGCGATGAGCAGGGTGAAGAAGTTCTTGAACTCCAGGTCGCTGAGGGGCTCCCCGTCGCGGGTGGGGGCCAGCAGCTGGGTGATCACGTCGTTGCGGGGGCAGGCCCGGCGCGCCGCGGCCTGGCGCTCGGCATATTCGAACACCTCGATCGCGGCCGGGCTGCGGAACGGCATGAGCCGGAACTCTTCGGTGTCGGCCGTGTCGATGACGTGGGTGGTGAACTCGGGGTCGCTGTTGCCCAGGAAGGCGTCGCCCCACTCGACCAGCTGGTGGCCGTCGGCGTCGCTGGTGCCCAGCAGGCGGCCCAGCATCCGCATGGGCAGCTTGGCCGCCACCTCGGTCACGAAGTCGAATGCGTCATCGGCGAGGGCCTCGTCGAGCACCTCGGCGGCCAGGGCCCGGATGGAGTCCTCGTAGGACTCCACGGTGCGGCGGGTGAACCCCCGGTTCACCAGGCGCCGCAGCCGGGTGTGCTCGGGCGGGTCGAGTTCCATCATCGTGCGCCGGGCCTCGAGTTCGTCGTCGTCCATCTCCTCGAGGCGGATGCCTTGGGAGGACGTGAACGTCTCGACATCGCGGCTGACGGCCAGCGCGTCGTGGTAGCGGGTGATCGACCAGAATCCGGAGCCGTCGGCCTCGGGGGTCCAGTGCACCGGGTCCTCGCGGCGCAGCCTGGCGAAGGTGGCGTGGGGCACCCCGGAGGTGAAGGAGTCGTGCGAGGACAGGTCGGCGTCATCGTCGCCGTGGTCGGCCAGGTAGTCGTCCACGAACGTGGCAGTGGCGGTGCTCATGAGCCGGCCCTGGGGTTGGGGGCGGCCCAGCTCACGAGCCGGCCCTGGGGTTGGGGGCGGCCCAGCTCATGCACCCGCCTTGGGGTTGGGGGCGGCCCACAGGGTTGTGCCGCCGGCCATGGACATGCCGACCTGGCGGTAGTAGCCGCCGATCATCTCGACCGGCTGCAGGCGATGGAGCTCCTCGGTGGGGCACTCGGGCATCATCAGCTCGGCGTCCCCGGCGTACACCGGTCCGAGGTCGGCGTCGTAGCCCCGCATGGTGACCAGCTCGTCGAGCGAGTCGGTGCCGTCGGCCTCCATGGCCGGCATCTGCCGGCTGTGCAGCATCGGGTGGCCGTTGACGAATCCGGGGGTGTCGGCCGTGCCGGTGATGGTGAACCGGGCCTCGGCGATGCGCCGTCCCCAGGTGCTGAGAGTCGCTCCGAAGCGACCGCCCGCCTCCAGGCGCGGCCCGGCCCGGCCCACCGTCACCGGCCTGGTCATGGCGATCTCGCTCATCTTCTTGGGGTAGCCCTGGAAGTGGCCCCTGGCCATAGCGAAGTCCTTGTCCACCCAGATGTAGGCGGCCCGGCTGTAGGTGGAGCCCCGGAACTTGCAGCGCACCACCGCGAACACCTCCCGGTACTGGGCCCGTACCGGGTCGAGCAGCTCCTCGAAGGTGTCGCCGCAGCTCTGCCACTCGGCCCAGATCATGGCCACCGCGCCGGGGTCGGTGTCGGCGGGCTCCAGGGGATCGGGCAGCAGTTCGACCACCCGGTCGGGATCGGTGCGGTACTCCACGGTCAGCATGTCGCCGGAGTAGTGCCAGGGCGGCGCAGGCACGATGCCGGCAGCCCCGGTAGGCGTCCTCGGATACATGAACCCCTGAAGCTCAGCCACGCGGAGAACCCTATTCGTTTGGTACCGAACGATCAACCGGGGGGCGTCACTGATTATCGTGGCGCTGTGCCGGACGCTGCATTCGACCTTACTGGGAAGCGGGCCGTCGTCACCGGTGCGTCGACGGGGATCGGCGCCTCCATTGCGGTCCGGCTGGCCGATGCCGGCGCGGATGTGATGGCGGTGTCGCGGTCCGGTCGAGTGCCGGAGGCGGAAGGCTCCATCCGGCCGCTGGTGGCCGATCTGAGCGACCCGGACGGCGTCGACGGGGTGATTCCAGCTGCGGTGGCCGAACTCGGCGGGCTCGACATCCTCGTCAACAACGCCGGCCGGGCCGACTGGCTCCCGCTGAGCGGCCTCGACCGCGAACATTTCGACGGGCTGATCGGGCTCAACCTGTGGGCCCCGCTCCGGCTATGCCAACTGGCCCATCGGTACCTGGCCGCGGGCGGCGACTCGGCCGTAGTGATGATCGGCTCGGTCGACGCGGTGCGGCCCTCGGCGGGCGGTGCCGTCTACGGGGCGAGCAAGGCGGGGCTCGGAGCGGTCACCGTGGCACTGGCCAAGGAGTGGCGGGCCGACGGCATACGGGTCACGCAGGTCGATCCGGGAATCGTGGACACGCCCATGGCCGCGGAGATCATCAGCGAGCTGAGCGAGGCCGGAGCGTCCGTGAACATCGCGGACCGGGCCGGCAAGCCCGACGAGATCGCCGCGCTGGTCCACTACCTGGTGGCTCCGGCGGGGCGCTTCGCCAACGGCGCGTCCTTCAGACTCGACGGCGGAGCGCTAGCCCTCGGCCCATTCGACCTGATCGAGCGCTGAGAACAGGGCGTGGGCGGCCGCAGTCACTGCCGGCCGGCCTCGACGATCACCCGGCGTAGCAGCCCGGCCAGTGCTTGCTTCTCGTCAGTCGAGAGTTCGCGCACCATCTCGCCCTCGTAGCGGTTGAAACGGGGGAAGAGCCTCTCGATGGTGTCCAGCCCGGCGTCGGTGAGCGCGACCGTCACCCGGCGGCGGTCCGACTCGACTTGCCTGCGCTCCACGAAACCCCGCTTCTCCAGGGTCTTGACCACCCCGGTGAGCGTCGCCTTCGACAGATCGCATTCTTCCGCCAGGTCCGCGGTCCGCATCTCGCCCCACACCCACAGCACCCACAGGGTGGTGAAGCCGCCCCAGGACAGGCCGAACTGCGCCAGCACGCCACGCTCGGCACTGCGGCGCACCGCGGTCGCGGCCCGGTAGATGTTGGACACCGCGAGCATGGAGTCGAAGTCCAGTTGACGGTCGCCGAGGCGCGCCTGTATGAGGCGCTCGGCATCGAGTAGGCGCGGGCTCGCTCGGTCTTCCACTCGGCGTCTCCGGTTTGTTTGCTACCAAACAGAATCGGCGCAAGACTAGGCGGCTGATCGCTCCCAGTCATCTGCAGGCGAGCCGACCCAACGTCGGGGGTGAGGGGCCGGGGATAGGGTTTCGTAGTGCTTGAGGTGTCCGGGCTGACCACTCGCTACGGGTCGATCTCCGCGCTGCGCCGTGTGAGCCTCTCCGTCGCGGCCAATGAGGTCGTCGGTCTCATCGGTCCCAACGGCGCGGGCAAGACCACCCTGCTCAACACCGTCTCGGGGCTGCTGCGCCCCGCCGAGGGCGAGGTGCACCTCGAAGGCCGGCCCGTGACCGGCGACAGCCCCGACCGGATGCTCAAGGCGGGTCTGGCCCTCGTGCCCGAGAGGCGGAGGCTGTTCACTGAGATGACGGTCGTCGAGAACCTCCGCGTCGGTGGCGTGACCGTCAGTGCCGACGAGCGGGCCGAGCGTCTCGACGAGGTGGTGGAGTTGTTCCCGGTTCTCAGGGACAAGTGGTCCACCGCGGCCGGCTACCTCTCCGGGGGCGAGGCCCAGCAGCTCGCCATCGCTCGGGCTCTCATGAGCAACCCGCGCGTCATCCTGATGGACGAGCCGTCGCTGGGCTTGGCGCCGGTGCTGGTCGACTTCGTGTTCGACCTGATCGGCCGCATGCGGACCGAGGGCCGCACGATGCTGGTCGTCGAGCAGAACGCCACCCGCCTGCTGGAGGTGGCCGATCGGGCCTACGTGCTGCGCACCGGAGAGATTGCAGCCGAGGGCGCCGCCTCGGACCTTCTCACCAGGGATGACCTCTTCGACACGTTCGTGGGCGCCGCCCGCGACTCGCATACTCCGGAGTCCGAGCAGCCGTGAGCGCAGGAACAGCCGTGGCCGAGCATCGCCGCATCCTCCTTGACGGGTATCCGGTGGTCGTCCAGCCCGACGGGGACGACCTCGTCTCCCGGGACGGGAGGCGAGTGGCCGCCTCCGGTGCCGTCCACCTCGCGCCCTGCGAGCCGACCAAGATCCTGTGCGTCCACCTCAACTACGCCAGTCGGGTGGCCGAGTTCATGACCAGGCTGCCGCCCGCCCCGACCTACTTCCACAAGCCGGTCACCGCCCTGAGCGCCCACGGCGCCGACGTGGTGCGGCCCGAGCCGTGCCGGTGGCTGAACTACGAGGGAGAGATCGGCATCGTCATCGGCCGAACCTGCCGCAACGTGTCGCCCGACGATGCCGGCGACTACATCGCGGGCTACACGGTGGCCAACGACTACGGGCTGCACGACTTCCGCGACACCGATGCGGGTTCGATGCTGAGGGTCAAGGGCAGCGACACGCTGTGCCCGGTCGGGCCGGCGCTGGTGACCGGCTGGGACTTCCGCCACAAGCGGATCCGCACCCTCGTTAACGGCGAGGTACGCCAGGACGGCAGCACCGACGAGATGGAGTGGGACATGCACTACCTGCTGGCCGACCTGGCCCGCACCATCACCCTGGTGCCCGGCGACCTGGTGCTGTCGGGCACTCCGGCCGGGTCCCGGCCGGTCGTGCCCGGCGATGTGGTCACCGTCGAGGTGGAGGGCCTGGGCGCGCTGACCAACACTGTCGTCGCCGGACCGGAGCCGGTGCGCTCCGACGTCGGCGCCCAGCCGTCGGACAGCGAGGAGGTCGTGTCCACCGCAATGGGCGGCGACTGGGAGCACCGGGGCAAGCGGGCCCCGCGCGGCCCCGGCGCCCGCCACTACCGGTCCACGGTCGACGAGGAGGCCTGATGGCGGAATCGCCTCGGGTCGCCGTCGGGGGAGTCGAGGTCAGCGTCGATCACCTGATCGGCGGCGAGCGTCTGGCATCGGATCGCACCTTCGAATGCCGTTCTTCGTTGGACTGGCAGCACAAGCTGGCCGACGTGTCCCGCGGCGACGCAGCCACCGCTCAGCAGGCGGTCAGCGCGGCGGTTGACGGCTTCGCCGCATGGAGCGGGCTGCCGGTGGGGGAGCGGACCGCGGCCCTGCGCCGGCTGGCGGACCTGATCGAGGCCCGCAACGACGACGTCGCCCTGGTCGAGACGCTCGACATGGGCTTCCTGCACCGCTCCATGCGCGAGCGGCTGGTGGCCAGGGGCGCGCTCAACTTCCGCTTCTACGCCGACATGGTCGAGGCTCATGACGAGCCCCGCTGGTCGGCCCGGGGCACCGCCCACACCGTGCAGCGGATGCCGGCCGGTCCCGCGGTGGTGATCACACCGTGGAACGCTCCGTTCATGCTGGCCACCTGGAAGGTGGCGCCCGCGCTGGCCGCGGGCAACAGCGTGGTGCTCAAGCCGGCCGAGTGGTCCCCGCTGTCGGCTTCGTTGCTGGCAGACCTGACGGTGGAGGCCGGACTACCGCCCGGCGCCTTCAACCTGGTGCAGGGGATCGGCGCCGAGGTAGGAGCCGCCCTGACCGCGGATCCGCGGGTCCGCCGCATCAGCTTCACCGGCTCGCCGGAGACGGCCCGGCACATCGGCGCGGCCGCGGCGGCCAACATCGTGCCGTTCACGGCCGAGCTGGGCGGCAAGGGTCCGCTCATCGTGTTCGCCGACTGCGACCTCGAGGCGGCCGCCGAGCAGGCCGCGGCCCAGTACGAGGACTCGGGCCAGGTGTGCCTGGCCGGGACCCGCCTGCTGGTGGAGGCATCGATCCGCGACGACTTCCTGGAAGCGCTGCGGGTCCGCACCGAGGCCCACGTGCTGGGCGACAGCCGCGACGACTCGACCACCATCGCGCCGATGGCCCATCCCGACCATCTGGCCAGGGTCGAGGGCTTCGTGCAGCGGGCCCGGGCCGCGGGCGACACCGTGGTGTGGGGCGGCCGCCGCCGTGCCGGCTCCCTCCACTACGAACTCACGCTGATCGAGCCGGCCTCCAACGACTCCGAGATCGTCCAGCGCGAGGTCTTCGGCCCGGTGCTGACCATCCAGGCCTTCGCGACCGAGGCCGAGGCGGTCGACTTGGCCAACTCCACCCGCTACGGCCTGTCCGCCATCGTCTACACGGGCTCAGCCGACCGGGCCGAGCGGGTCGGCCGAGCAGTCCGGGCCGGGATCGTGTGGACCAACACCTTCCTGGTGCGGGACCTGGCCGCCCCCTTCGGCGGCTGCGGCCTGTCCGGCATCGGCCGCGAGGGCGGAGACCACGCCCTCGACTTCCACAGCGACCTGAAGACCCTCATCCTCGCGGACAACACCACCGCGTAGGGGGGGTCTAGAACATCCGGCCCTCTATGCGGCTGGCGGCCAGCCACAGCTCGATGTCGTGGATCGCCTGGGACATGGCCTGGCCGATGAGGTCCAGCTTGCGGACCTGCTCGATGCGGTCGCGGACGCCGGCCAGTTCCCGCTTCGGCAGGAGCTGGTTCAGAATGCCGCAGGCGTCCGCCAGGCAGATGATCACGATGTCTCGGGGGTCGGGGATCTCGTCGCTGAGGAGCACGCCCAGGATGCGCAGCTTCACCTCGCGCTCTTCCTTGCCGTCGATCACCGGGTAGCGGCGGGACCGGAACACCCACAGGAACCGCTCGTCGTGCTGCTCGAGGATGCCGCGCTCGACCAGGCGGGCCAGCGCCTCATCCCGGATCTCGTCTGCCGCCCTGGCCGTCTGCTCCACCCAGAAGCGGGCGTCGTGCTGCTCGCCGGCTGCGATCATCTCCAGGGTCGGGTCGAGCAGGCTGTCGCCCACCGGCGTGGAGTCGATCAGGACGAGGTTCTCGGGATCGGTGTCGATCCGGTTCTCCAGCGCCAGATCCATGAGCACCGCCCCTGCCAGCGCATGCTGCATTGACGTGACCGGCACCGGCACGAACTTGCCGTCGTCGTCCCGCAGCGACAGCAGGACGATCTCCTCCGCGAATCTCAACATGGCGCCTTGTGTATCACATGATCCGCGATTTGCGGACACCCAAACCTCCACCAGGCCAGAGCGGTCTAGAAGTCCTCGTCGAAGGAGACCTCGCCCTCCACGCCCACCTGGTAGGCGGACACCGTGCGCTCGAAGAAGTTGGAGAGCTCCTGCACGTCCTGCAGTTCCATGAACGAGAACGGGTTGCGGCTGCCGAAGCGCCGGCGCAGGCCGAGCTGCATCAGGCGCTGGTCGGCCACGTACTCGAGGTACGACCGGGTGTCGGTCACCGACATGCCGGGCACGCCCTCGCCCAGCAGGTCCGCCGCGAACTGGTGCTCGGCGTCCACCGCCTCGGCCAGCATGTCGCTGATCTGCTGGCCCAGTTCCTCGTCGAACAGTTCGGGTTCCTCCTGCCGCACCGTGCGGATCACTTCGAAGGCGAAGTTCATGTGCATGGATTCGTCGCGGAACACCCAGTTCGTGCCGGCGGCCAGCCCGTTGAGCAGACCCTTGGACCGCAGGAAGTACACGTAGGCGAACGCGGCGAAGAAGAACAGGCCCTCGATGCAGGCCGCGAAGCAGATCAGGTTCATCAGGAAGCGGCGCCGGTCGTCTGCGGTGCGCAGCGGCCCGTCGCCGACCGAGTCCATCCACTTGAAGCAGAACTCGGCCTTGGCCCGTATGGACGGGATGTTCTCGATGGCGGCGAAGGCCTCGGCCCGCTCGTCGTGGTCGGGGATGTAGTTGTCGAGCAGGTTCAGGTAGAACTGCACGTGCAGCGCCTCCTCGAAGAGCTGGCGCGACAGGTACATCCGGGCCTCGGGCGCGTTGATGTGCTCGTAGAGGTTCAGGACGAGGTTGTTGGCCACGATCGAGTCGCCCGTGGCGAAGAAGGCCACCAGCCTGCGTATCAGGTGCTTCTCGGCCGGCATGAGCTTGCGGTCCAGATCGACCAGGTCGTCGGAGAAGTCGATCTCGTCGACCGTCCAGGTGTTCTTGATCGCGTCGCGGTACATCTCGAAGAACTGCGGATAGCGCATCGGGCGCAGGGTCAGGTCGAAGCCCGGATCCAGGATGTTGGGCCGGCCGAAGGTGTCCGGCGTGGGCTGCCCGGGCCGGGGCTCGGCCTCCGGTTCAGGCTGGAAGCCTGCGGGAGGGGCGGGGACGGCTGAGTCCCGGCCCGGGAGATCGAGATGATCGACAGAGACGTCGGTGATGGCCATCAGTCGCACGCCTCACAGGATTCAGGGTTCTCCAGGGAGCAGGCCGCCGCGGCCTCTGCGTCGGGCTCGGCGGCCTCCGAGCCGTTGGTGGTGGTCTGGTTGATCCGCGTCTTCGGCCTCGAGCGCAGGTAGTAGGTGGTCTTGAGGCCCTGCTTCCACGCGTACATGTACATCGACGACAGCTTCCCGATGGTCGGGGCCTCCATGAAGAGGTTGAGCGACTGGCTCTGGTCGATGAAGGCGCCCCGGTCCGCGGCCATCTCGATGAGCGAGCGCTGCGATATCTCCCAAGCCGTGCGGTAGACGGTCCGCAAGTCCTCCGGTATGCGCGCGATCTGTTGGATCGAGCCTTCGGCCTTCTTCACCTCGGCGATCATCCTGTCGTCCCACAGGCTGCGGGCCTTCAGCTCGGCCACCAGGTACCGGTTCACCTGCATGAACTCGCCTGACAGGGTCTCGCGCTTGAACAGGTTCGACACCTGGGGCTCGATGCACTCGTAGCAGCCGGCGATAGCCGCGATGGTGGCCGTCGGGGCGATGGCGATGAGCAGCGAGTTGCGCAGCCCGTGCTCGGCGATCCGCTCGCGCAGCGGTCCCCAGCGATCGGGATCTGACGGCTCGGTGTTCCAGAGGTCGAACTGAAGCTCGCCGGCCGCGGCCCGGGTGTCGGCGAAGCCGGGATGGGGCCCGTTGGCCTCGGCCAGCTCGGTAGAAGCCCACAGGGCGTTGAAGTAGATCTCCTCGGAGATGCGGCGGCTGAGGTTGCGGGCCTCGGCGGAGTCGAAGGCCAGGCCCAGCTTGAAGAACACGTCCTGCAGGCCCATGAGGCCCAGGCCCACCGGTCGCCAGCGCCGGTTGGAGGCCGCCGACTCGTCGGTCGGGTAGTAGTTGATGTCGATGACGCGGTCGAGGAAGCCGACCACCAGCCGCACCACCTCGCCGAGCCGCTCGAAGTCGAAGCGCACCGGAGCGCTGCCGTTGGAGGTCGCCGCCCGCTGAACGAAGGCGCCGAGGTTGACCGATCCCAGATTGCACACCGCGGTCTCGCCGGCACTGGTCACCTCGATGATCTCGGTGCACAGGTTCGAGAGGTGGACGACCCGGTCGCGGGCGTTGGCGTCGCCTCCGGGTCCGGGGCCCGTCTGGTTGCATTTGGCGTTGGCGGCGTCCTTGAACGTCATCCAGCCGTTGCCGGTCTCGGCCAGGGTCCGCATCATCCGGGTGTACAGCTGGCGGGCCGGAACCTGCGTCTCGAAACGCCCGTCGGCCTCGGCCTGCTCGTAGATGGCCCGGAACTCCTCGCCGTAGGTGTCGGTGAGCTCGGGCACCTTCTTGGGGTCGAACAGGCTCCACTGCCAGTCCAGCTCCACACGCTCCATGAAGAGGTCGGGCACCCAGTTGGCGAGGTTGATGTTGTGGGTGCGGCGGGCGTGGTCGCCGGTGTTGTCGCGCAACTCCAGGAACTGCTCGATGTCTGCGTGCCAGGTCTCGAGGTAGACGCAGGCCGCGCCCTTGCGCCGTCCGCCCTGGTTGACGGCGGCCACCGAGGAGTCGAGGGTCTTGAGCCACGGCACGATGCCGTTGGAGAGCCCGTTGGTTCCCCGGATCAGCGATCCCTTGGAGCGGACCCGGTGCCAGCCGACCCCGATGCCCCCCGCGTACTTCGAGAGGCGGGCGATGTCGGTGTAGCGCTGGTAGATGCCTTCCAGGGAGTCCTCGGGAGAGTCGAGCAGGTAGCAGCTCGACATCTGCGGGTGCATCGTGCCCGAGTTGAACAGGGTGGGGCTCGACGGAAGGTAGGCCAGCGACGAGATCAGGTCGTAGAACGCGACGGCCTCGTCGGGGTTCGTGCTCAGCCCGCAGGCCACGCGGAGCATGAAGTACTGCGGGGTCTCGATCACCAGCCGGGTGTCGGGATGGCGCAGCAGGTAGCGGTCGTACACCGTGCGCAGCCCGAAGAACTCGAAGTTGCGGTCCCGGCCGGAGTCGATGGCCGCGTTCAGCGTGGGGGAGTGGGCCCGCACGAACTCCGCGGTGTCGTCGCCGATCAGCCCGAGCCGGTGTCCGGTCTCAATGGCCTCGGAGAACCACGGGATGTTCTGGTTGCGGACTTCCTTGTCGATGTAGGTGGCCAGCATGCGGGCCGCCAGCTTCGAGTAGTTGGGCTCCTCCACGATGAGCCCGGCCGCGGTGCGGATGCTCAGCTCGTCGAGCTCGCGGGTGGTGGCCCCGTCGGCGAGGGCGGCGATGGTGCGGGTGCTGACCGTCAGCGGGTCGACGCCGAGCAGGCCTTCGGCCGCCCGGGCCACCGCGTTGACGATCTTGTTCACGTCGACGGGCTCGAGGTTTCCGTTGCGCTTGCGCACCCTCATGGTGGTCGGAGCAGAGGCGGCCGGAGGCACCTCCGCGACGGTGGTCAGCCGATCCTGGATCATCGTCACGTCGGTGCGCCTCCTCATGCCGGTGGTCAGCGGTTGCCCCGCGAGCTGTGGACCCCGCTCAAGACCGGCCACAACTTCGGAACATGAATTACAGCACCGTAACTACACGCGTGTCAAATTGCGCCGCGGCTACCCCGCTGAGCAGGGCTTCTTGATCGCGGCGTGCGGGTAGCGTGGCGCGGATGGAGATACTCGACGTCGATTTGGTGGCCTTCGAGCGGGGCGACCAAGCCCAGCGGGCCGCGGTGGTGGACGGCGTGATGCGCAGCCTGGCCACCGGCTTCGTCTACGTGGCCCACGACCTGGGCGCGGGCGTGATCGACGAGGCCTACGGGCAGCTGGAGGCCTTCTTCGGCCTTCCCCAGGAGCGCAAGGACCGCTACATCGTGGCCGGATCCCACGGTCAGACCGGCTACACGCCGATGATGACCGAGACGGCTGCCATCTCCGACATCCCCGACCTCAAGGAGATGCTCAACTGGGGCGAGCCGGCGCCGCCGGGCCACCCGCTCCGCCAGCGGTATCCCCACCGCTACGGGCCGCCCACCCTGCCCGAGGACGACCAGCCAGGCGTCACCGAGATGCTGCTCGGATTCCACGCCTCCGTGCTCGACGTCCAGCGCCGGGTGCTGCGGGTGATCGCGGTCGGGCTGGGAATCCACGAGGAGTTCTTCGACGTGATGCTCGAGTACGGCGCGACCCTCACCAGGGCCATTCACTACCCGCCCATGGAGACCGCCCCCTCAGACGGCTTCATGTGGGCCGCCGAGCACGGCGACATCAACCTCATCACCATGCTTCCCAGGGCCACCGCGCCGGGCCTGCAGGTGCGGACCAGCGATGGCTGGGTCGACGCCATCCCGCCCACCGACAGCGCCATCATCAACACCGGCATGATGCTCGAGCACCTCACCAACGGCGTGATCGGCGCGGGTATCCACCGGGTGATCGCGGCCGAGGGCCAGACCGGCGACCGCTACTCGGTGGTGCAGTTCGCCCATCCCACGCCGTGGACGATCCTGTCGCCGCTGCCCACCTGCGTGACCGACGAGCACCCTCTGAGGTTCCCCACCATCACCTCGGCCGACGCCCTCGACAAGGTGATCTGGGAGATCAACCTCATCGAGGACGGCCGCCGCCTCGAAGGCGGCTAGCGGCGACGGTCAGCAGCCTGTGGCAGCCCTCAGCGTTTCGCACGCCTCCTCAAGTCGTGCTGCGCTCAGCTGGGTCACGCGTCGCCGGAAGGCGCTTCGGGGCATGGTGAGAATGGTGTCGAAGTTGACCACGCTGTCGGAGGGAACGCCGTCATGGCGCGCCGTGAGCGGCAACTCGGAGATCAGGCCGCGGCGCGTGCGTGTCAGCGCGGCGACAACCACCGAGTCGATGTGGTCCGCCACTGGATCGCGTGTCAGCACCAGCACGGGCCTGTCCCCGTCCGGTACTGCGGCAAACCAGATTTCACCCCGACGCATCTACCCAGTCGGACCAGTCCTCAGCTGGCAGGCAACTCTGGATGGACATGATCGACAGTTCGTCGGGACGAAGCGGCGACCTCTCGTAGATCTCCGCGTCTCGCTCGGCCGCCACGGCGTTGAGGTACCGCCGTAGCGCCTCGCGGATCATGTGCGACACCGAGACTCCCAGAGCGTCGGCCTCTTCCCGCACCCGGATGGCTTCAGCTTCTGCCACCCGGCAGGTCAACATCGTCATACAGCAACTATATCCAGTCTTACAACACTGCGGGGGCCGTGACCGGCCAAGAATCGGGCAGGCTCGGCGTCTAGCCCGAGGAGTCGGAGTTCCAGCCGCACTGCGGACGGCTGGGGCCGAGGGCGTCGAGGTGGGCGGCGTACACGACTAGGAGTTCGTCCTGGGACAGGAACATGATGTCGACCAAGCGGTAGCCGGGATCGATGTCATCGGGGGTCACATCGGACTCATGCTCGTAGTCGGAGTCCACGGTGTTGTAGCGGATGCTGTCCGATAGCTCGGAGAGGCGCGCCGCGGCCTGCCGGGGGGCCTGGGCCCACAGCTCGTGGCACACCGGGGAGGTGATCGTGACGTCGTAGTCCTCACCCGATTGGGTCTGTCGGCCGTAGTGGATGCTCAGCCGGCCGTCGATCTCGCGGGGCAGGATGAATCTCGCGGCCCGGCCGTCATCACCGAAGACAGGCTGCACGTCGGTGGTGCCGGTGCTTGAGACGGAGACGACCTGGTCGACCAGCTCGGGAGGTGCGGGCAACGCGACGAACTCCACATCGACGCCCAGTTCGTCCTGCAACTCCTGCTCAGCAGAGCGCGGGTCCTCGACCACGTCGATGACATCGAGTCTGATCTCGTCCTCCAGATAGACGACCTTGAACGGGTGGGCGGTGGCCGCCGGTGGTCGGAGCCCTGCAAATGCGAGCACCGCCACCAACGTCATCGCCGCGACCGCCGCGGTCAGCGCGGCCGGCCTCCACCGACGGATCTGGAGGTCGGGACTGCGGGCCTGGAGGCGGCGATAACCGGCCGCCCTGAGTTCCCGGCCGAGTTGCCGCTCGAAGTCGGAGATGTCGTGCGTCATCGTCTGTCCTCGAAGTCCGGCGGTGCCTCGAACTCATCCCTGAGACGGCGGAGCCCCCGAAAAACTAGGCCTCGAGCCGCTCCGGGCTTGCATCCGATACGGTGCGCGATCTCACCGTATTCGAGTTGCTCGACGATTCGCAGGCGCACCGCCTCGCGGCTCTTCGGCGGCACTCGCCCCAGCGCGCCGGATAGCCGATCGGCGTCGAGCCGGGCGTCGGTCGCCTCGATGCCGTCCCATCCCGTCACGGCTGTGGGCGGCGTCTGGATCTGCAGTTTCCTCCGTGCGGTCGACGACACTCGCTGCGTGCGCCACAGTCTCTTGAGCAGGTTGTTGGCGATCCCGTACAGCCACTGTCGCGGCGTTCCCTTCGCGGGGTCGTACCGGCTGACGCCTGCGAGTGCGGCGGCAAACGTCTCGGCGGTGAGGTCCGAGGCAACGTCGCGGTCTCGCGTGCGAGACCAGAAGAACATCAGGAGAGGCCGGACATTGTTGGCGTAGAACACACCGAACGCCTCAGGGTCGCGGCTCGCCGCGGCCAGCAGTTCGACGTCGCTGCGCTGATCCCCTTGCCACCGGCCGCCCGACCTCGCCGTCGCCATCACTGACGAGGCTAGGTGTGCCGGTGTGGCGCGGCGCGTCGGCCGGCCACCGCCACCGAGCGGGGTCGAGGCGGTGGCTGTCCGAAGCGCGGGGATCAGCGGTGCTAGTCACGGCCCGGACAATCCGTGGCGCGGCGCTGGTTCCGGCCTCGCCCGTCTAGCCGTAGCGCACGCATGAGGCACGGTTGTTCCATTGTCCGAGCGAGGACGCCGCCTGGTAGATGCTGTGGGACGGTCCGGCGCAGCTGGAGTAGTCGTAGAACTTGGTCGGAGATGTTCCGCAGTGGTGCAGCGACGACTCGATGTTGTTGTCCCAGGTTCCCGTGGGGTACCAGACGCCGCCGTTGCAGGTCGTCCCAACAATCCGAACGGAGGATCCGCGGTAGGACGTCGAAGTGAAGTGGGTTCCGATGGTGTTGGTGCCCGATGACTGCGCGGAGTAGCTCGAACTGGCCTTCTCGGTACCCATGGACGCGGCGTAGCTGTCGGCCTGAGCCGGTGTGGCGAAGCACACCTCGGGCGCAGTCACCAGCACGCCGTCCTGCACTGCGGTGACCGCGATCACGCAGTGCCGCTCGGCCTCATGCGGCTCCGCGGCCGACACCGCCGGCGCGCCGGTCGCCAGCCCACCGGCGATGACCACCGCCGTCGCTGCGATCCAGGTTGTCTTGGTGCTGCTCATGGCAAGCTCCCTTCCGCCTTACGGCTCCGAGGACGATCCTCGGGCTCGCGTCCTGCTTGCCTCCTGGCCGAGGTTTGTCGCGCGCGGCCTCCCGAAAATCTCAAGACCCGCGCAACACGAGCCCCGCCGCGGCCGCGGCCACCGCCTCCGCTGCCTCGGGGCGCTTGGCTGCTAGCCCGCTTGGACGACCGTGGCTGGTTGGGGCGCCGCCTCACCCGAACCTGTCGCGCGAGGTCCACAAAAAATCCGAGGAATCTTCCTAACGCGAAGCTTCCAGCGGGCAAGCAAGCACTGACAGCCACAGGCTCGGAGGCTCGCCCGAGTCACCCGACGCCGCAGATGCGTCCGAGCCGGGCCGTCAAGAGTACAAGGAAATCAAGAAAGGAAATGTCATGAACAAACAGATTCGTACAATAGGCATGTTGGTGCTCGCGCTCGTTGGCCTAGTGGCCCTTTCCGGGAGTACCTATGCGGCCCCGCCAGACCTCGACGATCCCCAAGAGGTCGCCCAAGAGGTCGAGGGGCTGGTTAGGAACGTGGAGCGTGCGGAAGATCCGTACGCTGCGTACGCTCAATTGACGCCCGAAGAGAAAGCGGCATTCGACAGGCATCTGAAGGTGGCTTCAGTCGAAACGGGGAGCGAGTCCACATCGGCCGCGAATGCGGCGTCGTCTGCGAGTGGGTGCGGATCAAACTCGTATTATGTCAAAGGTCGGAACGCCGTTGGGCATACTCTGTGGAAGTTCAGCACTCAGACCACCTGGTGCTGGAATGGAACGGAGATAACGAATGATCCTCACTTCACCACAGACGGCGACGTGTACTATCTCTTCTGGTCGTATCATGGGACCACGTACGAGCGAGAGACAGGTGGTCAAGGTGAGTGGTCCCACCAGGACTCCGCAGAAGGCGAGTTCAAGTTCTGCATAGGGCCCTGGGGCATCGGATGCGTCCAGTCAAAATACCCAGACATCCACAAGACCCAATATGGCGATGGCGGAAAGACTGCGACTGGTAACCAGTAACCATGACAGCACTGATGTGGCTCGTAATGATGGTGCCACCTTCCGCGGTGCTGTTATTCGGCGGATTTCGAGCGGTTCACAAGCGGTGCGGGGGATGGTGGCATATGCTCGGAATTGCAGCGATCGTACTCGGGTTGTTGTTGGTGACCGTCACCGTCGTCGGTCTGCTTGGTATCAGCGTCACTACGGAGAATTCGGGATAAAGCTGCCGTCGCTTGGTGTTCGCTGCCGTGGCAGGCGTCGTGGTGGCAGTCCACCTGACAATGACGGACCGTCGTTACAGAGTGACTCCAAGTGCAGAAGCAGCAACGCAGATCAGACGGCCGCACGCACAGCCACCCGGTTCCCAGTCCGAATAGAGCAATGGACATGGCCTTTGGGCCGCGTGACGGCGGGCTGGCGATCCTTTGTCGGGCACTCTGCTGCTCGTTCGGGGACCACGAGGTTCTGAACAGTCTGGACCTCGCGGTCCCCGCCGGGCGATGCGTCGCAATGATGGGTCCTAACGGCTCGGGCAAGACGACGTTGCTTCACGTTCTGGCCGGTCTGATCACCCCGGATTCCGGCGACGTGGAGGTCGCTGGTCTCGACCTCGTGAGCGCATCGGCGCGGGCCCTCGCCCGTCACCGGCGGGAGAGGGTCTCGATGGTGTTCCAGTTCGGCGAACTGCTGCCGGAACTGAACGTCGCAGAGAACGTGTCGCTTCCGCTGCGACTCAGCGGAAAGCGCCCCGATGAGGGGCGGGTGCAAGACGCCCTCGAAGCAGTCGGGCTGCGCGACCCGGGGGCATGGCCCGCCCAGCTCTCCGGCGGCGAGACGCAGCGGGCCGCGGTGGCGCGAGCCCTCGTCACGAGGCCGGCGGTCCTGCTGTGCGACGAACCCACCGGGTCGCTCGATGCGGCCAACTCCGAGCAGGTGGTGCGGCTGCTGCTCGAGTCAGCTCACCAGAGCGCCGCGACGCTGATCGTCTCGACGCACGACCCGGCGGTCGCGGCGCAGATGGACGAGACGTGGCTGCTGAACGATGGCAGCCTGCGAAGTCTCCGATGCCGATGATCTGGCGGACCGCTCTGTCTGTCACATGGCGCGGCGGCCGCGCCGCGGTCGTGCGCAATGTCGTCGTGGCCTTGGCCGCCGCGGCGGTCACGCTCGTGGCGTGCGTCGCGACGAGCACAGTCATCATGGTGCACGGAGTCAACGAGCGCGCCGCGGTACGTGCCTTCCAGCCCGCCGAGCCCGGCGAGACTGCGGACTTGAGCACGGATGTCACGTACGACTCGATCCGGGGCGAGCAGATATTCGTTCACTACTGGCGCGTCGAGACTGACGGAGTGACCATCCCCGGCGTACCGACCGACGCGACCGTCGGAGACTGGTTCGTCTCGCCGGAACTCCATCAGCGCATCGGGCTCGACCCTCTCCTGGCAGGCCGCTTCCCCGAGGCACGGACCTTGGGCGACGAGGGAATCGGGTCGGCCGACGAACTCGTGGCCTACCGCATGGTCGGCCCCGAACGGTCGGACTGATCGCATACTCCGTCACGCAGACCGGAGAGGCGGGAGTCCGCCTGTTCGTCAGCGGCGTGTTCGCAGCGTCCGTCGGCCTCATCATCGCCCTCCCGGTGCTCATGGACTCGCTGGGCGCAGTGCTGGCACGCGGCGGGTCGGTCATCGGTCTTCTCGCCGGCCGGAGACTGAGCTGGGATGCAGGCCGGTCGGCCGGACCGCTGACAGCATTGGCGTCGCTCGCAGTGATCGTTCCCGTAGCAGCCTCATATGTGGCCGTGGCTCGCAGCGGCGATCCCGCGCCGCCGCCTTCGACGATCTCCGCCATCATCGTCAACGGAGACCTCGAGCCTGAAACCAGGCGATCACTCCAGGACGCCGCAGACGGAGTCTTCGTCGATGTCTATCGAATCGACGGCGCGATGGAACCCACAACTGCCGCGGAGCCGATGAGGGTCGCACGTCCGACGCTCGTTTGGGTTGCCGACTGCGGTTCTCTATCCGTCCATGTTCCGTTGGAGAGTTGCGCCCCCGACGGAATCACTGTGGCACCGAGAGCGTCTCCCACGTTCGCTCGCTTCGATGCGGGCACTACGACAGCGCCAGAGCGCGGCCATCTGGACCACCGACTCTTCATCACCCGTGACGGGGACAGGGCTGAGATGGTACTGCGCTCCTATGCGGTGAACAGCGACGGCAACATGTCGGTCTTCTCCAGCGCGGACAACCAACATTCGGAGTCCCGGTCCGTCCCCTGGATCATCAGCGCAATCCAACTGGGAACCGCCGGGGCGTTCACGGCACTGCTGCTGTCAGTCGCGACCGGCGCTTCGCGATCTGCCGAGACCCGCGTGCGACTGTTCGCAGTCGGCGCGCAAGCCTCGACGATTCGTCGCATCGCGGCCAGCGAATCGGCGATCACCGTAGCTGCTGTTGGCCTCGGCGGAGTGGCTGTCGGCACTGTCGGCGCGGTCGCCTACGCGCTGGTGGACGGCGCCCGTGCCACCAACTTCTGGCCGTCGCTGGTCATTGCCGCCTCGGTGCTGGCCGCGGCCGCGGTGTCGGCGGCCGCCTCCGCCCTTTATATTTCGGGCAGTTCGCTACGGTGGTGGCAATACGATGATTGGCCGACATTGTCGAAGTCAGCGTAGGACGTTTGCATGCGGGTGGTGTGCGTTGGTGGTCACCGGCCGCGCCCTTCCCGATGCTCACCATCTGGCTGCTTCCCGAATGGCTGAGCCCAACGGCAGGGATCGAGGGCACCGACGACGGCTTCGGCCCTGTCCGGATCGGCATGACCCTCGACGAGGCAAGCGCGGTCCTCGGCCTCGAGTTCGATGTCAGCTTTGTGCCGTCGGACCCGCCTCCGCTGTATCCCTGGGAGGCGGTGGTGTCAGGGGACCCCTACTCGCCGATATTTCTTGCTGACGGGCCGGGCGACGGAACCAGCATCATCCTCGAGATCCACCTGCACGGCCGCCGCTCCTAGCTCTAACGCTCTCGGCAAGGTGATCTGGGAGATCAACCTGGTAGAGGACGGCCGCCGCCTCGAAGGCGGCTAGTTCAGCCAGTCTCGGACGGGTGTCTGCAATGCAACTTGATGTCAGCAACAGTATGCTACTTGCATGATACAGCTGGTTACGCGCGTGAGCGACGAACTTGCGGCCGGCATCGACGAACTCGTTTCTTCCGGCCTGGCCTCTTCGCGGTCTGACGCAGTTCGAAGCGCCCTTGAGCGCTGGATCGACTCGGAGCGGCGGCGCCGCATCGGCGAGGCGATCGTCGAGGGATACAAGCGCATCCCCCAGACCGAGGAGGAACTGGCCTGGGCCGACCGCGCCGCTGCTGCGATGATCGCCGAGGAGCCGTGGTGACGGGTCCGGTGCCCGGACGGCCGCCGGTCGGGCGCGCTGGGTGGCCGCCGTGACTCCCGCCCGGGGCGAGATCTGGTGGGCCGAGTCCGAGGACATGCGCAGACCGGTGATGGTCGTAACCCGCGACGCGGCCATTCCAGTGCTCGGAGCGATCCTCGTCGCGCCGGTTACCCGCACGTTGCGGGGCATCCCGACCGAGATCGCCTTGGGGCAGGATGAGGGCCTGCCCGAGTCGTGTGCCGCCTCCTTCGACAACCTCCGGCCGGTTCGCAAGGTCTGGCTGACTCGTCGCATGGGCGCCCTCGGGTCTCGCAGCCATGAGATCTGCGGCGCCCTCGCAGCTCTGAGCGACTGCTGAGCCCGCCGGATCGAAGTCGGGTCCTCGTCGGCGGGCCGCGCTCAGCAGCCTGTGGCAGCCCTCAGCGTTTCGCACGCCTCCTCCATTCGCGCCGCGCTCAGCTGGGCCACGCGTCGCCGGAAGACGCTGCGGTGGAGGGTGTGGACAGCGTCGAAGTTGACCACGCTGTCAGCGGGCACACCGTCGTGCTCAGCAGTGAGCGGCAGCTCGGAGACCAGGCCTCGGCGTGTGCGAGTGAGCTCGGCGATCACCACCGAGCCGATGCGGTCCGCGACCGGATCGCGTGTAAGCACCAGCACGGGCCTGTCGCCGTCGGGGGCCCTGGCGAACCAGATCTCACCCCGGCGCATCTGCCCAGTCGGACCAGTCCTCGGCCGGTCCCCAGCTCTCGACTGGAATGAACGACAGTTCGTCGGGACGGAGCGGCGACCTCTCGTAGATCTCTGCGTCGCGCTCGGCCGCCACGGCGTTGAGGTACCGCCGCAGCGCCTCGCGGATCATGTGCGACACCGAGACTCCTAGCGCGTCGGCCTCTTCCCGGACTCGGCTGGCTTCGGCTTCTGCCATCCGGCAGGTCAACATCGTCATACAGCAACTATATCAGGTCTTACAGACTGCCCGGCGGTTGAGCTGGGGGCCAGGTCGCATCGGGCCGGTCGGCCGTCGATGGTCACGTCGTGGCTGACGAAGCCTGCCAGCCGGCGGCTCGTCGCGGTCGGCTCGGTCGCTCCGGTGTCGGCGCCTTCGCCGAGCGCGGTGACTTGCAGGTCGGTGGCCAGCACCTGCTCGGCCACGTAGTCGCGCCACTGCTCCACCGCGGCGGCCTGCTCGGCCGAGGACAGTGCCAGTGACACCTGGATGCGGTCGGTAACCACGTAGCCGTCGATGCGCCGGCAGTCCTGGATCACCCGCACCGCGTCGCGGGCCCAGCCCTCGGCCTCCAGCTCCGGGGTGACCGCGGTGTCGAGCACGACCACCGCGTCGCCGGAGGCCAGGCCGGCGGCCGCGCCGCCCTCCGACGCCTCCACAGCCTGCTCGAAGTCGCCCACTTCCAGCACGTGGCCGGCCGCGGTCACCGTGCCGTCCTCGTTGCGGGCCCAGTCGCCGGAGCGGGCCGCCTTGAACACTTCCTGCACGGCCCCACCGAGACGAGGTCCCAGTACCGCGCCGTTGGGCCTAAGCACCAGCGAGGCGTGCGCCGACAGATCATCGGTCAGCACCATCGACTTGACGTTGATCTCGTCGGCCAGCAGGTCGGCCAGCGGGGCCAGGTCTTCGGCACCCTCGCCGGCCACGATGGCTTGGGCCAGGGGCAGGCGCACCCGCAGCCCGGCCTCCTCGCGAACCCGCAGCGCGGCCGAGGCCGCGTCCCGCAGGCGCTCCATGCGGGCCACCAGCGCGTCGTCGGCGGGCAAGCCCTCGGCGTCGGCGTCGGGCCAGTCGGCCAGATGCACCGAGGCGCCGCCGGTGAGCCCGCCGTGGATCTCCTCGGCGATCATGGGCAGGAACGGCGCGGCCACCCTGGTCAGGGTGGTCAGCACCACGTAGAGGGTGTCGAAGGCGGCCCGGTCGGTGTCGGCGCCGCCCGCGTTCCAGAAGCGGTCCCGGGAGCGGCGGATGTACCAGTTGTTCAAGGCGTCGATGAAGGCCGCGACCTCGGCTGCGCCCCCGGGCAGGTCGTAGGCGTCCATCCGCTCGGTGACCCGCTCCACCAGCGTGCGGGTGCGGGCCAGCACGTACCGGTCGAGCACGTCGTCGCTGTCCGTGCGCTGCTGGGCCGAGTAGCCCTCGGCGTTGGCGTACATGGCGAAGAACGAATAGGCGTTCCAGATGGGCAGCAGGATCTGGCGGGTGACCTCGTCGATGCCGTCGTCGTTGATCCGCAGGTCGCCGCCCCGAACGATGTTGGCCGCCATCAGGTACCAGCGCAGGGCGTCGGCGCCCTGGCGCTCGAAGATGTCGGTCGGCTCGGTGTAGTTGCGCAGCTTCTTGGAGAGCTTGGCGCCGTCGGCGGCCAGCAGGATGCCGTGGCAGATCACGTTGGAGAAGGCGGGCCGGTCGAACAGCGCCCCGGCCAGCACGTGCAGCGTGTAGAACCAGCCCCGGGCCTGGTTGATGTACTCCACGATGAAGTCGGCCGGGAAGTGGCTCTCGAACCACTCGGTGTTCTCGAACGGGTAGTGCACCTGCGCGAAGGGCATCGATCCCGACTCGAACCAGCAGTCGAGCACCTCGGGCACCCGCCGCATCGTCGACCGTCCCGTGGGGTCGTCCGGGTTGGGGCGGGTGAGGGCGTCGATGAAGGGCCGGTGCAGGTCGTCGGGGCGCACGCCGAAGTCGCGCTCGAGCTCGTCGAGCGAGCCGTACACGTCGATCCGCGGGTATGCGGGATCGTCGCTGCGCCACACCGGGATGGGCGATCCCCAGAAGCGGTTGCGGCTGATCGACCAGTCGCGGGCGCCTTCGAGCCACATGCCGAACCGGCCGTCGCGCACATGGTCCGGCACCCAGTTGATCTGCTGGTTCAGCTCCACCAGCCGGTTCCGGATGGCGGTGACCTGCACGTACCAGCTGTTGATGGCCCGGTAGATGATGGGCGTGTCCGTGCGCCAGCAGTACGGGTAGTTGTGCTCGTAGCTGTCATGGCGGACGATGCGGCCCTCGGCCTTGAGATGGCGGATGATCCCGGCGTTGGCCTCGAACACGTTGACGCCGGCCCAGTCGGACACCGGCTCGGTGAACCTGCCCTCGTCGTCCACGGGCACCGCGTCGGCGATGGCGATCCCGTTGGCTTCGCACACCTCCTGGTCCTCGGCCCCGAAGCCCGGTGACATGTGGACGATGCCGGTGCCCTCGGCGGTGTCGATGAAGTCGGCGGCCAGCACCCGGAAGGCCTCGGTGCGGTGGGCGAAGAAGTCGAACAGCGGCACGTAGTTCCGGCCGACGAGCTGATCGCCTGCGACGGTGCCGACCCGGCGGGCACCGGCGAGTTGGGCTTCGTAAGCCGCGACGGTGGCTTCGGCCAGCACGTAGTGAACCCCGTCGGACTCCATGACGGCGTAGTCGATGGCTGGACCCACCGCGATGCCTAGGTTCGACGGCAGCGTCCACGGGGTGGTGGTCCAGGCCAGCATCCGCATCGGGCCGGGGTCGCCCGGCGCCGGCACCAGGTCGAAGGCCACGGTGATGGCCGGGTCCTGGCGGGGCCTGGTGGCGTCGTCTAGGCGGATCTCGAAGTTCGACAGCGGCGTCTCGGCCCCCCACGAGTAGGGCATGACCCGGTACGCCTCATACACCAGTCCCTTGCGGTGGAGTTGGGCGAAGGCCCACATGACCGACTCCATGTAGGACAGGTCCATGGTCTTGTAGTCGTTGCCGAAGTCGACCCAGCGGGCCTGGCGGGTGACCGTGTCCTCCCACTCCTGCGTGTAGCGGACCACCGACTGGCGGCAGTGCTGGTTGAACTCGGCTATGCCGAAGGACTGGACGGCGGCCCGGCCGGCCACCCCCAGCTCGCGCTCGGTCTCCATCTCGGCCGGCAACCCGTGGCAGTCCCACCCGAAGCGCCGGTCCACCCGGTTGCCCCGCATGGTCTGGTAGCGGGGCACGACGTCCTTGACGTAGCCGGTGAGAAGGTGGCCGTGGTGCGGGAGCCCGTTGGCGAACGGCGGGCCGTCGTAGAAGACCCAGTCCCTCTCAGCGGGTCGCGCTGCGACCGACTGCTCGAAGGTCCCCTCGGCCTTCCAGCGAGCCAGGACCCGGCGCTCGATGGCCGGGAAGTCGGGGCTGCCGACGGCTGGGTAGGGGCCGTCACCGGCGTCGGTCATGGCCGGTCAGGCTACCGGAGCGCCTGTGGCTGCCTCTTGGGGGCGCGTCGCAGGCCGGCACGGGACCGGAGTCTCGTCGACCACGCGGGCAGGTCTTCGGCGACGAACACCCGGCGGAGCGCTTCGAGGTAGGCGCCCGCAGTTCGGGGATCCAGATGTATCAAATACAGTGGATCTGATGTATCAAACACGGCAAATCTGATGTATCAAATACGGAGAGCCTGATGTTGTCGTTCAAGCGAATCGATCTCGCTGCGCCCGAGTTCTCGGACCATCGAGGCGGTGCGGCTCGGTGCCCGCCTCCGGTGCGACGCCTACGCTTGGGGCGTGGATCCTGACGGCTATCGCAGTCTGTTCGACCTGAGTGGTCGCGCTGCCATCATCACCGGCGGCACGCGTGGGATCGGGCGGTCGGTCGCTGAGGGGCTGGCTTGCGCGGGCGCGTCGGTGGTGGTGGCGTCACGCTCCGCCGAGGCTTGCGCGGCAACCGAGGCCCACCTGACCGATTCCGGCTTCGAGGCGCTGGGGGTGCCCACCCACATGGGCGACCTCGACGCGGTCGAGGCTCTGGCGGCTGCCGCGGTGGAGCGCTTCGGCGGGATCGACGTGGTGGTCAACAATGCGGCCAACGCTCTGGCCCAGCCGATAGGCGCCCAGACCGCAGCCGCCTGGCAGAAGTCCTTCGAGGTGAACCTGCGGGGTCCGGCTCTACTGACTCAGGCCTGCCTGCCTCACTTGGAGGCCAGTCCGCACGCCTCGGTGGTCAACGTGATCAGCGTCGGCGCCTTCATGTTCTCGCGTGGCTTCTCGATCTACGGCGCCATGAAGGCCGCCCTGCTGTCCTACACGAGGGCCGCGGCCGGCGAGCTCGCCCCGAGGGGCATCAGGGTGAACGCCCTGGCGCCCGGACCGGTGGACACCGACATGGTGCGCAACCAGGGACCCGAGGCGGCCCGGTCGATGGGCGCGGGGACGCTGCTGGGCCGCCTGGCCCATCCCGACGAGATGGTGGGTCCGGCGCTGCTGCTAGCCGGCGACGCCGGTCGGTTCATCACCGGCCAGGTCCTCGTCGCCGACGGAGGCCTCCACCCCCACTGACGTTTCGTCGGCGTCGTCGGTGTCGCTGGCGGTGTCTTCGGCTTGCTCGTCGGCGTCGTCGGCGTCGTCGGTGTCGCTGGCGGTGTCTTCGGCTTGCTCGCCGGCGTCGTCGGTGTCGCTGGCGGTGTCCTTGTCATCGTCGGCATCTTCAGCGCCGTTTTTTGCCGCGTCGTCCTCGGTGTTGTCGTCTTCGGCGTCCGGGGCCGCGGTGTCGCCGCCGCGCAGACGCTGGAGCGCCTCGGCCGCCTCGCGGTACCTGGCCTCGGCCTCGGCCGTCTCGGCGGCAGGTGCCTTGCGGTCGTTCAGCTTGCGCACGGCCGCGGCTGCGTCGTCCTTCGCCTTCTCGGCCTTCTTCAGGGCCCGCTCGTGGGCCTGCTGCTCGCGATCGGCCACGAGGTAGGTGTTGTAGAGGGTCAGCGCCGCGGCGGTCTCGTCGTCCAGGGGGGAAGCGATCGTTCCAGCCGTCGGGCCCTGATGCCTCGGCTCCCTCGCCTGCGTCCTGTTTCGAGCATTGCGCTTGGTCGTGGACGGGGCGCCTTCTGGAGCGTCGGACATGGAGCGACTAGGGTAGCCAGCCGGTACAACTCGGCAACCAACGAGGGAGAGGCATGGCCGGCACGGGCGACACGATCGTCGAATTCAAAGACGTGTACAAGATTTTTGGGCCCCAGCCGCGGGGACGCGCCCTCGAAATGGCCCGTTCCGGCATTCCCAAGAAGGAGGTCCAACACCTGACCGGCCATGTCGTCGGCATGACCGACGTCAACTTCAGCGTCAACCGGGGCGAGATCTTCGTGGTCATGGGCCTGTCGGGGTCGGGCAAGTCCACCGCCATCCGCATGGTCAACAAGCTCTACGACGTCACCAACGGCGAGGTCCTGGTGGACGATGTGGACGTGCAGAAGCTCGAGGGCAAGCAGCTCCAGATCTTCCGCCGCCAGAAGATGGGCATGGTCTTCCAGCACTTTGCGCTGTTCCCCCATCGCAACGTGATCGACAACGTCGGCTACGGCCTGAAGGTTCAGGGGGTGGACCGAGACGAGCGCAACCGGGCGTCCCTGCAGGCTCTGTCGCTGGTGGGCCTGGCGCCCTTCGCCGACCACCGGCCGGCCCAGCTCTCCGGCGGCATGCAGCAGCGCGTCGGCCTCGCCCGAGCCTTGGCGTCGGACCCCGACATCCTGCTGATGGACGAGGCGTTCTCCGCCCTCGATCCCCTGATCCGCCGCCAGATGCAGGATGAGATGATGGAGATCCAGGCTCGGGTCAAGAAGACGATCCTGTTCATCACCCACGACCTCAACGAGGCGCTCCGCATCGGTGACAGGGTCTGCATCATGAAGGACGGGGCGGTGGTGCAGATCGGCACCCCCGAGGAGATCCTCACCGAGCCGGCCACCGGCTACGTCGCCGAGTTCGTCCAGGACGTCGACCAGGGCCGGGTGATCAAGGTCCACGAGGTGATGACCGAGCCCAGGCCGGTGCCCCACGACATGTCGCTGTCCGACGCGATGACGCTCTGCGATGATGTCACGGGGCGCTTCTGCTGCGACGAGCAGGACCAGCCGGTCGCCCTGCTCACGGCCGCCGACGGCCTGAGGGTCCGGTCGATGGGCTCCAACGACCTGAAGTCGGCGCTGCGCACCGATTTCGACAAGTGCAGTCCCGACGCCACGCTCAACGAGATGTACGCAGCCGCCGGCCGGGGACTCTCGATCGCGGTGGTGGACGATGACGGCAAGTTGGTCGGGAACCTCGACCCCCGCCTCATCATGGAGGAGATGGGCAGGGTCGAGCAGCTCATAGACGGCTTCGAGCGGGAGGTGTTCATGTGAGCGCGCCAGCGACACTCGGGGCCGGGGTGCTGGCCCAAGCCAGCGGTGACGAGTCCCAGGGCCACTTCATCGACCGCTTCATCGACACGGTGACGAGCCTTGAGGCCGCCGATGTGGTTGTTGACTGGCTCCAGTTGGCGATCGAGTGGCTGGTGGCCATCGGCTTGTTCGCCGTGCCTGCTCTGCTGGTGATCGGCGGAATTAGGAGCCGTCGCTGGGGGCTGGCGTCCGGCGGGCTGATCGGGCTGCTCGCGGTGCTGTGGTACCGCACCCGGCCATACGAGACGGTTGCCTCCGGCAGGCGGAAGTTCAGCCAGGACGGCGAGCCGATCGAGTGCGTCGACGCCCTGGTCGACGAAGAGGGCGAGTTGCTGGAGTGCAGTTCGGGCCTGGTCTCGCAGGTGCGCCAGAACACGGTGCTAGATCAGTGGACGATCCCCGTAGGAGATTGGGGGGAGCAGGCGGTTCGCTGGGTCGAGAACAACCTTGTTGAGACGCAAGAGGTCATCAAGTGGCCCTTCGCCCGGCTGCTCAATCTGATTGTCGACCAGTGGCTGGCGGAGATGTCGTGGATCACCGTGTGTCTGATCGTGTTCTTCATCGGCTGGCTGATGCGCGGCTTCCAGGTCGGCGCGGTGTCAGCCGTGGCGCTGGTCGGCTGCGGACTGCTAGGTCCCGAGTATTGGGACGAGACCGCAGTCACCATCGGCTTCATCGCTGTCGCGGTGCTCCTGTGCGTGATCGTGGGAATTCCGATCGGCGTGCTGTGCGGCCGAGTGGACGGCGTGTGGACCGTCGTCAGGCCCGTCATGGACGCCATGCAAGTGGTGCATTCCTTCGTCTACATGCTGCCCTTCATCTACTTCTTCGGGATCGGCTTCGTCTCGGCGACGATGGTGACGATGACCTTCGCTCTCCCTCCGCTGATACGGCTCACCAACCTCGGCATCCGGCAGGTGCCTGAGGATGTGGTGGAGGCGGCACGCGCCTATGGCGCGCCGGAGCGGCGGGTGCTCTTCGACGTGCAGTTGCCATTGGCGCGCCCGGCGATCATGACCGGCCTCAATCAGACGCTCTTGCTGGCCATTTCCATGTTGGGCATTGCCGCCATCATGGGGGCGGGAGGCTTGGGCAGACTGCTCTTCAATGCCATCCAGAACCAGGACGTTGCGGTCGGCGTGTCCGCTGGCCTGGCGTTCTTCCTGGTAGCCGTGGTGCTGGACCGGATCAGCCAGACGGATGCCGACCAAAGCAACCTGATGTCGCGCATCGTCAAGGCTTGGTCCAACCGTCGCACCCCCGAGAAACTGCTGGAAGAGGCTCAGGCTGCCGCCGAGGAGAAGGTCTCCCGGCTCGCCGAGCAGCCGGAGGCGCCGGCTGAGGAGTTCGTTCCCGCGTCGGGCCGTGAGCGGATTTCCGTGATTGTCATGGGCGCGGCCGCGCTGGTGATGCTGCTGGCCCTGCTGCTGCCCTGGAGCGTGGATGCCGGTCGGGTGTCGTCGTGGGCGCGCTTCGCCGATGCCGACTTGCGCACCGAGCAGTGCAGCGGCGAATGGATGGACACGAGCCAGCTCGATCCGCTCGGCACCCCCTCCGACGGATCGGAGCTGACCTGCACCGGCGAGACTCGGTACCTTTCCAACAGCTTCAACGGCGTGTCGGCCTCGGGCGGCTCATGGTACGGCCTCTTCATGGCCGGCCTCGCCGCGGTCGTGGTGTGGGCTGCGGGCGCCATGCTCCTGCGGCCTGGAGAGGGCCCCTCGTGGTTCGGTCCGCACGGAGCGGTCGTGTTCGCGTCGGGCGCGCTCGGCTTGGCACTGTCCTTCCTGCTCACCAACCCGCCGAGCACCGTGACCGTCCACTCGACGGGCATCGGAGTATGGGTTGCCCTGCTGGGCGGCGTCGTAGCCGTCGGCGGCGCCGTTTCCTGGCTCTGGAGCGCGCCGATGACGGCGCGTCGGCCGCTGTCGGCTCATATCGGCTGGGGCAGATTCATTGGCTGCCTGCTCGCGCTATTGCTGCTCGTAGTCGGCCTGTACTCGGGCTGGAGCTTCGACACCCGAGAGGGGTCGGTCATCGGACCAGAGCTTCAGGCCGAACTCGATGATATCGCGGACAGGGCCCGCGCCAAGGCTCGCGAGGCGCGTGATCTCGACGCAGCCGCGGACGAGGAAGAGGCTGTTGGGAACGTCGCACGCGCCCAGGAACTGCGCAACGCGGCGTTCGAGGCCAAGGCCGCGGAGGGCGTGCTCGGTGCCGACATCGCGACGAAGCGGTCCGAGGCGCAGCGCAAGGGCGACGTCATCTTCAACGGCTATCAGGGCGATGGTTCGCGCCTGGGCATCTGGACCCTGCTAGCGGGCCTCGCCGCACTGGCCTTGGTCCTTCCGGCGATCGGAGTCTTCGGCATCGACGAGGGCCTGCGCTATCGCTGGAGCGCTGTCGTGGGAGCGGTCGGGCTGGCCATCGCGCTGGCTCCTGTCGGTTGGATCGCATCGCTGGCGCGCGTGGCCGAGGTCAACTTCGTGTCTGGCGCCGGCGCGGCGGCCGTTGTGGCCGCCGGCGCGACGGTCTTCGCGTCGAGCCGCGGCACGCTGGCAGAGTTTGAGCGCAATAGGAGCTACGAGGACATCCCCGAGGCTGCCAGCAACGCCTAGATCGCGGCGACGACAGGTAGGGACTATCGCAATCCGCGTGTACGGGCTATCGTATGGGCGCGCTCAGGCGAGTAGCCCTGTTCATGGCGCACAAGCGATACCCCAGGAGGGAACCCTTATGAAGAAGAAGCACGCGAGCATCTGGCTCGCTCTGCTCGCTGCCTTCGCTCTGATTGCCGCGTCCTGCGGCGACGACGCCGAAGACACCACGGTCGAACCGGCCGCCCCGGTTGAGGAGGAGCCCATGGAGGCTGAGGAGCCCATGGAGGCTGAGGAGCCCATGGAGGCTGAGGAGCCCATGGAGGCTGAGGAGCCCATGGAGGCTGAGGAGCCCATGGAGGCTGAGGAGCCCATGGACACGATGGCGCTTCCCGGCGAGGGCGTGAGCGTTCTCGCTGGCCGGGCGACCTGGGCAAGCGGCTACTTCCAGGCGGAGCTCTACAAGCTGCTGCTCGAGGAGCTCGGCTTTGAGGTGTCGGACCCGGCCGAGATCGAGCTCGGCCCGAGCAACGGCTACACCGCCATGGCGCTCGGCGAGATGGACTACTGGCCCAACAGCTGGTACCCGGGCCATCTCTCATGGTTGCAGAACGAACTGCCCGACGGCTCGTTGGTGGGTGATCATGTGACGATCGTCGGTGAGGAGATGGTCGCTGGCGGGCTGCAGGGCTTCCTGGTGACCAAGTCCTTCGCCGACGAGTACGGCGTTTACACCATCGACGACCTCAACCGCAACGCCGAAGCAATCGCCGCGTTCGACGAGGCTGACGCGGATCCCGGAAACGGCATCGCGGACATTTTCGGATGCCCCGAGGACTGGACCTGCGACGACATCATTGAAAGCCAGATCGCGTTCAGCGGTTGGGACAACATCCAGCAGACGAAGGCCGGCTACGACGCGATGTTCACTCAGGCGGTGGACAACGCCGACGACGGCAGGCCGATGGTGATGTACACTTGGACTCCGACGTCGTATCTGACTCAGCTGCGCCCCGGCGACAACGTGTACTGGATGGGCGTCGAGAACGTCATCGACGATTCCAACCCGCTCGGGTTGGAGGGCGGCGAGGCCTGGAGCCAGCTCGGCGCCGATGGCCAGCCGGTCAACGCCAACCTCAGCTCGGACACGTGTCCCTCGGCGGCGACCTCGTCTGACGGCCTGTGCCAGCTCGGCTGGATCGCGGCCGACATCCAGGTGACCGCCAACAACGAGTTCTTGGCTGCCAACCCGGCTGCTGAGGCGCTGTTCGACGCAGTGACACTCTCCGTGATAGATGTTGCGCTCGCCAATGTTGAGCAGGACAACGGCGTGCCTCCGCGTGACATCGCGATCCAGTGGCTCGCCGACAACCGCGGCCTGGCCGACGAGTGGATCGCCGCAGCCTTGGCCGCGGGCTAACCACTCTCGAGGCCTGAGGCCTCACTGGAGACCAACTGAAGAAGGGGCGGGGCTTCGGCCCCGCCCCTTCGCCGTTCAACGGCGAGGACCGCTCCGGTGAGTGGCGTCTACGGCTCGCCGTCGCCTATCTTGCGCCGGCGGCGCTCGACGTAGTCGTCGAGCTGCTCCCGACGGGCGCTGTTGAGCGGCGGTTCGGCGTACTCGGACAGCGCCGCCTGCCAGATGGCGGTGGCCCGCTGGGTGGCGTTGAGCCCGCCCGAGTCGGCCCAAGCCCCGTGGTTCTGCCAGTCCGATATCAGCGGCGGGTAGAAGGCGGTCTCGTAGCGCTCCAGGGTGTGCTCGTCGCCGAAGAAGTGGCCGCCGGTGGGCACCCGCTGCATGGCCTCGAAGCCGAGGTCGGAACTCGAGCACGCCACCGGCGTCAGGAACTCCATCGTCTGCTGGAGCATCTCCACGTCGAGGATCAGCTTCTCGTAGCTGGCCTGCAGCCCGCCCTCCATCCATCCGGCTGCGTGGTACACGAGGTTGGCCCCACCCAGGATGCAGCCCCACAGCGACATCTGCGTCTCGTAGGCGGCCTGAGCGTCCACCACGTTCGACGCGCTCGAGTTCGACGCCCGGTAGGGGAGCCCGTAGCGGCGGGCCAGTTGCCCCGACGCCACGTTGGCCTTGACCTGCTCCGGCGTGCCGAACGCGGGCGAGCCCGAGCGCATGTCGACATTGGAGGTGAACGCGCCGTAGAGCACCGGCGAGCCGGGGCGGACGAGCTGGGTGAGGGCGATCCCGAACAGCGCCTCGGCGTTCTGCTGCACCAGGGCCGCGGCGAGCGTCACCGGGGCCATGGCCCCCATCAGCGTGAAGGGGGTGACCGACACCGGCTGGCCGTGCTCGGCCATGGTCATCAGGCCGTTGGCCATCTCGACGTCGAAGCGGCGCGGCGAGTTCACGTTGATGATGGTGGTCACCCCGGGCGAGGCCGCCATCGCGTCGAGGCTGTCTCCCCGGCTGATGGCCATCATCCGGATCCCGTCGAGCGCCCGGCCCCGGCCGATCGAGGTGCAGTGGTACGACAGGTCCGACAGCACCAGGTTGGCCCGGTAGGCGTCGAGGTGGCGGGTGTTGGCGGGGAGCTCCATCGGCGCGACGACCTGGTTGCCGATGATGTGGATGGCGTTGAAGTAGTGGGCCAGCCTGATGAAGTTCTCGTAGTCGGCCATGTTGGAGGCCCGGCGACCCCCGATCTCGTCGTGAACCGCGGCCGGGCCGGCCACCAGACCGAAGGCCATGCTCCGGCCGCCGATGCGGAGTTGCTTGGCCGGGTTGCGGGAGGTGAGCGTGAAGCTGGCCGGTGCGGTGGCCAGCGCGGCCTCCACGATGTCGTGGCCGACCCGCACGACCTCGTCCTCGACGATGGCGCCGGCATCGGCGAACAGCTTGCGGGCCTCAGGGGACCAGAGTTCGATGCCGAGTTCCTCGAGCACCCGCATGGACGCGGCGTGGATGGTGGCGAGCCCCTCGTCGTCGAGAACCTCCAGGGTTCCGTGGGGGTTCTCCACGGACCGCCACGGCAGCTGGGCGACGGCGGAGGACCGGGCCGCTGCCCGGGGGCGGCCTCGCCGGACCATGCTCAGTCCCTCGACGCGACCGTCGGGCCCGGCCCTCGACCGCCGGGCCGGGCGAAGCCGACCGGACTCTGGGTGTCCGGCGTCAGCGACTCTCGCATGGAGGGGTATTCGGGCAGGTCCCGTATCCACCGGCGGGCGGCCTCGTGCGCGAAGCTGACCCGCCCGTGGCCTGCCGGAACGATCATGCCTGCCCGGATGAGGCGATGGCGGTAGGAGTTGGCGTATCCGCTGCTCACTCCCATGCGGGCCGCGATGCTGGCGATGAGCGACTCGCGATCGTCGAGGGCCATCGCCGCCAGGAACCGCTTGGCGACATCTGAGCAGTCCCTCCAAAGGGGCCCGATGACCAGGCGCCCGAGTTGGTTCGCCGCGGTCTCGCAGCCTGCGGCCACATCCTCGAGCGTGATCGCCGCCTCGGGATCATCCGACGCCTGCCACATGTGGAACCCGATCAGCTGAACCAGGAAGGGGTAGCCTCCGGACGCCTCGACGGCCCGCTCCACCGCGGCGCTGGAGATCCGTCCCCCGCTCTGCTCGACAGGCTCGGCGACGGCCAACCAGGTCGCCGCCGGGTCGAGGTGGCCGATCTCGAACCGGGCGCAGCGCTGCAGGAAGGTCACGCTCGTGTCCGCGAGCAGCGTGTCCTCGAGCACGGGAAGGCCCGCGCCGACGAACATCATCGGGTTCTGGCCCAGCCGGCTGACGTCCTGCAGCGCTACCCCGAGCACTCTGAGCTCGTCGGTGTTGCCTGCGTGCAGTTCGTCGACGGTCAGCAGCAGCCCGCCGCCGGCCGCACCGAGCCAGGAGCTGAGGACTCCGAGCACGTCGCTGAGGGCGCGCGACATGTCGACGTCGGGCACGTACCCGTCCCCGATCCCGATCCCGGCGACCCGCAGATCCATGATGCTGAGATCGGGCAGATCCTCGAGATGCCGGTTGAGGTGCTTGACGGCCTCGTGTGCGATTCTGTTGGGAACGCCGCTGCCGGCCGCGGCCACGGACACGGTCAGCCAGCGCCGGCCGTGGGCCCAGTCCCGTAGAGCCTTCAACAGGACGGTCTTTCCCGACCCTCGGCGACCTAGCACGAACGACGTGTAGCTCGGATGCCTCGGGCCGGAGTCCATGGCCCGGGCGATCTCGGCGAGGATGTCGTCTCGGCCTGCGAGCACGGGCGGAGCGACACCGAATGTCGGAGCGAACGGGTTTGAAGGCATGAACGGCTGGTTCCTCGCCTCGGCGAATGCGATCCCAGGATAACCGGCGCCGAGGCAGTCGTGGTGCAGTTTGTCTGTTGTGCTGTAGTTTGTATGTAATGATATAGTTTGTCTGCGGCCCGGAGTTGGGTGCGACGGCAGTGGACCGCCGGGGTCCATCGTGGCGGAGGACGCGCAGGGCAGAATCTAGCCGTGAACGGTTCGAGGCACCGGCCCAGGATCGGGGCTGCCCGTGCGGAGCCGCCGGAGTGGCTGCTCGACCACGGGGATCGCAACATGCATGCTCTGGGGCCCGGAGCCGACTTGGAGGCGGAGTGGGTCGCGGCGGGTTTGCGGCTGCCCGACCGCACAGCGATCCGGCGCTACCGGCTCGAGCGGGTGCGCTCGCAGCTGCGGGCCGCGGGCTGCGACGCCGCGCTGCTGTACGACCCCCTGAACATCCGCTACGCCACCGACACCACCAACATGTCGATCTGGACGATGCACAACGCGGTGCGCTACGCCTTCGTGGCCACCGACGGGCCGGTGGTGCTGTTCGAGTTCTCGAAGGGAGAGTTCCTCGACACCCACTCGGAGGTGGTGGACGAGATCAGGCCGGGGCTGTCGTACATCTACTTCTATGCGGGGACCCGGGCTCCGGAGGTCGCCGACCGGTGGGCTCAGGAGATTGCGGGTCTGCTGGCCGAACACGGGCGCGGCGATCGACGACTGGCGGTCGACCAACTCGACCTGATCGGGATGCGGGCGCTGGAGGCTCACGGTGTTTGCCTGGTAGACGCCTGGGCGCTCATGGAGGAGGCCCGCGTGGTCAAGTCGTCCGAGGAGATTGCGGCCATGCGCTGCGCAGTGCACGCCTGCGAGGCCGCCATCGGAGACATGCGGGCCGCTTTCGAGCCCGGCGTCACCGAGATGGAGCTCTGGGCGGCTCTGCAGGCCGGCAACCTCGCCCGCTACGGGGAGTGGATCGAGACCCGCTTGCTCGCCTCGGGCCCCCGCACCAACCCGTGGTACCAGGAGGTCAGCAGCCGCCGGGTCCAGGCCGGAGAGCTGATGGGCTTCGACACCGACATGGTGTGCGCCTACGGCGCGTGCGTGGACATCTCCCGCACCTGGCTGTGCGGCGGGGGCGCGCCGTCCGCGGCCCAGCACGATGTGTGGTCGCTGGCCCGGGAGCAGATCGAGCGCAACATCGCGCTGCACCGGCCGGGCGCCTCGGTGCGCGAGCTGGCGCAACGGTCGTGGTACCCGTCGCTGGACGACTACAACTGCTACACGGTGCTGTCGCACGGCGCGGGCCTCTGCGACGAGTACCCGTCGGTGTTCACCCGCGAGCGCTGGGGGCGAGAGGGGTACGACGCCGTGCTGGAGCCGGGCACCGTGATGTGCGTCGAGGCCTTCGTGGGCCCGAAGTCCGGCGGCGAGGGGGTCAAGCTCGAGGAGCAGATCCTCATCACCGAGACCGGCCACGAACGCCTCTCCACCTATCCCCTCGACCTCGTCTAGGTTGCTGAATCGTGAGGGGGCCGCAGTCAAGTCGCGGGTCGAGTCAGGCTGTGTCGCGGGTTGGTTTCTTGGGGCTCGGCACCATGGGCGGGCCGATGTGCCGGCGGCTGATGGCGGCAGGCTACGGGGTCACCGCCTATGACCTCGACGCGGCTGCGCTGGCCGCGGCCGCGGACGCTGGGGCCGAGGCCGCGGAGTCGGCGCGAGATTGCGCGCTGGACACCGACCTGTTCATGACGTCGTTGCCGGGGCCGCCGCAGGTCGAGGCGGTGATGGCCGGGACCGGCGGCGCGCTGGGCGCGATGAGGCCCGGGTCGGTATGGGTGGATCTCACCACCAACAGCCGGGAACTGGTGCTGACGCTGGCCTCGACTGCACCTGAGGGGGTGGCCGTGGTCGACTCGCCGGTGACGGGCGCGGTCGACGGCGCCCGGAGGGGCGAACTCACACTGTTCGTGGGCGGCGAGCCGGAGCCCGTGGCGGTGGCTCGGCCGGTGCTGGAGCACCTCGGCACAGTCATCGAGTGCGGTCCCCTCGGTGCCGGCAATGTGGTCAAGCTGGTCACCAACCAGCTGTGGTTCGCGGCCGCGGCCGCGCTGGGGGAGGGCTTCGCCGTCGGCCTGGCCAACGGAGTGGAGTTGAGGACCCTGTGGGAGGCGGTCTGCAACAGCGTCGGCGACAGCTTCGTCGCCCGCCACGATGCCCCCAGCATCTTCGCCGGCCACTACGACCCGTCGTTCCCGCTCGCTCTGTGCGTCAAGGACCTGGGCCTGCTGGCCGATCTCGAGGCGAGCGTGGACGCCGACCTGCCGGTGACCGCGGCGGCCCGGAGTGCCTTCGAGCGGGCCACAGTCCGCTACGGCCTGGACGCCGGAGAGATGAGCGTCGCCCGGCGCATCGCCGACGATGCCAGAATGTCGATGCAACTGGAAGGCGACTGGACCCCCCACTGGGAGAGGTGAAACGGAAGGGGAAGCAATGCAGCAGGCCGTGCCCGAGAGCCTCTCGGAGCTTGTCGATCTGCAAGCCTTCCCGATCCACGCCCCCGACTCCGCGGGCTATGTGGCCGCGGTGGACGACGCCCGGGTCGGGCTGCGGTCGGAGGGCTGCGCCGTGCTGGGGGGCTTCGTGCGGCCCGAGGCGGTGGCGAGACTCAATGACGAGATCCTCGAGCGCAAGCACGCCACCCACTACTCCACCCAGGTCATCAACCCCTACTTTCACACGGCCGTCAACCCGGACTACCCGGCCGGTCATCCGGTGAACACCTTCATCGAGCGCTCCAGCGGCTTCATACCCGGCGATGCCTGGGATCCCGGCTGCGCCACCGACGTGCTGTTTCGGGCACCGGAGGTCGCCCGGTTCATCGCCGACTGTCTGGAGATCGGAGCGCTGTACTGCTACGACGATCCGCTGGCCGGGCTCACCTCGAACATCTGCGATCCGGGACAGCAGTTCACCTGGCACTTCGACACCAACGACTTCGCGGTCACTGTGCTGGTGCAGCCGGCGGACGAGGGCGGGCTGTTCGAGTACGTGCCCCAGATCC
Organism: Candidatus Aldehydirespirator sp.; assembly: GCA_965203575.1. GTDB lineage: Bacteria > Actinomycetota > Acidimicrobiia > Acidimicrobiales > Aldehydirespiratoraceae > Aldehydirespirator. Next base: position 2,349,880 of record OZ241894.1, read on the forward strand.
GGTCAGCCGAGCACGAGGGCTTCGACGCCATCGCCGGCGTGCTCGCGGGTGGCCGGGAGGGTGTGCGCACATTGGAGTTGCGACCGGGCGACTTGCAAATCTTCAGGGGCCGCCACTCGCTGCACCGGGTCACCAGGGTGGGCGCCGGGTCCCGGCCCCGCCATGCCGCCATCTTCGCCTACACCCTGGAGCCGGGCGTGATCGGCCGGGTCGAGCGCACCCGCCAACTGTTCGGCCGGGTTCTGGCCGAACACGAGGAGGCGGAGCGTGAGAGGGTCCGCTCCGATGCCCTGCTCGATTGATTGCTGCTCGACTGACTGCTGCTCGGCTGATTGCTCGGACTCAGACCAGCATGAAGCGCTCGACGTTCGTGTAGGAGCCGGAAGGCTCGGTCCTCACGAGCGCGATCTCCGTGGCCGCGAACGACGCCTCCAGCGCCGACCGGTAGCCGGGCGGGGGCTTGCGCTTGAACCGCGCCACGGTGAGGTGGCCGGTGAAGGGATGGTCGGGCGGCGGCAGGCCCACCGGCGAGATGGCTGCCTCGACTGCTGCGGCCAGGTCGTCGAGACCCTGAGCTGGGATCATCAGGACGCCACGCCCCAGCCGGTTGACACGCGGCCCCAGCGTCACCTGAGCCGCTGGTAGGCGGACCGCGGCCAGCGCGGCCTGGACTTCGGCTTCATCGCACTGGCCCAGGAACCGGAGGGTGGCGTGCAAGCGCTCGGGCGCGGTCCAGCGCAGCCCGTCCACCTCAGGCCTCGGCATGGCGACCAGTTCCCGCAGCACATCGTCGGGCGGCCAGACAGCGACGAACAGCCGCGGCATGCTCCGAGGGTACGCGCCGAGCTGGGCCGGGCGGCCGGTGTCTTGGCTGCGCCCACGTCTGTCCTCGTTAGTCGCCCCCGCGTCCGCTCGGCCTCTTGCGACCTCGGCATGTCGGTGATCAGTCGGCCAGACTCACGCTGGTGATGTCGTCATGACGGTGCTGTTGGGATTGCTGGCCGCGCTGTCGGTCGGGACATCGGACTTCCTGGGCGGTCTGGCCAGCCGGCGAGCCGACCCGGTCGTCGTGACTGCCGCCTCCAGTCTGGTGGGCTTTGTGTTGGCTCTTGTGGCCTCGTTGGTAGTGGCGGGCGAGGCGGGGATGGCCGACGTGGCGTGGGGGGCGCTGGGCGGCGTCGTCCTGGCGGGCGGTCTGGTTGCGCTGTACGCGGGATACTCCCGCGCTCGGGTCAGCATCGCAGCACCGGTGGCCGGCGTGGGCGCGGCCGCGCTGCCGGTGATCGTCGCATCACTCTTCGGTGACGACGCCTTGTCGCCGACCGCAACCGCAGGGGTCCTGCTTGGGTTGCTGGCCATCGGGTTGGTCAGCATGGCCCGTTCCGAGCAGCGGAGCTCGGTCGGCTCCAGCGTGCTCTTCGGGCTGGGTGGCGCCGTCGGGGTCGGGATGCTGCTGGTCTGCCTCGCCAATACGTCCGAGGACAGCGGTCTCTGGCCGATCGTGGCGGCGCGCGGGTCTGGGTTCGTGGTGCTCCTGATGGTCATGGCCGCCAAGAGGTCCGCGCTGTCGACGTCGCGCCGCGTCTGGCTTCACGTGATCGGCATCGCCGCACTGGTGACGGCCGGCAATGCGCTGTTCCTGACTGCGGCCCGGCTGGGGTCCACATCGGTGGCGGCCGTCCTCGCGTCGCTCTTTCCCGCGGCAACGGTGTTCTGGGCGTGGCTGGTGTTCCGGGAGAGGCTGCGAGGGGTCCAGATGCTGGGACTCGGGGTTGCGCTGGTGGCCGTGGCGCTCATCGTGAGCGGCTGAGAGTCGGAGCCTTCCGAACCGAGATCTCGGCCGGCGTCAGCGGGCAGAATGACCGGCATGGACGGGTCCGGACGGTTCGCTGCGGAGGAGACTGGTCGCTCGGGGCCAAGGCTGGAGACCGCGCTGGGGGACATCACCCTCGAGAGGGTGGACGCGATCGTCAACGCAGCCAACTCGTCGCTGCTGGGCGGTGGGGGAGTCGACGGGGCCATCCATCGGGCCGCCGGTGCCGTACTGCTCGAGTTCTGCCGTGGCCTGGGCGGCTGCCCTACCGGCGACGCCAAGATCACCCCCGGCTTCAAGCTCGCGGCCCGGTGGGTGATCCACACCGTGGGCCCGGTCTGGCATGGCGGCAACCAGGGCGAGCCCGAGTTACTGGCGTCGTGCTATCGGTCGTCGCTGGCCCGAGCCGACGAGGTCGGTGCCGAGTCGGTGGCGTTCCCCGCCATCTCCACCGGCATCTACGGCTACCCCACGACCCCGGCCGCGGCCGTAGCGGTCAGCACGGTCCGGTCGACCCCGACGCGGGTGCGTGCTGTGCGCTTCGTCTGCTTCAACGCCGAGGCGCTCGACACCTACCAGGCCCTCCTGGGCTCCCAGCAGACCTGACTCCCAGTGCAAGCGCCCTTCGTCGATCCTCTAGTCGGGCGAGGGCACGTCCACAACGGCGGGGCCGATCGCTAGGGCCTGCTCGATGTGGCTGGCCAGCGAGAAGAGTTGCAGCTCTCCGTGAGGCCGTCCGATCAGCTGGATTCCGACCGGGAGACCGGTCTCGGTCCGGCCGCAGGGGACCGTGATGACCGGCAGGGTGGTGACGCTCACGGCCGCGGCGATCGACAGCCAGCGGTAGTACTCGCTCGGCGGGAGACCGTCGCGGTAGCCGACGTAGCGCTCCTCCACCTCGAACGGCAACACGCTGGCCGCCGGGCAGATCAGCAGGTCGTAGTCGCTCATGAAGTCGGCGGCGAGCTGGAAGATGCGTCCTTGCGCCGCGGTCGCGTCGCGGACGGCGTTGCCGTCGACGGCCAGCCCTCGTTCGATGTTCCATACGAGCTCGGGCTTGAGGACGTCACGGGCAAGGGGAAGTTCTGCGCCCAGCAGGGTGGCGAAGAAGAGGGCCCGCGGGACATCGAAGGCCACTTCGGCTTCGGACAGATCCGGGTGGTCGGCCACAACGGCAATGCCGTCGCGTTCGAGTGCCTCCATCGCCCGGCGGCATACCTCGGCGACCTCCGGGACGGTCTCGGTGACGCCTAGATCGACGCTGTAGGCCACCCGAGACGGCGCCGTCGGCGCGGCTGCGGCGCTGCGGAACGACTGCTGAGGCGGTGGCTTGCCGAGCCCGGCGCGGGGGCTCTCGCCCACCATGGCGTCGGCCAGCAGGGCGAGATCGCCGACGTCGCGCGCCATCGGTCCCTGTTGAGAATGCACCTGGAACGGCACGACGCTCGGTCCGTTGGCGATGCGTCCCGGCGAGGGGCGCAGGCTGGTGACCCCGCAGAAGCTGGCCGGGGTGCGCAACGAGCCGGCCAGATCCGAGCCGTGGGCCAGCCAGGCCATGCCGGTGGCCACAGCCGCGGCCGCCCCGCCCGAAGACCCGCCCGCGGTGAGGTGCAGGTCGTGGGGGTTGCGAGTAGTCCCGAAGACGTCGTTGAAGGTGTTCCCGCCCGCCCCGAACTCGGGGGTGTTCGATTTTGCGTAGACCACGGCGCCGTGAGCTTCGAGCGTCTCGACGATGACGTCGGATCGCTCCGGCACGAAGTTCTCCCTCAGCCGCGACCCGTGAGTCGTTCTGACGCCGGCGACAGCCGTAAGGTCCTTGATGGGAACAGGCAGGCCGGCCAGCACACCGCGTTCGCCGGGCGGGACTGCCATTAGACGGTCGGCGTGATCTCGGGCCCGATCGAAGCAGCGGGTCGGCAGTGCATTGACGATGGGGTCGACGGACTCAACCCGGCCTTGCACCGCGTCGAGAGCGTCGTGGGGACTGAGGTCACCCGTTGCCAGGCGGGCGACCACATCGCAGGCGCTCTGCCTGATCAGATCGTCGGTCATGGGCGGGCTTGCCTGTCAGCCGTGGACTGACATCAGCCGTGGACTGACATCGAGGAGTTGGGGTTGATCTCCCGGTTGCGGCTGAAGGTGCCCATGTCGATGGGCAGGCCGGTGTAGCGGCCTTCGACCACGAGCGGGTCGGCGTCGTGGTCGTGGCCGCCGTCTACCGCCTCGATGAGCTCGGCCATGCAGTGCCCGGCCACGCCGGCGTTCTTGAATTGGTTGCCGCTGGTGCCGATGGCCACGTAGAAGCCGTCGAGATCAGTGCGGTCGTAGATCGGGATCCAGTCGTCGCTCACGTCGTACAGATCCACCACGCCCTTGCGCTCGTGAGGCACGCCCACCGGCGGCAGGCGCCGGCTCAGCCGCAGGACCTGCGCCTCCCACTGCTCGGCGCTGAGCCGCTGGTCGTAGTCGTCGGGGTCCACCCAGTCCTGGGGGTCGCAGCGGGGGTCGGTGCTGCCCACCAGGATGTGGTTGCCGGTCTCCGGGCGGAAATAGATGCCGTTGTCGTCGTCGGCGATGTTGAAGCCGTCGCGTTCGTAGTCGTAGGTGGACGGCCCCGGCGCGTGGTGCACCTCGTGACGGAGCGCCCTGGTCTTGATGTTCATCGAGTCGTAGACGCCGGCCATCCGGTTGATCAGGAACGAGTGAGGCCCGGCCACGTTCACCACGACCGGCGCGGCCACGGTCGTGCCGCCGTCGAGGGTCACGCTCGTGACCCGCCCGTTGCTCCGGCCGATTCCGGTCACGGCGGTGGCGAAGCGGAACTCGGCGCCGGCCGACTCCGCGGCCCGCTGCAGGTTGTGGGTGGTCAACTGAGGATCACTCACGTAGCCCGCCTCGGGCGTGAAGATCGCGCCGGGCAGGTCCTCGGTGGCGTCGGCCCAGAAGTCGGGGTCGTCGGGCCGCTTCGGCGGTCCGAAGATGCCGGGGTCGAGGATGGGCATGCGTCGCAGCAGTTCGGCCGTCGACCAGTCCTCGTAGGCAACCCCGATCGCGTCGAAGTGGGGGAGCACCTTCAGGTAATGGCCGCCGGGATCCTTCAGCGCCGCCATCCCGCACTGCTTGTAGGCGATGAGGCCGAGCTCGTCACCGGCTTCGAGGTAGTCGGGCCACCCCAGCCAGTACTGCAGGCCCTCGTACGACATGGCCACGCCGGTGAAGGTGGAGTATGTGAAGCGCACGATGGCGCACGAGTTGACGGTGGAGCCGAATCCCGCGGCCGGCAGCTTGTCCACGCACAAGGCGCGCCGTCCCCGCCGACCCAGCTCGAAGGCGATGGCTGCGCCGATCACACCCGCGCCGACCACCACCGCGTCGAAGCCGTTGGCGGCTGGGTCAGATGCCACGGTGGCGCTCGCCGCGCATGTCGAACGCGATCTTGACCGCACCCCGCCGGCCCGCCTCGGCAGCGTGGCTCAGCGCGTCGACGTACCGGTCGAGCGGGTACAGGGCCGACACGAGCCGGTCGAAGGCGACTTTGCCGGCCAGTTCCATGGCCAGGTCGAAGCTCGTGGCGAGCCGGCCGTCGGCTCGGACCTCGGTGCCGTAGGCGTAGCAGCCGGCCAGCTCGATCTCGCGGTGCCACAGACCGGTCAACTCGGCGGTCACGGTTGCGGGCATCCCCAGCATCAGCACCCGGCCTCGCGGCCGGCACAGCGACAGGGCCTCAGCCATCGAGGCCGACGAGCCCACCGCGTCGATGACCACGTCGGCACCTCCCGAGAGGTGGTCCCCGACCATGAACGAGCCGGTGGCCCGCCGCACGGCCCGCTTCAGCTCGCCGGGCTCGACGGCTGCGTCCGCGCCGAGTTCGAGCGCGAGCGCCCGCTGGGTGGAGTACCGGGCGCCGACCAGGATCGAGGCTGGTTCGGTCAGGCCCCGCAGCGCGGCCACCGCCAGCAGGCCCATAGTCCCGGCCCCGACCACGGCCACGGTGTCGCCGGGCTGAGCGCCTGATCGAAGCGCGGCGTGCACGCCTCCCGCCAACGGCTCGATCATCACGGCCAGCTCGTCGCTCATCCAGTCTGGGACGTCGTGCAACTGCGAGTCGTGGGCCACCAACTCGGTGGACCATCCGCCGCCGGTGGAGCGGCAGAAGCCGGTCTGGAGTCCTGGCTTGAGATGACCGCACATGAGATGCCGGTAGTCGTCCCCGTCGCCGGGCGCCGCCCCCGGATAGGGCAGGTCGAAGCCCCGTGCCGCGTGGCCCAGCACCGGCTCGATGATCACCCGGCGCCCCTCCGCTGTGTCGGCCACGATCTCGTGGCCGGGAACGAACGGGAACGAGACATAGTCCTCGAAGTAGCGAGACGACCGGCCGTCGATCGTGGCCAGATCCGATCCGCAGATACCGGTGAGCCGCGGGTAGATGCGCTGCCAGCCCTCGCCGGGCAGGTCGGGAGGGTCGTCGTTGATCAGTTTCAGCGGTCCCCAGGTCGCTCCCGCCCCGGGTCGCAGCCGCGACGCGATGGCAGCGGCCGCGTAGCGGGCCTCCTTGCGTGAGAAGCGCAGCGCCTTCACGAGCACGGATCGTAGCGAGACCAGAGGCCGAGCGAAGAGGGCCCGCGAATTACCCGCGTCATGCCTCTCGCTGAGCGAGGCCGTGGCCCGAGCGGCCCGTGAGCGCAGCGAACGAGAGCGGGAGTGACACCGCTGCGACGCGGCGGGCTGGCAGCTGTTTGCGGACGCTCTTAGGGTTGGCCATGATGAGGAGCCGGTGCGGCGCATGCTGAAACTGGGGCTCGGACTCGAGCTGTACCGGGGCGCAGCGCTGGAGGTGCCGGTGGCGGCGGTACAACTCGCAGAGCGGCTCGGCTACCACAGCGTGTGGACGGCCGAGGCCTACGGCGCCGACGCGCTGTCCCCGCTGTCCTTCCTGGCCGCCCACACCAGCCGCATCAAGCTCGCCACCGGTGTGGTGCAGATCGATGCTCGCACGCCCGCGGCCACCGCCATGCACGCCATGACCATCGACGCCCTCGCCGGCGGCGGGCGCACCATCATCGGCCTGGGCGTGTCCGGGCCCCAAGTGGTGGAGGGCTGGCACGGCGCGGCGTGGGGCTCGCCGGTGGCGAAGCTGCGCGACTACACGGCCATCATGCGCAAGGTCCTGGCCCGCGACAAGCCCGTCAGCCATGACGGCACCGCCATCCGGTTGCCCTACGACGGTCCCGGTGCGCTGGGCCAGGGCAAGCCGCTCAAGTCGATCCTGCACCCTGCGACCGGCGTCGAGATCTGGATCGCGGCCGGGGGGCCCCGCAACGTTGCTCTGGCTGCGGAGGTGGCCGACGGCTGGCTGCCCATGGGCTACGGGTACGAGGGGATCGCAACCTACGCCGAGCCGCTGGCCCGGGGCCGGGCCCGCCGCCGCGCAGAGTTGCGGGCCGACCTCGAGGCGTTCGGCTCGCTGTCGGTTCAGATCACCGACGACGTGCGGGCCGCGGTGGATGCCCGCAAGCCGCTGGTCGCCATGTATGTGGGCGGCATGGGCAGCGAAACCCACAACTTCCACGCCGAGGCCATGGCCCGCCGGGGATGGCCCGAGGCCTCGGCCCGGATCGTGGAGTTGTGGCGGGCCGGGCGCCGTGACGATGCCGTCGCGGCTGTCCCCGACGACTACATCGAGTCGCAGTCTCTGCTCGGCTCGCCCAAGCGCATCCGGGCCCGATGGTCCGAGGCGGTCCCTGCGGGGCTGACCGGTGTGATAGTCCGGTGCGACCGAGATGAGGGACTGATCCTGGCAGCTGAGCTGGCCGGCACCCGAGACAAGGCAGGCGCGGACCCATGACCGACGAGCAACTGATCCTCATCGATGAGCCGGCCGAACATGTGCGCCGGATCACGCTCAACCGCCCCGGCAAGCGCAATGCCATCTCCACGCCCCTGCGTGCTGCGCTGTTCGATGCTCTGCACGGGTTCGACGGGGACCCCGACGCCCGGGTCACCATCGTGCGGGGCGCGGGCCCCTGCTTCTCGTCGGGCTACGACCTCTCCGGCGGGCTCATGGACGACCCGCCCTATCCGTCGGCCCCCGGCGACGGCCAGTGGACCCGCCAGGCCAGCGACGGCTGGTTCTCCATCTGGGATCTGGCCAAGCCGGTCATCGCACAGGTGCACGGGTACGCCTACGCCGGCGGCACGGAGCTGGCCGCGGCCTGCGACCTCGTGTACGTGGCCGCCGACGCCCGCATCGGCTACCCCGTCGTGAGGGTGGCGTCCCCGCCGGACTGGCAGTACCACACGCCGTTGATGGGACTGCGCCACGCCATGGAGGCCATGCTCACCGGCGACTCCGTGAGCGGTGTGGAGGCGGCCCGGATGGGATGGGCCAACCGGGCCTACCCGCCTGAGGAGTTGGAGCAGGCCGTGCTGGAGGTTGCGGTGCGTATCGCCGGTGTGGCGCCCGACCTGGCCCAGATCAACAAGCGCATGGTCCACCGGGCCTTCGACGTGCTCGGGGGTCGCGCCGCCATCCGTTCGGGGCAGGAGTTCCAGGCTCTGGCTGCCCATCAGGAGTCGGTGAAGGCCGCCGTCGCCGACCTGCTGGGCTCGGTCAAGAGGGCCATCGGTGACGATACGCCCACTTGAGTCAGCGGCTTGAGCGCGCCTCCGCCCGTCCCGAACGCTACATCGGCACACAGACTCCATCTAGATTTTCAAGCTGTTTCAAGCTTTTCTCCTCTCTTTAGGTTGTTGTCGTGATGCCAGCCTGCCATGATGGTGTGACAATCACATGAAACAGCACAAGAAAGCTTGTGCTGTCGATCAAGGGAGGGTGTCAATGGCTGGCGACATGCTGGTGATGTCCAAGTCGCAGATGGAGCAGCTCGCGGTGATCTTCGCCCGGCAGAAGGAGACGGCGGAGGGGGTTATAAGCGCCATAGGCGCCGGCATCGACGGCACTACCTGGCAGGGGGCCAGAGCCGACCGGTTCCGGCAACTCTGGGAGACCGAATTCCGGCCCAACCTGCGGGCGCTGTGCGACGCGCTGGGCGAGCACTCGACGTTCATCACCGCCGAACTCCAGGCGGGCGTCAGCGCGCTCGACACGGTCTAGCCGCCGCGACGGCGGCCGAGTCCGCCGCACAGACCCGACCGCGGGAAGGGGAAGCCGGTGAGGGTCCGGCACCGACTCGACGGGGTCGAGACGACGGTGGAGATCGACTCCCGTCTCGACGGCTACACGGTGGCGGACCTCGCCGCGGCGCTCCGCGGCGAAGTCGACCAGGCCGGCACCCGCGCCGGGGACGGCCTGCGCGTCGACGGGCGCTGGCACGGTCCTGACACGCCGCTGTCGTCGGTCCCGATCTGGGAGGGGACGCTGCTCGAGATCGCTCCCGGATGTGAGCAGCTCCCCTCCCGATCACCGCCGATGCACGGCAACCGGTACGGCCGCCGCGCCACGCTGGTCGTGACGGGGGGCCTGCGGTCCGGCACGCGTCTGGTGCCCCCTTCGACCGACACCTGGGTCATAGGGCGTTCGGAGGACTGCGACCTGGTGCTCGACGACCCGACGATCTCCCGCCGCCACGCCCGTGTGACGGTGAGCAGGGCCGGCAAGAGGCTCGTGATCGGCGACCTCGGCTCCCGCAACGGAACAGTGGTGGCCGGCCAGGCCGTGACCGCCCCGACCAGGGTGCCGATCAGGGCCTCCATCCGTCTGGGCGCGACCTGCCTGCAGTGGAGGACACCGGTGAAGGACCGACCCGCGGCTGTGCGCGCCGGTTTGGGCGCGGCCGCGGGACGGATCCCGTTCAACCGGCCGCCCCGTCGCCGGCCGCCGACATCGCCGGCCCCGTTGCGGGTGCCCGCCGAGCCGCCGGCCCGGCCGGATCCCGAGCCGCTGTCGTGGGCGGGCATCGTCCTGCCCGGGGTGACCGGGCTCGTGCTGGCCGTCGTGTGGAGCCCGTTCATGGCGGTGTTCGCGGCTCTCGGGCCGCTCATCACGGTGGGTACCTGGCTGGAGCGGCGCCGACGGGTCGCTCGCTCCCATGAGCAAGCCTGCGCCCACGTAGTTCAGAGGGTCGAGCACTTCGTTGCCGCGTTGCCCGCGGCCCACGCCGCTGAGCGGCGCAGGCGCATCGCCCTCGTCCCGGATCTGGCCGAGCTTGTCCGCCGGGCCGAGACGCCGTCACAGCGCTGCTGGGAGCGCCGCCGCGGCGATCCCGACGCCATGCGGCTCGGTGTCGGCACCGCGGCGATGCCCTACACCCCACCGCTGGAGGTGGACGGGGGCGGCCTGGCCGCACCGGAGGCGCTCAAGGCTCTGCACGAGATCGAGCTCCTGGCCGACGTGCCGATGGCGGTGTCCTTGCTGCCCGGCGAGATCGTGGGTGTGGTCGGCCCGCCACCGGCAGCAAGGGCCGTGGCCCGCGGCCTCATCCTGCAGGCCGCGGTGCTCCACGGCCCGGCCGACCTGGCCATAGCGGGCCTGGTGCCGGGGCTCGCCGGGGAATGGTCGTGGATGGGCTGGCTTCCTCACACCATCGACATCGGGGGCGAGCCCGGAGCGCTGGTGGCCACAGAATCCGGCACCACCAGCGCCGCCGCGGAGGCGGCCGCGGCGAGCACCTGCCACCGGGCATTGCTGGCCGTCATCGACGGCGTCGAGACGCTCACGGGCCGCACGGCGCCGGGCCGGATGGTGCTCGGCCTGGAGCAGTGCGCCGCGATCGTGATCACGAGCGACGTCTGCGACCTGCCCTCCAGTTGCACCACCATCGTGGACATCGACCACGACGCCGGCCGGCTGAGGCTGGTGGATCCTCGATCCTCGGCGGTGATGGGCCCGCTGGTGGCGTGGGGTGTCACGGTCGCGACCGCCGCTGGTGCCGCGGCCCGCCTGGCCCGGCTGGACGACCCCGAACTGCGGGCGGCGACAGCCAACCTCCCCGACTCGGTGTCTCTGCTGGACCTCCTGGGCGGCGAGCCGAACCCGCAGGCGGTGGAGAGTCGATGGGCCGCGACCCGGGGCACCGACGACCTGCGGGTGCCCATCGGCGTGACCGCCGACGGACCCCTGGTGCTCGACCTGGTGGCCGACGGTCCTCACCTGCTGGTTGGGGGCACCACCGGTTCGGGCAAGTCCGAACTGCTGCGGTCCATGGTGGCCGGTCTGGCCCTGTCCGCGGACCCAGACCATGTGGCCTTCGTCCTCATCGACTACAAGGGTGGAGCCGCCTTCGACCGCTGCGCGGAGATGCCCCATGTGGCCGGCATGGTCACCGACCTCGATGACCGCCTGGCCGAGCGAGCGCTCGTGTGCCTGGAGGCCGAACTGCGCCATCGCGAGGAGCGTCTACGAGCTGCGGGTGCCGAGGACCTGGCCGCATTCCGGGCCCGAACCGGTCACGCAGCCGGCGATCCCTTGCCCCGGCTGGTGGTCGTCGTGGACGAGTTCGCCACGCTGGCCGCCGAGCTGCCCGAGTTCCTCCGTTCGCTGGTCGGGATCGCGCAGCGGGGCCGCAGCCTCGGCGTCCACATGGTGCTGGCCACCCAGCGGCCGGCCGGGGTGGTGACCGACGACATCAGAGCCAACACCTCGTGCCGGATCGCCCTGCGGGTGACCGACCGCCACGACTCCAACGACGTGATCGATTCGCCCGACGCGGCCCGTATCCCCCGCCAACGGCCCGGCCGGGCGATGGCCCGCTTCGGGCCGGGAGAGCTCGTTGCGTTCCAGTCTGCGCTGGTGACCGGCAGCACACCCCGATGCTCGACCGGCTTGCGGGTCGGTCCGGTCGGCCCCGTCGGGTCGCGCCCCATCCCAGCCTCCAGCGATCAGCCCAGCGACCTCGACTCGGTGGTGGAAGCCGTTCGAGCAGCCCATCACAACCTCGGGGGTGCCGAGCCCCGCTCGCCGTGGCCGGTGCCCCTCCCCAGCGAGGTCGCCGCTACACGCCTCGCCGAGGCGGCCGGCCCGGGCCGGCCCGCGGCCTGGCTGGTGGACGACCCTGTCCGCCAGCGGCAGTTCCCCGGCGGATGGCAGCCGGCCGACGGCCACTTGGCGGTCATCGGCGGCCCCGGGTCGGGCACGACCACCACCCTGGCCGCGGTCGCCCTCGACCTGTGCCGCACCAACAGCCCCGACGAATTCCACCTCTACGGGATCGACCTCGATGCCGGCACGTTGCCGGCGCTCGGCAGCCTTCCCCATGTCGGCGCGGTCGTCGCCCCGACGGAAGGCGATCGGCGAACCCGGCTGCTGCGCCTCCTCGACGACGAGGTTGCCGCCCGACGAGCCGGCGGCCGGTCCGGGCGTCCTGCTGAGGTGGTGCTGCTGGTGGATGATCTCGCCGGGCTGGCCCGCGCCCACGACCCGGTACGCGAGCCGGAGCCCCACGACCGGTTCGCTCGCATCTGGGGCGACGGCCCGGCGGTGGGGGTGCGGGTGGCGGTGAGCATCGGCCGGGCTGCCGACCTCCCGCCCGATCTCGCCGCTTCCGCCGGCGTGGTTCTCGTTCACGCCACCTCTGACACCAGCGACGGCCTGCGCTTCGGGCTCAAGCAGCCCACCGCCCATCTCGTCGCGGGTCGGGCTGTCAGTGTCGGCGACGGGCTGGAGGTTCATGTCGCCCGCCCCGCCCATGGCGACCTGGCCGCAGCCGCGACGGCACTGGCGGCCGAGTCCCCACCGACCATGCGTGAACCCGTCCGGGTCGGGTCCCTACCCCAGCACATCGGCCTGGAGGACCTGCCCGCCGGCGCGCACCTTGAGGATCGACGCATACATATCCGCTTCGCCATCAGCGACCTCGACCTCGAACCGGCCGGACTTACACTCCACGACGGCGAGCACGCCCTGGTGCTGGGACCTCCCCGCACCGGACGCACCAGCGCCCTGGCCGCGATCGGCGCAGCCGCCCGCACTGCCGGAGCGCACGTGGTGGTAGTGGCCGACCGGCCCGGCAAGTTGTCCACCCTGCTGGGACTGGAGGCGGTGCCAGCCGGTTCGCTCGACGAACCCGCCGACACCGACGGCCGCCGCTTGCTGCTGGTGGATGACGCCGACCGGATCGGCGACACCGCCGGATTGCTGGCCGGACTGGCCGCGTCCACCACCGGCCGCAGCCATCTGGTGGCCTCGACAACGGCTGACCGGCTCCGCTCGTCCTACGGCAGCTGGCTCCATGAGATGCGGTCATGCCGCACCGGTGTGCTGTTCAGGCCCGGTCCTCTCGACGCCGATCTGCTCGGCGCGACTCTGCCCGCCCGCCTGGCCCTGGCACCGGTGCCGGGACGAGGCCTCGTCATCGCCGACGGGGCCGCCGAGGTGATGCAGGTGGCACTCGCACCGGTTCGCGCTTGTGGATAGCGTCACGGCACCACTTGCCGAGCATCCCGGGAGCATCGTTGCCGCATCCGAACATCCATATCGAGTCCGCCGGCGCCATCACGACCGTCACCGTCGACCGGCCCCGTCGCAAGAACGCCTGCACACCCGACATGTGGGCCGCGCTGCGGCACGGCTTCCGCGACATCGCCGAGTCCTCGGCCCGGGCCGTCGTGCTGACCGGGGCCGGTGGCGACTTCTGCGCCGGCGCGGATGTCGGCCCCGGTGACAATGAGCACTCGGCGAGCGACGAGCCGGTCCGGCACCGCATTGACAGCATGCGCGACATCGCCGACACCGTGATGGCCATCCACGACTGTCCCCGCCCGGTGATCGCCAAGGTCGACGGGGTGGCCGTGGGCGCCGGCTTCGGTATGGCCCTGGCCGCCGACATGGTCTGGTGCTCGGAGCGGGCAAGATTCTCTCTGATCTTCGCCAAGCGGGGCCTGAGTCTCGACTTCGGGACCTCGTGGCTGCTGCCCAAGCGGATCGGGCTGCACGAGGCCAAGCGCCTGGCCTTCACCGGAGACATCATCGGGGCGTCCCGGGCCGCGGAGCTCGGCATCGTCAACGAGGTCGTCGCCGCCGAAGACCTCGACGCCGCGGTGGACGAGATGGCGGCCACCATCGCGGCCGGACCGCCCATTGCGCTGGCCAACTCGAAGCGCTTCCTCAACAACGCCTCCAACATCTCGCTGTTCCAAGCGCTGGAGGCCGAGGCCCTCGGTCAGGGCGTCAACTTCGCCACCGGCGACACCAAGGAGGCCATGCGGGCCTTCGTGGAGAAGCGCGACCCCGTCTTCGAAGGCTGGTAGCCCCGGCCCGCTCAGGGGCCGGGCCTGAGCGGCCGACAGACCAACCGACGCGGTCCGGTTGGACGGGCCTGAGAGAGAGTTGGCGTCCCGGCGGCGCGCATGAACCGCCGGGACGCCACGCCCTGGTGTCGCGACTATTGAAGAGAGCCGATGTCGCTCGCAGCGATGCCCAGGGCGTCCCATGCGGGCTGGAGCGCGGCGCGCACCTCAACGCCGAACCCGTTGGCGCCCGGGGGATTGTTCAGATTGAAGATCGCGTCCATGGTGCCGGCATCGGCGCCTGCGGGGACCATGTAGGCCTCGACCACCCGCCAGAAGGCCAGGCCCTCGGCCTGATGCTCCTTGGCCTTGGCGTCGTTGCCGTCGGCCAGGTCGCCCTCGATGAGGCTGGCGTAGCGGATGGCGGCCTGCGAGTAGGTGATGGCCAGGCCGCGCACCACCTCTTCGGTTGCGGCTTCCGCGCCGGCCGCGTCGGAGGCCAGCAGGGCGTCGCGGCCAGCGATCATCGCGGCGAGGATCGCCTCGTTGGCCCGCGCCGTCTCGCCGTCGGCGCCGGTCGTGCCGAAGTTGGCGGCCCGCTTGTTGCCGGTGGCGTAGGGAGAACAGCCCGGCTCGGCTCCGTGGAAGAACGCCCAGCCCTCGTCCCAGTTGTGCACGGCGCCGCTGGCCACGTCGAAGTTGCCGTCGGCGGCCTTGGCCAGGGCGGCGTAGAGCTCGTGAACCGCATAGGCAACCATCACCTGGTTCTGGATGCCCTTCTCCGCTCCCTGGGACCGCACACCGTCGCTCTGGCCCTCGAACATGCCCGTTCCCTGCAGGGCGGCTGTCACGAAGTCGTCGAGGGGGGCGGGGGTGCCGTAGTAGGCGTCAAGCCCGTGCTGCTTGCCCTCGCCGGCCGCGAAACCGCCGATGGTGCGGATGGAGCCGTCGCTCTTCACCGAGTTCTCGCCGTTGCGGTAGATGTCCTCGACTGCGGCGAAGTCGCCCGCGTCGAGCAGATCCCCGATACCGCAGATGTCGGCCACCAGCAGCCGGTGCGAGTCGACGTTCGACGCGTACTCGTAGCCTCCGTCGCCCGGCGAGGCGGCCGAACTCCCGTCGGCAGGCGCTGACGCCGACGCCGACCCGGTGCCGGTGCCGGTGGCTGATGCCGACCCGGTGCCGGTGCCGGTGGCAGTGGCCGATGCTGATCCGCTCGCGGACGCGCTGGCCGACCCGGATGCGGATCCGGTGCCGGACGCCGAGGCCGAGACCGACTCCGAGCCCTCGTTGATCTCGCGGACGGCGGCGCCGTCGTCGGTCCCGCTGCACGAGGCGGCTACGAGGACCACGACGAGAGCGGCGATCGGCGCCAAGCGCTGGGAGTAGCGGTACATGGCCGGATCCTTTCGAAGGCTTAAGGATTGATAGTAGGTATACCTAACATATCGCGCCAACTTCAGCTAATCAACTTGGGGTTCAATTCCCGGTAGACGGCCGGAACGACGTTGCGCAGGTAGCGGCCCAGTCGCACGAAGCTCCGGCCGGTCGTGCGGAAGCGGTAGCTGATCGGCACCTCCGCGTACCGGTAGCCCTTGGCCAGCAGGTCGAGCGTCAGCACCTGCGCGTAGTTGTAGTCGTGGATGATCTCGGCGTCGGCGGCCGCCCGGGACGAGAAGGCGCGATAGCCGGTCTGCCCGTCGGTGATCCGGTGGCGAGCAACGATCGACAGTGCCCGGGTGAGAACCATGTTCCCGAGCCGGCGGTGGGGCCGCATGTGGTGGATCCGGCCCAGGAACCGGCTGCCGGCCACATAGTCGGCCTCACCCGCGAGTATCGGGGCCACGAGCGTCCTGAGCTCTTCGGGCGGGTACTCGCCGTCGGCGTCGCAGAACGCCACGGCCGCAGCCCCGCGGTCCACCGCGGCGGCCAGTCCCACCCGCACGGCCGCACCCAGTCCCCGGTTCTCCGGAAGGCTGATCACTTCCGCACCCGCGGCTCTGGCCCGCTCCGCGGTGGTGTCGGTGGAACCGTCGTCCACCACCAGCACCTGCACGGGGCGGTCCAGGATCGAGGTGGGCGTCCGCTGCACGCAGGCCCCGACCGACTCCTCCTCGTTGTGGGCGGGCATGAACAACACGATCGGACTCTCTCGCCCGGCGGCCGGCACTTGCGCCGCCGGCGGCGCGGCCGGGCGGCGCAGCCGGAGCCGGCCGGCCAGGCTGGGACCGGGGGCGAACACCGCGATGGCGCCTGCGGCCAGCGAGTAGGCGGTCTTCAGAGCATGGGCGGCCAGCGCGGCCACCAGCGCGTCACCTGCGTCGTGGCCGAGGGCGGCGTAGGCGCCGACCGCAGCCGCCTCGTAGGTCCCGAAGCCGCCCGGAGCGATGGCCGCTACCTGTGCGGCCACCGACACCGCCGTGACCCCGAGGGCCTGTACGAAGCTGATCTGCAGGCCGGCCCAGTGGGCTGCCTGCCACACGAGCACCGCCTCCGCCATCCAGGCCGTCGCCGACAGGCCGAGCGCAACCAGGCCGGGCATGTTCACGTCGTCGCGGCGGCCCGACAGGCGGCGCAGCCACAGCCAGGCTGCCAGGGCCGCGGCGGCCACTGCCGCGAACACCAGCCATCCTCCCCACCCGGTCCCCTCCGCCAGCGCGGCCGGACCGGCCGCCAGCACGAGTCCGACCACCGCTAGCAGATCGGCTGAGCGCAGCGCAACGGTGGAGGCCGTCGCGGCGTCGACGCTCACCCCGGCGCGTCGCACCACGCTAACGACCCTCATCGGCTCGCCGAGGCGGAGGGGGAGCAGGTGATTGCCGCCCAGAGCCAGATGGATCCCGCCGAGGGCGTGCCCGAAGCTGAGCCCCGGCAGGACTCGTCGCCAGGCCACGGCCCTCAGCACGAACGCGAGGCCGAACGCGCCCACTGCAGCCACGACCTGGAAGGGTTCGCCCCAGGCTGTGCGGGCGGCGCGGGTCAGGGCACCGGCGTCCACGGTGGAGACGATGGCGGCCGCGGCCAGGCCGGTGACCGCCACGACCAGCACCGGCACGGCGCCGCGGGGCAGGCGGGCTCTGATAGCGGGCAACAGGCTCATGGACACTCGTCGGGAAGGTTAGTTAGGTTGACTTTACGATTTCCGCAAACCCTGGCTATAGTCTTGCGCCATGATAGGACGAATCCTCGGTGTGGCGGCTGCCTTGGCCCTGATTGCGGGGGCGTGCTCGCAGGACGAGGTCCGGTACCTGGACGGGACTGCGGCCGAGATCTACGACGGCCAGTGCGCCGGGTCCAACGGCCGGGAGGTCACGGTGTACTCGGGCCGGACCGAGAACCTGATCGGTCCCACGCTGGAGGCCTTCGCCTGCGAGACCGGCACTGACGTGGCCGTGCGGTGGGGGAGTTCCACCGACCTGGCCCTGCTGATGGCCGAGGAGGGCGACCGCACATCGGCCGACGTCTTCCTGTCGCGCTCGCCCGGTCCGGTCGGGTTCCTCGAGAGCGCAAGCCTGCTCGGCTCCATCGACGGCGACGTGCTCGGCCTCGTCGGCGAGGAGAGTCGATCGAGGTCGGACACCTGGGTCGGCTTCTCGGGCCGCAAGCGCGTCCTTGTCCACAATCTCGACTCGGTGCCCCCCGGCGAGCTCCCCGAGTCGGTGTTCGACCTCACCGGCGACCGCTACCGGGGCCGGGTCGCCATCCCGGCCACCAACGGCTCCTTCATCGACTGGTTCACCGTGTTCCGCGACCAGTACGGCTCCGGCGTGGCCGCGCAATGGCTCAACGACATGGTGGCCAACGACGCTCGCTACTACCCCAACAACCGGTCCATCGTCGAGGCCGCCGGCCGGGGTGAGATCGACATGGGCCTCGTCAACCACTACTACCAGTACCAGGAGGCCGCGGCCGCGGGCGACCGCCATCGGGCCGCCAACCACGATCTGGCCGACGACGACATCGGCTCGCTGCTCATCATCACCGCGGCCACCATCACCGCCGGCAGCGAGAACCGGCAGGCGGCCAACGATCTGATCGCCTACCTGCTGTCGGCGCCGGTGCAGCGCTACTTCAGCCAGCAAACCTTCGAATACCCGCTGGCGGCGGGGGTCGAGCCGGCCGACATCCTCCCTCCGCTGAAGGCGCTGGAGATCGGCAGCGTCGACTTCGACGCCCTCGGGGGCGGCTTCGAGGAGACCATCGCCATCATCGAGGCCAGCGGCATCCTCAACCAGTAGCGGGGCGAGACCGTGACCGCCAGGGTGCCGTGGGGGGTGCTCGGCGGCATGCTCAAGCGGTGACTGCCGGCACGACGACGCGCCCGATGCGCCTCTCCGGGGCTCCTCCGATGCTGCGTCTGGCGGGTCTGGCCCTCGCCGGGGCCTTCGCCTTCCCCGGGGTGTATCTCGTCTACCGGAACTTCGCCGCCGGGGCCGACCCGGCCGGCCTGCTCATCAGCGACCGCACCGTCGGGCCGCTGTGGCGCTCGCTGCAACTTGCGGTGTCGGTGTCGGCCGCCGCTCTGGTTCTCGGCACCGGCCTGGCCTGGCTCACGACCCGGACCGACCTTCCGCTCAGCCGGCTGTGGCGCATCCTGCTGCCGTTGCCGCTGGTGTTCCCGACCTTCGTCGGCGCGGCCGCGTTCATCCACACTCTCAACCCGGGCGGGCTGGCCAACGACCTGCTCGCCGGCATCGGGGTGGACCGCACCCCCGAGCTTCGGGGCTTCAGAGGGGCGTGGCTGGTCCTGACCCTCATGACCTACCCCTACGTATACCTGCCGGTCGCGGCTCGG
The DNA here is from genome assembly GCA_965203575.1 of Candidatus Aldehydirespirator sp. Classification (GTDB taxonomy): domain Bacteria; phylum Actinomycetota; class Acidimicrobiia; order Acidimicrobiales; family Aldehydirespiratoraceae; genus Aldehydirespirator. The sequence goes on from OZ241894.1 coordinate 2,368,671, forward strand.
CTGCGGCAGCTTCCCAGCACCCTCGAGGAGAGCGCAAGGGTGCTCGGCGACACTGCGCTCAAAGTCTTCGGACGCATCTGCGTGCCCCAGATGGCCACCGCCATGGGCGCCGGCACGCTGCTGGTGTTCCTCTACACCCTCAGTGACTACGGCGCGGTGCAGCTCATGCGCTACGACACGCTCACCCGGGCCATCGCCACCAACCAGCTGGCCAACCCGCCGGTGGCGCTGGCCCTGAGCCTGATCCTGCTGGTGCTGGCCGCAATGGTGGTGCTCGGGGAGCGCCGGTTCTCGCACCGGCTCCCCGACGCGGCCGGGGTCCAGTCGAAGCGCCCCATGATCTACGGCCTCGGCCGCTGGCGGGGCCCTGCGACCGGTCTCGTCGCCCTGGCCGCCGCGGGAGCGGTCGGGGCACCCCTGGTGGCGCTGCTGGACTGGGCTGCGGGGGGCCTCATCCGGTCCGCGACAGGCGGCCGGCCCCTCACCATCGACTCGTCCATAGTGCTCGAGGCCACCGTGAACACCCTGGGGGTCAGCGTGGTCGCGGCCGTCGTGTCGACGGCGGCGGTGCTGCCCATAGCCCTGCTCGTCGGCCGGTACCGGTCCCGGGCCGGCTCGTTCGCCCACGCGCTGGTGGTCAGCACGTTCGCCCTGCCCGGCATCCTCATAGCGCTCTCGATGCGGTTCTGGACACTGCGATCCGACCTGGCGTTCGAGCTGTTCAACGACACCATGGCGCTGCTGATCTTCGCCTACATGGTCCGGTTCGGATCACTGGCCATGGGGGTGACGCTGGTGGCGGTGCGGGGCGTGCCCGACCGGCTGCACGACTCGGCCCGGATCCTCGGAGCGGGCCGGATACGCCGGTTCCTTGCCGTTGACCTGCCCATGATGGGACCGGGACTGCTCGCCGGTGTGGGCCTCGTGCTGCTGTCGGTGATGAAGGAGCTCCCCATCAGCCTGTTCGTGTCGCCGTTGGGCTTCTCGACGCTGGCCACCCGGATCTTCGGCTCCTTCGAGGACGCCTTCATCGCCGAGGCCGGGATCATGGCTGTGGTCCTTGTTGCCCTGTCGTTCGTGTTGACGTGGTTCCTGGTGATCCGCCGCGATCACCTGCTGTGAGGTTCCCGCCTCTGAGGCTGTTGAGGAGAGGGCAGCCACCGAGACTCGGTCTGGTCATGGCCGCGGTGGCGGTTTGGACATTCACCGTTGCGTTGCCGGCCATAGGCGCCCATGCCACCTACGGCGCCAGGGTGACGGCCGATGAGCCGCAGTACCTGACCACCGCCATCAGCATCGGCGAGGACTTCGACCTTGACATCAGCGACGAACTCGATGAGCGCCGGTTCGAGCCCTACCACGAGATCGACCTCAACCCCCAGACGATCGAGCTCGACGACTCGGGCCGGCGCATCAGCCCCCATGACCCGCTGCTGCCCGCACTGCTGGCGCTGCCCATGAAGTTGGGCGGATGGGTCGCGGCCAAAGCCGCGCTGGCCGCATTCGCGGCCGCAACTGCGGCGGCCACGCTGTGGCTGGCGGTTCGCCGGTTCGGTGTCGGGGTGGGTGTGGGCGGCCTGGTGGTGGGCGGCTTCTTCGCGGCACCGCCGCTGGTGGGCTACGCCACGCAGGTCTATCCCGAGATGCCGGCCGCGCTGTGCCTGACTCTGGGACTGGCTGCGGTCACCGGGCCATTGGGACGCACCGGGCGGGCCCTGGCTCTGGCGAGCATCGTCGCCCTGCCGTGGCTGTCGGTGAAGTTCGTGCCCGTGGCTGCGGTCATCGCAGCTGTGCTCGTCGTGCGGCTTTGGCCCGACCGCAGGCGAAGGCTGGCTCTGGACCTCGCCGTCCTGGCCGTCGCCGGGGTCGTCTACCTGGCCTTCCACCGCAGCGTCTACGGCGGCTGGACCGCCTACGCGAGCGGCGACCACTTCATAGACGGCGAGCTGCTGGTGCTGGGCCGCGATCCCGACTACCTGGGACGGAGCCGGCGCCTGATCGGCCTGCTGGTGGACCGGGGGTTCGGGCTGGCCGCGTGGACGCCCGCGTACCTGCTGGCGGTGCCCGCCCTCGCCGCGCTCGCCCGCCGGCGCCCGCCGGGTTGGGCCACCCTGCTTGCCGTGATCGCGGCCACCTATGCGGTGGCGACCTGGGTCGCGTTGACCATGCACGGCTGGTGGTGGCCCGGCCGTCAGGTGGTGGCGGCGCTTCCCGCGGCGGTGGTGGCGGTGGCGATGCTCGCGGACGGGCGGCGCGGGTTGCGGTGGCTGGCGCTGGGCGGCTGCCTGATCGGGACCTTCAACTGGGTCTGGCTGGTCGTCGAGGCCTCCACCGGTCGGCGCACCCTCATCGTGGACTTCGAACAGACCGCCAACCCCGTCTACCAAGCCTGGTCGACGCTGCTGCCCGACCATCGCCACTTCGAAGGGGGCGCGGTGGCGCTGACGGTTGCGTGGACGGTCGTGGTGGCCGCGTTTGGCGCGTGGGGCTGGCTCAGATCGCGGCCGGGACCGGCCGGCTCGAGCCAGGCTGCAGGGCCTGCGGCTGCGGTGTCGGGTGAGAGCCGGCAGCCCACCGCCGACGATGCCACGCCGCCTGCTCGGCCAGACCCCGACGCAGGGGCGTGACCGGCCTCCAGCCCAGCAGCTGGCGTGCCGGGCCGGTGTCGGCTGCGGTCGCCTGGGGGTCCCCGGCCGGTCGGGGCACCGTCCGAACCAGGACGGCGGCTCCGGCTACAACTCCTACCGCCGCGATCACGTCATTGAGCGAGGGGCGGGCTCCGCCACCGACGTCGAACGTCCTTCCGGCCGCCGCGGGGACTGTCGCCGCCGCCGCGGTCGCTTCCGCCACGTCGTGCACGAAGGTGAACTCGCGCGTCTGCTCCCCCGAGCCTCGGCGGCAGAAGGTGGGCCCTCCGGGCCGGGTCGCCTCGAACATGCGATGCATGGCCATGTCGGGGCGCTGCCGGGGCCCGAACACGGTGAAGTACCGCAGCGTGACGACTTCGAGGCCCCGGCCGGCGTAGACGCCGGCGAGGTGTTCGCAGGCGGCCTTGGAGGCACCGTAGGGACTGATCGGGTTCACCGTCCGCGGCCCGCCGGGAGCCGCGGTCTCGCCGTAGACCGAGGAGCTGGACGCCAGGACCACCCGACCGACGCCTGCGGCCAGTGCGGCCTCCAGCACTGCCTGGGTGCCGGCCACGTTGACTTCCCAGGTGTCGGTGACGCCCTGCCGCCACGAGTCCTGCACACCGGCCCGGGCCGCGAGGTGGAACACCGTCCCGGCCCCGGCGAACAGAGCGGCAAGGTCGGCACGCCGAAGGTCGTCGACCACCAGCCGGAACGACGGGTGCCGCTCGGCCGCCGCCAGGTTGGCCCGCTTCTGGGCCGGGCTGTAGGCAGGGTCCAAAGAGTCCAGCCCGACCACCGTGTGTCCCCGCTGTAGGAGCAGGTCGACCAGATGCGAACCGATGAAGCCAGCCGCTCCCGTCACCACCGCGATCTGTCCCGGCCCGGGCTGTCGCCCGTGGCCGTTGGTGGTATATTCATCGTGCGGTACAGCAAGCATTAGGCATACCTTACAAGAAGTGTGGCCGGATGAACAACTGGAGCGGCCCGCATGGCTGAGGTAGCCGTCATCGGCGCCGGCCCGGCCGGGCTCATGGCGGCGCTTCGCAGCGCGCAACTGGGCCATCGGTGCACCCTCTTGGAGGCAACGGCCGCTGTCGGAGGCATGGCCGGCAGCTTCGAGGTCGCGGGCCAGCGGGTCGACTACGGCTCCCACAGGCTGCATCCCGCCACCCCTGAGCGGTTCCTGGAGTTGTTCCGGTCGGTGCTCGGGCCCGATCTGCAGGTCAGGCCGCGCAACGGCCGGATCCGTCTGAACGGCCGGTGGGTCGCCTTCCCGCTGCGAGCGGGTGACATGGTGCGCAACCTGCCCCCGGCGTTCGGAGCCCGGGTCGCGCTCGACGCGGCCACGGCCCCGCTGCGGCGTCGCGTAACGGCAGCGCCCGTTTCATTCGAAGACGATGTAGCCCGCCGGCTCGGACCCTCGGTGGCCCGCGAGTTCTACGCGCCATACGCCCGCAAGCTCTACGGGGTCGATGCTGGTCTCCTCGATCGCGAGCTGGCCCTCCGGAGAGTGTCGGCCTCCGGGGCGGGCGATGTCATGAAGCGTGTCGTCAAGGCGGCGCGACCGCAGGGCCGGAGCTTCCTGTACCCCCGGCGGGGCTACGGGCAGCTCAGCGAGGCCCTGGCCGACGTCGCCACCGGCGCCGGGGTCGATCTGCGGCTGGGCGTCCGGGTTGGCGGGCTCGAAGCGGCCGGCGACGCCGTATCGGTACATGTCGACGGTGGAGTGCTCCGGGCCGACGCGGTCCTGTCGACCATGCCGATCCCGGCGCTGGCCGCGGCCGTGGATCCACCCCCTCCGGACCTGGTCGCCGAGGCCCTGGAACAATGCCGGACCAGGGCTGTCGTGCTCGCGTACCTGGTGGTCGGCCGCGACCGGTTCACCCCGTTCGACGCCCACTACTTCCCCGGCGCGGAGACGGCCGTGTCGCGCCTGTCGGAGCCGAAGAACTACCGCGACGGCGACGATCCGCCCGGCCGCACCGTGCTGTGTGCCGAGATCCCGTGCTGGCCCGGCGACGGGCTGTGGCAGCAGTCCGAAGACCGCATCGGCGAACTCGTGGCCGACGGCTTGGCGCGCGTCGGTCTGGAAGTCCCCGAGTTGGAGCGTGTCGAGGTGAGGCGGCTTCCCGCCGTGTATCCCGTCTACGAGATCGCCACCATGAGAGCTCGGGCCGTCGTCGAGGAATGGCTGCACTCGCTCGCTGAAGCCCGCGTGGTGTCGCTGGGACGTCATGGCTTCGGTGTGCTGGACAATTTGCATCACGTGCTGGCCATGGGTGAAGCGGCGGCGCGGGCCCTCGGCCCCGACGGCGCAGTGCATCCGGATGCCTGGTCCCGATCGCTGGACGGCTTCGCCTCCCACGTTGTGGAGGACTGAGCACGCGGCTCGCAACCTTGCTTCGAGCAAGCGGAGCGGGGGAAGTTAGGGTGGGGCCATGCAAGGCTCACCGGAGATCATTGAGTTCCTCAACGAGGCGCTGGCCGCCGAGGTCACTGCCATCAACCAGTACTTCGTCAATTCCAAGGTCTGCGAGGACTGGGGCTGGACCCGCTTGGCGGCCAAGATGCGCGAGGAGTCGATCGAGGAGATGCACGATGCCGAGAAGCTGATGGACCGCATCCTGTACCTGGACGGCATGCCCCGGCTGGAGAGCCTCGCCAGCGTGCGGGCCGGCAAGACGGTCGAGGAGCAGATGGAGAACGACCGGCTGCTCGAGGTGGCCGCCATCGACCGCTACCGCCGGGGAGTGGCCCTGGCCGAGGAGCAGGGCGACGTGGGCACCCGCGAGCTGCTCGAGCATCTGCTGGTGGGCGAGGAGGAGCATCTCGACTGGATCGAGACCCAGCAGAGCGCCATCGCCGACATCGGCATCCAGAACTACCTCCAGGCCCAGTTGGGCGACTGATCACCCCGTCCGCCGGGGGTTGGGACTGAGCCGGCGGGGCCGGGTGGACGGGACCGAGTCCTTCCCCAGGCGCCAGGCCCTCACCCGGCGGTTCACCCTGGGCGAGCCCCGGAACATCCGGGTGTCCGCCGACGGCACGCGGGTGGCCTTCCTGCGCTCATCGGGACCGGTCGACGCGGTCAATTCCCTGTGGGTGCTCGACGTGGCCTCTGGGGTCGAGCGCCTGGTGGCCGACCCCCGCCGACTCGGCTCCGGGGGCGACGGCCGGGACCTGCCGCCGGCGGAGCGGGCCCGGCGCGAGCGGGTGCGCGAGACCGGCTCGGGCATCGTCTCCTACGACGCCGACGAGGCGCTCGACACGGCGGTGTTCGCGCTGGGCGGCGAGCTGTGGCGGGTGTCGCTGGCGACCGGCGGACCGGCGCCGGTGGCCCTGCCCGCGCCGCCGGGGGCGTTCGACCCGCGACTGTCGCCGGACGGCGCCCGAGTGGCCTACGTGGCCGAGTCCTCGCTGCGGGTGACCGGTGACCGCGCCGGCGACCGGTTGGTCGCCCACGAGCCGTGCGACACGGTCAGCTGGGGCGCGGCCGAGTTCGTGGCGGCCGAGGAGATGGGCCGCACCCGGGGGCACTGGTGGTCCCCCGACGGCCGAAGGCTGCTGGCCGCCCGCGTGGACACCGCGCCGGTGTCCCGCTGGTGGATCTCCGACCCCGCCTCGCCCGCCGGCGAGCCCGTCGAGATCCGCTATCCGGCCGCGGGCGAAGCCAACGCCGAGGTCGCCCTGGCCGTGTTCGACATCGACGGCGACGCTGAACCGGTCACCGTCGCTTGGGACGAGGACGGCTGGGAGTACCTGGCCGCGGTGCGCTGGACCCCCGACGGCCTGCTGCTGACGGTGCAGACTCGTGATCAGCGCACCCTGGGAGTCCTCAAGGCCGACCCCGACGCCGGGGAGTGCCGGCTGCTGAGGACCGTCACCGACGACGCCTGGGTGGAGCTGGTGCCAGGAGTTCCCCGTGTGGCGGCCGGCCGGCTGGTCACCGTGGAGGACCGCGGCCCGGCTCGCCGCCTGTGTGCAGACGGCGAGCCGCTCACCACAGACCGCGTCCAGGTCCGCGCCGTCCACCACGCCGACGGCGACGGTGTGACGGTCACCGCCTCGGTCGACCCGGCCGAGGTCCATGTGGCCAGGGTGGGTTGGGACGGAGCCGTCGACTGGCTCACCACCGGCGCAGGTGTGCACAGCGTCGCCGCCGGCGGGGACACGGTCGTGGTCGCCGGACGCTCGCTCGATCACCCTGGCCGGCGCTGCACAGTGCGGTCTCGGCGGCGCGCCGAGCCGGACCTTCTCATCGCCTCCCACGCGGCCGAGCCGGGCCTGGAGCTGAACGTCGAGCTCGTCGAGCTCGGACCCCGCCGGCTCGTCTCGGCCATCGTGCTGCCCTCGGACGGCGCCGGAAGAGACGGCAGCCCGCTGCCGGTACTGCTCGACCCCTACGGCGGTCCCCACGTCCAGCGGGTGCAACGGGCCGAGGCGCTGTTCCACACCTCGCAGTGGTTCGCCGACCAGGGCTTCGCCGTGCTGGTCGTCGACGGGCGGGGCACACCCGGTCGGGGCCCGGCCTTCGAGCGGGCCGTGCGGGGCGATCTCGCCGGCCCGGTCCTGGAAGACCAGATCGAGGCGTTGGGCGACGCCGCCGACCGCTACCCGATGCTCGACCTGGCAAGGGTGGCCATCCGGGGCTGGTCCTTCGGCGGCTACCTGGCCGCGCTGGCCGTGCTGCGGCGCCCCGACGTGTTCGCCGCGGCCGTCGCCGGAGCGCCGGTCACCGACTGGCGCCTCTACGACACTCACTACACCGAGCGCTACCTGGGGCACCCGGCGACCGAGCCCGGCAACTACGAGCGAACCGACCTGACCCCGCTGGCGTCCGGCTTGCAGCGACCGCTGATGCTGATCCACGGCCTCGCCGACGACAACGTGGTGGCCGCCCACACCCTGCGGCTCTCGCAGGCGCTGACCGAGGCCGGGCGACCCCACACCGTGCTCCCCCTCAGCGGGATCACCCACATGACCCCCCAGGAGGAGGTGGCCGAGAACCTGCTGCTGCTCCAACTCCGCTTCCTGCAGGACGCCCTGGGGATGCCACCATTGGCGCCCGCCGAACAGCAGCAGCCACGCGACGAGGGAGCAAGCGGTGAGTGACACGCAGCCCGAGGCGACCGCGGGAGCCGACTCCGAGGTGGTGGCCGCCCTCCGCTGGGAGCGGCTGATGGACGGTAAGGCGTGGGAGGACTTCTGCGACACGCTCAAGGCCGCGGGTCGCATCGTGGTGCGCGAGACGCCCGACGGCGATCCGAAGGACCGGGTGGAGGGCTTCCGCTACCTCACCCGCATGATCATGATGGCCTCGGCCCGGGCCATCGAGCGCCGCACCCCGGGCGCCCGCCCCCGGCCGATCCGGCTCATCCCGCCGCCGCTGCGGGGCGGGCAGGGGGTGCAGTCCCCGAACCAGGACCACATCGTCCAGCCGGTGGACTCCCGTTACCGGTACCGGGTCACCGGCAACCTCGGCAGCGCCTACACCCACCTGTCGGCGTGGAGCCCGCCCATCCCCGACGATGTCGGCGCGTTCGGTGTCGGTCTGGGAGCCGAGGACCACCTGCCCGGCTTCAACCCGAACATGGCGCTGACCCCGCACAGCTTCGTGCTGGCCGACCTTGCCGCCGCCGACGGCGCCGTGAATTTCGTGATGTCGGTCGACGACCCCGGCCCCGACGAGGTGTGGTTCCCGATGACGCGCCAGATCCGCGAGCTGATGGGCCGGGTCGTCTACGCGGACCGCGGCTCCGAGTCGCCGCCCCGGCTGGAGATCAGCTGCCTGGACGAGCATCCGCGCCCGGCCACGCCCGAGCCCGACGACATGGCTGCCCGTCTGGCGGTGGCCGCCCAGCTGATCCTCGGGCTGCTCAGCGACTACGGGGGCTGGACCCGCGACCTGCTGACCCGCGAGAACCAGCTCGAATACACCAAGGAGTGGTACGAGCGCATCGGAGGGTCGCCCGACGACCGCCACTTCGAGTTCGGCTACTGGCGGCTGCAGCCCGGCGCCGCGCTGGTGGTGGAGTTCGCCGAGCCTCGCTGCCAGCAGTGGAACTTCCAGCTGTGCAACCACTGGATGGAGAACCTGGCCGACTACTTCCGGGGCCGGGGCTACGTGGACAGCGAGAACGCGACACGCGGGCCAGACGGCCGGGTGCGGATCGTGGTGGCCGCCGCCGATCCGGGCGTCCCCAACTGGATCGACCCCGGGGAACGGGACCACGGCGTGATGGGCCTGCGCTTCGTCCAGCCCGCGAGCGTGCCCGAGATCTCATGCCGTCTGATGCCGCTCGAGGAGCTGTCGGCACCCTGAGCCTGGACCCGCGATGGTTGACCGGTGATGAGCCCGGGGGCATCTCGCAGAACGCGCCGCCTGCGGCACGCGGCTGCGGGATCACACGAGGTTGCAGGCTGGCGTCGTGGCCCAGCCGCCGCCTGTCTGGAGGGTGCCGGTGAACACGACTATGTCCAGTTCGATGTCGTCGTAGATGATGGCAAGCTGCCGGCATCTCGCCGCGTAGGCGCGGTTGATCCGGTCGACGTCCTCCGGTGTCTGAGGCGTCTCTGCCCTCCACCGCTGCTCGAGGCCGGTGGCAGCCAGGAACGCGGCCTGCTGGCGGGCCCTCTGTGAGGCCACATTCTCAGCGGTGTCGTCCACCACTTGTTGCACCACCACCACCCCCAGAGCGGCCAGCCCCGCCACCGCGGCCACTACCAGCAGCCACTCCAGCGTGGTCAGCCCTGCCTCACCGCGAACGGCACGGGAGTTATGGAACATCAGTCTTGAGCGCTCATGAGCCTTACCCTCCATCAGGCAATGGAACCACCGAGTCAGGATTTTCCTGTACCCAGTCCTGGGCAGCCTTCAGGTAGTACTCGTGCTGCAACTCCAGAAGCCGGTCGGTCTCCTCATCCTTGCCCGCGTATATCCGGGACTGACTCCAGCACCTCTCTTCGGCTTCAAGCATCCGTTCCCCGATCAGGCCGAGTTCCTCCAACATGGCATCCTGTTGCTCCTGGCTTAGTTGGACCCACTCTAAAACCGTGGGCAGGCCGTACTCGTTCCAACACAGATCCCAGTTGTCTTGCTTTGACAGGCTCAGCCAAGGATAATAGGGGTCTTTATTCCAGCGGTTGATAAGCTCTCCTAGAATCTCAAGTTCGAACCAGCCCCGGCGCCGTGTCTCCAGATCCTCCGATTGATGCTTGGCGTATGCGTCGGGCATATTGCTCTCCCCGAATGTTTCCCCTCCATTTATAAGCAGCATGAATTCTCGGACGATCTCTTCCAACCCCAACTCGGGCTGTTGTGGCGTCTGCGCAACCGTTTCTACAGATGTAGCGCTGTCGTCCTCGGTCTCGGGAGCGCTTGAAGTTGACTGTGGCTGTGCGGAGTCTGTGAAGTCCCCCGCGACCGGGACACTGTCGCCGCCATCATCAGAAATGGCGCTGTCGTCCTCGGTCTCGGGAACAGATGGAGTTGACTGTGGCCGTGCGGAGTCTGTGAAGTCCCCCGCGACCGGGACACTGTCGCCGCCATCATCAGAAATGGCGCTGTCGTCCTCGGTCTCGGGAACAGATGGAGTTGACTGTGGCCGTGCGGAGTCTGTGAAGTCCCCCGCGACCGGGACACTGTCGCCGCCATCATCAGAAATAGCGCTGTCGTCCTCGGTCTCGGGAACAGATGGAGTTGGCCGTTGCTGTCCGGGGTCCGTGAACTCGCCGGCGGCTGTGACGCCGCCGCTGCCGTCATGGCTGAACCGGTCTACAGCGAGCCATGCCACAGCAGCCACGACCGCCCCTATCAGACCGGCGACCAGCACCCGACGGGCCGAGATCAGGGGTGTGTCACTCGCCTGGGCCATTCTCACTCCAGGACCAATGGGCTATTTCAGGCCGGCGGCGGTCACTTCTAGACATATCCGATGTCTTCTTCATCCCCGGAGGGGCAGGGGCACCACCGAGTCGGGGTTTTCCTGCACCCAGTCTTGAGCAGCGGTCAGGTAGTACTGGTGCTGCAACTCCAGAAGCCGGTCGGTCTCCTCATCCTTGCCTGCGTATATCCGGGCTCGACTCCAGCAGTCGTCTACAACTTGCTCCATCCGCTCACCCACCAGACCGAGTTCCTCCATCAGAGCATCCTGCTGTTCTGGTGTTAGCGGACCGAACTCCTCCAATGGGGGCACGCCGTATTCCTCCAAGCATGACCACCAGCTATCGTCCCGTAGTTTCTGCAGCAGCGGATAGTAAGGATCATCCGCTTGTATCGAGACAAAATGCACATGGACTGCTAGTTCGAACTCACCTCTGCGTCTCGTCTCGAAGTCCGTTGAATCAAGCTTGGCATAGATGCTGGGAACATAGTCGTCTTCCGCACGTAAGGTTTCCCCGCCCCAGAACTCCAGTGTGAATTCGCGAACTATGTCCTCCAAACCTAGATCCGCTTGTGGCGGTGTCTGCGCTGCGGTCAGATCGGACTCCGCATCAGTGTCCTTGCGGGAAGACTCCAAGTCATCCTGACCGTCGCTACGCTCTGGGGAAACCGCCGGTTCGGACTCCGCATCAGTGTCCTTGCGGAAAGACTCCAAGTCATCCTGACCGTCGCTACGCTCTGGAGGAACTGCTTGGGACTGATCGATGTCTGCTTCCTTCTCGGCAACAGTCACGGGCTCGACATAGCCGTCACCTTCAGCAGCGAATCGGGCTACAATCTGCCAGACACCCGCGGCCAAGAGTAGGACAACCAGGCCTGTCACCAGGATCCAAAACCAGAGTGGTCGACGGTCATGAGTCTCTTGTTGTCTACTCATGTTTCGTCCTAATCCTCAGGCCCTTTATGGAACATCAGTCTTGAGCGACATATCCGACATCTTCAGGGTCCGTTTCGTACTTGTCGACAGACGGAGCATGGGAGTTGAGGACCTTCCAAGCCGTGTTGGACAGTTGCTTGCAGTCAACGCCAATAAGCGACCAACCGCCAGTATAGGTAATGCTGCATATGTGGTCCCAGTCGGCCTTCAGTCTGTCATTGCTGAATCTGTAGTTCCTCTGGTTCCACGAGTCGACTTCATACTCCTCTTGTATTCGGTACAGGTTGCGCCATGCAAAGTCGTGCCTCCAACAGCCTTCCTTGAGCGGAGCCTTCGGGGCGAACGGCGTCAATGGAATGTACTCGTTGCCCCAGCCCGTGATTGCTTGAACCGGGCCTGCAAGCCACCTAGGAGACTGCTGAATAATGCCGATTTCGCGCGACACGCAAGCCTCTGACCTAGGGTTTTGTGGATCCGAAACGACCGTTTGGGGACATAATCAACAGTCTCCTAGGAGACTGCTGAGCAACTGGTGTGTGGTCGGGGCTGGGCTGGGCCGGTTGGGTTGGTGTGCGGGTCGGGGGTGTTGTGGCCGGTGCGGGCTGGGGTCCGCGGCGTTGCCGCGGGGGTTCAGATGGTGAAGGCGCCGTTGGTGTGGGTAACCTGCTCCAGATCGAGTGGCGGCGCTCACGACGGGCTGCCGCCCAGAGCTAGCCGTTTGCCGGTCCCGTGGGCGCCGCCCACGGTCAGCGCGAAGTCCGCGTCGAACACGAAGTCCGCGTCGTCCCACGCGCCGTCCAACACGCGCAACAGGAACCCGACCTGGAATCCCGTGTAACCGTTGGCTGGGAGCCGGTCTATCGGCGTGTACCCCCACCGGGGCCAGCCGTCCTCGTAGACACCCACTTCGATCGACTGATACGGGACCAGCTCGCGCGCGTCGAGCACCCTGTCGTCGGCGTCCAGCCAGGTCAGATAGACCCTCAGGTCATCGATCGTCACGCTGCGGACCTCCTCTGCGATGCTGGGATGAGAGGTGGGCACATACAAATTGACCGAAGTCACAAAGTACTGCCCCCAGTCGTCGTCATGTAGGCCCTCAGGCACCTCGATCAAGAAGGCCGGCAGACGGTGCTGCGCGTCGCTCCAGTGCTCGCCCCAAGTCCCCGGAAGCCCGCTGATATGAAGAGACCGCTTCGGGTCGGGCTCGGGCACGAACCGCGCGGCGACCTCGAAGCTGATCGAGGCGGGATCGCTGGGTCCCTGGTAGCCCTCGATCACAAACGGAGCCACCTCGGTGGGCTGCAGCGTCAACGGGAACACCCAGCGCCCCTCGCCCACCGACACCGTCACACCGCGCGCGAACAGCCTGTCGGACATGTTCTGCACCAGCCCGCGCACCACACCGCCGCGCACCAGCACCGAGTCCCTGCGCACCGCCACCTCGTCTCTGTGCCCCTCCAGTTCGTAGCGATCCGGCCAGCGCTTAGAACCCAACTCGAAGAACAAGCCGCCGGGCTCGAACTGGAACCTCAACGGCCCCGGCAGGTCGGCCGGAGCCTCATCGACGGGCCCGCCGGGGTCCTCAGCTTCGCCGGGCGCGGCGTCCCCGCCGTCGACGGCCCTTTCAGACTCTGTCGGCTCCGACCCGTCGCCGGGGCCGGGCTCCACATCGGGCAGCTCGGACCCGTGGTCGACGACGACCCTCTCGAACACCGGCAGCTCCGCACCGTCGGCGGGGTCGGGCTCCATGTCGTCGGCGGGGTCGGGCTCCATGTCGTCGGCGGGCTCCTGCCAGCGGTCGGCAGGTTCCTGCCCGCCGTCGGGCTCGAAGCCGTCGGGCTGCGCCTGCGGCGGCGCGATCGCCGCAGGCTCCCGCTGGGGGGCCTCGCGGCCGCAGCCGAACGCCACCACCATCACCGCCGCCGCCACGGTCGCCGCTGCCCGCGCCAGCACCCGCCCCAGCGGACGGGGACTCGCAATGCCCTCCGGGCAGCCGCCGGGCCGTCTCATCCCGTCACGTCCGCATATCTCATCACGCCTGCACCGTCGGGTGCCCAAGAAGCTCGTCGCGGGCCGTTGCGCATCGGGGGTCCTCACACCCGATGCCAGCGGCACGGCCCCGGCGCTGCGCAGGTCTTGATGTAGAGCACTCTGTTGTCCACTGTGCCCTCGAACCATCCGTGGCCGTCGCCCAGCGTCGAGTCTCGGGCGTACTGGTTGGCGGGCACGCCGCGTATCAGCGTCGCGTCGTAGCCGGTCCCGGTGCCGGTCTCGCCTATGTCCGCGGCCGGGAACGCCGCGTACTTGGTGCCGTCGGTGTCGGTGAACGACACGAAGCCCGACGGCAGGGGGGTTATGTCATAGCAGTCGCCGTCACCGCCGCCGAGTTTCTCCCTGCACTTGTCAGCCCACTTCCTGCCCTTGGAGTCTTCGCCGGTGGCGATCCTGCCGTCGGGGTGATAGTCCGTCGGGTCTCCCTCGGCGTTGGCGATGTCATACCAGTAGCAGTCGAACTCGCCGCCGTCTGTGCCCCATCGGCACTTGCGGTCCTGAACCCCGCCGTCCACATCCGAGCCCGGCATCCGCTGGATCCACAGCGAGTCGTTCTCCTCGTCATATATGTCCGCGGCCTTCGGAGCGCAATAGTCGCGCTCCGGATCCTCCCCCGACGCTTTCCTTCCCGCGCACGCAAGCCATGTGCCAAGGGTGTCCTTCAGGCTCTGCTTGCCGCATAGCCCGGGGAGGAGATGGTCCGCGATCTCCGGGGCCACGATGGCGACATTGGCCCGCTCGGCATGGTTCCTGGTCAATACCGGATCCCAGATGTCCAGCTGCCACGGTCCCACGCCGGGGCTCCAGTGCGCTTTGGGCTCGCCCTTCTGGGTGCCCCGCGAGAAGAGATGTTTGCTCTTGGTGTTGGTGAAGACCGAGTCCCAGCGCGACAGGTCCATCAGCGACGGATTCTCACGCCGCAGCTCGCGCAGAGGTATGGCCAGCATGTATGAGGCGAGCATGTTGGCTGTGACCGGATCAGTGTCACGGCTGACGCACATCCTCAGGTCATCATCTGTGCCGGCCCGGGCCGCGGCCACAGCTCCGCTGGAGGCGGAGAGCACGCCGTCGACCATTGCATCGGTGTACTTGAAGCGCGTCTGGGTGCTTGTGGTCGTCGTGGTCTGGGCTGCGGTGACGGTGAGGGTGAAGCCGCCGGTGGTCTGTTCCTCGCGGTGGGTGGTCTCGATGGTGTAGGTGCCAACGGGGAGGTTCTCGACCGAGATCCGGGGGTTGGCGCCGATGGCTTGTAGCGATTCGGCGGTGCTGCCGGGCGGGTGCAGCAGGTCCAGGTAGGCGGCGTCGGTGTTGTCGTCGGGGGTCAACTCGATGGTGACGTCGGAGGCGGTTGTGAGGGTGAGGGTGTAGCTCATGGCGTAGTAGGGTGTGCTCTTGTTGCCGCGCTGGTTTGATGTGCATGCGGTTGTCCACTGGCCGCGGCGGGGGACGCCCGACGCGGTGACGGCCAGCGGCTCGGCGCATGTCTGCTGCGTCTGGTCTCGCGCCGCGGGATCCCGCACGGTGAATGTGGCTCCCTCGACGCTGCGTTTGAGCCGCGGGTGGGTGCAGTAGACGTAGACCCTGATCTTTCCGACGGCCGCGGCTGTGACTGTGACGGTTCGCTCGGCGCCGGTCCGGGGGCTGGTCGAGACCCGGCTCGCTGTCCTGCCCAGCAGCAGGGCGCGGCATGAGGCGTCCGCGGGCGTGACCGTGAACGTGGCGGTCATCGCGCCGGGGCCTGTGCGCGAGCCGCCCACATAGCCTTCGATCAGCACCCTCTCCGGCACCACCGGCGTGGTCGTGGTCGTGGTGGGCGGCCTGGTCGTGGTGGGCGGCGTGGTCGTGGTGGGCGGCGTGGTCGTGGTGGTGGGCGGCGTGGTCGTGGTGGGCGGCACCGGCGTGGTCGTGGTCGTGGTGGTGGGGGGCGGGGGGTGGTCGCCGGAACAGCCCGTCGGTGCGGTTCCGCCGCCGTGGGCGTCGCGGTGTGCCTGAGTGTTTTGGACTCCCGGCGGGTGCGCGCCCGAGCCGTAGTCGGGGTTGTGGGCGTGCTCGCCGGCGGCGCAGCGCGCCGTGACGGTGAACGCGGCCGTGCGGGTCGTGTCGGCCCAGCCGCGAGCCGAGCACACCACCCGCACCACCACGGTGCCCGCGGCGGCGGCCTGCACCGTCACCGAGCGGCCGATCCTGGAGGTCCCGGCCACCGACACCGTCGCGGCCGGCCCCGAGGTCCGCCGCGCGGCGCACGTCGCCGAGTCGGGCTCCACCGTGAACGCGGAGGTGGCCGTGCCCGCGCCCGACGCGCCCGTGAGGCCATTGACCCTCACATAGGGCCTCGCTGTGTAGCTCGCAGTGGCGCTGGCGCTGGATCCGAGCCTGCAGGTGACTCTCACCCGGGCGGTGCCGGTGCCCGTCGTGGTGACCCTCAGCACCCGCCACGGCCCCGAGCCGCCGCTCACCGACACCCCCGCAGGCACCCCCGACAGCCGCCGCGCCGAACACGACGCCGCGCCGGGCGCCACCGTGAACACCTCGCTCATCGCGCCCGGGCCGTCGCGCGACGCGCCGTCGAGGCCGCCCACCGCCACCGCAGAGAACACCGCATCAGCGCTGCGGGGGCGGTAGCCCGCCCGCGAACAGGCCACCCGCACCTTCACCGACCCCGCCGCCTCGCCGGTGTCCACGCTCAAGATGCGCAACCGGCCCGCGCCGTCGAACCACGACAGCGCCGCGGAGATCCCCGACACCCGCGACGCCGAACACGACGCATCCACAGGCGACACCGTGAACGCCCCCAACATCGTGCCCGCACCCGAACGCGACCTGCCGCCGAAACCGCCGACATCCACCGTCGTCGTGGGCCGCGCCGTCGTCGTGGGCCGCGCCGTCGTCGTGGGCCGCGCCGTCGTCGTGGGCCGCGCCGTCGTCGTGGGCCGCGCCGTCGTCGTCGTGGCCGTGGTCGTGGTCGTCGTGTGGGTGTGCTCCACCGGCTCAGCGGTCACATACCTGTAACAGGAGATGATCCGGCCGTAGCCGCCGCGGGTGTACCCGTCCGGGCACCGCGCCGTCGTGCGCGTCCTCCACGCGTCGACGGTCCTGTAGCAGCCCCTTCCGATCTTGCGGTACCCCGCCGAGCACACATAGCGGGTCTCAGTCACCGTGCGGGTGCGGCCCCTCACCCAACACCCCGACCCCGAAGAAACCGCCGTGCTGCAATAGCGGTGACCCCTGAAACTGCGCCAGAAGCCCTGCCGCACACACCCCGCCCGGGTCGCCAAATCGACGCACACCGTCTTGGTCGTGGTCACCTCGGTCGCGTCCACCCGCAGCGTGCGAGTGCACCTCGAACCCGACCGCACCCCGCCACAGACCCTCACAGTCTCAATGATCGGCACCCTGTACTGCTTCTTGCGGCAGCCCGAACCGCTCGGCGAAAAGCCCGCAGGGCACCGCACATCGGCCGCCGCGGGCTCAGCGCCCGGCGCCAGACCCTCAGGAAGCCCCTCCGGCGGCGAGAACCCCGCCAAACCATACACCACCACCGACACCGCCAACCCCCACAACAGCGCCCGAACCCGCCCCAGCCGCGACATCACGACTCACCAACCAACACAACCGCCGCTCGAACCGGACCCCCCGGCCCGCGGGGGGGGGGCGGACGCGGAGGCGGCGGCAGCCCACAGCCGCCGCCTCCCGGACGTGACGCTCGGTCCGGTTGTCGCCCGTATGCGGCCCGCCTGCGCTACCAGGATCGCGCGCCTGCCGGACCGACGTGACGTTCACAGCGGCGTGCACCAGGCTCAACCTATACACCTTTCGCCTCAGCCACACGATCAACATATCATGCACAGTTCGACAAGTTCGACTGAATGAGACTATGAATGATCCTCTGAAACCGACGGACGCGGCAACCCACAGCCAGCACCGCCCCGCGCGACGCCGACGAGCGACAACCACTCCGCCAAGCGTCCGGGTTGTCGGTACGCCCAAAGTGCGCGAGTATGGGTCGGGGTTTCCTTCCTTGACCGAGGCCGCGTGGGCCTCCGGTCACCTAGCGGGGCGGTGGTGCGCACTACCGGGGGGAGGAGGTGCGCATCACCGCCACCGCCCGCGCTGCCCGCGCCTGCGTCGGCGCCCGCCGAGCAAGGTGACCGCGCAGGGCCCGCCCGTGACCGGTGCCGATCAGCTGGCGCGGTGCTGGTAGGCGGCGATCAGCATCATCAGGCTGGCGAGCACCAAGTGGAACACCGTCGGTATCCATGTGCTGAACCACCCGGAGTGAGACAGCACGCTCAGGCCGAGCACCAGCCGGACGGCCATCACCGCGAAGTAGACGCCCCCCGCGACGGTCACGGGCAGGATAAGTCGCCGGCTGATCAAGCTGCTGCCGCGGTGCATGCGGGCGACCACCACGACCAGGAGCACGAGTATGGCGATCTGCGCCGCGAGCAGCACGGGGTACGGCAGGCCGCTTCCCTGGAAGTCGTCGAAGGGCGGTAGGAACGACACCGGGGCCCACTTCTGAACAGCCTGGCTCACCACCCGGGCCAAGAACGCGACGCTCAGCCCGGCGGTGGCCCACATGAACCGACGCTGCGTCATGGCTGTTCGTTCAGGTGCTCGAGCCCGGGCGTGGCCTGTTCGTCGACGGTCAGCCCGAAGCCGCCGCGGTCGGTGTCGACCGCTTCGCCGGCCGCGAGCGCTCCGGCGGGGCCGAACATGATGGTGGGTGTCGCCAGATCGCGATCCAGCAGGTTGGTGCCGAATGCGCCCTCGGCCGCAAGCAGGCCCGGCCTGGCTGCCTGCATCACCGGCAAAGCGGCCCGTGCGAGGATGCTGGTCTCACCCACCTGGCATCCGACGATCACACCGATTCCGAGTTCGGCCGCCCTCCCGACGACGTCCAGCGCGCGGATGACGCCGCCCATCTTCGACACCCGGACATTGGCGATCCATCGATCCGGGTCGTCGGCGACTGCGTCGAGCTGGCCGGCCCGCAGCAGGCTCTCGTCGAGGATTATCCGGGTTCCGCACCCGCCCGACACCCGCCGGAACCCGTCGAGGTCGTCGGCCTGAAGCGGCTCCTCCACTGCGAACAGGTCGAGGCCTAGGCCGCCGATGTGGTCGACGCACACATCGGCGGACTGCCAGAGGTTGTTGGCGTCGATCCGCACCCGCAGGCCGTCGCTCGCAGTCGAGTCCCGGTCGGCGAGAGTTCTCATCTTCCGCCTGTCGCGGCGCAGGTTGCCCGACGCCTTGACCTTGAAATCGCGGAAACCGTCGGCGAGATAGCGGCGGCACTGCTGGCGGTAGACGAGCCAGGGCGAGTCGCCCAGCACGGCCGAGTACCGGAAATCGCCGGCTGGCCGGGCGATGTCCAGCAGGTCCTCGGTCGCCCGCCCCTCGACCTTGCCCACCAGGTCCAGGACGGCGAGTTCCACTGCGCAGAACGCAGCCGGGTTGCGGTCGATCACCTCCCGGTGAGCGCCCATCCAGGCCTGCAGGCTCGCTACATCGGCGATTCCGCCCGCCATAGCCTCCCGGTGCTCGACGACGAACGCGGCCGCGCCGTCGACGGTCTCACCGGTCACGTAGGGGCGGGGGCAGCTCTCGCCCCAGCCGGTGATCCCGTCCGGCCCGCGGGCGGCCACGATCAGGTTGCGCGCTCTCCGACGACTCGCCGATGCGTGGCGGAACACCGTGCGGAAGGGCACGCTGAAGGTGAGCACGTCGAGCCGCTCGATTCGCATACCAGGTCCTCAGTCCGCGCGATCCGGTTCGACGAAGGCGTCGAAGTCGAAGGCGCAGTCGTGGCGGTACTGCACGTGCAGGTACTTGAACTGGGCGTCCCTCTGGCCCGCGGCCACCTGTGCACGCCGGTACTCCGCGCCCGTGCCGGGTCGCAGACCCCGCAGGACCATGGGTCCGAGCCGGCCGCTGGCCCTCTTGGCGCCGTACTCGATGTTCATTGCGCCCAGCCGGGAGTCGGCCTCGGCTGCGACCGCGCGGTGACTGTCCGCCTCCCGAGCGGGCGAACGCGCCTGCCCGTCCGATTGGTTGCTCGGCGCCGGCGTGACCTCGGCGTAGAGCGTGTAGCAGGCTGCGTCCACGTCGGCCAGAACGATGAAGAAGTCGGTCGTGAGGCCGTGCTCGCGCAGCGCTTCCGGAACGGCGTCGAGCACCTGGGCCTCGTGCAGCTTCTCGCCGGTGATACTGGTGATCCCGCTGCCCTTCTGCACGAACACCAGCGACGGGGTTGCGCCCACCCACCCGGTGACCCTCACGATGTCGCTCATGTCGTAGCGGTAGAGCCCGTCGGGCGTGGTCACCACCACGTAGTAGTCGCGTCCCGCCTCCAGTTCGCTCATGGACAGCAACTCCGCCGCGCCGGCCTCCCACGCGTCCCGCTCGGCGAACTCGAAGAACGTGTCGTCCAGCGCCGGCAGGCAGGTGTTGGACGGTGGGTCGATGTTGATCGTGCCCTGCATCTCGCTGGCCACGTAACCGGCCTCCATCACCAGGCACGACTCCGGCAGCGAGGATCGGACGTTGGCGACAGCCACGCCGCAGCTGCCTCCCGTCCACGTCACCACGCCTTGGAGCCGGGGCCAGATGTCGCGGTAGGTGAGCCGGCCGTGGGCGTCCAACTGCTTCTGAAGCTGCGCGGCGCGGCCGCGGCGGGGCTCGAGGCCGGGATCCTCGGCGGGGTCGAGCAGAGCGGTCAGATGGTCGGGCAGCCGGCCGTCGGCCACCGCGGGCAGGATCGTGTCGGCGTGCTCGTGCACCACGGTCAGCAGCCGCATGAGTGTGGAGGGGTTGGCGGTCCCGATCGAGGTCACCTCGGGGTCGGCCAGCCCCAGGACGGCCATGATGATGTAGCGGGACTCGTAGTCCTCGACCGTGTTGACAGATGACGGCAGCGTGTAGCGCCGCCTCAGCAGGCGGGGCTGGTTCTCCCGCAGCAGCCCGGTGGCCGATCCGTACGGCGTGCCCCCGGCCATGTGGCCCTCGACCCCGGCCCCACCCACCATGAACACCTTGCCCGACAGGATCGGCGCGCTCTTGGACCACACATGGGTGGCCAGGCGCTGGTGGGTCTTGAGCCGCTTGAGGCCGGCCGCGGTGAGCGGGATGTTCTTGGGGTCACCGAGGGTGCCGCTGGTGCGGTTGTAGTACACGGGCTGCTCGGCGGTGAGGAGCTTCTCTCCGGTGAGCTCCTGGCGCTCAACATGTTGGCGGAGATCCTCATAGGTCTGCACCGGCACAGCCCGGCGGTAGTCGGCGACGGTGCGTATCGTCCCGAAGGAGTGGTCCGCGCCGAAAGAGGTACGAGAATTGGCGGCCAGGATTCGTTCCAGCAGTGCCCATTGGGGTTTCTCCGGGGCCTTTGCCGAGGCCAGGAAACGCCGCAGGCGGGGCTCCTGGCCGACAATCAGCGCGGCTCTGAGGGCGACATAGCCGGCATCCACCGGCATCAGCGCTGGACCTTGTCCAACTTGGGAACGAAGGGTGTCCGCATCTGCGTCCAGAACCCGGTCGGATAGTCGCGGTTGATGAGCCCCAGATCGCCTACCTCCCGCTCGGGGGGCAGGAACCGCGTCCCGAACAGCACATCCCACACGATGAGGTTGTTCCCGTAGTTGCTGTTGGATTCCGCGATCACTTCCGAGTGGTGCCAGCGGTGCAGCTCGGGGCCGCTGATGACGTAGTTGAGCGGACCCAGCCGCACGTCGCAGTTCGAGTGCTGGAAGAAGCCGTTCACTGCGTAGAACACGAAGTATGAGGCCAGCACCTCCCTCCCCACCCCCATCACGGCGAAGGGCAAGGTGTCGAGCGCGAGTTGCACCGCCTTCTCGAAGGGGTGGAAGCGGCCGACGTTGAGCCAGTACAGGCGGTGCGGCGAATGATGGACGGCGTGGTAGCTCCACATGAACTGGTAGCGGTGGAAGGCCCGGTGCAGCCAGTACCGGCCGAAGTCGGCGGCCAGCAGCATCATCGCCGCCTGCAGCACGACCGGGAGGCTGTGCGGCCAGATGGTGTCGACGGTCAGCCCGGCGGACCGGAGCCAGTCGGCGAGCCAGATGGTGACCGTGATCGACACCAGGTACGGCAGTGC
This sequence comes from Candidatus Aldehydirespirator sp., assembly GCA_965203575.1. GTDB lineage: Bacteria > Actinomycetota > Acidimicrobiia > Acidimicrobiales > Aldehydirespiratoraceae > Aldehydirespirator. The sequence continues at coordinate 2,390,288 of OZ241894.1, forward strand.
CATCTGCACCGCCACCATGAACGCCAGGTCGGCGCCGACTTCGTTTCGATGGGGTTTCCACCACTGCCGGTAGGGGAGCGCGAGCTCGTGCCAGGTCACGAGGGCTGCGGCGACGACAGCCGCCGAGTAGGCGGCGGGCGTAACGTGCACGCCCGCCGCGGTCAGCAGGCCGAACACCGCCAAGGTGATCAGCACGACCGCCGGATATGAGATCGCGACGACTAGTTTCGCTGCTCTAGTCCTTTCGGACACAGTCGCATTCTGGCACGGTTGGTCAGAGGTCGTCCGGGGGAACGATCACCTCGCAGAGAGGGCCGGTGGCCCGGCTGAGCCGGCGGTCGAGGGTGACCAGCGGCCAGTCGAGCGCCTCGGCCAGGGCCACATACCAGGCATCGTAGGCGGTGAGGTTGAACCGGAGTTCCCACACGCGTCCGGCGAAGGGCCCGAACCGGTAGAGCCTCAGGTTCAACCGGAGCAGGTCGCGATGAGCGGCCGCGGCATCCAGGCGCGAGACCGACCCCGACAGCTCTACCCGGCGCAGGATGTTGGTGGCTTCTGCTAGGGCCAGTTCGGGCGCGGCCAGAGGAGTCTGTGAGATTGACGCGCGTGCCCAGGATCCCTCACGTTGAGAATCGACACGCGCCGCGACGAGCACCGACGCGTCGACGACCGCACTCACTTACGGTCGGCGTCGCGTGCGGCGAGGATCTCCTCAGCAGTGACGACTGTGCCCGACGCTTCAACCCGCTGCCTCACCTCGCGCAGCCACGTCTCGACCGAAGGCAGGCCCGCGAGCCGCTCCAATTCCTCCCGCAGGAACTCCTGCATGGACTGGCGCTTGAGCGCAGCCCGGGACGCCAGTTCGTCGCGCACCTCCTCGGGAACGTTCCGGATGGTGATCTGCACACCCATGACTGCATTATGACAGCATCAGCAGCGTTTCGCAAGCAGATATTTCAGATTATGTCATGTGACGATGGTGACCTCGGTGGCCTTGAGCGAGGCCCAGATCGTGAGGCCCGGCCGCAGGTCGAGCTCATCGGCGGAATGCTTGGTGACGTCGGCCTTCACCGCGACCGGTCCGCTCAGGTGCACCCGGGCCCGCTCCCCGTCTATGTCGACCCTGCGCAGCTCGGCCTGCCAGGCGTTGCGGGCGCTGCCCGCGGGCCGGTCGCGGTGAAGGGTGACCGCATGGGCGGGGAAGGTGACGTAGACGGGTCCGGCTGCTTCCTCGGCCACGGCGAGCACCAGGCCGCCCTCGGTCGTCACCGACGTGCCGTGCGCCCGGCCCGGGACCACATTGGCGCCCAGGAAGGTGGCTGCCCACTCGCAGCCCGGTGAGGCCGTCACCTCCGCCGCGGAGCCCCGGCCGGCGACGGCACCGGCGTCGAGCACCACCACCCTCTGGGCCAGCGTGGCCACGTCCACCGGGTCGTGGGTGATGAGGATCACATGACGGGCCGGCGAGTCGCCGAGCAGGGAGCGCAACTGGGCGCGGCCCGACGAGTCCACCGAGGCCAGCGGCTCGTCCACGATCAGCACCTCGGGCTCGGGCGCCAGGGCCCGGGCGATGGCCACTCGCTGGCGCTGCCCGCCCGACAGCGCGGCCGGTCGCCTCGGCCACGCCGCGGAGTCCACGCCGACCCGCTCCAGCAGGGTCCCAGCCTGCCGGCGGGCGCCGGCCCGGTCCGCTCCCGCCCGGCGCAGCCCGAACGCCACGTTGTCGATCACCCTGAGATGGCCGAAGAGCCGAAGGTCTTGGAACACCATGGCCACCCGGCGCCGGTGAGCCGGAACGAACACGCCGGCCGCCGGGTCGTCGGCCACGGACCCGGCGATCACCAGGCGACCATCGGCCAGGCGGTCGAGCCCGGCCACGGCCCGGCCCAGCGTCGTCTTGCCCGTGCCGTTGGCCCCGATCACTGCGGTGACCCCCTCGTCGATGTCGAGCCCGTCCACCTTCAGCGCCCAGCCTGAACGGGCTACCCGGCCGTCGAACGAGACCGTCATCTCGGCTCCTCCACCAGAATTGGCAGCTGGAAGGGCCGCTTTGGGAGTCGTGGGCTGCCAGTTCGGGCCAGCACGGTGGGCGTGGAGACCGTCATCTCGGCATCCACCGGTCGCGCAGGGTGACCAGCACGGCCAGCGCCACCGCCATCAGGACCAGGCTGATGGCCACCGCCGCCTCCGGATTGCGCTCCAGGGCCAGGTAGGTCTCCAGCGGCAGCGTGCGGGTCCGGCCGGGGAAGCTGCCCGCGAACGTGAGCGTCGCCCCGAACTCGCCCAGAGCCCTCGCCCACGCCAGGGCGGTGCCGGCCGCCAGCGCGGGACGGATCGTGGGCAGCGTGACATGGGCCAGGGTGGCCCAGGCTCCCGCGCCGAGGGTGGCCGCGGCCTCGTCGAGCTCGTCGCCGGCTTGGCGCAGGGCGGCCTCGACGGTCACCACGAAGAAGGGGAGGGCCACGAAGGCGGCCGCCACCACGGACCCGGCCGTCGTGAACGGCAGGCTCACCCCGAACCATGAGTCGAGCCACTGGCCCACCAGGCCCCGGCGGCCCAGCGCGAACAGCAGGGCGGTGCCGGCCACCACGGGCGGCAGCACCATGGGCAGCATCACCACGGCCCTGACGATCCGGGGGAACCGCAGTCGCCGGCGGGCCAGCACGAAGGCCAGGGGCAGGCCCAGCACTATGCAGGCTGCGGTGGCGGCCAGGCTGACGATCAACGAGACACGCAGGGCCTCCAGCACCTCGGACTCGCCCAGGATCGACGGAAGCGACGGCCATGGAGCCCGCTGCAGCAGCCCCACGATGGGCAGCAGCAGCAGGCCGAGGGCCACGAACCCCACCCAGGCCAGCGGAGCGGGCAACCGGCTGGCGGGCTGCGGCTCGGTGCCCGGATCGGCCCGGACGCGGGTCGGGGAGCTCACGGCCGTCCGAACCCGTACGCGTGCAGCGCCTCGGCGCCGGTGCCGCCGGGGCCGGTGAAGTCGTCGATGACCGCCTGCACCTCAGACGCGGGCTCGGCGGACACCGCGGCGATGTAGTAGCCGTTGCGGTGATCGTTCAGTTCGGGGGCGTCGACCGTGGCCAGTCCCGCCCTTCTCGCGTCGGTGGCGTACACCAGTCCGGCATCGAGCTCACCGAGCGAGATCTTGGTGGCCAGGGCCCGCACGTTGGGCTCCAGCGTGTCGGCGGACGGTGTGACGCTTGCCTCGCTGAGTGCCTGCTGAGCCAGCGTTCCGCAGGGCACCTCCGTCGCGCACAGACCGACCAGGAGGCTTCTCCGGGACAGGTCGGCCAGTCCGGTGACGTCCCCCGGATTGTCGGCCGGAGTCGCGAGGACGAGGGTGTTCACGGCGATCAGGACGGGCTCGCCCCGCACCGAGCCTTCGGCGACGGCCCGGTCCATGGTGGCCGCATTGGCGGTGATCAGAACGTCGGCCTCGGCGCCGGCCGCGAGCTGGGCGACCAGCGTCGAGCTCGCCGCGACTACCGGAGTGACGCTCTCACGGTCCTCGAACACGGTCTCCAGCACATCAGTTAGCGAGGAGGCGGCCATCACCACCACGTCACCATCTCCGGTTCCACTGTCCCCGGCGCTGCTGCAGCCCGCGGCCCCAAGCGTCGCCACCACCATCAGGACCGTCGCCGTCAACCACGACACGGTCCACGGTGGGCGCCGGTGGCCGTTGGTGCTGCCCGCCGCCATAGACGGCCGAATCTACCTAGGCCGTGATTGGGCACTGTGCCCTAGGGGCGGCCCGCCGCGCGGCCTCTAGGGTGTGGCGATGCTCATCTTCGCTCAAACATCCACCAGTCAGGGACTCGCCGACGCCTGCGGCACGTCGAACCGCGGCTTCGTTTGCGAGCGGGTCTACGAGTGGACCGAGAACGGCGGGTTGGCCACCGCAGCCGACTGGCTGCTCGACCGGCCCATCCGCATCGCGCTCATCCTGCTGGTGGCCTGGTTCATCGCCCGCATCGCCAAGCGGGCCATCGTGCGCTTCACCAAGCGGATCGCGGCCACGCCGAGCAGCTCGCGGCTGCAGAAGCTGCGGGAGAAGGGCCCCGGTCGGGCCCTGATCGACGAGGCGGAGCGGTCCAGGGCCGAGGCCCGGGCCGAGACGCTGGGCCATGTGCTGCGCAGCGTCGTCGTGGCTCTGGTCTGGGGCTTCACCGCGCTGATCATCCTGGGCGAGATCGGCGTGAACCTGGGACCGCTGATCGCGGGCGCGGGCATCGGCGGCGTGGCCTTGGGCTTCGGCGCCCAGTCGATCGTCAAGGACTTCCTGTCGGGCCTGTTCATGCTGATCGAGGACCACTACGGGGTGGGCGACTTCGTCGACCTCGGCTACGCCTCGGGCACGGTTGAGGAGGTGTCGCTGCGGTCCACCACCATCCGGGACCTCAGGGGCACGGTGTGGCACGTCCCCAACGGCGAGATCGCCCGGGTGGGCAACTACTCGCAGCTCTGGTCCAAGGCCGTGGTCGACATCGAGGTGGCCTACGACACCGACGTCCGTGTCGCCATGGGGATCATGCAGCAGGTGGCCAACGAGCTCTGGGACGATCCGGAGTGGGGTGGCGACGAGCTCTCCGAGGCGCCGACGGTCTTCGGCATCCAGAGCCTGGGCGCGTCGGGTGTCGGCCTCAGGTTGGCGGTCAAGACCGAGCCCTCGATGCAGTGGTCGGTGGAGCGCGAGATCCGCCTGCGCCTCAAGGAGGCCTTCGACGCGGCCGGCATCGAGATCCCGTTCCCGCAGCAGACCACCTGGTTGCGCGACGACAGCGACCATGCAGCCACCGTCCTGTCCGAGGCCGAGCAGGCCGCCTTCCGGGCGCTCCACGAGGAGCAGCACGCTCCGAGACCGGAAGAAGAGTTCGAAGAGGACCGGTAGAGGCCGAGCGAACAGGCGAGCGAGTCTGCCCATACGGGTGAGGCCGTGGCCCGAGCGGCCCGTGAGCGAAGCGAACAAGAGCGGGATACAGGCCGAGCGGATCCGGTCGGGAACTTCTGGGAGCCGCTTGACAAGGGAAGTTTGTAAGGTAATGTTACTAACAATATGGGAGAGGGCTCTGGCTCGGGCGTTCTGAGGCTGCTCAACGGGCAGCGGATAGTCGACGCGCTGTTCTCGGCTCACCCGACCCGGATGTCGCGGGCCGGCATCGCCCGGGCCACCGGCCTGTCCAAGCCCACCGTGTCGGCGCTCATCGCCGACATGGAATCGGCGGGCCTGGTTCGGATCTCCGACGAGAGCCCCAGTTCGGGGTCGATCGGCCGCCCGGCCGCCCTGTACGAGCTGGTCCCCACGGTCCGCCACTCGGTAGTGGCCGACATCGGTGCGACGAAGATCCTCGTGGGCGTTGTCGACCTGTTCGGCAACCTGGTCGCCGAACAGGAACTCACCACCGGCCCCGATGCCCGCGCCGCATTGGAGAGTGTCACCACAGCCGCGTCGGAGATGTTGCGCGGCATCGACGGCGGATGCCACGCGATGTGCGTCGGTGTTCCCGGGATCTACCGGCCCGGCCGCGATCGCGTCGAACAGGCCCTCAACCTCCCCGGCTTCGACAACCTGGCCCTGGGCGCCTACCTCTCCGAGAGGTTCGACGCCCGCGTCCATGTCGAGAACGACGTCAACCTGGCCGCCCTCGGCGAGTTGACCCGGATGGGCGAAGAGCAGGCCGACGGGGACTTCGCGGCCATCTCCGTGGGCACGGGCATCGGCCTGGGAATGGTGGTCGGCGGCGACCTCTACCGGGGCGGCACCGGATCGGCGGGCGAGCTGGGATCCCTGTTGCTGTCGCCGCCCAAGCCGGGCGAGGCGCCCGTGACCCTCGAGGATGTGGCCTCCGCGCCGTCCATCCGAAAGCGGTTCGGTCGGGCTATCGAGGACGGCCACGGCTCGGGACTCGACGCCAGCGCCGACGTTCCCGACATATTCACGGCCGCGGCCACCGGTGACGCCGCCGCGTCGGCTGTGCTGGACGAGGTGGCGGCGGCCATGGCTCTGGCCGTGTCGCACCTGTGCCTGATCGCCGACCCGACCCGGGTCGTGTTCGGCGGTGGAGTCGGAGCCAACCCCGTGTTCGTGGATGCCGTTCGGGTCCACCTGTCCCGTCTTGTGGCCGCACCGCCGGAGCTCGCGGCGTCGACATTGGGGCGGCAGGCGGCCCTGGTGGGAGCGGTGTCCATGTCGTTGCGCTTCATCCACGAGTCCCTGGTGCCCGAGATCCTGGGGGACCAGCAGTGACGAGCGCGGCCACACGGGTCGCGTCGGCGGTCGATGGCGAGGCGGTCACCGAGCTCGTCCGCGAGGCCACCCGCATTCCGAGCATCACCCCGAACGAGGAGGAGTTCGCGCGCTGGGCTTGCCGCCAGATGGCCGAGTCGGATGCCTTCGACTCGGCCGAGCTCTTCGAGTGCGAGCCGGGCCGGCCCAATGTCTGGGGAACGGCCGGGGACGGCGCAGGAAGGTCGCTGCTGCTGGCCGGACACCTCGACACGGTGGCCGTCGAAGACTGGTCCCATCACTGGGCGGGAACCGACCGGGAGGATCCCTTCGGCGCCCACGTGATCGACGGCGAGCTATGGGGCCGGGGAGTCGCCGACCAGAAGGCCGGCATCTGCGCCATCATCGAGGCGGTCCGGGCCTTCGGCCGGGTGGGCCTCCGGCCCGCCGGAAGGGTGTCGACCCTGTTCGTGTGCGACGAGGAGTCGGGCCAGCCCGGCAGCGGTGTATCGGCCGGGATCCGGGCGTCGGTAGAGGGCCGGGCCGGACCGCGGCCCGATGCGGACTTCGCGATCTACACCGAGCCGACCACCTCCGCCATCTACACCGCCCAGATGGGCTTCCTCATCGCCGACATCTCCTATACGGGGGTCTCCGCCTACTTCGGCCGGCCCGAACTCGGCGTCGACGCCCTGCGAGCCGGGCACCGCCTGCTCGACCGCCTGTGGGAGCACTCCGACCGGCTGCGGGAGTCGGTGCCCGCCCACGAGCTGCTGGGCGAGGCCTTCCTACTGGTCACGTCGGTCGAGTCGGGAGGCAACATCGCGGTGCCGGGCCGCTTCGAGCTGTCGCTGATCCGCAAGATCCTGCCGGGCGAGAGCCTCGACGCCGCGGCCACCAGCATCCAGTCCATTGCCGCTGACGTTGCCGGCGAGCACGGCGTCGAGTGCAGCGTCGAGTTCAGCGCGCCCCGCGACCACCGGTTCGGGGGCACACCCGACGAGGTAGCCGCCGACCAGCCGGGGGTGGCCGCGCTGGCGCGGTCGATCGAGGCGGTGACCGGCGAACCGGCCCGCATCGAGGGAGCGCCGTACTGGTCGGAGAAACCGTTCCTGCGGGACTTGAAGATCCCCGGCGTGTACTTCGCACCGGGCGACATCTCCAACTGCCACACCCCGTTCGAGCGCCTCGCCATCGACGAGCTGGTGGCGGCCACCCGCACGCTCGCTCATTTCATCGCCCAGTGGTGCGGCGCTCACGATCCATAAACCGGACCCAAAGGGAGGGGCCATGACAACCAATAGGAAGAGGCCAAGAGGCCGAGCGGGCAGGCGCACGAATCCGGTCCATACGGGCGAGGCCGTGGCCCGAGCGGCCCGTGAGCGCAGCGAACAGGAGCGGGAGACGCACCGCCGCGGCGTGACGGGCTTGCACCTGCCAACGCGCGGTCCCAAGTGGCTGCTGATCGTGTCGCTGCTCGCAGTGTTCGCGGTCTTGGCCGCGGCATGCGCCGACGATGCCGACGACGCGGCACCGCCGGCCACGACTGCGGCGCCCGAGGCAGCGCCAGAACCCACCGATGAGACACCGGCTGAGCCTGTGGCTGAGGCGCCGAGGACTCAGGGGCCTGGTGGTGAGGAGGCGGTTGCTTCCAGCGAGGTGACGTTGAGTGACGATGAGGTTGCTGAGGTGCAGGCGGGCGGTCACACGGCCGCGTTGTTGTGGCATACCGCGGGGGCGTTCACCGACGCGGTCAGCCAGGGCGCCCGTGACGCTTTCGCGGAGCTCGGGATCGAGGTCATTGCTGAGACCAACGCCCAGTTCGACGCGGCCCAGCAGGCCAACGATGTGGAGACGGTCATGGCGTTGAGCCCCGACATCATCATCAGTTTGGCCATCGGTCCCGACGCGGGCGCGGAGGCGTTCCGCCCGGCGGTTGACGCGGGCGTGCAGCTGGTGTTCTTGTCCAACGTTCCCCAGGGTTATGTCCACGGTGAGGACTATGTGGGCATCGTCACCGACGACCTGGCCGCCATGGGCATCACCGCCGCGGACCTGCTGGCCGACGCTCTCGGAGGCGAGGGCGAGGTCGGCTACATCTTCCATGACGCCGCCTATTACGTGACCAACCAGCGCGACCAGGCGTTCAAGGCTTGGATCGAGATCAACTATCCCGGCATCGCCATCGTCGCCGAGCAGGGTCTGGCCGACCCGGCCGCGGCGGAGGAGATCGCCACGGCCATGCTGACCCGCAACCCCGACCTCGACGGCATCTACGCCCCGTGGTCGGCGGGTCCCGCCGACGGGGTGCTGGCCGCCCTCCGGGCTGCGGGCGCCTCCGATGTGGCTCTGGTGACCATGGATCTCGACACCAACGTGTCGCTGGACCTGGTCGAGGGCGGCAACGTGGTGGGCATAGCCGCCGACGAGGCCTACAACCTCGGCCGCACCATGGCCATCGAGGGCGCCTACGGGATCCTCGGCAAGCCGGCCCCGGCGTTCGCGGTGGTGCCGGCCATCGGCGTGACCGCCGACAACATCGTCGAGGGCTACCGCCAATCACTGGCCGCCGACCCACCCCAAGAAGTCCTCGACGCCATCGGCGGCTGAGGCAGACTTGCCCCCCAAGCCCCGGCGGCAACCAGAATTGAGTTGTCGCCGGGGCTCCGGGCCCCCTCAGTGAGGAACGCATGACAGACGACTCCGCCGCGGCCGGGCGGCTGCTTCCTGCCCACCAATGGCTGGCGCGGCGGCGCCGGGATCCGGGCCTGCGTCAATACGTGGTGTACGCGGCCGCGGTGCTCATCTTCGGGATGTTCGCCGTCATCCTCGCCGACGACGGGTTCCTCACCGCCTCCAACCTGCTCAACATCGGCCGCCAGGCTGCTCCGATCGCGGTGATGGCGGTGGGCATGACCTTCGCTCTGGCTGCGGCCGAGATCGACCTGTCGGTCGGAGCGACCTGTGCCCTGTCATCGCTGGTAGCCGCCGAGGCGGTGGGGAGCTACGGGTTCGTGGCCGGCGCCGCGGTGGCGCTGGCAGTCGGCGCCGGCATCGGGCTCGTCAACGGCGCCATCGCCGTCAAGGTGCGCATCCCGTCGTTCCTGGTGACGCTGGGGATGCTGGGGATCGTCAGCGGCATAGCCCGCAACATGAACAACCTGCAGTCGCTGCCGATCCGCAACGACACCTTCCTGGCCGTCTTCGGGGCCGGATCGGTGGGGCCCATCTCGTCGCTGCTCATCTGGACCGTCGTGGTCGGACTGATCGGGCACCTCGTACTGCACCAGCTCCGGTGGGGCCGCCACGTGCTGTCGGTGGGCGCCGACCGCGCCGCGGCAGGCGCGCTCGGCATCAACACGGATCGCATCCGCATCACCGCGCTGATGACCAGCGCAGCCGCGGCCTCGTTCGCGGGCGTGCTGCTGGCCGGACGGCTGGCGATCGGGCGCCACGACCTGGGCGAGAACCTGCTGCTCACGGTGATTGCCGCGGTGGTCATCGGCGGCACCAACCTGTTCGGCGGCCGGGCCTCGGTGGCCGGCGCCATAGCGGGGTCGGTGGTCATGGCCATGCTCAACAACGGCCTGATCCTCATGGGCTTGCGGGTCGCCGACCAGCTGATCGCCCGGGGCGTGATCATCATCCTGGCGGTGGCGCTGAGCATGCGAGAGCAGAAGGAGACGTGATGGGGGAGCGGGCGGTGGCGCTCAGCACGCGAGAGCAGAAGGAGGCCTGACGTGTTCCTGCAGCCGCTGCTGAGGCGCAACCCGCAGTTCGTTGAAGCCGCAGTCGAGTTCCATCAAGCGGGACGGATACCGGCCAACAGCTGCGTTCTCGACCTCGACGCGATCGAGACGAACACGGCTGGACTGTGCCGGCAAGCCCGTCGGCTGGGACTCACCGTCTACGCCATGACCAAGCAGATCGGCCGGGCCCCGGCGGCGCTGGCTGCCATGACCGCCGGCGGTGTCGACGGCTATGTCGCTGTGGACATGGCCTGCGCCCGACCGATCGCCCGCCACGGCCACAACCTCGGCCACGTCGGCCATCTCGTGCAGGTGCCCCGAGCCGAGGCCGGCGAGGCTGCCGGGCTCGAGCCCGACTACTGGACGATCTTCTCTGAGAACAAGGCCGAGGAGGCCGCGGCCGCGGCCCGTCGTCTCGGGCGGTCCCAGCGGCTGCTGGTGCGGGTGTTCGCCGAAGGGGACACGTTCTACGCCGGCCACGAGGGCGGTGTCGGGCTGGACGACCTGCCCGCCATGATCGATCGCATCGCCGGGATGGAGGGAGCCGAGTTCGCCGGATTGACCACCTTCCCGGCGCTGCTGTTCGACTCCGCTTCGGGCGGGGCCCGCCTCACCCCAAACGCCGCGACGCTGGCCCGGGCTGCGGAGATCGCCCGTGGCCACCCCGCCTGCCCACCGACGCTGGAGATCAACGCGCCCGGCACCACCTCGACCGAGGTGCTCGGCATGCTGGCCGAGGCCGGCGCCACCCAGGTCGAGCCCGGCCACGGACTCACCGGCACGACTCCCCTCCATGGGGTGCGGGACCTTCTGGAGCAGCCCGCGGTGCTCTACCTCAGCGAGGTGGCCCACATCCACCAGGGCGTGCCGCTCTGCTTCGGCGGGGGGCTGTACGTCGACCCGGTGTTCGGCGACTACGACGTGCGAGCCGCTGTCGCCCACGACCCGTCGGAGGTCTCGACGGAACCGGTGCCGGTGGACATGCCCGCCCCGGCGGCCATCGACTACTACGCCAGACTCCACCCCGGCGAGAGCCGGACTGTGGCCGAGGGCGCCACCGTCGTCTTCGGTTTCCGGGTCCAGGCCTTCGTCACCAGGACGTTGATCGTGGGCCTCACCGGCGTTTCTTCCGGCCGGGCGCAGGTGGCGGGAGTCTGGAACGGCTTCGGGGACGAGGTCTCCGTCGGGGGCTCGAAGTGACGGGCGCGGCCGGCACCCCCGCACTCGAGGTCGAGGGCCTGTGCAAGTCGTTCCGGGCCGTGCAGGCGCTCGATCATGTGGCGCTGAGCCTCCACTACGGCCGGGTCACGGCCCTGCTGGGCGACAACGGCGCGGGCAAGTCGACGCTGGTCAAGTGCATCTCCGGCGTGTACGCGCCCGACGCGGGCGTCGTCAAGGTCGACGGGACCGTCCAGGCGGTCGCATCGCCCGAGGCGGCCCGGTCGCTGGGCATCGAGACCGTCCATCAGACGTTGGCCGTGATCGACCCCCTCGATGTGGTCGAGAACCTCTTTCTCAACCGGGAGCACACCCGCGGCGGGCGGCTCGGCGCCTGGCTCGGGGTGCTCGACAAGAAGCGCATGCGGGCCGAGTCCGGCGAGATCCTGGGGAGACTCGACATTCGCATCCCGTCGTTGCGCCGGTCGATGAGCGCCCTGTCGGGCGGCCAGCGCCAAGCGGTGGCCATCGGCCGGGCGGCCGCATGGGGACAGCAGATCGTCCTGCTCGACGAGCCCGCGGCTGCACTGGGTGTGGAGCAGGCGGCCCGGGTGCTCGACCTCATCCGCAGCCTGCGCGACGCCGGCGTGGCGGTCCTGTTGATCACTCACAACATGGACCGCGTCACCGAGGTCTGCGACCGCGCCGTGGTGCTGCGCCAGGGCCGCAAGACCGCCGAGGTGGACGTGGGCGAGGTGACCAAGGACGACCTGGTCGCCTACATCACCGGCGCCAGAACGGGCGACCTGGGTCCATGAGCGCAGGATCCGACATGCAGCTCGGCATAGATGTCGGGGGCACCAGCATCAAGGGCGCGGTGGTCGATCTGGACACAGGCGAACTGGCCGGGGCCATCCGCTCCGAGCCGACGCCTGAGACGGCGACGCCCGGTGACGTCGCATCCGCCATCGGTCGCATCGCGTCGGCGGTGGGCTGGTCCGGCCCGGTCGGTGTGGCCCTGCCGGGCGTCATCGACGGGTCGTTGCTGCGCCATGCCCCCAATCTCTCCGGCGCGTTCGAGGAGAATGGTGCGCTGGCCTGCCTGCGGTCGGAGGAGGGCGCCAACGCGGTGCTCATCAACGACGCCGATGCCGCGGGGCTGGCCGAGCTGACCTACGGCGACGCCGGACTCGACCGGGACGGGCTGACCATCGTGCTGACCTTCGGAACGGGCATAGGCAGCGCGCTGCTTCACAACGGCGATCTCATCGCCAACTCGGAGCTGGGCGGCCTAGTCGGCACCAACGGGCGCTTCGAGGAGATCGCCTCCGGGAGGGCGATCTCCACCGAGGAGCTCTCCCCGGTCGAATGGGCCCGGCGGGCCCAGCCCTTCTTCGACGAGCTGGAGGCCATGCTCAACCCGTCCCGCTGGGTGGTGGGCGGGGGACTGAGCGAGAACTTCGACCGCTTCGCGTCGAGGCTCAAGCTGTCCAAGCCCATCACGGCCGCCCACCTCGGCGTGCACGCCGGCGTAGTCGGCGCCGCTGTCGCCGTGCGCCGCGCCGGACGCGGCACCGCGGGCACCGCGACACAGTGAGGGTCGTCGTAAGCGAGTCTGCAGCCGCAGCCGCACGGGTGGTCGCTGATCTCGTCGAGCGGTACATGACTTCCGCGCCGCGGCCTGCTCTAGGCCTGGCCACCGGCGAGACGATGGAGGCGGTGTTCGTCGAACTGGTGCGGCGCCACCGTGAGCAGGGCCTGAGCTTCGCTCGCGTCGACGCCTATCTTCTCGACGAGTACCTGGATGTCGCCCACGACGATCGGTGCGCCTACCGCAACGTGGTGCACCGGCTGCTGGCCGGTCAGGTCGACATGGACTCCGGCGCCGTCCACGGCCCCAACCCCCAAGCGCCTGATGTGGTCGCGGAGTGCGCCCGCTACGAGCGGCAGGTGCGGGAGGCCTCCATCGGGCTGCAGCTGCTGGGCATCGGAGCCAACGGCCACATCGCCTTCAACGAGCCGGGATCTCCGCTGGACAGCGCTACCCGTGTGGTCGAGTTGAGCGAGCAGACCCGGGCCGACAACGCTCGCTTCTTCGGTGCGGGGCGGTCCGTGCCCGCCCGAGCCATCACCCAGGGCATCGCCACTATCAGTGCCGCCGCCCGACTGGTGCTGATCGCCTGCGGGGAGCACAAGGCCCAGGCCGTGGCCCGAGCCCTGGAGGGTCCTGTGGCCCCACGAGTCCCCGCCTCAGCCATCCAGCGCCATCGCAGCGTCACCGTGGTGCTCGACGCTCCCGCAGCGTCCCGCTTGCGGCGATGCAACGAACGGACCGTCCCGGTCGGGTCGAAGGTTCCCCTCGCCTGAGTAGGGGTCGAGGCCCTGCTGGGCTCAGAGGCCGTGCAGCGGCGAGCGGTGCAGTCGGTGCCAGGGGACTAGCAGGCCGTCGCTGCGTTCCTGCGGGTCGTCGCCTCCGTAGACGCAGACGACGCCGGCATCGGGATGCAGTTCCGCGAGATGGCCTCGTACCCTGCGGGCGCCGGCCAGCAGGCTCGACGACGGTGTGGCAGAGGACTTGGCCTCTACCAGCGACAGCCCCGCCGGGTGTTCGATGACGAGGTCCACCTCGGCGCCGTTGCGATCCCGGTAGAACGACAGACCGCCCGTCAGGCCTCGGTTGGCCCGGTGCTTGGCGACCTCGGAGACGACCCATGTCTCGAAGATCGCGCCGCGCAGCGGATGGGTCGCGAGCTGCTCTGGTTCGCGGATGCCCAGCAACCAGCACACCAGGCCGGTGTCGTAGAAGTGCAGTCTCGGCATCTTCACGATCCGCTTGCGCAGCCTGGCGTGGAAGGCGGGAAGGCGGAAGGCGACGAAGCCCGCTTCCAGGATGCTCAGCCACGCCTTGGCCGTGGGCTGGGAGACTCCGCAGTCGTCGGCCAGCGACGAGTAGTTGACGAGTTGCGCGGTCCGGCCCGCGCACAACTGCACGAACCTCTGGAACGCAGCGAGGTCGCCCACGTTGGTCACCGTGCGCACGTCGCGCTCGATGTACGTGGCCACATACGCGCTCAGCCACTCGACGGGATCGAGGCCCCGGTCGAAGATGGCGGGGTACCCCCCCGTGAACAGGGCCTCGTCGAGGCTGGCCGGGTGCTCAGCGAAGCGCAGAACCTCGCTGCGGGCGAGCGGTAGGAGGTGCAGGACCGCAGTGCGCCCAGCGAGCGACTGGCTGACCGACTCGACGAGGGCGAGGTTCTGCGATCCTGTGAGGATCCATCGCCCGGGCGTGGGGTCTGCGTCGATTGCACCCTGGAGATACGACAGCAGGTCGGGCACTCGCTGCACTTCGTCGATGACGGCGCCGTCCGGGTACTGGCCGAGGAAGGCCCTCGGGTCCTCCGACGCGAACGCACGCACGTCGGGCGACTCCAGACTGGCATAGGCATGTTGGGGGAAGAGCCTCCGGCATAGCGTCGTCTTGCCGCTCTGGCGCGGTCCGGTCAGTGTGATCGCAGGCCAACCGGCGGCGGCCCGTTCCAGCCGCGCCGTCAGATCACGTTCGATGATCACAGCTTGAGCCTAGCCAGAGCTAGACTGTTTCAAAGTAGTGTTTTGAGATGGCCCATAGCTCTGTGTCTCCAATGGCTGCGTACACCCGCCGGGTGCTCAGGGGCATGGTGGCCGCTGGCACCCTGGAGGTCGTACCCCGCACCGGCAGCCGTGCCAGGCTCTACCGGGTGGTCGACGGCTCCCCGTAGAACGCGAAATAAGGGGCCTGGAGCGACGTTGGAGGTCGAGGGTGCCCTGAACCCCTCCCGGACCCTCCACGTCGTTCCTGGCGCGTCTGGGTGGTTCTCTGGGCGGATACGGGTGGACCTGGGACCCCAGGAACCAGAAACCCCCGCCCTCCCCGACCCTACCACCGGCACCCCCGCTCAAGATGAGGGCTAGTCTGGAAGCCAATGTGGCCTACCGCTTCCGTTCTCGTTCTCACCGGGCTGTATGTCGGGCAGATCGTGGCAGTGGTGGCGTTCGCCGCTTTGGGGGTCGCGGGGCTTGTGCCTGCCTGGGCCGCTTGGACTGTGGTGCTCATCTTCGCGGCCTCGTTCCTGGTGCCCGAGCTGCTCGGTCCGCTGCCCATAGTGGCTGCCGCGGTGGCTGCGGTGTGGTCCATCGTTGTCGCCGTCGAGCAGGGACTGATCCTCTAGCAGGTGGAGGCATGTACCTATTGCGGGCTCTCGCCTTCTACGCGGTCAAGACCATCATTTATGCCGCCTACGCCGCCCTCGGTGCCGGGCTCGGCTGGTTCGCTGTTTACGTCGTCGGTCTCAACGGGTCCGTCGTGATCTACGCCGCCCTGCTCATCATGCTCTACCCCACCAGAGCTGCCCGTGCCCGATTGCGTCAGCGGTTCGGTAAGGATGCTGTACGGTCAGGGCCGTGAGCACCAGTAACCCCCCGCCCTGGTCGGGCGGGGGGTTCCCGGTCATTCACCTTGCCCGGTCGGGACCGGGAGCGGGTCAGCGTAGCAAGTGGTCGGCCCACGCCTCCATGACTGGCCTGCGGGCCTCCAGGAGGTCCGAGCGCTGGTAGGCACCCTCCACGCCGGGCACCACGTGACCTAGTGCGGTCTCGGCAACCTCGCGGGCTACCCCGGTGCCCGCGCACCAGGACCGGAACGCCGACCGCAACCCGTGGACCGTGCCCCGCTCGGGGTTCTCCACCTTCTGCCAGGTGCGCCGCAGCGCCACCGGGGTGAGCGTGTCACCACGGGGGGCCGGGAACACCAGACCCTCGCCCTCGGTGGTACGCCGACTAGACCCGTGCTGCCGGTAGTTCACTACCCATCCCTGGTGGTCGGAGAATACGATGGAGCGGCATGTCGGCCACCATCTCTCCGCTCTGTTGACCGATTTCCGATGCGGTACGGACGAATCTCTATCGACGGCGAGACCCGCTGGGTCCGGGTGGACAACGACGCGGTCCATGTGCTGCGCAGTTCTCCCCTCGAGGGCGACCCCGTCGTCGAGCGGTCCCGAGCGCTCGAGGGGTTGGCCTTCCTGCCGCCGGTGGTGCCGTTCGTGTTCTACGCGGTCGGCCTGAACTACCGGCGTCACATCGAGGAGCAGATAGCGGCGGGACGGGACGTCGCCGTGCCTGATCGCCCGGAGGTGGGTTACCGGGCGAACAATGCGTTGATCGGGCATGGCGAGCCCATACTCGTGCCGCCCGACGTGACCGGCCGTTTCGAGGCCGAGGGCGAGGTCGTGGCCGTTCTCGGCCGCCGCCTGCGCAACGCGTCGCGGGCCGAGGCGCAGGAGTCGGTGTTCGGCTGGACGATCGGCAACGACGTGAGCGCCCGCGAGTGGCAGCGCTCCGACCGCTCGTTCTGGCGGAGCAAGAACAGCGACACCTTCAAGCCCATGGGCCCCTGGATCGAGACCGACGTCGACCCCATGGCCCAGACCACCACGGTCCGGGTCGACGGCCACGTTCAAGCCGAATTCGCCACCGGCGACATGGTCTTCGACCCGTGGGACTTCATCGTCGAGGCGTCCCGCTACATCACCTTCCATCCCGGAGACGTGCTGTGGATGGGAGCCGACTCGACCTGCCATCTCACACCGGGAGACACCGTCGACGTCGAGGTCACCGGCATCGGCGTGCTCTCGAACCCGGTCCGGCTAGCCAACTGAGACCGGGGAGTGAGGACGGCCCGGCCCAAGGTCGTGGTGCCGGCGGGCCGGTGACGGCCGGCGCTCAGGTTGGACGTCGGGCGATCAATGAGAGGCCGTCGCCTACGGGCAGCAGCGACACGAGCACCCGATCGTCGGCGAGGACGTGGGCGTTGAAGGCCCGGATCTCCTCGGTGGTGGAGTCGGCCTGGTCCGGGTCGGCAACATTGCCGTGCCAGAGCACGTTGTCCACCAGGATCACTCCTCGCTCCGACAGACGGGGAACCAACTCGGTGTAGTAGTCGATGTAGCCCCCTTTGTCGGCGTCGATGAAGGCGAGATCGACCTTCGGCTCGGTTGGCAGGGCTCGCAGCGTGTCGAGAGCCGGAGCGATGCGAAGATCGATGCGGTCGGCTACTCCGGCGCGTTTCCAGTGCTCGCTGGCGATTGCGGTCCACTCCTCAGAGATGTCGCAGCACAGCAGCCGGCCGCCCGGCGGCAGCGCCCTGGCCACCGCAAGGGCCGAGTAGCCGGTGAATGTGCCGATCTCCACCGCGAACTGAGGTCGCAGCAGGCCGGTGAGAATCGTCATCAGGGTGCCCTGGGCCGGGCTTATCTGCATGACGCTGGCGTCGCCGAGCTCGGCTGTGGCTGCTATCAGATCCCGCTGGACGTCGTCGGGGCCATCGGAGTAGTTCTCCACGTACTCGGCGAGAGCCTCGGCCAGAAGGACGTGTTCAGAACTCATGGCTCGTCGATGCTAACGACTGGTGCAGCGCGACCGCGTCGGCGGAGGAGAGCCGGCCGATCCGGTGGAGGATCCAGGAAAGCACCGGATATATTGAAATCAGACGAGTATCGCGACCCAGTCGTCCGGGCGCCGGATATCCGCTCACGCAGGAGGAGCACCATGGCGCCGTTCGTGATGACCGCGGAGTTCGCGTTCTTCGGATTTGCCATGTTCAACATGGGGTTGATCGTCCCCTTGGCGAGGAACAGGTGGTACCGCTGGCGGATGCAGCGCGAGCGCGCCGGCCGCGGCGATGGCAGGACCATCACCAAGGACGACATCCGCGAGGAGCTGTGCCGCGACCCGGTGGCCATCGACATGTTCATGAGCGACTGCACACCCGACGACGTGCAGAGGTACCTGTACCTGGAGGCCGAGCGCCGGGCGATCATGCGCAAGCGGAAGCAGCTCGCCGACCACGAGAACGACTTCTTCGCCCCGCCGAGGCGTCCCGGCCCGGACCCGGGCTTCAGCGGCTGCCGGAGCTAGAGGCCGAGCGAATAGAGGTGCATTCGGCGCATACGGGCGAGGCCGTGGCCCGAGCGGCCCGTGAGCGCAGCGAACAAGAGCGGGAGTGGCGCCGGCCCGACTGCCGTCCATGGCGGCCCGGCGCGCCGTAGCATCGTGCCGCGATGGCCTCGATCACACCGCCGGGCGGCTGGACCTACGGCGTAGCGCTGCCGGTCCACACACTCACCGCCACGCTGGCCGACCCCTGGGAGCACACCGCCACCGTCGAGGACCTGGTGCGCATCGCCCGCAAGGCCGAGGGCACCGGCCACCACTTCGTGGGCATCACCGACCACGTCGCCATCCCCGACAACGACTACGCGGCTCACATGAGCACCACCTGGTACGACACGGTGGCCACGCTGTCGTACCTGGCTGCGTGCACTGAGACGGTCAACCTGGCCTCGGTGGTGTGGATCGCGGCCTACCGCCATCCCCTGCAGACGGCCAAGTCCTTCGCCACGCTGGATCATCTCTCGGGCGGACGGGCCATCCTCGGCGTGGGGGCGGGGCACGTGGAGGCCGAGTTCGAGGCGCTGGGGGTGGACTTCGAGGCCAGGGGCCGGCTGCTCGACGAGATCCTGGAGGCGGTGAGGGGAGCTTTCGCCGGCACCTACGTGAGCCACACCGGTGAGGCCTTCAGCTATTTCAACGTCGGAGTGGGGCCGCCGCCTGTGCGGGAGTTGCCCATCTGGGTGGGGGGCAGCGGCCGGGCCGCGTGGCGGCGTGCCGGGCGTCTGGGCGACGGCTACGTGCCGATGGGCAATCCTGTGTCGCAGTACGGCGAGATCATCGACACGATGAACGCCGCCGCGGCCTCCGCCGGCCGCGCCGGCGCTGGCTTCGACATCGGCTTCATGCCGCCGTGGTGCTATCTGCTGGCCGACGCCGCGCCCGAGGGTCTTCCACCGGTCATGGCCTGCGGCGTGGAGCCTGTCGCGGCCAGCATCCGGGCCGGCCGGGCCGCGGGGGCCAACACCTTCCACCTCAAGTTCCGGACCCGCACCCTCGACGAGTACCTGGAGCAGTTCGACGTCTTCGCTGAGTCGGTCGTCCCCCTGGTAAACGAAGCCTGACCGCCGGCCAGCGCGCTCGCGCTAGTTGACGCGGCGGTCGCGGCCGGCCCAGAGCTGGTCACGCAGGGCGAACTTCTGGATCTTGCCGGTGGCGGTCTTGGGCAGGTCGCCGAACGTCACCGACTTGGGGGCCTTGAAGCGGGCGATGCGGGACTTCACGTGCTCGACGAGGTCGGCCTCGGTCACGGCTGCTCCCGCACGGAGCACCACGAACGCGGCCGGCACCTCGCCCCAGGTGTCGTCGGGGGCGGCCACCACCGCGCACTCCACCACGTCGGGGTGCGAGGCCAGGGCCTGCTCCACCTCGATGGAGGCGATGTTCTCGCCGCCGGAGATGATCACGTCCTTGGCCCGGTCCCGCACCTCCACGTAGCCGTGGTCGTGCATCACGGCCATGTCCCCCGTCCGGAACCAGGTCCCGCCGGGCCCGTCCACCGACGCCGTCGCGGTGGCCTCGGGATCCTTGTAGTAGCCGAGCATCACGTTGTTGCCGCGGATGGCGATCTCCCCTTGGGTGGCGCCGTCGGCGGGCACGTCGGCGCCGCCGGCGTCGATCACCCGCACCGATGAGGTCACCAGCGTGCCCACCCCCTGGCGGGCCTTGATCCGGGCCTGCTCGGCGGCGGGCAGGCCGTCCCATTCGCTGCGCCAGTCGCAGATCAGCGAGGGACCGTAGGTCTCGGTCAGGCCGTACAGGTGGGTCACATGGATGTTGAGCTCGGCCATCTGCGCCAGCAGGGTGGGCGACGGGGGAGCGCCGCCGGTGCAGACCTTCACGGTGCGGGGCGCCGGCGCCGCGTCGGGGTGGTTGACCAGGCCGATCAGCACGGTAGGGGCGGCGTTGAAGTGGGTGACGCCGTCGTCGCGGATGTGGCGCCACACGATGCCCGGGTCCGGGGTTCGCAGCATCAGGTGCACTCCGCCCACCGCGGTGACCGCCCACGGGAAGCACCAGCCGTTGCAGTGGAATATGGGCAGCGTCCACAGGAACACTGCGTCGCTGTCGAGGCCGCACTGGGCGGCCATGGCCAGCGCATTGAGGTTGGCGCCCCGGTGCGAGTACATGACGCCCTTGGGGTTGCCGGTCGTGCCCGACGTGTAGTTGAGGCTCAGCACGGAGTGCTCGTCGGTGATCTCGACCCGGTGGGGTTGCGCGGCCGCCAGCAGGGCCTCGTACTCGCAGTCGGAGGCGCCGGACGCACCGGCGTCCTGCGACAGCACCAGCCGCAGGCCCGGCACCCTCTCCTGCACGGATCGGGCCACATCGGCCAGGCCGTGGTCGGCGAACAGCACCTTGGACTCCGCGTGATCCACGATCCAGGCCAGCTCCGGTGCCGACAGCCTGGAGTTCAGCGCGTTGAACACCACCCCGGCCATGGGGAACCCGAAGGTGGCCTCCAGAGCCATCGACACGTTGGGGGCCAGCACCGACACCGCGTCGCCCGGCTCGAGGCCCAGGTCGACGGTGGCTCCGGCCAGCCGCTCGCAGCGGTCGGCGAATTCCTCGTAGCTGCGCCGCAGTGGTCCGTCCACCACTGCGGGGCGGTCGCCGTGCACCAGCCGGGCCCGGTCGAGGAAGGAGACCGGCGTGAGCGGCACCGGCACGAACGGTGAGGTCATGGCAGGCAACGCTATGTGACCGAATTCACGAATGCGACGGCCGGCACCGGCCATTCAATTGACAAGCAGAAGCAGAAGGAGAGAAACATGGCTTACGCAATCGCCATCGTGGTCTTCCTGGTGCTGCCGGCCGTTGCCGCTGCAGCCAGGATTGCCGCCCATCAGCGCCATGGAGCGCACGGCCGTCCCGATCTCGAGGCCGGCCACACCAGGGACCTGAAGCCGGCAGCGAGTGTGGCTTACAACAACTTGCTGCTTCAGGCTCGAGAGGATGCTTCGGGCGCCCGCACCCGCCGCAAGGACCGATCGGCCACTCTGAGGCCTGTCTTCAATCTCGGTGCCACACCAGCTCCCGAAGAGGTAAGCCCTTGGGCTTCCGACGAGGCCATCCGCAGGGAGTTCGACCGGGACTCGTCCGACGGTCACGGCCGAGCGGCATAGGGGCGCTAGGCGTCGCTCACCAGCCGGGCCCGCAGCTCGTGCTTGAGCACCTTGCCTGAAGCATTGAGCGGCAGCTCCGCTGTGAAGGTGACGCCGCGGGGGGCCTTGTAGTTGGCCATCCGCTCCCGGCACCATGCCACCAGCTCGGCCCCGTCGGCCTCGGTGGCGGCCGCGCCCGGTGCGGGCACCACGAAGGCGTGGCCCACCTCGCCCAGGCGGTCGTCGCGCCGGCCCACCACCGCCACCTGGCCCACTGCCGGGTGGGCCAGCATCGTGGCCTCGATCTCGGCCGGGTAGGCGTTGAACCCGCCGCAGATGAACATGTCCTTGAGCCGGTCGGTGATGGCGACATAACCGGCCGCGTCCATGGTGCCGATGTCGCCGGTGTGCAGCCACCCGTCGGCGTCGACGGCGCCTGCGGTGGCCTCCGGGTCGTCGAGGTAGCCGTCCATGACGTTGTAGCCCCGCACCACGATCTCACCCGGCTCGCCGCGGGGTAGTTCGGCGCCGCCCGGGCCGACAACCCGCACTTCCACGTCGTCGATGGCCCGGCCCGACGTTGCCGAGATCGTTTCGGGGGGATCATCGTGGCGGCACATGGTGGCGATGCCGGAGGCCTCGGTGAGCCCGTAGCCGGTCACCACCACCTCGAAGCCGAGCCGGTCGCGCATGGCCTCGATCATCGGTACCGGCACGGGAGCGGCGCCGGTCACCGCTAGGCGCAGGGTGGACATGTCGAACGTGTCGAGGTCGGGATGGTTGAGGATGGTCTGGTAGATGGCGGGCGGGCCGGGCAGCACCGACACCCGCTCCGCGGGGATGCGGGCCATCACCGAGGGCACGTCGAACACCGGATGGGGGATCATCGTCGCCCCGGTCATCAAGCAGGCCAGGATCCCGGCGTTGAGGCCGAAGGAGTGGAAGAACGGGTTGACGATCAGGTACCGGTCGCCGTGGCGCAGGCCGATCACCGAGGCCCAGTTCCGGTAGGCGCGGCAGACCGCTCCGTGGTTGAGCACGACTCCCTTGGGTCGGCCCGTGGTGCCGGAGGTGAACATCACGTGGCAGGGGTCGCTGCGCCACACCGGGCGGTGGTGGCCGGGCTCGGGCGCCGCGGCCCTGGCCGTGAAGTCGGCGAAGCTCTCGGCGCCGGGCGGAACGGGGCCGCGCATGACCACGGTGGCCTCGACCGACTCGGGCATGCCGTCCTTCGCCGCCCTGAGCAGGCCCAGATGGTCGGCGCCCAGGAAGTCGGTGACACAGAACAGGACCCGGGTCCGGGCCGCGCCGAGCACGTAGGCGGTCTCGTCTCCCTTGAACCGGGTGTTGACCGGCACGACCACACCGCCCATGGCATGGACGCCGAGCGCGGCGACAGCCCACTCCCAGGTGTTGTGGCCCCACACTGCGGCCCGGTCGCCCGGTGCCAGTCCCCACGCTCGCAGGGCCTCGGCCATGGTGGCGACCCGGTTGCGCAGGTCCGCGAACGACATCCGCAAGTCGCCGTCCACCAGAGCCTCGGCGTCGCCGAAGCGGTCCGCGGCGTCGTCCACCAGCGCACCGATGGTGTCGGGCAGGCCGGGGGCGGCGTGGGTGTTGCGGGGCGTGCCGGCGGATGACGCAGTCGTGGCGGCCAGCGGGTCGCCGGCGTCGGCCAGGCGCCGGCGCGATCGGCTCTGCGTGAGGGAGCCCTCAGCGCCGGAGCGGTCCGGCGTCGCCTGCGGTCCGGCAGAGTCCTCAGGCATCCCAGGCCACTAGCAGCTTTCTGGGGCCGCGGAAGGTGATGTTGGCGAAGCGCTCCAGGCTCTGGCCCTCGACCAGCCGCAGAGACGGGATCCGCTCGGTCAGAACCTCCAGGGCGACGGTGGCTTCCAGGCGGGCCAGGCGGGCGCCCAGGCAGAAGTGGATGCCCTTGCCGAAGGAGATGTGGTTGCGGGCATTCGGCCGGTGGATATCGAATTCGCCGGCGTCGTCGAAGATGTCGGGCTGGTGGTTGGCCGCGGCCAGGCTCATGAAGACGTTGGTCCCGGCGGGCACCCTCACCCCGGCCACCTCGGCGTCGACGTTGGCGACGCGCCGCCAGCTGGTCTGGGGCGACTCGAAACGCAGCACCTCCTCCAGCGCGGCCGGTATCAGCGACGGGTCCGCGCAGAGCTGATCCCACTGGTCGGGGCGCGACAGCAGGCAGATCAGCGAGTTCGACAGGAAGTGGCTGACGATCTCGTGACCCGCGAAGGACAGGCCGTAGACGATCGACTCCACCTCCCGGTAGGTGAGTTCGTCTGGGTCGGCCTTGTGGACCGCCAGCAGCTCGGAGGCGAAGTCGTCGCCGGGGTCGTCGACCTTGGCGGCCACCACGCTGCGGCAATAGCGCCAGTAGGCCAGCATCTTGTGGGCGATGTCCGTCTGTTCGGCCTCGGTGGGCTTGCCCCAGCTGAAGGCCAGCCGGTCCGAGCACCATCCCTTGAGCTTCTCGTCGTCCTCTTCGGGGAAGCCGATGAACCGGAAGATCGTCTCGCCCGGCAGGGGATGCGCGAACACCGGCACGAAGTCGGCGGGGGATCCCGCGGCCAGCAGGGCGTCGGCGAGGTCGTGGCTGCGGCTGCGGATGTAGGGCTCCAGGATCCGCATGCGCCGGTTCGAGAAGCCCTGCTTGGTATGGTTGCGGATCCGGCCGTGGTCGGGCGGCTGGCGGTTGGACATGACCGCCACCGGGTTGAAGTCGGGCGCGGCCAGCACAGCGTGGGCGGCAGGGCTGAGGGGGAACACCGGGTCCTGCACGTTCTGGGACCCGAACGTCTCGGGATCCAGGAACACGTCGCTGACGTCCTCCATGCGGGTTACCACCAGGTAGCCGAGTTCGCTGGAGTAGAACACCGGCATGTCCCTCAGCCCGTCCAGCACCGCGTACGGGTCGGCCAGATAGTCCGGCGCGAACGGCGTGAAGCCGGTCACCGGGCAACCCGACGGCGGGGGCGGCACCGCATCGGGCACCCGGTGATAGGAGGCCTCAGTCTGGGTCACTGATCGCCTGCTCCGAACTTCCGTCGATTGTTGCTCACATACGACCATAACGCCCGGACGCGGCTCCCGGAAGTTCGATGAGGGCCGAGGTTCCTCGCTCTGACGGCGCCGCGTTATGGTCTGAGCCGTGGCCAGGACGCTCACCGCCGCAACCCGCCGGGTGCTGGGGTCCCGACGTCGACGGGACCGTGCGGCTGCCGTCCCGGCCGCCGCCACCGACGCCGCGCTGGTCGCCGACCTGGTCGAGGCCATCGGGGCCGACCGGGTGCGGGCCGACGCGGCAGCCCGCTACCTGGCCTCCCGTGACGCCTCCATCTACAAGGAGGGCAACGCCGGACCGGTGTGCTATCCCGACTCCACCTCCGACGTGGTGGAGTGCGTGAAGGTCGCCACCCGCCACGGGCGGGCGGTGTCGCCCAGGGGGGCCGGCACCGGCCTCGCCGGCGGGGCCGCGCCGCTGGGCCAGCCCGTGGTCCTGTCGATGACCCGGATGGACAAGCTGCTGGAGATCGACCTCGACAACGGCGTGGCCTGGGTACAGCCCGGCATGGTCAACCTCGACCTCAGCCGGGCGCTGGCTCCCCACGGCGTGCACTACGCGCCCGATCCGTCCAGCCAGGCGGTATGCACCATCGGCGGCAACCTGGCCAACAATGCCGGTGGCCCCCACTGCCTGGCCTACGGCGTGACCAGCGCCCATGTGCTGGCGGTGGAGGTGGTGATGTCGGACGCCTCCGTCGTCACCCTCGGCGACATCACCGCCGAGCCGGCCGGCTACGACCTGCGGGGGGCGTTTGTCGGCTCCGAGGGGATGTGCGGCATAGCCACCGCCGTGGCCGTGCGCCTCACCCCCAACCCGCCCGCGGTGCGAACCATGTTGCTGTGCTTCGAAGACGTGTCGGACGCGGCAGCCACCGTCAGTGCCATCATCGCGGCCGGGATCGTGCCGGCGGCCATCGAGATGATGGACCAGCGCTGCGTCCGAGCGATCGAGGACTTCGCCCAGGCGGGCTATCCCGAGGACGCGGCCGCGGTGCTGCTGGTCGAGGTTGACGGGGCCGAGGGGGGCGTGGCCATCGCCAGCGAGCGAGTGGACGGCATAGCCCGGCGGAACCAGGCCATCAGCGTGCGCATCGCGGCCGACGAGGACGAGCGGGCCCGGCTGTGGAAGGGGCGCAAGAGCGCGTTCGGGGCGGTGGCCAACGTGATGCCCGACTACTACCTGCACGACACGGTGGTGCCCCGCACCCGGCTGGTGGAGGTGCTCGAGCGGATCTACGAGATCGTCGATCGTCACGACCTGATCGTGCTCAACGTCTTCCACGCGGGTGACGGCAACCTCCATCCCATCCTGGCCTACGACTCCAGGGTGCCCGGCACCGTCGAGCGAGTGCACGCCGCGGGCCGGGAGATCATCGAGATGTCGTTGGACATGGGCGGGGCGCTCACCGGCGAGCACGGGATCGGGGTGGAGAAGCGCGAGTACATGAACCGCATGTTCAGCGCGGTGGACCTCGACCAGCAGAGCCGGCTGCGGGCGTCGTTCGACCCGCACTGCCGCATGAACCCCGGCAAGGTGCTGCCCAGCGCCCACAGCTGCTCGGACATCGGCGCGTTGAGAGCCTCCGACGCCGCCGGTGTCTGGGGCTGACCAGAGGCCGAGCGGGGTGGCTGACCTCGACGAGGCACTGACCGCCTTCGCGGCCGAGGTCGGCCCGGACGGGCCGGTGTGCGTGCGGGGTGGCGGGACCCGCTGGAGCCTGGGCGGGGACCCGTCGCCGGGCACCCGTGAGGTGCAGGCTCCGGCGGGCATTGTGGCCTTCGAGCCGGCGGAGATGACGGTGCGGGTGCGGGCCGCAACGCCGGTGGCCGAACTACACGCAGAGCTGGCTGAGGCCGGCCAGCGCACTGCTCTGCCCGAGCGCGCCGGGGGTACGGTGGGCGGAGCGCTGATGGCGGGGGAGTCGAGCATCGCTCGCCTCGGGCTGGGGTCGGTGCGGGAAGCTCTACTTCAGGCCCGCTACGTGTGCGCCGACGGCCGGATCGCCAGCGCCGGCGCGGCCACGGTCAAGAACGTGAGCGGCTTCGACCTGTGCCGGCTGCTGGTCGGGTCGCTGGGCACGCTCGGCCTGATGGGCGAGGCGTTGCTGCGCACCTTTCCGGTGGGGGAGACGGAGCGCTGGGTGCGCCTGGCCGGCGTCGATCCGGACGCGGTGCGGTCGTGCTACACAGCCGCGTCCGTGCTGTGGGACGGTGCCGATGTATGGATCCTGTTGAGCGGCTACGCGGTCGACGTGGACGCCGACCTGAGCCGGCTGACGGCGCTGGGCACCTGCGAGGACGTCGACGGCCCGCCCCGGCTTCCGCCCCACCGGTGGGTGTGCACGCCCGCGGAGGCCGCCTCCTTCGATGCCCGCAACGGCGCGGCCGACCCCTTCGTGGCCGAGATCGGCGTCGGGGTGGTGCATGCCTCCGAACCCCAGCCGCCCCGCCCGGTCGAGCAGGGTGTGGTCGAGCTGAACCGCCGCTTCAAGGAGCGCTTCGACCCGACCGGCCGCCTGAACCCGGGCCGCGACCCCCTGCGTAGGCCGTGATGGCTGCCGTGGCTCGACTCCGACGAAATTGGTGCGGATTCTGTACCTATAGGGGCGGATTCGTCATCAATTTCGATTGCGGGAAGCCCTGATGTATCTCGGTTTGGACGACGACGAGCTGGTCGCCTGCGTCTCGTGCGGGCTGTGCCTGCCGCACTGCCCCACGTTCGTGATCACCGGCCGGGACACCGAGTCGCCCCGGGGACGGATCGCGCTGATGCGAGCCGTGCAGAACGAGGGCGCACCGGTGACCGACGACCTGGTCCGCTCGATCGAGACGTGCGTGCAGTGCCGGGGCTGCGAGACGGCCTGCCCGAGTGCGGTGCCGTTCGGCCATCTGATGGAGGGCACCCGGGCCGCGCTGGCCGGTGCCGGCCGGATCACGCCCGGCTGGCAGCGCCTGGCCATGCGGATGCTGCGGCACCGCCGCCTGCTGATGGCCGGCTCGACCCTGATGGCGCTGGCCATACGGCTGCGGCTGCTGCCGACGAGGCGCTTGGGGCTGCCGGCGAGGATGCCGCTGCGGCGCCCTCCGCTGCGAACCTCCGGCGACGACGTCTGGCTGTTCACCGGCTGCGTGATGGACGCCTGGCAGCGCGACGTGCACCTGGCCGTGCAGCGGGTGCTGGAGGCGGCCGGCGTGGGGGTGGAGCCCACCGGCGGGATCGCGCCGTGCTGCGGGGCTCTGCACATCCACGCAGGGCTGGAGTCCGAGACCAAGGACATGGCCCGCGAGGTGATGGCCGGCCTGTCCGGCGACGACCGTCCCATCCTGGTGGACGCGGCCGGATGCGGCGCCTCGCTCAAGGACTACGGGCACCTGCTGGGGACCGACGAGGCCCGGGCCTTCTCGGCCCGGGTGTACGACGTCCATGAGTGGCTGGCCGAGCGCCTCGACGAGCTGGAGTCGCGGCGGCCGGCCGTTCCGCTGGATCTGACCGTGGCCGTGCAGGATCCCTGCCATCTGCGCCACGTGCAGCGGGCCCATCAGGCGGTCCCGGCGGTGCTGCGCCCCTTCGTGGCCGAGGTGGTCGCCCTCGACGACGACGGCCTGTGCTGCGGCGCCGGCGGCGCCTACTCGCTGATGGAGGCCGAGCTGTCGAGGGCCATCCGCGAGCGCAAGACCGCGGCGGTGGCCCGCTCGGGCGCGTCGGTGGTGGCCAGCGCCAATCCCGGCTGCTCGCTGCATCTGGCCGCGGCCGGCCTGGACGTGCGACACCCCCTGGAGCTGGTCGACCAGGCCCTCTCCGCCTCCCGCTTCTAACCCGTCCCTAGCCGGCCCGCCCCTCGCTCCTCCCCGAGTTTCCTGTAGTTGGGGACCTCTGGGGTCCTCAACTACTGGGATTTGGAGGACGGCCTCTTCTTGAGAGGCCCGGGAACCAGACGGCCGCGCGCGTCGTCGTAGGAACCGAATCGGACGCAAAGGGCGTCCACCGCCTGGAGGAGGGTGACCATGGAGACCAGGGGATCCGAGAGGTTCCGAACTAGGACGAACTGGAGCATCGGATGGCTGGGAGCGGTGCTGGCGCTGAGCCTGCTGGCCGTGTCCTGCAGCGGATCCGGCGACGACGACGCCGTCATGGCGGTCTCGACTGCGACGTCCTCATCGGCAGATGCTGGGGACGGGGAGGAACGCGGATCGGCGGATGCAGCCGGTGACACGGCGGAACGCGGGTCGGCGGACGTCAGCGGCGACCGGGACAGCTCGGGCAGTGTCGATCTGGGTCCGGCGGCCACCACGACTGTACGCAGCCGGACGTACGACATGCAGGCTGAGCCCGAGTCGGAGCCGATGCCTGGGGAGGAGCCGATGGCCGAGGAGGCCGCCGACTACGACGACTCCTACGAGGCAGCGGCGGCGGAAACAGCGGCAGCATCGGCGGCGCTGGAGTCAGCCGCCGAAGCGGCCACCAGCGGCGTGTCCCGGCGGGAGGCGGCCCGGTCCGACCGGGAGCGTCCCGAGGAGGAGCGCCGCCGCTGCCCCGAGTGCCGGGCCAACACGTTCGAGGACTACGGCGTCAACCCGTTCGTGGACCCGTACGACGACAACCTGTCCACCTTCGCCCTCGACGTGGACACCGCGTCCTACGTCGTCACCCGCAACCACCTGGAGGGCGGCCAGCTGCCGCCGGTCGGGGCCGTGCGGGTGGAGGAGTTCGTCAACTACTTCGACGGCGGTTACCGGACCGTCATCGACGAGTTCAACGTCACCCTGGAGGCGGTGCCCTCCCCGTTCAGCGACCCCGACCGGGTGATGCTGCGGGTGGGCGTGCAGGCGCCCGAGCTGCTGTCGGATCTGGTGATACCGGACACCGTGGTGCTGGTGCTGGACCGCTCCGGGTCGATGAGCCAGTCCGCCGGGCCCGCCGACCGGCCCATGGACAGGATGAGCCTGGTCCACGAGGCCGTCGAGCTGCTGCTGTCGGGACTGCCGACAAGCACCCGGGTCGGCGTGGTGGCCTACAACGACCGGGTCGCCACGATCCTCGATCCGACCGAGGTGTCGGGCAACGCCGGCTGGATCATGGACGAGATCCGGGCCCGGGTCTACCCGGGAGGCTCCACCAACGCCGAGGCCGGTCTCGTGAGGGGCTACGACATGGCGCTGCGGGAGGCCGACCGGGGCCGGGCCGTGCTGGTGCTGCTGCTGTCGGACGGGGTCGCCAATGTGGGCGCCACCCGAACCGACGACATCCTCGAGGAGATCGGCGAGCGCGGCGACATCGGGCTGTCCACCATCGGCGTGGGCCTGGGCCCGTTCAACGACGAGCTCATGGAGCAGCTGGCCAACAAGGCCGACGGCACCTACCACTACATCGACACGCCCTCCGAGGCACGGCGCATCTTCGTGGAGAACCTCACCAGCCTGCTGGCCTCGGTGGCCCGGGACGCCAAGATCCAGGTGGAGTTCGACCGGGACAAGGTGCTCTCCTACCGGCTGCTCGGCTTCGAGAACCGGGCCATCGCGGACGAGGACTTCCGCGACGACACCCGCGACGCCGGTGAGGTCGGTGCGGGCCAGAGCTCGACCGCCCTCTACGAGGTGACGCTGGACCGCAGCTGGGACCGCGGCCGGGGGCCGATCGCCACCGCCACCCTGCGCTACCGCAGGCCGGCCAGCGAGCGGATCACCGAGACGTGGGCCAGCCTGCACGCCCACGACGTGGGGCGCTCGTTCCGGGACGCCGACCCCCACTTCCGGCTGGCCGTGGTGGCGGCCGAGTTCGCCGAAGTGCTGCGGGACAGCCCGTTCGTGGAGGACCGCAGCATGGAGGAGCTGAGCTACCAGGCCGACCGGGTGGCCGACGAGCTGCGCCGTGACGCCGATGCCGAGGAACTGGCCGACCTGATCGACACCGCGCGACGCATCCGCCGCCGTTAGCGGCGACCAGGGCTCCTCCAACCCCCTGTGACTCACCCCTGGAGGGGCCCGGCATGGGGCTCGGCGGCCCGGTTTCGGAGGGGACTGGGCCGCCGAGCCTTCCTCGCGCCCCCGGGTCCGGGACAGGCAGCGGCGGTCCGAGGGCGAGGCGCTCAGGCGAAGCCGAACACGGGCGGGAAGACGACCACGACCGCGGCGGCCCACAGCGCATATACGGGCGCGTAGGCGGTCTGCCAGCGTTCCACCGACGAGAGGGGGCGCCGGCCCACCCAGAAGCCGAACTGGAGTCGCATCGCCCAGGCCAGGTTCACCAGCAGCACCAGGTTCTCGCCGAGGGCGGCGACCCGATTGGGGGTGAAGCCGAGGTCCGACAGCCGCACCACTATGGCGCTGAGCGTCAGCACGTCGGCCAGCAGGGCTGTGGTGACGAGGGCCAGCAGGGCGAAGTCGAAGATCCCCGGCGGCTTGTGCGGGTCGCGGACTGCGATGGAGTAGATCACGAGCCCCACCACCAGTGCCAGCAATACGTCGAAGAAGATCAGGACCTCGCGGTCCATGTCGGCGGCCCTGTCGGTCACGGCGGCCACGACGAGGAAGCCGAGCAGGGCGAGAGCCAGCAGGGGCGACAGGATGCTGGTCATCACGGGGGCGATGCGCTCGAGCACGCCCGCTCGGGTGTCGGCGAGCCAGGCGGCCACTACGACCGCACCCGCGGCGCCGCACATCAGCACCCATTCGAAGATGAGCGGCGCGGCGTCGATGTCGAGAGCCAACAACAGGAATACCGCGATGCTGAAGAAGATCTGTCCCGCGACGGCGATGAGCCCGTAGTAGAGGATCCATTCTCCCGTGAAGCGCACGAAGTCCATGCGCTTGCCATGGGACCGCCAGTCGCCGGAGGCGTGGGCCAGACCGACGACGAGCCACAGCAGGATGGGCAGGTGCAGCGCGGCCAGCACCTCGGTGTCGGCGACGTCTCGTACTTCGTCGAACGGGTAGGAGTTGACGAGCGCGGCCGGCGCGGCGAAGGCGGCTGCAAGCACGGCCAGGGTCGTCGGGCCGAGCCTGCGCTTCCAGGCGAAGTAGCCGGCCAGGAAGGGCAGAACCAGCAGGCTGACGTTGCGAGCGTAGAACTCGCCGTCGTGCTCGAGCTGCAGGCCGAAGATCTCTGGTGCCTTGATGGCGGCGGACGCGCCGCACGCCAGAGCGCCCATGACCACTAACTCTCGGCGGGCCTCGGGACTGGCGGTGCGTGCCGTCAGTCCCAGCCGCTGCCGGTGTCCCTCTGACGGCTGCGGAGCGGCGTCCGCCTGCCGCGTGGGCTCCGGTTGTGGGGTGGGCTCCGGTTGCGGTGCGGTGTCCGCCTGCTCGTCGGGTTCAGGTTCGTCGACACGGGCGATGACGGCTAGGGCCTCATCAAGGGCTCCGACCCGTCTGGCCGCGATCAGGAACGCCTCATCGGGTTCCAGCCCCGCGTCCGCGAGCCCGATCAGATGCTCCCGCAGCCGGCGTTCGAGTTGGTCGTCGCCGGTCCGGTCGCGCCAGTCGCCGATGAGGGCTTCGAGTCGGTCGTCGATGCCCGCAAGCTACTCGCCGCCTCGCAGCCTCCGGTCGGGCCGGCTCCCTGGCCGTGGTGTTGAATGGGGCCATGGACCAGTTCATGCAGGCTGCGATTGACGAGGCTCGCAAGGGCCGGGCCAGCGGCGGCATCCCCATCGGGGCGGTGCTGGTGCACGACGGCGAGATCATCGGCCGGGGCCACAACCGGCGGGTGCAGATGGGCTCGGCCATCCGCCACGGCGAGACCGACGCCTTGGAGAACGCCGGCCGGCTTCCGGCGAGCGTCTACCGTGACTCGGTGATGTACACCACCCTGTCGCCGTGCGCGATGTGCACTGGCGCGATCCTGCTCTACGGCATCGGTGAGGTCGTGGTGGGCGAGAACCGGACGTTCATGGGCGAGGAGGCCCTGCTGGCCGAGCGGGGCGTGAGGGTGACCGTGCTCGACGACGAGGCGTGCGTGGCCATGATGGAGGAGTTCATGGCGGCCGAGCCCGATCTCTGGAACGAGGACATCGGCGAGGACTAGCAGCGGCCCCTGCGAACTTGACGTAGTTGTGCCGCTATAGGGCGGATAACTACGTCAAGTTGCTGAGAGACGCCCCTACAGACAGGTCCGGACGGCGTCGATGATCCTGCGGCCGCGGACATCGCCCATCAGGTCGGAGTCCATGCGGTTCATCACGTAGGCGACGCTCAGGCGGTTGTCGAGGTCCACCGCGGACAGCGAGCCGCCCCAGCCGCCCCAGAACATCTGGCCCGGTTCGGTGGTGAACGCCTCTCCGAGTTGCAGCCCGAAGCCGAGCCCGTGGCGCAGGCGGACCATCAGCACCTGGTCGATGCCGTCGATCTGCTCCTCCAGGGCCCGCCGGGCGGTCGCCTCCGACATCAGGCGCACGCCGTTGACCGCGCCTCCGCAGGCCAGCGCTGAATGGATGCGGGCGATTCCCCGGGCGTTGCCGAACCCGCCGGCGGCGGGGATCTCTGCGGCTCGCCACTCCCGTGTGGCCGGCTCGGCGGCGGACATGGGGATGCTCAGAATGGCCTTGAGTGCGATCGAGTCGGCCGACACCTCCTGCCCGTTGATGGTGAGCTTGTCGCCGCTGAACACCGGAGGCACCAGGGCGGCGACCCGGTGGTCCTCGGAGGCGGGCAGGCTGATCCAGAAGTCGGCTCCGAGGGGTTCGGCCACCTCGGTGCGGAACCAGTCGGCCATGCGCCGGCCGGTGATGCGGTAGAGGATCTCGCTCTGCAGGTTGCCCTGGCTGATGGCGTGGTAGCCCGAGGCGGTGCCCGGCTCCCACCACGGGGCCTGGGCCGCGAGGTTTGCGGCCACGGCTTCGAGGTCGTAGAGCTGCTCGGTGGTTATGGGCGGGTCGAAGCCGGGCACGCCGGCGGTGTGGGCCATCACGTGGCTCACCAGCACGCCCTCCTTGCCGTTCTGGGCGAACTCGGGCCAGTACCGGGCCACGGGGGCGTCGAAGTCGAGCTCGCCCCGGTCGGCCAGCATCAGCATGCAGGTGGCCGCCATGGTCTTGGTGGTGGAGTAGACGTTGACGATGGTGTCGCGCTGCCAGGGTGTTCCTTCGCGGTCGGCGTCGCCGCCCCAGATGTCGACGACGAACTCGCCGTCCAAGGTCACCGCCGCAGCCGCGCCGACCTCCAGCCCCTCGTCGAAGTTGGCCTCGAACGCCTCCTGGACCGCTTCGAACCCGGGCTTGCATGTCCCATAGATCTCCATGCCCCCATCATGGCGCAGCATGACGCGGTTTGTTGGTCCGGTGTTGCGAGCCAGCGAGCTTGATCAACAGATAGTTTTCTGCTATAACAGGCATTCAACTTCGTCATGATGCACTCATGACCTGTCCTGTAACTAGCTTCAACAGCCTTTAGTAACACTGAGTATGTCGACGAAGGTTGATCAACTGAAGACCGTGCAGTGATGTCCGGCCCAGGGGTCTGGGGTCTTGAGCACGGCCCAACCCCGAGGAGGGCTCTCGCGACTATGACTACCGCTCACAGCCAGGCCGGCGACCCCACTGCCAGCATCGACTCCGGGACCGCCGGCGCTCTTGCGGCTCGCGCCGAGCAATCCGGGTGGGGTGCCTTGCACACCGCATTCCTGATGCTGCTCATAGCCCCGCCCGTGGTCGCCCTCGTGCTGGTCATGATTGTCCTGCCCATCCGCGACGGCAAGAGGGATGGGGACAGTGCGAGGGAGACGTACAGCAACCTCCAGTCCTTGACCTACTCGGCGCGCTGGAGGACCGACAGCGAGATCAGAGATGTCCGATGGAATTTGAACAGCGACCTGTACTCCCTAGACTCCGCCCTCTGGTCGGTAGGCCTTGACCTGGGCTCACTCACCTACGACCTCGGGGCGGACTCCCGTCCCAAGATCCGAGAGCTGGAGGGCCAGGTTGAGGCCAGCCGTGACGAAGTCGACCGACTCCGACTCTCGGCCGATGCCCGGTTCGAGCGACTTCAGGACAGCGTCGACGCGAGGCTCGGCGAGCTGGAGGGCGTCGCCGATGGTGCGATGGACGCCCATTGGGACGAGTCAAGCCGGCGGTTCTCGCGCGACATGCGGATCGTCACCGGCACCCTGTGGGTGATCGGCGCCACCTTCTTTGCGATGGCGATAGCTGGATTGTGGGCGTCTTGGCGAGACAGTCGGGCCCGCACCCAGCCCGCCGCGGGAGGGTGACCACCATGTGGCCCTCGGATCGCGGGGGACCAGACCGGACGAGACCGAAGGGGAACGGAGAGATGAAAGAACTTCCGGCGGCAGAGAAGGACCCTCTGCTGAGCGCCATGGAACAGGGTCCTGAGAGCTTGTGAACCTGGGCGACATGCGTCCGCTCATCGCAAGATCGCCCTTGAGATATCATATTCCTGTGAGCAAGACATCTTTGGAGATCGACCATGATATCGCTGCTGAGGCGGCGATGATCCTGGGCACCAAGACGCTGCGCGACACCGTCGACGCGTCGTTGCGCGAGATTGTCAACGCCAGGCGTCGTCTCGAGTTGGTCGCCCTGCTCTCGGAGCCGGGGCGCTACGACTTCGATGCGCTTGACGATGCGTGGGGTGGAGAGGACTGACGTGGCTCGTGCCGTCTACTTGGCTGACACGAGTGCTTTCGCTCGTCTCAGCAAGCCCCACGTAGCCGCGGCCGTTGCTCCACTCGTTGCGGAGGGCAGCATCGCGCTGTGCGCGCCGGTCGCGTTCGAGCTTGGCTTCAGCGCTCGCAGCGCCGCCGACCACGATGCCGTCATGAGCCACATCGACGCGTTCGAGTCGGTGCCGACGACCGAGGGCGACCACCGGCGGGCGCTCGAGCTGCAGGGGCTGCTGGCGGGTCGGGGCCAGCACCGGGCTCTGTCCCTCGTAGATGCTCTTGTTGCCGCCATCGCCGAGAGCCGGGGCCTCACTGTGCTGCACTACGACTCCGACTTCGATGTTGTGTCGGAGCTCACCGGCCAGCCGACGCAGTGGATCGTCGAGCGCGGTTCAGCAGACTGACGTACTAGGGCAGCGGTCCGCAGCCGCCGAGGAGTCCGGCGATGGCTCCTGCGATCCCCCAGCCGATGAGCCCGGGCCATCCGCCCAACCGGTCGATCGCTCCCATAGCTCTATGATCCCGAAGGGTGTGACACCCGACGGCGAGCATGAGGGAGCGGCGATGGGTTATCCCCGCGAAGAGATGGAGGAGATGTGGAGCCGGTGGACCGCGGCCAATGAGGCGGCGGAGGCGGCTGGCGACTGGACGGGGCTCGGAGCGTTCTACACCGAAGACGCGGTCTACACCTGGACGGTGGGCCACCACGGGGAGTTCGCCGCCCGGGGCCGCCAGGACGTCATCGACCACGTCCTGGTCTTCGAGATGATCGGGTTCGAGGGCTGGACCTACCCGTATGAGAAGGTGGTGATCGACGACTCCCGGGGCGAGATCGTCGGGTACTGGAGCCAGGTCACCCCGTTCGAGGACGAGGCGGGCCGACGGATCCGGACCAACGGCCTGGGGTGCTCGTGGTTCCGGTACGCCGGCGACTTCAAGTGGTCCGAGCAGCTGGACCTGTTCGACATCGACGATGTGCAGGGGGTCCTGAAGAAGCTCAACCGGCTCGGCCTTCTCAGCGAGGAGTTCAAGGCCCGCCAGCAGCGCTACGTCGACGGCACCGCGCCAGGATCGCGCTTCGTCTAGGCGCGGGGGAGCAGCAGGTGGACTCTCTGCGGGGCGCGGCGGTGGTGGTGACCGGGGCCAGTTCGGGGATCGGGCTCGCGGTAGCGGAGCGTTTCGTGGCCGCGGGGGCCCGGGTGCTGACCGGCAGCCGGAGCGAGCCGCCGGACGGTGGGGGCCGCTGGGTCCGTACCGACGTGGCCGATCCGGCTCAGGCCGAGGCCCTGATCGCTGCGGCGGCGAAGGCCTTCGGCCGGGTCGATGTGGTGGTGAACAACGCCGGCGTGCAAGTCGAGAAGACGGTGGCCGACACCACCGATGAGGACTTCGACTACGTGATGGGCGTGAACGTTCGCGGTGTGTTCAACGTCTGCCGGGCCGCGGTGCGCCAGATGCGGGACCAGCTCGATGGCGGGGTGATCATCAACGTCGGCTCGATCTCCGGCCGTGTCTCCGACCACGGCATGGCGGTGTACAACACGTCGAAGGCGGCGGTGCACGCCCTGACCCGCTCGATCGCCATCGACCACGGCGGCGACGGCATCCGCTGCAACGCGGTCCTGCCCGGCTGGATAGAAACCGCCATGGCCGACTCGTCCTTCAGTCACGCAGCCGATCCGGCCACAGCCCGCGCCGCAGCGGTCGAGCGTCACCCCGTCGGCCGCCTGGGCCGCCCCGAGGACATAGCCGGCCTAGTGCTCTGGCTGGCCAGCACCGAGGCGTCGTTCGTCTCAGGAAGCCTCTTCACCATCGACGGCGGCCTAACGGCCCAAACCCCTATCGCACCCTGATTCTAGCAAGTTAGCTTTAGATTGCTTGAAATAACAGATTGAACATGTAGTATCGTTGTCCTGCCGCCTGTTGGGCTGTCAGGCCTGACGGCGGCCTCGGAGCAGCCCTCGCGGGCGCCCCCAGCCGATCAAGTTTCGAACGGACGGAGGTCCCGTGATGGCCGCAACCCAAGCACAGCGCGCCGCGCTGTACACGCGCCTGGTGGACTCGATGGGCGACGAAGCCGCAGAAACCCTCATGGACCAGCTCCCGCCCAGCGGGTGGGACCAGATGGCCACCAAGGATGACCTCGCCGGGGTCGAGCAGCGCCTACAGGCCTCCCTCGCGGTGTTGGCCGCCGAGACGAACGCGAAGTTCGCCGAGAGCCACACCAAGCTTGTCGAGAGCCACGCAGCCTTGCAGGTCGCCATGCACCAGGGCTTCGCCGAGGCCGCCAAGGAGCGTACCGAGATCATCAAGGCTCAGGCTGAGATGATCAAGATCCAGGCC
Source organism: Candidatus Aldehydirespirator sp. (assembly GCA_965203575.1). GTDB lineage: Bacteria > Actinomycetota > Acidimicrobiia > Acidimicrobiales > Aldehydirespiratoraceae > Aldehydirespirator. The sequence goes on from OZ241894.1 coordinate 2,427,569, forward strand.
AAGCAACTCTACGTCATCGTCTCGGCCATCGCCGCAGCCACGATCTCGATCTGGGTAGCTCTGTTCACAATCGGCGCCGGCACATAGCCGGTCGACGGCGACCTAACCGCCCAAATCCCCATCGCCCTCAGACCCCGCCCCGCCCTCGGACACGTGTCAGTGGCAGGAGGCTGAGCCACGGAGCCAGCGGAAGGCCCGACCGCTCACCGTCCGGTGAGGAGTCGGGCCCGCTTCCTTGGGCTAGTGCCCTCGGCGATCTCAAGTATGCAAGGTCACGCAGGTCTTCGCAAGCGTTGCCCGTGACGGAGCAGCAGAGCCGCAGCGGCCGCGATCAGCGACGCCGCTGCCAGGACTTGCGGTCCGCAGCCGGTGGATGCCGCGGGGGCACGCTCGCGGGTTTGTTTGCTGTGCCGGTGATGGCGGCTTTCGGCCGAGTCGCCGTGTTCGATCAATTCCTGTAGCCGCTCTTTGCGGTCCCAGGACTTGTCCCGGAGTTGTTGGACGGTGCTGCGGAGGTAGCCGTGCTCGGAGGCGTCGGCGAGCGCCATCAGTTCGACGTTCTCGTGCAGGCCGGCGATGGTGAGGTTGGCCGACCCGACCAGGAAGGCCTGCGGGGTTCCGGCATTGTTGCAGGCCGCCCACACCTTGAGGTGGGCCTCGGAGCGTCCCTGGTTGGAGCGGCCGGTGCGGTACCAGTTGAGCACGGTCACATTGCCCCGCTGGACGAAGTCGAGCGCAGCACGCCGGTCGGCATGGGTGGCATGCGCGAAGTTGCGGCTCTTCATGTCGCCGATGAGCAGTGTCACCGGCCGGCCGCGGGAGCGCTTCGCGAGCCAGACGATTCCCTTCACGCTCGCCGATCCCACGCACACCACCAGCGGCCCGCTCGGATGCGCTGCCAGGAAGCGCTCCACCCGGTCCGCCGCAGTGTCGCCGAGAGCCACCCGAGCAACTTATCGGTGTCCCGCACTCTCGGACGAGCGGCTGCGCGGCGGCTAAAGCCGATGCCTCTGCAACGACCCTCTCGTAGGAGCTTGCCCGGACATCAAGGGTCCCCAAGCCTCGGGTGGGCTGGAGTCGGCGGCGAGTCCGGAGCGGTGGGTCGGTGGTGAGTAAGATCGACCTGTCGCCTCGGGCTGGCAGGACGCATGGACAGGTTGTGGACGGACGACGACGAATCGAATCCAGTTGACGATTGGGTCGAGAGGGTCACGTCCATAGGGCGGTTCAAGAGCAGGGACAAGGACAAGCGCGCCCCCTACAAGCCGTTGTTGCTGCTGTGGATGATCGGTCGCTTGGCTGGGGGGCTGCCGGGCCGTGTGTCGTTCCGGGAGGCGGAGGAGGACCTGCAGCGGCTGCTGAACAAGCACCCTGTGGGCAAGTCGAAGCCGAAGGTCGAGAATCCGTTCGTGTACCTCGCAAGCGACCCGAATCTCTGGCGGGTTGAGGATTCGGGCGGCGGCAATGTGGCCCGCATGGAGCGGCGCAAGAAGATGAGCCCGCCTTTCCTGCGGGCGGAGGCGACCGGCGCGCTCGCGCCCGAGTTCGAGCTGGCGCTGCGAGATCCGAACGTGAGATCCCGTGTCGTGAACGCCCTGCTTCGGATGGAGTTCCCCGATTCGCAGCACGAGGAAGTCCTGCAGGATGTGAACCTCGGTCATGTGGTGGCGGTCGCGCCGGCACCCCGTGATCCGAAGTTCAGGATCACGGTGCTGCGGGCCTACGAGGATCGATGCTCGTTCTGCGGATACGACCTGCGTCTCGGCGGCTCGCCGGTGGGCATCGATGCCGCCCATGTGCAGATGCACAGAAAGGGAGGGCCCAACCGCATCGAGAACGGGATCGCGCTCTGCGTGCAGCATCACCGGCTGTTCGACGCGGGCGCGCTCGGCCTGAGCCAGGATCATCGGATCCTGGTGAGCGAGGACTTGAATCTGAGCGACCATGATTCGGCCGCTCGCATCAAGAGCCTCGTCGGCGAGCGGATGCGCACACCCCTGCGCCGGTACAGCCTCCCGGCCTCCGAGCACATCGACTGGCACACCAAGAACCTCTTCAAACACCCCGCCCGCTAGCCGCTGCGCTCAGGCGGCGCCGCGAGCGTCATTCCTCGGCAATGGGGTCCCGGTCGGTTCTACTAGCGCTGCTCAGGCTCAGGGCCGGTAGACGCGTCCGCGAGGCCCGACTCGCAGCACGACGACTACTCCGTCGTCGCGCTGCCGGTGGATGATTCGGAAGTCGCCGAACCTCACTGAACGGCAGCCGCTCAGCCTTCCCTGAAGACGCTTGCCCATGGAGGGGTCCGTGTCGAGGGAGGCGATGATCTCCAGCGCCCTCGAGCGGTCGGCAGCCGTGAGCCGGTCCAGGCCCTTCTGCGCCGGTCTAGAGAGGAGGGGCATAGCGATCGAGAGGAAGCAAGTCGTCGTTCGCTATGTTGTTGTCGGCTTCTTCGAGGTCGGCCATCGCTTCCGGGTCGTTGAGCAGGGCCAGGGTCTCGAGGGCGCCCTCGGGATCGTTCCAGTCCAGTTCGGGATGCTGTGATCGCAGTCGGCGCGCGGAAGCAGCGTCCAGATCCTTCTCGCCCAGCACCGCCGGACGGTCCGCGAGGGTCGCCTCGGGCCTAGTGGCGCCGATGGGTCCCGAGTGCGCCGGTTGGTCCACGTCCCGATCGTAACTCAGGACCGCGACGGCACCCGCCACTCCGCCACCGCAGAGACGGCCGCGCACTACCAGTTTCGTCAAGGAGCTAGGAGTTCACGAACTGCGTCAGGACGGTGCTGGAGGGCGTCGATGAGCTGGTCAAACGTCATCTCCTTGCGGTCCAGGAGAGGCTGAAGGCGGTCCTCGACGGTATCGGCGCAAGTCAGGTAGTGAACGATGACCGGCTTGGTCTGGCCGATCCGCACCACGCGGTCGACGGCCTGCGAGTTGGTCGACGGGTTCCACCAGCGGTTGACGAAGATCACCCGGTTGGCCTCGGTGAGGGTGAGGCCCTCGCTGGCGACCCGCGTTGAGGCCAGCAGCACCCAGCAGTCGGGATGGGTCTTGAACCGCGCCACCGAACGCCTTCGTTGATCGAGCGGCTGCTCTCCGGTCAGCATGGCGGCGATGTTGCCATGGGCGGCGACTAGCCGTTTCTGTAGGTGCCGCAGCGGGTCGAGCATGTACGAGAACACGACCGTCTTGCACCCGTCGGCCATCGCGGACTCGGCGAGCTCGACAGCACGGTCGAGCTTGGCACTCGCGCCCGTCTCGGGATCGATGTCGCAGATTGATCGCAGCCGGTTGAACAGGGCCAGGTACCCCTCCTCGGAGCGACGGCCCATGGACGACAGGGCGGCGCTGTAGGCACTCCGCTGCGCGCCGTGAAGTCGGACCTTCTCGACGTGCTCGGTCGCTGCTGGCAGTTCCGGCAGAACGAGATCCTTGGTGCGGCGCAGCAGGTAGGGCCGGACCCGGGAGCGCAGCGCGTCGATTCCGTGACGGTGGTCATCGATGGCGAATCGGCGGGGTTCGAGCAGTGACAGCAGGCAGGCAAGATCCTGCGAGTCGCGCTCCACGGGGGTACCGGTGAGGGCCCACACCCGCGGTGCGGCTATCCGGCGCATCGCCTGGTGAGCGAGCGACTCAGCCTTGCGGAGGCGGTGTGCCTCGTCGGCGACGATCAGGTCGGGCGGCTGGCCTGCAAGATCGTCCCAGAGCCCGCGCAGGTCTTCGTAGCTGGCTAGAAGGACATGTGCTCGGGCCACGGCGCCGCGCCAGTGCGCCGGGGTGAAGGTGCGGTTGGTGAACTCCAACCGTTGAGCGATGAGTTCGGGCGCCCACTTGTCGACTTCAGCTAGCCAGTTCGCAAGCAGTGTCCGGGGTGCGATGACGAGACACGACTCGATGCGGCCGTATCGGTACAGTCGCCTAATCGCAGCGATCACCTGAATGGTCTTGCCCAGCCCCATGTCGTCCGCGAGGATCGCCTTGCGATTCTGCAGCAGCCAAGCAACGCCTTTGCGCTGGAACGGGTAGAGATCGTCGCGCACACCCGGCGGCAACAGGAGCGGCAGAACCCGGCGTAGCCTGCGATCACAGTTGCGCTCATACCCAGGCCGCGGATCGAACGCCAAGGCCAGAGAGTCGGGCGCTACTGCTCGTAGGCGGCGCGCCAAGCCGCCGTCCCACCTGACCAGTGACTCCGCCGCTTTGTGCAGTCGAGCGCTGCCGGACGATGCCTCAGGGGAGCACGCGATCTCGAACCGATTGACGTCTTCGGAGGCCGTTACCGATGATGAGATCTGTCGCGAGTCCATGGCATCAACTCGGCGGGCAGGATTGGGGTCCGAATGGCACCGTTGCGCCTCGCTCAGCCAACCACTCCCGCTTCGACTTCAAGCCACAATGAATCGGCCTCGGCTGCTGCGGAAGCCGGAAGATAGGCGTACCAGAGGCTGCGCAGCCCACCCGTTCCGCTGATCTCCTCCTCGGTCAACGGGTCGACGCCGCATTGCCAGCGAACAATGCGCTCCATCAACTGCATGCGCTTCTTGCGTTCCTCGTTGACGATTCGCCAGGACGCGGAGGGATCATCTGTCGGTACCAACATGATGTACTTCCATGGTGGGAGGTGGGCATCCCAACTGATCTGGCTCAGCGGATAGAGCGCCTCGCAGGCTTGCTCGACTGTCATGGGTTCTCGTGACATCGTGTCAGGCATGACTGAGTCGTCAAGTAGGGCCCTTGCCAGATCCGCCACCATTTGTTGAACCACCGGCCAGAAGAGTACGCAGTCCTGTGATGCTTCGGGGTCGTCTCGCTGCTCAGGAGGCCGGTGATCTCGCATCTGTCTGCCATCTTCACTAATGATTGGCAGGGTTTCAATCAGAGCCTCCCAGTACGTGAATACCTCTACCTCTAAAGCATCGATCTCCTCATCCGAGGGACGGAACTTCTTGTAGACTTGCAGCTGCTCCTGGTTGGCGCCCCAACCCGTGTTGCGTCGTTGTCTGCTCGCCAGCAGTCGAACATTGAGTTCGTACAGAACCTCTAGCGTAGTGAAGAACGGGTGACTGATTCCAAGGTTCTTGCCAGGCTCCATCCGTATGCGGCCACTGTCGAACTCCGATTCACTGAAGCTGCTGAAGAATGGGTGTTGGGAAACGAGTCGTCGAGTGACGATAGCTAAGGCGTCGTCTTCATCCATGATGATGTTGTCGTATTGTGACATCGCCTTTGCATATCGATTCAAATGGCCAAACAGTCGCCTATATCGCACAATGAAATTCGAGGTCTCCTCGAGCTGCTGAGGAGTCACAATGAGTACGCTCACTTCCTCATCACGAAAATGCTCAGGTGGCCTGAAGTCGGTCGTGTGGTCCAGGAGACTGCGGATTGCTGCGAGACGGTGCTGCCCGTCGAGCGCGTAGTAGTTCTCCGTGCCGTCGAAGGTGAGCACGCCGAAGGCGTCAGTCAACCGTCCTTTTCCTAGCAACTCGAACTTCGGGTCTTCCTCAAGGCTGACTGGGTGCCACTTGGGGTCGCCTCCGAGAGCTGCGACGACGATGGCCCCAAAGAACCGGTCGTCATGTCGGGCAAGGTATCTGGCGATCTCGCCCGTGGCGCGGTTCTTGTTGAGGTTGCGCTGAATGGCATCTGACAATTGGGAGGCACCGTGGATCTCTTCCGCGTAGCGGATGTTCTGAGCGATCTCTACCATCGACATTCGTACGAGATAGTATTGCCAGCGCCCCATTCGGGCTTGCACGGCGGGATAGATTTGCACGATGCACCTGCTTTCACAATCTAGGCGGGGACTGCCTGCTTGATTCGTCCTGATACCGGTTGTGCTGATGGGATCACTCGGTTCGCGGGTGGGTCCAACACAGTCACGAGAATGTGCTCTGTTTGGTTGAGCCAGTTACTCGACCTCGTCGTGGCATTCTCAGGTACTCGGGTGTATGAGAAGCGCAGGCGTCCGAATATCGAGCGGAACTGCTTGATACGTTCGTTTTGTGGGTTCGGCGCAGCGTGTTGCCAGAAGCGCCGACGTAGGTTCTTGGTTTGGCCGACGTACAACACACCCGAGACTTCACTCGGAAGCGAGTAGATGTCTGACAGGATCGTTGGAGAAACATGAAGTATGTAGATTCCTCTTGCTTGTGGCACCGCTGAGTCGAACAGCGTGTCCAACCAGGTCGAGTGCCAGTCGGTGCCTTCCAGCGCAGAGATGACGCGGCTCCAAGCGTCGGCGCTTAGGGATAGCCCTCTAGATCCTGTCATGTCCCTGGATGCTCACTGATTTGGGTGCAGGTTCACCGGATTCCTTGAATCGAGCCGCCAGCGGGGCGGCGATGGTGATGCCGCCGATGGTGGGAGGCAGTTGCTGGAAGGAAGTAGGCGTCCCAGCGTGGAGTGGCGAGCCTTTGGTCGGTAGCGGGTTCTCGGGTCTCATCGCCAGACCGAAGGTGACTTCCGAGGGATTGTGAATGGTGAGGCTCACACTGGCACCTTCATTGATTCCGAGTGCTCGCAGCGCCGGGCCCAGACGACCGATCTCGGGCCCGTGCATCGAGGTCTTGCGCCAGATGACTGAGATGTCCTGACAGCCGTGCGGTGAGCGGACGGCAGCTGTGGTCTTGGTTCCGAAGTAGCAACCCAGCGCGGCCGCGACGGACGGTGGAACGCTGTGAAGGCTGTAGCCGTCGAGGTGCCGGTCGTACACTGAGAACGACCAGTACGGGTCGTCGTTGTCGTCGCGTCCGTCGATCACGTCGTCGAGGCGGCCGACATCGATTCCGGTGCCGTCAGCCTCACTCACCCAGCCGTGCTCCACTCGGAACGCGGGCGTGTTCAAGTACGCCCAGACGCTTCCCTCGTTCACTCCGAAGAGGCGGGGAAGCTCGTCAAGAACGCGGTTGAGGCGGGTTGATCCTCCGTCCTCGTTGATGCGCTGCACGATCTCGGCGGGAATGCCCTCGTAGATGTCGTCTATCCACTCCCGCAGGCCCCAGCGGTGCTTGTCAGCTCGGGCGACTGAGGGGATGTTCGACAGTGCGCCGGCCACCTGTCGTTCGGACAGGCTGGACTCCTGGGCGAGTTCTGCCTTGGTGGCGGGCGAGCCGATCTTGAGCAGAGCAGCCTTGACCCGGGCTCGAACCGTAGCTCGGGGCGCGACGTGATCGAACAGGCAGTGCCATCCGATCCAGCGTGTGAGCAGCTCTGAGTGGTCGTGCCACTCGGGGGCGAGCGCACTCCGTAGCCGATCGGTGGAAATCAGGCCAGCATCGTCTACGAGCTCGTCGACAGCGCCCTTCAGTGCCTCAGCAGCCTCTACAGCCGCAGGGCTGAGGCAGAGTCCCTCGCGGCACTCGTAGCCGAGCATGGCGCCTAGCATTCTGCGAGCCACGAGAAGGGCTTGCTGCGCCACCTCGTCTTCGGGCTTAGGAAGTAGCTCAGTCGTCGTAGTCTCGGTCTCGAGAACTGTCGTCACTTCACCGAGACGCTGATAAGCGATCAATTCGAGAATCCTGAGGGCCGGACCCGCGGCATCTTCCAGTTGCTCCTGAGCCTTGCGGGCGATCTGACGAATTCGCTCTCGTGACAGTCCTACGCGCTCTGCGAGTTCCGCGAGCGTCATCGGCGAGTCCGATGCAACACGTTCGAGCACAGCTAGCCGCTCAATATCGGTCATCTGCGCCAGCGTTGCGCTGACCATCTCGACCGCTCGATCAGTGACCGTGGGGGCATCGATCCCCAGCGGCAGACCATCCAGCCCAGCGTCCGCTTCAGCTGCCGCGATCAGATCCGATAGATCCAGCCGGAGCAGATCCCCGAAGGTCGTGGCCCCTCGGAATTCAGCGGCAGCGGCAGCGATCAGCTCGACCGCGTCGGAATGCAGGACCGCTTCGGGAATTGTTCGGTGCTGAAACGTGACCTCAGCGTGCGCTGAGGCTTCGGCGGTCTGGGCCGTGCCGACTGCAGCCGCCGGCCATTCGAAGTTCTCGGCTGCCTCGAGTACACACATCAGGTCAAGTAGCGACGCGATCCCAAAGCTGGGCAGACGCATCAACTGCCCGAGCGTTGCCTCGGAGAGCGCCCCGCTAGTCAAGCCGGCGCGAAGACAATTGCGTGTCCGGTTCGCAAGCGGCAGGCGGTCAAGTTCGTCGACGTCCAAGTGGGGCGGGAGTACCTTGAGACCCTCGGGCGGCAGCATTCTCATGGCCATGTCACGCAGCAACCAGGCCGACACAGCCTGGACGGGCTCGTTGTAGTGCTCCCAGAAGCGTGCCAGGTCCCGAACATGCCGAGTCGCCGGGTAGGCGCTCGTGAACTCCCGCGGGAGCGTCTTGTGACCATGAGACACCAGATACCAGCGCGGTAGAAGGGGGGTGGGCGGGCTGCCCCAAGGTGCTGGCGGGTCGCTGGATGCAATGGAGGGCAAGTCGTCCGCAGGAACGTCGAAATGCTGAGGCTCAGCGGTCGGCTCACGATTCCTTGAGGCCCCATTCAGCCGCAGCGCGACGCGTCGCCGGCCGGTGACGACTAGATCGACCGACTGTTCGGAGCAGGCCCCGATGTTCTTCAGAGGCTCGGCGATACTGAGTACGACCGTTCGTGGCGGATCGCCCTCTTCCAAGCAGACCGTCAGTTTGCGGCAACCCATAGGATCCTCGACCGCGACGCGAGTGAGCGCGCCGGGCTTGCAGCCGAGTTGGGCGGCGACCTCCTTGGGGAAGGCGACCCGACGGTTGTCCTGAAGGAGGGCGTCGGTTACTCGGAACGTCCAGGCTGGATTGCCGTCGGTATCCCTCCGCGTTGATGCGACCGCGCTTCTCATAGGGCGCAGACTGTGCAGGGTTCGGTGTCGTCTTCTTCGTTGAAGGCGTCGGCTAGGGCTTCGATCAGGGGGAGGTTGGCCCTGGTCTTGCTGGCGCGGGCCATGGCGGTCTCGTGGCGTTCGAGGATCTGGTCGCGGCGGTTGCGGAGCTGGACAAGGGTCTCGCCGCCGGACCAGGTGTACTGGCGGCCTCGCATGGCTCGGTCGCCGAAGTCGGCGTCGCCGTCGACGCCGGCGTCCTGGAGGACCTTCTGCTCGATGGCCACCGCCCGCTCGAACAGGTCCGGGTGGCGCTCGGCGAGGCCGATCCACTCGGCCTTGCGCTGGTAGAAGCAGAAATAGCAGCCCGAGCGGGTCCGCCACTCGTAGTAGGCGGGCAGGCCGATCCCGGCATCGTCTAGGAGCCTCAGCACCTTCGCATGGTCGATGCCGTCCTCCACGAACGGGAAGCGGGTCTTGATGTTGGGCTTGGTGGAGACGTAGCCCTTGCGGTTCGACTCGTCCGCCCGGATCGCCACGTACGACACCGCCGGGGCGTCACCGATCCACTCCTCGATCGGCTTGATCTTCATGTTCTTGGTGCACCACCGCATCTGCGGCGACGGCAGCGCCCCCCTGAACACCTCGAACCAGTGGTCGAAGCCCCGCGACGCGTTGAGCCTGACGATCGGCCGGCCCAGGATCACCTCCAGGCGGGTCAAGTACTCGTAGGTCTCGGGCAGCTCCGCACCGGTGTCGCAGAAGAAGTACTCCATCTCCGGCACGCGGTCCCGCATATACACCGCCAAGGCGCTGGAGTCCTTCCCGCCCGAGATCCCGCAGATGTGGCGCACCGGCGCCTCCGGCTCACCCACCGGCCACCCTCCTTCGCGCCGCGCCGACCGGGCTCTCGTCAGCGGGAGCCGAGCTGAGGTCGCTGGCTCGGGACTCGGGCAGCAGGCGCTCGCTCAGCAGCGCCAGGAGGCTCTGGTGGGCGGTCAGGGCCGAGCCCGTGATCTGTGCCAGATCGGCCAGCACCTCTTCCAGCGCGTCCTCCAGCTCGGGTCGGCGCCTGCCGTCGATGCCCACCAGGCGGATGTACTCGCTTCCGTCGGAGCGGGTGACGGTCACGCGCAGCGCGTCGAACGGGCCCCTGCCGTCGGCACGGCGCTCCGCGTGCAGGGCGACCAGCCGATGGAACGCCGCCAGTCTCTCGGGCAGCTCGCGGTCGAAGCGCAGCCGGTCGTCGTCGGTCCATTCCGCAGGGGCCTTGCGGGCCACGACAGTGGCGACCGCCGCCATCCAGGCCGCGTCCGACTCGACGCCGTCGTTGGCCAGGGCGAGCACGAACGCCCTTACCTCGGGGTCGAGGACCTCGTCGCCGAGCAGAGCGGCCTCGCCCGTCACCGGCATCCGGCTGCCCGCTCCGCAAGCGTCGAGCAGCGACTCCATCAGACCGTCCAAGAGTCGATCCAGGCTCGACTCCAGCTCGGCCAGAGCGGCTGCGACCGCCCTCGCGAATTCGGCTGCGAACTCACAACCGGTCGCGTCCGCAGCCACGGGGCGGAAGCCCAGCGCTCGGGGCAGGTCGGTGAACAGCAACTCGTCGGGCTCGACTGCTTCGGTCAGAGCGTCCCGCACGGCTCGCGACTCGGCGCTCACGCTGCTCGTGCGGCGTGCGTAGTTCTCGAGTCGGCTGATCCGCAGGACAAGGCTGGTGACCACGGCGAGAACATTCGCCACTCGTCGTTTGCCCCCTCCGATCCGGTGCTCAGCGCGTGTGCGAGCCAGTGCAGGCTGCGAGTGATCCCCGGCGTCCACCGAGAGTCCCAACTGCTCGGTGAGAGCCTCCACGACCATGAGCCGCCCGCCGCTGGCGTTGGCGAAGTGCTTGACATCGAAGTGGCCCGGATTGCGCACCATCCGCTCGGAGACCTCGGGTGACAGAACCGGCTTGAACGTTCCGTGCTCGTAGATGGCGACCTCGTCGCGGAAGGCCAGCAGACCCGCAGTGACGAAGACGGGTACCACCGCAGCCTTCATGCCGACAGGGGGCGAACGCAGCGCGGCGTGGACGCTGTTCAGGTTGATCCGCCGGTCGGTCGAGCGCCGGAACTCGCCCTCGAGGATCTCCCAAGCGGGCTTGAGCGTCTCATCGGCGGGCGGTCCGAAGGACATGGTGCCGCCGCGGGGATCGACGGCGTGAAGCCCGGTCCGCAGCAGGAACGCTCGATACATAGCCGTCTCCGGGCCGTATCCCTCGAATCCCAGATCGGCGATGCCGGACTCGCCGCGTTCGATCATGGCTTCCAGGAGCAGGCGGCGCGACTTGGCTCCCTGGGAGGTGAGTTCGCTCCGGTTGAGCATCTCATTGCCAACCACGGGGGTGGACGGGTAGGCGATGTCCGCGGCCGATGACAGGGCGGCGCTGCCCCGCCCGCCGGCCAGTTCGGTTGGGCCTGCGCCGTCCTCGCCCCCCAGCAGGATCCAACGGCAGGATTCGGCGCCGAACGTGTCGGCCAGGGCCTGATCGAAGGCGACTCGGGTCTGCGCCAGCCGCTCGCCCAACTCGCGCCGCGCCACCTGGTCCTCGGCTACCGCGGGGTCGTCGAGCACCGAAGCCACTGCGGCGATCTCCCGGGCGGCCGCGTCGAGCGCCGACACATCCCGGGGCAGCGCCGCCACCACCGGCTTGGACCCGTCCACGGATTGGGCGACGGTCGGCGGGCGGCCCGAAGGGTCGACAACGAGGAGCGCCTCGCCGTCGTAGGGGGAGAACGGCTCGGGAGCCGTGGCCTGCTCGCCCGCTTCGGCATAACGCCGGCGGAAGACGCGCAACACATCGTGCTCCGCGCTGTGGCGCGCCGCCACGACCGGCTCCGGCCGGTCGGTCTCCGCCACCATCCCAGCGAGCGGCCTGCGCTGCATTCTCTGACGGGCGGAGTCGAGGAGCAGACCGACGTCGACGTCGCTGCCCTGCCATATCCGGTACTCGTCGGCGAAGTCCCGGAAAGTGACGATCCCCATGCTCTCCAGATCGGCGAGAGCGGCGTGGGCGCCCCTGCCGGACATCTCCAGGACCTGCCGGGACGCCCGGATGGTCCCCGTCGTGGACACCAGGTTCAACAGAGCGACGGACTTGGCCGTGCGGGCCTGCGACGGCGTGAGGCCATGGGTGTCGCGCAGCCGGGTGGCGACCTCACTCCAGCGGCTCGACTGGCGCGCCGAGGAGATGCTGAGGGCGCCGCTCGCTACGAAGTAGTCGTACACCGCTTCGAGGCCAAGGGACGGCAGCGGCCCCCTCGCCGGAAGGTTCGCAGCGCTGAGGAACGACAGGACGCCCGCAGGGTGCGGGCCGGCGAGGAAGGAGAAGAGCGTTCGTTCGTGCTGGCCGTAGCGGCTGCACAATTCGGGCAGCACGAGCGCCGCCAGCGGGTGAAGCGGGTAGCAGGCGGCCAGGACGGTCGGGTCGGCGAGGTCCGCGATGCCCAAGGCACGCATCTTCCGGGCGTGCGAGCGCGCCCAGCGGTCGATGCGGGTCCGGAGGTGTTCGTCGCGGACGTCGAACACGGTGCCGATGAGGGATCGGGTCTGCCCGGCCGAGTCCACGAAGGACACGTCCTCGAAACGGCCCTGCACCTTGGCCCACTCACGGCGCTGAGCGCTGTCGGCGCTGGCCAGGCAGTCGTCGAGGGACACGTGCTGCAGAGTGACCACGAAGATCGGCAGTCCCGATCCCTGGCCGGCCTCCGCGAGACGTTGCAGCAGATACGGATCCGCGCCGTGTCCGTCACGAACGGCTTCTAGGTTCTTGCCGAACTCGTCGATGATCAGCAGCAGCGGCGCGTCCTCGGCCAGCCGGCGCGCGATATCAACCAGGATCGAGGGTGAAGGGCCGCCTCCCCGGATGTCGTCGTGAGCGGTGTCCTCCAGGGAGCGGATCAGCTCTGGAGCGTCACCGAGGCAATCCGCAGGGGGGGGGTCTGGTCGTCGCGGAGAACGGCGGATTGCAGGGCGCGCAGCACTGTGCGGGCCAGCGGCTCGCGCTCCGCGGTGACGAGCGCGCGGGTAAAGCCGCGGTTCAGGGTTCCGTGGCGCCGGTGGGCCCTCCGGATCAGGTCGCCCGATGCGTCCGACGCGTCGTCGATGATCCCGAGGGCTGAGCGCCGGAGCTGCGAGCGGCCGCCGAAGGCCGCGTCCAGCAGCAGGGCGAGCGACGACTTACCCGATCCGTACGGACCGGTGAGCGACCAGGCACCGCCCGCGGGTCCCGTCGCTGCGGTAGTTGCGATGCGCTCGACCACATCGAGGCCTCGGGCGGTGAGGACGTATCCGTCCAGCGGTTCGGGCCGGGCGAGGTCGCGCTCGAGGTTCGCCGAGCGGGCGAACCGGCCGCTGACCGAGATGGCGTCACCAAGGGTCGGCATCAGCCGGCTCCCGCCAGGGCGTGCAGGCTCCGGAGGCTGTCTGTGGAGTTGCGGCCTGCGCCGAGGTCCTCGAGAAGGTTGTCGTCCACCGCCAGATCCCCGATGCAGCCGGCGCACACTTCCGTCGCCGACGAGCCGTAGTAGTCGTTCAGGACCGCCGTCGCGATCTCTGCCGGGTCGCCCGAGCAGGCGAAGTGCCACGCCCCGGCCGGGGATGCGAGGCTCAGCCCTTCCGTTCGATCCACGGCAGGCTTGACCGCGGCCAGGAGCTCCGTCTCGTTCAGTTTGAACGCTCGGCCGGGCGCTCCGGGCTCGTGGGCCAGGCGGCTGAGCGTGACGGTCCTGCCGCCGCTGCCGGTGCGTTCGATGTAGTCGAGCACGGCGTGGACGGCAACCTCGGACGGCAGGGTCGGCTTGGGTCCCAGCGTGAAGCGAGGCAGTCCCGTTGCGGGAGACCGCCGCAGCAGGTTCAGTTCCCGCAGCGGGCAGTCCAGCAGGTCGTCCACGCTGATGCGGCGGGAATGCTCCGACGGCGCATAGGTGCGCAGCAGGGCGCCGACGTCCTTCCTGACCGACGACTCGTGCGGCGCGGCCCAGTCCGCGGAGGCCTCCAGCTGCGTGGAGACCGCCCCGGCGAGGTCGGTGTCGCTGAACTCGACCGCGTTGAACTCGTTGAACGCGAGCCACCAGACCGGCAGACGCGAGGGCGGCGCCAGCAGCAGCCAGTGCAACAGCCAGAGCGTTCCGGGATCCTCCATGTAGGGGTCCCAGCCCTGCTCACCGAAGAGCGCGTGGCCGCGGCGGGTGGGCACGAACTGTGGCGCCCTGCGGTTCGGGGAGTGGGGATCCTCAGTGATGACCTTGGCGGCGAGGCCCCAGAAGCGGATGGCGCGCACCATGTTCTTGCCCACGCCTATTACCACCGGCGCGTCCGGCCGCCCGAACGTGTAAGGATCGGCGGCTGCGACCGCATAGGCCTTGCGGAACCAGCCGAAGCGGGGGTGGAAGGTCTCGTGCCGGGCGAATGAGCGAACGGCAGCGTCCGGCAACCTCATTCGCCGGCTCCCGCATTCACGTCGATGAAGATACCGCACCCGTGTGACAGCGACCTGGGTCCTGCAAGCGAGTCCGTCAGACGGTCTGCCCTACACCCAGTTGGGCATCGGCATCACTGGCGCGACGCGGCGGGCTTGGTTCTGGCGATCAGGTCAGGGCGCGGACACGCTTGACGGCAGCGGTGGCGCTCTCTACTGCGGCGTCGACATCAGCCTCGGTGGTGAAGCGGCCGAGACTGAAGCGCACCGACTCGAAGGCGGTCTCATGGGACCGGCCCATGGCCACGAGAACCTCCGACGGCTCGATCGATCCTGCGCTGCAGGCACTGCCGATGGACACTGCGACAGGGTCCATGTTGGCCATGACCGCCTCGGCGTCGGCGCCCACGAAGCACAGATTGGCTGTGTTGGGCAGTCGCCTCGACGGGTCGCCGTTCTGCAGCACGCGGGGGAGGCTGGCCTGCAGTTCGGACACGAGGCGGTCGCGCAGCGCTCCTACAGTCTCGGACTCCCGTTCGCGCTCGTCAGCGGCTATACGGGCGGCGGTACCAAGGCCGACGATGCCAGCCACGTTGAGCGACCCCGAGCGCAGGCCTCGCTCGTGGCCGCCGCCGTGGAGCAGGGCTTCGAGTTGCCTGAGGCTGTGCCGGGTGCCGACCAATGCGCCCACCCCGCCCGGGCCGCAGATCTTGTGCCCGCTCAGCGACACCAGGTCCACGCCCAGCGCCTCCATGTCGAACGGCAGGCGTCCCGCCATCTGGGTGGCGTCACAGTGGAACAGCGCGCCCGCAGCGTGTACCCGCTCCGCGATCTCACCCGCCGGGTTCAGAACGCCGGTCTCACTGTTGGCTGCCATGACCGACACAAGCACAACATCGTCGCCGACCATCTCTTCCACGGTGGCCGGCTCGACGAAGCCACCTGCGGTCACCTCGATCACATCCAGCTTCACCAGGCCATAGTCGGCGAGCCACCTCGCCGTACCTGCCACCGAAGCGTGCTCTACCGCGGAGACGAGCATCCTTTGCCTGTTTTGGGGGGCGGCCTCAAGGGCACCCTGCAGAGCCAGGTTGTTGGCCTCGGTCGCTCCCGAAGTGAACACGACCCCCGATGCGCGCCCGCCCACCAGAGCCGCTACGTGTTCACGGGCATCGTCCACCGCGGCCGCCTGTCTGCGTCCGAAGCGATGGACTGACGAGGCGTTGCCGACCGAGTCGGTCAGGATCGGCATCATCGCCTCCGCCACCCGCGGGTCGAGCGGAGACGATGCGTTGTAGTCGAGATAGACCTCCCTCACGCCACCTCCGGTGCTGTTGCTGTCACTCGCGGGCCTCGCCGACGTTAGCGCTGTTCAGCGGAGCCGGTGCTGCATAGCCGGTCGTCGGCCGTACCATGCGGTCGTCGCGGTCGGACGGGAGCTCCGGCCGAGCGACCCATCCGCGAGACAAGAGGTGGTGACCTGATGCTCACGCAGGGACTGGACCATGTGGCCGTCATCACGAACGACTCCGACCGGCTCCAGAGCTTCTACATCGACATGTTCGGGGCCACCGTGGAGTTCGACGGCGAGGAGTTCCCCGGCGGGCCTCGCATGACCGTCATCAACATCGGCCCGGCCACCGAGCTGAACGTGTTCGAGATCGACGGCAACGGCCAGGCCGACCACCAGACGCCGATGTTCGGCCGGGGCCGGCTCGACCACATCGGCCTGTATGCGGCCAGCCTTGAGGACTTCAACGAGATCCGCTCCAGGCTTACGGCGGCCGGAGCCACCGACGGCACCGTCACCGACTTCGGCCGCAAGCTCAGCCTGTTCTTCAGGGATCCCGACCGGATGGAGTGCGAGGTGCTGGTGACCAACCCCGAGCCCGGCCAGGTCCCCATCGGCAGCGCCTCCCACCTCTACCCGTAGCCCGGCCGCTAACTGCGGCAGACACGCTGGCATTGGGCATGGAAACCACTTGAAAATCATCTATACTGAGTTATATTCATGTCTACGGTCTTCAGTTCACCGTGACCGCGGGATTCGGCCGATCATGTGGGAGGTATTGCCATGGGCACGTTTGAGTGGCCTCTGAGGATTGCTGGCTTGAGCGGCGGACGAAGCGTGGAGATCGAGGCCACGGTGGACACCGGCGCCTTCTACAGCGTGGTGCCGGCACGCCTGCTGCGCGAGATCGGCGTCGAGCGGTTGGACAGGCGCCGGATGCGGCTGGCCGACGGCAGAGTCGTCGACGCCGATATGGGGGAGGCGCAGGTGACCATCGACGGCAAGAGCGTGACGACCCAGGTGATCTTCGGCGAGGACGGTGCCCCGTCCCTGCTAGGGGCCTACACCCTCGAGGGCCTCGCCCTAACGGTCGACCCCGTCGACCAACGCCTGATTCCCCGCGGCCTCCTCCCCTTGTAAACCACAGCCGCGGGCTCACTTGATACGCGAATGGATCGGTAAGTCGGGTCGTCGTTACTGCTCGCCGGTCTCCTCGGGCTCCTCGGAGTCGCCGGCGGCGGCTGGGGGTACTGGGGCTAGGTAGCCGACTATCAGCAGCAGGACCCCGACCACGATGAACGACACCACCCGGCCCAGCGCGGTCAGGCTGCTTAGGTCGACCAGGAACAGCTTGACCACCACCACCGCCATCCACGACGCTCCCGCCACCCACACCGCTCGGCGGGCCATGCGCACTCCGGCCACCATCCCCGACAAGCCGATCACCGCCCACAGGATCGACAGCGACGTCTGCAACTCGGTGGTGTCCCAAAGTGCATCCAACTCCCACGGCACGTCCAGCCAGTGGCTCACGGTTCGGGCCGTCTCCACCGTGGCGAGAACCAACCCCAGCACGGCCAGTGCCGGCGTCCAGCGAGCAGTCACCAAGTCCTGGAACGGATGGTCCTCCTGTGCCCCGGCCAGCCTCCTCCAAACCAGCAGCGCAGCCAGCTGCAATCCGATGAGGACTCCCAGGGGGTTCACCACCGGCAGGAACAGCAGCGGCGTGGGGTCTCCGTCGTGGGACACCGCCGCGCCGAGCACCACCACTGCCAGCACCGCCAGCAGAGGGCCGGCGCAGGCCAGAAGGTACGTCCGCCAGTGGGCCGCGACCGGCCACGCCAGCCGGCGACGGCCGGCCATCGTCGCGCTCGCCAGCGCCAGGACCGCGGCCGCCGTCGAGGCCAACGGCCACACACCGTCAGCGACCCGGTCGACCTGCCAATAGACCTCGGCCGCCGCCAGCGCCGCCAGCGTCCAGTATCCGCCTGCATGGGCCAGAGCCGCCAGCCGCGGGAACGAACCCTCCCGGCGGCGCAGGAACAGGTAGTGCGCCGCGAAGGCTGGAGGCCAGGCCGCCCATCCCCACTCGTCGAGAGGATGGGACTGAGCGAGCAGCGACAGCACCAGCATCAAGACCAGGGTCGGCAGGATCAGGAGTCCCACGGACTCGAGTTGCTGCCAGCGCAGCCGGCGGGCGCCCAGCGATCCGGCCGCGAACGATCCGGCCATGAACCCCAGGAGCGCAGACAGTTGGCTGCTGTCGGGCAGTTGCTGGACGATCTCCATGACCCCGCCGATCAGCCACCACACAACCCCCCAGGCGAGCGCAGACCAGACGAGCGCCTCGTCGCCGTCGCCTCGCTGCGGCCTGCGGCTGAGCAGCCACCCCGACCCCAGGCCGGCCACGGCCAGCAGCAGCGCGCCCAGGAAATTCTCGTTGGCGATCGGCCAAGCGTCGTCCGGATAGGGGAGCGACTCCCCCAGGTGCTGGGAGAAGGAGACTGCGGCCAGAACCTGGAGCACCGCACCGCCGGTCAAGGCGAGCAGCCGGTCCCGCCGGCAGCCCAGCCACAGCAGGACCAGACCCTGCACCGCCCAGACCGTCGACGTGAAGTAGGCCTCCAGCGCGAGCGGGACCGCGATGGCGCTGAACGCCACGCCCAGCGCGGCGTAGGCCTCGGCCAGCTGGAGGCCGTCGTCGCCGAGCCGTCGCATGGTCAACCCCAGCGCAGCCTGGACCACGGCCAAACCGGCCGCGGTGACGGCCAAGCCGTATTCGGTGTGGCCCACCGCCAGCTGCTGCAGGCCAAGACCCGCGAAGGGCGTGCCGAACACGAGCGGCGCCGTCCATGCCCCGCGCACGAACGTTATGTCCGGCGCCGGACCCCCACTGAACGCGGCTTTGAGGTCGGGAGCCTCGCGAGCCGCGAAGAGGGCCGGCAGTCCCATGTACATCAGCACGAACAACGCGACGAAGGGCTGCGTGGAGACCCACTCGTCCTGCTCGAAGCGATCGGCCAGCCAGTAGAACGCAAGACCGAACGTGAAGCCGAAGCCGAGCAGGTTCAGCTCCGGCCAGGTCTTGAACCACGCCACTCCGATGATCGCCGCGTTCAGCACCAGGAAGAACGTGAAGACGTAGATGTGGTCCTCGGGCCGCGAGTACGTCAGCACCGGGGCCAGGAAGCCGCCGATGATGCCCAGCACGGCCAGCACCCGCGAGTCCTGAAGCACAGAGAGTGCACCCGCCCCGACCGTGACGATCACCACCGCGACCGCCGCGGGAGCTGCCCCCACAACGTCGTACACCACGAAGGCGGCGTACGTCGTGAGGTAGAGCACCGCGATGCCGCCGCCCTGGAGGCTGACGCCGTAGATCGGGCGGCTCCGTCGTTGGCGCCAGCCGACGGCCAGCAGCACGAGGCCGAAGACGGCCGCGGCGGCCAGGCGCACCTCGATCGTCAGCTCGATGATGCCCCGCCGGTGGGCCTCCCGGAGCAGCAGCCCCACCCCGACGAGCGAGACCAGCACGCCGACCTTCACCGGCGCGTTCCCGGTCGTCACCCATTGCTTGATCCAGTTGACCAGCCACGAAACGGGATCGGAGGGCCGCTCCCGGGCGCGGCTGGGAGCGGCTGTCGGTGCGTCGGCGGCTACCGGCGCGTCGGCGGCCGCCGGCTCGCTGGGACGTGGCGCCCGGGTCGATGCGTCAGGAGGCGCGGGCGTCGCCGGCCTGGGGCTGGGCGCTCGTACTTCGGTGCTTGGTTCCGAGGCGACCGGCCTGACAACCGGAGCCGCTCCCGCAGACTCGGGTTGCGCCGTAGCTGTGGGCGCGGCTTCGGGCTCGGGCTCCGCATCCGGTTGCGCGGCTGCGTCGGGCTGCGGCTCGGCCGGTTGGGCGGAGGGTCCAAGTCTCGTGAGCCATGCGTGGGTTTGCTGGGCCCAGGCCTTCATCTCGGTTGCCCAGGACTGGATCTCGTCGACCCGGGACTGGGCGTCCTCAACCTTCTTGAGCCGCTTGCGCAGATCCAGTTGCTGGCCCAGCAGGAGGCCGATGGCCCCTCCCGCCAGCAGACCGGCCAACCCCCCGAGCAGACCGCCCAGCAGCAAGCCCACCAGCGCGAGCAGTACGGTCATGCCTCAGTCATCCTGCGGGCTCGGCCAGGGTCTTGATCTCCAGGAACTCCTCGAATCCGGCCACGCCCATCTCGCGGCCGATGCCCGACTGCTTGTAGCCGCCGAAGGGGGCGTCGGGGCCGTAGTAGACGCCGCCGTTCACGCTCACCGTTCCCGTCCGGATGCGCCGGGCCACCGCCCGGGCCCGCTCGGAGTCCGCGCTGGCCACCGCCCCCGACAGGCCGAACTCCGAATTGTTGGCGATGCGCACCGCCTCGTCGTCACCACCGTCGTAGGCGATCACCGACAGCACCGGCCCGAACACCTCCTGCTGGGCGATGGTGTCGTCCTCGCCGACGCCGACCAGCACGGTCGGTTCGTAGTAGTAGCCGCGCGGCAGGTGCTCGGGTCGGCGCCCGCCCCGCACCACCGCAGCCCCCTCTGACCGAGCCTCCGCCACCAGGCCCTCCACCTTGGCCCGCTGCCGCTCGCTTATCAGCGGCCCCATCAGGTGCGACTCGTCGGCCGGGTCGCCGTAGGGCATGCTGTCGAGCGTCGCCCCCACCGCGTCCACCACCGTGTCGTGCATGGCGGCCGGCACCACCAAGCGGGTGGTGATGGCGCAGCCCTGGCCGGCGTGGGTGCACACCATCGCAGCAGCCATCAGCCCCACCGTGCCGACGTCGGCGTCGTCGAGCACCACGTAGGCGCTCTTGCCGCCCAGCTCCAGGAACACCTTCTTCACGGTGGCCGCCGCCGCGGCCATCACCCGCCGCCCAACCGCGGTGGAACCGGTGAAGCTCACCATGTCCACTCCCGGATGGGTGGTCAGCGCCTCGCCCACCCCAGCCCCCGACGACGAGAGGACGTTCACCACCCCCGCCGGGATGTCGGTGTGCTCGGCGATCAGCCGGCCCAGCGCCAGCGCCGACCACGGCGTGTCGGGCGCCCCCTTGAGCACAACCGTGCAGCCGGCGGCCAGCGCCGGCGCCAGCTTGGCCAGGTTGATCTGGGTGGGGAAGTTGTAGGGCGTGATGGCCCCCACTACCCCGGCTGCCTCCCGCTCGATCCAGCGCCGGTGCGAGCCGTAGACCGACTCGGCCACGCCCAGGTCCTCGGTCCAGGAGTACGAGTCGAGCAGGTCGGCATGCCAGCGCAGCATCCCCACCGGGGCCTCCAGCTGCGGCCCGCCCCGGGTGAGCATGATGGGCGCGCCCGCCTCGGCCACGGTGATGGACCGCATCTCCTCCAAGTGGCCGGTCAGCGCCTCATGGAGCTGGCCCAGGCAGTGGGCCCGGAAGGCGTGGTCCCGGGACCAGTCGGTGGAGTCGAAGGCCCGCCGGGCCGCGGCCACCGCGGCCTCGGCATCGTCTACACCGGCGTCGGCCGCCACCCCCAGCACCTCCTCGGTGGCCGGGTTGACGGTGGGGAACACCGCCCCGCCGGCCGCCTCCACCAGATCGCCGTCGATCAGCAGCCGCCGCTCGTGCCACATGGACCTAGACCCTAGAGGCCGCTTCAACCGTGCCGGCGGGCCGGCTAGTCGCGGGCGGGCTCCTCCAGGGGATCTAGATCGAGGGGCGCGGGCAGCGAGTCGATGTCGGCGAAGAGGCCCGAGGTCGGGCTGTCGCCGGCCAGGGCGTCGGCGGCCAGCAGCATCGCGGCCGCCGAGTAGGTGGTGCACTCCTGGTTGGGAAAGGCGACGTTGGCGGGGAAGGCCCGACCGGTCAGGTAGCCGCCGTCGGGCTCCCGCAGGCGCTGGGCCCACTCGAACAGGGTCAGGGCCGCAGCCCGGTCGCCGGCAGCCAGGTAGGCCATCGCGCATTCGCAGGTCTCGGCGGTGGTCACCCAGTCCTGGTTGCTCACGCAGAGCACTCCCTCGCCCTCATGGACGAAGGCCCTACGCCTCAGCGCCAGCCGGGCCCGGGCCTCGGACCCGGTCAGCACCCCGGTGAGCACCGGGTAGTACCAGTCCATGGCGAAGCGGTCCTTGGGAGCGAACGCCTCATGGCCGAAGTGGCGGATGGTGTGGACCAGCCGGGCCAGGGCCAGCTCCCAGCTGGGACGCTCCTGGCCCACCGCATGGGCGATGGCCAGACCGCATCGCAGGGCGTGGCTGATCGACGACGACCCGGTGAGCAGGGCGAAGGGCCATGGCGTGCCGTCGGCGTGGCGGGCCCACAGGATCTCGCCCCGGGGCGTCTGCAGACCCAGGACGAAGTCGAGGGCCCGCTGCGCCACCGGCCACATCTCGGCCAGGAACCCGGAGTCGCCGAAGCGCAGCCAGTGATGCCACACGCCGGTGGCGACGTAGGCGACCGTGTTGGCGTCGAGCTTGTCCTGGTCGATCCCGTCGGCGGTGTAGTACTGGTGCCAGGATCCGTCGGGACGCTGGATGCGGGCCAGCCACTGGTAGGCGGCCTCGGCTTCCTGGCGGCGTCCGGTCACCGCCAGGGCCATGGCCGCCTCGACATGGTTCCAGGGATCGGCGACGCCGCCGTCGAAACGGGGGATCATGCCGCTGGGCAGCTGGCGGGCCGCGATCGTCTCCGCGGTCTGGTCGGCGTCGGTCCGGGACAGGATTCCGGCCACCGTCGGAGCCCGGTGCGGGCCGCGGTTCGGATCAGGCGGCACGGGTCGACTCCAATGGCGCGCTCGCCGGTGCCGAGGCCGGCACCTTTCCCGGCTTGTCGGCGTACACGACGAGGCTCTTGCCCAGAAGCGGATTCAGCAGTCTCTCCGCAACCGCGGTGACGAGCGGCTGCTTGACGATGTCCCATTCGAGCACCCGGTGGTAGGCGCCGACCAGCCGGTTCTCGCCGACCTCACGGTTGGGCCCCACCGCGCATCGCAGCCACCAGTAGGGGGTGTGGAGGGCATGGGCCCGATGCCAGCGGCCCGGCCGCAGCCCGGCTGAGGCCAGCTTGCGCCGCACGTCGCGCAGCCGGTAGATGCGCACATGGCCGCCCGGCGCCGCCGGCGCGTGGTAGTCGCTCGACAGCTTCCAGCACACCGTCTCGGACAGCCACGCCGGGATGGTCACGGCCAGCCGGCCCCCCGGGCGCAGCACCCGGGCCAGCTCGGCGAAGGCCGACTCGTCGTCACCGATGTGCTCGAGCACCTCCGACGCGATGACCCTGTCGAACGAGTCGTCGTCGAAGGGGAGTCCCACGGCGTCTCCCTGCACCGGCGCGGCCATCACCGACTGGTCGACCTCGCCTTCGGTCACCAGCAGCCGGGCCAGGTCGCGCACTTGCTCGACCTCGGGGCGGGCCAGGTCGCAGGCCACCACCTCGGCGCCGCGCTTGAGGGCCTCATAGGAGTGGCGACCGAAGCCGCAACCCAGATCCAGCAGGCGCTCACCGGCGCTCAGGTCAAGGCGGCCGTAGTCGACGGTGAGCATCAGCCCGACGTCTCGATCACCGCTCGGTACTGCTCCACCGTCCGCTCCGCGGTGTGTCGCCAGGACCACTGGCTGACCACACGCTCGCGTCCGGCCCGCCCCACCCGGTCCCGGGCCTCGGGGCTGTCGAGCGCGTCCTGCAGCACCGATGCCAGTGCCTCGGCGTCGCCGGGCTCGGTCAGGAAGCAGGTCTCTCCGTGCTTGCCGGCCACCTCGGGCAGCGCTCCACCGGTGGTGGCCACCAGCGGCACACCGCACGACATGGCCTCGATGGCCGGCAGCGAGAAGCCCTCGTACAGCGAGGGCACCACCGCCAGTTCGGCCTCGGCGTACAGCTCCACGATGCGGCGGTCCGACACTCCCGACACGAACGTGACCGCGTCGGCCAGCCCGAGCTCCGAGATGGCCCGGCTGGCCGCGGAGTCGGTCTTGGCCTTGCCGATGATGGTCAGCTCTATGTGACGCTCGGTGCGCAGCTTGGCCACCGCCTCCAGCAGGAAGCTGAGTCCCTTCATGGTGACGTCGGCGCTGGCGGTGGTTATCAGCCGGCCCGGCACCCGGGCGATCTCGGGAAGCGGCGCGAACAGTTCGGGGTCGACTCCCACCGGCACCACATGGATGCGCTCCGGCGCCACCCCGTGATCGTTGGCGATGTCGCGCTTGGACGATTCGGAGACGGTCAACACCCTGGGCAGCCGTCTGGCCACCTGGGTCTGCATCTTCGTGAACGCGTACCAGCGGCGCTTGCCGATCTGCTCCCGCAGGGTGTGGGCGTGGGCCAGCTCGAGGCGGCGGTCCACGGTGATCGGGTGGTGGATGGTCTCCAGCAGCGGCCAGCCCTGGCGCTGCAGAGCCAGGATGCCCCAGCCCAGGGTCTGGTTGTCGTGCACCACGTCGAAGTCGGCCCGCCTGGTGCGCAGATGCCGCCACGCTCGCAGGCTGAAGGCCATCGGCTCGCTGAAGTTGCCGGTGACGAAGGAGACGTGCTCGGCGATGTCGATCCAGTCCTTCAGCTCCCAGGCCCGCGGCTTGCGCATGGGATGGGGCGGGGCCCAGATGTCGAGACCGCCGAGCGGCACCAGCGGCACCCGTTCGTCGAGTTCCGGATAGGGGGGACCGCCGAGCACCGCCACGCGGTGGCCCAGATCGGTGAGCGCGGCCGACAGACGGCTCACATACACGCCCTGCCCGCCGACGTGAGGCTTGCCCCTGTACGACAGCAAGGCCACGCGCAGGGGTGCGTGGTTGTCCGCGGGGGCGGGCATGGCGTTAGAGCTTTCTCCCTGGCCTGAAACTGGTCAACACACGGCCGAGGCCGAGCGCCAGCGAGAGCGTCAGCGCTGCGGCGACAGCCACAGGCCATGCCCCCAACCGGACCGCGAGCGTATCGCCGTGGCGCAGCTCAACCGTCGTCTGGATCACCCTGCTCTCAGAGATCCCGGTCCGCTCGATCACGTCGCCCTCGGGAGTGATCACCGCGGAGAATCCGGTGGGCGCGGCCTGGACCACCCACCGGTCGGTCTCGATGGCTCTCAGGCGGCTCGAAGCGATCTGCTGGGTCTGGACCACGGTCAGCCAGTAGCTGGAGCCGTTGGTGGGGTTGAGCAGCACCCGGCCCTCGCCGCCGCCGACCGCGCTGCGGGCTCGATGGTCGAAGAAGATCTCCCAGGAGATGGCGACCCCCAGCGGACCCAGCGGAGTGTCGAGGACGGCGGGCTCGTCGGAGGGTCCGGCCCGAACGTCGCGGGCGGGCAGCTCGTCGCTGAAGCGCTCGGCGGTGGCGCGCAGCGGGACGTACTCGCCGAAGGGCACCAGCTGGACCTTGTCGTAGGTGTCGACCGGCACGCCCGACGAGTCGTAGACGGCCGCGTAGTTGCGGTTGGCCTCACGGTCGGCGGTCCGCTCGAAGAAACCGACGATGAGCACGGTGTCCAGGTCGCGGGCCAGGTTCGACAGCGCGGCTCGGGCCTCGCTGTCGAACAGCAGCGGCTGGTCGCAGCGAGCCGGCGTGATCGCGGTGTCCGGGCTGGGGTGGACCACGTCCTCGGGCCACACCACCAGATCAACCGGCGCGGACACCTGCTGGAGGGTCGCGTTGAGGTGGCGTTCGAACACGGCCCGCTGCTCGCACACGTCGGCTCTGGTGTTCTGCGGCCCGCCGCCCTGCACCGCGGCGACGGTGATGAGGGCATCGTCGTGGGGGGTGCCGTCGACATCGATCGGCTCGGAGCCGGGCGCGGCGGTGGCGGCCAGCCAGGCCACCAGCAGCACACCCACGCCCACCGCGGTCGGCCGCAGGCGTGCGGCCAGGATCGCGGCCAACGTGACCCCGCCCACCGCGGTGAGTGCGGTCAGCAGCAGCGGGCCGCCGATGCGGGCCGCCGATGCGAGCGGGCCGGACACCTGCGCCATGGCCATCGTCGCCAGCGGCACGCCGCCGAAGGGCCAGGTCCACCTCAGCAGCTCGGCCAGGGCGAATGCGGCCGGGAAGGCGGCCTGGCGCCGGCCGTCGGGCGGCACGAGCGCGCCGGCCACGGCGTGCATCGCCGCGAATCCGAGCACCGCCAGAGGCCAGCCGACCACCGTCAGGTCGACCATCCAGATGGTGGCAGGGCCCATCCAGCTGACGCTGACCAGCGCCGACAGGCCGGCCCGGCGCCAGTAGCTGGATGCGGTCAGCAGCTCGACCCAGAGCGCCATCCCGACGAAGCTCAGCGGCCAGAAGCCCCAGGGCGGCAACGAGGCGGCCAGCAGCAGCCCCGCCAGCACGCCGCGGATCCAGGGACTTCCCACGGTCAGCACCGATGCGCCGCCGGTGTCAGCCGCCCGGCCCTTGTCGGCCGCCCGGCCCTGCTTCCCCCGCGCTGCCACCGTGCTCAAACCTTCGCCGGCCGTTCAGCCGTCGCTCATGGGTTCGTTGCCCGCCCCAAGCTCGCCGAGTTCGCTGCTGAGTTGGTTGAGCTCGTTGCCGAGTTCGCTGCTGAGCTGGTCAAGCTCGCTGGTGAGAGCCTCGATGTCGCTGCTGAGCTTGTTCACGTCGCCCCCGTGCTCATCGGCCAGGCCGAGGGGAAGCAGTCGCTGGACGTCGGAGATGGGGCCGACGCCTCGGATCTGCACCGTCACGTCTCCGATGCATGTCACCCAGTCGGGCATCTCGCGCGGGTCGGTGACGGTGTACATCTCGCCCGGAGGGGCGGCCGCGCACAGCTTGGCCGCCAGGTTGACCGGCTCACCGACGTAGTCGTCCCCCTCGAACAGCAGCGCCTCGCCGGTGGCCGCGCCGACCCGGATCTGCACGCCCCGGCTGGCGAAATGGTGGATCAGGTGGGCGCCCAGCGACAGCGCGGCGGCCGCGTTGGTGGACACCAGCATCGCTCCGTCGCCCAGCCATTTGGCCACCCGCACCCCCCGCTTGGCGGCCACGCTGCGGGTGATCCTGCGGAATTCTCCGAGCATGGCCACGGCCTCATGGGGTCCATGGGCCCGGGTGTAGCCGGTGAAGCCGCAGAGGTCGGCGAAACAGAAGGTGCGTGTCACGCTGAGGTGGCTGTCGCCCTCGGGCAGCTCGTCGGGATGGACGGTGACGAGCGGCGGGCTGGCTTCGGCCCACTCGCGGGCCGGTCCGGTGTCGGGCGCGACGAGGGGAGCCAGCACCGGCTCGGCTTCGCCCGGGGCGGGATCCGGGTTCACAGACGGTTCGTCTAGCACAGCACGGCCCTCGCCACTGCACCTACCGCCTCCCGCGCGCCGCGGATGCAGGCCGGAAGGCCCACGCCCCGGAAGGCGGCGCCCGCGGCGACCAGTCCGGGCGTGCCGTCGGCCAGGCAGGCGTCCACCGCGGCCACCCGCTCGAGGTGGCCCGGCCGGTACTGCGGGAGCGAGCGGAGCCATGGCGTGACCCTGGCCTCGA
The DNA here is from genome assembly GCA_965203575.1 of Candidatus Aldehydirespirator sp. Classification (GTDB taxonomy): domain Bacteria; phylum Actinomycetota; class Acidimicrobiia; order Acidimicrobiales; family Aldehydirespiratoraceae; genus Aldehydirespirator. The sequence goes on from OZ241894.1 coordinate 2,454,556, forward strand.
AGCGGCCCCGAGCGGCGCCCTGAACCGCGACCACGCCGGTGTCGGCGAGCTCGGCGGCCAGTGTGGAGACCAGTTCAGCGGAGTCGAGGTCCATCCAGCGCCGGTCGTCGGTCCGCCCGGCCGACACGCGCAGGACGGCAAGCCCCTCATGGGCGTAGTGCCGCCATTTCGAGGATGTCCAGGAGCAGGCCGTGGTGAGGAGTCCCTGACTGCGGGGCACCAGGTAGCCGCTGCCGTCGAGGGGCCGGGCCAGGTGCTCGTCGCGGACCACGAAGGTGGCCAGCGCGACGTCGGCGTACTCGATGTCGCCGAGGATCGTTGCCGCGTCCGGCGCGAGCGGTTCGAGCAGGCGAGCCGACGCCCAGGCGGGGCAGGCGAGGATCACCCCGTCGGCGTCGATGGGACCGTCCGGGGTTGTCACCCTCCATCGACGGCCGGCACCGCGGGATGCCTCCGGCTTCACCGATACGACCGGGGTTGCCAGCTTCACGGCTTCGCCCAACTCGGCGGCAAGGGCGTCCACGATGCGGGTCACGCCGCCCCTCACGCTCTGGAACACCGGTGCCGTCGCCTCCCGGTCGCGGTCCCGGCCCTGCGCAAAGGCGACCCGCTGGAGGGCCGGGCCGAGCGGGCCTCCCCGCCGGGCCGCCTCGTACAACGGAGGGGCACAGGCCTCGATGCTCATCTGGTCGGCCGATCCGGCGTTGATGCCGCCGAGCAGGGGGTCGACGAGCCGCTCGAACACCTCGTCGCCGACCCGGGGGCGCAGCACCTCGCCCACCGAGGCGTCGCCAAGAAGCGGGTCGGCGTCGCGGGCCAGCCCGCGGGCCAGCGCGTCGACGGCCCGCTCGGAGACCACGCCGGTGCCCGCCACCGCGTCGGCCGTCCAAACCACGCCGAGCACGGAGCGGGCCGGAAGCGGGCACAGCCGGCCGTCCACCCACACGAAGGCCCCGCTCGCGGCGGGCTCGACCAGTTCCGTGCCCAGGCCGAGCCGGCGGCACAGCTCGGCGGCGGCGGGGTCGCGGGCCACGAAGCCGTCGGGTCCCGAATCCACTCTCAGCCCGCCGACCGGCGCGCTGTCGATCTTCCCGCCCGGCCGGTCGCCCGCCTCCAGCACGACTGCCTCCACCCCGGCGCACTGGAGTTCGTATGCGGCGGCCAGCCCCGAGATCCCCGCGCCGGCGACGACCACCCGGCCTCCCGGCGCGGTCAGTCGCACAACACCCGGCCCTCGTCGTGCACTACTTGCACCACGCGGGCCAGCACATCCGGATCACTGTCGGGCAGGACGCCGTGGCCCAGGTTGAAGACGAAGCCGGGATGACCGTCGTTGGCGGCCAGCACGGCCCGGGCCGCGTCGCAGGCCGCCGACTCTCCGGCCAGCACCACCGCGGGGTCCAGGTTTCCCTGCAGTGCCCGGCCGGGCCCGACCCGCAGCCGGGCGGCGTCGATGGGCACGCGGAAGTCCACGCCCACCACCTCAGCTCCGCAGCCGCCCATCTGGTCGAGAAGCTCGCCGGTGCCGACCCCGAAATGGATCCGCGGCACTCCGGTGGAGCCCACCGCTTCCAGCACCCTTGCGGAATGCGGGGCGACACCCCGCCGGTACTGATCGGGCGACAATGCCCCCGCCCAGCTGTCGAACAGCTGCACCGCGGCCGCGCCGGCCTCCACCTGCGCCAGCAGCGAGGCGATGGCGAGGTCGGCGAGGCGGTCCATGAGCTCGTGCCACAGGGCTTCGTCGCCGACCATCAGCGCCTTGGTCCTGGCATGGTGACGGGACGGGCCTCCCTCCACCAGGTACGACGCCACCGTGAACGGGGCCCCGGCGAACCCGATGAGGGGCACCTCCAGCATCTCGACGGCGCGGCGGACGGTCTCGATCACGTACGGCGTGTCGGAGACGGGATCGAGCGGGCGCAGCCGGTCAAGGTCGCCGCGGGCCGAGAAGGGCCGCTCCACGACCGGCCCGGTGCCGGGAACGACATCGACGCCGAAGCCGACGGCATGGGCCGGCACCACGATGTCGCTGAACAGGATGGCCGCGTCCACGCCGTAGCGGCGCACCGGCTGCAGCGTGATCTCCGCGGCCCGGTCGGCGTCGGCGATGGCGTCGAGTATCGAGCCGGTGCCCCGCACGGCCCGGTACTCGGGAAGGGATCGGCCAGCCTGGCGCATGAACCACACCGGCACCCGCCGGTGGGGCTCTTGGCGACAGGCCCGCACGAAGTCGCTGTCGTCGAAGCGGCCGCTGCTCATCGCGTCAAGCCAGTGGTGGAGGGGTCGGGAGCGCCGATCAGCCCGCGGCCCGACGCAGCAGGCCGGCCGGGCGCCGGTTGTTGCGGTCCTTGACGATGCGGCGGACAGCTTGGTCCGCGGCCGTGGCCATCTCAGCTCGCCACACCCACATGGCATCGCTGTGATCGGCCTTCTCGGAGCCGTGGCCGGTGCGGTCGACGTCTTCGCCGCTTCCCTTGTCCACCAGTTCCACCCCGTCGGCATCGGGTTCCACCACCAGCACGGCGATGCCCCGGCGGCGCAGCCCGTCCAGCTCCTCGTTCAGCTTGTCGTCGACCCACTGCCGGCGCGCCGCTCGCATGGCCCTGCCGTCGTCCCACGCCAGTTCCAGCGCCTCCGACCACCAGGCTTGATCGTCGGCCTGGGGACTGGGCGGTTTGGGCTCGCCCAGTCCGACGCCGGACCGGGCGCTGGTCCAAGCCTCCGATAGGGAGCCGCGGACCCTCGACCATCCCGCGGTGCCGCTCATCGGTGACGACACGACGACTAGGTCGAATGCGGGCGGTCCCATCAGGTCGGCGTTGGTGTAGGAGTGCAGGCCGCCGTCGATGTAGCGCCGCCCGTCCACGGTGACCGGCTCGAAGAGGACCGGCACGGCGCAACTGGCCCGCACCGCCTCCGCGGCCGTGGCCTGCAGATCGTCGCGCCCGAACACGACTCGCTCGCCGTCGGAGAGTCGAACGGCCGGGACCCAGAATGGCTTCGCGGGCCACGGCTCAGGATGGAGCTCCGCCATGCGCTGCTGGAGGGCCTCGGTGGTACGGGTGCCCCGCGGCAGCAGCCCGACGGCGGCATGCAGCGGACGGGCCTGCCATGGTGGCCACAGCGACCGCGCGATCAGCGTCGGCGATTGCGGTCCCTGCTCGTTCCAGTCGCGTTCGTTGCGGCCCTCGTGGTAGGGAGTGACGACCCGGTCGATGATGGCTTGTCCCTCATCGCTGACGGGTTCGCCCCGCCGGTGGGCGTACAGGTCGGCGGGTGGGATGCCTGCCCGGAGGCAGAGCCCGGTGATGGCCCCGGCCGAGGTGCCCAGAATGAGCTCCGCCGTGCGGGCATCCCAGCCGGTGACCTGGTGAAGGGCTCCGACCACGCCCGCGTGCCATGCCTCGGCAGCCGCGCCGCCCGCGCTGAAGACCAGCCCCACCGAGATCCCGTCGCCGGAGCTGCCCTCCGACGGACCGGGGGCGGCCGCTTCGTCGACCATCTCGGCGTCGCTGACTCCGTCGAGTCGATCGGGCTCAGTCGAGTCCATGCAGCCCACGATACGGGGGATAAGATCAACAGTTCCCCTGATACTCGGATCCGTCTCAGAGCGGCCCGCCGCTCTCCGGCGGACCCGGCAGCCAAGCCGAGCCGCGGTTCAGCCTTGACCAGTCGCCACCCCGACCTAGAAGCCGAACAGGCCTACTTCGATCTGGCCCACGCCTGCCTGGACATGGCCCGCGAGCGGGCCACTATGGCCACGTCGGTGTTCCGCACCGGTCGGGGCGGCACCACCCAGGCCAGATTCGAGCGCGAGGCCATGCTGGAAGCCGCTCTCGCCCGGCTGACCAAGCTCAACATCGGGGACCGGTCGCTGGTGTTCGGCCGCATCGATCCGGCGGGAACGGGCGAGCGGTTCTACATCGGACGGGTCGGTCTGTGGGACGCCGATCACGACCCGATCCTGGTGGACTGGCGGGCGCCGGTGGCCGAACCCTTCTACCGGGCCACCGGCCGCGAGCCGCTCGGCCTGGAGCGCCGGCGGCACTTCGCATCCCGGGGCAGCACCCTGCTGGGGATCGAGGACGAGTTCTTCGGCGAGAAGGCTGCCATCGGCCTCGACCTGGCCGACCGGGACTTCGACGGCGCCGGCGGCCCTCCCGGCGACGGCCGCCTCGACGGACGGCCGGGCTCGGGCGCCTTGATCGCCTCGCTGGAGGCGGCTCGCACCGGTCGTCTCAGCGACATCGTGTCCACCATCCAGGGCGAGCAGGACAGGGTGATCCGCTCGGAGATGCCCGGCGTCGTGGTGGTGCAGGGAGGCCCCGGCACCGGCAAGACCGTGGTGGCGCTGCATCGGGCCGCCTACCTGCTGTACACCCACCGGTTCCCCCTGGAGAGCCAGGGCGTGCTGGTGGTGGGGCCCAACCGCCTGTTCCTCGCCTACATCGAGCAAGTGCTGCCCTCGCTGGGGGAGGCCGGTGTGGAGCAGGCCGTGCTGGCCGACCTGCTCAGCCCCGCGGTGCGGGTGGCGGGTCTCGACAGTGAGGCTGTCGGCCGCATCAAGGGCGACCCTCGCATGGCCGGAGTGCTGCGCCGCGCGGTGCGGGACCGCCGCCGGCCCCTGAGAGGCGATCTGACTGTCGGCTACGAGCTGCAGCGGCTGCATCTCAGCGTGGAGCAGTCGGCGGAGATCGTGGCCGAGGCGTCCCGGAGGATCCGCAAGCACAACGCCGGGCGCCGGCTGGTGGAGGAGGCGTTCTTCGCAGTGCTGGCCGGCAGCGCACGCCGCGCCGCCGATCCGGCCGAGGTTCGCGAGAGCCTCTCGGACACGGTCGAGGTGCGAGAGGCGCTGGAGTGGATGTGGCCCGTGCTCACCCCGGCCCACCTGGTGAACGACCTCTATGGATCGAAGGCGCTGCTGCGCTCAGCGGCCGGCACGCGACTCAGCGGCGAGGAGATTGAACTGCTGCACCGGCCCCGGGCCGGGCACGCCTCCGAGGTGACGTGGTCGTTCCAGGACGTGCCGATTCTGGACGAGGCCCGCGCCCTGCTGGGGTACCGGCCCGGGCACCGGGAGGAGGACGCGGTCCTGACCTACGGCCACATCGTGGTGGACGAGGCTCAGGACCTGTCGCCGATGGAGCTCCGCATGATCGCCCGGCGCAGCCTCAACGGCTCGATGACGGTGGTGGGAGACATCGCGCAGGCCACCGGGTCCTGGGCCCACGACGACTGGGAGTCGGTGCTGGAGGGCCTGCCCGACCGGCGCCCGCCCCGGCGGGTGGAGCTGACGCTCGGCTACCGGATCCCTGCTCCGGCGATGGCGCTGGCGAACCGGGTGCTTCCCTACGCCTCGCCCGGTGCGGTGCCGCCCTCCACGGTCCGGACCGTCGGCGACGAGCCCCGCATCGTGGCCTGCGGCGCGGCCGCGGCGATAGGCGATCCGGCTGCTGCGAGCCGCAACGTGTCCGCACTGGGCGAGACGCTGGCCGAGGTGATCGCCCAGGAGCGGGACGAGGTCGGCGAGGGCAACGTGGCCGTGATCCTGCCCGACTCGCTGCATGAGCCCCTGCGGGTCGAGCTGGCGAGCCGTTCGGTGGTCTTCGGCGGACCCGGCCGCAGCGGCCTGGAGCAGCAGGTGACGCTGGTGCCGGTGCGCTTGGTGAAGGGCCTCGAGGTCGATGCCGCGGTGGTGGTGGAGCCGGCCCGCATTGTGGCCGAGGAGTGCCAGGGAGTCCGCTCGCTCTACGTCGCCCTCACCCGCGCCACCCGGCGGGTGACGGTGGTGCACGCCGAGCCCCTGCCTGAGGTGCTGGCCCAGCCGTACGCGGCGGCCTGAGAGCGTCGCGCTCGCTGAGTCAAGCATCCTGAGCCCCCGGCCGTCAGGACACCTAGGGTTGACGCGGTGAGGGATACCGGCATTAGGGTATAAGGCATGCTTGATAGCGCTGCGGCGCCGATGGCTCTAGCGACCCCCTCCTCGCCGCGGTCTGCGGTCGCCCCCGCGGCTCGCAACGGTCGCGGGATCAGGGTGGACGGGGCCGACGTCGCTCTGGGCGGGTCGCCGGTTCTGCGCAGCGCCTCGATCTCCGCCGAGCCCGGCCGGACGCTGGCGATCCTCGGTCCGAGCGGATGCGGCAAGACGACCCTGCTGAGGGTGCTGGCCGGCCTTCAGCGACTGGACTCGGGCCAGGTGGTGCTGGGCGGCACGCTGATGTCGGGGCCCGGTGTGCACGTGGCCGCCGACAAGCGCGGCATCGGCATGGTGTTCCAGGACTGGTCGCTGTTCCCGCATCTCACCGTGGCGGCCAACGTGGCCTTCGGCCTGCCCCGCTCGGAGCGGCCCCGCAGCCGGGTCCTGCCCCGGCCCGCCTCGGGCCGGGTGCGCGACCTCTTGGACATGGTGGGGATCGCGGAGCTGGCCGACCGGCTGCCCGGCTCGCTGTCGGGAGGGCAGCAGCAGCGGGTGGCGCTGGCCCGGGCCCTGGCGCCCCAGCCGTCGGTGCTGCTGCTCGACGAGCCCTTCTCGAGCCTCGACACCACCCTGAGAGTCGAGGTCCGCGCCGAGGTGGCCGCGCTGCTGCGGGAGCTGGAGGTCACCTGCGTGTTCGTCACCCACGACCAGGACGAGGCCTTCGTGCTCGGCGACGAGGTGGCCGTGATGCGCGACGGCGCCGTCATCCAGCAGGCTGCCCCCGCGATGCTCTACGAGCAGCCTGCGGACCGCTGGCTGGCCGGTTTCGTGGGCGAGGCCGACACTGTCGTGGGCCGGGCCGAGGGCGACATCGCCTACACCTCCATGGGGCCCATGAAGCTCCAGTCGCGGATCCATGGCGAGGTGGACGTGCTGCTGCGGCCCGAGGAGCTCGCGCTGACCGAGGGCAGCTCGGGCACCGTCGACCACATCGAGTTCTTCGGCCACGACACCCTGTACTACGTCCGCGATGCCGGCGGTGACGTGCTGCGTTGCCGGGCCACCGGGGCCCCCCGGTTCGGCATCGGCTCGGGTGTCGACATCTGCCACAGCGGGGTGCGCACCGTGGCCTTCCCCCGCTCCGCCTAGCCGGACACCTCCGCGCCGGTCTCGGCCACCAGGTCGGCCAGCATCCGGCGCATCTCCAGGGTGATGCGGTCGGCCTTGGAGTGGTACTCGAGCGCCGGCACCAGCGGAACCGCCTTGGTGCCGATTCGCTGCAGCAACACGCTGTCCTCGGCCGCCACCGCCTGCTGGAAGGCCACCGTGTCGGCGATGGCGTCGGGCTCGTCGTCGATGTCGTTGCGGTAGTCGGTGCAGTAGAGCCGGGTGGTGGCCGCATCCACGGGCTGGTGGCAGAAGCTGATGGTCAGCACCATGCCCTCTTCCGGGTAGCCGATGCGCAGGTACACGTGGTGGGGGGCGGTGAACACGAACAGCAGCTCCCGCTCCACCACCTTGTAGTCGCCGTCGGCGCCCATCGAGTCGTCCAGGGCCTTGGTGAAGTGGCGGTGGTGGGCGGTGAAGCGCCAGCCGTCGCGTTCCATCTTGTAGTCCCGCACCAGCTTGTCGTCCGGGTCGCCGAACGTGCCCAGGTGCACGAACGGCAGATGGCCGAGGTCGAGGAAGTTGTCGGCCATCTGGGCCGCCCCCGCGTTCCAGTCCAACGGGGGCAGGTGGCAGGTGACGAAGCTGGGGTCGTGGTGCTCGGGGACCTCCGGCAGCGGCGCGACGGGGTCCTCGGGCGCCAGCCACACCAGGTCCAGCGCCTCGGCCACTCCCGCGGCCGCGGTGGCGCACGCCCGGGCCGGTATGGGCAGGTCCGGATCGACCGCCGGGATCTCCACGCAGGTCCCGTCGGCTGCGAACCGGAAGCCGTGGTAGGCGCATCGCAGGGTGTCGCCCTCGATGGTCCCGGCGCTGAGCGGCGAGTACCGGTGCGGGCAGGGATCCCTCAGAGCGGCCAGTTCGCCTCCCAGCCGCACCAGGCACCAGCGCTCGCCCAGCAGGTCCACCGCCATCGGCTGGTCGTCGCCGACGTCCGCGCTGCGAGCCACCGGATGCCAGCACTGTCGCAGCGCCGGATGCTCGTTGTCGATCCAGGTGGTGCTCCAGGATGTGTCGGCGGAAGCGTCCATCGGTGTGTCCCCCTCTTCGCGCCCGGTCTAGTCGACGGCCCCGAACGCGGGCGTGATCTGCGCCAGCCGCTCCACGGGAGCCGGTTCGGCCATTGCGTAGTCGTGAATCTCGGTGAGCACATCCACGTAGCGGTCGTAGAAGGCTTGGCGCTCGGGCAGGTGCTCGTGTAGGCGCCGCTGCAGGTCGCGGGAGCGCTCGGCCATGGCCGCGTCGTCCACCCGGGTTGACCGGCCCTCCGACACCATGACCTCGCCGCCGACGATGACGGTGTGTACCGACTCGCCGTGCTCGGCCAGCACCAGGCTGGCCACCAGCCCCTCGGCGTGGACCGGCACATGGCGCTCGGTGTCCAGCAGCACGATGTCGGCCGCACCGCCCGGCTGCAGCGAGCCCAGCGGCTGGCCCAGGGCGTCGGCCCCGCCCCGCAGGCACATCTTCCAGATGGTGCGGGCCTGGGGCCAGCGCGAGTGCGACCCGTGCAGCGTCTGCAGGAGCATCGCGAATTTCATCGCCTCGAACATGTTCTGGTTGTCGTTGGAGGCCGCCCCGTCGGCGCCCAGCGCCACGCTGACGGAGCCCTCCAGCAGGTCGGCCACCGGCAGGATCCCCGACCCGCACCGCAGGTTCGACACCGGGTTGTGCACGACGGTGGCCCCGCAGCGCCGCACCGTCGAGTACTCGTCGGGGTCCATCCACACGCAGTGGGCCAGGCTCGCACCGGGGTACAGCAGGCCTAGATCCTCCAGGTACGACACGCTCGACCGGCCGTACCGCTCAAGGTTGGCGGCGATCTGGGCCCTGGTCTCCAGCACGTGGGTGTGGAAGCCCGCGCCCCTCTCGCGGGCCAGCCGGGCCAGGCCCTCCATCAGCTCGTGGCTGCTGCGTTGCGGGGCGGAGGGTCCCACCATCGGCAGGAGCCGGGAGTGGGCGCCCTGCCAGCGGTCGAAGAATCCGGCCATGGCTTCCAGCAGCCCTCCGACGTCGAACGGGTCGCCCAGCGGCTCGGGCTTGGGACTCGTAGCACCCTCGAACGACATCGTGTCGAAGATGTCGAGGTCGCCGATCATGGGCGCCAGGCCGACCCGCATCCCGGCGTCGGCGTAGGCGCTCATGAGGGCTTCCGAGTAGTTCTCGAAGTCCCACGGCGGCACCCATGCGTGGTCGAGCACCGACGTGCAGCCCGACTCGAGCATCTCCAGCGCTCCCGCCATGGCCAGCGTGTAGCCGTCCTCGGCAGTGACGGAGGCTGTCCCGAACACCGCCCACATCAGCCACAGGTCGAGCGGCAGGTTGGGGGTCACTCCCCGGTCGAGGTTCTGGCCGGAGTGGGTGTGGGCGTTGATCAGGCCCGGCATGGCCACCATGCCGTCGGCCTCCACGACCTGGGCCGAACCGGGGCGCAGACCGGTGCCGACCTCGGTGATGGTGCCTTCGGTGGCGCGGATGTCGGCCACCTGCAGGGGGCCGTCGGTGTCGAGGATCGTCGCCCCCCGAACCAGTAGCTCGGTGGCGCTCATGGCCGCCCGTGCCTCACAGGTGCTCGTGACTCATGGCTGCCCGTGCCTCACAGGTAGTCGACGTTGGTGCCGAGCTGCACGTAGCGGCGGGGCGCCATCTCGGCGATCATGCGGGCGCCCAGCGCCTCGGCCTCGTCGAGGAGCTCCTCCTCGTCGATGGTGAGCAGTCGGCCCTCGTGCATCACCAGCTCGCCGGCCACGATGGTGGACTCGGCGTCGGTGCCCACCCCGTATCGCACCAGGGTGGCCACCGGGTCCGTCGACGGGGTGAGCCGCACGTTGTTGGCGTCGATCACCGTGATGTCGGCCGCCTTGCCCGCCTCCAGCGATCCGATCTCGTCGTCCCACAGCAGCAGCCTGGCCGCGTCGATGGTGCCCATCTCGAAGGCGTCGTTGCAGGAGAACCCGTAGGGGTCGAACAGCGGCATGGCCGCCTGGTTGTGCATGATGTGGGCGATCCGCATCAGCTTCAGCACGTCGTTGATGATGGTGTCGCAGCCCAACCCGACGGTGATGCCCCGGGCCCGCATCAGCGGCACCCGGGTGACGGCCGACATGATGTCGGTGCACACCACCGGGGCGTGGGCCAGCTTGGCCCCGGCCTCGGCCATCAGGTCAATCTCGCGGTCGGTGGTGAGCATGGCGTGGATGGCCACCAGCCGCTCCGTCAGCGCGCCGATGGAGGCCAGATGCTCCAGCGGGCGGTGGCCGAACAGCGACACGCTCAGCTCGATCTCCTCGCGGTCGCGGTTGATGTGGGTCATGATGCCGGTGCCCCACTCCTGGACCAGCTCGTCGGTGGCCAGGTAGCGCTCGTCCGAGCACGACGGAACGCCCAGGTTGTGGACCCAGGGGCGCAGCCGCCCGCGGCCCTTCTCGAACCACTTGGCGAAGAACTCCTTGGTGTAGGCCAGATCGTCGGCCAGGGCGGCCGGGTCGTCGCGGTACCACGACCTCTCGGTGATCTGCTCGTAGTTGCCGGCCAGCCGGGACTCCCGGTCCCACATGCCCCGGGCCAGGGCGCAGCGGATGCCGGTCTCCATCACCGTCTCGGCGATGGGCTCCTCGTGGGCGACCGTGCAGGTGGTCTCGGTCATGGTGGTGACCCCGGCCCGCAGCAGCTGGGCGAAGGCCACCCGGGCGCTCACCCGCACATCGTCGGTGCTCTGGATGGCCTCGGCCGGGATGTAGATGCGGTAGATGTTGGGGAAGTCCTCCACCGTGCTCTCCCGGCACAGGGCCTGGGCGATGTGGTTGTGGCAGTCGATCAGGCCGGGGATCACGTAGCGCCTGGCCCCGCCGACGCGTCGGGCGTCGGGGTGGCGGGCCCGCAGCTCGGCCGCGTGGCCCACGTTGATGATGCGGTCGCCGGCGACGGCCACGGCGCCGTCGCTGATGACCCGCCGCTCGGCGTCCATGGTCACGACCGTGCCCTCGACCAGCATCGAGACCGGCTCGGCCGCTGCGTCGGCGTCTAGTGCTGCGGTCTGGCTATCTCCGTCCATGGCACTCCTCCGATCGATGTCGTGCCGCCATCGTCGCGGTCATCTTGGCCGGTGTCGAGCGCCTCGATGAACCTGGCCAGCTCGGCGTCGCCGATCGGCAGCTTGTGCTCGGCGGCCGGGTAGGCCCCGCCCTCGACGTCGGCCCGGTACTCGCCGTAGGCCGCCACCCGCTCGGCATGGAGGCGCTCGTACTCCGCTCGGAAGTCGCGGTACTTCTTGGAGTGCCGCGGGTAGTGCCCGGTGTTGGTGCCCAGGATGTCCATGCTGAACAGGTACTGGGCGTCGCACCCGGCCCCCGACCCCATCGAGATCAGGAACAGGGACGAGCGCTGCGAGATGGCGGCCGCCACGGGCTCGGGCACGAGCTCGATCTCCGCCGCGAAAGCTCCGGCGTCCTCCAGGGCCCGGGCCTGGCGCCACACTCTCAGGGCGCTCTCGGCCGTCTTGCCGGTGGCCCGGTACCCGCCGTACCAGGTCCGGTGGGTGGGGATGAACCCGATGTGGCCCACGACCGCCAGCCCCTCGGCCGCGAGCCGGGCCACGGTGTCGAGGGAGGCCGCGCAGTACACCGCGTCGGCGCCGAGGCGGTACATCTCGAAGCCCATCCGCAGGTAGTCCTCGGTGGTGGCGTGGACCCCGTAGGCCAGCGCGGCGATGATGAACGTGGTGGGAGCGGCCTCCCGGACCTCGCGGCTCATGGTCTCGTCGGGCAGGCACATCATGTCGAGGCCGGCCTCCTCCACCGCCCGAACCTCGTCGAGGGACAGGACGAGTATGTCGGTGAGCTGGCGCTGCCCCTTGCCGGCGATCAGGTCGGCGACGGTGGGCTTGACCCGTGACACGCCATGAAGACAATCACAAGACTTTGATAGGATCAAACACGCTTGATACGAGATCCCCTGGACGAAGCAGCGCTTCCACGGACCGGGCTCCGGATCCGGCGCCTGGCGCTGGGGACCGCACCGCTGGCCTCGATCTTCTGGGGCAATGACACCGGCACTGCGGTGCGTACCGCGTCGCGGGCGCTCGAACTGGGCATCAGGTTCTTCGACACCGCCCCGTTCTACGGGTTGGGAGAGGCCGAGCGCCGGTTGGGGCGGGCGCTGGCCGGTGCGGCGGGCGAGCGGCCGGCCATCGCCACCAAGGCCGGCCGGATACTGACTGACCGGCCCGACGGGTCGGTCGATTGCCATTTCGACTTCGGCTACGACGCTGCCCGGCAGTCGTTGGAGTCGAGTCTGGGGCGCCTGGGGGTGGACCGGGTCGACATCGTGCACATCCACGACCCCGACGACCACATCCCCGACGCGCTGGAGGGCACCTATCGGGCCCTGGTGGCACTGAGGGACGAGGGGGTGATCAGTGCGGTCTCGCTGGGCACCAACTCGGTGGGAACCGCGGCCGCCTTCCTGGAGCGGGCCGACCTCGACTGCATGCTGGTCGCGGGCCGATACACGCTTCTCGACCGGTCCGCCGCGGACCTGATCGACGCCTGCGCCGACAGGGGGGTCGCCTACCTCGCCGCCGGGGTGTTCAACAGCGGGGTGCTCGCCCGCCCCCGAGCCGGCTCCTGGTACGACTACGGCCCCGCCTCGGACGAGACGCTCGCTCGGGCGGCTGCCGTCGACTCGGTCTGCCGGCGGCACGGTGTGACGCTGCGGGCGGCGGCGGTGAGCTTCCCGCTCACCAACCCGTCGGTCACCTCCGTCGTCGTCGGGATGGCTGCGCCGGCCGAGGTGGACGAGAATCTGGCCACCCTGCGCACACCGCTGCCCGACGATCTGTGGCTGGAACTGCAAGAAATGGAGTCGCAAGCATGAGAATCGAGAGCGCTAGGCATGAGAGGGCGTAGCACATGAGAATCGAGAGTGTGCGGGCCGTGCTCGCCGGCTACCGCAAGATCGACCCCGACATGGAGCGCAGCTTCGCGCTGGTGCGCGTCGAGACCGACGACGGCACCGTCGGCTGGGGTGAGGCGTCCACTAACTGGGGGCACTCGTACCCCACCGTGTTCCGGGCCGCGGTGGACGACGTGTGCGCCCGGCACCTGGAGGGACGCGACCCACTGGCCATCCGCGACCGGGTGGCCGACCTGCGGGTGGCCCTCGACGGCTACCTCGGCTGGGAGGGCCTGACCAGCCAGACCATCGGCGCGGTGGAGATCGCCCTGTGGGACATCCTCGGCAAGACCCTGGACGCGCCCGTGCACCGGCTGCTGGGCGGCAGCGCCTACGAGATCCCGCTCTACGGCACCGGCACCACGATGTTCGAGCAGAGCGCCCAGTGGCACGCCCACTACTTCGACCAGTGCATGGACCTGGGATTCGCCGGCGTCAAGGTCCGGCTGGGCCGGACCATCGACGGCGACACCGAGGCGGTGGCCACCGTCCGCGAGCACATCGGCGCAGGCAAGCTCATGGGCGTCGACTCGTACTGGTTCCACGATCCCGACTCGGCCATCGAGCTGTGCCGCCGCATCGCCGGATACGGCATCCACTTCTTCGAGGAGCCGGTGCCGCAGTACCAGATCGAGGGCCTGGAGCGGCTCCAGCACAACTCGCCCATACGGGTGGCGGTGGGCGAGCGGGTGTATTCGCCCCGCATGTACGCGGAGTTGGCCCGGCGCGACGCGGCCCGGGTCTTCGAGCCCGACGCCACCCTGACCGGGGGGATCCTCAGTTGCCTGGAGATCGTCGACATCGCGGCCCGGTCCTCCATCGAGGTCATCCCCCATGTGGGCGGACCGACGGTGGTGGGGCTGGCCGCCAACCTCCATTGGGCCACCGCGGCCAGGGTGCGGCTGTGCGAGTACGACATCGACCCCCACCAGCCGATGATCACCGACATCGGCGACAATCCGGGCCTCGCGCTGACCGATCTCGGCGGTGGGCACATCACCGCTCCCACCGGGCCCGGCCTCGGCGTGGACGTCGACGAGGAGAAGCTGGCCGCCCACCCCTATAGCGAGGGCGACACCTACGCCGAGTTGTTCCCCGAGCACGAGTCGGGCCGCACCGCGGCCGGCGCCTGACCGGTCGGGCCGCAAGTACCCTCCCGCCGATGGCCGCCGGCGCACAGCCCCAGCCTCACCGGGACCACGACACCCGGGCGCTGGCGGAACTGGGCCAGGCGGTGCGCAGCCGCCGCAACCAGCTCGGCCTCACTCTTAGCCAGGTGGCCGACCGGGCCGGGCTGTCGGTGCCCTTCCTGAGCCAGGTCGAGACCAGCTTTGCCGCTCCCAGCCTGACCTCCCTGTTCGCCATAGCCCGGGTGTTGGAGACCACCCCCGAGCGGCTGCTGGCCGGCCCCGTGTCGGCCGATGTGGTGGTGACCGGCTCGGGCGAGGGCCCGCGCTACGACATCACCGACGCGCCCCAGACCGCGTTCCGCCGTCAGCTCAGCGGCCTGGAGGAGCCCTTCAGCGCGGCCGAGTACGTGGTGGAGCCCGGCTCGCAGCTCGGCGGGTTCTTCGCCTCGGAGGGCCGCGAGATGATCCACGTCACCTCCGGGCTGCTGGCCGTGGACCTCGACGACGGCGACGGCGGCATCGTCACCCACCGCCTGGCCGCGGGCGACACGATGATCTACTCCACCGCCACCCGCCACCGCTGGCACCACCTCGGATCGGAGACCACCCGCTTCGTCCACGTCTCCGCCCCCGGCTAGCCCCGGAAGCGGACGGGGACATGGAGGCCTCCGGGTGGCCTCGTACCGCGCTACGGCTGCGGTCCGGCGTCTCGGGCGGGTGCGGTCACGGTGCTGGGGACAGGGCCGGAGAGCGCGGCGTCCACACCCTCGCCGGCTCTCAGGTAGGCGACCAGCGCCGTCAGTGTGAGGGCGATCTCCTGTTGGCCCTCCTCCAACTCGTCGAATCTGGCGTCCACCTTCTCGAATCTGGTGTCCATGTCGGCCCTAAGACTGGCGATGTCGGCCTTGATGTCGGCGACATCGGCCTTGAGATTGGCGATGTCGGCCCTGTTGCTGGCGATGTCGGTGTCGAGATTGGCGATGTCGGTGTCGAGATTGGCGATGTCGGTGTCGAGATTGGCGATGTCGGTCCTGATTCCGTCCAACTCTCGCACCAGCAGGCCACCGGCGGCGCCCGCGAGAAGGACGATGATCGTGAGCAGCGCGCCTGCGGGCGCCCTCTCGGAGGCCGCAGCCCACGCCCGTCTGGCTGTCCCGGCGGCACGTCCGTCGGCTGCGGCAGCGGACGCAGCGGCTTCGGGGGTAGTGGGAGTGTCGGGGGTGTGGGTCATGTCAGCGGCAGGGACAGAAGCGGGCGGGGACATGGGAGCCTCCAGGTGGTCTCGCGGTGTGCGGTCGGCGCGGCCATGATGGAAACGACAGCAGGCGCACCGCGAAGGCCCGGTGGCAAAGCTATATTATCATAATACAGTTTCATCCATCAGAATGCCATTGAGCAGCAAACGCGATCGCTCAAGCATGTCCCTTAGATCGTCATGATGATCTAAAGGACAACCCTGGTTGGATCCGGCCTAGCCGGCGGCCGGCACGATCGTGCCGCTCACGGCGCCCAGGTACATGTCTGCAGTGCGGGTGGCTGCAGTCGCGGTGATCTCCACGCTGTCACCGTCCTCGAGGAAGGTTCGGCTCGTCCCGTCCGAGAGTTGCAGCGGGTCGGCCCCGTTGCCGGTGAGCTCGATCAGCGAACCGCATTGGTCCCGCTCAGGACCCGAGACCGTTCCGGAGGCGTAGATGTCCCCGGCCGGAGTCGCGCCCCGTTGATGGTCATGTGCGCCAGCTGCTGATCGGGCGTCCAGTACATCTCAGCAACCGACGAGATCGCCTCCCACCGAGAAGCACAATGCCCCTCGGCCTCAAAGACCATCCGCACCGCGCGCTCGCGCAACTCATCCAGATACTTCCCCGGACGCCTCTGCTCTGACATGGCTCCATCCTCTCAAGGGCCGGAGCCTGCGCACTACCCGGTGAGGTTCACCTCTTCCGTCTTCGACGGTGTATGCGACGTTGATGTGGCCTTGGAGTTGTTGGGTTTGCCCGACCACACGGCGTTGGGGAAGCCGCCCTCGGTGACGCAGTGCCAAGGGTCACGGCAGGTTCAACTCTCGTCGGGGCTCATCCAATCGGCACGGTATGAGCCTTGGGCGTAGCAGCCGTCGAAGTAGAACTGTGATCCGATCGGGGATGGCTCGGCGACCGCGCCGACCAGAACCCTGTCGCCGGTGATCATCGGGCCGTGCTCTGCGACCCACAGAGAGTTGCTGGTTTGATCGAAGCGCGCACGCGCACGGGGCAGCCCAACGGCGTAACGCTCTGCGTGCTGCTCGGTCGGATTCTCTGCGTCGGGGCTGGATGCTTGAAGCTCCACGTAGATGCACGGCGGATCGACAACCAGCACTCCGTACTCTGCGTAAGCGGGGCCCATCAGTTCAGGGTCGAACTCGTCGAACAGACCCGCCAGGGGGTCTGCTTGCGCCGAGTCGAAGACCGGATGGGAGTTCTCCGAAGTCGCCGGGCTCATCGAGGCGGCGTAGAACGAGACGTGGGCCGGGCAACCGCGCTCGCTCTCCCAGTCCCATGCGAAGTGAAATCGCTCCTTGTCATCCCTGACGTTCCATTGTGTGGCGTTCCATTCTTGTTGCCAGCCCTCGCTGCCGAGGAGCACGACCTCATCGCCGCTTGACATCGGGCCGCGGTCGCCCACCCACAACTCGCCCGTCGCGGCGTTGAGGCGGGTCAGCGGCTCGGGCAAGCGAACGAAGCTCCGTAGAGGCGCGCTCTCAGCCACACCGATCGCGTCCTGGCTTGTCACATCCAGGTACACGCATCGCCCCTCCACCGATAGCACCCCCGACCACACGGCATTGTGAAAGCCGCCTTCGGGGTCCCATCCGTACATGCCAGCGGGTTCCGATGCGCCCTCGTCCACGAATGCATCCGCCTGTGAGACACCCGGCGTTGCGGGCTCTGGCGTGGTGCTCTCCGGCGCTTGGGGAGCCACGAGGACGGTGGCGGCCTCCCCGGAGCAGCTCGCCGCTGCCAGCGCGGTGACGACCCAACACAGCACCACGGCCCGTCTCAAGGGAACGCTCTTCACGGGGTCGGCTGCCCGCGCCGCTCGAACGCCTGTCCTCAATTGACCGTGAAGGGTCCGGTCGTCAGGATGTCGACCCCGAGTTCGTTCTCTACGTCTCGTATCGCTGAGAAGTATGCGGTTTCGTCTTCTCTATCACAATCGTCTCCGCCGGTGCCTCCGCCGTGTATGCCGAACGCGTATCCTCGGTCGTACCAGGGGCCACCGCTGTCCCCGAAACATGTCTTCAGCGTGTTCCCCCGGACCCGAACGAACGTGTAGTTGCATGTTGCTTCACATGATTTTGGATGGCGGGGCTGGTGGTTGATGCTGAAGACCGTCCCGCACGATTCGCCGCTGTTCTTTCCGTGGTGGCAGATGTAGTTGTTCATCATCCGTGATCTAGAGATGTCGCCTCGCACATCGCACGGGGAGCCCGGGCCGCAAATGTGGTCGTCGAAGATCCGGTGGCTGGCGCCCGTCGGGATGCTGCGGAACTGAGCGTCAACATCGGGTCCCCATGCGCGCTCTACCAACGGGAGCTTCGCTCCGTGCATTGTGATCGGGTTGTCGTTGGTGCGGAAGCAGTGTCCGGCGGTGATGAGGCCGTACACACCCGTAAGTCGCTGCTTCGCTCCGAACCCTGAGGTACATGTGTGCATTGTCTCGCCGCCCTTGAAGTCGGCGGCCACGGACATTCCTCGACCATCTTCGACGGTGTACGCGACGTTGATGTGGTCTTGGAGTTGTTGGGTGACTTCGGTGATCTTGGCTTGGAGAGTTTCGTCTGTGACGGCGACTGGACCAGGGTCGGTCAGCCCGCCGGGGGCGGCGCTGGCGAGGCCGGGGTCGATGCCGATCTGGATGGCGTTGGCGCGCATGTCGATGTCGGTGAAGGTGACGATGGGCTTGATCTGCGCTGCGGTGTCGGGTCCGTCGGTGACTTGTCCGACTGGTCCGATGTCTTGGAACAGGCCGGTTTGGGCGGCGAGCAGCGCTGCGAGGCTGTGGGTGGCGCCGGTGCGGATCTGCACGTCGGTGTGGGCGTCGGCTATGCGGGCGGCCTCGGTGCTGGGGGGCTGGTCGCCGGTTAGCCAGACCCAGCCTGTGAATGTTCCGGTGTGGTCGATGCCCCAGCCGGCGAGCCGGGCGGTCTCGTGGCTGCGGATCTCAGCGAGTATGTCTTGGAGGGGCTGGATGCGGTCGAGTCGGCGCTGGGCCTCTGCATACGTGACCGAGTAGTCGGCGGCGTAGGACGCCACCGCCACGTCTACGGGCTCCTCGGTGCTGGCCTGGGCACCGGCTGTTGCAGCACTCGACGCCACCGCTATGGCCCCGGCGGCGGATACAACCGCGAGCCACCGTGGGCGATGGTGCCGCAGACGGGCTGTCGTGTTCTTCGGATGGAGCATCTGCTTCCTCCAGTTGGTTGGGCCGCTCATAGGGCCGTGTGCATCAACGAGGTTCAGCTTGGGGGTGCTCGCTGGGACATGTGTATCAAGTTGTGGGACATGTGTGTCAAGTTGTGGGACACATGTGTGATGTAGTAAAGGACACAGGTGTCAACATCAGTGGTACAGACGCTGGCGGGCCGCTAATGTCCGGGCCTGTGGTTAGCGGCGGGCCGGGCAGCGCCGAGTTGGCGAGGATGCACCTGGCCTGCGGGCGCGTCGCAGGCGCGGCTCGCGCCACTGCAGAGGCCCACCGCTTCGGAGCGCCGCAGGGAGCTCACGACAGGCTCTGGGACGCGGAGTACCACGCCGAGGCAGCCGGCGTCTACGGCGAGTCGCTGCCTGCGTCCTACCAGCGCGACATCGCGTCGCTGTTCCACAACAGCGCCGACACGATGGCAGCACAGACCATCCCGGCGCGACTGGCCGAGGACTGGGTGATCGTCACCGCCTACATGCGAAACGCCAGCGCCGCGATCATGGACTGGCTCTCAAGCAGCCCGGCCGGCGAGCCGTTGCACAGCGCTGCGGGGTCCTCGCAGATCGATGATCGCATCCCGATGGTGATCCGCTTCGACCGTCTCGCCGCACTGGCCTCCACCGAGGGAGCCCGGCGTCTCGAGCGGGCCGCGCTGGCGGTGCAGCACCACCTGGGCGTACCCGCAGCGCTCGCACTCGACGAACCACAGCGGCGCCTGCTCAGAGGCGTGGCGTCGGGCGCGGCCATCGTCGATCTGGCCGAGGAGCTCGGCTACTCCCGCAGCTCTATGTACCGGGAACTCTCCAGGCTGTGGGAGGCTCTCGAGGTGCCCGACCGCGCCCATGCAATACAAAAGGCCGCCGCCGAAGGACTCCTCGACTGAGCAGACACGTTGCAAGTCGACCGTGCAAACAACTTTGGGTCAGTGGGGTAGCGGCATCAGGGTTCGATCAGGGGGAAGACCTCTCCGGCCACCGGGTCGCCGGTGCTCAGGCCGTGGGGGAGCATCTTCCAGAACACCGCGGCCTGCTCGCCGAGGTCCAGGTAGCGGGTGTCGGGGTGGGCGTAGCGGGTCGACAGGCGCCGGAAGGGCCGGTCGGCCACCTCGCGGATGCCGGTGGAGTGCAGCATCCGCGAGTCGATGGCCACCGCGTCGCCGGCCTGAAGATCCCAAGTGGTGACCGGGAACCGGCCGGGGTCGGCGTCCACGTCGGGCACCGGCTCCAGCTCAGAGGCCCCGCCGATGGTGTCGATCGATGAGGAGAACTCGATCGGCGCGTAGGTGATGCCGGTGGCGTGGGAGCCCTCCACTACCCGCAACGCGGCGTCGGCGGTCACGTCGTCGAGGGTCACCCAGATGGTGACGAAGGGCCGGTCGAGGTTGTAGTAGGGGTGGTCCTGGTGCCAGGGGCTGCGCGAGATCGCGCCGGGCTCCGAGCAGAACCACTGGTCCTCGATCAGCACCGCGGCGTCGGCTCCACACAGCTCCGCGCCCAGCGCGGGCAGGTTCGATTCGTGGGTCGCCTCGGCGATGTCGGGGTCGTCGAACCAGCGGAACAGGTCGCTGTCCACCTTGAGCTCGTCGGGCGGCGACAGCACGCCGTAGAACTGGCTGGGGCTGGCCTGGCAGCGCTCGATGGCCGCGTGCAGCCGCTCGCACCACGCTCGGTCCAGCAGCCCCGGGATCACCGTCGCGCCCCGGGTCTCGAAGGCGGTCCGGCGCTCGCCGTCCGGCTCAGCGGGCACGGGTGGCCGCCGGATCGGTCATCATCTCGGCGTAGTGGGCGAGGTAGCGCCGCTGGGGAGCCTCGGAGGTGATCGGGCCGCAGATCGTCCCGTCGGTGCCGGCATCGCCGTCGCCGCCGTCGTCGGGAAGGCCCCGGCTCATGTCGATCCACTCCATCTCGGGAATGGACAGGCCCCGCTGGACTCGCTCGAACATGTCGAGGTCGTCGGGGGTGCCGAAGTTGACGAAGTCCTCGTCGACCCGCAGACGCAGCAGGTTGATCTCCGGCGGCGCACCGGGCGCCGAGGTGAGCCATAGCTGCAGCCTGGTCCGGTCCACCGCGACCGGCTCGACCACCAGGAGCTGGTTGCCGACGAAGATCAGGTTGGGGAAGAGGGAGAGGTTGAGCATGCTGCCCGTGGCCAGGTCGAGCAGTTCGCCGGCGCCGGCATCGGCGAGCTTCGACTCCAGCGGCTCCCGGAACGGCACGTCGCGCATCGTGGCCCACGGCCCCTGGGGGATGCCCGGACGCTGGTCCACCACCATGTGGCCGTTGCGCAGCGCCATCGACACCATCGGGGTGGACCCCGGGTCCCGGGCCAGCACCGTCTCGGTGTCCACCATCTCGCCCAGCGTGTTGTAGGAGTGGTGGGCGAAGGTGGCGTGCAGGCCGTCGGCCGCGTTGTCCCACGACAGCTTCCAGTTGCCCGCGAACTCCAGGAGCTGCGGCGATCCCATCACCGCCATCTCGCCGCCGGGGTGGCGGTCGATGATGGTGTCGAGGGCCTCGCGGGCCTCGCCCAGCCAGTACTCCAGCGGCTCGGGGTCGGCATTGAGGGTGGCGAACACGAACCCCCGGTAGCTGGCCGCCTCGAGCCTGCCTAGCGAGAGCGTCGAGTAGTCCTCCGCCGGGTGGTCGCCGGGGAAGGGAATGGCCATCAGCCGGCCGTCGGGCGAGTAGGTCCAGCCGTGGTAGGGGCACACGAACCGCTTGGCGCAGCCGCCGGCATCGCCGACGACCACAGTCCCCCGGTGCGCGCACCGGTTCAGCAGCACGTTCACCGCGCCGTCTCGCCCCCGGGTCATCAGGACTGGCCGCAGACCCAGCGTGGTGGTGCGGTAGTCGCCCGGTGCGGGAATCTCGCTTTCGTGGCCCACGTAGCACCACGACGCGGCGAACACCCGGGTCATCTCCAGGCCGAAGATCTGCGGGTCGGTGTAGAGGCGGCGGTGGACCCGGTGGGGCTGCACCAGTTGTGTGAAGTCGATGGCAGTCACGTCAATCACCCTCCTTCCGCTCGGCCTCTAGAGCAGGAAGCTCGGATTGCGGACGCCGGTGCCGAGCGCGGCCACGACGAGGATCTTGGTGCGGCGCCGGAGGTCGTCGCCGACGAGTTCGTGGATCTGGTATCCGGCCAACTGCTGGTGCCGGCCGTGGCGGTGCTCGTCTAACAGCAGACTGGAGCGGGTGATCAGCCCGCCTCCTGGTGCGGGCCAGGCCTCGACGCCGCCGACGATGCGGGTGGTGCGCGACGGCGGCTGCTGGCCCCAGGCGGCGGGATCCCGGCGCCACTCGACGCGCTCGACCAGCCGCCGCCGATCGTCCAGCAGCAGCGACTGGTCGGTGCCGGGGTGAGCCGGCGCTGACAGCGGCACCCACAGCACGGCGTCGTCGGTCCATCCGCAGAGCCAGTCCTCGAATCGGCCGGCGTCCAGCAGCCGGGCCTCGTGCAGCAACGCGGGCTCGGCCACGGCCGACAGGTCCGGGTCGGATCGCGGGCGGTCGTCCATTCCGGCCAGCAGCTCGCCCAACTCGTCGTAGCGGGCCAGCACGGTGGCCTGATCGCCCGGCGCCTCCGGGCTGGGCCCCTCGGGCGGGATGGCGGCGGCGACGGTCATCGCGAGATTCCCGGAGCCATGCGCTCGAGGGTGCGGAGCTCGAGCGCGGCCACCAGCCAGTAGCCGATCACGGCCACGATCGTCAGCACCGCCACCGACACCCACAGGATCTTGAAGTCGTTGCGGGTGAAGGCGGTGACCATCACCGCCCCGATCCCGTCGCCGGTGGCGAGCCACTCGGCCACGGTGGCGCCCAGCAGCGAGGTGGGCACCGCGATGCGGGCCGAGGCCAGCAGGGCCGGCACCGACGTCGGCAGGTAGGCGTTGCGCACGTTGGCAACCGAGGCGGCGTCGTAGGACTTGAGCACGTCGAGGATCCCCTCCGGTGTGCGGGTCATGGCCGTGTAGCAGTTGACCAGCGTCGGGAAGAACGACATCACGGCCACGATGGCGGTGGTGGTCAAGAGGCCCCGCCCGACGAACAGGATGATCACCGGCGTGGTGACGATGATCGGGATCGACCGCAGCGCCACCGCCATCGGCATCAGGGCCCGCTCCAGCCACGGGACCAGGATGAACACGAGCGCGGTCGCCAGCGCGCCGACAAGACCGACCACGTAGCCCAGCGAGGTCGTCCACAGCGTGGTGCCCAGCGCCCCGAAGATGATCGAGCGGGTCTCGGCCGCCTCGGGGACCGAGAACATCTCGGCCCACACGTCGAAGGGCGTCTTGGCGAAGAACGGCTCGATCCCGAACACCCACAGGAACGCGTACCAGAACACGAACACCACCGCGATGGGGGCCGCCAGCCCGGCCAGCCGGTTGAGCAGGCCGGGCTCGGTGCGGGCCACCGGCACCGCGCCCACATCCAGTGCGGGCGACCAGGGGCACAGGAACCGGCCCAGTGCTCCGATGGCCAGGTACCCGCCGGTGGCCACGATGGTGGACATCACCGCGATCACCCAGATCCGGTCGGTCTGGAGCGCCCCCAGGGCCCTGACCGTGAGGATGCCCAGGCCCCGGTGCGCGCCGGTGAACTCGCCCACCACCGCGCCGAGGAAGGCGGCCGGCGCGGCGATCTGCAACCCGGCGAACAGCGCCGGGACCGACGCCCGGACCCGGACGTTGCGGAAGGCCGTCAGCCGGCCCCGGCCGTAGGAGCGGATCACGTCGAGGGCGCTGCCCGGCGCCAGGTCGAAGCCCAACAGCGCGGCCACGTAGGTGGTGAACACCACGGCCAGCGCCGACAGCGCGATGGGGGTGGCGTTGCCCGGCCCGGTGATCAGCCGCAGGATCGGGGCTATCGCGATGAACGGCAGGCAGAAGACGGTCAGCACCACGGCGCCGATGCTGCGCCGCAGCCACGGCACCAGCGTCGACGTCACCGCCAGTGCGGTGGCGGCCAGGTTCCCCCACAGGAACCCCCAGGCCGCCGTCTTGGTCGAGTGCCACAGATTGCGCAGATAGAGGCCGCGGAACTCGAAGAACTCCGCCACCACCGCGGTGGGCGGCGACAGCCGGTACGAGCCCGCGTACACCGTGCGGGCCAGCAGCTCCCACAGCAGCAGCACTGCGATCCCGACCGCCGAGCTCAGAAGCCGCGGCGGCACCCGGTCGAGCCGGCTGCCGCCGGCCGGGCGTGTCGGCGCGGCGGCCGCGGTCTCGGCGGTGGAGCTCAACTGGGGTCCGAGTCGAGTTGCACGACCTGCCCCTCGGAGCGGTGCAGGCTGGCCGAGACCGCCTCCACCTCGGCGTGGAACCGGTCGGTGAGCAGCAGTTCACGGGTGCGGGGCCGCTCGAAGCCGATGGTGTGGCGGGCCACCACCCTGCCCGGACGGGGCGACATGACCAGCACCTCGTCGGCCACATACACCGCCTCGGGGATGGAGTGGGTGACCAGGATGGTGGTGGTGCCGCGGGCCGTCCAGATCCGCTGAAGCTCGTCGTTGAGCTGCTGGCGGGTCAACGCGTCGAGGGCGCCGAACGGCTCGTCGAGCAGCAGCAGGTCCGGGTTGGTGACCAGCGACCGGGCGATGGCCACCCGCTGGCGCATGCCTCCCGACAGCTGCGAGGGCCGGGCCTTCTCAAAATCCTGCAAGCCGACCAGTTCGACCAGTTCGTCGACCGCCTTGGTGTCGTGGCGCCGGCCGACGAGCTCCAGCGCCAGCCGGATATTGGTCGAGACCGTCCGCCACGGCAGAAGCGAAGGATCCTGGAAGGCCACCCCGATGCGCTGGCGCCGCCGCATCTCGTCGGGCGACGAGCCGCCGGAGTCGATGGTCCCCTCGTCGGGGGTGTCCAGGCCGGCCACAAGGCGCAGCGCGGTGGACTTGCCACAGCCCGATGGCCCGATCAGCGCAGTGAAGCCGCCCGCGGGCACGTGCAGGTCGAACCCGTGCAGCGCGACGACCTCGCCGTCGCCCAGGGCGAAGGTGCGTCCGACCCCGACGACATCAACCGGCGCTCCCCGCCGGTCCATCACCTGCGTGTTCTAGGGATGGTTGCGACGCTCCGGCGAACGCTACGTCACGACAGCACGGGACCGTCGGCGTAGATCTCGGCGAGCAGCGAGCGGTCCCAGAAGTCCTCAGAGACGTTCACGCCGAGCGCCTTCAGGACCCGGATGTTGTCGGCCACCGACTGGTCGGTCCACCACAGGAAGCCGCTGGCGTCGGTCACGTCGCTGAACATCAGCTTGGTGAACTCGTGGGCCTTGATCGTCTCGGTCTCGAGGTCCATGCCCGCGTCGGGGAACCGGTCGACGGTCACCTGCGCGGCGGTGTCGGGGTCGGCCTTGTGGTCCTGCCAGCCGAGGATCTCGCCCCGCAACAGCGACTTCACGGTCTCGCGGTTGTTGGCCAGGGTCTCCTCGGTGACGATGTAGGTCTGGCTGTGGACCGCGTAGCCGAAGTCGGCGAACAACATGGTCGTGTTGTCGATCCCGGCCACGGTCATGGCCACCGGCAGGTCGACGAGCCAGCACAGCAGGCAGTCGACCTCGCCGTTGACCAGCGGGGCCGGGTCGTAGTCGGCCTGGATGACCTCGATGGCGTTGACATCGACGCCGTTGAGCGACGACAGCAGCTCGAGGTCGAGCTGGTTGTTGAAGGCCATGCCGAGCCTCCGGCCCTCCAGGTCCTTGGGCTCGTTGACCGGGTTGCTGGTCAACGAGGCGATCACGAAGGGGTTGCGCTGCATGGCCACGCCCACGACCTTGAGCGGCGCGCCGTCGGCCCACGCCTGACCCGCGAAGTTGGCGGCCGAAATGCCCATGATGGACTGGCCCGCGATGACCGAGGTGTCGGGCGACACGCCCGGTCCACCGGGCACCAGCGTCACGTCGAGGCCGTTCGCGGCGTAGTGGCCGTTCGCGTCGGCAAGGTAGGAGCCGCCGAACTGCACTGAGTCGAACCAGCTCAGGTGGAAGTTCACCGGCGTGAGCGGCGCCGCGGGCGGGGGCTCGGTGGAGCCCGAGCACGCGGTGATCAAGCTGCTGCCGCCCAGCAGCAGCCCGGCACCTGCGGCGGTGCCTCCCAGGAATGTGCGTCTGGAGAATTGGTTGGCGGTCATGGGTCCCCCTGTTCAGACAGCCCGCGACGGTGAGCCGGCGAAGGCTGAGGTGCTACTTTGATCACATCAAAGTAGCACGGGCCGGATGGACGCGCCCAAGCGAGACGCCGCGCCCCGCGACGGGCGAGAAGTAGGCCAGGACGCGCCTAGTCGGCGGGCGCGGCGCTGACGAGGATGCGGGAGGTGGCGTAGTCGCTCAGGCCGACGGGGCCGCCCTCGACGTCGAGGGTGAAGGTGCCGTCGGGGGAGCGGGCCGTGACCGTGCCGGTCGATCCCGGCGTGACTCTGGCCTCCTCCAGGAATTCGAGCATCCCGGGCTGGAACTCCAGCTCCTCGGGTATGCGCAGCACGGTGAACTCACGTCCCACGTCGAGGGTGTCGAGGGCCACCATCTCCGGCGGCTCGTAGCCGGAGCCGGGGATGGGGTTGCCGTGGGGGCAGGTGGTGGGCTGCTCGAGCACCCGGATCATGGCCTTCTCCACCGCCGGGGAGATGATGTGCTCCCACTTGCCCGCCTCCTGGTGGGCCTCGGCCCACGACAGCCCCAGGATCTCGGTGAGGAAGCACTCGGCCAGACGGTGGCGGCGCACGACTGTCTCGGCCAGCGAGTGTCCCTTGGCGGTGAGCTTGATGGTGCCCCTGCCCTCCTCGACGAGGCCCTCGGCCTGCATCCGCCGGATCATCTCCGACACCGCGGGGCGGGAGATCTCCAGCCGGTCGGCGATGCGGGCCTGGATCACGTCCAGGTCGTCCTCGGCCAGCTCGAAGATCGTCTCGCAGTACTCCTCGAAGGCCGGGTGCCACTCGGGCGACTCGTACGGCTTCGTATCGGTCGGCATCGAGGTCATGGCACAACCCTATGCGCGAAAGGAGCCGTCCGCAGGCTCCCGGCGAACTTCCGGCCGTAGAGGCGAATAGTCGCCCCCAACCGCCGGAAGTTGGTGACGGAGGGGCGCTACTCGCCTTCCAGCTCTGAGATGACCGCGGCGAAGGCGGCTAGGTCGCTGTCGCCCTGCAGAACCATGTAGCTGAAGCCCCAGCGCTCCCGGCGGCGGCGGAGGGTGTCTGCTATCTCGGCCGGTGATCCGATCAGCAGCATCGGCACGTCGGCCACCGTCTCGGCGGGCATTCCGAACATCTCCGCGGTCGCTTCGACGGCTTCGGTGGTGGCCCGGCCGCCCTCGGTGATCTGCGTCGATGCGACCAGCAGGTTGAGCTCCAGCTGGTCGAACCGGTCGCCGGCCGCGTCGCGCACCCACTGGAGCTTGGCGTCGAAGCGGTCGGGCGTGACGTCGTAGATGGCGTCGAGTCCGATCTCGCCCGAGCGCAGGTTGGCGTTCACGCCCACGATGTCGGCGTGGCGGGCCGCCAGGCTCAGCATCCGGCGCCCGCCCCCGCCGATCACCACCGGCACCGGCGACTGCACCGGCTTGGGCAGTCCCTCGAGGCCGCGGATGGTGTAGTGCTCGCCCTCGAAGGTGACCGGCCCGTCCGCCAGCAGGCCCTTGATGATCTGGAGCGACTCGACCATGCGGTCGATGCGGACCCCCGGCCGGTCGTATTCGAGTCCGGCCTCGTCGTAGTCGACCCGCTTCCAGCCCGCACCGAGACCCAGGTCCATCCGGCCGCCGGACAGGATGTCGAGGGTGGCCACCTCCTTGGCCACCATCACCGGATGGCGGTAGTCGTTGCCGTACACGAGGGCGCTGAGCCGCAGCGTGGTAGTGGCTGCGGCCGCGGCGGCCAGCGCCGGCCCGACTGCGTACTGGTCGTCGAAGTGGTCGGGCACCACCAATGTGGCGTAGCCGAGTTCTTCCACCCTCTGCGCGGTCTGCGCCCAGGTCAGTCCGGGCAGGGGATTCTTCAGCTCGACGCCGAAACGGAACGGATGAGTCATGGCTTGCACTGTAGGGGCGGCCGGGCAACGGTCGGCGGGCACAGCGGCATTTCAGGCGGCCTCGACCGTTCTTGACGTAGTTGTGCCGCCCTGATGAGGTCAACCGCATCAAGAACCGTCGCGATTGCGATTCGGGGATGCCGGGCGGGTGTCGCAGGGGGTGGGTACGGTGGCGGCGTGGTGGCTGACCCGTCTGCCGATCCGTCTGCCGACCCGCTCGCTGGCTTCTCGGAGCCGACCCGGGCCTGGTTCGCGTCGGCCTTCTCGGAGCCGACCCCGCCCCAGGTGGAGGGCTGGCCGGCCATCGCGGCCGGCGACCACACGCTGGTGTGCGCGCCCACCGGCACCGGCAAGACGCTGGCTGCCTTCCTGTGGGCCATCGACCGGCTCATGGCGCAGGGCGACGCTGCGCCCGGCGAGGGCACGCGGGTGTTGTACGTCTCGCCGCTGCGGGCGCTGGCGGTGGACGTGGAGAAGAACCTCCGGGCGCCGCTGCACGGCATCCAGCTGGCTGCGGAGCGCCTCGGCACGACGGTGCGCGTGCCGACGGTGGGGGTGCGTACCGGAGACACCTCCGCCGACGAGCGCCGCCGGCTGGTGCGGCATCCCCCGAACATCCTGATCACCACCCCCGAGTCGCTGTTCCTGATGCTCACCAGCCAGGCCCGCCAGACCCTCACCGGGGTGGAGCATGTGATCGTCGACGAGATCCACGCGGTGGCGGCCAGCAAGCGTGGCGCCCACTTGATGGTGTCGCTGGAGCGGCTGGAGGAGTTGTGCGAGCGCTCGCCGCAGCGCATCGCGCTCTCCGCCACCCAGAGGCCCCTCGAAGAGATCGCCCGCTTCCTCGGAGGCCTCGACGCCGATCCCGGCGGGTCGCCGGTCCCCCGACCGGTCACCGTGGTGGACTCCGGGGCCCGCAAGGAGCTCGATGTCGAGGTGGTCGTCCCGGTGGCCGACATGGCTTCGCTGGGCGAGACGGTGGAGCAGCCGGCCTCAGCGGGCGCGGCGGCCGGGCCGCTGCGGCGTAGCATCTGGCCCGCCATCCATCCCCGCCTGCTGGAGCTGGTGCAGTCCCACCGGTCCACGCTGATCTTCGCCAACGCCCGGCGGCTGGCCGAGCGGCTCGCGGCCCGGCTCAACGAACTGCACCTGGAGGCTGAGGACGAGGCCCGGGACGAGGAGGCGCAGGATCTTGGTACGGATTCTGTGGACCTGCCACACAAGACCAACCCGAGATCTGTGGGGGTGGGCGGGGCGCAGGATCTTGGTACGGATTCTGTGGACCTGCCACACAAGACCAACCCGAGATCTGTGGGGGTGGGAGGCGATGGCCCGGTGCGTGTGGGCGAGGTGGTCGAGGCTGTGCTCCGGGCGCCGCCGGCGGTTGTGCTGGGTGACGAGCAGGCCGGTGTCGGGGCGGCCGAGGGCCTGGAGCTGGTCAAGGCCCACCACGGTTCGATCTCGCGGCAGCGCCGGCTGCTGATAGAGGACGAGCTCAAGCGGGGCGAGCTGCGGGGGCTGGTGGCCACCTCCACCCTCGAGCTCGGCATCGACATGGGCGCGGTCGACCTGGTCGTGCAGGTGTCCTCGCCCGGGTCGGTGTCCTCCGGGCTTCAGCGCATCGGGCGGGCCGGGCACCGGGTGGGCGAGCCGAGCCGGGGCCGGATCTTCCCCAAGCACCGGGCCGACCTGCTGGAGGCGGCCGCGGTGGTGGAGCGCATGCACGCCGGCGAGGTCGAGCACACCCGCTACCTGCGCAACCCCCTGGATGTGGCCGCCCAGCAGATCGTGGCCATGTGCGCCATGGACGACTGGACTGTCGAGCGGCTGGCGGGCGTGCTGCGACGCTGCGCCGCCTTCGCGGAGCTGTCCGACGACGTGCTGCACAGCGTGCTGGAGCTTCTGTCGGGCACCTACCCGGCCGAGGAGTTCTCCGAGCTGAGGCCCCGCGTGGTGTGGGACCGGGCCGCCGGCGTGCTGAGGGGCCGGGCCGGAGCCCAGCGCCTGGCCGTCACCAACTCGGGAACCATCCCCGACCGCGGCCTGTTCGGCGTGTTCCTTCCCGACGGCACCAGGGTGGGCGAGCTCGATGAGGAGATGGTCTACGAGAGCCGGGTGGGCGAGACGTTCCTGCTGGGCGCCACCACCTGGCGCATCGTCGACATCACGTTCGAGCGGGTGGTGGTGACGCCCGCTCCCGGCGAGCTGGGCAAGATGCCGTTCTGGCACGGCGACGGACCCGGTCGTCCCATCGAGCTGGGCCGGGCCGTGGGAAGCCTGGTGCGGGAGCTGCGCTCGGGCGGCAACGACGCGGCCGAGGCCCGCCTGCGACAGCGCTGCGGCCTCGACGAGAGCGCGGCCGACAACCTGCTCGCCTACCTCGACGACCAGGCCGCGGCCACCGGCGCGGTGCCCGACGACCGCACGGTGGTGGTGGAGCGCTTCCGCGACGAGATCGGGGACTGGCGGGTGTGCGTGCTCACCCCGTTCGGCGCCCAGGTCCACGCACCCTGGGGGGTCGCGCTACAGGCCCGGCTGCGGGAGGCCTGGGGCACCGAAGTGGACTTGATGTGGGGCGACGACGGGATCGTCATGCGCCTGCCGGAGGCCGTCGACGAACTGGTGGTGGACGACCTGCTGTTCGATCCCGACGAGGTCCGCGACCTGGTGGTGGCCCGCCTGCCCGAGACCTCGATGTTCGCGTCCCGGTTCAGGGAGTGCGCGGCCAGGGCCTTGCTGCTTCCCCGGCGCCGACCCGACCAGCGCACGCCGCTGTGGCAGCAGCGCCAGCGGGCTGCGGACCTGCTGTCGGTGGCGGCCAAGTACCCGTCGTTCCCGGTCCTTCTCGAGACCACCCGCGAGTGCCTCAACGACGTGTTCGACCTGCCTGCGCTGGTGGAGCTCATGGCCGACCTGCGCAACCGCCGGGTCCGGGTGGTGGCGGTGGACACCGCCCAGGCGTCGCCCTTCGCCCAGTCGCTGCTGTTCTCGTGGATTGCGGTCTACATGTACGAGGGAGACACGCCCCTGGCCGAGCGGCGGGCCGCGGCGTTGGCCCTTGACCGTGATCTACTGCGCGACCTGCTCGGCGCCGAGGAGCTGCGGGAACTGCTCGATGCCGGCGTGATCGCCGATCTCGAGCTGGAGCTGCAACGGCTGGTCGCCGGAGGTCAGGCCCGGGACGCGGACGAAGCCCACGACCTGCTGCGGGTGCTGGGGCCGCTGACGCTCGACGAGCTGGTGGCCCGGACAGCTCCTTCGGCGGGGTCCGACACCGAGCGAGTCTCAGGATGGCTGCGCGCCCTGGTGGAGCAGCGCCGGGCCATTGAAGTGCGCCTGGCCGGTCGCGACGTGGTGGCCGACGCGGCCGACGCGGCCCGGCTGCGCGACGCGGTCGGCGCGGCCCTGCCGGTGGGGCTCGCGGCCTCCCACACCGAGCCGGTGGACGATCCTCTCGGCGATCTGTGCGTCCGCTACGCCCGCACCCATGGCCCGTTCCTGGCCCGCGATGTCGCTCGCTGGCTGGGGATGGGTGTACAGCCGGTCGCGGGCCGGCTGGGGTCGCTGGTGGCCGAGGGTCGCCTGCTGCGGGGCGAGTTCCGGCCGGGCGGGGCCGACCGGGAGTTCTGCGATGCCGAGGTGCTGCGGCGTATCCGTCGCCGCTGCCTGGCCGCCCTGCGCCAGGAGGTCGAGCCGGTGCCGCCCGAGGCATTGGCCCGGTTCCTGCCCCAGTGGCAGGGGGTCGGCGGCCGGCGTCGGGGAGTGGACGCTCTTGCCGACGTGGTGGCGCAGGTCCAGGGAGCGCCCGTGGCCGCGTCGGTGCTGGAGGCCGACGTGCTGGCCGGCCGGATGGCCGGTTACAAGCCGGCGGAACTCGACCAACTCTGCACCTCCGGCGAGGTTGTGTGGGTGGGCGCGGGCGCACTGGGCGCTACCGACGGCCGGGTGCGCCTGGTGTTCCGTGATCAGGCCGCCCTGCTCGTCCCCGCCGCCGAAGCCTGTGAGGGAGCGGTCCACGATGCGCTGCGAAGCCGCTTGAGGAATGGGGGAGCGTCGTTCTGGCCGGACCTGGTGGCGGCTGCGCAGGCGGCGTCGTTGCCCTACGACACCGAGACGGTGCTGGCCGCGCTATGGGATCTGGTGTGGGCGGGCGAGGTGACCAACGACTCCCTCGCACCGCTGCGGGCCCGCATCGCCGGCCACCGATCGGGTGGGCCCCGCCGCCAGCCGTCCCGGGCCGGACGCACTTCGACCCGAGCCGGCCGGTCCCGGCGGGGCCGTCTCCGGCTCGGAGGTCTCAGCGCCACGGGGCCGCCGTCGGCCGCTGGCCGCTGGTCGCTGGTGGAGCCGCTGCTCAACCCCCAGCCCGCGCCCACGGAATCGGCTCTGGCCCGAGCCCATCAGCTTCTCGACCGCTACGGCGTGGTCACTCGGGAGACCGCTCTGGGCGAGGGCGCCGAGGGTGGCTTCGCGGGCGTCTACCCGGTGCTCAAGGCTCTGGAGGAGCGGGGCGAGGCCCGCCGGGGCTACTTCGTGGCCGGGCTGGGCGCGGCCCAGTTCGCCCTCCCCGGTGCCGTCGACCGCCTGCGGGGAACCCGCACACCGGAGCCCGAAACACCGCCCGTGGTGCTGGCCGCCACCGACCCGGCCCAGCCCTACGGTGCGGCTCTGGCCTGGCCCGACTCGCCGGGCCGGCCCGCCCGCACCGCGGGCGCTCACGTGGTGCTGGCCGACGGGCTGCCGCTGGTCATACTCGAACGCGGCGGCCGGTCCCTGACCACCTTCGAGGGCGCGGAGTCGAACGACGCCTGGATCGAGGCCATCATCGGCCTGGTCAAGGACGGCCGCCTCCGCAAGCTGGAGATCGCCAAGGTCAACGGTGAGCCGGTCCGGGAGACGCCGTGGGCGGCCCGTCTGGAGGCGGCCGGCTTCACGTCCGCCTACAAGGGAATGCTCTACCGCACTTGAACGGCCGGTGCCGGTGCTTACGCTGGCGAGCGCCCGGTGGGATCGAGCGTCAAGGAGAAGCACCATGAAGTTGCCGCCTGCAGGAGCGGTGCACGACGAGCGGGAGATTGAAGCCGTCGCCGCGGTGATGCGGGACAACCCGAAGCTGGAGATCGGCGAGGCGACCCTGGCGCTGGAGGAGCGGGTCGCGGCCAAGCTGTCCAAGCGGTTCGGGCTCATGGTCAACTCGGGCTCGTCGGCCCTGCGCATCGCCATCGACCTCCTCGGCCTGGAGCCAGGCGACGAGATCATCACGTCGCCGCTCACGTTCTCCACCGATGTCGCACCCATGGTCCAGTCCGGGCTGGTGCCGGTGTTCCCCGACATCACCCCGGACACCTACCAGATCGACGTCGAAGCGGTGGAGGACATGATCGGTCCCCGCACCAGGGCGATCCTGGTGCCCAACCTGTGCGGCAACTGCCCCGACTGGGACCGGCTGCGAGCGGTCGCCGACGCCCACGGCCTGGCGCTGGTGGAGGACTCTTGCGACGTGCTCGACAGCTACCAGCGGGGCCGCCGAACCGGCGAGCGGAGCCACATCGGCGTCACCAGCTTCGCCCGCTCCCACGCCATGACCGCGGGCGGGACCGGCGGGCTGGTCGGCATCGACGACCCCGACCAGTACGACCTTGCTCTCTCGCTGCGCCGGTGGGGGCGGCGCAGCGAGTCGTACCTGTACGGATCAAGGAAGGGCCAGCAGGACCGCTTCTCGGCGCTGGCCGACGGCACGCCCTACGACCTGGTGTTCGTGTTCGACTCCATCGGCTACAACTTCGAGCCCAACGAGCTGAGTTCGGCCTATGGGCTGGTGCAGCTCGACAAGCTCGAGGAGTTCAACTCCCGCCGCCGGGCCAACTGGCGTCGCCTCGACAACTTCATGACCGGCCGTCCGGGAGTCGTGCCCGGGCGCACGACCGCCGACACCGACACCACCTGGATGAGGTTCTGCTTCGAGATCACTCCCGGCGCGCCCTTCGACCGCTCCCAGGCCCAGGAGTTCCTGGCCTCCAGGGGCGTGTCGACCCGGATGGTGTGGACCGGAAATATCCTGCGCCAGCCCGGCTTCGCCGGCATCGAGCACCGGGCCCCGGCCGGCGGCCTGCCCAACTGCGACCGGGTGATGGACCGGTCGCTGTCGCTGCCCATCCACCACGGCCTCGAACCCGAGCACATGGACTACATCTGCGAGCAACTAGAAGCCCTCTTCGACCGCTACTCCTGAAGCGAGTCCCTCAACAAACTGAACTTGATGCAGTTGTGCCTGTATATCGAGTACAACTACGTCAAGAATGCCGTTCGGGCTGGGCCTGGCCCTACTCGTGGGCTATGGCGTCGAGGATGTTCATGCGTCCGGCCCGCACCGCGGGGAGGATGGCGGCCAGCAGCCCCGCCACCGCCGAGATCACCACGAACACCAACAGGTCCAGCCACGGCACGGCCACCACCTGCACGAAGGACTCGGGCAGCGCCAGGGCGGTCGCCACGCCGAACACGGTGCCGACCGTAACCCCTAGCAGCCCGCCGAAGACGGCCACGATCAGGGCCTCCCAGTAGATCGAGCGCCGCAGCTGGCGGCGGGTCATGCCCACCGAGCGCAGCAGGCCGATCTCATGTATGCGCTCGAACACCGACAGGCTCAACGTGTTGATGATGCCGATCAGCGCGATAACGAACGACAGGCCTATGAGCACCTGGATCACCCTGATCAACGCAGTGAGCTGGGACTCCTGGGCCTGGCGGAACTCGGCCTGGTTCTCGACCTTCACGGTGGGATAGCGGTCGAGCACGCCCTCGACGGCTGCCCGGCTGCGCTCCTGCAAGGCCGCCTGCTCGGCCTCGCTCACGGCGCCGGCGAGACCGGCGATGCGGGCGCTGGCGAAGGCGAGGTCGTTGCGGTTGAAGTGGCGGTCCCATAGAGCGCCGTCGATCAGCCAGTTGCCGTAGATGGCGGCGTCCTCGAAGATGGCCACCACGGTGAGGGTCTCGGTCTGGTTGTCGGGAAAGGTGGCTTCGAGGGTGTCGCCCACGCCGACACCCAAGCTCGCGGCCGAGTCGCTGTGCAGGGCCAGAGAGGTGAGCGGATCGCCGGCGGCCATGTCGCCCGAGCTCACCTGGCCGTCGAAGTGGTCGTCGGCCAGGGCCATGTCGGCGGCCACGATGTCTCGGGGTTCCGCGTCGACGCTCAGCCCGCCGAAGGCGAACTGGATCCGCATCACGCTCTCGATCTCATTCAGCGCCTCGATCTCGTCGGCCAACCGGGCCGGGAAGCCGGGTGGGGGGCCGAAGCCGGTCTCGGCCGACCGGATGAAGTAGTCGGCCTCCACCGCGTTCTCGATGATGTTAACGAAGGTCTTCTTGACGGACTCACCGACCACCGCGGCCAACCCCATCAGAGCGAGGCCGATAAGGAGCGCACCGGCGGTGGAGGCAGTCCGACGGGGGTTCCGGGAGGCGTTGTCGCGGCCCAAGCGGCCCGGCATGCCGAACAGCGACTTCACCGGGCGACCCAGCGCCGATGCCGCCGGCCGGGCGAAGGCCGGACTCACGGTGTTGATGCCGACGAAGGCGAGCACGGCCCCGATCCCCAGCAGAACGAACGTCGGAGTGGTGTCCAGCCCGGCCGTCATGCCTGCTGCCAGCGCGACCACGCCGGCCGCGAACACCGCCCCGCCCGCGATCAAGCGACGTCGCAGGCTTGTGGAGTCCAGCTGGAAGTCGTGGCTCAACGCGGCCACCGGGGAGATCCGGCGGGCCCTCAGAGCGGGCGCGATCGACGAGACCATCGTCACTCCCAAGCCCACGAGCAGCGCCAGCCCGACAGTGCGGGGCCGCAGTGTCAGCGGACCCGGTGGGAGCGGGAAGCCGATCAGTTCGAGGATGGCCCGCAGCACCAGGGCGAGCACCAGGCCGAGCCCGATCCCGATGACCGTGCTGACGACGCCCACGATGGCCGACTCGGTGATCACCGACCGGCTTACCTGCCTCGGTGTGGCTCCGATGGCCCGCCACAGCCCGATCTCGCGTACCCGCTGACCGAGGATGATCTGGAAGGTGTTGTTGATGATGAACGCCGACACGAACACCGCGATAAACGCGAACACCAGCAGGATCCTGTTGAAGATGTCGACAACCTGATTGAAGTCCTCCTCCTGCTCGGCCGCGTCGACCTCCTGAGTGATCACCCGGTAGTCGTCGCCCAGTTCGGCCTCC
This sequence comes from Candidatus Aldehydirespirator sp., assembly GCA_965203575.1. Taxonomy (GTDB): domain Bacteria; phylum Actinomycetota; class Acidimicrobiia; order Acidimicrobiales; family Aldehydirespiratoraceae; genus Aldehydirespirator. The sequence continues at coordinate 2,490,441 of OZ241894.1, forward strand.
AGGCGGTCCTGCACGGCGGACACGTCGGCACCGGCCGACACGAGCACGCTGACCGCCTGGTAGCCGTCCTCCATGCCGAAGAAGCGCTGGGCCTCCTCCAACTCGAAGGCGGCCATCGTCTGGCCCAGGCCGGTGTGGGAGTCGGGGGAGCCGAAGTTGAACAAGCCGACCAGCTCGAAGGGCTCGGCGTCGAGCGGGCCGTTGATCTGGTAGGTCTCGCCGACGCGCAGACCGTTGTCGGCCGCGGTCACGGTGTCGGCCGCGAACTCGCCGGGCGCGGCGGGCTCCCTGCCCTCGGAGATGAAGAAGGTGCCCGGGTTGAAGCTGAAGCCAAGAGCCGGCGGACCCGGCGGCCTGATCGGCTCGCCGTCGCCGTCGACGATGAACACGTTCAGGGCCGCCAGCTCGGCCTGTACCCGGTCCACGCCCTCCACGCCGGCCACCTGCTCGGCCACCGCCTCCGGCACGGTCGCCCGCTCGAAGTCGCCGCCGAAGGACTGGTCCACCCGCACCGTCAGGTCGGCGCCCTGGGCGATGTCCCGGGCGAGCCCCGCGAACGTAGACCGCAGGCTGTCGGTGAGCGTGAACGAACTCACCACGAACATCACGCCCAGCACGACGACGAACGTCGTGAGCGCGAAGCGCACCTTCTTATCGATCAGGCTGCGTAGCGCGAGCTTGAACATCCCCCGGACCCTCTCGCCTGCCGTCAGTCCGCGGCGATCGCTTCGAGGACGTTCATGCGGCCCGCCCGGTACGACGGGAACACCGCCGCCAGCAGCCCGAACACCACGGCCACAAGCACGAGGCCGAGGATTTGACCGGTGGGCACCGAGACCCGGTCGATGGCATCGTCGGGGATCGCCACCGACAGGGCAACCCCGAAGCCCAGTCCCAGCACGACCCCGACCAGAGCGCCGTAGAGCGAGATGGCGGCGGCCTCCCAGCGGATCGCCCGGCGCAGCTGGCGCCGGGTCATGCCGACGGCCCGCAGCAGCCCGATCTCTCGGGTGCGCTCGAACACCGACAACGTCAGGGTGTTCACGATGCCGACCAGAGCCACCACAAGCGCGAACAGCAGGAACACGTTCACCAGGGCCAGCAACGTGTTGAGGTTCGACTCGAGCGATTCCTGGAACTCTTGGCGGTCCTCCAGCGTCGCCTGCGGGTACGCGCTGAGCACCTCGTCGAGCAGGGCCCGCGACGACGCCGGATCGTCGCCTTCGACGTTGACGGCCACCCATTGGTCGAATCGGTCCGCGCCGGCCGTCAGCCGGTGAAGAGACTCGTCGATTATCCATTCGTCCCAGAAGGGCGGCCGGGTCTGGGCGAACACCGCGCCGACCATCACGGACAGCGTCTCGCCGCTGGTCAGATTGACGCTTACCTCATCGCCGACCTCCAGGCCCCAGTCGTCGGCGGTGCCGCTGGCGACCAGCAATGCCGACATCGGATCGAGACCCTCAAGGGTGCCGTCGATCACGCCCAGGTTGGCCACCTCGCCGATGGTGTCCAGGTCGGTGACCGTCAATTCGGCGTCGTCGATGCGTCCCGGAGCGACCGGGCTGAGGACCTGCGCGGGGTACTCGTCGAGCGGGACCGCCGCAGCCGCTCCTGCGCTCCTCAGGTCGGCGGCCAGAGTCTCGGGCACCCCGGAGAATGTGTCGGTGCTGATCACATAGTCGGCTTCCACCGCGTCGCTCAGGCTCTCGCTGAAGGTGTCCTTGAGGGACTGGCCCACCACCAGCACCATGGCCACCAGGGCGAGGCCGATGGTCAGGGCCACCGCGGTGGCTGCAGTCCGCCGGGGGCTGCGGGCCGCGTTGTCGCGGGCCAGCCGGCCGGGTGTGCGGAGGATCCATGGCAGGGGGCGGGCCAGGGCGGCCACGGTCGGCCCGGCGATGAGCGGGCTGAGCACGGCCACCGCCACGAACACCACCGCAGCCCCGATTCCCAGTGACAACAGCTGCGCGGTGGTGGAGTCGAAGTCGGCGAACAGCCCGCGGCCGATCAGGATCAGTCCCAGAGCGGCAAGACCGGCGCCCGCGATCACCCGCCACAAGCGGCCGTGCCCGCCGTCGTCCCCGTTCTGCTCGCCGAGCCCGGCCACCGGCGAGATCCGCGACGCCTTCGCAGCCGGCACCAGCGACGCCACCACTGTGAACCCGACGCCCACCGCGAACGCCCAAGCCACGGTGCGCGCCCGCAGCGGCAGAGGTCCGTCAGGCAGCGACGCGCCGAACGCGGACAACAGCGCCTCGAGCCCGAGGGCGCCGAGCATCCCGAGCCCGATGCCTGCTGCCGCGGCCGTCGCGCCGATTACCAGCGACTCGATCAGCACCGAGCGGCGCACCTGGCGGGGAGTGGCCCCCAGCGCCCGCAGGAGCGACAGTTCCCGCACCCGCTGGCCGAGGACGATGTTGAAGGTATTGGAGATGATGAACGCGCTCACGAACAACACGATGAAGGCGAACACCAGAAGGATCGTCTGGAACGGTCCGATGAAACTCTCGAAGGCGTCGCCGAACTCTTCGGCAGCCTCCCCGGACGTGATGACCTCGGTTCCCGCCGGCAGCACCGCCGTGATCCGGTCCTGCACCTGCGCGATGTCGGCGGCCGGCTCGGCCCGCACCGCGATCTGGTTGAACTTGCCCTCCAGGCCGAGGACCTGCTGGGCGGTGGGGGTGTCGAACACCGAGAACACCGCGCCGATCCCGGCGTTCTCGGGAAAGCCGAACTGCATGGTGCCGGTGAGGGTGAAGGTGCGGGGCCCGATGGGCGTGACCACCTGGTAGTCGCGGCCCAACTCGAAGTCGTAGTCGGCAAAGGTCACGACGTCGACGGCGAACTGCGCGGGCCCCTGCGGCCATTCGCCGTCGATCAGGAAGTACTGCGACAGCGTCGGGTCTGCGGTCCAGTTGGTGCCGGCTCTGGGTCCTCCCAGCGTGGTCGGGGTCTCCCCGGATCCGTCCACGGGAATCACACCGTCGACGAAGAACCCGCCCTCGGCCGACTGCACTCCCGCGACGGCCCGGATGTCGTCGAGCAGGCTGTCATCCACCGGCGGAGGACTCGCCTGGGTGATGTCGCCGAAGGGCAGAGCCCCCCGAACGGTGAAGTCGGTGCCGGTGTTGATGTCGGCGGCGAGGTCGTCGAACGTGGAGCGCAGCGAGTCGGCCGTCACGAACGCCGACACCACGAAGGCCACGCCCAAGACGATCGCCAAGGCAGTGAACGCGAAGCGGAGCTTGTGGGCGAGCAGCGACTTCAGGGCCAGACGAAACATGTCGGGATCCTCTTCGGGAGTGCTGGAGGGTGGGCCGGGTGGCGGGCCGAAGGTTTCCGGCTAGGCGCCGAGCCGGGTCATATGGTCCCGGATGCCCTGGGGCGTGGGGTCGGCCAGTTCGTCGACGATCTTGCCGTCCACCAGGAACACGACGCGGTCGGCGTAGGAGGCGGCCACCGGGTCGTGGGTGACCATCACGATGGTCTGGCCCATCTGGTCGACCGCGCTCCGCATGAAGCCGAGGATCTCGGCCGCGGTGTTGGAGTCGACGTTGCCGGTGGGCTCGTCGGCGAAGATGATCTGGGGCCTGCTGGCCAGCGCCCGGGCCACCGCCACCCGCTGCTGCTGGCCTCCGGACAGCTCGTTGGGGCGGTGCTTGACCCGGTCGGCGAGCCCGGTGGCGCCCACCACCTCGTCGACCCAGACCTCGTCGCCCTTCTCGCCGGCGAGGTCCATGGGCAGGGTGATGTTCTCGATGGCGGTGAGGGTGGGCACCAGGTTGTAGGCCTGGAACACGAACCCGACGTTGTCGCGACGCAGCAGGGTCAGGTCCTTCTCCGACAGGGTCGTGAGGTCGGTGTCGCCGATGATCACCTGGCCGGAGGTCACGGTGTCGAGCCCGGCCATGCAGTGCATCAGCGTGGACTTGCCCGAGCCCGACGGGCCCATGATGGCGGTGAAACGGCCCTGCTCGAAGTCCACGTCGATGGCGTCGAGCGCTCGCACCTCGGTGTCGCCGGAGCCGTAGATCTTGCTGGCGGCCACCGCCCGGGCGGCTGTGGCCAATGCTTGGGTGGGGGAGGTAGTCACAGGTTCTCCTAGGAGCGGTTGTGAAGGCTCTGGCGGGACTCTACGAGCGCCCCGAACCTCCCCAACCAGGGACAACCCTTACTTTGCCCTGATGGTCCCCGAGGTTTCAGAGTGCGGGCCGCTCGGCTCCAGCCTTACGGATCGTCAGGGACGGCCAGACGCTCCAGCGGCTGGCCGGTGACGTCGGCAATGAGTCTGAAGTCCTTGTCGAAGTGCAGGACTGTCAGTCCAGCGCCTTCGGCGGTCGCGGCGATCAGGAGATCGGGAACCGAGGGCGCCCGATGATGGCCCGTCTGTGCCAGGGCAAGTTGCACCGCGATCGCACGGTCCTCGATGGCGGGCGTGAGGTACTCGACGGGCATGGCGCTGAGCGGAGGCTCGGCGAGACTGCGTTGGAGGTCTTGGGCTGAGCGGGCCGAGAACCCGATCTCCAGCCGGGTCACCGTGGAGACGCGGACCAGCCCGCGTTGGATTCTTGATGCCCACTCCGCGGCGTCGGGGCTTGCGTCGAGCCGTACCAGGGCCGACTTGTCGATCAGCCAGGCGGTCATGACCAGGCCGACCGCATCACCTCGGGGTCAGCCAGATCTGCGAAGGTCTCCTTGAAGCGCCGGAGAGACTCCACGGTCACTTCGCCGGCAGGGTCAGCGCATTCCCGCTCAAGCGTTCTGCGCAGGTACTCGGCCCTTGAAAGGCCGGCCTTCCTGGCGTTGGCCTCGATAGCCGCGACTACGTCGTCGGGCACGTCGCGAATGAGAATGTCGGTCACGGCTCCTCCTCGGGTCAGGTTAGATATCTTACGATATCATCGCGACTCGGATGCACTTCTTCCAGCCGGCCGACCCGCCCGGTAGCGTCGTCTCACCGCCGGAGGACGACATCGGAGCGTGCGCGAGTGGCCCCTGATCAAGACACGGCGCCGAGCGTCGACGAGCCGGCGCTGCCCGATGGCGAGTACGCCTGGCACAAGCTGGTCGATCTGGACGAGCTGGGGGACGGCCGGGTGATGACGGTCACCGTCGGTCACGAGAGCCTGTGCGTGACCCGCACCGCCGACGGCGGCTACGGCTGCCTCGACAACGCCTGCCCGCACCAGGGCGGCCCGCTGGGGGAGGGCTCGATAGAGGGCGGTTGGCTGCGCTGCCCGTGGCACGGCTACGACTACTCGCCCAAGAACGGCAAGCCGCCGCCGCCATTCGACGACGCCCCGGCCGCATACCGCACCGAGGTGCGGGCCGACGGCGTGTACGCCGCCCTACCGGTCGAGCGGCCCCGGGAGCGCACCGTCTCCGACGTGCTGGTGGAGACCATGGTCGCCTGGGGCGTGACCCACGTCTTCGGAATGGTCGGCCACTCCAACCTGGGCTTCGCCGACGCGGTGCGGGCCGCCGAGGCCCGGAGCGATCTCACCTTCATCGGCATCCGCCACGAGGGTGCGGCCTCGTTCGCGGCCTGCGCCTACGGCAAGCTCACCGGCGGGCTGGCCGCCTGCTTCGCCATCGCCGGCCCGGGCTCCACCAATCTGCTCACCGGCCTGTACGACGCCAAGATGGACCGGGCCCCGGTTCTGGCCTTGTCGGGCCAGGTGCCCTCCGCGGTGCGGGGTCGGGGCGCCTTCCAGGACACCGACCTGTCGGCCGCCTTCGCCGATGTGGCCCGCTACTCGGCCACGGTGCAGTCCGGGTCCAACTACGCCGAGCTGATGAACCTGGCCTGCAAGACCGCCATTGTCGAACGGGACGTGGGCCACCTGGTGCTGCCCGACGAGGTGCAGGTCCTGCCCGCGCCCTCCGGTGGGGCTGGCTCGCCCGGCTCCCCTCAGGGGCGCACCGGCTCCAGGGCCGTGCAGCCGCCGGCCGAAGTGCTGGACGCCGCGGTGGAGGCGGTGGCCGCAGCGCGTCGGCCGCTGATCATCGTGGGCCACGGCGCGCGCTCGGCCATGGCTGACATCATCTCCCTGGCCGAGCTGATCGGCGCGCCGGTGGCCACCACGTTCAAAGGCAAGGGTCTGATCGGCGACCGGCATCCGCTGGCCTGCGGGGTGCTGGGCCGCTCGGGCACTCCGATCGCCAGCTGGTTCATGAACGAGGCCGACCTGCTGTTGACCTTCGGGGTGTCGTTCGCCAACCACACCGGCATCTCCGACTACAAGCCCATCGTTCAGGTGGACTTCGATCCCATGGCCCTCGGCCGGTTCCACCCAGTGGACGTGCCGGTGCTGGCCGAGGTGGGGGTGGCAGCCCGGGCCCTGACCGGAGCCATGCCCGCCGATCGCCGATGTCAGGACCTGCGGCCCGAGGTGGCCGAGCGGTGGGCCATCTGGCGCGACGAGAAGGCTCGCCGCCGGGCCGACGACCGGGGCGAGGGCCTGAACGCAGCTTCGGTGTTCGACGTGCTCAGCCGGCTGGTGCCGGCTGACGCCATCGTGCCGGTCGACGTGGGCAACCACGCCTACTCCTTCGGCCGCTACTTCGAGACCCGGGGCCAGACCGTGCTCATGTCGGGCTACCTCGGCTCCATCGGCTTCGCGCTGCCCGCAGCCATGGGCTGTTGGGCCGCCACCCAGAGCCGGCCCGAGCACGCCGGCCGGGCCGTGGTGTCGGTGTCCGGCGACGGAGGCTTCGGCCAGTACGCCATGGAGTTCACCACCGCGGCCAAGCACGGCATGGACATCACCCAGGTGCTGCTGAACAACAACGAGCTGGGCAAGATCTCCAAGGAACAGCGGGCCGCCGAACTCGACGTATGGCAGACCTCTCTGCACAACCCCGACTTCGCGGCGTTCGCCGAGCTCTGCGGAGCCCGCGGCCTCCGGGTCACCGCCGCCGACCAGCTCGACGGCGCGGTTGAAGCGGCCCTCGACCATCAAGGCCCCGCCCTCGTGGAGATCCTCACCGACCCCCTGCTGGTCTAGCGGCTTGTCCCGACCCCTACGGTCGTTCGGCCGCTCGGGGGAGGTTCAGGGACATCCCCCATTGGGCATGGGCACGTCGCCGGGCACGGTGGACCCGTGGAGACCGGCTCAGGGCCACAGCCTCCGAAGAGCAACGGAACGGGGCACCCGTATGCTGCGGCCGTGTCGATGGTCGAGACGCAAGGGCTGACGCAGCGTTTCGGCTCTACCGTCGCCCTCGACGCCCTCGACCTTCAGATGCAATCCGGCGTTACCGGGCTGGTGGGCGCCAACGGCGCGGGCAAGACGACCCTGCTGAACGCCATGCTCGGGCTGCGGGTGCCCACCTCGGGATCGCTCACCGTGCTGGGCTTCGACCCGCAGACAGCCGGTCAGCGGCTCAGGGCCATGGTCGGGTTCGCGCCCGAGCGCAACGTGCTGCCCGACGAGATGCGGGCTGTCGACTTCGTCCGGCACCTGTCCGAGGTGCGGGGGCTGCCCCGCGGCGAGGCCCGCAACCGGGCCTCCGACACCCTGTGGCTGGTGGGGCTGGGGGAGGAGCGCCTCCGGACGCTGGGCACCATGTCGACCGGCCAGCGCCAGCGGGTGAAGCTGGCCCAGGCCATCGCCTCGGACCCCAAGCTCGTGCTGCTCGACGAGCCCACCGACGGCCTCGACCCGATGCAGCGCAGCGAGATGCTGACCCTGATCGGCCAGATCAGCCGGGACTTCTCGATCAACGTGGTGCTGTCTTCGCACCAGCTCGAGGAGGTCGAGCGGGTGTGCGACAACGTCGTGGCCCTGGATGCCGGCCGTCTGGTGGCCTGCGGGCCGATCAGCGACCTCGTCGGCGCGGGCGACGGGATCACGCTCGAGCTGGTGGACGTGGCCGAGCCTGCCGGATCGGTCGACGCGGTAGAGGCCGCACTGCGGGCCGGCGGACTCGACGTGCGGCGTCAGGAGGCCACGCTGGCCCTGCGGGGCGCGGCGTTCGACGAGCTCTGTGACCGGTCCCGGGACGCGGTGGCCGCGGCCGGCGCCCGGATCCGCCGTCTCGACACCCGGCGCCGCACGCTCGAGGACCTCTTCGAGGACGCACCCCGATGAGCGACACGCCCGCTCCTACTGCAGCCGCGCCGAACGGCGAGGCGGCCCAGATCATCGACCAGGGCTACCGGTCCTACGACGGCCCCCGCACCGGTCTGGCGGGATCGGTCCGCTCGGTGGTCCGCTACTCGGTGCGCCACACCCTGGGGCTCGGCCGCCCGGCCCGCCACAAGATCCTGCCCTGGCTGGCGGTGGTCATCGCGCTGGTGCCCGCAGTGGTGTTCGTGGGGCTCGCGGTGGTGCTCAACGTGGACCTGATCACCGAAGAGATCCTGCCCGACTACCACCAGTACTACAGCTTCATCACCGTCGCGCTGTTCTTCTACTGCGGCATCGTCGTGCCCGACATCCTGGTCTCCGACCGCCGCAGCGGGATGCTCCAGCTGTACCTGTCGACCCCGCTTCAGCGGTGGAGCTACCTCGCCTCCAAGGCGCTGGCGGTGGCCCTCACGCTGGCCGTGCTCACCATCGGCCCGGTGTTGTTCCTCCTGGTGGCCTACACCATCGAGGGCTCGGGGCCCGACGGGCTAATCGAATGGCTCAAGATCTTCGTGCGGATCATCGTGGCTGGCGGGGCCATCTCGGCCGCGTTCACCGCGGCCAGCCTGGCTGCGGCCAGCCTCACCGACCGCCGGGCCTTCGCCTCGGTGGGGGTCATCCTGCTGCTGTGGGGCAGCGGGTTCGTGACGCTGGCGCTGGTGGAGGCGGCCGAAATGAGCGCCAACGTCTACGCCTTCGACCTCGGAGGCATCGCCGACGAGCTCAAGAACAGGATCTACGGCATCGAGGGGATCGATCCCCTCGGGGGTGAGGATCCCGGACGGGACGACAACTTCAGCCCCGGGGCAGGACGAGCCGGCCTCTCCACCATGTTCGTGGCCGCAGCCAACCTTGCGTGGGTGGCGGTGGGCTCGGCCGTGGTGTGGTGGCGCTACCGGCGATTGGCGCTGAGCCGATGAGCACACAGCCTCCCGCCCCCGTGCCTCCGCCGCCCGTGCCTCCAGCGTCCGCGCCACCCCTGCCGCCCGACGATTCGGCCATGGTCCAGGTCAACGGCGTGTCGAAGGTGTTCGGCGACGTGGTGGCGGTGTCGGACGTGACCTTCTCGGTGCGGGCCGGCGTCACCGCCCTGCTCGGACCCAACGGCGCCGGCAAGTCCACCCTGTTCAGGGTGATGTGCGGGTTGACCCCGCCCACCCAGGGCACCGTGCGGGTGCTGGGCGTCGACGCCCGCCGCGACCGCGCCGTGCGGGGCCGCATCGGCCTCGTCCCCCAGCAGGACGGCCTGTTCGACCGGCTCAGCGCCCTCCAGTTCGTGTCGTTCGCGGCGGCCACCGAAGCCGTCGCCGGTCCCGAACCGGCGGCTCGGCGGGCCCTGGGGATCGTGGACCTCGACGCCGACGACTCCAGGCCGGTGTCCGGGTTCTCCAAGGGCATGCGCCAGCGGGTGAAGCTGGCCGCCGCCCTGGTGCACGACCCCGAGGTGCTGATCCTCGACGAGCCCCTGACCGGGCTCGATCCCGTGCAGCGGCGGCGCATGATCGAGCTGTTCCACGGACTGGGCGACGAGGGCCGCTGCGTGCTGGTGTCGAGCCACGTGCTTGAGGAGGTGGCCCGCCTCGGGTCCCGGATCCTGCTCATCGCCCAGGGACGCCTGGCCGCCACCGGCGACTACCGGGAGCTGCGCGAGCTGATGGACGACCGTCCCCACCGGATCCGCATCGCGGTTGACCGGCCCCGGCGGTTCGCGGCCGCCCTGGTGGAGTCGGGCACCGCGGTGGGGGTGAGCGTCGGCCGTGACTCCCTCGTCGTGGACACCCGCGACGTCGACCGCCTTGGCCGGGAGGTCGCGCCGCTGGCTCAGCGCCTCGATGCTCGCCTGTCGAGGGTCGCTCCCCTGGACGAGGATCTTGAATCGGTGTTCCGCTACCTGGTGGAGAAGCGATGACCGCGCCAGCGACCTCACCGACTCCGGCCCGCCGCCATGTGCCCCGACTGCGGGCCGCGACGCTGACCTACCGGGTGCTGGTCCGCCAGGTCATCACGCCGGGCCGGCTGGCGGCGCTGGGCGCGCTGGGCGCGCTGATGATCCTTGTGGGCTGGCTGGTCGGGATCACCGCCGAGGACAGTGGCCGCAGCGCGGCCGGGCTGCTGCGCGACGGCGCCAGCTACGCCGACGGTTTCGGGCTGATCATCATCGTGCCCATCGTGGCGCTGGTGTTCGGCTCGTCGGTGCTGGGCGAGACCCGCGAGGACGGCACGCTCGTGTACCTGTGGCTGCGTCCCATGGACCGCGGCCCGGTGGTCGTGGGAGCCGCGGCTGCGGCGGCCACCGCCGCGCTGCCGTTGACGGTGGTGCCCACCGCGCTGGGCGGGTGGCTGGCGGCCGATCGCGTCGCCGGGTCCGCGGACCTGCTGTGGGGCGCAGTGGCCGCGGCGGCCCTGGGCACGGCGGCGTACTCGTCGCTGTTCGTTCTGGTGGGCCTGCTCCTCAAGAAGCCGATCATGTGGGGTCTCGGCTACGTGCTTCTGTGGGAGGGCCTGGCCGTGGGTCTCGGTGAGTTCGCGGCCCGCCTGTCGCTGAGGGGCTACACCCGCTCGGTGCTGAGCCACCTCGGCGGGATCGACTACGGCTTCGACCCCTACACGACCACCACCGCGCTGGTGGTGCTCGCCGCCGTGTCGGTCGCCGGCCTGATCCTGGCCGCAGTCAGGCTCAACCGGCTCGACGTCGCCTGAGAGCTCTCGGGTCTTGCGCTAGCGGCCGGTGAAGGTCGCCTTGCCCGGGCCCTTCTCCATGAAGCTGGCCACCCCGATGGTGGCGTCGTCGGTGGCGAAGCACTCGCCGAAGTGGTGCGTCTCGCGGGCCACGGCGTCGGCCAGTGACAGGGGCAGGCCGTCCATCACCGCCTGCTTGGCCATACGCAGCGCTGCGGGTCCGGCCGCGTAGCCCGCGGCCATCTCGACGGCCGCGTCGTAGGTCTCCTCGGCGGGATGCACCGCCGAGACGAGGCCGATGGCGAGAGCCTCGTCGGGGTACACGTTGCGGCCGGTGTAGATGATCTCTTTGGCCTTCGTTATGCCGACGAGCCGGGGGAGGCGCTGGGTGCCCCCGCCGCCGGGGATGATGCCCAGCTTGATCTCGGGCTGGCCGAACACCGCATCGTCGGCGGCCACCCGGAACTCGGCGGCCATGGCCAGTTCCATGCCGCCGCCCAATGCGTAGCCGTTGACGGCCGCCACCGTGATCTGGGGCATGTTCTCAACCGCCAGGAAGGTGTCGTTGAACTGGCGCGACAGCGCCTGGGCCTCCGCCGGAGCGAGGCCGGTGAAACCGCCGATGTCGGCGCCGGCCGCGAAGATCCGGGGCCCGCCCCAGATCACGGCCGCCCTGACGTCGGAGTCGGCCCCGACCGCGTTCGCGGCCTCGGTCAACTCGCCGAGCACCTGGGGGTTGAGGGCGTTCATCTTGGGCCGGTCGACGCGGATGGTGGCCACGCCTCCGCCGGTCTCGACTCGAACGAAGTCGCCCACGGCTCTCTCCTACCTGTCGCACTTGCTGCGGGCCAGCAACCCTACTGGCCGCACCTGCGCAGTATCGTCAGCCGGGATCGAAGGGAGACGCATGGCCCTGGCCCCCGACAGCATCCTGCTAACCGACCGAGTGGCGGTGGTGACCGGCGCGGCCCGCGGCATCGGCGCGGCCACCGCGCTGGCCCTGGCCCGCTTCGGCGCCGACGTGGCCATCTTCGACAAGGATCCCACGTTGCTGCCCGACGTGGTCCAGCAGGTGGAGGCGGAGGGCCGCCGCTGCCTGTCAGACGTGCTCGACGCCCGCGACGACGACGCGGTGGCCGCCTTCATGCAGCGCACCCGCGATGAACTCGGACCCATCGACGTGCTCGTCAACAACGCGGGCGGCACCTTCCGGGCCCGCTTCGACGACACCTCGCCCAAGGGTGAGCACACCCTGATCCGCGAGAACTTCTCCACCGTCACCAACTGCGTGCGCCACGGCATCCCGGTGATGACCGACGGCGGCGCCATCATCAACGTCACCTCGGTGGAGGCCCACCACGCCGCCCCGATGTTCGGTGTGTACGCGGCCATGAAGGCCGCGGTGGAGCAGTTCACCAAGACCCTGGCCCTGGAGTACGGCCATAGGGGCATCCGGGTGAACTGCGTGGCGCCCGACATGATGCCGACGCCCGGCGACGACGTGCTGGCCGAGCAGTCCAGCTCGCTGATGGACGGCCTGTTCCCCACCCCGCTGCGCCGCAAGGGCCACGCGGAGGAGTGCGCGTCGGTGATCGTGTTCCTGGCCTCGGACATGGCCAGCTTCGTCACCGGGGAATCCATCCTGGTGGACGGGGGCACGGTGGCTGCGGGCAGCTGGAAGCCTCGCCTCGACGGCTCCTTCGGCTTGTAACGCCAGGCAGACCTGTTAGGTAACGACGTTGGGCCGGGGCAGGCTCTGGGCCTCGCACATGGCGTAGTAGGCGGCCAGCACGCCCGGCCCGTCGGTTATCGACTCCACGTTGCCGTCGGCGTCGAGGTTCAGGTTCACGCCGTGTATCTGGAACCAGACATCGGTCGGCTCGGTGTTGTCATCAGGCGTGGTGAGCGTGTGGACGCTGCCGGCCGGCTCGAACAGGAACGACCCGGCCCGGTTGACCTCCGGGTACTCGAGGTACTTCCAGGCGCCGCTGAAGGTGTGGGCGTACACCGGGCCGGTGTGGCGATGGGTCTGGATCACCACGCCCGGGGCGAACCGGTTGCGCACGATCCACAGGCCTTCATCGTCGCGCACCATCAGCACCTTGAGCTCGATGCCGCTGCCGGCGTCAGCCCACGGGAGCTCCTCCTCGCCCCGGTGAATGGTCGTGGGTGTGTCCATGGTGGTGACGGACATGTTGTTCCCTCCTGGCTCTGTTACCCGGATGTGTCCTGCTGGCGCAGGAAGCGCTCGAACTCGGCGCCGAGATCGTCGGGACTGGGGACGCTGCGCTTGGCCCGGGCGTCGGCTCGGGCCTCGAGGCGCTTGACGTAGGCCACCACGTCGTCGTCGGAGTTCATGGCGTCGTTGACCCGCTGCTCCCACTCCGCCGCGGCCTCGTCGAGCTCGGACCAGCCGGTGGGCAGCCCGGTCACTCGCTCGAAGCGCTCCAGCAGGGCGCGGGCCCCCTTGGGGTTCGGCGCACCCGAGACGTAGTGGGGCACCGCCACCCGCAGCGACACGGCTGGAATCCCGAACCTCTCGAAACGCTCGTGGAGCACGCCCACTACCCCGGTCGGGCCCTCGTAGGAGGGCCGGTCCAGCCCCCAGGCCTTGGCCAGGCCCGAGTCGGTGGTGGAGCCGGTCACCCCGAAGGGGCGGGTGTGGGGAATGTCGGCGATGTGCGCGCCCACCGTCACCAGCGCGGCGGCCCCGCTTCGCGTCGCCAGCTCGACGACCACCTCGGCGTAGGAACGCCACCTCAGCTGCGGCTCCGCGCCCACCACCAGCACCAGGTCGTGCCGGGCATCCGGCGGACGCAGCACGTGCACGTCGTTGGAGGGCCACACGATGTCCCGCCGCTCGTCGCGCAGGCGGATGGTGGGCCTCTGCTCGGCGAAGTTGAAGAACTCCTCGGGGTCGATGTGCGCCACCCTGATCGAATCGCTGCGCTCGCTCAGCCACTCGAGGGCGCCCGTCGCCGCCCCGCCCACGTCGAACCAGCCCTGGTAGGCCGTCACCAGGATCGGCGACCGGAGATCGGGCAGCGTCGCCTCCCAGACCAGGTAGCTCACTCCCCAAGCATGGCGCGGATTCCACCCGGAACACACGCCCAGGACCGGGATGCCTGTCGTGGTGGTTGCCGGAGTGTTGGACGCGAGCGCTGAGGGGGCTAGTGTTGACGGCCGTGACCACCTTCGCCGACCTCCTGCTTCTCGTGTAGGCGAGCGCCACATATCGGTGCTCGCCGATCCCCTCGTGCCTCTGGCCGGGGGGATTTGTGCTTGTTGGGACCCGAACCCGAACACCCCCACCAAAGGACAAGACGATGCCAACGCCAAAGGCCATGCCGTTCACCAAGTACCGGCCCTACCCAGGAGTCGAGCTGGCCGACCGCACCTGGCCGGACCGGCGGATCACCACGGCGCCGCTGTGGTGCTCAGTCGATCTGCGGGACGGCAACCAGGCCCTGGTCGACCCCATGGACATCCCCCGCAAGCAGCGCATGTACGACCATCTCGTCGACATGGGCTTCAAGGAGATCGAGGTGGGCTTCCCGGCCGCCTCCCAGCCCGACTTCGACTTCTGCCGCAAGCTCATAGAGGAGGACCGGATCCCCGACGGCGTCACCATCCAGGTGCTCACCCAGGCCCGCGACGAGCTCATCGAGCGCACCTTCGACGCCGTGGCCGGGGCCCCCCGGGCCATCGTGCACCTCTACAACTCCACCTCCGTCACCCAGCGGCGGGTGGTGTTCCGCACCGACCGGGCCGGCATCGTGGAGATCGCGGTCAACGGCGCCGAGCAGTGCATGCGCGGCCTCGACAGGGCCCGGAAGGCCGGCGACGCCGACGGCATCCGCTTCGAGTACTCGCCGGAGAGCTACACCGGCACCGAGCCCGACTTCACGGTGGAGGTGTGCGAGGCGGTCATGGACGTGATCGGGCCCACCCCCGACTGGCCCCTGATCCTCAACCTGCCCGCCACCGTGGAGATGTCGTCGGCCAACATCTACGGCGACATGATCGAGCGCTTCCACCGCGACATCCGCGACCGCGACTCGATCGTGCTGTCGCTGCATCCCCACAACGACCGGGGCACCGCGGTGGCCGCGGCCGAGTTCGGGATCATGGCCGGCGCCGACCGGGTGGAGGGCACCCTGTTCGGCAACGGCGAGCGCACCGGCAACGTGGACGTGGTCACCATCGCCCTCAACCTGTTCACCCAGGGCGTCGACCCCGAACTCGACATCAGCGACATCGAGGAGGCCCGCCGGGTCTTCGAGTACGCCAACCGCATGACGGTTCCCGAGCGCCACCCCTATGTGGGCGATCTCGTGTACACGGCCTTCTCCGGCAGCCATCAGGACGCCATCAAGAAGGGCATGGCCGCCATCTACGACGTGGCACCGGGCGAGTCCCTGGTGGGGGATTACGACGTGTGGGACGTGCCCTACCTGCCGGTCGACCCCCGACACCTCGGCCGCAGCTACGAGGCGGTCGTGCGGGTCAACAGCCAGTCGGGCAAGGGCGGAGTGGCCTACGTGCTGCTGCACGAGTACGGCCTGGACCTTCCCCGGGGCCTGCAGGTGGACTTCTCCAAGCAGATCCAGACCGTCACCGAGGACACCGGCACCGAGATCACCTCCTACGAGATCCACCGCCGGTTCGTGTCCTCCTATGTGGAGCCTGAGCGCCCCTGGGTCGAGCTGATCGGCCATCGGGCCACCACCGACACCATCGGAGAATCCCGGACCGATCTCGAGGCCCGGCTGCACGTCGCCGGCGAGGAGCGCACGATCGCCGGGACCGGCAACGGGCCCATCGACGCGTTCGTGACCGCCCTCCAGGCCAACGGGCTCTTCGCCGGAAAGATCCACGACTACTACGAGCACGCCATCGGCACCGGCAGCGACGCCACCGCCGCGGCCTACGTGGAAGTCGACACCGGCGACCGCTACACCACCTGGGGGGTGGGCCTGCACGAGTCGATCGTGTCGGCCTCGCTGCGGGCCGTGGTCAGCACCATCAACCGCATGCACGCCACCGGAATCCTCGGCTGACAGCGAGCGCGGTGCCGGCCGCGGCGGGCAGACTGGGGCCATGGCCTTCTCGCTGATCCGCTTCAACTTCGTGTCGCCCGACCCCACCGACGGCCAGGCGATGAGCGACCGGTACCGGGCCGGTCTGGAGATCGCCCGTTACGCCGACAGCCGCGGCTTCAACGCGGTGTCGCTGGAGGAGCATCACAGCAGCCCCATGGGCTGGTGCCCGACGCCTCTGCTCAACGCGGCCATGATCCTGTCGAGCACCGACAACCTCATGGTCACCATCTCCGCGCTGCTGCTGCCGTTGCACGACCCGATCCGGGCCGCCGAGGACATCGCGGTCATCGACCTGGTCAGCCCGGGCCGGCTCGTGATCGTCACCGGCCTCGGCTACCGGCCGGTTGAGTACGCGGCCATGGGCAAGGAGTGGAAGCGCCGCGGCAAAGTCCTCGACGAGGCCCTCGAAGTGATGCTCACCGCCTGGAAGGGCGAGCCCTTCGAGCACAACGGCGAGACCGTGCAGGTGCTGCCCATGCCCTTCACCCGGCCCCACCCCATGGTGCTGGTGGGCGGCTCGTCGCCCGCGGCCGCCCGGCGGGCCGCCCGGCTCGGCCTGCCCATGCAGCTTCCCGGTCCGTTCGGCGAGATCGAGGCCCTCTACTACGCCGAGTGCGAGCGCCATGGCACGGCCGGCTTCTGCATCGCGCCCGACAACGTCGTGATGCTCAACGTCGCTGAGGACCCCGACCGGGTTTGGGCCGAGCACGGCGAGTGCTTCATGCTCGAGGCCATGACCTACAAGGGCTGGCAGCCGCCGGGGCAGACCTCGGCGGTGTGCTCCAAGGCCACCACCGTCGAGGAGTTGCGAGCCGAGGGCATCTACCGGGTGCTCACACCGACCGAGGCGGCGGATCTGGTCCGCAGCACCGGCACGCTCGCCCTTCACCCCCTGGTGGGCGGCATGCCGATCGACGAGGCCTGGTCGAGCGTCCAACTGACGGCTGAACAAGTGCTGCCCGCTCTGGCAGACTCATAGGGCGCACAGGACCGCGCCCGCGACCGGAGGCGTCCCCATGGACTACCAGAACCTGCTGTACAAGCGTGACGACCGCTACGTGACGATCACGCTCAACCGGCCCGAGCGGCGCAACTGCCTGTCGTCGGAGATGCTCGCCGAGCTCGACGAGGCTCTGAGGGCCACCGGCGCCGAGGGCGATGTGGCCGGGGTGGTGCTGGCCGCCAACGGGCCGGTGTTCTCCTCGGGCCACGACCTGGCCGAGATGGCCGAAATGACCGAGGCCGACCTGCGAGAGCTGTTCGCCCTGTGCACCTCGGCCATGACCGCCATGGCCGAGATCCCCCAGGTGGTGGTGGCCAAGGTTCACGCCCTGGCCACCGCGGCCGGCGCCCAGCTGGCGGCCAGCGCCGACCTGATCGTGGCCAGCACCGAGGCCGCCTTCGCCACGCCCGGCGGCAAGGGAGGGTTGTTCTGCCACACCCCGATGGTGGCCGTGGCCCGGCCTCTCGGCCGCAAACGGGCCGTGGAGATGGCCCTCACCGGCGACACGATCGACGCGGCCACCGCGCTCGAGTGGGGGCTGGTCAACCGGGTGGTGCCGCCGGCGGACCTCGACGAGGCCACCGTGGACCTGCTGGGCCGGGCCACCCGGGGCAGCCGCTACGCCAAGGGCATCGGCAAGCAGACCCTCTACGCCCAGATGGACATGGCCGTCGACGACGCCTACGAGCTGGCTATGGACGTGATGGCGACCAACGCGGCCCGCGGCGACGGCGCCGAGTGGCCCAAGGCCTTCATCGAGAAGCGCCGCCCCGTCTGGACCCACACCGGGTAGCTGCACCCCGGGAGCGACCGGGACGGCTCAGCGGCCGTCCACGGACCAGTGCCAGGGCTCACTGGGGAGGTTTTTGAGACCGAACTGGGGGGCGAGACGCTGGAGCGCCTGGAACACCGCGCTGTTGCGACTGGTGATGAGCCGGCCGTTGTTCGTCAAGTCGATGGCCAAGCCCCTCTCATGGTTGCTCCGGCCGGGCCGAGCGGTGGGGGGCCGGCAAGTGCTGGAGGGCTTGCTCCAGATCTCCCATTCCGACGTGCCGCAGTTGGACCGGCGCAGGTTGATCTGCTCCCGGGCGGTCCGGTATCCCCAACCGCCCAGGTTGAAGCCCTCTGCCTCCATGGCGGCGACTAGGCCGTCGACCCCTTCAGCGATCTGTGTGTGCACCTCGAAGCCGCGCACCCAGACGAGCGGCAGGTTCGTGTCGGACGGATCCACCGACTCGGCCAGCGCCCGTCCCTCGGCCGCCTCCTGCTCGGCTGCCAGGCGGGCTGCCTCCCTTCTGCGCCTCGCCTCCTCTGCCCGCTGGCGGGCCTCCTCCTCGGCCCGCTGGCGGGCCAGGGCGTCGGCGATCCGGCGCTCGGCTGCCTCGATCTCCGCGGCCAGGTCCGCGTCCAGTTGCCTGATCGTCTGGACCTCGTACAGGCGCCTCTCGACGCGCTCCTCGGCCGCCACCGACAATTCGGCCTCGCGGTCGACGGCCGTTCGCAGGTCGGCGAGGATCAGGGCCGCCGCCCGGCGGTGAGCCTCGGCCGCGTCGGCCGCTTCGACGGCTTGGAGCCGCCAGCGCTCCAACTCCTCGCCTATCCGGCGCAACTCGTCGATGTCGTCGATCCGGCTGCCCGTGGCGAACCCGGCCAATGCCTCCTCGTGGGCGTTCTGCCACGGATCGGAGCCGAGCACGCTGAACGTTCCGGTAGGCGCCTGGAAGGAGACGTACGACTCGATCACCGCCTCTCGCAGACCCTCCTGGGTGGCGAGCAGCTCGGCTTCCAGTTCCGAGATCCTGGCTTCGGCCTCCTTCACTATGGCCTCGGCGTCGATCACGGCCCGCTCGGCCTCGTCGAGGGCTGCCTGCTGGGCGTCCACCGAGGCCTGAGCCTTGTTCAGAGCGTCGATCAGCTCCTCGGCCTCGGCCGTAGCCGCGTCGAGGCTCCCGGCCGCGACCTCCGCCGCCTCGTCCAGCGCCTCGCGCTGGGCCTTAGTGTCCCTGACGACCTGCCGGCCTTGCCTGATGATCTCCTCGTCGCTCTGGGCGGAGGCGGACCCCGCCGCGGCCGCGACCGCAAGCAGGAGCGCGAGCACGGCCAGCCCGCGTCGACGGCGGGCCGGAGGAGAGCAGCGGCAGGAGAATCTGGTGGTCATGGGGTTGTCGCCCGCCCGCCAAGAACCCTGCACAAGCTACCAGGACCGGCCCAGTCGAATGGCGTCGGTGCATCGGCTGTGGGGTTAGCGTGCACGCGTGCAGCTAGGCCTGACGTTGGGCTACTGGAGCCGGGCCATGCCCGACGGTGTGGTGGAGTTGGCCGCCGTCGCCGAGCGGGCCGGGTTCGACGCGGCCTGGACGGGGGAGTCCTGGGGTTCCGACGCGTTCTCTCCGCTCGTGCTGATCGCCGCGGCCACCGAGCGGATCCGGCTCGGCACCGGCGTCGCGCAACTCGCGGCCCGGACCCCCACGGCCACAGCCATGCACGCCATCACCCTCGACCACATATCCGGCGGGCGGGCGATCCTCGGGCTGGGCGTCTCCGGACCCCAGGTGGTGGAGGGTTGGTACGGCCAGCCTTCGATGCGGCCTCTGGCCCGCACCCGCGAGTACGTCGAGATCCTGCGGCGCGTCTTCGAGCGCAGCGGCCCGCTCGAATTCGCCGGGGAGCACTTCCAGCACCCCTACACCGGCCCGGGCGCGGAGGGTCTCGGCAAACCGCTCAAAGTCATGACCCACCCGCTGCGACCCATCCCGATCTGGATCGGCGCCGAGGGACCCCGCAACGTGGCCCAGACCGTCGACATCGCCGACGGCTGGCTCCCGCTGTACTACTCGCCGATGCGCCCCGAGGTGTACGCCTCGCAGCTCGCCGCCGCCCCCGAGGGCTTCGAGATCGCGGTGCACACGACGCTGAGGGTGTGCGACCTCGACAGCATTGCCGACGCCCTCTGGCCGGTGCGGGCCAACCTGGGCTTCTACATCGGCGGCATGGGGGCCGAGGGCCAGAACTACCACACCAAGCTGATGGCCCGGATGGGATACGAGGAGGCGGCCTACGAGGTCCAGCGGCTCTTCCTCGAGGGGCGCCGGGACGAGGCCATCGCGGCCGTGCCCGAGGAGTTCGCCGATGAGATCTCCCTGGTGGGCCCGGTCGAGCGCATCCGGGAGCGGCTGCAGGCCTGGGAGGAGTCGCCGGTCACGATGCTGAACGTGGCCGCCCGTTCCGAGCAGGAGTGCCGGCAGGCGGTGGAGCTCGTCAAGGGCTGAGACGCCCTGCCAGCCTGGTTGCAGGGCGTGTGTCTCAGTGCCGGTAGGGGATCGGCATCGACGCGCTGGGAGGCGGCGTCGTCTTGATGTCGGGCGGCTCGGCGTTCCACTCCGGGTACTTGCGCACCGCGTCGGCCCGGTACTTCTCGGTCGAGTGCACCGGGTCCTTGTCGAACTCCGGGATCACCTGCTCGCCGAAGACCTCGATCATCTCCAGGATCTCCTCGTACTCGAAGCCCTCGTTGGGCATGCCGA
This sequence comes from Candidatus Aldehydirespirator sp., assembly GCA_965203575.1. Taxonomy (GTDB): domain Bacteria; phylum Actinomycetota; class Acidimicrobiia; order Acidimicrobiales; family Aldehydirespiratoraceae; genus Aldehydirespirator. Next base: position 2,510,884 of record OZ241894.1, read on the forward strand.
ACACCAGCTGGTCGGTGCCCACGGCCACGTACGACTTCTCGAGCTGCTCGCACACCTCCTCGGGCGTGCCGCACAGCATGTAGCCGGCGTCGATGGCGAAGTCGAGGGTGGCCTCGTCGGGCAGGCCGAGGGGCGGCTCGGGCCAGGTGGGGGCGTCCTCCCGCTTGGGGATGGTGTCGTGGTACAGGCACACCATCGAGTACAGGTAGCCCCGGCCGTGCATCAGCGCGATCTCCCTGGCCCGGTCGCGGTCCTCCAGGCAGATCACGGCGTTGGTCATCATCACGTTGTCGTTCATGTAGGAGCCGTGGGGCTCCGAGCACTCCGCAATGGCCTCCTTGTAGCTGTCGATGCGGCCCTTGAGGGCGGGCGCGGGCTCGAAGTTGAAGGCGATCGCGCCGATGCCCATCCGCCCGGCGGTGGCGAACGTGGCCGGGTTGCCGCACGCCACCCACAGGGGCGGGTGGGTGCCGTCCAGCGGCTTGGGGAGGACGTTGTGGTTGGGCGGCACGTGGAAGTGCTCGCCCTCGTAGGAGTAGTCCCGCTGGGCCCACATGCGGGGGATCTCGGCCATCACCTCGTTCCACATGGCCTTGGTCTCCGAGGTGAGGGTGCTGTTGAAGGTGGCCACCTCGTGGCTGCCGGCGCCGCGGCCCGTGCCGAACTCGAAGCGGCCCTCGCAGAAGTGGTCGAGCATGGCGGCTCGCTCCGCGATGCGCACCGGGTGCTCCTTGGTGGTGGGCAGGCTGGTTATGGCCGTCCCCAGGTGGATGTAGTCGGTCTGGGCCGCGATCCAGCCGATCATCACTTCCGGTGCCGACATGTGGCTGTACTCGGTGAGGCAGTGGTGCTCCCCGAACCAGGCGAACTTCCAGTTGTGCTTGTCGGCGAGGATCGGGTACGACGCCTCGCGCATCAGCATCAGGTGCTCGTGCTCGGGGATGTGCGCCGAGGGGCCCGGTATGTAGCCGTTCTGGAATAACCCGAACTCCATGAACCCTCCCTGGGACTCTGGCAGGCGGTTGCGGCTGTCGGGTCCGAGGCTAACTGACCGGAGCGCTGCCCGGTCCCAGTTAGGGTCAGAGCGATGAATCGTTGGTGGGAGATCGGCGGATCGGCCCAGGGCGACGTCTACGACGACCGCTGGCGGCGCATGGAGGCCAGGGGCGAGTGGGTCCACGGCGAGGCCGACCTCGTGAGCTGGTTCGAGCCCGCCTCGGTGCTCGACGCCGGCTGCGGCACGGGCCGCGTCGCCATCGAGCTCGACCGCCGGGGAATCGATGTCGTGGGCGTGGATCTGGACACTCGCATGCTGGACGAGGCCCGCAGCAAGGCCCCGCACGTGCCGTGGATCTTGGGCGACCTCACCGATGTGGAGATTACGGCGCCCGGCGCGGCCGTAGGGAGGCGACAGTTCGACCTGATCGTGCTGGCCGGCAACGTGATGGTGTTCGTGGAGATCGGCACCGAAGCGGCCATCGTGGCCAACATGGCCCGGCACCTGGTCCCGGGCGGCCGGCTGGTGTCCGGCTTCCGTCTGGGGTGGAGTCCGTTGACCTTCGACGACTACGACCGGTTCGCCGCCGATGCCGGCCTCACTCTGGAGTATCGCTGGACCACCTGGGACCGCGAGCCCTTCGACGGCGGCAGCTACGCGGTCACGGTGCACCGCCGGCCGCAAGACGTGTGAACACCGGGGGAGACGATCACGCCCTGGCGGCGCGCCTGGCCCACGAGTGCGGCCAGCGGCTGCTCGGCCTGCTGAACGATCCGTCCGGGCCGCGGGGCTGGGGGCTGGAGGAGGCGGGCGACCGGCAAGCCCACGAGTTCCTCACCCAGGAACTGGCTCGCCTGCGGCCCGGCGACGCCGTGCTGTCGGAGGAGGGCCACGACGACCGGCGGCGGCTCAACGCGGAGCGGGTCTGGATCATCGATCCGATCGACGGTTCCTACGACTTCGGCGTGACCGGGGCGTGGTCGGTGCACGTGGCGTTGTGCGAGCAGGGCATGGCGACCGCGGGCGCGGTGGCCGTGCCCGCCTGGGGTACCACCTTCGCGACCGATCCGCCGCCGGAGCCCACCATGTGCCGGGTCGGGCGCCGCAGGGTGGTGGTGGCCAGGTCGCGGGGCTACAGCGACGGCCGCATGCTGGCCGACCGTCTCGATGCCGACGTGGTGACCATGGGATCGGCGGGGGTCAAGGCGATGGCGGTGGTGCGGGGCGAGATGGACGGCTACGTGCACGCCGGCGGGCTCTTTGAGTGGGACACCTGCGCCCCGGCCGCGGTGGCTCTGGCGGCCGGTCTGCATGCCTCGTGCGCCGACGGCTCGCCACTGCGGTTCAACAACCCCCGTCCGCACACGTCCGGACTGGTCATCTGCCGTCCCGACTTCGCAGCCGAGCTACTCGAAGCCCTCGCCCACTAGCCGCGAATTGGCAGCGTTGTGCACGGTATGCGTGCGTTCTGCTGCCAGTTCTCGAAGGGCACGGACTCCGGTTGCGAATTGGCAGTGTTGTGCACGGTATGCGTGCGTTCTGCTGCCAATTCCTATGGTTGGGGGTTGGTGGCCACTCGGAGGGCGCCGGGCACGGCCCTCAGCGTGATCGGCGCGGTGCCGAACTCCTCGCCGTCGCCGACCAGGTCCATGGGCTCGCCATCGATGGTGACCGTGCGCCCCCGCATCATGTGAACGTGGCGATGGCCGACATGGCCCCCCTCGAACACCTTCGGGAGCAGGCGCAGCATGGTGGTCCGGCTGGCCGGGCCCACCGCGCACACGTCGATCAGGCCGTCGGCGGGGTCGGCGTCGGGGCAGATGGCCATGCCGCCCCCGAAGGTCCGCGTGTTGTTCACCGCGAACAGGGCGCTGCGCAACTCGGTGCGCTGCCCGTCAACGGTGACGGCGAGCTCGCGGTGCCGCAGTCTTGGCATCGTGAGCAGGGTGGCCGCCGTGTAGCGGCTCGGTCCCTTGGGGTAGCGCATCCGATCAGCCCTGACGTTGACATCCACGCTGAAGCCGCCGGTCACGCTGAACGCCACCCATCTCTGCCGGTCGGTGCGGATTGCGTCCACCGGCCGGGTCGGCCCCAGTGCAGCGACCGCGGCCTCCTCGACGCTGAGGCCGAACAGCCCGAAGGCCCGGGCGAAGTCGTTGCCGGTGCCCGCGGGCACTATGCCCAGGGCGGCATCGGTGCCGGCCACTCCCTGGACAGCCAGATGGACGGTTCCGTCGCCGCCCACCGCGACCAGCCGCTCCGCGCCCGCCGCCACCGCGGCCCGGGCCGCTTCGGCCGACTCCTCGGCGGAGGCCCCGCTGATGTCCACCGGCGTGTGGCCGGCCTGCTCGATCACCCGGCGAACCACCGGCGCGGCGGCCGCGGCCCGGCCCCGGCCGCCCCGGGGGCTCACCAGCAGATGGACCTCGCCCACGCCGCCCGGTCTAGCACCCAGAGGCCGTCTGATCGCTCCTTACAGGCCGAGGAAGCCTCCGCCGTCGGCGACGATGGTCTGGCCGGTGATGTAGCGGGCGCTGCTGGAGGCCAGGAACACCGCGACCGGGCCGATGTCGGCGGCCGCGTCGCCCAGGCGGCCCAGCGGGGTGCGGGCGACGAGGCGGGTCTCGAGATCAGGATTGGCGGCTACGGCCGCTTCCATGGCCGGGGTGAGGGCCACCGGGGCGATGGCGTTGACCCGCACGCCGAGGGGACCCCACTCCCGGGCGAGGCTCTTGACGATGCCGCGCTGGGTGGCCTTCACCGTCGCGTAGACCGGCAGGTTGGCCGACCCCTCCACACCCGCGGGCGACGTGAGCAGGATCAACGTGCCCGGTCGCCGGCGCAGATGGGTCAGCGACGCCCGGGCGCACAGGAAGCTCGCGGTGGTGGCGGTGGCGATCTGGGGCCGGATCATGTCGCTTCGGGTGAACTGCACCCCTCCGGGCCGTCCGGCGTGGGCCACCGCGTTGTGGACCATGATGTCGAGCCCGCCGAAGCGCTCGACGGCCCCGGCCACCGCGGCCTCCACGTCAGCCGCCTCGGTGACATCGCACCGCGCGAACACGGCCTCGTGGCCGGCTGCCCGGATCGACTCCGCTGCGGGCTCGCCGTTGGCGGCCCTCCGGGCGGCGATCACCACCGCCGCCCCCGCGGCAGCCAGCGCGCTGGCGATCCCGGCGCCGACGCCCTGCCCGGCCCCGGTGACGATCGCCACCTGGCCTTCGAGCACCCGGCCACCCGTTCGCGTTTCGGCCATGCCTCCCTCAGCCATGCCGTCGGTGGTCATCCGGCCATCCAGGTGCCGCCGTCCATCACCAGCGACGCGCCGGTCAGGCCACCGGTCGTCCGGCCGTCGGCCAAGGCGTCTATCACCGCCGCGACCTCGGCCGCCGACGGCAGGCGACCAAGCGCCGGGTCGTGCAGGGCGGTGGCGTCGACGGCTGTAGCCGCGTGCTCCGGCGACAGGAACATCGACGGATGCAGGGTTACGGCATGAGACCGGATCCCGTCGGGTCCCCAGCTGCGGGCCAGAGACCGGGCCAGGATCCGCAACCCCTCAGCCAGCGCCGACAGCGCCACCAGGTTCGCCGCGCCGGCCGCGCCGACCAGCGGCACGCAGACCATGATCGTCCCGCGGCGGGCGGCCAGATGCCGGTGCGCGCCCCGGGACAGGTGGATGGCCGCCTCCAGCGGGTCGTCGCAGGCCGCGGCCCAGTCGTCGGCGGTCATCTCGTCGATGCGCGCCGGGGTGCGGCTCTGCTCCGGATAGAGGGCGTGCACCACCAGATCGAGGCCGTCGACCGGGGTGCCGTCGCCGCGGGCCAAGCCGTCCACGAAGCCGTCGTCGACATCGGCCGGTTCCGGAGCGGCCACCAGCACGTCCCCCGACAGCTCGGCGGCCAGGGCAGCCGCAGGATCGCCTCCGCCCACGACCAGAACGTCGCGGCTCATGTCGGCGCCACGCGCCTGTGAGTGCGTGCTGGATCGTCGCGGCTCATGTCGGCGCCTCTCGCTCGGCGGCGATGCGTTCTCGCAGCTCGACTGCGCCCCACGCCCCAGATCCGCCGACGACCACCGCGCCGAGCACACACAGCCAGCCGCCCAGCGTCGGTGCATCTAGCTCGAAGAACTCGCGCAGGAACGGCAGCGCCATAGCGGCCCCGTAGGAGGCGGCCATGGCGGCGGCCAGGCCCACCTTCCAGGGTCTCAGCGGCCGGCTGATCAGCAGCAGGATCACCAGGCCGATTGCCAGCAGCGTCATCGTGGCCGACGTGCGGGCCTCGTCCAGGCTCACGCCGTCCAGGCGCCGCACGACCTCATACAGCACGAAGGTAACCACGCCGGCCACCGCCCCAGCCGGCAGCGAGAAGCGCAGCACCCGGCGCAGGAAACCGGGTTTGACCAAGCGGTGGTTGGGCGCGAGGGCCAGGAAGAAGCCGGGCACGCCCACCGAGAAGGTGCCGATCAGGGTCAGATGGCGGGGCAGGAACGGGAACGGCGGGCCGGACAGGCCGATCAGCAGGGTCAGCAACACCGCGTAGGCCGCCTTGGTGATGAACAGGTTGGCCACCCGCTCGATGTTGTTGATCACCCGGCGGCCCTCGGCCAGCACCCGGGGCAAGGTGGCGAAGCGGTTGTCGAGCAGCACGAGCTGGGCCACGGCCCGGGCCGCCGAGGATCCGGTGCCCATGGCGATGCCCATGTCGGCGTCCTTGAGGGCCAGCACGTCGTTCACGCCGTCGCCGGTCATGGCCACCGTGCGTCCCCGGGACTGGAGGGCGTGGACCATGGCCCGCTTCTGGTGGGGGTCGACCCGCCCGAACACGATGGTCGAATCCAGGGTGTCGGCCAGTTCGTCGGGTTGGTCCGGGAGTTGGCGGGCGTCGAAGGCGGGCACATGCAGCCGGCCCGGGCCGCGGTCGGAGCCATCATCGTCGCCCTCCGGGTCGTCGGTGATGCCGGCGCGGTGGGCGACTGCGGCCACGGTGGCGGGGTGGTCGCCGGAAATCACCTTCAGGTCGACGCCCTGATCCCGGAAGTAGGCGAAGATCTCCGGCGCGTCCGAGCGGATCGTGTCGCCGAGATGCACCAGGCAGACGGGCTCACGGTCCTCAGGCAGGCCGTCGCCGGACGGCTCGGGCAGGTCGGAGCGGGTCACCACCAGCACCCGTTCGCCGTCGGCGGAGGCGGCCACCGCCCGGGCCCGGGCGTCCTCGCTGGCGTCGCCCGCGCCCAGCAGCACGTCGGGCGCGCCCAGGTGGAAGGTGCCCCGGCCCTCGAAGCTGGCCGCGGCCCATTTGCGGGCCGACGAGAACGGCACGCTGCCGGTCAGCCTCCATCCGGGCGGCGGGCTGCCGACCGCGTCGACGATGGCGGCCAGGGTGGCGTTCGGTGCGGGGTCGGCCGACGCCAGCGAGGCCAGCGCGCCGGACGCCTCGGCCTCAGTGGCCGATCCCAGCGGCTCCACCCGCTCGAAGGAGATGTCCCCGGTGGTGATCGTCCCCGTCTTGTCGAGGCACAAGGTGTCGACCCGGGCCAGCAGCTCGACCGACGCCAGCTCCCGGGCCAGAGCCTTCCGGCGGGCCAGGGCGACCACGCCGGTGATGAACGACAGGCTGGTGAGCAGCACCAGACCGTCGGGCACCATGGCCACCGCAGCGGCGACCGTGCCCCGCAGCGCCTCCTGCCAGCGGTCCTCGGTGGCCAGCAGCCTCCCCAGCAGCAGCACCGTGGCCAGCGGGATGATCCACGTCAGACGACGCAGGATCACGTTGACGCCGCCCTTGAGCTCGCTGCCGGCCAGCTTGAACCGGCGGGCCTCCTCCGACAGGCGCGCCGCGTAGGAGTCGGCGCCGATGGCGGTGGCCCGGTACCAGCCCGCCCCGGCGTTCACGAACGACCCCGACATCACGCCGTCGCCGGGAGCCTTGTCCACCGGGTCGCTCTCACCGGTCAGCAGCGACTCGTCGATCTCGAGACCCCGGGCGGCCACCACTTCGCCGTCCACCACCACCTGGTCGCCGGGCTGGAGTTCCAGGATCTCGTCGGCCACCACCTCGCTCGTGCCGACCTCTTGCGTCCGCCCGTCGCGGACCACCCGGGCCCGGGGGGCCGACAGCACCGCCAGCCTGTGCAGCGTGCGGCGGGCCTTGAGCTCCTGGGCGATGCCGATGACGCTGTTCGACACCACCACCCCGGCGAACAGGGCGTCGGCCGGGAAGCCGGCCACCATGATGAGCACGAACATCGAGCCGATGATGGCGTTGACCGGGGTGAGCACGTTGTTGCGGACGATCTGGCCCACGGTGCGGACCGGAGCGTCGGGCACATCGTTGGTGCGACCCTCGCGGCGACGCTGCTCGACCTCTGCGGTGCTGAGCCCCCGAGGCGCGGCGGCTTCCTCGGGCATGACTCCAGTCACACCCGCTCGACGCGCTTGAAGGCCTCGCCGTAGGGCAGGCCCGCCCTGCGACCGGCGTCGCGGCACTTCTCCACGACGCGGGCCCGGAACGCGGCCATGCCGGTGCCGTCGTCGTCAGTACTGATGCCGTGGGTGCTCACGAACTGGCTCTCGTGGGCCAGCAGGGCCTGCACCTTGGCCTCGATCTGGGCCGGGGCCACCTGCTCGACGTGATCAGGAGCCTCGCACTCGAACAGCAGCAGCTCGACGGGGCGGTGGTGGGGAACGTCGTGATCGGGGAAGAAGTGCGGGTCGCGGGCGGCCACCAGCGCGTCCATGCACAGGAACCCGGCAGCCCGGTGGTCGGGGTGGAGGCGCCAGCGCTTGAACGGGTCGTGGCCCAGCACCACGTCGGGGCGCAGCTCCCGGATGACCTTGGCCATCCGGCTGCGCAGGGCCATGGTCACCTCCAGCTCGCCGTCCACCTCCCCCAGGAAGCGCACCTCGCCCAAGGCGCCGAGCCGGCGGGCCGCCTCGGACTGCTCCCGTTGGCGGCGGGCTACCAGGGCCGCGATGTCGGCGCCGGCGTCCCAGGTGCCCTTCGAGCCGTCGGTGCACACCAGCAGGCTGGCCTCGCAGCCGGCCTCGGCCCACTTGGCCAGCGTCGCCCCGCAGCCGAACTCGATGTCGTCGGGGTGGGCCCCGATGGCGAGCGCCCGTGCCGGCGCGGCCACGTCGACGGTGGTCACGGGCTCACCGCCAACGAGTCGACTCCCAGAGCGAGCCGGTCCTGTGCGGGCAGGGCCAGCAGATCCTCGGGGTGGTCGATGTCGGAGGCCAGCGCAGCGTCCTGAACCACCGTCACGGCGAGCTGAAGCCGCTCGGCCTCGGCCACATGGCGGGCGAACGAGCCCGGCCCGTAGGCGAAGCGGAACCCGCAGCCGGTGGGGACGCACACCACGTTGGAGCCGTCGCGGCGTCGATCCGGCACGATCACCAGCCCCGGGCCCACCGCCGGCCGCAGTGTCCGCGCCAGCGCCAGGTCGGCGTGGGCCACGACCGCCCGCTCCACTCCGGCTGCGGCCAGCCGGTCCACGGCCACCGACACCGCGATGTTCAGGCCGGGTCGGCCCACGGCCACGACATCCGCCCCCAGGTCCGTGGCCCAGGCCGCCACCTCGGCGTCGTCGGTGGCTACATGAACCGGCAGGCCGCCGGCCGCGGCCACCACCCGGCCCGCCATCCGGCGCATCAGGTCGCGGCAGCCGGAGCGGCCGAGGACGTGTTCCAGCCGCGACAGGGCCTCCTCGAAGGAGCGGATCGGCACGACCACCGCCGTGGCGGGCTCTTCAGACACTGGCGGCGATGCCACTGGGCGCCTCCGGGCATTCCGTTCGAGGGCTGGAGCGAGTCTAGGGTTGCGGCTGTGAACCTTCGGGTCGGGGTGATCGGCGCAGGCTCGTGGGGGACCACTGTCGCCCATCTGTGCGCCCACAATGCCTCCACCGTGCTCTACGCCCGCGATCCCGCGATCGCAGGCGCGCTCAACTCGACCGGCGAGAACCCCCGCTACCTGCCCGGCCGGGCGCTGCACCCCGAGCTGCGGGCCACCGCGGACATCGGCGAGGCCGCCGGCGGCGCCGACGCGGTGGTGATGGCGGTGCCCTCCCACGGGTTCCGCGACACGCTGCGGTTGCTTCACCCGCATGTGGGCGATGGCACGCCGGTGGTGTCGCTCACCAAGGGCCTGGAGGGTCGCACCCGCAGCCGGATGACCCAGGTGGTGGCGGACGAATTGCCCGGGCGTCCGGCCGGGGTGCTGACCGGGCCGAACCTGGCCAAGGAGATCCTCGCCGGGCGAGCCGCAGCGGCCGTGCTGGCCATGGCGCCCGCCGACGCCGCGCTGGCCGAGCGGCTGCGGGACGTGTTCTGCGCCGGCGACTTCCGGGTGTACACCAACACCGACATCGTGGGGGCCGAGATCGCGGGCGCCACCAAGAACGTGATCGCGCTGGCCGCCGGCATATCCGACGGCCTAGAAGCCGGCGACAACACCCGGGCCGCGCTCATCACCCGCGGCCTGGCCGAGGTGACCCGCCTGGGAGTGGCCCTCGGTGGCGACCCGGCCACCTTCGCGGGCCTGGCCGGGATCGGCGACATCGTGGCCACCTGCGTCAGCCCCCAGAGCCGCAACCGCCATGTGGGGGAGCGCTTGGGCCGGGGCGAGGCGATCGAGCAGATCGTGGCGTCCATGGACCAGGTGGCCGAGGGCGTCAAGTCCACTCCGGTGGTGGCGTCGCTGGCCCGCTCCCGGGGTGTCGACATGCCGATCACCGAGGAGGTGAGGGCCGTGATCGAGGACGGCCGTCCCGCGGCCGCGGCCTACCGGGCGCTGCTCGACCGGCCCCCCACCAGCGAAACCCGCCGGTGAGGCGGTCCGAGTCTGTGGGGATCCCGTCGGACCCTCCACCGGCGATGTCGTGGGAGCGTGGGGCGGTGGAGATGATCGGCGACCTCGACGGACCGGTGGCCGCGGTGGACCGGTCGGGAACGGTGGCTCCGGTTGGCGCCCGATGGCGGGTGGGGTGGGCCGTGGGAGCCGAGGATCGCTGGCACGTTGCGGCCGAGGAGGCGGCCGTGCGCTCGCGCCTGATCGACGACATGCCGGTCGCCGCGACGTTCCTGCGAGTGCCGGGCGGTGATGTGGTGCTGAGAGCCGCCGCGGGGCTCACCGCAGGGGGTCGGGCGGTCGTGCTGGAGTTCACCAACGAGTCGCCGATTCCGGTGAGCCTGGCCGTTGGTGTGACCGGCTCGATCCATTCCGCCGCCGCCAAGGGATCCTGCCTCCTGGCCGATGGCCGGGTCGCGGTGGATCTGGGCCGTACACCCGGAGGGACGGCGGCCGTCGACGACGGCAAGGTGTGGCCGGCGGTTAGAGCTGAGCCGTCCACGGGCGATTGCGAGGCACGAAGCCGTGCAGGGCTGGCTTCGGCCGCGGCAGTGGTTCCGCTGGCCTCCCGGGTGCCGTTGCGGGCCGCCATCCCCATTGACGGTGAGGCGGTGGCGGGCAGCTCGCCGGAGGAGATAGCGGCCGGTTGGCGGGCCGTGGTGGAGCGGGCTGCCTCGTTGGAGCTCCCCGACGATGGGGCAGTGCGAGCCTGGCGGCGGGGGATCGCCGCGTCGGTCCTGGCAGCCGGCTGCTCCGAACCGGCTGCTCTGGCCGGGGCGGCTGCTGTGCTCGACCGGGTGGGCCTCCCCGACGAGGCCGACAGGGCCAGAGGCCCGCTGGTCGGGGCGGCCGAACGGTCGAGGCTGCCGTCGCCGGCGGCTGCAGCCGCGCTACGGGCTCTGGCGTCGCGCCGGCTGAGAACCGGTCGAGTCTCGGGACTGGCGGAGTTGGCCGGTCCCCTGGCCGAGGCCGCCGGCGGCCATCTCGACCGTCCCACCCTGGAACAGGTAGCCGCCGTGTTGGAGACGGAGTCGCCCGCCGCGGCCCGCGACGCCCGCCGACTCCTGGCCGAAACCCGTTCGGCACCCCCGATGCCGGATGCCGCCGCGACCGCCGACCGCTCCTCGGCCGTCGTGCGGGACAGCGTCGCATTCGGCGGGGACGGCCTGGCCGGGGTCGAGGCACTGCTCGACTGCCTGGTGGCCGAGGCCGCCGAACATCTCGTGATGCTGCCCGCACCGCCGGAACCGTGGAGCGGATTCTCTGTGGACGCCCGTTCGCTCGCGACCCGCCACGGCGTGCTGTCGTTCTCGGTGCGCTGGCACGGCACCCGGCCTGCGGTGCTGTGGGATCTACAGCCGCGCCGAGACGAGGATCCCGTGGTGACGCTGCGCTGCGGGCTTGATGGGTCCTGGGCGTCCGAAGCCCGGGCCGGCGAGGCTCTGCTGGTCGCTGGCCAGGCAACCGCCTGATCAGGCGGCGGGGTACGGCGGCATTGTCGCGGGCGGCCTCAACGGCGTAGCCCTCCCAGAGGTCGAGCGAGTAGGCGGCATCACTGCCGGGGGCGCTGAAGCGAGGCCGTGGCCCGAGCGGCCCGTGAGCGCAGCGAACGGGAGCGGGAAGCACACCTCAGGTCTCGGCGTAGAGCTCTATGTGGCGCCGGGCGGTGCTGGTCCATGAGTAGCGATCCGCCGTAACGGCCCCGGCGGACCGAAGCCGGCGCACCAGCTCCGGGTCGTCTCGCACCCGGGCCATGCCGGCCGCCAGCGACGAGGGGTTGGCCGCCTCGGTCAAAACCGCGTCGGTGTCGTGGGTCAGGAACTGTTGGAAGACCTCGATGTCGGAGGCGACCACCGGCAGTCCGGCGGCCAGAGCCTCTAGGACGACCAGACCCCAGCCCTCGCTGATCGACGGGAACACGAAGCTGTCGGCGGCACCGAACCAGCCGGGCAGCTCTGCGTCGGGCACCGTGCCGACCAGCACCACGTCGTCTCCGAGTCGCAAGCCGTGGGAGTCCAGCGACCCCAGCACCTCGTCCCGGTAGGCCTGGTAGTCCTGGAAGGAGTGGCCGCCCACCACGGCCAGCATCGGGCGCGGGCCGGGCATGGCCTTCAAGAGGCCCAGCGCCTCGACCAGGTAGCGCGAGCCCTTGCGGGGCTCGATGCCTCCCACCGTCAGGTACACGTGGCGCTCCCCGGCGTTGATCCTGGACCTCAGGGCGTCGCGCCGCTCAGGCGACCGCGCCGCGCCTGCGAACCGCTCGACGCGCACGCCGTTGGTGACCACGGCGGCCTTCACGCCGTAGTCGTCGAGCAGGCGCCGCCTCCACGGCTCGCTGACTACCAGCACCCGGTCCGGCTCGGTGATGGCCGCGTCCTGGCACTCGATCAGCGCCGGGGTGGTGAAGTCGTCTATGTGGTGGACCGTGCGGAACAGGACGAACCCGGCTCCCCGGTCGCGAACCCGGGCCGCGGCCCGGGCCGAGATGCAGTCCTGGGTGTGCACGATGTCGAAACGGCCGGCGAGTTCGGTGCCGAGGCTCGCTTCGAGAGCATCGATGTGGGAGAACACCCGCTCGGTAAGGGTGCCCGTCGGGGGCGGCGCCTCGACGATGTGCACTGGCACTGAAGTGGGCCGGAAGAACCCCTCGGCCGGGTCGCCCAAGGCGACCAGAGTCACGTCGACGCCCTCCGCGGCCAGGGCCTCGGCCAGCTCCACGCTGTGCACCGCACCGCCCCGGGGCCTCACCGAGTAGGTGGCGATGGCGACACGCGCCGTCAGGTTCACGCGGTCAGGCTCGTGGACAGGTCGTGGTGGACGAGAGCGGGGTCGCGGTTGACGAGCGCGGCCGCGGCCAGGGCGGCCCGGGCGTTGGTCTCGGCCACGATGCAACCCGCTTCCCGCATGATCGATCGTTGCTGCTCGAAGTCCTGGGGGTCGCGGCCGGTGCCCAGCACGTAGGCCACGACGGCCGCGCCCGACTCCACTATCTCCGCCGCGGCCGGAGCGAGCATGGCCGCGGGGTCCGGATGGGCGCCGTCGCCGATGACCACATCCAGCAGCACGGCAGCCACGCTCGGGTCCGAAGCTTGGTCACGCAGCACCTCGAGCCTTGCCTCGGGATCGATCATCGGATGGGGGCGCCCCTGGGTGTACTCCTCCTCACCCATGTCCAGGCACACATGGGCGCCGGGGGGCGCAGGCAGCGCCCAAGCAGCCTCCAGCGGAGTGTTTGAGAACACTGGGCCTATGTGGCGGCTGGCGATGGTCATCGCCTCGTAGGCGAGGGTGCCTCCGCTGAACAGCCCCACCATGCGCCTTCTGGGCACGTCGAGGTCGGTGGACAGCCGGGCCACCTCGGCGTCGACGGACCCGACCGGGTCGCCACCGGAGCGGCCGAGGCGGGCCAGGGCCTCCACCACGCCCTGCTCGAGGGTGTTGCACACCGTCACTCCTGGCGCCGCCGTCACGGGCCGCTCCAGCCCGATCAGCGCGGCCACGATCGGCTTGTTCCTGGGCTTGCCCAGCAGGCGCTCGGCCACCGCCGGAGCGGGCGGCTTCGACACCAGCAGCGTCAACTCGGTGCCGGCGTGACGGTCGAGAGCCTCCAGGGCGGCTTCGCACATCAGCCCGCCGACCGGTTCGGACAGGTCTCGGCCTCCCACTCCGATTACGTGAGTGACACCCGATCCCCAGCGGTCGAGTAGGGCCATGGTCTCCTGGGCCCCTGTGCCCGCCGCGGCTACCACTCCCACCGGCCCCGGCGTCACCCGGTTGGAGAACCCCAGCCCGACACCGCCCAATGCGGCCGTGCCCGCGCCCGGACCCATGACCAGCCGGCCCAGGGAGCAGGCCCGCTGCTTGAGGTCGATCTCGTCGGCCAAAGGCACGTTGTCGCTGAAGAGCAGCACGTCGAGGCCGCGGGTCAGAGCCTTGTGGGCCTCCAGGGCCGCGTACGGGCCGGGGACGGAGACGATGGCGACGTTGGCATCGGGCGCCGCGGCCAGCGCTTCGTCCAGATCGGCGGGGCGCACGTCTGCGGCCGGTGCGCCGGTGCCTGTTGACCCGGTCTCCTCGAACAGCACCGCCCAGGCCCTCAACAGGGCTGCCGGCAAGTGCTCCTCGGTGCCCTTGATCGCCAGGACGAGGTCGTTGGCCGCGGCGCCGTCGAGCCCTTCGGTCACTCCCTCGCCAGACAGGACCTCCAGGTTGGCCGGCGTGGCCATGAGCGCCCAGGCCCAGTCCACGCCGGGAGCCTCGCGCATGGCTCGGGTGGCCTCGAGCAGTCGCACGCTGTCGACGTAACAGTCCGCGATGACTTTGGTTTGAGCGGTCATGGCGTGGCGGTCAGGTGAGCAGCGCGGGTACGGGGTCCGGCACGATCCGTGTGCCCCGGGGACCCTCGATCACGCCGGCGGGCTCATCGAGGGTCGCGTACACGAGCTCGGGCGTGGTTATGGCCGAGATCCGCCCCGGTGCCTCCACGAAGTCGCTCGCAGCCTCGACCCTGGACTCCACGAACTCGATCGCCGCCTCGACCTTGGGGCCCATGCTCCCGGGAGGGAACTGGCCGTCGGCCAGATGGCGTCGAGCCTCCGATGCGGTCATCTCGGTCACGGTCTCTTCCTGGGGGGTGCCGAAGTGGAGACGCACCGCCGACACGCCTGTCACCATAACCAGCGCCTGGGCGCCCACGGAGTCGGCGATCCGCTCTGCGGCGAAGTCCTTGTCGATCACGGCGTCGACGCCCCGGTACGCGCCGTCGACCGAGCGGGCCACCGGGATCCCGCCCCCGCCGCCGGCCACGACGATGTAGCCGAGGTCGACCAGGGTCGATATGGCCGCGGCCTCGATGGGCGCCATCGGCCTCGGCGACGGGACCACTCGGCGGTAGCCCCGCCCGGAGTCCTCGACCATGGCCCAGCCCCGCCCGGACTCCAGGGCGGCCGCCTCGGCCCGGTCGAAGAACGGGCCGATGGGTTTGGTGGGCTTCGAGAGGGCGGGGTCGTCGGCGTCGACCTCGACGTGAGTGACGATAGACACCGCTCCCGAGATCTCGCGCTTGCAGACTTCGTTGAGCGCCAGGCAGATGAGGCTCCCCAGCTGTCCCTGAGTCATGGCGCCCAGGGTGAAGAGGGGCAGGGCGGGCACGAGGTCGGTCGAGCCCTCGTGCTGGATGGCCAGGTTGCCGACCTGGGGACCGTTGCCGTGCACGATCACCACGTTCCATCCCTTCCTGATCAGCGAGCGAACCGAGTGGGCCATGGCCAGGGCGTTGGTGTACTGCTCCTCGAGGGTGCCGCGCTGGTCCTCGCGAATGAGTGCATTGCCTCCGAGAGCGAGAATTGCGGTCTCGGCCAAGGCTCACTCCTCTCGCCAGACCCCGCCGGGTCCGTCGGATCCGAACGGAGCCCTCAAGTCTGCCGATAGCAGAACCGACTTTCTTATAGTAGATGGAAGGCGACGGGTCATGCCAAGCCTCGGGGACTGCCGGGGCGGCGCCGGCGGCGACAAGGAGCCGATGACATGCCCAACGATCCAAGCGACGCAGACTCCACTGCGGCGCCGGGCGGCCACGGGAATGCAGACCCCACTGCGGTGCTGGCCGCCCATTGGAACGAGAGCGAGCGCCGCCTCTATCCGACGGCCACCACCAACCCCGACGCCTACCAGTCGGCGGTGAGGCTGGTCCGCGCCGTGGCCGACGCGCTGGCCGCGGTCTCCGATCTCGAGGATCTGGCCGAACGCTGGGAGCACCGGACCGCCATCCTGGACGAGGCGGTGGCGGCAACGGGCGAATCGATCGCCTACGGCCTCACGGAGGCGACTGCCGGCTGCGGGTTCGCCATCCGCCGCCGTGAGCTGCTAGCCGAGCGAGCCGAGCGTCAGCGCCGTGAGAGCATCAACGCGGCACGCGAGGCGGGCCGGGTGTGGGCGGTGGTCCACGAGCAGGGCGACCTGGGTTCTGGGCTGGTCGATCCCTACCAGTGCATGGAGATGCACCTGCCGACCGGCCTGGCCGTCGTGAGCATGGTCGAGCCCGACCCGTCGACCATGACCCCCGTCTACGTGGTGACGGTGACCGAGATGGGGGAGCCCGGCCGAGCCACGGCCGGCATCGACGCGGGCTCCTTCGAGGATCTGGAGACAGCCGACCCGGAGCTGTTCGAGGACAACCGGCGGGCCATGCGAAGCCAGATCGAGAATTGGCAGCGGTGAGTGCCGGAATGGGCGTTGAGCGCCGCCAACTCCCGGACTCAGGGCCAGAGTCCGGTGATGGGCTCGGTCTTGAGGTCGAACACGTCGCGGCTGACGTCGCGGCCCTGCACCGTGAGCACGCCGCTGCCGGTGATGGTGCCGGTCACCGCGGTGGCGAGCCCGGCCGACAGGAACAGGTCTACGCACCTCTCGGGCTGGTCGGTGGTGAGCCAGAACGCATAGGTCGGGAAGCAGACGAGCCAGCGGTCCAGGCTCACCCCGGCCGGTACCGGCAACTCGTCGACATCGACCTCGGCGCCGAGTCCTCCGGGCTCGAGAAGCATGGCCAGCGAGCCGATCGAGCCGGCCATGCTGACATCCTTGGCTGCCGACGCGAGTTCCTCCCGCGCCGCATGGGCCAGCAGGCGCACGTCGTCGGCCAGACGGGAGCCGCGGGAGGCGATGGTGGTGAAGAACGGGAAGTCGGTCCTCATACGGCCTTCGAGGCAGCAGGCGAACACGAGGTGCTGGCCCGGACGGGCCCGGCTCACCGACAGGATCCGGTCGGCGTCACCGACGGCGAAGGCCGACAGCGCCGGTTCGCCCTCGTGCTCGGTGATGTGCCCGCCCACGACGGGCACGTCGTAGAGGGCGGCCGCTTCGGCCATGCCGCCCAGCGCTTCAGCCGCTATCGGCGCCGGTGCCACTACCGTGTTCACGATGCCTCGGGGGACCGCCCCCATGGCCGCCAAGTCGTTGACGTTGGCGAGCACGGCCGCCATGCCCGCGGCCCGGGGGTCGGAGGCCACGAAGGCAGGATGCATGGCCTCGCCGCAAACGATGACCGAGCCTCCGGCAGGCATCTCCACAACGGCGCCGTCGTCGCCGGGTCCGGTCATCGGATCGGATGTGGACACAACCCGGCGAACGGCGGCAATGGCTCGCTTGGCTCGCAACCCTGCGTGGTCCCGCACCGCGGCGACGAGTCGGTCCAGCGATGACGGGTCCAGCGACGACGGCTCCGGCGAGGGCACGGCCGCACGGTACAGCCGCGGCGGGCCCGGTCTCCACGGCGGTCTCCGCGGTCTCGGTCGGCCAGGCCGTGCTGGAAGCGGTATCGGATGACTTCACAGGCCGGGTGAAGGGCGTCTTCGGTGGCGGGTTCTACGTCTCGGGCCCCTTCGAGACGCTGTTCGCGGTGGTGGGCCCTCGCTGCTGGCCGGGACCCCTGCACCTCGTCGTCGAGGAGCTGACCGGACTCCCGGCCCGGCACGACCGCGTGAGCGTCGCCGGGGGCATGCTGAGGGCCGGTCGGCTGACGATTCGCATCAACGGGTGCGCGCCCTGGGCACCGAGCCTGCCCGAGCGTCTCGGCATCGGCCCGCGGACATGGCGAGACCTGGCTGTATGTCCCGCTCCCGAGTTGGCAGCCGTCTGGGAAGCGGTAACCCGCGATCTGCGCGGCGGCGACCTGCTAGCCGCATTTCGCCGTCTCCAGGGCCGAGGGACGGGACTCACTCCCAGCGGCGACGACGTGCTCGCGGGGATACTGCTGGTTGGCGCCATCGACCCGAGCCGGCGACGCGCCCTCACCGGACTGGCCTCGGGTGCCCGCACCACCCGGTTGAGCCGCGCCTTCCTCAGGTGGGCCGCGGCCGGCCAGAGCATCCAGCTGGCCCACGCCCTGCTCGACGCGGCGGCGTCGGGTGATCAGGCCGGGATGCGCCGGGCTGCGGCGTCACTGGCTGGCGTGGGCGCCACGTCAGGCCGGGCGCTCGCGGCCGGCGTCGCTCTGGCCGCCACGGAACTCGCCCATGCGAACTCTCATAGAATGGCGACGCGGCCCACCGACGTGTGACGCCGGTCAGGAGATCGCATCGATGTCCGTCCCCGAGTCTCGACCGTTTCTCGAACTGGCCGATCGAACAGCCAAGCCGCGCCGGGCCGGAGTCACCCACGTCATCGACAAGGGAATGCCCGCGGCCGCCGTCGAAGCGCTGCTGGCCACATCGGGAGCCGTTGTCGATGTCTGGAAGTTCGGGTTCGGCACGGCGTACGTCGATCCCACGGTCGCCTCCAAGATTGAGATCCTCGGCCACCACCGCGTCAAGGCCTGCCCGGGTGGAACCCTGCTGGAGGCGGCGTGGTTGCAGGGACGGACCGAGGCCTTCTTCGACTGGGCCGGCGGCCTCGGGTTCGACTGCGTGGAAGTGTCGCGCGGCGCGACGGGACTACCTCCTGCAGCCAAGCGGGACCTGATTGTCCGTGCCCGGACTTGTGGTTTCGAAGTGTTCGCCGAAGTGGGAAGCAAGGATCCGCGCCATCCAACCCTCCCTCACGAGTGGGTCGACGAGACTCGGCGCGACATCGAGAGCGGAGCCGCGTGGCTGGTGGCAGAGGGCCGGGAGAGCGGAACTGCCGGCATGTACGACTGCGACGGCGCGGTGCGAGCCGAGTTGGTGGACGCTCTGGAGATGCTGGGCGCCGAGGCGCCCGTCATCTACGAGGCGCCCCGCAGAGACCAGCAGGCGTGGCTGGTCAACCGTCTGGGCACCAACGCGAATCTGGCCAACATCGCCCCCGACGAGGTGTTGGCAGTCGAGGCGCTGCGCCTCGGGCTGCGCGTTGACACTATGAAGCGGGAATGACCCCGACGCGGTTGCACCGTGTCACTATGTCCGCCGCTCAGTCGAGCAGGCCCTCGGACTGGGCCTTCCGTATCCCCTCCGTGCGGTTCGGCACTCCGAGCCTTCGCCAAAGGCTGGCGAGTTCCCGAAACATCGACCGTCGGGAGTAGCCGAGGTCGGCGGCAAGTTCGGCGACCGGACGGTGGTAGGTCGCCTCCCATGGATGCTCGTGAGGACCCTCTGGAGCACCGAGAAAATCTCAAATCGTCGCGCGACACGAACGCTCCAGCAGGCAAGTACGTACGAACAGCCCACATCTGGGGGTTGCCAATGAGCCGACCACGAGGAGGTCACTATCCAATGAAGACATGATTCATCAAGACTTGGCACCACTTGACGCACATTCGCGCTCTTGGTGCTGGTGGCAAGGCCGTCCTCTTCGCATCCGTGGTGCTGGCAGTTGCAGCTACGGGCTTGGCACCCGCTGCCGCGACCGACAATCTGCTCACAGAGGATGGGCAGCAAGCCACCGGTGTCGTGGACGAGTCAGCGGCGGCTGAAGCGCCTGACTTGTCGTCTCTGGAGGCCGTCACCAGCATCGGCACGGGTGCACGGGTGGTCTCCAGCACCCTCGGGGAAGTGTCTGTCGCCATCGACATGGCAGGTCTCGCCGATAGGCCGCGTATCTCCAACGCCGACGGGACAACGACCGTGGACGAGGCCATGGGCGGAGTGGACCTGACGATTCGGACCGACTCCACGGGGTTTGCGGTGTCCGCTGAATTGGCTTCGGTGACGAGCTTGCATCAGCTGAGATTCGACGTATCGCTGCCTGCTGGCGCGACGCTCGAACTGGTCGACGACGGATCGATCGATGTCGTTGACGCCGACGGGTTCACGACAGGAACGTTCAAGGCACCGTGGGCTCGCGCCGCCGATGGCACCGTCGTGGAGACTTCGTACACGGTTGAGGGTCGAACCATCGTTCAGTCAGTTGCGACTGTTGACGAAGCTCTCTATCCCGTCGTGGCGGACCCTGAGTTCGAGTGGGGAATATTCAGCGGCACGATCTACTTCAACCGGTCCGAGACAGGGTGGATCTGTTTCTCCGCTTACACGGCGCTCACATCGATGATGCAGGTGGCGCCGCTGTGGGCGGCGTCATTGATAGCGACGGTCATTGCTGTCGCCTTGACAGCCGTGGCGCTCTTCGCTTGCACCGTCAACGCGCTAGGCAAGTGCCTCAAGCTCAAGACCTATTCTCCCTACGCGTTCGTGCACAGCGGAAGCCGTTGCACGTAGCGTGGAGACGGCCATGGCACGACAGCGCGTCATCACGATGTTCATCCTCGTCAATTCCGTCGCGGCCGCAGCCTTCTGGGCCACCGTCGTAGCGCTAGGCGCCAACCCTGTCTA
Organism: Candidatus Aldehydirespirator sp.; assembly: GCA_965203575.1. GTDB lineage: Bacteria > Actinomycetota > Acidimicrobiia > Acidimicrobiales > Aldehydirespiratoraceae > Aldehydirespirator. The sequence continues at coordinate 2,530,971 of OZ241894.1, forward strand.
CAGCGTCGCCCTGTTCGCGCCATTCAGCTTCCTGTCCGCGAGGATCGCTGCTCGCAGATGGCCGATAGCTGAGGTTCCCTGGGTGCCCTGGAAGGGCCTTCGCCGGCCGAGGGACACGACCGACGACGCGAACCCGGAGATCTCCGCGCTCATGCGGATGGTCAGCATCGGCTATCTTGTTGTAACCGGCGTGATGCTTGTCGTGGTGGCGCAAGAGATCGTTCGTTCGGTGATGGCGACTTCGCCATGAATGGCTGGAACCGGCCGCGCCCGAGCATCCCCCATCGGTAGCCGGATGTGGCACCATTTGATCCTCCGAACCCGCCTGGCGGCCGCATGTTCGACCTAGATCCCGCCTCGCCCAACATAATGCCCTCGCGGTACCGGCAGGTTTCGGTGGCCGCCGTTCCGAGCCTGGCGACGGAGGACCTGGTGGCCCGGTTCACCGGACGGGAGGCCTACTTCAGGACCAGATTCGTGGTAGCGCGGCTCGAGAGCGAACCCGACCGCTGCGCGCTGGTGGAGTTGGCCCGGGACGGCAGCGACGACCTCTTCTCGCCGGCGGTGGCCGCCCGGGTGCTGGCCTCGGCCGACGAGTGCGCCTACCTGCGGGACGACGGAGCCGATCTGGGAATCGCCTCCCACCTGGCCCGGCTTGCTCTCCAATGCCCCGACCGGCGCTGCATCGTGGTGGAGGGCCGGTACCGCCATGTCAGCTTCCTCCTCAACGCCCAGCCGCTCCGGATCACGGTGGTGGACGTGGTGCCGCCCGAGCCGTCCAAGCTCGTCGACCAGGTGACCCGAGTCCTGGACTCCGCCGAGGACCTGCCCCCCATCGCGGTCGATGAACGCATCGTCGACAGCCGCGCGCTGGTGACGGGGCCGGTGCCCGATGGGCTGATCGTTCCCTGCCGGGGAGGCGGGATCGACATCGAGGGGGTGGCCGTGTCCCATCTCGACGAGAGGCCGGCCTCCGCCGGTTCGACCCTGCTCGGCTGCGAGCGCTCCCAGCAGATCCACCGCTGGTTCTACGGAACTGACGCGGAGCGGACCATCGACTGGTGCCCCCGCCGGCTGATCAGCGCTGATGAGCCTGTCGACGGGCTCGTTCTGAGCCGCTGCTGCGTGCTGGACGAAGGCCTGGACAGGAAGGGGGACACGGTGATGGTGCCCTGGGGCGCCACCCTGGCCGAGGTTCGCCAGGCCCTGGTCGCGCTGGCCGGTTCCGGAGACGGCACGTGGACGCGCACCTGATCGACTCGGCCGTCTACGGGCACGGGTGGTCCACCGCGGAGTCGGTGGCGATCTTCTCGGAACGGGCCCGCCTGTCCCGCTGGGTGCATGTGCTGAAGGCTCTCGCCGCGGCCCAGGCCGACCTGGAGATCATTCCCGACACATCGGCCGACGCCATCAACGGTCTCGACGCCGGGAGCCTCGATCCGGCTGCACTGGGCGCCGAGACCCGGCGGACCTCGCACTCCACCATCGGGCTGGTGCGCGAGCTCCAGTCCCGCCTGCCTGAGCACGCCCGCGAGCACGTCTACTACGGCGCCACCGTGCAGGACGTGTCCGACACGGCTGCGGCGTTGGAGATGCGAGACGTCGGGGGGATCGTGTGGCGCGACCTGCGGGCTGTGGAGGGCTCGCTGATCGAGCTGGCCGTGCGCCACCGCGACACGCCCATGCTGGGTCGCACCCACGGCCAGCCCGGCGCCCCGGTGACCTTCGGCCTCAAGGCGGCGTCGTGGGCCGACGAGACGGCCCGGCACCTGGAGAGGTGGCGCCAGAGCCGTCCCCGCCTGGTGGTGGGACAGCTGGCCGGCGCGGTCGGGGCCCTGGGCTTCTACGGCGAGCTCGGCCCCGAGCTGCGCGGGCGGTTCTGTGAGCGCCTCGGTCTGGGCGAGCCGAACATCTCGTGGCTCACCGCCCGGGACCGGATCGCCGAGTTCGCCGGCAACGCGGCGCTGGTGTCGGCCACGATGGCCCGCATGGCCAACGAGGTGTACAACCTCCAGCGGCGCGAGATCGGCGAGGTGGCCGAGGCCGCGTCGGAGGCCACGATGGGCAGCATCACCATGCCCCACAAGCGCAACCCCGAGCGCAGCGAGCAGATGGTCACGCTGAGCAGGCTGGTGCGCTCAGCGGCGGGGGTGCTGACCGAGACGATGGTCGGCGACCACGAGCGCGACGGCCGCACGTGGAAGACCGAGTGGGTGCTGCTGCCGGAGATGGGCCACTACCTGCTGGCCCAACTGGGCCTGGCCCGCGGCCTCGCGGCGAGCGTCGAGGTGGATGCGGGCGTGATGGCGGCCAACCTGGAGACCATGGGCGACTTCGGGTCCCAGGAACTGCTGAGGCGCCTGTCGGCCCGCCTGGGCAAGCACCGGGCCAACGACGAGCTCCAGCAGGCGTACCGGACCGCCCGGCTCAGCGGCCGCCCGCTGAAGGAGGTTCTGGAGCAGGTCGCCTCGCCGGCCGAGCTGGAAGGCCTGGACCGGCCCGAGACCGGCGCAGCCGGGGCGATGGTCGACGCGGTCGTGGCCGCCGCCACCGGCCGCCGATCAGCCGAGACCGATGAGTGGGCGTAGCCGGTGAGCGGGGACTCGAAGGGATCCAACTCGGTGCCGCGGCTCGCCGGGCCGTCGTCGGAGGCGCCGGCCCGGGAGCTGGTCGACGCCGGATTCGCCTGGGAGATCGCCGACGCGCCGCTGCTGCACCACGGACTGAACCTGGCCGACCTGGGCCACGTGCTCGACCTCCGGGCCCGGGGCCTCATTCCCGAGCCGGCTGCGGCCGACCTGCTGGGCGTGCTGCTGGAGGCCCACCGCACCGACCCCGCCGACTTCCCCTATGACGCCGCCTCCGGGGAGGTGTACAACTCGCGGGAACGCCACTTCGTGCAACGCATCGGCGACTCGGCCGGGTGGCTCCACGCCGGTCGCCCCCGCCGGGAGGCCGCCCGGGTCGCGCTGAGGCTGCTGCTGCGGTCCCAGACAGCGCACCTCATCGAGGTCGGGGCCGACTTCGCGACGGCGGCCGCCGCGGTGGCGGCCGAGCATGCCGAGACCTTCATGGGCGACCAGACCTACCTCCAGCAGGCCCAGCCGTCCACCTTCGGCCACTACCTCCTCGCCTTCGTGCCGCCCGCCCTGCGGGACGGAGAGCGGTTCTCGGCCGCTCTCGAGCAGGTCAACACCAGCCCCGGCGGCGCGGGCTGCGTCAACGGCAGCCGGCTGCTCGACGACAGGGGCGCCATCGCCGACGCGCTCGGGTTCGACGGCGTGATCGCCCACACCCGCGACGCCATGTGGCAGACCGACGTGTTCATCGACCTGCTGGCCACTTCGGCCAGCATGATCGCCAACCAGGCCAAGCTGGCCGAGGACCTCGAGATCTGGTCCAGCCAGGAGTTCGACTACGTCGACCTGGCCGGGCCGTTCACCAGGGCCTCGGTGCTGATGCCGCAGAAGCGCAACCCCTACGCACTGTCGATCATCCGGGGAGCCAGCGGGGTGCTGATCGGCCGGATGAGCGGCTTCCTGGCCGTGGTCAAGAGCCCGTCGGCCCGCAGCGACAACCTGATCTTCGCCTACGGCGAGATCCCCAGGGCCCTCGACTTCACCATCCGGGTGAGCGCCCTCACCACCGGAGTGGTGAGAACCCTGAGCGTCAACGCCGAGCGCATGTGGTCTGAACTGGAGCGCGGCTTCGCCCAGGCCACCGACCTCGCCGAGTACGTGATGGTGGCGGCCGGCGTCGACTACCGCACGGCCTACAACGTCGTGGGAAGGACGGTGCGAGCAGCCAGCCGCCAGGGGCTCAGCGGCCTCGACATCACACCGGAGATGCTGGACGAAGCGGCCTCCGAAGTCTGCGGCCGGCGGCTCGGGCTCGACCCGACCGCCCTCGCCGACGCCCTGGACCCGCGCCGTATCGTGGCTACCCGCAGGGCGACCGGCGGAGCGTCCCCCGGCGAAGTCAAATCGATGGCCGAGGAGTTCACCGCACGGGCCGCCCAACTGCGGGCCCTGGCCGTCGAGGAGCAGGACCGCTACTCCCGCGCCGAGGAGACGCTGCTGGCCCAGGCTCGAGCTCTCGCCGGCTGGGGGTAGGGATGGAGCCGCATTTCCCTTGCGACGAGTCGCTGTCATATAGTTGACATACCGCGTCAGCGACCGAGGAATCCACCAACGGGAGGCTCCGATGGACGGCATCCACGACATGGGGGGAATGCACGGTTGGGGCACCGTGGCCATCGACCCCGACGAGCCGGTCTTCCGGGAGCCCTGGCACGGCCGGGCTTTCGCCATGGGAGCCATGTCGATGGGCCTGTCGGGCACCAACCTCGACGCCTTCCGCCACGGCCTGGAACGCCTGCACCCTTACGACTACCTGGCCGACGGCTACTACGGGCGCTGGCTGGCCTGCGCCGAGACGCTGCTGGTCGACAGCGGTGTGCTCGCGCCCGGAGCGGTGGAGGCCAGGACCCGGAACCTGATGGGGGAGCCGGTCGACGAGCCGGCCGATGTCGAGGAGAACAAGCCCACCTACGAGCGAGGCGGCGCCGGCTCGCTGCGCGAGATCGACGACGAGCCCGCCTTCTCACCCGGGGACCGGGTGCGGGCCAAGGACATGCGAACCGGCGGCCACACCCGGATGCCGGGATATATACGCGGCCGCACCGGCACGGTCCACGCCCTGCGGCCCGCCGCGCTGCTGCCCGACACCAACGCCCACTTCCAGGGCGAGAACCCCCAGCACGTGTACACAGTGGAGTTCGACTCCACCGAGCTGTGGGGCCCGGACGCGGAGGCGGCCACGCTGCGCATTGACCTGTTCGAGAGCTACCTGGAGGCGACCTAGATGGCTGACCCCACCAACACCAAGGACCGGCTCCCGCCCGCGGTGCGGGCCGAGGCGCTGGAGTCGCTGCTGACCGAGCGCGGCCTGGTCAAGTCCGAGGTGCTCGACGGCTTCATCAACCGCTTCGTCAACGACGTAGGCCCCATGAACGGCGCCAAGGTGGTGGCCAAGGCATGGACCGACCCCGACTACCGCGCCCAACTGCTCGCCGACGGCACCGGCGCCATCAAAGAGTTGGGCTTCGCCGGACCCCAGGGCGAGCACATCGTCGTGGTCGAGAACTCCGACGACGTGCACAACGTGGTGGTGTGCACGCTGTGCTCGTGCTACCCGTGGCCGGTTCTGGGCCTGCCGCCTGAGTGGTACAAGGACCCGGCCTACCGCAGCCGCATGGTGCGCGAGCCCCGCACCCTGCTGAGCGAGATGGGCCTGGACCTCGACGACGATGCGGAGGTCCGGGTGTGGGACTCCAGCGCCGAGAACCGCTACCTGGTCCTTCCCCAGCGTCCCGAGGGCACCGAGGACCTCTCCGAGCAGGATCTGGCCGCGCTCGTCACCCGCGACGCCATGGTGGGAGTGGCCAAGGTCAGCGCAGGCTGAGAGGGCGCCGGTGGCTCTGACGCTCGACATCGAGGGTCCGGCCGCGCCGCCCCGGCTCAACGGCGAGTTGGTGTTCGACGAGCCCTGGGAGGGCCGCAGCTTCGCCATGGTCGCGGCCCTGGTCGAGGGGGGCCACTTCAGCTGGGACGAGTTCCGCGACCACCTGATCGCGGCCATCGCCCGCTGGGAATCGGACCTCTCAGGCGAGTACCGGTACTACGAGCGCTGGCAGGAGGCCCTCGAGTCCATCGTGGCGGAACTTGAGATCGTGGCCCGGCCCGAGGTGGATGAGATGGCCGCGGCCTACGCGGCCCGCCCGCCGGGCCACGACCACCATCACCACGACCACGACCACAGCCACTGAGAGCGCGATTTTGACCGACCCCGGCTGAGGGTTTAGGTTGTGAGATAAGTATGTCTTATCCGAAATATCGGGTAAGACTGAGGAAAGGCTTGTGATGCCTCCTATCACCATCGTCTTCATTGCCACCGGCTTGATCGTGTGGCTCAATGCCCTCTTCTTCCTCGGCGTGGGCGCCGATCAGAAGGAAGGAGGATCGAACCCGCTCGTCAGCATCGGCAATGCGACCTTGGTCGTGGGCCTGCTGAACCTGGTGCAGGCGGTCTACATCATGTGGGCCCGGCCCCTGGACGACGCGTCGATCGTCCTCGCCGGGCTCGTCACCTTCTACGGTCTCTTCTTCGTGGTCCTCGGCAAGTCCGAGGTCAACGGATGGGACCTGCGGGTAGTGGGGAACCTGGCCGTGCCGACCGCCATCCTCCCGCTGTTCTGGTGGGACTTCTTCTCGGGAAGCTGGATGTTCCAGTCCATCCTGATCGTCTGGTTGGTCGCCTTCGGATCGGTGGCCCTCACCACCTACGGCAAGCTCGAGGCCAAGCTCCTCGGCCTGATCCTGGCCGCAACCGCGATCTACACCTTCTGGGTTCCGGCCCTGATCCTGGCCACCGGCAACACGATCCCCTAGCCGGGCAAGCTGAGCCGAGTCGCTCCGGGTCCGACCCGGCGGCGGCTCGGCGGCCCGCGGCCGCCCAGCCGCCTTCATGGACCGGCCTCCGCCGTGATAGGAATGGCGCAGTGTCGCTGGCCGAGCTCATAATCGACCTCCAGTTCAAGGGTCTGCGGATCAACGCACCCTTCGAGCGCCGACCGGGCGGGGCCGGCCCCTCCGACGCGGGGATGGTCTGGATCGAGGGAACCGCGGTGACGGTCCCGGTGGACGCCTCCTTCGTGGCCGACTCGCCCTACTCGCTGGAACCCGAGGACGTCGGGTTCGGCATCTACGCCGGCGGGACCCGGCTCGCCGGCGCCGCTCCGGCCGACCGGCCCCGCTTCTACGGGCTCACCACCGACGACGGCGTCCCGTACTGGCATCTGGCCCTCATGCACCTCGACTCGCTGGCCAGCACCGTCCTGCAGACCTGCGCCTACTGGGGCAACGACGACCAGTGCCGCTTCTGCGGGATCGGCGTGTCGCTGGCCTCGGGCAGCACCGTGCTGGTGAAGCGGCCGGCGCAGCTGGCCGAGGTGGCGGTGGCGGCCAAGGAGCTGGACGGCGCGGTGGACATCACCCTGACCACCGGATCCACCTACGGCCGCGACAAGGGGGCCCTGTACGTGGCCAAGTGCGGGGAGGCCATGAAGGAGTCCTCCGGTCTCCCGGTGGAGGTGCAGTTCGAGCCGCCCGACGATCTGAGCGTGATCGATGCGGTCGCCGACCGGGGCATCGACTCGGTGGGGATCCACATCGAGACCTTCGACCCGGCGGTGCTGGAGTGGGTCGCGCCGCCCAAGTACCGCACCGGCATCGAGCGGTACTTCGAGACCTGGGAGTACGCCGTGGAGCGCTTCGGCGAGGGCCAGGTCTCCACCTACGTGATCCTGGGCATGGGAGAGGACCCGGACCTGATCGTGGAGGGCTGCCACCGGGCCGCCGACATCGGCGTGTACCCCTTCATCGTGCCGCTGCGGCCCGTGCCCGGCTCCCTCATGGGCGACTGGCTACCGCCGTCCTCCGACTACGTTGAGAACGTCGCCCGCAAGGTCGCCCCGTACCTGGTGGAGCGGGGACTCACCGCCGACCTGGTCGCCGCCGGCTGCGCCCGCTGCCAGGCGTGCTCGCCGGTGGGCGCGATGGAGCGGGAGTTGCAGGCACCCGAAGGCCGGAACCTGATTCCGGTGCGAGCGGCGGGCTGATCGCGGTGGGCGTGGACGCTCCGATCGGGAAGGCTGATCGCCGTTGAGGCCGTCTGAGCGGATCGTGTGCTGGCGGGCTGTCACCCCGTCCGCCAAGAGCTGGCACATGCGCATCCGTCACCGCATCTTCGTCGAGGAGCAGCGGGTCATCCCCTTCACCGACGTCGACGACTGGGATCGCGACCCCGACACCGTCCACGTTCTGGCGGGACGGGGATCGGCGGCGATCGGCACGGTGCGGCTGTACCGCACCGACACCGCTGGCCGCTGGAAGGGCGACCGGCTGGCCGTACTGTCCGGGCACCGGGCCGGCATCGTGGGCATGCGGCTGGTGCGGTTCGCAGTGTCCACCGCCGCCGCGGCCGGCGGCGACGTGATGGACGCCTTCGTCCAGCTTCAGAACGTCAGCTTCTTCGAGAGGCTCGGCTGGGAGCACAACGGCCCGCCGGTGGCCTACTACGGCCTGCCCCACCAGCCCATGACCTTCGAGCTCTCCAGGGCACGCAACCTGGCCGAGAGCGAGATTCCCGACGACGCCTGCCTGCGCCTGCCCGCGGCCCGGGACGCGCCGAGCGCCCTGCTCGTCACGATGTCATAGGGGCTGCGCGGATGGGCGTTATTGAGCTGCCCGAACAGGTCGCGGTCGTCAACATCGGGCTCGAGCGGTTCGAGACGGCCGTCCGCGACCAGGGCGCGCCCGCGGTGGGGGTTGACTGGCGCATCCCGGCCGGTGGTGACACCGAGGCGGTGGCCGCCCTGGCCAGGCTGCTGGGCCCGGCCTCAGACCGGGTCGACGCGGCCAACGCCGAAGTGATCGACCGCCTCGACCGGGGCGTGCCGATGCTGCTCGGCGTCGAGACCGCGAGCGCGGTCATCTCCGGTCTCGAGCCGGGCATGATCCTTCACTGCGGTCCGCCCATCGGCTGGTCCGAGATGTGCGACCCGCTCCAGCGCTCGGTCCGCGCCGCGGTGGTGGCCGAGGGGTGGGCCCCGGACCGCGACGCGGCCGCCCGCATGCTGAACGCCGGCGAGATCCGGCTCGAGGCCGCCAACGAGCATTCCACGGTGGTGCCCATGGCCAGCGCCATCGGGCCCGGCGCCCCCGTGTACGTGGTGTCCGTCGACGCCGGCGGCACCACGGCCTACGCCAGCCTCAACCAGGGCTCGGGGGCAGTCCCGTGGTTCGGGGTGGACTCCGACGCGGCCATCGAGCGCCTCAGGTTCCTGCGCGACGCACTCGCCCCCGCCCTGGCCCGGGCCCTCGACGAGGCCGGCCCCATCGACGTCTTCTCACTGGCCGCGCAGGGCGTGGCCATGGGCGACGACGTCCACATGCGGGTCCAAGCCACCACCAATCTCCTGCTGCGCGACCTGCTCCCGCACCTGGTCCGGGCCGGAACGGGCAGGATCGGCGAGGCAGCCGACTTCCTGAGCACCAACCACCTGATGTTCCTCAACATCGCCATGGCCGGTGCCCGCGCCCTCACGGAGTGGGCCGGCCAGGTGCCGGACTCCAGCATCGTCACCACCATGGCCCGCAACGGCACCACCTACGGCATCCGTCTGGCCGGCGACTCCGAGTGGCACATCGCGGCGGCGCCCCCGGTGCAGGACGCCCTGTACTACCCGGGCCAGGGACCGGACACGAGCGCCCCCGACATCGGCGACAGTGCCGTGCTGGAGCTGGTGGGCCTCGGCGGGGCGGCCGCGGCCAACTCGCCCGCGGTGGCCGGCTTCCTGGGGGGCAGGATGGCCGACGCTGCCGCGGTCACCGCGGCCATGAGCCGGATCTGTGCCGGCACCAGCACCCGCCTCCGCCTGCCCGTGCTCGACAACTCCGGCACCCCGCTGGGGGTCGATGTCCGGCGGGTGGTCGAGAGCTCCATAACACCGGCGGTGAACACCGGGATCGTCCACGTCTCCGACGGATCCGGCCAGGTGGGCGCCGGCGTGGCCCGCGCCCCGATCGAGTGCTTCCGGCAGGCCCTCCTCAACCTCGACCGCCGGCTGTCGTAGATCCCGGCCGCCGCTCGCTCAGGTGGGTCTGAGAGCGGTCCACACCGCCCGCGTCGGCTGGCTGGTGGGGTTGCGCCAGCGGTGCTCGTGGTCGGCCCGGAAGTGGATCGAGTCTCCCCTGCGCAGCTGGAAGGTCTGACCGGAGACGTCGACGTCGAGCCGGCCCGACAGCATGTGGATCAGCTCCTCGCCCGCGTGGCGCAGCGGGGGGTCGCCGCTGTCAGCGCCGGGCGCGACCTCCGCGATGGCGGTGGCCACGAAGTACTGGCCATAGGGACCGGAGATCCCCTCCAGGGTGAGGCCTTCATGGGGGGTGTAGATCGATCGGCGCTCGGCGGCAGGGGTGAAGACCACGTAGGGCGGCGACTCCAGCTCCTCGTCCACGAAGTAAGCCACCGGCTGCTCGAGCGCGGCGGCCAGCTTCAGCAGGGTGGTGATGGTGGGCACCATGGTGCCCTGCTCCACCTTGTGGATGGCCGCGGTCGACACGTCGGAGCGGTCGGCGAGCTGCTGCAGCGACAGGTTCCACTGCTTGCGCAGGTGGCGGATCTTGGGCCCGATCGAGTTCACGACCGCGCTCAGCGTCTCGCCGCTCACATGGTTGGGCCGCTCGTCTGCGCCCGCTGCGCCGGTCGCCGCCTGGCGAGTCATGCCTCCATCACCGGGCGTGCATCCTAGACCACGGCCTTTCGCTTGTGATCCAGAGGTGTCGTATAGTTGACGGGTCGCGCTCACTCCCAGCAGCTTGAAGGACGACCCGCCGTGAGCTCCCCGACCCTTACCGTCTCGGCCCGGTGGCTCGGTGCCTACCGATGCGACGTGTCCTCGGGCGACTTCACCATTCCGGTGGACGAGCCCACCAAGTACGGAGGGACCAACCAGGGTCCCCAGCCGACCGAACTCCTGCTGGCCGCGCTGTCGTCGTGCTTCACCCTCGCGGTGGCCCACGCGGCCGGCAAGCGGGGCATCGAGCTGTCCCATCTGGAGGTGGAGGTGACCGGCACCTACGACGGCCCCAGCTTCTCGGCCCTCGAGATCCGGGTCGACGTCGACTGCGACGACGCTGTCAAGGACCGGCTGCTGGAGGCGGCTGCTCGCGTCTGCTACGTGTCCAACACCATTCGCAACACGCCGGAGATGTCGGTGCGGGCCGTGTGAGGGATTCGTGCCCTCGACGGTCGGGCGCGGCTTGACACTCGCCCAGGGTCGGCTTTAGGTTCCGATACGCAGTTATCTCATCCGATACGTCGGGCAGAGGCCGAGCGGGTAAGGCAATGAACTCATCAGATGGTTGCAGGACGCTGAGCGAGGCCGTGGCCCGAGCGGCCCGTGAGCGCAGCGAACAAGAGCGGGGAGCACGCGACCCAGGAGGTCCGGTGACGAAAGGGTCACGATGCGGATAGCGGTAATCGGTGGGGGCGCTGCGGGCATCGGCGCCGCCGGCGCGGCCAAGGGGATCGATCCGGACGCCGAGGTGGTGGTCTACACCGCGGACACCGATGTGGCCTACAGCCCCTGTGGCATCCCTTACGTCCACGGGAAGGAGATCGACTCCTTCGACCGGCTCTTCCTGGCCACCAAGGAGCAGTACGTCGCCACCGGCATCGACGTCCACTACGAGACGACGGTGGAGTCGATCGACCCGAAGACGCGCACTCTACGGGTTGCCGGCGAGGGCGAGGTGTCCTACGACCGGCTGGTGGTCGCCACCGGGTGGAACTACGCCAAGGTGGACGTCCCCGGAGCCGACCTCGGCGACATCTACGAGGTCAAGTACATCCGGGAGGCCATGGAGTGGGACAAGCGCCTCGATTCCTGCCAATCGGCGGTGGTGGTCGACGCCGGTCTGGTGGCCATGGAGATGGTCGCGGCCCTGTGCCACCGGGGGATCAAGTGCACCGTCGTGGATCCCGCGCCCTGGCCCATGGCCGACGTGCTCGACCCTGACATCGCCGAGCCGGTGCGCCAGGCCTGGGAGGACGCCGGCGTCGACATGCAGTGGGGCAACCGGGTCACCGCCTTCCGGGGCGACGGGACGGTGAGCAGCGTCGAGACGGAGCAGGGCCGCATAGAGGCCGACCTCGTCATCGTCGGCACCCACAAGGTCCCCAACAACCCGCTGGCCGCGGCGGCCGGCCTCGAGCTGGGCTCGACCGGCGGCCTGATCGTCGACTCGAGGATGCATACCTCGGACCCCAACATCTACGCCGCGGGGGACTGCACCGAGATCCCCCACGGGGTCTCCGACATCCCGATCCAGGGGCTGACCGGCTCACACGCCTACTCCCAGGGCAAGACGGCCGGCACCAACGCCGCCGGCGGGACCCGCCACTACCGGCCGGTGTTCGTGCCGTGGGGGCTGCTGGCCGGCGAGTGGATGATCGGCGGGGTGTCCTTCGGCGAGACGTTGGCCACTGCGCTGGGCATCCAGCATGTGGTGGGCAAGGCCCAGGGCATCACCCGGGCCCGCTACTACCCGGGCGTCAGGCCCATCACCGTGAAGCTCCTGGCCGAGCCGGGGTCGCTGCGGCTCATCGGGGCCCAGATGATCGGAGGCGAGGGGATCAAGGAGCGGGCCGACTTCCTGGCCATGGCGGTCCGGGTCGGCCTCACCGTCGAGGAGCTGGCCACGATGGAGAACGTGTACTCGCCTGCCATCGGCGCGCTCAACGAGCCGATCTCCGTCGCCGCCCAGAACCTGCTGGCGGGGCTGTAGGGCCGGGCGGCGCCGTCATGGGATTCGCTCAGTGGCTCCGCTCCAACTCGGAGCACTACCTGGCCATCGACGCCCAGCAGCGTGTCGGCGCCCGCTACGGCGCGAGGATGCCGGAGAAGGCCCGCGGCTTGCGTGAGATCTTCTGGAGGCACGTGTTCACCCCGGCCTACCGCCTGCTGCCCTGGGGCCTCCGGCGGCGTGTCATCGGGGCCCTGCCGGGCTCCCACCGCAAGGAGTGGCCCGTCCGCTCCGGCCGGCCCCAGGGACCGGCCGTCTGAGATCCGGCAAGCATCGATCCACTACAGCAACCAACACAGCAACGACTTACACAACCACAAAACCCACAACAGCAAGGAGGCAACCATGCCCAAGACAGTGACCATCCCGCCGCCCCAGGAAGGCGACGTGATGCACAACATCGAGGAGAAGATCTTCCCCGACTACAAGGCCGATGAGGGCGACCAGGCATACGTGTTCATGCACACGGTGCCCTTCGAGGGCTCGGTCGGCCTGGTGAACATGCTCACCGCCACCCGCCTGCAGCGCAAGGGCTTCAAGCTGACGTTCGTGCTGTACGGCCCGGCCGTGCTCATGGCCAACGCCGCCCGGGGCTACCCGGCGGTGGGCCAGGAGGGCTTCCCCGGCAACCTCGGGTACAACCGCCAGCTCCAGACCCTCATCAACGAGGGTGCCACCGTCTACTGCTGCCGGTTCGCCATGGGCGCGCTGTACGGCATGCGCGAGGACGACGTCATGGAGGGCGTGACCCCGTTCAACCCGCTCGACGTCTTGGACGCCAACATCCAGGCCTGGCGCGACAAGGCGCTGGTCCTCTCCACCTGGACGCTGTAGCCAGAGGCCGAGCTTGCGAGGCCGTGGCCTGAGCGGCCCGTGAGCGAAGCGAACAGGAGCGGGAGACACTAACCCGGCGCGGCTACGGTCGCGCCGATGGCCTCCACCGCTCCGACCGCGGCACCTCTCCGGCGCGCCCTGCGGGGACGGGCGCCCGGACTGCGGGCGGAGCGGGCCTTGTGGGACTCCGGCTCCCGGGTGGTGGCCGGCGTCGACGAGGTGGGTCGAGGCTCCTGGGCCGGGCCGCTGACGGTGGCGGCCGTGGTCGCCGATCCCGATCGGCGCATCTACAAGGTGCGCGACTCCAAGATGCTCACCGCGGCCGAACGCGAGACGCTTCACGGCCGCATCCGGGCGTGGGCCCGGGCGGTGTCGGTCGGCCATGCCACCGTCGACGAGTGCACCGAACTTGGTATGGCTGACGCCCAGCGCCTGGCCGCCCGGCGTGCCATCGACGGGTTGGGTCTCGATGTGGACCACGTGCTGGTGGACGGGAAGTGGGACTTCCTGGCCCCCAAGGCCGGCTCCGGCGATGACTCAGACGACGACGGTGACCGTGCCGGCGACGGGGCTCGCGACGGCAGTGAGAATGGCGGCGGCGGCAGGCCCGGCGTCACCACCATCGTGCGGGGCGACGCGTCGAGCCTGTCGATAGCGGCCGCGTCGGTGGTGGCCAAGGTGACCCGCGACCGCCTCATGGTCGCCGCGGCGGAGCGCTACCCGGCCTACTGGTTCGCGTCCAACAAGGGCTACCCCTGCCCCCGCCACATCGCCGCGCTGGCCGCGTGGGGCCCGTGCGCCATCCACCGCCGCCGCTGGGTGTTCATGGACGACCTGCGCTGGAGCGGCGTCCCCCGTGTCCTACCTGAGCCCGAGGACGCTCACCCGCAGCTGTTCGACGTGCCCGCTGGGGCCGCAGCCGCGACGGGCGGGCCGCTGTAGCCTGCAGTCGCCATGGGCCAGCCCGTCACCTTCCTGCGCACCTCGTCGCCGAGGCCCGGCCTCGTGCGCTTCGAGCTGAACCGGACCCTCACCGGCATGGGCCACGAGCGATACCGCGCCGGCGAGGAGATTCTCGGAGACCGTCCTTCCGACGAGCTGGCCCGCCGGATGCTGGCGACCGGCAGGCTGTCGTCGCTGCACATGCACGGCTCGGTGATAACGGCCGAACTCGCCGGCGCCGACGACTCCGGCCTGGGCGACGTGATCGCCAGCCTCTACACCTACTACGTGCCCGGCGTCGAGATCCCTAGCGACGAAGAACTCATAGCCCTCGTGGAAGGCTGAGGGGCCTGCCGGCCGGAGCCGGAAGCGAGCGAGAGCAAGAAGGCCACCGGGCGGCGATAATGCGGTACCGCTTGGACGCCGGCGCCCCGACAAGCTCTGGTGTCCTTGTTCTCCCAGAAAGGACGCCGACCCATGGTCAGCCCGATTCCTGACGACTACCCGCGAGTCTCGACCTACCTGTGCGTCGACGGCGCGGCCGGCGCCATCGACTTCTACACGAGCATTCTCGGCTTCACCGAGAGTCGCCGCATGACCTTCGCCGGCCGGATCGGCCACTGCGAGCTGCGCCTCGGCGACTCGCTGATCATGCTGTCCGACGAGTGGCCCGAGGAGGGCGTCGTGGGGCCCAACACGCTGGGCGGGACGCCCGTGTCCATGACCGTGAACGTTGAGGACTGCGACGCGACCTTCGCGGCCGCGCTGGCGGCCGGGGCTACGGAGCTGAGGCCTCCCGAGGACCAGTTCTACGGTGATCGCGCCGGCCAGTTCCTCGACCCGTGGGGCCACAAGTGGAGCGTTCACACCCACATCGAGGACGTGGACGACGAAGAGCTGGACCGGCGCGCCGCCGCGATGATGGGCGAAGGCTGAGCGCAAGTGCCCTCCCGTCCGCAGTCCCTGGTCGTGCTCGATGTGGAGGGCGTGCTCACCCCGGAGGTGTGGATCGCGGTAGCCGAGCGCACCGGCATCGACTTCCTGCGTCGCACCACCCGCGACGAGCCCGACTACGACGTGCTGATGAAGGGCAGGATCGAGGCGCTCGACGCGGCCGGCATCACCATGACCACGATCATGGAGGTCGTCGAGGGGCTCGTGCCGCTGCCCGGCGCCCGCCAGTTCCTCGACGAGCTCCAGTCCCGCGTCCCGGTCGTGCTGCTGTCGGACACCTTCGAGCAGTTCGGCCGCCCCCTCATGGCGCAGCTGGGCTGGCCCCTGCTGCTGTGCCACACGCTGGTCGTGGAGGGCGGCCGCCTGGCCGACTACCGACTGCGGGTCAACGATCAGAAGGCGAGGTCCGTGGAGGCCTTCCGCGCCCTCAACTACCGGGTGGTCGCGGTGGGGGACTCCTACAACGACATGACCATGCTGGCCGCGGCCGACTCCGGGATCCTGTTCCGGGCACCGGACAACGTGATTGCGGAGCACCCGCAGTACCCCTGCTGCACGGCCTATGAGGATCTGCTGAACCTGATCGACAGCCTCATTCTGAATTTTTAATAAAGTATTTGCAGTCCTCTGAGCGGTGCGCTACGGTCCGCGCCGAACGCTCTCGGGTCCCCGCCCTGAATTCGTTCGCTACCGAACGGTTGGTGTGCTACGGTCCGCCGCCGAACGCTCCCAGGAGGTATGTCCAATGAAGTTCAAGTCAGTGATCGCCCTCGTCGCGGTCTTGGCCCTGTTCGCCGCCAGCTGCGGCGAGGACGAGGAACCAGCAGCCCCTGACACCAGCGCGGCAGAGGCCGCCGCGGCTGCTGAAGCCGCCGCTGCCGAGGCTGAAGCCGCCGCCGCGGCTGCTGAGGCGGAGGCCGCAGCTACCGCCGCGGCTGCTGAGGCGGAGGCTGCTGAGGCTGAGGCTGCGGCTCAGGAAGCGGCTGCTGAGGCGGAGGCTGCCGCAGCAAGGGCTGCTGAGGCTGAGGCTGCGCTGGCCGCCGCCATGGAAGAGGCCGAAGGAGCCATCGACCCCGACGTCGTGGCCGAACTCGAAGCCCAGCTGGAAGCCGCTGAGGCTGAAGCGGCTGCCGCGGCTGCTGAGGCGGAGGCTGCTGCCGCTGCCGCGGAAGAGGCCATGATGGAGGCCGAGCCGATGGTCCAGGCTGTCGACATCCGGGCCGCTCTCAACGCCGACCTCAGCAACTGCGGGCCTGCGCCGTCCGGTGAGCCCATCAGGGTCGGCATGGCCATGGACTTCAGCGACGTGGTCGGCTTCGTCGACATCCCCGGCTCCAAGCTGGTGCCCCACTTCGCCAACCTGATCAACTGCACCGGCGGCGTCAACGGCTCGCCCGTCGAGGTACGGGTCGAGGATGTCGGCGGCGACGCCACCACGGCCGGCGTGGCCGCCCAGCAGTTGCTCGACTGGGGGGCCCACTTCCTCATCGGCCCGCCCTTCGCCGACTTCACCCTGCCCATCTTGCAGGCCACCGGCGGCCAGGTGCCGGTGTTCGTGGCCGCCTCGACCGAGCCCACGCTGTCCGACATCGAGAACAACTCGTTCCTGGTGTCCTTCGACGACCGGGGCCAGTCCAGCGCGGCGGCCGAGTGGGCCCTCGACCAGGGCATCACCCGGGCCTTCGTGTTCACCGAGCCGGGCCCGTACACGGGCTACAACCCCGACGTCTTCAAGGAGGTCTTCGAGGCCGGCGGCGGCGAGGTCGTCGCGGAGCACACCTACGGGTGGTTCGTGGACACCGACTTCTCCGCCCAGGTGGCCGAACTGTCGGAGGTCCTCCAGAACAACGAGGCCTTCTTCTCGGCCGCGCTCGGCTACCAGGTCACCGCGCTGAGGGGCCAGCTCGAGGGAGCCGGGTTCGACAACATCACCTACATCGGCACCGACGCCCTCGACGCCACCGGCATCGCCTTCGAGGCCAACAACGAGGGCATCGTGCACACCCCCCACATCAACGTCGAACCGGGCGGCCTCAACGACCGCCTGCTCCAGGGGTACTCGGCCGCCCATGACGGCGAGGTGCTGGAGAGCCAGGGCTTCATGGGCCTGTATGTCGACTCGCTGCTGCTGGGCATCCAGGGCATCGTCAACTGCGGCTGCACCGACTCAGCCCAGATCGGCGACGCCGTGGCCCAGATCGAAGGCTTCGAGGGCTTCAGCGGCACGATCACCTACGTCGGCACCACCGGCACACCGCCGAAGTCGGTCCCGATCAAGCGGATCGTCAACGGCCAGGACGTCCTCATCGAGATGAGGTGACGGGAGACCGGACAACCATTCCGACCGGAAGCGGCCGTCGATAGAGACAGACCCATGCTGCTCGAAGTGTCCGGGTTGACCACCCGGTACGGGTCGATCTCGGCACTGCGCGACGTGAGCCTGTCCGTAGGGGCCGGTGAGGTGGTCGGCCTCATCGGCCCCAACGGGGCAGGCAAGACGACGCTGCTCAACACCGTCGTGCTCGATACCTTCGTGCGGGGGAGTGCGGCATGACCGAACTGGTCCAGAACCTGATCGACGGGCTGGGGCGAGGCGGCATCTACGCGCTGCTGGCGCTGGGCGTGGCCGTGGTCTTCGGCGTGATGCATCTGCTGAACTTCGCCCACGGCGAACTCATCACCGTGAGCGGCTACGCGGCCTACGCCGCGTTCAGCAACGGCTGGTCGTGGTACCTGGTGGCTCCCCTGATCGTGGTGGTGTCGGTGGTCACCAACCTGCTCATCGAGCGGATCGCCTTCAGCCGGGTGCGGGGCTCGTCCGAGTTCACCCAGTTGCTCACCTCATTCGGCATCCACTTCCTGGTGGCGGCCATCTTCCTGATGTACGTCGGTGCGCGGGTCCAGACCTTCGCCGAGCCGGGCTGGATCGCGGACACCTACTCGATCGGACCGGTACGGGTGGAGGTGTTCGACACCGTCGTCATCATCGTGACGATCGTGACCCTGGTCCTAACCGCCGCCATCCTCCAGCGCACCATGTTCGGGCTGTCGATCAGGGCCGCGGCGGCCGACTTCGACGCCGCCCGCCTGATGGGCGTCAACTCCGACCGAGTCATCCGGGGCGCCTTCGCCCTGTCCGGCGCGCTGGCCGGCATCGCCGGGATCTTCTGGCTGATGCGGGCCGGCCACACCTCGCCCACCTCCGGCATCAACCCGATGCTCAGCGGCGTGCTGGCTGCTCTCATCGGCGGGCTCGGAAGCCTCAAGGGCGCGGTGATCGGGGGTCTCGCCCTGGGGCTCGCCGAGGTGATGCTGCGAACCTGGCTGCCCGGAACAGCCGCCGCCCTCACCCAGGGGGTGGTGTTCTCGCTGATCGCGCTGCTGTTCATCTTCCGGCCCGGGGGTCTCGTCAACGTGGCCCACGCGGAGCGGGTGTGATGGCGTCGGCCGCCCTAAGCCGGGAGCGGGTGTGATGCCCGCGGCCGCCCTCCGCAGGGGACGGGTGTGATGGCGGGGGCATCGCCGCCGTTGGCCGCATGGGCGCGGAGCCGCCGGCGCGAGGCCGGCCTGCTGTTCCCCAACCTGCGGCGCGACGTCGCCTTCCCGCTGGCCGGCGCGGTCGTGCTGTTCGCGTCCTTCGTGGGCCTGGGGCTGCTGTACACACTCATCGTCGAGGGGGCGTCGGCGGAGAAGCTGATCACCGCGATGTTCATCGACGCCATCATGGTGATCGGCATCCAGATCTACGTGGGCAACACCGGCGTGTTCTCCTTCGGACACATCGGCTTCGGGGCGGTGGCCGGATACGCCTTCGCCCTCTTCGCCATCGCGCCCGAGGACAAGTACACCCGCATACCGAACGCACCCTGGGGGCTGGCCGACGTGGAGATGGGACCGCTGCCCGCGACCGCGGTGGCTCTGGGGATCACGCTCATTGTGGCCGTGGTGGTCGGGATCGGCCTGGGACGCTCCGGAGCCCGGTCGGGCTCGGTGGCGGCCACCGTCATCACCCTGGCTCTGCTCTTCTTCACCCACGAGGTAGCCGCCAGCTGGAACGAATTGACCGGCGGTGAGCGAGCCGGGCTCACCTTCGGGATCGGCGACACGCTCCAGACCCGCACACCGATCTATCTCGCGCTGTTCGCAGCCATCGTGCTGGCCCTGCTGTTCGCTCGAAGCAGCATCGGACGGCTCAACCACGCCGCCCGCGAGGACAATCTCGCGGCTCGGGCCATGGGCATCAATCCCGTCGTCCAGCAGACGATCGCACTGCTGCTCTCGGTGGCGGTGGTCTCGGTGGCTGCCTCGCTGCGGGTCTACGAGATCGGGAGCCTCCTGCCCGAGTTCTTCTTCTTCCAGTACACGCTGCTCACTCTGGTCATGCTCGTCGTGGGCGGTCGCAACGGCGTGAGCGGTGCGCTCCTGGGCGTGGGAGTGATCACCGCAGTGCGCGAGAGCGCCCGACGCATGGGTTCCGACGGCTATGAGATCTTCGGTCTCGGACTCGACGGAAACCTCGACTGGGTGTTCCGCGAGGGGCTGCCGACCGTGCTGCTCGGGTTGGCCATGGTCGTCTTCATGATCTGGCGCCCCAACGGTGTGCTCGACGACTGGGAGGTCGACGCCTGGCTGTGGCGCCGCTTCATCCGCCAGAAGCCTCCCACCGAGGCGGTCGAGGCCCCGGAACCCGAAGCCCTGGATCTGTCCGCCAGCGGGGTGTCGGTCGAGTTCGGCGGCTTCCGGGCACTCGATGGCGCCTCGATCGAGGTCTCCAACCGCGAGATCGTCGGGCTGATCGGCCCCAACGGCGCGGGCAAGACGACACTCGTGAACGTCATGACCGGCATGGTGGATCCCACCACCGGAGAGGTTCACCTCGGCGAGATGGGGCTGACGTCGGAACCCTCCCATGCCATCGCACGGGCCGGCCTGGTGCGGACATTCCAGAACCTCAGGCTGTTCTCATCGCTCACCGTGCGGGAGAACGTCGAGGTGGCCGCACTCATGGCCTCGGTCCATCGCAACGGCGGCACCCGGGCCGACATCGACGCCATCGTGGCCGGAGCGGGCCTGTGGGACCAGCGCAACCGCCGGGCCGGCCAGCTCGACTACGGGAACTCCCGGCGGTTGGAGCTGGCCCGGGCTGCCGCAGCCGCGCCCGCCTTCCTGCTGCTCGACGAGCCGACCAGCGGCATGAGCGACACCGAGTCGCTGGCCATGGTCGAGAACGTCAGGCGCATGGCTGCGGCCGTGGGCGCCGGCGTGCTGGTGATCGACCACGACCTCAACTTCATCACCGGGATCTGCGACCGCGTCTACTGCCTGGACCAGGGCCGGATGATCGCCAGCGGCACCCCCGCCGAGGTGCAGGCCCACCCGGCGGTCCAGGCGGCCTACCTGGGCGAGGCCGCGCAGCCGGGCAAGGACCGGACATGAACGTCGAGTACCCGCCCGTCGATCCGGGGCGCCGGCAGCGCGGCAGCCTCGCGGACGAGGTCGTGACCTACGTCCGGGACCTGATCCTGGCCGGCGCACTCAAGCCGGGCACCAAGATCGACCAGGACGCCATCGGCGAGGTGCTCGATGTGAGCCGCAGCCCGGTGCGTGAGGCCCTGGTGATCCTGGGACGCGAGGGCCTGGTGGAGGTCACACCACGCCGGGGCGTATCGGTGGCGAATCTCACGCCCGACGACATCATCGACCACTACGAGCTGTTCGGCGTGGTGGCCGGAAGAGCCGCAGCCATGGCCGCCGAGTCGCTCAAGGACGACGAGATCGCCCAGCTCACCGCCATCCACGAGCGCTTCGAGCACGACAGCGGCGAGGACCTGTCGGCCTTGAACAACGCCTTCCATCGGGTGATCAACTCGGCCGCACCCCGCCGCACCCGATGGCTGCTGCGACACCTGGTCCGCTCGGTGCCGTCCCGCTACTACGAGTTCATCGAGGGCTGGGACTCGCAGGCCGTCCAGCACCATGCCGCCATCCTCGAGGCGATAAGCGCCCGTGATGCCGACGGCGCTCGCCGAGCGATGGAGGAGCACCTGCACCAGAGCGGCATCGCCGCGGCCGAGTTGCTGCAGCGCCACGGCTACTGGGACGAGGAGCCGGAGCAGTGACCGTCTCGGTGGTCGCGCCCCCGCCGCTCCATACCTTCGCCGCGGCCGAGGACTTCGAGATGATCCGCGCCGCGGTGCGCCGCCTGTGCGACAAGTACGGCAACGCCTACTGGCGCGAACTCGAGCCTGATCGCTACCCCGAGGAGTTCGTGGCCGAGCTGACCGATCAGGGCTGGCTCGGCGCGCTGATTCCCGAGGAGTACGGGGGCGGCGGGCTCAGCCTGGCGGGGGCGTCGGTCATCCTGGAAGAGATCTCAGCCAGTGGCGGCAACCCCAGCGCCTGCCACGCCCAGATGTATGTGATGGGAACCCTGCTGCGCCACGGATCGGCTGCCCAGAAGCAGCGCTACCTGCCCCCGATCGCCGACGGACGGCTGCGTCTCCAGGCGTTCGGGGTGACCGAGCCCGCCGCGGGGTCCGAGACCACCGCCATCCGCACCCGGGCTGAGCGGGACGGCGGCACCTGGCGCATCAACGGCCAGAAGATCTGGACCTCGCGGGCGCTTCACTCGGACCTGATGATCCTGCTGGCCCGCACCGCGCCGTCCGACCCGGCCGCCGGCCGCACTTCGGGGCTGTCGGTGTTCATCATCGAACTGCGGGGATCCGACGGGGAGCTGGTGCCCGGGCTGACCATCAACCCGATCCCCACGATGATGAACCACAACACCACCGAGGTTTTCTTCGACGATGTGGTGATCGACTCCGACGCGCTGGTCGGCACCGAGGGGATGGGGTTCTCCCACATCCTCGACGGGATGAACGCCGAGCGGATCCTGATCGCGGCCGAGTGCATCGGCGACGGCCGGTTCTTCCTTGATCGGGCCAGCGAGTACGCCTGCCAGCGCGAGGTCTTCGGACGCCCCATCGGGCAGAACCAGGGAGTGCAGTTCCCGCTGGCCAGGGCCTACGCCAACCTTCAGGCCGCCGACCTGATGCGCTGGAAGGCGGCCGACCTCTTCGACCGGGGCGAGCCGTGCGGCGCGGAGGCCAACATGGCGAAGATGCTGGCTTCGGAAGCTTCGTGGGAGGCCGGCAACGCCGCGCTGAACACCCACGGCGGGTTCGGGTTCGCGGTCGAGTACGACATCGAACGCAAGCTGCGCGAGACCCGCCTGTACCAGGTGGCTCCCGTCAACAACAATCTGGTGCTGGCCTTCATCGCTCAGAAGTGCCTGGGCCTGCCCAAGAGCTACTGAGCCGGGGTTCGGGGTCATGAGAGCCGTCGTCCTGCAGGAGTTCAACACCGATCTCCGCTTCGTCGGCGACCACCCCGATCCTGACCCTGCCGCCGAGGTCATCGAGGTCACCGCGTGCGGCGTCTGCCACTCCGACCTGCATGTGGTGGAAGGAGTCATTCCCAGCTCGCTGCCGCTCGTCCTCGGCCACGAGGTGACCGGTGTGCACCCGCGCCTGGGTCCAGTCATGGTCTACGCGCCGTGGGGATGCCGATCCTGCGAGCTCTGCGACGAGGGCGTGGAGATGATCTGCGTCGACGCGCGAGAGGCCGGCATCTTCTCCGACGGCGGGTATGCGGAGAGGATGCTGGTTCCCGACTCCGCCTACCTGGCGCCCATCGGCGACCTCGATCCTGTCGAGTGCGCCCCGCTGGCCTGCGGGGGCCTCACCGCCTACCGGGCCGTCACCCAGGGCCTGGAGACCCTGCGCCGCCCGGGCCGGCCGCGGCGGGCGCTGGTGATCGGAGCCGGCGGGCTGGGCCAGTACGCCATCCGCTACTTGCGGCTGCTCAGCGACGCCGAGGTCGGCGCGCTCGACCTTTCGGCGGCCAAGCGGGCCACCGCCGTCGAGCGCGGCGCTCACCACGCTTACGGGCCCGGCGACGAGTTGCCCCCGTTCGACTTCGTGATCGACTTCATCGGCAGCGAGGCCACCCTGGCGGCCGCCGCGGGCGCGGTAGCCAGGTTGGGTCTGGTGGCCGTCGTCGGGCTGTACGGCGGCCGGATCCCGTTCGGCTTCGGCGCGGTGCCCCACGAGGCCCGCTTCATGACCAGCGTGTGGGGCAGCCGGGCCCAGCTCGACGAGTTGCTCGACCTGGCCGGGCGGGAGCCCTCGGTGCTCAACCCGGTGGAGACGCTGCCCCTCGAGGAAGCACAGACGGCCCACGATCGGCTCCGGGCCGGTGACATCAAGGGACGGGTGGTGCTGACCGTTGCCTGATCCTCATCGAACTTGTCCAAAGTCAACCAACCCCAAGGAGCATCGATGACCGACATCGCATCAGCCCGCAGTTTCCAGGAGCAATGCGCCGCCGCTGGAGTGCATACCGTCGAGGTGGCCATCCCCGACACCCAGGGGCACCTGCGGGGCAAGCGGGTGCCCGTCGAGCGCTTCTTCAGCACCGTGGCCCAACAGGGTGTGGCCATCGCGGACGCCATCTTCATCATGGACGCCCAGGACGACCTGACCGACAACCCGTTCATCAACATGGACACCGGCTATCTCGACTGCAAGCTGATGCCCGATCTGTCCACTGGGAGGACCTTCACCCACCAGCCCGGTTACGCCATCGTCTTCACCGACGTGCTCGACGAGCACGGCCAACCGCACGAGCTGTCCCCCCGGCGCGTGCTGGCCAAGCAGATCGAGCGATGCCGCGGCCTCGGATTCGAGCCCATAGCGGCCACCGAACTCGAGTTCTACCTGTGCCATGAGGACTGGAGCCCGGTCCAGGACCACATCAAGTACTCGTCGCTCACCGACGCGGTCGCCCTCGAGGACTGCATCGCGGACATGCGGGCCGGGTTGTTGGGCGCCGGACTCGACGTGGAGTCCTCCAACGCCGAGTACGGACCGGGGCTGATAGAGGTCAACATCTCCTACGCCGACGCCATGACCGCGGCCGACGCCACGGTGGTCTTCAAGAGCATCGTCAAGCAGGTGGCGGTGCGCCACGGGATGAGGACCACCTTCATGCCCAAGCCGTGGGCCGACCAGTCGGGCTCGGGGATGCACGTCCACACCAGCCTCAACGTCGACGGGGCCAACGCCTTCGCCGACTCCGACGACGCCCCCAACGAGTTGATGTCGAAGTGGCTCGGAGGCCTCCTGGAGCACGCCCAGAGCATGAGCCTGCTCGGAGCGCCCACCGACAACGGGGCCAAGCGGGTCAGGCCCAACACCTTCGCCCCGACCCATGTGCACTGGGGCGGCGACAACCGCACCGTGATGGCTCGCTGCATCACCGAGGCCGGATCGGCGGGCAACCGGGTGGAGTTCCGGGCCGCGGGCGCCGACGCCACCGCCCACCTGATGATCGCCGGCGTGCTGGCCGCCGGCTGCGACGGGCTGGAGCGGGGCCTGGAGATCCCGCCGAGGAGCGAGGGCGACATGTACACCAATCCCGGCGACTGCGCTCCTCTGCCCGCGACCCTGGCCGACGCCATAGCGGCCTACCGCGGCTCCCCGATGGCGGAGATGCTCGGAGCAGACTTCTCGACCAACTACCTGTGCACCGCCGAGCACGAGCTCGCCCTGGCCGCCGAGAACTCTCCCGACCCGGAAGTCGTCAACGACTGGGAGCGAGCCCGCTTCCTGGCGCACTGCTGACCCAGGACCCCGGACCCCAGCCCATGAGCCCGTCAGCCGCCTCCACGCCGACCCTGGCCCCCGAGATCGCTGATCCGCGGCTCTACCTCGACGCCATCCCCCACGAGCGGTTCGCCCGGATCCGGTCCATGCCGGGGCTGGCCTGGCACCCCTACGAGGACAACGGGTTCTGGGCGGTGACCCGCCACGCCGACGTCAGGGCGGTGTCGCGCAACCCGAAGGTGTTCTCGTCGGCCATCGGCCACACCAACCTGTGGGACCTGGAGGCCGACGCCCTGGAGGCCCGCCGCTCGCTGATCGACACCGACGCCCCCGACCACACCCGGCTGCGGCGCATGGTGGCCGGGGCGTTCACCCCCAAGAACATCCGCCGCTGGAAGGACGCGGTGCGCGAGATCACCGTCGAGCTGCTCGACGAGTTCATGAGCCGGGGAGGCGGCGACTGGGTCGACATGGTGGCCGCCCCGCTGCCCATCCGGGTGATCCTGTCCATGCTGGGCGTGCCCGTCGCCGACGCCGACTACCTCGTCGAGCTGTCGAACTACCTGGTGGAGGGCACCAGCGACACCCAGTCGCTGCCGCCCGACGCCTTCGGCAACACGACGGAGCTGCGCCTGCTGCCGTTCAACAGCCCGGCCAGCCACGCCCTGTTCGAGTACGGCGACGAGATGCGTGCGATGCGGAGGGCCGAGCCCTGCGAAGATCTCGTCACCCACCTGGTCGAGGCCGAAGCCGACGGCGGGCGGATCTCCCGCCACGAGTACCGCCACCTGTTCCACCTGCTGGTCTTCGCCGGCAACGAGACCACCCGCACAGCCATCAGCCATGGCGCCATGGCGCTGGCCGCCCATCCCGACCAGTGGCAGCGGATCCTGGACGACCTGGATCTGATCGAGCCGGCCACCGAGGAGATCATCCGGTGGGCCACCCCGGTGCTGCACATGCGCAGAACGGCGGCCGCCGACTGCGAGCTGGCCGGCACCCCCATCGCGGCCGGCGACAAGGTGGTCATGTGGTACGCCTCGGCCAACCGCGACGAGGCCGCCTACGCCGATCCCTTCCGCTTCGACGTCGGCCGCGGCGACAACGAGCACTTCGCCTTCGGCGGCGGCGGGCCGCACCTGTGCCTGGGTGCGTTCCTGGCCCGGCTCGAAGTGTCGGTGCTGCTGCAGGAGATGGCCGCGCGCCGGATGTTCCTGGAGCAGCGCGGCGAGCCGGTGAGGGTGGCGTCGAACTTCGTCCACGGCGTGCTGTCGGTCGAGATGGCCCCAGGAGGTGCGCCATGACCTCATTGCCCAACACCGACCGTCTGGCGGCCGAGCGGGCCCGCTGGGTGGCTGCCGGGACCGCGGGCCGGCCGTTCTTCGTGGCCGGCGCCTCGGGGGCGCGCATCACCGACGTGGACGGCCGCGAGTTCATCGACTTCGTGTCGGGCATCGGCACCGTCAACCACGGCCATCGCGACCCCGAGATCGTCGCCGCGATCCGGGCCCAGCTCGACGCGTACCTGCACCAGTGCTTCTCCCTGTCGGCCTACGAGCCCTACGTCGAGGTGTGCCGGCTGCTGTGCGAGTGCCATCCTGGCGACTTCGCCAAGAAGGCTCTGCTGTTGAACTCGGGCGCCGAGGCAGTGGAGAACGCGGTGAAGATCGCCCGCTACCACACCGGCCGTCCGGGCATCGTGAGCCTGGACAACGGCTTCCACGGCCGCACCCTGCTGGCCATGTCGCTGACGTCGAAGGTGCGCCCGTACAAGCTGGGCTTCGGCCCGTTCGCGCCGGAGGTGTACCGGGCGCCCGGTCCCTACCCGTACCGGGGGGTGACCTCCGACGACGCCGTCGCCGGGCTCGAGCGGCTGCTGAAGAACCAGACCGACCCGTCGAACGTGGCCGCGATCATCTTCGAGCCGGTGCAGGGCGAGGGCGGGTTCATCCCCATGCCCGAGGACTACCCGGGCAGGGTCGCGGAGATCGCGGCCGAGCACGGGATCCTGGTGATCGCCGACGAGGTCCAGTCGGGCATGGGCCGCACCGGGATCCCCGCCGCCATCGCCCACTACGGCGTCGAGCCGGACCTGTGCACCTGGGGCAAGTCGATGGGAGGCGGGCTGCCCATCTCGGGCGTGACCGGGCGGGCCGAGATCATGGACTCGGTCCATGGCGGCGGCATCGGCGGCACCTACGGCGGCAACCCGCTGTCGTGTGCGGCCGCGTCGGTGGCCATCGCCCGGGTGTTCGACCGGGACTTCCGGGCGGCGGCCGAGTCGCTGGGTCGCCGCCTGCGATGCGGCCTCGACGAGCTGGCCGGATCGGTGCCGGCCATCGGGGAAGTGCGGGGCCTGGGCGCCATGCTGGCTCTCGAGTTCGTCAGGGACCCGGCCACCCGCGAGCCCGCCCCCGAGACGGCCGCCGCCGTCATGGAGGCCGCCTTCGAGCGGGGTCTGCTGCTCATGGGGGCCGGGGTCTACTCCAACTGCATCCGGGTGCTGGTGCCGCTGGTGGCCACCGACGCCGACGTCGACGAGGGCCTGGGCATCCTGGCCGAGTCGTTGGCCGAGGCGGCGTCGTGAGCACCGAACTGGTCCGGGTGGCCGTCGATGATGAGCGGTGCATCGGCGGGGGCCAGTGCGAGATGCTGGAGCCCGAGGTGTTCCTGCTCGACGAGGACGAGGTGATCTCGTCCGTCATCGGGTCGGGCGCGCTGCCCCGCCCACGAGCCGATGTGGTCGTGCACCGGTGCCCGGGCGCGGCCATCTCCATTGTCGAACCCCAGACGCCGAGCGAGTAGGAGGCCCGCATGCAGACCTACGACAACTGGATCGACGGGGGCTTCGCCTCGCCCGCCCCCGATCGCCGTATGACCACTGCCAATCCCTACACCGGGGAGGTCTGGGCGGAGGTGGCCGACGATCCCGACGCCGTCGACGCGGCGGTGGCCGCGGCCCGCCGGGCCTTCAGCGACGGGCCGTGGGCGCAGATGGCGGCGGTCGAGCGGGCCCGGCTCATGCGCCGCCTGGGCGAGATCCTCACCCGGGACGCCGACGAGTTGGCCGCCATCGAGACCCGCGACAACGGCAAGATCATCCGCGAGACCTCGGCGCAGGCCAAGAGCCTCCAGAGCTATTTCGACTTCTTCGCCGGCTTGGCCGACAAGATCACCGGCGAGCAGATCCCCAGCCCCACGCCCAACTTCCTCGTCTACACCGAGAAGGTGCCCGTCGGCGTGGTGGGCGCCATCATCCCCTGGAATTCGCCGCTGTTCCTGCTCACCTGGAAGCTGGCGCCGCTGCTGGCGGCAGGCTGCACCGCAGTGGTGAAGCCGTCGGAACTCACTCCGGTCACCGCGTTGCTGCTGGCCGAGCGGGCCGCCGAGGCCGGCTTCCCGCCGGGGGTGATCAACGTGGTCACCGGAGGCCCGTCGGTGGGGGCCGCGCTGACCGCCCATCCCGGGATCGACAAGATCACCTTCACCGGCGGTGGCGACACCGCCCGCCACGTGGCCCGGGCCGCGGCCGGCAACCTGGTGCCGACCGTGCTGGAGCTGGGCGGCAAGTCGCCCCAGATCATCTTCGACGACGCCGACCCTGAAGCCGCGACCAACGGCTTGCTGGCCGGGATCTTCGCGGCCAGCGGCCAGACCTGCATCGCCGGGTCGCGCGCCTACGTGCAGCGCGGCGTCGCCGACGACATCGTGGCCAGGATCACGGCCCGGGCCGCCGAGCTGGTGCTGGGCGACCCGTCGGACTTCGCCACCGAGATGGGCCCGGCCGCGTCGGACGCGCAGCGCGACCGCATCCTGGCCATGATCGAGCAGGCCCGGGGCGAGGGAGCCACGATCGCAGCCGGAGGGGTGGTCGACCCGGTCCTGGGAGGCCGGTTCGTGCGCCCGACGGTGATCACCGGCGCCACCAACGACACCACCATCGTGCGCGAGGAGGTGTTCGGGCCGGTGCTGGCCATGATGACCTTCGACGACGAGGACGAGGCGGTCAAACTGGCCAACGACACCGACTACGGGCTGGCCGCCGGGGTGTGGACCCTGGATGTGCGCCGGGCCCTGCGGATGTCGCGGGCGCTGCACGCCGGCACGGTGTGGGTCAACACCTACCGCACCGTCAGCTACACCGCGCCCTTCGGCGGGTTCAAGCAGTCCGGCTACGGCAAGGACAACGGCCGCGAGGCTCTGGACGGCTACCTGTTGACCAAGACGGTGTGGGTGGAGCTGACCGGCGCTACCCGCGACCCCTTCGTGCTGGGGTAATGGATCTAGCGCAGCGCCTGATGGCGCCGGCGGACCTTCAGGATCCGGCCACCTTCTCCCAAGGCATCCCGCAGGAGGCCTTCGCCGAGATGCGGGCCTGCCCGACACTGAGCTGGACCCCGCCAGGCGGTGGCGACCGCACCGGCTTCTGGTCGGTCACCCGCCATGCGCCGGTGTCGGAGGTCTCCCGCGACACCGACCTGTACTCGTCGGCCGTCGGCCACATACAGATCTACGACATCGACGAGGACGCCCTGTCGGCCCGGGCGTCCATGATCGACCTCGACCCGCCGGTGCATACCCGCCTACGGCGGCTGGTCAGCTCCGCCTTCACTCCCCGCCATGTGCAGTCCTACGAGGCCGCGGTGCGGACCCGGATCGCCGCTCGCCTCGACGCGCTGATGCAGGCCGGCGGCGGCAACTGGGTGAACGCGGTGGCCGCGCCCATCCCGATCGGGGTGATCTGCGACATCATGGGCGTGCCCGAGTCGGACCACGACTACATGATCGAGCTGACCGACCATCTGGTGGCCGGCACCTCCAGCAGGCCACTGGAGCCCACGGCTTACGGCAACACCACCGACCTGCGGCTGCTGCCGTTCAACAGCCCGGCCGCCCACGGCATCAACGAGTACGCCCGCTCCCTCGGTGAGCGGCGCCGGGCCGAGCCCGCCGACGACCTGGTCACCAAGCTCATCGAGGCCGAGGTCGACGGCGAGCGGCTCAGCGACGCCGAATTCACCAACTTCTTCCGGCTGATGGTCTTCGCCGGCAACGAGACCACCCGGGCCTCCATGGCCCATCTGGCCCTGCACCTGGTGGAGTTCGCCGACCAGTTCGAACTGGTCCGCTCCGATCCGTCGCTGCTGGCCCAGGCCGCCGAGGAAGTGATCCGGTATTCGTCGCCGATCCTGTACTTCCGGCGCACGGTCACCCGCGACACCGTGTTGCAGAACACTCCGCTGCACACCGGCGACAAGGTGGTCATGTGGTATGCGGCCGCCAACTTCGACGAGCAGGTGTTCGACGAGCCCATGCGCTTCGACGTGACGAGGCCCCTGCGACCGCCCAACGTGGCCTTCGGCGGCGGCGGTGCCCACTTCTGCCTGGGAGCGCCGCTGGCTCGCCTGGAGGTGGCCATCCTCATCGAGTCGATCCTGGACCGCGGCCTTGAGCTCGAGTTGGCCGGTGATCCCGTCTACGTGGACTCGAACTTCGTCAACGGCATAGAGCATCTGGAGGTCGAAGTCGCATGAGCGTGGCGGGCCTGCCCGACCCCGGGCCGGTGCAGGGCGAGCCGGCCAGCCGGCGGGCGTGGGAGCGGGCCTGGGAGCAGTACCTGCACTACCGGGGCGACCCGGTGGCGGTGATGTCGGAGGCGGGCGCCGAAGACGAGACCTTCGTGCTGGGTCCGGTGTTCGCCGCGGTCTACCGGGTGCTGGCCGGCACCCCGTCCGGTGCGCCGGCCCTGGCCGCGGACGCAGCCCGGGTGCGGTCGCGCGCCGGCCGGTCCGGTGACCGTGAACGGGGCCATGCACGGGCGCTGGAGCTGCTGCTGGCGGGTGAGTTCACCGAGGCCGCCCGCTCCTGGGACGCGATCGCTGTCGGCGGACGGGACTTCGCGGCGGTGCGTTTCGCGCACGATCTCTACCTGCACGTCGGCGACGACCGTGGCCGGCTGGGGTCCAGCTCCCATGCCGTGGAGGCGTGGCGGGGCGAGCCGGGATGGGGGTTCGTGGCCGGCCAGCACGCCTTCGCCCTGGAGGAGGTCGGGCGCTACGACGAGGCCGAGGCGCTGGGCCGGGTGGCTCTGGGTCTCGATCCTGACGACCTGTGGGCCCGGCATGCGCTCGCCCACGTCTACGAGTCGACTGACGACACCTCGGCCGCCGTCGAGCTGCTGGAGGGCTCGGTTGAGCGGTGGAGCGCCCAGGACCTCCTCGCCACCCATATCTGGTGGCATCTGGCTCTGCGCCTGCTGGCCTCGGGCGATTCCTCCCGTGCGCTGGCGGTGTTCGACGAGCGCCAGCCCCATGCCACCGCCGCCTTCCAACTATGCGACCAGACGTCGCTGCTGTGGCGCCTGGAGCTGGCCGGCTGCGACGCCGGAGACCGCTGGGACACGCTGGCGGACTGCTGGGACAGCGTGGCCGAGCGCCACACCTGCGCCTTCCTCGACGTGCACGCCGCTCTGGCCTTCGCGCGCCGGCCCGGTCATCCCGGGGCACGGCGCTGGTTCGAGGGCCTCCGGGCCCGCCCGCCGGGGGCGAGCGAGAACGACGCGACGTTCGACGAGGTCGTCATCCCTCTGGCCGAAGCCTTCCGCAGCTACGCCGAAGGCCGCTGCAGCGACTTCGCCCGGCTGGCCGACAAGGTCGGTCCCGCCGCCAGCCGCATCGGTGGCAGCATCGCCCAGCGGGACCTGATCACGCTGACCGCCCAGGCCACCGGAGCGCCGGTGTGACCTGGGATCTGACGGGCGGGCAGCGGGCCCTCCAGGCCGAGGCACGGACCCTGGCCCGCGAGGTGATCGCGCCCCGGGCCGCCGAGGTGGACCGCAGCGAGCAGTATCCCTGGGACAACGTCGAAGCCTTGC
Source organism: Candidatus Aldehydirespirator sp. (assembly GCA_965203575.1). Lineage (GTDB taxonomy): Bacteria > Actinomycetota > Acidimicrobiia > Acidimicrobiales > Aldehydirespiratoraceae > Aldehydirespirator. The sequence continues at coordinate 2,562,671 of OZ241894.1, forward strand.
AGCGGGCCGGCTTCTGTGGCCTGACCGTGCCCGCCGCCCTCGGCGGACCCGGCCGGTCGCTGCTCGACGCCGTGCTGGTGGTGGAGGAGATGGCCAAGGTGTGCGGCGTCACCGGCCGCATCGCGGTGGAGTGCAACATGGGGGCGCTGTCGGCGGTGCTGGCCTACGGCACCGACGCCCAGCGGGCCAGGGTCGCCGAGCTGGTGCTGGCCGGGGACAAGCCCGCCATCTGCATCACCGAGCCCGGCGCCGGGAGCGCGGCGTCGGAGATGGCCACCCGAGCCGACCGCCGCGGTGATGGCTACGTCCTGAACGGCGCCAAGCACTGGATCACCGGCGGCGGTGTGTCGATCACCCATCTGGTGTTCGCCCGGGTCTTCGACGAGGACGGCAACGAGGAGGGCATCGGCGCGTTCCTGGCCTTCCGGGACGAGACGACCGGGCTGGAGGTCGGGGCCCGGGAGCCGACCATGGGTCTGCGGGGCCTTCCCGAGACGGTGGTCGGCTTCAACAACATGGAGGTCTCCGCGGCCATGGCGGTGCAGCCGCCGTCGGGGCTGAGGCGGGGCTTCGCCGACCTGATGAACGCCTACAACACCCAGCGTGTGGGTGCCGGCACGGTGGCGCTCGGCCTGGCTTCGGGTGCCTACGAGCTCGCGCTGGAGTTCGTGAGGAAGCGGGAGCAGTTCGGGCGCCCCATAGCCGAGTTCCAGGGCCTGCAGTGGATGCTTGCCGACATGTCGGTGAAGCTGGAGGCGGCCCGCAGCCTGATCTATCGGGCCGCAGCCTCCCAGGGCCCTGGCGGCAGCCCGTTCCCCGATCCGGCCCTGGCCGCCCAGGCCAAGATCTTCACCTCCGAGGCGGCCATCGCGGTGGTGAGCGACGCGCTCCAGGCGCACGGCGCGGCCGGCTACAGCCGCAACAACCCGCTGGAGCGCATGTACCGCGACGTTCGCATGTTCACCATCGGCGGGGGCACGGCCCAGATCCTGCGCACGGTGGTGGCGTCGCGGATCCTGGACATGAAGCTGCCCCAGACCCGCCACGGCTACCTGCCACCGGACCCGGAGCCGTGACGGCCACCTCTCACCGGACCAGGAGCCGTGACCGCATGACAGCGTCCCTGGACGGCGTGAGGGTGCAGGCGCCATGAGCGCGCCCCTGGACGGCGTGATCGTGGTCGCATTGGAGGCGGCGGTGGCCGCCCCGTTCGCCACCCGCCAGCTTGCCGATCTGGGGGCCCGGGTCCTGAAGGTGGAGCGCCCCGGCGAGGGCGACTTCGCCCGCCACTACGACTCGACCGTGGACGGCACGTCGGCCTTCTTCGTGTGGGCCAACCGGGGCAAGCAGAGCATCGAGCTGGATTTGAAGGACCCCGGCGACCGGGCCGCCTTCGATCGGCTGGTGGCCGGCGCCGACGTGTTCGTGCAGAACCTGTCTCCGGCCGCGGCCCGCCGGGCCGGGCTTCTCGCCGACCAGCTCCGGGAACGCCGGCCCGACCTGATCGCCTGCGACATCTCGGGTTACGGCCTGGGCGGCCCCCGCACCGACGACAAGGCCTACGACCTGGCCGTTCAGGCCGAGGGCGGGGCTGTGGCCCTCACCGGCACCGCCGAGCAGGCCTGCAAGGTCGGGTTCTCGATCGCCGACATCGCCGCGGCCATGTACGCGCTGACCTCGATCCTGGCCGCGCTCCACCGGCGGCAGGCCACCGGCGAGGGCGCCTCCATCGAGGTCTCGATGCTGGAGTGCGTCGCGGAGTGGACCGCGGCGCCGACCTATGCGGCCGTGGGCAAGGGCTCGGTCCCGGCCAGGTCCGGGCACCGCCACACCATGATCGCTCCCTACGGCATGTACCCGATGAGCGATGGTGAGCTGGTCATGGTCGCCGTGCAGAGCAACCGGGACTGGGCCGACTTCGCCCAGTACGTCCTGCGCGACCAGGCGCTGTCTGACGACCCCCGGTTCGCCGACAACTCCGATCGCATCGCCAACATCGACGATCTGGAGGCCTTGATCACGTCGGTGTTCACGTCGGTCAGCCCTGAGGAGCTGATCCAGCGCCTGCGGGCCGGCCGGGTGGCCCACAGCTTCGTGCGGGACCCGATGGCGCTGTGGCAGCACGATCAGCTCAGGGCCCGCGACCGCTTCATGCGGGTGACCACCCCGACCGGGTCAGCCGAGGTCTACAAGCCCCCCCTCAACCTCAGCAACGCCGACGATCCAGACACCACCGTCCCCGCCCTGGGCCAGCACGCCCCCGACCTGATCGCCGAACTGGAGTCCCGCGCCGAACGGCGTCAGCGGTCGGGGTTGTAGTCGGGGTTCTCCCAGACGATCAGTGAGGCCCAGCTGTCCACTGCCGGGTCGGTGATGTAGTCGGCGATCACGCCGCGGGCCTCGAAGCCGTTGGCGATCTGCATGGTGAGGGTGGCGTCGTACAACTCGCCGGCCGAGACCCTGGCCACGTAGTCGGCCGCCGACATCTCGTGCTTGTGGTCGGCGTAGCCGGGGATCACACCTCCGGCGACGATGCCGGCCAGGTTCAGGTCCCGGCAGATCTGCTTGCGCATGTCGTAGAGCCGCTTGCCGATGCCCCGGCGGCGGTAGTCGGGCAGCACCGCGATGCTGGTGCCGTAGTACCAGGGGCCGTCGGGAGCGTGGCCGGTGCCGCCATCGACCCCGACCAGGTCGCGGATCGAGTGCTGCGTGTGGCTGAAGTCGAAGTGGATGCGGATGCCCAGCCCCATGGCCACCGGGGTCTCGCCGTCGAGCACCACCACGCCTCCCTCACCGAACTCGAGGGCCAGGGCCCGTAGCTCGTCGGCCCAGTAGAGGTCTTCGGTGTCGGCGGTCGGGAACGCGGTGTGCTCGATGTGCTGGAGCGCCTCGGCCCACTCGGCCCTGATGTTGGTGTAGGTCAGTTCGCCCATGGCGGCCGGGGCCCGCTCAGCTGCGCTGAGCCGCGGCGGGTGTCAGCGAGAAGTGCTCGTAGTCGTTGTCCGCCGGCTGGCCCCAGCAGGCCCAGAAGTCGCCGGTGCGGGGCCGCATGATCACCGCGCCGCTCGACTCGACCCGGTACTTGGGGTCGGGCCAGCGACAGATTGCGGACGGCTCGCGGGTGATCTCCATGAGACGCTCGGGATCGACCGGCTCGCTGGTGCCGGCCAGCATGGCCTCGGCCAGGCCCTGGCGCAGGCGCGAGTTGGCCATCAGTTCCGGGTCCCGCTCGCCCTCGAAGGGCGCGGCCGCGGGTTCGGTCACGTGGTTGGCGTGCACGAGCGGCTGATCGACCAGAACCTCGACCGGCCGGGCCGACGGCATGGCCTCGACGTTGTACCCCCGGCCCTCGGCGTCGAGGATCAGGTAGTTGTGGGCGCCGGCGAGATCTGCTCCCAGCAGCACGTCCAGCGCCTCGGCCGCGGTCGCCTGAGCGAGCATCTCGCGGACGACGGTGGGCCACATCACCCCGAAGCGGCCGTCGCTGCCGGTGAGGTTGTTGATCCCGACGCAGACGCCCGACTCGTTCATGCCGATCTGGCCCAGGCACCCGACGGTGGTGAACACCAGCACGTCGGGACCGGTCTCGGGGCGCAGGCGGGCCAGCACCACGTGGTCGGTGGCGGCGTCGTGCATGTCCCACGTCTGCCCGACCATCCCCGCCCCCGCAGCCCGACCGTCGGGCACCACGAAGGCGGTGCAGTCGTCCTCGGTCACCGAGGCCGGGTGCGGGCCTGAGGTGGTAGCCCGCACCGTGTCCACGAAGTCGGTGAACCCGCCCACCACCACCGCCTCGGCCGGAGTGATCCCGGCCGCGTTCGCCATAGCCATCATCTCGGCGTGCAGGCCGGGCGAGAACGCCTCCTGGGCGGGCAGGCAGGCTTCGGCCAGCTCCAGCACCGCCCCCCGCTCCAGCGGTCCACCGCTCCACAGCCCCCCGGCCACGATGTCCACCCGTTCGCGGCCATAGCGGCGGATCTCCTCGGCGTGGGCCCGCCCGTGGGCGTCGCCCATGGCCTCGGGCGACCCGGCCAGGTCGAGTTGCCTGATCGCCGGCCGTCGCATGCCCGCAGAGTACTCCGTGCCGGAGCCGGCCAGCCCCACGTACTGGCAGTGTCATGCAGGCATCCCGGGCGTTCTGCGGCGCGGCGAACTGGTCAGAGGTCGCCCGGCGAGTGCTCGGCGCGGGCCGGGACTGGGATCTGGTCGGTGCCCTGCTGGAGAGCTACGCAGTGCGGGGTCGGCGCCGCCGGCCGCAACGGCGGCTGGGTGGTCGGCGATCTGGCCGCGGGCGCTCGGGTCAAGTGCGCCAGAGTTGCAGGAGTGCGTCGGCGGCGTACCAGCGCCGGGCTCGGCCGACGCCGCGGGCGCTGAGGTCGATCTCGGAGAGCACGTTGCGTTCGGAGAGCGTGTCGAGGGCGGTTCTGCCGGTGCGCTCGGTGACGCCGAGCAGGTCGGCGACGTCGGCCGAGTTGATGACAGGGTGGCTGGGCAGGTGCTGAAGCAGCGCTCGGGCGGCGCTGTCGGGCCTGAGCGAGCTGGTCGCCCGACGCCATCGGCCGATGATCTGCTGTGACTCGTCCACGATGCTGTCGGTGAGCTCGGCGGCGCGCTCCACCACTCCGGCGAACCACTTCACCCACTGTCCGGCGTGGCCGGTCTCGAACAGCCGCAGCCCCGACAGGTACCCGCCGGGGTCCCGGGCCACTGCCATGCTGATCGGCGCCACCGAGCGCTGTGTCGCTCCGGCTCGTCGCAGGATACGGCTGACCAGCACCCGTCCGAGCCGGCCGTTCCCGTCGCCGTAGGGGTGGATCGCCTCGAACTGGGCGTGGGCGATCGCTGCTCGCGACACTGCGTCGAGGTCGTCGTCGGCATCCGCGAATCGCACCAAGTCGTCCATGAGGCGGGGGACTTCAGCCGCAGGCGGAGGGATGTACGCCGCATCCAGCGGTGAGGTGCCGCCGACCCATCCCTGCGTGGGCCGGAACTCGCCCACCATCTCCGCGGGCAGGTCGCCGTTGCGCATCAACCGAGCGTGCCAGCCGTTCATCATCTCCACGCTCAGCGGCTCGCGTGCGGTGCGGAGCGCGGCCTCGATCACCGCGAGGTTGTCCGCAACCCACCCAGCAGCACCGCCGAGACCGGTGCGTTCGGCTACCAGCACCGAGGCGATCGGCTCGCGCAGGCCCTCGATCCCCGACGAAGCGATCCCTTCGTGGCGCAACAGCAGCCTCGCCAGCGCTTCGAACGTGGCGGGGAGCCGCTGGTCGGCCAGACGCAGAGCGGCCACGGCCCGTTCAGCGGCACGGACCGCCGAAGTCGACAACGCCAAGTCGCGGCCATGGAGCTGTGCGGGAACCCACGCCGACACGGTACGCCCGCGCCACTCCACCGAACAGGCGTGCCCCGCCGTTTCTTCCGCAACCCCAGACATTACGGAAGGATACTAGGCGAACCCTCCGCACAAGGGCCAATTGCGGAAACACGCCGAGTTCCCGCCTAGGGACAAGACATCGACGTCAGGCACCGCGTGGTACGCTAGATACATGAGTGGGACATATGTGGTATCGATGGGAGATCGAGGACGGATCGTGGTGCCTGCTGCCGTTCGGGCCCGTGCTGGGCTGGTCGCAGGGACCCAGATGGTGCTCGTCGAGTCGCCTGACGGCCTGGTCCTGCTGACCCGTGAGCAGCTTCGGGATCGGGTTCGCAATGATCTGAAGGGGCTGGACCTGGTGGAGCAACTCCTGGCCGACCGGCGCAGGGCGGCCGCGGTCGAGGACGGCGAGAGTGAGGTTGTCGAGTGACTTCGGTGCTCGACGCATCGGCGATCCTGGCGTTCCTGCTGGGTGAGGACGGAGCCGACGCGGTTGAGGGTGCGGAGGCCGACGACCCGAGGTGCGGCGCGGCGAACTGGTCGGAGGTCGCCCGGCGGGTGCTGGGCGAGGGCCGCGACTGGGATCAAGCCCGAGCCCTGCTGGAGAGCTACGGCGTACGGGTTGAGCCGGTGACCAGCGACGACGCCGAGTGGGCCGCTCGTCGCTGGCGGCGAGGCGAGAGCCTCTCGCTCGCAGATCGGCTTTGCTTGGCGCTGGGCGAGCGCCTCGACGCAAGAGTGCTCACCGCCCACAAGGCGTGGGGCCGCTCGGGCCGGATCGTCCAGATCCGCTAGGAGGTCGAGCGAACAGGGGGGCGCACCCGGCCGGCCGGCGACGCGCCGACCTGCTCAGCCGTACAGTGGCGGGATGCCCCCCGGTTCAGCCTTGGACGCGCGGTACCGCGAGCGGTCGATGTGGCTCGACACCTTCCCCGGCTCGCTCGACCCTCGCGCCGCGCTGGACGGCGACACCGACGCCGACGTGGCCATCGTCGGCGGCGGGTTCACCGGCCTGTGGACCGCCTACTACCTGCTCGGGCTCGACCCGGCGCTGCGGGTGGCGGTCATCGAGCGCGACATCTGCGGGTTCGGCGCCTCCGGCCGCAACGGCGGCTGGGCGGTCGGCGAGCTGGCCGCGGGCATCGAGAAGTACGCCTCCCTGGCCGACCTGCCCGCGTCCCTGCGCCTCGCCCGGGCCGTCTTCGACAGCGTCGACGAGATCGGCCGGGTGGCCGCGGCCGAGGGCATCGACTGCGGCTACCACAAGGGCGGGGTGGTCCGCTTCGCTCGCAACCGTCCCCAAGCGGAGCGCCAGGCCGCCGAGATAGCCCATCACCACGAACTCGGTCTCACCCCCGACGAGATCCGGCTCCTGACCGCGGATGAGGCCCGGGCTCACGCGAACGCCACCGGGGTGCTCGGCGGCATCTTCTACGCACCCTGCGCGGCGATCGACCCGGCCCGGCTGGTGCGGGGACTGGCCGACGCGGTGGAGCGGCGCGGGGCCAAGATCTACGAGCAGACCGCGGCCGCCGCCATCGAGCCCGGCCGGGTGCTGACCGACCGGGGCACGGTGCGCGCCGAGGTGGTGGTGCGGGCCACCGAGGCCTACACCCGGGACCTGCGGGGCCGGCGGCGCCAGCTGCTGCCCGTCTACTCGCTGATGATCGGCACCGAACCGCTGCCGCCGTCGACCTTCGACGAGGTCGGCCTGGCCGACCGGCCCACCTTCGCCGACGACCGCTACATGGTGATCTACGGCCAGCGCACCGCGGACGACCGCATCGCGTTCGGCGGCCGGGGAGTGCCCTACCTGTACGGGTCGCGGATCAGCCCGACCCTGGAGCGCCACCGCCGCTCCCACCAACGCATCCACGCCACGCTGGTGGACCTGTTCCCCGCGCTGTCGGGCGCCCGGATCACCCACCGGTGGGGCGGCGTGCTCGCCGTGCCCCGCAACTGGACTCCGTTCGTGCACTACGACCGGTCCGCGGGCACCGCCGGCGCGGGCGGGTACGTGGGGGAGGGGGTGGCGCCGTCGAGCCTGGCCGGGCGCACCCTGGCCGACCTGATCACCGGAACCGACTCCGAGCGGGTCGATCTGCCCTGGGTGAACGTGCGCCACCCGAAATGGGAGCCCGAGCCGCTGCGCTGGCTGGGAGTGCGGGGCAGCCGCTGGATCCTGGCCGCGGCCGACATCTACGAATACCGCACCAACCGCGAAGCGAGGGCCGCGGCAGCCCTGGCCAGCAAGATCCGCAACGACTGACCCCCGGAACCTGCGCCCCAACCGCTATTACACCAAACCTGGGACGCCACCGCGATCCGGTCGGCGTCGTCCAGCGAGTCCCACAGCGCCTGCCCAACAGCACCTGGCTCGGGCACCTTGCGAGCTCTGTTCGCACTGCGGCTCTGAGCCCGGCCGTCGCGGCCACCGCGGTCGCGCTGCCCCACACATTTCCCGGCGACCCCGCAGACCGGTTGATCTACGCCACCGCGGTCGAGCACGGCTGGCAGCTCGACGACCTGGGCGTGCTGGAGACCCTCGCCGTGCTCGAGGACCTCCTCGCCCTCGACCCCGTAGCCCCCGACCTCGCCCCGTAGCCCGGGATCGGCATCGCGTGTAGCCTCGCTCCTTGGCGAGCCAGCATCTTCACCACCACATGGAGGAGACATGTCCATGTTCCGTCCGCGGGGTATCTTGAATCTCGGTAACGGCCCCGGCGAAGCGCGTCGTACACATGCTCCGGGGGGGGGGTGGACGCCGCCTCGTGCTCGCGCCCTCGTGATCGTGTGGCGCTCAGTGTCCTTCCCCGGGCGCTACTACGTGAGCACCCGTCCCGAGGGCCAGCGCTGGACCACCCACAACACGGTCCTCGACGTCTCCGCGCTGAGCACCTCCGGACGCCTCTACCGGGGCAACCCGGTGGCGATGGAGGTTGACCTGCCGCTCGGCCCGTAGCGAGCGGAGCCCGAGGATGTGATGGAACGCCTGACACCGACCGTCATCGGTCTCCTAGCCGCACTCTCGCTGCTGTCCGCCGGATGCGCGAGTGCGTCCCCGACCGCTACTCCCGCCCCCACGCCGACCCCACCCCCGGAACCGCCTCACGAGCGGGAAGCGCTGTCCTCCTTCTACCGTGCCACGAACGGTCCCGGCTGGGTCGACAACAGCAACTGGCTGACCGGCGCGCCGCTGGCGGACTGGTACGGCGTCGGGGTAGACGGCGCCGGACGCGTCACCGAACTGAACCTGGTCGGGAACGAACTCTCGGGATCGCTGGCGCCCGAACTGAGCAATCTGACGCATCTCACCGAACTGCGCCTGGGAGGCAACCGCCTGAGTGGTCAAATCCCGCCGCAACTCGGCCAGCTGGCCCACTTGGAGATACTGCAGCTCAGATCGAACATGTTGAGCGGGACGATCCCTGCGGAGCTGGCCTATCTCGAGCAGTTGAGAGTGCTGGCGCTCGGACACAACCGCTTGAACGGGCACATCCCGCCGCAACTCGGCCGGCTGGCCAACCTAGAGCGGCTGCTGCTCCCAGGGAACCTGTTGGACGGGGGCGTTCCAGCAGAGCTCGGCGAGCTCTCGAAGCTCACGATGCTGACGCTCGAATGGAACCAGCTGAGCGGCGACATTCCTCCCGAACTCGGAGACCTGGCCGAGCTCTCCATCCTCAGGCTCGCCGCAAACAGGCTGAGCGGCTTGATCCCGCCGCAGCTCGCCGACCTGGCCAACCTGACCGAGCTGACGCTCGACTGGAATCAACTCACCGGCGAAATCCCGCCGGGACTGGTGGAGTTGCCCAACCTCACTGACCTGCGGCTCGACGGAAACCAGTTGAGCGGGGATCTCGCTCTGGAACTGCAACGCGAATTGCCGGTGCGAGTAGGAGCCGAGACCGTCTCAGCGTCCGTCGCGCCGCCTCCGCGGATCCGTCTCGAACCGGCGTTTGCCGGGCGGCGCTTCACGCGGCCGAACGAGCTGGGCGCCTACCCGACCGGAATCGACGGCGAGCCCGGGCCGGGCCTGTTCGTGGCCAGCCAAGAGGGCGTTCTGCTGCTGCTGGAGCCTGATGACAGAGTGGCGGTCGAACTGCTCGACATCAGCGATCGGGTTTCAGGCGTAACAGCCGTGAACGGTCTGCTCAGCGCCGCGCTCGATCCGCGGTTCGATGAGACAGGACACATCTGGTTGTACTACACCGCGGTCAGCGTCCCCATCGTGAACCGGTTGTCTCGGTTTGCTGCCGACCTCTCTGATCCCACCCGGATTGATCCTGGCTCCGAGCTGATCGTGCTTGAGATCGAGGCTGGCTCACACCATCACGGCGGCGCGATCCGCTTCGGTCCCGATGGCATGTTGTATTTGGGTGTCGGCGATGCTGAACTGCCCAATGTGTCACGGAGACTCGATTCCCTCTACGGGAGCATCATCCGCATTGACGTTCGCTCCTCCTCGGCAGCGTCGCCCTACCTCGTCCCGCCGGACAATCCTTTCGTTGATCAACAGCTCGCGCGGCCGGAGATCTGGGCATACGGGTTGCGCAATCCGTGGCGGATGGCGTTCGACCCTGCAACCGGCGTGCTCTGGGCTGGCGATGTCGGGGTCTCGGAACTGGAAGAGATCGACCACATCGTGGCAGGAGGCAACTACGGATGGAACCGCTTCGAAGGCACGAAGTGCGTCGACCCGGCAGCGGGCTGCTCGCTGGAGGGCTTGACGCTGCCCGTGGTGGAGTACAGCCACGAGGCGGGCTGCGTGGTCGTGGGCGGCGTGGTCTACCGAGGCAGGGCTCTGCCCGCGCTGACCGGACACTACCTCTTCTCCGACTACTGCGAGGGGTGGCTGTGGGCGCTGCCGCCCGATGGCGGGGATGTGATCGAGCTGGGTAGAATCTCGCGTCCAGTCGTTTCGTTCGGTCTCGACGACGCGGGCGAGGTCTACGTGCTCACGCGCGATGGCGCCATTCTGCGGATCGTCGCGCCATGACGCGGGGCAGTCTATGGCTATGGTCGCTGCCGCTCCTGACCGCAGGCATGTTCCTGTGTGCCGCCTGCGGCGAGGTCGACCCCGACCAACCGTCGACGCCCGCGCAGGTCCCGACACGGGATCCGGTTGAAGTCCCCAATCCGGAACCCGCCGAACGGCCCGCCGCAGCCGAGCAACCGACCCCCGATCCGGAACCCGCCGAACGGCCCGCCGCAGCCGAGCAACCGACCCCCAGCGTAGAGCCGACGCCATCGCAGGAGACTGCGTCGCGCCAGCAGGCGACGGCAGTTGAAGAGACGGTGCCACCCGAGGAGGGAGAGGATGAGGCGGCAGTTGATGAGTCGGCTGAGGAAACGGCGCCTGCCGCAGACGAGGAATCGCCGCCTGCCGCAGAGGAGGAATCGCCGTCTGCCGCAGAGGAGGAATCGCTGCTCGAAGTGGAGACCACCGCCGACGCCGAGACCGAGCCTGAACGGCAATCGAGCGAGGAGGCGGAACCGGCACCAGTTGAGGAGCCGGCGCCGGCTGATGAGCCGACTCCAGAGGAGGCGGAACCGGCACCAGTTGAGGAGCCGGCGCCGGCTGATGAGCCGACTCCAGCCGAAGAGACTTCCCCGATTGAGGAACCTGAACCGACGCCGCCGGAGATCCCCGAGTCGTCACTCGAGGTGGCGGCGTTGACTGCCTTCTACAATGCCACCGACGGTCCCAACTGGACCAACAACGAGGCCTGGCTGACCGACGCTCCTGTTGCGGAGTGGTATGGCGTTTCAGTTGACGAGACGGGCAGAGTCTCTGAGTTGGAGCTCAACAGAAATGGGGTTGCCGGTGAACTTCCCCCCGACCTGATTGACCTCGCCAATCTGCGGAAGATCTCGCTCAATAGGAATCGCTTGAGCGGATCGATTCCGCTCGAGTTGAGCAGCCTGGCCAACCTTGAGGTTCTACGTCTGCGGCACAACCAGCTGAGCGGTGAGATTCCGCCGGAACTGGCTAATCTCTCCCAGTTGACGCGGCTGGGTCTCACTGGCAACCAGTTGAGCGGTGAGATTCCGCCGGAACTGGCTAATCTCTCCCAGTTGACGCTGCTGGGTCTCGCTGCCAACCAGTTGAGCGGTGAGATTCCGCCCGAGTTTGGCGCTCTCACCAATCTGGAGCAGCTCCTGCTGGGCACCAATGACCTCAGCGGCGGGATCCCTTCAGAACTGGCCCAGCTGGCCAATCTGCAAACCTTGGCGCTCGATAGGAGTTCTCTGGGTGGTGAGATTCCGCCGGAACTGGGCGAACTCACAAACCTGAGGTGGCTGTTTCTCAGATACAACCAGCTGAGCGGTGAGATTCCGCCGGAACTAGGCGCTCTCACCAATCTGGAGCAGCTCCTGCTGAGCGGCAATGACCTCAGCGGCGGGATCCCTTCAGAACTGGCCCAGCTGGCCAATCTGCAAACCTTGGCGCTCGATAGGAATTCTCTGGGTGGTGAGATTCCGCCGGAACTGGGCGAACTCACAAACCTGGATACGCTGCGGCTCCATACGAACGACCTGAGCGGCGAGATCCCACCCGAGCTCGGTAAGCTCACCAACCTGACCGAGATGAACTTGGGGACCAATCCCCTCCTGACCGGTGAGATTCCGCGCGAGCTGGGCGAACTCAGCAAGTTGACGGAGCTCATTGTCAACATCACTGGGGTCAGCGGTTCGATTCCGTGGGAGCTGGGCAATCTCACGAATCTCACCCAGCTCTGGCTTGACGAAAGCCGGCTCAGCGGGGAGATTCCCGCCTCGCTCGGCAACCTTTCCCAACTTACCGAGCTCTCGCTTGACGGAAACCGGCTCAGCGGGGAGATTCCGGCCTCGCTCGGCAACCTTTCCCAACTTACCGAGCTCTGGCTCGACGGAAACCGGCTCAGCGGGGAGATTCCGGCCTCGGTCGGCGAGCTGACGAACCTCGAGCTGCTGACTCTGCGGGACAACCAACTGACTGGGTCGCTGCCATTGAGCATGTCGAATCTCACCGCGCTGAAGTGGCTCTCCATCTACAGCAACGCCGGCCTCTGCGCCCCCAGCGACAGCGCCGTGCAGAACTGGCTGGGGAACATCGACTCCTGGCACGGCAGTGCCTGCGCCGCCTCTTTTGCGGCAGAGGATCGACGGGTGCTCAGCGCGCTCTACGGCGCCGCCAACGGGGCCAACTGGGTCAACGGAAGCGGTTGGAACAGCGACTCGCCGCTGCGCTTCTGGCACGGAGTCACGACCGACGCCCAAGGCCGCGTCACGGGCATCTACCTCAGGGACAATCGGCTCGGCGGCACGATTCCGCCGGAGCTGGGCAGCCTGGCCAACTTGAGAGTCCTGTGGCTCGACCGCAACCAGCTGAGCGGCGAGATTCCGCCCGAGCTCGGCGATCTGTCCAACCTGAGCTGGATGGCACTCGGCAGCAACAACTTGAGCGGGGAGATTCCGCCGGAGATCGGCGGCCTCGATGAACTCGAGCGCCTGTTGCTGCACCACAACATGTTGAGCGGGGAGATTCCGCCGGAACTGGGCGACCTTGCCAGGTTGGAGGTGCTGATGTTGAACGACAACCGGCTGAGCGGCGCGGTTCCAGCGGGGATCGGCAGCCTCGCCAACCTGGAATCGTTGTCGCTCGATGGCAACCGTCTGAGTGGGGACCTGTTCGGCAGCTGTGCTCCAGATCACTTGGGTGCGCCGCCGGCGCAGTACTTCATCGGTTTCCGCCTGTACTGCCGATGAGGTTCAGTCCGGGCCTGTAGATGGGCATCGCACGGCGCGACCTTGGACCGCGTGGGCGCAGCTCGCCCCGCAGCCTGTTCGCGGCGGCTCCGTCGGGTGTGCTGACCCATACGTCGGCGCGCCAGTTCACGCTCCTGCTCGTGCTGGCGGCGGCGCTCGCCGGACTCTTCCTGCTGCTTGGGTTCGTGGTCTCCCTTGCTTCGAGCGCACCCCAAGACCTGCTCGCGGGGACGCCCTCGCAAGAAGGCACGCTCACCGTCCCGAACGGCGTCCGGCTGATCGAGGCGCTCGTCTTGACGGTTTCGGTGGTGCTGGCAGTGTCGGCGCTGGTGCTGTCGGCAGGCTGGCCGATCCGGCGCGCGGTCGAGCGACGGCCACGGCGGCTCGCGCTGGGCGTGCTGATCGCGGCGGCGTTGGTCGCAACTGGCGCGATCTTGGCCTTCTCAGGTGTGCTGGGCGGCTCGATCTCGTACGACGAGCACCTCGTCCGCCGCGTCGACCTGGAGACCGGGAGTCTGGTCACGCTGGCGGCGCTGTTTCTCACGGTCACGATCGCCGGCTTGCTCCATTGGCGGTTGTTCGCAGGGACTCTGCTGGCCTGGCTCATCGCGCTCGGCGCCTTCGGCTTGATCGACTCGAAGTCGGTTGACGGCCTGCTGCTCTTCCCACGCACCAATCTGCAGGAAGTGCCCGGCGAGTTCGCATCAGCGGTCTCGGGCATCCAGGGTGAGCAGAGCGGCACGCTCGCGGCCCAGGAGTCCGGAGATCCACTGTTGTCAGCGGTCACGGCGCGGCGAAACGATCCGCCGAGCGACGCTCCCGTCTTTGAGGTCACCGGCGCCGCTCACACCCGCTATCTCAGGACTTCCACCGGCGACCGCTACCAGGACGGAGCCTGGTCCCAGCTGGATCGAACCTCAGTCAGGCTGGACAGCAACGCGCCGGTGTTGGAAGCGCTGGAGCCGCTCGCCTCGCAGCCCCATCTCCCGATCGCCGAGCCGCTGCACGAGTTCAACGACCGGATCGCAGTCACACCGGTTCCCGGCGCGGACGCACTGCCGCCCGGGTCGCTGCCGGTCGCCAAGAATCTGCGCAGCATCGACACGCCGGTGGTCTACTTCCCGTTCAGCGAGACGATGGCGTCTGATCGGAGCATCTCCCTCTACGAAATGGAGACCAGCTTGCCGCTGTTCTCACTGAGTCAGCGGGTCAATGCGCGAGTCATGACGATGCCGAGCCATCTCGAACTGCCCGAGACCCTGCCGGCGCGCGTGATCGATCTGGCCGACGAGTTCCGCGATGAGTTCCGCGGAGAGGTGTCGCCCTACCTCAAAGCCCGCGTGCTGCAGGTGTATCTGCAAGAGGAGTACGCCTACGGACGTCCCGGCCAGGGAGGCGAAGCGCAGCCCACGGATGGTCAAGACCCGGTTGACTGGTTCCTCTTTGAACACGGCATCGGTACCAGCAGCAACTTCAGCAGCGCATTCGTGGTGCTGGCGCGGGCGCTTGAGATTCCGGCCAGAGTCGTGTCCGGCTGGGTGATCGCGACACAGGAACAACCACAGACGGTCTTTCGCAGCCAGGCTCACCAATGGGCAGAGATCGCTCTGAGCGGCCTCGGCTGGGTGACTGTCGATCCGTTCCCCCGAGACGCGCTCTCCGGTTCTGATGTCGACCACGCCTGGTTGGCGGCGCTCGACGGGTTGGCCGCCAGCTCGCGGCCAGATATCCGAGAGGCCGCGTCGGCGCTGCGTGGTGACTCCGAGGATGCCGATTCACTGCGCCGGCTATTCGAGGCGATCGACGGGACCCCGGACGCGGTCGCAAAACATGCCGCGCAGGTGTCCGTCGGATCACTGGCACTCGATCGCTTCACCGAGATGCTATTGGAACACGACGACGCCAAACTCCGGACCACCGCCGCGTACGGGCTAGGGGTACTGGCCGATCGTGCGTCGCAGTCCGCGCTGATCGCGTCGCTGTCAGCGGACAGCGACGCCGGCGTCAGAGCCGCAGCTGCCGGCGCGCTGGCCGTCGTGGGCAAGAACGGCGCCGAACGGTCGCTGCTGCGAGCGCTCGAAGGCGACGAGGACGCCTCTGTCCGAGCAGCGTCGGCGTCGGCGCTCGGCGCGCTCAAGACCTCCTGGACGGCGGCTCAGATGCTGCCGGCGCTCGAGTCCGACAACTCGGCGGCGGTACGGGGCGCGGCGGCACGGGCGCTGGGCGAGATCGGGGACAACGACTCGCTGCTGCCCCTGCTCGACGTGCGCGAGAACGACACTTCGGCGGGCGTGAGGGACGCTGCCGCTGATGCGCTTGGGAGGTGGGAGTCCGGCGCGCTGATCGAAATCCTGGACAGCGATCTGGAAGCGGAGCTGCGCGCGGCGGCTGCACAGCTGATGGGAGAGGGCCGCTTCGTCGAGGCTATCGTTCCGCTGGGCACGGCGCTGAGCGATGAGACGGAACTGGTCCGCAGAGCCGCACGGGAGGCGCTCGGGGCAATCGACGAGGTCCACTGGTTGGAGAGCGGCGGCGGGGTACTGATGTTTCAGGGCGATTTTGCCTTCCTGCCCTACGTCACTGCCGAGAGCCACGAGATCGCCGACCCGACGCCGCTCTTCCGCGTTCGTGGGTCAGCGAACACCAGCCTGTTGCGGGTCGCAGTCGGAGACGTCTACGAAGACGGCGAGTGGTACGCCGCCGAGCAGGACGTCTTGACGGCAGGTGTGGCCGGCATCGAATTCCGCGACGACGACATCCGTCCCCACCAGCCCGAGGATGCAGGCGCGCTGGACAGCATCTACCTCTCCGGCATGGGCTTCGCCCAGTCCATCCTCGACGGCCCCGTGCCGACGTCCCTGCACGCTGAGGCGTTCTCGATCCCGGTCGGGTATCGAGTGCCCAGCCATACGGCGACGGCTCGCGGAACAGCTCTCTACGGTTGGGATGCAAAGGTGTACCACCACACCGAGGAGCAACTCATTTCCGCCCAGCTCTGGGACGACGCAACCGGCTCCAAGTATACGCAGCTGCCCGAGGCCGACTGGGTCGGGCGAGCCCGCTCGCTGGCGCGCTCGATCACCGCCGGCCACGCAACGCCGTACGCCAAGGCCAAGGCGATCGAGCGGCATTTGATTGACGAGTACGCGTATCAGCCGTCCGCCGCGCTGTTCGAGGCATCAGCAGACTCCGATCCAGTCGAGGCGTTCCTGTTCGATGTTCGTGAAGGCGCCAGCGGCGCGATGAGCAGTGCGTTCGTGATCCTTGCCCGCTCGGTAGGAATTCCCGCCCGCGTCGTGTCGGGCTGGGCTGTCGCGGACCGGGCAGCCAGTCAGATCGTGTTCGGCGACCAGTCCCATCAGTGGGTCGAGGTGCCGTTCGAAGGCCTCGGATGGGTCACCTTCGACCCGGCGCCTGACGGCGCGCCGTCACGAGTCCCGGAAGATCCACGCGAGGTCCACGAGCGGCTCGGGGCGGTGGTGACCGTATTGGAGACCGGCGGGGCTCTCGTGCAACTTGACGGTGAGACCTTCTTCACCGGCGGCACGACCGCGCATCAGGCCGAGGCCGTGCCCCCAGTCCCGCTCCTCGAGGTCGCGGGAGCGGTGAACACCGGCTATCTGCGGATGTCTGTGGGTGAGGTTTACGAGGGCGGCGAGTGGTCGCAGCTCGATCCGGCCTCGATCCCGTACTCGGCCGGCAACCACATGCCGGCAGAAGCGCGCGAGTTCTACGACGAGCTGATCGAGCGGGGCGACACGGAATTCGCCGACCGACTGGATTCCCTCGCGCTCCGCAGCCAGGGGTCGAGTCCCTTGCGCAGCGAGGAGGATCGGATCCAGGTACGGCGCGCCGGTGAACTCGACGAACTGCCGCACGGCGTCATGCCCACCTCGCGCGGTCTGCAGCGCAAGGACATCGACGGTGTCTACCACCCCTTCGGCACCACCTTCTCCGCGGAGTCCGCTTCGAATGAGTACTCTTGGACCACCAGCATCGACTTCTTCTCGCGCGACCAGTATGAGGCCGCTACCGCTGCCGGCGCCTCCGCCTACGAACAGCTGCCGGCCGATCTGTCCGGGCATGTTCGTGACTTGGCGGAGCAGATTGCCGGTGGCAGTGAGTCCGACTACGAACGAGCCGAGGCGATCGAGCGCTACCTCCGTTCCAACTACACGTACGCAGCCGCCGGCAGCGCCGCTGACGCGCCGCCGCCGGGCCGCGACCCGGTGGAATGGTTCCTGTTCGATACCCGTGAAGGCACGAGCGGCCAGTTCAGCAGCGCATTCGTCATCCTGGCCCGCGCTGTCGGCATCCCCTCCCGGGTAGTCGGGGGATTCGTGATCTCGCCGGGGGATGCGCCGCAGGAGCTGCGCAGCGATCAGGCGCACCAGTGGGCCGAAGCCGCATTCGAGGGCGTCGGCTGGGTCCGATTCGATCCGACGGCAGCGGGAGGAGCGCCGTCGCGAGTGCCGGGCAGCCCGCCGGTCGCGAGAGAACTGGCACGCGCCGACGCTGAGGAAGACGCTCGAGACACTGCCAGAGACCCTGTCGACACCATCACGGAGATTGCCGAGTCGCCCGAATCGACTCGCCGTCGGGCACCGTTCGTCGTCGCCGGCACCGTGCTTGCGGCCGACGGCCAACCGGTCAGCGGAATGACCGTCGAGATCTACATCAACGAGACCAAGGAGCACGGCGGCACGAAGATCGGCGAGACCACCTCTCGCTCGGGCCGTTTCGCGGCCGAGGCGCAGCTTCCACCGACGATGGAGCTGGGCGACTATCAGCTCCTCGCTCGGGCCGTCGGCAACAGCTTGTTCAACGAGTCCTGGAGCGACCCCGATGTGCAGGTCGTATCAGGCAACAAGATCGAGCTGTCCGGCCCGACCGAGGTCGAACTGGGCGCTGAAGCCGAGTTCAGCGGCCGGGTGACCGACGATTCCGAACTCGGCATCAGCCAGCGCGTGATCAGAGTGACTTCCAACGGAGCGACGACACCTTCGACGATGACCGATGACGAAGGCCGCTTCAACTTCACCGCAACCTTCTCGCAGCTCGGAGAGCACTGGGTCGAGGTGAAGCTCGATGGAGAGGAGCTCCTGCTCGACAACACGGCGCGCCTGAGCTTCGACGTGGTGCAGCCGACGCAGCTCGCCCTCTACGCCGCCCACTCCGTGGCGCTGGGCGAGGCTCTCCTGGTGACGGGCGAGCTGCGCGAGGAGGGCGGGCCTCCGCTCGGGGAAGGCGAGGTGGAGCTCGCCATCGAGGGCCCCGGCGGGGCGGTGGATACCGTCACGGTCGACGTCGCGGAGGACGGGAGCTTCGAGCACGCGATCCCGTCCTTCGAGCGGACCGGCCGGTACACGCTCACGGGGCGCTTCGCCGCGGGAGCGTTCGTCCGGCCGGCGGCTGCGGAGATCGCCGTCCAGGTGCTGCGGCCCACCCTGCTGACACTCGACGGCCCCGCCGCCGCCCAGGACGGCGAGCGGTTCACGATCTCGGGCACGCTGCTCGAGAGCGACGGGCGCCCGGTCGCGGACGCCGTGGTGCGGGTGCCGGGCGCGGAGCCGCTCACGCTGGAGACGGACGCCGAGGGCAGGTTCGCGGGGGATCTGCGGGCGACCTTCGACGAGAGCGCCGCGGACGATCCGCATGAGTCCTCGCTGCGGGTCCGGGCCGTGTTCGACGACACGGAGGAACTCGCCTCCAGCGACGCCGCGCTGACCGTCGCGGTCGGGGTGCCCTGGATCCTGGTGGAGGCGCTGGAACCGGTGACGCGCGGCGGCGAGGCGATGCTTCGCGGCGCGGTCCTGGTGGGCGCCACCGTGCCTCTGCCCGGCGTCGAGCTGACGGCCGGCCCCGACCTCGCATTCCAGTCCAGCGACGCTGGCAGCTTCGT
Organism: Candidatus Aldehydirespirator sp.; assembly: GCA_965203575.1. Taxonomy (GTDB): domain Bacteria; phylum Actinomycetota; class Acidimicrobiia; order Acidimicrobiales; family Aldehydirespiratoraceae; genus Aldehydirespirator. Next base: position 2,581,702 of record OZ241894.1, read on the forward strand.
GCAGGCGTACCGGGTCCCCGCGGGCGAGCCCCTGGGCGCCACTGACCTCGTCATCAACGCGCCCAACCTCGGTGTCGAGGCGACCGTGCGCCTCGTGGTCAGGTCGGCCACCACTCTGATCGTGACGCCCGTGGGCGAGGTCAGCCCCGGAGGCACGACGACGCTCCAGGTGGCGCTCCTCAACGACACCGGAGCCGGGATAGCGGGCGCCGCCCTGCGCACCAGCCAGGGCGTGGACGCCACGACGGACGCCTCCGGGATCGCGACGCTGGAGCTCGCGGTGCCGGAGACTGAGGACCTGCCGGGCGGCCACGTAGACATCACATACGCGGGAGACGATCGCCATGCGCCGCTCGACATGGCCTACTACTGGGAGGCCGCCATCACGCCCGGCGGCGTGAACTGGCTGCTCTGGGCAGGGGCGCCCGCCCTGATCGCGCTGCTCGTCGCCGCCGCCTACGCCGGTAGACGGTTCATCGTGACGCCGCTGCTGAGGCGCAGACGCCGCAGGCGCGCCCCGGCTGAGCCGATGCCGCCCATGGCCGATGCGACCGAGAGCGCCGCCGAGCCCGAAGACACCGCGGATGCGGACGACGATGAAGCCGCTGAAGGCGCGGACGATGGGGATGATGCCGGCGCAGAACGTCACTCCATCCGGCTCCGGATCGCGTTCCTGACGGCAGCGGACGACCTGCCGGACGACGTCTGGGGGCCGGGCGAGGAGATCGCCATCAGCGTCAGCGCGACCGACGGGGCGCGGCCCCTCGCCGGCGCCGCCGTCGATGTCTCCGTGGGCGACGGCGCCCCATCCCGGCTCACGCTCGGCGAGGACGGGGCCGGGGCCTTGAGCTGGAGCGGCACCGAACCCGGCGAGCACCCGGTAGGGGTGGAGATGACGACTGACGACGGCCTCGTGGTCTCCGAGTCCCGAAGCCTGCGCATCGTCGACTTTCGCGAGGAGATCGTCCGCCTCTACGGCGTGTTCCTCGAGTGGGCGAAAGCGCAGGGTGCCGGCATCACCGATCCCTCCACGCCGCGCGAGGCGGAGGCCCTGCTCGTCGCCAGCGGGCTCCCGCTTCCCCGCCGGGACCTCGCCGAGGTCGTCGCCCGCTTCGAGGAGGCGGACTACAGCGAGCATGAGATCGCTCGCTGGCACTACGAGGCGATGTACCGCGCCCAGGACGCGGTGCCGGGGGCCGAGCGGTGAGGCGCATCGCTCTCACGCAACGCCCGGCACCGGCCGCCGCGCTGCTGGTAGGCGGCACGCTGGCGGCGCTCGTGCTGATCGGGGGCGCGGACGCCCCGCTCTCGCGGCTGGTCCGCCTCGACCTAGGCTTCCTGGCGCTGCCCGTGATGCTCTGCGGCGCGTTGCTGGCCCTCGGCAGGCTCGCCCTTTCGCTGCGCGGCACGGAGTTCGCCGCGCGGGTCGCCCTGCGGCTGCGGACCCCAGCGCCGGCGCCGCGCGTGCTGCGCCTGGAAGAGGCGCTGCCCGCCCTCCACCGCGTGCTCACCGACCTGGGCTGGACGGCGCTGGGTCTGGGGCTGCTGTCGTCCGTTCCGGCATTGCCCGGTCTCGTCTCCGATCACCCCTGGGCACCGGACATCGCCCACCTGGCGCACTACCTGGGCGCCTTCGGCTCGCTCGCGCTCTGGGGCGCACTCGTCCTCGCGCCGTTCATCGCCGGGCGCGCGGTCGCGACCGTCCGCCCGGACGCCGGGGCGATCGCTGGCTTCCCCTGGGCCCAACTAGCGGCATTCGGCGTCGCCTACGCCCTGCTCGCACCCGGCGGCGCGCTGCCGGCCGCCTTCGGCCTGGACGGGCTCTGGCCGCTGCTGGCTTTCAGCCTCGCGGTGGCGCTGTCCTGCGCCGCAGCGGCTCTCCGGGGGGCGATGGCGATCCAGGGGGCGATGGCGATCCGGCCGCGCCTGCGCCGGGCGCGCTACGCGACCGAGGCAGGGTGGCCCCTCGCGCTGTGGGCGGGCGCCGTTCTCCTCGCCCGCGCGGCGGAGCGCGCGTCCGCCGGGCCGAGCGAGGCCGGTCCGGGAGCGCTCGACCCCTCGTACCTGGAAGTCCTCTACTCGCTCTCCGTCGCACAGCAGCTCGCGGTGCTGCTCCCCTTCGCTCTGATCCACGCCGGGAGGATGCTCCGACCCGCCGTGGCGCGCATCGTCGCCGTTCCCACCGGGTATCTCGCCTTCCTGGCCGCCGCCTACGTCGTCTTCTCCGGCACTGGCGTGGTCGCGACGGCGTTTGCGGTCGACGTCTCCGGGATGCTCGCCGCGCTCATCGGCGCCGCGGGCCTCGTCTACGCCGCATCGGCGCTTCGCGACCTTGCCGGGATCGAACCCCGCCGGCGGTATGCGCGGCTGGCGACACAGGCATGCCGGCCGCTGGGCGCACTGGCTGCGGCGGCCGCCGTGGCCCTGGTCGCCGGGGCTGCGCTGGTGCACCTGCCCGCCGCCAGCGTCGTGTTCCTGGAGCGCCCGCAGACGAGGGACCTCTGGGAGGGCCTACTGCCCCTCGTCGCAGGGCTCTACGAGGCCCGCTACCCGATTGCCTGGCTGTCGTTCGGCGTCGCCGCGATGTTCTTCCTTGCGCGAGGCATGAGCGGGCCGATCGCCACGCGCTACCGGGCCCTGCTCTCAGCGGTGAGCCACGCCGTCGTGGGCTGTCTCGTCTGGCTCATCGCCTCCGACCTCTCCGGGTTCGGTCACGGGTTTCCCCTCGCCGGCGCCATCGCTGCGGCAGGCATGTGCTCCCTCGCGTTGGGCCGGCTGGCCTCCTACGCCGCCCCCTCGTCGAACCCGGCCGTGGCCGACATCGCCGGCTGGCTCACGGCATCCCGGGTCCGTGCCTTCACGCTCGGCGCGGCGGCAGCCTGCTACGTGCTGCTGCTGCGCCCCGTCGTCTACGAGGCGGTCGGCCTCGCCGCCCTCTACGAGTACCTCGCGCTGCTGGCGCTGATGCTGGCGGTGCTCATGAGCGTCGTGAACCGGCTGCGCGCCGTCGCGGTCGCGAACATGACCGCCGAGCCCGGCTGGACCGGCTGGCAGCACCACCGGCAGGCCGTCGACGAGCGGGCGGATCCGCGGGCCGCGCTGACCGGCGCACTGCGGCGGCGCTACCTGGACCGCGGCGACTGGCGGCCGCTGTGGGTCTACCTGGTGGCGCTGCTCTACCGGAGCGGGACTTCGCCGGACGTCATGGCGGCCGTCTGCCGCGCGCTCCGGCGTGGGGCCGTCACGCCCCTCGCGTGGACCGTCCTCGGCCGCGGCCGCAGGCTGTCCGCCAGGACGGCCGCGCTGGAGGACGCCCTCGACGCGGCGGGGCGGGCGCTGGCCGATCCCGCGCGCCAGCTCGCACGCGTGGACGAGGATGACGTGCGGAGGCTGGGCGCGATCTACGTCGAGGACGGAACGGACCCCGAACCGCTGGCGGTGGCGCTGATCGTCGCGCACTGCCAGCGGGGAGCGGACCCCCGGGAGGTCGTCGACCGCTGGTCTCCGCTGCTCGACGCGCCCGCCCCGCTCCCGGGGTGGCTCGCCCCGCCCTGGAGCCGGCCGTCCTCCGGGCCGAGGACCGCACGGGAGCGTCGTGATCTCGTCGACGGGGCGATCGCCTCGCTGTTCGCGGCTCTGCCGCAGCCGAGCATGCCTCAGCCGAGCGGTCCGCTCGAGACCAGCGTCGCGGGAGGCAACCTATGACCGTAGCCAGGCCGGCGTGCGGGGCGGCAGCGCCGCGCCGCGCCGCGCCGGATCGATGCCCAGAGAACAACAGGGAGGTTCCCACCCATGAATGAGCTGAATGAGCACGCACTGGACGAAGCCCGCCCCCACCGGCGGCGGACGACGACCGAGGCGCGGCGGCCACCCATGAATGAGCACGCACTGGACGAGGCCCGCCTCTCCTGCGAGCGGATCATCGACCGCGTAAGCGAGGTCTACGTCGGCGACCGCCTGCTGCTCCAGCGACTGCTGGCGGCGGCGCTGGCGAACGGGCACGTGCTCCTCGAGGACTATCCCGGCCTGGGGAAGACGCTCCTGGCCAAGGCCTTCGCGCGTGCGATCAGCGGGGAGCGGCGGCGCATCCAGTTCACGCCCGACCTGCTGCCGTCGGACATCCTCGGGATGAACGTCTGGAACCAGCGGGACGCGACCTTCCGCATGGTGCGAGGGCCGGTGTTCACCAACGTGCTGCTGGCCGACGAGATCAACCGGGCCCCACCGAAGACCCAGTCCGCCCTCCTCGAGGCCATGGAGGAGCGCCACGTCACCCTCGATGGGCAGAACCTCGGCATCGAGCCGCCCTTCGTGGTCATCGCGACGCAGAACCCCATCGAACAGGAGGGCACCTACCCCCTGCCGGAAGCCCAGCTCGATCGCTTCCTGCTACGACTGTCGACCGGGTATCCGGCCAGCGCGGAGATGGAGCGCGACATCCTGCTGCGGCGCATCGAGCACCAGAAGGACGACCCCGCCCCGAATCTGGAACCGGCAGTCGAGATGAGCCGCTTCGTAGAACTGCAGCAGCTCGTGGAAACCGGCGTCTACACGGACCAGCTCATCCTGGACTACATCACGCAACTGGTCAGGCTCTCGCGCGAACATCCGCGGGTGGCCGTCGGCGTCAGCCCCAGGGGAGGGCTAGCCCTGCTCAGGGCGGCGCGGGCGCTGGCCCTGATCCACGGCCGGGACTTCGTGCTGCCCGACGACGTCAAGCTGCTCGCCCCCGACGTGCTCGCTCACCGCATCATCCTGAACATCGAGGACACGCTCGAGGGCATGCGCAGCGAGTCCGTCGTCAATGAGATGCTGTCGCAGGTGCCCGCGCCCACCGGGATCGGCGAAGCAGCTTCGCAGTGAAGTTCCAGCCGTCCCCGCTGAGCTGGGTCGCCGCCGCGGTGCTCCTGCTCGTCGCGGGGCTGGTGCTGGGCAACATGGTGCTACTGGCAGGGGCGGTCTTCGTCCTCGTCACCGCCCTGCTCTCCACTGTCCTCGCTCCGCCGCACGGCGTGGTCGTGACGAGGAGCCTCGACACGGCCACGTGCTGGATCGGCGACACGCTGACAGTGGAGCGGCGCCTCACGGCGAGTGGCGGGATCGGTGCCGTCTTCGTGCACGACGAGCTGCCCCCGGAAGCGCAGATCGTGGACGCGAGCAATCTGCGCGTGGTGTGGAAGGGGCCGGGCAGCCATGCCGCGGACATCTCGTACCAGGTGCGCTTCCCGAAGCGCGGAACGTTCACGCTGGAGGAAACCCGCTGGGAGTCGCGCGCGCCGCTCGGCGTCGGGCGCCGCGCGTCCGGCTCGTCCGGCGGGCCTATCGAGGTCTCGGTGGTGCCGAGGATTCGCAGCATCGCCCGCCTCAACACGCTGCGCCTGCCGACCAGGGAGGGCCGCTACGTCGAGAACCTCGCCAGGGTGGGCACGACCTCGGACGAGTTCCGGGAACTGCGGTCCTACCAGCCGGGCGACCCCTTCAACCGCATCAACTGGAAGGCCAGCGCACGGGGACTCAGGATGGACAACCTCCCGCTGGTCAACGAGATGTACCCGCAGGCGATGACGGGTGCCTGGGTATTCCTGGACATCGCGGACTACATGGACGTGGGCCTGCCGCTGTCCAGCCCGCTCGAGCACACCGTCGAGGCGGCGGGCGCCCTCGCGCAGTACTACCTCGTGCGCGGCGCGGCGCTCGGGGCCTACGCCTACAACAGCTCCGACGGCAGTGGATTGCTGACGCCCGAGTCGGGCAGGAGCCAGTTCCGCAGGCTCGTGCAGATGCTGGCCGGCCTCAGGCCGGGCCCGCCCCGGGAAGACCTGCTACAGGCGGTGGAGCGGTGCAAGAGCTTCCTTCTGCGCCTGCGCCCCGATGTCTTCGTCATCACGCGCCTCGATGTCCAGTACGACCGTCCCGGCGAGACGTCCGAGTCGTTGGACCGCTTCCGTTCGGCGATCACCCGTCTCGCGTCCTTCGGCGCTGCCTCCAACCGGAGGAATCGCGTGAGCGTGGTGCACGTCGCCCCGCGGGAGTCCCCGGAGACGTCGCCGGGATCGGAGTGGACCGGGTGGGAGGCGCAGGTGATCGCCCGGGAGGTGAGGGACGGGGGCGCCCGCGTCATCGAGTGGGATCCCGCGCGCGAAGAGTTCGCGGCGGTGTTGTTGCGGCATGCCGAGACCGATCTCTAGGCCGGCCCGCCGCGGTGCAGGCGCGATCTTCGTCGCCGCGGAGTCGCTGGCGTTGTCCGTCCTGCTGCTGCTTGCCGCTTACGTACTCTGGGACACCGATGTGGTGCGAATGCAACCCTGGCAGCCGGTGCTGGCGCTCTGCGCGGGCCTGGCGGCTTACTGGACGCTCCAGGCCGTGGGCGGCGACCGCATCGCGTTCTGGCTGCTGGCCCCTGCGGTCGCGCTGCCTCACGTCGCGCCGGCTTGGTCCCACAACCGTATCGGCTGGCACGAACTGCTCGATTTCCAGGAGGCGCTGGTGGACGACCGTTCCGTCTACTGGGACCTGGCACTCTTCCTGGTGTCCCTGGTCACCCTGATGACCCTGCACCACATCATCGGGATCAAGGGGCTGAACCGGCAGATGCTGCGACAGGGGGTGGAAGCGCGGGAGAGGCGCCTCGTCATGCGGTACGAGGGTCGCCTACTCATCGGGCTGATCGTTGCCGGACTGCTGGCGACCGGTCCGATGATCATGATCGCGGGTGCGCTGGCGAGCAGCGAGGGGCTGCCAGGCGGTTCTTCGCTGGCGACAGCGGCGACCGGAGCCGGGGCCGCCGTCCTGCTTGCCTCGACACTCTGGCTTTGGTTCCGGGGTCTCCGAGGCTCCTAGTAAATTGTCAACCAACCATAGGAGGTACACGATGAGAAGCAGCGCGAAACGGGGCGCGGCGGCGGTCGGAGCCGTCCTGTTGGTCGCCTCGCTGCTCGGCCTCAGCGGCCAGGCGGCGGGCCAGACCGTCGCGGGCCAGACCGTCGCCAAGACCTTCGACGTCTACTTGTCGATGTCGCGGATATCGCTGACCGAACGGGCCGGTTCCACGGACATCACGGTGACCGCCACCCTGCGGGAGGCCTCCGCCGCGGAGACCAGGGTCAGGCTGGCCCTGCTGGACGGTCCCGTGCTCACGCCGGGCGTCGCCGGCGTCGCCACCGTCGGCGCCGACTATGCCACGACCTTCGACGGCGACGTCATCACCATCCCGGCCGGGAGCCTCAGCGGCGAGGCCACTTTCGCCGTCGACCCGGTCTATGACACCGCCGTCGAGGGCGACGAGGCCATCGTGGTGGGCGGCAGCGCCGACTCCGGCGGCAGCACGGGCTCGGTGGCCCCCGTCGACCTGATCGTCGAGGACGGCCCCTACCTCTCCTTCCCCAAGCACATCCACGGCGGCAACCTCTACCGGGAACCGTCGCCGGACGGGACCGCCAGGGGGTGGCACAAGCGCGGCTACATCTACGGCGCGGTGCTCTATCCGGGCCAGCCGGTGTCGGTGGCCGTGGAGGAGGCGACCGGCAAGTCCAGCCCCGACGCCACGGTCACCTACGAGCTGACCGGCACGGAACCCGGCCGCGACCCCCTGCGGCTGGCCTTCGACCCGGCGACCCGGGAGCTGTCCGGGACCGTCCCGGCCGCCGCGGCCGTCCCGGCCTCGGGGCTCGTCACCCGCTACACGATCACCGCCACCGACAGCGCCGGCCACACGGCGACCACCCTGGTGAGCGTCGCGGTGGTCAACGACGTCTGCGGCCCGACCGTCGCGTCCTGGTTCCATCCTGCTGACGAGCCCCCGGAGGAGCTGGTCCAGGACTGCAACCTCCTGATGGCGTCCAAGGACACCCTGCGCGGGACCGGGCGCTTGAACTGGTCGACCGGCACTCCCATCGGCTCCTGGGACGGGCTGAGCCAGGATCTGAGCTGGGACCCCGACAACCACCACATCACCGAGATCGACCTCCGGCTCGCCGGGCTGGACGGCTCGATCCCGCCGCTGCTGGGCCACCTGCGCAGCCCGCACCTGTCGGACCTCGTCCTCGGGGGCGACTACCGGCCGAGGACCCCGTTCCTCGAGAACAGGCTGACGGGCACGATCCCGCCCGAGCTGGGCCTGCTCGTGCATCTGAGGGTCCTGGCCCTGTCGTACAACCACCTCACCGGCCCGATTCCCAGGGAGCTGGCCAACAACGGCCTGCTGCGGTCCCTGTACGTGCACGACACCGACGCCGCCGGCGCGGGCGTGTCGGGCCCGATCCCGCCGGAGCTCGCCGACCTGCCCATGGTGAACCTGTCCATCAGCGGCAACCGGGGCGTCGACGGCCACATCCCCTGGCAGCTGGGCAAGAACTCCAGCTCGGGCAGCCACCCCGGCCTGCAGGTCCTGAACCTGTACGGCAACAGCCTCGAGGGCGCCATCCCGTGGCAGCTGGGCCGCTTCGACAAGATCCAGCAGATGGCGCTGAACGACAACCGGCTCACCGGCGCCGTCCCGTGGCAGTTGGGCGGCCTGGGCCGCGGGGAGGCCGACCTGCAGCGCAGAGTCGTGCGCCTGTACCTGCACCTCAACCAGCTGACCGGCGCCGTGCCGCCCCATCTGGGCGACATCGCCAACCTGCACACGCTGGTGCTGTCGGAGAACCAGCTGACCGGCACGATCCCCCCCGATCTGGGGAAGCTGTCGAAGCTGGAGAATCTCCTGCTGCGCGACAACCGGCTGCGGGGGGCCATACCGGCCGAGTTGGCGGAGCTGGCGGAGCTTCGAGTCCTGGCGATGCAGGGCAACCGGCTCACCGGCGGCCTGCCGTCGGAGCTGGGCGGTCTGAGCGAGCTGATCGAGGTGACCCTCGACCGGAACCAGCTGTCCGGGAGGATTCCGGCCTCGTTGGGCCGGTTGACCAATCTGCGGGTGCTGTCGCTGTCGTGCAACGCCCTGAGCGAAACGGTGCCCGCCGCCGTCGTCGCGATCGAGGCGCTGACCGAGCTGCACCTGCAGGGCAATGCCGGGCTGGCCCTGTCGGCCGACGAGCTGCCCGGGCGCGCCGGTCTGACGCTGACGCGCCGCGGCCCGTGCCAGGGGGAGGACTTCGTCGACGTCGATCCCGGCAGTGTCCATGCGGCGTCGATCGATGCTCTGTGGGAGGCTGGGATCACGGTCGGCTGCGGGTCCGAGCCGTTGCGGTACTGTCCGGAGGATCCGGTGACGCGCGCTCAGATGGCGACTTTCTTGCGGCGGGCACTGGACCTGCCCGGGGCTGTGCCCGCGGGCTTCGTCGACGTGGATGCCGGCAGTGTTCATGCGGCGTCGATCGATGCTCTCCGGAAGGCTGGGATCACGGTCGGCTGCGGGTCCGAGCCGTTGCGGTACTGTCCGGAGGATCCGGTGACGCGCGCTCAGATGGCGACGTTCTTGCGGCGGGCCCTGGACCTGCCCGGGGCTGTGCCCGCGGGCTTCGTCGACGTGGATGCCGGCAGTGTTCATGCGGCGTCGATCGATGCTCTCCGGAAGGCTGGGATCACGGTCGGCTGCGGGTCCGAGCCGTTGCGGTACTGTCCGGAGGATCCGGTGACGCGCGCTCAGATGGCGTCGTTCTTGCGGCGGGCCCTGGACCTGCCCGCCGACTGACCGCGACCAGCCCCACCGCACCGTCACACGCGCCGCCTTAACATGACCCCCGGAACCTGCGCCCCCAAGCCGCTATTACACCAAACCTGGGACGCCACCTCCGTCAGGATCCCGCAGTTGTGGTCGAAACCCGCCGCGATGGCGCTGAACGTTCCGCTCGGGGGGTCGGCCTCGCCATCTTGGTTGTTGCCCCAGCAATCGGCCGTACCGTCGATTCGCAGTCCGCAGGTGTGGCCGAAGCCCGCAGCGACCGCCGTGAACTCTCCGTCGGGTGCGTCGGCTTGTCCAAAGAAGTTCCAGCCCCGGCATCTTGCCGTCTGGTCGAGCGCCAGTCCGCAGGGGTGCCCGCCGCCGATTGCGATGGCGTGGAACTGCCCAGGCAGCGCTTCAAGCTGGGGATCCGGCTAGGGCCCGGTCGAGGGTTGGCGGGTCACCGTGAGCGTGTAGGTGCCGGTCTCCCACCAGGAGGCCGCCGCGACGTAGACGCTCTCCGACGCAGGCGCCGTCCAAACGATGCGCGAGGCCAGCGAGTCCCCGTGGTCGTCGTTGAACTCCAGCAGGCTCCCCTTCCCGTCGTAGAGGGTCGCAGTCGAGTCCCAGAAGTCGTCCGGCGCCACGTCGATCTGGTAGGCCTCGCCCCGTTCGGCATCGAACAAGAAGAAGTCGATGTCGCCGGGGTAGTCCATGGTGGCCGCGACGGCCTCGCCCACCCCGACCGGCGTGGCATCCTCCAACCGGTCGGCATGGTCGTCAGGGAAGGCGTCGTCGCCGGCGAAGGCACTCAGGGCATCAAGGATCAGGTCTGGAAGGCACTGCAGCAGGCCCAATGTCACCCGGTCGGCGGCCTGGTCGTAGGTCCCCCCGGAGCCGCTCGCCGACCAGAGCTCGCGCCAGTCCGTGTCGGCGGCCAGTTCGCGAAGGCAGGTCATCTCCTGCTCGCTCAGATCGTCCGGATCGGTGACCATCTCCGACAGGACTTCCTGGACGAAGAGGTCGGGGACGCATTCGAACGCGCCCGTTGTCATCCGCACGACGGTCTGGTCGTCCTGGGTCTCCCCGGCGTAGCTCGCCGACGAGATCTCGCGCCAGTCCGTGTCGGTGGCCGGGGACCGCGGTCTGGCCGTATGACTTGTCCCCCCAGCACAGGACTTCGCTGTCGGGTCGCAGCCCGCAAGTGAAGTCCCATCCCCCGGCTATGACGCCGCCGCCGTCCAGCGGCGGGTTCAGTGCCGCGGGCTGGGGCTCGGCGGGATCGGGTTCGGGTTCTCCCCCGGGTTGCGGCCCGGGGTCGGACTTGCCGGACGGCAGGCGCGCCCCCCAGCAGGTGACGGTGTTGTCGGCGCGCAGCCCGCAGGTGTGGTAGGTGCTGGCGGCGATCGAGATGAACTCGTCCGGCGGCGGGTCGGCCTGGCCGAAGTCGTTGTCGCCCCAGCATTCGGCCGTGCCGTCGCCACGAAGCCCGCAGGTGTGCGATCCCGCTGCGGCGATGGCGGCGAACGATTCTCTGGGGGCGTTCAGCTGGCCGTGCTGGTTCCGGCCCCAGCAGGCCGCGGTGCCGTCGACGCGGAGCGCGCAGGCATGGTCGGGGCCCGCGGTCACAGAGGTGAACGGACCCTCGGGGACGCCGCTCACCGGCCAGCCGGTACCTTCCCAGCACATGACGGTGCCATCAGCGCGGAGTCCGCAGAGGTTCTCGCCTCGCAGAGAGACCGCCCTGAACCGGGCGTCGGGCGATTCCGAGTTGTCGAAGTTGTCTCCCCAGCACGCCAGCGTGTTGTCGGTCCGCAGCCCGCAGGCTCGGGGGCTGCCGGCCACTATCTCGGTGAAGGCGTCGTCGGGCGGCTCCACCCAGCCCGTGTGGCCCCAGCACTCGACGCTGCCCCCCGCCCGCAGCCCGCACGACTGAGCGTCGTCGACGGCCATGGCGGTGAACTCCCCGGCCGGCGCGTCGGTTTGGCCGTATTCGTTGCTGCCCCAGCAGGCGATGGCACGGTCCACGCCGAGTGCGCAGCTGTGGTCCCCGCCGACGGCGACCGAGGTGAAGCGTCCCGTGGGAGCGTCGGCCTGGCCGTATGTATTGTTGCCCCAGCAGGCCACGGTGCCGTCCACCCGCAGCCCGCAGTTGTGCAAGGGGCCGGTGGACACCGACAGGAACCTGCCCTCCACAGAGTCGGCCTGCCCCTCGTACGGGCCACCCCAGCAGACCGCGGACCCGTCGATGCGCAGCCCGCAGCTGTGCGCCCTGCCGGCCGTGACGGCGGCGAACCGCCCCGTGGGAGCGTCGGCCTGGCCGCTGCCGTTGCCGCCCCAGCACACGATGGAATCGTCGGCTCGCAGACCGCAGGTGTGCCATGAGCCCGCGCTCACGGCCTGGAACTCTCCATCGGGGGCGTTGGCCTGACCGGATCCGTTGCCTCCCCAGCAGCGCACGGTCCGATCGGTGCCCAGTGCGCATGTATGGCTCCACCCCGCGGTCGCCGCGGTGAAGGCCATTTCGGGGGCGTCGGTGCTGCCGTGCCAGTTGGTTCCCCAGCACTCCGGCGTGCCGTCGGCTCGCAGACCGCACACGTGGACGTGCCCGGCCGCGACGGCGATGAACTCTCCCACGGCCTCCCCCGAGAAGTCGCCGCCGCTGCAGACGATGGCACGGTCCACCCGCAGCCCGCACGTCCGGTTGCCGGTGGCCGACACGGCCACGAACCGCCCGTCGGTGGCTGACAGAGTGTTGGCGAAGATGTCGCCGCCCCAGCACTCGATGGAGCGGTCGGCCCGCAGCCCGCAGGTGTGGGTGTCGCCGGTCGTGACCGCGGTGAACTCGCCCGGCGGCGGGCTCGCCTGGCCGTGGCTGTTGCGGCCCCAGCACTCGACGGTGCTGTCGGCCCGCAGCGCGCAGGTGTGCCCGTCACCGGCCGAGATCAGCTCGGCTGCCGGCGACGGTTCGCTCGCATCGGGCGCCGCGCTCGAGCCGTCTCCGCCGATGACGAGGCTGCCCCAGCATTCGACGGTGCTGTCGGTGTGCAGCCCGCAGGTGTGGTTCTCGCCGACGGTGACGGCCGTGAACTGTCCGGCGGGCGGGCTCGCCTGGCCGTGGTCGTTGCGGCCCCAGCATTCGACGGTGCCTCCCGGCCGCAGCCCGCAGGTGTGGTCGCCGCCGGCGTCGATGCCGGTGAGGCGGCCCGCGGGCGCGTCCCCCTGCCCGTGGGGGAGGCTCCCTATTCCCCAACAGTTGACCCCGCTGTCGCCGGACAGCGTGCCCAGCGACTCGGTGGGCCCCGGAACGGTGGACGAGAGGGTCAGGGACCCGCTGTCGCCGGGCAGCGCGACCGCGCACACGTGCATGTTCCCGGCGGTCAGGCCGGCGTAGGGCCCGCCGTAGCTCCCGCTGCCGTGGGGACCCCAGCACACGACGGACGCGTCGTCCTTGAGGGCGCAGGTCTGGGCAGAGCCGGCGGCTACCGACTGGAACCGTCCGTAGGGCTTGTATGCGGAACCGATGAAGTGCTCGCCCCAGCAGTCGACCACACGGTCGGCCCGGATGCCGCAGGCGTAGGCGGGGGCCACGCTGAGCGATCTGAACTCTCCTTGGGGCGGGTCGGCCTGGCCGTGGCCGTTGCGTCCCCAGCATTCCACGGTGTTGTCGGCCCGCAGCCCGCAGGTCGTCGCGCCGCCTGCGCTCAACCGGGTGAATGTCCCGTCGGGCGGATCGGATTGCCCGTGTTCGTTGCGTCCCCAGCAGCCGGCGCGGTTGTCGGCCCGCAGCCCGCAGGTGTGCCCGTGACCGGCCGAGACCGCCAGCCAGGCGCCGGCCGCGGACTCCACGACCAGGCTCTCGCCGGTCGCCTCAGCGGGGGCGGCCAGACCGGCGGGTCCGAAGGGTCCGTCGGGGAACGAGCCGCCCCAGCACTGCACCGTCTTGTCGGTGCGGATCCCGCATGTGTGCGCCGACCCGGCCGCGACCACCGAGAATGCTCCCTCGGGCGCAGTCGACTGCATGAAGCCGTCCGGTCCCCAGCAATCGACGGCACCGCCGGGCCGGACACCGCATGTGTGCTCGAAGCTCGTCGAGATCGTCTCGAACGCTCCGCTCGGGGCAGCGGTGACGCCGGAGCCTTCGGCGACCCAGCCATCACCCCAGTCGTCACCCCAGCACGCGGCAGTCCCGTCGGTCCGGAGCCCGCAGGTGTGGAACTTCCCGGCCGCCAGTTCCAAGAACTCGCCGCCGGGCGGGTCCGCTTGCCCCCAGCCGTATTCTCCCCAGCAGGCGACAGTCCCGTCGAGCCGTATTCCGCACACATGGGAGTCTCCCGCCGCGACCGCCCTGAACGGGCCCGAGGGGGCGTCGAGTTGACGGTTGAGGTTGCTGCCCCAGCATGTGACGGTGCCACCGTCCAGCAGGCCGCAGGAGAACGAGCCGCCCGCGGACACTGCTTCGAACGCGCCGTCCGGCGGGTCGGACTCGCCGTCGGTGTTCGATCCCCAGCAGGCGGCACGGCCGTCATCGCGAAGTGCGCAGGTGTGACGCGATCCGGCGGAGACCTCCTTGAACTCTCCATCCGGGGGGCTTTCCGGGCCGACGCCGGCGAACCCCCAGCACACGATGCTCCGGTCGAGACGGAGCCCGCAGGTATGGAGTTCGTTGGCGGTCAGTTCGAGGAACTGGCCCTCCGGCGCGGTTGAGAGGTCCTCGTAGACAGGCCCCCAGCAGCGGACAGAGTTGTCCGGCCGGAGTGCACAGAACTCGGTCCCCGCGGTCACGGCCACATAGGGCCCCTCGATCCGGTGCAGGTGGTTGAGGCGACCGCCGACCCTGGGTCTCTGGCCCCAGCAGGAGATCGCCCCGTCGATTCTCAAGCCGCATGTGTAGAACGCGCCGGCGTCTATCGCGATGAACCTGCCCGGCGGCGGTTCGGTCTTTCCCAGAAAGTCGTCGCCCCAGCACTCGATGGTCTCATCGGTCCGCAGCCCGCAGGTGTGACTGTCCCCGGCTGTGACCGTCGTGAAATGACCGTCCGGTGGTTCGCTCTCGCCGTGGTCGTTGTCGCCCCAGCATTCGATGGTGCCGTCGGTGCGCAGCCCGCATGCGTGGTCGGATCCAGCCGACACGGCAATGAACCGCCCTTCGGGCGGTCCGCTCGCTCCCTGCCGGAAGTCGCCCCAGCATTCGATGGTGCCGTCGGTGCGCAGCGCGCATGCGTGACTGCCTCCGACCGCGACTGCCGCGAACTGGCCCTCGGGAGCACGAACGTAGTCAGGATTGTCGATGCCCCAGCATTCGATGGCGTGGTCGGCGCGCAGCCCGCAGGTGTGGAAGTCCCCGGTCGAGACGGCGATGAACTGTCCCGCCGGGGCTCGGGTCTCCCCGAGGAAGTCATGGCCCCAGCACACGACCGAGCCGTCCGTCCGAACGCCGCAGGCATGACCGCCTCCCGCTGAGATCACCCCGCCGCCATCGAGCGCCGGATCCAGGGTGACGCCCGCCGGCTCCAGGGTGACGCCCGCCGGCTCCGTGGCGGTCAGCCCGGGTTCAGCAGCGGCGGCGTCGTTCGTTCCACTGGTGACCCGAAGGCGCGGCTCTCCCGCCGAGGCCAAGTTGGTGGGCATCGCCGTGGCGTGTTCCGAAGTCGGCGTACCTGTGAGCGGCGCATTCTGAAGGGACGCGTCGCGATGCCGGGCCTCGGGAATGTGATCAGCCGGTTGGTCCGGCGGCGCGGACTGTCCCTCGACGGGCGCGACCGCAGACACCGCGCCGCAGGCCGACGCGACAAGAGCCAGCGATACCAGCCACGCCCAAGACGCCACGACGAACATGCGCCGTTGCATATGCGAATGCACAATACAACTCACACACCATGGGTTGCTGTGGGCGGCCATAGAGGCAAGACATGGAAGTCGGCGACCTGCCCCTCGACAGGGCATGGCGGCGGAAACTGCGCTTGCAAGGCCGGGGCGGCGATGCGAGCCACAGGTGGGGTGGGCGCGGTCGGCGGCGGGCATAATCTGGCGCATGACCACAAACGCTGATCTGGCCGAGCGGTACGCGGCGGCGCTGCCCAGCTTCCTGCACCTGCTCTACGACCAGCCGATCTCGATCGACCGGGGCGAGGGCAGCTACGTCACCGACGTCGAGGGCAATCGCTACCTCGACTTCTTCGGTGGGGTGCTCACCACCATGATCGGCCACGCTGAGCCCAGCGTGGTGGCCGCGGTCCAGGACCAAGCGTCCAAGGTGATGCACACCTCCACACTGTACCTGAGCGAGCCCATGATCGCCTTCGCCGAGGACGTGGCCCGGGTGTCGGGCATCGACGACGCCCGGGTGTTCTTCCTGCCGTCGGGGAGCGAGGCCAACGACGCCGCCCTGCTGCTGGCCACCGCCTACCGGGGCTCCAACCAGATCCTGGCCATGCGCAACAGCTACCACGGGCGCACTTTCTCGGCGCAGGCCATCACCGCCCAGCGCAGCTGGTCCTCCACCAGCCACACCGGCCTCAACGTCACCTACGTTCACGGCGGCTACCGGCTGCGCAGCCCGTTCCGGCACCTCGACGACGACGCCTACACCGGAGCCTGCGTCGACGACCTGGTGCAGCTCATCGACATGACCACCGCCGGCGACGTGGCCGCCATGATCGCCGAGCCCATCCAGGGCGTGGGCGGGTTCACCGTGCCCCCCGACGGCTTCTTCGGGGCCATGGGAAAGGTGCTGTCGTCCCACGACATCCTGTTCATCTCCGACGAGGTGCAGACCGGCTGGGGCCGCACCGGCGAGCACTTCTGGGGCTACGAGGCCCACGGGATCGTGCCCGACATGCTCACCTTCGCCAAGGGTGTCGGCAACGGCATCACCCTGGCCGGCGTGGTGGCCCGGGCCGAGATCTTCGACGCCATCAAGGCCCTGCAGTTCTCCACCTTCGGAGGCAACCCGCTGTCGGCCGCGGCCGGTCGGGCCACGCTGCGCCGGGTGCTGGAGGACGACCTTCAGGGCAACGCCCGGGCCATGGGCCGTCGGCTGACGGAGGCGCTGGCTCCGGCGGTGGAGCGCTACGACTGGGTGGCCGAGCTGCGGGGCCGGGGCCTCATGCAGGCCATGGAGTTCGTGCATCCCGGCTCGATCGAGCCCGACGCCGCCCGGGCCACCGCGGTGCTCGAGGGGTGCCGGGACCGGGGGCTGCTGATCGGCAAGGGCGGCCTCTACGGCAACGTGGTCCGGGTGACCCCCATGCTCAACGTCACCTCGGCCGAGATCGACGAAGGCGCCGCCGCCCTGGTGGGAGCGCTAGACGCCGCCGACGCCTGAGCCGTCGACGGTTCGCTCGCTGGTTGCGCGCTGCAAGGCCCGGTCAGATGCTCGCCGTCACCCTGCTAGGAACCGGTGGTCCCATACCCGACCCGCAGCGAGCGGGTCCCGCCACGCTCGTCTCGGGAGGATCCGAGCAGTACCTGGTGGACGCCGGCCGCGGCGTGCTCATGCGCCTGGCCGCCGCGGGCGTCGGTCCAGCGCAGTTGAAGGCCGTACTGCTCACCCATCTCCACAGCGACCACATCACCGACCTCAACGACGTGATCACCACCCGATGGATCACCACCTTCGAGCCGAGCCCTCTCACCATCGTCGGCCCGGCCGGCACGAGGCGGGTGGTGGCCGGCATCGGAGAGTCGCTCGGCCCCGACATCGGCTACCGCATCGCGCACCACGACGACCTCGACTACCCGCCGCCGGTGGAGGTGGTCGAGGTGACCGAGGGTGAGGTCTACCTCGGCGGCGACGTGCGAATCGCCTGCGCTCCCACCGACCACAAACCGGTGGAGCCCACGGTGGCCTTCCGGTTCGACTACGGAGGCTCGGCGGTGGTGACCGCGGGCGACACCGTGCCCTGCGCCGGGCTCGACCAACTCTGCGAGGGCGCCCACGCCCTGGTTCACACCGTCATCCGCAAGGACGTCGTGTCAGCGATCCCCGTCCCACGGGTGCTCGACGTCCTCGACTACCACTCGTCACCGGCTGAGGCGGCCCAGACCGCGGCCCGGGCCGGAATGCGGACGCTGATCCTGACCCACTACTTCCCGCCTCCGGCCGACGGGGACAACGACGCCTACCGGACCCAGGCCGCTGAGCACTTCGACGGCACGATCGAGGTGGGCGACGACCTCCACCGGGTCGAGGTCCGGCCGTGACTTCCGCCAGTACGTTCACGAACACCTGCACCGAAAGGGGAGCGCCATGACCGGAGGGCACATTCCGATACCGACCTTCGAGGGCCGCATCGGCCGGACCCAGGCCGAGTCAGAGCCCCACTTCAGCGAGCCGCCGCACCCCGGGGAGGACTCGCCCAACGTGGTGATCATCCTGCTCGACGACGCCGGCTTCGCCCAGTTCGGCTGCTACGGCTCGGACATCGACACCCCGAACGTCGACCGGCTGGCCGCCAACGGCGTGCAGTTCACCAACTTCCACGTCACGCCGCTGTGCTCGCCCACCCGGGCGGCGCTGCTCACCGGGCGGTCCCAGCACGCAGTCGGTCTGCGGACGCTGTCCAATTTTTGCACCGGCTACCCGCACCAGATCGGCCACGTCTCCAACCACGCGGCCACGGTGGCCGAGGTGCTGTCGGCCGAGGGATACGCCACCTTCTGCGCGGGCAAGTGGCACCTGGCCCGCACCCAGGACTTATCGGCGGCCGGACCCTTCGACCAGTGGCCGCTGGGCCGGGGCTTCGACCGGTTCTACGGCTTCCTGGAGGGCGAGACCGACCAGTTCAACCCGGAGCTGGTCATCGACAATCACCGTGCCGACCCACCGGCCGGCGCCGAGGACGGCTACCACCTCAGCGAGGACCTCGTCGACCAGCTGCTGCTGATGATCAGCGACAGCAAGGGGATCCGCCCCGACCGGCCGTTCCTGGCCTACCTCCCCTTCGGCGCCACCCACGCCCCCCATCAGTCGCCCCCCGGCTACCTGGCCAAGTACCGGGGCCGCTACGACGAGGGATGGGACGTCGTGCGGGAGCGCTGGTACCGGCGCCAGCTGGAGCTCGGCGTGATCCCGGAGGGGACCAGGCTGGCGCCCCGCAACCCGGGCGTCGAGCCGTGGGACACCCTGCCCGAGAGCCACCAGGTGTTCGCGGCCCGCCTCCAGGAGGCCTTCGCCGCCTTCCTCGACCACACCGACGACCAGATCGGGAGGCTGGTCGACGGCCTCGAACGGCTGGGCCAGCTCGACAACACCATCCTGATCGTGCTGTCCGACAACGGGGCGTCCCAGGAGGGCGGCCCCTTCGGCGTGATGCACGAGATGAAGTGGTTCAACGGGATCGACGAGGTGCCCGAGGAGGCCATCGCCCGGCTGGACGAGATCGGCGGCCCCCGCAGCTATGTGAACTACCCGTGGGGCTGGGCCCAGTGCGGCAACTCCCCGTTCAAGTGGTACAAGCAGAACACCCACGAGGGCGGCGTGCACGTTCCGCTGGTGGTCCACTGGCCCTCGGGGATCGCGGCCGCGGAGCGGGGCACCATGCGGCACCAGTTCGTCAACGTCTCCGACATAGTGCCCACCGTCTACGAGCTGCTGGGCGTCACCCCGCCGGAGGTCTACAAGGGCCTCCAGCAGATGCCGGTCACGGGCCACTCGTTCGCGCCGGTGCTGCACGACTCCGGGCATCCGGCGACCAACACCCTGCAGTACTTCGAGATGTCGGGGTCGCGGGCTCTGGTGGCCGGCTCGTGGAAGGCGGTATGCCGTCACAGGCTCGGCGACGACTTCGACACCGAGCAGTGGGAGCTCTACAACCTGTCGGTGGATTGGTCGGAGTGCGACGACCTTGCCCAGCGGCGGCCCGAGAAGCTGGCCGAGCTGATCGAGCTGTGGTGGAGCGAGGCCGAGCGCAACGGCGTGCTGCCCCTCGACGACAGCTGGGTCGGGATGTTCTCGCCCCGCCTGAACGACCGCTCGCCCCATCCCGTCGACCGCCGCTACCGCTACCGGCTGCCGATGTCGCCCATCGCGGTGGCCACCGCGCCCGCTCCGGGCGGGCGGGCCTTCGCGCTCGATGCCCATGTGACTCGGGCGCCCGGGGACGAGGGCGTGCTCTGGGCGACCGGCACGGCCAGCGCGGGCGTGTCGATGTTCGTTCAGGGCGACCGGCTCGTCGTCGACTACAACGCGTTCGGTGATCACTACGTTCTGGAGTCGAGCACGGACGTGCCGGTGGGGGACGTCACCCTGTCGATGCGGCTCAAGCGCACCAGCCGTAGCACGGGCACGATGGAGCTCGCCATCGACGGCGCCGAGTGCGGGCGGTGCGACCTGCCGGTGTTCATGGGGATCATCTCCGCGGTCGGCACCAGCCTCGGCCACGACCACGGCTCGGCGGTGTCGGACCGCTATGCGGCGCCGTTCGGTTTCTCGGGCACCCTGCACGAGGTGGAGATCCAGCTCTCGCCGCGGACCCGCCGCGACAACATCAATTCGGCACGCACCGAGATGGCCCGGCAGTAGTCCGTCCGAGCGCGTTCTCAGGACGGGGTCAGGTGGGCGGTGGCTCCCCGCCCCAGCACCCGCAGGAAGGCTCCGGCCCGGGGCTTGGGATAGAAGAAGCTCGACTTGGGGGGCATCTTGCTGCCCTCGTCGGCCACCGCCAGCAGCTCGTCCACCGACAGCGGGTACATAACGAAGCCGATGCCGTCCGCCTCGTCACAGCGGCTGATCAGCTCGTCGAGGCCGGCGGTGTCGGGCACGTAACCGACGGTGCCGGTGGCCGCCAACTCCTCGGCGCCGAGCACCGGGTCCAGCACCTGGCGGCGGAGCCGGTCGACGTCGAGCGCGTCGAGGGCGCCCGCCTCGGAGTCCGGCGGGGGCAGTGTGAGGCGGTGCCACGCTCCCGCCGCGTAGACGCCGACCTCGCCCCGGTTCCTGGGCCGTGCGTCCTCCGCGTCTGCGACGCGCTCGAGTTCGCCGCCCATGTAGCTGGCCCTGGAGCGCAGCGCCCATAGGCAGTCCTCGAGGCTGTCGTGGTTCTTGTCGGCCACGACCCGGTGGTAGGCCTCGACATGGAGCTGGCTGTGGGGGAACACTGCGGCCAGCGTGCGTGTGAGCACGGGGTTGTCGGGGTCCTGGGCCAGGGCCCGCTGGGCGGCGGCCGAGCGGTGGTGCCCGTCGGTCACGTACAGCACCTTGCCGTCGAGCGCGGCCAGCAGCCGGTCGGTCATGTGTGCGGGCACGGTCCAGATCTGGTGGCGGACCAGGTCCGAGCCGAACTCCAGGTCGGCCGGGGCAGCCGCGGCCACGTCGTCGAGCAGGGTGGCGTACTCCGAGTCGGCCCACGCCCTGACCGTCAGCGCCACCGGGTGCGACGTGGCGCCGACGCCCAGCAGGTGGGAGGTCAGCAGCTCGGTGCGGTCCTCTCTCACGCCCTCGTGGATGCGGATGCGGCCGTCGTCGAAGCCGTCGACCGCCACCGTGCAGATCATGCCCGTCTGGGAGCCCCGGGCGTGGGTGAGGCGGTACAGGTGCAGGGCCCGGCGCCCCGTCGGGGCGAACACCTCGGCGTCGAGCAGGCGGGTGAGGGCGGCTGCGCCCAGGGTGACGAGCCTGTCGATCGACAGGTCCTCGTCGTCGAGCACGTCCTCGCTGCTGCGGGTGACGTTGACGTAGCTGTACGGGTTCTCCCTGACGATCGAGCGGCGCTGGCCCGGGGTGAGATTGTCGTAGGCGCGGCTGATCACCCGGTCGGCCCATTCCGGCTTCACGAGCCAGCCCGCGTAGGGCGCCAGCAGCGGTTCCGTCCCGGTCATGCCGCGGACCTCATGCGTCCGTCCCGGTCATGCCGCGGACCTCATGCGTCCGTCCCGGTCATGCCGCGGACCTCATGCGTCCGTCCCGGTCATGCCGCGAACACCTCATGCGTCCGTCCCGGTCGTGCCGCGAACACCGAGACCTGGATCACGTCGGGGAGCGCCCGGACCGAGTCGAGCAGTTCCTCGCTGATGTCGCCGGCCACGTCGATGGTGGCCGCGGCGGCGACCGAGCCGGCGAAGATCCGGTTGCTCATGTTGGCCACGTTGAGGTTCCCGCCCCGCAGCTCTTCCAGGACCGAGGCGAGCACGCCGACCCGGTCGTAGTGCCGCACGCTGAGCGTGGCGGTGCGGTGGGGGGCCTGCTCGAGGTTCACGCAGTCGACGATGGAGCCGGTGCGGTACGCCTCGATCACCTCGACCGTGCCCTCGGCCACGGCCTCCTGGGCCTGACGGGTCGAGGCTCCGATGTGGTGGGTGGCGATGACCTTGGGGTGGCGGGCCAGCGCGGAGTCGACCGCTCCGGCGCCGGTTGGGGGCTCGTCGGCGAACACGTCGATGCCGGCTCGCATGTCGGTCGAGTCGAGCGCGGCGATCAGGGCCTGCTCGTCGACGACTTCGCCTCTGGCGGTGTTGATGAGCACGGCGTCGGGCTTCATGGCGGCCAGGAATGCGGCGTCGACCATTGCGGTGGTGTGGTCGCCGCCGGGGACGTGCAGCGACACGATGTCTGAGGCGGCTAGGACTGAGGCCCGGTCGGGCAGGGTCTGCACGCCTATGTCGCTCATGCGCTGGCGCACTGGCTTGGCCCGCGGCTTGTCCTCGGTGACCACTTGCAGTCCGCATGCCGCGGCCCGCTGGGCCACCTCGAGGCCGATGGCGCCCATGCCGATGATGCCGAGGGTGGCTCCGTGCAGGCCACGGGCCTTGCTGTAGGCCTTCTTGTTCCACTGGCCGGCCCTCACGTCGGCGGTGGCGGAGGCGATGTGGCGGTCGATGGCGAACATCAGGCCCAGGGCCAACTCGGCGACCGCTATGGCGTTGCGGCCTGGGACGTTGCACACGAACACGCCGAGCTCGGCGGCCCGGGCGCAGTCGACGGTGTTGGTTCCGGCGCCTGCCCGTACCACGAGGCCGAGGTCGTCGCCGGCCTCGATGGTGTCGGCCGTGACCCGGGTGCTGCGCACCACCAGCACGTCGAAGCCGGCGATGTGGTCGGGGAGATCTTCGGCGGTGAGGGAGGGCTTGAGGATGCAGGTGTCGCCGCCGGCGCGCAGTCGTTCCACTGCGGTGTCGGACAAGCCGTCGGCGAACAGGATTCTCATGCGGCTACCACCTCGGAACTCAAGGGCGGCGATAGTACGCGGGCGGAACTGAAAGTCGGAACAGTTCCGTATGCCGGAACGCTTATCGTAGGTCGACGGCCCCTAGCCTGTCTCCGGCGTCGGCTGAAAGATCCGACGGTTTTGCCGCATGTGCAGGAGGCGAGATGACGGCGCACCCAAGGCTGATCAATGGCAGGCGGGCCGGATGAGTGAGCAATATGAGTTGACTCCGGGCGGTGCCGTGCTGATGGACGGCAACCGGCTCCGGGACGAGATCGTGGCCGAGTTGAACGCCGAGATCACCGCCGCGGGCCGGCCGGCTGTGTGTCTGGCGACGGTCCTGGTGGGCGAGGACAAGCCCAGCAGGATCTATGTTCGCAACAAGCAGCGCAAGGCGGCCGAGGCCGCCATGGAGTCCCGGCATGTCGAGCTCGGCGCCGACGCCAGCCAGGCCGAGGTGGAGGAGGCGGTCGGCGGCCTGGCCGCGGACCCCGGCGTGCACGGGATCCTGGTGCAGCTTCCGCTGCCGGAGGGTCTGGACCCCGACGCGGTCCTGGAGTTGATCCCGCCGGAGAAGGACGTGGACGGACTCACGCCCAGGTCGATGGGCCGGCTGGTGCGGGGTCAGCGGGGTCATGTGCCCTGCACGCCGCTGGGGGTTATGCGCCTGCTGGACCGCTACGGGGTGGCGGTGTCCGGCAAGAGCGCGGTGGTGATCGGCCGGTCGACCCTGGTGGGGTTGCCGCAGATCCTGCTGCTCGGCCGCAAGGGGGTGGACGCCACGCCGACTCTGGCCCACAGCCGCACCCCGGAGTTGCAGGAGGTGTGCCGGCAGGCCGACATCATCGTGGCCGCGGCCGGCATGGCCAGGCTGGTCACCGCCGACTTCGTGCGCCCGGGCGCAGCTGTGATCGACGTGGGGATCTCGCGAACGGCCGACGGCATCGTCGGCGACGTGGACTTCGAGACGGTCCAGGCCGTGGCCGGCGCAGTGACGCCGATGCCGGGCGGCACCGGTCCGATGACGATCGCCTGCCTGCTCCAGAACACCCTGTCCGCAGCCCGCATGCTGGGAGCCTTCCCCGACCAGCCCGCGTAGGGCTGGACCGCTCCCGAGCTAGGTCGCCTCGGGCTGGCCGTTCTTGCTGGGCCGGTTCGGGCTGGGCCGCTCCCGGGCTAGGCCCGCGCAGAGTTGAGCGTGGCGGACCGGGCCGCGTAGCACTGCGGAGGCTCGAGCTAGATGAGTGGTTCCAAGGGGTGGGGGTGGTAAAGGGGTGCCGTCAGCAGCCGCTAAATCACAGCAGATCACAAAATCTCAGCCACAAGTCATAGACATCTCACAACACGGGCAGTATTCTGCTGTACGCTGTATGCACGGCAAGCGGGAGGCATTTCTATGGCTATCGACGGGACACGCACCACGACAGCAGGGGCCGCTCGCTTGATGCTCGGTGAGGCGCGGCGCCGCGCCTTGAGGTCGGCCGCTGCGGCTGTGGCGCCCATGCCGCAGAACTCCACCCTCCGGGGGGGGGGGTGGAGGCTCTAGAGCACTAGCTCGCCGTGCTTTCCGCCTACCTCTGATCGCGCTGCTACTGGCCGCGCTGGTTGCCGCGGTCTTGGCCGCATCGCGCCCGGCCGCGGTCGCCGTCGCCCAGACCGCCCCGGATGGCTCGGAGGAAGTCTGGTCCGCCACGCTGACGGTCCGAGAAGTCGTTACGGGGCTCGCGACTGGCTGCGAAGACGCCAGCCCTGTGCGCCGTTTCAGATGCACTAGCAATAATAATTTGTCGGACCGCACTTTCAGAGTCGGAAGCACGACCTACAGGGTGACGGCCGTACTGAGCGGTTTCGGCAAAATCGAAATTGAGACCGCCCCCCCTCCGCCGACTCGGTTGGCGGGCTGGAGCTTGGTAGTAACCGGACATGGAGGGAGCGGGCCGCTAAGGTACACGGCGACGGTCACGGCGCAAGGATTGCTTGAGTTCCCGTCTGCCCCCATCTGGCTGGCGGGCCAGCCGTTAGAGCTCGCGCTGTACAGGCCCCACGGGGACCAAGTGCCCGAGGACCTGCGGAAATCGGCCAGCCGCGGCGGCCGCTGCGGAGCACCGGAAGACGGACTTTCTCCCGATAGCGACGAGGCGGGCTACTGGCATTGCCACGGCGACTCCGTCTATCACCGGCACGCGGGTACTTGGCGCGGCTCTCACCAACCGGGCGGCGACCCGCCACAGCCGCCAGGGCTCCGGCCGGAACCGCGGCCGCCAACTCAAGAAGAACGAGACAGGGGCTTCGCCGACAACTGGAACGGCGGCTGGCATTGGCACGGCGACGACATCTATCACATACACCGCAGCCCGCACTGAGCGAGACCCCCCGCGTAACGCCACGCCTCGGGCGAGCACCCGCATTAGGCGGTTGGGCGCACCTCTACGGCGTGGAGCGCTGGACGTCTCGATGGCGCACAGGCCGCCGCGGCGGCTTCCAACAGTTCCGCCCCGCTGCTGAGTGGCGTCGAGGAGTTCCCGCACAACCCCGCTGATCTGTGCCGTGGGGGGCCGCGGGAGCGGCCGAGGGCGGCGAGGCCGCCGGCGCGCTGCTATGCGCCGGGCTTCCCGAGAGTGCCGCGGAGGCGGGCTCGAAGCTCGGCCAGTTCCGCCTCCGCGGCAGACGCACGGTCCTCGGCGGCTTGTCGGGCGGTGGCCTCCTCGGCCAGTTCCGCCTCGGCGGCGGAGGCGCGGTCCTCGGCGGCTTGTCGGGCGGTGGCCTCGTCGTCGGGGTCGGGGAGCCACACGCCCGCAGTGATGTCGAACAGCCGCAGTTTGGGCGGCTGCCAGCACAGGTCCAGGCCCAGCACATCGCTGCGGCCCCGCAGCCCGCCGCCTGCGTCGGCTGTGACCTCGATCGCGGCCCAGCGGCCCGAGACGCGTCGCTCTGCCTGAAGCGGCGGGTCCAGCAGGTCCCCGCCGGTGGGGTCGAGCCGCCAGTACTCGGCCACCCCCAGTTCGGCGTACTTGGCCGGCTTCTCATGCAAGTCGACGTCGACCGTTGTGGGCGACGCGATCTCCAGCGCGAAGCACGGCGCCGCGCCGGCGTCCCACACCCGGAAGGTGTGCTCGGGCTCCTGCGCGGCGGCGTCGACCCCGAACGCCACGGCCACGTCGGGCGCCACCACCGCTCTGGGGTCGCCTTTGCGGTAGTAGACGTTGATGTCGCAGCACACCCACGCGCCCTCCACGGCGCGGCGGTCGTACCAGTGCCGCAGCGCCCATGCCAGCTCCATGCGCCGCCTGGTCTGCAGGTTCCCCTCCGGCATCGGGGGTCCCTCCGGATAGTAGATGTCCACCTCGGGAGGACCAGCCACAACCGAACTCATGAGCGCGCACCTCCGACTCGCTCCGACAACACTACCCCCCAGCCCGCCGTCCGCAATCGCAACACCACCAAAACACACGACAACCCACAACACAGCCCGTGCACGGTCTGGGGCCGCACGCCGCCCCGGCACACACCCACAACCCCCCAACCCCTCGGAACCACTCGTCTAGGCCAGTTCGCCTAGCCGATGTCGAGGTGGCGGCGGATGGCCCAGTTGAAGAGGTCCCAGCCGTAGTCGCTGAACACGATGTCGTCGCGGGAGGCCCGGGCGGCCTCGGCTGAGACGGGCAGCCCGTGGCGGGCCTTCATCTGCACCTCGGCGACGCGTTCCATCATCACGAACCAGCCGACGGCGTCGGCGGGGCTGGAACCGACAGTGAGCAGACCGTGGTTGGCCAGGATCACGGCCCGGCACTCGCCCAGGGCTACGGCGATGCGCTTCCCGCCGTCGCAGGACAGGATCTGGACCTCTTCGTCGTCGAAGAGGGCGTGGTCCTCGAAGAACAGGGTCGATTCCTGGGTGATGGGCTCGATCATGCGCCGCTCGGCCGCGAACGGGGTGCCCCACGCGGTGTGCACGTGCGCGGCCGCGGTGACGTCGGGCCGGGCCTCGTGGATGGGGTGGTGGATGTGGTAGGCGGTGTTGTTGATGCGGGCCGGCTGGCCGTCCTGGTCGGTGGCACTACCGTCGGGTGCGACCAGCACCATGTCCGAGGGCTGGGCCCGCTCGAACGGCACCCGGTAGCGGAGCAGCCACATGTGGTCGGACTGCTCGGTGTCGCGGCAGGTGATGTGGCCGTCACCGAGCTCACCCCAGCGCAAGGCCGCGAACAACCGGTACGAGGTGGCCAGGTCGCCCAGCAGCCGAGCCCGCTCAGCCGCCGGATCGGCCAACACCGGCTCCACCGCCGGCCACCCGCGATGGGAGCCATCAGCCGAAGTCACGACCCCATTCTGCCACCGCCGCCAACTGCCTGCTTGGAGGCTGGGCGGTCCCGCGTGTCCGCGCGGCCTTCACTGCGCTGGTTCGCTCAGGCGCTCAGCGTGCGGGGCATCAGCGCGTCCTGCGGCTCCTCGTCTGCGTCGTGGGTTGTGTCCCCCTTCGCGTCGTCGTCCTCGTGGCCGGTAATGGACCTCACGGGATCCTCCAGAGGCGATAGTTCGGGGACCTGCTTGAGCTCGGACACCACGTTGAGGTCCTCGAAGCGGCGTGCCTGGGGCAGTACCCGGCCCTCGAGGGAGCCGACACCTCGGTTGTATGCGGCCAGGGCCTTCCGGAGGCCGCCTCCCATGGCGTCCATGTGCTCCGCGAAGACCCGCAACCGATCGTACAGGTCCTTGCCGAGGTCGGCGATCTTCCGGGCGTTCTGCTGCATGTCCTGCTGTTGCCAGGCCAACGCCACTGTCCGCAGGAAGGCCAGCAGCAGTCCCGGTGTGGCGATGAGGACCCGGTGCTCCTGCCAGGTCTGCTCCCAGAGGGTGGGCTGCACCTTCATGGCCGCGTCGAGTATCGGGTCTGCGGGCACGAACATCAGCACGAAGTCCGGGGACCCCGCGACGACGTCGGCGTAGTCCCGCTCGCTCAGGCTCTTGGCATGCCTCGAGATGGCGCTGGCGTGGTTGGTCAGCAGGGCCTGCTCCTGGCTCTCGTCGGTGGCCTCGTGGGCTTTGAGGTAGTTGTCCAGCGGGGCCTTGGCGTCGATGACGACCTTCAGTCCTCCGGGGACACTGACGACCGCGTCGGGCCGCAGCACACTGCCGGGGACCGGCACGGAGTGCTGGGGGTAGTAGTCGATGTGCTGGTTCAAGCCGGCTAGCTCCAAGATGTTGCCCAGTTCCTGTTCGGCCCACTGGCCCCTGATGTTGGGCGACCTCAACGCCTCGCTGAGACTGCCGGCCACCTTCTGTAGGGACGCGACCTGGGTGGTGAGCCGTTCGTAGGCGCCCACTCGCTTCTTCTCGATGTCTTCAGCGTGCTCGCCCAGCTTCTCGAGGCCCTCGCGGATGGGCGCGACCATGTTGTCGATGGCCTCCTTGCGCTTCTCGAGTTCGGCCGCGCTGAGCTGGCGCTGGCTGTCGAACTGCTCCTTGGCCTGCTTCAGCAGGGTCTCCGTGCTCTCCTTGAGGACACCGGCGGCCAGTCCTTTGAACTGGTTGTCGAGTTCGGTACGCGCTTTGGCCAGTTCCTCGGTGCGGGCCTCATGGGCTGCCCTGACGGCTGCGAGCTCGGTCTGGGCGGTGACCAGTTCCAGGCGGGCCGCGTCGCGCTCCCCGCGGGCGGTGTCGCGCTCGTCCCGGACCTGTTCGACCTCCCGCTCCCGTTCCTGGAGCTGGACGCTCAGTCGGGCCATGTTGCTGGATGCGTCGGCCGCTGCTGATGGGCGCTTGCTCCGCAGGATCACCACCGCCGCGGCGGCGATGACCAGGGCTGCGACCAGCAGGACGGCTGCTGTTGGTTCCATGAGCACGAAGGTACCTCCTCCCTGTGACATCGCCGGGTGATGCCACCCCGACCCGCCGCCTGCACCCCCTCTCCTGATTCTTGACGTAGTTGACCGCACTAGATGGTTGGTTCCAAGGGGTGGACCACCCGACTGCCCGGCCCCGCCTGCTCCTTGGTCGCCTGCGGCCGCTGGGCCCTTGGGGCTGCTCGTCCGGGGGTGCGGAGTCTCGCAGCGGTGGGGTCCGGGATCTTGTCTCGTTGAGCGGCCGGCGGCGGGTCGAGCGTCTCGCTGGTGTGTGGGGCTGCGGGTGTGGGGGGCTGGGGTGCTTCTGCTTGTCGTGGTGTTCTGCTGTGTGCTCCGGCCCGGCCGGTCGGCTATAGTTCGGGGCGACTCTCGCTCAGGAGGTGCACATGCCCGCTTGGACCGTACACAACGCTTCGGGACACAGCGCTTCGGGGTTCGCGGCGGCGCCTTTGGCGCGCGGGCGCGCCGATTCTGCCGGGGGGGGGGGGTAGAGGCTCTAGCCGTGTCCTGATCGCGCTGCTACTGGTGGCGCTGGTTGCCGCGATCTTGGCCGCATCGAGCCCGGTCGCGGCCCAGACCGTTCCGACAGGCTCGGAGGAGGCTTGGTCCGCCACGCTGACGGTCCAGGCATGGACCAACGGAGTTACGCGTGGCTGTGAATCCAGCGGCACCAACGGATGCGCTGCGCATTTGACGAACCGCATCATCAGGATCGGAAGCAGGACCTACAGGGTGCAAGCAGTGAGGGCCGGTAACGCCGGGTTATTGATTACGACCACCCCCGCCATACCGCTGGGTCGGGTCGAGGGCTGGCAATTGGCAATAAACAGAGGGCCGTTTTACGGGCTGAACACGTACTCGGCGCGCGGCGACGTTTGGAACCTTGCCGTGGTGTTGCCGGGTTACCCCTGGACGGTGGGCGAATCGGTGAAGATCACGCTGTACAGGCCCTACGAGGACATAGCGGCCGAGGACGCGCGGGAAGGTGCCACCCGGTCGGCCAGCGCGTGCCCTGGAGCCGTAGACGCTGGCTCCCTCTGGCATTGCCACGGGGACGCCATCTACCACCAGCACGGGCCGGAGTGGCGCTACCGTCACCCGGCCCCGAGCCAAACGGTGCGCCCGACCGGGGACCCGCTCGCCCGGCCTCCGGCGACTGCCCCGGCGAGCGAGCATCTGAGACAAGGTCAGCCGGCCGAAGGTTTCGGCAACTGGCACTCGCACCCTGACGGCAGGTACCACCGCCACGCGGGCGGGCATTAGCCGTGAGCGACCCGCCGTCGCCCTGCCCCTGGCGAGTGCAACTCGGGCGGGTTCTGCGGAGGCTGCGGCCACGCGGGATGCCGGGGGCCGGAGGTGGCCGGCGAGTAGACTGGGGCCACTCCATCGTGATGTGGCGTCCGATGAGTGAGCGGCCCCCCGGCGGCGGCTTCCAACAGTTCCGCCCCGCTGCTGAACAGCGTCCAGGAGTCCCCGCACAACCCCTTGGAACTACTCGTCTAGAGCAGCACAACTACGTCAAGAACGATCAAGGCCGCCGATCATCTCTTGCGATGCGGGGTGTCGCTCGGGTCGGGCCAGTAGCGCTGCCGGCGGCGTCCGGCTTGCCATCCGGGGTTGATGGTGGCGAGATCCTCGTAGAGGCTGATGATGTCGGTGGCTTGGTAGATGCGGTTGCGCTTGCTGGAGTCGGCTGGGGTCACGATGGTGGCGTCGCAGAGCCGTTGGATGGCGCGTGCAGCGCTGCGGGGGTTGGCCCCTAGGAGTGTGGCAGCGCTGTTGACGGTGAGCATCGGGTGGGTTGTGAGCATCTTGAGCAGTGCATCGGTGGTGCCGCTGGTGCGTGTGGTGCGCGAGGCGAGCAAGTCTTCGCAGTAGCGCCGGATCAAAGCGACTTCGGTGGCGATGAGGGTTGTGGCCTCGGCTGCGCTGCGGACTGCGTCGGCCAGCAGGTTGATCCACCCCGCCAGAGCCGTTGAGCGCTGGGGGCTGCGGACGTCGTCGAGAGAGCGGCCCGCATTGAGGGCGTCGATGTAGGTGTGGCGGCTGTGAACGAGTGTGAGGCTCACCGGCAGCGCCGATGCGGTGAGCCCGGCGCGGCGCAACATCAGCTGGATCAGGGCGCGGCCGGTGCGGCCGTTGCCATCCGCGAAGGGATGGATGGTCTCGAACTGGGCGTGCACCATTGCGGCGTGCACCAACGGCGGGTGACCGTCTTCGTTGATCGACTCGACCAAGTCCTCCAGCAGCTCTGGCACCAAGTGCGCCGGAGGCGGCACGAACAACGCTCTCAGCGGAGTCGAGTACGGCGCGCCGATCCAGTTCTGGACGCTTCGGATCTCGCCGGCGATGGGGTCGTTTCCCATCAAGCCGCGATGGATGGCTCGGATGTCCTCGACGGTGACCGGCTGGGTGGTGGAGCCCACCCGCAAAGCGTGCTCGATGGCGGCGATGTCGCCGATGGCGACGGACTCGTGGCGGTCGGGCTGTTTGCCGATCAGGGTCTGTCGCGCTTCGGTGAGCGCCAGATGCCGGGGCGCGACACGCACCCCCTCGATCAGGCTCGACGCGGCGCTCTCAAGGCGCACCAGCATCCAATGCGCATGCCCCACTGCTTCGGAGTTTTCGGTCTTGCATGCGGCCTTGGCGGCGTCCTCCGCGAGACGTGTGTGCTGCCAGATACGCGACTCCAGCAGCGGCGACCACCCACGCAGCGCATCGGGCACATATGCCTCAAAGACCCTCGAGGGTTCATCGTCGGGCCTGGCCTCGCGTGTCAGGCGTCCGCGAGAG
Source organism: Candidatus Aldehydirespirator sp. (assembly GCA_965203575.1). Taxonomy (GTDB): domain Bacteria; phylum Actinomycetota; class Acidimicrobiia; order Acidimicrobiales; family Aldehydirespiratoraceae; genus Aldehydirespirator. The sequence goes on from OZ241894.1 coordinate 2,613,081, forward strand.
TCCCAGAACCGCTCCACAAAGTGCCCCACAGCGCAACTCCCGTCACCTTAACAGACAATTATAGCATCAATATTGTCATATCTGTCTGTATTATTGGGTGAGAGGCAAGGCTATGACCGGGACCATGCGCGTCGGAGTTGAGTGCGCGCACCGCCAGGAGGTCGGCCTCGCCTGAACGAGGCGTTGCGGCCGTAACGACGGGCTGCCTATGATGTCGGCGGCCTGACGGCTCCGGTTAGTAGGTTTCGGCCGAATGCAACCGTACGCCCCAGGTGTCCAGGGGCCCCGGGACCGCCGGGGTCCCTTTTTCTTGCCCGTGGGGATTCTCGGCGCGGCGCCCCCACCATGGCCCCCGGCGTCCGCTACCCGAAGCCGCAGCAACCGCCCCGCATCCCCGACGCTCCGCCCGACGCGGGTCACTGTCGGGCTATGGCCGGGACCATGCCGTCGGAGCTGTAGCAAAAGTAGCGTCGTAATTGTAGTGTAAATGGCGTCGTGACTGTAGTATTCGTGCATGGAGTATCTCCCGCGGATAGTCGACACGGAACTTGACGCACTTGCTGAAGCGCCAGCCGTGTCAATCGAAGGGGCCCGCGGCGTGGGAAAGACCGCGACCGCGGCGCGGCGAGCACAAACTGTGCACCGCCTTGATGATCCGGGTCAGCTGGAGGTGATCGACAGCGATCCGTATCGAGTGATCGACGGCGATCCGCCAGTGCTCATCGACGAGTGGCAGCGGCTGCCGGTCTCATGGGATCTGGTGCGACGCGCCGTGGACGCCGATCCTCAGCCCGGACGCTTCCTCCTAACCGGATCAACGACACCCGCAGAGGCGCCTACCCACACCGGAGCCGGCCGCATCATCACCATGCAGATGCGGCCGCTGTCTGTCGCTGAACGTGGGCTTGCTACTCCCACGGTCAGTCTTGGCGACCTGCTTGCGGGCGAACGCCCCCGCCTGGAGGGGGCAGCAGACGTCGGTGTGGAGGAGTACACCGACGAGATCGTCAGATCGGGTTTCCCGGGGATCCGGCCGCAGCCAGACCGGGTCCGGCGCGGTCTGCTTGACGGCTACATCTACCAGGTCCTCAACCACGACATCCATCAGTTCGGTCACACCTTCCGTGATGGGGGATCGTTGCGAAGATGGATGACCGCCTACGCGGCTGCTGTGTCTACTCCCGCCTCGTTCGAGAAGATTCGCGACGCCGCATCGGCGGGCGAAACCGACAAGCCGGCGCGCACGACCACGATCCCATACCGGTCCGCTCTCGAAGGGCTGCGACTGATCGAGGAGGTTCCTGCGTGGTTGCCGACCCTGAATCGGCTGAGGCGTCTGGCATCGGCGCCCGTACATCAGCTGGTGGACCCGGCGCTAGCGGCTCGGCTACTAGGCGTTGGCACCGAGGCGCTACTCGCAGGAGTCGACGGATGGGAGGGCGACGGGACGCTGCTCGGCGCGCTGTTCGAGTCGCTCATGACTCTGTCCGTGCGGGTATACGCGCAGGCTTGCGAGGCGCGGGTGCACCATCTGCGCACTCAGGGCGGTGAGCACGAGGTCGATCTGATCGTCGAGCGCGCCGACGGCGCCATTGTGGCGCTGGAAATTAAGTTGAAGGCGGTCGTAGGAGACGGAGACGTCCGTCATCTGCAATGGCTGGCCGACCAGATCGGTCCTCGGATGCTGGATGCTGTAGTGCTGTCGACAGGCCGGCAGGCCTACCGAAGATCAGACGGGATCGGAGTGATCCCCTCAGTGCTGCTCGGCCCCTGACCCCGATGTAGTCGCCCACGAATGAAACACCCGCCCGGGGAATTGGCAGCAGAACGTGCGTATGGCGTGCATAACGCTGCCAGTTCGCGGCGGACTCCGGGGTATTGGGGGAATTGGCAGCGTGGAGCGCCGTTTTGGGAGTCCTGCGCTGCCAGATCCCGACAGCGGCGGTCCGGAGGGGTTAGCCGTGGTGGGTGGACTGCCAGGTGACGGTGGTGGCTACCTGGTTGAACGTGAACACGTGCAGGCCGGTCACTCCGAGGTCGTCCAGGGACGGGCTCAGGGCTGTCAGGATGTGGTCGGGGTCGTAGTTGGGTGAGGTCATCAGCTTCATGACGGCGGCCCGGTTCTTGCGGAGATACCGCAGCGACGGCCCCACGCCCAGGCGGGCGCCCATGGTGAGCAGCTTGGCCCGATCCACCACCCCCGAGATCCCGAGATGCACCGGCAGCTCCAGCCCCGCGGCCCGCTCGCCTCGCAGCCAGCCCTCGATGCGCTCCGGGTCGAAGCACATCTGCGTGCTGCAGTAGCCATCCACGCCCGCCTCCGCCAGCAGCGCCTGCTTGGCGTGCAGGGCCTCGTGGAGCACCCCATCCGCGATGAGCGGATGGCCGTGCGGGTAGGCCGTCACGCCGATCGTGCTCAGCCCGTGGTCGCACTCCAGCAGGTCCCGCAGGAACGAGGCCGCGTCCGAGTAGGCGCCGGGCGACTCCACGTCCCCGCCGACCAGGAACATCGTCGACACCCCGGCCGAGCGGAACCAGCCCGCAAGCTTGGAAACCCGGGCCCGATCAGCCACCAGCCGGGCCGAGACATGGGGGATGGCCTCATGGCCGAGCTCCATCAACCGCTCAGTGATCTCGCAGGTGGCGTCCTGGCCCTTCACCGGCGACGCGGTCACCGAGACCCGGGAACCGGCCGGTAGCGCCTCGATCGCCGCGTCAAGGCTCTTCAGGGGGATGACCTCGAAGGTCAGATCCCTAACGAGGTGCAGCCGGTAGTGGCGGGCTCCGAGGGTCTCCGCCGACAGCGGGGCGCGCCGCAGCTTGGACAGCATCTCAGTCGTGGCTCAGCTGAGGCCGACGATGTTGCCGTCAGCGTCGATGTCGATCCCCTTGGCGGCCGGCACCCGTCCCAGGCCCGGCATGGTGCGCATGTCGCCGCAGATCGGGTACACGAAACCGGCGCCCACCGACGCCCGCACCTCACGCACTGGCAGCGTCCACCCCGTCGGGGCGCCCTTGAGCGTCGGATCCGACGAGATCGACAGATGCGTCTTGGCGATGCACACCGGCAGGTTCCCGAACCCGGCCTCCGTATAGGTTGCCAGCTGCTTGTCGGCGGTGCTGGAGTACTCGATGCCGTCGGCGCCGTAGACCCGGGTGGCCACCGTCTCGATCTTGGACTTCAGCGACGCATCGTCGGGGTACAGCACTGCGAAGTCGCTGGGCTCCTCGGCCGCCTCGGCCACCGCCTCGGCCAGCTCGGCCGCACCCCGACCGCCGTCGGCGAAGTGGGTCGTCACCGCCGAGCGGGCGTCGTACTCGGACGCGATCTCGCCGATGGCGGCGATGTCGGCCGCGTGGTCCTCGGGGAACACGTTGATGGCCACCACCGGCGTACAGCCGTGGATGCGCATGTTCTCGAGTTGCTTGCGCAGGTTGTCGCCACCGGCGTGCACCTCGTCGGGGTTCTCGGCCAGGATTGCCTCCGGCAGCGGACGGCCGGCCACAATCCTGTGCTTGCCCGAATGGGCCTTCAGGCCCCGCACGGTGGCCACCAGCACGGCCGCGTCGGGAGCGATGCCCGAGTAGCGGCACTTGATGTTGAAGAACCGCTCGGCGCCCATGTCGGCACCGAAACCGGCCTCGGTGAGCAGGAAGTCCGAGGTGCGTATGCCTACCTGGTCGGCCACGATGGAGGAGTTGCCGGTGGCGATGTTGCCGAACGGTCCGGTGTGCACCAGCGCAGGCGTGTTCTCCAGGGTCTGCATCAGGTTGGGCTTGATGGCCTCGCGCAGGATCACTGCCATCGACCCGGCCACCCCGATCTCCTCGGCGGTCACCGGGGTGCCGGCCTTGGTGTACCCCACCACGATGCGACCCAGCCGGGCTCTCAGGTCGTGGAGACCGGTGCACAGCGCCAGCGCGGCCATGACCTCCGACGCGGCGGTGATGTCGAAGCCGGATTCCCGGGGCACGCCGTCGAGCCGCCCGCCCAGTCCCAGAGTGATGTTGCGCAGAGCCCGGTCGTTGACGTCGAGCACCCGGCGCCACGTGATGTTGTGTATGTCGAGGCCGGCCTCGTTGCCGTGATACAGGTGGGCGTCGACCATGGCCGAGCACAGGTTGTGGGCCGCGGTCACGGCGTGCATGTCGCCGGTGAGATGGAGGTTGAACAGCTCCATCGGCACTACCTGGCTGTAGCCGCCTCCCGCGGCGCCGCCCTTGATCCCGAAGGTCGGGCCCATCGACGGCTGGCGTATGGCGATGGTGGCGCTGCGCCCGATGTGCTGGAAGGCCTGGCCGAGCCCGACGGTGGTGGTGGTCTTGCCCTCGCCGAGCGGGGTCGGGGTGATGGCCGACACCACCACGTAGCGGGCCCGGGGCCGGCCGGCGTCGGCCATGGCCTCGACCGCGTCGAGGCTCACTTTGGCCGCGCCAACTCCGCAGGGCTCCAGCATCTCCGCTGGGATCCCGGCGTCGGCGGCGATCTCTCCGAGAGGCTTCAGATTGGCCTTCGAGGCGATCTCCAGATCGGACGGAAACGGCATCGTTGCCCTTCCTTTCGCAGCAGTCTTGCGCGGTTGCGGGCACCGGCCGGGGTGTTGGCGCGGCACCGCCCCCGAGGGTAGCTTGTCGTTCCGTATCGCGGAACGATTCCGCATTACAGAACGCCAATGTGGCATCTGCCCGGAGGCGGACGCCGCAGACTACATAGGATCCCAGTCCGGCTGGCACGGCAGTACAGGAGGAATGGTTGTGAGCGAGTTCCCCGCCAGCGCCAAGTGCGTGGTGATCGGAGCCGGAATAGTCGGCAACTGTCTCGTAGGCCACCTGACCAAGCTCGGCTGGAACGACTTGGTGCTCCTCGACAAGGGGCCCCTGCCCAACCCCGGCGGATCGACCGGCCACGCATCGAATTTCATCTTCCCGGTGGACCACAACAAGGAGATGTGCCTGCTCGGCGTGCAGAGCGCCAACCAGTACCGGGACCTCGACCTGTCGGTCGACTCAGGCGGTATCGAGGTGGCCCGCACCCAGGAGCGGATGGACGAGCTGCAGAGGCGCATGACGTCGGCCACCGCCTGGGGCGTCGAGGCCCACCTGCTCACCCCCGAAGAGGTGGCCGAGCTTGTCCCATTCGTCAATACCGAGATAATTCTCGGGGGCTTCTACTGCCCGACGGTGTCGGTGGTGGACTCGCTGGAGACCGGAACGGTCATGCGCCGCCTGGCCGTCGACAACGGGTGCCGGGTGCTGGCCAACACCGAGGTGCTCGACATTGTCACCGAGCCAGGCCCCAACCCGGGCGACCACACCGTGAAGGCGGTGGTGACCGACGCCGGCACCATCGAGACCGAATACGTGGTGATCGCCTGCGGCGTGTGGTCCAACCGGCTGGCCAACATGGCCGGCGCCCACATCCCGCTGGTCCCGGCCGTGCACCAGATGGCCGACGTCGGACCTATGGACATCCTGGCCGAGACCGGCAACGAGATCGGCTACCCGATCGTGCGCGACATGGACACGTTCTGCTACGAGCGCCAGACCGCCGGCTCGATGGAAGTGGGCTCCTACGCCCACCGCCCCATCTTCCATCACCCCGACGACATCCCCTCCAACGAGGAGGCCGCGCTGTCGCCCACCGAGATGCCGTTCACCCCCGACGACTTCGACCCCCAGATGGAGCAGGCCATCGAGCTCATGGACATGCTGGGCGACGCCGAGATCAAGTACGCCATCAACGGCCTGCTGTCGCTCACCCCCGACGCCATGCCGTGCCTGGGAGAGGTCCCCGAGGTCCGCAACCTCTGGTCGGCCGCCGCGGTGTGGGTCAAGGAGGGGCCGGGCATGGCCCAGGTGGTGGCCGAGTGGATGACCTTCGGCTATCCCCGGGTGATCGACGCCCACGGCGCCGACATCGCCCGCTTCTACCCCGAGGAGCGACCCGACGAGCACATCTGGGCCCGCTCCGCCGAGCACTTCAACAAGACCTACGGCATCGTGCATCCGGCCGAGCAGTGGGAGAGCCGCCGCAACCTGCGGGTCGGGCCCTACTTCTCTCGCCAGGAGGACCTCGGCGCCTTCTTCTTCCAGGCCCGCACATGGGAGCGGCCCCAGTGGTTCGAGTCCAACGCCGACCTCGTGGAGCGCTACGGCTTGTCCGAGCGCGAGGTCGAGTGGGACAACCGCTGGTGGAGCCCGATCACCAACGCCGAGCACCTCAACCTGCGGGACAACTGCGGGCTGGTGGATCTCAGCGCGTTCCAGATCTACGAGCTCACCGGCCCGGGCGCGGTCGCCTACGCCGACCGCCTCGCCGTCAACAAGATCGACGTTGGTGTGGGCCGGTCCATCTACACGCCGTGGCTCACGCCCGACGGCGGCTTCCACTCCGATCTCACCATGATGCGAATAGCCGAGGACCGGGTGCGGATCGTGACCGGCGTGTTCGACGGTGGGCGCGACGAGTTCTGGGTCCGCCGCCACATGCCCACCGACGGATCGGTGAGCTTCGCCAACATCACCGACGACATCACCACTCTCGGCCTGTGGGGACCCAACGCCCCGGCCGTGCTGGGCGCCATCTGCGACGCCGACCTGAGCCAGGCCGGATCGTCCTACGGCTCGCTGGTGGACGTCGAACTCGACTGCGGCAACGGCCGGCCGGTAGCCGCCACCCTGTTCCGCATCTCCTATGTGGGCGACACCGGCTGGGAGATCTACCTGGCCTGGGACGACGGCCCCGCAGTCTGGGACACGCTGATGCGGGTCGGAGCCGACTACGGCCTGCGACCCACCGGCGGCGGTGTGTACGGCACATCCGGCCGTCTGGAGAAGGGCTATCGCCTCATGGGCGCCGAGCTGGAGAGCGAGTACAACCCGCTCGAGGCCGGCCTGGCCCGGCCGCGGGTCAAGGCGGCCGACTTCATCGGCAAGGAGGCCTACCTGGCAGTCCGGGAAGCGGGAGATCCCGAGGTGCGGATGTGCGTGCTCACGGTGGAGGATCTTCGCGACGCCCGAGGTCGCAAACGCTACATGCAGGGCGGCAACGAGCCCATCCTCACCGGTGACGGCGAGCGCATCGTCGACTCCCACGGCCGGGTGTCGAGGGTCACCACCGCCGGCCCCGGCCCCTCGGTGGGCAAGCACCTGCTGATGGGCTACCTGCCCTCGGAACTCGCCGCGCCGGGCACCGAGCTCCAGGTCATGTACATGAACGAGCTGTTCCCGGTGCGGGTGGCGGGCACCGGCGCGGTGTTCGACCCCGACGACACCCGCATGAAGAGCTAGCGGGGCACGCCGAGATGCGGATCCTGTGCTGCGTGAAGCGGGTGCCGGCTCCCGGCGCAAAGATAAACGTCACCGCGGACGGCCTGGCCGTGGATGCGGCCCACCTCGGCTTCACTACCAGCCCCCACGAGGAGTGCGGCGTGGAGGAGGCGGTGCAGATCGCGGAGCGCGAGGGCGGCGAGGTGACTGTGCTCACCCTGGGTCCGACCGAGGCCGCCGAGCAACTGCGCTACGCGGCCTCGGTGGGCGCCCACCACGGTGTGCTGATCCAGACTGACGCAGCGGCCTGGGACCCCCAGCGCACGGCCGGGGCCCTGACCGCGGCCATCCAGTCGTTGGAAGCCGACGGAGGCGTCTTCGACCTGATCCTGTTCGGCAACGAGTCGGCCGACTCGGGCGGCTTCCAGGTGGGGGTGCGGGTCTGCCATGCGCTGGGCCGTCCCATCGTCAACGGCATCAAGGGAATCGAGATAGAGGGATCGGGCGTGCGGGCCCGCCGCGAGATCGACGGCGGCTTCGAGGTGTACGAACTCGAACTACCGGCGGCGCTCGGGGTCAAGGAGGGCATCAACCTGCCCCGCTACCCGACGATGAGGGGCCGGCTGGCGTCCAAGAAGCTGGAGATCACCACGCTCGAACTCGAAGCCGACGCCGGCGGCCAGTCGCTGGTGCGCCTGCACCGGCCCGCGGAGGCCGTGTCGCAGACCGTGATCCTCGGCGACGGCCCCGCCGCCGCCCCCGCAGCCGTCGACGTGCTCGAAGAACTAGGGGTGCTGTGATGGCCATCTCAGCAAATTCCTGTAGTTGGGGACCTGTGAGGTCCTTGTCCACAGGAATTTCGGCGGGGGGCCGCGAAGAACTAGGAGTGCTGTGATGCTGCTGGTAGTGCTCGAGCACGACCGGGGCACCCTCGGCGAGCCGGCCCGGGAGGCGCTCACCTTCGGGCGGACGCTGGCCGCCAAGATGGGTGTGGAGATGCACGGGGCCGTCATCGGCGCCCGCGCGGCGGGACCCGGCCCGGTCGCGGAAGAGGCGGGCGCCCACGGAGCCGCCCGGGTGTACACCGTGGAGCACGGGGTGCTGAGCGACTTCGGTCCGGAGGCGTGGGGAGAGTCGATCGCGCAGCTCGTGAGCGTTCTCGGCCCGCGGGCCGTTCTGGCCTGCGGCAGCGAGCGGGGCAACGAGGTGATGGCCCAGGCCGCGGCCCGCCTCGATCGGCCGTTCGTCGCCAACTGCACCGACATCACCCCGCCCGCCGGCGAAGGCGGGCAGTGGACCATGACCCGCATCCAATGGGGAGGATCGCTGCTGGAGGACGCCACCCTGGACGCCGGCGGCACTGCGCTGCTCACCTGCGGCCTGCACACGGTGGCCTCCGCACCGGTCGAGCCCGCGCCCGCCGCGCCCCCCGAGACCCAGGCCGTGCCGGTGGATCTCGACACCGAGCTGGCCCGCACCGTCGTGAAGGACCGGGTGGTACTGGAGGCGGGGGTCACCCTGCCCACGGCACCAGTTGTGGTGGGGGGAGGCCGCGGCGTCGGCTCCGCCGAGGGGTTCGCTCCGCTGGAGGAGTTGGCCGAGCTGCTGGGCGGACGGGTCGGCTGCAGCCGGGCCGTCACCAACAACGGCTGGCGGCCCCACTCCGACCAGGTCGGCCAGACCGGCACCCGCATCGCCCCCGAGATCTACATCGCCTCGGGCATCTCCGGGGCCATCCAGCACTGGGTGGGTGCCATGGGATCCAAGCACATCCTGGCCATCAACATCGACCCCGACGCCAACATGGTGGTGAAGGCCGACTGGGCGGTGATAGGCGACCTGCACCAAGTCATCCCGGCCATGAACGCCGAGATCCGCCGCCGCCGGGACCGGCCGTGAACACCCCCGAATCCGCCGCAGTGACCCGCACGGGGCAATACCTAGGATGGCTCGCGTGACGGTGCAGTCGATCAAGAGATCGTTCGCACTGTTGCGAGCGCTGGCGCTGGGTCCGGTGGGAGTCACCGAGCTGGCCGATCGGGTCGCCCTGCCCAAGAGCACCGTGGCCCGCCTGCTGGCCTCCCTGGAAGAGGAGCAGGCTGTCGAGCAGACCGAGGCGGGCGGCGAGTACCGGCTCGGTCCCGGTCTGATCGACCTCGCCGGATCGGCGCCCAGGGGCCGGAACCTGGTGGCCGCGGCCCGGCCGCACCTGCTGGAGCTGGCCGAGAGCATCGACGAGGTGGCGGGGCTCTCCATCATCGACGGCGGGCAGGTCTACTACCTCGACCAGACCGAGTCCTCCTCGAACATCCAGGTCCGGGACTGGACCGGCGAGTACGCCCCGCTGCACGCAGTGCCCTCGGGGCTGGTGATCCTGGCCCACCAACCCGAGCGCTTCGTCAACGAATACCTGGCCGGGCCGCTGGTGCAATGCACGCCATGGACGATGACCGATCCGGACGAGTTGCGGGACAGGCTGGAGCACGTTCGCAGCATCGGCTACGCCTGGGTGCACGAGGAGTTCGCCGAAGAGCTGAATTCGGTGGCCGCCCCGGTGTTCGAGAACGACGGCAGCGTCGAGGCGGCCCTGCACGTCCACGGCCCCGCGTACCGGTTCCCGAACCCCGACGACACCCACGATCACGGCATGGCGGTGATCGAGGCCGCCCGCCGCCTGTCGCAGCAGCTGTCAGACTGAGTCCCCGACGTCCGCCATCGAACTTCCGGCTGCCAGGGTCAATAGTCGCGCCCAACCACCGGATCTCGAGTGGCGGACGGATCAGGCGCCGGCCAACCGCTCGGCCACCCGGGCCGCGGCATCCTCGATACCGACCCGCTGCGTGTCGCCGGTGGCCCGCTCGGTGAGCTCGACCTCGCCGTCGGCCACCGCCCGGCCCGCCGTGATCCGCCAGGGGATGCCGACCAGCTCCGCGTCGGCGAACTTCACGCCGGCCCGGGCGTCGCGGTCGTCCAGCAGGACCTCCACGCCCCGCGCCTGGAGCTCTCCGTACAGCCGCTCGGCCGCGGCCACCGCGGCGTCATCGCGCATGCTGGCCACGGTGATGACCGTTGCATAGGGGGCTACCGCAGCCGGCCAGACCAGGCCCCGGTCGTCGTGGTGCACCTCGGCCACCGCGGCCATGGCCCGGCCGATGCCGATGCCGTAGGAACCCATGGTGATGGTGCGCTCCACCCCGTCGGCATCCAGCACGGTGGCCCCCATGGCCTCGGAGTAGCGGCGACCCAGCTTGAAGATGTGGCCGGTCTCGATGCAGCGGACCACTTCCAGGGGGCGGCCGCAGTTCACGCACGGCTCGCCGGCCGACACCTCCCGCAGGTCGAGCCACTCGTCCACGGCGATGTCGCGGTCTACGTCCACCCCGGAGTAGTGCCAGTCGTCCTCGTTGGCGCCGGTGGCGAGATTGCGCCGCCCCCGGAGGGCGTGGTCGGCCACGATCCGAAGATCCTTCACACCGACCGCGCCCAGCGAGCCGGGGTGGGCGCCCAAGCGCTCCAGCGTCTCGGCCGCCTCGGCCGGGCGGATCTCGACCGCGCCGGTGCCGTCGGCCAGCTTCTGGAGGTTCAGCTGATGGTCGCCCCTCACCAGGGCCAGCGTCATCGCCCCGTCGAGCACCATGACCATGGTCTTGATCTGGCGGTGGGCGGGCGCTCCGCCCTCGACCGTCTCCAGAGCCGCGATAGTGCGAACGCCCGGGGTCGGGAACCGGACGAGATCGGCGCTGGTGTCGCCGTCGTCGACCGGTGCCAGCGCCGAAGTGGCCCTCTCCACGTTGGCCGCGTAGCCGCAGCGCCCACATCGGGCTATGTCGTCCTCGCCGGCAGGGGAGGGCACCATGAACTCGACCGACCCGGTGCCGCCCATCATGCCCGATGAAGCCTGCACCGCGATCGCGTCGAGCGAGAGCCGTTGGAAGGTCCGGGTGTAGGCATCCCGATGGACCTCGAAGGCGTGGTCCAACCCGGCGTCGTCGAGGTCGAAGGAGTAGCTGTCCTTCATGGCGAACTCGCGCACCCGCAACAGGCCCGACTTGGGCCGGGGCTCGTCGCGGAACTTCCACTGGATCTGGTACCAGATCTGGGGCAGCGACCGGTACGACGTGATCTCCCTCGCGATCTCGCTGAACACCTCCTCGTGGGTCATCCCCAGGGCGAGGTCGGCCTCCTTGCGGTCCTGGAGCCGGAACATCTCGGGTCCGACCGAGTCCCAGCGTCCCGATCGCTGCCAGATCGACGCCGGGTGCATGGCCGGCAGCAGGAACTCCTGGGCGCCTATCTCCTCCATGCCCTGGCGCACGATGTTCTCGACCTTGTCGTGCACCCGCAGACCCAGAGGCAGCAGCGAGTAGTGGCCGGCGTGGAGCTGGCGTATGAACCCGCCGCGCACCAGCAGCTTGTGGCTGGCCGCCTCGGCGTCGGCGGGCGCGTCGCGCAGCGTAGGGACGAACAGCTTCGACCATCTCATGGCTCCGTCACCGTAGCGGTATCCCGGGCGGTTGGCCGTGCCCGTAAGCCCTCGCCCGAGGCAGTCCGCGCCTGCCGGGCGCGGTAGGGTTGGGATGGTGAACCGCAACCCGATCATCACCTGCGCGGTGACCGGTGCGGGCGACACCGCCGGCAAGCATCCGGACCTGCCGATCACGCCCTCTCAGATCGCGACGGCGGCGCTGGAGGCGGCCGATGCCGGTGCGGCCATCGTGCATATCCATGTGCGCGATCCCGCCACCGGCAGGGGCACCCGCGATGTGGATCTGTACCGCCAGGTGCTCGAGCAGGTGAGGGCGGCCAACGGTGACGTGATCATCAACACCACTGCGGGCATGGGCGGTGACCTGCTGATCGGCGATCCCGACCCCTTCGATTTCGGGCCCGACGGCACCGACCTGGTGAGCGGCCTGGAGCGCCTCGCCCACGTGGAGGCCCTCAAGCCCGACATGTGCAGCATCGACTGCGGCACCCTGAACTTCGGCGAGGGCCACCAGGTGTACGTGAGCACCCCGAACATGATCCGCGACATGGCCAAGCGGGTCCGGGAGCTCGGAGTCAAGCCAGAGCTGGAGATCTTCGACACCGGTCACCTGTGGCTCGCCAACACGCTGGTGGACGAGGGCCTGATCGCCGATCCGCCGTGGGTCCAGCTGTGCACCGGCATCCCCTACGGCACACCCACCGATGTGGGCCTGCTGACCGCGCTGACCCGCCTGCTGCCGGCCGGCGCCGAGTTCACCAGCTTCGCGCTGTCGGCCAACCAGATCCCCTGGGTGGCCCAGTCCATGCTGCTCGGCGGGCACATCAGGGTGGGCTTGGAGGACAACCTGTACCTCGCTCGGGGCGTGTTCGCGTCGAACGCGGATCTGGTGCACCGGGCCCGTGAGGTAGTGGAGGCTATGGGGGGCAGAATCCAGTCTCCGGATCAGGCCCGTGAGACTCTGTCACTGGGCTGACGCGTGAGGCTGCGCTGAGGGAACCGCAAGGAGAGAAGGGGCGAATGGGCGGACGATCACGCGACAAGCGACTGCCGCGGCTGACCACTCCGATGGTGCGCGACAACGGGAGGCTGCGTCCTGCCACCTGGGACGAGGCCCTCGACCGGGCCGCCGACGGCTTCCGGGCCGTCCTCGACCGCCACGGACCGGACGGCTTCGGCATGTTCAGCTGCTCGAAGGCAACCAACGAGATGAACTACGCCGCCCAGAAGTTCATCCGCACCGCAATCGGGTCGAACAACATCGACTCTTGCAACCGAACTTGACACGCTCCCTCCGTCGTCGGTCTGGCGACAGTGTTCGGAGCGGGCGGCGGGACCTCGTCGTACGCGGAGGTCGAGCAAGCCGATGTCATCCTGCTGTGGGGCTCCAACGCCCGTGAGGCCCACCCGATCTTCTTCCACCACGTCCTCAAGGGCCTCCGCAACGGCGCCCGGATGTACGCCATCGACCCCCGGCGCACGTCCTCGGCCAAGTTCGCCGACCGCTGGCTGGGACTGTCGGTCGGCACCGACATCGCGCTGGCCAACGCCATGGGGCGCGAGATCATCCACGCCGGGTTGCACGATCCCGACTTCATCGCCCACTCCACCCAGGGCTTCGAGGCCTACGCGGCCCACGTCGAGTCGTGCACGCTCGACTGGGCGGCCACCGAGACGGGCGTGCCCGCGGAGGCCATCCGGGAGATGGCCCACGCCTACGCCACCGCTCCCAAGGCCCAGATCCTGTGGACCCTGGGCATCACGGAGCACCACAACGCGGTCGACAACGTGGTGTCGCTCTGCAACCTGGCCCTGCTCACCGGCCATGTGGGCCGGTGGGGCTCGGGTCTGTGCCCCCTCCGGGGTCAGAACAACGTGCAGGGCGGCGGCGACATGGGCGCCATACCCAACAAGTTCCCCGGCTTCCAGGACGTGGCCGACGACAAGGTCCGGGCCAAGTTCGAGGCCGCCTACGGAAGCGAGCTCAACGGCGTGCCTGGAAAGCATCTGACGCTGATGTTCGAGGCGATGGAGGCCGGCGAGCTGCGAGCCTGTTACGTGATCGGCGAGAACCCGGCCGACTCCGAGGCCGACGTGGAGCACGCCCGCAAGCTGCTGGCCGGACTCGACATCCTGGTCGTGCAGGACATATTCATGACCCGCACCGCGGAGATGGCCGACGTGGTGCTGCCCGCCTCGGTGGCATGGGCCGAGTCCGAGGGCACGGTCACTTCCAGCGAGCGGCGGGTGCAGCGGGTCCGGCCCGCAGTGCCGCCGCCCGGCCAGGCCCGCCACGACATCGACATCATCGGCGAGCTGGCCCGCCGCCTCGGCGTCGACTGGGGCCATCCCGACCCCCAGGAGCTGTGGGACGAGATGCGGTCGCTGTCGCCCATGCACGCCGGCATGTCCTGGGAGCGCCTGGAGGCCTCCGGCGGGCTCCAGTGGCCCTGCGGCAGCGAGGACGACCCGGGCTCGGAGTTCCTCCACGGCTGGCTGTGGGCCGACGACCTGGAGGGCCACGATCCGGCGCCGTTCAGCGTCACCCACCACGCCCCGCCCAAGGAGAAGCTCAGCGACGAGTTCCCGCTGCGGCTCACCACCGGCCGGGCGCTCGACTCCTACAACACCGGGGTCCAGTCGGGCGGCTACGCCTCTCCTATCCGCTACGGCGACGCCCTCGACGTCAACCCGGCCGACGCGGCCGAGCTGGGTATCACCGACGGCGAGCGGGTGCTGGTGAGCTCACCCCGCGGCTCGGTGGAGATGGACGTGCGCCTCCAGCCCGACATCCCCGCTGGCCTCACGTTCACGACCTTCCATTTCCCCGAGCTGGTGGACGCCAACGTGCTGACCAACGACGAGTGGGACCCGCGCTCCGGTACAGCAGAATTCAAGGCGGCCGCCATCCGCATCTCCAAGCTCGAACCGGAGCACGCTCCCGCCTAGCGCATGACCGACATCTACCTGGGCGCGGACCGCGCCACTGACGCTGAGGCCGCCGCGGTCGACGCCGCGCTGCGCGCCCGGGGAGTGGAGCCGGTGGTGCAGCCCGAAACAGAGCGGCTCTACACCTCGGGCAGGACCCGCCGCCGGGAGCGCCGCCACTTCCTGCTGCCCGCGCTGCACGCCCTGCAGAACGCGGTCGGCTGGATCAGCCCAGGCGGCATCAACTACGTGGCCGGGGTGCTGGATGTGCCCCCGGCCGAGGCCTTCGGGGTGGCCACCTTCTACGACCTGTTCCGCACCGAGCCCCCCGACCACGACGGCGACACCTTCCATGTGTGCGTCGACGCGGCCTGCCAGATCGCGGGCTACGACGACCTGGCCGCTTCGGTGCGAGCGGCCGGCGGCCATGTGCACCTGGGGCCCTGCTTGGGCCAGTGCGAGCGGGCCCCGGCGCTGTTCGTGCAGGGATCCGGGGGCCGACCCGACTACGTGCCGGCCGACGAAGAGCCCTTCGAACTGCCCCAGGCCGGCGACCACTCGCTGCGCCTGCTGCGCCGCATCGGCACAGCCGACCCCGAGTCGCTGGAGTCGTACGTCGCCCACGGCGGCTATGTGGCGCTGCGCCGAGCCGGCGAGATGGGCGCCGAGGCGGTACTGGAGGCGGTGGCCGCCTCGGGGCTTTCGGGACGGGGCGGAGCCGCCTTCCCCACCGGGGTGAAATGGCGGGCCGTGGCCACCGAGACCGGACGGCCCAAGCACGTGGTGGCCAACTGCGACGAGTCCGAGCCGGGCACGTTCAAGGACCGCATCGTCATGGAGCAGGACCCGTTCGCGGTGATCGAGACCATGACCATCGCCGGTCTGGCCACCGGGGCCCGCAACGGCTGGATCTACATCCGCGGCGAGTACCCGCTGGCCACCGCCCGACTTCAGGGGGCGATCGACGCGGCCCGGGCCGCAGGGCTGCTCGGCACCAGCGCGGCCGGCACCGGCCACGACTTCGACATAGCCATCTGGCGGGGGGCGGGCGCCTACATCTGCGGCGAGGAGACGGCCCTGTTCAACTCGCTCGAGGGGTTCCGGGGGGAGCCTCGCAACAAGCCGCCGTTCCCCACCACCCACGGCCTGTTCGGCGAGCCGACCGCCATCAACAACCCGGAGACCCTGCTGAACGTCCTCGACATCGTCACCGAAGGGCCCGACGCCTACCGGAGCCGGGGGACCGAACGGTCGCCGGGCACCAAGCTGCTGTGCCTGTCGGGCAAGGTCGCTCGGCCCGGCCTCTACGAGGTGCCGTTCGGCACCACGTTGGGTGACCTGCTGGAACTGGCGGGTGGCGTCGCCGGCAATGGCGAACTGCAGGCTGTGCTGATGGGCGGCGCGGCCGGGTCGTTCGTCGGCCCCGCCTCGCTCGGGTTGCCGCTGACGCTGGAGGACACCCGGGCCGCGGGCACCACCCTCGGCTCGGGCGTGGTGATGGCCTTCGACACGTCGGACGACATGACCGACGTCGTGGTGCGCATCGCCGAGTTCTTCCGCAACGAGTCGTGCGGGCAGTGCGTGCCGTGCCGGGTGGGAGCGGTGCGCCAGCATGAGACGCTGGTTCAGATGCAGAGGCGAGGGTCGCTGTCGCCGGCCCGTCGGGCCTTGATCGACGAGATGGCCGAGGTCATGGTGGACGCCTCCATCTGCGGCCTGGGCCACACCGCGGCCTCGGCGGTCCGCTCCGCGCTGGACCTGGGCCTGATAGCGTCGGCGCCCTCCCAATGACCGATACGACGATCACAGAGACTGCGGTCACCATCACCATCGACGGCCGGCCCGTCGAGGTGGGGGAGGGCTCCACCATCCACGCCGCCTGCGTCGAGGCCGGCATCGACACCCCCACGCTGTGCTGGGCCGAGAACCTGACCCCGGTCAACGTGTGCCGGGTCTGCGTGGTGGAGCTGGAGGGGTCCAGGGCGCTGGTGCCGTCGTGCTCCCGGCCGGCCGAAGAGGGGATGGTCGTGCAGACCGACACCCCCCGGGTGCGCCACAGCCGCCGCATGGTGCTTGAGTTCCTGGGCTCGGGGGTGGACCTGAGCCAGGCCGACGACCTGCACTACTGGATGAAGGCCTACGGCGCCGACCCCGACCGCTACGGCGACGAGGACCATCCGGTCGAGCGGGTCGAGGAGCCGGTCAAGGTCCAGGACGAGCTCTACATCCGGGACTACTCCAAGTGCGTGCTGTGCTACAAGTGTGTGGAGGCCTGCGGCGACGACGCCCAGCACACCTTCGCCATCGCGGTGGCTGGCCGGGGCTTCGACGCCCGGATCTCCACCGAGTTCGACGTGACCCTGCCCGACTCGGCCTGCGTGTACTGCGGCAACTGCGTGGGGGTGTGCCCCACCGGCGCTCTCCAGTTCAAGACCGAGTACGACCTGCGCGAGGTGGGGGAGTGGCGCCCGGAGGACCAGACTGTCACCCGCACGGTGTGTTCCTACTGCGGTGTGGGCTGCAACCTCGACCTGCACGTGCAGGACGAGCGCATCGTGAAGGTCACCTCGCCCTCCGATCATTCGGTCACCAGCGGCCATCTCTGCATCAAGGGCCGCTTCGGCTGGCAGTACGTCCACGGCGAGTGACCGCATTGCCTCAGCCCGACGCGCTCGGGGCGGCGGCCGGACGGCTGCGGGACGCGATGGCTGCGGGGGTGCCCTGCGATCCGGTGCGGGACATGCCCGGCCTGGCAGCCGCCGGTCCCGAGGCCGGCTACGCGGTGCAGCAGCTCAACACCGATCACTGGCTGGCTGCCGGCCGGCGGGTCAGCGGGCACAAGGTGGGCCTGACCAACCCGGCGGTCCAGGCGCAGCTCGGCATGGACGAGCCCATATGGGGCGTGCTGTTCGCTGACAGGTGCCGCACCGACGGCGACGACATCGGTGGCGCCGGGCTGATCGAGCCGCGGGTGGAGGTCGAGGTGGCGGTGGTGCTCGGCGCCGACCTGGACAAGGGACAGCACACCGTGGCCGACGTGATCAGCGCCACGGCCTACGTGCTGCCGGCGCTGGAGATCGTCGACAGCCGCCTTTCTTGGGGCATCACCAACTTCGACATGATCGCCGACAACGCCGGAGCCGGCCTCTACGTTCTCGGAACCCGCCCCGTGCCGCTGACCGCGGTCGACCTGCGGCGGGTGGAGATGAAGTTGACGATCAACGGCAAGCCAGCCGCCACCGGCAACGGAGCCGCCTGCCTCGGCAACCCCCTGAACTCCGTCCTCTGGCTGGCCGACGCTCTGAGCCAGCACGGCACCCCGCTACAGGCAGGCGAGACCATCATGACCGGCTCGCTATGCGGGATGCTGCCCCTCACCCCCGGCGACGAACTGCAAGCCGAGATAGACGGCCTGGGCACGGTGTCGGCGGCGATGTCTTCACTCTAAGCGATTTTCAAGCAATCCAACACTACTTCATGTGCAGTCGGAGTCACCGTGGAGCCGCTCTAGGATGCGAGAGCCGGAGCGTCTCCCCTTCCCACGTAAGTGGAAAGCCTTCAACCGGACGAGGGGAGGCGCTCCGGCACCTACGATCCCATTATAGCACGTGTAATGCCAATCTCAAGTCGGCGCGATGCGGGGGTCGCGGTCGCGTAGTTCGGCTAGGTGCTGGCAGCCGAGCTGGTGCATCACCGAGGTGAGCTGCTGCTCGAACATCGAGGCCACGAACCCGGCGCCCCCGGACCCGAGGGCGCACAGGCCGTACATGAACGCCCGGGCCGACAACGTGAAGTCGGCGCCCAGGGCCAGCGCCCGAGCGATGTCCAGGCCACTTCGCACGCCGCCGTCGAACAGCACCGGAACCCTCCCGCCGATGCGTTCCACGACAGGCCCAAGGGCTTCGATAGCCGCGGGCGCGGCATCGAGTTGACGCCCTCCGTGGTTCGACACCACTACAGCATCGGCACCCGTGTCGACGCAGCGCGCCGCGTCGTCGGGGTGCAGAATCCCCTTGACCACCACCGGTCCCGGCCACAGCTCGCACGTCTCGGCCAGGTAGTCCCACGACAGGGTGCCGCCCAGGCTGGCCCCGACGAAGCCGGCCAGCTCCCGCAGCGTGGCCCGGTCCACGTAGCGCTCCAGAGTGTGGAACCGGGGCAGGCCGTTGCGCAGCAGCCCGAGGGTCCACGCCGGCCGGAGCGCGGCCTGGCGCACATGGCGGGGCGTGATCCGGGGCGGCATCGAGACCCGCTCGCGGGTCTGGCGCTCCCGCCGGGCCCGGGCCGGCACGTCAGCCGTCACCACCAGGACGCGGAAGCCGGCCTGCTGCACCCGGCCGAGCAGGTCCTCACGGACGCCTAGGTCCCTCGGCGGATAGAGCTGGAACCAGCCCATATCGCCTGCACGGGGTCCCACATCGGCCACGTCGGCGGTGTTGACCGTGCTGGCCACGTACGGGATCCGGCTTCGGGCTGCGGTTTCCGCCAGAGCGATGTCGGCGCCGGGCCAGATCAGCCCGGTCAGGCCCACCGGGGCGATCCCAACCGGCAGCGAGCAGCGGACCCCGAACAACTCGGTGCTGACGTCGGGCTCCAGCTCTCCCTTGAGGAACCGCGGAGTCATTTGCACCCGCTGGAGGGACTCGACGTTGCGAGCGCTGGCCCGCTCGTCGCCCTCGCCGCTGTCGAGGTACTCCCAGGCGAAGAGCGGCGTGCGCCGGCGGGCCCGCCGGCGCAGATCGTCGACGGTCTGGTACTTGACGGCGGGGTCACGCACGGCCCACAACCCTACGTTTGCCCCCGCCTCCACGGGAATTGGCAGCGCAGGGCTCCCATTTGGGCGTTGAGGGCTGCCAATTCGAGTGGTCGTGGGGGCGGTCGGGTCTGCGAGTCAGCCGAGCACGCCTCCGAACAGGGCCAGGGTCTGGGACCAGGCCCGCTCGGCGGCGGCCTCGTTGTACGTGTGCGCGTCCGGCCAGGTGTAGGCGTGGTCGGCGCCGGGCAGTATGTCGACGGTGACCCGGTCGCCCAGGCCGGAGACCGCCTGGATGAACGGCTGCATGCTGTCCACGCTCATCATCCTGTCGGCCTCGCCGAATCCGGCATAGAGCGACCCGGCCAGGCTCCCGGCACTGAGATGGGGCGAGTCGGGCCCGCCGTCCACCAGGAACGACGGATGCCACATCGCGCCCGCCGTGAACTGGTCGGGCAGGCGCATCATGGTGCGGAACACGGCCCGCGCCCCCAGGCAGAAGCCGATGCAGCCGGCTGGCGCCAGGGAGCCCGCCGGCCGGTCGGCGCCGACCGCGTTCAGGGCCGCGTCGAGGTCGTTCTGGATGCCGTCGTCGGTCAGCGACATCATCAGCGACACCAACTGGTCGCCGGCGCCCGGGTTGGTGGCCAACTCGGCCGGGCCGTAGCCGATCATCCGGCCGTGGCGGTGGTAGAGGTCCGGCAGGATCACGTCGTAGCCGTGGCCGGCCAGGCGGCGCCCGAAGGCTCGCAGGGCCTCCCGGATGCCGGGCTTGTCCATGAACATAACGATCAGCGGGTGCGGCCCGCCCGAAGCCGGCCGCATCCGGGGCACAGCCAGAGGCTCACCATCGCTGACCGTCTCGAGGATCGACTCCTGGACTTCAAGCAGGCTCATGCTCGGCCAAGCTACCGGGGCAGCGGCACGGGCACCCGGGACTGCCCGCTTGCGACTGCTTTGCTCCTTCTTGACGTAGTTGACCGCACCATACCGGCACAACTACGTCAAGAACGGAGACAGGGCTTCGGCCAGGGCGCCGCCCGAGCCCTGATCGGCTGGGGCGGTGATCTACGATGGCTGGTCGTGGTTGAGCCGGTGTCTGAGACGGGGAGTGGGCTGCTCGACCGGTACCAGCCGGATGGCGCGTACGACGAGGCGTTCGACGCCGACGGGTCGGTGCGCGACACCTACAGCCGCATCGTCGAGCGGTTTCGGGAACTGGACGTCGACGAGATCAAGCGGCTCGAGAAGCTCGTCGCCGACGAGTTCCGCCGCCAGGGGATCACCTTCACCGTCTACAGCGAGGAGGAGGGCACCGAGCGCATCTGGCCCATGGACCTGTTCCCCCGGCTCATCGCCGCGGCCGAATGGGACGAACTGGCCCGGGGCCTGAGCCAGCGGGTGGCCGCCATGAACAGCTTCCTGGCCGACTTGTACACCGGTGAGGGCGCGGCGGTGGCCGACGGAGTGGTGCCCCGGTGGCTGGTCGTTTCGTCGGGGGGCTTCGAGCGCAACGCGGTGGGCATCCGGGTTCCCCACTCCGCGCACTGCAACATCGCCGGGATCGACGTGGTGCGGGGCGCCGACGGCCGCTACCGCGTGCTGGAGGACAACCTGCGCAACCCGAGCGGCATCTCCTACGTGATCGAGAACCGGGCGGCCATGGCCAAGGCCTGCAGCTGGCTGTTCTACGACCATCCGGTGGAGCCCACCGAGCAGTACGGGCGGATGCTCCGCTCCACGCTGGAGTCGATGGCGCCGGGAGGCGAGGACTCCCCCCACATCGTGGTGCTGACCCCGGGCATCTTCAACTCGGCCTACTTCGAGCACGCCTTCCTGGCCCGCTCCATGGGCGTCGAGCTGGTGGAGGGCCGCGACCTGGTGGTCGACGACCACACGGTCTACTCCCGCACCATCGAGGGGCTAGTCAAGGTCGATGTCATCTACCGGCGGATAGACGACGACTTCCTGGACCCGGTGGCCTTCCGGCCCGAATCGTCGCTGGGCGTGCCGGGGCTTCTCAGCGCGCTGCGTGCTGGGACGGTGACGGTGTGCAACGCGCTCGGAAACGGCGTAGTCGACGACAAGGGCGTCTATCCCTACGTCCCCGAGCTGATCCGGTACTACCTCGGTGCCGAGCCCATCATCGACAACGTCGCCACCTACATGATGTGGGATCCCGACCAGCGCGCCGATGCGCTGGCCCGGCTTGACGAGCTGGTGGCCAAGCCGGTGGGGGAGTCGGGCGGCTACGGCGTGCTCATCGGCCCCCACGCCACCGAGCAGGAGCTGGACGCAGCCCGGGCCACCATCGAGGCCGAGCCCCGCGACTGGATCGTCCAGGAACTGGTGCAACTGTCCACGCTGCCCTCCTTCGCAGGGGACTGCCTAGAGCCCCGCCATCTGGATCTGCGGCCCTTCGTTCTGACCGGCGAGCGGACCCAGGTCTTCCCCGGCGGGCTGAGCAGGGTTGCCATGCGGCGGGGTTCGCTCATCGTCAACTCCTCTCAGGGTGGCGGCTCCAAGGACACCTGGGTGCTGGCTTCCGAGACGCCATGATGCCGGCCAGTCAATCCCTGTTAGGAGAGGCGCCGTGATCCTGGCCCGCCACGCCGAGGCGCTGCTCTGGACGGGCCGGTACCTGGAGCGGGCCGAGAGCACATCCAGATGCCTCAGCTACGCGGCCGACTCGATTACCCACCTGCGCTCGGACGAAGCCCGTGCGGAGGGCGAGCTGCTCGTGCGGACCCTGGGCCTCCAGGAGGAGCTGGAGGCGGTCGGACCGCTGGAGAGCCGCCCCCAGCTGGTGGCCTTCCTACTCTCCGACACCGACAACCCGGGGTCGGTGGTCTCGGCCGTCACTGCGGTCCGGGAGAACTTGCGGCGGGTCCGGGATCGGATCCCGATCGAGATGTGGGAGGAAGCCAACGGCCTGTACCTCAGGTTCCCCTTCCTGGGCCACGCCAACGCCGCGCCCAGCAACCTTCATGAGGTACTGCTGATGGTCCGGCGGGCCTGCCAAGCCATCTCCGGGATCCTGAACGAAGGCATGAGAAGAGACGAGGGGCATGCGTTCGTGGTCATCGGGCGGATGCTGGAGCGGTCGATCTTCACGGTGGGCCTGCTGGAGGCCAGCCACGCCGACTCGCAGGGTGTGATGGACGCCACCAGGATGCTGCGCCTCACCAGCTCCCTGCAGGCCTATCACCGCCAGCACGGCAACGCCCCCGACTTCGACGGCGTCGTGCGCTACCTGCTGCGCGCTCCCGACCTGCCCCGCTCGGTGCTCTCGTGCCTGGGCCGGGCCGAGGAGAGCCTCACCGGTCTTGGATCGACGGCCAAGGCACTGGATCGACCGCGCCGCAAGGCCGGTCTGCTGCGGGCCCGCCTGGAACTGGGCGAGGTGGAGGAGGCGATGACCTCCGCGCCGGTGCCGACTCTGGTGGACTTTGCGACCGAGCTGGCGGGGCTGGCTGCCGACGTGCATGCGGGCATAGTTCCGCCGCTGGCCATGGCCACAGTGCACTCGCAGTACGTCCGCCCGGGCCATGCCGACGAGGGCGAGAGGATGCCATGAGGCTCGGGATCGCCTACAGGATGCACTTTCACTACGCGGAGGCCGTGACCGAGTCGCAGAACGAGGTGCGGGTCCGCCCCCGGGACGGCGAGTTCCAGCAGGTTCTGTCGTACCGGTTCATGTCGCAGCCCCGCCTGAAGGTGCTCTCGGTGCTCGACTACTGGGGCACGACCGTGGAGTACGTGGGCATCCGCGTGCCCCACACTGAGCTGGAGCTGATCGCCGAGGCCACAGTCGAGACGGAGCCCCGCCCTGCGCCTCCTAAGGCCCTGGCCGTCTCGTCTCTGGCTGATACCGACTTCCGGATCCCGCACCTCGAGTTCCTGGCCCGGTCGCCGCATGTGGACTGGGACAGCGGCGACGCGGTTGAGCAACGGGCCGTGTCCGCGATCGAGGGAGCCTCGTCGGTGCAGGAAATGGTCCGAGCCGTGGTGGCCGATGTACGGGAGGTTCTGACCTACCGGCAGGGCGCTACCGAGATCGGCACCACGCTGGCCGAGTTGCTCGCGGGCGGGGCGGGCGTGTGCCAGGACTTCGCCCACCTCGCGACCGGGATGCTGCGCAGCGTGGGCGTCCCGGCTCGTTACGTGTCCGGCTACCTGTTCGCGGCCGACGAGACCGCGGCCGACACCGAGACCGCCGATGTGGTGAGCGTGCAGACTCACGCCTGGATAGAGGCAGCCCTGCCCGGCTGGGGCTGGTGGGCGCTGGACCCGACCAACGGCGGTGCGGTCGGGGAGCGCCATGTGGTGATCGGCAGCGGTCGTGACTACGGCGACGTTCCACCGGTGCGGGGTGCCTTCACCGGCTCGGGCACCGCGGAGGTGGACGCCGAGGTTGTCATCGGCCGGCAGTTCGACGGGCAGGCATCTCCGCTCGCCGGCGAGCCGGAACCGCCGGGGGCCGTGGTCACAACACCGGCCGCTCCGAACTGGCGGCACCAGCAGAGCCAGCAGCAGCAGTGAGCCGAGTCGCTGGTTCCGGAGCGCGCTCGTCAGAGCCGAGCCAGATGCGCCATCTCGCTCACGAGCAGAGGCAACGCCGGCGGGATGTAGGCCGGGTCCAGGTCGGCGTAGACCGCATGCACGTTGACGGCTAGGCGCTCGCTGTCGGTCCATTCGTGGAACTCACCCAACTCGATGTCGCGGGCGGCCTCCGCGGCTGGCATCCCGGCGCTGTGTCGCTCGGCCGCCTCCCGCTGCACGAAGGTCAGATAGTCGCGGACCATCTTCGGGCCGCGCCGGTCAACGACGGGCCCGTGTCCGGGCACGATCACTTCGACGTCGAGTCCGAGGATGATGTCACAGGCGCGGATCCAGTTGTCGACGGGACCCGCCCACACGATGGGCGTGCCGTACACGAACAGGATGTCTCCGGCGAAGACCGTCCGGGCGTCGGGCACGTGAACCAGCAGATCACCCTTCGTGTGGGCCGGCCCCACATCGATCAGTTCCACCTCGCGCCCGCCGACGGTCAGACTCAGGCGACCCGAGAAGACCGTGGTGGGCGGGGTCGCCACGATGCCGCCGAAGTCGAAGGGGCCGAAGGCGGCCCGGATGTAGTCGTTCACGACTGGATCGCCGAAGTCCGCCGCCACCATGGCCGCTAGCGCGGCGGCCGGCACCTCCTGGAACTCTTCGAGACATGCTTTGGTGGACACGATCTCGGCGCCTGCGACGAGTTGGTTGCCGTAGCAGTGGTCGCCGTTGGCGTGGGTGTTGACCAGGGTCTGGATCGGCCTCGTGGCGGTGATGGAGTCCATGCTGTCCAACATCGCCCGCGTCAGCGGCAGGTCGAACAGTGTGTCGACCAGCAGGGACCTGCCGTCGCCGGCGACGAGGCCCGCGTTGCTCCATCCCCAGCTGCCGTCGGGCTGTAGGTACGCCCAGAGCCCGTCGCCTATCTCGGCCAGCCCGTGGTCGAACTCGATCCCGGCCATAGCGGCCCCTCCTCTGCCGGTCATGCTAAACGTCGCCCCGGCGGGGGCGTGACGTTCCGCCGCGGGCCCAGAGCTGGCAGGCCAGCGCGATCAAGCTGTACGCGAGGTAGGCGATGCCGATCGGCATGACCGAGCCGTCGATGGCCCGGTCGGTGAACGAGGCCAGCAGCGAGCCCAGCATCCAGGTGCCGAACCCGAGCACCGAGGCGGCTGTGCCCGCCATCTCTCCCATCGGTTCCAGAGCCAGGCTTATGCCGGATGGGAACACCGCTACGTGAATAGCGTTGCACAGGCTGAACAGCACCAGCCACACCCCGAACGGCGGCAGGCCGTCGGTCGCGATCGTCACCGCAAACAGCGCGGCTGAGGCGGTGGCGAATGCGCTGCCGGACCCGAGCGCCAGCTGGCGGGCATGCAGCCGATGGAGCAGCCGGTTGCTGCTCAAGGCCACCGCTGCGGCCAGCACACCGGAGACGGTGAAGTACGGAACGAACCAGCTCGAGCGGCCGTACACGTCGCCGAAGATCAGTTCGGTGCTGCCCAGGTAGGCGAGGAAGGCCCCGAAGCCGAAGGTGACCATGAGCGTGTAGCCCAGAGCGGTGCGGTTGGAGACCACGGCCCGGAAGCCCGCCAGCACCGGCCCCAGCCGCAGCGGCCGGCGGTGGGCGGGGTCGAGGGTCTCTTCGAGGCGCAGCGACCACGTCACCGCGGTCAGCGCGGTCATCACGCCGAAGGCCATCACCCAGCGCCATGATCCGACCACCACCAGCAGCTTGCCGAGGCCGGGAGCGAGGATTGGGGCGATGAAGAAGACCGCCTGTATGAGTGTCAGCACCCGGGCCATGGCCGTGCCCGCGAAACGGTCGCGCACGATGGCCTGCGTAAGGACCCGAGGCCCGGCGGCCGCGAAGCCCCACACGAACCGGCTGGCGTAGAGCACTCCCAGCGACGGGGCCAGCGAGGCCACCAAGGCGGCCGCGGCGTACAGCACCAGGCTTCCAGCGAGCGTCGGCTTGCGGCCCACCGCGTCGGCGATCGGGCCGTAGAACAGGTGCCCGACCCCTGCACCCATCAGGAACAGGGTCACCGTGAGCGACAGCCGGGTGGAGTCGTCTGCGAGTCCGAAGGCGGGACGCATCTGCGCGAAGGCGGGCAGCAGGATGTCGATGGCCAGGGCCGACATAGCGGTCAACAGCCCCATGAGCAGGACGAACTCTCTCTCGCCCATGCGGCCCAGGGGTCCACTCACGGCGGCGAGTCTGCCCCAGCCGATGGTCCTCCCCGCCAGCGGGTGTTGCTACGGGCTCGAAGCGTCGCCGCGAGCCCACAGTTGGAAGCCGTTCAGGGCGGGGAGTCTGCCCTGACGGTGGTCGGCAACCCCCTAGCGGGCCTCGTCCGGCTCGTTGCGCTGCCGCCCGGCCGGAGACGTTAGGGTTCGGCCTTCCAGCGCCGGTCTGGATCCGGCCCCGCGAGATCGGAGATGTCCATGGACACCACCACGACCGTGCAGTCCAATCTTCCCGGACGGCTGGGCGATCCCGAAATGACCGTGGCCACCGACCCGCGTGCGGATCCACGCATGGTGGCGGCGCTCGAGCCGCTGGGCCTGGCCGGGCGGGCCGATCCAGTCCCCCTCACCGGTGAGTCGTCCCTGGAGGACATCCGAGCCCTGGCGGCCCTGGGCGAGCCGGGCTTCGAGCAGCTCTTCGACATCCTGTTCGAGGCGCTGCCTCCCGTCGAGGGCGTGGAGTCGCGCACCGAGGTGATCTCCGGCGTCGACGGCAACGACATCAGCCTCTACATCCACCGTCCGACCGGCAGCACCGGCCCGCATCCGGGGATCCTGCATATCCACGGCGGGGGCATGGTGATACTGACCGCCGCGGGCGCCTCCTACCGGCGCTGGCGCGACGAGTTGGCGGCTCTGGAGATGGTGGTGATCGGGGTTGAGTTCCGCAACGCGGCCGGGACGCTCGGCTGCCATCCGTTCCCCGCGGCCCTGAACGACTGCACGTCGGCACTGGAATGGATGCACTCCCACCGGGACGAACTCGGGGTGTCCAAGCTCGTGGTGTCGGGCGAGTCCGGCGGGGGCAACCTCACGCTGGCCACGTCACTCAAGGCACGCCGCGAAGGCCGCCTCGACCGGATCGACGGGGTGTACGCCCAGTGCCCGTACATCTCGGGCGCCTACGCCAGCATGCCGCCGGAGTTGCCGTCGCTGCATGAGAACGACGGGTACTTCCTGGCCAGCGACCTGATGGGGTACTTCGTGGAGGCCTACGACCCGGGCGCAGCCAACCTCACCAACCCGCTGGCCTGGCCCTGGCACGCCTCGGTGGACGATCTGGTCGGCATGCCGCCCCATGTGATCTCCGTGAACGAGCTCGACCCGCTGCGCGACGAGGGCCTGGACTACTTCCGCAAGCTCCTCGCCGCGGGTGTGTCCACTTACAGCCGCACCGTCAACGGCACCTGCCACGCCGGAGACCTGTTGCTCCCGGGAGCCATGCCCGAGGTGTACGCCGCCTCGGCCCGCGACCTCGCCACCTTCGCCCACACCCTCTGACCCGAGGGCGCCACCCGGCTCGAATTGGCAGCGGAGCGCGCCGAAAAGGGCACTGAGCGCTGCCAATTCGCGCAGCTAGGGGCGGCCGGCGCGGGCCCGGGCCTCGGCCGGGGTCTCGGCCTCCTCGGCGCGGGCCAGGGCCTCCTTGCGGACCAGCTTGACCGGCACTCCGACGGCGTCGCCGGGCGGGAGCATGTCGGCGGTGTAGAGGGCGATCTGCTGGCGGGCGGACACCTTGCCGCCGTCGGGGTCGAGGTTTCGGGCGTTAGTGCCCTTGGGCGGGACGATGGCCCGGCCGTCGCGCCACTCCAGGTCCCACCACCACTTCTTGATGGGATTGATCGAGCCGTTGCCGACCTTGTCGTCGAGCCGGGCCAGCCAGCGGCGGGTGAACGGCAGCTTGATAGCCGCCCACAGCAGGGCCCGCTCGGCCAGCACTCCCTCGATGTTGAACGGGCAGGTCTTCATGCAGCGCCCGCACGCCGACCCCCGCAGGTTGCCTAGCCGGTACTTGGTGCACCGCTCGACGTCGGGCTTCCACATCTCGGCCCCGTTGAACATGACCTTGTCGCCGAACGGGATGGCTGCGCACGGGCACTCCCGGGCGCACTTGGTGCACTTCGAGCAGAAGTCCTGGAGGCCGAAGTCGATGTGCCGATCGGGCGTGACCGGCATGTCGGTGGTGACCACCACCGACTTGAACCTCGGGCCGACGAACGGGTTGAGCACTAGCTCGCCGATGCGGCTCAACTCGCCCAGCCCGGCGTGCAGCACCAGCGGTATGTGCAGGACGTCGGACTCGGCGTTGGTGTGGCTTCGGGCGCTGTGGCCCAGCGAGCGGATGTGCGACGAGATGATCCCCGCGATCTGCGCGCCCCGCATGTAGGCCCGCATCGACTGTGCGCCGCTCACCCAGTCGTCGCCGCTGGCGCCTTCCATGGTCTCGTAGCCCTGATCGAGCAGGATCACCAGCGCGTTGGCGTGGTAGGGCTCCACCACCGATCCGTCCTTGCGGTGCGAGTACCAGGCATAGGTCGGGACCCGGCACACGCCGGCCATGTCGCCACCGAGGTGGTAGGCCAGCGCCTTGAGGGCGTCGGCGTTGGCGTTCGGATCGCGGCTGCCGGGATCGACCTCGGCGGCGACCTCGCCGTCCTGGAACGGGACCATGGAATCGATCTGCTGCACGTACGACTGGGCGTGGGGGGTCTTCCAGGCGAACACCTTGACGTCGCCCTGGAACTTCGGCCCCATGTCGCCGTTGGCGGCCCGGGGGAACCCGCCGGCCCGTACGGGCACCCGGGGCACCTCGTCCTCGATGATGAGGGTGGTGGGCGAGTCGGTCCGCTTGATCCGCTCCATCGGGTAGCGACCCATGTGCAGGGGCCGGTGGTCGCCGTTGAGCCGCCCGATGCCGGCCCGGGTGCCGCCCCGCCCCAGCATCCAGCCCAGCCCGAAGGTGCTGCGCAGCGCGGCCAGCGGCCCCCGGCGGGCCAGCGGGGCGTCGGGATCGATCTCCCAGTCCGTGCTCACCACCGACAACGCGAACCCGCCGCCCATGTACGGCACCCGCAGCCGCCCCCGGCGCGCCTCCACCAGGCCGGCCTGGAGCGCCACCCGGTCCAGGTCGACATCGGTGGCTTCGGGCGTGTGGGCCGTCGCGTCGTGCCCGAGGGTCCGGACGTAGTGGGCGGTGATCACGGCCAGCTCGGTGGCCCGCAGGCCGGCGTTGACCTGGCGGGTCCCGTCGATCCAGTCGTCGCCGGGCTGGGAACGGCCGAGCTTGCGGGTGAACCCGATCAGGATGACGATGCCGTAGCGGTGTGCCCGCCTCTCACCGGTCCAGGCCTCGTCGGGGATCAGCCCGCAGCCGACCATGTCGGCGTCGAGGAAGTAGAGGCCGGACTTGAGGTTGCGGGCGGCCTCGGCCGGGTCGTCGGGAATGGGCGCCTCTGGTGCCACCGGTCCATGGCGTTGCCGGTTGAACAGGTCCAGGTAGAGCCCGTAGGCGGGCCCGACCGACCGGGGACCGGGCGACTCGCCCTCGGTCGGCCGGGGCGGCAACCGTCCGGAGTCCAGGCCCGGGGGACGGGCGCCTGCCGCGGCCAGGCGGGGAAGGCGCTCCAGCGGGTACGGCCCGAGATGGACCGGCCGCTTGCGGTGCGAGAACAGCCTCACTGACGACTCAGCTTAGAGATGCTCAGGGCCAGGGGTCAGCCCCGATACCGTGAGTCCGTGCGCCAGCTGATCACCGAAGCGCTGATCGTCACCGGCGACCACGGGGCCGAGCCCTACGCCGGGGACGTGCTGATCGACGGCGACCGCATCGTCCATCTGGGCCAGGTGCCACCCAGCGCGGCGGCCGGAGCGGAGCGCATCATCGGCGCCGACGGCCGGGTGCTGGCGCCCGGCTTCGTCGACACCCACAACCACGGCGCCCTGGCCGGCACCCGTGTCGGCGAGCACGGCATCCCCGTCAGCTGCGAGATGGCGGTGCGGGGCGGTGTCACCAAGCGGATCTGCGGCGTGGACGGGCTGTCCCCTGCGCCGGTGGTACCCGATCAGCGAGCCGAGTACGCCGTCCAGCTCGCCCCCCTCGACGGCATGGCCGGCCCGGCCGGCGACCCCGATGGCGACGATCCCGCCGGGGGCCTCGACTGGCCCTGGTCGACCATGGAGGAGTTCCTGGCCTGGCACCGGGGACGGTCCGTCACCGACCTGGGGATGCACCTCGGCCACAGCGCGGTCCGGCGCACGGTCATGGGCAACCTTGATCGCACCGCGGACGACGAGCACATCCGGGCCATGGCCGAGGTGGTGCGGCGGGAGGCGCCCTGGTGCCTGGGGCTGTCCACCGGGCTCGTCTACAACCCGGCCGTGTACTCCGACCAGCGGGAGATCACGTCGCTGGTGCGGGCGTTCAACGAGGTCAAGCCGGGTGCGCTGTACCCGCACCTGCGCTCCGAGAGCGACGACATCATCGAGGCGCTCGAGGAGGTCATCACCGCCGCGGTCGAGGGCGGGGGCGGCTACTGCAGCGAGCACTCCAAGATCGCCGGCCGCCGCAACTGGGATCGCTTCGGCGACGTGGCGGCCAAGCTCGACGACGCCGCCGGCTCGGTGCCCACGATGGGCAACATGTACCCCTACACCGCGGGCAGCACCACCGCCGACGCCCTGTTCCCGCCGGAGGTGCGCGCCGGCAGTCGGGCCGAGTTCATGGCCCGGCTGGCCGACGACCGCGTGCGGGAATTCGCCTTCGAGAAGATCTACGGCGACGGCCTGGGGTGGGACAACTTCGTGGCGTTCTGCGGGGGCCTGGCGGGCATCCAGATCGCGGGCGTACTCGAGGGCGTGGGCGACGAGTTCCTGGGCAAGCGCTTCTCGGACGTCGTGCTGGCCGCGGGGGTGACCGACATGGACTCGATCGAGGCCCACGACGCGGTCTGCGACTTCTTCCTGCACAACCGGGGCGAGGTGTCCATCATCAGCCACTACGGCAACGAGGCCACGGTGGAGCGGTTCTTCCGCCGCCCCGACATGGCGCTATGCACCGACGGGCTGATGCCGGGGCCGGGCCAGAAGCCCCATCCCCGGTCGCTGGGAGCCTTCCCCAAGGCGCTGCGCATGGCCCGGGAGCTGGGCATCCCGGTGGCCGAGATCGTGCACCGGCTGGCGGTGCTGCCCTGCGAGTTCATGGGGCTGCCCAGCCCGGTGCTGCGCGAGGGCGCCGACGCGTCGCTGGTGCTGATCGACTGGGACCGGGTCACCGAGCGCAACAGCTACGAGGATCCGTTGGTCCCGCCCGAGGGCATCGACGCCACCTGGGTGCACGGCGAGCTGGTCCAGCACGAGGGCCGCATCCTCCCGCCCAAGGTCTTCGCCGGTCGCCACTTGCTGACCACGCCGGCGGCAGGCTAAGCGCCGACTCGGCTCTCAGTTGTCGGGCTGGTTGATGAGGTGGGTGGCGGCGTTGTCGAAGTGGTCGAACATGGCGGCCCGGATCTCGGCCGGCAGCGGGCGGCCGGTGCCGTCGGCGATGGTGGCCGCGTCGAGCGAGGCGGTCATGTGGACCATCCAGGCGTCGCGCTCGGCCCGGCCGATGGCGAACGGGAAGTGACGCATCCGCAGGCGGGGGTGGCCGCGCTCCTCGCTGTAGTGCGGAGGCCCGCCCCAGTACTGGGCCAGGAACCCGGCTAGACGCCGGCGGGACGGCCCCAGGTCGCGCGGGTACATCGGTCGCAGGAGCGCATCGTCCTCGACCGCGTCATAGAACCGGTCGACCAGCTCGTCGAAGAAAGGCTGGCCGCCCACAATCTCGTACACCGTCGGCGGCGCCTGCATGGATTCGCGCAGCGATCCTTTCAGGTTCACCCCAGCCGAGAAGCCTGCGTCCTCGTTTGCGTCCGCGGCTCTGGATTCAAAGGCGGTGACCGGATCGTCCACGGCTGGCAGCGTACGGCTTGAAGCGTCACCTGGGCCGGCCTGGGTTCGAGCGCGGGTACCGTCGATGGCCGTGGGCGCAGCACAAAAAGCCGCCGAAGCGCTCGAGGCGGTCGTCTCAACGATGCCGGGTGGGTCTCCTCCGAAGCCTCCCCCCGTTCCGCCGCACGATCGACCTCGCCGAGGTCGAGGCGTTCCTGGCGGACATTCGCCGCTCGGCCGAGCGCCCGGCAAAAGACTAGTGGTTGGGCGATGACCGACCAGTCGGCGGAAGCTCGCCGTTCCAAATGGTTGCACCAGCCGCGGGCCTGGGTTGTGGTGTTGTTGGTGTTGCTTCTGCTGCTGATCGTGTTCGTGGTTGGTCTCTACATCGTTGGGCATCTGCACGAGACCAAGATGGACAGGCAGCGCGAAGCCATCGAGTCCTTCGTTGTACCTGCCGGTTGGGAGGATTTGCCGCATTTCGACGGCAACATCGGCCCGTTTACCGGCAGCCTCTGCCTGGCTCCTGCGCTGTTCTGCGACTGGTCTCACTCAAGGACGTGGAATACCGCCGGGCTGCAGTCCGCTACAGCGTTGAAAGCCGCAGCCGAGGCATCGGGCTGGCAAGAGATCGAGTTCTCCGGCGAGCCCCCCACCTTGCGCTATTCGGATGCTTGCCAACAGGAGGGGGAGGGAGACTACTGGTGCTCGTTGCGTGCCGTCTCAGGCGGGGTCTCACTCGAGCTCACGGTGGGTGGGGAATTCTGGGGTGCAAGAGTTGACGGTGTGAGAGTTGACGGTTCAGGAGGTGAGCGTTGGTGGGCCAGGCTTGAGGCGCGCTGATTCATGACGGTGCCATCACCTACCAGCAGATTTCTCTCAGCCGGACAGGGCGTCGGGTCGGACTCTTCGCCTCTCGGCAGAAGGCGTCTGACTGGTGCGGTGAAGCGGCCCGTCACCGCGACTCGACGGACGTTGGGCGTCGAGTGAGCCGCTATGGGATCGGTCGGGGCATCTCCCGGAACTTGGACGGGTCGTAGGGGGCGCCGCAGCGGTCCAGCGCGGCTCTCCACGACGGGCTGTTGCGGAGTCCCCAGCGCAGGAACCGCAACAGGGCGGTCGCGCTCAGGCGGGCGCCGGGGCGGGCCTTCAGGCCGAGCACGCTGGTCAGTTCGGGGGGCATGGTGCTGATCGCTCCCTGCATCAGCACGGCGTAGCCGATGCGCTGCCGGGCGGGCAGCGGCGGCCGCTGTAGGAAGTCCACTGCGGCCCGCATTCCGGGACTCGGCGCCAGCGCCGGGTGGGTGCGAACCCAGGTGTGCAGCTCTGCTGCGGTCTGGGGTAGGGGAGCGGCCCCGAGCATGGCCCCGACCTGGGACTGCTCGACCACGAACCGGTCGGCCTCGGCCTCGGTGAGACCCGGGCCGAACTCCCGGTAGGACACCAGGAACGACTCGGTGAGGGTGTTGTGCACCCAGGCGGCCAGATCGGGCATCGTCGCGTCGTAGGCCAGGCCACGGTGCGACGTGCCCCTGACGCCGTGGTGGGCGGACCGGACCCGCTCCACCGCCTCCTCCACCTCGGGCATGGCCCCGAAGGTCGCCGACGTCACGTAGAAGGCAGTGCGGTTCAGGCGGCCCATGGGGTCGTCGCGGTAACGGCTGTGGTCGTCGACGCCCGCCACCGCCTCGGGATGGGCGGCCTGGATCAGCAGCGCTCGGATGGCTCCCACGAACACGCTCACGTCGCCGATCGCCTTCCAGCTCACCGAGCCGGGCCCGCACAACCCTGCGTCGCCGGGATAGTCGGCGGTGCGCTGCAGGGGCATCTCCCCATGGGAGAACAGCCCGCTGACCGAGGCCCCGAGCCGGGCCCGGTAGCGCTGCAGCGTGTCCATCCCCGCACGCTACTGCCGCGGCACGCCCCGAAGAGGGCTGTCACACCCCCGTGGTTCAATCGTTGGCAGCAGAAGCTGAATGGGAAGGCGGGGCGTGCGTGATGGACGACGCATCGGATAGAGGGAGCGAGGCCGGCGGAGGCGTTGAAGGCACGGGCGGCACGGGGCTGAGCCTGTTCAGCCTGGCCCTGTGGGGACCGGACGGCCCGCCCGAGGATGTTCTCGGCAGGCACGGGTGGGGGTTCCCTTGCGTCGAGGACGACGGCAGCGGCCCCTGGGGGCAGAGTGTCTCGCCCATCCGGCAGCCGGTCGGCATTCCGCCGCCGAACATGCTCCTCTCGCGAGAAGACATGCAGGCGCTCGCCAAGGGCTATGCCCCCATCGACATGAACGACAAGTGGCTCGCGTTCATGGAGGACAACCGCCTGTTCCTCCACCGGAGCTGGACCGGCTACGGCATCTACGAGGTGACGTTCGCGGCCAAGGAGACGGGCTTCGTGGTCACCTCGGCGAGGATCGAGAGCGATCCCGAACGCGGCCGAGGCGACTTCGATCCGGACAACTTCGACCCCATCCGCGAGCGCGACGAACTGCGAGACCTGATCGTGCATGTGTCCGGCGAGCCGATGCCGCCCCTGCTGCCGACAATCGTGTCGCGCCAGCCGGTACTGGAGGTCGTGCTCGGCGACATCACGACCCAGGAGGTCGACGCGGTCGTCAATTCGGCCAACAAGGCGTTGTCCGACGGGCAGGGCGTCAACGGCGCGATCCATCGCCGGGCCGGCCCCGAGCTCCTGGCTCACTGCATGACGCTGGAGAGCTGCTGTGTCGGAGATGCCGTGGTCACGCCGGGCTTCGGGCTCGCGGCCGAATGGGTCATCCACACCGTGGCGCCGCGCTGGCATGACGGCACCGACGGCGAGCCGCTCCTGCTTTGGGCGTGCTATCAGGCTTGCCTCAGCTATGCCGACGAGGTGGGCGCCGAGAGCGTGGCCTTCCCGGCCCTGGGCGCCGGTGCCCGTGGCTTTCCGCCCGAAGCAGCCGCAGAGATCGCCGTGGCAGCCGTGCGCGCCGCTTCGACCCTGGTCCGCAACATCCGCTTCGTGTGCCTCGATCCCCACACCGCCAGCTCGTTCGAGTCCGCGATAGACGAGGAGTGCTAGGCAGGCACGCGACGGGCTTCACGCCCGTTCACGTTCGCTTCAAGTCGCCGGTCAGGACTGGGTGCTTGTGCGGGCGCCTCGGCGGGCCTTCATGCGCTGGCGCATGCGGGCGTGGGCCTCGGGCGTGCCGTCGTGGAAGGTGCCGAACAGCTTGTCGACGGGCACGGGCCGGTTGCCGTAGTTGCACTCGAAGTATCGGTGGTGCAGATGGTGGAAGTAGTCGGCGCCCGGCGCGCTGCGCCCCTCGCGCCGGCCGACCTCGAAGCGCTCGAACCCCGAGTGCGACACCGCCGGCGACACCCCCTGGAACAGGCCGCCGAGGATCACGATGAAAGGATGAGCGGGCACTACCCACCACAGCGCGAACACGCTGAAGTAGATCAAATGCTCCAGCGGGTGCATCGAGATGCCGGTCCAAGGCCCGGTGTTGACGTTGCGGTGGTGCAGGTAGTGGGCGTGGTCATAGAACCAGCGCACATGCAGCAGCCGGTGGTTCAAGTAGAAGTGGGTCACCGACCACAGGAACACGCCGACGGTCAGCACCGACAAGTACGGCCACGCCGTGCTCCACTCGACCGAGGGGATCCAGTCGTTGGCGTAGAACCACATGGTGAGCGCCTCGTACGCAGTCCAGACGGTGACCCCGCTGACCAGGCTCCAGAACACGTTGTCGCGCGTCTGGTTGGTCCACAGGAACTCCTGGTTGGTGGTGCTCATCCACTGCCGGTTGTACTTGTAGCGCTGCTGCTGGGTCCGCCTCACATACAGCGCCAGGTGCAGCGCCCCCGCCACCGCGGTGAGGATCAGCGCGTTGCGCACGTAGATCTGCAGCATCCACCCCGGGCTCAGGCTCGCCATGCGCTCCATTGAGGGCGTGAGGTAGTTCCACACCACCGCGGCCAGCGCCACCCAGCACACCCCGTAGGGCAGCATCACCGGCTTGACCAGGTACCGCAGGAACGCAACCGGCCGCGGCGGCCAGTCGAACATCGGCGAGGTTGATATGGGGACGTCGGGCTCGTATCCCACCGATCCTGGGTTGGTGACAGCCGAAGACGTATCCGCCATAGCCCTGCGACCCCCTTCGAACCACCCCGATCTGCCCCGAGTAGCGCGGCATGCTACACCCCGCGGAGGAACCCGTGAGAGATTCTCGGGTCGATTCTGTGGACATGCCGCGGGTGCCCAACCCGAGATTCCTCCAGTGACCGACCGTCGCGGCAGCACCGTATGCTCTCGGCCATGCAATATGCCTCCCCGACGACGGTGGCCGAGGCTGTGGATCTGCTGGGCTCCGAGCCGGACGCCCGCGTGTACGCGGGCGCAACCGACCTCATCCCCCAGATCCGCGCCGGCCGTCCCGAACCGGCCGTGATGGTCGACCTCAAGCGCATCGAACGGCTGTGCGCCGTCAGCAGCAGCGGATCCACATACACGGTCGGCGCGGCCACGCCCACCTCCGACATCTGCGCCCACGACGGCCTGGCCGCGGCCTTCCCCGGCCTGGTCGAGGCCAGCGGGCTGATCGGCTCCGACCAGATCCAGAGCCGCTCGAGCTGGGGCGGCAACCTGGCCAACGCCTCGCCCGCGGCCGACACGCCGCCCAGCCTCATCGTCAACGACGCCCGTGCCGTGATCGCCGGCCCGGGCGGCGAGCGCACCGTGGCCGTGGCCGACGTCACCACCGGCCCCGGCACCACGTCGCTCGGCCCCGGCGAGTTCCTCGTCGAGTTCGAGTTGGACGAGCCGCCGGCCCGCACCGCCGACGCCTACCTGCGGCTCATCCCCCGCACCGAGATGGACATCGCGGTAGTCGGCGCAGCGGCCCGGGTCACCCTCGACGGCGACGGCAACGTCGCGGCGGCCGCCATCGCCCTCGGGGCGGTGGCCCCCACCGTGGTACGGGTGCCCGACGCCGAAGCCGCCCTAATGGGCAACGAACCGGCCGGCGACGCGCTGGCCGCGGTGGAGGCCGCCGCAGCCGCAGCCACCAACCCCATCGACGACAAGCGGGGCACCGTCGCCTACCGTCGGCAGGTGGCCGGCGTGCTGGCCCGCCGGGCGGTGTCCATCGCAGCCGAGCGGGCCGCCCAGCAAGGAGATTCCGCATGAGCCGCCTCCACGTCACCTGCACCATCAACGGCGACCCGGCCGAGTTCCTCTGCGACGGCGGCCAGACCCTGCTCGACGCCCTGCGCGACGAGGTCGGCCTCACCGGAGCCAAGGAGGGCTGCGGCACCGGCGACTGCGGGGCCTGCTCCATCGTCATGGACGGGCGCCTGCTGTGCTCGTGCCTGGTGCTCGCCCCCGAAGCGGAGGGCACAACCATCTCCACCGTGGAGGGGATGGCCACCGGCGACGACCTGCACCCCCTGCAGCAGTGCTTCCTGGAGGGCGCCGCCCTGCAGTGCGGGGTGTGCACCCCCGGGTTCCTGGTGGCGGCCAAGGCGCTGCTCGACCGCAACCCCGACCCAACCGAGACCGAGATCCGCTACGGCCTGGCCGGCAACCTCTGCCGGTGCACCGGCTACGACAAGATCGTGCGGGCCGTGCAGGCCGCGGCCGCATCAATGAACGAGAGCTAGGAGCCGCAAGTGACCGTCACCGAGCCCAAGCCCCGCTACAAGTACGTCGGCACCCGGCCCGTCCGCCACGACGGGCTCGAGAAGGTGACCGGCCGGGCCCGCTTCGCGGCCGACCTCAACCTGCCGGGCCAGCTCCACGGCATCGTGGTGCGCTCACCCCACGCCCACGCCCGGATCATCTCCATCGACACGTCCGAGGCCGAGGCCATGCCCGGCGTCAAGGCGGTGATCACCGGCGACGACTTCCCGGCCGTCGCTCCCGGCCACCGCCAGTACGACATGTGCGTCAACGTCATCGCCCGCGACAAGGTCTTCTACGAGGGCCACGCGCTGGCCGCGGTGGCCGCCTCCACCCGCGACCAGGCCCAAGCGGCCGCGGCCGCGGTCAAGGTCACCTACGAGGTGCTGCCGGCGGTGCTCACCATCGACCAGGCGCTGGCCCCCGACGCCCCCGTGCTGCACGCCCACATGATGACCGCAGGGGCCGACCCGCCCGCCGAGGAGGCCTCCAACATCAGCAACATCACCCGCTTCTCCAGCGGCACGGACATGGACGCCGGGTTCGCCGAGGCCGACCTGGTGATCGAGCGGGAGTTCACCACCCAGCCCGTCCACCAGGGCTACATCGAGCCGCACGCCTGCGTGGCCGACACCGGCCAGGACGGCCACACCACGATCTGGTGCTCCTCGCAGGGGCACTTCAACGTCCGGTCGTCCACCGCGACACTGCTCGGCTGGGAGAACACCCGCATCCGGGTGATCCCGGCCGAGATCGGCGGCGGCTTCGGCGGCAAGACCACCATCTACCTCGAGCCGCTGGCCGTGGCCCTGTCGGCCAAGGCGGGTCGCCCGGTGAAGATGGTGATGACCCGCGACGAGGTGTTCCGGGCCACCGGCCCCGCGCCGGGCACCAAGCTCCGCATCAAGCTCGGCGTCCAGAGCGACGGCAACCTGGTGGCCGGCGACGCCTACCTGATCTACACCAACGGCGCCTACGCCGGCCCCGGTGGGCTGCTGGGCGCCATGACCGTGTTCGAGTCCTACAACATCCCGCACTTCGACATCGAGGCGCTCGACGTCGTGATCAACACGGCCCGCTCGGCCGCCTACCGGGCGCCGGCCGCGCCCCTGACCGCCTACGCCATGGAAACGCTGCTCGACGAGGTCGCCACCGAGCTCGGCATCGACGCCATGGATCTGCGGCTCAAGAACGCGGTCACCGAGGGCGAACCGTCGACGATGGGCTTCCCGTTCGCCCGCATCGGGTTCGTGGAGTGCCTCGAGGCGGTGCGCGACCATCCGCACTACACCGCTCCGCTAGGACCCAACCAGGGCCGGGGACTGGCCGCCGGCTACTGGTTCAACATCGGCGAGTCGTCCAGCGCCACCGTCAACCTCAATGAGGACGGCACTGCCACCGTGGTCACCGGCAGCCCCGACATCGGCGGCAGCCGGGCCTCGATGGCGCTGATGGCCGCCGAGGAGTTGGGCATCGATCCCATGGACATCCGCCCCGTGGTAGGCGACACCGAGGCGGTCGGGTTCACCGACATCACCGAGGGCAGTCGGGCCACGTTCGCCACCGGCATGGCCGTGGTGGAGGCCTGCCGCAAGATGGTGGTCGAGCTGCGGGGACGGGCGGCCAAGATGATGGGCGTCGATGTTGACGACGTCGACTGGGTGGACGGCCAGGCCGTCTACACCGGCAGCGACGGCGAGAAGGATCCGCTGTCGGTGGCCGATATCTGCGCCAAGGCCAAGCGCACCGGCGGTCCGCTCACCGCCACCGGGTCGCTGGAGGCCCACGGGGCCGGTCCTGGCTTCGCGGTGCACCTCTGCGACGTTGAGGTCGACTCCGAGACCGGCGTGGTGCGGGTGGTGCGCTACACCGCCTCGCAGGACGCGGGCACCGCCATCCATCCCAGCTACGTGGAGGGCCAGATCCAGGGCGGCGTCGCCCAGGGAGTGGGCTGGGCCCTCAACGAGGAGTACATCTACGACTCCGACGGCGTGATGGAGAACCCCAGTTTCCTCGACTACCGGGTGCCGGTGGCCTCGGACCTGCCCATGATCGACGCCATCATCGTGGAGGTCCCCAACCCGGCCCATCCCTACGGCGTGCGCGGCGTGGGGGAGACCGGCATCGTGCCCCCGATACCGGCGGTGGCCAACGCCATCTACAACGCCACCGGCTGCCGCATCCGCGACCTGCCGATGTCGCCCATCAGGGTGCTGGAGGCCATCACCGCCAACGGCGGCTCCAACGGCTCATAGGACGTTCCGACAGGGCCGCGTCTGCGGGAGGCGCCGATGGCGGTCAGCGTCCACCTGAGTTCCAACCTGCGGGGTCCCACCGGAGGGCTCGCCGAGATTGAGGCGGAGGGAGCCACCGTAGGCGCCCTCATCGATGACCTCGACCGTCGCCACCCGGGCTTGGGCGACGCCCTGCGGTCCGGTGTGTCGGTCGTGATCGACGGCCTGCTCATCGCCCACCCCGAGTACGAGCCCCTGGCCGACGGCGCGCAGGTCTACTTCGTCCCCCAGACCGCCGGCGGCTGACCGGCGCATCGATCGATCAGGAACCTCACTACTCGTCGACAGCCACGGGTGCCAGTGTGTCGCGTGCGATGACCGCGTGCGCATAGGCGGTACAGGCGAGAATGTCATCCAGTTCGAGACCGGGGTAGTCGTCCAGAATGACTTCTGGCGTGACACCTTGGGCCAGCAGGCTCAACACCAACTCCACCGACAACCGCAGGTCGCGGATGATGGGCTTACCGCCGAAGATGTCGGGGCGGGCGGTGATGCGTTGAAGGAGTTCTGCGTTGGCGGGCACGATCCACCCCCCGGCGCCGGTCGCCGGCTCTCTAGGCGAGACCGTCAGCGTACCGCGCCTCGGGACGGCACCGCCCGTGCTCCTGTAACTTCAAACCTGTGCCGCTCACGATCACCGAGTTGGAGTCGAAGCTGTGGGGTGCCGCCGACATCCTGCGCGGCCAGATCGACTCCAGCGACTACAAGAACTTTATCTTCTCAGTGCTGTTCCTGAAGCGGCTCTCCGACCGCTTCGCCGAGGAGGTGGACAGCGCCGTCCGTGATGGCCTCGACCGCGAGGTGGCAGAAAGCGACCACGACGAGCACGAGTTCTTCGTCCCGCCCGAGGCCCGCTGGAGCGAGATCGTCCGCCACTCTATGAACCTCGGCGAGGTCCTGAACCGTGCCAGCGCCGAGATCGAGGAGGCGAATGCGCCGCGGCTTGACGGCGTGCTGCGCAACACGAACTGGAACGACGAGTCGAAGCTCGGCGGTCCCAGCAGCCGCGACCGCATCATCGGGAGCCTCCTGCGCCACTTCGACACCCTTGACCTGAGCGACGCCAACCTCACCACCGACGGCGAGCATGGTGCCGTCAACGTCCTCGGCGACGCCTACGAGTACCTGATCCGGCAGTTCGCCGACGACGCCGGCAAGAAGGGCGGCGAGTTCTACACGCCCCGCTCGGTGGTCCGGCTCATCGTCGAGCTGCTCGAACCGGCCGAGGGCATGCGGATCTGCGACCCGACGGCGGGATCGGCCGGCATGCTCATCTACACCGCTCAGTACGTGGCCGAGCAGGGCGGCGATCCCCGCAACCTCGTGCTGCACGGCCAGGAGCGCAACCTAGGCACCCTCGCCATCGGCAAGCTGAATCTGTTGCTGCACGGCCTGCGCTCGGCGCGCTATGAGGCCGGCGACGTGATCAGCGACCCGCAGCTGCGCGACGAGCGGGGCCGCCTGCTCGCCTACGACCGGGTGATCGCCAATCCTCCGTTCAGCCTGAAGGCTTGGGGCCGCGACTTCGCCCCCAGCGACCCGCATCACCGTTTCGACCGCTACGGCGCGATACCGCCCAAGACCAAGGGCGACCTGGCTTTCGTGCAGCACATGCTCGCGGTCACGAACCCCGAAGGGATGGTCGGCGTGGTGATGCCGCACGGCATCCTGTTCCGTGGCGGGGCCGAAGGGACGATCCGCAAGGGCATGATCGAGGCCGACCTGTTCGAGGCGGTGATCGGGCTGGCCCCCAACCTCTTCTACGGGGCCAGCATCCCGGTGGCGATCTGCGTCCTCAACAAGGCCAAGCCGGCCGAACGCCGCGAAAAGGTGCTGTTCATCGACGCCGCCCAGCCCGACTACTTCCGCGCCGGGAAGGCCCAGAACTACCTCGACCTTGAGCATGTGGCGTCCATCGTCGCGGCCTTCCGCTCATACGAGGAGGTCGAGCGCTTCGCCCATGTGGCCGACCTCGACGAGATCGCGGCCAACGACCACAACCTGAACATCAGCCGCTACGTCGACACCAGCGAGCCGGTCGAGGTCCTGAGCGTCGAGGAGGCCCTCGCCCAACTCCGCGACGCCGAGCGCAAGCGTGACGAGGCCGCCGCCCGCATGGACGAACTGCTAGCAGGCCTGGGCTATGCCACCGACAGCTAGGGAGGCGATCCGCATCGTCGAGCGCGACGGCTGGTTCCATGTGGGAACGAAGGGCGGTCATCGCCAGTTCCGCCATGCTGTCAAGCCGGGGCGGGTGACGATCTCCGGCAATCTGGGCACGACGCTGAAGAAGGGAACCTGGGGACGTATCCTTCGGCAGGCAGGTTTGAAGTAGGTACGACACGAGGAGCGTGATCCATGAAGCTGACTTATGCGGTCGTATTCGAGAAGGCACCCAGCAACTGGTGTGCGTATGCGCCGGACGTACCCGGATGCGGCAGTGCTGGCGACACTTGGGAGGAGATGCTCGAGATGATCGATGAGGCCCTCACGTTCCATCTTGAGGGACTCTTGGAGGAAGGCGATCCACTGCCGGAGCCAAAGATGTCGATCGACGAGGCAATCGCCCACCACATCGCAGCGATATCGGACGACGCGATGGAGCCCTATCTCGAGTCCTACGACTTCCCGCCCACGGTCGCTACTCGGTTCGAGTTCGTCGAGATCGAGGTCC
Source organism: Candidatus Aldehydirespirator sp. (assembly GCA_965203575.1). Taxonomy (GTDB): domain Bacteria; phylum Actinomycetota; class Acidimicrobiia; order Acidimicrobiales; family Aldehydirespiratoraceae; genus Aldehydirespirator. The sequence goes on from OZ241894.1 coordinate 2,655,659, forward strand.
CCGTCCCAGAGCCCGCCCCGGCAGTCCTCGAAGCCGTCCAGGCAAGTTGAGCCTGGCAGGGGCGACAGGAGGATCCTGACCTGTGAAGCTGACGTACACGGTCGTGTTCATCTTGGACGCCAACGGCTGGGATGCCTACGTGCCGGACGTGCCGGGGTGCGTAAGCGTGGGCGATACTTGGGAGGAGATGCTTGAGATGATCGATGAAGCTCTTACGTTCCATCTTGAGGGCCTCTTGGAGGACGGCGGTCCGCTGCCGGAGCCCAAGATGTCAATCGAGGACGCCGTCACCTACCACCTGGAACTCGCCGACGACGACCTCGGGGATCTCGGACTGGACTTTGGTGATGCGCCGCCGACCCTCGCGACACGGTTCGAGCCCGTAGAGATCGAGGTCTGCGTCCCAGAGCCCGCCCCGACGGTCCTCGAAGCCGTCCAAGCACGTTGACCCTGGCAGGCACGACATGAGGACCGTGGTCCATGAAGCTGACTTATGTGGCCGCTTTCGAGAAGACGCCCAATAACTGGGCTGCATTCACAACCAATCAGGGGTTTCAGAGTCTCGTCGCGAAGAACGGCATCGACAGTCTCTGGTTGTACTACTGCATCTCGTCGAAGAACCGCGAACTCATGCAGCGAGGTGCCGGAAGCACCTTTCGGGAAGTGTCTCGCGACGCTGTGCGCAGTCTTCCCGTCCTTCTTCCGCCACTCGCTGAGCAGCGGGCTATCGCTGCTGTGCTTGACAGCGTTGACGCCGCTATCGAGCGGGCGCGTGAGGAGTGCTGCGAGCTGTGGTCGCTGCAAGCGTCTACAGCGGACGCGCTCCTGACAGGTCGCGTGCGCGTGGATCATCCGAAGAAGAAAGAGCTATGAACCAACTCGGAAGAGATGAAGTCCTAGAGACACTCCGAGCGCACAAGCCGACCCTTGTCGAACGGTTCGGGGTGACGAGTCTGACCGTGTTCGGCTCGTTCGCTCGTGATGAGGCCACTGAGACGAGCGACCTCGACATTCTTGTGCGGTTCGACGGACCGGCGACATCGAAGACCTACTTTGGTGTTCAGTTCTACATCGAGGATCTACTGGGCTGTGATGTCGACCTCGTGACCGACAAGGCTCTTCGCGCCGAGATCCGTCCCTATGTGGAGCGCCAGGCCGTAGATGTCTGAGCAGGGTGAAAGCACGCGCCACTGGCGGCTCTACGTTCAAGACATGATCGACTTCGCGGAGCGTGCTGTCGCCTACACAGCGGGGTTCGACCAGGAAGCCTTCATTGGCGACGGGCGCACCTACGACACCACGTTGCGCAAGCTGGTACTCATCGGAGAAGCAGCGACCCACATCCCGAACGAAGTTCGCGAGGCGAACCCTCAGATCAGGTGGCGCCAGGTCGTCGCGACTCGGAACCGGCTGGTACACGGCTACTTGGGCCTTGATGACGATGTGATCTGGGACATCATTCAGACGGACCTCCCCGACTTGCTTATGAAGGTGAGGCGGCTGTTGGAGGAGGGTCAGCCATAGTCTCCGTTGCCAAGCTCAACGAGCTTGAACTCGCCGAGAAACCGGCCCGGGAGATGTTGGAGCGTCTTGGCTGGGCGTATGTGCCGCGGGAGACGCTTGCATTGGAGCGTGACGATGAGCGGGATGTGCTGCTGGTCGGTCGGCTCACCGCGGCTCTCAAGCGTCTCAATCCTTGGATGACCGACGACCAGGCGCAGCGGGTTATCTTCAATCTGCAGCACCTCGATGCCACTGGCCTGGCCCGCAACCAGGCTGTCCATGAGTACCTGTCGCACGGTATGCCCCTCACCGTCGACCGGGGTGGCCGCCAGGAAACGCCCACTGTGCGCTTCTTCGACTTTGAGCATCCAGAGCCGGGCGTGGGTCTGAACGAGTACGTCGTCACCACGCAGTTCCGGGTGCGCCGCGGCAGCGAGCGCGGAGCACGGCGCACCAGCGAGAACGATGAGCGCGTCGTCAAGCCCGATCTGGTGCTGTTCGTGAACGGCATCCCACTCGTCGTCATGGAGGCCAAGTCGCCGACGCTGCTGGAGATCTGGAAGCAGCAGGCGGTCAAGCAGCTGCACCGCTACCAGGAGGCAGGTCCGGAGTGGCACGGCGCGGGTGCCCCCGAGCTCTTTGACACCAATCTGCTATGCGTTGCCAACTGCGGCGCCGACGCGCACTTCGGGGCCGTCGGCGCGCCCGCGAACGCCTACACCGGCTGGAAGGCGATCGAGCCGTTCACCGAGAGCGACTTCGAACACCGACTCGGCACGCCACCAGAGGGTCAGGCGCGGCTCATCGCCGGCCTGCTCAATCCCATGGTCCTGCTCGACATCCTGCGTGACTTCGTGGTCTATGAGCACGAGCAGGGACGGCTCACCAAGAAGCTGCCGCGCTACCAGCAGTACCGGGCCGTGACCCGCGCCCTCGAGCGCATCGTGCGGGGCCGCTCGCCGGCCGAGCGCGGCGGGGTCGTCTGGCACACGCAGGGCTCCGGCAAGTCGCTGACGATGCTGTGGCTCGCCACCAAGCTGCGGCGCACGCCCGCCCTGCGGAACCCCACCATCGTCGTAGTCACCGATCGCACCCAGCTCGACCGGCAGATCACCCGCACCTTCCGCCAGTCTGCCGTCGACGTACCGGAGCGGGCCAAGACCACCCGGCGTCTCCGCGAGCTGCTGCAGACCAACAACGGCCGCACGATCATGACCACCATCCAGAAGTTCGAGGACGTGCTGAACGCGCCCGCCGGCCCGCGCGCCTTCCTCAACGACGCCGACAACGTCATCGTGATGGTCGACGAGGCCCACCGCACGCAGTACGGGCGCCTCGCCGCGAAGATGCGAGCGGCAATGCCGCAGGCCACCTTCGTGGGCTTCACCGGCACCCCCATCGACAAGGGCTTCCGGCGCACAACGATGGGAGTGTTCGGCGACCTGATCGACTCCTACACCATCCCGCAGTCCGTCGAAGATCGCACCACGGTCCCCATCCACTACGAGGCCCGGCTCCCCGACCTGCACATCGAAGGCCCGCAGACGCTCGACCGGCTGTTCGAGGCGCTATTCGGAGACGAACCCGAAGCGACGCGCACCGAGATCCGGCGCCGCTACGCCAACAAGGAGCGCATCGCGGAGGCCGCCAAACGCATCGAGCAGATCGCGCTTGACATCTCCGAGCACTTCGCCAAGAAAGTCCAGCCGAACGGGTTCAAGGCCCAAGTCGTGGCCGCGAGCCGCGCCGCCGCGTTGCGTTACGCGCAGCATCTCACGGACTTCGGCCAGTCGGCCTACCCGATCATCACCACCTCCCACAACGACGGCCCCGAGTTCGATCAAGCCAAGGAACTGGATCAAGCCAAGATCGTCGAGGACTTCATCGACCCCGACGGCGAGCCGCAGATACTGGTGGTGGTCGACAAGCTCATCACGGGCTTCGACGCGCCCGTCGAGCAGGTCCTCTATCTCGACCGGTCCATCCGGGAGCACACGCTGCTGCAGACCATCGCACGGGTGAACCGCCGCTTCTCGCACACCAAGAACGGCGCCTCGACGGAGAAGCACTACGGGCTAGTGGTCGACTACCACGGCGTCTCACGCGAGCTCGAGGACGCCCTCGCCGTCTTCGACGACAGCGACGTCCAGCAGGCGCTCACCGAACTGGAGGACCCTGGTCCCGTCATTCAGGCTGCCGCCGACAGCGCCGAAGCCCACTTCCGCGGCCTCGACCTCGACGACCCGTGGTCGTGTGCGCCACTTCGCCGCTGACGCGGCCACCGAGGGCGACTACAAGGCCGACGCCTACGAACGGTTCGACCGCGACTACAGCGACTTCTCGAGACTGATGGACCAATACCTGCCCGACCCCGCGGCGCTCGCCTACCTCGACCGCTTGCGCCGGCTCACCATCATCCGGTCCTACACACGCGCCCAGTTCCTGCGGGAGCGGGCCGACATCGACTGGACCGCCGTCGGAGCGAAGGTCAAGCAACTGCTCGACTCGCGCATCGACGCCAGCGTCCGGAAACTGATGGCACCCGTCTCCATCCTCGACCGCGACTTCGAACAGAAGATCGAGAGCCTGCCCCACGACGAGGCCCGGGCTTCGCTCATGGAACACGCGCTGCAGGCGCAGATCAACGAAAGGATCGCCGAGAATCCCGCCCTCTACGAACGGCTCTCGGTGGCGCTCGCCCGCATCATCGGGGAGCTGCGGGCCAAGGTGATCGACGCGGCCGAGGGCTGCAAGCGCATGGCCGCGCTGCGCAAGCAGGTCACCGAGGAGGAAACGTTCGCCGCAGACCAAGGCCTCACGCCGATGTCGTACGCGGTCTACGGCCTGTTGGCGCGCAAGCGCGAGGAAGGCGGCTCCCCACCCGCAATATCGGAGCCTGCGGAGCTCCAACCCGCCGACATCGACGCCAAGGTGAAGGAGATGGCCCTCGACATCGAGGACATCGTCCAAAGGCTCGAGTCCCTGATCGACTGGCACGAGAACCTCGAAAGTCAGCGCGAGGTCCGGCGGGACATCAAGCGTCGCCTTCGAGCCGGCCGTTACGACGAGGGCGACGTCGAAGAGCTGGCCCGCCAAGTGATGGAGATGGCCCGAAAGCGGCGCTCGTGACTGAACGCGGCCAGGTCATGTTCGGTGATACCCGGATCAAGTACCAGGTCGTCCGCAGCCCGAGGCGACGCAAGACGATCGAGGTGACCGTCGATGCGCCCGGCGCCGTCAGGGTGGCGGCACCGGTCGACACGCCCGCGGAGCAAATTGAGGAGATCGTGCGCCGCCGCGCCGGTTGGATCATCCGGCACGACGGCGCGGCCACCGCGGGTTCACCGCCTCGACGGTTCGTCAGCGGCGAGTCCCTCCCTTACCTCGGCCGATCGGTGCGCCTCACCGTGCACCCCACCGACGACTCCAAGGTCGCGGTCAGGTTCCACCACTGGGAGTTCGACGTTGACGTCCCCCGCCCTCTCCAAGGCGATGAACGGCTGGAGAAAGTGCGGTCCGCATTCGAAGCGTGGTACCGCGACCGCGCCTCGAAGAAGCTCCCGCCGCGCGTCGAGCGGATCGCGAGCCATCTCGGCGTGCAGCCGAAGGCTGTCCTGATCCGCGACCAGCGCCGCCGCTGGGCTAGCTGCGCCCCGGACGGCACGCTGCGCTTCAACTGGCGCGCTGTCATGGCCCCGCCTGCCCTTCTCGATTACGTGATCGCCCACGAACTCGCGCACCTGCGAGTCCGCGGCCACACGCCCGAGTACTGGGCGGTGGTTGCCCAGGCCGTGCCCGACTACCGCATACGCCGCGCCCGCCTCCGGGAGGTCGGCCCGCTCCTCAACATCTAGCCCCGGAGCGGCTGAGGGTCAGGCTGGGTGGGCGACCTCGGTGAGGGTGGACAGGAAGCGGTCGTTCTGGGCGGGGGTGCCGATGGTGACCCGGATGCCGATCCCCGAGAACGGGCGGACCACCACGCCCCGCCGCTCCAGGGCAATGCACACCTCGTCGGTGCGGTCGCCCAGGTGCATCCACACGAAGTTGGCCTGGGCATCGGGAATGTCCCAGCCGTCGGCGGCCAGCGCGGCCGCCACCCGGCCCCGCTCGACCTTGATTGCGTCGATGTGGGCCTGGCCCTCCGCCGCGGCATCTTCTCCCAGCGCGGCCAGGGCTGCAGCCTGGGCCAGGCCGTTGACGTTGAACGGGATAAGGCACTTGTCGATGGCCGAGACGACCTCGGGGTGGGCCATCACGTAGCCCACCCTCAGGCTGGCCAACCCGTAGGCCTTGGAGAACGTCCGGGCCACGGCCACGTTGTCGAAGCGGGGGAGCAGTTCGGTCACCGGGTCGCCCAGGGCGGGGTCGGCGAACTCCCGGTAGGCCTCGTCCACCAGCACGATCACGTCGTCGGGGATGTTCTCGACCAGCCTCGCCACCGCAGCGGTCGACACCGCCGTTCCGGTGGGGTTGTTGGGGGTGGCCAGCAGCACCAGCTTGGTTCGCTCGGTGACGGCGGCCGCCGCGGCGTCGAGGTCGAAGGCGTGGCCGGCGGTCAGCGGCGACCGCACGAGGGTCCCGCCCATGGTCTGGACCGAGATCGGATAGGCCTCGAAGGAGATCCAGGGCGTGACCGCCTCGTCGCCGGGGTCGAGGTACGCCGTGGCCAGTTGATAGAGCAGCGCCACCGAGCCCGCGCCCACAGTCACCTGCTCCACCGCCAGATCCAGCCGGTCGGCCAGGGCCTCGCGCACCGCGGTGGCCCGATGGTCGCAGTAGAGGTTGCCGCCCCGGCAGGCCGCGGCCACCGCCTCGACCACCGCGGCCGGGGGAGGGTAGGGGTTCTCGTTGGAGGCCAGCTTGATGGCCTCGGCGACGTTGTGCTCCCGCTCGGCCTGCTCGGCGGCCTTGCCCGGCTTGTACGCGGGCAAGGCATCGACCGCGGGACGCACCCGCCCGACCGGCGCCGACGGCAGCGTCTGGGGTGAAGTCACCGCAGCAGTCTGCCCTCGTGTGCCCGCAACCGTCGCCCTCCTCCCCACGTTCCCGCGCAGGCTCCGCAAGTTCCGGAAGGCACCGCCGCAGTGAGCGCCGCCGGGCGCCCCAGATCCTCGCACCGGCGTACCCGACGTCCACGGCGCCAAGCGCACCGGCGGCCCGCTGGCCGCCACCGGGTCGCTGGAGGCCGGCGGCCCGGCCGCGGCTTCGCGGTGCACGCCTGCGACGTGGAGGTGGACATGGAGGCCAGCGTGGTGCGGGTGGTGCGCTGCACCGCCCGGTGCTTACGACCGGCGCCCGCATCGGCAACGTCCGAAGCGATGCCACCGACAGGATCTGGGCAGCACCGACCAGCGTGCTCTGACACCAGCCGGTCCAGGGTCGTGCGGCGGTTGCGGCTGTGGGGGTTGCGTTCGGTGTGGCTGGTTCCGTTACACTAGGGCGTTGAGTTGCGCCGTGAGCGGTTCGCGGTGTTGTCGATGGGAGGTCAGTCGTGTGCGACAAGTTCGCTGGTTTGGGGTTTGTGCGGCGTTTCGGCGGTGGGGTTGTCGCGTCCGGGGGGGGGGGGGGCGGTAGCTCTGGTTATGGTGGTGTAGGCGCGGCCTTTGGGGGGTTGCGCGGCGCCCGGGGCGGGGCGCGGGTTCAGTGGTGTGTGTTGGTGGTTTGGGTCTTGGTGTCGGCGGTGGTGTCCGCGGGCGTCGGCGCGCCTGCGGCGCAGGCCCAGCAGCAGCGTCAGGAGGTGTTCTGGTCGGCGACGTTGACGGTGGACTTCGACGATGACGGCGCCCGGGCGGGCTGCTCTGACAGTCGGTCCGACATGGACGACTGCTCGTTGGCGTTGTCTGACACCGTGTTCAGGGTGGGCGTCAAGGAGTACACGGTCACTGACATCATCATGGGCATCGGGGCGAGCAGCGAGGGCGCGATCGGCTTGGACTTCAAGACGGGCGGCACGGGGTCGGCGGACCCGTTGCCGATCGCCGACCGCTCCGATCCGATCTGGGCGGCTACTCTTGAGGTCGACGGCGAGGGTCTCGCGTTCGAGAATGACTTGGCGGACTGCTGCTCGATCTTCTGGTCCCGTACGAGTGTCGGCTCCTGGGGCCAAGGCCAGCAGGTGCGGGTGCGGCTCGTCGGCCCGGCGCAGGCGGCGCCGTATGCGGTGTGGTCGGCGACGCTGACGGTGGGCCACAACAACGCCGGCTCGATCACGGGCTGCGACAACGATGAGGCCGATTTGGTCGACTGCTCGTCGGCGTTGTCTGATCCGACCTTCGTCTACGCCGGGATCGACACGACCTTCGTATGGTTCTCACACTATCCCAACAGCAACAATTGGTCGTTCAACTTCAAGGACTACGTGCAGGAGAGCCTGATAGATGATCTCACGCTGCGCATCGACGACAAGAGTTGGCCGCTGAAGCCCGGCAACTACGGCAGTGTGCAGTCGAACCAGGCTAAAGAGTGGTTCCTGAACTCCGGTAACTCCGGCCTGTCCTGGAGCGTCGGCCAGCAGGTCAAGTTGAGTCTGGTGACCGACAGTCCCGTCGTGTTGCCGGAGCCGCCGTCGGGGCTCGTGCAGTCCGGCGGCTCCGCGTCGGGGCTGTCGCTGCGGTGGACCGCGCCGGGTGATCCGCCCGCGGCGGCGGTGACGGGCTATGAGGTCTCCTACCGGCACTCCAGCGCCCCGACCCGCGCCGCGACCGTGGCGGGTGATCCGGCGACGGGCTGGGTCACCAAGCGGGTGGGGCGCACCACCAGCACCGCGGTGTCGGGCCTCGCTGAGAACAACGCCTACTATGTGCGGGTGCGGGCGCTGAACCGCCACGGTGCCGGGCCGTGGTCGCGGACGGTGCTCGAGACGGTGGGCGCCGCCCCGGAGCGGGCCGCGGCGCCGTTGCGGCTGTTGAGCGCGAGCCGCACGTCGGTGACGGAGGGGGCCACGGTGACGGTCACCATCCGCCTGGCCCGCAACGCCGGGTCCGACCTGGCCATTCCTTTGGTCGTGGAGGGCACGGCCGGCGCCGGCGACTACACGCTGTCGTCCAGCACCATCGCTGTCGCGGCGGGGCAGCGCTCGGGCAGCGTGACGCTCACTGTCGTCGACGACAGCGACGCGGAGGGCGCGGAGTTCCTCTACATCACGCCCGACATCAGAACCGCGCGAGGCAACAGCAACACCGCCAACGGGGCCATCAACGAGGTTGTGCCCGACTCCGGCGCCGCCGCGTACCAGGTCGCGAGCGTGCGGATCGACATCGCGGCGAGCGACCAGCCCCCGGCCGCCGCGCCCACCACGCCCGCCGGGGATCCTCCGCCGGTGGGCTCCACGGTGGGCGGGGCCGACCCGGGGATCCCCTCGGGCACCCGCTCGACCTACGACACCGACAACAGCGGGGGCATCGACCGCAGCGAACTCGTCAAGGCCGCCCGCAAACTGGCCGAAGGCGAGATCGACATGGACGAGTACCAGCACGTGGCTGTCTGCGTCCTGCGCCCCGACGACTGCAACTGACACCACACAGCACCCGGAACCACGAAGACCCCGGAACCGGGAACCGGCACACCCCGGCACCGGACGCGGCACACGGGCCACCGGACGCAGCGCGCCCGCCACCGGGAAGCCGGCCCGCTGCTGGGCTAGCCCGTAGCGCTGAGGGTTCAGGCCGGGAGGGCCACCTCGGCGAGTTCCGAGGCGTGACCATCTCGTCGCCGGGGCCGACATGGGCGGTGGCCCGCTGCAGGCCGCTCCGCGAGTCTCGGAACCGGCCGGTGGCCGTGTCCCCGTGGCAGACTGGGGTCGAGCAACGCAAGGGCGGAGACATGGCCATTGTGCGCCACCAGGCTGACAACTGGCGCCGCGAGGTGCCCGGCGTGCGCTGGTTCAAGGCCGATCTGCGCACGCACACCATCGACGACGCGCCCGGAGGCCGTGTGAGTCTGCCGGACGGCGTTGCTGCGCCGCCGGAGTCGGAAGAAGAACTGTCGGCGTACGCGCGCCGGTTCCTGGAGGCCGCTATCGCCCACGGCGTGCAGGTGCTCGGCGTGGCGCCGCATCGACCGCGTGTCGCCGACTCCGGCGAACTGAGCGCCGCATGGCAGATCGTGGAGGAATGGGACAGCGGCGCCGACGCGCAGGGCGTTCCCTACCGCGAGAAGATCTTTGCCGTCTTTCCCGGGTTCAGGCCGTCGTTGCATGATGGTCGGGGAGCGCTGCGCCTGACCTTCCTCTTCGATCCGGCGATCGGCCGCGATCGCTACCTGGGGCTCTACGACCTGATCATGAAGGGCAAGTCTCCGTGGAGCGGCGACCAGCCCGCGGTGACCGACCTGGACCACGCCGAAGCCTTCGAAGTTCTGCGAGCCGGCCGGGCCGATGACCAGCACGCCGGAGGAACTACGGCGTGGGACTATCTGGCGCTCGCTCCCGACGTCTTCAGCGAGACAGGGCTCTTCGGAACCCCCGCAGAACAGTTCGACCGAGACGATTTCGACACAAGCTCGCTCGGCGGTCTCGAACTCCCGGGCGACCTTCTCCCAACGGATGTCTTCCAAGCCAAGCCGTGGGTCCGCGAGTTCGTGACAGGTAACCGCCTGACGTTCTTCCACAGCAGCGCCGCGGACGCGGTCCAAGACATCGGAGCGCGCCACGTCTGGGTCAAGATGGCCAGCCCGACCATCGAAGCGCTGCGTCAGGCGTTCGTCGCATTCGAGACCCGCGTGCGCTGTGGTCACGAAATCGGGCCTGACGGCGAGATCGCAGATCTCGACGATCCACCCGACGCGGCCCGCCACCAGCGCCCGTGGCTTCGTTCGGTGACCGTGACGGGAAAGGCCTCCTTCTTTGGGGTCGCCGACGGCAGCGATGCGCCCACCACCTTCGAGTTCAGCCCCGACCTCACTTGCGTGATCGGCGGCAGCATGACCGGCAAGAGCACCCTCCTCGACGGTCTGCGGGTGCGCGTCGGTGCTCCCCTGCCGCACGATGAGCGGGCGCGCGCGGAGGTCACCCAGCGCGCTCAGGCGCGGCTGCTCGCGGGCTCGGCCTCGGTTGAGTTGGACTGTCCCGGCCGTGACCCCACCGCGTCGGAGCACGAACAGTGGCCGGCGATCTTCTACACCCAGGGCGAGCTGCAACGCCTGGCGCGGGAGCCCGACGCAGTCGAGGACGTGTTGGCTCGCCTGGACGTATCGGAGTCGGCAGCAATCGAGGAGCGCAGGAGCCGGCTCGCGGAACTCGACGGAGAACTCCGCCGCACCGCGGCACGCCTCACGGAACTCGAAGCCGGCGTTGCTGACGCCGAGCAGGCTCTCGCCCGGAGCACGCAGGCAGTCGACGAACTCGCGGCATTCGCCGACGCCGGGGTCGACGAGCTCAACCGCGCCTCGGGAGCCGCGACAACCTGGAGCAGCCACGCCGATGAGGTGACTGCGGTCGCGGACCGGGCGGCCGATCTGCTGGACAGGGTCGAGGCCCTGCAGATGTCACCGGCCGGCGACGACGCAGATGCGCCCGAAGCACGGATGCAACGCAAGTGGGAACCGGTCCTCGCCGCGGCTCGAAGTCTGACCACTGTGCTCGCCGACGCGACCGGCGCCGCGAGGGCCGTCAGCGAAGACCAGGAGCAGCGCCGCGACAAACTGCGCGAGCAGGTGGACCGGAACCTAGCCGAGCGCGGGTTCGACGGCTCGAGAATCAACGAGCTCCAGGCTCTCAATGCCCAAGCGGCGCTGCGCGACAGCTACGTGGCGAACCTCGACTCCGCTCGCGTCGGGTTTCAAGGACTGCGGGAGACATTCGAGCGTTCGCTGGCTGAGCGGCGGGATCTGGTCGCGGAGCAGCGCGAGGCGTTCGACCGGGTCCTCGACACGATCGAACGGCAGTTCGGCGGACGCATCGCGGCGCGCCGGATCGACGACGGCCTGTCGCAGAACCTGGAGCGGTTCCTCGTCGGCCTGGGCCAGAGAGGGATCACGCGTTGGTGGAACGACAGCGGGAGCACGGAGAGTCCCTCGCCAGATCGGTTGCTGGAGATGCTGGAGGATGACAGCTTGGAGTCTGTTGGCATGAGCGATGCGGTGCAGGAGACATTCCGTGCGCAGATGGCCTCCGCCCGGCGTCGCGATCTGGCCGCGGTGCGGTGCCCGGACCAGTACGTACTCGAGTTCCGGCCCGGTGGCGACGACTACCGCCCACTGGACGAGCTCTCCGGGGGGCAGCGTGTCAACCTTCTCCTGTCGCTGCTGCTGGAGGCCTCGGATGAGCGGCCTCTGATCATCGACCAGCCCGAGGACGAACTCGACAACCGGTTCCTGTTCGAGACGCTGCTGCCGGCGCTGGGACGCCTCAAGGGCCGGCGTCAGGTGATTTTGGCCACCCACAACGCCAACATCGTGGTCAACGGCGACGCCGATCAGGTCATCCAGCTCGAGGCCTCCGCGAGTCGTGGACACGTCGCCGCCTCCGGCGCGATAGAGGACGCGGCCGTGCGAGACGCGATCGTGCGAACCGTGGACGGCGGCGACGAGGCGTTCCGTCTCCGCCGCATCAAGTACGGCTTCTGAGCGCGGTCATGGAGTGGACCGAGGTCCTCAATCGGGTCGCCGCCGGGGAGGACGAGCGCACCGAGTTCAAGCGCCACTTCAGGGACCGCTCCGCAGCCGGCAGGACGATCTGCGCGTTCGCCAACACCGAGGGCGGGCTGCTGGTGCTGGGGATCAGCGACAGCCAGGAGATCGTCGGCGTCGCAGAGGGCAGCGCGCAGGTGCAGGAGCGGCTCACATCGTTCTTGCAGTCCGGGTGCAGTTCGCCGGTCAGCGCCCGCCTCGGCCGTCACGAAGACCCGAACGGCTGGGTGCACTGGCTTGAGGTGCCCCGCCAGCGCGGCTTCGAGCCCATGCGCTACGACGGCCGGGTCTGGGTGCGCCGCGGCCGCAGCAGCGTCGAGCCCTCACCGACCGAGTTGCAGGATCTCTACAACACGTTTGGCTACATCCTCACCGAGGAACGCGCCGTCGGGGCCGCGTCCGTCTCCGAGCTCGACGCAGAGGCCTTCCGCTCGTACCTGCGATCGCTGGGGATCGATGCCGACCGCGACCCGCAACCGGACACCGCCGACGACCTGCGCAACCGCGGCGCGGCCGCCGAGGTCGGCGGCAGTCTGCGACCGACGCTGTACGGGCTGCTCGCATTCGGCAAGACGCCCCAGGCGTATCCCCAGACGCAGAGCTTCTTCGTCGAGTGCGTCGCCTACGACGGGGACGAGCGCGCCGACCGGGTGCTCCAGGTTGCGGAGGCGAAGGGTCGCCTCGGCGAGCAGGTTGAGCGTGCCCTCGGATGGTTCTCGGGGCTTACGAGGCTTGAAACCTACAGCGGTCTGCGGCGGCAGGACCAGCGCTTGCTGCCGCTGCCAGCCCTGCGGGAGGCGCTGGTCAACGCCGTGGCTCACCGGGATTATGCGATCAGCGGCTCAAAGATCCAGCTCGACGTGTTCGCAGGGCGTGTCGAGGTGACGAGCCCGGGCACGCTGCCGAATCACATGACTGCGGACAGCGTGCGTGCAGGGGGGCGCGCTCGGTCCCGGAACGAGTCCATGGCCAACTACCTGCTCGCGCTCGGCTTCATGGAGCGGCGGGGTCGCGGCTGGCCAGTCATGCGGCGAGCGATGCTGGACTTCAACGGCAGCGAGCCCGAGATCGAGCACGATCGCGACAGCGGCTTCGTGAGGGTCCGGTTCCATCTCGCTCCGTGATCCGGTGAGAGGTTCTCGGGGCGGGCGTAGCATCGGGCGTATGGGAACCGGGTCGTCTCTGAAGGTCCGGACCGACATCCGGGTCGAGGGCATGACCTGCGGCGCCTGCGCGGCCCGGGTGCAATCGGCGCTGGGAGCCGCCGACGGCGTGCTCGACGCCCGCGTCAACTTCGCGTCGGGCCGGGCAACGGTGCTTCACGACGGGAGCGCCGACAACGCCGGGCTGCGGCGCGCCATCGAGCAGGCCGGCTACTCCGCCCCCGAACAGGCGGAGGCCCACGACGAGGCTGAGCTGCGGCGAGTTGCGGCCCTGCGCCGGCGCCTGGTCGCAGCGCTTGTGGCCGGTGTGCCGGTCGTGGCCGTGTCGATGGTGCCGCCGCTGCGCTTCGACGGCTGGCGCTGGGGAGCGCTGGTCGCATCGGCGGTCGTGGTGTTCGGCGCCGGGTGGAGCTTCCACCGGGCCGCGGCCCGCAATCTCCGCCACCGAGCCGCCACCATGGACACCCTGGTGTCTCTGGGCACTGCCTCGGCCTGGGTCTGGTCGGCAGTCGTGCTGATGGCCGGCGTCGAGGACGGCCACGTCTACTTCGAGACGGGCACGGTGATCGTCGCCCTCGTGGTGCTGGGCAAATGGCTGGAAGCCGGAGCCACCCGCCGCTCGGGCGAGGCGGTGCGAGCGCTGGCCCGGCTGGGTGCGGCCACCGCCCGCCTCACTGACGGCACCGAGATCCCAGTGGACGAGCTGGCCGTGGGCATGCGGTTCATGGTGCGGCCCGGAGAGCGGATCGCCACCGACGGCGTGGTGGTGAGCGGCGCCTCCGCGGTCGACATGTCGATGGTGACCGGCGAGCCCGTGCCCGTGGAGGTGGCAACGGGCGACGAGGTGATCGGGGCCACCGTCAATGCCGACGGCACCCTGGAGGTGGCGGCCACCCGAGTCGGGGCCGACACCGCACTGGCCCAGATCGTGCGCCTGGTGGACGAGGCCCAGGGGGGACGGGCCGCGGTGCAGCGCCTGGCCGACCGGGTCGCAGGCGTGTTCGTGCCCGTCGTGATCGTCCTGGCTGCGGCCACGTTGGGCGTCTGGTTCCTGGTGGGCTCGGCCGCCTCGGACGCCTTCACCGCGGCGGTGGCGGTGCTGATCATCTCGTGCCCGTGCGCGCTGGGTCTGGCCACGCCGCTGGCGGTGATGGTCGGCACCGGCCGGGGTGCCCATCTCGGCGTGATCATCAAGGGCGCGGAGGTGCTCGAGGATACCCGCCGGGTGGACGCTGTGATCCTCGACAAGACTGGCACCGTCACCGAGGGTCGCCTCGAGGTGGTCGACGCGGTGGTGCTCGACAGGACCGGCGCGGTTGCCGGGGGCCGCATCGAGGCGGTCGACGCAGTGGCGCAGCCCCACACGGACGCCACCGTCATGGGATTGCTCGCGGGCGCGCTGGAGTCGCGGTCCGAGCACCCGGTCGGTGCCGCCATCGCCCGGCGCTGGCCCTCGTCTCGCACCATTACCGACTTCCGGAACCAGCCCGGTGTGGGCGTCGTTGGCCGGGTGGACGGCACCGAGGTCCGGGTGGGACGGCGACCGCTGTTCGATGATGTGCCCGAGGCTCTCGACGACGCGGTAGCAGCGGCCCAGGCCCGAGGGCATACCGCGGTCCTGGTGGGCCGGGGCGCGACGGCCGAGGCGGTCATCGCACTGGCCGACACCGTCAAGCCCACTTCCCGCCAGGCGGTTCAGCAGATGAGGGCCATGGGTCTGGAGGTGTCGCTGATCACCGGCGACAACCGCCGAACGGCCCGCAGCGTCGGCGACCTCATAGGAGTGGACGACGTGACCGCCGAGGTGCTGCCCGGAGACAAGGCCGACGCCGTGGCCCGCCTGCAGCAGAGCGGCAAGCGGGTGGCGATGGTGGGTGACGGTATCAACGACGCGCCCGCGCTGGCCCAGGCCGACCTCGGCATCGCGGTCGGAACCGGCGCCGACGTGGCCGTGGAGGCCTCCGACCTGACCATCGTGGGCGGCGATCTGCGGGCCGTGCCCGACGCCATCGCTCTGTCGCGGCGCACGCTGGGCACGATCAAGGTCAACTTGTTCTGGGCCTTCGCCTACAACGTGGCCGCCATCCCCTTGGCCGCGACGGGCGTGCTGAGCCCGATGGCCGCCGCGGCCGCCATGGGCGCGTCGTCGCTGTTCGTCGTGTCGAACAGCCTGCGCCTGCGCCGCTTCCGCTCGAATCGCGCGTGACCGGGAGTAAGCGCGAGCGACGTGGCCGGACCTCCACCATCATCGTTCTGTTCGTGGTCGTAGCCGCTCTGGTTGCAGCCTGGTCCGTCTTCCCGGACGGGACTGAAGAGCTGTCCTATTCCGGGAGAGCCGACGCCTCGGATCCTGAGCTTGTCGCTCGGGGATCCGCGGTCTACGCCGAATCCTGCGCCTCATGCCACGGTGTGAGTCTCGAAGGACAGCCGAACTGGCGGGAGAGAAAGGCCGACGGGACCCTTCCGGCCCCTCCCCACGACGAGACTGGACACACCTGGCATCACAGCGACGCCCAGTTGTTCGAGATGACCAAGTGGGGAACCGGAGTTGTTGCCGGGGGTGACTACAAGAGCGACATGCGCGGCTTCGCCGACGAACTCGACGACGCGGACATCTGGGCCGTTCTTGCTTACATCAAGAGCCAGTGGCCCGCAGACATTCAGGCTGCACAGGCGCGACGCTAGGCGTGCTCACGCCCAAGAGGCCGAGCGGGTAGGCGAGCGAGTCCGGCCCATACGGGCGAGGCCGTGGCCCGAGCGGCCCGTGAGCGCAGCGAACAAGAGCGGGAGACACCCCCTGGCAACGCGACGGGCTTGCGCCTACCCGCGCAGGCTCTGAGTCCAGGAAGCTGGGTATGGCGGGGTATAGGGGATCAGTTATAGGCTCTAACATCCGCTTGCCGCCTCGTGAGCGGGCGGCTAGTCGATGGAGGTTGCAGACGCATGACCCGCATGACCCCCAGCGAGGCGTTCGTGGAGACGATGGTGGCCCACGGCGTCGACACCATCTTCGGAATCATGGGCAGCGCCTTCATGGACGCCATGGACATATTCGAGCCGGCCGGCATCGAGCTGGTCCCGGTGGTGCACGAGCAGGGCGCGGCCCACATGGCCGACGGGTTCTCCCGGGTGTCGGGACGTCACGGGGTGGTGATCGGCCAGAACGGCCCGGGCATCTCCAACTGCGTGACCGCCGTGGCGGCCGCCTTCTGGGCCCACAGCCCGGTGGTGGTCGTCACCCCCGAGGCCGGGACCATGGGTATAGGCCTCGGCGGCTTCCAGGAGGCCAACCAGCTGCCGATGTTCGAGGAGTTCACCAAGTACCAGGGCCACGTCAACAACGAGCACCGCATGGCCGAGCTCACCGCCCGCTGCTTCGACCGGGCCCTGTCGGAGATGGGCCCCACCCAGCTCAACATCCCCCGCGACCGCTTCTACGGCGACATCGATGTGGAGATCCCGCAGCCCCAGCGCCTCGACCGCGGCCCCGGCGGCGAGCGGACCCTCAGTGAGGCCGCCGAGCTGCTGGCCGGCGCCGACTTCCCGGTGATGATCTCAGGCGGCGGGGTGGTGATGGGCGACGCCATGGCAGCCACGGTGGCGCTGGCCGAGCGCCTGGGGTGCCCGGTGGTCAACAGCTACCTGCACAACGACTCGTTCCCGGCCTCGCACCCGCAGTGGTGCGGTCCGCTGGGCTACCAGGGCTCCAAGGCGGCCATGCGGCTCATCTCCCGGGCCGACGTGGTGCTGGCCCTCGGCACGCGCCTCGGCCCCTTCGGCACGCTGCCCCAGCATGGCCTCGACTACTGGCCCGCCGGCGCCAAGGTCATCCAGGTGGACGCCGACTCGAAGATGCTGGGTCTGGTCAAGCGCATAGACGTGGGCATCTGCGGCGACGCCGGCGCGGCTGCGGCCGCGCTGACCGCGAGACTGGCCGGCCGGGAGCTGGCCTGCGACGCCAGCCGGGTGCAGCGGGCCGCGGACATCGCCGCAGAGAAGGCCGGATGGGAGGCCGAGCTCGACGACTGGACCGAGGAGACCGACGACTTCAGTGTGGACATGATCAAGCAGGCCGCGGCCGAGGCCGACGACTGGATGCACCCCCGCCAGGTGCTGCGCGAGCTCGAGAAGGCGATGCCGGAGCGGGTGATGGTGTCCACCGACATCGGCAACATCAACTCGGTGGCCAACAGCTACCTGCGCTTCGAGGAGCCCCGGTCGTTCTTCGCTGCCATGAGCTGGGGCAACTGCGGCTACGCGCTGCCCACCATCATCGGGGCCAAGAAGGCCGCTCCCGACCGTCCCGCGGTGGCCTACGCGGGCGACGGGGCCTGGGCCATGAGCATGGTGGAGACCATGACCGCGGTGCGGCATGACATCCCGGTCACCGCAGTGGTGTTCCACAACCGCCAGTGGGGCGCCGAGAAGAAGAACCAGGTCGACTTCTACGGGCAGCGCTTCGTGGCCGGCGAGCTGGACGGCGGCGAGGACTGGTCGGAAGTGGCTAGGGCCATGGGCGCCGACGGGGTGCGGGTCAACCAACTCGAGGATGTCGGCCCCGCTCTGACCGCGGCCGTCGACGCCCAGATGAACGGGGGCCGCACCACGGTCATCGAGGCCATGTGCACCAAGGAGCTCGGCGACCCGTTCCGCAAGGACGCCCTGAAGCGCCCGACCCGCTACCTGGACAAGTACCAGGACTACACCTGAGCCGCGGCCCGGCCTGACCCGGGCGCCGGGCCGGGAAGCAGGCGCACTGTCGGGTCAACTGGAGGGAACCACAGCACCCGGCCGATCAACGACAAGGTGGCCGATCAGGATCAGGTGCTCAAGGTCGCCACGGCACATCAGGAACAGGTGGCATCTCCAGCACCCATCCGATCAGGATCAGGTCGGGATCGCGGAGGCTCCGGCCGTCGGGCTGGGTCTTGCCCACGTTCAGGTCGAAGATCTCCTTCCAGCGGGCCCCCGATCCGAGATGCCGGGCCGCGATCCTCCACAGGCTGTCGCCCGGCTGGACGAGGTAGATTATGCCGACGGGCCCCATTTCGGACGCGGCCCCCACGGCAACGATGCGGTCGTCGCCGCCCTCGGGGTAGTCGGCGGCGGTGATCGTGCCACCCAGATCGTCGGCGATGTAGTTGGCCAGGGCCTGCTGGTAGCTGACGCCCAGCTTGGTAAACTCGATGCCGGCCAGCGGGTAGCAGTCGCCGCCATTGGCCAGGAAGTCGATGGTGGTCAGCACCACCGGGTCGCCTGGCACCACCGCGCCGTCGCGCACGACGGCGGTGCCGTCGTCGAGGGTCACGTCGCGGATCCTCGACCCCGGATCGCCGGCCAGCGAGCAGTCACCGGCCCGGTCGGTCTCGCGGGCCGGAGCCGCCGGGTCGTAGGTGAACGTGAAGCCCGAGACCTGCGGGAACTGGCCCCCGGCGCCGGGGATCCGGTCCACGGCCTGCTCCAGCAGCACATGGAAGGTCTCACGGGAGATCTCGCCCACCACCACGAAGTTGCGGAACGGGGCGATGTCCCAGGTGTCGCCGGCGGTGATGGGCCCGGCCGGGATCACGGCGTCGTTGCGGATCCCGCCACCGTTCTGGATGGCGACGTCCGGCGCGGGAGTCCCGAAGTCCCCGGCCAGGTTGGCGGCAGTGGCCCGCAGGGCGTCGGCGTGCAGGGTGCCCTGGTTGCTGGACCCGGTGCGCACGCTGGCCCTCCGCCCGTCGAGGTCGACCTCGCTGGTGCCGATCACGTCGGCGTCGATCTCAGCCGCGGCTGCGGCCAGGGGCTCGATGACGCTCGACTGGACCGCCGGATCGGGCGTTGTAGCGAAGCTCACACCGACGGAGCGGCCCGAGTGACTGACGATGCTGCCGTTGCCGTCGAAGACAACGGTCAGCGCGCCGATGCAGCGGTAGCCGCCGGGCGCGGTGATCACCGGCACGTCGGTACCGGTCGAGTCGGCCACCAGCACCGGGTAGGGGCCGGCCGGCTCGTCGTCGGGCATGCAGGTGTCGCCCTCGTTGCGCAGGAGGTCGTCGCCGCCACCGGCGATGACCACGTCCACGCCGGCCAGGTCGGCCACCAGCGCGATCTCCTCGGACACCCCCTGGAGGTGGCTGACCAGGATGATCTTGTTGACCCCGGCTGCGGTCAGCGACGCGACCTCGGCCTGCACCGCGGCCAGGACGTCGGAGATCACCACGTTGCGCGGTGTCGAGATGTTGCGAAGCTGGGGCGTGACCGCCCCGATCACGCCGACCTGCTGCCCGCCGGTCTCCACGACGGTGCTGCCGGCCAGCACGCCGGAGTCGACCAGCGCCTGCAGCACGGGCTCGCCCGAGAAGTCGGCGTTGGCCGACAGGAACGTCACGGCCGGGTCGAACCCCTCGATGAATCGGGCCGTCACCTCCGGGCCCAGGTCGAAGTCGTGGTTGCCCAGCGCCATCGCGTCGTACAGGCCGCTGAGCGCGATCGAGTCGTAGAGGGCGCCCTCGCGGGCCAGCGAGACGTTCAGTTCCTGGGAGGCCAGGAAGTTGTCGCCCGACGTGAGGGTGACCACCCCGGCGTCGGCGGCCGCGGCCTGTAGCTGCTTCATCTGCGTGACGAAGCGGGCCACGCCCGGAAAGCCGGCGTCGGTGTCGGGCAGCAGCTTCGACTCGCCGTCGTTGTTGTGCAGGACCGTCAGGGAGAAGGTGTCTGCGCTGATGGGCACCGGGGTCTCCTGCGCGCCGGCCGGCGACACCAGCGCCGCGGTTGCGGCAAGAAGTGCCACTGCGGCAAGAGCAAGAACGGACTTCCGAGGGGTCGAGATCGTCACTGAGTGCCTCCTTGGGCCTGGTAGAGCGGGCGAAACCTACCCGCCGGGATGTGGTCTCACACCACGCTCGTCGACTCCCCCCGGGCCGCTTGCCATCTAGTGTCGGAGTGTGATCGCACACGAGCCCCGAACTGCGCTGGTAACCGGGGCAGGATCGGGGATCGGCGCAGAGTGCGCAGAGTGGCTGCTGGCCCGGGGCCACAACGTGGTGGCCGTCGACCTGCGGTCTCCACGGATGGCTTCACGAGCCGGTGAGCTGCACGCCGTCGTTGAACTCGACGTCAGCGACGCCGCCGCGGTCGACGCCATCGACGGCATCGACGAAGTCGACATTGTCGTGCAATGCGCCGCCATCGGAGGCCCGAGCGCGCCGCTCACCCGGCTGTCCATGGACGACTGGGAACGCATCATGGCCGTCAACGTCACCGGCGTGGTCAACGTGATGAGGGCCGCGCTACCGGGAATGGTGAGGCGGGGCTGGGGCCGCATCGTGAACGTCGCCAGCATCGCCGGAAAGGAGGGCGATCCGGGCCTGTCGGCCTACTCGGCCAGCAAGGGGGCGGTGATCGCCCTCACCAAGGCGGTGGCCAAGGAGCTGGCCACGACCGGCGTGCTGGTCAACTGCGTGGCCCCCACGGTCACCGACACGCCCATGATTGCGGGGGCGCCCCAGGGAGTGCTCGACCGTCTGGTGGCCAAGATCCCGATGGGCCGGATATGCCGGCCGGCCGAGGTCGCCGCGCTGGTCGGCTGGCTGTGCTCGGAGGACTGCTCCTTCAGCACCGGCGCCTGCTACGACATCACCGGAGGCCGGGCCACCTACTGACAGAGCCGCGGAGGGAGTGAGCCTTCGAGGACGCGCTCCTGCGCGAACTCCGCTACCCCTCGCCCGGTGTCAGGGCTCGGCCTGCCGGGACGCCGACAAGCGGCTGAGCCGCTCGGCGATCAGCCGGTCGCCCTCGGACGTCCCGTCGTGGAATGCGCCGATCATCTCGTCGAGGGGCGATTCGAGGCCGCCGTAGTTGCACTCGATGAAGCGGTGGTGGAGTTGGTGGTGGAAGTCGCCCAACTCGAATCGCTGTCGTGCCGGGAGCCGGACGGCGTCATAGCCGGTGTGGCTCATCGGCGCCCCGACGGTGTGGTGCATGATCGCGAACAGCATGTGCACCGGACTTGACGGCAGCACGAGGAACAGCACGATGTCGCTGTAGAGGATCACGTGCTCCAGCGGGTGCATCGACAGTCCCGACCATGGGCCGATGTTCATATTGCGGTGGTGCCAGGAGTGGACGTGCTTGTACACCAGAGGCCGGTGGAGCAGCCAGTGGCCGGCGGAGAAGTAGAGGACCGACCAGATGGGGACGAGGCCCAGCAGCACCACGAACCACGCCTGGTTGTCGGCGAACGACCAGTGGGGTGCGACCCCGTTGGCGTAAGCCCACCAACCCAACGACTCCCACGCGGTGGCGACCACCATCGCCGGCACGAGGCTCAGGAACATGTTGTCCTTCACCTGGTCGTTGAACAGGAACAGGCTCTTGTTCCTGGTCAACGGCCGCGCGTCGTAGCGCAGGCCGTCGCCCTGCACCCGGTAGCGCTGCAGGAACAGGTGCAGCCCGCCGGCCATCACCGTCAGCAACACGACGTTCCGGACCCATATCTCCAGGATCCAGCCCAGCCGCAGCGACTCGGCCTCGGCGAGCGACGGGCTCGCCCACTCCCACAGGGCGAAGGCCACCGCCAGCATGAACACCCGCGACGTGAAGGGCCTCCAGGTCTTGGCCAGATGACGGGCGATTGG
The DNA here is from genome assembly GCA_965203575.1 of Candidatus Aldehydirespirator sp. Classification (GTDB taxonomy): domain Bacteria; phylum Actinomycetota; class Acidimicrobiia; order Acidimicrobiales; family Aldehydirespiratoraceae; genus Aldehydirespirator. Next base: position 2,677,572 of record OZ241894.1, read on the forward strand.
TGCGGGTCGCCAAGGCCAATGCAAGAACGGGGCCGACCGCAGCGGCAGATCGGGTGTGAAGTTCCAGGCCTGCCGCTTCCTGGCGGTCACAGCGCGCAGCGTAGCGGCGCGACCAGGCAACCGGACGCACTCGGCACCCCCGGATCAGGACAGTTGGATGAACTCCACCCAGTTGCCGTCGGGGTCCTCCACCATGGCGATCGTCACACCGGGACGGACCTCTAGCAGAGGCCACACGATGGGCCGGCCGGCCGCCTCGCAGTCGGCCACCGCGGCCGCGATGTCGTCCACCGTGATGGTGAAGTAGCGCATGCCGGTGCACCCCTCCAGACCACCGCCGGCGGAGGCCGGCACATCACCCGTTGTCGTCACCAGCTTCAGGACGCTGTCGTTGCAGCGCAGCCGGTCCATCCGGGAGATCCCGACCGCCTCGAGCTTCATCGTCGCCTCGAACTCGAGTCCCACGACGTCCCGGTAGAACTCGAGCATCGCATCACCATTGTTGGTGACGATCCCGAGGTCGAGTCCCGGTTTGGCAATGGTGCGGCCCATGCGGTTCCTCCATTCGCGTATCGGCGGAGACTGCCGCCCCAGAGTATGCGCTCGAGCGACGTGCCAATGATCCGTCGCCCATGCCTACCATGGCAGCTCATGACTGCTGACGGACGAAGAGCGCTGGTCACCGGGGCCGGGTCGGGCATCGGCGCGGCCTGCGTCGACCGGCTCCTGGCCCAGGGCTGCCGGGTGGCCGCGGTGGACCTGCACGCCGGCGACATGACCGCCCGGTCCCACGAGTTGGAGGCCATACACGAAGTCGACGTGACCGACGCCGCCGCGGTGCGAGCCATCGACGGCATCGACCGGATGGACATAGTGGTGCAGTCCGCCGGCGTCGTCGGGCCGAACGTGCCACTGCTGGAGACCCCCCTGGACGGCTGGGAGCGCACGTTCGACGTGAACGTCACCGGGATCTTCAACGTGATGCAGGCCACCCTGGGCGGCATGGTCGAGCGGGGCTGGGGCCGGGTCGTCAACATCGCCAGCATCGCGGGCAAGGAGGGAAACCCGAACCTGAGCGCCTACTCGGCCAGCAAGGGCGCGGTCATCGCCCTCACCAAGTCGGTGGCCAAGGAACTCGCCACCACCGGCGTGCTGGTCAACTCGATCGCGCCGGCGGTGATCGCCACTCCCATGAACCTCGAGACCGCCCCGGAGGTCCTCGAGTACATGCTGTCGAAGATCCCCATGGGCCGTCTCGGCGAGACCTCCGAGGTAGCCGCGCTGGTGGGCTGGCTGTGCTCGGAGGACTGCTCGTTCAGCACCGGAGCCTGCTACGACATCTCCGGAGGGAGGGCGACCTACTGATGGCCGAGCACTTCCTTGTGACCGGGGCAGACGGATGCATCGGCGCCTGGACGGTGCGCATCCTGCTCGACGAGGGCGCCGAGGTCACCACCTTCGACATCGGTGCCAACGACAGCCGCCACCTGCTCGTCGCTGAGGGCGCCCCACTCAACTTCCGCCGGGTGATCGGCGACATCACCGACCGGGCCGCGGTGGTCGACGCTATGGCCGGAGTCGACCGGGTCGTCCATCTCGCCGCGCTTCAGGTCCCGTTCTGCAAGGCCGATCCCAGCGGTGGCGCGGCGGTCAACGTCCAGGGCACGGTGAACGTGTTCGAGGCGGCAGTGGAGCACGGCATCTCACCGGTGGCCTACGCCTCGAGCGCCGCAATCTTCGGACCCGTCGGCCTCTATCCCGAACCCGTGCTCGGGCCGGACGCACTCCCCATGCCGGCCACCCTGTACGGCGCCTACAAGGTGGCCAACGAGCAGACGGCCGCGGTGTACGCGGCCGACCACGGGCTGGCCACGGTGGGCCTGCGGCCCTTCACCGTGTACGGAGCCGGCCGCGATCAGGGGGTCACCTCCCAGCCCACCGCCGCCATCTACAGCGCGGTGCGGGGCGAGCCGTACCGGGTGGGGTACGGGGGCGTGACCGACTTCCACTACGCGCCCGACGTGGCCCGCTCGTTCATCGCCGCCGCCCGGGTCGAGCTCGACTCCCCGGCGGCGCCGGTCGTGAACCTGAGGGGCCACGTGACGTCGATCGACGACTTCGTGGACCGGGTTCGCCGCATCACCGGCTTCGACGACCTCGGCGTCGGCGTCGAGCCGCTGCCCTTCGCCCACGCCCTGTCGCCCGCTGGCTTGGCGGAGCTGCTGGGCGACATCGAGCCCACCCCGCTGGACGACGCCATCGCCGAGACGGCCCGCATCGTCTCTGCCGGTCTCTAGGGGGCCTCCGGCGCCAGATGTCGGCGTAGTTCTATAGGACTGGCCCGCACGTAGGGGTGACAATGGCTCTCGGGCCGCTGGGCGCGGCCGGGGCCCCCAAACTACGTTCAACGCGGGCCAGTGCTTGGAGGGCTAGTTGACCGCGCACGCCGTCGACGAGCGGGAACTTCAGCTCAGGCGGCCGTTCGTGCTGCCGCGATGGGTGTCGCGTGCCGCGGTGTGGGTGCCGGTGGTCGCCGCGGCACTGTGGGTTCTCGTCCTGGCCCGCAACACATCGGCCGGTCCGGCCATCCGGGAGCCCGGCGAGTTCGTGGTCACGCTGCTGGACGGCGTCACCTTCGCAGGGCTGCTGTTCGTGGTGGCGTCCGGGTTCACCCTGATCTTCGGCCTGATGCGCACGGTCAACATGGCCCACGGGTCGCTGTTCCTCGGCGCGGCCTACGTCGCCCACGAGATCCAGACCAACATGGTCGGCAAGGACGCCAACATCGACGCCCGCGACGTGAGTGTGCTGGCCTGGATCCTGCCGCTGCTCGCGGCCGGAGCCGTCGTCGCCCTTCTCGGCCTGGTGATGCAGCAGCTGCTGCTGCGCTGGAACCAGGGACAGGACCTGCGACAGGCCCTCATCACGCTGGCCATCTCGGTGATCGCAGCCGACCAGATGCTCGCTCACTTCGGCGGTGTGGCCCAGCCGCTGAAATGGCCCGGCGCCGTCACCCACTTCTTCGAGATCATGGGCGAGCGCTACGCCTCGAGCCGGCTGTTCATGCTTGGGGTGGCGCTGGTGGTGGGCGCGCTGCTGTGGCTGTGGCTCAACCGCACCCGCATGGGCATGGTCATCCGGGCCGGGGTGGACGACCAGGAGATGGTCCGAGCGCTGGGCATCAACATCACGCTGGTCTTCGCGATCACGTTCGTCGTCGGATCGTTCCTCGCCGGGGTCGGCGGCGTGCTGGGCGGGTCGTTCGCCGGCTCGGTGGCGCCCGGAGTTGACGGCGCCTGGCTGCTCAACTCGCTGGTGGTGGTGATCATCGGCGGGCTCGGGTCGGTGAAGGGGGCCGTGGCCGGATCACTGCTCTACGGCATGGTGGTGGCCTTCTCGCCCGCGTACCTGCCCGCCGGATACACCTACTACTCGGTCATATTCACGTTCGCCCTACTGGCGGTGGTGCTGGCGGTGCGGCCCAACGGCCTCTACGGGCGGGTCGAATGACCCTCCGGCGGGTGCTGTCGGCCCGCAACGTGGTCGTGGCCGCTGCGACCGCGCTGGCGCTGCTGCTGCCCCTGTTCGGCTCGAACTTCTTCGTGGAGTTCGTGATGACCCGCACCATGATCCTCGGCATCGCCGCGGCCACCATCGTGTTCCTCGCGGCCTATGGGGGCATGATCTCGCTGGCCCAGTACCTGCTGGCGGGGGTGGCCGGCTTCATGGTCGGCAACGCCGTCGTCGCTCAGGACGCGTGGTCGAAGGGACTCAAGCTCGGCTGGAACCCGTGGGTGGCGGTGCTGTTCGCCCTGGCGGTGACCACTGTTGTCGCCTTCGTGCTGGGGGCGCTGGCGTCGCGCACGACCGGCATCTACTTCCTGATGATCACCCTCACGTACGCGGTCATCGGCTACTACGTGTTCGGATCGATAACCCCGCTGTCGGGCTTCGGCGGGATCACCGGCATCGACCCGCCCGGCCTGTTCGAAGACCACCCGGTGCGCATGTACCTCGCCCTGGTGGTGCTGTCGGTGCTGGTCTATGTCGCCTTCCGGGTGCTGGCCGCCACCCCGTTCGGCCTGGCGCTGCAGGGCATCCGCGACGACCCGGTGCGCATGGCCTCGCTGGGCTTCAACGTTTCGCTGCACCGCACGCTGGCGTTCACGCTGGCCGGCTTCACCGCCGGTCTGGCCGGCATCTTCAACGTCTGGTGGAACGGCCAGATCGACCCCACATCGATATCGATCGGCCCCACGCTCGACCTCCTGATCGTGGCCGTCATCGGCGGCACGCTCAGCCTCGAGGGCGCCTGGCTGGGCGCCTTCGTGTTCGTGGCGGCCAACAACTACCTGCGCAACCTCCCGCTCGTGGACCACATCGGCATCACCGAGGCCCGCTTCAACACGATCGTCGGCGTGCTCGTGCTGCTCATCATGATCCTGTCGCCCGACGGCCTCGCCGGGATCATCGAGCGCACCCGGAAGGGCCTGCGCCGCCTGGTCCAACCGCCGCCCAGACCGGGTGCGACCCCGCCCGAGGCCGTGGCCGGTTCAAGGCCATGAACGCATTCATCAAGTTCGCGACCGCCACACGCGGTCCGAAGCGGACGCACGTCCGCCCCCTAATGGAGGGGATTCAGCCCATGAGAAGAAAGGACCACTCATGAGAAACAACCCAACCGTGCGGAGGCTCCTGAGCCTGGCCGGCATCCTTGCCGTCTTCGCGTTGCTCGCCGCTTCTTGCGGCGACGACGACGACGGCGAGGCCGCGCCGGCCACCACGGCCGCCCCGGCCACCACCGCGGCGCCCGCGGAGCCCGATCCCGAGCCGGAGGATGAGCATGAGCACGAGGATGAGGATGAGCATGAGCATGAGGACGAGGCGCCGATGCACACCGACGTGCACCTCGGCATCCTCGGCGAGTGCGAGGGCGCCTTCGGCGCGTTCCACGAGGACGTCGTGGCCGGTGCGTCGCTGCCGTTCATCACCTTCGCAGGCGGCACGTCCAACTCGCCCACGAGCGCCCTGGAGGGATTCAGCGGCGCGGAGGTCGCCGGTGTGCACATCGAGGTAGTCGGCATCGGCTGCGGTGACGACACGCCCGACCGCATCATCCAGGAGGTTCGCAAGATCGTCGAGCAGGACGGCGCCAACGTGGTGATCGGCCCGCTGTCCGGTGACGAGAGCATCGCCATCGCGAACTACGCCAAGGACCATCCCGAGGTGACATTCCTCAACGGCATCGCCGGTGCCCAGGAGACCACCATGGTCGTCCAGGCTCCGAACTTCTTCCGGTTCAACGGAGACGGCGCCCAGTGGAACGCCGGTCTCGGCGACATCCTCCACAACGAGGCCGGCTGGGACACCGCGGCCGTGATCGCCGACGACTACAGCTTCGGCTGGACCTCGACGGCGGGCTTCATCGCCGAGTTCTGCGCGGTAGGCGGAGACGTCATATCGAGGGTGTTCCCGCCCCTGGGGACCACCGACTACTCGTCGTTCGTCCAGCAGCTTCCCGACCCGGATGAGGTCGACGGCTACTTCTGGGCCGTCGGCGGCTCGGGCACCAACGCCTCTCTGGAGGCGTTCCTGGCGGCCAAGGGCGACCTGACCGGCGACCAGCACGCGGGCAACCTGTTCTTCAGCCCGGCACTGGCCGCCGCGCTCGGGACCGACATCGCGGGGGCCTACGTGGGCGGCTTCGCCACCCTGCCCGGCGACGTCTCGACCCCGGCCATCCAGGAGTACCTGGCGTCGGCCGACGCTGCGTGGGACTCGCTGGTGAGCCCCATGTCCGGAATGGAGCCCGGTTCGCCCGCGGCTGCCGCCGGATTCGGGTTCTTCTACGGCTTCTACAGCTCCGCTCTGGCGTTCATCATGGCGCTCGAGCAGGTCGGCGGCGACCTGTCCGACAACCACGCCGCCCTGCGCGACGCCCTGGCCAACATCCAGATCGACGGGCCCTACGGCACGATCACCCTTGACGAGAACCGCCAGGCCATCGTCGACACCGCCGTCCAGCAGCTCGTGCTGAACGACGCCGGTGAGGTCGTGTCACAGACCGTCGCCCTGATCCCGGCCGTGGACCAGAGCTTCGGCGGGACGTTCAGCCCGCAGACGCCGCCACCGGACCGCGAGAACCCGGTGTGCGAGACCCGCGACCTGCCCTGGGTTGGCAACGCCATCCCAGTGGTCGACGGCGTTCCGCAGAGCTGAGCGAACCGGCCACAACCGACTGAGCGGTCAATCACCTGAGCTGAGTCACCGATGAACACCGACGCTGCCACCGCCGCCTCCGCCGACAGGCCCGGTTCCCTCCTGAACCTGGAGGCGGTGGTGGTGGCGTTCGGTGGCTTGCAGGCCCTCGGAGGCGTGGACCTCCAGGTCTGGAAGGGCGACCGCCTGGCGCTGCTCGGACCGAACGGCGCAGGCAAGACGACCCTGTTCAACGTCATCGCGGGCGACATCAAGCCCACGCAGGGGCGGGTGATCATCAAGGGGATCGACTGCACGGAGCTGCCGGCACGGTTCCGTCCCCGCCTAGGAGTGGCTCGCACCTACCAGAAGACCCGGCTGTTCCGGGGATTGACGGTGGAGGACAACCTCTACCTCGCCCAGACCGGACGCTCGGGCCGGCACCTGGCGCTGCTGCGTTCGGGTGTCGACGCCGAGTTCCGGGAGAGGGCCCGAGCCATGGCCGAGACGGTCTGGCTCGCCGATGTCATCGGCGTCACCGCCGGCGACCTGTCGCACGGTCAGCAGCGCCAACTCGAGATCGGCATGGCCCTGGTGACCGGGCCGGAGTTCGTCATGCTCGACGAGCCGGCCTCGGGGCTGTCGCGGGGGGAGAGGGAGCGCCTGGTGCAGCTGCTGCTGAGCCTGGACCCCGACATCACCCTGCTGCTGATCGAGCACGACATGGACGTCGCCTTGCGCGCCGCCCAGCGGGTGGTGGTGATGAACGAGGGTGAGACTGTGGCCAGCGGCTCGCCCGACGAGATACGGGTCGACCCGCTGGTGCACGCCATCTACCTCGGAAGCGAGGCCGGCCTGAGCGGGGCAGACCCGTGACCGCGGCGGACTCCCTGCTGGCCGTGGAGGATCTGCAGGCCGGTTACGGCACCTCCCGGGTGCTGGACGGCCTGTCCTTCGCCATGGGCACCGAGGCGGTCTGCATCGTCGGGCGCAACGGCATGGGCAAGTCCACGCTGTGCAAGACGATCATGGGGATGGTGGCGCCGACCGCCGGCGTCATCACCTTCTCGGGCCGCCGCATCGACGGTCTCACTCCCGAGAAGGTGGCCCGCTCCGGGATCGCCTACGTCCCCCAGGGGCGCCGACTCTTCCCGTCGCTCACGGTAGAGGAGCATCTGGCCATGCTGGCGCCCGAATCGCGGGGCAAGCGCTGGACGCCGGCGGCCGTCTACGAGTTGTTCCCCCGTTTGGCCGACCGTCGAAGAAACGGGGGAGCGGAGCTCTCCGGGGGTGAGCAGCAGATGCTGGCCGTGGGCCGGGCCCTGCTGCTCAACACACCTCTCATCGTGATGGACGAGCCGTCGGAGGGCCTGGCCCCGAGCATCGTGGACGACCTGATCGAAGCGGTGCACCAGCTCGTGTCCGAGGGCGTGGCGGTGCTGGTGGTGGAGCAGAACCTGCGGGCGGCCACCGCCATGTCGTCCCGTCAACTGGTGATGACCTCCGGTCGCATCGAGATCGAGTTGACCGCCGCCGAGCTTCTCGAATCGACGGAGCTCCAGAGCACCTATCTGGGCGTGGACGCCTGACACAACTCTGACAGGGACACCTGTACGAATGCCAGATCCGACTCTTACCGACATCGCGGCGCGCGCCGGCGCGCCGGCCGCCGACGGGCGCCCGGGCGACGGCTATGATCGCGGCGGCATGGCCTCCGTCGGTGCCCTCTCGCTGTATGCCGCCATGTTGCGGGGCGAGTTGGAGGGCGACGAGGCGCTGCAGGCCAGCCAGCACATCTTCGAGCTCGTACTCAACAGCGTGCACCACGCCATCTGGTGGAAGGACGCCGACTCGAGGTTCCTGGGCTGCAACCGCAAGCTCGCCGAGTACGCGGGGGTCGGTCACCCGAGCGAGCTGGTCGGCAAGACGGACGCCGACTGCGCCTGGGGCGATGCCGAGCTTCCTCGCAGCGGGACGCCCTGGTTCCAGGATCACGACCGCATTGTCATGGAGACGGGTGAGCCGCTCATCGGCCTGCGCGAGCAGGTCCGCATCGCAGACGGGCGGGTGATCTGGGTCGAGACCAACAAGGTGCCGCTGACCGATTTCGACGGCAGGGTCGTGGGCACCCTGGGCACGTTCACCGACATCACCTCCAGGATCGAGGCGGAGGCCGAGCTGCAGAGCACCCTCGAGGACCTCGACGAACGCGTGCGGGAGCGCACCTCGGAGCTGTCGCGGGCCAACCAGACGCTGAGGCGGGAAGTCGAGGAGCGGGTCAGGCTCGAGGCCCAGGAGCGGGCCCAGCGCAGCCACGCCGAGGCATTGCGCGACACAGCGGCCGCGGTTGCCCGCTCGCTGCAGCTCGACGATGTGATCGAGCAGGTGCTCATCGGTGTCGAGCGGCTCTGCGACCACGAGCGCAGCTACGTCGCCTTCTACGACAACGAGGGAGTGCTCGAACTGGCCGGCGAGCGCTATCCGGGCCGCCCCGACCGCGGCGCTCCCGAGCCCCACACCCGCATCACCGACCCTCTCGGTGGATGGTCTCCACCTGAGGAGACCCCCGAGGACAGGAGTTTCAGCGCCGCGGCAGGCGGCCGCGCCGCAATGTCGAAGGTGAACGGGGCCGTGGTGCTGCCGCTGGAGGCAGCCGAGAGGGCGCTCGGATGCCTCGTGATCGAGCCGCGCCCGGGCCGGGATCTGAGCGACTCCGACGTCGACCGCCTGGCCATCCTGGCCGACCAGGCGTCCTCGGCCATATCCAACAGCCGCTCGCTGGTGATGGCCCGCTCGCTGGCCGCGCTGGAGGAGCGCCAGAGCCTGGCCAACGACCTCCACGACTCGGTCAGCCAGACACTGTGGACTGCGACCCTGCTGGCCGAGACTCTGGCCCGGGCGTCCGATCTCAGCGCCGAGCAGCGCGACCGGGCCGGCAGGCTGCACGCCCTGACCGCCGGAGCCCTGTCGGAGATGCGCACCCTGCTGCTGGAACTGCGGCCCTCGGTCATCGAGGAGACTCCATTCGCGGACCTGGTCCAACAGTTGGTGTCCGCCTTCGAGAGCCGACGCCGGGCCAAGTGCGTAGTCCACCTCGACCGCGAGGTGGAGCCGCTGCCGACGGTCAAGGTGGCGCTCTACCGCATCCTGCAGGAGTCGCTCAACAATGTCTCCCGGCACGCCGACGCCGAGAGCGTGCACATCTCCGTCGAGGTTACGGGCGACGTTCTCGAGATGCGGGTGAGAGACGACGGCGAGGGCTTCGAGATGGGATCGGCCTCAGAGCACTTCGGACTGCGCATCATGGCTGAGCGGGCCGAGGCAATCGGTGCATCACTGCATGTCGACAGCCGCCTCGGGGAGGGGACCACCGTGTCGGTGTCGGTCCCCGAAGTGATGGAGCTGCTCGTGCGACCCCCGGAGCAGTCGCCATGAGCGCCGCAGCCGGCGCAACGATCAGGGTGGTTGTGGTGGACGATCACGACCTGCTGCGCGAGGGGGTGACCGCCTGCCTCGACGGCTACGACGACATAGAGGTGGTGGGCACGGCCCACAACGGCGTCGTTGCCGTGGACCGGGTGGTGGAGATGCACCCCGACGTGGTGGTGATGGACCTGATAATGCCCGGAGGCGGGGGAGTGGAGGCCATCGCCGAGATCGCCCGCCGGGCTCCCGACACCAGGGTCCTCGCCCTGACCAGCTTCACCGACGGGGCCCTGCTGCGCTCTGCTCTCGAAGCCGGGGCCACCAGCTTCCAGCTCAAGAGCGTCTCGGGCGACGATCTGGCCGCGTCCATCCGATTCACCGCCGCGGGGCAGTCGGCCATGGACTCCTCGGTCACCCGCCTGATCGCCTCCGACCATGACGTGCTGCGGGGCCTGACCGACCGCGAGCGCGAGGTGGCCGATCTGCTGGCCACGGGCCTGTCCAATGCCGAGATCGCGGAGCGCCTCTATCTGAGCATCTACACGGTCAAGAACCACGTGAGCAACATCCTGATGAAGTTCAACGTGCAGTCGCGCACCGAACTGGTGGCCATGATTCTCAACGCCCGCTACCAGGACCGCCCCAAGCTCCCGCCCCGCCCATAGACGGGTGTGCGCGAGGTTCCATGATCGGTGACCGAGGGCGCGGACGGAATCAAGCCTGTTATTTTGGAAGGTTCATTCGTGTTGTAATCGTGCGAGGGCAGGTCGTCACAGGGCTGTGTTAGCGTCCGCGCTCGTTGCGTGGACGCTCCTATGGGAAGACACCGACGCGAGATGACAGAACGACCTCATACCCCATCGTGACTCTGCTGGACCGGCCCGCCCCCGGGACAGGCGCGTTGGCTGCCAACGAGCCTTCGTCGGGCTCCAAGGTCGTTGCTGCTCGTGACGCTACGGCGGCAACGGACGCGGCTACGGAGCGGAGGTGGCGTCTGTCGAGGGCTGGGATCGTCAATGTCTATCAGTACGACAGGGAAGAGATTGAATTCCGCGGCGGCAGGCTGCTACTGCGAGGCGTGAACGGCGCCGGCAAGTCCACTGCGATGAACATGTTGTTGCCGTTCCTGTTGACGGCCTCTGAGCGCAACATCGCCGCGGCGTCCGGCCAAACCAAGGTTCTCAAGGGGTGGATGCTGGATACTCGTATCCCCGCGCAGGCACAGCCCGTCGGATACGTGTGGATCGAGTTCGCCAGGGCTGGGCAGCATCTGAGCTTGGGCTGTGGGATCCGCGCCAACCGCGGCGGCAAGTCCGTGGACACGTGGTGGTTCGTGACTCCCGAGCGTCTGGCCGCGTCCGATGCGGACGCGGTGCCCGGCACAGTGCCGGTCACTGTGGGTGACACGCCGTTGACGCGCGATCAACTGCGTCAGGCATTGTCGGGGCCCGATTCGAGGGTCTTCACCCACAACCAGCGCAGCGACTACCGACTAGAGGTCCGCAGACGGCTCTTCGGTGGTGCGGACATCTCGGAGCACCTTGAGTTGCTCAACAAGCTGCGCGACCCCCGTATCGGAGACGCGATCGACAACAAGCTCGCAGAGTTCCTGACCCGCGCCATGCCGAGCCTGTCTGAGGAGGCTGTGTCCGCCGCGGCCGCGCCACTCCAAAAGCTGGAGGATCACCGGCAAGTCCTAGCTCAACTCGAGCGGACACATAATGCCGTCGAGGCCCTTCTGGAACGGTACAGGGTCTATTGCACCGGAGACTTGCGTCAACGCCGCGACGTCGCGGCATCTGCCTTCCAGGTCTGGCGCAGCAGGGCACGCAGCCATGACTCCGCCCGCGCTGACATGAACAACACCGCCCAGCTAATCGAGGCCGCCAAGTCGCAGGCCGTGGAACTACAGCGACAGATGGATGCGTGCGCTGCGAGAATTCAGACGCTCAAGGACACTGACGCCTACCGGAGTTCTGCGTCCATTAGCGAGCTTCGAGAGTCGGTAGCAGCTGACGCCAGCCGACTCAGCGAGATCGAGACCGAACTGCAGGGTCGTGAGCAGCGGCTCGCCGAGACAGCGGCAACGCTCGACGAGCGCGAGATCCAGGCGGCAGAGGCCGTTCAGATGTTGCAATGTTCGCTGGACGCGGCGATCAAGGCCACCAATGCTCAGGGCCTCCGCGTCGGTGCTACCGAGGTGGAACTGGCCTCATCGGCTGTCGACGGCACCGCGGCGCGCTGTTTCGACAGTCTCAACGACGAAGACGTCAAGTCCTGGATGAGGCGAGCTTCTGACGCAGCGAGCAACCGCTTGAACGCGCTCCGGCCGCTCAGCGCCACGCTGGAGACGCACGCGAAACTGCGGCACCACTGCGACGATGCCGCCTTGGCCGAGAGCGGCGCACGCTTGAGCGTCGAGACGGCCGACGTTGATGCCGCCGCGGCCCGCGCCGAGTTGGATGCCCGGAAGCGGGCGTGGGTCTCGGAGGCACACCATTGGGCCAAGGCGATGCTGGAGCAGTCGTCGCACCGGATGGACCTTGCTTCGTTGCGGCGCTGGTCCGGTGCAACCGACCGAACGGAAGTGCTCGACTATGCGGCGGAGCATGGGGCGCTTCGCCGTGACGCCGACCGGTTCGTGGAGGACATGGTGGACGCGCGTTCAGCCCAACAGCGCGATCTGCATGAGCTTCGATCCGCCCGATCAGACGCGGAGAACGCGCTAGGCGAATTGATGGATCGCACCGAGCCCGACCCGCCGCGGCAGCCCTGGCAACGCGGCGGGCAATGGCACTTGGCGGACGTGATCGACTTCAACGCCAATGTTGGCGCCGAGCAACGCGCCGGCCTGGAGGCGGCCCTGGAGGCCTCTGGCTTGCTATCGGCCCGGCCCGAACGCGGCGGGCTCCGCCTCGTCGCTGGCGAACTTGTGGCAACGTGCTCATCTGCTGTGGAGGCGCCACTAAGCGAGTATCTGCATGCGAAGATCCCAGCGCGTCTTGAAACACAGGTAGAGCCTCAGCTGATCGAGGACTCTTTGGCAAGCATCTCGACGAGGCCCGAGCCGGGGGCGCCGGCCGCGGTGGGCGTGGACGGTACGTTCGTTGTGGGAACGCTGGCCGGTCGCCACACAAAGAGCCATGCACGTCTCATCGGCGCCGCCGCTCGCCGAGCGAAGTTGGAGGAGGACCGGCGACAGGCCCGGGCACTGTTGGTTCTCGCGACCGAAGCAGTAGAGACTGCCGAGGCAGCGCTCGACCAGCGCGAGTCAGCGGTGCAACTCGCTCGCCGTCTGCGCGATCAAGTGCCTGAAGTGACGGCAATTCATGGCGCCGCCGGCGCAGTGGCGACAGCCGAATCGGCCCTTGCGCAAGCTAGGCAGCGGCTTGACCGCTGCCGTCAAGACAGCGCAACAGCATTGGACGAAGTCCGGGCCTCATGGGCGGACCTTGCCACAGCAGCAGCCAGCCTCGGAGTCCCAGCCGACGCCGAGAGTTTCGCTGCCACACGAGCTGAACTGCAGCCCGTGCCGCGGCAAGCCGTCGGAGTGGATGCACAGCCGGTGGAATCCGACCCAGATCCCGGACCCTCCTGGCTGGAGCGATGCGACGCAGCCGCAGCTGGACTCGTCCACGACCTCGCGGCGGCGCGAGACGGCCTGGGCCAACTCATCGACAGCCTGCTACGCCAGTGCAGCCATTCGCTGGACAAGCTCACGTTGACGGTGTCGGGATGGGAGAGCGCCGGGAGGCACTTCACGGTGGCCCAAGACGACGCCCGGCGCCAGGCCTCGCAGCGGGATCGTTACCAGGATCTGCTCTCGCAGAAACAGCGGCGACTAACGCAACTTGAGGAGAGCATCGGCGCCGACACGGAACAAGTGCTACGCGAAATCGACGCTGCTCAACAGCAACTCGGCACCCACAAGAACGACCGCGAGGCCGCACAGCAGCGTCATGAAGAACTTCAGGCCCTGCTGCGCGATCAAACCGGTTCGGTCGCACGCGCCGACGCGGACGCAGCAGCAGCTCACAGAGACTGCGAGCAGGCCATAGCGCGGTTGGTGGCGGCTCTGCGATGCGCCGGGTACGTGAGCGCCGCCGTTGAGCACGACAGCCACCAATCGGTCCTCGACGCGGCTGAGACAGCGAGCGAAGCCGTCGACAACCTGCGCGGACTGCTCGACGTTCTTGACGACTGGCTCTCTGAATCTGACACCAACGACGCCGCCGACGCGGACTGGAACACTGTTCGCCGGTCGCTGGACCACCACAAGGCCGCCATGGGGGTGTGGGACGCCCACTATGACCCACCCGACGCAACGCTGCCGCTAAGGATCAGTCTTGTCAGTGGCGGCGAGCCGGTGCCGTTGGTGGTCGCGGCCCGCCAGATCAGCTCCCACCACGACGACACCCGGGCGCTGCTGGCAGCCGAGGAACAGAACGCGCTGCGGGCACTACTAGAGGGACTCATCGCGTCCGAGCTCGCCGACAAGATGCACCGCTGCAACGAGATGGTGCAACACATGAACGAGATCCTCGGCCCAATCCGCACGTCGCAACAGATCGGAGCCAGCCTCAGGTGGCAGCCCAAGAAGGATCTCGACGACGCGACTGCTCAGATGATGGACCTGCTGGCCAAGCCGCCAGGAATGCGCAGCCACGAAGAGACCACCCAACTCAGAAGCGCCCTGTCCGATCAGCTTCAAGCCGCCAGAGAAGAGAACCCCGACGCCGATTACGCGGAGCTGATTGCTGAGGTCTTGGACTACAAGCAGTGGCATGACATGACCGTCTTCTACCATCGAGGAAACGAGCGTCGAAAGCTGCACTCGCGCAGCCCTCTATCGGCGGGCGAGATGAAGGTCGTCACCTACCTGCCCCTGTTCGCTGCGTTGGCGTCCTCGTACAACGACCTCGACGACTCCCCGCATGGGCCGTTAGGGGCGCCTCGATTCGCGCTATTGGACGATGCCTTCGCAAAGGTCTCCGCAGACAACCACGCAGACCTCTTCGGGTTGCTGGTCACGTTGGACCTTGACTTCATCGCCACCAGCGAACGCTTGCAGGGACTGCACGCCACGGTCCCGCAGTTGAGCATCGTCGAGATACTGCGCGACTCGCGCACGTCCGCCATCTTGCTGGAGCGGTCCTATTGGAACGGCAGAACTCACGAGACGGCATCATGACAACAGCCGCCGAACAGCAACCGGAGGCCGCTCGCGCACCGCATGACGAGCGCACCTACGGCGCTTCCGACTTCCACAACGGCGGGCCCCCGCAGAACCTGACACAGTTGTTCCGCTATCTCAACAGTCGCGAAGTCAGCGAGTACCACACGATCTTGAACGTGTTCGCTGGTGCGTTCTTCGCCGAGATGACCGCCGAGGATGTAGCCGCAGCGCTGGAAGGGTCCCCCATCGACCCCGACGTACTGCCCGCCAGGCTCAAGAAACTCGCCGATTGGGGAAACCTCACTACATCGTCATCAGTACAAGAGTGCACCACGATCGAGGACTACCAAAGGCGTCACGGCAGGTATCTACTGACGGGAGCCGGTCTGCAAGTGCTGCGCCTCGTTGAACAGTTCTTCGCCGAAGCCGAGACCGTGGCAGCGGTGCGGCTCGGCCGACTGAGACATCTTGCGTCAGCGCTCAGCCGGGTGGCCGCGATCGTCGAAGATGACATCCCGGCCGAGCAGGTCACAGAACTCGGTGACGGGATCCTCGAAGTCTTCGACTCGTACCTGAGGTTCAAAGAGGAACTCGAGCGGTTCTTCGCCCAGATCAACGAGTGGCAGAGCCACTACGACCTCACACCTGAGCAAGTGAGGGACTTCGCGCAAGTGCTCACCGGCTACATCTTTGACCGCATAGACGAGATCACCCAGGCGACCGAGCCCGTCGCCACCGAGCTAAGCCGCATACTTCCGCGGCTGCCCGAGGTGCTGTCCAACCTGCCTGCCGGCCTCGGCCAGCACGGTGCAGGCGGCTCTGTCTCCTTCACGGTCGCTGCCGCTCCCGGTAGCGTCGCTGACCACTGGTACCGGCTAGCGGGGTTGTTCGCCCCCGCCGCCGGCTCAAGACGTTCCCAGCTCGACGACTACCTCTCCAAGGCCGCGGCCGCGGCCGACTCGCTGCTCGACAACGTCATGCGCCTCTCAAGGGGAACAGTCGGCTCAAAACGAGCCGACCTGCTGCGCCTCGCCACCTTCTTCGACAACGCCAAAGACGACGACAGCGCCCATGACATCGCAGCGGCCGCGTTCGGTCTCGGCTCCTGCCGCAGCCTCGTCTTCATGGTCGACCCCGACGCCGAGCCCGAACCGACCCCCAACACTCGCTGGAAGGACGCGCCTGTGGCTGCTGTGCCGATCTCTCTGCGAACCCGTGGAGAGATCGGCCCCAAGGGACTCCCGACTCCGTTGCCGGACCGCCGCGCCGCGATCCAGATGATCAAGGACAAACGCGATCAGCAGCTGCGCCGAAGACACCGAGCCGCCTCCGACCTGCTGCAGGTTGCCGCCTCGGACGGCTCGATCGACGGCGCCCGCATCTCTTGTGACGCGCTCGAACTGCTGTGTGACCTGGTTGCGGAGGCCCGACTCGACGGCCCATGCGTCGGGCCGATCCCCACACGCCGAGCTGTCGGCGAGGGACTCCGCTGCACGCTGCATGCCGTCCCCGCCGCCACCACAACAGTCGACAGCGACGAGGGCACCCTGACCTTCGATGGTCTGGTCGTGTCCGTAACGCGGGCTCTCACAAGCCATGCCACCGGACACTGACACCCCATCCGCAGACCTGCATCACGCGGCGCGCCGTCTCGTCGACTTGCCGCTCATCGCCAAGGAGTCGGCCCCTGACACCTTCAAGGCCATCCGGCGCCACCAGCAACAGCTCACGAGCTGGTTCTCGGCGCGGTTCGGCTACCGGCTCGTCGTGACAGCAGACACCGCCCGCCTCTACAAGGACACCACCGTTCCAACCCGGCGCCCGCTGCTGACGACCAAGTCGAGTCAGCGTGCGTTCCGCAAGCCCGAGTACACGGTGTTGGCGCTCGCGATCGCAGCAGCGGCCGAAGCCCGCCCCGTGGTCAGCTTCAGCGACCTTGTGGCCGGAATACACCGGGCCGGCTCTGAAGCCGGCATCACAGTGACGGCCGAATTCGTCGACCGGTGCAGGGTCGTGACCGCGGTCACCTGGCTGGTCCACATCGGGGCCGTCGCCCAGATCGACAAGGGAGTGGAGGCCTACGCCAGTGACGAGACCGCGGATGCCCTGTTGCGCGTCAACCATGATCGTCTCGCGCTGTTGCCGATGGCCCCTTTGACCCTGAGCCGAACCGTCGAGCAGCTCATAGACCGCGGCAGCCGCCGCGGCAGCCGGCCCTGGCTGCGGGCGCTAGTCCTCGAAGAGCCCGTCGTCTACCGCGACGAACTCACCGAACAGGAGTGGTCTGAGCTGCGTCGGCGCCTGCGCGAAGACGCCCGGATGTTCCATGAGACCCTCGACCTCGACGTCGAGGCCCGCGCGGAAGGAGTCGCTCTCATCGACCCCGACGCCGATCTCGGTCCGGATTACTTCCCCTTCCCAGGGCGCACCGAACACCAAGCTGCGCTGCTGCTGATTGAACGACTCGCCTCCATGGAGGGCCCCACATCGCGCAGCGATGCTCTGGAAATCGTCGGCTCGCTGGCCCAACAGCACAAGGACAGATGGGCACAAGACACCCAAGACCACGACTCGTACCTAGACCGTGTCGTGTCAGTGCTGGAACGCTTCAAGCTGCTTCGCGTCGACCGCGCCGGCAACCTGCAACTGCTGCCGGCCGCGCACCGCTACGCGACAGAACTCTCATTCCACGAGACCCGACTCCCGCTATGAACCCCACCAGAGTCCCCGCCGAGTTCAACGCCCCACCCATACGGCACTTGTGGAAGGCGGCGCGAGAGGCACACGACACAAGATCCGACGCGTCCACGTGCGCGGTCCCGCAACTTGACAGCGCCGCAAGACTCACGCTCAACACCCTGCTCCGTAGACAACAGACTCCGAAGCGGGTGAGCCTCGCCGCGCTCGAGGGTGCCCTCGCCGCCTACGGTCTGGGAGAGACACTGTGCGAACAGTTGACACGACTGGGCTTCCCACCTTCCGCCGACAAGCGTCAGCGCCGCGCGGACCGCCTTCGCGTGCAGCAGGCGCACCAGCGTCTGGCATCCGCAGCCGCCGAATGGCCTGAGCCCTGGGCCGACGCCTGGGCTGTAGACATCCGCGCCTCGGGCCTGCTCGCGAGGCTCGACGCGACACAAGCTGAAGACTTGGCAATCAACGTACGCGCGTTCCTCGATCACGTCGAGGCGTCGCCCCACACCTGCGAGAGCCGCGGCGACGTCGCAGCGCGCCTCTACGCGACCGCCCACGACCTAGCTCCCGACACCAAGCTCGCCAAGGCAGTCCTGCGCGCCCTGCGTCACAAGCTCGGCGACCTGGCCGAACAAGACCTCTGGGCCTGCGCCGGGATCCGCGACACAGAAGTCTCCAACCCCGTACTTGTATGGCGCCTTCCCGCTGTCGGCACCGGCACAACAGACCAGATCGCTAAGACCGCCACAGCCGGCGGCATCGCCATTCACTTCAACTTGATGGGCCTTGCGAACCACCCACCCCAACTCGACGGCCTCAAGTCGGTTCTTGTTGTCGAGAACCCGCGCATCGTTGAAGCGGCCGCGGAACGCAACTTCCCATATTGCGTAGTGGCCACCTCAGGATGGCCTGGACGAGCCGTCACTGAACTGCTCACCCAACTAAGCGAACAGGCTGCCGCCATCAGCTACCACGGAGACTTCGACTCCGCCGGCATCGACATCTGCCGTCACATGACCCAACAGCACGGCTGCATACCCTTCCAAATGAGCACTCCCGACTACCTCGCCGCCACGTCTGCCGCCCAGCAACAAGGCATCCGCCTCGCGGTCGACGACCAATCCTGCGGAGCAACCCCGTGGGATCCGACACTGCAGACCACATACAACAAGCTGCGCCTCAAGATCAACGAAGAGTTCCTGCTCGACACAATCTTGGACTCGCGGCACCTCAGCACCCGGTAAGGAGGCATCTGCATCCGCTCTTGGTGGAAGCAGCCGACGGCGGAGACTCCGGCTAACAGCGGCGTCTTTCCAAGGCCCTTTGCCTAGTCGTGTTGTGTGTGCTTCCCCCTGCGTCGCCGTGTCGAGTGGCTCATCAAGCGGGTCAAGTCGTAGTAGCGGGCCTCAGTTCGCTGCGATGCTCGCGGTTCACTGGCAGGCAGGAAGCAGCTGAACTCGCCGTTGCGGGCCTCGGCGCCATAGCCAGCCACGGCACCGCACTGGGGCGCTTGACGGGGTCGAGTTGCGGTGCTCGGGCGGTCATCGCTTGGCCCGGACATTCTCGAAGCGTTGCGCGCCGTCTCGGAGCGCTTCGGCGATTTCGAGGGGTGTGCGGCCGTCCTGGAGCGCTGCGAAGTACGCGTCGTTGAGGTCATTCAGGGATCGCGGAGGAAAGGCGATGGCGTGTTCGATTGTTCCGGGATGGACGTTGCCGGCCCGGGCGATGTCATCGATGGTATGGCCATCGGCGTGGGAGAGTTGGATGAGCTCGTAGAACCGCTGATTGAGGATCATGCGCGTGCCGGTTGCCTCGTAGCATCGGGCGAGCAGTTCGTCGCCAGTCACCTCGGGGCGAGGCGGCAGAAAGCTCGCGTCCGTGTGGTCGATGTGGTCGTCGAGGTTCTCGAGGCGGACGTTGAGGGCGGCGGCGACTTCCTCTCGCGTGTAGCCGAAATGGTGCAAGAGTTGGGAGGCGTACAGGGTGGCCCTCCGATGGATGTGCTCCATCTGTTGGCCGACTTCACTTAGAGCGCGCGCAAATAGGTGACCATCCACCTGTCGTTGTGTTGGCCCGAGTGGACTCTCGGGTGTCTCACCCAACGACAACGACATGGTGGAGGTGGTTCAAGCATGCTTGCTTTGGTGCCGAGGGTGGTGGATGCGCTGTGGGCGGCGTTCGAGCCGCGGATCCCCGAGCATGAGGAGGTGGTGCATCCGTTGGGCTGTCACCGGCCGCGGATCGCGGACCGCGATGTGTTCGAGGCGATCCTGTTTCGGCTGGTGACGGGCTGTTCGTGGGATGTGGCCGGCCGGCTGGGCAAGGGCGGCGAGACGACTCTTCGGACCCGTTACAACGACTGGAACGCCCACGGCGCGTTCGACGCGCTGGCGGCTGAGGCCATCGAGGGCTATGACCGCATGGTGGGGCTGGACTTGTGCGACGCGTCGGTGGACGGGTCGATGCACAAGGCGCCCTGCGGCGGCGAGGGGACCGGCAAAAGCCCTGTTGACAGGGCCAAACTGGGCTGGAAGTGGTCGGTTCTGTGCGACCGGGCGGGCATCCCGGTCAGCTGGGCCGCCGACGGCGCCAACCGCAACGACCAAGCTCTGCTGGAGCCCACCTTGGCCCACGCCCAACAGCGCGGGCTGATCCTCGACGTCGAGACGCTCCACCTCGACCGCGGCTACAGCGGCGACCCGGTGCTGCGCACCTGTGAGCGTTACGGCATCGACGACGTGGTGCGCTCACACAAACGCAGCCGACGCAGCGCCCGCCGCCGGCCCAGGACCGTGCCGCTGGGGCTGCGCTGGAGCGTCGAGCGCACCAACTCGTGGCTGTCGAACTTCGGGCAGCTGCGCCGCAGCACCGACCGCAACACCAGAGCCCGCCTCGGGCAACTCGCCCTCGCCGTCGCTGTGATCCTCACCGTCAAACTGTTCAAATGGGCCGACCGATACCACCACACATAGCCGCCTATTTGCGCGCGCTCTTAGGCAAAACAACAACTGGTCAGCCATCTGCTCTCCTCACTAAGCCTCATCGCGATCGCCCTGTGTGGTCAGGCTTGGAGCATCGCCGCGGCACGGTATCAGCGGCAGACGGGACGACGCCCAAGAGTATCTATCGCAGGGCGCGGGCTGCTTGGTGCCGTACTCGACCGGAGCGGTGCTGCAGCAGTTGTTGCGCGATCTCGGTTCCCATGTCAGATAGAGGCGCATCACGCATTGACAGACCGAGCAGCAGCCAGGTCACCGAGAGCGTGCCGTCGCTGTTGGCGATGGTTCGAGCAAGATGGCTGGTTGGCTTCGTAGGGCTGGTGTTGGCGAGTCTTCCGATTGCATGAGCTGCGCGGGAGCGCACTGGCGCGTGTGGGTCGTTGATGAGCGCTGCGAGGATTGGTTGCAGGTTCGGGCAGTACTGCGAGCCGAGCAGGTGGGCGACGTCTTCGCGCTCACGGCGGGTTCCGCAGGCAAGTGCTACTGCTGCGGTGTCGGCGTCGGCGTCGTTGAGTGCGCCGACTGCGATGGCGAGCGCAGTCCGCGTGCCACCGATGTCGGCTCGGAGAGGAATCCCCGAAGCGGCGACCGCCACTCTGTCGATGTTCTCCACCAGGCTTGTGCGCACCTGCTGGGGCAACGTCTCAGGCAGCCCGACGATGAGCGAGCACACGTTGCGCTTGTCGTCTGCAGCGACTAGCGGCTCGAGCAGTAGCTCCACTACTGGGTCCCAGTGGGCCTCAGCCGGGAAGCAAAGGTTGAGTCGGGCAAGTTCTGCTCCGAATTGCTCCCCGGTGTTTGTGTGGTTACGGGCAGCGCCGATAACGCCCCGAGTGCGGGAGTCGAGCCTGTCGATGAGCCGGGCCGCCGCGGTGTTGTCGAGCCCTCTCACATCGCCCATTGCTGCTAGGGCGTAGCGGTTGCCAGCGATGGCGCGGGCGGTCAGGTCCGCATGAGCTTGGGTGTTGCCGTTTCCGGCGAGCCAAGCGAGCACTTCTGCTCCGAGCAGGTCTTGGTCCTGTCGTGCGAAACTCCACAGCGCCTCGCGGTCCTCGTCTGGGAGTTGTTCGAAGCAGAGCAGTCTGACAGCACCGCTAATGGCCAGCTTGACCTCTTGAGATGCCGGTGCCTGCTTGACGATGAAGCGGGCAGTGGCGCGGCGCGCGTCGAGAGATGCGGCCGCCAGCAGGCCCTTCACCGTTCGGAGCGCATAGAAGCGGACGTTGAAGTCCGGCCGCACACGCCGGGTGAAATCGGCAGGGTATCCGTCAGCGAGATCGAGGCTCCAAGCGACCAGGTCAGAGGCAGACTGTTCGTCTAGGAGGTCCCCTGCATGGGCCAGCATCTCGAAGTTGGTGCACGCCGACGTGTGGGTCCAGCCATCGAGAGGGACCCTGCGCACTGCGTTGGCGACAGCTTCGAGCGGACCCACCTGATGGAGGTACCCCACAGCCCAAGGCAGCGATCGATGGTCGCCGCTTCGTCGCAACGAGTCGAGCCCTTCGATGATCTCGGCGGTCGGATCGTCGTATTCCGGTGCACGCATCAGCCTCTGACGCGCCCTAAGCGCCGAGATGTCACGCCATCGACTCTGTTCTGCGGTCATGTCGGCGCTCAGTTCGGCTGCGAACAGCTCTGAGGACTCTGGATCGCCGGTATGGAATAGCCGCATAGAAGCGACCTCCGCCCAGTGCTTGAACGTCGCGGTCTCGGCCTCGTAGAGCGCCGCGGCGGTCATCTGGGCACGCCACCACGACACGGCCGTGTCCGACGCTGTGATCACCTCAGCAACGCCTCGTTGCGCGTCTGTCGGATCTTGTGCAGCGCCAGCGACGTCTTGTTCCGTGACAGCTGCCGCGGGTTGACTGCGGCGGGCTGTCATGAACAACTGCCAAGCCGCAGCAGCGGCGAGAGGCGACGCAGTGACATCGTCCGCGGACGCCGAAAGATCTTGCAGCGCGTTGCTGGCGTCGGCTCGGGAACCTGAGATGTCCCCGATTTCTGCTCGAATGCGCGACCGTTGAACTAGCACCCAGCCGTAGTCGACCGGCTTGAGGCTGTTGCTCAGGGCATTGCTGTCGATGAGTCCGTCGAGGACATCTAGCGCGGCTTCGAGTTGTTCGAGCCGCCTCAAGGCGCAGGCATACATGATGCCGCTCGCCGCGGCACCCCTCGGATCCGGAGCCGACTCGAACACCGATCGCAGCGGCTCTGTCGACCCGGTTGACGCCCAATGCCAGATCGCCGCCATCAGCAGCCAGACCCAGTCGCAGCCCGGGGTGGGATCCTCAAGATCGGGTACGCTTGAATGCTGCTCTGAGAACTGTTTGAGATCCCTGAAGCGTCCTTGAGCTGCGAGGGCTAACCCAGCGAACGCGTCGATGGCCTCATCATGGCCGGCGTTGGGGTGCGGAGCCAGCAGTCTCGGAGCAACCAACGCACAACGCAGCTTCCGCCCCGGCGCGATGGCGCCTTCGCCTGTCCACAGGACCGTTCCCTCCAACCCGAGGGCAGTCCTATGTGTGGCCGCGACCTTCAACAGCGCGTCGGCATGGTCGTCGTCGATCGTCTGATCTCTTGGCACAAAGATCCGGCAGCCCTTGTTGGTGGGCTCCAAGTCCTCCGAGGTGACGTGAGCCCAATACGCGACATCCCTCTTGTGCTTCTTGAGCTTGCAGAGGACTATGAGATGAGGAAGACCATGGGTCACCCAGTCATCGAAATGCTCGATGCCGCTCTCGCTGTACCACCAACCCTTCCGCTCGCCGCTCGATGTTCGCCGCTTCTTCCGAAAGTACTTCTTGCCCGTCTTGACCTGAACACCGACGACCACCCCCCGTTCAAACCGCCGAGGGTCTCTCGCCGCGACCAATAGGTCGGTACCCAAGTCATGGGCGTCGTTGCGTACGGGAGCCCAGCCGATCCGCTCGAATAACGAACACGTAGCGCTGACCCCAGCGCTACCGATCCTCTCCTGTTCACTTGATCGCATCCGGCTTCCCTCCAAGCCACCCGGTTCCGCACATTTCGCGCCGGCACAGGAGCGTGACAGTCCGTTGAAGCAAAGTGTGCCTTGCAGCGCCTGCGATCCCGCAGCGCGCGGACGGATGCCAATGGCCACCGCGGCCATGCAATCAGATGGGCTGCCGCTGGGACGGATCTATGGTCCGGCAGGCCGCCAGCCGACCTGTCCACCTGCAGCCCGTCTAGCTCTAGAGCGGGTCGGTCTCGATCTGCCCCGGTTGGTTCAGGGATGCAGCAGGGCCAGCCCACACCCCCGCCAACATCGAAGCCCGCGGCATCCTCATGACACAATCCCCCCAACCGGTCCCAGCAGCCCCCATCCCACGTCTACGCGAAGGACCACAAAGGAGTACCCGATGCAATCGACCACGAGATCACGCCGCAAGTTGTTCGAAGCCGTCGTGGACGAGAGTCAACAGCATCGGGCGTTTCAGGAGATAGCCACCAGTGCTGCCCGCGCGGGAACCCGAACGCTGATGCAACAGACCTTCGATCAGTGGGACAGCCCTGACCGCCAGTTTGTGCGCGACTTCCAGACCGAGGGCTTCGATGCCCGCGTATTCGAGCTCTACCTCGCGGCCACGCTCGACAGCCTCGGCTGGACGGTCACAGCGAAATCTGGTCGACCGGACTTTCGCTGCCTGGGCGGCGGACTCGAGTTCTATGTTGAAGCCGCAACGGCCCACTCTCCTGGGAACCCCGCGACGCCGACCTCACCTGAGGAGTACTTCGAGGAGCTCGCAGCATCAACAGACAATGTGGATGAGGTGGCTGTCAGGTTCGGCTCGGTGCTGCGCAGCAAAGCAATGAAGGACTATCAGAATCTGCCTCACGTCGCAGGCAAGCCGATCGTGATAGCGGTCCAGGGCTTCTTCGGCGCCGGAGCGCTCTTCCACCCTGTACACCCACTCGTTCGCTACCTCTATGACATGGCGCTCACCGAGATCGACGACAGTGGCACCATCACCCCCACGGACGCAGCCGTCGGGTCTCACATCGGGGATACCAAGACGATCGAGTCTGGTTGGTTCAACAATCACGAGGCCGCCTACATCTCAGCAGTGATGTGGTCCAACTCCGGGACCGCAGGCAAGTTCAATCGCATGGCTGTAGGTCTCGGTCTCGGCGCACCGGGATGCGAGATATACCGATTTGGGCTCGAACTAGATCCTCAGCCCGGAGCAACCAGACCTGCGTCCTTCTCTGAGCGGGTCGAGCCGGGTGGAGAAGAACCCTGGGAGGAGGGTCTGGTCGTCCTGCACAACCCCCACGCCATAGTCCCGCTGCCAATGTCTGCGTTCGAGGGAGTGACCCAGATACACCAAGTAGGCAACACGTTGTCGTATGACCTACGGGGCCGACAGATCTTCAACCAGATATCAATCTGCATCGCAACGGAACTGGACGGACCGAATACTAGATGAGCCGTTCACGGTCGCTGTCAGCTCCGCCGTGAGGTGACCCTCCACGCGCAAGAGGCTCGGTGTCACATGGTGTGCCTCGGTGGGGCCCGAAGCTGTGTCGTGGCTGGACAGGCGGCATTGGAGTATTCGTTGACGCGTCCGTGACAGCGGGCTGTTCCTGCTGCTTGGGAGATGGCTGTCTGGCTGGACTGGAATGTCGGCACGGCGGTCAACTCAGGTGAGGGGGACCCCACGGCGCAACCGTACTGAGCCCGTACCTCGGCTCGACTTGGTTGCCGCCACGCTCTAGGTTCGGCTGGTGTGCGGGGCCTGTTCGGTTGCCCGAGTGAGGCAGTTCATGACGTGCGATCGACACCGCCGGTGGTGATCAATGGACATTCACTCGATCGCTGCCTGTGCGCTGTCCATCGTGCTAGTCCTCGAACTCGTCGAGGCGGTTCTTGGCGAGGAACTCAAGGCGTTGCGCCTGGACCCACAGAGTGCGACGGATGCCGGTACTGACCCGTCTCTCGCTGATCACCCGTGCGAGGTCTGCGATCGTTCGGGCACGCCTCGCTAGTCGGATGTCCGGGTGTTCGCGTTGACGCCGTGAACCGACCGGCAGGATCGTGCCCCGAACGGATGCTGGCAGCACGATCGCGTCCGCGGCTGGTATCTCCCCTTCGTTGAGCACGGCGTTGAACTGGGAGTCCTCAAGCGCCATCTGATAGACGGTGAACTCGGCCTTCTGTAGCGTCTCCTTGATCTCCGATTGAGGAAGCCCGTCCAGTTCCCAGAACGGCCACATCTCGATCTCGGCGACCTCGAAGGGGTCGAGGACCCGCATCGCTACCGCGTCCGTGCGCTGATTGGTCAGGTGCCGGCGAATCCGGGTCCGCAGCTTCTCCCGTGTCTGGCCCACATAGATCGGCTCACCGTCGTAGTCCACAAACAGGTAGACCCCGTGCTTGCAGTCGCCAACCTTGCGGCCGTCAGAGGTTGTTGTGTCAAGCAGTCGCTTTACGCCTGCGTACAGCTGCGAGACCTCAAGGGTCTCTCCGCTGTCGATTGAGGCGACGAGTTCAGAGCTGGGTGCCGGGGCGGCGTGCTCGTCGGGAACTCCGGTCAGCCCGTGGTCAGTCACTGGAACTCCAGGCCGGGGCAAGGGCGGCCGGGCCTTGAGAACCCTTCGAGCGGTTTCACTACGCCGCGGCAGCCGCTGAGGGGAGTGCGGCGGCCGATGGGATCAGGGCGTGATCGGCGAGCCAGCGGATCAGGGGCACGCAAACGGCGTCGCCGAAGCCGTACAGGGCTTGTACCTCGCTCACTGGCGAGAAGTCGAAGCCTTCGGGTGTTCCCTGGAGTCGGGCGTATTCCCGTGGCGTCATCCAACGGACCCGTGCCGCGCCGCGTCCTGCTTCGACGACGGCCTGCCGTGATGAGCCGCCTCGTGCGGTGCGCAGGCATCCGGCAATATCGTCGTTGCGGATTTCCCACACGGCCCGCCCGGCGCGAGTGCGGCGGTAGGCGGTGCGCCATGCGAGCCTCGGGCCGCTACGGAGTCTGTCCAGTCGTTGTGACTGCAGCGGGGAGAGCGACTCGACGAAGCTGCCGAGCCGTTCGTCGCCCCACCACCGTTGGTCGCTTCGATGGAGCCGCTCGACGATGCTGTCGAGGCCGTGGTCTGTTCGTGGTGGTGCCGATAGGGGGAGTTGCTGCAGCAGCAGGTCGCGGTTGGCCTGCATGAAGGCGGCTACTGGCGCGGGCCGCAACGGGTCCGCCTCCCTGTGGCTCGCCGGCGCGACTCGGCCGAGGGTGCCGATCATGAACAGCCGCGGCCTGGACTGGGGTGTGAAGCTGCGTGCGTCCAAGACCAGCAGATCGCAGACGTATCCCAGCGAGTTGAGGTCGCTCACCGCGGCCCGCAGGTCCTTGCCTCGGCGCGACGAGACGAACGAGGCGACGTTCTCGACCAGCACCACCGGCGGCATCCGCGGCCGCATCTCGCCGAGGATCCTGGTGAACTCATAGAACAGGCCGGACTGCTCGCCGCTGAGGCCTCGGCGATTGCCTGCCAGGGACAGATCCACACACGGGAAGCTGGCCGCCGCAAGATCAACAGACGGAATGTCGCCGCCTTCGATGTTGCGGATGTCGTCGAGGCGGTAATGGGAGGCGTCGAAGTTCGCAGCGTACACAGCCAGCTTTGTCGGCTCGATGTCGTTTGCCCAGACCACCTCGATCCCGGCCTGCTCGAGACCGCAGCGCACCAGCCCCACGCCCGCGAAGAACTCTGCAGCCTGCAGAGGCCATCTACCGGACGCCAGCCGAGCGTTCTGGAATGTGTGCTGGTCTACCGGCATCGTGTCTTAGCACTATTCTTGATCATTCTCAGTGTGGCTCCAAGCCGCGGTTGTGTGACGAGCAGACGTTAGTGCTGGGGTGCGTCACGGGGGTGGACGGGCTCGACCGATCCGGCTGCACGACCGCAAGTCCCTCTCAGTCGTCCTGCCGGCCGAACCGGGCCGCTTGCACGGCTTGTTGGACCTGGTCGGCCACAGCCTCGGGATCCTCATGCTCCCAGAAGCGCAACACCGTCCATCCGGTCTGCTGAAGGTAAGCGTTGGTCTCGCTGTCGCGCTCGACGTTACGGGCGATCTTGTCAGCCCAGTACCGGGAGTTGGTCGCCGGCTGGGTGTGGTGATCAGGACATCCGTGCCAGAAGCAGCCGTCGACAAACACGGCGATGCGGGCCTTACGCAGGACTAGATCAGCCGTGCGGGCAAGCTCCGGTTGAGGCCGCGCCGACACCCGGAACCTGATTCCGCGCCGATGCACGGCAGAACGCACCGCCATCTCGGGCTTGGTGTCGCGGCTGCGGTTGCCCTGCATGGACTTGCGGGCCGCCGACGATGACGCCCAAGACTCCTTCCCGGAGTCTGCTCCCACACGCCGGACGGTAATGGCCGTGAGCCGTTGGCGCTGACACGACCGGGCCGACAGCACGCACTAGAAGCACCGTCCCAGCTGTGAGGTTGAATCGGACTCCCTTAGGCGGTGCCCTAAGCCGCATCGTGCCACGGGACCTCTAGGAACTGCCTCAAGTGTCCCCTCGGTTGCCGCCGACGGCCTCGGTCTGAAACTGACGGCAGTTGTTGACGGTCGGTAGCGCTGGTTGACCGGCGGTGGAGGTGGTGGCCAACATGGGCTGGCCGTCCATCGTCGGGCGCTAGGGCTCCCGGCCGACCGAAAGGAGGCTCGCCGTCTATGGCCTCTATCCTCGCCGTCGCCCTCGCCGACCCCATCATCGCTGACTCCGCTCTTGGCCCTGACACATGGTTCCTTGCCGTAGCGGCGTTCGGTTCCCTCGCTGCGGCCATCACAGGGGTGATCAACTGGTTCGGCCCGTGGCGTTTGCGCAACAACGTTGCAACCAAGCTCGTCTTTCATGATGTCCGCGTCAACGCGCTGGCTAATGCCGACACCAACACCATAGAAGCCATCGGTCTCGGCTTCGCTCTACGGTCTATCGCCGAGTTCCCGCTGGAGTTCTTCGTCACCGAAATGCACACTCAGATCGGGGACAAGACGCCATCACAGGCCCCCGAACCGAAGTGGATTGAGGTTTCAGTGGGCAATGCCGGCCGTTGGGATGACTCCCTGATCGGTGTCGATGCCCCTCGAGCCACAACCCTTGAGGCAACGATGCACGCGACCGTGCGGTTCAGGCGCCGGGACCGTAACCGCGAGCACGAGTTGCGTGTCGCTAAGCGTGTGCGGCTCCACTTCAATCCTGACGGAACGTTGGGTGGGGTTCAGTGGTACGACGCTTGACGAGTCACCGCTAGTCCGTGTGGTCGGAGGGTCTCCGCAGACCGCACCACGCGCCGACAACCTCACGCGAACCGACACTAAGCCGCGGTGGCGGGCCTCCCCATGAGGCCGACCGGTCCTGGCGACTAGTGCTTAGGAGCCACTCCTATGGGGGTGGGCAGGTTGCTCCGCTGGTGCCTGTTGCGCGCTGCCGGGGTCAACTTGAATCCGAGGACAGCGCTAGAGGTGCCGGTCGGCCTGACGCGGGCGGGCTCCAAAGCATCAGGAGGTTCCCATGACATCTACGGCTGCGGTGAGCATGCCGTCCTCCGAGGCTGAGGCGGTGGCCGCCGTGACGGAGCAGCCGTTCGCGACGGTGCTCGCCGGCGGCACGCTGCTGGTGCCTCAGCACACTCTCGGCCAGGTCGCGGTGGAGCGGGCCGTGTGGCTCGGCCGGGCCGAGATGGACGGGATCTCGCGGTCGAACGGACGCATGACGGTCGGCGCAGCGACCCCCCTCGCTGCGTGCGCGAGGCTGGATGCTCCCGTCGGTCCGTGCGCGGCCGGCATCGGAGACAACGAGGTGAAGGCCCAAGCCACCATCGGCGGCAACATCTGCTCGCCCAATCCCTACGGCGACCTGCGCGGACCGCTGCTGGCGCTCGGCGCGGTCCTGCGCTGGGCCGATCCCGACGGCACCCACACCGGCGGCATAGCCGACTTCGCAGCCTCGGGTGGGGCCCGGCCGGGGGTGCTGCTTCTGGACGTCGCCTTCGCGGTTCCCGAGGCGGGCTCGTTCGTGGCGCTGCGGCGCCACCACACCCAGTCGTTGACCGCCATGTCGGTGAGCGCGGTCCGTGGTGCGGACGGTGCTGTGACCATCGCGGCCACGGGGGCGGCACCGGATGCCTGCCGGCTGCACGCCGCCGAGGCTGTTCTGGCCGGCGGCGGCTCGATCGCCGACGCGGCGGCCGCGTCCGTCTCCGACGCCGATCCCTACGACGACGCTCTGGCGTCGGCCTCGTATCGCAGTCGGGTTCTTCCCGTCTACGTCGGCCGGGCCCTTGAGCAGCTTGGAGAGTGACATGGAACTGACCGTCAATTCCGTGGCCCGAACGGTTCAGTCGCCGCCGCTGACCTCGCTGCTGACCGTGCTGCGAGAGGAGCTCGACATCACCAGCCCCAAGGCGGGATGCGAATCCGGAGGCTGCGGGGCCTGCACGGTGCTGGTGGACGGCCAGCCCCGCCGATCCTGCCTGACTGCGCTCTGCGCCGTGAACGGCTCCGAAGTCGTCACCGTGGAGGGGCTGGGCTCTCCCGAGGACCTGTCCAGGGTCCAGCAGGCCTTCATCCACCACTACGCCGCCCAGTGCGGCTTCTGCACCGATGGGATGGTGGTGGCGGCCACCGCCTACATCAACGCGGGCGGTTCGGACGACACCGGCGCGATCCGCGAGGCCCTGGCCGGGCACTTCTGCCGGTGCACCGGCTACGTGAAGATCCTCGAAGCGGTGGCCGCCGCGGCGCGGGGCGACGAGTTGGACACCGACAGCACCGCATCGAGCGCCAACAACACCTATGTCACGATCTCAGCAGGAGGACAGCCATGAAGGTCGTCGACCTCGTCAGAGGAGGCCGAGAATGAAGGTCGTAGGGGCGCGCCTGCCCCGCTATGACGGCGTGGGTCACGTCACCGGGCGCACGACCTACGTGGACGATGTGCGCCTGCCCGGGATGCTGCACGCCGCAGCCCTGCGCTCCCCGCACCACCACGCCCGCATCACCCGCCTCGACACCAGCGCGGCCGAGGCCATGGCCGGCGTGCACGCCGTGATCACCCACGCCGACGTGCCCCTGCTGGTCTACGGCCACCTCTCCGGGGCCGGCATCCCCGGCGACGAGCCACTGCTGGCCAAGGACCACGCCCGCTACCGGGGCCAGCCGATCGCGCTGGTGGCCGCCGACACGGTGGACATCGCCCGGGCCGCGTGCGCGGCCATCGACGTGGGCTACGAGGAGCTGCCCGCCCTGTTCGACGTCCGCCTCGCGTTCGACGACGACGCACCGGTGATCAACGACACCTTCGGCAACTGGTACGACCAGTACGAGGGCAACCTCGACGTCCGCCAGATCCGCAAGGGCGACATCGAGGCGGCCTTCGACGCGGCCGACCTGATCGTGTCGGGCGTGTACCGCACCCAGTCCCAGGAGCAGGTGCCGCTGGAGACCCAGGTGTGCGTCGCCATACCCGAGCCCGACGGTCGCCTCACCATCCACACCTGCACCCAGGCCATGTACTTCTCGCTCGGCGTGGTGTGCTCCCACCTGCAGCTCCCCATGAGCCAGGTGAAGATGGAGGGCGGCACCGTCGGCGGCGGTTTCGGCGGCAAGGTCGACACCGCCTCGGACACGCTGACCGCGCTGGCCGCGCAGAAGACCGAGCGGCCCGTCAAGTGGCGCTGGACCCGCGAGGAGGAGATGCTCGCCTCCGGCAACCGCGGTCCCTGGCACATGGAGATCATCGACGCGGTCAGCAGCGACGGGTGGATCCTGGGCCGCAAGATGCTCACCATCCACGACGCGGGCGCCTACGGACGCTTCTCGGTGTACGGAGTGACCAAGCACAGCTTCCACCACACCGGCGCCTACACCATCCCCAACCTGCACTTCGACGGGTACGTCGTGTTCACCAACCGCATCCCCACCACCGCCATGCGGGGCTACGGGATAACCGGGCTGTCCACCGCCATCGAGGTCCACGCCGAGCGGGTGGCCCGAGAGCTGGGAATGGACCCCTACGAGTTCCGGCTCAAGAACGCCAACCGGGTCAACGACACCTCGCCCAACCGGATCCCCTACGAGGATCCCAGCACGGTGGAAGTGATGCAGTCGCTGGCTTCGGCCACCGGCTCCGAGATGAGCGGCGATCTGCGGGCGATGACCAGGGACCAGCGCTCCGGCGACATGCTGCCGGATCATCTTGTGGCCCAGATCGGATCAGGAGGTCACTGATGGCTGTACATCGAGGCAAGGGTGTTGCCACCATCGAGTACCCGACAGGGATGAACCAGAACGGCGATCCGTCGCAGGCCTGGATCAAGGTCAAGCCCGACGGCCGGGTGGACGTGTTCTCGGGGACCTCCGACATCGGCAACGGCTCCAAGACCGTCCAGTCGCAGATCGTGGCCGAGACGCTCGGCGTCCCCTACGACTGGATCACCTACGACAACTCCAATACCGACTCCTCGCCCATGTGCACCGGCACGTTCGCTTCGAGGGCCACGTTCGTGGCCGGCAACGCGGTGCTGAAGGCGGCCCGTCAGGTGCGCGAGCGGATCCTCGCGGTGGCCGCCCGCGAACTGGAGATCGATCCCGAAGACCTCGAGGTCGACGAGGGGACGGTGTCGGTCAAGGGCACGCCCGCGAAGTCGATGGGCGTGGACGAGGTGGCCGGCGCGGCCACCTTCGTGCACGGGGAGCTGCTGACCGGCGACGGCGCCCACCTGAACCCGGGCGCGGCCATCGTCGACCCGGAGACCGGCGAGGTGGACAAGCCGCCCCACGCGGCCATCTCCTACGCGGCGTGCGCGGCCGAAGTCGAGGTGGACGACGAGACCGGCGACGTGCGGGTGCTGAAGCTCACCCAGGCCTACGACATCGGTCGGGCCATGAACCCCACCCTGGTGGAGGGCCAGATCGAGGGGGGCGCCGTCATGGGTCTCGGGTTCGGTGTCCTCGAGACCTGCTACCCGTACTACCCGAGCGCCGAGAACCGGGGCGACGGCATGAGCACCTACCACGTCCCGACCATGGCCGATCTCCCCGAGATCAACAATGTGCTGATCGAGAATCCGTCCTCGGGCGGACCGTACGGCGCCAAGGGAATCGGCGAGATGGCCAACAACGGCCAGCCCGCGGCCATAGCCAACGCCATCTACGACGCCGTGGGTGTATGGGTCACCGAGTTCCCGATAACCCCCGAGCGGGTGCTGGCCGCCCTCGACGCCAGACGCGAGCCTCGCCGCGAGGGCCGCACAGTGGCCTTCGACGAGGAGCTGTCGATCAACAGCTTCTCATCCACCAAGACCTGGGGGGCGTGACGTCTCGACCCATTCTTCCAACCCGCCAACAGGAGGCTGAACAATGACCCTGCGCGCCAACGACGACAGGTTCTGGGGGCTCGTTGACCGAGACGCCGCGGTCGAGGTGATCGGCAGCGGCTTCACCTTCACCGAGGGTCCGATCTGGCATCCCCGGGACCACTACCTGCTGTTCTCCGACATGCCCGGCGACGTGCGTCGCCGCTGGCAGGACGGCGAGGTGACCGAGGTTCTTCGACCGGCCGACAAGTGCAACGGCATGACCTACGACGCGGACCTGAACCTGATCGTGTGCGAGCACTCCACCTCCAAGGTGATGCGCGAGCGCCCCGACGGCAGCCGCGAGACGGTGGCCTCGCACTTCGAGGGAGTGGAGCTCAACAGCCCCAACGACGTGGTGGTCAGGGCCGACGGCACGATCTACTTCTCCGACCCGTGGTACGGCCGCATGCCGGGCTTCGGCGTGGAGCGGCCCCGCGAGCTGGGCTGGCAGGGCGTGTTCCGGGTGGCGCCCGGCGCCGACGGCGCCACGCAGCTCTGCGTGGATCAGGACACCTTCGACCAGCCCAACGGCCTGTGCTTCTCGCCAGACGAGTCGCTGCTGTACATCAACGACACCACCCACGCGCTGGTGCGGGTCTACAGCGTGAACGCCGACGGCTCCCTCGACGGTGGCGACGTGTTCGTCGACGGGCTGTCGGACGACGACGTGGCCGGCGTGCCCGACGGCATGAAGTGCGACGAGCAGGGCAACATCTGGGTGACGGGCCCGGGCGGCGTGTGGGCGTTCGACTCCGACGCCAACCACCTCGGCGTCGTCGAGATCGACGAAGTGGTGGCCAACCTGCACTGGGGAGGACCCGACTTCCACACCCTGTTCTTCGCGTCGTCCACCTCCGTGCGCTCGCTGCCGACCATCGTCGGGCCCCACACCGAGGCGTTCATGCGGGCCTGAAGGCCTGCGACCGAGCGCTGCCCGCATCCATCACCGAACTCCCCTAGTCCACAGCTCAACTGCCAAGGAGGCCCCATGGCACTGGAACTAGACCCTGGACGCTGTGCCCTGATCATCCAGGACATGCAGAACGCGTCCCTCAGCGAGGGCGGCGCGTTCTCGACGCCCGAGTCCCGCGCCCACCACGCCGAGCAGAACCTCGAAGCCAACATCAACCGCCTCGCGGACCGGTGCCGCGAGCTCGGCATCCCGGTGCTGCACGTGTGGTTCATCGTGGAGCCGGGCTCGCCCGGCTTCAAGGTGAACGCAGGACTCTTCGAAGCGGTGGCGTCCTCGGGCAGCCTCGACCGCGGCACCTGGGGAGCGGAGCCGTCGCCGGCCACGGCGCCCAAGGAAGGCGACTTCATCATCGAGAAGATGCGCATGAGCGCGTTCCACGACACCAAGCTCGACACCATGCTCAAGGGCTTCGGGCGGGACACGCTGATCCTCAGCGGCGTGCTCACCAACATGGCCATGTCCCACACGGCCCGCACCGGCGCCGACCTCGGGTACTACGTCGTGTTCCCGGAGGACGCCGCCGGCTCGTTCGACGGTGAGTGGCACCGGGTGGCCGTCGACTACGCCCTCCAGAACGTCTCCACGGTCACCGACACCGACACAGTCCTGGCCGCGCTCGGCTGAGCCGGCAACACTCCGCGTGGCGCTCCGCCGGGGGCGTGGCACGCTATGGCGGTGACCGCGGCCGCCGAACCAGACACTTCGCACCCCGGCGCGTCGCCCCAGGTCCCGGCCGAGCGGGTCTTCAGCACGTCGGTGGTGGTGTCGGGCGTCCGCTGCTTCCTGTTCTATGTGCTGTTCCCGTGGCTGCTGCCCGCGGCCGGCATCGCCTCGGGGGTGGGCTCGGGCATCGGCCTGGCCATCGGCGGCGTGGCCATAGTGTTCAACGTCCTGAGCATCCGCCGCTTCCAGCGGACCGGGCACCGCTACCGGTGGCTGATCTCCGCCCTCAACGCGGGGATCATCGTGCTGCTGACGGTCCTGATGGTGATCGACCTCAACGGGCTCCTCGGCTGATCCTGGCCCTGATGCAGGCCAGCTAGACTCGGCCGAGCCGTGACCACGATCCCAGACTTCTCGCGGGTCGAGCTGCGCGACGGCGACGCTGCGGACCGCCCGGCTGCAGCACCAACCGGCGACCCGGAGGTGTTCGAGACGCCCGAGGGCATCTCCGTACCGCCCCTGGCCGGCCCCGACGACCTCGAGGGCGCCGACTTCGTGTCCAGCTATCCGGGTCTGCCGCCGTTCGTCCGCGGGCCGTATCCCACGATGTACGTGACCCGGCCCTGGACGATCCGCCAGTACGCGGGGTTCTCCACCGCCGAGGAGTCCAACGCCTTCTACCGCCGCAACCTGGCCGCCGGCCAGCGGGGCCTGTCGGTCGCCTTCGACCTCCCCACCCACCGGGGCTATGACTCCGACAACCCCCGGGTGGCCGGCGACGTCGGCATGGCCGGGGTGGCCATCGACTCGATCCTCGACATGCGGATCCTGTTCGACAGCATCCCGCTGGACAAGATGACGGTGTCGATGACCATGAACGGCGCGGTGCTGCCGGTGCTCGCCCTCTACGTGGTGGCGGCGGAGGAGCAGGGCGTGGAGCCGGAGCAGCTCGCCGGGACCATCCAGAACGACATCCTCAAGGAGTTCATGGTCCGCAACACGTTCATCTACCCGCCGGCGCCGTCGATGCGGATCGTGGCCGACATCATCGCCTTCACCGCCGAGCGGATGCCGAGGTTCAATTCGATCTCGGTCTCGGGCTACCACATGCAGGAGGCGGGAGCCACCCTCGACATCGAGCTGGCCTACACCCTCGCCAACGGGGTGGAGTACACCCGGGCCGGGCTCGCCGCAGGGTTGGACATCGACGACTTCGCCCCCCGGCTCAGCTTCTTCTGGTGCGTGGGCATGAACTTCTTCATGGAGGTGGCCAAGCTCCGGGCGGCCCGGCTGCTGTGGACCCGGCTGATGAGCCAGTTCGACCCCCAGGATCCCCGCTCGCTGTGCCTGCGGACCCACTGCCAGACCAGCGGCTGGAGCCTCACCGCCCAGGATCCCTACAACAACGTGGTCCGCACCTGCGTAGAGGCCATGGCGGCCACCCAGGGCCACACACAGTCGCTGCACACCAACGCATTCGACGAGGCGCTGGCCCTGCCCTCCGACTTCTCGGCCCGCATCGCCCGCAACACGCAGCTGTTCCTCCAGCACGAGTCGGGCATCACCCGCACCGTCGACCCGTGGGGCGGCAGCTACCACGTGGAGCGGCTCACCAAGCTGCTGGCCGAGCGGGCCTGGGCCCACATCTGCGAGGTCGAGGAGCTTGGGGGGATGGCCGCGGCGATCTCCACCGGCCTTCCCAAGCTCCGGATCGAGGAGGCCGCCGCCCGGACCCAGGCCCGCATCGATTCGGGTCGTCAGGCCGTGGTCGGCGTGAACCGCTACCGCGTCGAAGACGGTGGGAGCGCTTCGGTGGAAGTCCGCCGGATCGACAACGCCGAGGTCCGCCGGCGCCAGATCGCCAGGCTTGAGCAGCTGCGAGCCGGGCGGGACACTGCACGCCTGCAGGCGGCTCTGGACGCCCTGACGGTGGCCGCCCGCACCGGTGAGGGGAACCTGCTGGCGCTGTCGATCGACGCGGCCCGGGCCCACGCGACGGTCGGAGAGATCAGCGACGCCCTCGAAACCGTCTACGGTCGTCATGTGGCCGAGATCAGATCGGTGGAGGGCGTGTACCGCGAGGAGGCGCGGCCGGCAGGATCCGGTGGGGGCGACCAGGACGCCGGCATCGATGCTGTGAGGGCCCGGGTGGACGAGTTCGCCGACCGGCAGGGCCGCCGCCCCCGGATCCTGGTGGCGAAGGTGGGGCAGGACGGTCACGACCGGGGCCAGAAGGTGATCGCCACTGCCTTCGCCGATCTCGGTTTCGACGTGGACGTGGGCCCGCTGTTCGCCACGCCGGCCGAGGTCGCCCGCCAGGCGGTGGAGGCCGACGTGCACGTGGTCGGGGTGTCGACGCTGGCGGCGGGCCACCTCACCCTTGTGCCCCAGCTGCGCGACGAGCTTGCGGAACTGGGGCGGGGCGACATCGCCATCGTTGTGGGCGGGGTCGTCCCCGCTGCCGACGTCGACGAGCTGCTGGCTGCGGGCGCGGTTGCGGTCTACCCGCCGGGCACAGTGGTCTCCGAGGCCGCCGCCGAGCTGCTGGAGCGCCTGTCATGATCGCCCCCGAGCGAACCTCCGGCGGTTCGGCGCGATTATTCACCCCAGCGACCGGAAGTTCGTGAATGCTGGCTGACCGCGTGCTGGCGGGGGACCGCACTGCCATGGGCCGTGCCATCACCCTGGTGGAGTCGACCCGGCCCGACGACCGGGGGCTTGCCCAAGAGCTGCTCGCGCAGCTCCTGCCCCACGCGGGCGGAGCCAACCGGGTGGGCATCAGCGGCGTGCCCGGCGCGGGCAAGTCGACGCTCATCGACGTTCTCGGCACCCGCCTGACCGGCGCCGGCCACCGGGTCGGGGTGTTGGCCGTCGATCCCTCGAGCATGGTCACGGGCGGATCGATCCTGGGCGACAAGACCCGCATGGCCACGCTGGCGGCCGACGACAAGGCCTTCATCCGGCCCTCACCGTCGGCGGGGATGCTCGGTGGCGTGACCAGCACCACCCCCCACGCGATCATCGTGCTGGAGGCGGCCGGCTACGACGTGGTGCTGGTCGAGACGATGGGGGTCGGCCAGTCGGAGGCGGCCGTGCACGCGTCGGTCGACTGCCTCTGTGTGCTGGTCCTGGCCGGTGCCGGCGACGAGCTGCAGACGGTCAAGAGGGGACTGCTGGAGCTGGCCGATGTCCTTGCGGTCAACAAGGCCGACGGCGACAACGAGCAGGCGGCCCGGCTGGCCGCGGCCGAGTTCCGCCGGGCGCTCCCTCTGTTGGCCCCCACCGGCGACGCGGCACCGCCCCCGGTGATGGCAGTCTCGGCCGCGACCGGAGCCGGCGTGGACGAGCTGTGGGACCGCATCGTCGAACACCGTCGCATGCTCGACACCTCCGGTGCTCTGGCTGCACGTAGAGCCCGGGGCCGCCTGGCCTGGATGCGGGTGCTACTGGAGCGCCGCCTGCTTGAGCAGTTCGAGGCCCAACCCGGCTTGGCCGACCGCCGGGCCCAGCTCGAACACGCCGTCGAGCAGGACCAGATCACCCCCGAATCCGCAGTCGACCAACTCCTGCAAGACCTGAGGGCGATCCGAGTCGGGCTGGATTCCGTCTGATGGCGCACTGGAAGGGAAATCTTCACGCCGCACAGACGAGACCATGAGCGAGCCGTGTCCCGCATGATCCGAGGGATACGAAACATCCGGGTCAGCCAACATAAGTAACGGCGCCAAGTGTTGGAATATGCTAGGGGGCTGTATGCGGCTGGCAAGGGTTCACCTGGTAGCCCAGCCTCAATCTCGGGGGGTCGAACCCTGTCACACCCCCTCCGCATGATGGTAGGGCAGCCCTCCGGGGCTAGTCCCGCCTCATTACGCATGTCGCGTCAGCGCACTCGGGATACCGAGCCGGAGTTGGTGCTTCGACGCGAGCTACATGCTCGCGGCATGCGTTACCGAGTGGGATACCCGGTTCCGGGCAATCGGAGGAGATCGATCGACATAGCGTTCGTTGGGATCCAGTTGGCCGTCTTTGTGGATGGGTGCTTCTGGCACGGGTGCCCGACGCACGGGACGTGGCCAACAACCAATGCGGAGTGGTGGGAGAACAAGATTGTGATGAACCGGGAACGTGATGCCGACACGGATCGCCTATTCCGCGATCACGGTTGGGAGTCGTTACGGCTCTGGGAGCATGAGGTTGAGGCCGCGGCTGACCGAGTGATCGAGGCATGTTCCCGCCGACGGAGGGTGGTCGGGAGATGAGGCCCGTCTACACCGTCGTTGATCTCTTCGCCGGGTGTGGAGGCCTGACGGCCGGATTCCTTCGAGCGAACTCCGATCTCGGGGAGTTCCGTCCGATTGCTGCCGTGGAGTCGGATCTCGATTCAGCCGCGACGTACGACGCCAACCTAGGTAGACACGTCTTTCATGGCACGATCGAGGAATGGCTACTGGGCGCCCACTACCCGGACCGTGCTGATGTCGTCCTCGGAGGACCGCCCTGCCAGGGTTTCTCCCAACTGGGGAAGCAGGAGGTGACTGATCAGCGCAACGCCCTCTGGGAACAGTATGTCGAGGTGGTCGGCAAGTTGCGGCCGACGATCTTCGTGCTTGAGAACGTCCGCGAGTTCCTCAAGTCAGAACAGTTCGGGGGCTTGGAGGCAGCCTGCAGCGCCGGGAACAGGCTTGAGGACTACGAGATCGAGCACTTCGTGCTCGATGCCTCGCTGTACGGAGCGCCGCAGCGGCGGCGAAGGGCGATCGTCATCGGCCGGCGACGCGGATCTCGACCCTTGGGAGAACCACCACAGTCGGAGCGCCGTTCAAGTGTTCGCGAGGCGTTCGACGGGCTACCC
Organism: Candidatus Aldehydirespirator sp.; assembly: GCA_965203575.1. Classification (GTDB taxonomy): domain Bacteria; phylum Actinomycetota; class Acidimicrobiia; order Acidimicrobiales; family Aldehydirespiratoraceae; genus Aldehydirespirator. The sequence continues at coordinate 2,716,932 of OZ241894.1, forward strand.
ACCGAAGTACGGGATCGGGATCTGCCCGACCGCCAAGCCAGATTTCAGGGGAAGCGGGTGCTGGGGCCCTTCGACGGGTCGGAACTACATCTGACCCGATTCTTCACGCAACTTTCCTTGGACCGCTACCGCTCGATCCCGCCAGGAGGCAACAGATTCGATATTCCGTACCTCCTCCAGGCTCCCTGCTGGCGAAAGCACAGGACCGGCTCCGCTGATGTGATGGGCAGGTTGTTCTGGGACAAGCCGTCAGTCACGATCCGAACCGAGTTCTACAAGCCGGAGAAGGGTCGCTACCTGCATCCGATCGAGCACCGCCCAATCACTCACCTTGAGGCTGCGCGGCTTCAGGGATTCCCCGACGACTACCAGTGGTTCGGCTCCAAGTACTCCATCGCGAGGCAGATTGGCAATGCAGTGCCGCTGGACCTCGGTCAGGCACTCGGATGTCACATACTGTCGGCACTATGGCACTTGTGGGATCTCGGCGAGCGGACGGCCGCGTGACCCGACCGCAAGTCCGGCTAGGGCGACATCCGGACCGTGCAAGCTGACCCGCCGACCACAGCAGAGGCGCGGGAACTGTACAGGGAAGCCCTCGCCGTCGAGTCGCCCGAGCAGTTGGACGCTCTTTGGGATCGCATGGCGAAATTCGCCCCGTACGAGCGACCTGTGGGAGATCGCTGGGGCAATAGGGGTCTCTTCACGGCCGCGGGCGGGAACTTCGACCACAAGCTGACTGAACTAATCACCAACATGCTCGACGCGCTCGTGTTGCGGCAGGCGGTCGAGGACATCGGGCCTGAGGTGCTTGATTCCGAGCAGTGGGCAGAGCTATTCGATACGCCAGCTGCGGCAGTCCATGAGCTCTTCGGTCCCGGAGGACCCTCGGACGCGCCAGCAAGGGCCAACGTCGAACTGAGATCCGCTGGCTCCAACCGAAAGCGCGAGAGAACCATCGTGTTCCGAGACCTCGGCATTGGCATGCGGCCAGACGAAATAGCCGACACGCTTCTGCGAGTAGGGTCATCCCGCAAGGACGGCGTCCTTTGGCTCATGGGGGCGTTCGGCCGAGGCGGTCTAACGGTCCTCCCGAATGCGCATGGTTGGATTGTCCTGACTCGATCCTCGCTCGCTCCAGAGGTAGGAGTTGTGCTGACCGTCGTCCGGTGGCAGCGCGTGGGGAACCGGCAGACCGAGACGGCGCTATACCGGGTCGTGTCCCCGTGGGAGGGGGACGGCGACCGGGCCGGACCCTTGGTGCTTCCCGTACCGGCTTGCCCCGACTTTGGGTGTGGCACCCGCATCGCAGTAGTGGGCTTTCGCTCCGAGGGGATCTGGGTCTCGCGCTTAGGCGACGAGCGCTCGCTGGACACGATCACCGACACGCGACTATTCGAGCCTCCGTTTCCTGTTCATATGACTGCTCCTGCACTCGGCGAGAGAGGATCGAGGCTTACAGAACTCGGGGGCCTCGGTCGACGGCTCGCCCGCAATCCGCGTTCGGATCGCACCGAGGGCTCGGAGCACCTTCCCTTCGGTTACGAAGGACGGACCTACCAACTCCCGGTCAGGTTCTACCTGTTCGCAACCGGGGGTGATGCCGGCACGCGACGCCGATTCGTTGCTCGCAATCACGCCCTTCTCCTCAACTCCAATGGGCAGGTGCACGCGCACTGGACCCCGCCGGAGTTCCGGCATCGAACAAGACTCAACAAGCTTGCGGACCGGATCCTCGTTGTATTGGACACGGATCCGCTCCCATTGGAGCTGAGGACGAGCCTATTCACGGCAGACCGAACGGACCTGCTCCGGAACCCGCACGCTGTGCGCCTGGAGGAAGAACTGGTCGCTTTCCTTGATGACTGGGATGAACTCCAAGACGCCAACAGCGAGATGATCCAGGACGCAATCCGGCGCAGCAATAGCGATAGATCCACGGCCGCGCTCTCCGACCGGATTGCTCGTGCCGCGGACGCGCGGTCCTGGCGACAAACCCGGCCATCCGATCGACGACGACGGAGGCACAGAACCGCACCCCCGGAGAACCTCCTCGAAGACCCCACAACCATCGACGGCCCGAATACCGCTGAGCTGACTCGCGGGCGAACCACCGGAATCCACTACGCCATCAACGCGCGCGACGGATTCATCCCGAAGCGAGCGGAGTTGAGGGTCACGACGGATCACCTCGACATCGATCCGTCGGAGGATGTCACGATCGGCGAACTGCGGAGTGGACGAATTCGCGTCTCCATCGCTGTTCCGATGGATGCAGACCTAGTCGCTGCGACGGTCACTGTCGAAATCCCGAGTTGGCCGTCATCTCACGGGGGGCTCAGAGCGGGTCTCGCAGCAACAACGGCTATCCAGATCGTCGACGAGTCCGAGCCTCCGAAGCCTCGACCCTCCTCTGCGCAGAAGGGCAAGAAGAAGGAGGCGAAAGGGCCTGCGTTGGTGGACACGACATGGACCAACCACGACAATGAACTGGCCTGGGCGGCCAACACTCCAGGCGAGGTCGAGATTGTCAGTGCATCAGTGCTCGCGGCACTTGGTGGTGAACGAGCGCGGTTTGCCCGAATCCACGGGGACGTTCATCACATCAAGCTGAACGAGGAGTTCGCCCCGCTCAAGGCGTATACGTCCTCGATAGCAAGATCGGTGGGCGATGAGGGAGTGGCCCGGCGTAAGGACCGCTACGCGCTCGGTCTGGGCGTCTACCTACTGCTTGCCGAGGAGCACGTCCGTCGGAAGCGCGAATCCGGCGAAGCAGTCGACGAGGCATCGATTGCGACCAACTGTCGGGCTGCGGCACATGGAGTACTCGCGGTCCTGCCAGACTTCGACACCCTTGCAGCGGAGGTAGGACTGGATGACATCTGAGGAGTCGCCAGCAGCCGGGACGAGCAACTGGCCCGATGACGTTCGGGTCACCGGCTCAACGGTTGTTCCGCCCGACCCCACGATCATGGCAGCAATCGGGCTGAACTATGGTCTCGCAGCTGCCGTCGCCGATCTGGTCGACAATTCGATCGACGCAGGCGCCTCAAGCGTTCTCGTGCGATTCATGCGGCGCGGGCCGCGGCTTGTCAGTCTCTGCGTGGTGGACGACGGACAGGGGATGGACACGTCTGAACTTGAGAATGCCATGGCGTTGGGGAAGCGTCGGGACTATGACGCAGAAGACCTAGGGCATTTTGGGCTGGGGCTCAAGGCAGCGTCGCTTGGCCAGGCAGGAAGCCTGACCGTCGTCAGTCGAGCCGCGGGCGCGGCCCCGAGTGGGAGACGATGGCGGAAGGAGAGTGTTGGCGAGGAGTTCGCTTGCGATGTCGTTGAGCCACGCACTGCTGAGATGCTTCTGGGAAGATCCTGGCATCCCGTCGGGCTTCGAACCGGCACACTCGTTCGCTGGGACGGAGTAACGGACTTTCCCGCCGCGAGGGATGCTGCAACGACCGATCGCTACATCGAGCAGACCATTCCCCGGCTCAGGAAGCACCTCGGGTTGGTGTTCCATCGGCTCATCGCTAGGGAGAGAGTTGCCATCACAATCGACGTGGAGGAGCCGGACTCCGGAGAGACCGGACCGCCGCAGCAAGTCGCTGCAATCGACCCCTTCGGCTATCGGAGTAGCGGCCGGCCGGACTACCCAAGGATCCTCGAGGTGCAACTCGATTCCAGGACTGTCGAACTCCGGTGCCACATGTGGCCCGCTCGATCACAGCTTCCATCGTTCAAGGTTCCTTTCACCGATCAGCATCAAGGACAGGGCTTCTACTTCTACCGGCACGACCGACTCCTGCAGGCAGGGGGATGGAACGGGGTCATCCAGCCGGAGCCCCGATTTAGGCTCGCGCGTGTCGCTGTCGAGGTTGACGACGGCCTCTCTGCGCATCTCTCGATGAATCCGGAGAAGACTCGGATCCGAGCCACCGATGCGTTCATCGAAGGGGTCGAATCGGCGCGGTCCGGGGAGTTCGATCTCCGCTCCTATTGCGAGCATGCGACCACGACGTTTCGGCAGGCTCGCAAGCGGGCAGGAACCCGACAACGTGTCGTGCCGCCCGGTCGCGGATTCGCTCCACTGGTTCGACGCACGATCGGTCACGAGTTGGAGTTCGTTGCAGGTGCCGAACCAATCGACATCCGGTGGCAGGACTTCGGCGACGACGCCTTCTTCAGCATTGATCGACAGTCACGCACGATTCGACTCAATCGCCGATACCGCTGGGCAGTAACTGGCGACCGCGGGACCTCGCTGAACGACGCTCCTCTCCTCAAGGCAGCGTTGTACCTCCTGCTCAATGATCTCTTCCGCAGTGAGCGCTTCGGGGCCAAGCAGAAGGACAACGTGAACCTCTGGAGTTCCATCCTGGCCGCAGCCGCAAAGGTCGAGTCCGAATGACCGTGTCCAGCGACGACCGGCACCTGGACTGGTTGAACCTACTCGAGTATCGGTGGCGTCCCAGGTTTGGTGTAATAGCGGCAGGGGGCGCAGGTCCCGGTGGTCATGTTAGGCGGCGCGTGTGACGGTGTGGTCGGGCTGGTCGGTGTTGGTGCGGGCAGGGTGGTGGATCTGGTGGCGCAACTCGGTGAGCGCTCGGGCGATGGCGGGGGTGTAGGTGAGTCCGCGCCAGCCCCCTGAGGCCCGGTCGAGCACTGCCCATACCAGTGTGAGGCAGCTGGCTTCGCCGGGGAGCCGGCCGATGACTTTGACTCTTCGGCGGGTCTCGCCGAAGGTGCGCTCGATGAGGTTGGTGTGGCGGATCCTGCGGCGGTGCTCGGCGGGGAACCGCAGGTGCGCGGTGAGCGCGGCGCGGTCGGTGAGCAGGCAGCGCACGGCGGCGGGGAACTCGCTGTCGTAGCGGCGGGCGAAGCCGTCGATGCCGGCTTGTGCTGCGCTCACGGCCCGGTGGCCGGGCTCGATGTCGTCGTCGAGGTCGAAGATCGCCCAGAACGCGGCCTTGAGCTCGTCGCGGCGACCGGCGGGGACCTTGGCCAGGACATTGCGGCAGCGGTGGATGAGGCACCGCTGGCGCAGCGACTGCGGCATCTTCTGCTCGACGGCGCCGATCAGGCCCGCCGCGCCGTCTGAGACGACCAGCAGCGGGGGCCGCAGCCCCCGGTCGGTGAGGTCGTCGAGGAACCCGGCCCAGGCGTCGTGTGACTCGTCGCCGCCGGGCTCGACGGCCAACAGCACCGGCCGCCCGAGGGCGGTGATGCCGTAGGCGACCAGCACCGGCTCGGCCCGCGATCCGTCGTGCATCTTGAAGTGCGACCCGTCGAGGAACAGGTAGTCCAGCTCGACGCCGGAGAGGTCTGAGCTGCGGAACGTGTCGAACTCGTCTCGCAGCCGGGCGCAGATCCGGCTGGCGGTGGACTTCGACAAAGCGGCCTCAGGGCCCAGCGCCTCCGCCAGCAAGGCCTCGATGTCGCGGTCAGACAGGCCCCGCACCCACGCCGAGATCACCAGCGCCTCCAACGGCTCGCTGCGCACCACGCCCTTGCCCAGCAGCTGCGACGCGAACGCCTCGGCGGTGTTGCGCAGCTTCGGGCGGCGCAGCGCCACGGGCCCGGCGGTGGTCTTGACCGTCAGGTCGCCGTAGCCGTTGCGCTGCCCGGCGCGCCCGCCGACGGCGCGGGAGTTCCAGCCCCGCCCCAGCCAGGACGTGACCTCGTCCTCGAGGACCTGCTGCAACACCAGCCGCGCCGACAGGCGCATCACCTCCTCGAGGACCTCGGCGATGTCACGGCCCGAGCCGAACAGCTCGTCGATCTCGGCGCGGACAGCTTCTGTGGGCGATACTCGTGTTGGCACGGGCGTAGGTCTCCTTCTTGAGTTGAGGTTCTCGAAGGAACCTACGCCCCTGCTGCTATTACACCGGCGATGAGACGCCACCTCGAGTAAATCTGGAGGCCGGAGCACCGGCGATCGTGCGCATCGCCGGCACCCCCGATGTCGACATGGTCATCGAGCCGGCCTCGCAACGAATAGCGGTCCGAGGTCCATGGCTCGCGGCTGGCGATGCTCCCGATCTCGCGCAGTACCGACATCTCGATACCCGAGTCGGTACGGATGCTAGGGGTGATTGGGTGGAGTTCGGCGTCTCCGGCCACGGCGTGCTACGCGAGGCGTACCCGATGCTCGTCGCGGTTGCCGACCACGTCCAGCTGCGCGGCGAGGCCATGGGCGCGGCCATCGGACAAGTGCTCTCCTCCTATCGGGAATTGCTTAGTGCTCTGGGTCGCCTCAGCGAGCATCAGGAACTGGGGCTCTACGGAGAACTTCTTGTGCTGGACCACTTGATCGGCTCGATTGGCGAACAAAGGGCGGTGGACTCATGGCGAGGTCCGACGCGGGAGGAGCACGACTTCGGACTCAGCGATGTCGACCTTGAGGTCAAGACGACTCTCTCCGATGACAGGAGCCACCGCATCTCAAGCCTTACGCAACTGGAGCCGTCACCGGGCCGGAACCTATGGCTGGTGTCGGTACAACTCACGACTCGCGGTGTAGGCGGCACAACCCTGCCCGAGTTGATCACGCGGGTGGCTGACCGGCTGTCGGCTCCCGTGATGCAGACAAGATTCGCCGAGAGGCTGGCCAGCGTCGGGTGGGATGACGCACACAGTCACCTATACAATCGGCAGTTCGTTCAGCGCAGTCCGGTCCGTGTGTTCAGGGTCACTCCAGGATTCCCGGCCATCACGGCACGACGCCTCGGATCCGCGGGCTTCCCGATCGAGCGGTTCAGCGATGTTTCGTACATCCTGCACACCGCAGGTCTGCCGCCCGACTCACCCCCCATCGAAATCGAGGGACTCGGAACGCCATGAATGAGCAAGCGCAGATGATCTACCTAGGCGTGCTAGCTGGTCTGAAGGCGATGGGCCCGAGACCCCTGCAACCTCGGGTGGCTCTGGAAGCCGATGATGCTGGCCTGAATGCGTCTATCCCCTCCCTACTACAACATCTGCAGACCGCCAGCCCCAACGACCCGGTCAAGCAGGAGCTGTCGCTCCAACTCGCGCTCTGGGACAACGCCGACGAGTCCGAGTCGTGGACGGACGGCTCTGCCCGCCAGACGAACGAACGACGGCTCGCGATCTATCGAGGATTGCAACTGCCGGACGAGAGTCACTCCGTGCTCACCGACATATTCCCGATCAAGTATGAGAGGAATGTCGTCATTGCTGACGAATTCGAACCGTGGTACACGCCACAGATGCAGCGCACAGGAGCGTTCTATTGGCCCGCGTATGAGCGTCATCTCATGGCCAAGCCGGGATGGGACGCCGAGTCCGTCGCAGATCTGAGTTCCGCCACTACCGATATCGTGCAGAGGCTGTCAGACCCGACTCGATCTGAGGCCTACCAGTCCAAGGGTCTCGTTGTGGGGTACGTCCAGAGCGGCAAGACCGCCAACATCACCGGTGTTCTAGCGCGAGCGATTGACGCGGGTTATCGACTTCTCATCGTGATGACCGGGACCATCGATCTGCTTCGGGAACAAACTCAGCGCCGTATCGACATGGAACTGGTCGGGGTTGAGAACATTCTGCGAGGCGTCGATCCTGACGACCCCGCAATGATGACCAACGTCGACTATCAGAACGACCCTGACTGGGACACATGCATCAGGCACGGAGTACTACCCTCCAGTCAGAACCGTCCCGACATCATCAGGCTCACGAACCATCGATTTGGACGCAGTTCAGGTGACTACAAGAGTCTCCTTAATGGCATAACAGCACTAGAATTCATAGAGTTTGACAACTCGCTTCCACTGAATGATAGAGAGAATCTCAATCGCTGTCCAGCGCGTTTGGTTGTTGTCAAGAAGAATAAGACGGTATTGGACCGACTCGTACGCGATCTCAAGGCAATGAAGCCGAAGCTCGGTGAGATTCCAGCTCTCATCATTGATGACGAATCCGATCACGCCTCGGTGAACACAGTAAACCCGAGTCGATGGCAGCAGGGACAACGACAACGAACTGCAATCAATAGCTTGATTGCAGAGCTACTGGGTCTGCTCCCACGCGCACAGTATGTAGGCTATACAGCGACACCATTCGCCAATGTATTCATCGATCCGAACGATGCTGAGGACATCTTTCCGAAGGACTTCCTCGTTGCCCTCACACGACCGCCCGGGTATATGGGTGCCCGGGACTTCCACGATCTCGACCCGGAAACCAACGATGACGGCCGTGTAGTCCGAGGCCGTCGAGAGGTGGCGCATGTTCGTGATCTTGTCGCACCGAGAGACGCCCCTGAGTCTCGCGCTGCCGAGATGCAAGAGGCGCTAGCGATGTTTGTCATTACCGGAGCGATCAAACTGTTTCGTGAACAGCACGGAGCACCGACATTCCGACACCACACGATGCTTGCACACGAATCGGTCAGACAGGTAGATCACTTCGAGCTTGCGGATGAAATACGCACAGCCTGGCGCTCGGCGGCCTTCAGCAGTCCGTCGGGCTTGTCCTACCTCCGGACCTTGTACGACGAGGACATTATCCCGACGAGTCGGAGTTTACAAGAGAGGAGACTGCCGGACAGCTTCGAGGACTTGAAGCCATTCATCGGGGAGGCGATTTCGAGGATCACGCAAACCGGTGATCCCGTCATTATCGTAAACAGTCACCAGGACATGAGAAAGGAGGACATCGATTTTGACCGGCGCCCGGTCTGGCGTGTACTAGTCGGCGGAGCAAAGCTGAGTAGGGGTTTTACGGTTGAGGGTCTCACGATTTCGTACTACCGACGTAGAACTGGCCAAGCCGACACACTCATGCAGATGGGCCGGTGGTTCGGCTTTCGCAAGGGATATCAAGATCTGGTGCGACTCTATATTGATCGTAGGATCCAAGCAGGGCATAGGACGATTGACCTCTACGAGGCATTCGGCGCAATCATGCGCGCAGAAGAACTATTCCGTGAGGAGTTGCGCCGGTATGCCGAACTCGTCAACGGGAAGCCGCAGATTAGACCAGCTGAGGTTCCACCGCTGGTTACACAGCACTTGCCATGGTTACGTCCCACCGCTCGAAACAAGATGTTCAACGCTCGCCTAGACGTGCGACGGCAGCAGGAGATTGAGCCTGTTGCCTATCCCGAGAACCCGATCGACATCGAATACAACTACCGAGTTATGATCCCGCTCATATTACATGCAAGTGAGCAGGCCGACTTCTCGTTACCGGGATCGGGAAGTTACGGTTCGTTCACAGCGAGTCATGGGGTCGTGAGTCATGACGAGTTTCTGACAGCGCTAGAGCAACTTAGATGGACCTATGGTGATCACTTTATTCCAGATCTAGTATTCTTGAGAGAGGCAAGTGGCTCGATAGACGACTGGGTATTGCTCGTACCACAACTCCGCACAGGAGCAGTTCATACGGTCACTGATTATGGTTCATTGAGTGTGTCCCATCGGAAACGGAGTCGCGGTCTGCTGTTTCAAAATATCAGTGATCCGAAACACAGAGACGCGGCGCGGAGAATTGCCGGTATCCATCTAAAGCAGGTGTACCCGGATCATGTCGCTGACAGTCTTCACGCTGATCGGCGTGGCGCGGTCATTGTCTATCCGATGACCGAGCGAGTGATCCCAAGATCCGATGTAGATATCGAGATTCCGAGCGATTCATGCATCATTGCAATCCGGATTGTGGTTCCTCGTTCGACTCGGAGGCCCGATGCGCCGTACGTTGGGTTCAAGGTCCAGCTCGAGGATCGAGCGAATGAGATTATCGTCACGGATCCCGACGCGATGCCCATCTGACAGCAGAATGAGCCAGACTGGAGAGACTTAGTCGTCCAGCCAGCCGCAGCCTTCTGTGCGGTAGAAGTGCTGTCTGATTTCTCGTCTTCAGCTGCGCAAGTCGTCGCGAATGTTCCGGATGAAATCCAGGAGACCTCCCAGGGATGTCTGTCGGGCGACATCCCGCACGATAGATCCCAGTGCAGCATCATCCGAGATCTTGTCTCTCGCTTCAACTATCGCTCGGTCGATGGTCCCCCTGCTGGACTCTCGGCGCCCCGCTGGCCGGGTCTTGGGGGACTGCTCCGGATGAACCGTCTGTGGGCGCGACCGGGAAGCGCTTTTGGGAGCGGCTGGCGGGGTCGGGTCGTTGCTGATGGGCCGTGTCTTGATCTCTGGCCGGCGCTTGATCAGTAGCGTCTGGCCGAAGTCGGCTCTGACCCATTCCCAGGCGAAGTCTTTGCTGGGGGTGTACATCGGGTCGGCAGCTAGGCGGGTAACTTCGCCGAGTCCTTCTACCGCCAAGTTGCCGTTGTCGCTGACGAGGGCGTCGGCCTGGGTCTGGGGTGCGGACCATGTGAGGATGTCGGGATACGGGTGGCCGTGGGCCTGTTCGCCTTGAGAGACGGCTACGAGGCGGTCGGCTTCGGCTCTCAGGTAGATGCTGTCGAGGGGTTCTTCGGGCGGCTCCGCGGCGAAGTCGCAGGCGCCGAGCAGGGCGCCGGCCATGCTGGCGATCGTGTCGGTGTCGGTGCCGATGGCGTTGGCCGCGGCGACCACGCCTTCGTGGGCCTTGGACGCTGTGGCGGCCAGCACCACGGCGGCAGCGGTCGTGAGGATCCCGCTGCCCTGCTGCGCTCGGTCCCGGAGGCCCAGGCGATCGACGATCCCCTGGTAGATAGCTCCGTCGCCGTTGGTGGTCTCAGCGCTATCTGCTGCATTCTTGATGGCGTGACGCAGTTCATCGACGGTCACCCGCCACATGTCATTGAACCGCTTGCCGGTCTCTCGCTCCCACAGGCCACTCCAGACAGGCCCCAGAGTCGAGTGCTCCCCGATCAGTTGGACGGCGTCGTCCACGCGGGCTGCGATGTCCATGCAAGTCTCGGGGTCCGGGACGGTGCCGCTGCGCAAGCAGTGGGCGAGGGTTGCCGCATGGAAGCAGGCGCCGACGACCGCGCGGGGGTGCCCGTGGGTGCAGACGGTGTCCGCGATCACGTCGAGCATGTAGCCCCCGTCGAGATCGCGTGACGCCCATACATGGGGCTGGACGCGCATAGCGGCGCCGTTGCCGCCAGCGTTTGTCCAGCCGGCGAAGGTGTTGGCGTACCACAGCGTGGACGGCTTCCCGAGGTTCTTGGCGGCTGCCTTAGAGGCTCGACCGCCGCCTAGGCCGTAGGAAGGCCAGACAGGCAACTCGATCCGGCCGAACGTCTCGATGTCGAAGCCGTAAGGGCCGATTGAGCGGCTGACGGCCATGCGTAGCTGAGTGTCGTCGGACCAGCTGCCAGGGGGAAGAAGCACGTCGACGCCCCACCTGCCGCCGACTCGTCGTTCCCAGGCCATGAGGTGGTCGAGGGGTGCTCCCTGCGTCCGCCGTTCGAGCCCCTTGCGGTCCACGAGTTCGCTGATGAAGCCGAGAGCATCTCCGTACGCCGCCCAAAGCATCGATCCCCGTGTCCTCGTCGCGCGCTCATCGCGGGCGTCGCCGATGGCGCACTGCGTGACGCTGGCCGCATCTGGAGCCCGCACCGCCTCGTCGGCTCTGCCGTCAGGCCACAGTTCTTGTTGAGAGGCTTGGCTCGCGTCGCTCATCGAAATGCCTCCGGGTTCGGGTTGATCTTAGGCGCGTATGGGAAGTGGCAGAGAGCTGCCTCGACGGTGTCTTCCACATGATCGTCTGGGACTGTGACAGTGTGCAGGTGCTCTAGCGAAAGCTCGAACGGGTACAGCACCTCCGCCTGGGGGTCGGTGGTCTCGTACGGCTGGTGACTTCTGCGGACTGTTCGGTTCTCGTGCCAGCGGGGCACGTCGGAAGCGAACAGTTGTTCGAATCCTTGCAGACCTCGGCAGCGGTGTGCGCCCGAATAGATGTTGTTCGTGGTGCAGAACACGACGCCGGGATCGCCGAGGATCGCAGGGCCGAACTTTAGTATTACCCATACGTCATCGGGGTGCCAGCTTTGGGAACTCCGAAACATGTGCAGGTTGATGTGTGTCACCGACAGGTTGACGTAGTCGTGCCAGATCTGATCGCGACATCGGTAAGCGGCATTCGCCTCGTAGACGTACCTGAGTCGCGCATCTTCCGGGAGTAGGTTTCGCGCCTTGATTGCAGAACTGTCGAGGATTCCTACGAGCCCTGGGATACGGGTGAAGTGAACGATGCTGGTTATGCCGCGCTCTTCGGCGGCCCTCACCACCTCAGGGTGTCTCGGGGCGCGGCGTGCCTCCCCGCGCGACTGCGGCTCGGCCTCCGGCGCCCACTTCATCGTGCTCATGCCTTGATCAGCTTGTAGGTGGACGGGTCCAGGAGTCCGATGAGAGACGACTCTTCTCCCGGCTTGTAGCCAACCATCACCGACTTTCGGGCCCGGCCGACGGCCATCGCCAGCATGCGGCGAAGCCGCTCGAGATCGGCGTCGCCCGTTTCGGGCCCGTGGGGCGTTACCTGCCGGCTGAGGCCGGGGAGCAATACATGGTCGAACTCCAGGCCCTTCGCGGAGTGGATGGTGCAGAGTGCGACTCGCTCGGGACCGGATGGCCACTCGTTCTCTCGGGTCAGTTCGCAGTAGGGGATCCCGCGACGGCGCAGCGTCCGTCGAGCCTCGTCGAACCAGCCTCCGCCACGAGGTTGGAGCAAGACCGCCGACTCCTTCCTCAGGTCGGCCTTGTGATCGAGTCGGTCGAGCATGATCCTGAGTTGATCGCTGTACTTGCCGGCGATGACCCTCGGCTTGGCGCCGGGGCGATGACACGCGGAGAAGTCGGGCAGCGTGCCGTCGTCCTCGAGGGGTAGCCCGGCTACGAGCGGATGGGCGAAGGCGGCGATCGCGGCGGTGTTGCGGTAGTTGTCCTTGAGCCGGTAGATCATCTCGGGTCGAGCTGTGATGCCGACCTCCACCCACTTGAAGAACTGCGGGTAGATGCGCTGGACCGCGTCCAGCACGAACGTCGTGGTGTGCCGGTCCTGGAGGTGGCGCAGGATCGTGCGAACCTGGTTGGCCGAGAAGTCCTGAGCCTCGTCGACCACCACGACGTCGTAGAGGAGGTCGGGCCGGGCATCGGCAGCCAACAGCGCGAGGTCGCTCCAGTCGATCTCGCCTCGCGCCCGCTTCGCTTCCATGTACGCGGGGATCACCTCGTCGACCAACTTCTTGCGCGTGGGTCGGGTGACGCGAGGGGCGGTGCCTCTGCCCTCTCGAACGACTGTCAGGTAGTCGGCCAGGCTCGCCGCGTCGAAGTCGTTGGGGTCGTACTCGAAGCGACCGAGGATGTACTGGACCTCATCGACCAAGAACTCCTGTTGGCGAGACGTAGCGAAGGTGTCAAGGTGCGGCCGAAGCAAGGATGCGCCCCTGTCGCCGCCCGCGATGTTCACGTCGCCCACCAAGGACCGAGCCCACCGGCCGAAGGTACTGACCTCGAGTACCAACGCATCGTTGTCGGGCGCCTCATGGCGGGCTAGCTCGGCGATGTAGCCCTGGAGGGTCCGGTTGAATGTGAGCACCAGCACGCGTACCGGAGCGTCGCCGCGTCGCCGCTGGGGCTTCAGTCGGACGCTAATCTGCTCGCGCAGACGCAGCAGCGAGGTCGTGGTCTTGCCGCTTCCGGCAGCACCCCGGATGATACGAAACCCCTGTCGGACATCCCCGATCAGCTTCAACTGCTCCGGGGTCGGGGTGACGGATGGCAAGGCCCGCACATCGAACTCCTCATGTTGTCGGCCCCACTGCCTGGGACCACGTGAGCGTCACCTTAGCGACGGTCGCGGCGCGATGCGCGTAGCCCGCCTGTACACAGGGCTAGCGGGCGCGGAGGGTTAGGTTCTTGCGGTTGGTGATCTTGTAGTGGCGGTGGTCGTGGGTGATCCAGCCCAGCCGGACGAAGGCGTGGATCGCCTTGTTGACCCGCTCGCGGCTGGCTCCCACCATAGAGGCGAGCTCCTCCTGGGTGAGGGGCATCTCGAACTCGTCCTTGTCGCCAGCCATCTCCAGCAGACGCTTGGCGGTACGTCCCATCACGTCCAGGAACACCGTGTCGGACAGCGCCCGGTCCGTTGCTCTCAGCCTTCGAGCCAGGAGCTGCACCGCGCTCCACAGCGCCGTCGGATGGTTCTCGTAGAGCAGCCGCAACTCCGCGTAGGGCACCACCAGCACCTCGGACTCCTCCAGGGCCCGGGCTTGTGCCGAGCGGTTGAGGCCGTCGAGGAATCCCATCTCGCCGAACAGCTCACCGGGACCCAGCACCGCCAGGAGCGACTCCCGCCCGTCGTCGGACTCCTGGGCGATGGCCACCCGGCCCGAGAGCACCAGGTAGAACTCGCCGGGCTCGTCTGCCTCCTCGAACAGGATGACGTTCCGCTGCAGTGACTGCACGCTGCCCGCGGCCGCAATGTGGTCGAGCTGCTCGTCATCGAGTTCGGCGAAGAGAATCGTCTCCCGCAGAGCCTCCCGCAGCGCGTCCGGGGAAGCCTCGATGGCCACATCGGGAGCCGTGGAGGTGGTGTCGGACATAGCAAAGGCCCACACTAGTAGCGGTGAGTAAGAGTGATCGTGAGCGAAGCGGCCGATCTGGTGCGGGGGTTTGGACCATCGTGGCCGCAGCCGGGGAGGGCCACCGTTTCGGCGGGGCCAAGCAGTTCAGCCGCCTCGGGAACCGGTGCGTGATCGACTGGACTGTGCAGCGAGCCGCCCGCTGGTCCGAAGGTGTCGTGGTCGTGCTGCCCTCCGAACGCGCCGTAGGAGCGGACGCCTGGCAGCTGTCGGACCCCGACGGCGACTGCGCCGGGCAGGTTGTCGCGGTGGCGGGCGGGGTGTTGCGCTCCGACTCGGTGCGCCGCGGGCTCAGCCGGGTTCCCGACGACGCCGAGATCGTCCTGGTGCACGACGGCGCCCGCCCGCTGGCCACCGACGGCGTGTTCGAGCGAGTGATCCAGGCGGTGCGCGCCGGTGCCGACGCCGCCATTCCGGTGATCGACCTGACCGACACCATCCGCTGGCGGGGCGGGGGCACTGCCGATCGCCGCAAGCTGGCCGCGGTGCAGACACCCCAAGCCTTTCGAGCTGACGCTCTGCGGGCCGCCCACGCCGACGGGGCCGACGCGACCGACGACGCCACCCTGGTGGAGGCAGCCGGTGCGACGGTGGTCACCGTGGACGGCGACAGCCGCAACCTCAAGATCACCGAACCCCACGACCTCGTGGCGGCCGAAGCGCTGCTGGAGGCATGCGGACCGTCCGGCGGGGCAGGTGGTAACCATGGCTGAGATTGGAATGCGGGTCGGGCAGGGCTTCGACGTGCACCGCTACAGCGACGACCCGCAGCGGACGCTGGTGCTGGGCGGGGTGCGTTTCGACGACGAGCGCGGCCTCGACGGGCACTCCGACGCCGACGCGGTCGCCCACGCCTGCATCGACGCGTTGCTGGCCGCCGCCGGCCTCGGCGACATCGGCCAGATGTTCAGCGATCGCGACCCGGCCTGGGCCGGAGCCGACAGCATCGACCTGTTGCGTCGAGCCGCCGGCGCGGTGCGGGAGGCGGGATGGGATCCCGTCAACGTGTCGTGCACCGCGGTGCTCGACTCGCCCAAGTTGGCGCCCCACCGCGACATCATGCAGCAGCGCCTCAGTGCCGCCGCCGGCGCGCCCGTGATCGTCACCGGCCGCAGCACCGAGGGCGTGGGTGCTCTGGGCCGCGGCGAGGGGGTGGCCGCCATGGCGGTGGCCCTGGTGGCTCGACGGTCCGGCGATGCGGACGGGATCCGCGCCGATGGGCCGTCCTAACCGATCCAGCCGCCCCCGCCCGGGACAGCCACGAGGTTCGCGCCCGCATGCCGGCCGGTCCCGCGCCGCGAAGCCGGCGGGACGGGACCGCAGCGGCCTGGGCGGCGAACAGGTCGAGGGCCGCCAGGCGGTCAGGGAGCTTCTGCTGGCGGGCAGGCGGCGGACCCGCTCCGTCATGATCGCAAAGGGCCTCGATCCCGCGCCCATCGTCGAGCACATCGTTGAGCTGGCCCGCGAGCAGCGGTCTGCGGTCCGCGAGGTCAGCCGCTCCGAGCTCGATGCCACTGCCCGGACCGAGTCACCCCAGGGCGTCGTCGCCCGGGCCGATCCACTGCCGGAGGTCGAGGTGGCCGAGCTGGCTCAGGCGCCGACGGAAGGCGCCGCCGGCCGTGACGGTCGCTCGGCCGGAGCGCCCTTCCTGCTGGTCCTGGACGGCATCACCGATCCGGGCAACTTCGGCGCCGTGCTGCGCACCGCCGAGTGTGCCGGAGTGACCGGAGTCGTGCTGCGGAGCCACCGCTCCGCCCGGATCACCCCCACGGTGGCCAAGGCGGCCGCAGGCGCGGTGGAGCACCTCAGGTTTGCGGTCGTGCCCGGCATCCCGACCGCGCTGCGCACGCTGAGCAGCCACGACGTGTGGACGGTCGGGCTCGACGCGGCCGGGTCCCGACCCCTGCACGATCTCGATCTGGCGGGCGAGGCGGTGGCGCTGGTCCTGGGCTCCGAGGGCAGGGGACTGTCACGGCTGGTTGCCCAGCGCTGCGACGTGCTGGCCTCCATCCCGCTGCGGGGCACGCTGGGCTCTCTCAACGTCGCAGCCGCGGCCGCGGTGGCCTGCTTCGAGATGGCCCGCCGCCGCGAGCTCTAGTCCGGCTTCGGCACTAGAGGCCGCGCTAGCCCGAGATCTCGGCTAGGGCTGCGGCCGCCTCGGCGGGACGGCCGGCGATGACGCCGTCCACGCCCAGCGCGAACAGCTCGGCGTAGAACTCTCGGGTCTCCACCACGTCGGTCCCGCTCAGCCACACCCACACTTCCCGACCCTCGTCGTGCATCCGGGCCACGGTGTCGGGCGTCACCACCGGAATTCCCCGGTACGTGAACGGCACCTGAACAACCCCAATCGAAGGATCCAGCTCCTCGGTCCTCGTGAACCAGCCCAGCAGGGCCGCCTCTCCGGGAGTGGCCGCCACCGAGGGGGCCAGCGCGGTGAAGGCCGCCAGCACGTCGTCCTCGAAGCAGGCCACGATCACGGAGTCCTCCCGGCCCAACTCGGCGATTTCGGCCGCGAGCACCTCCGCGGCGGCCATCCCCGTCGCGGGGTCCTCCTCGCCGTCCGGCCCGGGCTGCAGCTTGATCTCCACGTCTAGGACGTGGTGGGGGAAGCGCTCGGCCACCTCCCGGAAGGTCGGCACCCGGAAGTCGTCGGGCCCGAAGCCCTCGGGGGGCTCGACCGCCCCGGTGCGCACACCCCGGAACACGTACTCCTCGGTCGGCCGGGTCTGGTCGCCCCAGAAGCCGGCCACGAACCAGTAGGCGTTGTCGAGGGCCTGGACCTCCTCCAGGGTCAGGGCATTGACCGGACCGGAGGCCTCCGTGGTGCGGTCGACGGTGTCGTCGTGCTGGACGATCAGGGCCCCGTCGGCGGTCAGCATCACGTCCAGTTCGAGAATGTCGGCACCGGCGATCGCCGACTGGGTGTAGGCGTAGACGGTGGAGTGGGGATAGTCCTGATCGCCGCCGGCGTGGGCGATCACGACCGGGCGGTCGAGCGCGACCAGCCCCTCCACTGTGGACGCCTCCGGCAGGAGCGCCAACGTGGTGGTCGTCGTGGGCGGGGGCGCTGTCGTGGTCGACGTGGTCGTGGTGGACGCGGTTGTGGTCGTGGAGGTGGCTGTGGTCGACCTGGCCGGTGCCGTCGAGGTGGTGGTCGAGGTTGTGGCCGGTGCCGTCGTCGAAGCCGGTGCGGCCGCGCTCGTGGTCGGAGCGGCTGCGTCCTGGAGCGGCTCCCCGTTACCGCCGGACCCGCCGCCGCAGGCCGCCATGAGGAGCGCTGCAGTCGCAGCGAGGCTGGCGGCCCACGCCGCGCCCAGGCTTCGCTTCCCAGCCGCGGTCCGGCTCCGACCGGTCACTGCCATCGTGGCTGACGTTAGCCGCCGCCCACGCCGGGAATTTGCAGCGGTGGGTGCCCGAAACGGCTTTCTGTGCTGCCAGTTCGGGAGGGGAGGTGGCCCGCGCCGGGAATTGGCAGCGTTTTGCACGGTATGCGTGCATTGTGCTGCCAGTTCGGCAGAATGCCGTTCACAACTCCGGAAGGAACCCGAGAAATGGCGATGAACGTTGATCGCTTGACTGAGCTGTTCGGACTCGACGGCAGGACGGCCGTCGTGACCGGCGGGAGCCGCGGCATCGGCCGCATGATCGCGGGCGGGCTGCTCGACGCGGGCTGCCGGGTGATCGTCTCGGCCCGCAAGGCCGACCAGCTCGCGGCGGCCGCGGAGGAGCTGTCGGCTCTGGGCCCCTGCGAGGCCGTACAAGCCGACCTGGCCACGCCCGAGGGCTGCCAGGCCCTCGCTGCGGAGGTGGCCCGGCGGTGGGAGTCTCTCGACATCCTCGTCAACAACGCCGGCGCCAGCTGGGGCGCCCGGCTGGACGAGTTCCCGGTGGACGGCTGGAACAAGGTGATCGACACCAACGTGAGGGGACCGTTCTTCCTCACCCAGAAGTTGCTCGGCCTGCTGCGGGCCGCGGCCCGCCCGGAGGCACCGGCCCGGGTGATCAATGTCGCCTCCGTCGACGGTCTGAAGGTGCCCGACATGGAGACCTACTCGTACTCGGCGTCGAAGGCCGCGATCATCCACCTCACCCGCCATCTCGCCAAGCGACTCGCCCGGGAGCACATCACCGTCAACGCCATCGCTCCGGGGCCGTTCGACTCGAAGATGATGGCCTTCATCCTCGACGATCCGAAGGCCCGGGCCGAGCTGGCGGACATGGTCCCCCTGGGCAGGATCGGCCAGCCCGACGACATGGCGGGAGCCGCCGTCTACCTGGCGTCGCGGGCCGGCTCCTACCTGACCGGCGCGACCGTGGCTGTGGGAGGCGGCATCGGCTTCGCCGACTGAGGCTCTCCCCGCGGCCCGAGCGGTCCGTGAGCGCAGCGAACAAGAGCGGGATCGAGGCCGGTCAGGCCAGACGGACAGGCAGCGACTTGAGCGCGTTGTTGAGGTTCGAGCGCTGCCGCCGGGGCCGGCCCGCGAGCTCTATGTGCTCGAAGCGGGCCAGAAGCTCCTCGAAGAACACCCTGCCTTCGAGCCGGGCGAGATGTACACCGAGGCAGAAGTGGGTGCCGATGCCGAACGACAGGTGATGATTGGGGTTCCGGGTGATGTCGAAGGACTGAGGATCGTCGAACACGGCCTCGTCCCGGTTGGCCGACGTGTAGATCATCGCCACCTTGTCGCCCGCCGCGATCGGCTGGCCCGCGATCTCGGTGTCGACCACCGCAGTGCGGCGGAAGTAGTGCAGCGGGTTGGACCAGCGGAGCACCTCCTCCACCATGGCCGGTATCGCGTCTGGGCTTCGGCGCACCTGCTCCAACTGATCGGGGTGCTGCAGCAGGGCCAGCAGGCCGCTCGACAGCATCGTGCGGGTGGTGTCGTTGCCGGCCGTCACCAACTGCACGAAGAAGCGGCCGAAGTCCAAATCGGTCATCAGGCGGCCGTCGAAATGGCTGCCGAGAAGCACGTCGGTCAGATCCCCCTGGGGCGGCATGGCGCGCCGCCGGGCCGCCAACCCCATGGCGTACACGGCCATCTCCATGCTGGAGGAGCCCCGCTCAGCCGGGTCCGCGATGTCGGGGTCCTGGCCGCCGGAGTTGCGCTCGGCCATGGCGTGGATGGCGGGCCAGTCCTCGCGGGGCAGCCCGAGCAGCTGGCCGACCACCTCGCTGGGCAGATGGGCGCACACGTCGTGGACGAACTCCACTTCGCCGCCGGTGCCGGTTCGGTCGAGTATCCCGACGGTGATGGCCCGGATCTGGTCCTCCATCCTGCCGATCACCCGCGCCTTGAACTCCGGCGACACCGGTTTGCGGTAGGCGGTGTGGCGGGGCGGGTCCATGGCCAGGAGCATGTCCCGCATGGCTTCGAGGCTGGCCGGTTCGAGATCCTCGATGACCACCCCGCCCTCGGAGGCCGAGAACACTTCGGGGTGGCGAGCGACATGAACCACGTCGGCGTGGCGCAGCACAGCCCAGTAGCCGGCCTGTCCGAGCACCTCCTGCCAGCACACCGGGCGCTCGCGGCGCAGGCGGGTGAAGAGCTCGTGCGGCGGGCCGGCGACATAGGCGTCCGGCGAGTAGATGTCCACGGCGGCGGTGTCGGGCATGGGAACGGTCTGTCTGGAGGGGAGCCTCGGATGGAAATGGTCGGTGTTGGGTCTAGCCTGCTATGTCGGCCCCTGCTAGAGCAAGGAGCCAACGTACTTTCACGGAGGCTGATCCCAGTGGCAACCGGACGATCCAGCTTCGCAAAGCGTCAAAGGGACATGGCCAAGAAGGCCCGCGCCGAGGCCAAGCGCCAGAAGCGTCTCGGGCGGGGCGAGCTCTACGAGCTGGAGCACGCCCATCGCAACGAGGAGAGCGTCGAGGCGGCTCCGCAGGGTCCTTCCCTGAGCAATGACGAGATCATGGCCAAGGTGGAGGAACTGCATCGCCGCTATGACGACGGGCAGCTGGACCTCGAGGCCTTCGACGAGCAGCGGGCCACGCTGATGGCCCAGATCTCGGTCGACTGACCGGCCGAACCGGTCGACGGATCTCTGGTCCGGCATCGACGCGTCCTGTAGCTTGGCGTCACCTATGGGGCTTCCAGAACTGCGCACGGGGCTGACCTTCGACGATGTCCTGATCGTCCCCCGGCGATCGTCGATCCGGTCCCGCCAGGACGTGTCGGTGCGGACACGGCTGTCGCGTCGCGTCGGCCTGGACCTGCCGGTCGTGGCCGCCAACATGGACACCGTCTGCGAGCACGAGATGGCCATCGCCATGGCCCGGCTGGGCGGCATCGGCATCGTGCACCGCTTCCTGCCGGCCGATACGCAGGCCGACGAGATCTACAAGGTGAAGGACTCAGGCGGGAACCTCCTGGTGGGCGCGGCGGTGGGCACAGACCGCGACATGGTCGAACGGGCCAAGGCGCTGGTGGCGGCCGGAGTCGACGTGCTCGTCCTGGACATCGCCCACGGCCACTCCGACCACGCCCTCGACGGTGTGCGAAGGCTCAAGGACCACTTCGGTGACATCGATGTGCTGGCCGGGAACATCGCCACGATGGACGGCGCCGCCGATCTGGTGGAGGCGGGAGCCGATGCGGTGAAGGTGGGTGTGGGGCCCGGCGGCGTGTGTACCACCCGCACCGTGGCCGGCGTGGGCGTACCCCAGCTGACCGCCATCGCTGACGTCGCCGGGATAGGGGTGCCGGTGATCGCCGACGGAGGCATCCGCGGCTCCGGTGACATTGCCAAGGCCCTGGCCGCGGGCGCGTCCACGGTGATGGTCGGCAGCATGCTGGCCGGCACCAAGGAGAGCCCCGGCGAGGTGGAGCAGGGGCCGAAGGGCCTCCAGAAACGCATCCGCGGCATGGCCAGCTTCGAGGCGGTCCAGGCCCGGGCCGACCGTGCCGGCGAGGACCTCGACGAGGAGTACCTGTCGTACCGGGCCCCAGAGGGTGTCGAGGGCACCGTCCCCTACAAGGGGGAGGTCTCCAAGCTGGTGTTGCAGTTGATGGCGGGCCTGCGCAGCGCCATGAGCTACACCGACGCCAGCACGCTCGAGGAGTTCACCGAGCTGGCCGAGTTCATGGCGGTGACCCCGCAGGGCGTCATAGAGAGCCTGCCCCACGCCACGCTCGGCCCCCGCTAGAGGCTGAGCGGGACGGGCACGCGCCGGGTCAGCCGGCCAGTTCGGCGAAGCGCTCCAGCGTGGCGGGGTCGCCGCTGATCAGCAGCGTGGTCACGACCGACGACCGCCATACCTCCAGATCCTCCGCGATCTTGGCCCACGGGCCGATCAGCGCGATCTCCTCGCACATCTGAGTGGTGACCGACGCGGTGGCGGCGGCCTTGTCGCCGGACAGGTACAGGTCCTGGATGGTGTCGCACTGGGCCTCGTAGCCCATGCGGTCGAACACGGCCCGATGGAAGTTGGCCCCCTTGGCGCCCATGCCGCCCACGTACAGCGAGATCACCGGCCGCACGAAGTCGGCGCACGCCTCCACATCGTCGCCGGGGACCAGGATCGTTGACGCCACCACCTCGAAGTCGTCGGGGGAGCACCGGGCGCCGGGGCGACCGAAGCCCTCGGCCAGGAAACTGCGGTACATGGCGTCGTGGCGGGGCGAGAACAGCCAGGCCAGCCAGCCGTCGCAGATCTCGGCCGCCAGGGCCACGTTCTTGGGTCCCTCCGCGCCGAGGTAGATCGGGATGTCGCGCCGCAGCGGGTGCACGGTGCTCTTGAGGGCCTTTCCCAGCCCGGTGCTGCCCTGCCCGGTGTAGGGGAGCTGGTAGAACTCCCCGTCGTAGGCGACGGGGCCGGCCCGGTCGATCACCCGGCGCACGATGTCCACGTACTCGCGGGTGCGGGCCAGCGGGCGGGAGTAGGGCCGCCCGTACCAGCCCTCCACCACCTGCGGGCCGGACGCGCCCACACCGAGCACGAAGCGGCCGCCGGACAGGTGGTCGAGGCTCATGGCGGCCATGGCGGTGGCGGCCGGCGTGCGGGCCGACATCTGCGTGATGGACGTGCCGAGTCGCACCCGCTCGGTGGCCGCCCCCCACCAGGCCAGTGGCGTTAAGCAGTCCGACCCGTAGGCCTCGGCCGTCCAGATCGAGTCGAACCCGAGCCGGTCCGCAGCCGCGATCTGCTCGGTCACTCCTCGGGGAGGTCCCGCCGACCAGTATCCGGTGTTCAGTCCCAGCTTCATTGCCGCCTCCTGTCTCGTCGGGTGTTGCCGGGCAGGCCAGCCGGGCAGGTGCACGGTATCGGTCTTCCGCGCTGGATCGGGAACCTGCCCGAGGCGCCGGTTGCGAGTGCGTTTCGGCGGGGCGAGAGTGATGGCGAGTGGACTTCGATCTTCCCCCTGACGACGACTCCCGCCGGGTTGCGGTCAGGCGCTGGCTGGCCGATCACCCCGACCCCACGGGCCGCCAGCTGGCCGAGGCCGGGTACGTGGTTCCTCATTGGCCCCGGCCGTGGGGGCTGGAGGCCGACGGGCTGCACCAGCTCGTCATCGACGAGGAGTTGGCCGCCGCTGGAGTCAAGCGGCCCGAGAACCTGATCGGGATCGGCTGGGCCGCGCCCACGATCCTGGCCGCGGGCACCGCCGAGCAGAAGGACCGCTACCTGTGGCCCATCTTCAGCGGCGAGGAGTACTGGTGCCAGCTCTTCAGCGAGCCCGACTCCGGGTCGGACCTGGCCTCGCTGTCCACCCGGGCCGTGCGCGACGGCGACACCTACGTGATCAACGGCTCCAAGATCTGGTCGAGCGGCGCCCACTACAGCAAGTTCGGGATCCTCATCGCCCGGACCGACCCCGACGTGCCCAAGCACAAGGGGATCTCCTACTTCATCTGCCCCATGGACGCTCCCGGCGTGACCCTGAGCCCCATCGTCGACATGACCACCGCCCACTCGTTCAACCAGGTGTTCTTCGACGACGTGCGGATCCCGGCCGACCTGCGGGTGGGCGCCGAGGGCGACGGATGGCGCCTGGCCAAGGTGACGCTGGCCAACGAGCGGGTCGGCCTGTCCTCGGGCGGGGTGCTGTGGAGCCTCGGCCCGACGGCCCAGAAGCTGATCGAGCTCATCAAGGGCAACGGAGGCGTGTCCGACCCGGTGCTGCGCGACCGTGTGGCCTCCGTGTACTGCGAAGCTGAGGTGCTCCGGCTGAATCAGCTGCGCACGCTCAGCGCCCGCCTGGCCGGCCGCACCCCCGGACCCGAGGCGTCGATCCAGAAGATCATGTCCGACGACCACGGCCAGAGGGTGATGGAGTTGGCCGCGGCCACGGTCGGCCCGGAGGCCATGCTCACCGGGTCGGGGCCGGCCGGCGAGATCCCCAGGTCGATGCAGACGGGCGCCACCGAGGTCAACTTCCCCCGCGGCGGCGGTCAATTCCCGCAGGTTGACCCCATCTGGCACTACGGCCTGCTGTTCTCGCCGGCCCTGACGCTGGGGGGCGGCACGTTCGCGGTGCAGCGCAACATCGTTGCCGAACACGTTCTGGGCCTGCCCCGCGAGCCCAACGTGGAGGCCGGCCTCACCTGGAGCGAATCCCAGAGGAGGCGCGCATGACCGGCGCGTCTAGCGTGGTGGCTGGCTTCGCCAACAGCGAAACGCAGAGGAGGCGGACGTGAAGACCCGCATCACCGAACTGCTGGGAATCGAGTTTCCGGTCCTGGCCTTCAGCCACTGCCGCGACGTGGTGGCCGCAGTGTCAAGGGCTGGGGGGATGGGAGTGCTCGGGGCGGTAGCCCACTCGCCCGAGAGCCTCGAGATCGACCTTGAGTGGATCGAGGCCGAGGTCGGCGACAAGCCCTACGGCGTGGACGTGATCATGGCGGCCAAGCAGGCCGGCGGCGTCGGCGGCGGCTACACGCTCGACGACATCCGCCGGCTCATCCCGGCCACCCACATCGAGTTCGTGGACGACATCTTGGCCCGCTACGATGTCCCGCCGCTGCCCGAAAGCGACGGCGCCGATTCGTTGACCTCCTTCGGCAGCCTGGGAGACGCCACCCCGTTCTCGGCCGACGCCGCCGGCGCCCAGTTGGAGATCGCTCTGGCCCACCGGGCCGCCTTCGTGGCCAACGCGCTCGGCCCGCCGCCTCCGCAGATGATCGACGCGGCCAAGGACGCCGGCAGGCTGGTGGGCGCGCTGGCGGGCCGGGCCGTGCATGCGGAGCGCCACGCCGCGGCCGGGGCGGACATCATCATCGCCCAGGGATACGAGGCCGGAGGCCACACCGGCGAGATCGGCTCGATGGTGCTGATCCCCGAGATCGTCGACGCGGTCGACCTGCCCGTGCTCGGGGCGGGGGGCATAGGCCGGGGCCGGCAGATGGCGGCCGCCATGGCTCTGGGCGCCGAGGGCGTGTGGTGCGGGTCGGTGTGGCTCACCACCGTCGAGGCCGAGACCCATCCGGTGGTGAAGGACAAGATGCTGGCGGCCACCTCGTCGGACACGATGCGGTCGCGCTCTCTTACCGGCAAGCCGGCCCGGATGCTCAAGTCGGCATGGACCGACGAATGGCATGGCGACGATACTCCCGACCCGCTGGGGATGCCGCTCCAGCCGGTGCTGACCCGCGCCGCCCAGCGCCGCATCCAGCGGGCCGCGCACACGACCGGTTCGGGGGCCGAAAAGCTGGCCAACTACTTTGTCGGCCAGATCGTGGGCACCATGAACCAGTCCAAGACCAGCGCCCAGGTGGTGTACGAGATCATCGAGGAGTTCATCGACTCGGTGGAGTCCCTGGCCGCGCGGCTCGAGTCGTGAGCGCCCCGGGTCGGTACTTCGTCCAGAATCCGGGACCGACCAACATCCCGGACCGGGTGCTGGAGGCCTTCCGGCGTCCGGCCATGGACTTCGCCGACCCCGAGTTCATCGCGCTGGCCGACAGCGTCTGGGCCGAGCTGCCCGGCGTGTTCGGCGGGGCCGACGAGATCGTGGTGCTGACCACGGTCGGCCACGGCGCCTGGGAGTCTGCCCTGACCAACACCCTCGACCCCGGCGACACGGTGTTGATCCCCGACTGCGGGCTGTTCGGCAGGCGCTGGGCCATGATGGCCCGCGACCTGGGCTACGAGGTGGTGTCCACGTCGGAGCATCTGCGGAGCCCTACCGACCCGGCCGAGGTCGCCGACATCCTGGCGGCCGACACCGATCACCGGATCCGCAGCGTGTGCATCGTCCACACCGAGACCTCGACCGGTGCGGTCACCGACCTGGCCGCCATGCGGGCCGCCATCGACGCGGCCGACCATCCGGCGCTGTTCGTGGTGGACGGGGTGTGCTCGCTGGGCATTGAGCCGCTGCGGATGCGCGACTGGGGGATCGACGTGGTGGTGGCCGCGGCCCAGAAGGGGCTGATGATGCCGCCCGGCCTGGCGTTCTGCGCGCTGAGCGATCGGGCCGTGGAGCGCAACCGCTCGGCGTCCACTCCTCGGTTCCATCTGTCATGGGCGCCCCGTTTCGAGAGGGGCCACATCTACATGCGCTTCGGCGGCACCCCGCCCATCCAGCACATGTTCGCCCTGAGGGCTGCGCTCGACATGATCTCGGAGAACGGCGGGATCGATGCTTCGGTGGACCGCCACCGTCGCTGGGCGGCCGCGGTGCACGCCGCGGTGGACGGGTGGGCGTCGGGCGGCCCCTGGGAGATCAACATTGCCGAGCCCAAGCACCGCACTGCGGCGATGACCTGCGTGCGTACCGGCGACATCGCAGCGGGCCCACTGATCGACATGGCCCGGGACCGCTTCAGGGTCAGTGTCGGGTCGGGGATGATGGGTGCGCTGGAGGGCCGGACCTTCCGCATCGGCCATCTCGGCGACCTCAACGAGCCGATGCTGCTCGGTGCCCTTGGTGGACTGGAGACGGCGATGACCGTGCTGGGGCTGCCCCACGGCCACGGCCTGCCCGCCGCGGTCGCGTCCCTGGCGGAGACCGCCGGGCAGGAGCCCTGGGGGGCGACCGATCCGGACAGCGACTCGTCGGCGGGGTGCTGTCGGTAGCACTCTCTGGGGACGGTCCCAGAAGCACGAGCAGGCCGCGAGGGGCAGTCAGGCCTGGAGCAGGGTGGCCACTAAGGCTCGAAGCTCAGCGATGCCGGTGCCCTTGGCGGCACTGGTCCACTGGACGGTGCCCCTGTCAGCTCCGAGCTTGGAGACCAGTTCGGCTTGGCGGGCACCCCGACGGGACGGCCGCACCTTGTCGATCTTGGTGGCGACGTAGGTCACCGGGAGCTCCAGCCCGTCCAGCCACTCGACGGTCTGCAGGTCGAGGCGGGTGGGGCCGATCTCGCCGTCGATGAGGTGAAGGACCCCGCGCAACGGCTCCCGGTGAGCCAGGTACCCCTCAGCCATGGTGGCCCAGCGACCCTGCTCGGCCTTGGACGCCTTGGCGTACCCGTAGCCGGGCAGGTCCATCAGCCAGCGCCCAGAGCCCTCCGCGCCCAGTTCGAAGGCGTTGATCAGCCGAGTGGCGCCGGGCGTCTTGGAGGTGCGGGCCAGCTGCTTGCGCTGGGCCAGGGCGTTCAGCAGCGACGACTTGCCCACGTTGGACCGCCCGACCAGCGCGATCTCTGCTTCCGTCGCAGGCATGTCCCGAGCGCGGGGATACGACGACACGAAGCGCAGCGCCAGCGGTCCGGCCATCCCGTCAGGCTACGACCGCGGTCCTGTCGGACGTGCGTGCTGGGGCGTGCTGCCCGAGAGCGTCAGTTCTGGCGCTCGGGGCACCAGTAGGTGGTGCGGCCGCCGACCTGCTCGCGGCGCAGCGGCGCCCCGGTGCGGGGGCAGCAACCGCCCCGGACCCGGGCGGGCTGGAGGTCACCGGTGTGGGAGCCGCCCCTCTCGCTGAGCACGGCCAGCGTGCGCCGGATGTGGCGATGCAGCCGGGCCGTCTCCTTCGGGTCCAGGGACCGGGCCTCGCGGACGGGCGACAGTCGGGCCCGCCACAGTGCCTCGTCGACCAGGAGGTTTCCCAGTCCGGCCACCCTTCGCTGGTCGAGCAGCCGGGTCTTCAGCGCCACGATCGAGCCCGCCAGGGCCTTTCGCAGCTGGCCCAGGGTCAGCGACAGGGCGTCGGGCCCCAGCGCCGTCTCGTCGGGGTCGAGTTGCACGCCGCCTAGTCGCCGGGGGTCGCGTAGCACCATGGCGCCCCCGCCGGTGAACTCCAGCCCGAACCGGTCCCAGGCGGGCTCGTGGCGGGGACTGTCGTAGAGCAGGTGGTCGATGGGCATGGCCCCGTCCACCACGATCTTGCCGGTCATGCCGAACCGCAGCCCCAGTCGGGGTCCGTCGGTGTCGACGATGACGAGCTTGCCTATGCGTCGCACCGCCTCGACAAACGCCCCGGTCAGCTCCAGCCGCAGGGCGTCGGTGGTGGTGCCGCCCTTGGCGAACCACTCATCGGGCGCGTGCACCCGGGCGATCGTCCGTCCCTCGGTCGCCGAGATGGCCCTCCGGTACGCCTCAACCTCAATGATCTCAGGCATGGATGGATGTCGCGCCCCTGCGGGTGTCCCAGTCAGCTGGCGGTGAGCCAGGCGTTGATGGACTCGGCCAGGGCCGGACCCTGGTCCTCTTGTATGAAGTGGCTGGCCGGCTCGAACTGGGCATGGGGCTGGCCCGCTGCGCCCGGGATGCGCTCGATCATGAACGGCTGGAGGCCGCCCAGCACCGGGTCGCCCGGAGCCCACAGCGTCAGCACGGGCTTGGTCCACTGCTCCAGGACCTTCCAGGCGGCCTTGTTGGCGGGCACGGCCGGATCGTCGGGCGACACCGGCACGAGCAACGGGAACTGGCGGGCTCCGGCCATGTGCAGCTCGTCGGGGAACGGTGCCCGGTAGGCGTCGATGGCGGCCTCGCTCAACTCGTTGGCGGTGGCGTTCTCGACCAGTCGGCCGCAGTCGAGGAAGGGAACGTCCTGGCTGAACTGGCGCCAGAAGTCGAAGCCGGCCCCGGGGGAGTCGCCGACCGGCAGCGCGGTGTTGGCCAGGATCAGCCGGTCGAACAGGTCTGGGTTCTCCGCGGCCAGGCGCAGGCCGATGAGGCCGCCCCAGTCCTGGCCGAACAGGTGCAGCGGCCTGTCGCCCCGCTCGGCTGCGGTTGTCTCCAGGAAGCTGCGCACCCATTTCACGTGGCCCGCGTAGGTGTAGGCGGAGCGTTCGGTCGGCTTGTCGGAGCGGCCGAAGCCGATGAGATCGGGGACCATCACCCGGTGGCCGGCGCCGGCCAGCACCGGGATCATCTTGCGGTAGAGGTAGCCCCAGGTCGGCTCGCCGTGCAGGAGCAGGATCGTGGCCGTGCCGCCGTCCGGTGCGGCCGGGCCGGCGGTGACGTAGGCCATGCGCAGCCCGTCGACGGTCGCGTAACGGGGTTCGTGGGGGTAGTCGCCAATGGCGGCGAAGCGCTCCTCGGGAGTGCGCACGTAGGCAACGCCGTCCGGGGTGGTGAGGGTCTCGGTCATGGCTCGACGCTAGTGCTGCCCGGGCCGATCAGGGCGTGGAATCCGACTCCGGCTTGACGCTGCTGCCGTCCACCCAGACGTGGCTGATGTCGTCGGCGGTGGCCAAGCGCACCAGCTTCTCGAAGATGCGGGCGTCGTCGTCGAAGTCCTCCCACAGGCGGATGGCGCCTCCCGGCCGGTCGGCACGCACCGCGATGGCGTCGAAGCGGCGGCCCGGCTCGATCAGCCCGACCGGGAGGTCGAGCACCGCGGCGCCACCCGCAGTAGCCAGCCAGAAGGCCGTTACGGTGTCGATGCGCGACTCCGGCATGCCCCGCTGAGCCGGGCCGAGGGCCGGGTCGACGCCGTCCTCCAGCATCCGGGAGACGGTGACTGCGTCCTGGCACACGCCCAGGAGCCCGGGCCGGGCCCCGCCCGCGATGTCGCTGCCCAGTCCCATGCCGACCCCGGCGGCCAGGGCCCGGCGCACCCCGAACACCGCGTTGGCGAAGTACGCGTTGGACAGCGGGCAGTGGGCCACCCCTGCCCGGTGTCCCGACACCAGGCCCATGTCGTCGGCGGTCAGGTGGTCGCTGTGGGCCAGCACGGTGCGGGGGCGTATCAGGCCGAAGCGGTTGAGGGCGACCGTGTCGGTGGTGCCGAAGCGGTTGAGGGCGTAGTCGCAGTGCCAGTCCGACTCCGCGCAGTGGGTCTGGATCCGCACCCCGGTCGCTGCGACCAGCTCGCCCAGCCCTTCGAGCAGGGCGTCGGTGCAGGCCGGGGTGAACCGGGGAGTGATGATCGGTTCGACCAGCGGGCTGCCCACCGCGCCGATCGCTTCTATCGAGGCCGCCGACGCGTCCACTCCGGCGGCGGCCGTGGTGTCCCGGTACCACTCGGGGGTGCCCGAGGGGTGGTCCATGGCCACCCGCCCGACCAGCGCCCGCTGCCCGTGACGGGCGCAGGCTCGGGCCAGGGCGGTGGTTGCCTCCAGATGGTTGGACGAGAAGTAGACGGCGGTGGTGGTGCCCATGGCCAGCAGCGACGGAACCAGGTCGTCCCAAACGGTTGCGGCGAACTCGGCGTCGGCGTAGCGGGCCTCCAGCGGGAACGTGTAGTCGAACAGCCAGCGCTCCAGGGGCAGGTCGAGCCCGGTGCCGAGCTGGGGCCACTGGGGCGCATGGATGTGCAGGTCCACCAGGCCGG
The DNA here is from genome assembly GCA_965203575.1 of Candidatus Aldehydirespirator sp. Taxonomy (GTDB): domain Bacteria; phylum Actinomycetota; class Acidimicrobiia; order Acidimicrobiales; family Aldehydirespiratoraceae; genus Aldehydirespirator. Next base: position 2,747,145 of record OZ241894.1, read on the forward strand.
GCATCAGGATCGTGAACGGTTCAAGCTCAACCCGCTCGGTCGCGGCGTCGAGGGCCTGCCGGCGCCTGGTCGCTCCCTCGACGGTCATCTCGTCGTGCACGGCGGAAATTGTCCCGGTGCGGTCGACCTCCACCACTGCATCGGCCACCGTCAGGCGGTCGGGTTCAGGCGTCTGCATCAGTATTCCGGCCACGGCCAGCGTCATAGCGTCACCGTACTCATCGCATGCCGGCCGGATGATCCAATGCGACCCTCGAAGCGAACTTCCGGCTGTTGAGGGCGACTATCGCGCCGAACGGCCGGAAGTTGGTTGGGGACCTCAGGCCAGCAGGTCGGCGAAGGTGTCGACGGCCGTCTCGATGTTGGCGGCGGAGACGTCGAGGTGGGTAACGAGCCGGGACTGTGAGCCGTTCCAGCGGGTGAGGATGCCGCGGCCGGCCAGGTCCTCCCGCAGGTCCGGGTGTGCGCCCAGAACCTCGTCGTCGAGGCGGATGAAGACCATGTTTGTGGCGCACGAGTCGATCTTCACGCCGTCGATGGCGGCCAGTCCCTCGGCCAGACGGGCTGCGTTGGCGTGGTCGTCGGCCAGTCGCTCGATGTGATGCTCAAGGGCGTACAGCCCCGCGGCTGCCACGATCCCGGCCTGCCGCAGCCCGCCACCGAGCATCTTGCGCCACTTGTGGGCCTCGTCAATGAGGTCCGCCGGCCCGGCCAGCACCGATCCCATCGGCGTGCCCAGACCCTTCGACAGGCACACCGATACCGAGTCGAACGGCGCGGCCACCGCCTCTGGCGAGACCCCCAGAGCCACTGCCGCGTTCCACAGCCGGGCCCCGTCGAGGTGGTGGGACAGGCCGTGGCGGGCGGCCACCTCAGCCGAAGCCTCCATCTGGGCCAGGGTGAGCACCCGGCCGTTGTTGGTGTTCTCCAGGCACAGCAGCCGGGTCCGGGCGAAGTGGTGGTCGGGCGACTTGACGGCGGCTTCGGCCGCGTCGAGGTCGATCATGCCGTCGTCGCCGGTGGGCACCGGCTGGGGTTGGATGGACCCGAGCACAGCGCCGCCGCCGCCCTCGTACATGTAGGTGTGGGCGTGGTCGCCGACGATGTACTCGTCGCCGCGACCGCAGTGGGCCAGCAGCCCGCAGAGGTTGCCCTGCGTGCCGCTGGTAACGAACAGCGCGGCCTCCTTGCCGAGCAGCGCCGCGGTGGCCTCCTGGAGCTCGTTGACGGTGGGGTCCTCGCCGTACACGTCGTCGCCGACGGTGGCTGAGGCCATGGCCGCCCGCATGGCCGCAGTCGGCTGGGTGACGGTGTCGGAGCGAAGGTCGATCACGCCGTCAGGCTACGGCCCACCGTCATAGCTCGGTGACGCCGATGGCGTGCTCGCCTGAGGCGGCGTAGAACAGCCAGCGCCGGCCGCCGGCGTCGAGCAGGCACGGGTCTCGCAGGCCGTTCTGGGGCGAGGCCGCCAAGCCCCTCGCCACCGGCTTGAGCGGCTCGTCGGCACCCTCCCACGGCTCGGAGGGCCGCATCACCTCGCTGACCGGTCCAGGCGTCCACTGGTGCCAGTCGCCCGAGGTGTCGATCACCGTGCGGTAGATCCGTTCCGGTGCCTCGAAGCAGCGGGTGAACAGCATCTCCAGTTCCTGGTGCTCGGGCCGGTACGACACGCAGCTGTGGCGGATCTCGTCGTCGTCGAACAGCATGGGCCCGTACTCGAAGCCGCTCAGGCCGTCGACCGAGCGCACCACCTGGGATGGCATGGCCACCCCGTACCAGGCGTCGCCGGCGTGGAACATCCGCAGGTAGCTGGGGGACACTGCCACCGCCGGCTCAACCAGCGCGAAGTCTCGACCGGTGCCCGAAGTGGCCACCATGGTCTTCTGGTTCAGCGACGGGTAGACGTTCCAGCACGGGAGGTGGCCGCCGACCGACTCCGGGACCATCCCGTGGAAGTACATGACGAAGCGCTGCCGCCGGTGGTCGGGGTGGACGTCGGGCGAGGCGATGTGGGGCTGGCGGTCCGACGGGGTGTCGTCCACGTTGAGCACATCGGGCTCGACCATGCGCCACGGCCCGCTCGGCTCCTCGGCGGCGGCCAGGCGGATCGACTGGCCGACATGGTGCGCGAAGTACATGAGATAGCGGCCCGGCCGGTCGGGCATCCATTCGGGTGCAGCCAGCACCGACGGCCCGTTCACGTTGAACCGGCCGTGATCGCGGGGGATGCCGGGGGTACCGGCGTCGAGCACGCAGACGCGGTTCTTTGTCATCGATGGCTCATCGCCGGTCGAGGGGTCACCTGCCGCCGGGAAAGCCGTGGGCCCCGAGGAGGGGCACGAAGCGGACCGGCGTGAGACGCTCCTCGCGGTACTCCTCGCCGGGCGAGCCATTCCCGCCGCTGTGAGTGTCCTGGGGGCCGCGCCGCGTGTAGCGCATGAGATGCTGATGGCCGTACCGCGGGCCGATCGGTATCACCAGGCGCCCGCCGGGCGCGAGCTGCTCCAGCAGGGGAGGCGGGGGCGCCGGACCGGCCGCGGTGACGACGATGGCGTCATAGGGCGCCTCTTCGGGCCATCCCAGCGTGCCGTCGCCGACCACGACCGTCACGTCTCCCAGCCCCTGGGTGGCAAGTGCGGCCCGGGCCTTCTCCGCCAGTGCCGGTCGCCGTTCGATGGTCACCACCCGGCCGGCCAGAGCCCGCAGCACCAGCGCGCCGTACCCGGAGCCGGCCCCGACCTCGAGCACACGGTCGTCGGGGTTCAACCGGGCTGCTTCGGCCATCATGGCCACCATGGCGGGCTGGCTGATGGTCTGGCCCTCGCCTATGGGCAGCGGACCGTCGTCGTAGGCGGCCGACGCGAACCGGCGGGGGACGAACTGCTGGCGCGGCACCCGGCCGATGGCCTCCAGCACGGCCTCGTCGCGCACTCCGTATCGGCGCGCCTGGTCGACGAGGTCGGACAGCTGCCGTGTCGAACCTCGCATCCAGGTCTCAGGGCGCACTGCCGGCCGCAGCCGAGGCCAGCCGCCGCAGCGGCGGCTCGCGGCGCGGCGGCGTCCGGCGGGGTGGCAGGGTGGCCAGCAGGTCGGCGGTGGCGTCGGTCACGAGGGCGACAGCCTGCTCGAAGGCGGCTTCGGAGGCGGCGGACGTCTTCTGCACGCCGCTGACTTTGCGGACGTACTGCCGGGCGGCGGCTTCGATCTCCTCGGTGGTCGCGGGCGGGGCCAGACCTCGCAGGGTCGTGATGTTGCGGCACATGGCCATGACTCTACGCCCTGCTCCCGAGCGCAGGCCTCGCTACTTGATGGACAAGATCGGCGCGGTAGTGTGCCAGGGTCGCCCGGAAGCGCCGACAGGAGGACCGAGACATGCCCCAGACCGTGCAAGGAGTGGTGTCGATGGCGGTGGGGGAGCCCGTCACGATCACCGACGTCGTGGTACCCGACCCCGGCCCGGGCGAGGCGGTGGTGGCCATACAGGCGTGCGGCGTCTGCCACACCGACCTCCACTACCGGGAGGGCGGCATCAACGACGAGTTCCCGTTCCTGCTTGGCCATGAGGCCGCCGGGGTGGTGGAGTCGGTCGGCGACGATGTGACCGAGGTGGCGCCCGGCGACTACGTGATCCTGAACTGGCGGGCGGTGTGCGGCCAGTGCCGCTCGTGCCTGCGGGGCCGGCCCCACATCTGCTTCAGCACCCACAACGCGTCCCAGAAGATGACGCTGACCGACGGCACCGAGCTGTCGCCCGCGCTGGGCATCGGCGCCTTCCTCGAGAAGACGCTGGTGGCTGCGGGCCAGTGCACCAAGGTCGACTCGGCCGCCCCGGCCACCGCGGCCGGACTGCTCGGCTGCGGCGTGATGGCCGGCATCGGCGCGGCCATCAACACCGGCGGTGTGGGCCGGGGCGACAGCGTGGCCGTGTTCGGCTGCGGGGGAGTGGGCGACGCCGCCATCGCCGGTGCCAAGCTGGCCGGCGCCCACACGATCATCGGTGTGGACATCGACGACCGCAAGCTCGAGTGGGCCCGGAGTTTCGGGGCCACTCACACCATCAACTCGTCCGAGACCGACCCGGTGGCGGCGATCCAGGCCCTCACCGGCGGCAACGGCGTGGACGTGGCCATCGAGGCGATCGGCCTGCCCCAGACCTACCGCCAGGCCTTCGAGGCTCGCGACCTGGCCGGGACGGTGGTGCTGGTTGGTGTGCCTCACCCCGACATGACCATCGAGCTGCCCTTCATCGAGGTGTTCGGACGGGGCGGAGCCCTCAAGTCGAGCTGGTACGGCGACTGCCTGCCGACCCGAGACTTCCCCATGCTGATCGACCTGTACCTCCAGGGCCGCTTGGACCTCGACGGGTTCGTGTCGGAGACGATCGGCCTCGGTGACGTGGAGGAGGCGTTCCACAAGATGGAGCGGGGCGAGGTGCTCCGCTCCGTCGTCGTGCTGTAGACACGCTGGTGGCGCAGCTCCCGGAGGTCATGGCGGCGCTCGAGGCCGCGGGGACGGCCCAGAACCGCAAGGTGTACGCCCGCCACGGCGCGGCCGCTCCGATGTTCGGCGTCAGCTATGCGGAGTTGGGCCGGATCGCCAAGCCGATCAAGACCGACCACGCGCTGGCCCGGCAGTTGTGGTCCAGCGGCAACCACGACGCCCGGGTGCTGGCCCTGCGGGTGGCGGATCCCGCCGCGCTGGACGAGTCGCTGGCCCGCCGGTGGCTGGGAGACGTCGACAACTACATCCTGGCCGAGGGCCTGGGCGGGCTGTGTTCCCAGACGCCGCACGCCCGGGCGTTGAGCGACACCTGGCGGGACGACCCCGGCGAGTGGCCCGCGTCGGTCGGCTGGTTCATCGTCACCTGCAGCGCCGAGGACCCGGACGTCTGGTCGCTCGAGGAGCTCCACGGCCTGCTGGACCAGATCGAGGCCGAGATAGGTGAGCGGCCCAACCGGGTCCGCCACGAGATGAACGGCGCCATGATCGTCATGGCCCTGCGCGACGCCGGCCTGCGCAGCTCGGTGCTGGCTACAGCCGAGCGCATCGGCCCAGTGAAGGTCGACCACGGCCAGACCGGCTGCAAGACGCCCGAAGTAGCCCCCTACGTGGAGCGCACCCTGGCCCACCGGGCCGCGAGGAGCAAGCGCAAGTAGGTGACGAGCCTGTCACATCACAGCGTTGTCACTCCCGCTCTTGTTCGCTTCGCTCACGGGCCGCTCGTGCCCTGGGCCGCTCGTGCCTGCGCCGCCCGCCAAGCGGCCACAGCAGCGAAGCGCAAGGCCGGCTAGATGCGGCTGATGTCGAAGCGGGTGGGGGCGGGATGGTGCCTCGGCGGGCCGATGCCGGCTGCCTTGACCAGGCGGACGACCCGGCCCCGGTGGCCGGCGTAGGGCTCCAGCAACTCCAGCATCGAGTCGTCGCCGCCGTCGGTGGCACCGCTGAGGGCGTAGGTCACCAGCTTCGGCACGTGCAGGTCGCCCACCGGCACCGCGTCGGGGTCGCCCGCGGCCGCGCCCGTCGTGCGGGCCGCGGTCCACGGGCCCACGCCGGGCAGTCGCTGCAGCCACTGGCGGGCCTCGGCCGCGGGACGCTCGCCCAATCTCTCGAGGCGGTCGGCGTGCTTGGCCGCCACCCGGATCACCCGGATGCGCCCCCGGTCGACCCCGGCCCGGTGGAATCCGTGGTCGGGAACCTTCAACACCGCCTCGGGACGGGGGAACAGCGGCAGCGGTCCGGCTCCGGGCACCTCGGCCCCGTGCAGCCGGCCCATCCGGGCCACCGCAGTCCGCGCGTCGGCGCTCACGACCCGCTGGTACACCGCGGCGGTGGCCATGGCCTCGAACCAGCGGCCGGTGGCGCCCAGCCGGGGCACGCCCAGCCGGGCCACCAGATCCCGCACCACCGGGTCCAGAGGACGGAACTCGCTGGGATCGTCGTCGCGGCCGAGCAGGGCCGGCACCCCGTTGATGGCCCACTCGGCGCCGGGACCCCAGGCGTCGGCCAGGACCTCACCGCCGACAGCCCGGAAAGCCACCGATGCCGGGCCCTCGGGGGTCTCGGTCGCCCACCAGCCGACACCGTCGCGACGCTGCGACGTCTTCACCCACATCAACGTCACCTTCAGGTTCAGGTCGTAGCCGGGCCGGAAGACCGTCGAGCAGTCCGGCGCGGTGCTCGGGGCAGCCGGAGCGGCGTCGACTGAGCGCGGCATCTCAGGATCCCGGCGTGTCCGAGTCGGGTGCAGAGCTGAGAGCCTCCAAGGCGGCGTTGAGGGTCTCCAGCAGCCTGCGGTCGGACGCCTCCCCCAGCCCGACATCCACCTTGGCTTCGTCGATGGCCTGGCGGGTGAGCTCGCCCATGATGCCGTCGATGGGGCCGGGGCTGTAGCCGAGCTGTGTCAGCGCGCTCTGCAGATCCGACACCTCGTTACCGTCGAGCGGCTGGTCCTGCGCCAGGCCACGGTCGGCGGCGGCCTGGTCCTCGGTTTCCAGGGGGGCCCGGGCTACAACGGCGCCGTCCTCGCCGAACACGGCGCTGTCCAGGATCGGGACGGCCCAGCTCAGCGTCCACCAGAAGACCAGCAGCAGCACGATCAGCAGGAAGGTGCCCTGCAGGTGAGTGCGCATCGTGGTCTCGGGTGCCAGCCCTTCGCTGGCCACCTAGTTGAATGCCCGCTTGCGGAGCCGCTCCCGGATCTTGGCGCACTCCGGGCAGACCGGGTAGCGGGACGGGTCCCGGCTCGGCACCCAGACCTTGCCGCAAAGGGCTCGCACCGGCGTGCCCTCGACGTAGGCCCGGTTGGCGTCGGCCCGGCGGGTGTAGTGAGCGAAGCGGTCGTGGTCGCCGTCATCGGTGACCGGCCGTATGTCGGGCTCGGTGACGGTGGACGTCCCCGGCGTCGCGGGTGTCGCGGTCGCGCCGGTGGTGGAGGTGCTGGCTGTGCCGGTCATGACGTCGATCCTATAGATCCCGCCGGGCCTGGTCTCCCGCTCTTGTTCGCTGCGCTCACGGGCCGCTCGGGCCACGGCCTCGCTGGCTGTATTGCGATGCGCAGGCGAACTATTGCTGGTCCGCTCGGCCTCCGGGCAGGAGGCCGCGGACCGCGTCGATGGTGTCGGCCTCGGCGGCGGACTTGTCGCTGCGGTAGCGCACCACTCTGGCGAAGCGCAGGGCCACACCGCCCGGGTAGCGGCTTGAGCGCTGCACACCGTCGACCGCGACCTCCACCACCTGCACCGGCTGCAACTCCACCATGTGAGCGGTGCGGTTGGTCGCCAGCTCGCCGAAGCGCTCGGTCTGCCATCGCAGCATCTGGTCGGTCATGCCCTTGAACGTCTTGCCCACCATCACGAAGCCCCCGTCGGGGTCCCGGGCTCCCAGGTGGATATTGGACAGCCAGCCTCGACGGCGACCGCTCCCGGGCTCCACCGCCAACACCACCAGGTCGAGGCTGTGCACCGGCTTGACCTTGCGCCAAGCCTTCCCCCGACGTCCCGCCGCGTAGGGCGAGCCGGCGGCCTTGACCATCACGCCCTCGTGGCCGGCCCCCACCGCAGCGGCGAACACCCGCTCAGCCTCGTCAGGATCGGTTGTGACGACCCCCGGCACTCGATGGTCGGCGGCCGCTTCGGCCAGGCAGCCGAGCCGGACCTCGAGCGGCTCGTCGAGCAGGTCGCGCCCGTCGAGATGAAGCGCGTCGAAGAACATAGGCCTGACTCGCACCGACTCGCTGCGGGAGGGGGCGCTCTCGCCGGTGCTTCTCGTGCCGACGCGGCCCATCGTGTCCTGGAACGCGGCCGGTCCCAGGTCGTCGGCCAGTCCCAGCACCTCTCCGTCGAGCGCCGCGACGTTCACGGGAAGGGTGCGGACCACGCCGACGACCTCGCCGAGACGATCGGTCACGTCGTTCAGATTTCGGGTCCAGATGCGGACGTCGTCGCCTCGCCGGTGGACCTGGATGCGGATCCCGTCCAGCTTCCACTCCACCGAGCAACGGCCCAGATCAGCGACCACCGAGGCCGCGTCGTCGGCGGTGGAGGCCAGCATGGGCCGGATCGGTCTGAAGACCTGGAAGCCGACCGCCTCCAGCCCGGGGCCTCCCTCCATGAGGGCGATGCCGGCCGTCTCGCCCAGGTCGCCGACCAGCATCAGGGCCCGACGGACCGAGGCTGCCGAGACGCCGGAGGCTCGGGCCACCGCCTCCACCACCACCCCCTCGCTGGCTCCCTGGCGCAGTTCCCCGACCAGCAGCCGCCTCACGAAGTCGGCTTCCCCGTCCGTGGCCCGGGCCAGGAAGCGGTGGAGGAGGTCGAGGCGCCGCTGGGCCGATCCGTCACCGGCGGTATCCGCGACCGCATCGAGCATGGCGTCGAGATCGGCCACGGTAAGGGTCGGCTCGCGGGCGGCGTCGGCCTGAAGCGTGGCCACCGTGGCCCAGCCCACCCCGACGCGTCCCTGGCGCGGATCACCCGCCACCAGCCCGGCCACCACACCGGCCTCGCGGCCATCCGTTCGCAGCAGCAGCTCGGCCAGGGACTCGATCTTCTCCGTGCGGGCCGAGGTGGCGGCCACGGCATCGGCGCAGGCCACGAGGTCGGCTAGCAGCATCGGGCCGGTTCTAGCGCATCGCGGCTGGAACGGCGGCGCGGCAGCGTGTCGTACCCCCTGGGCAGGCTGCGCTGGATGGTCATTCTGCCGCTGATACTCCTTCTGGGCGCGAGCCGAGCGTTTCGAGTTCTGCCAGCGACGCCTCCCACTCCGCCAGCAGGGCCGCGGCCCGGTCGGCGGCCTCGGTGTGCGCCGACGCCAGCGCGTGGACCTCCTCGGGCCGCTCGTAGACCGCGGGATCGCTGAGCCGGCGGTGCAGTTCGGCCACCTCGGCGTCGGCCGCGGCCCATGATCGTTCCAGCTCGGCCACCCGCCGGCGGAGCTGGCTGGTTGCCGCCCGCGCCTGGGCACTCGCCCGGCGGCGCTCCGCCCGGCCGGCGCTGGAGCCGGCCCTCGGCGAGGCCGGTGCCGGGGTTGCGTCCGGGTCTAGGGCCGGTTGCTCGTGCGGGTCCTGCGGGAACAGAACCGACTCGTCCGCTCCGAGATGCCAGACGGCCCGGCCATCGCGGACCTCGATCAGCACGTCGGCCACCGCCCGGATGAGATGCCGGTCGTGGGTCACCAGCAGGACGGTGCCGGGATAGGCGCCGAGGGCGTCCTCGAGAATGTCGCAGCTGGGCAGGTCGAGATGGTTGGTGGGCTCGTCCAGCACCAGCAGGTTCACCGGCTCCACCATCAGGCGGGCCAGAGCCAGCCGGGTGCGCTCACCGCCGGAGAGCTCCGCCACCCGACGGTCGGCGTCGTCTCCACGCAACCCGAACGCGCCGAGCACGGTGCGCAGATTGCGCCGTCCCGGATCGATCCCGGCCGAGAACACCTCGATCGCCCGCTTGGTGCCGTCCAACTCGTCGGCCTGGTGCTGACCGAAGGCAGCCACACGCACGTTGGCACCTATCCGCACAGTGCCCGAACTCGGGGGCAGCTCGCCCAGGATCAGCTTCAGCAGGGTGGTCTTGCCCGCGCCGTTGGGCCCCACCAGAGCCACTGTCTGGCCCCGCTCGACCGCCAGGGTCGCGCCGGAGACCACCGGTCCGTCGCCGTCGGGGTAGCCGACGGTGGCTTCGGTGAGCTCGGCCACCACCCGGCTGGAGCGGGGAGGCGCCGGGAAGTCGAAGCGGGCGGCCAACTCGGAGCGGCTGGGGACCTGGACCCGATCCAGCTTCTGGAGGGTCTTGACCCTGCTCTGCACCTGGCGGGCCTTGCTGGCCTTGTAGCGGAAGCGCTCGACGAAGCGCTCGACGCGGGCCACCTCGCGGGCCTGGCGGGCTGCGGCCGCCTCGATGCGCTCCAAGCGTTCGGTGCGGGCCACCACGAACTCCGCGAACCCCCCGTCGTAGGCCATCGTCGTGCCCGAGGCCAGCTCCACTATCCGGTCCGCCACCGCGTCGATGAAGTCGCGGTCGTGGCTGACGAACAGAAGGCATCCCGGCCATGCGGCCAGGCGCCGCTCCAGCCACGACATGGAGTCGATGTCCAGATGGTTGGTGGGCTCGTCGAGCAGCAGGATGTCGGGCTCCGACACCAGCAGGCGGGCCAGGGCCGCCCTCATCCTCCAACCGCCCGACAGCTCAGCCACCGGCCGGTCCGAGTCGGCCACCGAGAAGCCGAGACCGGCCAGGACCTTGGCCACTTCGGCCTCCAGGGCGTAGCCGCCAAGCTGCTCGAACTGTCCCTGGACCTCGCCGTACCGCACGACGAGATCGTCCTGGCGGTCGGCGGACCCGCTGAGCCGGCTCTCAAGGTCCTTCAGCGTGCCGGCCAGCTCGGCCAGCGGGCCGGCACCGGCGATCACATGCTCGCGGACTGTTCGATCGGAGACGTCGCGCAGGTCCTGGGGCAGGTACCCGATCCGGGCGTCGCGGGGCTTGGTGACCGTGCCCGCGTCGGGCTCGATCATCCCGGCCATGATCTCGAGCAGGGTCGTCTTGCCGGTGCCGTTGCCGCCCACGAGCGCGACGCGCCGACCCGGGGGCAGATGCAGGGTCACGCCCTCGAAGAGCCGGCGGGCGCCGTAGCCCTTGGACAGGCCCGACGCGGTCAGAGTCACCGTCCAACGCTAAGAGGCCGAGCGGGCAGGCGCGCGGGTCCAGCCCATACGGGCGAGGCCGTGGCCCGAGCGGCCCGTGAGCGCAGCGAACAAGAGCGGATTCAAGGCCGAGCGGGCAGACGCGGCCCAGCCGGCCGGCGGGTTCAGCTCAGCAGCTTGTCGAGGCGGGACTCGGCCTCGGCGGCCCCGGCGAAGTCCGGTTCGGTGGCCTCGAGGCGACCCAGCCATCCGATCGACACCCATCCGGCCATCACGGCGCCGCCGTCGGTGTACTCGGGCAGCTCGATGGCGTCGCCCCAGTCCATCTTCACCCGGAAGGCGTCGGTGTGTCCGGGCCGGGGCTCGAGCTGCGCGGTGGCCATCGAGCGGGGCGGCTCGATGCCGACCTCGGTGCGCTTCCAGCCCTTGATGTCGCGCAGCTCCCGGCCGGGAACGTTGATGTTGAGCACTACGGGATCCGGCGGCAGGTCGGCGACCAGGCCCTCCACCGCGGCGGCGGCCACGGTTGCCGCCGACTCCCAGTGCTGGTCGGCGAGCATCTCCTCCCAGCCCTGGCCCTCCACCCCGAACGACTCCACCGTCTGGCTCACGGCCACGCCGCTCACGCCGCCGTTGCGGGCCGTCAGGCAGGCCCCGACCGTGCCCGAGTGGTAGACCGAGCGGCCCACATTGGCGCCGGGGTTGATGCCGGCCACCACCAGGTCGTAGTGGTCGAACAGGCCCAGGCGCCCGAACATCACGCACAGCGCCGGAGGTCCCGTCACCGACCACACGTCGTCCAAGCCGTCAATGGGGGCGCGGTGAACTTCGGGCTTGATCAGGTGCAGGGGCCCGAAGGCTGCGCCGTAGCCCGAGTACTCCTTGTCGGGCGCCACCACGACGACCTCGCCGATCTCGGCCATGGCCCGGGCCAGCACGTGCAGGCCGATGGAGTCGATGCCGTCATCGTTGGTGACAAGAATGCGCACCAACCGACCCTAGCCGTCGATATGCACCCCCAAGCTGCGCCGGTCGAAGTTCTAACCTGATGTTCACCTTGCGGGGCCACAATGTGACCGTGCAGTCTGCAGAAGGGGAAGAGGCCGCGGCCACCATCCTGATCGCAGAGGACGATCGCCGGGTGCGGGACTCGCTCGACCGGTACCTGCGGCTGGAGGGCTATGAGGTGGTGGCCGTGCCCGACGGGGCCGCTGCGCTGGCCGCTCACGACGCGCACCGGCCCGACCTGATGGTCCTGGACGTGTCGATGCCGAATGCCGACGGTCTCAGCGTGTGCCGGATGCTTCGCGAGCGGGGCTGCGACACGCAGATCCTGATGCTCACGGCCCGGCACGAGGTGGACGACCGGGTGGCTGGGCTCGACGCCGGCGCCGACGACTATCTCGTCAAGCCATTCGCCATCGAGGAGTTGCTGGCCCGGGTGCGAGCCCGGCTGAGGGCCGCGGCCGGTGAGGGCGAGCGCGCCGGTCCGGCGGGCTGGAACGCGGCCGCGCCGCGCCGTGACGGCGTGCTGCGCCTCGGCGATCTCGAGATCGACGTGGTGGGTCGCCTGGCGGCTCGGGCCGGCCGGCCCATCAGTCTGTCGGTGAAGGAGTTCGACCTGCTCGAGTTGCTGGTTCGCAACGCCGGCGTCGTCCTGAGCCGGTTCGACATCTACGAGCATGTGTGGGCCGGATCCCTCGACACCGAGTCCAAGACGCTCGACGTGTACGTGGGGTACCTGCGCCGCAAGACCGAAGCCGACGGCGCGTCCAGGGTCGTCCACACCGTGCGCGGGATCGGCTATGTAGCCAGGATCGATCGGTGAGCCGGGACGGGGTCGATCGGTGAGCCGGGGCGGCGTCGATCAGTGACGCTTCGGGTTCGGGTCGCGCTGCTGGTGGCGGTGGTGGTGACGGTGGTGGTTGCCGCGGTGGGCTGGACCGCGGTGCGCTCGGCTAGGGCGGAGCTGACGGAGGAAGTGGACGACGATCTGCTGGAGCGGGCGGCGCTGGTGTTCGCCGAGCCCCGCAGCGACTTCTGGGCCGGCAGCCTGGTCCGGCGCTCGACCGGCATCGGGTCGCTGCTGCGGGCCGATCCGCTGGGATCGCTGGTGTCTCTGGACGCCTACGCCCGCGTCGTCGTCACCGACCTGGACGCCGGGGACGACGGCGTGATCCGGGGCCAGGTGATCGTCGCCCTGGATGACGACATCGGAACCGTCCCCGACGTGGGGCGCCTGGAGCGGGCCCGGCGGCGAGGACCGGTGGTGGAGACGATCCGCGTGGAGGGTCTCAGCCTGCGGCTAATGACCGTGCGGGCTGCCGACGGCGTGTTCGTGCAGGTGGCCCGTCCACTGGACGAGGTGGAGAACGCCGTGGAGGATCTCCGGCGTCAGGTGCTGCTGTTCGGTCTGCTGGCTGTGGCGGTGGCCGCGGCCGGGGCCTGGTTCCTGGCCGGACGAGCGGTGCGGCCCATCGTCAGGCTGACGGAGACCGCCGAGCAGATCGCCGAGACAGGGGATGTCGACCTGCCGGTGGAGAGCTCGGAGGCCGGCGAGGTGGGGCGTCTGGCCCGCAGCTTCCGGACCATGCTCGCGGCCCTGTCCGCCAGCCGCCGCCAGCAGCACCGGCTCGTCATGGACGCCAGCCACGAGTTGCGTACCCCGCTCACCAGCCTGCGGACCAACGTCGATCTGCTGCGTCGCTCCGACGAGCTGGCGCCGGAAGATCGGTCCTCCGTGCTCGATGACGTGGATGCGGAGCTGGGAGAGCTGACCGAGTTGGTGACCGAACTGGTGGACCTGGCCGTCGACGTCCAGGCCGACGAACAGCTCCAGCTGATCGAGATGGCCGAGGTGGCCGGGCCGGTGGTGGAGCGGGCTCGGCGCCGCAGCGGGCGTGACATCATGATGCGGGTGGATCGGGGTGTTGCTGTCGAGGGGCGCCCGGAGTCGTTGGCCCGAGCGGTGCGCAACCTGGTGGACAACGCGGTGAAGTTCAGTGAGCAGGGGCCGGTCGAGGTGGTCGTGGACGGCGGCACGGTGACCGTGCATGACGCGGGCCCGGGTGTGCCCGAGGCCGACCGCGAGCGCATCTTCGAACGCTTCCACCGCATGGAGGCCGACCGGGACCGGCCCGGCTCCGGCCTCGGCCTCGCCATTGTGCGCCAGGTGGCTGAGGCTCACGGCGGCGAGGTCCAGGCGGGCGAGTCGCCGCTCGGCGGAGCGGCCATCGGTCTGCGCATCCCCGAGATCGACGGCTGAGACATCACGGAACCGGGCGGGGAAGTGGCTGACTACCAACCGGACCGCCGGGGCTTCATCAAGGGCGGGCTCGGGGCGGCCGGATTGGCCGCGGCCGCGCCCTTGCTGGCAGCTTGCGGCGACGACAGCGACGACGCTCCGGCCGCGGACGCGCCGGCAGGGGACCCGCCGGTAGCGGGAGACGAGCGGATCGTCATCGTCGGGGCCGGGGCCGCGGCGCTGGCTGCGGCCGGCGAGCTTCAGGTCCGGGGGTTCAGCAACGTCGTGCTGCTGGAGGCCCGCGACCGGGTAGGCGGGCGCATCTGGACCTCCACCATCGGCGACGGCGTTCCTGTGGAGCTGGGGGCGACATGGATCCACGGGGTCCGGAGCAACCCCGTCAGCGACATCGTCGAGAGCCACGGCATTACGACGGCTGAGACCGACTACGACAACGCGGTCCTCTTCGGCCACGACGGCCGGCCGGCTGAGCCGGTCGACGCCGCGTTGTGGGGCGAGTACATGGCGCTGGCCTATGAGATGCCCGAAACGTCCCTACAGGACGTCTTCGAGCGGTTCGCTTCCATCCACGGTCTCAGCGAGGACGACCGGCGCCTGTGGCTGTACTCGCTGGCGTCCATGTTCTCCCACGAGTTCGCGGCGGACATCAGCGACCTGTCCATCATGAGCTACGACGGGCCGAGCACGCTGCGGGGCGGTGACGTGGTGTTCCCGGAGGGCTACAGCCAGATCGTCGACGTGCTGGCCGCGGGCCGGGACATCCGGCTCGATCACCCGGTGGCTCAGGTCGACCACTCCGGGTCCACCGTCGTGGTCGCCACCGAGTCGGGCGACACGTTCGAGGCCGACCGGGTTGTGGTCACGGTGCCTCTCGGGGTGCTCAAGGCGGGGACGATCTCGTTCACGCCGGCGCTGCCACCGGCCATGCGGGACGCGATCGACGCCCTGGACATGGGGATCCTCAACCGGACGTGCCTGCTGTTCGACGAGCCCTTCTGGGACCGCGACACCGAGTGGATCGGCTACGCGGGCGAGCGGCCGGGTCAGTGGTCCGAGACGCTCAACCTGTACCCGTACTTGGGCCGGCCGGTGCTCGCCATGTTCAACCCCGGCTCGTTCGGGGCCGAGATCGAGCAGTATTCCGACGCCGACCTCACATCAAGGGCGGTCGAGGCGCTCAAGGCCATGTTCGGCGACGTGCCCGAGCCGGTCGACGCGGTCAGCACCCGCTGGGGGGCGGACCCGTGGACGCGGGGCTCCTACTCGTACCTGCCGGTGGGCGTGGAGTTCGACACCTACCGGGACATGGCCCGCCCGGTGGGCGACCGGCTGTTCTTCGCGGGCGAGGCCACCCACAGCCGGTTCCCGTCCACGGTGCACGGCGCCCTGCTGTCGGGCCGCCGGGCCGCCCGCCAGATCGCCGGCCTCCTGCGCTGACTAGTTCGGGACTTCAGCCGCCAACTCGCAGGCCACCGACAGCTCTTCGCCCTCGGATGTCACCAGCTCCGTGACGCGCCCCGCGGCGCTCACGTCGTCGGCGACGTCGGCCAGCACGGCGAGGCGCTCGGCGCTGTCGCTGACGGTGGCCCGCAGCACCTCGGTGCGCAACGGCCGCTTGGCCTCCGACTTGGCCCTGCGGATCTCGCCCAGCACCGCAGCGGCCACCGCGCTGGGCAGCGGGCCCGCGTCACCGGCCGCGGCCCGCAGCGGCCCCGACTCCGGCCACGCCGAGGCATGGACCGAGGACTGGCGCCACCAGCTCCACACCTCCTCGGCGACGAAGGGCATGAACGGCGCGAACAGCTTCTGAAGCACGGCTAGTGCCGCCTCGAGGGCTGTCCGAGCCGAGACTGCGCCGTCAGTTCCCCGCTCGCCGTAGGCACGGGCCTTGACAAGCTCGATGTGGTCGTCGGTGAACGACCAGAAGAACGACTCGGTGCGCTCCAGGGCACGGGCGTAGTCGAAGGCGTCGAGAGCGGCGGTGGCGTCGTCCACCAGGTCAGCCAGGCGGTGCAGCATCGAGCGGTCCAGCGCCTCGGTCACCCCGTGGCCGAAGGCGTCCTCGCCCGCCCACAGGCCCCGGTGCCCGCCGGCTCGCATGGCCACCTTGTTCGCTTCGTCGTCCAGATCTGCGAAGCGCAGCACGAACTTGGAGGCGTTGAGCAGCTTGACGGCCAGCCGCCGGCCGATGCGGAACTGCTGCTCGTCGAAGGCGGTGTCGGTGCCGGGGCGGCCGCACGCGGCCCAGTAGCGCACCGCGTCGGCGCCGTAGCGTTCCAGCAGGTCGGTGGGCACCTGAACGTTGCCCCTCGACTTGGACATCTTCTTGCGGTCGGGGTCGAGGATCCAGCCCGACAGCGCGCAGTTGTGCCACGGCACGGTGCCGGCGTCGAAATGGGCCCTCACGACAGTGGAGAACAGCCAGGTCCGGATGATGTCGTGGGCCTGGGGCCGCATGTCCATCGGGAACGTGGACGCGTACAGGGCCTCGTCGGTGCGCCAGCCGGTGGCGATCTGGGGCGTGAGCGAGGAGGTGGCCCAGGTGTCCATCACGTCGGGGTCGCCGGCGAAGCCCCCGGGGCGGCCCCTCTGGGACTCGTCGTAGCCGGGCGGGGAGTCCGAGGACGGGTCGACCGGCAGGGTGCCGGCCTCGGGCCGGATCGGGTTGTCCCAGTCGGGCGAGCCGCCGGCGTCGAGGCGGTACCACAGCGGGATGGGCACCCCGAAGAAGCGCTGGCGGCTGATGAGCCAGTCGCCGCTGAGCCCCGCGATCCAGCTCTCGTAGCGGGCCCGCATGTAGCCGGGCACCCAGTTCATCTCGATGCCCCGGTCGATGAGGGCCTGGCGCAGGTCGTCGTCGCGCCCGCCGTTGCGTATGTACCACTGGCGGCTGGACACGATTTCCAGCGGCTTGTCGCCCTTCTCGAAGAACTTGACCGGGTGGGTGATGGGGCGGGGCTCGCCCTCGATGTCGCCGGACTCGGCGAACACGGCTGCGATCTCGGTGCGGGCCTGCACTGCGGTCTTGCCGGCCAGGCGGGCGTAGGCGGCCCGGCCCGCCGGCGACTCGATGGACGCGGGAGGGTCGGCTGCGAAGCGCCCGTCGCGCCCGATGACGGTGCGCACGGGCAGGTCGAGCTCTCGCCACCAGGTCACGTCGGCGGTGTCGCCGAAGGTGCAGATCATGGCGATGCCGGTGCCCTTGTCGGGGTCGGCGAGGGGGTGGGCCACCACCGGCACCTCGACGTCGAACACCGGGGTGCGCACCGCCGAGCCGAACCGCGGCCGGTAGCGGCCGTCGTCGGGGTGGGCCACCAGGGCCACGCACGACGGCACCAGCTCGGGCCGGGTGGTGTCGATCCAGACGTCGGTGTCGCCGCCGGTGCCGCCGAAGCGCAGCTTGTGGTAGGCGCCGGGCACCTCCCGGTCGTCGAGCTCGGCCTGGGCCACCGCGGTCTGGAAGGTCACGTCCCACAGCGACGGGGCCTCGATCTGGTAGGCCTCGCCCCGCTCCAGGTTCTCCAGGAAGGCGAGCTGCGACACCCGGCGGCAGTGGGCGTCGATGGTGGCGTAGGTTCGGGTCCAGTCGACCGACAGCCCGATGCGCCGGAAAAGGTCCTCGAAGGCCCGCTCGTCGGAGGCGGTGAGCTCCTCGCACAGTTCGATGAAGTTGGGCCGGCTCACCGCGATGGTCCGGCGCTTGGCCACCGCCGACGGCCGGCCCGCGTCGGGCGGGGCCGCGAAGTCCGGGTCGTATGGCAGCGACGGGTCGCAGCGCACCCCGTAGTAGTTCTGGACCCGGCGCTCGGTGGGCAGGCCGTTGTCGTCCCAGCCCATGGGGTAGAAGACGGCCTGGCCGGCCATGCGGCGGTAGCGGGCGACGATGTCGGTGTGGGTGTAGCTGAACACATGGCCCACGTGCAGGGAGCCGCTCACCGTCGGAGGGGGAGTGTCGATGGAGAACACCTCGGCCCTGGGCCGCGTCTCGTCGAACCGGTAGATCCCGGACGCCTCCCAGTGGGCGTCCCACTTGGCTTCGAGGCCTTCCAACACAGGCTTGTCGGGGACCGCAGCCGGGCGCAGCGACTCGTCAACAGGTGGGCTCATGCGGGCGCCAACGCTAACCGCTCACCGTCCCGAGCGGCGAACCGCCTCAGGCGGCTTGCGCCCAGGCGGCTGACAGGGCTTCGGCTTGCTCTAGGACGGTCTTGGTAGCCTTCTCCTGCTTGTCGGGTGGGTAGCCGTGGCGACGCAGGATGCGTCGGACGAGGCGGCGGATGTTGGCCCGCACGTTCTCTCGCATGGTCCAGTCGATGGTGACGTTGTTGCGGACGGTCTCCACGAGTTCGCAGGCGATGGTGCGTAGGGTCTCGTCGCCGAGGACTTTGACCGCGCTGTCGTTGGTTTCGAGCGCGTCGTAGAAGGCGAGTTCCTCGTCGTTTAGGCCGAGTTCCTCGCCGCGGGCGTCGGCGTCGCGGATTTCTTCGGCCAAGCCGATCAGTTCCTCGATCACTTGGGCGGCCTCGATGGCCCGGTTCTGGTAGCGGCGGATGGACTCCTCAAGCATCTCGGCGAACGAACGCGCCTGCACGACGTTGCGGCTGCGACGACGGGTGACCTCTCCCTGCAATAGCCGGCGCAGCGCCTCTACAGCGAGGTTGCGCTGGGGCAGGCCTCGCACCTCGGCCAGGAACTCCTCGGACAGCACCGAGATGTCGGGCTTGTCCAGGCCGGCGGCCGCGAAGATGTCGAGCACTCCTTGGGGAGCGACGGCCCGGGAGATGATCTGTCGGACGGCGTGATCGAGATCCTCTTCGAGGCGCGAGTCGCCGGGGGTGGGCTTGGACAGCGCTGCGGCGACGGCCTGGAAGAAGGCCACGTCGTCCCGGATGGACAGAGCGGCTGGATCGGGCACGGCCAGCGCGAATGCCTGGGACAGCTCTCTAACTGCGGTGGTGCAGCGGTCCTTGCCATCTTCTTGGGCCAGGATGTGCTCCAACGCGGCAGGCAGTAGTCCGAGACGCGTCGCCGCGTCACCGTCGGTCCAATCCGACCAGTCGAAGCCCCAGAAGAGGCCACGGCAGATCTCGTACTTCTCAAGCATGACCGCTACGGCCTCGGCCTGGTCCAGCGCTGTCTCGCCCCGACCTCCGCTCTCGGAGTAGGCGGCCAGCGCCTTCTTGAGTTCGTGTGCGAGTCCGAGGTAGTCCACAACCAGGCCGCCGGGTTTGTCGCGGAACACCCGGTTGACCCGGGCGATGGCCTGCATGAGTCCGTGCCCTCGCATGGGCTTGTCCACGTACATGGTGTGAAGGCTGGGCGCATCGAAGCCGGTGAGCCACATGTCCCGCACTAGGACGATCCGCAACGGGTCGGCGGGGTCACGGAACCGCTTGCCGAGCGCCTCTCGGCGGGACTTGTTGCGGATGTGAGGTTGCCATTCGGGCCCATCCGACGCCGAGCCGGTCATCACCACCTTGATGGCACCCTTGTCGTCGTCGGCGTGGTACCAGTCGGGACGCAGCCGCACCAGCTCGTCATGTAGGTCGACGCAGATCCGGCGGCTCATGCACACCACCATCGCCTTGCCGTCCATGGCGTCGAGGCGAATCTCGTAGTGGTCGACTATGTCGGCCGCCACCTGCGATATCCGCTTGTCCGCGCCGACGACCGCTTCGAGCTGAGCCCACTTGGTCTTGAGCTTCTCCTTGCGCTCGACCTCCTCGCCCTCGGTGGCTTCCTCGAAGTCGGGGTCGATGCGGGGCTTCTGGCGGTCGTCGAGGACCAGTCGGGCCAGGCGGCTCTCGTAGTAGATCGGCACGGTCGCCTTGTCCTGCACGGAGCGCTGGATGTCGTAGACGCTGATGTGGTCGCCGAAGACCGCTCGGGTGTTGGCGTCGGCCTTCTCGATGGGCGTGCCGGTGAAGCCGATGAAGGAGGCGTTGGGCAGCGCGTCGCGCATGTGGGCCGCGAAGCCGTCGATGAAGTCGTACTGGCTGCGGTGGGCCTCATCGGCGATGACGACGATGTTGCTCCGGTCCGACAGCAACGGGTGCCGGTCGCCCTTCTCGTCGGGGAAGAACTTCTGGATCGTTGTGAACACCACACCACCCGATGCGGTGCTCAGTAGCTGCCGTAGGTGGACTCGTGACTCGGCTTGCGCCGGCGGCTGGCGCAGCAGATCAGTGCAGTTGGCGAAGGTGGCAAACAGCTGGTCGTCGAGGTCGTTGCGGTCGGTGAGCACGACCACGGTGGGGTTGGCCATCGCTGGTTCACGGACGATCCGCCCCGTGTAGAAGGCCATGGTCAGGCTCTTGCCCGATCCTTGGGTGTGCCAGACGACTCCGATGCGCCCGTCTCCGGGCTCGCCGCCCGGCTTGCGGCCCGAGACTCGGCTCGCAGCCTGTTGGAGCGCTGCCGCTCGCAAGGTCTCGTCCACCGCAGCCTGCACGGCATGGAACTGGTGGTAGCCGGCAATCTTCTTCTCAAGCTGGCCGCTGCCGTCGTCCTCGAAGACGATGAAGTCGCGGACGAGGTCCAGAAACCGCCGGTGATCGCACACGCCTTGCAGCAAGACTTGGAGTTGCGGCACCTTCTCGTCGGCGAGGTCCTCGCCGGTGATGGTGCGCCACGGCTTGAACCACTCCCGTCCCGCGGTGAGGGTGCCGAGCCGGGCCTCCAGCCCGTCGGACACCATCAGAGCGGCGTTCATCGAGAACACGGTGGGCAGGTCGGCCTTGTAGGTCTGGAGCTGCTGCCAGGCGGTCCACACGGTTGCGTCGGGGTCGGTGGGGTTCTTGAGCTCGATCACCCCGAGCGGCAGGCCGTTCACGAACAGCACGATGTCGGGGCGCCGTTCGATCTTGTTCTCAACGACGGTGAACTGGTTGACGGCCAGCCAGTCGTTGTTGGACGCGTCGACGAAGTCGATCACGCGAGCCTGTGCGCCCCGGACTCGCCCGCCGTCGCTGTACTCCACGGTCACGCCGTCGACGACCATGCGATGAAAGGCCCGGTTGCGGGCCTCCACCGTCGCCCCCTCGGGTCGGTTCAGCCGCCGGACGGCATCACTCAGCGCCTCGGCAGGCAGCTCCGGATTGAGCCGAGCCAGCGCCTCCCGCAACGTCGCAGCCAGAGCTGTCGCCCCGTAGTCCGCCCGCTCTTGGGGCGCGGTATCAGGGGTGATCTCGGATCCGTGGGCAAGGCTCCAGCCCAGTTCGGCCAGCCAACCAAGCGCAGCCGCCTCGACGTCGGCCTCGACTAGCCCGGCCACAGCAGCATCCTGCAGTCGCTTGATAGATCGCTGGTGTCGCTCGCATTCGGTTGCCGCACGGGCCAGTCATCGTAGGGCACGGCCTGCAGCCCTGTGTCTGTGGCAGGCGCGGCGTCGCCCGCCCGCCCCTCCGACGGCTGCCGCACGCCTTGCGGCGATGTCCTGTAGCTCTTGTACTGTGATGTACGATGATCCTGGCCTGAGAGGACAGTGGGCATGGCTAACGCTCCTGCACCGTCAACCGCACGAGCAGCGGCGGAGATCCGGTGCCGACGCCCTCGCATCGGGAAGCCACGGCTCCACAAGTTGCTCTACTACGTGCAGGGCTACCACTTGGCGTGGACAAGCCGTCCCGCCTTCGAAGACGACATCGAGGCGTGGAAGAAGGGGCCGGTCGTAGCCGCTCTCTGGTATGCCGAGAAGGGAGGACGGCCTGTGAAATCCTCCGAGGCTCCCCCTGAGATGGTGTGCAACGTGATCACTTACGTGCTTCGCCGTGTAGGGCACTGCACCGGCCCCCAGTTGATCGAGGCGACCCATGCCGAGGCTCCATGGAGAGATGCGACCGAAGGGGGCCATGTCATCGCCAACCAGGTGATTTCCCACAAGTCCCTGGCCGATTTCTTCAGCATCGAGAGCGAGGACCTGAAGCAGATCCGCAAGGCGGTGAGCGCCACGCGTGACGACGCCACCTTCGTGCCCGATCCTCCCGGACTGCGCGAGAAGCTCATCTCTCAGCACCTCGCGAGATAGCGACGTTGGATTCCAAGGATTGGCAGACCAACGCGCATACGCGCATTCAAGCTCTCATCGAGCGCGAAGGGCTGGCAACCGCCGACATCGAGTTGCTGATGGCATTTGCTCGAAGGTTGGCGATTGACCCCTTCGATGTGGTAGCCGATAGAGATCGACTCGGCGAGTTCTATTCGCGCACCGGGCCATCAGCAACTGTTACGGGCCGCGACCTGGCCGCGAGCTACCGCATCGACGGAGCCTACCGAACGGTGGACGTGATCTCTTTCTCGCTGGTCCCGACCCGCCGATAGCGCAAAGCCGACTGGCGTCGGACCGGCAAGTGAGGGCTATCTGATCTGCCGAAGCGTCGGCTGGCCGAGCCCTGTCACGTATAGTCGGCTGCCAGTTCATCGAGGCACGGTGGGACCATGGACGACAACCCGGCGCTGTCGGCCCGCGTCAGGGCCGCATTCGACGGATGCTACGAGGCGCGGCGCGCGGCCGCCCTGTCCGGCGTTCCGCTGTCGACGGTGTACCTCTGGGCCCGCTCCGGGATCGTCGAGCCGTCGGTGTCGCCGACCAGGGTCAAGCTCTGGTCCTATGCCGACCTCATGGCATTGCGCATCGTCTATTGGCTGCGCCATCCCAAGGAGCGACACGACGGCGAGGTTGGCGCCAGCCCCATGGCGTGCGTGCGCGAGGCGCTGACTGAACTGGAGCGGCTCGGTCTCGACATCTGGGACGACAGCGGAGAACAGCCGGACTCGCCGCTGCGAGTTGACGCGTCAGCCAAGATCTGGATAGTCGCGGGCGGTGTCGCCGGATCGGACCGGCAGCAAGCCCTGCCAGACACGTTGGATCTGTTGGGGCCCTTCGAGTACGCCGACCAAGGGGGACCCGACCTCCTCCGTCCCCGGCCCACCCTGCGAATTGTTCCCGGCAAGGTCTCGGGCGAGCCTCATCTTGCCGGCTCTCGAATCACCACGCAGGTGGCTGCCGCGCTGTACAAGAACCTCCAAGATGTCAAGAGGATCGCAGATCTCTATCCGGGCTTCGAAGCTGGCAGCTTCAAGGAGGCGATCGAGTTCGAACACTCACTCGCCGCCTGAATTGTCATCTATGTGCCAGTGCCGCTGGCGGTGGCGACCAATCGGATGTGAGCATTACTTCAAACTCATCAGCTCTTGACCAGACTGCTGTTCGCGAGACACTGCTCACTAGTTCGTAATCCTCGGATCTCCAAATGTCACTGCTATCATCGAATAGTGATATGAAGGATCTCTCGTGTGATCTCCATGTGAGATGACTGAGGTCCATGCATGCGGTTACTATGCGTTCAGTCAATTGGCGTGCTCTTGTCGCAGCACCTGCACTAAGAAGAAAGACTAGGGATTCTCTATCCTTAGCTACAACCTGAAAGTCAATCGTCCATTTCCGTCCAGATCTTCCAGTCTCTCGAACAGATCGCCTGTGTTGAAGAGCTCGTTCGTAAAGCCATGCGTCCACTTCGTCAACAACAGATCTGGTCGTACGTGTACGGAATGTGAACCAGATGTCTGACACACGCACGCATGCTTGGGCTAGGCGGATCACACTATCTCCAAGTTCTGAGATATCTGAACATATGAGCGTCAGCTGACCGCTATCCAGTCTGATACCCAACGTAGTGCATACATCCTCTATCATCAGAAGTTGATTCGTAGTCAATTCACCGCTGAACGTCTGCGTTCTTAGCCAGCCTATCGTCTCGCCAAAGTCTGTAAGAAGGTATTTCACTTGGCCATCTTCAACGAAGATATCTACTATATCACCATCAGGGTACATGAAGGGTGTCCGGACACGAAGGGCTCCCTCGGGTGTGTCTGCACATTCGAAGAGGCTCGGTAGACCATTACTTATGAAGGAACATAGTGTGGTTGGATTCATGATGTCTCCCTCTAAGTGCTATGGACTACGCAGAATGCCAGTATGGATGATCCCTGCCTCTTCGCAGAATTGATCCCACACGGCAAGCGGCTGGTCCCAAGGCGCTGTGATGTCTGTCGGTGAGTAGGCATGCTTATCCTTGAACTCGTCAGTCCATTCATGCTTATGTGTCTCGCCCACGCGTTCACCAGTAGGGTTTCGATGGTCAGACCCCATGTCCAGTGCATAGATACGGCCTGTTCCTCTGTACAAGAGCACATAAGATAACTTGCCAGCTCGAGGATTCCAGCGACCGACAACCTTCAACGGGTAACCGCGCTCGGAATGGATAGGAGCCTGAAATGTCCTGGTTGAAATTTGGTGCTCCACAGATTGCCATGAGAGATCGCCGCGGATTCGCTTCGTGTCATCGGCGAGAATCGCTTCGAATACGTGTCTTGTGATCATATGATGCTCGCTGACAGCTTGCCAGACACTAGCTCCGGCAACAACATGTTGCGGGCATCAGTAAGTTGGTCTGCTTGTCGGCGACACATGAGCGACCGATCAAGTAATGGTCTAGAATGGTGTTCGAACATGGTCGCAGTAGGCGCAGGAGGAATCGAGACTACAGTGGACAGGATAGCAGTAGATGGTACCCTCTGATGGCTCCTAGATGTGCCAGTGACAAAAGACTGAAGTCGGTCTTGGAATGTCCTAGAACGAGCTAGACAGTAGATGTAACCCTTGCTGAAGGGTGTAGTTGGACGGATCACCAGATATTCTGTCGAACAAACGGCGCGTTGATCATCGGATACGTCAGCCAACCAGACGCGTTCGATTTCAGGATTGAGTCGAGATACGAGGATTGAGTCTGGTTGAACAACTAGCTTATGGCTCTTGATTGATCGGCCGTATTCATGTCTAGGAGTCTGATTGGAGTCGAAAGCGGGAATGCTGAAATGTGTGAACCGCTCCGAGGGACAGGTACGAGGCTCGACAGTGTCACGAATCTGGTCAATGATATCGCTGAGTGATCCGACAGTCCAGCCTTCGGGGATTGGGCCGAGTTCCGAGGGTTGGAATGATTCAGGGAAGAGGGCGTCGAAGTCCGGTGGAAGGCCTGATGGTCGGCCCTCTGCCTTGGCGTGCACAGGATCGAAGTCGACGAACCATGACTTGAAGAGCGCGTGGGCCATCTCCTCCAATGTCATGCTCATGCGTCGGTTCAGTTCGATCTTGTCATCTAGCGTGCCGAGGATGCGTGCGATCTTCTGCTGTTCGTGGATCGGAGGGACGGAGACAGGCAGCTGATAGAAGGACCCACGACTTGTAGAAGGAATGGCTGATCCACTGTCCATGCCATTGATGTCTACTGTCAGCAGTTGATAGTAGGCCCATCGAGTATCGATGTTGGTCTTCGGCTTCAGATAGAAGGCCGTGTCAATGACAAAGCACGGGTCAGGAGAATAATGGATACCTCGATTTGCCCCTTTACGTCCAATCACCACAGTCGGATGTCGGCACAGCGGCTCGTCGTGCGATCCGATCGGTCCATTTGTTCCGAACACTCGATAGCGGCCTGACGTATGCTGGTAGTTCCGCAGTGCTCGCCCATACTCCAAAGTGACCAAGTCACCCCAACGAGCTTCAGTCCAAGAACTCTCGATAGTCGAGGACGTTGAAACGACTTCGGCACCTCGCAAGACGACATATTGTTGTTTGATCTCTTTGTGAAAGCTTGTCGGGAGTCTGGCCCAGTCGTGGGTCTGTATCAGTATGGGGATGTTCGACTGCTCGATTGCTTCTTCCAGTTCGGCTAGCCGGCTGGCGGGGATCCGCTCGAGGCCCGGGCCGCGCAACACCAGGTCGAGGTCGCTGGCGGGGTGGCTGCGGCCGTTGACGCGGCTGCCGTAGGCCCATGCTTCGGCGTCGGGGACATGCTCGGCCAGCAGCGCTTCCAGCTGACGGCGGTAGCGGTCGGGCAGGTCTAGGCGATCAGTCATCGAAGGGCTCGCTGATGATGGCAGCGAGATGCTTTGCGTCGGCTGCGAATCGCGGCACCAACTCGAGCGTGGCGTCCGCGAAGGCTTCACCGTACTTGTGGGCGGTGTCATTGCGGCTGTCGCGATACTCCAACCAGCGTTCGCAGGCCTCGATCGAGATCAGGCCGTGCTGGGCTGCGTGTCGAAAGACAGACTTGAACGGGAGTTCGTCCGCCTGCTGGTTCGAGGCGAAATAGGGGCGTAGGCGCTTCTTGAGCAGGCGTCCGCACTGTTCCAGAATGATCTCGAACTCCTTCACGCAAGACGCCCGGAAAATGTCATAGAAGATGTCATCCGACTCGACGTGCTGAAGCTGATCGAACGACGCCTCCAAAGTCCGGATGCAACGATCCAAGAAGTCGGTGTTCAGTGTCATGGCTCGCTGTCCACGCCGAAGCCGAGCATCTCGAGGTTCTTCTCGATCTCAGCGTCCAGCCGGGCTCCCTCCGCCTGCTGCGCTCGCCATTGGGCCACCAGGCGGCGCATCTTGTTCTCGAAGGGCTCGCCGTCGTCCTCCTCGGGCTCGATTCCCACGTAGCGGCCGGGGGTGAGTATGTGGTCGTGGGCTCGCACGTCCTCCAGCGGAACGCTCCTGCAGAAGCCGGGGTCGTCCTCGTAGTCCCCGCCTCCCGAGCTTCGCCAGGCGTGGTAGGTGTCGGCTATGCGGGCTATGTCGTCGTCGCTGAGCTCGCGGTGGGTGCGGTCAACCATGTGTCCGAGCTTGCGGGCGTCGATGAACAGCACCTCGCCCCGACGGTCGCGGAAGCGGCCCCCAGCCCGGCCTCTCGCCACGAACCACAGGCACGCAGGAATCGGGGTCGAATAGAACAACTTGTCGGGCAGCGCCACCATGCAGTCCACCAAGTCGGCCTCAACGAGGCTCCTGCGGATGTCGCCCTCACCGGACTGCTTGGACGACATCGAGCCGTTGGCCAGCACGAAGCCGGCGATGCCCGACGGCGACAAGTGGTGCACCATGTGCTGCACCCAGGCGAAGTTGGCGTTGCGGGCCGGCGGAACTCCGAACTGCCAGCGCTTGTCGTCGGTGAGGCGGTCGCCGCCCCAGTCCTTCACGTTGAATGGGGGATTGGCCAGGATGAAGTCTGCCCTCAAGTCGGGATGTCGGTCGTTGTGGAACGTGTCGCCGTGGGCGATCTGGCCCTCGATGCCTCTGATCGCCAGGTTCATCCTCGCCAACCGCCAAGTGGTGTAGTTCGACTCTTGGCCGTAGATAGAGATGTCGGCCCTCGCACCCGTCAGCGTCGGGCTGTTGTTGCCGTTGCCGGTGGCGTGGGCCCGGATGAACTCCACCGACTGCACGAACATGCCGGACGATCCACAGCACGGGTCGTACACCCGGCCGCTGTAGGGCTCCAGCATCTCGACCAGCAGTTTCACCACGCATCTCGGCGTGTAGAACTCGCCGCCTCGCTTGCCTTCGGCGCTGGCGAACTGCGACAGGAAGTACTCGTACACCCGGCCCAGCACGTCCTTGGATCGGGCCTCGGCGTCGCCCACTCGGATGTCGCCCACCATGTCGATGAGCTGGCCAAGGCGCACCTTGTCGAGTTCGGGGCGGGCGTAGTCCTTGGGCAGCACTCCAGCCAGAGCCGGGTTGTCGTGCTCGATGGCGACCATGGCGTCGTCGAGCATCTCGCCGATGTCGGGCTGGCGGGCCGCGTCCTGCAACCCTGTCCAACGCGCCTCCGACGGCACCCAGAACACGTTCACCGCCCGGTACTCGTCGGGATCCTCGGAATCCGCGCCCTCGGTCTGCTCGGCGGTGAGCTGCGCGTGGCGCTCCTCGAACGCGTCGGAGATGTACTTCAGGAAGATAAGGCCCAGCACCACGTGCTTGTATTCGGCCGCGTCCATGCTGCCCCGCAACGCGTCGGCCATAGCCCACAGCTCCGCCTCATAGCCGGTGACCGCGCCCTGATCGGCCGAACTGGCACCACCAGCCTGCGACTTCGCAGATGATCCCCTTGCCATCCGTCTGCCTTCCGTCCGTCGCCGTTGGTGTTGCGCCGCTCCGACGCCAATTCAGCCGCGATGCGCCTTGACCGTGCGATACGTTGACAGACGCCAGAGACAACGGCAAGCTCTCATAGCGTCCACAGTGACGACAGGGGCCACATTCGCAGGCGGTCGCCGACGCTCACTTCGTGCTGGCCCATGTGCAGCAGCACGCCGGCGACGAAGCAGCCGGGCGCCGTGTCGTCGAGGCGGTCGCGCATCCAGCGGAGGTGCCGAAGACCGTCGGGCGAGGGCGAGCTGCTGGCCTTGACCTCCACGGCGATCACCGAGCCGCCGGGCAGCTCGAGGATCAGGTCCACCTCGTGGCGCGCGTCCCGGTAGTGCCACAGGCTCATGCGAGTCCGCGCGCTCGTCGCCTGCCGGGCGATCTCGTTCACCGCGAACGACTCCGCGAGCGCCCCCATGGCCTGCGATGACGCTGACGCCAGCGCGTCGGGGTCGATGGCCAGCAGACCGGCCGCGAGGCCGGTGTCGGCGACGTGGAGCTTGGGCCGGCGCACCGCTCTCGACGTGAGGTTGCGCGACCATGCTGGAAGCTCGTGCACCAAGAACACCGTGCGGAGCCAGTCGAGGTAGGCGACCACCGTCGGATGGCTGATCCCGAGCCGCCCCGACGCCGACCTGAGGTTCACTTCCTGGGCGGTCTGCGCCGCGGCCCAGCGCAGCAGCGGTTCGAGCGCGGTCGAGCGCCGGATGTCGGCGAGCGCCACGATGTCGCGCCCCACCACCGTCTCCACATAGCTCTCGAACCAGCCGGACCGCAGGCCCGACGGCAGGCGGAGAACCTCGGGATACCCGCCCCGGCAGATCAGCTCGGCGTAGTCGCGTCGCGTGAGGGGCTCGGGCGCCTCGGGGCCGCGGCTGCGGCCGGGTCGGCGTGCACGAGCGATCCAAGCGTCGATGGGAGCCGCCGCGGCACCGGCGATCTCTGCCTGCGAGAGGGGCGTGAGGCGCAGGATCCGTGCCCTTCCGGCCAGGGACTCGCTGATGGTCGGCACCGAGAGGAAGTCGGTGGAGCCTGTGAGCAGGAACCGGCCCGGGACCTGGTCCTCGTCGACGAGCCGCTTGACTCCCCTGACCAGCCGGTCGCCGGCGACCTGCACCTCGTCCACGACCAGAGGCGTCGGCCAATTCGTGAGGAACGCCGCCGGATCGTCGAGGGCGGCTCGCAGCATCGTCTCGTCCTCGAGCGTGACGTAGGTTCCGCCGGACTCCTCGGAGATGAGTCGAGCCAGTGTCGTCTTGCCCGCTTGGCGCGCACCGTGCAGGACCACCGCGCGGAACCCGCCGAGCGCGTCTCGAATGCGGTCTCCCAGATGCCTGCGAAGATGCCCGCCAACTGGTTCCATCCCCGCAGAATAGCACTACTTCGAGAATTGCACCTACATTACTTAGACTTCTGCACCCTCACTACTTCGAGAACTGCATCATCATTAGTTAGAATCCTGCACGAACTGGTCGAGCACCGCTCGGCGCGCATCGGTGGGGCACCGCCCTCTGTCCGGCCCCCAACCCGGATTGCACGACGGGCGACGATGCGCTCGTGGGCCACCGCCGCATCGACTTCATCTCGGCATCCAGTGAGGAAGCGCGGCGAGCGCCTCGGCTATGGCCGTGACGATCAGTTCGTGCTCGGCCGCTTGGATCCGGGCCCGCAGCGACTCGATGGTGTCGCCGAGACGGATCGGCACCTCCACCGAGGCGATCACCGGGCCGTCGTCGACGCCCTCGTCAGGAACGTAGTGGACCATCGCTCCGGTGCGGTCGATCAGGCCGGCCTGGTAGGCGGCCCAGGCGTCGGCTATGGCCGACGGGCCCGGGAACTGGCCCGGCAGGGCCGGATGGAGGTTGATCACCCGGTTTCCGAACCGGTCCAGGAACGCCGACGACAGCAGGTGCATCCATCCGGCCAGCACCACGAGGTCCGGGTCGGACGCGGCGACCGCTGCGGCCAGCTCGGCGTCGTAGCGGCGCCGGGCGTCCGAGCCGGCTCGCCGGCCCTCCCCATGCGGTGCAGGCGTCGTCGCTCCTGGCTGGCCCTCCTCCGTGTCGGTCGGGCACGCCAGGTACGGCGACAGCGGCCAGTAGTGCGTGTCGATGCCCGCCTGCCGTGCCTTGTCGCCCGCGCCCGCGCCCTTGCGGTTGACGATCACCGCCGCCACCTCGGCGTCGAGCCGCCGTCCGGCGATGGCCTCGAGGATCGCCTCCAGGTTGGAGCCCGCCCCCGACGCCAGCACCACCAGGCGGCCGGTCATCGACAGGTCCCGTGCAGCCCGACTCGGCCGGTCATCTTTGGGTGTCGGCGGGCCGAACTCGGCCGGTCATCGACAAGTCCTGTCGAGCGCCGGGCGGCCGGTCATCGCCAGGCGCCTTCCAGCACGACCCGGCCAGCGTCGGACTGGGCCGGATGGCGGCCTTCGACGACCGAGCCGATGACGTGATGGCCCTGGCGGCTCAGGGCCTCGGCGCTGGCATCGTCGACCACGGCCACGAGGCCGATGCCCATGTTCCAGACCCGGAACGCCTCGGCGTCGTCGAGCCCGCCCCAGTCCACCAGCGTCGGGAACGGCTCGGGCACGGGCCAGGAGCCCAGCTCGATCCGGGCACCGAGACGGTCGGGCAGCACCCTGGGAAGGTTGTCGAAGAAGCCGCCGCCGGTGATGTGGGCCAGCGCCTTGGGCCGGACGCCCGCCTCCGAGAACCCGTCGATCACCGGCAGGTAGCTGCGGTGCGGCTCCAGCAGGGCGTCGACCAGGGCGGTGCCGGGCGACCGGCCCTCCAGCAGCCGGCGGATCAGCGAGTAGCCGTTGGTGTGGGGTCCGGAGCTGGCCACGCCCACCAGCCGGTCGCCGGCCCGGACGTCCTCGGGGCGGGGCAGCAGCCCGTGACGGGGGACCGCGCCGACGATGGTCCCGGCCACGTCGGCCGCGCCCGGCGCGTACACGCCGGGCATTTCGGCGGTCTCGCCGCCCAGCAGGGCGCAGCCCGCGGCCCGGCAGGCGTCGGCCATGCCGGCCACGATCTCGGCGGCGGCGGTGGGCACGAGCCGGTCCATGGCGATGTAGTCGAGGAAGAACAGGGGCCGGGCGCCGTGCACCGCGATGTCGCCGATGCAGTGGTTGACCAGGTCGGTGCCGACACCCCGCCAGCGCCCGTGGCGGGCGGCCAGGGCCACCTTGGTGCCGACCCCGTCGGTGGAGGCCACCAGCACGGAGTCGGGGCCCAGGGCGGCGGCCGAGTAGAGCCCGCCGAAGCCGCGCACCGTGTTGATGACCTCGGGGGTGCGGGTTGAGGCCACCGCCTCGGCCATGAGGGCGACCGCCCGGTTGCCGGCGTCGATGTCAACGCCCGCGTCGCGGTAGCTGGCCGCTTCGGGTCGGGCCGGCGATGGGGGCGCGCCGGCGTCCTGCCCGGCCTCGGTCACCGACGGGCTCATGTCTGCCGGGTCTTCGTGAGCGCCAGCCCGATGTCGGCGCGGTGCTGGGCGCCCTCGAAGCTGATGGCCGCGACCCCGAGGTGGGCCTTACGGGCCGCGGCTTCGGTGTCGGATCCCAGTGCGGCGACAGCCAGGACCCGGCCCCCGGTGGCGTGCAGGACGCCGTCGATGGTGCCGGTGCCGGCGTGGAACACCACGCAGCCCGCCTCGGCGGCAGCATCGAGCCCGTGGATCGGAGCCGGGTCGGCCCGGCCGTCGGGGTACCCGGTCGAGGCCATCACCACTGCCACGCAGGCCTCCGGCGACCAGTCGATGGCGACGCCGGCGATGGATCCGGTCGCGCCGGCCAGCATGATCTCGTAGGGGTCGCTGCGCAGTAGCGGCAGCACGGCCTGGGCCTCGGGATCCCCGAAGCGGCAGTTGAACTCGATCACCTTGGGGCCGTCGTCAGTCAGCATCAGGCCGGCGTACAGCACGCCCCGGTAGGGGGTTCCGGCCCGGTGCAGCCCGGCCAGCGTCGGCGCGATAATCCGCTCGGAAACCTCGGCGGTCAGCTCGCTGCCCGCAGCCGGTGATGGCGCCACCGCGCCCATGCCCCCGGTGTTGGGGCCGCGGTCGCCCTCGAGCAGCCGCTTGTGGTCCTGGGCCGGCGGCAGCACCGCGAAGCTCTCGCCGTCGCAGAGGGCCAGCACCGACAGCTCCCGGCCCTCGAGACGGTCCTCCAGCAGGATCTCCTCACCGGCCGCCCCGAACCGGCCGCGCACCAGCATGGCCTCCACGGCCTCCACGGCCTCCTCGCGGCTTGCCGGGACGATCACCCCCTTGCCCGCAGCCAACCCGGAGGCCTTGACCACGGGCACGTCGGGCCGGGCCCGCAGATGGGCCAGCGCCGCTCCGGCGTCGCGGAAGACGCGGGCCGGCGCAGTCGGGATCCGGTGGTCGATGAGGAACTGCTTGCAGTGGGCCTTGGAGGCTTCCAGGCGGGCGCACGAAGCGTCGGGGCCGAACGCCGCGATTCCGGCCGCGCCCAGCGCGTCGACCAGGCCCGCGGCCAGCGGTCCCTCCGGGCCGACCACCACCAGATCGACCCGCTCGCGGCGGCACAGCTCGATCAGGCCGGCGGTGTCTCCGGCCGCCACCGGCGCGTTCTCGGCCCGGTCGCAGGACGCGATGCCTGGATTGCCGGGCGCCGCGATCAGCCGCTCGACGTGAGCCGACCGGCTCAGCGCCCACACCAAGGCGTGCTCGCGGCCGCCGCCGCCCACCACCAGCACGCAACTCATCGGCCTCTCAAGCTCCCCTCATTCGCCCCACACCGACGCGAAGCGGTCCTTGGACCCGAGCTCCAACTGCACGAACTGCTCGGCCTCGAACGGGTAGACACCGGTGAAGCAGGCGTTGCAGTAGCCGTCGTCGGCCTCGAGCGCCTCCATCATCCCCGCCAGCGACAGGAACGCCAGCGAATCGGCGCCGATGTGGTCGCCGATCTCGGCGACCGACTTGTCCGAAGCGATTAGTTCCTGCTTGCTGGCCATGTCGACGCCCATGTAGCAGGGGTCGGTGATGGGCGGGCAGGCCACCCGGACGTGAACCTCGGTCGCCCCGGCGTCGCGCAGCATCTGCACCAGCGGCCCCGAGGTAGTGCCCCGCACGATCGAGTCGTCGACCAGCACCACCCGCCGGCCGGCCAGGTTGTCGCCCAGCGGGTTGAACTTCATCGACACCCCGGCGTGGCGCTGCTCCTGGGTCGGTTCGATGAAGGTCCGGCCCACGTAGCGGTTCTTGATGAGGCACTCGGTGTAGGGCAGGCCGGACTCCTGGGCGTACCCGACCGCCTGCGGGGTTCCCGAGTCGGGTACCGGCACCACCAGGTCGGCCTCAGCAGGTGCCTCGACCGCGAGGCGGCGGCCCAGCCGCTGGCGGACCGCATGCACCAGCGAGCCGTTGTGGCGGCTGTCGGGGCGCGAGAAGTAGATCTGCTCGAACGTGCAGAACGACGGCGTGCGGGGCGTCGCCCCCGGCTCGGTCGCCGGTCCGGCCCCGTCGATCCGCACGATCTCGCCCGGCGCGACCTCGCCGGTGAACTCGGCGCCGTTGACGTTCAGGGCGCAGCTCTCCGACGCCAGCATCCAGCCGCCGTCGAGCCGGCCGGTGACCAGCGGGCGGAACCCCCACGGGTCCCGCACCCCGTAGACCGCGTCGCGGGTGAGGATGGTCAGCGTGTAGGCGCCCTCCGCCTGGGCCATGAGGGTCCGTATGCGGGTGGGCCAGTCGCCGGAGGCCGTGACCAGCAGCTGGAGGATGACCTCGGTGTCCGACGAGGTCTGGAGCCCGATCCCGGCCTCCAGCAGTCTGCGGCGCAGTTGCGGCGAATTGATCAAGTTGCCGTTGTGGGCCACCGCCAGCGGTCCGTCGATGGTCTCGATCACCTGGGGCTGGATGTTGCGCAGCCCGGACCCGCCGGTGGTGCTGTAGCGGTTGTGGCCGATGGCGGCACCGCCGGGGAGGGTGGACAGGTTCTCCTCGTTGAAGATCGAGCCCACCAGTCCCGGGCCCCGGTGCATGTGAGCGGTGCCGTTGTCGCAGCTGACGATGCCGGCCGACTCCTGGCCCCGGTGCTGGAGGGTGTACAGGCCGAAGAAGGCGATCCGGGCCGCGTGGCGGCCGGGCGTGTACACCCCGACAACCCCGCACTCCTCGCGGAGCCCGTCGAATGCGAGGCTGCTCATCGCAGCCGGTCCCGTGCCTCGACAGCCCGCTTCAGAGCCAGCTCCGGGGTGGAGTCGACGCATGTCAGGTGGCCCATCTTGCGCCCGGGCCGGGCGTCGCGCTTGCCGTAGAGGTGCAGGTGCACGCCTGGGTCGGCCAGAGCCCGTTCCCAGGCCGGCTCGCCGCCCGCCCAGAGGTGGCCGAGGAGCTGGACCATGGCCGCGGGCCGGCAGGCGCCGTCTCCCAGGGGCAGCCCGCACACCGCTCGGAGCTGCTGTTCGAACTGGCTCGACGCGGCTGCCTCCAGGGTGCAGTGGCCGCTGTTGTGGGGGCGCGGCGCCATCTCGTTGACTACCAGTTCGGTGCCGACGACGAACATCTCGACGCACAGCACGCCGACTGCGTCGAGGTGCTCGGCCAGCCGGGTGGCGAGACGCCGGGCCTCGCCGGCGACCTCCGGCGGCAGGCGCGCCGGGGTGACGGTCGTGTCGAGGATCCCGTCGACGTGCACGTTCTCCATGACTCCG
The DNA here is from genome assembly GCA_965203575.1 of Candidatus Aldehydirespirator sp. Classification (GTDB taxonomy): domain Bacteria; phylum Actinomycetota; class Acidimicrobiia; order Acidimicrobiales; family Aldehydirespiratoraceae; genus Aldehydirespirator. The sequence continues at coordinate 2,781,713 of OZ241894.1, forward strand.
TGGTCGGCGACGTCGCCCTCTGCGCCCCGGGCCACCACTACCGACACCTCGCAGTCGAAGCGGACCTCCTGCTCCACGATCAGCCGGCGGGAGCCCATGGCCGCGAAGACCTTCTCGGGCTCCGGCGTCGGCTCCGGCACGGGCTTCGACGTCTCCGGCGCGGGCAGCGATTCCAGCGTCGTCCGCCGGCTGGGGATGCGGACCTGGCCCTTGCCGTCGTAGCCGTCGCGGGCTGTCTTGCAGATGACGGGGCCGTCCAGGGCGGCCAGCGCGGCAGCCAGCTCGGCGGGGCTGGCTGCCTGCCGGTAGGGCGCCACCGGCGCTCCCGCGCTGACGACGGCCTTCTTCTCTTCCCAGCGATCGGAGGTGGTGGCGACCACTTGGCGCCCCGGCCGCACCGGGACCCCTGCCGCGGCCGCGACTTCGGCCACGCCCAGGTCCACGTTCTCGAACTCCCAGGTGATCACGTCGGCGCAGTCGACGAAGTGCTGCACCGCTCCGGCGTCGTCGAAGGCGGCCGCGATCTCGATGTCGGCGACCGCTCCGGCCGGGGTTCGCTCGTGGCCCCCGGTGAGGACCGCGGTGCGGTAGCCGAACCGCTGGGCGGCGTGGGCCAGCATCCGGCCCAGCTGCCCGCCGCCAACGATCCCGACAACCGACGGCGGGCGCAGCACGCTCACTGGACTGCCGCCGGGCTGGTGTCGCCGAATTGGCAGCGTCTTGCACGCATACCGTGCGTTCTGCTGCCAGTTCCAGCTGGGGGGAGGTAACGGGTCATGGCGCGCTGTCCCGTGCGTCCAGTTCCGTGGCCCGGACCTGGTCGGCTCGGGCAGCTCGGTAGGCGGACAGCCTTGACGCCAGGTCCGGGTCGTGGCGGGCCAGCATGGCCACCGCCAGCAGCCCGGCGTTGGCCGCCCCGGCCTCACCGATGGCCATGGTGGCCACCGGCACCCCGGCCGGCATCTGGACGATCGACAGCAGTGAGTCCATTCCCTTGAGGGCCCGGCTCTCTACGGGCACTCCGATCACCGGCACGATGGTGTTGGCGGCCAGCATCCCGGGGAGGTGGGCGGCCCCGCCCGCGCCGGCGACGATGACCTGGAGTCCCCGACCCTCGGCGCTCTGCGCGTATTCGACGAGGAGGTCCGGCGTGCGGTGGGCCGACACCACCCGGCACTCGTGGGCCACCTCGAACTGGGTGAGCACGTCAGCGCAGCGGCGCATGGTGGCCCAGTCCGACTGGCTGCCCATGACCACGCCGACTGGCATCGGGGAAGCCGGGGAGTCCCCCCGGTTCTGCTCCGCCCCGACCGTTGCCGCCGTCATCGCATCGCCCCCGGGTTCTGGTCCGACGCCATCGCCGGTGCCATCATCGCGTCCCGCCGCCGCCGGGACGGGGATGGGACCAGGCCCGCACCGCGGTCACGACCCTGTCCTCGGCCGGGCCGGCGGCCAGCTGCGGGGGCGCGCCGGTGAGCAGTTCGTAGGCCTGCCGGTAGACGGCGGCTGCCTGCTCGGCCCGGGCCTCGCTGAGGGGATCGGGCGGGCCGTCGCCGTCGTAGCCGTCGGCGATGTAGGCCAGCCGCACAACCTCCTTGTCGAGGTTGTGCGGCTCCAGTCCGTCTCTCCGGCGCGACTGGAGCGAGGAGAGCCGCCAGAACCTCGACGAGTCCGGGGTGTGGACCTCGTCGATGAGCGTGAGCCGGCCGTCGGGGCCGGTGCCGAACTCGTACTTGGTGTCCACCAGCAGCAGCCCTGACCTGGCCGCGGTCTCACGGCCCCGCTCGAAGATCGCCAGCGCGGTTGTGCGGACCTCATCCCAGCGGTCGGCGTCCACATGGCCCTCCGAGACGACCTCGGCCTCGGTGAGGGGTCGGTCGTGGCCGGTTGCGGCCTTGGTGGTGGGGGTGATGACCGGGCTGGGCAGGGGGTCGTTCTTGGCCATCCCGTCGGGGAAGTCGATGCCGTAGATGCGCCGCTCGCCGGCTTGGTAGCGGGTCCACAGCGACGTGGAGGTGGTGCCGGTCAGGCAGCCCCGCACCACGACCTCCACCGGCAGGGTCTCGCACTTGTCGACGATGGAGACGTTGGGGTCGGGCACGGCCACGATCTGCGACGCCACGATGTCGCTGAGCTGCTCGAACCACCAGGCCGACAGCAGGTTGAGGATCTGGCCCCGCCCGGGGACCAGCCCCAGCACGTAGTCGAAGGCCGACAGGCGGTCGGTGGCCACCAGCGCCAGACGGTCGCCAAGGTCGACGACGTCGCGCACCTTGCCCCGGTACAGCGGCCCCAACTCGGCCGCAGCCGCGTCGGAGAGCCCGGCGAACGGGTGGATCACCGGTGCCGCAATCATAGGACCGTCACCCTCGGGTGAATTGGCAGCGCAGGACGCCGATTCCGGCACTCACCGCTGCCAGTTCCGGTGGGAGGGAGTTGGCAGACAGAGGTCATCGGGCGGCGGCCACCAGCGCTTTGAACAGGGCCAATCCTCGGGCGCCGGGCCGTCCGGAGGGCCTCTGCCAGTCGACGATGTGGTCCTCGGGATGCGGCATAAGGCCCACGACCGTGCCGGTGGCGTCGCACAGACCGGCGATGTCGCGATCGGATCCGTTGGGGTTGGCCGGGTAGGTCCCGGCGGCGGGGTCGATCCCGTTGCCTTCGGCAGATCCTGAAGCCAGGTAGCGGAAGGCGACCCTGCCGGTCTTCTCCAGGGCATCGACCGCCGCCGGGTCTCGGGCGGCCAGACGTCCCTCGCCGTGAGCCACAGGGCAGCGGATGATCGACCCCCGCAACGGTTCCAGCCAGCTCGACCGGCAGCCTGACTCCACTCTGAGAGTCACCCAGCGGCATTCGAACCGGCCGCTGGCGTTGGCGGCCAGGGTGAACGAGCGCGCCGCGGGGGACGGGGCCGTCTGCTCGCGTTGCGGGCCGCGGCCGTTGGCGGTTCCGGTGGACGGGCGTTCTGCGGGGGTGTTCAGCAGTCCCGACTTGACGAGGGCCTGGAATCCGTTGCAGATGCCGAGGATCGGACGGCCCGAGCGGGCTGTGGCGGCCAACTCGTCGCCCAGCCAGGCTCGCATCTCCAGGGCCAGCCGCCCGCCGGCCCCCAGCGCGTCGCCGTAGGAGAAGCCGCCGGGCAGCAGCACCGCGCCGTAGCGCGAGATCCTTCCCGGCTGTGCGATCAGCTCGTCGACAGCCACGATCCGGGGATCGCCGCCCGCGGCCTCCACTGCCGCCGCAGCCTCCTGGTCGCGGTTGGTTCCCGGAGCGTGGGGGATCAGCACGGGTGGCCGTGTCATGGCCTCGCGCCGCCGCATCCGAAGGCCCGCCTCGCCGCCTCCAGGGTGATCGTTACCCGGGCGTCCCCGCCGCCGGCGCTCCCGTCGTCCCGGGCCCCGCCGTTTTCGGCATGGTCGCGGCCGGCGTCGCCCGGCTCGCCCACTCGGATCTCGATCTCATCGGATCCGGTCACCGTGCCGATGCGGTGACCGAGGTGGCCCAGCGCCGCAGCCACCGCGGCCCGCTCGCCGGCGGGCGACTCCAGAACCAGCTGGCCCGGCGCCTCGTTGACCAGTGCCGCAATGGGGCTGCAGGCGCCGTCGGGGCCTGACGCATCGCACGGGATGGTGGCTCGCAGGCCCATGCCGCCGCCGATGGCCATCTCGGCCAGGGCCACCGCCACGCCCCCGTCGCTCACATCGTGGGCCGCGCTGATGCGACCGTCGGCAATGAGAGAGTGAACCGCCCGGTACCGGTGCAGCGGATCGTCGACCGGCTCGGGGACGCGGGTGTCGCCGATGCCGAGCATCTCCGCGGCCAGCGAGCCGCCAAGGCGGGGCGAGCCCTCGCCCACCAGCCACAGGTCGCAGCCCGCGCCGCCGAGGGCGCTGGTGACGGCCCGGTTCAGGTCGGCGACCACGCCGACGGCCGAGATCAGCAGCGTTCCGGGCACGGCCACGCCGTCGAACTCGTTGTTGAGGCTGTCCTTGCCCGACACGAACGGCGCCCGGTAGCGGCCGGAACCCTCCACGCAGCCCTGAACGGCCCGCACCAGCGATCCGAGCCGGTCCGGAAGGGCGGGGTCGCCCCAGCAGAAGTTGTCGAGCAGGGCCACCCGGCCCGGGTCGGCGCCCACCGCCACCAGGTTGCGGAAGGCCTCGTCGATGGCGTGCAGGGCCATGGCCCACGGGTCGAGGGCGGTGAGCCGGGGGGCGATCCCGACCGCCAGGGCCACCGCCATGTCGTGTTCCCAGGTGCCCAGCGGCTTGAGCACCGCGGCGTCGGCCGGGCCGTCGGCGCCTGGCCCCACCAGGGGGCGGACCACGGTGCCGCCCCGCACCTCATGGTCGTAGGTGCGCACGATCGGCTCCCGGGAGCACACGTTGGGATGGGCCAGCAGGCTTAGCACCAGCTCGGCCGGGTCGATCCCGTCGAGAGCGCCCGGACTGCCGGCGGACACCGCGGGGTCGCGGTGGGTGGCGGCCAGGGTGCGCAGGGGCAGGTCGTCGTGGAGCAGCGACATGGGCAGGTCGATCACATCCAGGTGGCCGTGGCGGACCACGAGCCGCCGGTCGGAGCTGAACGAGCCGATGTCGCTCATCTCCACGCTCCATTCGTCGCACAGCTGCTGAAGGCGATGAACGTTGGGCCCGGGCACGGCGAGGACCATGCGCTCCTGCGCCTCCGACACCCAGATCTCCCAGGGCTGGAGGCCCGGGTACTTCAGCGGCGCGGCGGCCAGGTCCACGACCGCGCCGATGTCGGCTCCCATCTCGCCCACCGCGGACGACAGCCCGCCCGCGCCGCAGTCGGTGATGGCGTTGTACAAGCCGAGGTCCCGGGCCCGCACGACCACCTCTATGCAGCCCTTCTCGGTGATGGGATCGCCGATCTGCACGGCCGAGCCGGCCCGCTCCGCCACGGCGGCGTCCAGGCCGGCGGACGAGAAAGTGGCGCCGTGGATGCCGTCCCGGCCGGTCCGGCCTCCGATGACGACGATCCGGTCGCCCGGGCGGGGGTCGGTGGGGTGCGAGCCCGACGGCAGCAGCCCGAGCGCTCCGCAGAACACCAGCGGGTTGCCCACGTAGCCGCGGTCGTAGATGACGGCCCCGTTGACGGTGGGCAGGCCGAGCTTGTTGCCGTAGTCGCCGATGCCGGCCACCACCCCGTCACGGATGCGGCGGGGGTGCAGCACCCCGGCAGGCAGGTCGCGGTCGGGGAGGTCGGCCGGTCCGAAGCAAAGCACGTCAGTGCAGGCGATGGGGCGGGCCGACACCCCCAGGATGTCCCGCACCACGCCGCCCACGCCGGTGCTGGCCCCGCCGAAGGGCTCCAGCGCGGAGGGATGGTTGTGGGTCTCGACCTTGACGGCCAGGTCGAGACGGTCGTCGAAGGCGATGATCCCGGCGTTGTCGACGAACACCGATCTCAGCCAGGCGACGTCCAGCTCGTCGGTGGCCCGGCGCAGCGCGGTGAGCAACCCGTCGTGGTCGGAGAGCTCGGCCCGGCCATCGGCGCGGGTGTGGGTAAGCCGGATGCGAGCCTTGAACGTCTTGTGGGCGCAGTGCTCGGACCAGGTCTGGGCCAGGGTCTCGAGTTCGGCGTCCGTGGGGTCGCGGCCCATCGAGGCAAAATGAGCCTGGATGGCTCGCATCTCGCCGGTGTCGAGGGACAGCAGCCGGCACCGGCTGAGGTCGGCCAGCTCGTGGTCGTTCAGGCTGGCCAGCCTGACGGTGGCGACGGCCGGCTCCGCCGAGGTCGCGGGCGAGAAGGCGGGCGCCAGCTCGCCACGGCCGCTGCGCTCGATGGTCGGGTTGGCCAGCAACCGGCGGGTCAGCAATGCGACATCGACGTCGTCGAGGTCGCCGCTCAGCTCGTAGCGGCGGGCGGTCGCCGCTCTCAACGGTCCGAGGCCCAGGGTGGCGGCGGCCCGTTCCAGTTCCCGGGCCGCCGGGTCGGTGACGCCCGCGACCGGCGCCACCTCGACCACGTGCGGCGCGGTGGCCGGCCGGCCGACCACCGCGTAGTCGGTCACGGGATCGACCAGCACCTCGCGGCACAGCCGCTCAATGTCGCCGGGGGTGAGGTTCCCGTCTAGGTGGTACACCGTCCAGCGACGGCAGCCGCGCATCCCGGCCACGCCGAGTTCGGCGGCCGCGGCCACGATCCGCTCCTCGTCGGGGTGACCGGCGGTGCTCACCTGGATGCGGGTGGGGGCGCTTCCTGCCGGTCCGTCCTCGATGGCGGCCTTGAGAGCTGCACCACCAGCAGTCGTTGTCACGATGGCGGCATGATAGGCATACCGGTCCGGCCGGCCGGGCCACCCTGCCTGACCTCCTGATCGACTGGCGTTCGCTCCGTCCGAAGGTTCGCAGATGTGGCCGTATCGTTCGGCTGGTGTTCCTGAACTACTACGCGATCGCGGCCGCCGTCATTGTGGGCGCGGCGTCGGGCATGGCTTGCGTGCGGTGGATTGGCGGGAGGCTGAGCGACGGCCTGGTCGTCATCCGGGCCGCGGCCACCGGGGTCGCCGGCTCGTTCCTGTTCAGCGCGGGCGGATTACTCATCACCGGGCTCGACGGGTTCACGCTCATCCACGTCGTGTATGTGGTTCTGGTGGTCGGCGTCCCGCTGGCCGGAGTGATCGTCCTGGTCTTCGCCCGGGAGCGTTCGCGAGCCATCACCGCGCTCTGCATCGCCGCCCTGCTCGCCATCCCGGTGGGCATCTACGCGACTCACATCGAGCCGTTCTGGCTGAAGACGGACTCCGTGCAACTCGCCGTCGACGGCATCGGCGAGGATATCCGCGTCGGCGTGCTGGCCGACCTGCAGACCACCGCGATCGGCTCCTACGAGAACGAAGCGGTAGACCGCTTGATCGCGCTGAAGCCGGACATCGCGCTCCTTCCGGGAGACCTGTACCAGTTCGATCCGGAGGAGCTCGACGAGCGTGCGCCACAGTTCTCCGAGCTGATCGAGCGACTGGTGGACGCGGTGCCGGCCGTCTATCTGGTGAGCGGCAACACCGACACCGTCGCCGGCCTTCTGCGCATCACCGAGGGCACCGGCGCCAAGGTGCTCGACAACGAGGTCGCCACCCTCGTGCTCAAGGGCAATGTGGTGAGCATCGGCGGGATCACTCTGTTCGGCGATGAGAGGGCGGCTCAGCGCGTGGCCGACCGACTCTCGGGCGACGATCGGGCTGCGGTGCGGATTCTCCTGGCTCACAAGCCCGATGCGGTCGAGTTGCTGGAAGGACGGTCCGTCGATCTGCTGGTGTCGGGCCATACCCACGGCGGACAGGTCTCGATCCCGTTCCTCGGGCCTCCCCTGACGAACTCGAGCGTGCCGAGGCACGTGGCGGCCGGCGGGCTGCACGAACTGGGCGGAACGCCCGTGTACGTCTCCACCGGAGTGGGCCGCGAGCGGGACAATGCCCCTCAACTCCGGTTCGGCGTCCGACCATCCATCGGAATCATCGACCTGGTAGGGGACGGCTAGATCGCGAGCAGCCAGTAGTCGGCAGCGGGGAGTGCCGAAATGGGACCCGGCCGCTGCCAGTTCGGGCGAGGGGCGCGATGAGGGTCAGTCCGGCGGAGGTGCCCAGCGGCGGACCCAGGTGTGCATGGCTATGCCGGCGGCCACGCCGGCGTTGATGGAGCGGGTCGAGCCGAACTGGGAGATCGACACCACCTGCGCGGCTGCGGCCCTCGCCCCGGCCGACAGGCCAGGGCCTTCCTGGCCGAACAGCAGCACGCAGCGCTCGGGCAGTTCGGCGGTCTCTATGGGCACTGCGCCGGGCAGGTTGTCGACGCCCACCACCGGCAGTCCTTCCTCTGATGCCCAGGCGGCCAACTCCGCCACCGTGGCGTGGTGGCGGATGTGCTGGTACACGTCGGTCATCATCGCCCCGCGCCGGTTCCATCGCCTCCGTCCCACGATGTGCACCGCGGCCGCGGCGAAGGCGTTGGCCGTACGCACCACCGTGCCGATGTTGCGGTCGTGCTCCCAGTTCTCGATGGCCACGTGGAACGGGTGCCGCCGGGAGTCGAGGTCGACCTTGATGGCTTCCACGGTCCAGTAGCGGTAGCGGTCGACGACGTTGCGCCCGTCGCCGCCGCGCAACAGCTCAGGATCGAAGTGGTCGCCCTCGGGCCACGGCTCGGGATGGGGGCCCACACCCACCGGTTCGCTCATCGCGCCCTCCGCCGCCGGCCGCCCGCACCCACCGCGACCACCGTACAGGCCACTGCACAAGCCCCTGTGAGCCACCGGGGGGCGGTTCCGTCGCCGGCCCGTGGCCATCTAGTCTTGATGCCGGTGAAGCTCTGGATGCGCAGGCGCCGCGGCCGTCTCCCGTACCTGGTGAGAGGGGCCCCCGAGGATCCCTGGGGCCGCTTCTGGGCCGGGCTCGGCGGGCTCGTGCTGGTGATCGCAGTGGGCACCTTCGGATACCACCGGCTCGGGCTCACGGTGGGGGAGGCCCTCTACCAGACGGTCATCACGATCACGACGGTCGGCTACCAGGAGATCGGCACGGTCACAGACGACTACCGGGTGTTCACCATCCTGCTGATCCTGTTCGGAGTGGGCACGGCCCTCTACACGCTGGGCGTTCTCATAGAGTCGTTGTTCGAGGGCCGGCTCGACAGCGAGATTCGGAGGCGACGCATGCTGAAGCAGATCGATCGACTGAGCGGCCATGTCGTGCTGTGCGGTTTCGGGCAGGTCGGGCGGGCCATCCACCGCGAGCTGGCTGCGGCGGGCCGCACCGTGGTGGTGGTCGACCGCCGGGACCTGGACGAGGAGGAACTGCCGCACACCGTGGTCGGCGAGGCCACCGACGACGGCGTGCTGGTGTCGGCCGGGCTGGAGCGGGCCAGCACGCTGGTGCTTGCCCTCGACTCCGACGTCGACAACCTCTACATCGCGCTGACGGCGCGCTCGATGTGCCCGGGCCTGTTCATCGTGGCCCGCTCCAACAGCTCCTCCGCGGAGCCGAAGCTGCGCCAGGCCGGCGTGGACCGGGTGGTCAACACCCATGAGATCGGGGGAACAAGGATGGCCGCCCTGGTGCTGGAACCCGACGTGGCCGACTTCCTCGGCGTGATGATGCAAGCCGACCAGCTGTCGGTGCGCCTGGCCGAGACCCCCGTCACCGCAGGTGGCCCGTTCGCCGGCCGAGCCTTGGCGGCGTGCGAGATTGACGAGTCCACCGGCGCGACCGTCCTGGCGGTCCGGCGCGACGACTCCTTCGTGACCGACCCGCCGGACGACTTCGTGCTGGCGGCCGACGATGTGCTGATCGCGCTCGGCACCAAGGACCAGCTCGCCGACCTCAACGCCAGGGCGGGCGTCTAGGCCGCCTGCACCCCGTGGCGGGTCCGGTGCCGCCGGATAGCCTGAGACGCTCCTTCGGGGATGGTGTAATCGGTAACACAGCTGGTTCTGGCCCAGCCATTGGGGGTTCAAGTCCTCCTCCCCGAACCCTCCGATAAGCTGCCCGCCCGCGCCACCGCGGCGCTTACCTGCCCCGTTCGTCTAGCGGCCTAGGACGCCACCCTCTCAAGGTGGTAGCACGGGTTCAAATCCCGTACGGGGTGCCACAGCCAGACCCAGAAATAGCCTCTTCAGTTGTGGGCGAATTCGGCAATCTGGTGGTTTTCGAGTTGATGTTGGATCACCCGCGTCGACACGCCGAACTCCTCGGCTAGGTCGTCTACCTGCTCTCCGTCCACTGTCGGATGCACGATCCGCTTCGCGAGACTCGCGGACGGGGCGAGGAATTCAGCTGCGAATGCTCGGTTGAGCCTTTGTCGCGCGGTTGCTCCCTTGGTCAGGAGTGCGTCTCCCTGAGAGTAGAACACCTCGCCCAGCGCGCGGCAGAGAAGGAAGCGCCTACCGGCGTCTCCTCGTTCTCTCAGGCCGAGGGCCACATTGCCCGAAGCTCCCCGCGTCACTACGCCGTCCACGAGTTCTAGAGGACTCAGTTGCTCGAGGGGCTTGGTTGCTCGCTTCAGCGTTCTGGAGTCCTGTCCGAGCGCCTGAGCCAGCGACTCTGTACTGGCGATCGGTTTCCCGTCGAGCCCGAACTCGCTGCGGGCACTTCGGGCGAGTTCGTAGCCAACGTCCCATGGGGGCCGCTCCCGGAACTCCATGCCTCGCTGCTTGAAGCGTGGTAGGCGGAGTTCGTTGGGTTTCGCGGCCTCGATAGCGGCCAGTAGGGCCGAGCAGTCCTTTGAGGGTTCTACCGAGTCGATGACGGCGACGGCTTCGGTGCCCAGTTCGCCCAACCGTTCGGCGAGTTCCACTACCTGTCCTCTCATGCTGTCGTCGAGATCGTAGGGATCCCAGCCCAGTCCCGCTGACATCTCGCAGAACGCACGCTCGTCCTCGTCCGCGTTCTGAATGGCATCCCATTCGTCCTGCAGGAACGTTGAGGAGATGTCGTGCGAGATGAGCCGTCGAATCACTCTGTCAATGAACTCGTTGCACCCTTGCATGAACTGGTCCCGCTCGACTGTCGCGGAGCCTCGGTCCAGGAATCGAACGGCGGTCCAGCCGGGGCTTTGGTCACCCCAGGTGAGGCTCGTCCTCCCGCCCGATGCGACGATCGTCAGGTTCGGGACGGCGTAGCCGTCGGTGCCAGTGCCCAGCGAGTGTCGGTGGCGGAAGGCCGTATCCTCCCGCTTCACTCGGTTCTCGTGCTCGTGGACGAGGAACCACCAGTTGGAGGCCAGCCATTCAGCTATGGGATAGAGCGGAACGAAGATGTGGTCCCGCACAGTCCGCGCTCGTCGGTCGAGAACCTGAGTCAGGGGCTGGCCCTGCACGTCAATTCGCAGCGACGCGAAGGTTGCGGCCAACTCGGCTCCCCGCAGTCCCTCTCCGTCCTGCCAGTCTGTGGTGAATTCGAGACCAGTCATTGCGAGTCCACTATGTGTGGAGGCCATTCATCGTCGTGGAGGGGGTACCCCTTGTACGAGCCGTCGCCGCGGTTGACGAGCCGTGCATCGAACACGGTGTCTGCTTCCTTGTGCCACGCGTAGCGCGGAAAGCCGCCTTCCCATAGGCCACTGGTCGAACCATCACGGATGGCGGAGCGCAGCCAGCCCGTCGCAAGTTGAAAATCGTTGTACTCGCGGGGGCAGATGGAGGCGTCGCCGCGCGGCCGTGGCACACCCAACTGTGTGACCGCGTCCTTGTGCTCGGGACTTCCGACGTACTTGACGCGAGAGGCTATTGCCGCAAGATCAGTGCCTGGAGGCACGAACCTCACACGCCTCCTAGGCCGTCGCCTCCTAGGGGACCGCATGATGAGATGCTACGCGGATTGTCTCGGTCTCGCGTTCTCAGGCAGTCCGGGCTGCCGCCTGAGCCCCGCACCGATCTCCACTTGAGCAACCTCCCGGGCAGTGGACGAGACCTTCTCCGCATCCTCCGAGGCCTCGAATGACGGGACCCCCGCGGCTCACGCCCCGTTGATTGGAGAGAGCGGGCTTCCGTCGTTCACACCGTCGGGGTGGGCGACGCCCCGTGAGGAGCTTCGTCGCGCTGCGCCGCTAACGGCAGAGCTCACGTCGCCTCCCCCACAGCACCCGCCGCGCCCGCACCCGCCCAACACCGGCCCACAACACCCCAACCAGCCACCCTGACCAGCCCACGGGTGGATCCAGGCTAAGAGTCCTGACTCAGGGCACTAGCAGACCCCTAGCCGTCCTGCCCACCCGCCGCCCCTACCGACGTGGTGGAACCGGTAGGGGGCTAGTCGTTCAGTCCGGGAGCCGAGCGCGCCACCCGTCGAAGGTGCCTAATTCGTATTGGCGCAGCGGTTGTTGGTCCTCCGACAACGGTTCCAACCCGACGGCGCGTCGGTGCAGGCACTGCCCCACCGATAGTGCAAGTCGTGTAGGGCCGCCCTCTCCGAGGCGCTCCGGCTGTTGACGTTGCAATTGGCGGGCACGATGCGGCAGTGCGGTCCGAGGCACCCGTCCGGTTTGGGGTTGGTGAGGTCGGCGTGACATGTCGAAGACTCGGCGTTGTAGGTCCATCCGTCGTTGCAGCCGCCCTGGTTCGCGGGCGGGTTCCCCCAATTGCCCCAATCCACGTTCTGCGGGCTTTCTTCGGCGTACTCGCAGGCGGCGGGGTCCTGTTGGCATCGGAGCAATTCTTCTAGGGCTGCTTGCTCTTCGGCGCTGAGGGGCTCGTTCGGCTCTTCTTGTTGCGGCTGGGGGTCCCGCTGCTCGTCTTGGCGTGGCACGGGTTCGGGTTCGGGCACTTCCTCGGTGACGGGCTGCCGGGTTGGGCGGTCGTTGGCGGGCGGGTTCTCGGGGGCGGTCCGAGGGTTGGCGGGCGGGTTCTCGGGTTCGGGTTCGGGCACTTCCTCGGTGACGGGCTGCCGGGTTGGGCGGTCGTTGGCGGGCGGGTTCTCGGGGGCGGTCCGAGGGTTGGCGGGCGGGTTCTCGGGTTCGGTCGGGTTGTTGGCGTGGTAGTGCTCCCAGGCGTTGGCCGATCCGAGGCTGTAGGGCAGGTCGGGGTGTGAGCAGAACTTCAGACTACCTACCGACGTGTCGCGCCAGCCGGGTGGACAGACCGGCCGTTCCGCCGGGGGGGGGGTCTTGGGCGACGGCGGCCGCGGGGGCGACCAGTACGGCGAGAGCGGCGAGTGCCGCGGCGATGATTCGGCGCATGGCCGTGATCGTATACGGCTCAGGCGTCAGGTTCCACAACCGCGTCATTTTCGCTAGCGGGCGGTCCAGCCGCCGTCGATGACGATGGCCTGGCCGGTGATGTAGCGCCGACGTCGGACGCCGGCAGCGTCAGCGCGCCGTCGAACTCGTCGACCTCGCCGGCCCGACGCATGAGGGTGTTGCGCTGGATGTGGCGCAGGCCGGGGGCGTCTTCGGCGGCGAACATCTCCTCGGTGAGCTCGCTGCGGAAGTAGCCGGGGGCGATGGCGTTCACCCGTATCTGCTTGGAGGCCCACTGCTTGGCCAGCTCGCGGGTGAGCCCGATCACGCCGGTCTCGACGGTGTCGTCGTGCTGGACAGCGCAACGAGCCTGATGGCAAGTGTCCGCCTCATGGCCCGCACGTCCGACACGCGCGCCGGGCTGCGCCCGACCTAGGAGGGCTTGAAGAGGTCGAACGTCGCTGACTGGTTCGCCCAGTCGGTGTTCGCCTCGACGGTCAGGTTCGTCCATGTGGCGTAGCTCCCGTAGACGTTGGCGTCCGAGAAGCGCAGCGCCTGGCCTGTTGCGGGTCCGATGACTCTCTCGATTTCGAGCAGCCAGCCCGTTGTGTCGGGCCAGTCGCCGTTCAGCCGGATCGTCAGTATCGGGGCCTTGCCGGACGTGCTCGCCGGCAAGTCGTCGGCCGTGATCAGGTAGACTGCGGTGATCTTGAGCGGGCTGTGCCCGGCCAGTTCCGGCCCGTTGCCCAGCGTGAACGCGTCCGCGCACTTCGCCGACGAATACCGCCCGGCGGGGTCATAGGTCACACAGCCGTAGGCCCAGCCGAGATCGTTGAAGATGAGCAGGTCCCTCTTGATGACCGGCACACGGCTGGCGCCGTCCTCGGACTCCTGGTGCTGGGTCCGCTGCCAGTGCAGTTCCGCCCACGGGCCCTTGCCCGCGGCGTTGACGGCGCGCACCTTGAACGTGTAGCCGTCGCAAACCTCGAGCCTTTCGAACCTCACCGACGTTGTGTCGGCCGCGACCCGCTCGGTCTTGTGCTCGTTGGCGCAGCCGGGCTCCGCCAGCACCACGTAGCCGTTCGGCGCGGGACCCGTCGCGGGAGCCGACCAGCTCACCGCGAAACCCCGGCCGGCCTCCCTGGTCGCCAAGCCCGTCGGCTCGCCCGGCCCGAACTCCACCGGGCTCTGTTGCGCGCCGGCCGCCGCCGGGGCGGCCAGCACCGACACCGCGACCGCGGCGACAGCGAGTGTTCGCCCCAGAGCTGATGTCATCGCATGGCACCGCCGCAGACCCCCCCGCAACCTGGATGCGCACGCGCCACGGGCGCGGGCAGCCAACCCCAGGGTGCGGCGTGGTGCGGTGACGAGCACCGGTGGAAGCGATCTGTGTCGATGGTGAGTCTTGTCGTTGGACATGGCTGGTTGCTGTCTCCTTCGTGGATGGTTGTCTGTCATGTGGTTGTCTGCCATTGGCCCAAACCTTTCAGCAAGAAGCCGAGCGAACAGTTGCGCGAGTCCGGCTCATACGGGCGAGGCCGTGGCCCGAGCGGCCCGTGAGCGCAGCGAACAAGAGCAGGAGAGGTCTACCCTGGATCCACCGGTGCGGTAGGCTGGCGGGGGTGGCGCGTCCACCGCAAAGGCCTCCTGACGTGGGAGAATGCGGTTTGGGACGACACAGGTTCTGGCCATGTGAGGAGGCGCTTCCTGTGGGCAGCACAACTGGTGGGATCGACGGGATCGAGGCGGTGTTCGACGACGCGTCTTTCCTCATCACAACCGGCCGGCGATCTCGCAGCCGCAAGCCCCTTGATTGCCGCCGTGTTGGTACTCCGCGAGAGCCCGCTCGATGGCCACGGTTGTCGTGACCGGCCATTCGAGTAGGAGGAGCACCCCTCCGCGGTGGACCACGACGGGCCATGGACTACAAACGCGGGCAACTCTGTTGGCCGCCACTGGGCAGAACCGCTGGCCGCCAGCGGGCAACTCTGTTGGTCGCCACTGGGCAGGATCTCATGGCCACCTACAGCCCTGCTCGGCGCACTAGCTGCGGAACGAGGATCGCAGGCTGTGCGGTGTCATCGCTAGGCCCTGTCCCGTACGGGGTGCCATTGCCAGGCCAAAGATGGCTTCTGACCTACCTGAATCCGCTGGGCAAGGACTTGTGCTGTTGCTCTGGCTGTCGCCATGCAAGTCGTTGCTCTGCGGTATGCGTCTGTGCTGTCCCGGGCGATAGGTTGAACGCAGGCAGTCAGCGGGGAGATGCGGCATGCGCACCACGAAGATGGTCTACTGGCAGGAGGACGAGTGCTGGCTCGGCTACCTCGAGGAATTCCCTGACTGTTGGACGCAAGGCGAGACGTTGGAAGACCTGGAAGGGCATCTTCGCGATCTCCACGCGGATCTGACCAGTGGTGAGTTGCCTGGAGTGCGCCGCGTCGCCGATCTCACGTTGGCGTGAAGCTCACTACGGCACAGAGTGGCGCATGACGGCACCAACAGCCTCAAATCCCTTACGGGGTGCCACTACTGGATGCTGGGGCGATCACCGAACCATTTGAGATCTTGTTCGGCCACTGCGCCGATGATGATCACCGAGGGGGACGGGACGGCTTCGCGTCCGAGATCGCTGAGAGTTCCCCGCCATGTCTGCTGGTGCCGGTATGTGGCCCAGTGGACGTAGGCCGCCGGGGTGTCGCCGGCCAGACCGCCTGCGAGGAGTCGATCACGTATGCCGGCGGCGCGTCCCGCTCCCATCAGGATGGCGATCGTTCCGCCGACCCTTGCGATCGCCTCCCAGTCGACGGTGAGGCCGCTGGAGGGGTCCTCGTGACCGGTCACCGCGGTGAAGGACAGCGCCTTGTGGCGCAGTGTCACCGGTATCCCCGCGTAGGAGGCCGCCGCGATGGCGGAGGTCACGCCGGGCACTATCTCGAAGTCCACTCCGGCCGCGGACAGTGCGGCGGCCTCCTCTCCGCCTCTGGCGAAGACGCAGGGGTCGCCGCCCTTCAGCCGAACCACAGTCAGTCCCGCCCGCCCCTTGGTGATGAGGAGCTCGTTGATCTCGGACTGTGTGAGCGTCGGTTTTCGAGGCAGCTTGGCTGCGCTGACGACCTCGGCGCCATGCGGTGCGAGGTCGAGCAGCTCACCGGACACCAGGCGGTCGTGCACGACCACATCGGCCCGGCCCAGTACCCTGGCTCCCTTCACCGTGATGAGGCCGGGATCGCCCGGCCCCGCACCCACCAGGTACACGGTCACTGCCGGACCCTCCTCGCGATGGCGTTGGATGCGGCGGCTGCCGCGGCGCCCGGGCCGACCCGCAGGCCTGCCGGCGTGGAAGCCGGGCGGCTCTCCAGAACGATTGAGGCCCGCGCCACGGGCGGCTAGGGTACTGGCCGCTGGGGAACGCCGGTGGGAGTCCGGGGCTGTCCCGCAACTGTGAAGCCGAGAGCCTCCGGTCCGGGCGCCAAGCCAGAGTGCCAACGACCGAGGCTGAGGAGCCCGCCACAACCACGAGGATGGAATCGATATGAACACAGCCGTCACCGCCCCCGCCGTGCTGGCCCCCGTACGGGTGCCCGTCATCGGCTGGGCGGCGGCACTCGGCGCCGTTGTGCTGATGTACCTCTGCTTCAACGAGAACGGGGTACTGCTCGCCCAGTCATGGGAATATCTCCACGAGTTCTTCCACGACGGCCGCCATGTCTTCGGCGTTCCCTGCCACTGATTCTGCAGCGTCAGCCGGCCGCCTCCAAGACGGCCCCCAGCAGCAGGCAACTGTCAGCTTCGGCATCCTTCTGCGGCGGGCGGTGCTGGCCGGTCTGCTGGCGGGAGCGGTGGCGGCGGTCTTCGTCGGGCTGGTCGCCGAGGACTCGATCGACGCCGCCATCGCCATCGAGGAGGCCGGCGCGGACGCCGCGCATGACGCCGATCACGACACGGGCGAGTCCACGGACTCGGGTGACGCTTCCCACGGCCACAGTGAAGACGAGGCGCTGTTCACCCGCAGCCAGCAGGTTGTGGGGGGCCTGGCGGCCGCGGTGGTCTTCGGCCTGGTCGTTGGCGTGGTGTTCGGCACGGTCTACGCCGCCGTCCGCCACAAGATCACTATCGGCAGCGAGACGGGACGGATCCTGCTGCTGGCCGCGGCGGCCTACCTGGCCACCGCGGTGCTGCCCTCGCTGAAGTATCCCGCCAACCCGCCCGCGGTCGGCGATCCGGACACCGTCAACGAGCGCACCCTGCTCTACTTCACGTTCCTGGCCGCCTCCATCATCCTCGCCGTCGCGGTGGGCATGCTCTACAAGCGCCTCGCGGCCCGGCTCGAACGGTCTGCGGCCACCGTCTCGACCGCGGCCGCGGCACTGGCCGGCACCGCCGTGCTGCTCGTCGTGTGGCCCTCCAGTCCCGACCGGGTGGCCGAGGACTTTCCGGCCCAGATCCTGTGGGACTTCCGCCTCGAGTCGCTGGCCACGCTGACGATCATCTGGTCGACGTTCGGACTAGGAATGGGGTGGATGAGCCGGCCCCGGACATGACTGCCCGCTCACCCGCCCTGATGGTCTGCGGCACATCCTCGAACTCAGGCAAGTCGACCATCGTCGCGGGCCTGTGCCGGGTGCTGGCCCGACGCGGCCTCTCCGTGGCGCCGTTCAAGGCCCAGAACATGGCGCTGAACTCCGCGGTGACCAGGTCCGGCCACGAGATCGGCAGGGCCCAGTTCCTCCAGGCCCAAGCAGCCGGAGTGGAGCCGACCGTCGAGATGAACCCCGTGCTGCTCAAGCCGACGACCGAGCGCGAGAGCCAGGTCGTGGTGCAGGGGCGTCCGTACCGCAACATGAGCGCCCGCCAGTACCACGAGGCGAAGCCGGAACTGCTGCCGGTGGTGCTGGCGTCGCTCGACAGGCTGCGGCAACGCCACGACGCGGTGCTGCTCGAGGGGGCCTCGTGCCGGAGCCGGTACGGCCCCCCGTCCTGGCCTCTTGGGAGTGGTTCGGTGAGATCACCACGAGGTCCGCGCCCCATTGCCTCAGCACCGACTCATCGATCAGATCACCCAGGTTGATGTGGTTGGGCACGGACGCTGCCAGTTCCGGGTGGCCTCCGATCGCCGACGTGGCGTTGGCCGCGGGCGGTCGTCGGCTGAGCAGGACATCAGGACCAGGACGCTCGTCCACGCCACGGTCCTTCGAACTCGACAGCGACTCGGCCGGTTCGCTGGCACAGACCTCACCCGCTCGGCGGCTCTGATCTCTTGGCCGCGACGAGCGCGACTGCGCCCAGATGATCGGCGTGGCGGCGGAACGTGCCTCGCATCGCGCGCACCCTCCGTCGGGCGGGACCGTTGCGCAGGACGTTGAACGCGATCTTGACGGTGCGCATCAAGCCCTCGTCTCTGATGAGACGGCGTGGTTGCAGCAGGCGCATGGGCACGGTCGATGCGTGCTGGACCTCGAATCCCGCGCTCTCGGCGAGTTCCCGCCATCCGGGCGCGGTGAGCGGCCTGGCCCCGACCCGGACCGCGAACGACAGCTCGCGGCTGACGAGTTGCCGCGTCTCGAGATCCACCGTTTCGGGCCTCATGCAAAACTCGTGGAGGGCAAGACGCCCGCCGGGTCGCAGTATCCGATGGGCCTCGTCGAGGATGCTCCGCTTCTTCTCGTCGGACTGCAGCGTCAGGAGGGCCTCAGCGACCACGATGTCGGCTGAGTTGCCGTCGAGTCCCGTCTCGGCTGCGTCGGCCACGATGCAGCGGTAGTCGGCGCGGTCGAGCACCACCGCCGCGCTCACGGCCACGGCCGCGGCCTTGTCCCGTTCGACCCCTGCCACTGAGGCGGGGTGCCGCTCCATGATGAGCCGGGTGGTGGCGCCAAGTCCGGGGCCGAGTTCCACCACATCATCGGAGGGCCCGATCCCGACCTTGCGGAGCATCTCTTCGGTGAGCTCCCGGCCTCCGGGCCGGAGCACCCGCTTGCCCATCCGGGCCAGCAGCCAGTGCCCGGGCATCTTGTCGTAGTCCGCACGGGTGCTCGAATAGGCCTCGCCGGAGGCTCGGCTCGTTGCCATCGAAGGCCTCAGTCCTGGCAGGGAGTGCGGGCCGAGGCCATGAAGCCGCAGAAGGTGTCCCGGCTGACCACCCAGACGCCGTCGACGAGTTGCATCGCGCCGGACAGGTCGCTGTAGGCGGCGCTCCCGCCGAACAGCACGTTGTAGGTGACGGTGGCGACGTCTCCGTCGACGGAGACCGCGGTCGGTTCGAGGCTCACGCCACCGAAGGAAGCCCCCGTCTCGGCGTAGGCGGTGACTGTCGACTCGAGCTGTGCCGCGTTCTCGAGATGGGGCACCTTGTCGGCGAAGTCGGCTTCGGAATCGAAAACGATGGCCCACGCGTCCATGGCGGCCTGTTCGGCCTCGGCGGGCTCTGGCGCAGTGTCTTCGGCGGCCGCAACGTCCGCGGGTGCAGTGGACGTAGCCGTTGCGGTTCCGGTCGCTTCGTCGGCCGGCGCGCTGGCGCTGGCGGTGGAGGCTGCCGTAGTCGTCGGGGCTGCGGTGGTTGTCGTTGTGGCGGTGGTGGTTGGGGCTGCGGTGGTTGTCGTTGTGGTGGTGGTTGGGGCGGTCGTGGTGGTGGTCGTCGGGGCTGCGGTCGTGGTGGTGGTCTGGAGCTCTGCCGCACTCTCGGCATCAGAGCTGTCGTCGGCGCCGCACCCGGCCGCCGCGAGCGCGGCAACTGCCAGCAGCATGACCCATCGGGGCCCGCGTCGCGGCGCGGGGCGTGGTGTGGTCACGAGACCGTCTCGGTTGGGGGGCCGGCGGCCAGCACGACATCGAAGCTGAGCAGCTCCGCGCCATGGGCGACCGGTTGCCGGCTGGCCTCGGCGTGACCTCGGGCGAAGGCCGGAGACTGCACCCACGCAAGGAAGTCCTCCTCGCTGGCCCAGCGGGTGTAGACGTACCACGTGTTGCCGCTGGTGGGGCGGAGCAGCTCGAAGCCCTCGAAGCCGGCCATGTGCTCCACCTCGCCGACCCGTCGCTCGAAGCGGCGCAACAATTCGTCGCCGGCTCCGTCTGGGACCGTGATGGCGTTTATCCGTACGATGCTCATTGTTTTTCTCCTTGTCGTTGGGGATGGTTGTTGTCGTTGTGGTGACTGTCGTCAGGCGGGTAGGCCGCGCGGGGTGCCGGAGCAGCGCAGCAATTCGAATCCCGGATTGGACATCAACTGGCCTCCTGGTCTGTTCGTTCGCTGGTTCCTGCGACGATCACGCCGCTCAAGTCGTCACGCAGCCGGACCAGCATCTGCGCGGTCCGCGGCCCGTTGCCCAGCAGCAGCTGGTCGTCATAGGCGAGCACCTGCCGATGCAGGCCCGCCGGCGTCTGACCCAGGCCGCCGATCTCCAGCAGCCCGTCTATCCCCCCGACCGACTCGAGGCCGGCCTCGGGCACCACGAGCACATCGGGCGCAGCCGCGAGGATCGCCTCGGTCGAGATCGGCGCGTTGTCGAGCACGCCCATCTCCGAGGACACATCCACCCCTCCGGCCGCATCGATCAGCCAGTGAGTGTTGGCGGACTCTCCCAGGACCAGCTGCGCGGCGGTGCCCCTCACATAGAGGGCCATCACCCGCGGCTTCATGGAGTCGTCGGTGCCGGGGGCTGGTGGGATCGCAGCCTCGGCGATGGCTGCGTCGAGCGAGTCGGCGATCTGATCGCCTTGCAGGTCGACGCCCAGGGCGGCGGCCACCGCCCGGATCTTGCGGCCCGCGCCTGTGGGGGTTGACTCGTTGGGAACGATCACCAGCGGGTAGCCGAGCCGGCGCAGGTCGTCGAGGGCCTCGGGCGGGCCGGCGATGTGGGTGGCGAGCAGCACCGTGGGCTCGTACGAGGCCACCGTCTCGGCCGAGATGGCCCGCTGGTAGCCGATCTCCGGCAAGGCGTCGGCTTCGGGCGGGTAGGTGGCCGAGAGGTCGGTTGCCACCACATTGCCGCCGAGGCCGAGCGCGAAGACGACTTCGGCCACGTCGCCGTCGAGCGGGATGATCCGTTCGGTCGATTCGACGGTCACTTCGGCGCCGGTCTCATCGATGACGGTGACCGGCAGAGCGGGTCCGCTCGGTGGATCGGTGGCACTGGGAGCCGAACCGACGCTCAGGGGGTCGGTGCCGCAGCCAGCCGTGGTCAGCGTCACCGCCAGCGCGAGGCTCGCCCATGCTCCCAACGCGCGAGGCGGCCTGCGATCGCCAGTGCGCGAAGGCCCGGCCCCTAGTGCCACGGACCTATGATAGGTTCACCTAACTATATTAGCAAGCTAAACCTATAGAATGCGGCTATCCGGAGTTATCATCAGTGTGAGTGTGAGGGACACAGAGCGGGGCGCCGGTGGCCGGACACCTGATGACCATCACCGGCAGGCCGAAGACGCGCTCGATCATCTCGGCGGTCACGATCTCCTCGGGCGGACCGGCTGCCTCGATGCGGCCGCCGGCCATGGCGATGAGATAAGACGCGTAGCGGCAGGCCTGGTTCACGTCCTGCAGCACCATCACCACGGTTCGGCCTTCGGAGCGGTTCAGCCAGGCCAGCAGGTCGAGCATGTCGATCTGGTGGGCGATGTCCAGATACGTGGTGGGCTCGTCGAGCAGCATGATCGGGGTGTCCTGGGCCAGCACCATGGCGATCCAGACCCGCTGGCGCTGACCGCCCGACAGTTCGTCGACGGGCCGCTCGCGCTGCTCGGTGAGGTCGGTCATCTCCAGGGCCCGCTCGACGGCCCGCTCGTCGGCCGCTGACCACTGGGCGAACAGGCGCTGGTGCGGGTACCGGCCCCGGCGCACCAGGTCGTCGACCAGCACCCCGTCGGGCGCTCTGGGCGACTGGGGGAGCAGACCGAGCCGGACGGCCACCGAGCGAGTGGACTGGTTGGCGATGTCGGCGCCGTCCAGGTAGACGGCGCCTGCGGTGGGGCGCAGCAGCCGGGCCAGGGTCCGCAGCAGGGTCGACTTGCCCGAGCCGTTGGCTCCGACGATGGCGGTGATCTGCCCGTCGGGAATGGCCTCGGTCAAGCCCTTCACGATGGCCGGTCCGCCGTAGCCGACCTCGAGGCCCTCGGCCCGCAGCGGGGAGCCCGGGGCGGGATCAGGATCCACGGTTGAACTTCCTCAACACGAACAGCAGGTACGGCCCGCCCATGGCTGCGGTGACGACGCCAGCGGGCAGCACCGTCGGGGCGAAGAGACGCTGGGCGATCAGGTCGGCCGACAGCAGCATCACCGATCCGAGCAATGCGGTGAGCAGCAGCACCCGCACAGTCAGGACGCCGGCCATGGCCCGGGCCACATGGGGTACGAGAAGGGCCACGAACCCGAGCGGACCAACGACGGCAACCACAACGGCCGCCAGCCCGCAGCCGGTGGCCACGACCATCATGCGGCTCCGCTCCAGGGCGACCCCAAGAGCCGCGGCGGCGTCGTCGCCCAGTTGCATCGCCCGCAGGCGCCGCACCAGCACGAACGCGACCGGCCCCAGCACGGCCAGGCCCGCCGCGAGGGTGCGGGCGTCGTGCCACGACGAGCCCGACAGGGTGCCCGCCTGCCAGCGGGCCGCTGCGCTGACCCGCTCGATCGGGAACCGCACGAGCATGTAGGTGATCAGAGCGCTCAGCAGCGCACTGACGCCGATCCCGACCAGCACGAGCCGGCCTCCGCTGGTGCCCCGCCGCCACGTCAGCGTGAAGATCAGGGCAGCGGCCGCGACCGCTCCCGCGAAGGCGGCGACGGGCAGTAGGCGGGAGTCGATCCCGACGGCCAGGATCGTCACGGCGGCCGCGGCCGCGCCGGTGTCGATGCCGATGATGTCGGGCGAGACGAGCGGGTTGTCGATCAGCGACTGGAACAGGGCTCCCGACAGGGCCAGGCAAGCGCCGGCCAGCAGCGCCACGGTGACCCGCGGCAGTCTCAGCGAGTTGATGACGAAGTCGTACTCGTTGCCGCGGTCCCAGAGAGCGGTGGCGATGGCCGAGCGCACCGGCACCGGAAAGTCCCCGACCGACACGCCGACGGCGGCGAGAACCAACGCCACGCCGGCGGCTGCGATGCACAGCATGGCGGTCCGGTGGGCTGACCCGCTGCCCGCCACCGTTCTGCCGCGGGTGCGAGCCGGCTGCCTAACCGGCAGCGGGGGAGGGCTCACAGCTCGGCCAGTCTCGAGCGGCGGACCAGGTAGATGAGGAAGGGTGCACCCAGCGCCGCGCTCACGATCCCGACCTGCAGTTCCTGCGGCGCGACGATCCGCCTGCCGATCACGTCCGCGCCCAGAAGCAGGCAAGGCCCAACGAACAGCGAGTACAGGATGATCCAGCGGTAGTCCGGTCCGACCAGCGACCTCACGATGTGGGGGACCGCCAGCCCGACGAAGGCGACCGGACCGGCCAGCGCCACCGCCGACCCCGCCAGGGCAACCACGGCCAGACCCGCGGCGACCCGCACCACATTGGTCCGCTGGCCCAGACCGGCGGCCACCTCCGCGCCGAGGCTGAGGGCGTTGACGTGGCGCCCCAGCGCCAGCGCGGCGATCATTGCGGCTCCGACGATCGGCAGCATCAGGATTGCTTCAGCGGTGCCGCGGCCCGAGATCGATCCCGCCAGCCAGAACCGGGCCTGATCGAGGGTAGCCACGTCGAGCAACAGCAGGCCCGCGGTCCATGATCCCAGCAGGGCGCTGACGATCGCGCCGGCTAGGGCCAGCTTGACCGGTGAGGCCCCTCCCGCGCCGGCCGAGGCGATCGCATACACCAGCAACGTCGCACCCAGAGCACCCGCGAAGGCGAACCACACGTATCCGGTCGGGGTGGCGATGCCCGCGATGTAGATCGCAGTGACAACGGCGAACGCCGCGCCCGCGTTGGTGCCCAGGATCCCGGGCGCGCCGAGCGGGTTGCGGGTCACGCCCTGGGTGAGCGCACCGGCGACCGCGAACGACGCTCCCGCGATCACTCCGATGATGGTGCGATGCAGCCGGAGCTCGCGTACCACGATCTGGGCGTGGTCGGAGCGGTCGTAGTCCCACAGGGCGTTCCAGACCGTGGCCGTGTCGATGTCGAGCGCGCCGTAGCGCAGGCTCAACCCGGCGACGATCACCAGCAGCGCGGCAGCCGCTGGCACCCCGACGACGTGACGTCCCATCAGCAGCGGCCCGGTTCGCACCCTGTCCGGCCCGTGGCCGGGTCGGTGATGCGGTAGGTCTTCCGCTTCTATGGAGGGCCGATCGACGACCTCGGCGGAACCGTAGTCCTCCCGAGCAGTGTGGCAGTTCGGCTCGGTGTATTGGATCGGACAGATGTGAACATAGTCGAATGTTAGGCATCCCTAAGAACATTCGCAACGCAACCTAATCAACAGTAGGACCTGTGGCGCGGGTGCAGCTTCGGCGTCAAGCGCCCTTCTCGAGGTTGTATTGGCCCCATTGCTCCATACAGAGGGCGCCAATGCCCGTACCGGGGTGCCCCGATCCTCGCCGGCCGGGGCTTTGCTCAGGCCGGCTGGTTGAGTTCGATCATGTTGCCGGCCGGGTCGAAGAAGAACGTCTGGCGGGCGGGCGTCCCCGGGAGCGGCTTGGCGTCGGCCACGTCCACGCCTCGGTCTCGCAACTCTGCGACCGCGGCATCGATGTCTTCCACCTTGAAGGCCCAGTGCTGGCCTTGGGGCGGCACCCAGCCCTCGACCTCGATCAGGTGCACCTCCCCACCGCCCGGGGTCTGCAGCCAGCGGCCGTTGAAGGCGAAGTCGGGCCGGGGCAGCACGGTCATGCCCAGCACGTCGGTGTAGAACGGCGCCGCCGCCTCGACGTCGGGAACGTTGATCGACACGTGGTGAACGGGACCCAGTTCCATGGCCGACACGCTAACGCCTCGTGGCCGAACGTTCTTGACGTAGTTGTGCTCCCTATGTGAGGCGAACTGCGTCAAGAAGCGCGCCACCGGGCTAGCGGCGCTGGCAGACGGGGCACCATGTGGTTCCGCGGGCGTCGACCACCTTGCGGCGCAATTCTGTTCCGCAGCGCTCGCACGGTTCGCCGGCCCGCCCGTAGCAGTGCAGATGGTGCTGGTTGCTCCCCCGTGCGCCGTCGAGCGCGGCGTAGTCGCGCAGCGTGGTGCCGCCGTGGCGCAGCCCCGACGCCAGCGCCGCTCGGATGGTGTCGGCCAGGCGGCCGGCTCGGGGCCTCGACAGGTGGCGGACAGCAGGGTTGATGCCCGCCAGCCACAGAGCCTCGTCGGCGTAGATGTTGCCCACACCCGCCACCGGCCGCTGCGACAGCAGTTGGGTCTTCACACACCGGCGGCTGGCTCGCAGGGCTCGCCAGAGGCTCTCGCCGGTGAACTGGTCGCTGAAGGGCTCGGGGCCGAGGCGGTGGAGGGTCGCGATCGTCCCATACTGGCCCGCGGGCACGACGTGGATCCGGCCGAACCGGCGCACGTCGTGCAGCGTGAGCGCATCGTCGTCATCGAGCAGCCACCAGGCCCGCAGGTGCGGATGGGACAGATCGACAGAGGACTCGACGGCCAGCCGGCCGGTCATGCCCAAGTGGATGACGAGCTCGCAACCGGACTCGCCGGCGTCGTCCAGATCGACGATCAGGTACTTGCCGCGGCGGCGGACCGCGGTCACGTCGCAGCCGACCGCCTCCATGGCCGGCAAGAACTTCGCCGAGGGGTGGGAGCCCGCGTCCGTGATCGAGCGTCCGGCCAGGCAGGGGTCCAGCTGGGCTCGGATGGTCTCGACCTCTGGAAGCTCGGGCACCGGCCGCACCGTACCCGAGCCAGCCCCAGCCGGCGGGGCGTCTCATGCCAGCGGCCGAATTGGCAGCGTTGTGCACGGATAGCGTGCGTTTGCTGCCATTGTTCTGGCGTCTCATGCCCGCGGCCGAATTGGCAGCGTTGTGCACGGATGGCGTGCGTTTTGCTGCCAATTCCAGGGGCGGCGACCGGGAGGGATCAGGCCGCGGCGGTCGCTCCGTTGGCGCCCCGCACGATCACGTCGATGGCGTCGATGAGGTCGGGCCGGCCCTTGAAGAAGTCGGCCTGCTCGTCCTTCCAGGGCTGCACCAGGTCCTCCGGCTCGAAGCCGGCGCGATGCCATGCGGTGGCCACCAGCCTCAGTGCCTGATCGACCTCCGGAGTGGCCGCGGTGACCGCGGCTGCCGCCATGGCCTCCACATCGACCGTCTCGCTGCTCACCAGGGGACGGCGGATCGTGGAGATGCGGAATCGGATCGCCTCGGCCGCGATGCGAGTGTGGTTCATCGCCAGATGTTCAGTCCCGGGGATTGACTGTATACAGCTACAGAAAATATCGTTATCCACAGGCTGAGTGGTGGATACCCGTCAATAGGAGCGTGCGCGGGCAGGTGAATGCCCATCGCGTCGGGGCGGGGTGTCTCCCGCTCTTGTTCGCTGCGCTCACGGGCCGCTCGGGCCACGGCCTCGCCCGTATGCAGCGGATTGGTGCGCCTACTCGCTCGGCCTCTAACGCAGCGGGCAGCACCCGGCGGGACAGGCGTCGGGACCGACGCCAAGACGGCCGAGGGAGCGCCGGGCAGCGCCGGGCACGAGGCGCTCGGAGATCAACTCCTGCCACATGGCCACGAAGCGGTCGTCGGGCCCCGTGCCGGGGGTCACGGCCCGGACCAGCCGCATGCCCAGATCGGCTGCGGTGCCGGCCGCGACCACGTCGAGGTCCCACATGACCTCCATGTGGTCGGTGACGAAGCCGATGGGGGCCAGGACCACGGCCTCGACGCTGTCGTCGTGGGCCAGACGTTCCAGGCATTCGTTCACATCGGGCTCCAGCCACGGCACCGAGGGCGGGCCGCTGCGGCTCTGCCAGGCCATGGCCCAGGCGTCGAAGCCGGCCCCGCCCGCCACCAGGCGAGCGGTCTCCTGTAGTTGACGCTCGTAGTCGCAGCCTGCGGCCATGGTCTCGGGGATGGAGTGGGCGGTGAACACCAGCCGGGCCTCGGATCGGAGCTTTGCGGGCAGCTTCTCGCGGGCCGCCGCGACCGCGTCTCTGAAGGGTTCGACGAAGCCGGGGTGGTCGTAGTAGGCGCGCACCTTGTCGACGGCCGGTGCGGCCTCACCCACCGCGGCCCGGGCCGCCTCGATGTCGTCCAGGTACTGGCGGCAGCCCGAGTACGACGAGTATGCGGAGGTGACGACGGCCAGCGCCCGGCGATGCCCGGCCGCGGCCATCTCCTGTACGGCGTCGGTCAGGTAGGGGACCCAGTTGCGGTTCCCCCAGTACACCGGCAGGTCGTGGCCCGCGGCTGCGAGCCGGCGAGCCAGGGCGGTGCGCAGCCGGCGGCACTGGGCGTTGAGCGGGCTGGTGCCGCCGAAGTGGTGGTACTGCCGGGCGACCGCGGCCAGGCGCCCGGCACCGATGTCGCGACCCGCGGTGACGTTGGCTAGGAACGGCTCGACCTCGGAGGGGGCTTCGGGGCCTCCGAACGACACGATCACGACCGAGTCGTAGGCGGGAACTCTCCCCAGCTTGTTCACAGGTTTTGCCCTGGGTTATCCACAGCCCTGGGTCAAGGCGGGACGGCTGCGCTCAGTCCAGTACGCCGAAGTTCTCCAAGTCCTCGTCGAGCGTCGACAGGATGCGGTCGATGGTCTTCTGCCTCGCCGTGCGGCGGGTCAACCCGAAGGCGGTCCGGCGCACATGCGCGGCCAGCGCCTGCGCCCGCTGCATGGCGGCATCTTCGAGTTCGCCGGCGTCGACCACTTCGTCGAGATAGCCGGCCTCGGCCGCGCCGCGTGGCGAGTAGGCCGTGGCCAGGGTGGTCGCCGCAGTGAAATGCCGGGGGCTGAGCCGATCACGGGCCAACTCGATAGCGAAGATGGGCAGCGGCATACCGATGGACACCTCGATGAGTCCGATCTTGGCCTCGACGTCGGCCCCGATGCGAACGTCGCTCGACAGCAGCATGATCGCGCCGAAGGCGATGGCGTGGCCGGTGCACGCGGCCACCACGGGAACGGCCGCCCCGTAGAGCCGCGCCGCGGTGCGAGCCCCCGTGGCCACGAGATCCCTGGCGGCATCGGGGCCCTCGCCGATCACTCCGAGATCGAAGCCGGCACTGAAGCGGCCCTCCCGCCCGGTGATCACCAGCGCGCCTGCGTTCTGCTCGGCGTCCTCGATGGCAGCGTCGACGGCTGCGATGGTGTCGTAGCCGACCGCGTTGGCCTTGCCGTCGTCCAGGCGCAGCACGGCGACGCCGTCGGTGACTTCATAGGAGGTCTTCGATGTCATGGAATGAACCGTATCGCAGGTGCCTGGCCCGCCCGCCCGTGAACTTCAAGCGGTAAACCACCTCTGGGTGGCTAAGAGCGAGCGCGGGTAGGCGCAAGCCTGTCGCGTTGCTAGGGGGTGTCTCCCGCTCTTGTTCGCTGCGCTCACGGGCCGCTCGGGCCACGGCCTCGCCCGTATGAGCCGGATTCGCGTACCTACTCGCTCGGCCTCTGACTGCTTCAAGTTCGGGGCGATCCTCCATCGGTGCGGTGCCTCGGTAGGCTCGGATCATGACCGACACCGCCGCTGCCCCAGCCGACGCATCGGCGGAATCCGCCGACGAGGTGCTGATAGTCACGGACGCAGCCAGGGTGGCCGTGCTGGCCATCCGCGACCGCGAGGACGACGCCGAGAGTCTGGGGCTGAGGGTCGAGGTGACCGGCACCGCGGGCATCGACTACACCTACGATCTGGCTCTCGACCCGCTGTCGGACGCGGCCGCCGACGACCACACCCGCACCGCGGGCGGACTGACGGTGATCGTGCCCGACGCCAGCGTCGGCCGGCTCCGGGGCTCCACCCTCGACGTGCCGTCGATGCCCGGCCAGGGCGGTCTCGTCATCCGCAACCCCAACCGCCCCAACCCGCTGGGCGACATGGGTCGTCTGGAGCTCACCGGCGGGATCGGCGACAAGGTCCAGCAGCTGCTCGACGTGAGCATCAACCCTGCGCTGGCCTCGCACGGGGGCTATGCCAGCCTGGTGGAGGTGCAGGGCGACGACACGGTGGTGGTCACCATGGGCGGCGGCTGCCAGGGCTGCGCCATGAGCCAGGCCACGCTGTCCGACGGCATCAAGCGGGCCATCATGGAGGCCATCCCCGAGGTCAGCGAAGTGATCGACGTCACCGATCACGACGCGGGGGAGAACCCCTACTACAGCTGACCCGCGCCGTCGCAGCCGCTGGCTGCGACAAGTCGTCTGCAGAGCGGGTCTAGAGCAGTTCTTGCTTGACGGTGGCTGCGATCCCCGCGGCGTCCAGGCCCAGATCGGCCAGGATGGCGTCGGGCTTGCCGTGGGGGAGGTAGTCGAGCGGCACGCCGAGCACCCGGACCCTGGGAGCAGCCTGTCCGGCGGCCTCGGCCCGCTCCAGCAGGGCGTCGCGGATGGCCGTGCCCGCACCGCCGGTGCGCAGCCCGTCCTCCGCGGTGACCACCACGTCGCAGGAGGCCGCGTCGGCGAGCATCCGGTCGCACAGCGGGCTCACGGCCCGGGGATCCCACACGGTGGCCTCCACGCCGTCGTTGGCGAGGAGCTCGGCTGCCTGATCGCACGCCTCCAGCATCTTGCCCACCCCGATCAGGCACAGCCGGCCGTCGCCGGCCCGTACCTGGCGGGCCTGCAGACCCGAGCCCACCTCGTTCTGGTCGACGCTCCGGGCCGCGGTCTTGGGCCAGCG
This sequence comes from Candidatus Aldehydirespirator sp., assembly GCA_965203575.1. Lineage (GTDB taxonomy): Bacteria > Actinomycetota > Acidimicrobiia > Acidimicrobiales > Aldehydirespiratoraceae > Aldehydirespirator. Next base: position 2,811,143 of record OZ241894.1, read on the forward strand.
GATGGCGACCGGGCCTCCGGTCATGTCCATGGCGTCCAGCATCATCCGCTCCAGCTCCTGGAGCGATGATGGGGCCAGCACCACCATCCCGGGCACCTTGGTGAGCAGCACCATGTCGAGCACGCCGTGGTGAGACGGACCGTCGTCGCCGGTGATGCCGGCCCGGTCGATGCAGAACACCACCGGTGCCCGGTGCAGCCCGCAGTCCAGGTTCACCTGGTCGAAGGCCCGGCTCAGGAACGTGCTGTACACCGCGAAGAACGGCCGGAGCCCACCCATCGCCATGCCCACCGCCGAGGTGACCGCGTGCTGCTCGGCGATGCCCACGTCGATGCAGCGGTCGCCGAAGTGCTCGCGGAACGGCAGCAGGCCGGTGGAATCGGGCATCGCCGCGGTGATGGCCACCACTTCGGGATGCAGGCCGCCCAGCTTGACCATCATCTCGGAGAACACGCCGGTGTAGGTGCCCTGCTTCACCTTGCCGGGGTCGTGCATGTGCTTGACCGTGTCCTCCTCGGCGGGGCCGTAGCCCCGGCCCTTCTGGGTGAGGACGTGGACCACCACCGGTCCGTCGAACTGGGCGGCGTTGGACAGCGCCTCCTCCAGATCACCGATGTCATGGCCGTCGAACGGCCCCAGATACCTGACGCCGAGGTTCTCGAAGAAGCCGGCCGAGTCCCAAAGCTCACGCAGGGCGGCCTTCGACATCCTCACGCCCCGATGGAGGGTCTCACCCACCCAGGGGATGCGTTCGGCTATCCCCTCGAGGCGGTCCTGGCGGCGCATCATCTTGGGGTTGGCGCGGAAGCGCACCAGGCTCTCGCTCAGCCGTGAGACAGTGGGCGCGTAGCTGCGGCCGTTGTCGTTGAGCACGATGATCACGTTGCGGCCGCTGTGGCCGATGTTGTTGAGCCCCTCGAAGGCCATGCCGCCTGTCATGGCGCCGTCGCCGACCACGGCCACCACCCGCCGCCGGACGTCGGAGGACTCGAACGCGGTGGCTAGACCATGAGCGTAGGACAGCACCGTGGAGGCGTGGCTGTTCTCGATCCAGTCGTGGGGGGACTCGGCTCGGGACGGGTAGCCCGAGAGTCCACCTGACGTTCGCAGGTTGTCGAAGTCGGTGGCCCGGCCGGTGAGCATCTTGTGGACGTAGGCCTGGTGGCCGGTGTCCCACAGGATCACGTCGTGGGGCGAATGGAACACCCGGTGCACCGCCACGGTCAGTTCCACCGATCCCAGGTTCGATCCCAGATGGCCGCCCCGGGCGCTCACGGCCTCGATGATCCGGGCGCGGATCTGCTGGCAGAGGTCGTCGAGCTCCTTGTGGGAGCGCTCGCGTAGGTCGTCAGGACCTGTGATCGCGTCGAGTTGCATCGGTCTGCCCTCCTACGGCCGGACGGCGCCGGCCGGCCGGGGCGCCAGCCACGCCGGGAGCCTGCGGGCCAGCAGCACCCCCGCCGGGTAGGCGATCGCGACCGCCAGCAGACCTCCGACGGCGTCTATCCAGTAGTGGTTGGCGGTGACCATCACTGCGAACAGTGTAAGCCACGGATAGGCCAGCAGAGCCAGGCGCACCCACCGGCGGCGCAGAACCGGCAGGGCCGCCACCACGCACCACACCGCCCAGGCGATGTGCAGGCTGGGCATGGCCGCGTACTGGTTGGAGATGTCCATCATGGCGCTCGAGTTGAACGACCAGAACCCGCCCGGATCTACGAGGGTGTCCACGTAGGAGTAGTTGGGGTCGCAGGCGCCGAAGGCGCTGCAGTCGTTGAGCAGCCGGGGCGGCATGAGCGGGTAGAAGGCGAAGCCGACCAGCGCCAGCGCGGTGGTGATCGCCAGCACCGTGCGCTGAACGCCGTAGCGCACGGGGTGACGCCAGAACAGGAACACCATCACCGAGATGGTCACTGCGAAATGGCAGAAGCCGTAGAAGATGTTCCAGAACTGGATGAACAGGTCCCATTCGATGAACAGGTCCTGGATGCCCTTCTCGCCGAAGAGGTGCACCGCCCGCTCCCAGGCGATCACGTCGTAGGCGTTGTCGATGGCCGTCTGCTTCACCGACTGACCCAGGTCCGATCCGAACTGGTTGCGGATGAACGTGTAGACGCCGTAGAAGGCACCGACGATGATCAGCTCGCTCCACCAGTGCAGCGAGCCTCTCGCAGAGCGTCCCTGGGGCCTCTCGGAGTCGTTGAGCGGTTCCGAGACCCGCCCGGTGTCCGCGTCGTCATCGACGTCAGTGGCCCCCGAAGCCATCGCGTTACAGTAGTCGCTCATGCTCGACGCCGATCTTGTGAACCGCACCCTGGCCGCTGCCATGCGCACCGGCGCGGACTTCGCCGAGATCTTCGCGGAGGACCGGCGCTCGTCCTCTGCGATCCTCGACGACGGCCGTGTCGAGGAGGTCGTGTCGGGCCGCGACCGCGGTGCCGGCATCCGGGTCGTGGCCGGAGACACCACCGGGTTCGCCCACACCGCGGACCTCAGCGAGTCCGGCCTGGCCTCGGCGGCCGGCGCGGCCGCGGCTGCAGCCCGCCGGGGCGGCGGCGGTACCCGGACCGTCGCGGTGTCGGCCCTGCAGACGCCGGCGCGCCTCGAGGTTCGGATCCCTCCCGAGGAGGTGCCCAAGGACCGCAAGGTGGCGCTGCTCACCGCCGCGGACGCCGCGGCCCGCTCGGCCGGCGGTGCCATCACCCAGGTCTCGGCGCGGTACGGCGACGGTCGCCGGCGCATCCTGGTGGCCGACAGCGACGGGCTGTTCACCGGCGACGACCAGGTGCGCACGCTGTTCTCGGTGTCCTGCGTGGCCACCGGCGACACCGGCATGCAGACCGGCCGCGAGTCGGCGGGACGGACCGTCGGCTTCGAGTTGTTCGACCTCTACGACGTGGAGGAGATGGCCCGCCGGGCCGCGCAGCGGGCCCTCACCAAGCTCACCGCCCGGCCCGCGCCCAGCGGCGAGATGCCCGTGGTGGTGGGGCCCGGAGGCGGCGGCGTGCTGTTCCACGAGGCGTGCGGGCACGGCCTGGAGGCCGATCTGGTGGCCAAGTCGGCCTCGGTGTTCGCCGGGCGCATCGGTGAGAGGGTGGCCGCGCCCATGGTCACGCTGATCGACGACGGCACCATGGCGGGGGAGTGGGGCCACTACGGCATCGACGACGAGGGCAAGCCGGCGGCCCGCAACGTGCTCATCTCCGACGGGGTGCTCACCGACTACATGTGGGACCGGCTGCGGGCCCGCAAGAAGGGTCGGGCCAGCTCCGGCAACGGGCGCCGCCAGAGCTACCAGCACCTGCCCATGGTCCGGATGACCAACACCTACATCGACAACGGCGACGCCGACCCCGGCGACATCGTGGCCGACACCTCCCACGGCGTGTACGTGGCCCAGCTCGGCGGAGGCCAGGTCAACACCGCGACCGGCGACTTCGTGTTCGGCATGACCGAGGCCTACCTGATCGAGAACGGCCGGGTCACCGCCCCGATCCGCGAGGGGAACCTCATCGGCAACGGCCCCGAGGTGCTCACCCGCATCGATGCCCTCGGCAACGACTTCGCCATGGGATCGCCGGGCACCTGCGGAAAGGACGGCCAGGGTGTGCCCGTCGGCGACGGCACGCCCACGCTGAGGGTGACCTCGCTCACCGTCGGCGGCACCGCCGCGTGAGTCCGAGCCTGCTCGACATCGCGGAGCGGGTCGTCGGCTGGGCCGGCGACGGAATCGATGTGGAGGCCTTCGTCGCCCAGGAGCACGAGACCGAGATAAGGGCCTACGAGGGCGAGGTCGAGTCGCTCACCGCGGCAACATCGGTGGGGATCGGCGTGCGGATCGTGCGCGACGGCCGGCAGGGCTTCGCCTACGCCGCCGCTCTCGACGACGACACGCTGCGGGAGACCTTCGACGAGGCGCTGGACAACTCCCGCTTCGGCAGCGTCGACGAGTTCGCGGGGGTGGCCGAACCCGACGGCGTGGAGCCGGCATCGCTGGACCTGTACCGGTCCGAGCTGGTCGACACTCCCACCGACGACAAGGTGGCGCTGGCTCTGGAGCTCGAACGGGTCACCCTGGCCGCGGACCCGCGTGTGACCGGAGTCGAGTCGGCCGAGTACGCCGACACGGTGTATGAGGGGGCGGTGGCCACATCGCGCGGCGTGGCGGCCTCGGCCCGCGAGACCGGCTGCTACCTGGCTGCCTACAGCCTGGCGTCGGACGCTGACGAGACCCAGGTCGGATTCGGATTCTCAGTCGGCCGCCATCCGGGCGAATTGTCGGTGGAGACGGCCGGCACCGATGCGGCTGATCGAGCCACCCGACTCCTGGGAGCCACCAAGGCCCCGACCCGCCGGTTGACCGTGGTCCTCGATCCGTACGTGACCGCCCGGATCCTCGGCATCGTGGGAGCGACGCTGAGCGGCGACGCCGTGCTCAAGGGCCGGTCGCTGTTCGCGGACCGCATGGACGAGGCGGTGGGAGCGCCGTCGCTCACCCTGGTCGACGACGCCACCGACCCGGACGCCTTCACCGCCTCGGCCGTCGACGCCGAGGGGCTGGCCACCCGGCGCGTGCCGCTGATCTGCGACGGCGTGCTGCAAGCCTTCCTCTACGACACCTACACGGCCCGGCGCGCCGGGGTCGCTTCCACCGGCTCGGCGGTGAGGGGCGGGTTCAAGGGCACCCCCGGAGTCGGTGCCCACGCTCTGAGGCTCGCGCCTGGAGCCCGCTCCCAGGCCGAGATCGTGGCCGACATCGACGACGGACTGCTGGTGCAGGGAGTCACCGGCCTGCACAGCGGAGTGAACGCGGTGTCGGGCGACTTCTCGGTGGGAGCCGAGGGCCTGCGAATACGCGACGGCGAGACCGCCGAGCCGATCAGGGAGGTGACCATCGCCAGCACGATCCAGCGGCTGCTGATGGACGTGACCGAGGTGGGGTCGGACCTGGAGTGGCTCCCAATGAGCGCGGCCGGGGTGACCCTGGCCATCGCCGACGTGACAATGTCCGGCACATAGCGAAACGTGCCGATACTCCACGCCATTGTGCTGGGCATCGTGCAGGGCCTCTCGGAGTTCCTGCCGATCTCATCCAGCGGCCATCTGATCCTGGTCCGCTGGCTCTTCGGCTGGGACGAGCTGTCGGGCGACGCGGCCACGGCCTTCGATGTGGCCGTCCATGTCGGCACCCTGGTCGGCGCGACCGCGTACCTGCGCCGTGACGTGGCCACCTACGCGGGTGCGGCTCTCGCGCCGGTGCTCGGCCGTGGGCCGCTCGGACCGGACGGCCGCGTCGGCTGGTCGCTGGTGGTCTCGGCCGTGCCCGCCGGGATCGTGGGGGTCGCGGTGGGCGACGCCCTGCGGGGCTCGGACCGCATAGCGCTCGTGGCTCTGGCCTTGATCGTGTTCGGTCTGCTGCTGGGCGTCTCCGACCGGCTGGCCGAGCGGCGCGACCAGTCCGACTTCGGACCGTTGCACGCAGTGGTGATGGGTGTCGGCCAGGCCCTCGCGCTCCAGCCGGGGGTGTCGCGCTCGGGCGTGACCATGACGGTCGCCCGGGGTCTCGGCTATGGCCGCGAGGCCGCGGTGCGCCTGGCGTTCCTGATGAGCCTGCCCGTGATCGCCGGTGCGGGCGTCTACGGCCTCGCCGGGCTGAGCATCCCGGCGTCGCTGTGGCCTGCGCTGGTTTGGGGAGCGGTGTCGTCGATGGTCACCGGCTGGATCGCGGTGTGGGCCACGGTGCAGATCGTGACCCGGGTGAGCCTGCGGCCCTTTGTCGCCTATCGAGTCCTGGCAGGCGGCGCGGTGCTGGCTCTACTCGCCACCGGGCTGCGCTGACGGCACGAGCACCAGCATCACCCCTCCCGTCGCCAGCGCATCGACGGTCGCGTCCACCTGTGCCTCGGGCACTGCCACCACCACCTCGTCCTCGCCGGCGTCGACGATCAGCGCGCCGCGCACAACTGCGGTGCCGTCGAGCACGGCGTGGACGTCAACCCAGTCGCGTGCTGCGAACACCGGGCCGTCTACGGGGACGGGAACGCCGCGGGTGCCCGGCGGGAGCAGACCGGCAGGCCCGGGCGGTCCGGTCTCGATGGGCGACGGCGCCGGGTCGGTTCGATCGTCGGTGAGCGCGACCAGCACGGCCAGGGCTGCACCGCCCGCGGCGAGGAAGCGAACCCACCGATGGCGGTACAGCATCGACTGGATCCGTCCGACCGTGCTTCGGCCGCTACGAGCACTGGGTCTGGTGGGCGACATCCGGCCTCCTCGCGACTGGCGGGCGCGCGGCCCGCGGTCCGGGCGGCGTCGCGGTGGGCGCGACGCCGGGCCGCAGTCGCGGCGAGTCAGCTAGTCGAGGAGGACGACGATGCGCCGGCGTCGGCCTTCGACCGGCTCGAATCCGGAGTCGAGGCCGAATCGGACGACGACGAAGAGTCCTTCGAGTCCTTCGACGCTGAGGAGGAGCCGTTGGACGACGTGGAGGAGGCTTCCTTCTCCTTGCGCCGGCCCTTGGCGATGGAGCCGTGGTCGTTCTTGTAGAAGCCGTCGCCCTTGAAGGCGATGGCCACTCCGCTGAACACCTTCTTGACGGGGCCCTCGCCGGGCGAGACGCAGGAGGCCGGGCCACCCTCGGCTGGGCAGACCGTCAGCGTGTCGTCGCTGAACGACTGCCGCACCTCGAACTGCGTGGTGCAGCGCTCACAGCGGTAGTCGTACACCGGCACGGCGGCGAAGGATAACGGCACCGCCCCGCCGCAGCACGTGCATGCCCGCTCTTGTTCGCTTCGCTCACGGGCCGCTCGGGCCACGGCCTCGCAAGCTCGGCCTCTAGATGAGTGGTTCCAGGGGGGTGGGGGTCCGCCGTTTGCCGTCTGGCATGACCGGACCACGCGGCGGCCCGGTCCCGCCCGCTTCCTGATCGTCTATGACCGCTGGGCTCCTTGGGACTGGCCGTCCGGGGGCGCGGATTCTCACAGCGCCGGGGTCCAGGATCTCGTCTCGTTCCGCGGCCGGCGGCGCGTCGGGTGTCTCGCTGGTGTACGGGGCTGCGGGCGTGAGGGGCTGGGATGCTTGCCTTGTCGTGTTGTTCTGCGGTTTGCGCCGGCCCGGCCGGTCCGCTACCATGCAGAGCAACTCTCGCTTGGAGGTGGGCATGCCCGGCGGGATCGCACACAACGCTTCGGGCTTGGCGGCAGTGACTGCGGCGCGCGGGCGCCCCGATTCCTCCGGGGGGGGGTGGTCCGTCTGCTGTTGTGGGTCGTCGTGTTGCTGGTGCTGCTCTTGGCGTGGGACCGGCCCGCCAGCGGCGACGACGACCCATGTCCCGAGGGCTACGTCAGGGAGTGGGTCGATCCCATCGGCACCGTGTGCCGGGACCTCGAGACCGGCGACCCGGTGCGCATCAACTACGCCCGCCGCATGGCCGGCCTGCCTTCGTACGACGATGTGTGGGTGGACCCTCCATCCCAGGCCAATGAGGGCGAGTCCGTGTGCGGAGTCCGCGGTACCGGGTGGTACCACAACCCGGACACGGACACATGCAACTTCCGCGCCACCCCAGCCTCCGAGGACGAGCCGCAGAACCCCAAGGTCCCGCCGGGCACCGGATGCCTGGGGCCGCACTGCCGCTTCGAGGACAGCAACCGCACCTGCGGCAACAACAAGCGGGACTACGACCTGTGGAAGCAGTGGGGCGCGTGCCAGCCCCCGGCAGAGGGGCCGTGGGAGCACAGCTTCGACGACTACTGGAACCCACAATGACCGCGAAGGACGATCACAGTCACGGCGGGGTCGGCTCCGGTGTCACCACGCAGGCCGAGTACGACGCCTGGCCGGCGGCCGAGCAAGCCAAGGTCGGCTGACTGCCACGGCGAGCCCGACAGGCGCCGGGCAGTTACGCTCGTGCATCATGTGCCGCAACTGCCACAACCGGCCTCCCGGATGACCGCGTCCCTGTATGCGCTGCCGTACCTCGGCGGCAAAGCAGCCAGCCAGCGCAGCGGCGGGCTGTGCCGCTGGATCGTGTCGCTGATGGGCTCGTGTCGCAGTTGCATCGAGACTCACGGCGGCATGTACGGCGTCGGGCTCGCGCGACCCCCCAGCGCCAACGAGACCCTCAACGACCTCGACTGCCGCGTCGTCAACTGGTGGCGACAACTCCGCGACCACGGCGACGAATTGATCCGCAGAGTGGCCCTCACCCCCGACAGCCGCGCAGAGTACGAGAGAGCGCTGGACCTGCTCGATGACGACGACCCGATGCTCGCTGCGCGGGCCACCAGCGTGGTGCTCATGCAGTCGCTGAGCGGTGCTACTGGCAGCGGGTGTGGTCCGGCCGCAGCGACTGCGACTGAGGTGCGCTACAAGGCGGTGCATGCCCGCAACGCCGCGGCTGCCGTCGCGGGCGACCCGCGCACGGGCTGGGTGACCAAAGACTTGCGGAGGCAGCGAGGAACGTGGGGAGGGAGGTGGTCAACGTTCCATTGAGGGGTCGAGGCCCTACGGGACCGGTGATTGACGTGGTCACGACCTAGGAGGGCGTCGATGGCCTCGAATGCAATGGACGTGCGGCTACGCCTGCGCCAGGCTCGTGTGCTTGCGGTGGCATGGGGTTGCATAACGCGGGTGTATTCTGTACATTGCTGACAATCTTCCCCGCCTTCCCGGTATCCGCCGGGAATGGCGGGGCCTATTTTGTTGGGGAGGGAATGAGTCTTGACGCGTGTCGCGGTCTTCGTCGACTACCAGAACCTCTACCACGGTGCCCGAGACACCTTCGGCGACCCGCTGAGCGACCCTTCGACGATGGGGCAGATCATGCCCCTGAGACTCGGCCTGCTGCTCAAGCAGCTCGGCGAGAATCTGGATGCGGATCGGGAGCTGATCTCGGTAACGGTGTATCGCGGTCAGCCCGGCACGAAGAGCCATAGGAACCTCCGCTCATCGTTCGATCGGCAGGTGGCGGAGTGGCGGATGCTTCCTCTGGTCACCGTGAAGACGCGGCCTCTGCGTTATCGGCCGACGGCGTATTCCTTCGGCAAGCCAACGCAGTGGCGAGCCGAGGAGAAGGGCATCGATGTCCTGATGGCGCTCGACATCGCGATCGGCGCCCGCGACGACCGGTACGATGTCGCGGTCGTCGCCTCGGCCGACTCGGACCTCGTGCCGGCAGTCGAGGTCGCGTTGAACGCGAGCAGGCGGGTAGAGACTGCGACTTGGCATAGTCGCCGGATTCTCCGTCGCCCCTTGACCGTTCCGGGCCGGCGCATCTGGAACCACCGGTTGGATGAGCGCCACTTCGAGTACGTCCGCGACGACACCGATTACCTGGCCCGACGTGAACCGACTCGTTGAGGATCTAGTAGTCGAGCCGGAGGAGTGCTCGGCCTCTCAGGCGAGGGCCTAGTCGAGGTCGGCGAGGAGGTCGTCGACGGTCTCGATGCCGACGGACAGGCGGATCAGGCCGGGATCGACGGCCATGGGGGAGTCGGCCACCGACAGGTGGGTCATGGTGGACGGCTGCTCGATGAGCGACTCCACCGCGCCCAGCGACTCGGCCAGTCGAAAGACCCGGGTGGAGCTGACCGCGTCCACGGCCGCATCCTCGCCGCCGGTCAGGATGCACGACACCATCCCCCCGAAGCCGCGCCTCTAGTATTCCGGCGTGACGGTCTGGATGGGGGTGGCCTTCGTCGTCGCCTACGCGGCGGGCATGTTCCCCACTGCAGTGCTGGTGGGCAACAGGATCGGCCGCGACCCCACCAGCGAGGGCTCGGGCAACCCGGGCGCCACCAACATCTACCGCCTGGGCGGGCGCCTCGCCGGCGTCGCCGTGGCCCTGGGCGACATGGCCAAGGGCGCGCTCCCCGTCGGCGTGGCCCTGTTGCTGTGGGACCGTCCCGAGGCGATGGCCGCATGGATCGGAGCGGTCGCCGGCCACGTCTGGCCGGTGCTGCGGAAGTTCAGGGGCGGCAAGGGCATGGCCACCGCGGGAGGCGGCGGCATCGTCCTCGACCCCCTCATCGGCATGATCTGCACGGTGCTGTTCTTCGCCATGGTGCGCATCACCAGGGTGGCCGCGCTGGGCTCACTGAGCGTGGGCGTCACCTACCCGGTGCTGGCGCTGGTGTTCGGGTGGCCCGCTGCCGAGGTGATCGTGGCCGCGGTGGTGATGGGGGTGATGGCCATGCGCCATCACGGCAATATCGTGCGTCTCGTGCGCGGCACCGAACGGAGACTCAAGACATGATCCCGAAGACACTGATCCTCGAAGACACTGATCCCCCGAAGAACATGAGCCCGAAGACATGATCCCGCTGCACGAGGCCCGGGCCCATGTGCTGGAGCGGGTCGAGGCCCTGCCCGCCCGCCGGTTCGATCTTGCCGAGGCGCTGGGGCTGGTGCTGGCCGAGCCCGTCTTCTCCTCCGAGCCGATCCCCGGCTTCGCCAACACCGCCATGGACGGGTACGCCCTGCGGGCCGGCGACACCCGGGGCGCGCCCGTCGAGCTGGACGTGGTCGGCACCATCGGCGCCGGCGACGACGGGTCCCTCCATGTCGGAGCGGGCCAAGCGGCCCGCATCATGACCGGCGCGCCCATCCCCGACGGCGCCGACGCTGTGGTCAAGGTCGAGCTGACCCGCCGCCTCGACGGCTCCGAGGACCGGGTCCTGGTGGAGGCCAAGGTGAAGCCGGGCAACCATGTGCGCCGGCCGGGCGAGGACGTGGCCGCCGGAGAGCAGGTGCTGGAGCCGGGCACGGTGGTGACACCGGGACGGGTGGGCCTGCTGGCCGCGGTGGGCGCCTACGAGGTCACGGCCCACCGCCGCCCCCGGGTGGGGGTGCTCTCGACCGGCGACGAACTCGCCGACACGGCCGGGCCGCTGCGTCGGGGCCAGATCCGCGACACCAACCGCCGCACGCTGCTGGGTCTGGTGGCCGAGGCCGGCTTCGAGGGGGTGGACCTGGGGATCGCCCGCGACGACCCCGCCGACATCGAGCGGGCCTTCCGCGCCGGTGCGGCCGACTGCGACGCCGTGCTGTCGTCGGGGGGCGTGTCCATGGGCGACTTCGACTACGTGAAGGTGGTGCTCGACGAGATCGGCGACATGAGGTGGATGCAGATCGCCATCAAGCCGGCCAAGCCGTTCGCCTTCGGGATCGTCGACGGCGTCCCGGTGTTCGGCCTGCCCGGCAACCCGGTGTCGTCCATGGTGAGCTTCGAGCTGCTGGCCAAGCCCGGGCTGCGGGCCATGGCGGGCCACGGCCCCGACGATCTCGGGCCGGTGCTGGTGCGGGCGGTCAGCGACGGCGATCTCGGCCATCGCAGCGACGGCAAGACCCACTATGTGAGGGTTGCCGCGCAGCGTGATGACCAGGGCGTGCTGCGGGTGAGGCGCTCGGGCGGGCAGGGGTCCCATCAGCTGGCCGCCATGACCCGGGCCGACGCGCTGGCAGTGGTGCCCGACGGCTCGCCGGCCGGTGAGGGCGACCCGGTAGACGTGATCGTGCTGTAGGTGGGCGGGTAGCCTGCGGGGGATGGCCGAACAGCTCATAGACAGCTTCGGGAGAATCCATCGGGATCTGCGGATCTCGGTCACCGACCGGTGCAATTTCCGGTGCACCTACTGCATGCCCGCCGAGGGACTGGAATGGGTGCCACGCGACGACCTGTTGACCTTCGAGGAGATCGCCCGGGTGGCTCGGATCATGGTCGAGCGCTACGGCGTCAACGGCATCCGGCTCACCGGGGGCGAGCCCACCGTGAGGGCCAACCTGCCCGTGCTGGTCGGTCTGCTGGCCGAGCTGGACACCGACCTGGCCATGACCACCAACGGGGTGTCACTGCCGCTGCTGGCCGGCGAGTTGCGGGCCGCGGGCCTGCGACGGGTGAACGTGTCGTGCGACTCGCTCCAGGAGTCGCGGTTCGCTGAGCTGACCCGGCGCGACAGCCTGTCCCGGGTGCTGGAGGGCATCGATGCCGCCATCTCCGCGGGCTTCGACCCCGTGAAGGTCAACTGCGTGGTCATGCGGGGCGTCAACGACGACGAGATCGCCGACTTCGTCTCGTTCGGTCGGCGCAAGGGCGTCGAGGTCCGCTTCATCGAGTTCATGCCCCTCGACGCCGACGGGATCTGGACCAACGACCTAGTGGTCGGGGTGGACGAGATCCTGGCCCGGGTCAACGATGCTTGCCCGGTGGAGCCGGTCCAGCGCACCTCCGCGCCTGCGACCCGCTACCGCTTCGCCGACGGGGCGGGCTCGGTGGGCATCGTGGCGTCGGTCAGCGACTCGTTCTGCTCGACCTGCGACCGGGTTCGCCTAACCGCCGACGGACAGTTCCGCAACTGCCTGTTCGCGGTGACCGAGACGGACGTTCGTGCGCTCCTGCGATCGGGCGCGGGCGACGACGAGATCGCGTCCGCCCTGGAGGAATCGGTGGCATCCAAGTGGGCCGGGCACCAGATCAACCGGGTCCACTTCGTCAGGCCCCGCCGATCGATGTCGCAGATCGGCGGCTAGAGGCAGCCGATGGGCTTCACCCATCTCGACCCGCACGGCCGGGCTCGGATGGTGGACGTGTCGTCGAAGGAGCCGACCCATCGCCGGGCGGTTGCCCGGGGCCGGGTGACCATGGAGCCCGACGTGGCCGCAGCGTTGCGGGCCGGAGAGATCGGCAAGGGTGATGTGCTGGCCGTTGCCAGGGTGGCCGGGATCCAGGCCGCCAAGCGGACCTCGGAGCTCGTCCCCCTGTGCCACGGCCTGTCGGTGAGCTCGGTCGCGGTGGACTTCGAGGTGGGCGACGACTGGGTGGGGATCGAGGCGCGGGTGGAGACGGTCGACCGGACCGGCGTGGAGATGGAGGCGCTGACCGCGTGCAGCGTGGCTGCGCTGACCATCTACGACATGTGCAAGTCGATGGACCGGTCGATGACGATCGGCGACATCGCCCTGTGGGAGAAATCCGGCGGCCGGTCCGGGACCTACCGGCGCGAGGACTCCTGAACCCTTCCGTCGGACATCCACCACTTGGCTTGTCATCGGTGCCATCCTTGTTGGGCCGTCGTCTGCATGTACGGGTCATTGAAGCAGCGGGCGGTGCCCCCAAGGCGCACTCGCAGCACTGTCGGCGATTCGATTCGTGCATACGAGGAGGAAATACGACCCGTGACTCCGATCGTACTTACGGTGTTGGCCGCGGCTTGGCTCGGCTATTTCGCGCTGTGGTTCCGGGACAAGCGGTCCTCCCGACCGCAGCGCAACGACGATCTGGACGGCTTCACCCCGTCCTTCGGTGCCCTGGCCTCCGGGGCGGTCTCCATCAGGAGCCTGGAGGAGGGCTCAAGATCACGGGGGGACCTGTGGGAGTTGCCCCGGACCCCGGAGCAGGCCCATCGCCGCCGCCGGCATGTGGCCACGATGCTCGCCGCGCTGGCCCTCGCTTCGCTGCTGGCCGTTCCGGTTCTCGGGGCGACTGCGCTGGCCGTCCACGTGGTGGTCGACGTGGTACTGCTGCTGTTCGCCTTCGGCTCGGTCCACCGCCAGCAGCCGCCGGCCATGAACCTGGCCGATGTGCGAGTGATCTATCCCGACCGGCCTGCTTCGAGCGATGCGATGGCCACGCCTCTGGGGCGCGTCGCCAACGGCTGACACGGCGCCGGACACAGGCGTTGTTGATCCCGGTCTCAGATGGCCTCAGTCAGCCCGGCTGCCGTCCAAGTCCTGCACTCGCCGCCAGTGGAGTGATTTGCCGGGCAGTGACGCGGGTACCGGGACTTGACACGCTGAGCGGGATTCGCGGGTGTCATGCCGGGCGCTGGCTGTAGTCACCGAAGGGGCCGTCTCTTTGGGCGACGGCGGCGGGCACTCCCTGGGTCATGGCGGTGTCGATGAAGGCCAGCGCCTCGGGGGTGTTGCGCATCGCGCCGTCGAGGATCGATCCGAGCACCTGGGAGTTGCGCAGCCCCATCGCCTCGTAGGCCTGGTTGACCACCAGCTTCATGGCGGCGAGCTGCGACGACGGGATGCTGGAGAGCTGGGCGGCCAGTTGCGCCACCGTGTCGTCGAGCCGGTCGGCGGGGACGGCCTGGTTGATCAGCTCGATGCGGGCCGCCTCGGCCCCCGACAGCGGCCTGCCGGTGAGCGCGTACTCCTTGGCCTTGGCCAGCCCGAGCCGGTACACCCACATGGCCGTCAGGTAGCAGCCCCAGACCCGCGAGTACGGCGTGCCGATCTGGGCGTCGTCGGCCGCGACGACGAGGTCGGCCGACAGGGCCAGGTCGGAGCCGCCCCCGACGCACCAGCCGTGCACCGCGGCGATGGTCGGCTTGGGACTCGACCACAGGCTCATGAAGTTGGGCACCGGGCCGTCCCAGCGGTTCGTGACGGCCATGGCGTCGCGCCCCGGGTCCCAGGCACGGCCCTCGGCGCGCCCCGCGGCGAGGTCTCCGCCGGCGCCGAAGTCGAACCCGGCGCAGAACGCCCGCCCCGCGCCGCGCACCACGACGACCTTCACATCGGGGTCGCGGTTGGCCTCCGCCACGAAACCGTCGAGCCGGGCCCACATCGGCTTGACGATCGCGTTGAGACGCTCGGGACGGTTCAGAGTGATCGTCGCCGTGGACCCCGACGTGCTGTACAGGACATAGTCGTCGCTCATGCCGGCCAGGCTACGGCCGCGTCAATCTTGTGGACGGCCGCTACCCGCGCATCTTCTAGGTGCCGGTGTCGGCGGGGACGATACGCAGGGGACGGCCACTGAGGGACTGAACGACCCGGAAGTGGCGCTCGTCGAGCGTTCCGATGATGTCGGTACCATACCGGTCGGCGAGCACGACCAGGGACGCGTCCGCAAGTCCCAACGGCAGATCCCGGTGGCGCTCCACGACGGCGGCGGCCCTGAGCAGGTCGTCAACGCCGAACGGCGCCAGCTCGTAGGCGCCCGAGGACAGTTCTGCAAGCAGCGCCAGTTCGGCGTCCACGCCGGCGATCCGCGCCGTGAGGTAGTCGAGTTCGGCCAGCACCAGGGGCGACAGCACCAGGGGCCGATGCTCACCGAGGGCCCGTGCGCACTCGGCGTGCATGCGCTGGTCGGGCACGAACGCGGCCAGCAGCAGGCTGGTATCAACGATCAAGTCCCGAAGCCCGACTCGGCGAGCAGTTCGTCCACTCTGTCAGCCAGCGTCGGATCGTTCCATCCTTCGGCGAAGAGGGGCGCGGTAGGGGCCACCTCGCGGCGTTCAAGAGCCTCCTCCAGGGCCTCGCGCACGATGGACGCCTCGGTTCGACGGTCCTGCCGTGCGGCTTGTCGCAGCCGTCGCTTGAGGTCATCAGGCAAGTAGACCGTCGTTTGGTGCATGCCATATATTGTACTATGTATTGCGGCTGCCGTCGACCCTGGCTCTTGGGGAATGATCGCGCGGAGGCTGGCGGGTGAGCAGCCGGATGTTGCGACGCAGCAGGGCCCGCACCGTGAGGGTCCAGGCCAGCGCGGCTGCGACGAGGGCGCCGTAGGCCCATTCGGGGACCTCGGCGAGCTCGAGCCAGGAGCGGAGTCCGGTGCTCATGATCACCGCGAGCACGATGACGCTGGCCGCGACCAGCCAGGTGACCCGCCGGTCGGGGTGGAGGGGATGCTCGGGGGTGGCGAGGAAGCGGATGGGGGGCTGGAGGAACAGGATGGTGATGAGGCCGGTGAGGATGAGGAACACGATGAGGTTGGTGCGGCCCAGGATGGCGGCGACCTCGGGGGTGCTCTGCTGCTCGGCGCCGAGGGTGAAGCCCACCACGCTGTCGAGTTGGCCGTCGAAGAGGCGCAGGCCCTCCCTCGTGGTGTAGTAGGTGGCGACGAAGATGGCCGCGCCGAACAGGAGGTTGGCGAGGGCGACCGGGACGACGAAGCGGGCCAGTTCGGTCGCGTCCACGCCGGTGGCTCGGGTGGGCCGGGCCCACAGGGCCAGCCCGACGGTGGGGATGGTGATGGTGATGAGGCCGTAGATGGTCTGGGCGCCGGCGGTGAAGGGGAAGACCTGGTTGATGATCATCATGGCCACCGCCACCAGCGCGATGGTGGCGGAGCGGGTGATGGTGAGCCGCAGGATGTCGCGTATGGCCGCGATGATGCGGCGTCCCTCCTCCACGGCGGGCACGACGGCGGAGAACGAGTCGTTGAGCAGGACGAGGTCGGCGATGCCCCGGGCCGCGCTGCTGCCGGACTCCATGGCGATGCCGATGTCGGCGCTCTTGAGCGCGAGGGTGTCGTTGACGCCGTCGCCGATCATGGCGACATGATGGCCGCGGCCCCGCAGCTCGGTGACGATGCGGTCCTTCTGGTGGGGGTCGATGCGGCCGAACACGTCGCCTCGTTCCACGGCCGCGACGAAGTCGTCGTCGCCGACGTCGGCGAGCTCGGGGCCTGAGACGACTTCGAGGTCGTCGCCCATGCCGACCTGGCGGGCCAGCGCGGCGACCGTGTCGGTGCTGTCGCCGGAGATCACCTTGAGGGCGACGCCGCCCTCGCGCAGCGCCGCCACGGTCTCGCGGGCGCCGTCGCGCAGCTCGTCGGCGAAGCCGAGGATCGCCAGCGGCTCCAGGGGCGGCAGGGCCGGTGAGCCGTCGGGGCCGTGGAGCGCGTCGGTGTCGCGGTTGGCCGCGAACAGCAGCACCCGGCGGCCGGCCGCGGTCCATCCGTCGATGGCGTCGCGCCGTTCGAGGGGGGCCGACAGCCGCGGCTCGAGGGCCTCGGGGGCGCCCAGCACATAGCAGGCCCCCTCGAACGAGGCCGCGCTGAAGCGGTTGGCCGAGGTGAAGGCGATCTCGTCGGTCAGCGCGACGGGCCGGGCCCCGAGAGCGTCCCGCAGAGCGTCGTTGGTGGCGTTGGTGGTGGTGGTGCTGGCCGCGAAGGCGCCCAGCAGTTCCTCGATCCGGCCGGGCGGATGATCGCCGTCCACGGGCTCGATGCCGGCGAGGCGGATCCGGTTGGAGGTGAGGGTGCCGGTCTTGTCGGTGCACAGCACATCGACGTGGCTGAGCGACTCGATGGCGTTGAGCTGCTGCACCAGCAGATCGTGCCGGGTGAGCCGGGCCGCGCTCATCGAGTAGGTGACCACGAAGATCAGGAACAGCCCGACCGGGATGATGGAGGCGGTGACGGTGGCGGTCTCGACGACGCGCACCGCCGAGGTCTCCGACACGACGCCCTGGGCGACGAAGAGCAGGCCGAAGAACACGGCGGCCACGATCAGGACCCTCAGCACGTCGTCGACCAGGCGCTGGAGCGGGGTCTTGGCCACGGTGAACTCCCGGGCGGTCGCGGTGAGCGACGCGGCCAGCGACGCCTCGCCCACCCGGGTGGCCCGGGCCAGGGCGGTGCCGCCGGTGCAGAACGTCCCGGAGTGCAGCTCGTCCCGGCGGCGCTTGGCGACCGGGTCCGACTCGCCGGTCAGCAGCGCCTCGTCGACGGTGATGGGGCCTCCGTCGATCACCACGCCGTCCACCACGATCTGGTCGCCGGGACCCACCACCATCACGTCGTCGAGCACCACTCCGGCCGGCTCGATGTCGTGGTCGCGGCCGTCGCGGCGGACCGTCACCGTGGGCGCGGCCAGGATGGCGATGCGGTCGAGGCGGCGCTTGGCCCGGATCTCCTGGAAGCTGCCGACCGCGATGATGGCGATGATGAAGCCCAGGTTGACGGCGCCGTCGCGGGTGCGGCCCATGGCGGTGAGGGTGGCGCCGAGGGCCAGCAGCACGACGTTGATGGAGGTGAAGGCGTTGGCGAGCAGGATCTGGGAGATCCGGCGGGTGGTGGCCGCGGCGGCGGCCGAGTTGGCCCTGCCCTCGTCGACGCGCTGGCGCACTTCGGCCGCGGTGAGGCCGCGGTGCGATCCGGCGGACGCCGGTCCGCCCCCGCCGGCGCCCGTCGCCGCAGGATGGGCCGGGCTGCCGTCGCCGTCGCCGGGCACGCCTCGCTCCGCCTAGCCTCGCCGGATGGTCCTTCGCCACCAGCTCCAGCGGCTGGAGGCGTAGGCGATGGCCTCGTCGGTGAGCAGCAGCCGGGTCGAGTTGCCGATGCGCACATAGAAGTCCGCGGCCCGCTGCCCGCCCGACGGGTTGGCGAACACGGGCCGGGGGTGGGGGTCCACGTCGATGCGGGCTACGCGGTGCGGGCCGCACCGCGGGAACGACACCGTGATCGACGCCGCCGCCGGGCTCCCCAGCGTGGACTCGATCATGTCGGTCAGCCAGAGCTGGTAGCGGTCCAGGTCGGGCTGCTTCATGTGCTGCAGGTCGTCGTCGAGCCCGACCGGTTCAGCGTTGTCGTCCACTCCTATGAGCAGGATCCCGCCGCTGCTGTTGAGGAAGCCGGCGACCGTCCTGGCCACCGCGAGCTCGACGCGGCGGTCACGCTCGCCGGTGTGGACGTTGTGGCGGGCCGCCGCCTTGAACTCGACGCGGTCGGTCTCGCCGCCGCTCAGGATCTCGTCGGTGGGCTTGGCCGCGCGGCGGACCAGCTTCGACGCCGCCGCGGCGTAGACGGCCAGCACCGCGATCGATCCCCCGACCGCGAACAGGATCGAGTCGGGGGTGAAGTCGAACGCGGCGCTGCCCCGGAACAGCGACAGCACCGAGGTTCCGACGCCCGCGCCGACGATCCCGACGAGGATGGTCTCGGCCCACGACAGCGACACCCTCCTCCACAGCACGAGGCGGGCGACCGTCCCCAGCACGAGCCCTGCGAACAGGAACCCGATCCATGCCAGCCCGCTCAACACGGGCGCCGTCCCCACACCGTCGCCGGCCCGCTCAGCACGGCCGCCACGTCCGCGGTGCCCCGTTGGTCGCGGCGCCTGCCGATCGGCCGCCGCCGACGCGGCCGGGACTCACGCTGCTTGTCACGGCCGCACCCCACGCGCCGACCTCCTTGCAGCGTCAGTAGTGGATGATTCTGAACAGTAGCTACAGGATGCCGGCAATCCAAGCGACCTCTTCTGTGGATCAACGTATGACCCTGGTAGCTGTCCCCGGAGGGGTCGGTATCATCGCGGCCGCGGCCGCAGGCGTGGCCGTTTGGCGGACCGCTGGTGCAGCTCCGTCGAGAGGAAGGCCATGCCGAACCCTGAACAACCACAGCCGGAGCGGCGCGGCAGGCGGCGCCCTGTCGCCGCGCGGGACCCGGGCACGGCGGATCGTTCACGCATGGCGCGTGCCTTGCGGTTGGCGAAGCGTTGGCAGATGGAGGATGCCTCACAGCTGGCGGAGGGGTGGCAGATGGCGGATGGTTCGCGGTCGGCGGATGCTTCGCGGTCGGCGGATGGTTCGCGGTCGGCGGAGGGGTCCGGGGCGCGGGGGGCGGTGTCTGCGCCCCGTCGCCGGCGGTCGCGGTTGCGGCGGGTTCTGGGCCGGCGACACGACTGGCGCCTGAAGGTTCCCAACGTCCGCATCCTCCGGCCGCACCTGGGCTGGGTCGGTCCGCTGCTGGTGCTGGTGACGACCGTGTTCGCCATGATCGCGTCCACAGGCGGCTCGGGCCCCGGCGGCAACGGGTCCGCGTCGGGCCTGACCATCGGTGCCGCGTCGTTGACTCTGATGGCGTGGAGCTTCGTCCTGGCCGTGCGGATCCCGCTCATCGAGCCCATCTTCGGCGGCCTCGACAGCGCCTACCGGGTGCATCGCTGGGCCGGCGCCCTGTCGATTCCGGCGATGCTGTTCCATGCCGGGTCGGCCGAGGTCCGGCGCGGCTACGTGGAGATCTCGCGGTGGGCCTCCGACTTCGGTCTCACCCTGGCCGGGGTGGCGACGGTGTCGGCGGTCGTGCTGCTGCTGCTCAGCATCCTGCGATGGATGCCCTACCGCTGGTGGCGCCTCACCCACAAGCTGTTCGGAGTGGTGTACGTGCTGGCGGTCTGGCACGTCTACACCGTCGAGAAGCCGTATCAGAACTGGTCGGCGTCGGGGATCTACCTGAATGCCGTCATGGCCGCGGGCCTGGTGGCGTTCCTGTACCGGGTGGTCGTGCGCGACATGTTCCGCCGCGGTCTGCGCTACCGGGTCGTGTCCGCGACCAGGGTGGGAACCGCCATCGATCTGCGGCTCGAGCCGGTCGGCAAGCCCCTGCAGTACCACGCGGGCCAGTTCGCGGTGATCAAGTTCCAGCGGCGGGGCCTGTCCGAGCCCCATGTGTTCACCGTGGCCGAACCGCCCGGGTCGGGGCAGCTGCGATTCTTCATACGCCGTCTCGGCGACTGGACCTCGAAGCTCTATGACGCGCCCCTCGAAGGCGCCGAGGTCCTCGTCGAAGGCCCCTACGGCACCTTCGAGGCCACCAGGGACGACGCACCGACGGTCTGGGTGGCCGGAGGCGTCGGCATCACCCCGTTCCTGTCGAATTCGACGGTGCTCCCCACCGGCTCACAGAACCCGCCGGTGCTGTTCTACTGCGTCCGCACCCGCCAGGACGCCATGGGAATCGAGCTGCTCGACCAGGCCCACCGCGACGGCAGGATCGAGCTCCGCATCCTCGCGTCGGCGGACGGGCAGCGCTTCACCAAGTCGACGCTGACCGAGCGCTTCGGCCCCAAGGGCCTCAGAGGCGGCCACGTCGCGCTGTGCGGCCCCAAGAGCCTGATCATCACAGCCGAGAAGGCCGGCCGGAAACTGGGCGCGAGAACGGTCGAGACCGAGGACTTCGACTTCCGCCAGGGCTTCGGCCCCGACCTCCCCGGACCACGACGCAGCTGACCCCCCCCCCGGCCCGATGCCCGCCGGTCGCGGGCAGCGCCTCGTACACCCGGGGCAGCCCTGCTGGTGGCGGCCGCGAAGTCGGGGCCGGTCAGGTCGGCGGGGTCGGTATTCGGTGACGGCGCACGGGCAGCCCCCCTCCGGTCGCCGTTCATCACCTGCGGCTGTGCAGCACAGGTCCCGCCGGCGAACGGGGAACTATATCCCTGAGTAACCAAAGGAGAACAGCAATGGCCCCATCACAAGCAATGATCCGGTTCGAAGAGCGGATCACCGCGGCGTGCCGCAGCGGCGAGATCACGCAAGAGCATCTCGATACCCTGCCTTCGTCGCCATTGCGGCGTTTCGGCGAGAACTGCCTCAAAGTATTCCGCGAGCATGACGCGGAACGCCTCGCCGATGACACCCCCGATGCTGGGAGCCCGCTCCCGATCCCCCCGCATCCGTTGCCACCGAGTGTCTGCGACCGACCGAAGGGAGCCATGACGGACGCCGCTTCCCTTCGATCAGTAGATGTGTGGTCGCCATGACCGCCCCGGCTTCGGACGGTCGGCTCTCGGTGGCGATGGTGACCGTAGGAGCTGCCTGTCGGGGTGCAACCCGAGTAGCGGAACCTGCTACGCTCTACCCCGGTTGACACTTCCCGCTCCCTGGTTAGGAGGTCTACGATGGCAACGATGACCAACTCGACCATCGAGATGATCGGCGAGCAGCTCCGCAAGGCCAATCAGGGCATCGCCGACCTCAAGACCCACATCATGGGCATGGAGGACCGGATCATCGGGCTAGAAGGCCGCTTCGACGGGGTGGATAAGCGCTTCGACGGGATCGACGAACGCCTCGACGGGCTTTCTAATGATGTCGCCTGGATCAAGAGCTTCCTAGAGGGCACGGCTCAGGAGATGAGCGGTGACTGACCCTGAGCCGGACGAGCCACAAGCGTCTTGGGAGGACTTTGAGCAGGCGACCGATCTGATCGTTGCCGATCAACGGCCGAAGCGTCAGGCCGGTGAGCCGGTCAACTCGCGCCACGTCAGGGAGCGGCGGTCCATCGACTGAGCGGCCTCGCTCATCCTGTCCAGCACCGCCGATCCCGGCGGTTGTAGCGGAACGAGTGTTCCTCGATGTAGCGGTGCAGATGCTCAGGCGACATGTAGTGCTACGTGCCGATGTAGGTCCGCTTCAGATGGCTCCAGTAGTTTAGTTCTCGATCCCGTTCGTGTGAACGTCCCCGCGGACGTACTCGCGTATGCCATGCACGACCCGCTGATGGTCATAGCCCATCGATGAGAGTTGCCGGTAGGAGCGCCATTCGTCGGTGAACACGGTCGCGCCCGGTCGGGCAGCCTGAACTACGACCGGTAGCAGGCTGCCGCTCGACGCGTCCGCTACGGGCAGCGCCGTCACCTTGCCGCTGGGCCGGTCCTTCACGCCCGCGACGGCGGTCTTGTGAGCGGTAGAGCGGCCCCGCGGCACGCCTAGCCGCTCGCGGCGCTTCGCTGACCAGTCGTGGGCCTTGCCGCCGTTGTAGGTCTCGTCAGCCTCCACGGGGCCGTCGAAGCCGAACATGCCGCCGCCTCGGAGCGCCTCGCGGATGCGGTGGCCTAGCTAGGGCTGCCTGGATGATCCGGAGGCCGCGGGGGTCGCCGAGGGCGTCGGGCGCCATGCGGTTCATCACGTAGGCGACGCTGGCCCGGGCGTCGAGGTCGATCACGGCCAGCGAGCCGCCCATGCCGCCCCAGAACATCTGGCCCGGAGCCAGAGCAAGGTCGCCGATCTGGAGCCCGAAGCCGAGGCCGTGGCGCAGCCGCACGCCCAGGACCTGGTCGATGCCGTCGGTCTGCTCCTGCAGGGCGCGGCGGGCGCCGGCCTCAGACAGCAGCCGGACGCCGTCGAGGGTGCCGCCGCAGGCCAGCGCGGCGTGGATGCGGGCCACCGAGCGGGCGTTGCCGAACCCGCCGGAGGCGGGAAGCTCCGCGGCCCGCCACTCGCGGGTGGCGTGCTCGTCGCCGGTGCGGTGAACGCTCAGGAAGGCGCGCACCGCGATCTCGCCGACCTCGACCTCCTCGCCGCCGACGATGAGCGTCTGCGGGGTCTGCGGGCTCACCAGGTCAGACACCCGGTGGTCCTCGGACGCGGGCAGGCTCATCCAGAAGTCGGCCCCGAGCGGTTGGGCCACCTCGGTGCGGAACCACTCGGCCATGCGCCGGCCGGTGACGCGGTGGAGGATCTCGCCCAGCAGGTTGCCCTGGGTCACGGGGTGATATCCCGACGCGGTGCCCGGCTCCCACCACGGCGCCTGGGCCGCGAGGTTGGCGGCCGCAGCCTCGAGGTCATAGAGCTGCTCCACAGCAATGGGCGGGTCGAAGCCCGGCAGCCCCGCGGTGTGGGCCATCACATGGCGCACCAGCACCCCGTCCTTGCCGTTCTGGGCGAACTCGGGCCAGTACCGCGCCACCGGGGCGTCGAAGTCCAGCTCGCCCCGGTCCGCCAGCATCAGCATGCATGTCGCGGCCATCGTCTTGGTCGTGGAGTAGACGTTGACGATCGTGTCGCGCCGCCACGGGTTGCCGTCGCCGTCGGCGTCGCCGGCCCAGACGTCCACCACGAACTCGCCGTCCACGGTCACCGCCGCGGACGCGCCCAGCTCCAACCCCTCAGCGAAGTTCGCCTCGAACGCATCGCGCACCGGCGCGAACTCAGGCCTGCAGATGCCGTTGATCCTCATGTCCCCATCATGGCTCACACAACCCCCAGACGAGTAGTTCCAAGGGGTGCACCACCCGACAACCCGGCCCCGCCCGCCCCCTGGTCGCCTACGGCCACTGGGCCCTTGGGACTACTCGTCTGGGGTGCGGAGTCTCGCAGCGCTGGGGTCCGGGATCTCATCTCGTTGAGCGGCTGGCACGGGGCGCTCGGTCCCGTCTGGTGTGAGCTGGCGCCTGCTGCGCCCGAACGTCGTTCTCCCGGTCGATGGGCTACACTGCGGAGCGAGACTCGTATCGGATCCACCGACGAGGGAGGTCACCCACCATGTTCCTGAGGACCGCACGCACCGTCCTGAGGATCGGCGCCGCCCGGCGGCTCGTGTCGCACGCATGTTCGCCGGGGGGGGGGTGGAGGCTCCAGTGTAGGCGCGGGCCTCTTCGCGTCGGGTCCTCGTCGCCCGTCGCCGTGTTGTCGTCTGGGGGCTGTGTTCGGGGTTTTGGCTGTTGTCGGTGTGCTGTTGGTCCACGACGCCCGGCCCGCCGCGGCGACCGACACCGGGGCCGAACGGCCGGTGTGCCCGCCCGGCTGGGAGCACATACCCTGGCTGGACCCGATCGGTGAGGTCTGCATCCAGCCCGACACCGAAACGCCTATGTTCCCGGACGTGGCCTGGCAGACCGCGGGCCTGTCGCCGCCTGAGAGCCCGCCCGCCAGCGCCGACCCTCGGACCGAACCCGAGAACCCGCCCGCCAACGACCGCCCGACCCAGCAGGTCACCGAGGAGGTGCCCGAACCCGAGCCCGTGCCACAACCCGTGCCACGGCGAGAAGAAGAACGGCCCCCCCAGCCACAAGAGCAGGTGCCCGAACCCGAACCCGAGGACCCGCCCCTCAGCGCCGACGAGCAAGCAGCCCTAGACGAACTTCTCCGATGCCAACAGAACCCCGCCGAGTGCCAGTACGCCGAAGAAAGCCCGGACCCGGACCTGCTAGAGGAGGACCTAGCGCCGTACCACTGCCAGCCAGCGTATGACAAGAGTAACCGCGTCTGGCGGCGAGGTGAGGGCTGCGGCACCATCCCGGAACCGCCCGAGGACAAGGAGCAAGACGCGGTCGGCAACGGCGTCATCCACGGTGAGGGCTTGGGGTGGTGTGTGCGCCAACTCCAGCGGGCGGGAGACACGCGCGCGACATGGGCGCTCGTGTCGGCCTGCCAACAGGGCGGTTAGTGACCGAGTTCGAGAGGGCTCAGGCGATGATCGCGAGGTGGCGCAGGAGCCAGACGGGAGTCCGATTCTCCGATCTGGCCAAGGTGTGCCGCCTATACTCCTGAGAGCCTCGCCAGAAGGGAGCCATCTGATCTATCGCACGCCTTGGCAGGGCATGCCGAGAGTGAACATCCAGAATCATGACGGGGAGGCGAAGCCCTACCAGGTTCAGCAGGTCTTGCGTGCCATACACACGGGCAGTACTATGCTGTCGGCTGTGCACGGCAAGCAGGAGGCATTTCTATGGCTATCGACGGACACGCACCACGACAGCAGGGGGCCGCTCGCTTGATGCGCGGTGACGCGCGGCGCCGCGCCTTGAGGTCGGCCGCTGCGGCTGTGGCGCCCATGCCGCAGAACTCCACCCTCCGGGGGGGGGGGAGTTCTAGAGCACTAGCTCGCCGTGCTTTCCGTCTACCTCTGATCGCGCTGCTACTGGCCGCGCTGGTCGCCGCGGTCTTGGCTGCATCGCGCCCGGCCGCGGTCGCCGTCGCCCAGGCCCCCACGGCAGGCTCGGAGGAGGTTTGGTCCGCCACGGTGACGGTGCACGACTTCGGTGGGAATGTCCGCGGCTGCGATGACAGTAGCGCCGTCCCTGCCCGGCATTGCTCTAGGCTGCTTACGGACAACACGATCAGAATCGGGAGCACGACCCATAGGGTGACGAGTGTCTTTTGGGACTTGGACGGTGTGGCTATTTGGGCTGAACCCGAGTTCCCAAGTCGGATAAAGGGAACTTGGGAATTGACAGTGGGCGGACCCTTCGGAAAGCTCGACGGATTCGGAAACAGGATTTTCGATCGGCGAACGTACGTGGTGGACATCTGGAGCAATGGGGAAATTCGGATTTACTCCGCTACCAACCAAGTCTCTGAATGGCGAGGGGGCCAGTCGATAGAACTCGCGCTGTACAGGACCTACGGGGACCAAGTGCCCGAGGACCTGCGGAAATCGGCCAGCCGCTCCGGCCGCTGCGGAGCACCGGAAGACGGACTTTCTCCCGATAGCGACGAGGCGGGCTACTGGCATTGCCACGGCGACTCCATCTATCACCGGCACGCGGGTACTTGGCGCGGCTCTCACCAACCGGGCGGCGACCCGCCAGAGCCGCCAGGGCTCCGGCCGGAACCGCGGCCGCCAAATCAAAAAGAACGAGACAGGGGCTTCGCCGACAACTGGAACGGCGGCTGGCACTGGCACGACGACGGGAACGGCAACACCATGTATCACATACACCGCAGCCCGCACTGAGCGAGACCCCCGCGTAACGCCACGCCTCGGGCGAGCATCCGCATTAGAACGCTGAACGCCTAGCTTTCCCGCGCAAGCCATGAGCGACCGCCCCCGCCCTGCCCCTGCGAGTGCAACTCGGGCGGCTTCTGCGGAGACCAGGGGTATTCTGGCGATCACCGGTCACCTCCCAGCTTTCTGCTCATCGGCATCACCGGGTACGCCAGTGTACTCGGCCTCAACGGTCGCCCTGTGAGGTGCTTCCCAGTCCAGGCCCATGATGGAGGTTCACGGGAGTCCTCCACGTCCTCGTCACGGCCCAAGCGCCCCGAGGTCAGTCGCTGAAGACCTCACCCCGACCGGGGACCCGCCCGCCCGGCCTCCGGCGACTGCCCCGGCGAGCGAGTATCTGAGAACTCAGAAAACCGGTCATCAGCCTGTGAAGGCCGAAGGCTTCGGCAACTGGCACACTCACCCTGACGGCAGTGCTGCGTATCCGGCCGCGTCTCGGTACCCTAGTTGTACGAACACATGTTTGCTCACAACCAGTGCACCATGATAGATCCAATAACGATATCATGTTATATAGTTATTTTTCCCTATTTATATTGGTAGTATCGCGACTGCGTCTGCTCACAGGCTGGAGGATCGAAGTGACCGAGTTCGAGAGGGCTCAGGCGATGATCGCGAGGTGGCGCAGGAGCCAGACGGGAGTCCGATTCTCCGATCTGGCCAAGGTGTGCCGCCTATACTCCTGAGAGCCTCGCCAGAAGGGGAGCCATCTGATCTATCGCACGCCTTGGCAGGGCATGCCGAGAGTGAACATCCAGAATCATGACGGGGAGGCGAAGCCCTACCAGGTTCAGCAGGTCTTGCGTGCCATATACCTCAAGGAGAGCAGCGATGGATGATCCACGTTACGAGTACCGGGCTTCCTGGTCGGAGGATGACGAAGCCTGGGTGGGCGTGTGCAATGGATTCTTGCTCGTGAGCCATTTGGCGACGACCGAGGCCGAGGCTCTAAGCGGCATTCGATCCCTAGTGACCGACATCGTGTCCGAAATGCGGGCCAATGGTGAACCGCCGCCTCTCCCGCTTCCCTGGGAGTCCTTCGACGCCGTGCAACTCGGCGCAGTGACCGCTTGGAGCAGTTGACGGCGAGGCCGTCGGCGCGCTGCTATGCGCCGGGCTTCCCGAGAGTGTCGCGGAGGCGGGCTCGAAGCTCGGCCAGTTCCGCCTCCGCGGCCCGGCGGGCGGTGGCCTCCTCGGCCAGTTCTGCTTCGGCGGCAGACGCACGGCCCTCGGCGGCCTGCCGGGCGGCGGTCTCCTCGGCGGTTCGGTCGGCTTGGGCGGCGAGGTCGTCGGGGTCGGGGAGCCACACGCCCGCAGTCAGGTCCCACAGCCGCAGTTTGGGCGGCTGCCAGCACAGGTCCAGGCCCAGCACATCGCTGCGGCCCCGCAACCCGCCGCCGGCGTCGGCTGTGACCTCGATCGGCTCCCAGCGGCCCGAGACGCGCCGCTCTGCCTGAAGCGGCGGGTCCAGCAACTCCCCGCCGGTGGGGTCGAGCCGCCAGTACTCGCCCACCCCCAACTCGGCGTACTTGTCGGGCTTCACATACAAGTCGACGTCGATCGTTGTGGGCGACGCGATCTCCAGCGCGAAGCACGGCGCCGCGCCGGCGTCCCACACCCGGAAGGTGTGCTCGGGCTCCTGCGCGGCGGCGTCCACACCGAACGCCACGGCCACGTCGGGCGCCACCACCGCTCTGCGGTCGCCCTTGCGGTAGTAGACGTTGATGTCGCAGCACACCCACGCGCCCGCGTCGTCGGCGCGGCGGTCGTACCAGTGCCGCAGCGCCCATGCCAGCTCCATGCGCCGCCTGGTCTGCAGGTTCCCCTCCGGCATCGGGGGCCCCTCCGGATAGCAGATCTCCACCTCGGGAGGACCAGCCACAACCGAACTCATGAGCGCGCACCTCCGACTCGCTCCGACAACACTACCCCCCGGCCCGCCGTCTGCCACCGCAACACCACTAAAACACACGACAACCCACAACACAGCCTGCACGGTCTGGGGCCGCACGCCGCCCCGGCGCACACCCACAACCCCCCACCCTCCAACCCCTTGGAATCACCCGTCTAGGACGGGCTGTTCCAGGCGGGCGGTTCCGGCTTCGGTGATGTGGTGGAGGTGGCGTTGTCCCTCGGGCGTGGCCTTCACCCATCCCCGATCCTTGGCGTCTTGCAGCGCCTCCCCCGAGCGGGTCTTGGGTAGGTTCAAGTCCTTACAGGCCCGCACGATCTGGCGGACGCCTTGGCCGGGGTTGCGGCTGATGTGGGCCAGCGCGGCCTCGGTGATCTCGTCGTCGCTGATCCCGCCGGTGGGTTCGGTGGTGTCCTCGGTCGCTGGCGGCTCCACGGCGACGGTCAGCGCGCCGGTGTCGTCGTGTCGTCCCCGCAGGGTGGCGAGCCGACCGGAGGGGTGGTCGGTGTGGATGTGGCCGAGGCGGTGGGGCTTGACCAGCGCCGAGGGCAGTGCTGCGTATCCGGCCGCGTCTCCGTACCCTAGTTGTACGAACACATGTTTGCTCACAACCAGTGCGCCACGATAGATCCGTTACTTGGGCCGGCCGGTGCCGATGTCGTAGGCGGCGAAGTGGCCTTGCACCGTCGAGGCCCGCCGGCGGAGCTTGTCTGAGGCCCTGTTCGGCGCGATGAGGCCCGCGGCCCGCTCGGCGGCATGGGCGGCGACCTTGCAGGCCATCTCGGCGATGGCCGCCGCGAACTCGGGCGAGGCGACCTCGTACACGGTCAGGCCCTCGCCGGGCGTGCCGTACACGCCGACGGTGCGCCACATGGTGATGTAGCCGGCTGACTTCACCAGCTCCGGCGCCGAGGAGATGAGCGCCCGCATGGCCTCGGAGTCGTCGGGACCGAGGGCGCCGACGATCTTGTCGATGTCGTGGGACCACAGCGTCGGGGCCGGCGCGCCCGTGAGCGTGCCCACCGCCTTGGCCCCGTTCTCGATGGCCATGGCCGCAGCCTCGCACACCATGATCAACCGGGCACCGCGCGCCTCGAGGTAGTCGCTCGTGTCGCCGGAGCCGGCCGACTCCTTCTCGGCGGAACTGGGATCGCGGCTGGCGTTGATCTTGTCCAGGCTCATCAGCACCGACTCCAGCCGTTCGACCGCCAGCTCCTCGTTGGAGGTGGCCGCCGTCTGCTCCTTGTCCCAGTCCACCTCTGCTCCTGACTCAGTACTACAAGATAACAACTTCAAATCACATGATATAGCTGAAGCGAACGAGGCTGACACCTCCTCTTGCTGGATGCGCCATTCGGGCCGGTCGGTCGCTAGGACCTGCACGCGGTACCCGCAGGCCCGCTCGGCCAGCCGCTGCAGTTCGATGGTGGCGCGCATCCGGTGCCGGTACTCCAGGTCGTCGAACACAGCCACCAGGTCGATGTCGCTGCAGCGGTGCGACTCGCCCCGGGCGACGGACCCGTAGAGCCAGACCTGGCCCGCGCCCGCGCCGATGAGCGCGTCGGCCGCCCGGCGGGCGTCGTCCACTGTCGGCGGGCGCTCGGCAGGCTGCTGCCGGGCGATCTCTTGCGCGAGCACGACGGCCGCCTCCGCGTCCAGGGCCGGCGCGGCCCCGCGGGCGGTCTCGGTCATGCCCCCAAGCTACCGGAATCCCGAGGCCTGAGCCGGTGCCGAGTGCCGGTGGGCTACCAAGCTTCAGAGGACGGAGCCCCGGGGCGACTGCTGTCCCTGGTCCACGGATCCTCGTGGCACGACCCACTCGCACGTCTGGCCGGTCGCTGCGGCGATGAGATCGAAGTCGGCGTCGTAGTGCAGCAGGGTGAGCTGCCGTTGCTCGGCGGCGGCCGCTATCAGCAGGTCGGGGATCTTGCGCCCCTGGAGGCCCCGCTCGGCCAGCAGGCGCTGGGTCTGGCGCGCCCGACGCAGGTGCTCGGAGGTGGTCTCCACAAGCCGCAGTTCCGACAGGCTGCCGGCGAGCCTGTCCCACTCGTCGGCGTTCCGGGCCCAGAATCCGACCTCCAGGTCGGTGATCCCGGCTCGGGCGGCGCGGCCTTCAGCCGCGAGCGGCTCCACCGCCGTTCTTATGGAGGGTCGCGCCAGGCGAGTCAGCACGCTGGTATCGAGCAGGTGAGTCAGCGCCATGCGCTCTCACGGTCAGCCAGTTCGGCGTCGGCCAGCAGGTCGAGGGCAGCGGCGACCCGCGGGGCCCGAGGAGAGCCCGCGGCCCGGAGCGCAGCATTGACTGTTGCCTTGATTGTGTCCGTTCCCAGTTCTGCGCGTGCCGCAAGGAGGGCCTCTTCGTCGATGTCTACCAAGTGCTTGCTCACGGCTGTCAGTATATATCTTGGTTCTGGTGTATATACGTCCACCGGTTCCGCCGGGGGCCCGTTGCCCTGCTCCTTGGGCTGGCTGGGTCCGAGGATCGCTTGCCCGACCAGCCAGCTCGAGAAGCGGTCGGGAACGTTGCGGGTGATGGTCCCGACTTGGGCTTCGCCTCGGGCCAGGGCGCTCCCGTCGCGTTCGCCCCGGAGGGTGCTTCAGTTGAGACGGCCGCCGGGGGCCGGCGGCGGGTCGAGCGCCGCTGGTGTGCGGGGCTGCGGGCGTGGGGGGCTGGGATGCTCCTGCTCGTCGTGGTGTTGTGTCCGGCCCGGCGGTCGGCTATGTTGCGGCGCGAGGCTCGTATCGGATCCACCGACGAGGGAGGTCACCCACCATGTTCTTGAAGACCGCACGCACCGTCCTGAGGATCGGCGCCGCCCCGCGGCGCGTGTCGCACGCATGTTCGCCGGGGGGGGGGGTGGAGGCTCCAGTGTAGGCGCGGGCCTCTTCGCGTCGGGTCCTCGTCGCCCGTCGCCGTGTTGTCGTCTCTGGGGGCTGTGTTCGGGGTTGTGGCTGTTGTCGGTGTGCTGTTGGTCCACGACGCCCGGCCCGCCGAGGCGGCGTTGGAGTCGCCCCTCTGGGAGGCGACGATGACACCGGTAGAGTGGCGCGGCACGAGCTTGGCCGTGGTCGGCTGCTCGGTCAGTGCCAGTAACGATTGCTCCACCAGACTGACCGACCGCACCTTCGTTCTCGGCGACACCACCTACACCATCACGAAACTGATGTATATCGTCTACGACGGCGGTAGCCCCACCCCCGATTTGCGAATCGATATTGACCCAGTCGCCCCGCTGACGCAGCTGCAGAACTACATGTTGACCTATGGCAGTCAAACCCTGCCGCTGGGTTCCTGTCAAACCCACACCACCAGGAAAGAGCGATTCGTGTGCGCCAGCGTTGGTTCGTTTTCGCTGACCGCCGGCTCGGCGGTCACATTGCGCCTGATACCCAAGCCGCCCGCCGCGCCGACGGGGTTGAGCCTCTCCCCCGGTCCCCGGGCCGACACGATCGCGGCGGCGTGGACGGCGCCCGACACCACGTTGACGGCGCGGGTGACGGGCTATGAGGTGCGCTACAAGGAGGTGCATGCCCGCAACGCCGCGGCCAGCGTGGCGGGTGATCCGCTCACGGGCTGGGTGACCGTGCGGGTGGGGACGACCCCGCGGGCGATCCTCGACGCGGAGTATGCTCTTCGCCGCAACTACTATGGGCAGGTGCGGGCGTTGAGCGCGTCGGGCCCCGGCCCCTGGTCCGCGCAGGCGCAGGGCGCGCCGAAGGATCCCCCCGGGGGGCCTGCGGCGACGCCGTTGCGGCTGTTGAGCGCGAGCCGCACATCGGTGAGCGAGGGGGCCACGGTGACGATCACCGCCCGCCTGGGGAGCGCGGCCGCCTCTGATGTGTCTGTTCCTTTGGTCGTGGAGGGCACGGCCAGCGCCGGCGACTACTCGCTGTCGTCGTCTGCCATCGCCATCGCGGCGGGGCAGCGCTCGGGCAGCGTGACGCTCACCATCGTCGACGACAGCGACGCGGAGGGCGCCGAGATCATCTACATCACGCCCGACATCGGCGCGGTCCGCAACGAGGCCGTGCCCGACTCCAGCGCCGCCGCCTATCAGGTCGCGAGCGTGCGGATCAACATCGCGGCGAGCGACCAGCCCGCGCCCACGACCACCAGCAGCGAGCCCGCCAGTGCGCCTCCCTACCATTCGGACCCCTACCTCGCCGAGCTGCAGCGCCGCATCGTCGCCTGCGCCCAGAGCCAGGCCATGAAGACGGCGATTGACAACTACGTGAAGGGCACAGGGTCCGACGCAGAGATTGCGCAGGCCCGTGCAAGCACCCCCGCGTGCCAGTACAACTAGCGCGCCGGCCGCGCAGCACCGGAGGCGTCCGGCCGGACCGGGGCGCCCCCATGCGTGCGCCCCGCCGACTGCAACTGACACCGACGCGCCAGATGATCGGCTCCAGGGGGGTTGCCGGCACTGCTCGATGGCGCACAGGCCGCCCCGGCGGCTTCCAACAGTCCCGCCCCGCTGCTGAACAGCGTCGAGGAGTCCCCACACAACCCCGCTGATCTGTGCGGCGTGGGGCTGCGGGAGCGGCCGAGCGCGGTGAGGCCGGCGGCGTGCTGCTATGCGTCGGGCTTCCCGAGAGTGTCGCGGAGGCGGGCTCGAAGCTCGGCCAGTTCCGCCTCGGCGGCTGACGCACGGCCCTCGGCGGCCTGCCGGGCGGTGGCCTCCTCGGCCAGTTCCGCCTCGGCGGCTGACGCACGGCCCTCGGCGGCTTGCCGGGCGGTGGCCTCCTCGGCGGTTCGGTCGGCTTGGGCGGCGAGGTCGTCGGGGTCGGGGAGCCACACGCCCTCGGTGACGTCGAACAGCCGCAGTTTGGGCGGCTGCCAGCACAGGTCCAGGCCCAGCACGCCGCTGCGGGCCCGCAGCCCGCCGCCGGCCTCCGCGGTGACCTCGATCGGCTTCCAGCGGCCCGAGACGCGCCTTTCTGCCTGAAGCGGCGGATCCAGCAGGTCCCCGCCGGTGGGGTCGAGCCGCCAGTACTCGCCCACGCCCAGTTCGGCGTACTTGTCGGGCTTCACGTACAGGTCGACGTCGACCGTTGTGGGCGACGCGATCTCCAGCGCGAAGCACGGCGCCGCGCCGGCGTCCCACACCCGGAAGGTGCCCTCGGTCTCCTGTGTGGCGGCGTCGACCCCGAACGCCACGGCCACGTCGGGCGCCACCACCGCTGTGCGGTCGCCTTTGCGGTAGTAGACGTTGATGTCACAGCACACCCACGCGCCCGCGTCGTCGCCGCGCCGGTCGTACCAGTGCCGCAGCGCCCACGCCAGCTCCATGCGCCGCTTGGTCTGCAGGTTCCCCTCCGGCATCGGGGGTCCCTCCGGATAGTAGATGTCCACCTCGGGAGGACCAGCCACAACCGAACTCATGAGCGCGCACCTCCGACTCGCTCCGACAACACTACCCCCCGGCCCGCCGCCCGCAACCGCAACACCACCAAAACACACCACAACCCACAACACGCCCCGCACGCCGCCCCGGCACACACCCACAACCCCCCCCCCCCCAACCCCCGGAACCACTCGTCTAGCTGGGGGTGGGGCGGTAGTCGTCTATCGGGTACAGGCAGATGCCGTGGTCGTAGCCCGGCACCGGGAACGGGTGGGGCTTGGTGCAGGGGTACTCGAAGGCGAGGTTGTGGATGGCGTCGGGCGCCCGGGTCTTGCCAGGGCGCAGCGAGGCGGGCTGCATCCCGTTGGAGTCGATCGGCCCCAGCGACGCCAGCGACGCGTAGACGTCGGCCCGGGTGGGGTTGTCGCCGGCGTCGTAGATCGCCCGCAGCACGATCCGCATGATCTCGCACACCGTGGCGGTCATCCCGTATCTCTCGTTGCCGTCGCTGCGGTCGTCGGCCTCATGGTCGGCCCCCGATGCGCTGTTGGCGCCGTAGGTGTCGTTGCACATCTCGTTGAACGCGCTCGGCTGGTAGCCCTCGAGCCGGTAGGCGCCGGTGTTGCGGAAGTCGATGATGCGGGCGCCGTTGTAGAGGTCGCCGGCGGCCTCGCCGCCGAACTGGACGATCTTCGAGGCCACGATCTCGGTGGCCTGGGCGCCGAAGTCCGAGGCGTAGAACTGCACGTCGCCGGGCCGGAACCCCTGGTTGAGCATCTCGGTGAGGTACAGGGGGGCGGAGATGGCGTTGAGCACGTTGAAGAACACGTCCACGCCCTCGCTGCGCAGGCGCTGGACCGACTCCACGCTGCCCTCGGCGCAGACATTGGAACCGCCGCAGCCGATGACGTCGAAAACGGCCACGTCCACGCCGTTGTCGCGCAGCACCTGCACCAGGCCGGTCTCGACCGCCTCGTAATGGCCCGGCGAGTCCTGGACGGCCACTCCGACGGTCCGGCCGTCGAGCCTGCCCTGCGCGACCAGGTCCAGCACCAGCCATCTCAGCTGCTCCTCGGGGACCCCGGACGTGGTGATCAGCCGGTCCTGGCCGCGCTCCATGAACTCCGCCGTCTGGCCCTGCACGGCGACGAACGCGGTCTCGTGCTCCTCGGCGATGCACAGGCTGGCCGATCCCTGGAAGCCGGTGGAGTTGACCAGGATCACGCCGTCGTAGTCCTCGATGGCCTTGATGCATGCCGCGTTGTTGTCCTCGTCTATCGTGCTGCTCAACACGTCGACGTCGATGGTGCGAAGCTCGATCAGGCGACCCCGGACGCCGCCGCACTGCTCGTTCACCACCGCCGCGAACGTCTCGAACATCTCCGCGGTGTCGCCGACGTCGACGCCGAAGCCGATTCCGGCCAGATCCTCCAACTTCTGGCGCAGATGCACCAGCGAGACGGAGTCGGCGCCGATGCCCTTGTCGGTGGCCACCCGGTCGGGGGCGGGGCCGTGAGCCTCACAGAAGGCGTCGATCTGCATGAACGGATGGTCGCCGCGGTCCATCGTGGCCTGGAACTCGTCGAAGATGCCGTCGCGGGGATCGTCGTAGATGTTGGGCGAAGGACCCTCGGGCCCGGTGTCCGGATCGTCACTCTCACCGGCGGCCGGATCGTCGCCGGCCGCCTGGTCGGCGCCGCCGGTCGAGGTGTCGCCGGTCGAGGTGTCGCCGCCGGGCTCGCCGGTCTGGACATCCTCGCCGGGGGCAGGGGCCGCAGCAGAGTCGCCGGGCTCGCCGGTCTGGGCATCCTCGCCGGGGGCGGGGGCCGCAGCAGAGTCGCCGGTCCCGGTGTCGCCGACCGGTTCGGAGACCCGAGCCGCGGGCGCGCCCGCACCGTCGGGCTCGGCCACCTCGCCGCCGCAACCAGCGGCCACCAGAGCCGTGCAGGCAACGAGGGCGACCCAAAGACGCAGCAGTGGCCTCATCGTGGGCCCCGGCCCTCCGGAGCCACTGCGATCACCGCTCCCGGACCGCAGGCCGCGAGCCCCGCCACAACAGGCAGCCTCACAGCTGAGCTGACGATGATGTGTGGGTTGCGCAGCATCTCGCCTCTTCGATTCGGACCTCAATCCGATCGTCATGAATCGGAACACAGACCATAGTCCTGTGTCCACTGTGTGTCATGCGTAGAGTTGAGGAGTTATTGACGCGCAGACGCCGAGCCGGGGTCGTTGCGCCGTGTCGCCCCGATGCGAGGAAAGCTCATGACCCTTCAACACGCTGAGCGCCGTTGCCGGCTGGTGATGAACGCTGATCGCAGTGCTGCTCGAATGACGAGCATCCGGCGCCGCCCGATCGCGGCTTGGGGTGCTCTGGTCTGGTTCGCTGTCGTCGCCGCGGGCTGCAGCGGCGACGACAGGGGTGCCGGCGTCGGCGACACCGCCGGCGCGTTGGGTGACGGGTCGCTCGGGGTTGTGGAGGTCGAGGAGGGCGACGCCATCGAGATCCGCTCGCTCAACACGATCACCGGCGATGTCGCCTTCTTCGGGCTGCCGATCGACCGGGCGGCGCGGATCGCGGTGGACGACTACGGCCCGGTCCACGGCTTCGATGTGGACCTGGGTGCAAGCCTCGACGACTTGTGCTCCAACGACGGCGGCCAGGCCGCGGCCCAGACCATCGTGGCCGACGAGGACGTCGTCGGGGTGATCGGCACGTCCTGCTCGGGCGCGGCGACGGCGGCGGCCCCGCTGATCACCGGTGCCGGCATGGTGCTCATCTCCGGCGGCAACACCTCTCCGGCCCTCACTTCGGACCTGGCCGGCACGCCGGGCCCCAACTACAGCGTCGGCTACTACCGCACCACCACCAACGACCTGCACCAGGGCGCGACCATGGCCAAGTTCCTGGTCGGTGAGCTCCGGATCAGCACCGCGGCGGCCATCCACGACGGCGACCCCTACACCCAGGGCCTCGCCCAGGCTTTCGCCGACGCCTTCGAGGCCGAGGGCGGCACCGTCACCGGGTTCTCCGCGGTGAACAAGGACGACACCGACATGGTGCCGGTGCTCACCGAGATCGCCGCAGGCAGCCCCGGCGCGCTGTTCTTCCCGATCTTCCAGCCCGCAGGCGACTTCATCGCCGACCAGGCGCCGGCAGTGCCCGGGCTGCAGGACACCGTGCTTGTGACCGCCGACAGCCTGCTGAACGCCAACTACCTGGCGCTGCCCCAGACCGCGGGAATGTACTTCTCGGGCCCGGACCAGCGCTTGGGCGCCAACGTCAACCAGAGCACCGGCAAAGGGGCCGCCGACTTCCTGGCGGCCTACCAGCAGCGACACGGCGAGAGCCCGTCGTCACCGTTCTGGGTGTTCGGCTACGACGCCGCCACGCTGCTGCTCGACGCCATCGCGGCAGCGTCGCGGGTCGAGGACGGCACCCTGGTGATCGACCGCCAGGGCGTGCGCGACCACCTCGACAGCGTCCGCGGCTACCGCGGCCTCGTGGGCACCCTCAACTGCGACGACTACGGCGACTGCGGCGCAGCCAGAATGACCGTGGTGCAGAACATCGGCGGCAAGGACAACGTCGAGGCCACCATGAACAACATCGTGTTCACCTACACGCCCTAGCGCGACGCGGTGGCCATGCCTCTGAGGCGCTTCGCCGACGGCGGGCACGTCCTCAGGCGATCCATGTCCGGCGCGGTGGTCCGGTGTGGGAGGCCGCGCCGCTAAACTCGCTCGTTCCCGCGGGGGTGTAGCTCAGTTGGCTAGAGCGCCTCGGTCGCATCGAGGAGGCCAGGGGTTCGAATCCCCTCACCTCCACCACGGACACTTCATCTCTTGGGGGGTGCCATGTTCGGGAAATTGGTTCGCGCGCGCTGCTTCGAGCCCCTGGAGGCGTTTCTGGGGCGCGTCGGCTCCGTTTGGGCGATTGCCGCGCTTCTGGCCTGTGATGCTGCGCCGAGGTGGGGTTGCCGGCGAGCGCGCTGACTCTGACGGTCAGCGACCGTCAGCTCTTGACTGAAGGGACAAGCCGCCCATCACAGACGCCTCCGGCACGAGCCAGCCCCGGCCCCGCAGCCTTATCTAGTGGCTATCTCCTCCAGTTATGGTAGGGTGGTGGGGTGATGGTCCAGGAGATGATGTCGCTGGCCGAAGCCAGCCACATGCTCGGTGTGGGAGCCGAGCAGGTGCGCCGCTACCTGCACCGGGGTCTGCTGCCGGCCATGCGGGTCGCCAACGCGTGGCTGCTGCCCGCCGGCGAGGTCCACGCGCTCGCAGCAGCCCCGCCCCGCGGGGGCCGCCCGTTGTCGGAGGCTGTGGCCTGGCGCGACATCCTCGCTGGGCGCATCGACTTCGACGACCCTCACCGCTACGTCAACCGGGGAGCTCTCGGCCGCTACAGCGCCGGGTCACCAATGGTGTCGGCTCTGCTCGCGAGCCCGGATGTAGCTGTCAGCGGCATGCACGCCGCGGCCGCGTATGTGGACATGCTCGACCCGTTGGCCGACGAGGCGCACGTCTACATCGAACAGGGCTGGCAGCAGCGGCTGGAGCATCCGCACCCGATGCACGGCCTTGCCGAGGATCCGCTGGGCCGAGTGCTGGTCCGGTCGGTGTCCGCGGACGCCTGGCGCTTGCTGCAGGCGAGTTCGGTTGCTGGTGCGGTCCGCCGCGCAGACGGCGGCGCCGGTCGGGTCGCGCCGGCCGCGGTGGTTGCGCTGGACCTCTGCGTCTCGCCTCATCCACGAGAGCAGCGGGTCGCCGAAGCCATCATCGAGAGCCTCCGGTGACCGCAGCGGCTGTTGTGCTGCCGCCCCTGGAGGGCCAGCAGGCACAGGCCTGGGACACCCTGATGGCCGTCGCCGACGATCTCGGCGAAGGCTGGACAGTGATAGGCGGCCAGATGGTGCTGCTGCACCAGACAGAACGCAGCCCCGCAGGTGCTCAGACGGTCGGCGGGGCCGGTCTTCGTTGGAGCTACGACCTCGACGTTGTGGTGAACCTCCGCACGAGCCGTTCACGCATGAGCCACATCGACTCCGTCTTGACGGGCCACGGGTTCACCCAGCAGGTCGCGCCGATCGGGCATCGCTACGCGGACGCGGCCGGCACCGTGTTCGACGTGCTCGCGCCGGACCATCTCGGCCGGCACCTGCCGCGGCTCGGGCGCGGCAACACGCTTCAGGCGCCGGGCGGGACCCAGGCATTGAAACGCACCGCACGCGTGACGGTAGAGCACAACCAGCAACAGGCCTCCATACCGCGCCCCAGCCTCGTCGGGGCGCTCCTCATAAAGATCGCCGCGGCGTCAGGCCCGCCGAGCGGGCGTGACCCCGATCGCCACCTCCTAGACATCGTGACGCTCGCGACGCTCCTCACACCCCAAGACGTCACCGACGCCGGCCTGACCCGCAAGGAATGCCGCCGCATCCGCCGAGCTGCCCAGATCGTCGCTCAGGTTCGCGATGAGCGCGCCCGGGCTGCAGCCGCCGCGTTGGCGCTGTTGGCGTCTGCGTCCCCATCGGTTTGAGCACCAGATGGCCTTGGCCGCCTAACCGGCAAAGAGAGGGAGGCGCTGGCCGCATTCCCTCAAACTGAGTCCTCGCAGTAGAGTCAGCGCTGTTCGCAGAAGGCTGTCCTTTCGCTCCGGTCAGCCGAATCACCGAGTGGTCAGCCATGACAGCCAGGTCGAAGGTCAACTTGTTTGATGCTGTTGTCGGTGAAGAAGCACAGCATCCGTCGTTTCGGGAGATGGCGTCGGGCCCTGAACGTTCTGGGGCTCGAAGGTTGATGCAGCAGACCTTTGATCAGTGGGACGGTGCTGATCCTCATTTTGTTCGCGAGTTCCAGACGGCGGGGTTTGATGCCCGGGTGTTTGAGCTCTACCTCGTAGCTGTGCTGGGGAGCCTCGGTTGGAGCGTCGGAGGCGAAGGCGGCCGCCCGGATTTTCGCTGCCGGGGCTCGGGCCTTGAGTTCTATGTGGAAGCCGGCACGGCCAACTCTCCGGGCAATCCAGCGCCGCCGGCCTCAACCGAGGAGTACTTTGATCAGCTCGCTGCGTCAACCGACAATCGGGATGAGGTGGTGGTCCGGTTCGGTTCTGTACTCCGGAGCAAGGCCAACATGCGATACGAGGCCCTACCCCACGTCGCGGGCAAGCCGATTGTGATAGCGGTTCAGGGATTCTTCGGGCCAGGCGCCCTATTTCATAATGAGCTCCCGCTTGTCCGCTACCTCTACAACATGGCCCTTACTGAGGTCGACAGCGCCGGTGTCGTATCGGTCACGGACGCGGCTGTCGGTCATCACGTCGGGGACACCAAGACCATCGAGTCTGGCTGGTTCGACGATGAAGATGCCGCGTTCATCTCAGCGGTGATGTGGTCGAACACTGGAACGGTAGGCAAGTAGATCCTCCGCATCGCCGGCGTGCTCAACTGCGGTGTGGTGGTGATCGACCACGACCTCGCATTCATCACCAACATCTGCGACCGGGTCTACTGCCTCGACCAGGGCTCGGTCATCGCGGTCGGATCGCCCGCAGAGATCCGCACCCACCCCGCGGTGAGGGCCGCCTACCTCGGCGGTTGATGTCCTCTCGGGACGGGAAATGCTCGACGCGACGGGGGTGAGCCATGCCGACGGCCCAGCGTGACTACCGGCTCGAAGACCGATACGAGCTCGATGCCGGCCGGGTGCTCCTCACCGGGGTGCAGGCCCTGGCCCGGGTGCCGGTCGACCAGATGCGAATCGATCGGGCCGCGGGCCGCAACACCGCGGCCCTGGTGACCGGCTACCCCGGGTCGCCGCTGGGAGGCTTCGACCTCGAGATGAGCCGGGTGGTCCGCCGGTACGCCGACCTGCCGATCGTGCACCAGCCCGCGGTCAACGAGGAGCTCGCGGCCACTGCGGTCATGGGCTCGCAGCTCGCGCCGGGCCGGCCCGACGCCCGCTACGACGGCGTGGTTGGCGTGTGGTACGGCAAGGCCCCCGGCCTGGACCGGGCCACCGACGCGCTGCGCCACGGCGTATTCGCGGGAGCGTCGCGCCTGAGCGGCGCGGTGGTGATGGTCGGCGACGACCCCATGGCCAAGTCGTCGACCATGCCGTCGTCGTCGGACGCGGCCCTCGTCGACCTCCACATGCCGATCCTGTATCCGGGATCGACCCGGGAGTGCCTCGAGCTGGGCCTCCACGCGGTGGCCATGAGCCGCGCGTCGGGGCTGTGGTCGGCCATGAAGATCGTGACCCCCGTCGCCGAC
The DNA here is from genome assembly GCA_965203575.1 of Candidatus Aldehydirespirator sp. Classification (GTDB taxonomy): domain Bacteria; phylum Actinomycetota; class Acidimicrobiia; order Acidimicrobiales; family Aldehydirespiratoraceae; genus Aldehydirespirator. The sequence continues at coordinate 2,851,691 of OZ241894.1, forward strand.
GGGTCCGGCACCGTCGACCTGCCCGCGCTCGACGCGGAGCCGGCCATGCCCGAGATCGAGATCGACGGACGCCTCTGGACGAGCCGCCCCAGCGCGGAGTTCCTCGGGCCCCGCATGGTGGAACTGGAGCGCGAGTTCCGCGAGGTCCGGTCGGTGCTGGCCCAGCAGTACGGCGTGGACAACCGGCTCAACCGCATCGCGGTCGACCCGCCCTGCGCCTGGATCGGGCTGGCCGCCACCGGCTTCACCTACCAGCAGTTGCTGGAGGCCCTGCGCCGGCTCGGCCTGCGCGGCGAGCGCGACCTCCACGAGGCCGGCATCCGGATGCTCCAACTGCGAATGCCGGTGCCGCTGGACCGCGGGCTGGTGCGGCGCTTCGCCCGCGGGCTGCGAGAAGTGCTGGTGGTCGAGGAGAAGAACCCGACGCTGGAATGGCTCATCAAGGACGCCCTGTATTCGGCTCCTGACCGGCCGCAGGTCCTCGGCAAGACCGACGAGCACGGCGACCCGCTCATGCCGAGCCACGGCCGGATGGACGCCGACGCCATCGTGGCCGGTCTGCGGGCCCGGCTGGTGGCCCGGCTGGAGCACCGGCTGCGGCCCATCGAGCAGGTCCGGCCACGGGCGGGACGCCGCCTGATCCCGCTGTCGGCCGGCCGCACGCCCTTCTTCTGCTCGGGCTGTCCCCACAACTGGGGCACCAAGGTCCCCGACGGGACCCTGGTCGGCGCGGGCACCGGCTGCCACGGCATGTCGCTGCTGATGGACCCCGAGAGGGTGGGGGAGACCATCGGCATAACCGCCATGGGCAACGAGGGTGCCAACTGGATCGGCATGGCCCCGTTCGTGGACACGCCCCACGCGGTGCAGAACGTCGGTGACGGCACCTACCTGCACTCCGGGCAGCTGGCCGTGCAGGCCGCGATCGGGGCGGGCACCACCATGACGTTCAAGATCCTCTACAACGACACAGTGGCCATGACCGGCGGGCAGGACCCGTCCCACCGCATCGGGGTGCCCGAGCTGGCCCGGATGCTGGAGGCCCAGGGCGTGGCCCGGGTGCTCATCACCACTGATGATCCCGGCGCCTACCGTTCCGCCCGGCTGCCGCCGTCGGTCGAGGTGTGGGACCGCACCCGGATCGTCGAGGCCCAGGAGGCGTTGGCTGCTGTTGGTGGCGTGACCGTGCTGATCCACGATCAGGCCTGCGCCGCCGAGTTGCGCCGGGGCCGCAAGCGAGGACGGCTCGAGGTGCCTTCCACCCGCATCGTGATCAATCACCGGGTCTGCGAGGGCTGCGGCCACTGCGGAGACGTGAGCAACTGCCTGTCGGTGCAGAGCTTCGACACCCCGCTGGGGCGCAAGACCCGCATCGATCAGGCCACCTGCAACCACGACCTGTCCTGCCTGGAGGGCGACTGCCCGTCGTTCATGACAGTCACCCTCGACGGAGCTCCGACCGGCGAGCCGACTGACCTCGGCGCTCGCCCCGGTGAGCGCTCGCCATTGCCGGATCCCCCGCCCGTCGACGCCGACACCGAGCGGGTGGCTCTGCGGCTGGCCGGAATCGGCGGCACCGGGGTAGTCACCGCGGCCCAGATCCTGGCCACCGCCGCCATGCTCGACAGCTGGGACGTCGCCGGGCTCGACCAGACCGGACTGTCGCAGAAGGCCGGGCCGGTGGTCTCCGACGTGGTCCTGGCCCGCGCCGGCACCGGATCCACCAACCTGATCGGCGCGGGGGAGGCCGACGCCATCCTGGCGTTCGACCAGCTCGTGGCCGCCACCGGCGGCGTGCTCGCCGCGGCCAACTCCGCCACGCGGGTCATCGGGTCGGTCCACGCCACCCCCACCGGGGCCATGGCCGCCGACCCGCAGATCTCCTATCCGACCCAGGACGAACTGCTGGCCCGGTTCGGCACCCGCGCCAACGCCGGGAACCTGTGGATGGACGCCCAGGACCTCACGCAGCGGCTCGTCGGCGACCCAGCGCCCGCCAATGTGTTCGTGCTCGGCGTCGCCCTCCAGGCCGGAGTCGTCCCGGTCGCGCCGGCCGCCGTCGAGCGGGCCATCAGGCTCAACGGGGTCGCGGTCACCAGCAACATCGCAGCCTTGGAGTGGGGCCGGCGCTGGGCGGTCGACCCGGACGCGGTCGAGGCCGCGGCCGCGGCTCGGTCGCCGTCGGATGAGGCAGAGGTCCTGGTACCCGACCTGCCGGCCGTCCTGGAGGACCGGATCGCCGGGCTCTCCCGAGTCGACGGCCTCCATGCCGAGGTACGGGTGAGGGCAGCCGACCTGGTCGCCTACCAGGACGCGGCCTACGCCGCGAGGTTCTTGGACCGGGTTGAGGCCGTCGCCCGAGCCGAGCACGCCGTCAACCCCGCCTCTGTCCGGCTCACCGCCGAGGTCGCCCACGGCCTGCACCGCTTCATGGCCTACAAGGACGAGTACGAGGTGGCCCGGCTGCTGCTGGCGCCGGAGGCCCGGAGGGCGGCCCGGGCCGCGGGCGGGTCAGGCCGCGACCCGGTCTGGCATCTCCACCCGCCGTTCCTGCGGGCTCTCGGCGTGAAGAGCAAACTGCGCTTCGGGCGTTGGTCGCGGCCGCTGCTGCGGGCCCTGGCCGCTGGCCGGAGGCTGCGCGGCACACCTCTGGATCCGTTCGGACGGGCCCGCGTGCGCCGACTGGAGCGGGCGCTCGTCGAAGAGCACGAGCAGGCCGTCGACGCGATCGTGGCAGGGCTCTCCGCTCAGAACCTCGACGAGGCAGTCCGCATAGCCGCCCTCGCCGACCGGGTCCGCGGCTTCGAGGACCTCAAGGTCCAGCGGGCGGCCCAGTACCGCGCCGCGCTCCGCGAAGCCCTGTCCGGCTACCGCGACGCGGCCCCGGCCGGGGCTGGCTGAGTGCTCAGTAGATGCCGGGGAAGATCCGGTACGGCACCCGCTCCTGGTACTCGGCCCACTTCTCCGGTCCGTACTTCTGGGCGCACTCCCGCTCGTCGAAACGCTGGCGGACGGTGAAGAAGCTGACCACGAAGATCGAGTAGGTCCAGGACCAGAGATTGCCGGGGTGGCCGAACACCAGGGCGAACGAGATGGCCAGGATCCCCTCGCCCAGGTAGTTGAAGTGGCGGGCCACGCCCCACCATCCGCTGCACAGGATCTTGCGCTCGCCGGCCACGATGTGCTCCGGCTCGACCCACAGGAACTTGCGGTCCGGCCACCGCTTGAACGTGTACTTCTGGAGGTTGGCGCCCCGGCCGATGGTCCACCCGGCCAGGAACAGCACCGACACCCCGATCAGCCAGAAGTACGTGAGCCCGGTCGAGTACCCGGGGTCGTCGAGGGGGGCGACGCCCCACAGCGGCAGGATGAACAGCCACCCGTAGGCCACCAGGCCGCCCCACCACAGCTTGAAGCCGATGTGCTCGTGGATCAGGTCGTAGGTGTAGAGCTGGACCCGCTCCCAGACGAAGTAGTCGAACACGTAGAACGTCCAAAAGGCGGCGTACAGGTAGACGCCCGGGTTGGGGTCGTCGACGTTGTTGTGGTGCCACGCCGCCCCCGACAGGGCGTTGAGCGACAGCATCGTCCCGCCCACGACGTACCACCACATCTTGATGTCGATGCGTCCGCCGAACAGCTGGAGCTCCTGGGACCGGCCCTCCCACAGCGCCAGCCACGGGTTCCGGATCTCGCCGGGGGGCTGGGTGAACACCGACCACACCGCGAAGATCACGCAGAACACCGTGCCCCCGAGAACCGCCCACAGCGTCGACCGGTAGAACCAGTCGCGCGGTATGAGCCCGAAGGCCCACACCAGCTCCGCGATCACGAACACCAGCAGGCCGTTCAGCCGGTAGTTGCGGGGCTCGCCGGTGTCGCGGTCCTTCACGTAGCCGGTGACCCGCCTCGCGGGCAGGACGATCTGGAGCGCGAAGAACACCGCGAAGATGATCAGCGGCGTGAAGAACGCCGCCACCGCCTCGCCGGTGGTCAGATCGGTGAGGTGCTCTATACCAAGCGCTTCAAACACGGCGGGACGCCCCTTCCTTGGGTGTGGTCGATCGCGATGCGGTCAATCTTGCCAGTCCGGGACCGTCCCCGCCGGTGATGCCTGCCGGTCAGTCCTCGTCGAACTCCTCGGGCATGAGGACGAACTCGGGATAGGTCTCGATTCCCAGCTCGGCGGTGTCCTGGCCCAGGCGCTCGGCCTCAGTGCTCACCCGCAGGCCCATCACCATGTCCATCAGCTTCCAGACGATGAGCGACGAGATGAACGCGAAGGCGCCGATGGCCACCACGCCGAGCAGCTGCGTGCCGAAGTTGGCGCCGCCCGCGATGCAGGCCGCCAGCGTTCCCCAGATGCCGCATACCAGGTGGGCGGGGATGGCACCGACCACGTCGTCGATCTTGAGCTTCTCCAGGCTCTTGATCGCCAGGGTGCAGATCACGCCGCCGATGGCGCCGATGATGACGGCCCACCAGTGCTCGGTGATGTCGGGCGCGGCGGTGATCGAGACCAGCCCGGCCAGGGCGCCGTTGAGGCCCGCGAACAGGTCCATGCGACCGAAGATCGGCCGTGAGACGACCAGGGCGGCCACCACCCCGGCGGCTGCGGCCAGGTTGGTGTTGACCAGGATGTTGCTCATGGCCACCGCGTCGGCCGCGCTGCCCAGCGCCAGCTGCGACCCGCCGTTGAAGCCGAACCAGCCGAGCCACAGGATCAGCACCCCCAGAGTCACCACCAGCACGTTGGAGGGCGGGGTCGGCTTGACCGTGCCGTTCTTGCGGAACTTGCCCAGCCGCGGCCCGATGATCAGCACCCCGGCCAGGGCGGCCCAGCCGCCGGTGCTGTGAACGATGGTTGATCCGGCGAAGTCCACGAACCCCTGCTCGGCCAGCCATCCGCCGCCCCAGAACCAGGATCCGACGATCGGATAGATGAAGGCGGTCAGGATCAGGGTGAACAGGAAGAACGCCCACATCTTGATCCGCTCCGCGATGGCCCCCGACACGATCGAGGCCGCGGTGGCCACGAAGACCATCTGGAAGAACCAGTCCGACATGACCGCGTAGCCGTTGCCGACCACCTCGCCGAGATGGTCGGCCGCGCCGTCGAGCAGGCCCAGCTCGGCGTCGGACGGTCCGTAGAGGAACTGGAACGAGCCGATCACGTCGCCGACGTCGACGTACATCAGGTTGTAGCCGATGAAGTAGTAGGCCAGGCCGGCGATCGAGTAGATGCCGATGTTCTTGAGACAGATCATCGAGGCGTTCTTGGTGCGGACCGCGCCCGACTCCAGCATGGTGAAGCCGGCGCACATCCACATCACCAGGGCACCCCAGATCAGGAAGGCGAAGGTGTTCAGGATGAACTTCAGCTCCTCGCGCGGCAGGCCCGACGACTCGACGTGTTCGGCGTCGGCCAGGGCGACCGCCGGCAGGGCCACCAGGAGCGCGGCGGCCGCCAGCGCAACTCCGGCCGTCTTCAGACCACGCCGTCGAATCGGAGTCATGCGGGAGCCTCCCTGTGTCGAGGAATGGATACAGATCGGCCGCGACAATAGCAGTAGGGCCAGTCTCAGTCCGCTCGGCTGTGTGCGTGCAGTGGCGCGTAGAAGGCGCGGTTGGAGGCCAGCAGGTCGAAGACGGTCTCGTCGCAAGGCGGTAGCTCGAGATCGCAGCGGCCGAGAGGCTCCACCCGTTCGCCCCAGCGCGTCACCGTGGACCCCCAGGTGACGCCTCCGCCGAACGCGGTCTGCACCACGATGGAGCCCGGCTGGACCAGCCCGGTGTCGAGGGCGTCGGACAGCGCCATGGGCACCGAGGCAGCCGCGGAGTTGCCGTGGGTGGCGATGTTGAGCATCACGCGGTCGGCGTCTACTCCCAGGCGTCGGGCTGCGGCCGAGATGATCCGTTCGTTGGCCTGGTGGGGGATCACCGCGTCAACGTCGTCGAGGGCGAGCCCGGCCCGGTCCACCGCCCGGCGCACCGATGCCTCGATGCCGCGGACCGCGATCTTGAACACGGCCCGGCCGTCGAAGTGCAGGCGGTGCAGGAACGGGTCCCGGACATTGCTCAGCCGGCCGCGGGTGCCCAGCGTCGGGAACACCATTGTGCGACCGGCCACGCCGTCGGCCCCCAGGTCGATGCCCAGCACGCCGTCGCCGTGCACCGACGGCTCGAGCACGGTGGCGCCCGCGCCGTCCCCGAAGAGGATGCACGTCGCCCGGTCCCAGTAGTCCATCACCCAGTGCAGCTTCTCAGCCCCGACGAGCAGCACCCGCTCGGCCAACCCCCCGGTGATCATCGACGACGCGGTGGCCGTGCCGTAGATCCACCCGCTGCACGCCGCGTTCAGGTCGAACGCGGCCGCGTTGACCGCCCCGAGGCGTTCCTGCAGAACGCAGGCGTTGCTCGGGCAGGTGATCTCGGGAGTGACCGTGGCCAGGATCAGCATGTCTATGTCGGTGGCCTCCAGGCCGGCCGCGGCCAGGGCCCGCCGGGCCGCCACCTCGGCGAGGTCGGTGGTCTCCACATGGGAGATGCCGCGCTCGTGGATGCCGGTGCGTTCCACGATCCAGTCGTTGTCGGTGTCGACCAACTCTTCAAGGTCGGCATTGGTGAGCTTCACCGGGGGCACGCACTTGCCCCAGCCCGTGAACGTGGCCCTAACCGCCATCGCCGGCCTCAGACTCCCTCGGTGGCCAGAGTGACCACGGTGTTGAGCAGGACGTTGGCTCCGGCCACGAGATCGTCGGGCTCGGTGTACTCGGCCGGATTGTGGCTGATGCCCTTCACGCTGGGCACGAACACCATTCCCGCCGGGCACACGTTGGCCAGGATCTGGGCGTCGTGTCCCGCTCCCGAGGGCATCCGCCGCACCGACAGCCCCAACGCCGAGGCGTTGGACTCGACCAGCTCCACGACCCGGGGATCGAACACCACCGGCTCGAAGCGGGCCACCCACTTGGTGTCGATCTCGACATCCTCGGAATCGGCTATCCGCCTGACCTCGGTCAGCAGGCGCCGCTCGGCCGACTGCAGATCGTCGTCGTCGGTGTTGCGCAGATCGATGATCAGCTTGGCCCGGGCCGCCACCACGTTCACAAGGTCGGGGTGCAGTCTCAGGGCCCCGACCGTTCCCACCTGGGTGCCGCCCATCTCGTCGGCGATGCGCCGCACCGCCACCACCAGCTCGCCCGCGGCCAGTCCTGCGTCGCGCCGCATGCTCATCGGGGTGGTGCCGGCGTGGTTCGACTGGCCGGTGATGTTCACCTCGGTCCACGAGATGCCCTGGACACCCGTGACCGCTCCGATGCGCATACCGTCGCGCTCCAGCACCGGCCCCTGCTCTATGTGGAGCTCCACGAAGGCGTAGGGAGCCGGTCCCGGGCACGGCGTCGGGCCGCGGTAGCCGATGCGGTCCAGCTCGTCGCCGACCGACACCCCGTCGGCGTCGGTGGTCGACATGGCCTCCTCGGTGGTGAGCCCTCCCGTGTAGCAGAGGCTGCCCATCATGTCGGGCGGGAACCGGGAGCCCTCCTCGTTGGTGAAGAACGCCGAGGCCAGGGGCCGCTCCAGCTCGATGCCGCTCTCGATCGCGGTCTCGATCACCTCCAGCGCGGCCAGCACTCCCAGATTGCCGTCGTACTTGCCGCCGGTGGCGACGGTGTCGATGTGGGAGCCCATCATCACCGGCGGGCCGTGGCCGGTGTCGGGCTGGGTGGCCACGACGTTCCCGATGGTGTCGATGCTCACTTCGAGGCCGAGGTCGCGCATCCAGGTGACCACCAGGTCACGGCCCTCCTTGTCGGCGTCGGTCAGCGCGAGGCGATTGTTGCCCCCTCCGGGGATCGGGCCGATCTCGGCCAGGTCCCACAGTCGTTGCAGCAGCCGCTGGCCGTTGACCTCCAGGAGCTGTCGATCTCCGCTGGGACCGGCCATGGCGGGCGAGGCTAGTCGGGACTCAGCGGGGAATTGGCAGCGTAATGCTCGCTATGCGTGCAAAGTGCTGCCAATTCGGGGGTCGGTGGTGCGGTCCGGGACCGCTACTCGGCCAGGAAGTCCAGGATCGCGGTCAGCGACTCCTCCTGCTGCTCGATGTAGTGCCCGTGGCCGCTGCCCTCAAAGACGACCAGCCGGGCATCCGGCAGGTTCTCGGCCACATAACGGGCGCCGGCGCCCCCGGGCCCGGCGTCCAGCGGGGTGAGCACGTCCTCCGATCCCACCATGACCAGCGCCGGTGCTGTCACCCGGTGGAGCTGGCCGGTGACGTCGGTGTCGATCATCGCCTGGCAGGTGTCCACGAAGACGTCGGTGCCGACGTTGCGGGCCGTGACCTCCTGCATCAGGTCCACGGCCTCGTCGCCGCCGTCCGGGCCGTCGAGGAAGGCACGCGAGAAGGCGTGGGTGAGCAGTTGCTCGGCCAACTCCCGCGACGCCACCCCGTAGGCCCGGGCCAGGCTCTGCCAGATCCGGAACTGGAGCACGCCCATGCGGTCGCACCGGCCCACGGCCCCCGCCCCGAGGAGCAGCTTGTCGACCCTGTCGGGATACCGGGCCGCGAAGTTCACCGCGATGAAGCTGCCCATCGACCCGCCGTGGATGTGGGCCCGCTCCAGTTCCAGCGCGTCCATCAGCCCGGCCAGGTCGTCGCTCCAGGTGTCGAGCGTGTAGCGCTGGGCGGGACGGTCGCTGCTGCCGTAGCCCCGGTGGTCGTAGTCGAGCACGCGGTAGTGCTGCGACAGGCCGGGCGTGATGGTGGCGTACCCCTCGTGGGCGCTGACCGCGCCGCCGATCTGGACGACGGTCTCACCTTCGCCGCTGAACTCGTACCAGAGGTCGACCCCGTTGACGCTTACCTTCGGCATTGGCATACCCTCACTTTCGCGGGAGATCGCGGGGCCCGGCCGGGTGCGGATGCGGGCCGGGCGGAAGCCTATATTGACCGCCGATGCCGCTCGATCCTGTCGTGGACGTACCAGGGCTGTGCCCGCCGCCGGAGCCGTACTCCTACGCGGTGCGAGCCGGCGACACGCTCTACCTGGCCGGCCAGGTGGCGCTCGACGAGGACGGCAAGGTTGTGGGCAGCACCGTGGCCGAGCAGGCCCGTCAAGTGTGGGACAACATCGCCCGCGTGCTGGCCGCTTCGGGCAGCTCCATCGCCGACGTGGTGAAGGTCACCTACTTCATGCAGGACGTGCGCGAGATCGCGGAGGAGATCGAGGTTCGCCGCGACGTGTTCGCGGGCCGCTCCTTCCCGGCCGTCACGGCGTGCCAGGCCGCCGCTCTCGGCCTGCCCGGACTGAAGATGGAGGTCGACGTGATCGCCGTGATCGGCGCGGGCAGTGGATAAGGGCGGCGGACTCGATCCGGTCGCGCTCGTGGCCGCTCGCATGGGGGCCCTCGGACTCGACTGCGAGGTGATCGACCCGGCGGCGACCCATGCCGATCTCACCGATCGCATCGCTCAGAGCGCGACCCTCGACGTCCTGCTCTCGCCGAGCAGCGGCCTGGACCCGACCGCCTTCGATCCGAGCTGGCCCCCCACCGACAGCGCCGGCGACGATCCACGGGCCTAGCCGTGACGGCGACCCCCGAGGCGACAGCCATCCCCGAGGCGGCGACCATCCCCGGGGCAGCGGCCGCGCTGCGCTCGGGCCGGACGACCAGCCGTGAACTCGCCGAAGCGAGCCTGGCCGCCGCCACCGCGCTCGACGGCGAGCTGGCCGCCTTCGTAGTCCTGGATCCCGACGGCGCCCTCGAAGCGGCCGACGCCGCGGACGCCGCCATCGCGGCGGGCCGCGACCTCGGGCCGCTGATGGGTGTGCCGGTGGCGGTCAAGGACATCGTCGACGTGGCCGGCCTGCCCACGAGATGCGGCTCGCCCGCCTACCCGGCGACGCCGGCCGCGACCGACGCCACGCTGGTGCGGCGCCTGCGCCGCGGCGGCGCGGTCATCGTGGGCAAGACGACCACCCACGAGCTGGCCTGCGGGGTCTACAGCCCGCCGGTGTCGAACCCCTGGGACCTCAATCGGGTCCCCGGCGGGTCCAGCGGCGGCTCGGGCGCCGCGGTCGCGGCCGGGATCGTGCTCATGACCATCGGGAGCGACACCGGTGGCTCGATCCGCATCCCTGCATCGCTGTGCGGAACGGTGGGGCTGAAGGCCACCTACGGGCGGGTGTCCCGCGCCGGCGTGGCCGCGCTGGCGTGGTCGCTCGACCACCTCGGGCCCCTGACGTCCACCGTCGAGGGCTGTGCCGCCAGCCTGGAGGTTCTCGCCGGGCCCGACCCCCTGGATCCCTCGGCCTCGTCGAGGCCCGTGCCCCAGTACACCAGCGGCCTGGACCGGGGTGTCGATGGGCTGCGGATCGGCGTGCTCGGCGGTGCGCCGCTGGAGCCCATGCAACCCGACGTGGCCGAGACTTTCGCGGCCTCCGCCGAGCTGCTCGGCGGCCAGGGTGCGGCCATGGTCGGCGTGGAGGTTCCCGAACTGGAGCACGGCCTGGCCGCGGAGTTCGGGATCGTCGCCCCCGAGGCCGGCGCGTACCACCGGGAGCTGGTGCGCCGCCGACCCGACCGGATCGACCCCGGCATCCGCACCCTGCTGGTGGCGGGCCTGATGCTGGAGCCCGAGCACTACTTCAAGGCGCTGGCGGCCCGCCGAGCCATCGCCGAGGCCCTGCGGATGGCCTTCGTCCGCAATCGGCTCGACGCGCTGCTCACGCCGACCCTCCCGGCCACCGCCGCGTCCAAGGACGCAGACGACTTCTGGTTCGGGGATTCCGCCGAGCCGGTGACGCTGGCGTACGTGCGCACCACGGGCCCGTTCAACCTGTCCGGCCTGCCCGCCCTGTCGGTGCCGGCCGGCTTCGACCGCGACGGTCTGCCCATCGGACTGCAGATCGCGGCCGCACCGTTCGACGAGGAGACGGCACTCCGAGTCGGGGCTAGTTTCGAATCGGTGGCCGCGGTGTCAGGGAGGCGACCACCGACACACGCAGCCGGCGTCGTCGCCGACGACTGAGCCGAGAACCATGGGAGTGCCCAGATGACATTCGCCCAGCTGCCCACCGGGATCGAGATGTACTACGAGGTCGAGGGATCGGGCGACCCGCTGCTGCTCATAATGGGAACCAGCGCCGACCACACGACATGGGCCGCCCAGGTGGAGGCGTACCGGGACCACTACACGGTCATCACCTACGACAATCGGGGCACGGGCCAGTCCACCCATCCGGCAGACGTGAGCGACTACTCGATGCGCATCCTCGCCGACGACGCCGCCGCCCTCCTCGACCGGATCGGCGTGGAGCGGGCCCACGTCTCGGGCCTGTCCCTGGGCTCGGCCACCGCCCAAGAACTGGCGGTCAACCACCCCGGCAAGGTGGCCACCCTGCAACTGCACTGCACCTGGGGCCGCTCCGACGAGTGGTTCATCCGCATGATCGAGACCCTCGAGACGCACATACTCCACGACGACCCCGCCGGCTACATCCGCACCGGCCTGCTGTGGGTGGCCAGCCCGACCTTCATCAACGACCAGCCTGACGATGTGGAGGCCTTCGAGCGCGGCGTCATCATCGACAATCCCCATCCCCCGTCCAAGGCCGGGATGCTCGGCCACTTCCATGCCGACAAGACCCATGACGCGCTCGACCGGCTCGGGTCCATCGAGGTACCCACCCTCATCACCTCCGGTGAGGTGGACTGGCAGGTGCCGACCCGCTACGGCCTGGACGTTCAGAGCGCGATTCCGGGCTCGACCATGCACGTGTTCCGCGGCCCCCACTCCAGCCACATCGCCTTCCACGAGATGGTCGACGAGTGGAACGCCTTCACCCTCAGCTGGCTGAACCGCCAGGCCCGCATCAGCGGCTGAATTCGCGGCTGTGACCCCCAGGCGCCGCCGGCTCGACACCGAGCTGCTGCGGCGGGGCATGGCTGCGAGCCGCAGCGAGGCCCAGAGGCTCATCGAGGGAGGGCGGGTGACGGTGGGGGGAGCGCCGGCGGCCAAGGCGTCGCGTCTCGTCGACCCGGGCGAGCCGGTGGTGGTGGCGGGCGACCCGCCTCGCTACGTGTCCCGGGGCGGGCACAAGCTCGAGGCCGCACTGGCCGGCTTCGGCATCTCCGCGGCCGGTTGCCGGGCGATCGACGTCGGCGCGTCGACCGGCGGGTTCACCGACTGCCTGCTGCAGCACGGCGCGGCGGCGGTGGTCGCCGTCGACGTGGGCCGCAACCAGCTCCACGAGCGCCTGCGGGCCGACCCGCGGGTCACGTCGCTCGAGCGCACCGATGTCCGCAGCGTCACCGCCGGCGCCGTTGGCGGGCCGGCGGAGATCGTGGTGGCCGACGTCTCGTTCATCTCGCTGCGTCTGGTCGCCGCCGATCTCTGCCGGCTGGCGACGGCCGAAATCGTCGTGTTGGTGAAGCCTCAGTTCGAGGCGGGCCGGGCCGAAGCCGACCGCGGCCGGGGCGTGATCCGCGACCCCGAAGTGTGGCGCCGGGTGCTGCTCGGAGTGTGCCGCGCCGTTGTGGGCGCCGGAGCGGCCATCATGGGGGTCATGGTCTCGCCTCTGACCGGTGCCGAGGGCAACGTGGAGTTCCTGCTGCACGCCGATGTGCATGGTGACGCCAGCGGCCTGAGCGATCCCGCTGCCTGCGTCGACGCGGCGGTGGCCGAGGCGGTTGCGGTCTCGGCCTCGGCCGGAGCAAGCCGGGGCGGGGGACCCTGAGACGATGGCGGTCTTCGGTCTCATTGTCCATTCCGGGCGCCGGGAGGCGACCGCCGCGGCCCGGGACCTGTCGATGTGGCTCGCATCGGAGGGCCATCAGGTCCGCATGCCGCCGGAGGAGGCCGCGTCCGCGTCCCGCCCGGATCTGGCCGCCGAGTCCGACCGCTTCGGCGCGGACCTCGACGTAGTGGTCACCCTCGGTGGCGACGGGTCGATCCTGCGAGCGGTCGAGCTGGCCGGCGAGTCGGGCGTGCCCATCCTCGGCGTCAACTTCGGCCGCATGGGCTACCTCACCGAGGTGGCGCCGGACGACGCCCGCTCGGCCATCGGGCGGGTTCTGGCCGGCGACCACACCATCGAGGAGCGGATGCTGCTCACCGTGGAGTGCGGCGACCCGGCCGCCGGCGGGGGAGCGGGCCGCCGATGCCACGTCGCCTTGAACGAGGCGGTGGTGGAGCGGCCCGCGGCTTCCTACGCGCTGCGCCTGGGGGTGTCGCTCAACGGCGAGCAGTTCACCACCTATGCCGCCGACGGGCTCATCGTGGCCACCCCGACCGGCTCCACTGCCTACTCGCTGTCGGCCGGCGGGCCGGTGATCGACCCTGCCCATCGGGCTCTGCTGCTCACGCCGGTGTCGCCCCACATGCTGTTCGACCGCTCCATGGTGGTGCCGGCCGACTCCGAGCTGCGGCTCGAGGTCCTGACCGACCGCGGCGCGGTGCTGTCGATCGATGGCCGCCGGCTGGCCGAGCTGGAGCTGCACGACTCGGTGGTGTGCTCCGCGTCGCCCCACCCGGCACGTCTGGTGACCTTCGGGACTCGCCGGTTCCACCAGGTGCTGAAGGCGAAGTTCGGGCTCAATGACCGCTGAGCGCCTGGAGGCCGAGCGAATTGGTGCGCGAGTCCGGCTTATACGGGCGAGGCCGTGGCCCGAGCGGCCCGTGAGCGAAGCGAACAAGAGCGGGAGTGACGCCGCTGCGACACTACGGGCTCCCACCCATTTGCGGGCGCTCTTGATCCTCGCATGCTGATCGAGCTAGCGGTCCGCAACTTGGGGGTGATCGGCGATCTGTCGCTCGTGCTGTCCGGCGGCATGACGGCCGTCACCGGCGAGACCGGAGCGGGCAAGACGCTGGTGGTGGGGGCCATCGACCTGCTCACCGGAGGCCGGGCCGACGCCGTGATGGTGGGGCCGGGCGCGCCGGAGGCCGAGATCGAGGGCCGGTTCGTGGCCCGCGACGAGGAGATGGTGGTGCGGCGGGTCATCCCCGCCGATGGGAGGTCGCGGGCCTACGTCGACGGGCACCTGGCCACCGTCGGCGCTCTGGCCGAGCTCGGCGGCGGGCTGGTGGACCTGCACGGCCAGCACACCCACCAGTCGCTGCTGCGGGGACCGGTGCAGCGGGCCGCCCTCGACCGCTTCGGCGGGGTCGACACCGTCCGGCTGGAGGAGCTCATCGACGATCGGCGGGCGCTGGAGGCCGACCTCGCCGCGCTGGGCGGGGACGCCCGGGCCCGCGTCCGCGAGATCGACCTACTGCGCCATCAGCTCGCCGAGATCGACGGCGCGGCCATCTCCGACCCCGACGAGGACGCGCGCCTCGACCGGGACGAGTCGGTGCAGGCCGACGCGGCCGCCCACCGGGAGGCCGCGACCGCCGCGGTCGGGCTGCTCGACGCCGACGGCACCGTGTCGGAGGGTCTCGGGCGGGCCGCGGCCGCGCTGGCTGGCCGGGAGCCCTTCGCCGGGCTGGCCGCTCGCATCGAGGCCGCTTCGGCCGAGGTGGCCGACATCGCGGCCGAGGCCAGAGCCCTCTCCGAGGCCATCGACGACGACCCCGCCGCCCTGGCCGCGCTGCGCGACCGCCGCCAGCTGCTGGCCGGGCTGCGGCGGAAGTACGGCTCCACGCTGGGCGAGGTGCTCCGGTTCCGCTCGGAGGCCGCGGCCCGCCTGGCCGAGCTGGAGGGGCACGAGGAGCGGGCCTCGTCGTTGGAGGGGCGCCTGGCCGGGGTGGCGAGGCGGCTGGAGGCCGAGCAGGCCCGGGTGCGGGCCGAGCGGTCCGAGGCCGCGCCCCGGCTGGCCGCCGCGGTCGAGTCGCACCTGGCCGAACTGGCCATGGCCGGCGCCCGGCTGACCGTTGCGGTGGACGGCGACGCCGGCGAGCAGGTCGGGTTCCGGCTGGCCGCCAACCCCGGCCATGAGCCGCTGCCGCTCAGCCGGGCGGCCAGCGGCGGGGAGCTGGCCCGGGCCATGCTGGCGCTGAGGCTGGTGCTGACGGCGGGGCCCCCGACGCTGGTGTTCGACGAGGTCGACGCGGGCATCGGCGGCGCCGCGGCCCAGGCCGTCGGGCACAGCCTGGCCCGGTTGACCGGCACCCATCAGGTGATCGTGGTGACACACCTCCCGCAGGTCGCGGCCCACGCCGACCATCACGTCGTGGTGGAGAAGTCCGAGGTCGGGGGGTCGGCGGCCGTGACGCTGCGAACGCTGGAGGGCGAGGACCGGCTGACCGAGCTGTCCCGGATGCTGTCGGGATCGCCGCAGTCGGCCTCGGCCCGCCGGCACGCCGAGGAGCTGCTGTCCGCAGCGTCGAAGCATCGCTCCCGTTAGGGCGTGGGTGGTCGTGGTGGTGTTGACGGCGGGTCGCACTGTGTGCAATGGTTCATTTATCAGCAGCACATGTGAGTCCGTCTTGATGTCAGCCGGTCTCCGGCTCCGCTGTCGCGCGGGGGGGGGGGGGTGGCTGCCTGGTCGGGGGCTGCGGTTGTGTCGGTTGGTGAGTCGTGATGTCGGGGCTGGGGCGGGTTCGGCGGTGTCGGGTGTTGTTGTGGGGGTTGGCGGTGTCGGTGGTGGTGTATGGTTTGGCGGGGTTCTCGCCGCCGGAGGGGCTTCCTGAGGGTTTGGCGCCCGGCGCGGAGCCGGCGGCGGCCGATGTGCGGTGCCCTGCGGGCTTTTCGCTGAGCGGTTCGGGCTGCCGCAAGAAGCAGTACACCGCTGTGGTGACGGAGACTGTGAGGGTCTGCGGCGGGGTGCGGTCGGGTTCGAGGTGCACTCGCACGCTGCGGGTGGACGCCACCGAGGTGACCACGACCAAGACGGTCTGCGTCGATTTGGCGACCCGGGCGGGGTGTGTGCGGCAGGGCTATTGGCGCAGTTTCAGGGGTCACCGCTATTGCAGCACGGCGGCTTCTTCGGGGTCGGGGTGTTGGGTGGCGGGCCGCACCCGCACGGTGACTGAGACCCGCTATGTGTGCTCGGCGGGGTACCGCAAGATCGGAAGGGGCTGCTACAGGACCGTCGACGCGTGGAGGACGCGCACGACGGCGCGGTGCCCGGACGGGTACACCCGCGGCGGCTACGGCCGGATCATCTCCTGTTACAGGTATGTGACCGCTGAGCCGGTGGAGCACACCCACACGACGACCACGACCACGACCACGAAGACCACCACGCCCACGACCACGACACCGCCCACGACGACGGCGCGGCCCACGACGACGGCGCGGCCCACGACGACGGCGCGGCCCACGACGACGGCGCGGCCCACGACGACGGCGCGGCCCACGACCACGACGCCGCCCACGACGACGGTGGATGTCGGCGGTTTCGGCGGCAGGTCGCGTTCGGGTGCGGGCACGATGTTGGGGGCGTTCACGGTGTCGCCTGTGGATGCGTCGTGTTCGGCGTCGCGGGTGTCGGGGATCTCCGCGGCGCTGTCGTGGTTCGACGGCGCGGGCCGGTTGCGCATCTTGAGCGTGGACACCGGCGAGGCGGCGGGGTCGGTGAAGGTGCGGGTGAGGTGTTCGCGGGCGGGCTACCGCTCCCGCAGCGCTGATGCGGTGTTCTCTGCGGTGGCGGTGAGCGGCCTCGACGGCGCGTGGCGCGACGGCGCGGGCGCGATGAGCGAGGTGTTCACGGTGGCGCCCGGCGCGGCGTCGTGTTCGGCGCGGCGGCTGTCGGGGGTCTCCGCGGGGGTGTCTGTGAGCGGCAACTCGGGGCCGTGGCGGGTGCTGAAGGTCACCACGACGGGCACCGGCACCGCCCGGGTGAGAGTCACCTGCAGGCTCGGATCCAGCGCCAGCGCCACTGCGAGCTACACAGCGAGGCCCTATGTGAGGATCAAGGGCCTCACGGGCGCGTCGGGCGCGGGCACGGCCACCTCCGCGTTCACGGTGGAGCCCGACTCGGCGACGTGCGCCGCGCGGCGGACCTCGGGGCCGGCCGCGGCGGTGTCGGTGGCCGGGACCTCCAGGATCGGCCGCTCGGTGACGGTGCAGGCCGCCGCGGCGGGCACCGTGGTGGTGCGGGTGGTGTGCTCGGCTGCGGGCTGGGCCGACACGACCCGCACGGCCGCGTTCACCGTCACGGCGCGCTGCGCCGCCGGCGAGCACGCCCACAACCCCGACTACGGCTCGGGCGCGCACCCGCCGGGAGTCCAAAACACTCAGGCACACCGCGACGCCCACGGCGGCGGAACCGCACCGACGGGCTGTTCCGGCGACCACCCCCCGCCCCCCACCACCACGACCACGACCACCACCACCACGACCACCACGACCACGACCACGACGACCACGACCACGCCGCCCACCACCACGGCCAGGCCGCCCACCACGACCACGACCACGCCGGTGGTGCCGGAGAGGGTGCTGATCGAAGGCTATGCGGGCGGCTCGCGCACAGGCCCCGGCACGATGACCGCCACGTTCACGGTCACACCCGCGGACGCCTCATGCCGCGCCCTGCTGCTGGGCACGACAGCGAGCCGGGCCTCGACCAGCCCCCGGACCGGCGCCGAGCGAACCGTCACAGTCACAGCCGCGTCCGTCGGAGAGATCAAGGTGTATGTCTACTGCACCCACCCGCCGCTCAAGCGCAGCACCAAGAGAGCCACATTCACCGTGCGGGATCCCGCGGCGCGAGACCAGACGCAGCAGACATGCACCGAGCCCCTGGCGGTCACCGCGTCGGGCGTCACCCGTCGGGGCCGGTGGACGGCGGCGTGCACGGCGTCGCAGCGCGGCAACGCCCAGACCCCGTACTACGCCCGACGCTACACCTTCACCCTCGGCGCCGCCGCGGCGGTGACCGTCGACCTCGAGTCCTCGGGCACCGACGCGTACCTGATCCTGCTGTCGGGCCACGGCGCCGGCGGCACAGTGGTGGCCCGCAACGACAACGCCGCCGGCGACACCCGCGACGCCCGACTGAGCGCCGACCTGCCAGCCGGGGACTACACCATCGAGGCCACCACGTCGCGCGCCCGGACAACCGGCAGCTACACCCTCACCGCGCGCGCGGACCTCGCTGCCGAGCCCGAGGAGGTTACGGTCACAGGGCTGGAGGACTCCTATGACGCCACGGTGGACGTGTCGTTCAGCGACGGCTTCTCCTATTGGCCCGGAGACGCGGAGGTCAGGGTTGATTCGGTGGACCCGGCGGGGCTGAGCCCCACCCTCATCACCGTCCCCGGCCGCGGCAACCTGCCCGGCAGTGCCAGGATCGCCGGCATCCCGAGGCTCGCGCACACCTACGAGGTCGTGCTCGAGTTCACACAGCCCGGCCGAGTGGATACCCGCGCCTTCGAGGTGGCCGCGTCGTGTCACGATGATCTCACCCGCCAAGACGACGGCAGCTGCGAACTCGAAGTGGCCGTCACCAGCCTGGATGACTCCTATGACGCCACCGAAGGCGAGCCGTTCAGCGACGGGTTCACCTACGAGCCCGCCTCCGCGGCGCTGAAGGCGGCGGAACGGGACCCGAAGCGGGTGCCGGTCACTCCTGACGGGCTGATCCTCGCGCTGTCGGGGGGTTCGGGCAGCGCCGGGTTCGCGGGCACACCGACACTGGCGGGCGACTACGACGCCGAACTCGAGTTCAGCCTGCTCGGGCACGCCGACACCGTCGACTTCGATGTGGCGGTGTCATGTCCCGGCTACGAACTGCCCCAGCCCGACCGCAGCTGCGCGATCCCGGTGTGCACGACACAGCTCGGCACAGGCACAATCACATCGGGCGCTCTGGGCCCCCACAGCGGCACATGGGTCGGCACCTGCCTGCTGCCCGCTGGCCGGCGCGCCGGCAGCCGCACCTATTTCGCCAACCACTACACGTTCACCCTCAACGTGCCCGCAATCGTCGCCATAGACCTCACCTCCAGCGCCGACACGTACATGTTCCTGCTGTCGGGCCACAACCCCCGCGGCACCAGACTGCGCCACGACGACGACGGCGGCGAAGGCCGCAACTCGAGACTGGCAAACCTGCACCTCGCCGCGGGCGACTACACCATCGCAGCCAGCACCTACCGGAGCGAGACCACCGGCAACTACCGACTCACCGTCAACGCCCTCGCCAACTGCCCCACCGGCCAGCGACTGGTCGGCGACACCTGCATCCAACCACTGGATTCTCTATTGCGTCGACGCGAATACTATCTGTCGCATCCCACACGGGGGACTTTGAACGATGTCTGCTACGAGACGGAACTGCCAAACGGCTCGGTGCACACCTGCCGGCAACTCGTCGACGAGCGAAGATTCGTCGAGGTGAGCGACGAGATCGCAGTGTCGGAGACTAACCCGACATATGGAGCGGTGATCGTGCTCGAGTCCGGGGAGGTGCTCGAGGGATGCCAGGCGGTGACGTCAGACTATTGGCAGTGCGACTACCGCGCCGATGAGATCTGGCAGCAGCAGACCGTTGAGGCGACCACGACGAACTACCTCCTGGGGGCAGCCGTGTTCGTCGGCGAACAGACTCTATGCGCCGCCGCAGTTACCGTCGCGTGGAGAGTTCCGGTTCCCGGCCTCCTGTCCAGAGTCATCCGGGCATGCTGGGACTTGCTTGAGGGGGACGAATGACCGTCGGGGATGCTTCGGGCAGGCCCGTCCGCGGCTCGCTGCTGGCGCGCTGGGCCGGCCGGCTGATGCGGGGGCGTTGGCGTGCCGGCCGATCAGAAGTGCTGGGCGCCGCGGGGCTGGTTGTGGCAGTCGTGCTGATTTGTGGTTGTTCAGGCACACCGCAGCAGACCGGGCCGGTCGCGTCGGGCGGCACTTCCGCTCCAGTCTTTGCCGAAGGGGCTGCCGACGGGAGGGACCCGAGGGAGCTGACCATCTCGGAGCTGCTATCGGGGCCGGGGGTGCTGGAGTTGGGTGTGTCGAAGCTTCTAGTGGAAGTCGGGGTGCTGGGACTTCTTGAGGGCTACATCATCAACGTGCCGCCGAGGGCGGAGTTCATCTATGGTGTTGAGACTTCAAGGAGCGGGCTGGCGTCGCACTACATCCACGCAGATGCAGAGACTGAGAGCGACACGGTGAGGCGCTTCGAGCGGGAGGTGCTGTATCACGCGCAGACCGCGGAATCGTCGCTGCCGGACGGGGATGGTTCGCAGTTGCTGCACGACGCGTTCTTCGCGGTGCTCGAGGAGTGCGGCCGCAACTCGCGGTGGCCCGATGTGGAGTTGTTCGTGATGAGCGACCAGGGAGGCTATGACTTGGCGCCGGACCTCATCGAGCCCACCTTCGGGCTGTCGTACTATGAGTTCCTGGAGCTCAGGCACGAGTGCGCGCGCCATGCTGTCACCTATCCGGGCCTCGATGAGGCGCTGCGTGATGAGCTGCTGGCGCCCCAGCGCGAGCATTACGCCCGCGCCATAGTCGACGGCCTGGCCGACAACCCCCACATCGAGGTGCCTGCCCGCTACCGCGCCGAATGGGACCAGCTGGTCACAGAAGGCTGGTAGTCCGAGCACCGCGGGATCCATGAGGCCCCTGACGCGAAGACCCGGGTCCGCTGGCTCATCGCCGCCGCGGTGACGGGGGGTTGACGACGTTGGAGTGGCTGCTGGTGGTGGCTGCGGTGGCGGGGCTGTCTGCGGTGGCGGTGGTGGTGGTGCAGAGGGTGGTGGGTGACACTGCTGGGGATGTGGCTTCCCACAGCGCCCGGCAGCAGGCCGCGGAGCTGTTGGCGGCGGAGTTGACACAGAGGTGGCAGGCCGTGGTGCCGACCGAGCAGAGTGTCGGGGCGGTGAACCGGGCGTTCGTGTCGCGGTGCTGGCAGGTGGGGGTGCTCTTCGCGGACATCGATTTGAGCCCTGATCCCCGGACCGGCGGGTCGCGCCGGGCACGATGGCTGGTTGGGACACCGAACCGAAGTGGCTACCGAGTTGTGAGATCGCGGATCCGCGCCCGGGGGGCTGAGCGCCCCGCTCTGGGGCCGTCGAGTTGCTGCCGGCGTTCGGGTGTGATCGCGTGATCCGCGCCCGGGGGGCTGAGCGCCGCGGGGCCGCCGCGATGGGCGGCGGCGGATCCTGTGCCCGATTCGTGACGCTAGGGACGCGCGGCGGCCGGGTTGTCGCCCCGGTCTATGTGCCTTACCTCGAGCGCGGCGTCGATGTCGTCGGTGGCGTTGAGCTTGGCGATCAGCGCGGTCAGTTTCAGGTTCATCTCGTCGAACTTGGCTTCGAGTTCATCGAACTCGGCGTCGATCTTGTCGAACTTGGCGTCCTGCGCGCGAATCCCTGCGTCGGGTCTGTCCTCGAGGCGGTTGCTGACCAGCAGCGCCACGACCATGGAGCCGAGGAAGCTGGCCAGCGGGTTCTCGGCGATCTGGCCGCGCAGTGTGGGCCTGGCCGCGACGGCCGGCGGGACGCGGTGTTCTCTGCGGTGGCGGTGAGCGGCCTCGACGGCGCGTGGCGCGACGGCGCGGGCGCGGTCAGCGAGGTGTTCACGGTGGCGCCCGGCGGGGCGTCGTGTTCGGCGCGGTGGCTGTCGGGGGTCTCCGCGGGGGTGTCTGTGAGCGGCAACTCGGGGCCGTGGCGGGTGCTGAAGGTCACCACGACGGGCACCGGCACCGCCCGGGTGAGAGTCACCTGCAGGCTCGGATCCAGCGCCAGCGCCACTGCGAGCTACACAGCGAGGCCCTATGTGAGGGTCAATGGCCCGACGGGCGCGTCGGGCGCGGGCACACTCGCCTCCGCGTTCACGGTGGAGCCCGACTCGACGACGTGCGCCGCGCGGCGGACCTCGGGGCCGGCCGCGACGGTGTCGGTGGCCGGGACCTCCAGGATCGGCCGCTCGGTGACGGTGCAGGCCGCCGCGGCGGGCACCGTGGTGGTGCGGGTGGTGTGCTCGGCTGCGGGCTGGGCCGACACGACCCGCACGGCCGCGTTCACCGTCACGGCGCGCTGCGCCGCCGGCGAGCACGCCCACAACCCCGCCCACGGCTCAGGAGAGCACCCGCCGGGAGTCCAAAACACTCAGGCACACCGCGACGCCCACGGCGGCGGAACCGCACCGACGGGCTGTTCCGGCGACCACCCCCCGCCCCCCACCACCACGACCACGACCACCACCACCACGACCACGCCGCCCACCACCACGACGGCGCCGCCCACCACGACCACGCCGCCCACCACGACCAGGCCGCCCACCACCACGGCCAGGCCGCCCACCACGACCACGACCACGCCGGTGGTGCCGGAGAGGGTGCTGATCGAAGGCTATGTGGGCGGCTCGCGCACAGGCCCCGGCGCGATGACCGCCACGTTCACGGTCACGCCCGCGGACGCCTCATGCCGCGCCCTGCTGCTGGGCAGGACAGCGAGCCGGGTCTCGACCAGCCCCCGGACCGGCGCCGAGCGAACCGTCACAGTCACAGCCGCGGCCGTCGGAAAGATCAGGGTGTACGTCTCTTGCAGCCACCCGCGGCTCAAGCGCAGCATCGAGGGAGCCACATTCACCGTGCGGCCCGCGTGCGCCGAGACGTTGGCGCTCGGCGCGCAGCCGGTCACCCGTCGGGGCCGGTGGACGGCGGCGTGCACGGCGTCGCAGCGCGGCAACGCCCAGACCCCGTACTACGCCCGACGCTACACCTTCACCCTCGGCGCCGCCGCGGCGGTGACCGTCGACCTCGAGTCCTCGGGCACCGACGCGTACCTGATCCTGCTGTCGGGCCACGGCGCCGGCGGCACAGTGGTGGCCCGCAACGACAACGCCGCCGGCGACACCCGCGACGCCCGACTGAGCGCCGACCTGCCAGCCGGGGACTACACCATCGAGGCCACCACGTCGCGCGCCCGGACAACCGGCAGCTACACCCTCACCGCGCGCGCGGACCTCGCTGCCGAGCCCGAGGAGGTTACGGTCACAGGGCTGGAGGACTCCTATGACGCCACGGTGGACGTGTCGTTCAGCGACGGCTTCTCCTATTGGCCCGGAGACGCGGAGGTCAGGGTTGATTCGGTGGACCCGGCGGGGCTGAGCCCCACCCTCATCACCGTCCCCGGCCGCGGCAACCTGCCCGGCAGTGCCAGGATCGCCGGCATCCCGAGGCTCGCGCACACCTACGAGGTCGTGCTCGAGTTCACACAGCCCGGCCGAGTGGATACCCGCGCCTTCGAGGTGGCCGCGTCGTGTCACGATGATCTCACCCGCCAAGACGACGGCAGCTGCGAACTCGAAGTGGCCGTCACCAGCCTGGATGACTCCTATGACGCCACCGAAGGCGAGCCGTTCAGCGACGGGTTCACCTACGAGCCCGCCTCCGCGGCGCTGAAGGCGGCGGAACGGGACCCGAAGCGGGTGCCGGTCACTCCTGACGGGCTGATCCTCGCGCTGTCGGGGGGTTCGGGCAGCGCCGGGTTCGCGGGCACACCGACACTGGCGGGCGACTACGACGCCGAACTCGAGTTCAGCCTGCTCGGGCACGCCGACACCGTCGACTTCGATGTGGCGGTGTCATGTCCCGGCTACGAACTGCCCCAGCCCGACCGCAGCTGCGCGATCCCGGTGTGCACGACACAGCTCGGCACAGGCACAATCACATCGGGCGCTCTGGGCCCCCACAGCGGCACATGGGTCGGCACCTGCCTGCTGCCCGCTGGCCGGCGCGCCGGCAGCCGCACCTATTTCGCCAACCACTACACGTTCACCCTCAACGTGCCCGCAATCGTCGCCATAGACCTCACCTCCAGCGCCGACACGTACATGTTCCTGCTGTCGGGCCACAACCCCCGCGGCACCAGACTGCGCCACGACGACGACGGCGGCGAAGGCCGCAACTCGAGACTGGCAAACCTGCACCTCGCCGCGGGCGACTACACCATCGCAGCCAGCACCTACCGGAGCGAGACCACCGGCAACTACCGACTCACCGTCAACGCCCTCGCCAACTGCCCCACCGGCCAGCGACTGGTCGGCGACACCTGCATCCAACCACTGAAGAAGCTGGATGATCGGCATGAGTACAGCGTATGGCCCCAGCCCCCGGGACACCTGACTGACACCTGCTACGAGGCGAGCCTGTCCAACGGGTCCAGAGTGGTCACCTGCCGCGACCTCGTGGAAGTCAGGCACTTCATCGACAAGGGTCGAGCGGACCTCGATGCGGTCTCCGAGCCGCATCCCAAGTTTGGCACGACCGTCACCCTTGAGTCGGGAGTGGTGCTCGAAGGGTGCCAGTCGGTGTCGTCTGACTACTGGCAGTGCGACTACCGCGCCGACCAGATCTGGCATCAGAAAGTGGTCGGTTCGACCGCGACGAACTACACCTATCCGGCCGTGGATCAAGGGGTCGTGAGGCCGCTGAAGTGCGCGCTGGCCATAGCCAAGGCGTGGTTCACGAGGGATCCCGCCGCTCTGGTCTCGGCCATAGACGCGTGCTTGCCCCTGCTGGAGGTGGTCAAGTGACCTGCATGGACGGTTCTGGTGGCGGTGGGCGGGGTCGGCCGGCGCGCCGGCGGAGCAGGCGGGGGCTCTTCGGGGGCGGTGGCCGGTGGCGGCGAGCGGGTGTCGTGTGGCTGGTCGCGGCCGGCGTGGCGCTGTTCGGGTGCTCAGATTCGCAACACGATGGCGGCCGGGAGGCTCGGCTGGACTCTCAGCCCGCGGAAGCCGCCGCCTCAGGGACGGACTCCGACGCCGGGGCTGCGGACAGGAGGGACCCGACAGAACTGAGCCGCCCGGAACTAAACGATGGGCCGGGAGTGCTGGAGCTCAGCGCGGCCAGGCTCGTGGCGGAGTTGGGGGTGCTGGGGTTCCTTGAGGCCTACATCATCGACATCCCGCCCACCGCCCGGTTCATCACCGACTTCGAGAGAAGCAAGGCCTGGCTGGCGTTGTCCTATATGGAGGAGCAGTCGGGCACCGACGGCGAGTCCGCTTTCGAGAGCGAGGTTTTCTATCAGACGTCCGCTTTCGAGAGCGAGGTGTTCTATCAGACGCGCGCCGGGACTTCGTCGCTGCTGGAGGGTGGCGGTTCGCAGGTGCTGCACGACGAGTTCTTCGCGGCGCTCGAGGAGTGCGGCCGCAACTCGCGGTGGCCTGATGTGGAGTTGTTCGTGATAGGAGACGGACGCGGCTACGACGTGGGGGACTACATAGTCGCTGGACTCCCCTTCGGGTTGTCGTGGTTCGAGTATCTGGAGCTCAGGCACGAGTGCGCGCGCCATGCTGTCACCTATCCGGGCCTCGATGAGGCGCTGCGTGATGAGCTGCTGGCGCCCCAGCGCGAGCATTACGCCCGCGCCATAGTCGACGGCCTGGCCGACAACCCCCACATCGAGGTGCCTGCCCGCTACCGCGCCGAA
Source organism: Candidatus Aldehydirespirator sp. (assembly GCA_965203575.1). Lineage (GTDB taxonomy): Bacteria > Actinomycetota > Acidimicrobiia > Acidimicrobiales > Aldehydirespiratoraceae > Aldehydirespirator. Next base: position 2,877,018 of record OZ241894.1, read on the forward strand.
TGGGACCAGCTGGTCACAGAAGGCTGGTAGTCCGAGCACCGCGGGATTCATGAGGCCCCTGACGCGAAGACCCGGGTCCGCTGGCTCATCGCCGCCGCGGCGACGGGGGGTTGACGGCTTGGGAATCGCTCGGCACACCGCGGCGCACCTGCTTGCAACCGGTCGCCGCCGCGGCGACGGGGGGTTGACGACGTTGGAGTGGTTGTTGGTGGTGGCTGCGGTGGCGGGGCTGGCTGCGGTGGCGGTGGTGGTGGTGCAGAGGGTGGTGGGCGGCACTGCTGGGGATGTGGCTTCCCACAGCGCCCGGCAGCAGGCCGCGGAGTTGATGGCGGCGGAGTTGACACAGAGGTGGCAGGCCGTGGTGCCGACCGAGCAGAGTGTCGGGGCGGTGAACCGGGTGTTCGTGGCGCGGTGCCGGCAGATCGGGGTACTCTTCGCGGACATCGATTTGAGCCCTGATCCCCGGACCGGTCGGGTCGCGCCGGGCACGATGGCTGGTTGGGACACCGATCCGTTGTGGGTGCCGAGCTGTGAGATCGCGTGATCCGCGCCCGGGGGGCTGAGCGCCCCGCTCTGGGGCCGTCGAGCTGCTGCCGGCGTTCGGGTGTGATCGCGTGATCCGCGCCCGGGGGGCTGAGCGCCGCGGGGCTGCCGCGATGGGTCGGTGTGGCTCGTGTCGGAAGTTCGGGCTAAATGATCGTTGAGGGCACCGCTCCCCGGCGGCTAGTCGTCTGGGGTGATGGCGCTGATCAGGTCGTGGTCCTTGAACGCTCTCGCGATGCGGCTGTCAGCGGTGATCAGCTGGCAGTGGAGGCTCTCGGCGAGGGCGACGTGCAGGGCGTCGTAGAAGCCGAGGTTGTGGCGCAGTTGCCAGGCCCGCGCCGTGATCGCCCCATGGATCGGGTGGCGGCGATGGACGAGGCGCTCGGCCATCGACCGCGCTGAGGCGCCGGCGCCGTCGGTGAGGTCGCCGCGCAGCACCATCGAGCGCAGCGCGTTGCCGACCTCGGCGTCGATCAGGTGAGGCGCGGCGCGGCGGCGACCCCGCAGCATCGCCCGCGCCCGGCCTCCGAGCGAGCCGGTGGACGCGACCGCGGCAACGAGCGTCGACGCGTCGACTACTACGGTTCCGCCGTTCACCGGCGGCCGGCGTCGAGGTCGGCCAGCAGGGCTTCGATGTCGAGCCGGATTCCGTGGGCTTCGACGAAGCGCTCGAGATCTGAGAAGAGCTCCTCGTCGTCGGGTTCGCTGGCCATTCGCTCTATGTGCCTCTTCATGTAAGCCTGGATGGACTGGCCCGCGGCGCGGGCCCGGCGCCTGATGACCTCATAGGCGTCCTCGGAGATGTCCCGGATCTGGATCGTAGCCACCCGCACATTGTAGCGCTACAGCGCTGCTATACATGCACATCGAGACGAGCTGTGGCAGGTGCTCGGCCAGGAGTGCTCGCAGGTCCGGGCTGGTGTCCGCCGGGCGCGGCCCGGATCGCGGTAGGGTGAGATCCCGATGACAAAGCATGTCGTGGGCGACACATCGGAACTAAGGGATCGTTACCCGCGGAGGTCTCACCCGGAGACAAAGCACGTCTTCGTCACCGGTGGCGTCGTCAGCGGCCTGGGCAAGGGGCTGACCGGGGCATCGCTGGGCCGGCTGCTCAAGGCCCGGGGCCTGCGAGTGACGATGCTCAAGCTCGACCCCTACCTGAACGTGGACCCGGGGACCATGAACCCGTTCGAGCACGGCGAGGTCTTCGTCACCGACGACGGCGGCGAGACCGACCTCGATCTCGGCCACTACGAGCGCTTCATCGACGAGAGCCTCACCCGGGAGTCCAACGGCACGACCGGATCGATCTACTCGGACGTGATCGCCGCGGAGCGCCGGGGCGACTACCTCGGCCGCACCGTGCAAGTGATCCCCCACGTCACCGATGAGATCAAGCGTCGCATCGCCCGTCTCGCCGGCGACGATGTCGACGTCGTGATCACCGAGGTCGGCGGCACCGTGGGCGACATCGAGATCCTTCCCTTCCTCGAGGCCATCCGGCAGTTCCGGCTGGACGTGGGCCGCGAGAACGTGTGCTTCGTGCACGTCACCCTGGTGCCGTTCATCGGGCCCACCGGTGAGCAGAAGACCAAGCCGACCCAGCACTCCGTTACCGAGCTTCGCTCGCGGGGCGTGCAGCCCGACGCCATCGTGTGCCGGTGCGAGACCCCTCTCACAAGAGACCTTGAGCGCAAGATCTCCAACCTGTGCGATGTGTCGTCGGAGGCGGTCATCACCTGTGCCGACTCGGCCAGCCTCTACGAGATCCCCTTGATCCTGCGGGACGAGGGTCTTGACGATGTCGTCTGCAGGCAGCTCGGACTCGACGCGCGCCCGGTGGACCTGACCGAGTGGCAGGCTCTTGTGGGCCGGATCCGCGAGGCTTCGACGCCGGTGAGGATCGGGCTCATCGGCAAGTACGTGAGCCTGCCCGACGCCTACCTGTCGGTGATCGAAGCCCTCAACCATGCCGGGATCCACCATGGTGCCGAGATCGACATCGAGTGGGTGCAGGCCGAGGAGGTGGAGGGGCTGCTGGTTGCAGGGCGGCTGCGCGACCTGGACGGCATCGTCATCCCCGGGGGCTTCGGCGAGCGGGGCATCGAGGGCAAGGTCGCGGCCGCCGGCTACGCCCGCGAGCATCTGATCCCGTGCCTCGGCCTGTGCCTGGGCATGCAGGTGATGACCATCGAGTACGCCCGCAACGCGCTGGGGCTGGCCGACGCCAACTCGACCGAGTTCGATGCGCTGACGCCGCATCCGGTGATCGACCTCATGGACAGCCAGCGCGGCGTCACCGACTACGGCGGCACCATGCGCCTGGGCGCCTACGTGGCGCAACTCCTGGCCGGCTCGCAGGTTGCCCGCGCCTACGGCGAGGAGGTGGTGTCGGAGCGGCACCGTCACCGCTACGAGTTCAACCCCCGCTACCGGAGCCGTTTCGAAGCGTCCGACGTGGTGCTCTGCGGCGAGTCGCCCGACGGGAGGCTGGTGGAGTTCATCGAGTTGGACGGCCACCCCTACTGGGTGGGAACCCAGGCCCACCCGGAGTTCAAGAGCCGTCCCAACCGGCCGGCCCCCCTCTTCAGCGGGCTGGTGGCCGCCGCGATGGCGAGGGCCGTGGGCCGCAACCCCACCCTGCCCGAGTTGAGCGAGCTGGAGCGGGCCGAGCCCTCGGCTCCGGCGTGACATCGATGGACGGGGGGCCGGGCGCCGCTTCGGACCGGCCGGACGGGGCCGCCGCGGGCGGCTTCCACAAGGTCAGCGAGCGAGAGATCCACGCCGGCCGGGTGGTGCGGCTGACAGAGAGCGTCTTCGCCACCCCCGACGGCGGGACCATGACCCGCGACATCGTCCACCACCGGGGCGCAGTGGCGGTGGTGGCGGTGGACGGCGACGAGGTGGTGCTGTTGCGGCAGTACCGCACCCCTGTGGAGAGCGAGCTGCTGGAGATCGTGGCCGGCACCCGCGACGTCGGCGGGGAGGAGCCGGAGGCCACGGCCCGCCGGGAGCTGGCCGAGGAGGCCGGCCTGGCCTGCGAGTCGATGAAGGAGCTGGGGACGTTCTACAACTCGCCCGGCTTCTGCGACGAGCTATCCCACGTGTACCTGGCCACCGGCCTGTCGCCGGTGCCCCGCGAGCCCGACGGGGCCGAGGAGGAGTGGATGACCGTCGAGCGTGTCGGCCTCGGCGCGGTCGAGGCCATGATCGCCCGGGGCGAGATCCGCGACGCCAAGACCATCATCGGCCTGCTGCTCGCCTTCCGCCGGCTAGGAGCGTGAGCACCCTGGCGCCGTCCCTCGCGCCGCCGGAAGTCGAGGCCGCGAGCCTCGACGCCCGGGCCGAGGAGTTCCTGGCCTGGCTGGCGGTGGAGCGGGGCCGGTCGCCCCGCACCGTCGAGGCCTACCGGCGGGACCTGCTTCGCTACCACGGCCACCTCAACGGCCGGGGCCGCAGCCTCGACGACGCCGCCGACACCGACGTGGTCACGTTCGTGCGGGGGTTGCAGCGCGACGGGCTGGCCGCGTCGTCGGTGACCCGGATGCTGGTGTCGGTGCGGGGGCTGCACCGGTTCCTGGTGGCCGAGAGCCACCGGGGCGACGACCCCGCCGCCGACGTCGAGATCCCCGAGGTGCCCAGGGGCCTGCCCAAGGCTCTGACGGTGGTCCAGATCACCTCGCTGATGGACGCGGTGGTGGGCGACGATCCCCCGGCCCGGCGCGACCGGGCCGTGCTGGAGGTGCTGTACGGCACCGGGTGCCGGATCTCGGAGGCGGGCTCGCTGTCGCTGGCCGACGTGGACCTACACGACGGGCTGGTGCGGGTGACCGGCAAGGGGGCCAAGGAGCGGATCGTGCCGCTGGGCCGATGCGCTGCGGAGGCGCTGGAGCGGTGGCTGGCGCCGACAGGGCGTGGTGCGCTGGAGCCGGCTCGCTGGGCCCGCCGGGGCGACGCCGAGGCGGTGTTCCTCAACCAGCGGGGCGGGCGGCTCAGCCGCCAGGGCCTGTGGCTGGTGGTGCGCCGTCACGGCGAGGCGGCTGGGATCGGGCCGCTGCTGACGCCCCATGTGCTGCGCCACTCGTGCGCCACCCACATGCTCGACGGCGGTGCCGACATACGCATCGTGCAGGAGATGCTGGGCCACGCCTCGGTTTCCACCACCCAGATCTACACGAGGGTGTCGACCGAGCGCCTCAGGTCCGTCTACCGGGCCGCCCACCCCCGCGCCGCAGCAGTATAGCTGAAGTTATCCCAGGGTTGTTGAAATAGCAGCAACTTACTGCTATTGTCATGGGCTAGTCAGGGCCGGTGAGCCGGTCCGGGCCGTATCGGAGCCGTCGAGGGCTCCCCGCTAGTCGAGACGAGTAGACGGGAGGCCCGACGTGGCTACCACCCAGGCACAGCGAGCCTCGCTGTTCAACACTCTGGCGGAACTGATGGGCACAGACGACGCCGAAACCCTCATGGAGCAGTTGCCACCCAGCGGCTGGGACAACGTCGCCACCAAGGACGACCTCAAGGTCCTCACGGCCACGATCACCGCCGCCATAGCCGAGACGAGGGTCGAGTTCACCAACGCCCTCGCCGACACCAACGCCGCCATGCAGGCCGGGTTCGCCCAAGCCGCCAAGGAGCGGGCCGAACTCGTCAAGAGCGATGCCGAGATCGTCAGGAGCCAGGCCAGGAACCTATACGCGACCGTGGTCACGATCGTGCTGGCCACCATCTCCATCTGGATCGCTCTGCTCGTCGGCCCGGCCGGAGGCTGAGCGCGCCCCCGGGGATCTCCGGGACGGGTTAGGGGGCCAACAGGCCGATGTTGGAGCGGGCCCGTTCGAGGGTGACCGCCGCGATGGCCCGGGCCTTGTCGGCGCCGATCTGCAGCAGCCGCGACGTCTCGGCCGGGTCGGCCTCCAGTTCGGCGAAGCGGGTCTGGATGGGGCGCAGCAACTCGACCACCGCGTCGGCTGTGTCGGCCTTGAGCGGCCCGTACATCGTGTAGTTCCCGGCGGCCTCCTCCGGCGTGCGGCCGGTGGCCGCCCCCAGTATCGAGAGCAGGTTCGACACTCCCGGCTTGGCCTGGACGTCGTAGAGCACCTCGGCTTCGCTGTCGGTGACGGCCGACTTGATCTTGCGAGTGATGACCGACGGGTCGTCGAGGATGTCCACGGTGCCCCGGGGCGAATCCAATGACTTGGACATCTTGTTGGTCGGGCTCTGCAGGTCCATGACCCTGGCCCCCGCCGCCGGAACCACCGCGGCAGGCAGCTTGAAGGTCTCGCCGTAGCGCGAGTTGAACCGCTCGGCGATGTCGCGGGTGAGCTCGATGTGCTGGCGCTGGTCGGCACCCACCGGCACCTCGTCGGCGTCGTACAGCAGGATGTCGGCCGCCTGGAGCGCGGGGTAGGTGAACAGCCCGGCCGAGATGAACTTCTGCTGGTCCGACTTGTCCTTGAACTGGGTCATCCGGCTCAGCTCACCGAAAGAAACGGTGCACTCCAGCAGCCAGGCACACTCGGTGTGCTCCCGCACGTGGCTCTGCACGAAGATGGTGCAGATCTCCGGGTCGAGCCCGGCGGCCATCAGCATCTGCGACATCCGCAGCGTCGCCCTGCCCAGCTCGCCGGGCTCCTGAGGCACGGTCACGGCGTGGAGATCCACCACAGGGTGGAAGGCGTCGGCAGTGTGTTGGATTCTCGCCCAGTTGCGGATCGCCCCCAGGTAATTGCCCAGGTGCAGATCACCGCTGGGCTGGATGCCGGAGAGGACCCTCACCATGGCGGGCCAGCGTAGGCGGGTAATCTCGCGTTCAATGTCCTATGTGGTGTCCACGCCCGCCTACAGCGGGCCGTTCGAGTTGCTCCTGCAGCTCATCCTCCGTGAGCAGGTGGAGATCTACGACATTCCCATCGCCCGGATCACCGACGCGTTCCTGGCCGAGATCGAGCGGATGCCTGATTGCGACCTGGAGGCAGCCACCGAGTTCCTGCTGATGGCCGCAACCCTGGTCGATATGAAGGTCAAGCGCCTGCTGCCCACTGAGGCTGCGGTGGACCTTGACGACGAGATGGAAGCGATCTCGGAGCGAGATCTGCTGCTGGCCCGCCTTCTGGAGTGCAGCACGTTCCGGGATGCGTCCCAGCGGCTGCGCGGGCTGTTCGAGGCGGCGGCCCGCAGTCACCCCCGCACAATGGGTATCACCGAGGACCGCTGGCTCATGCTGGCTCCAGCCGTGTTGGAGGGAGTGCCTCCCACCGACCTCCGCACCGCCTACCTGCGGGCTACGGCTCCCCGGGCCGCGCCACGGGTCGACACAACCCACATCACGCCGATCTCGCTGACCGTGGGCGACGCTTTGGCCGAGTTGATCGGGGAGCTGACCAGTTCGGGGCAGGCCACCTTCCGGCGGCTCACCATCGGCATCGACGATCGCCTCGAACTGGTCGTGCGGTTCCTGGCTGTGCTCGAACTGATCAAGCAGGGACTGGCCGACGTCCAGCAGGCGACCACGTTCGGCGACATCGTCATCTCGTGGACCGGCGGCGACGATGCCGGTGTTCGCCAGGCCGCGATGGCCGGCGCCGACGTCTACGACGGTTGAGCCCGCCGGTGACCAGCGCTCCGGACCACGCGACTTCGCCGGGCGCTTCGATCGCGGCCGCGATCGAGGCGGTGCTGCTGCTCGCGGACGAACCCCTGTCGCCGCAAGTGCTGGCAGCCGTCGTCGAGACGTCTACGGAGCAGGTGCTCGCCGCCTGCGATGCGCTCGCGGCCGAGTACGAGTCACAGGGACGCGGCTTCGTGCTGGCGCGGGTGGCCGGCGGCTACCGCTACCAGACCGCGCCCAGCCAGGACGTCTACGTGGAGCGGTTCGTGCGCGAGGGCCATGGCGGGCGGCTCTCGGCCGCCGCGCTCGAGACGCTGGCCGTCGTGGCCTACAAGCAGCCGGTGTCCCGCCACCAGGTCGCCGAGATCCGGGGTGTGAACGTGGACGGCGTGATGCGGACGTTGAGACGCCGCGGCTACATCGACGAGATCGCCCGTCTACCGGGACCGGGCCAGGCGGTGCTGTACGGGACCACGCCCCAGTTCCTGGAGCATCTGGGCCTCGACTCCCTCGACGAATTGCCTCCGCTCGGCGAGTTCGTCCCGGACCCCGATGCGGTCGAGGCCATGGAGCGACGATTGCGGGTGGTGTCCGACACCGACGGGCCGGACCCGGACGGAGTCGCCGGCAGCGGCCAGTGACGTCGGCCGACGGTGAGCGTCTGCAGAAGGTTCTGGCCCGGCGCGGGTTCGGGAGTCGCCGCGCCTGCGAATCCCTGATCTCGGATGGACGGGTGCGAGTCGACGGCGCGGTGGCTCGGCTGGGTGCTCGCATTGATGCGACCCGGGCAGTGGTGGAGGTCGACGGAGCGGTCGTCGGCGTGCGACCCGACCTCGTCCGCTACCTGCTCAACAAGCCGCCCGGGGTCGTGACCACGGCGCACGACCCGCAGGGGCGCCCCGTCGTCACCGACCTCGTTCCGGCCGAGCCGCGTGTCTTCCCGGTCGGGCGCCTCGATCTGAGAACCGAGGGTCTGCTGTTGCTCACCAACGACGGGGACCTCGCCCATCGGCTCGCCCACCCGTCGTTCGGCATCGCCAAGGAGTACCTGGCCCAGGTGTCGGGGGAGCCGAAGCCGGCTGCGGTGAGAGCCCTCCGCCAAGGTGTGGAGCTCGATGACGGTCCGACCGGACCGGCCAAGGTGGCACTGGTGGCGCCTGACGTGCTGCGCATCACCGTCCATGAGGGGCGCAATCGGCTGGTCCGCAGGATGTGCGAGGCGGTGGGCCATCCGGTGCGCCGGCTGGTGCGGACCAGGATCGGCCCCCTCGCCGACCGGCGCCTGGCTCCGGGCTGCTGGCGGTCGCTGACGCCTGAGGAGACCAGGCTTCTGGAGCAGGCCGCAGCGTCAACGACATAGAGGCCGAGCAGGTAGGTGCGCGAATCCCTCTCATACGGGCGAGGCCGTGGCCCGAGCGGCCCGTGAGCGCAGCGAACAGGAGCGGGAGACACCCCCTCACAACGCGACGGGTCTGCATCTACCCGCGCACGTTCCAATAGAGGACAAGAGGCCGGCGGATCACACCGGTAGCATCGCCGTCCATGGCCCGAACCCGCAGCGCCGTCATCGCCGGCACGGGACTCATCGGGGGTTCGGTGGGCATGGCTCTCCGCAAGGCCGGGTGGCAGGTCACCGGTATCGAGCCCGACCCCCTGCGAGCCGCCTCGGCCGTGGCCATGGGCGCGGTGGATTGCATCGGCGAACCGGGACCTTGCGACCTCGCTGTGGTCGCCGCTCCACCCGCGGTGCTGGCCCCAGTCGCCCAGCAGCTGATCGACGCCGGCGCGTCGATCGTCACCGATGTCGGCAGCGTCAAGGCCCCCGTCTGCAGCGCGGTGAACGATCCCCGGTTCGTGGGCGGCCATCCGATGGCCGGCAGCGAGCAGGACGGCTTGGACGGTGCCCATCCCGACCTGTTCCGGAACGCGGTATGGGTGCTCACCCCCACCGCGATCACTGACGATACGGCCCTGGCCGACGTGCGCGAGATCGTCTCGCAGCTGGGAGCCCAGCCGATCGCGCTCTCGCCGGAGCGCCATGACGCGTTGGTGGCGGTTGTCTCCCATGTGCCGCACCTCACCGCGGCCGTGCTGATGCGCATCGCCGAAGGACGCTCGAACGAGCATCGCGCTCTGCTGAGGCTCGCGGCCGGCGGTTTCCGTGACATGACCCGGGTGGCCGCGGGCCACCCCGCCATCTGGCCCGAGATCTGCGTCGAGAATCGAGCCGCCATCACCGATGTCCTCGACGAGTTGCTCGATGAACTGGTCGAGATGCGGCTGATCGTCTCCGGGGGTGATCGTGCTGAGCTGCTGGCCCGGTTGGAGGCCGCCCGCGAGAGCCGGCGGAGCCTGTCCACCGGAGCGCCCGAGCCCTCGCGTCTGACCGAGGTACGGATCGCCATACGCGACCAGAAGGGCGAGCTGGCCAGGATCACAACCCTTGCGGCCGACCTCGACGTGAACATCTACGACCTTGAGATAGCGCACTCCGCGGAGGGGGCGCGCGGCGTGGTACTGGCTCTGGTCGGCAGCGACGCGGCGGAGCAGTTCGTGCAGAGCCTGACCGACGCCGGGTATCGCCCGTCACTCAACCCGCTCGGATGAGAGAGAAACTGCTCCCGGCTCTGGACATCAAGCCGCTGGAGGCCCCGCCGGACGCGACCGTGACGCTGCCGGGATCCAAGAGCATCACCAACCGGGCTCTCATCTGCGCCGCGCTGGCTCCGGGCGAGACCACGCTCACCGGCGCTCTCTTCGCCGACGACACCGAAGCCATGGTTGAAGCGGTCAGGTCGCTGGGTGCTGACGTGGTCAGCACACCCGAGAAGGCGGCCATGCGGATCCGCGGCACCGCAGGGACGGTCGAGACGCCCGAGGATGCCGTGGTGGACGCCCGAATGTCGGGCACGACGAGCCGTTTCGTAGCGCCGGTGCTGGCCCTGTCCGATCGGCCGGTGACCTTGGACGGCCATCCGCAATTGAGAGCCCGGCCCTTCGGCGATCTGGCCGACTCGCTGCGGCGGCTCGGCGTTCGGGTGGAGTTCCCGTCCGGTGGTGACGGGCTGCCAATGCTGATCTGCGGACCCATTCGCTCCGGTGACACGTCGGTGGCCGCCGATCGTTCCAGCCAGTTCCTCTCCGGGCTGATGCTGGCCGCACCACTGGTTCCCGGCGGGCTGAGGATCCGCATCGCCGGGGTGGTCGTGAGCCGGTCGTACGTCGAGATGACGGCCGAGATCATGAGGGCCTTCGGCGCGGCCGTCGAGGTCGGCGACCACGAGGTGCGCATCGCGGGGACGGGCTACCGACCCCACGGGCGCTTCGAGGTGGAGCCCGATGCCTCGTCGGCCTCGTACTTCATGGCGGCGGCCGCGGTGACCGGCGGCACGGTGCGGGTCGAGGGCCTCGGCTCCGGTTCGGTCCAGGGCGACACCCGCTTCGCCGCGCTGCTGGCAGACATGGGGGCAGGGGTGGACCAGGACGAAACCGGCATCCGGGTGACCGGCGGCCCCCTGCGGGGCGTGGATGTCGACCTGTCGGACATGTCCGACACCGCTCCCACGTTGGCCGTAGCGGCATCACTGGCGTCAACACCGACCACGGTGCGCGGCATCGGGTTCGTGCGGGGCAAGGAGAGCGACCGGATAGCCGCAGTGGTCTCGGAGCTCCGCCGCTGCGGCGTCGAGGCTCGGGAGTTGGCCGACGGGTTCGCGGTGGTGCCCCCTCCGGCTCCGGTGGGTGCTCGAGTCCGCACCTACGACGACCACCGGATCGCGATGGCGTTCTCGGTGCTGGGCCTGGTGGCGCCGGGAATGCAGATCGAGAATCCCGGGTGCGTGGCCAAGACGTTCCCCGGCTTCTACGAGGCGCTGGAGGCTCTGAGACTGCCCGGCGGAGCGCACCGATGAGGGTCATAGCTCCGATGAGGGTCATAACGATATGAGGGTCATAGCCATCGACGGCCCGGCCGGCTCGGGCAAGACCAGCGTCGCCCGGGCCGTGGCCGACCGGCTGGGCATTGGGTACCTCGACACGGGCGCGATGTACCGGGCGGTCACCTTCGCGGTGCTGCGAGCCGGCGGGGATCCCGCCGACAACCACTTCAGCGCGAACGTGGCCCGCGCCATCGACCTCCGGGTCGAGCAGGACCAGGTCTTCGTCGACGGCGTGGACGCCACCGTGGAGATCCGGGGGCGGTCGGTGAACCGTGCTGTGAGCCTGGTCGCGGCCAACCCCGACGTGCGGTCCGAGATGGTGGCCCGCCAGCGTGAGTGGGTCCGGCGGTGCGGCGGGGGAGTGCTGGAGGGGCGCGACATCGGCACAGTGGTGTTCCCCGACGCCGCGGTCAAGGTCTACCTGACCGCCGACCCTGCGGTCAGAGCCATGCGCAGGGCTCGCCAGGACGGCCTGGCCGACGCGGGGAACCCGCCCGACGGCGGGCCCGAAGCCGCAGGGGTCCAGGCCGTCGCCGACGATCTGGCCCGGCGTGACATGATCGACTCCACCCGCCGTGCCGGTCCGCTGGCTGTGGCCTCGGACGCATTGGTGATCGACACCACCGACAAGACTTTCGACGAGACGATCGAGCAGATACTGGAACTGGTGTGAGTGGGAGGCCATGAGCCGCAGCGCATACGGACGCCGCAGGAAGGACGGCACGGCCGGCGACGATGCCCTTCACCGGAGCCGCCAGCCCCTGTGGGGACGCCTTCTCTACCGGGTCCTGTGGTCCATGGTCCTCGCCCTGTGCAAGCTGCTGTTCAGGTTGCGGGTTGAGGGCAAGGAGAACTTCCCGCCCGGCCCGTTCATCCTGTCGCCGGTACACCGGTCCTTCATCGACACCCCGATCGCCGGGATGGCCACCAGCAGGCGGCTGCGCTTCATGGGGAAGGAGAGCTTGTGGGAGAACGGGCCGCTGGGCGCATTCCTCACCATGCTGGGCGGCTTTCCCGTGGAGCGGGGAACCGCCGACCGCACCGCGCTGCGGGCCGCCACCGACGTGCTGGCACTCGGCGAGCCGCTGGTGATGTTCCCTGAGGGCACTCGACGCACCGGGGATCGGGTCCGGCGCGACCACATGCTGGACGGGCCGGCATTCGTCGCGGCCCGCGCCGGGGTACCGATCGTTCCGATCGGGCTCGGCGGCACTGTCCGAGCCCTTCCAGTGGGTTCGTTCGTGCCCCGCCCCCGCCGGGTGGTAGTCGTTGTCGGCGAACCCATCCCGCCTCCCGCCAAGGTCGACGGCCGGGTGCCGCGCCGGGCCGTGAGCGACGTCACTGACCGCCTCTTCGTCGAGTTGGGCGACCTCTACGTGGAGGCCCGCGTGCTCGCCGGTCAGGAACCGCCCCAAGCCTGAAAGTGAATCAGGCGGTCTTCCCGCTCTTGTTCGCTGCGACCTGAGGGCCGCTCGGGCCACGGCCTCGCCCGTATGAACCGCAGAATGCCCCTATCGGCTCGGCCTCAGGCGGGGCGGGGGCTGAGCCTGTCGAGCAGATCGCTGGCGTCGATCGAGCGGTCGTTCAAGGGGTCCCGTTGTCGGGTTCGGGATCCGAGGCTCACTATGGCGGCCGCCTCCACCGCGGCCAGCAGGTCGCGAAGGTTGCGCGGCGGCGGGAAGTACTCGTCCTCGTCGATCACGGTCACCTCCTCGGCGGCCTGAGCCGGCGCCAGCCGCTCGATGACGCCCCTGACGAGGTCCTCGGGCGCGGAGGCTCCCGCGGTCACGCCGATCGTTCCCGAGAGGTCGGCCGGAATGTCGTCGGCGTCGTTGATCCTCAGCACCCGGCGGCAGCCCGCCTCGGCTGCCAAGTCCACCAAGGACTGGGTGTTGGACGAGTTGGCCGATCCGATGACCAGCACGGCGTCGCATTCGGGCGCGATCTCCATCAGCGCCGTCTGCCGGTTGGTGGTCGCGAAGCAGAGGTCGCTGATGCTCGGCTGCCACAGGTCGGGGAAGCGCCGGCGGGTGTACTCCAACACACCCTCCCACTCACGGTGCGAGAGGGTGGTCTGGGCCAGGACGGCGACCGGTTCCTTGAACTCGGGCAGGGCGGCCACCCCCCTGGCGTTCTCCACGCGGTGGATGGCGTCCGGGGCCACGGCCATTGTCCCCACGGCCTCCTCGTGGCCCTCGTGGCCCACGTACACGATCTTGTAGCCCTTGGCGGCCCGGGTCTTGACCTCGTGGTGGACCTTGGTGACCAGGGGGCAGACGGCGTCCACGACGTAGCCGCCCCGATCGCGGGCCTCCTGCACGACCTCGGGAGCGGAGCCGTGGGCCGACAGCATGATCGGCTCTCCCGGCGGGACCTCGGAGATGTCGTCGACGAACACGACGCCCGCGTCCTCGAAGCGCTTCACCACCTTCTGGTTGTGGATTATCTCGTGGTAGCAGTACACGGGCGGATCGAAGGCCTGAATCATCCAGGTCAGCGCCTTGATCGCCATATCCACTCCGGCGCAGAAACCGCGGGGCGAGGCCAGCAGAACCCGATCGATCACGTTCCTCAGGCTAGTCGTTGACACTCGCGCTTGAAGCCCGCATGTGGAGCGGACAGCGGTCGTTGGCCGCGTGGGCACACTCGTTGCCGCCTAGTTGGGCCGAGATGGACGTGTATCCACCTTCTACCGCGGTCATTGCCATAGACTGTGCTTGATCTCGTCGCAGGGCATGCTGTTCGTGCGATGAGCTTCGGCAGGCCCAAGTCATCACAAAATGGATCGAAAGGCAACTAGAGTCATGATCGATGAAGAACAACCCGAGCAGGCTCAGATCGAGTGGCTGGGTACGACCGCGGCGGCCAAGCGCCTCGGCATCACGACGCGAACGCTGTACCGCTTCATTGATGAGGGATACATCGCTGCCTACCGGATGGGCCGGGTCATCCGTGTCAAGGGCGAGGATGTGGATGCCTACATCGAGTCCTGCCGCATCGAGCCGGGCACCATCTCCCACCTCTATCCCGAGGTGGCGCCCCGGGCCCCGGAGTCCGATTCGGCCGACGACTAGACCCGAGCGCGGCCCGGGTCAGAGCCGGATCTCGTAGTACCAGTTGGTCGGGTCCAAATCGACGTCATGGCGGGTGAAGCGGGTGAACCCCGCGCCTGTGACCATCTCCTCCAGTCGGGCCGGGTAAAGCCCCAGGGTTCCGAGGCCCTCACCCTCCGGCTCTGACAGCGCGGAGGACATGCAGTAGAAGACCGACATCGCGTACATGTAGGGCAGCACCGGGATCTTCCGGTTGGATTCCAGGTCCCCGCGCCCCTTGATGTCGGCCACCAGCCACCAGCCGTCAGCGGCCAGATTCCGGCCGGCGGCCGCGATCGCATCCTGCGGGCGCGGCAGGTCGTGCAGCACGTCGAGGGTCACGAGCAGGTCCACCGGCCCGAAGCGGTCCAGGTCGTCGAAGGTTCCCTGCTCGAAGGTCACGTTGTCGAGGCCCGCGGCCTCCGACTCGGCCCGGGCCGCGGTGATCGCCCGCTCGGACGGGTCTATGCCCACCACGGTCGCCTGGGGGAAGCTCGACGCCAGAAGTCTGGCCGCGACCCCGGCTCCGCAGCCGACATCCACGATGTGGGCGCTACCGGCTCGCAGCCGGTCGGTCGCCCCGTCGAAGGAGGCCAGGACCACCGGCACCAGGAAGGTCTCCTGGCGAGCCGCGGACATGGCGCACTGCATGTGGCAGGCATGGTCTCCGTGCTCCGCCCAGGTCATTCCCAAACCGGTCCGGAACGCTTCCGCGGTGCGCTCGATCTCGTAGTGCGTCATGGGAGGCCCGAACACTCCGGGCATGAAGGACCAATGGTCCCGGTCGGTCAGCGCAACCCGGGCCTCGGGAGTCAGCGCGAACCGGCCGTCGTCGTGCTGCACGAGCTCGGTGGCGGCCATGCCGTGCAGCCACTCCCGCACCCAGCGCTCCTGGAGGCCGGTCTCTCCGGCCAGTTCGGCGCTGGTGCACGGCTCGGAGTCCCGGAGCGCTTCCCAGAGGCCCAGGCGCGTGCCCAGGTGCATCAGGGCTGAGACCATCTCCCCCTGCTTGATCCTGAAGAGCTCCAGGATCGTCAGCGGCAGCCGGTCGGGATCGAACTCGGTGCGCATGCCCTCAGTCTGGTCCCTGCGCCGGTGGCAGCCGAGCCTTCGAGGAATAGGACGCGTCGCGGAAGATGTTCCGGGCCATCAACGAGAGCTCGCTGTCGCGGCGGATCCGGTACACCTCGGCCCTCACCGCGTGGACCGCGTCGTCGTCGGGCGCAGCCTGGGCGGCCCACTCGACCAGCTGGCAGGCGAGCCGCAGCTCCCCGGCCTCGCAGAGCTCGGCGGCCCGCCGGGCCAGCGCGGCCGACCCGCCGGCCATGGTCGCCACCTCCGCGGCCACGGCGGCGTCGGGTGCGGGCTTGAGCCGGGCCGGGTTGGCGTCGTACCAGCCGCCGTACAGGCGCCAGATGTTGCGCACCATGAACTCGGGCTCGTCGTAGGTGGGGCGCAGGTACGGCCGTTCCAGGAGATCGGCGGGCACCCGCACCGTGTTCACGATCTCGTCGCGGGTGAGGTCGTAGCGGTCGAAGCGCCGCACCACCGCGTCGTGGGCCACCACCGTCGGCGTCGGGCGCCTGCGCTCGACGGCATCGTGGCAGAAGGTCTGGGCGCCGCCGACATGGTCCATGTGCCCGTGGGTGTAGACGATGGTGTCGACGGGAACGTCCCGCCACCGGCGGAGATGCTCCAGCGCGGCCGACGCGAAGTCGGGCTGGGACGTGTCCACCACGACGAGCCCCTCGCCGCAGTCGAGTGTCCAGATGTGGGAGAAGCCGCACACCAGCGCCACGCCGTCGGCGATCTCGTGGAACGAGCTGTCCACGGGATTGACGCTGACGGGTCCCTCGTAGACGGCTCCGTCGATGAAACGGGCCGAGCGTTCGAGCAGCGACTCGGTCATTGGCACAGGCTTGCTGGTGGTCGGGCGCTTGAGCGGGCGACCGGAATCGAACCGGCATCATCAGCTTGGAAGGCTGAGGTTCTAGCCGTTGAACTACGCCCGCGGACCCCTCACGGTAGCGGTCCTCAGAACCTGCGCGGGCAGGTGCGAGGGATGAGGCTCCGGTAGTGCCGCGGAACCGCACCGGTACACTCGCGGCCGTGCGCAGCAGCGTCGAGACGCTCACCGACAACCGGGTCAAGCTGACCGTCGAGTTGGACGAGGCAGAGTTCGAGACCGAGGTCGAGGCGGCCTTCAAGCGCATCGCTCGCGAGGTCCGGGTTCCCGGCTTTCGCCCGGGACGGGCCCCCCGCCGCCTGCTGGAGGCGCAGCTGGGGCCGCTGGCGGGCCGGGCGGAAGCGCTGAGGGCGTCCCTGCCCGACTACTACGCCCGCGCCGTCGTCGAGCACGACATCGACGTCATCGACGCGCCCCAGATAGAGGTCACCGAGGGCTCGGAAGCAGGTCCGGTGTCCTTCGACGCGGTGGTCGATGTCCGTCCGGCCATTCGGGTGTCGGGCTACGACGAGTTGAGCGTGCAGATCCCCAGCCCCGTCGTCGACGAGGAGGAGGTCGTCGCCGAGATCGACAGGTTCCGCAAGCAATTCGCGGAACTGGCTCCGGTGAAGCGGGCCGCGGCCGACGGCGATCATCTCACGATCGACATCACCGGCACCCTGGGCGGCGAGACCATCGACGGCCTCACGACCTCCGACTACGACTACCTGCTCGGCACCGGGGCGGTGGTACCCGAGATCGACGAGAACCTGCGCGGTTCCACCGCCGGGGACATCCTGGAGTTCCTGGCCTCGCATCCGGATCCCGAGGAGGATCAGAAGCTTCGTTTCCGGGTGCTCGTCAAGGAGGTGCAAGAGGCCGTCCTGCCCGACCTGGACGACGAGTTCGTGGGGGCCAACACCGAGTTCGACACCGCCGAGCAGTTCCGCGCCGCGCTGGAGACCGGACAGGCGAGAGCCAAAGTGATGTACGCCGAATCGATGCGCCGCGAGGCCATCGCCTCTGCGGTGGCTGATCTCGTCACTGACGATGTCCCCGAGGCGATGATCTCGTCGGAGGTGGAGGCCCGGCGCGAGAGCCTGACGAGAGACCTCGCCCAGCGGGGCTATGAACTCGATGACTATCTCGACAGCCTCGGCCAGTCCCCCGAGGAGTTCGAGGGCGGCCTGCGGCTCAGCGCCGACCGCAGCGTCAAGCTGGATCTCGCGCTGCGGGCCGTCGCCGTGGCCGAGGGTCTCGAGGCGGACGACGACGCCGTCGACGCCGAACTGGAGCAGGCCGTGCTCGCGGCCAGCAACGGAGCCGAGGTGGATGCGGCGGCCGAAGCCGCCCGGCTCCGCGACGCGCTGGCCACTTCCGGACAGCTGTCGGACATGCGTTCCCAGATCTCCAAGCGGACCGCCCTGGAGTGGATCACGGAGCGGGTCGAGCTGGTCGATCCCGACGGGGAGGTCATCGGTCCGGAACTGCTCAGACTTCCCGCCGACGTTGGCGAAGGCGTGGAGAGCCCTCAGGATGTAGACACCGATCAAGCACAGGACGAACAAGCCCAGGACGAATCATGAGCATCAGCCCCCGCAACTACTTGGTCCCGACCGTGGTGGAGCAGACCAACCGCGGCGAGCGCGCCTTCGACCTGTACAGCCGGCTCCTCAAGGAGAACATCATCTTCCTGGGCACCCCTATCGACGACGTGGTCGCCAACCTGATCTGCGCGCAGCTCCTGCACCTCGAGTCCGAGGATCCCGACAAGGACATCAACCTCTACATCAACAGCCCCGGCGGGGACATCAACTCGCTGTTCGCGATCTACGACACGATGCAGTACATCAAACCCGACATCACCACCATCTGCTTCGGCCAGGCTGCATCGGCGGCCGCGGTGCTGCTGGCGGCCGGTACCGGAGGCAAGCGTCTTGCCCTCCCGCACGCCAAGATCCTCCTCCACCAGCCATACGCGGGGGCGCACGGTGACGCCAGCGACATAGAGCGGATCGCCTCCGAGGTGGCCCGACTGAAGAAATCGTTGGAGGAGGTGCTCTCGGAGCACACCGGCCAGCCCATAGAGCAGATCGCCACCGACACCGACCGGGACTTCGTCATGACCGCCGAGCAGGCCAAGGAGTACGGGATCATCGACGAGGTGATCGAAGCGCGTAATGTGGTGGACAACAGCAGCGCCATCCGGGCGATCAGCTGACTAGCCGACACTTGAAGGGGAGACGGCTGCGTGGCCAAGCTTGGTGAGGGTGGCGAGCTTCTGAAGTGCTCGTTCTGCGGCAAGTCGCAGAAACAGGTCAAGAAGCTCATCGCCGGCCCCGGCGTCTACATCTGCGACGAGTGCATCGATCTCTGCAACGAGATCATCGACGAGGAGTTGGCCGGCCCGTCCGAGGACCCGGTCGGCGAGCTGCCCGCCCCCCGTGAGATCTACACCTTCCTGGACGACTACATCGTCGGGCAGGACAGCGCCAAGCGCATCCTCTCGGTCGCGGTCTACAACCACTACAAGCGAGTGCAGCTAGGCGAGAGCCAGGACCCCGACATAGAGCTCCAGAAGTCGAACATACTCCTCATAGGCCCAACCGGCTGCGGCAAGACGCTCATGGCCCAGACGCTCGCCCGGATGCTCAACGTGCCCTTCGCCATAGCCGACGCCACCGCCCTGACCGAGGCCGGCTACGTGGGCGAGGACGTGGAGAACATCCTCCTGAAGCTGATCCAGGCCGCCGACTACGACGTGAAGAAGGCCGAGAAGGGCATCATCTACATAGACGAGATCGACAAGATCGCCCGCAAGAGCGAGAACCCGTCGATCACTCGCGACGTCTCAGGCGAGGGCGTCCAGCAGGCTCTGCTCAAGATCCTGGAGGGCACGTCGGCGTCGGTGCCCCCGCAGGGAGGGCGCAAGCACCCTCACCAGGAGTTCATCCAGATCGACACGACCAATGTCCTGTTCATCTGCGGGGGAGCGTTCGCCGGCATAGAGAAGATCGTCGAGCGCCGCACCGGCACCCGGGGTGTCGGATTCGGCGCCGATATCCGCCGGCCCGAGGACAAGGACCTGGGCGCCATATTCGCCGAGGTGCTCCCGGAGGATCTCACCAAGTACGGGCTGATCCCCGAGTTCATAGGGCGGCTGCCGGTGATGGGAGCGGTCGGCAGCCTGGAGCGCGACGCCCTGATGCGCATTCTGGTGGAACCCCGCAACGCCCTCGTCAAGCAGTACCAGAAGATGTTCCGGTTCGAGAACGTCGATCTGGCCTTCGAAGAGGAGGCGTTGGAGGCGATAGCCGACGAGGCCATCAAGCGGGCATCGGGGGCCCGCGGGCTGCGGGCCGTGCTCGAGGAGGTCCTGCTCGACATCATGTACGACCTCCCGGGCCGCGAGGACATCTCCACTGTGGTGATCGACCGCGAGGCCGTATGCCAGAACGTGAATCCCACGCTCGTACCCCGTGCCGAGGAGGACGACACTCGCTCCCGGCGGGCTAGCTGACGCCAGAGGGCCCTCCGTGGACTACGGCGCGGCCTTGGACCACCTCGAGACTCTGATCAACTACGAGTCCCGGCCCCGCGCCGGCCGGGTCCACGGCCTCAGCCTGGAGTCGATGCGCCGGCTCAGCGACGCCATGGGCGACCCGCAGCGGTGCTACCGGGTGGTGCACGTCACCGGCACCAACGGCAAGGGGTCAACCGTGCGGGTCACGGCCCGCCTGCTCCAGGAGATGGGCCTGAAGGTCGGCGCCTACGTCAGCCCCCATCTGGTGGCCCCCACCGAGCGGATCTCGGTCGACGCCGAGCCCATCGACCCCGAGACCTTCGGCGCGGCCGTCGGCGACGTGGCCCGCTTCACCGACCATCTCCGGATGCAGGCCACCTGGTTCGAGACGGTGACCGCGGCCGCGCTCCAGCACTTCGCCGACGTGGCCGTGGACGTGGCCGTGGTGGAGGTCGGGATGCTGGGACGCTTCGACGCCACCAACGTGGTGGAGGCCGAGGTGGCCACGCTCACCAACGTGGGGATGGACCACACCGACGGGGTCGGCGACTGGCGCATGGCCGTGGCCACCGAGAAGGCCGGCATCGTCAAGCCCGACTCGACGGTGGTGTGCGGCGAGACCGACCCCGGCGTGCGCGAGGCGTTCCGGGCCGAGCCCCATGCGGCCATGCTCGAGCGGGGCCGCGACTTCGGGTTCGACAACGAGCGGCTGGCGGTCGGCGGGTGGTCCGCCGATCTGTACACGCCCCACGGCCGCCACGAGGGGGCGCTGGTCGCGCTGCACGGACGCCACCAGCTCGACAACGTGTCGCTGGCGGTCGCCACCGCGGAGGCCTTCTTCGACGGACCCCTGCCCTCCGACGTGGTCGACGCGGCGTTGGCCAGTGTGAGGGTGCCGGGCCGGTTCGAGATTGTCGGCCGCGAGCCCTTGACCATCCTGGACGGCGCCCACAACCCCGACGGCGCCCGGGCCGCGACCGCCACCCTCAACGAGGACTTCGCGCCGGCGGGCCGGCGGTTCCTGGTGGTGGGGATGCAGTCGGGCCGCGATGTCGCTGGGGTGCTCGAGGGGCTCGAAGCCGGCCGGGCCGAGCTGGTGGTGTGCTGTACCGCTCCCACCGCCCGGGGCATCCCCGCGGCCGACGTGGCCGCCGCGGCCACCGGGATCGGCGCGGCCGCGGAGGCGGTCACCGACGTCGGCGCCGCCCTCGAGAGGGTCTTCGAGCTGGCCGGCCCCGCCGACGTGATCACCGTGACCGGCTCCTTCACCGTCATCGGCGCAGCCAAGGTAGCCCTCAACGCGAGTGGGCCGTAGCATCCCGGCCGTGGACCGGACTCTGATCATCTGCAAGCCCGACTCAGTGGAGCGGGGCCTGGTGGGTGAGGTCATCGGCCGTCTGGAGCGCAAGGGCCTGCGGCTGGTGGCCGCCGAGCTCCGTACCCTCGATTGCGACCTGCTCGCCCGCCACTACGCCGAGCACACAGAGAAGCCCTTCTACGGGGACCTGGTGGCCTTCATGGGCCGCAGCCCCGTGCTGGTGGCCGTGGTGGAGGGGCCCCGCGACACCTGGAACGTCGTGCGGGAGATGATGGGTGCCACCGACCCGATCAAGGCCGCTCCCGGCACCATCCGGGGGGACTTCGGCACGATGGTCACCGAGAACCTGGTCCACGGCAGCGACTCGCCGGAGTCGGCCCGGCGGGAGATCGAGCTGTTCTTCCCCGACCTGGCATAAGACTTGGCACTACAGCGAGCGATCGACCAGAATCCCGGCTGCGGGAACGGCTGAGGCGGTCTGTGTGCTAGTGCCCTCCATCGTCTACAATCCCCGGCGACGGGCGGACCGGGTCTCTTGGCGCGGTGCTATGGTCCTCAACCTGATCGAGGCATCACAATGAGCACAGCGAGCATGCTTTCGGGGCTGGGATGGGTCATGGGGCGCGACATGGCTCTCGACCTCGGTACCGCGAACACCGTCGTGTACGTGCGCGGCGAGGGGATCGTGCTCGACGAGCCGTCGGTGGTGGCTGTCAACACCAAGAACGGCAAGGTGCTGGCCGTGGGCTCCGAAGCGAAGAGCATGATCGGTCGCACACCGTCGCACATCCAGGCCGTCCGTCCGCTCCGAGACGGGGTGATCGCCGACTTCGACATGTGCGAGGAGATGCTGCGCTTCTTCATCGAGCGCGTCCATCAGCGACGCTGGACCAAGCCGCGGATGGTCATCGCCGTGCCGTCGGGAATCACCGGCGTCGAACAGCGGGCCGTGCAGGAGGCGGCCGAGTCCGCGGGCGCCCGGAAGCCGACTCACATCATCGAGGAGCCGATGGCCGCCGCGATCGGCACCGGGCTTCAGGTGTGGGAGCCGACCGGAAACATGATCGTCGATGTTGGCGGAGGCACGACCGAGGTGGCCGTCATCTCGCTCGGCGGCATCGTTTCCAGCCAGTCGATCCGCGTGGGGGGAGACGAGTTCGACAACGTCATCGCACAGTTCGTCAAGAAGGAGCACTCGCTGCTGATCGGGGAGCGCACCGCCGAGGAGATCAAGATCATGCTCGGGTCGGCCTACCCACTGGCCCGGGAGGCGAGGGCCGAGATCCGGGGCCGCGACCTCGTGAGCGGACTGCCCCGTGTGGTCTCGGTCACCACCGAGGACATCCGCGAGGGCTTGGAGGAGTCGATAACCGCCATCTGCGACGCCGTGCGAGGCACGCTGGACCACACACCCCCGGAACTGGCCGCAGACATCATGGAATCGGGCATCATGCTGGCGGGCGGGGGCGCCCTGTTGAGGAATCTGGACCAGCGGCTGGCCAACGAGACGGGCATGCCGATCACGGTCGCCCAGGATCCGCTGCTCGCCGTGGTGAGGGGCTGTGGCCACGTGCTCGACAACTTGGACCAGCGGTGACCGCAACGGGCGATCTCTGACCCTGGACGATGGCGGTCGCCCAGCGCAGCGGGCGGTCCCGCTACCGCTTGTTGCTGCTGATCCTGACGGCGGCAACGCTTCTCACCCTTGACTTCCGCGGCTTCGGGCCGCTCGACACCGCCCAGAGCCGGGTTCGCGACGTACTCGAGCCGGTGGTCTCCGCGGTCGATGTAGTTCTCGGGCCGGTGGCCGAGGTCTGGACCGTGATGTTCACCTACAACGACCTCCGCTCCGAGAACGAGAGGCTCAGAGACGAAATCGACCGGCTCGCCAGCGCCGACATACGCGACGCGGCCGAACAGGACGCGCTCGAGAGGCTGCTGGACGCCACCGGGGTGACCTTCGTCGAAGGCGTGGAACGGCTGACCGCGACGGTGCTGCGCGACTCCGTGGGGAACTTCGATGACGACGTGATGTCGATCGACGTGGGCCACCGGGACGGGGTAGCTCCGGGCATGGCCGTCGTCACCTCGGCTGGCTTCGTGGGCCGGGTGGAGACCGTCGACGCGTCCTCGAGCACGGTCACCGCGGTGAGCGATCCCAGCCTGGTCGTCGGAGTGCGCCTGCTGGACACCGGCGACGTGGCGCTCGGCCACGGGATGGCCGGCGACCCGACCCAGTTCGTGGTGGACGCCGGCCTGCGCTGGCCCGAGACCGGGGACCTGTCGGAGCTGCCGGCGGTGGGGAGCCCGGTGGTGACTGCGGCCGGCAGCCGCTATCCCGCCGACATACCGGTGGGCCGGGTGGCGTCGGTCGAGCCGTCGGAGGCAGGGTTGGCCCAGTTGGTGACCGTCGATCTGGCCGCGGAGGTCCAAGATCTCGGCTACGTGACCGTGCTGCTGCTGGCACCCACCGACGAAGCACCGGTCGGCCCGGACTCCCCGTTCTCGGAGCCGTCGCCATGACGGCGTCGCAGCCGGTACAGAGTGTGCTGCGCTCGCGCCGCCTTCTGGCCGGGGGCAGTGTGGCCATGATCGGGCTGCGGCTCATAGTCGTCTACCTGTTAGCGCTCCTGTTGCAGCTGACGTTCTTCTCGCAGGTGAGGGTGGCCGGGGTTGCGCCGGAGCTGCCGGCGCTCGTAGCCATCCTGGCCGGCCTCTTCGCCGGCCCCCGGCGGGGTTCGGTGATCGCGTTCTGCGCCGGCCTGATGTGGGACATCTACCTGTCCACGCCGCTCGGCTTGGCCGCAGCCTCCTTCGTTGTGGTGGCCTACACGTTGGGTGGCATAACCGAGGACCTGTTCCACGACACGCGCCTCCAGACGCTGCTGCTGGTGTTCGTCGGCACGTCAGCCACAGTGACGGTCTACGCCCTGCTGGGCGAGGTGGTAGGCCAGCGCGGCCTGATCGACGACCGTCTGCTGCGGGTCGTGCTGATCGCATCGGGCTGGAACGCATTGCTGTCGCTGGCCGCAGCACCGGCAATGCGATGGGCCGTCGCCAGCGGACCCGCTCGGAGCCGGACGCGACGGCGCGAACCGCCCGCTTCGCCGTTGAAGGGTCGCTGATGGCCTCCAACGGCGCCGACATCGACGAGCGGCAGGGATTCCGGCTCTATGTGATCGGCATCGTGGCGGTGTGCCTGGTAGCCGCCCTGTTCGCTCGCCTGTGGTACCTGCAGGTTCTCGAGAGCGAGGAACTGCAGGATGTCGCGGCCACCAACATCCTGCGAGTCGTGTACACGGAGGCGCCGAGGGGCCGCATCTTCGACGCCCAGGGCAGGATCCTCGTCGACAACCGCGTAGTCCAAGTGGTGACCGTCGACCGTTTGGAGTTCCGGGCCGCCCTGGACGAGTCCGAGCAGCGGGACGTTCTGCTCCAACTGGCCGAGATTGTCAGCCGCTCGGGGCGCCTCACCAAGGTGCGCCACATCGAGGAGCGGCTCAGCCGCCTGGAGTACGGCCCCTTCGACAAGGTTCCCGTGGCGTTCGACATAGACCCCGACCTGCTCGTGTATCTGGGTGAGCGGCCGGACCTGTTCCCCGGGGTCTCCGTGGAGGAGCGCACCGTGCGCAGCTACCCGTACGGCGAGCTGGCCGCGCATCTGCTCGGCTACGTCGGTCCGCTCACCCAGTCGGAGTACCGGGCTCAGAGCGCGCAGATCGATCCCACCGATCCCTCCGCCAAGACGTACCAGCCCGGCGACGAGATCGGGAAGTCTGGCGTGGAGCGGATCTTCGAGAGCGAGCTGCGGGGAGTGCCCGGCGTGCGCGTCTTCGAGGTCAACCGGCTCGACGAGATTGTGAAGGTCCACGACGACAAGGGTCGCATGCCGATACCCGGCAACGATGTGCATCTCACGATCGACCTGGACATTCAGAGTCTCGTCGAACGCGAGCTGCGCCGGGGGCTCGACGATGCCCGACGGCAGGAGCCGTTACAGGAGTCCGACGCTCCCAGCCCGCCCGACTTCGTGGCTTCGGCGGGGGCGGCCGTGGCGCTCGACCCCCGGGACGGCTCGATCCTGGCCATGGCATCGTTCCCCACCTACGACCCCCGCGAGTTCGTGAACGGCATCTCGCAGCGTCAGTTCAACGACTTGACCGCTGAGGAGAACTTCTCGCCGATCCTCAACCGGGCCATCCAGGGCCTCTATCCGCCCGGCTCGACGTTCAAGGTGGTGACGGCCTACGCGGCTCTCACGCAGGGGGTGATAGGAGCCGATGCCTTCTCGCTGATCGGGGCGGACGAGTTCTACCACGACACCGGGACGTATCGATATCCCTTCTGCGTGGAGGAATCCGATACGTGCCTGTTTGAGAGCCCGTATTGCTGTGACCGCGGCGTCGATCTGAGAGATGCCATCACGGTGTCGAGCGACACGTATTTCTACCGGCTGGGAGGTGAGGGCTTCTTCCGCCGGCGGCAGCCACTCGACGAGGGGATCCAGGAGTCGGCCAGGGCGTTCGGACTGGGTTCCTATACCGGCGTTCCGCTGCCTCACGAGCGCGCCGGAGTGGTGCCCGACAGGGAGTACTACGACTACCAGTTCGAGCAGGGCGTCTTCCTGCGCGGCGGCGACCAGTGGTTCGCAGGAGACACCATCAACCTGGCGATCGGCCAGGGCAACCTTCTGACCACGCCGCTGCAGGTTGCCAATGCCTATGCGGTCCTGGCCAGCGACGGGAAGCTCCACCAGCCGAACATCGCTACCAGGATCACCGACCGCAACGGACAGGTCCTCGAGGAGTTCGGCCCCCGGCTGCTGCGTGAGCTGGAATGGACTGCCGAGATCGCGACGCCCCTGCTCGACGGGATGAACGGTGTGACTGCCTACAACCTTCCGAGCAGCTCCGGCGGCGACGCCCTGTTGCGGGGGACGGCCTACGAGGCCTTCAATCTTCCTGGAGAGGGAGGCGTCAACTTCCCGCTGGGTGCATGGCCCGTGGCGGGAAAGACGGGCACCGCGGAGAAGCAGGGCCAGGCCGACTTCGCCTGGTTCGCGGCGTTCGGCCCGGCCACCTGGCCCGAACGCGGCTTCCGCCACGATCCCGAGGTGGTGGTGGCCATGGTGCTGGAGGAGGCCGGCTTCGGCGGTGACGTGGCCGCACCGGCGGTGGCAAGGGTTCTGCTCCCGATCGCCACCCACACCGTTGAGAGGGCCCGCACGGCCAGGGAAGTGAACGCCTGCTACGCGGAGGTCAAGCATCTGGCCTCGTTCCTGGAGGGTGTCCGCACCGGCGAGATCAAGGTCGACGAGGACGGCGTGCCCATCTCCGAGACGCGGCCCGAGCTGTCGGAGGACTGCTCCGAGCTGGTCGGGGGCGATGAGGCGGTGGAACGGCGAGGACTGGACGCGCTGCTGTGACCGCGACCTCGACCGCTACCGAACCGGCCCGCCGGAACGTCGCGCCCGATCCTTGGTGGCTGCTGGTCGACCCATTCCTGATCCTGTCGGCCCTCGCCATCGCGGCGATGGGTTCGGTGCTGGTGTATTCGGCGACCAGGGGCGTCGTCGGTGACTTCGCCGAGCCCAACAGTGACTTTCTCGAGCGTCAGGTGCTCTTCATCGTGATGGGCGTGGTTGTGGGCGCGACCGCGGCATTCGTGTCGCCCAAGCTCATGAGAAAGCTCTTTCCGCTGGCCTTCGCGGTCATGATGGGCGCATTGTGGCTGGTGCTGCAGATCGGGGTGGAGGTCAACGGCACGAAGGGCTGGTTCTCCTTCGGCACGTTCAGGATGCAGCCGTCGGAGCCCGGCAAGCTCGTGGTGATCATCGGGCTGGCGCTGCTGCTGTCGCCCCGCAAGGGCGAGGTCGGCCTGGGGCGGGTGCTGCTGGGGCTGGCCCTGGCCGCCGCGCCCATCGCCCTTCTCCTGCTCCAGCCCGACCTCGGGACCACGCTGGTGTATCTCGTGATCGCTCTGATCACGGTGATCGTGAGCGGGATCAAGGCTCGCTGGATCGCCCTTCTCGCGATCGTCGCGCTGGCCGGGACGGTCGGCGTGTACCGCTCCGATGCGCTGGCCGAATACCAGGAAGCCCGACTGCGCGTGTACCTGTTCGAGTCCGATGTCGCCGATGATGCCGCCAGCTACGCCTTCAACGTCGAGCAGGCCCAGATCGCCATCGGCAATGGGGGGCTGCGGGGGCAGGGGCTGTTCCAGGGGACGCAGACCCGGTCCGACCTGGTGCCTCAGCAGCAGACCGACTTCATCTTCACGGTGGCCGGCGAGGAACTGGGCCTGCGAGGCGCATCCCTGCTGCTGGGGCTGTTCGCGCTGCTGCTGTTTCGCGTCTGGCGAACGGCCCAGCTCGCCTTGACGCAGTTCGAGCGGATGATGTGCACCGGGATCTTCGCCATGCTGCTGTTCCAGACGTTCCAGTCGGTCGGCATGACCATGGGGATGATGCCGGTGACCGGCATTCCCCTCCCGCTGGTCAGCTACGGCGGTTCATCGATGCTCACCACGATGGCGTCCCTCGGACTCGTCGCCGGCGTGTACCGGCGACGCCTCGACATCGAAGGGATGCCCTTGAGGCCGAGCGGGTAGGTGCGCGAGTTCGGTTCATACGGGCGAGGCCGTGGCCCGAGCGGCCCGTGAGCGCAGCGAACAAGAGCGGGAGACACGGGCGACCGGCAGTAGGCTGGAGCAGTGAGCAGTCTGTGGCATCAACTTGAGCCCTTGCTGCCCCAGGTGTCCAAACCGGCCCGCTACATCGGCGGCGAGGCGGGCATGCAGACCCCCCGGCACGGCGACGGCACCGTGTCGTGGCTGCTCACCTATCCGGACACCTATGAGATAGGCCTGCCGAACCAGGGGCTGCAGATCCTCTACGAGATCCTCAACGAACGCCCTGACGCGGCCGCCGAGCGGGCCTACGCGCCCTGGGGCGACCTCGAAGCGTTGATGAGGGCCGAGGGGCTGCCGCTGTTCTCGCTGGACACCCACCGTCCGGCTCCGCTGTTCGACGTAATCGCCTTCAACCTCTCGGCCGAGCTCACCTACACCAACGTGCTGAACTGCATCGATCTCGCCGGTGTGGCCGTCCGGGCTGCTTCCAGGCACGACTCGGATCCGCTGGTCGGCGCCGGGGGGCACTGCACCTACAATCCCGAGCCGCTGGCGGACTTCCTCGACTTCGCCGTGCTCGGCGACGGCGAGGAGGCGGTGGGCGACATAACAGCCGTGCTGGCTGACTGGAAGGCGTCCGGTCGGCCCGGAGGCCGCCGCGGGGTGCTGCGAGCGCTCGCCCGCGTGCCGGGCACCTATGTGCCGTCGATGTACGAGGTCACCTACGACGGAGACCGGCTCGTGGCCGTCGAGCCGCGGCACCCCGATGTGCCCGCCGTCGTCGAGAAGCGCACGGTGGCCGATCTGGCCGACT
Source organism: Candidatus Aldehydirespirator sp. (assembly GCA_965203575.1). Taxonomy (GTDB): domain Bacteria; phylum Actinomycetota; class Acidimicrobiia; order Acidimicrobiales; family Aldehydirespiratoraceae; genus Aldehydirespirator. The sequence goes on from OZ241894.1 coordinate 2,905,431, forward strand.
GGCCCTACCCCAAGCAGCAACTCGTGCCGCTCACCGAGGTAGTGCACGACCGGCTCAACGTCGAGGTCTTCCGGGGCTGCACCCGCGGCTGCCGCTTCTGCCAGGCCGGGATGATCACCCGTCCCGTGCGCGAGCGTCCGGCCGAGCAGGTTCGCACCATGGTCGGCGAGGGTCTGCGGCGCACCGGCTACGACGAGGTCGCTCTCACCTCGCTGAGCACCGCCGACTTCAGCGGCATCGAGCGGGTCGTGGCCGACACCGTCAACGACGCGGGCTGCAGTCAGGTCTCGGTGTCCCTGCCCAGCCTGCGGGTCGATGCCTTCACCGTTGGCATCGCGGCTCAGATCCAGCGGGCGCGCCGGACCGGGCTGACGTTCGCACCCGAGGCCGGCACCTGGCGCATGCGCCAGGTGATCAACAAGCTCATCACCAACGATGATCTCTACTCGGCGGTCGAGTCGGCCTACTCGCAGGGGTGGCGCCGGATGAAGCTCTACTTCCTGACCGGTCTGCCCACCGAGACCGACTCCGACACGCTCGCCATCGCCGAATTGGCCCGCAACTGTGTTGCGTTGGGTCGGACCCACACCCGCTCGCCGTCGGTCACCGTCTCGGTGGGCGGGTTCGTGCCCAAGCCCTTCACTCCGTTCCAGTGGTTCGGCCAGAACACCGTGGTGGAGTTGCGTCGCAAGATCGGCCTGTTGCGCGACGACCTGCGCCGGGCCAGGGGCGTTCAGCTCAAGTGGCACGACGCCGCGGCCAGCCTGGCCGAGGGCCTGGCCAGCCGGGGCGACCGCCGGCTCGGCCCGGTGATCGAGCACGTCTGGCGCCACGGCGGCACCTTCCAGGAGTGGTCCGAGCACTTCGACCTCGGGCGCTGGCAGGCCGCGGCCGGAGCCTGCGGGATCAGCATCGACGACTACGTCCACCGGCACCGCACCTTCGATGAGGCGCTGCCGTGGGACCATCTGTCGGCCGGGCTCCACAAGGACTTCCTGTGGCAGGACTGGCGCGATGCTCTCAATGAGGTCGGCCTTGAGGACTGCCGCTGGACGCCTTGCTACGACTGCGGAGCGTGCACCGGCTACGGCATCGAGCATGTCGTGGCGTCCGCCGTCCCTCCGGCGGGAGGAAGCCAGGGCACCGGCATGGACGTCTCGCAGGGCGGCGAGGTTCCGGTACGGCTGCTCGAACGGCCTCTCGTGGGGGCTGCGAGATGACGGGATCGCGTATCAGGCTCCGGTTCTCTAAGCACGGGAAGGTTCGCTTCACATCGCACCGCGACGTGGCCCGGATCTGGGAGCGGTCGCTGCGTCGCGCCGCGGTTCCCGTCGTCTATTCGGCCGGGTTCAGTCCCCGGCCGAAGATTGCATTCGGGCTGGCCCTCCCCACCGGATACAGCTCCGACGCCGAGTATCTCGACGCCGAAGTTGATCCTGCGTGGCTGGCCGGTATCGACAACGAGAGACTTGTCGGCGCGCTCACCGCGTCGCTGCCGACGGGCATGACAACGCTGGCTGTGGCCGGGATCGCCTCCGGCGAGCCGTCGCTCCAGCACGCGGTGACTAGCTGTACTTGGAGGATCGACGCAGCCGGCGCGGACGCCAACGAGGCGTCGGACGCCGTGGCGCGGGCCATGGATGTCAGCGAGCTGCTCGTTCAACGCGAGCGCAAGGGGCGGCTCACCATCGACGACATCCGTCCCGCCGTCCATGCAGTCGAGGTGCAGGGGAACATCACAGACGGCGTGAGGCTCATAGCCGAGTTGGCCATGCAACCGCGGGCGGTTCGTCCCGCCGAGTTGCTGGCGAGCCTCCGTCCGCCGCTCAGCCTTCTGCGGGCGTGCCGTCTTCACCAATGGATCACAACCGACGCAGGAGAGCGCAGTGAACCGCTGGCGGTCTCCGAGTTGGGAGAGCGCAGTGAACTGCTGGCGGTCTCCGAGCTGTCGGTCGCAGGAGCGGGAGTCGAGCTATGAGGACCCCGTTCACGTACTCGAAGGAACACAATGACCAAAGAACGCCAACCGGCGGGCGCCTCCCGCGCCGCCGACAAGAGAGAACAGGCCCCTAGGAAGTCAGGCGGCAAGGAGACCAAGGCCTCCGGCCCCCCTGCGGGCCGCACGCCCCAACCGGCGAAGTCGGGCCAGCCACCGGGCCGGAAGCCGCAGATCGGTGACACCCGGCCGGCGCCGCCGACGCCCCCGAACGCGTCCGGCTCCCGGGGATCCGGGGGCGGGTCGGGCTCAGGCGGGCGGCGCCGCCGGCGCCGGCGCGGCGGCCGGGGAGGAGCGTCGAAGCCGCAGGCGGCCGCGGTGGTGGAGGCGGTCACCTACGACGAGCCGGTGGAGCTCGACGAGAAGAGCATGCGGGGGCGGCGGGGCCGTACCCGCAAGGGTCAGGCCGTGGGCCGCTACCTCATGTGCGTCCACGTCTCCGACCGGGCCACGCAGATCGCGGTGCTCGAGGGGCGCCGCCTCATCGAGTTCAGGGTGTCCCGCCCGGCCGACGACGTCAGCCAGATCCACGGCAACATCTACCTGGGCCGGGTTCAGAATGTCCTGCCGGGGATGGAGACCGCCTTCGTCGACATCGGAACGCCCAAGAACGCGGTGCTGTACCGGGGCGATGTCCAGTACGACCCGGAGGACATCGAGTCGGGCGACGGCGCCCAGGCCAAGCCGCGGATCGAGGACCTGCTCCGGCCCAAGCAGTCGATCCTGTGCCAGGTCACCAAGAACCCCATCGGCGAGAAGGGGGCCCGCCTCACCCAGGACGTCTCGCTGGCCGGGCGGTTCGTGGTTCTGGTGCCCAACTCGTCAGGCTTCGGGATCTCGAAGCGGCTGCCCGACTCGGAGCGCAAGCGCCTGCGGTCGATCCTCGAGCGGGTCAAGCCCGAGGGCCATGGCCTCATCATGCGCACCGCGGCCGAGAAGGTCACCGCGGCCGAGATCGAGCGGGACGTGGCCCGTCTCGTGGGCCAGTGGAACGACATCTCCAAACTGGCCAAGTCGTCCTCCGCGCCCGCGCTGCTGTACCGGGAGCCGGAGGCCCCCCTGCGCCTCATCCGCGAGGAGCTCAACTCGGATTACCGGGGCGTGATCATCGACGACCGGCAGCTCTACTCCGAGGTGTCGGGCTACGTCTCGTCCATCATCAGGCCGCTGGCCGACCGGGTGGAGCACTACGACACGAAGAAGGAGAAGCTGCCGCTCTTCGAGCGCTACTACGTCACCGAGCAGCTCAAGAAGGCGCTCGAGCCCAAGGTGTGGCTGCCCTCGGGCGGCTCGCTCATCATCGAGCACACCGAGGCTCTCACCGTGGTGGATGTGAACACGGGCAAGAACGTGGGCAAGTCCAGCCTCGAGGAGACGGTCCTGGCCAACAACCTCGAGGCCGCCGACGAGCTGGCCCGCCAGCTGCGGCTGCGCGACATCGGCGGGATCATCGTCGTGGACTTCGTCGACATGGAACTGGCCGCGAACCGGGCGCAGGTCACCAAGCGCTTCCGCGACGCGCTGGCCCGGGACAAGACCCGTACCCAGGTGCTGGACATCAGCGGCCTCGGGTTGATGGAGATGACTCGCAAGCGCAGCGGCGAAGGACTCCTCGAGTCGCTGTCGGACCTCTGCGGGGACTGCTCCGGCCGCGGCTACCGCCTCCTGGCCGACCTGATGGACTAGAGGCCGAGCTTGCGAGGCCGTGGCCCGAGCGGCCCGTGAGCGCAGCGAACAAGAGCGGGAGACACAGCGGGACAGAACGCCCGCGACGCTGTGGAGGGTCAGCCCCTCGGAGGTACCCTCTGATGGCCATGTATGCAGTCGTTGAGACCGGCGGGAAGCAGTACCGCGTCGAGCAGGGTTCCACCATCGAGGTGGAGCGCGTCGCCGAGCCCGGCTCGGAGATCTCGCTGCGCCCCCTGCTGCTGGTGGACGGCGAAGCGGTCCTGGCCACGCCGGACGACCTCGCCGGCACGAGCGTGACCGCGATAGTCGTCGACGAGCACCGCGGCCCCAAGATCCGCGGCTTCACCTACAAGTCCAAGAGCAACCAGCGGCGACGCTGGGGTCACCGCCAGACGCTGGCCACCCTCGAGATCACTGATATCCGGAAGGGCTGATTCGACATGTCCAAGACCAAGGGCGGGGGGTCCACCCGCAACGGCCGCGACTCGAACGCGCAGCGCCTCGGTGTGAAGGTGTACGACGGGGGCCGGGTCCTGGCCGGTGCGATCATTGTGCGCCAGCGCGGCACGAAGTTCCATCCCGGGACCAACGTGGGGCGAGGCGGTGACGACACCCTGTTCGCCAAGGCCGACGGCGTGGTGCGCTTCGGCTCCCGACATGGCCGCAAGCTTGTCGAAGTAGTCCCGGGCGAAGTCTGAACATAGGGTCGCCCGGCCGGCGGGTCCTGTCACGGGCGCGCCCTGGCGGCGCGGTGCGCCGCCATTGCTTGCCCCCGTGCCACCCCCCGGCCTCGCCGGTCGCGGCCGGTAGCCGATCTCGGGGCCATCTTCGCGGTCGGCCCCTGGCCGGGAAGCCTGCGCTTAGGCTTTAGGGGTGTCCGGGTTTGTTGATGAGTGCAACCTTCATGTCACCGCGGGTGATGGGGGAGCGGGGTGCGTGGCGTTCCGCAGGGAGGCTCACGTGTCCCGGGGCGGGCCTTCGGGCGGCGACGGCGGCCGCGGGGGAGATGTCTGGCTGGTGGCCGACCGCAACGTCGCGTCGCTGCTGGCCTTCCGTGATCACCCTCACCGTCGGGCCACCAACGGCAAGCACGGCTCCGGCAACAATCGCCACGGCGCCCGGGGCGACGATCTGGATGTGAAGGTCCCGGTCGGCACCGTGGTGCTGGACCACGGCGATCATTCACAGCTTGCGGACCTGTCGGCTCACGGCGAGCGCTGGCTGGCCGCCGGCTCCGGTGAGGGCGGCAGGGGCAACGCCCGGTTCCTCGCCAACCGGCGTCGCGCCCCAGCCTTCGCCGAGCAGGGCGAATTCGGCGAGCGTCGCTGGCTTCGCCTGGAGCTCAAGCTGCTGGCCGATGTGGCCATCGTCGGCTTCCCCAACGTCGGCAAGTCGACGTTCATCAGCCGGGTGTCGGCGGCCAAACCGAAGATCGCCGACTACCCGTTCACGACGCTGGAGCCCAACCTGGGCGTGGTCCGGCTCGACGACGAGTTCGAGATGGTGCTGGCCGACATCCCGGGCCTGATCGAGGGCGCCAGCGAGGGCCGCGGCCTCGGCCACCGCTTCCTGCGTCATGTGGAGCGGGCCCGGGTGCTGCTCGTGCTGATCGACCTGTGCGAGCTGGCTGAATGCGCCCCCGCCGATCAGTTGGCCGTGCTGCTGCGGGAGCTCGGCCGGTACCGTCCCGAGCTGGTGGAGAGGCCTCGGCTGGTGGTGGGCAGCCGGGCCGACACCGCGCCCGGAGAAACGTTCGGCTCGGGGCCGGTCGGGCGCCTGTCCTCGGCTACCGGTGAAGGCGTGCCGGAAGTGCTCGGCGAGTTGAGCCGGATGGTGATCGAGGCCCGCACCAGCGAGCCGGTCCTCGAAGTTCCAGTCGTGCATCGCCCCCTGCCGCCTGCGCAGGAGGTGACGGTCCGGCGCATCGATTCCCATGTCTGGGTGGTGGAGGGACGGGCCGCGGCCCGGGCGGTGGCCCTGAGCGACCTCACCGATCCCGGCGCTCTGGCCTATGCCCAGGATCGGCTGCGCAGCCTCGGGGTGGAGCGTGTCCTGGCCCGGGCCGGCGCGGCCTACGGTGACGAGGTGCGCATCGGCGACTTCAGCTTCACCTACCAGGATGACGCCGAGGCCGCGGCCAGAGGCCGAGCGGGTGCGCGATGAATGCGCCCGACACGCCCGAGGCGGGCCGGACGATCGTGGCCAAGATCGGCACGTCGTCCATCACCGACGCGGCCGGCGCCGTCGACCGCGCCTGCATCGAGAAGTTCTGCTCCGAGGTGGCCGACCTCAGATCGCACGGCAACCGGGTGGTCGTAGTGACCAGCGGCGCCATCGCGGCCGGTCTGCCCGAGCTGGGCATGGGCGGCGACCGGCGACCGGCGAGCATGGAGACGCTCCAGGCGGTGGCCACCGTCGGCCAGAGCGCGCTGATGGGCATGTACCGGGAGGTGTTCGCCCGTCTGGGGGTGGTGGCCGGCCAGGTGCTGCTGGTGCCGCTCGACTTCGTGATCCGCACCCAGTACGTGCACGCCTCGTCCACGCTGCGCAAGCTCCTTGATCTGGGTGTCGTGCCCATCGTCAACGAGAACGATGCGGTGGCCGACGACGAGATCCGGTGGGGCGACAACGACCGCCTGGCCGCGCTGGTGGCCAACCTGGTCCAGGCCGACCTGCTGGTGCTGCTGACCGACACCGCGGGGGTGCTGACCGAGGATCCTCGCCGCAATTCGAGTGCTTCGCTCATCGAGGAGATCGTCGAGTTCGACCATCGTCTGGAGAGCCGCGCCGGCGGCGCCGGAACGCAGCGGGGCAGCGGTGGCATGGCGTCCAAGCTCACTGCGGCCCGGGTGGCGTCGCTGTCGGGTGTGCCCACCGTCATCGCCGACGCCAAGCGGCCCGGCGTGCTGGCCGACGCCGCGGCCGGGGTTGCCGGGATCGGGACGATCGTGCGGGCGTCGGCCCAGCGGCTGCCGGCCCGCAAACTGTGGATCGGCTTCGCGGTGGGCTCCCAGGGCGAGATCGCGGTGGACTCGGGAGCCCGGGCCGCGCTCGAGCGCGGGAAGTCGCTGCTGGCCATCGGGGTGAGGTCGGTGTCGGGCTCCTTCGACGCCGGCGCGCCCGTGGAAGTGCGCGAGACGGGAGGCGCGGTGTTCGCGAAGGGCCTGGCCCGCCACAGCGGCGACGAGCTGCGTGAGGCGGCCGGCCGGCGGCGCGAGGACCTCCCACCGGGCGCGCCCCACGTGGTGATCCACGCCAACGACCTGGTGGTGCTGCCCAGATCCTGATGGCTGCGGCGGTAGTAGCTCGGCTTCAGTCCTCAGCGGGTGTGGACCGCGGGATCTCCTGCGGTGCCGGTGCTGCCGCGATGCCGAGTTGCTCCCGGATCTGGGTGAGTCGGGCCTTGGCCTCCTGATTGCGGGCTGCGGCCTCGATCTCCAGCATCCGGCCCTCGGTGCTGCCCTCCTCCACCAGTTCGGCCGCGCCCTTGGCCTTGGCGTAACGGGCCTCGATCTTGTCCCGGACCTCGGCCAGGGTGGGCACATCCTCGCCCACTGCCTCCGACAGGGTGCTCATGGCCTCGTTCATCTGCTCCTGCATGCGGGCCTGATCGAGCTGTCCGAGCAGCTTCTGGCGCTCGCTGAGCTTCTCCTGGAGGCTCAGCGCGTTCTGCGACACCGCGGCCTTGGCCTGGTCGGCGGCCTCGGATGTCTGGAACAGGAGGCTCTTCAGGCTCTCGATCTCCTCCTCGAGGGTGATGAGCCGGCCGGCCAATTGCTCGGCCGCATTCGTGTAGGACGCCGTCTTGGCCTCATCGCCGGACTGGGCGGCCTCCTCGGCCATCATGATCGCCTGGCGGGCGTTGCGGTTGACCCTCTCCAACTCGGAGAGAGACCGGTTGAGCCGGATCTCGGTCTGCTTGTGGTTGGCGATGACGTTGGCCGCCTGGTCCTTGAGCCGTCGATGCTGCTCGCGGGCCTCCGCAAGGGCCTGCTCAAGCTGGATCTTGGGGTCGGCACTCTCCTCGAGCCGGCCGGCCAGCCGGGCGGTCAGGTACTTCCAGCGGCGCTTTAGGAGCTTCCACATGTGGATAACTCTACTTCCTCAGCGGCGGGGCGGGAGCCCAGTAACGCTGTATCTCCGCTCCTGTTCGCTGCGCTCACGGGCCGCTCGGGCCACGGCCTCGCCCGTATGGCCGGATTCATGCGCCTATCACTCGGCCTCTGAGCCCGACCGATCGCGGCGCTGCCAGATGATCCGGCGCGCCGGCTGGAGCAGCAGATGAGCCTCGGCGACGCCGCGGCGGTAGGCGGCCACCGTATACACGCCCACGGCGAAAGCGGCCGCTACGGGGGCCGACAGGAGCAGGGGCCAACCGTCGATCAGGAGCTTGAGCGCGGCGGTCGCGGCGAAGGCCACCGCCGCGGCCGTCGTCGGAGCACCCAGAGCCGAACGGACCGCCTCTTCGGTGCGGAGCCGGCGGGAGAGCAGGACGATCTCGGTCCACGCCGCGACGGCCGACCCCAGAGCCAGGCCTACTGCGCCCAACCGCACTACGTCGCCCAGCGCTCGCTCGGCTTCAGGCAACGCCCATGCCAGTCCGATGCCCTCGGCGGCGCTGAGCAGCCGGTCACCGCTCACCACGACGCGGTCGAGGGGGAACATCACCACCATGCCGACCGCCGCGGCCACCGCCACCCGGACGGCTGCGATCCCGGCCGGTCCGGCCGTGTCCCCCCGGGCGTAGCAGACGTTCTGCAGCACCCGGCTCAGGCCGGTGGCCGGCAGTCCGAGCGCGTAGGCCCCGACCACGAACCACACCAGCACGGTGTCGGCCTCCGAGAACACGCCGCCCTGGAAAAGCAGACCCACCACCAGGTCGCCGGCCGCGATGTACACCGCGGCGGCCAGCAGCATCCAGAAGGCGACCTTGCGCATGGCGGACCGGGAACGGGTGGCCAGCGCGACCGGGTCGTCCGCTTGTCGTGACATCTCCGGCAGTTCGGCGGCGGCCACGCTCATGGCGAACAGGCTCACGGGAAGCATGTAGAGGATCTGGCCCCGGTACAGGGCCGCCATGGCGCCCGTGGCGAGCAGTGACGCCAGCACCAGGTCGACGTACGCGGACACCTGCACCACGCCGCGGCCCAGCACCGCGGGACCGAACCGGCGCCGGATCTCCCGCAGGCCGGGATGGCCCCGCATCCATCGCAGCCGCAGTCCCCGGGCCAGGCGCACGGTGAGCGGCAGTTGCACCAGCAACTGGGCCAGTCCTCCACCGGCCACGCCCCAGGCCAGGGCTCGGGCCACCCCGTCGAGGTCGAAGGCCAGGATCCAGGCCACCACCAGCGCCCCGACCTGCACTGCGTTCCACAGAACCGGGGCTGCGTAGGACACGAAGAAGCGCCGGTGGCTGTTGAGTACCCCGAGGCACCACGCCGACAGCACCGCGAACCCCGTGCCCAGCGCGGTGATGCGCACCAGCGAGACGGCCAGGTCGAAACGGTCGTCCGTCAGCCCGGGTGCCAGCACGAAGGTGATGGGACGAGCCAGCGTGACGATCAGGGCGACCGACAGCCCCACGACAACCATGAGCGCGGCCGCCACTGCTCCTGCCACCTGGCCGGGATCGGTGCGGCTGTCCTCGTCGCGGGCGCCGTCGTCGAGCAGCCGGCTGTACACGGGCACGAAGCTGGCCGACAGCACGCCCTCTCCGAGCAGGTTCTGGAGCATGTTCGGAATGCGCATGGCCACCGCGAAGGCGTCTCCGGCCGCGGTGTTGCCCAGCAGCCGGGAAGCGACCGTCTCGCGGCCCAGGCCGGCTAGACGGCTGGCGGCGATGCCCAGCGCCACCATCACCGAGCCCGAAGCCCGGCGAGGGCGCCCAGGTTCAGTCACTGCTATAGGAGTCCATCACGCATGCTCGCGGCGAGGCTAGTCGCCCTGCCCCTATAGCCTGAGACGATGAGCAGCGCTGCAACCACCGTCATGCCGTCGGCCGCTCCCGTCACCGAGTCCGTGCCCGAGCCCCAGCCGACGCCGGTGGCTGAGCTGGCTGCCCGGGCCAAGGCTGCCTCCAGGGCGATGGCCGCGGCATCCACAGCGGTCAAGGACGCCGCCCTGCACGCTGCGGCCGACCTGCTGGTGACCCGAGCCGACCAGATCTGCGCGGCCAACGCCATCGACGTCGAGCGGGCCATCACCGGCGGCACCCCGGCTCCGCTCGTCGACCGCCTCCGGCTGTCGACCGCCCGGATCGACGCCATGGCCGGCGGACTCAGGCAGATAGCGGCCCGGCCCGACCCTGTGGGCGAGGTGGCCGATGGCTGGGTGAGGCCCAACGGTCTGCGCATCGAGAGGCTGCGGGTTCCCCTGGGCGTGGTCGCCATCATCTACGAGAGCCGTCCCAACGTCACCTCGGACGCGGCCGGGCTCTGTCTCAAGTCGGGCAACGCCGCCTTCCTAAGGGGGTCGTCGTCGGCCATCCAGTCCAATCTGGCCATCGCGGCCGCCATCCGGGAGGCCATCTCGTCGGCCGGCCTGCCCGCCGACGCGCTCGTCCTGGTGGAGGACACCTCGAGGGCCGCGGCGGTGGAGTTCATGCAGCAGAACGACTACGTCGACTGCCTGATCCCCCGGGGCGGGCCGTCGCTCCTCGAGTCGGTGATCGAGCACGCCACCGTGCCGGTGGTCATCGACGGGGCGGGCAACTGCCACGCCTACGTGGACGCCTCCGCCGACCTCGACGCCGCCCTGGACATCGTCGTCAACGGCAAGACCCAGCGACCGGGGGTGTGCAACGCTCTGGAGTCGCTGGTGGTCCACTCCGCAGTGGCGGCGGAGTTCCTGCCCCGGGCCGCGGCCGCGCTGGCCGGCGTCGAACTGCTCGGCGACGAGCGGGCCCGCCAGGCCGTGCCGTCGATGGGGGAGGCGACCGCCGCCGACCACGCCACCGAGTTCCTCGACCTGAAGATGTCGGTGAGGGTGGTGGACACTCTCGACGAGGCCATCGCCCATGTGAACGACAACGGATCAGGCCACTCCGAGACCATCATCACCTCTGACCTCGCCGCGGCCGACCGGTTCACCAAGCAGGTCGACGCCGCGGCCGTGCTCGTCAACGCCTCCACCCGGTTCGTGGACGGCGAGGAGTTCGGGTTCGGGGCCGAGATCGGCATCAGCACCCAGAAGCTCCACGCTCGCGGGCCGATGGGACTCGACCAGCTCACCACCCTCAAGTTCGTCGTGCGCGGCGAAGGCCACGTCCGCTGATCGAAGAGTCTGGTTGCTGCCATGTCGCATCGCTTCACCGACGTCGACGCGGTCCAACAGGACCTCCACAAGGTCGACTACCTCTGCGACTCCGGCCTGGCCGGGGTCGTCTACCTGGCCGACCGGCTCGACAAGCCCGTGCTCGTCGAGGGTCCGGCCGGAACCGGCAAGACCCAGCTGGCCAAGAGCGTGGCCGAGATGACGGGCAGCCGCCTGATCCGCCTGCAGTGCTATGAGGGCCTCGACGAGGCCAAGGCGCTGTACGAGTGGAACTACAAGAAGCAGCTGCTGCGGATCCAGACCGAGCGCGACGCGGACGTGGGCTGGGACGAGGTCTCAGACGACATCTTCTCCGACGAGTTCCTGCTGACCCGGCCCCTGCTGGAGGCCATCAGAGCCGTCGATCCGATCGTGCTTCTGATCGACGAGGTCGACCGGGTGGAGGTCGAGACCGAGGCTCTGCTGCTGGAGATCCTCAGCGAGTACCAGGTCTCGATCCCCGAGTTGGGCACCATGGAGGCGCTGCAGGTGCCGCTGGTGTTCCTGACCTCCAACAACACCCGCGAGCTGAGCGAAGCCCTCAAGCGGCGCTGCCTGTATCTCCACATCGACTACCCGACGATGGAGCGGGAGAAGGAGATCGTGCTGGCCAAGGTTCCCGACATAGCCGAGAACCTGGCCGACCAGGTGGCCCGGGTGGTCCGCTCCATCCGCCGGCTGGAGCTTAAGAAGCCGCCGTCGGTGTCGGAGACCCTCGACTGGGCCCGCACGCTGGTCCTGCTGGGCGTGCAGCACATCGACGCCGATGTGGCCGCCGAGACCGTGAACATCCTGCTGAAGTACCAGAGCGACATCGCCAAGGCGAACAAGGAACTGGCGACCGTCGAGGGCATCGAGCCCTAGAGGCCGAGCGTGACCGTCGCTGACACCGGCCTGCCCGAGCTCCCGGTCGAGGCGGGGGACCCCCTCCTGGACCTCCTCAACGGCTTCATCGCGGAGCTGCGGGCAGTCGGCATTCCCGCCAGCCTCACCGAGAACCTCGACGCCATGGAGGCCGTGAAGCACGTCCCCATCACCGACCGCGAGACCTTCAAGTACGCCCTGGCGGCCACGCTGGTGAAGAATCAGGCTCACTGGAAGGCCTTCGAGACCGTCTTTGAGGTGTACTTCTCCCTGCGGGGCGCGCAGTACGAGATCGCCGCGGACGATCTGGACGAGGCCGACGGGGCCGACGGCGAGATCCGGGCCGAGGGCGACCGTGGCTCCGGTGGCGACATGCTCAGCCCCGAGGAGCTGGCCGAGATGCTCTACCGGGCGCTGATGCGAGGCGACTCCGAGATGCTCCGCGCCGCGGCCCGTGAGGCGGTGCGCCGGTACGCGGGGATGGAGCCGGGCCGCCCCGTCGGGGGCACCTACTACCTGTACCGCACCCTGCGCAACCTCGACCTCGAGGGTGTGCTGGAGCGTCTCATGGACGCGGAACAGCACACCACCGGCGACGTCGACGACTTCGACCTGCGATTGCGACGCGACGAGTTCGAGTTGCGCATCGCAGAGCTCAAACGCCAGATCGAGGCCGAGATCCGGCGACGGCTGGTGGCCGACCGGGGCGTCGAGGCCATGGCCAAGACCCTGCGCAAGCCGCTGCCGTCGGACATCGACTTCATGCACGCCTCCCGCGAGGAGATGGCCAGTCTGCGCAAGGCCATCTACCCGCTGACCCGCAAACTGGCCGCCAGGCTGGTCCGCAAGCGCCGCCACGGACGGGCGGGACCTCTCGACTTCCGCTCCACCGTTCGCCACTCCCTGTCCTACGGGGGCGTGCCCGTGGAGCCGAAGTTCCGCCACCCGCGGCCCCACAAACCGGACATCATGGTGGTGGCCGACGTGTCGGGCTCGGTGGCCGCCTTCGCCCGGTTCACGCTGCACCTGGTGTACGCCATCTCCAGCCAGTTCTCCAAGGTGCGGTCGTTCGTGTTCATCGACGGCCTCGACGAGGTGACCGGCTTCTTCGAGGGCACCGACGACATCGCGGAGGCGGTGCACCGGGTCAACACCGAGGCCGACGTGGTGTGGGTGGACGGCCACTCCGACTACGGCCACGCCCTCGGCGTGTTCTGGGACAACTACGCCAATGACGTCGGGCCCCGCACCACGGTGCTGATCCTCGGCGACGCCCGCAACAACTACCACGCACCCGAGAGCTGGATCATCAAGGCCCTTCAGCAGAAGGCCCGCCATGTGTTCTGGCTCAACCCCGAGCCCCGCAGCTATTGGGACACCGGCGACTCGATCGTGGGGGAGTACGCCCCCCATTGCGACGGCGTGTTCGAGGTGCGCAACCTGCGACAGCTGGAAGCCTTCGTAGACCGCCTGGCCTAGATCGTCAGTTCTCGCCGGAGAGCATCTCGGCCACCCGGAAGGCGAGGTCCACCGACTGGCGGCCGTTGAGGCGAGGGTCGCACAGCGTCTCGAAGGCCTGCTCCAGGTCCTCGTGGCTGATGTCGTCGGCGCCGCCGACGCACTCCGTGACGGCGTCGCCGGTCAGTTCCACGTGTACGCCTCCAGGCCAGGTGCCGCAGGCGTGGTGGACCGCGAAGAAGCTGCTGATCTCGGCCAGCACGTCATCGAAGTGGCGGGTCTTGCGTCCCGACTCAGAGGTGTAGGTGTTGCCGTGCATCGGGTCGCACGCCCAGGCCACCGGGTGACCGGAGTCGCGAACGGCCCTCAGCAGCGGGGGCAGCAGGGTCTCGATCTTGCCGGCGCCCATCCTGGTGATGAAGGTGAGCCGGCCGGGCACCCGCTGCGGGTTGAGCATCTCGCACAGCGTCAGCACCTCGTTGGCGGTGGCGGTCGGGCCGATCTTGCAGCCGAGCGGGTTGTGCACGCCCCGCAGGAACTCCACGTGGGCTCCGTCGAGCTGGCGGGTGCGCTCGCCGATCCAGAGCATGTGGGCGGAGCAGTCGTAGGTGTCGCCGGTCAGAGAGTCCACCCGCGTCAGGGCCTCCTCGTAGTCGAGCACCAGGGCCTCGTGGCTGGTGTAGAACTCGACCTCGTGCAGCTGGGGGGTGTTGGCGGTGGTGACCCCGCAGGCGGTCATGAACCGCAGGGCCCGGTCGATCTCGTCGGCCATACGCGCGTAGCGGCGGCCCGCGGGCGAGGTGGCCACGAACTCCCGGTTCCAACTCGACACCTGCGACAGGTCGGCGTAGCCGCCCCGGGTGAACGCCCTCAGCAGGTTGAGGGTGGAGGCGGCCCGGTGGTACGCGGTCAGCAGGCGGCGCGGGTCGGGCAGTCGCTCGGCCTCGCTGAAGCCGATGTCGTTGACCATGTGACCGAGGAACGAGGTGAGTTCCACCTCTCCCTTGGTCTCGGTGGGGCTGGACCGGGGCTTGGCGAACTGCCCCGCGATCCGGCCGACCTTCACCAGAGGCACACCCCCGGAGTAGGTCAACACGATGGCCATCTGCAGGATCACCCGCAGCCTGTCCCGGATGGAGTCGGCGGAGGAGTCGAAGGACTCCGCGCAGTCGCCGGCCTGCAGCAAGAACGCCTCGCCGTTGGCCACCCTGCCGAGCAGCCCGGTCAGCGAGCGGGCCTCGCCCGCGAAGACCAGCGGAGGAAGGTCGCTCAGAGCCTTGGTGGCCTGCTCGAGCTCGGCCTGGTCGGGCCAAGCCGGCTGATGGCGTGCAGGCTTAGCCCTCCAGGACGAGGGCGACCAGTCGCTTCCGCCGGCGAACAGGGTGAGATCTCCGGCGGACATGGGCGCTATGCCGCGTCGACCGTCTCGGCCAGACTCAGCTCCTCAGCGTGCTCGCGCACGGCATTGATGGCGCGCTTCACCAGGCGGCGGGCCGCCTCGGCGGTGACGCCCAGCTCCTCACCGACCTCGCGGTAGGAGCGCTTGATGCCGTCGGAGAGCCCGAAGCGCTGCTCGACTGCGTACTTGGCCCGGGGCTCGAGGATGTCGAGCAGGCCGGTCACCATCTCCTCCTCGGCCTTGGCCATCACCTCGAGCTCGGGCCCGGGGTTGGCGTCGGGGAGCAGATCGATCAGCTCGTTGCTGTCGTCGTCGCCGATGGTGCGGTCGAGGGACGTGGGGGTGGTCAGCCGGTGCAGCCGGGCATGGTCGTCGTCCAGCTCGTCGCCGTCGCCGGACACCTGCCGCAGCGCGGCGCGCAACGACGCGGACCGGTCGCCGGGCAGGCGCACCAGGCTCGCCTTCTGGTCGAGGGCCCGCCCGATGGACTGGCGGATCCAGAAGGTCGCGTAGGTCGAGAACTTGAAGCCCTTGCGCCAGTCGAACTTGTCGACGGCGTGCTCGAGGCCGAGGTTCCCCTCCTGGATGAGGTCGAGCAGCTCCATGCCCGGGGGAAGGGGATAGCGGCGGGCGACGCTCACCACCAGGCGCAGGTTGGCCCGGATGAAGCGATCCTTGGCCGCGGCGGCCTCGCGGATCGCCCTGTCGATCTCGCGGCCGGTCTCGCCCTCGTCCTTGCGGAGACGGGCCTCGACGCCGCGCTCGATGGCCTGCGAGAGCTCGCGCTCCTCTTGGGCGTTGAGCAGTGCGACCGCACCGATTTCGTTGAGATACTGTCCTACTGAGTCACTCATGTCTGATTCACCTGACCGACCCCGCTCGCGTCGGCAGGGGCAGCCTTCTCGCTTTCTTTGTGGGGAGGATTTGGTGCCGGGCGCACACCCTCCAAGTGCGCTACTCCAGCCCAGACGAACCAATATAGATTAGGTGTTTGTTCCCGGCAAGTCAAGATGTGCGCCCGCGCGAGGTGTGACATTGGTCACGCACCCCCCAGCGGCCCGAGCGCAGCCAACAGGAGCGGGCAACACAGTGCAACCTATCGCTCAATCATAGACTTTCGTGGTGCAGCGACCGGACCCTCCTCGCATAGGTGTGCTGGGAGGGACGTTCGATCCGCCCCATTTCGGCCACCTCGCAGCCGGGTTGGAGGTGCGCCACCGGCTCGGACTCTCCAAGGTGTTGTTGATGGTGGCCAACGATCCATGGCAGAAGTCCGGGCTGCAGCCGGTGACGCCGGCCCATCTGCGACTCGAGATGGTGAGGGCCGCCGTCGGTGACCTCGACGGGCTCGAGGCGAGCACGCTAGAGATCGATCGCGGCGGCGAGAGCTACATGGTCGACACGCTGCGGGAGCTGCGCGGTCTGCATCCCGGGGCCGAACTGCTGCTGGTGGTGGGCTCGGACACCGCCCAGGGACTCGACACCTGGAAGCGCCCCTCGGAGCTGCGCGAGCTGGCCACCACGGTCGTGGTCGACCGGGCGGGACCCTCAGGCGGGCGTCCCCCGGCCGGATGGCCGGCCGTGGTGGTGGAGGTCCCGGCGCTGGACATCTCGTCGTGCGACATCCGGTCCCGATTCGCTGACGGCCGACCGGTGGAGGCACTCGTGCCCGCCGCGGTGATCGAAGTCGTCAGATCCAGAGGCCTGTACGGGTGCGGTCGCTGATTCCCGACTGGCGCCCACCCCGCTGGCGCCCGCCCCGCTGGCGTATGCCTGACTGGCGTATGCCCGGCAGGCGTCATCGCCGGCCCGCTCCTCAGTCCCATCCGTTCTGGAGCCTCGTCTATCCGGGAGTGGTGGTGGCCGCGGGGATCGCGGTCCTGCTGCTGGCCCTCACGGGCGGCCGCGCCGTTCTCAGGACCACGGTGGAGCCGGTCGACGAGGAGATCGTCCTGGAGCCCGACGAGCCCGGATATGTGGAGCTGGTGGCGGCCACCCCCACGCTGCTCTCGCTCCACACCCACAACGGCGACTTGACCGGCGCGGCCCTCATGGCGCTGACGGGCATCGACGCGGGCGGCGGTGTGGTGCTGCTGCCGGCCGACCTCCTGGTCGTGCCCCCGGGCGGCTCTCCGGAGCAGGGCGAGCTGCTCTCCGACACTTTCGGGCGGGGAGGGGTCGAGGCCGTCCGGCAGGTTGCCGAGGACATGTTCGGCCTCGGCTTCGGGCAGGTGGTCGAGGTGCCCACCGAGGGGCTCGCCCACAGCATCGGCCCCGCGGAGCCGCTGCCGTACCTGCTGGTCGATGATCTGATCGAGATGGGTGCCGACGGAGCGCAACGGGTCGTCTACCAGGCCGGACGCTACGAGCTGAGCGCGGCCGACGCAGCCGCCGTCTACGCCCACCGCAACCCCGACGAGGCCGACGGCAACCGGGCGCAGCGCCAGCGGGCCATGTGGGAGTCGTGGCTGGGTGTCGTCGGGCGGGCGCCGGACGCCGAGGCAGCCATCCCCCCGGCCGACTCTCCCCTGGCACCGTTCCTGCGGGCTCTCGGAGCGGGCACTACCGTGGTGGAGGTTGTTCCCTTCGAGTCCATCGCATCCGATCCCGGCGCCGCCCCGGTCCAGTTCCTGGGCCCGGAGAGCAGAGCGTGGCTGAGGGCCGAGGCCTTGGAGCTGGCCCCCTGGCCCCAGCAGCCGGAGTCGTTCCTGCGCCCCAGGGTCCAACTGCTCGACGGCACGGGCGATCCAGCCATCCGGGACGGGCTGGCTGACGATGTGATCGCGGCCGGGGGAGTGATCACCGTGATAGGCAACGCGGACGCCTTCGGTGTGGAGGCCACCCAGTTCGCCTACCATCGCGAGGAACTCGTGAACGACCCCATCACCAACTCCATCGCCATCGAGCTCGGCGTCGACATGGCTCTCATTGAGCTGGGCGAGAGCGGGGCCGACGTGGTCGACATAACCGTGACGGTCGGACTGGACCAGGCGGCGCGGTGACGCCAGGAGCAAGCCCGGCCGATCCTGTCGCTCCGGCCGGTATCGCAAGCCCGGCCGATCCCGTCGCTCCGGCCGGTTCACCTCCTCTGGTCGACGGTGCCTACGCGCGGCGCTGGGCCGTGGCCGCGGCGGCCGCCGCCGATGAGCGCAAGGGCGTCGACACCGTGGTCATCGACGTCGGCGACGTGCTGGTGGTCACCGATCTGTTCGTGATCACCCACGGCAACAATGCCCGCCAGGTGCGCTCCATCACCGAGGGCGTCGAGGAGACGGTGAAGGAGGCGGGCGGACCGTCGCCGGTGCGCATCGAGGGCGCCGACGACCGCCAGTGGGTGCTGCTCGACTACGGGCCGTTCGTCGTGCACGTCTTCGACGCGGAGCGGCGCTCGCTGTACCAGCTCGAACGGCTGTGGGGCGACTGCGAGGTGCTCGACTGGCAGACCGCGACCGGCGGGCCGGTGCCCGCGGCGGAGGCTGCGCTGGACTCCTAGCGGCCGCGGAGCCTCACCGGGGTGGAGACCTCGGCGAAGAAGTCGTTCCCCTTGTCGTCGATCACGATGAAGGCGGGGAAGTCCTCGACCTCGATGCGCCACACGGCCTCCATGCCCAACTCGGGGTAGTCGAGCACCTCCACCCGCCGGATCGAGTCGCGGGCCAGGCGGGCGGCGGGACCTCCGATGGAGCCCAGGTAGAAGCCGCCGTGGCGGGCGCAGGCCTCGGTCACCTCCGACGAGCGGTTCCCCTTGGCCAGCATCACCATCGACCCGCCGGCCGCCTGGAACTGGTCGACGTAGGAGTCCATGCGGCCCGCGGTCGTGGGTCCGAACGATCCGGAGGCGTAGCCCTGGGGAGTCTTGGCCGGACCGGCGTAGTACACCGGATGGTCCCGCATGTAGTCCGGCATCGGCTCGCCGGCGTCCAGGCGCTGCTTGATCCTGGCGTGGGCGATGTCGCGGCCCACCACCAGCGTGCCGGTGAGGGCGAGCCGGGTCTTGACCGGGTAGCGGGTCAGCCGGGCCAGGATCTCGCTCATCGGCTGGTCGAGGTCCACCGGCACGACCTCGCTGGAGAGGTCGTCGGCGCGGGTCTCGGGAAGGAACCGGGCCGGGTCGGTCTCGAGGCGCTCGAGGAACAGCCCCTCGGAGGTGATCTTGGCCCGGGCCTGGCGGTCCGCCGAACAGCTCACCGCGATCCCCACCGGGTTGGACGCTCCGTGGCGGGGCAGCCGGACCACCCGCACGTCGTGGCAGAAGTACTTGCCGCCGAACTGCGCGCCGATGCCGAAGGCTTGGGTCAGCTCCAGGATCCGCTTCTCCCATTCGAGGTCCCGGAACCCGTGGCCGGTGTCGGGGTCGCCGGAGGTGGGCAGGGAGTCGAGGTACTTGGCCGAGGCGAGCTTGGCCACCTTCAGGTTGTATTCCGCCGAGGTGCCGCCCACCACCAGGGCCAGGTGGTAGGGCGGGCAGGCCGCGGTGCCGAGCAGCCGCAGGGTCTCGTCGCAGAAGTCGATCAGCGACTCGGGATTGAGCAGGGCCTTGGTCTTCTGGTACAGGAACGACTTGTTGGCCGACCCGCCCCCCTTGGCCATGTAGAACAGCTCGTAGACGTCGCCTCCCTTGGAATGGATCTCGATCTGGGCGGGCAGGTTGTTCTGGGTGTTCACCTCGGTGAACATGTCGAGCGGGGCGAGCTGCGAGTAGCGCAGGTTGGAGATGCGGTAGGTGTCGTAGACGCCCCGGGAGATGGCTTCGGCGTCGTCGCCGAAGGTGAGCACCTGCTCGCCCTTGCGTCCCATGATCACTGCGGTTCCGGTGTCCTGGCACATGGGCAGGATCCCGCCCGCGGCGATGTTGGCGTTCTGCAGCAGTTCGGTGGCCACGAAGCGGTCGTTGTCCGAGGCTTCGGGATCCTCGAGGATGTTGCGGAGCTGCTGGAGGTGGTCCGAGCGCAGGTAGTGGTTGATGTCGTGCATGGCCACCGACGTGAGCAGCGTCAGCGCCTCCGGCTCGACCTTCAGGAACGCCCGGCCCGCGGCCTCGACGGTTGAGACTCCCTCGGTCGACACGAGCCGGTAGTCGGTGTCGTCCGCGCCGAGAGGCAGCATGTCCGAGTAGGCAAAGTCCTTCAGGTCGGACGAATCGGCCATAACGTCCGTCCCAGCCGGAGCCTGTCTCAGGGCCTCGCGGGCGTTCCCGGGAACGCGACCGGGTCCTGCCCGTCGCCGATCACCGGGCGCTGCCAGTGCGTGTAGTCCGAAACGGTCTCGGCCACGTCCCTCCACTCCGCAGGGTTCCAGCCCTGAGCGGCGGCAGTGACCGATCCGTTCTGGAGGACGAAGGCGAATGCGGGGAGGGTGTCGAGCCCGAGCGCGGCGGGCACGCGGCGGTCCGGGTCGGAGAAGGTGAGGATCTCCTGGGCGTAGGGACCGAGGAAGAGCCGGGCGTCGTCGGGGCCGCAGGCGACCACCCAGCACGTCCGGCATCCGGCCTCGGCGTAGGTGACCAGGATGCGCCGGGCGGTGTGGAGGATCCAGGCGCTCTCGTTGGTGTAGGGATCGAGGAGGACCGGCAGGAGCGGGAACGTCGTGAGCCAGGAGGACAGCGGCCTGGCCTTGCCTCCGAGAGGGTCCAGTTCCAGATCGAGCGAGACGGCGATCACGAGGCCAACGCTAGCGCGGGTCTCCGTTGATGCTAGCCGGTGCCGGATTGGGTCAACAGCGCGATCCAGATGGACACGGTGGCCACCACTATGGCCGACACCATGATGTAGAGGTGCCAGGCCTGCCGCCTGATGATCTCCGCTCGTTCGGTGGCGGCCTCCGCTCTGATGTTGGCTCGTTCGGTGGCGGCTTGGGCTCTGATGTTGGCTCGTTCGGTGGCGGCTTGGGCGAACCCTGCGGTGATGGTCGTGTTCATCTCGGCCAGCACCACCAGCAGCTCGGATTTCGTGACGCTGAGCCCGTCCTTGGTGGCGACGTTGTCCCAGCCGCTGGGGGGCAGGTGCTCCATGAGGGTTTCGGCGTCGTCTTGTCCCATGACTTCTGTCAGAGTGTTGAACATCGAGGTGCGTTGCGCGTGGGTAAGTGCCATCTTCGGTGCCCTTTCGGCTGGCGTGCAGATTCGGGGGCGCCTCGAACGGCTGCTCCAAGGCCACCTAACGGCAGCTAAATTCAATAATAGCACACTGCGCATCATCAAAGTCCATTCTAGGTCAGACAGTGTCGGGCGCATCTCGTTCTGCCGGCCGGCCGCGGCGCGTGGCCGCCGGTGCCTACGCTCGGGGGGTGCATCCGATTGAGCGCTTGCGGTATGTCGCCCGGGCCGGGGTTGTGCCGGTGGAGCCGCTGGTCCGGGAGTCGGCCTCGGCGCTGTCGTCGTTCGCCGATGATCCCAAGGGCCTGCTTACATCGTGCCGACGCCTGCTGGACCGTCGCAGCGACTGTGCACCACTGGTGTGGCTGGCGGCCCGGATGCTCACGGCCATGGATCCCCGCTCAGAAGCGGCCAAGGTGGTGGAGGCGCTCGGTCGCGACACCACCGGACGGGTATTGCAGCGCGGCTTGGACTCGCTGCCCGCCGGCTCGAGCGTTCTGGCTGTGGGGGAGCTGGGGGCCTTCGCTACCGCACTGCACGACCGCCCAGACCTGCGGTGGATCGAGCCGGACGATCTTGAGGCTGCGGCTTCAGCCGACCTGGTGTTGATGACCAGCGACTGCGTGGGACCGTCTCAGGCCCTGGTGGTGTCCGAGACCGTGTCCGTGGCCGAGATGGCCCGCGGCTTCGGAACGCCGGTGTGGCTGATCGCCGGCGCAGGACGGATACTGCCCGACCGGATGTGGGACCTGCTGAGCGCTCGCCACCGACCCGACGACCCGGCCATGCGGGGCTTGGCCGTGCTGGATCTCGACCGGTTCGTCACCCAGGTGGTCACCCCCTCCGGCCTACGAACTTCCGCCGAGGCGGCCCGACGCTCCGACTGCCCGATCGTCCCCGAGCTCTTCACACGATGACCTCCCGCCGGGCTCGGAGCCTGAGGGCGCGATGACGGGGTTGGACCGGTTTGAGGGGCGGCCGGGGGCCCGCGACGGGTACTGGCCCTCCGCGTGGCCCGCCGAGTGCGGAGGCAACCGGCGCCAGAAGGCAGCCACCGGCCGCCTCGATGCCGCCACGGGAACGGCTTCGGTGGCAGCCAAGCGCAACGGGCGCTGGAACGTGATGTTCGTGGAGCGCGAGCCCGACCAGTGGTACCTGGGTGGGACCATGCCCGCGTTCAGCGGCCCCGAGCCCTACGGCTGGGTGGAACGCCTGGACCTGAGCGCGGGAGGCGCCGACCCCCAGTTGCTGGAGCCGCTGGCTCGCTCGCCCCGGCTCCCGTGCGGAGACCACGTGTGGTGTGGGTCGATCCTGGCCCACGCCAACGGCGCCGTCTACAGCGTCAACGGCTCGTACCTGCACAAGCTCGACCCCGAAGACCTGTCGGTGCTGGCCGAGCGGCGGATGCCGGCCGACCGTTCCCACAACGGGATGCTGGCCCTGCGCGACGGCACCATCGTCACCAAGGACCTGCGGCTCGAAGGCCAGGGCGGCACGACGCTGACCCGCCTGGAGCCCGAGTCCCTGGAGTTGGTGGGCGAGCCGCTGGTGCTGCCCGAGGGCTCGATGGGACGCATCGCGGCCGATGTCGTCGGAGTCGACGGCTCGACGGTGGAGCTTGTCTACGTCCCGGGCACCGAGCATCTGTGGCGCCTCTACGTGGGGGAGCCCGGCGGCACGGACGGCGCGGGCGGGTGCGGCCTGGAGATCGATGCGAGATGGAGGCCCCGGTACCGCACTGCCCACGGCGACTGGGGGCTGTCGTGGGACTCGTGCCTCTCGGACGGGGACTGCTGGCTCATGGACTGCGGCGACATCGAGTCGGTCCGGGCCATACACACCACTGAGCCCAACGGCCGCTTCGATGAGCCGCCCGGCAACCGGCTGTCGTGGCGCCGCCCGGCGCCCTGGCCCGGAGCTCAGCGGCTGCTGCGGTTCAGCCTCACAGATGACGGCGACAGCGACGAGATCGAGCCCTTCGGCACACCCGGCGGCGGGATCATCGCGCCTCCGGCCCACATACCCGACGTCCGGCCCGGCGTCGGCATGGCCGTCGCCTGGGACTCGGTGAACGGCGGCCTGGCCGGGGTCGAGATCCCGGCGGGCCCGTCACACCGCGAGATGACAGTGGCATGGCACCTGGACGTGCGCCCGTCCATGCAGCCGGTGGTGTACCCCGAGTCCGGCGAACTCGTGATCAACGACTTCACCTCCGGCGCCGACGGCGGCCCGCCGTCGGACGACCTCGTGGTGGTGGACATTGCCACCGGCAGCCTCATCGACCGGGTCGCAACGGGCTCGCGGGTGGCCAACGGGATGTTCCTGAGCGCAGCCTCCGGCCGTCGAGTCCTCTACGCCAGCACCACCGCAGCGGCCCTGGCCGCCTGGTCCTGAGTGTCGGCCTGAGCCTGAGTGGCCGCCTGGTCCTGAGTGTCGGCCTGAGCCTGAGTGGCCGCCTGGTCCTGAGTGTCGGAGTCCCCTAGGGGCCGACCAGGGCTTGGACCAGTTCGTCGAAGGCGGCGTCGGCGATGGCCGCCATCTCGTCGTCGGTGCGGTCCTGGATGGGGTGCCGGGTGAGCACCGCGGCTGCGTCGAAGCCGAGCGACTCGGCTTGCGCCTCGACCGCGGGAGCGAAGTGGACGGTTGAGACGAACACGCCGGGGACGCCGCGCCGCTCGATGTCGCTGATGTCGTGCACACTGCACGACACGCAGGAGCCTCAATCGGCGAGCGCCTCGATCACCGCGTCGCACTCGGTGGCGATCTCGTGGCGCAGGTCCACCGGAGCGGGCTTGGTGAATGTGGGCTTCGTGTAGCGGTTCACCGTTGCGCCGAGTCCGCTGAGGTGCTCCGAGACACGATCGAGGAACACGTCGCCGCGGGGTTTGGAGATGTCGAGCAGCCCGACGGTCAGCCCGGCCAGCGACTCGGGCCGGGTAGCCCGCTCCCGCGTCGCCGGGGCCTGCTCCGAGGTGGGATCGAGGACAGTGGTCATCAGGTGGCCTCCTTGCCCGGGTGAGGGTAGTCGCCAGCGCCCTACGGCGTGATCTCGCGAGTCACCGGGTCGCTGCCTCTCGGCCCGTTGGCCCAGCCGCCGATGATCGCCGAGAACAGCCCGGCCGGACCGCCGGAATGGACTACCAGCAGCCCGCCGGGCCGGAACTTCGGGATCCTCTGGCCGGCGGCCGCGGGGGGCAGGCCCGCTGCGATGCCGCCCGCGCCGGCCAGCAGATCGTCGCCGTCGAAGGTCAGCTCGGCCGAGAGCTCCTCCGTGAAGCGGTCCCGGCTCCAGCCTGCGTCGGCGTAGCGGGCCATGTGCTCGGGCGACAGCACCAGCATGGCGTCCATCCCAATCATCATCCTGGGCGAGACCGTGGCCTGCAGCGCTTGGGCCAGATGCCTGGTCAACGATTCGGGAGTCCGGGACCGCTCGTCGGCGAAGATCCTGGGCGACTCTCCGGTGAAGGCGGTGACGGTGGACTGGTCCGCCCGCCAGCCCCGGTCCTCAGCCAGGGAGGTCCACGGCGAGCCCGCCTCATCCTCGGCGAAGCAGAAGCCCACCTTGGCCGGCGAGCCGAACGTGGCCCGGTCCACGCCCCCGGGATGCCCGCCGCCGACGTTGCGCACCACCAGCTGCAGGGCCCGACCGATGGTCGAGTTGGCCCGGTTGCCCTGGCCCAGCGAGTTGAGCCCGCTGTTCATGCCGATGCGCCCGGCCACGGGGCCGTTCACCACCAGCACCGGCCCGACACTCATGGTGGTGGCCAGCACGCCGTGCATGTTGAACTCGTCGGTGCACACCGCCTCCAGCGCGGCGATCACCACCGGCAGGTGCTCGGGTGCGCAGCCGGCCATCACTGCATTGACGGCCACCTTCTCGACGGTGCACTCGACCAGGCTGGGCGGCACCACCGCCACCACCTCCGACGGGTCGCGGGTCGTGCCCTCGAGCATCCGGAGCACTCTGGCCTCGGTCGGCGGAACCACCGGCAGGCCGTCGGACCAGCCCCGGTCCCACATCGCCTCCCATTCGTCCTCCAGCGTGGCCAGCTCGACCCGGCGGCCCTGCAGGCTCGAGCCGGAGAACCGCGCCGCCAGCTCGCCGGCATGGGCGGGGTCCACGCTCAGCGATCCGCAGCCGGGCCGCCAGTCCGGGAGCCCGCGGCCCAAGCCGTCCAACCCCGTGAGTTTCTCCCACTCGGAGCGGGACCAGCCGACGGTGCGCTGCTCGCCGACACCGGAGCTCACCTGCAGCAGCGTGGGCACGGTCTCGATGTCGTGATGCCAGGACAGGGCCAGATCAGCGTCGTGGCGTACCCAGTCGGCGTCGGCCGGGAAGCTCGGATCGTCCTGCGTGATGACGGTCAGCCCGGCCCGCTCGTGGAGGTCGCCCAGCACGGGAGCCACGAGCTCGCAGGTCGGGCAGTCGCGCTTGACCACCGCCACCAGCCCGTCGGGCAGCGGCGGCGCCGGGGGGAGGTCGGAACTCATCATGCGATTGTGCCACTGTTACCCTGCCGATGCGATGGGGAGAAGCAGCGGCGGCAGCGATTCCGTGGACGGCGGTGAGTTCCGCCGGGTGCTGGGCCACTACCCGACCGGCGTCACGGTGGTGACCGCGGCCTGTCCCGGCGGCCCCGAGGGAATGACGATCGGATCGTTCACCAGCGTCTCGCTGGATCCGCCGCTGGTGTCGTTCTGTCCCGGCCAAGACTCCGACTCGTGGATCCGGATGCGCGACGTGGGCAGCTTCTGCGTGAACGTTCTGGGCGATGACCAGGCCGACGTGTCCTCCACGTTCGCCAGCAAGGTCGACGACCGCTTCGACGGACTGCGCACCAGGGTGGAGGTCACCGGCGCGCCGGTGATCGAGGGATGTGTGGCCTGGATCGACTGCCGCGTCGAGGCGATCCACTCCGCCGGTGACCACGACATCGTGGTGGGCCGGGTCGTCGCCCTCGGCACGGCCGACGGCGACAGCCGATCGGCGCCCGGGCCGCTGATCTTCCTCAAGGGCGGCTACGGCCGCGTCGCGGGGCTCTAGATGGCGATCTATGCACTCGGCGACCTAGAGCCGAGAATCGATCCGACCGCGTACGTGCATCCCCTGGCGGTGGTGATCGGGAATGTCGAGCTCGGTCCTGAGGCCTCTGTGTGGCCCTACGCCGTGCTGCGCGGCGACGACGGCCTCATCCGTATCGGCGCTCGCAGCAATGTTCAGGACGGGGCGGTGATCCACTGCACGCCCAACCATCCCACCGTCATCGGCGACGACTGCACGATCGGCCATCAGGCGCACCTGGAGGGCTGCACCGTGCACGACGACTCACTCATCGGCGTGGGGGCGGTGGTGATTCACGACGCCCGGATCGGTCCCCACGCCCTGGTGGGGGCCAACGCGACCGTGACCGGCGGGACGGTGGTGCCGCCGCGCGCCATGGCGCTGGGAACCCCGGCCCGGATCCGCGAGAACGCGGTCGAGCCCGGCCACAACCAGCAGAACGCCGACATCTACGCCCGGCGCGGCCACCACTACCGGGCTGAGCTGCACCGTCTCGACTGACCGCAAGCCCGGCGACGGGCGCCCGCCTGCCGGAATAGCCCGGCGGGCGTTAGGGTTGACATAGAGGCCACACGGGAGGCCAGCGCATGACCACTGCGGACATAGGCGTCGACCTCAGCCGCTACCAGCTGGGCTGGAGCGACGAGGAGGACTACGTCTTCAAGCCCAAGAAGGGCCTCAACAACGACATCATCACCGAGATGTCGTGGCTCAAGGGCGAGCCCCAGTGGATGCTCGACTTCAGGCTGAAGTCGCACCGCCGGTTCGAGCGCCGCCCCCGCCCGACCTGGGGCGGCGACACCACCGGCATCAACTTCGACGACATCTACTACTACATCAAGCCCACCGACACGCTGGCCAACGACTGGGACATGGTCCCCGAGTCGATCAAGAACACCTACGAGCGCCTGGGGATCCCCGAGGCCGAGCGCAAGTACCTGGCCGGCGTGACCGCCCAGTACGAGAGCGAGGTGGTGTACCACCGCAACCGCGAGGACCTCGAGGCCCAGGGGGTGCTGTTCTGCGACATGGACACCGCCCTGCGGGAGTACCCGCAGCTGGTCAAGCGGTACTTCGGCACGGTGATCCCGCCCAATGACAACAAGTTCGCCGCGCTCAACTCGTCGGTGTGGTCGGGCGGGTCGTTCATCTACGTGCCGCCCGGGGTGGAGGTGGAGGCGCCGCTGCAGGCCTACTTCCGCATCAACGCCGAGAACATGGGCCAGTTCGAGCGCACCCTGATCATCGCCGACGAGGGCTCCAAGGTCCACTACATCGAGGGCTGCTCCGCGCCCACTTACTCCACCGACTCGCTGCATTCTGCGGTGGTGGAGATCGTGGTGGGCCGGTCGGCCCGGGTCACCTACACCACCATCCAGAACTGGTCCGACAACGTCTACAACCTGGTCACCAAGCGGGCCCGGGTCGAGGCCGAGGGCCACATGGAGTGGATCGACGGCAACATCGGCTGCCTGGCCGAGGGCTCGCGGGTCACTACCCGGGGCGGGACAAAGCCGATCGAGTTGGTGATGCCGGGCGACGAGGTGCTCTCCTACGACGAGGCTGCTGGATCGCTGTGCTGGCGCCGGGTGACGGCCAAGCGCTACTCCGGCGAGCAGCCCGTTCGCGAAGTGAAGGTCGGGTCGCGGCGCCTGCGGGTGACCGACAACCACCCGTTCTACTCCTACGCCTACGACGCCTCCCGGCCCAAGAAGCTGGGCCGCTACAACCTGGCCTACGTGCGGGCCGACCGGCTGGAGAAGGCCATCGTTCCCATCTCCAGCCTCGACTACGGAGAGCCGCACAAGCTGGAGTTGCCCGCGGCATCCACTGTCTTTGCCAGTAGCAACCAGCACAGCGAGAGCTTCGTTGCCGAGAGGCAGCGGCCCACGCGACTCGCGGTGGGGGAGACCACTACCGACGAACTCATGTGGCTGTTCGGCCTGTTCACCGGGGACGGCTCGATCGAGTCCGTTGCTGCCGGGTCGGGCGGACGCCGCTGGGCGAAGGTTGTCTTCTCGGTGCCCCGCCAAGACCGGGCTCGGTCTCGCCTGGTCGACGTCATGGCCCGCGTGATGCCGGGCACGGCGCCGACGGAGCGGTCCGACGGCGTGGCCGTGACCTGGAACAGCGTCGAACTGGCCGACCTGCTGGAGGACAACGGCTTCGTGACCGGCGCGCTCTTCAAGCGGGTGCCGGCATGGGTGCTGGACCTTCCTGAGTCTCAGCGCCTGTCGTTCGTGGCCGGATACCTGGACTCCGACGGCTGCGCGCCATCCGGCCGGCGGGGCTTCTCGATCAAGTCCGTCAACCAGGAGCTGCTGGAGGGCGTGGGCGACGTTCTCACCAGCCTGGGCATCTCGTCGCGCCTCCACACCGAGTTCGAAGGCGAGCGGCAGGTTCAGATCCTCGACTACACCTCCACCGCCCGCGGCTCGCACCGGCTGGAGTTCCCGGTCGACCCCAGGCTGCTGCCACTGGTGTCAGCCCAACTGCGTGACGCGGCGGCTCGGCAACCTGAGCCGACTCTTCGCTACTTCCGGCGGGTGGGCCGGTCACAGATCGAGTTGCCGCCCAGCGTCGAGATCCGTGACGTTGACGTGAGCGCCGACGCCGAGACGGTTCCCACCTGGGACATCGAGGTGGAGGGCACCGGCAACTTCGTCTCCGAGGGCTTCATCGTCCACAACTCGAAGCTGACGATGAAGTACCCGGCGGTGGTGATGGTGGGGCCAAGGGCGTCGGGCGAGGTGCTGTCGGTCGCCTACGGCGGCCCGGGACAGCACCAGGACACCGGGGCCAAGATGACCCACGCCGCGCCCGAGACCACCTCCAAGATCGTGTCCAAGTCGATCTCCTCGGGCGGCGGGCGCACGTCGTACCGGGGGCTGGTGCGGGTCGAGGACGATGCCCACGGCTGCAAGAGCCACGTGCAGTGCGACGCGCTGATCCTCGATGAGGACTCCGTGTCGGACACCTACCCCTATATGGAGGTCGGGTCGGGCGACGCGGTCATCGGGCACGAGGCCACCGTGTCCAAGGTGGCCGACGACCAGCTCTTCTACCTCCAAAGCCGGGGCCTCAGCGAGGAGCAGGCCATGGGCCTGATCGTCAACGGCTTCATCGAGCCGGTCACTCGCACCCTTCCCATGGAGTACGCGGTTGAGTGGAGCCGCCTGATCGAGCTCCAGATGGAGGGCAGCGTCGGCTGACGGACTGGGACTCCGTCTCTTCAGTCGGACGCAGATCGACGGGAAATTCGGCGGATCACGCTGGCGCTGCAGGTGCTGTCACTCGGAACCGTGTCGCGACAGCCTCGAGTCGTCCATCGGCTAGGTGCGCCGCAACGTTGCGAAAGACAAGCGGGAAGCCATGACGCCGCAGAGTCTGGAACTCGGTGTTGGGATCTTCGCGCAAGTTGATATTGCCCCAGAAATGCAGAAAATACGTGGTCGGATCGGAGTGAGCGACCTTGTGCTCGTTCTCTGTCAGAAAGAACCGGACATCGGCCTGCTGGCTGGCCTTAACCTCGATGCGCCTAAAGCCACTGGTTCGATCTTCAATGTCGTAACCGAGCCTGTCGTCGTCGAGGGCAACCCAGGTGATGGCGTGTGGGGGCTGGGCCGACTGACGAAGCAGGTGATAGCTGTACGCCTCCCCGCGAGAGCCGATGGCCTTCTTGGTGCCGTCATCGGGCTGGGGGAGCGGAATGAGGCTCCACGGAGTATCGAGGTTGGCATAGAGCGCACTAGGGATGACAACCATCGTGGGGCCGACGACGCCAGGCCACGCTCGGAGGAGGCCAAGCAGCTGTGGTGCGGACTTTCTCATGGCGGCAAGTCGAACGTGGGCGTTTCCATCGCTGTCAATCGTGCTCTCCTCAATCACTCGTCTAACTTGAGAGTGCAGATACCCCGATCCCAAGAGTGCCTCGGCTAGTTCTCGTCGAGCGTTGGATTGGCTGAGCGACTGCGCTCGCTTCCCCCTGCGGTTCAGCCGAATCAAGTTGCCTTGTACGTGGATGAACCCGAGTTTGTCCAACAGAGCCAGGATCATCGGGTGGTCTTCCCGTGGGCCATCCAGTTGGCCCCGTAGGTCTAGCAATAGTGTGTGCCTCCCAACTCCGGGGGACGCCGACGGGAGAAGTTCGATCATCCGCTGCACGCGCCTCATGCGCGGCGCGGTGAACCAGTGAGGTGGGTGGCTCACGAGGCTTCTTCGCGTTCCTCTCCGATGAGAAAGCGAAGAAGTGCCTCGACATCCTCGTCTGTGCCGTCAGGTGCGGCTGCTTCCTGATAGAGCGGGTGGATTTCAGCGCCTTCAAGTAGGCGTTCCATTTCAGCCTGCTTGGCCTGAAGAGCAAGATCGACCAGGTGGTCGATAGTCTCGTCGCCGTCGATCGTCGCTTGGAGTATGTGGACAGTCACCTCCTTGTCTGGGTCGAGTCCCAGGCGGTGGATTCGATCGATTGATTGAAGGAATAGGGCCGCGTCGTAGGTTCGGTCGAGGTAGATGGCGTGGTGGCATGCTCGGTGGAGCGAAATCGATTCGGAGCTGGTGGCCGGATTGGTGACCAGAACCGCCGGGCCACTCTGGTTGAGGAACTGCTCGATGCGTGCCTCCCGAGTGTTGTCGTCTGGGTGACTGCGGCGCTCTCCGTCCTGGCTAGGGTCATCTCCTGTCGGGACACGTCCGTCGACTTGAAAGGTCGGGATTCCGAGATCGCGTCGCGCGCATTCGGAGAACGAGTCAAGATTGCGGACAAAGTTGCTCCAGACCGTGACCTTCTCACCCTCCTCGGCGAGACTTCCGACCAACGTGATTGCTGCGGTGGTCTTCGTCGCGGCCTCATCTTCCGCAAACCGTGCCAGTCGCTCGAGTAGCGTTGGGTTGGGGTTCGGAAGAGGTGGAAGCCGGAGGCGGTCGTCGGGATGGTTGAGCAAGTCGGGGTTTGTGGCGGCTTGGAGTAGCCGAATCGGACGAGCACGGCGAAGCGTGTCGATCTTGTCTTTCCACGTTCCCGTGCCGTCGACGAGGTCCCTCAACCGGTTGTGAATCAGCTGGTAGATCTCCGCCTGTGTGCCCCTCATCTCGGAGTCGTGCCGCTCCAAGCGATACGGCGGCAATCCGAGTTCGTGCTTGGCCGTTCTGGTGGTAAACGGTGCAATACTCTCCAAGACACCTGAGAAGGATCGCTCCACACTACTGGCGAACTGGTCGCGTGTCCCCGTGAGCAGCCCACCGGGCCATAGGACGTTCAGTTGGCTGTAGAGGTCACGTGGCCCGTTCGGCATTGGCGTGCCCGATAGGATCATCCGCACCCTCGCGAGTTCGGCGATCTCTGCTAGTGAAGGGGCCCACAGACCCCCGCGAAAGCGCTTGACTCGGTGCGACTCATCAACGATCAGCATGACGTTCATGGATTCGCACATGTGCTTGATGGTTGGGCGATCAGCGGCTGCGGTGGCGTAGCTCATGAGCAGCAGGTCCCCGCGGCTCGCTGCCTCATAGGTCTCGCGGCGTTGCGAGGCGTCGCCGCGAACGCGCTGCGTGGCGAACTGTTCCCCTAGTGCTGCGTTGGCCTCTGTCTCCCAAGGCTCAAATGCCGCGAGCGGACCCACCACCATGAGGATGTCGATCGTTGACGCCGCATAGTGGATGGCGGCGACCGCGAGCGCGGTCGCTGTCTTGCCCGCACCAGGGACGGAAAAGTTGGCGTGGTTCGTGGCAGCAAGGGCGTGACCAACATTGCGGAGCTGGTGCGGAAAGAGGCGGCGCTCGCTACGCCAATTCAATGAGTTGAGGTGCTCCGCCACACGGTCATCATCGATCGTCGAGTGGCCGTTCTTCCAGGCAATGGCTTCGTTCCGGGATCGAGCGATGCCGCGTTGGCGTTCGAGCGCAAGCTCAAGGCCGCGGTCCGCAATCTCACCGCGGGTGACCGCATGGCCCGCAGCTGCGAGAAAGTTGTGAACTCTTAGGATGAGATCCTGCTGTCGGGTCTCTCGCGTACGGATGCGCCAACCGGTTGAGGTCTGCTCTCCACCCAAGACCGACCGAAAGAACCGACGCATTGGACGAGCATGAATCTGTTCGTCACCTGTGACGACGATGACACCTGGTTCGCCCTCGTCGATATCGATATGGATTGGCAGGGTCACCGCAGGGAGTCGTGATGCTCGTCGAACCATCGGATCGTCGTGTCAAGCGCATTCCGAAGGTCGGTGCTCTCCGCGAGTGCCGCAACCAGGACAGGTGACGCTGGCAACGCTGCGAGCCGATGGTTGATCTCTTTGACGATCTTGAGCAGGTCCTCGTTCTGGGATGCAATGTGGCTGTCAATAGCATCGTCAATGGCCGTCCTCACGTCATCTGTCGGATAATTCGTAACGACGGGGCCCGGTGGCTCAGGCTGCTCGTCCGTTGCGTCGGGGTCATCGGGTTCATCGTCGACAACCTCCGGAGCGCCGAGTGGATCCTCAGTCGAGGGTTGTACCCACTCACTCTCAGCGTCTGCTATCGCCGCAGCAAGGCGGTCGAATGCGTGGGCATCTTCCGTGTAGAGCCTTCGGATTTCACGGATCTTCAGGTGTGTCATCCCGGCGCTGACGGCGGCGAACATTACACCTAACATCGCTGGTGACCGGTCAGGGTCATTGGCTTCGACCCGGCGCATAGCTCGCCCCACCTCACGAAACCGTTCAATCTGACCAATGAGCTTGTCGTATCTGCCAGCTTGGTCGAGATCATCGAGGTACTCGTCCATGTACTTGATGGCGTACAGTTGCACGATGGCGTAGTTTTGGTTATCGCGCATTACATGCTGGAGTTGACCTGCCACCTCCACGATGTTGGAGTCGTCGTACCAGTCGATCTCCAGATCATCGGCCGCGTCCTTGATCGCTAGGAGCAGATTGATGTCGGTGTATCGAACCTTGTAGTCCTCGGTGAGCTGTTCGCGTCGCTCCATCTCGAACATCGCAATCTCATTGACTGCGGTGTGGTCAAAGACGACGGCATCAACCCAGTCGTGTCCCCCTGTACCCTCGTCCCGGCGCAACCGGTGCAGCATCGCCAAGCGCCGATTGCCATTCCGGACCGTGCCATCCGGACGAACCCAGAAGGGCGTTTCCTGATGGCGACGCTGCCAGTCTTGTCGCAGGGCCAGATAATCCTTCCCCGGCGTCCCCGTCACGCGGTCGCCATCAAGTTGGAGGTTTCGATCAAGGAGGATCGCTTCGATGCTCAGAGCGTCGATGTCGCTGTTCTCTGGGTCGAACTCGCGGCCGAGTCGCGCCTCGAAGAGCTTACGCTCCGCGGCAAAGCGCCGGTTGTCGATGTTGAGCACCAGAGCAGTAACGGGGACTCTCTTGATCGGAACGTTCTTCCACTTGCCCAACACCCACAGGCGCGCGTCGGATCCGGTCGGTGGTGCCGAAGCGATTGCCTCCATGCGTTCGTCAACGTCCATTCTGTTCTCCTGGTGTCGCCACACGCCCGAAGCGCAGTGAGGCCATCTCGCTTGCCAATTCGAGATTACGGTAGTCAGCAGCGCTCACCTGGAGTTCGCCCAGATGATGTTCCCAGAAGCTTGCTGCGCTAGAGAGTCGGGCACCAGTCGTTTCGTCGATAGGTCGACAGACCACGATGGCGTCCCACTCGCAGTTGCCCGGGTAACTATGGTGCCCCATGTGTCCATCACTCCGAACAGGCCAAAGTGCCGTGACGCGGAGCTTGGCTTCATCCAGCGCGAGCCCAATAGCCTGCCATGCCGCAGGATTGCTTGAGTGGTAGGTGAACGCAAGGGGGTAACCAGGCACGCGAGCCCGAACGGCAGGACGCAGGCAGTCGGCGAGCAGGATGCCGAATGGGCTGGTGTCGGCCTCGACCGAACATTGCAGAGGCTGACCCCCGAGTGTGAGATTTGGGTTCCATGCCCGAAAGAGTTCGGTAAGTTCGTCGTAGATGATGTAGTCGTAGTACGGAGGGTCAAAAACGACGAGATCCACTCCAGGCGGTACTGGGAAGTCCGCCGCCGACGCGCACTCAAGATCGCCGACAGACGCAGCTTCGGCAAAATCGAAGGCGGTAGTGAACGTCGCAGTCAGTTTGATGTCCCAACTCGACCTTCGCACACTACGTGATGCTGAACGTGCCACGCGGCTGAGGCATTGCGGAAGCGTCCCGCGGCCCCCTCTGGAGTGGAGCGGGTTGAGTTCGACGCTCATCGCTGGCAAGGAGTAGCCTCGCACGCTGAACAGCGCGGATAGGCGACCGTAGTCCGTGGCGTACGAGCAAAGCCGATTGTTCGTCGTAATCGAGTTGGACAGCGCGAGACGAAGCGCACGATCGACCGGAGCCTCCAATTGCGCGTCGTCTAGCCACACATGTGCTGCTCCCAGTACCAAGAGTTGTCGCGGCGTGAACAGGTCGCTAACTGCACTGATCCCGTAGCTCCGTGGGCGCGGGTCGGTTCGCTCTGGATCGAAATCCATGGTTGGGAGCCGTATCGGGACGGGAGGTTCTCTGAGCATCTCCGCCGCTGCGTCGATCGCCGCCAGATCAGCTTGAGATGGCGAAACCAGCTTGCGTCGACCTTTCGCAGGCGTTCGCTCGATCGCAACGAGGCGTTGCGGAGCCACACCTGTCTTGAGTTCGCGGTGCGAGCTACGAAGCCCACACGACGGGCACTCATACTTGCGGGCCCTGAATGTGCCGGCGTCGATCGTGACTTCCCGGCCATCTGACGCAGCGAACGTCGTTTCGTATGGCGACTCCAGATATTGCAGTTCCATGGTCTCGGGGTCGAAGACGGTCATGCCGTGGTCGCGCACGACTGCGCCTGGCTTCTTGCAGTCGCGGACCAACAGGCACGTTCGATATAGAGCATCCTTCGTCCCACAGGAGGGGCATCGCACCATCGGAATCCAGAACCAGTGGAGAGGCTCACCCCCCGCGGTGGGGTAGAGCTCACTGAAATGGGAACGCAGAAAGACGAGCAGTTCTCGCCCTGCGTCAGCGACTGCCTCGGCCGAAGCAGGGCGGAGGCTATGCGAGACAATGATCTGTGCGGTGGCATCAACGTCAGTTCCACTCACCGACGCCCCTAGGCGTGCCGCCTCAATCAGCGTAGATCCACCGCCCATGAATGGGTCATGGACCCGCAGCCCCTCAAGCGGCCGGACCGCCGTGCCATAGAGCTTCCAGAACTCTGCCTCGCTCGTAGTCGCCGGAAGCGCTGCCGCCAAGAGCAGAGCGCGCATCACCGATGGTGGTCGACGAGCCCACCATCGGTGTGCGGCGTAGGCAGGATCCTTCACTCGTTGATCCGCAGAAGCAACCTGCGAAACCGCCACCGCCGGGAACGCGCTCTCCAAGAAGCTCAGGACCGGTCCCACCCCGCCTCCGGAAGGCTTGCTTGCCACATCATTCGAAGCATTCAACACGCATGCACGGGGATCGACACCATTCCGGCAGATTATGGCTGACGGGACGGTAGCGGACTTGGACCGTGTCCCGAGTCCATGAATCTCGGGTGAGCGACGCGAACGCCCGGCGGGATGACACAATGTCAGTCATGCCGATGCGCCAGGACTGCAAGTACTTCGAGTCGCGCACCTATCCCAACGGCGAGACGGTGAGGAAGTGCGACCTGGACCTGGCTCCCGAGGCGCCGTGGCGCTGTCCTGAGGACTGTCCCAAGTACACCCGGCGGCTGGCCGACGTCAACTGGAGCTACGGCTCGCTGGTCACCCCCGAGACCCCGCCCGAGCCCGAGAGCCTCGGCAGCGACGACAGCATCGGCGACCTGCTCGACGCGGCCGAGGACATCGTCAATGCGGCCGCTCCCGACGTGATCGCCGAAGTGGAGGCCGAGCGCCGCAAGCGCCGGCGCGCTCGGGGCCCGAAGGCAAAGGGCAAGAAGGGGAAGGGCGGCCGCGGATCCTCCGGCGGGGGCGGGATGGGGGAGCGCTTCCGCAGGCGGTACCGCGACGGCGGCTGACTACGAGTGCATCCCTTCACTACTGACGCGGCCCGCAGCCTGCCGGGCTCCGGCTGGCTGGCGGAACGCCGGGCTGCGGCGGCTGAGCGCTTCGCGGCTGCGGATCCTCCCACGGCGGCCGCCGAGGAGTGGCGGTACAGCGCGATCGCCGATTTCGATCTGGCCGCCTACCGGTTGGCAGGCGCGGACCCGTCCCCGGTGCCGGACGGGACGTGGGCTGGCATCGACTCCGCCGCCAACGGCGCGGTCGCCGCGGTCCTCGACGTTGCCGACGGTCGCATCGTCGCCTCGACGGGCCTGGAGGAACTGTCGAAGCAGGGCGTCCAAGTGGGGCCGCTGGTCGATTCGGCCGACGGCGCCGAGTTGCTGGGCTCGGTGGCCGACGGCGCCGCCGACTACTTCACCGTGCTCAACGACGCCTTCGTGGGCTGCCCCATCGTGGTGGACGTCCCCGCGGGGGTGGCCGTTGACGGCGTGATCGCGGTACGCCACTACGCGGGCGCGGCCCGAGCGGCCACCTTCCCTCGACTGGTGGTGAGGGTCGGGCCCAACGGGTCGGCCAAAGTGCTCGACATGCAGCGCTCCGCCGGCCCGGCTCTGGTTGTTCCCGTTGTCGAGCTCGACGTCGGCCAGGCCGCCCGACTCGGCTACGTGAACCTGCAGCAGCACGACCACCGGACCACCCAGATCGCAGCCCACACCGCCAGGGTGGAGCGGGACGCGGCGCTGGTGGCCGCGTCGGTCGCGCTCGGTGGCGGCTATGCCCGCACCCGGACCGATGCCCGCCTGGTGGGGCGGGGCGCCAGCGGCGACCTGCTGTCGGCGTACTTCGGATCGGGAGACCAGATCCTCGACTTCCGCACTTACCAGGACCACGCCGCGCCCGACACCACGTCCAACCTGCTCTACAAGGGCGCGGTGGGCGACTCGGCCCGCAGCGTGTACACCGGGCTGATCCGGGTGCGGCCCAACGCCCGGGGCACCAACGCCTTCCAGACCAACCGCAACCTCAAGCTCGGCGAGGATGCCTGGGCGGAGTCGGTGCCCAACCTCGAGATCGAGAACAACGACGTGCGCTGCAGCCATGCCTCTGCGGTGGGTCCGGTTGATCCCGACCAGGTCTTCTACTTGGAGAGCCGGGGCGTCCCGACACCGGTGGCCGAGCGCCTGATCGTGGCCGGGTTCTTCGACGAGGTGATCGACGGGTTGCCGGTTCGGGCCGTCGAGACGGCGACCCGCGAGGCCCTGGCCCTGAAGCTCAACCAGATGTTGAGAGCGGCGGCATGACGCCGTGACGACTCAAGCAGACTGTTAGAGATCGGAGACTCCACGATGACCACCCACGAGCTGTTCTCCCTGGACGAACTCGAGCCCGACTCGGCGCGCCGAGTCGAGGTGGAGGGCCGTGAGATCGCCGTGGTGCGCATCGGCGACGACGTCTACGCCATCGGCGACACCTGCTCCCACGCCGAAGTCTCGCTGTCGGAGGGCTGGGTGGAGCCCGACGACTGCGCCATCGAGTGTGTGGCCCACGGGGCCATGTTCGACCTGGAGACCGGTGAGCCATTGTCGCTGCCGGCCACCAGGGCCGTGCCCACCTACGAGGTGTCGGTTGTGGACGGCATGGTGGTGCTGAAGCTCGATGCAGGCTCGGGCGGGGACGCCTCATGAGCACTCTCGTGATCGACGGCCTGCGTGCCTCGGTGGCGGGCCGCGAGATCCTGACCGGCGTCGACCTGGAGGTGGCCGCAGGCGAGGTGCATGCAGTCATGGGACCCAACGGGTCGGGCAAGTCGACCCTGGCCCACGTGATCGCCGGGCGGGGCGGCTATGACGTGCTCGACGGCTCGGTCCGCCTCGACGGCACGGAACTGCTGGGAATGCCCGCGTGGCGGCGGGCCGAGGCGGGCCTGTTCCTGGCCATGCAGTATCCCACCGAGGTTCCCGGCGTCTCGCTGCTCGACATGCTCACCGAGTCGGTATGCACCCCGGAGGGGGCTGCGGTGGCCGAGCGGATGAGCGAGGAGGCCGCCCGCATCGGCTTCGACGAGAAGTTCCTGGAGCGGCCGGTGAACGTCGACCTGTCGGGCGGTGAACGCAAGCGCAACGAGGCCCTTCAGCTCGGCGTCCTCGCCCCCGCGTTCGCGGTCGTCGACGAGCTCGACTCCGGCCTCGACATTGACGCGCTGCGCTTCGTGGGCGCCAGGATCGAGGATGCCACCACCCATGACGGCCTTGGGGTGCTGGCCATCACCCACTCCAGCCGCGTGTTCGACCACCTGCGGCCCGACGCCGTGCACGTGTTCGCGGGCGGCCGCATACAGCAGTCCGGCGGGCCCGAGTTGGCCGACGAGCTGGAGGCTGAGGGCTACGAGCGCTGGACAGCGGCCGTCCCGCAGCCGGACTCGGACGCGGGAACCACGCCCTTCGCCGATCCCTTCGGAGACCCGTTCGCCGACCTGCTGACGTAGACCTCGACGCCCGGCGCTGATCGACACCGAATATCATCGAGGCCCATGAGCAAGGACGACCTGCTGACCGAAGCCGAGATCGCGGAGGTGCTGGCCGCTCATCCCGAGTGGCGCCGCGACGGCAACGTGCTGCGCCGTTCGTATGTGTTCGCCGACTTCCGGGCCGCGTTCGCGTTCATGGCCCATGTGGCGCTGATCGCCGAGCGGCTCTTCCATCACCCCGAGTGGTCCAACGTCTACAACAAGGTGGAGTTGGCCATCACCAGCCACGATGTGGGCGGCCTCTCCGCCCGGGACCGCGACTTCATCGAGCGCGTCGACGCCGCCAGCGGCTAGGAGCCCGGGCGCATCACTCCGACTCGCCTCCCAGGTCGTGGTAGATGATCGCCACCGCGATCATGCCCACGACGGTGATGGCCGTTCCGACCACTGTCTGCACCAGTTGCGACACCAGCTGGAACGTCAGCGTCGACGACCCGGCGAGGGTGAACACCAGACCGACCGCCATGGTGACGGCCATCAGCACCACGAAGACGATCAGCATCCGTCCCAACGTCCCCCAGAATCGTCCTCGCACGAGGCGTATCCCATAGGGGAGTGACGGCGCGGCGGGCCCAACGGAGGCGAATGCGTAGGCCAGTGGCGTCATCACCGAGAAATAGACGGCGCCGACGATGAAGGCCGGAATCAGCGGTATCAACAGCAGAGGCGTCAAGACTCCCCCGATGACCACAGCTATCACCGCGACGAGGAAGATGGCGCCCACCTGGAGGTCGAGGCCCAACAGTCGTGGGACCCGTCGCAGCGCATGCCTGAGCGCGTCCGATGCCGTCAGGGTCCGGTCTCGCAGGTCACTCAGAGCGACGAGCGTCGCCGCCGCCTGCAGCACGTTGCTAGCGACCCAGACGGCAAGAACGCCCAGCAGGATCGGTACGAAGTTCACGGGCGACAGATCCAGACTCAGCGATTCGAAGTAAGCCGTCTGCTCGGGTGCCTGCGGATCGAAGTCGGGGTCGCTGACCCTGTCCCAGATCTCGCCCAGTTCTCCCCTCAGGAGGTCGTTGGCGCCGATGATGAACAGCACCACCATCGCGACCTGTCCGGCCAGGTAGATGAGGCCGGCGACCACGCAGCTCCGCCACCGCCGGCCCGAGATCGCGAAGGTGTCGGCGAGCAGCCGCCCCGGACGGCGCAACTGGCCCGGGCCCGGCCCCGTCTCGCCATCCGGCCGGCCGTGGCGGGGGGCCCGGTGCTCGGTCCACGTCGCCCCGTCCCAGTAGCGGTACTGTGACTCGTCCTCGGGGTCGGTGTACCAGTCGGGAGGCGGCAGATCACTCACGTGGGCGACTCTAACGCGGCCGCCTGAGAAGCCGGGTGGGATGCCGGCGGTGTCGTGCGACACTGCCGGGCGTGGCGGATCCCGCACCGGCAATGAGGCTGCACGGCGTCGTCAACGCCTCGCCGGATTCGCTGGCCGACTTCTCAGTGGCCACGACGGTCGAGGGCGCGGTGGCCCGGGCCGTCGAGCTGCTCGATCAGGGTTGTGCCGGTATCGACCTCGGCGGTGCGGGCTCCACTCAGTTCGCAGACCGTGTGGACGTCGAGGCCGAATGGCAGCGACTCGACGGCAAGGTCCAGGCGCTGGCCGAGCTGTGCGAGGCGCGCGGGGCGCAACTCTCCGTGGACTCGTGGCAGCCGGAGATCATGCGACGGGCTCTTGATAGCGGTGCCACGATGATCAACGCCGCCGACGGACTCCAGAACCCGGAAATGGTGCGGCTCGCCGCCCAGCAGGACGCGCCGGTGGTGGCGCCGTTCGTCTGGGGCGCCGACCCGAAGGCATCCAGGCACGTGGTCGGCGATCCGGTGGAGGTGATCTGCGAGTGGTTCGACCGGTCCCTGCAGCGCTGGGTGGCCGCAGGCATCGAGCGCAGCCGGCTGATCCTCGACCCGGGGACGGGCTTCGGCCCGCCCGACTGGGAGTGGGCCGACCGCTACCGGTACCAGAAGCGGGTGTACGAGAACCTCGACGCGCTGCGAGCCTTCGGGTTGCCGGTCTACCTGCCGTTGCCGTGGAAGAAGACGGATCAGCACGACGAACTGCTGGAGCTCTGCATCCGGACCGGCTTCGACTACGGCCGCTGCCACCGCCCCGACCGCGTGATGGAGGCGATGGCCCGCCTCAGCGCCGTCACCGAACCGTGATGGCCGGGAATTGGCAGCGTTGTGCACGTATGGCGTGCGTTCTGCTGCCAGTTCGGGTGGTGAAGTAGCGTGACCGGGCTTGGGGGCGGCAGCGGGGCCGAGGCTGCGACCGCCTACAGCGTGGAACAGGCCGCGGGGCCTGACTGCCTGGGCCGGAGCGTGCTTGTGTCGCCGGGGCAGCCGGCGCCCGGACCGTGGGAGCAATGCCCCCGGGTGACCGTGGGAACGGGATCACCGGATCCGGCCACGGGTCGGCGGTTGCGCTCGGCGTGGCACAACCGCGAGCGGCTGGTGATCGAGGCGGACGGCCGGCTGCCTGGTGCCGAGCCGACGCTGGAGGCTCCGTGGTGGAAGCTCCAACCTGGAACAACCCTCGGCGACGAGGTCTGGCACCACCTGCTTACGGCCAACGCGGTGGACGCACGCGATCCCGACCGGCTGCGATTCGCCCCACGCGAGCGTGCTCTGGAGGCGGGCGCCCGTCCCGTGTCTGTGGACGAGCCCGGCGACGTCGCCATCGAGGCCGGCAGCGTGTGGTGCGACGGCGGGCCCCTGAGTTCGTTCGATCCTTCGGAGCTCCACGGTGCCGCACTGATACCGGCCGCCAACCTCTCGGTGGGCCGCCCGTCGGCCTTGCGCCCGTGTGAGCCCGTCGCTGACCTGGCACCCGACCAGCGCCGTGCCGTGGGGCATCTTGGCGGCGGCGCCTGCATCGTGGCTCCGGCCGGTTCGGGAAAGACCCGGGTGCTCACCGAGCGGGCCGCTGGCTGGTACGAGACCTGGGCGTGGAGCCGTCCTCCGTGTGCCTGGTGGCATACAACGTCCGGGCCCGGGCCGAGATGCAGCAGCGCACCGCCGACCTCGACGGCCTGGAGGTGCGCACCCTCAACAGCCTGGCGCTGGCGGTGTGCAACGGCTCCGGGCCCTTCGCCCGGCCGGCCCGACACGGGCGGGTCGACGTGATCGGCGAACGAGACGTGCGCGACCTGCTGCACAACCTGGTAGGGGAGCGGGCGCCGCGGCGTCGCCGGAAGGCCATGACCGACCCTTTGGCGGCCTGGGTCGAGGCTCTGAGCGCGTCCCGCCTGGGGTTGCGCGACCCCGCCGCGGTCGAGCGCGACTACGCCCCCGACGTGCCCGGTTTCGCCGAGTTGGCTCCCGCCTACGCCGAGGCCCTGGACGAGCGGGGCGCCGTCGACTTCGACCATCAGATCATCAGGGCCATCGATGTGCTCCTGAGCGATCCGGCCGCCCGGGCCGCGGCCCGCCGGGTGTGCGGTGTGCTGCTGGTGGACGAGTTCCAGGACCTCACACCGGCCCATCTGCTGATGATCCGGCTGCTGGCCGGCCCGAGGGCCGACGTGTTCGGGGTGGGCGACGACGACCAGACCATCTACGGCTACTCGGGCGCCTCGCCTCGCTGGCTGATCGAGTACGAGCGCTTCTTCCCGGGCGCGGCCCGCCACCTGCTGGGCGTCAACTACCGCTGCCCGCCCGCGGTGGTGGAGGCTGCCTCCAACCTGCTGTCGCACAACGCCCACCGCATCGCCAAGGACATCGAGCCCGGCCGCGGCGGAGCTGTTCCGCGCGCGGGCGACGGCTCAGCGGAGGAGAGCGTCGCGGGCATCGCCAAGGACATCGAGCCCGGCCGGCGGCTCGGCAGCGGTTCAGGCCACGGCTCAGTGGCGGAGCGCGCCGTGGGCGACGGCGGGGCGGCGGTCGTGGAGCGGGTCGGGGCGCTGATCGATGCCGGCGCCGCGGCATCCGGCATTGCCGCGGTCGAGGTGGCGGCCGTCGGAGACGGGGGCGCCGCGGTGGTGGACCGGGTCAGGCTGCTCATGGGAGGCGGGGCCGAGGCCAGGGGCATAGCGGTGCTGGCCAGGGTCAACAGCACGCTGCTGGCACCCCAGATCCTGCTGTCGGAGGCCGGCATCGAGTGCATGGCCCCGGTCGGGCCGTGGTTCCTGGAGCGCACCGGCGTAGCGGCCGCGCTGGCGTGGCTGCGCCTGGCAACCTCCGGCACGGCCCGACTGCCTCCTGACGCTCTGGCCATAGCGGCGCGCCGCCCGCCGCGGGGCATCTCCCCGCGGGTGGTCGACTGGATCGCGGAGCAGCGCAACGTGGGCGCGTTGAGGCGGCTGGCCGGCCGGATCTCCGACGAACGCACGGCAGACCGGGTGTCCGACTTCGCCGACGACGTCGAACGCCTGGGCGGCATGGCCCGCGACGGCGCCGACACTCTGCGGCTGCTGGAGGCGATCCAGCACGGCACCCAGCTCGGCGCCAGCCTCGACGAGCGACTGGACGCGTCCCGACGCTCGGTGGACCGCTCCGCCCACGGCGACGACCTGAGGGCCCTGCTGTCGGTGGCGCCGCACTGCGGCGACCCGGCCGAGCTCGAGCCCTGGCTGCGGGATCGCCTTACCGAAGGCAGCCGCCTCGGCGACGAGGGCGACTCTCGTACCGGCCGCCCGTCGTGGGGCCGGGGCGTTCGCCTGGCCACTGTGCACCGGGTCAAGGGCCTCGAGTGGCCCCATGTGATCGTCCTGTCGGCCACCGAGGGCCTGATGCCGCACCGCCTCGCCGCCGACATCGAGGAGGAGCGGCGCGTCTTCCACGTGGCCCTCACCCGATGCTCGGAGTCAGTGCTGATCATTGCCGACGGCCCGAAATCCCCCTTCATCAACGAGACGAGTTGGCGCTCGAAGCTGCAACCCACGGGTCTCCCGACCGAGCCCTCCGTTCCTTCTCGGCGACCC
The DNA here is from genome assembly GCA_965203575.1 of Candidatus Aldehydirespirator sp. Lineage (GTDB taxonomy): Bacteria > Actinomycetota > Acidimicrobiia > Acidimicrobiales > Aldehydirespiratoraceae > Aldehydirespirator. The sequence continues at coordinate 2,948,742 of OZ241894.1, forward strand.
GAACCGGCCAAGCCCGCCCCGGGCCGTCCATCGGCGTCCAAGAGCGCGCCCATCGACGAGGCAACCGAGCCCGAGGCCGCCGCGATGTTCCAGCGTCTGCGCCAGTGGCGATGGGACCAGAGCCAAGCGGAGGAGGTTCGGCCCTTCCGGGTGTTCTCCGACGCGGTCCTGCGCGAGTTGGCCCGCCGCCGTCCCACTACCGACGAGGCCCTGCTGGCCGTGCCTGGCATCGGTCCGGCCAAGCTCGCCGCCTACGGCGAAGTCCTCAAGCCGTTGATGGCCGGTAGTGTGCGGGGCGAGGGAGGCGTACGTGAAGAGTCCATGCCGGCAACCGGGGAGGCTCACCGTGGCGCTCAGTGGTGGCTCCCGCAACGCGGCGGAGGCGAAGAGTCCATGCCGGCAACCGAGGACCCCTGATGGCCAGCGTTTCTGAGATCATCTTCGAGGTCAGCGAAGACGAGATCGACGGGGGATACTCTGCCAGCGCTCTTGGGTACGGCATCCATACTGAGGGCGAGACGATCGATGAGGTCCGCAGCAACGTCCGCGAGGCTGTCGAGTGCTACTTCGACGAAGGGGAGGCTCGCCTAGTCCGCTGGCGAGGAGGTTGACTGGGTGACCGCGGCGTGCTCGCCGCCCAGGTCGTGGTAGAGGATGAAGAGGGCGATGAGGAGGAGAGTCTCGGACAGCACGCTAAGCACGTAGAGCGTCACGGTCTCCAGCGGCGCAGCGAGGAGTCCGGCGAGGGCGGCGACGAGCACGACCACGGACGCCGCGATCGCGAATAGGGCGAGCAGCAGGACCGTTCGACCGAGCGTCGCCCCGTATGAGCCTCTCAACAGGCTCCTGGCATAGAGCATCGAGGGCTCGGACGGCCCCACCGCGGCGGTCATCAGTGTGAGCAGCGCCAGCGGCGTGGCCAGAGCGAGCGCGGCCGCGGCCGCGAGCACCAGCAGCACGAGGGCCTCCGCTCCCAGCGGGACCGACGCCGCGGCCAGCACGCCGACGGCCACGCCGACGACGAGGGGGGCCACCATGCAAGCGGCCGTGAGCATGAGCAGGAGCATCAGCCCCACACCGACGATGCGCAGCACTCGCCGCAGCCCGGCGACAAGAGCAGGGGCGGCCGTGGCGTGCTCGCGGGCCAGCAGCCACACGACGAGATGCCCGAGCGCCGCGAACTGGACGATGGTGACCACGCCCGCCGCGAGTCCCCCGATCGCCATCAGCAGAACACCGCCTCCGACCGTCGATGGGCTCAGGCTCCCCACGCGGTCCCACACGTAGTTCCAGCGCTCCGGCACGCCGTCCCGGCGGTCCTCGAGTGCGGGGCCGGCATTCCCGGAATCGGGATCCAGCGCCTGAACAAAGTCAGACCAGGGGTCTTCGAGCACCGGTCCGGTGTCCCCGGAATCGGGATCGGGCGTCTGAAGCTCGTCGAGCGGGGCGGTGAGCGTGTCACCGAACACGGTGTCGAGTCCCACCCGGACCAGCTGCTCGCCGCCGAAGGCGACGACGGCCGCGAGCGTGTAGATGACCACGAACGGTCGCCAGTTGGCTGCGAACAGCCTCCCTGTGCCGGTCAGCAGACCAGAGATGCCGCGATGCCCCGAACCTGCGCTGCGCCCGGGCGGCTGACGGCCGATCCACTGCGAGCCGTCCCAGTACCGGTGCTGGGCAGGGTCTTCAGGATCGGTGTACCAGCCGGGCGGCGGCAGGTCGCTCACAGTCAGGACAGTACCCGTCGCAATGTGCAGATGGCCGTGCCTCCTGCTGCTGGATCGGGAGGGAGCCGGGGGTGGCCGCGAACTGGCTGCTTCTTGCGCGGATGGCGTGCATTCTGCCGCCAGCCGGGCGCGGCGCCCGCGGCCCGGTCAGGCGAAGGTCTCGTCTAGGGCCTGCACCAGGGTGTTCCACGACAGGGTGGCGCACTTGATGCGCACCGGGAACTTGACCACGCCCCGCAGGGCCTCCAGATCGCCGAGCTTCACGTCGCGGTGCCCGTTGCCGCCGTCACCGTCGTCGTCCAGATCGTCTCCGGTGCCGCCGATCCCGGTGCCGTGGATGGACATCATGTGCTTGAAGGCCCGCACCAGCCGCCGCACCTCGGCCACTTTGCGACCCTTGACCGCCATGGACATCATCGACGCCGACGATTGGCTTATCGAGCACCCTTGCCCACCGGTGGACACGTCCGTGATCACCCCGTCGCTGACTTCCACGTAGACGACCACCTCGTCTCCGCACAGCGGGTTGAACCCCACGGCCTGCACGGCCGGCGGCACCTCCAACTCACCGCGGTTGCGGGGGTTGCGGTAGTGGTCGAGGATGATCTCGCGGTACAGGTCCTCCAGCCGGGCCATAGCTCTCTCCCGCTACCCGAGGAAGAACTCACCGGCCGCGTCGAGAGCGTCGGCCAGGGCGTCCACGTCGGACGTGTCGTTGTACACGTAGAGAGATGCCCGGGTGGTGGCCGGCACCCCGAGATGCCGCATCAGCGGCTTGGCGCAGTGATGGCCGGCCCGCACGCACACGCCGCGGTCGTCGAGCACCTGCGAGAGGTCGTGGGGGTGGATGTCCCGGAAGCTCATCGACAGCACGCCACCCCTGCAGGCCGGTTCGGACGGGCCGTGCACCGCGAGGTCCGGGCCGTAGCGCTCCTCGAGCGTGCGCAGCGCATAGGCCGTGAGGCTGACCTCGTGCTCGCGCACCCGGTCCATACCCAGGCCGTCGAGGTACTCGACGGCGGCACCGAGCCCGATGATCTCCGCGATGGGCGGGGTCCCGGCCTCGAACTTGTGGGGGATGTGATTCGGCAGGAAACCGTCCTTGCGCACATCCAGGATCATCTCGCCACCCCCGAGGAACGGCGGCATCGCCTCCAGCAGCTCGGCTCGGGCCCACAACACCCCGATGCCGGTCGGTCCGCACATCTTGTGGCCGGTGAAGCCCAGGAAGTCGGCCCCCAGCGCCTGCACGTCGGTCGGCAGGTGAGGCACGTACTGGGCCGCGTCCACCAGCATCAGCGCCCCGGCGTCATGGGCGGCGTCGGCCAGATGTCGTATCGGGTTGAGCGTGCCCAGCACGTTGCTCATGGCGGTCACGCCCAGGAGCTTGGCCCCGTCCAGGAGCCGGTCCAGGTTGGCGAGATCGAGCTGGCCGTCGGGTCCGACGCCGATCCAGCGGAGCTCGAAGCCCTTCTCGGCCGCCATTATGTGCCAGGGGACGATGTTGGCGTGGTGCTCCATCTCGGTGATCACCACGGCGTCACCCGGCCCGAGGTTGGCCCCTCCCCACGATCGGGCCACCAGGTTCATCGCCTCGGTGACGTTCTTCGTGAACACGATCTCGTCGGCGGACGGTGCGTTCACGAACCGGGCGACCCCCGCTCGGGACGCCTCCATGGCCTCGGTGGCCTGGGCCGCGATCTCATAGGCGCCCCGGTGCACGTTGGCGTTGATCGTCTCGTAGTAGCTGTTCATGGCGTCCAGCACGCAGCGGGGCTTCTGCGACGAGGCGGCCGAGTCCAAGTAGACGATGGGCCGGCCGTGGACCTGACGTTCCAGGAGCGGGAACTGCGTCTTCGTCACCGCTCCGAGCCGGTCGTCCCTGCCGGCGGTCATGAGGCGTACCGTTCGTAGCCCTGGCGCTCCAGCCGGTCGGCCAGCTCGGGGCCGCCGCTCTCGACGATGCGGCCGTCGAGGAGCACATGGACACGGTCGGGGTGCAGTCCCGAGGTGAGGATGCGCTGGAAGTGGGTGATGGCCAGCACCCCCAGCTCGGGTCGTTCGGCTCGCACCTCCTGCAGGCCTGTGGCCACGATGCGCAGCGCGTCGATGTCGAGGCCGGTGTCCGTCTCGTCGAGTATGGCCATGTCCGGCTCCAGGACCGCCATCTGCAGGATCTCGTTGCGCTTCTTCTCGCCGCCGGAGAACTTCTCGTTGAGGTGGCGGTCCATCAACTCCGAGTCGATGGACAGTCGCTCCATCCACTCGACCATGGTCATGTAGGTCTCGATCGAGCTGACATCGGTGCCCTTGCGGGCCTGGAGGGCCTGGGTGAGGAAGTTCCGCACCGACACGCCCGGGATCTCCTGGGGGTACTGGAAGGCGAGGAACAGGCCTGCCTTGCCCCGCACCTCCGGGGGCCAGGCGGTGATGTCCTCGCCCTTGAAGCGGATCGAGCCGCCGGTGACCTCGTACTCCGGGCTGCCGAGCAATGCCGCGGCCAGGGTGGACTTGCCCGACCCGTTCGGCCCCATCAGCGCGTGCAGTTCTCCCGCGCCGACCACCAGGTCCACGCCGCGCAGGATCTCAATGCCGCCGTCGACCGTTGCCACGTGCAAGCCGTCGATCTCGAATAGCGGTGCTGCAGGCACTCTCAAATCCTACGGCCCGCGGTGTTCACTGCCCCCGTTCAAGGCACGATCTGCCCCGATAGCTTTGCCCTCACAGGGTTTGGCCCTCACACGACTGCTAGGAGTGTCCCCACGTGAACTTCGCATTCACCGACGAGCAGGAGCAGCTCAGAGAATTCGTTCGCAGCTTCCTCGAGGAGAAGTCGCCCGAGTCCGCGGTGCGCGACCAGATGGACACCGAGCGGGGCTTCGACCCCGATGTCTGGGCCCAGATGTCCGAGCAGATGGGCCTCCCCGCCCTGACGATCCCCGAGGCCTACGGCGGCCAGGGGTTCACCTGCGTGGAGCAGGTGGTCGTGCTCGAGGAGATGGGTCGGGCATTGCTCTGCGCGCCGTACTTCTCCTCCGCCGTGCTGGCGGCCAACACGCTGATGCACTCCGGCGACGAAGCGGCCAAGCAGGCCCACCTCGGCGGCATCGCCTCAGGAGAGACCAGGGCCACGCTGGCCTTCACCGAGCAGAACGGCCGCTGGGACGAGCCCGGGATCACCATGGTGGCCTCGCCGGACAACGGTACGTGGCGCCTCGACGGGGTCAAGATGTATGTCCTCGACGGCCACACCGCCAACCTGATAGTCGTCGCGGCCCGCACCGCCGGCGGCGTCTCCCTGTTCGCCGTCGATCCCGACGCCGACGGTCTCGACCGCACCGCCCTGTCCACCATGGACCAGACCCGCAAGCAGGCCAAGCTCACCTTCGAAGGGGTCGAGGCCACGCTCATCGGTGCCGAGGGGCAGGGCTGGCCGGTGCTGGAGACCGTGCTCGACCTGGCTGCGGTGGCTCTGGCGGCCGAGCAGGTGGGCGGCGCCCAGCGCTGCCTGGACATGTCGGTGGAGTACGCCAAGGTCCGGGTGCAGTTCGGCCGTCCCATCGGCTCGTTCCAGGCGATCAAGCACAAGTGTGCCGACATGCTCCTGGAGGTCGAGTCGGCCAAGTCCGCGGCCTACTACGCGGGCTGGTGCGCGGCGGAGATGAACGACGAGCTGCCCCAGGTCGCGTCGCTGGCCAAGAGCTACTGCTCGGAGGCCTATTTCCACGCGGCGGCCGAGAACATCCAGATCCACGGAGGGATCGGGTTCACCTGGGAGCACCCGGCGCACCTGTACTTCAAGCGGGCCAAGAGCTCGGAGCTCCTCTTCGGCGATCCCACGTACCACCGGGAACTGCTGGCCCAGCGCATCGGTCTCTAGAGGCCGAGCGCCGCCGACGTGATCTGGCTGATCGCCGCGGTCGGCTTGGCTGCGGTGGTGGTGATCGCCTTCGTGTCGGTGGGGATCGCGGTCGGACGCCTGGAGCAGGAGACCGCACCGTCGGTGTACCGGCTGTCGGACGCGGTGGACTATGTGGCCGACCGCCTGCCCGACGAGGTGACCGCCAGGGTGAGCTACGACGACGTCAGGACCGTGCTCGGATGGCATCTCGACTGGTTCGCCGCGGTCGGCCTCGCGACCTCCCACGGTCTCGAGTTGGGAGACCCAGCGGTGGCCGTGGGCGACATGGCCGTGGCCGACACCGACGCGGCCTGCGACGCGGTGGTGGCCCGATCTCTGGATCAGGGAGGGCCCGACCCGGTGGACGTGGTGTGCATCCTCGAAGTGCAGTTCTCCTATCTGGCCGAGATAGGCGCAGTCAGCGCAGGCGAGCCTCCCCATTAGTGATGCAGCGCGCCGAATCCCGCTCTTGTTCGCCGCGCTCACGGGCCGCTCGGGCCGTGGGTTCCGCTCTTGTTCGCTTCGCTCACGGGCCGCAGGGCCCAGGGGCCTCGCAAGCTCGGCCTCTGGCCCGATGCTTGGATTGGGGGCCGGATTGTGGTTGACTGGTGCCACCAAGGAAAGGAGGTGGTCCAACTGAGTGCTAAACGCTTTGTGACCTTGGAGGTGGCTGGCCGCTAGCTACGGCAAGCTGGACCGACTGGCGAATCCCCGCCAGCTCCACCCCCGGACCCGAGTCGCCGGACCTAGTCACATCCGGCCAGGCACCGTGGCCATCCCGGCTGCGAGTGTGCGAGGCTCGACCGGGATTTCCGGCAGAAACGACTAGTGGGGCGGGCCTTTCGGCCCGCCCCACTGCGCGTCCGTCCACGCCGATACGGTGAGCCCGATGGACAGCCGGTTCACCGTCGACTCGAACGAATTGACGGCCCATCTCGCCCGGCCCGCTCGCCCGCCGTCAGTGCAGCCGGCGGTGGTCATCGTCCACGGCTTCCCCACCGAGGCGGGGGGCGGGATCAACTCCACCATGACCATGCCCGCCCTCGCCGACCTGATCGCGGCCGAGACCGGCTTCACCGCCCTCACCTACGCGTCGAGGGGGGTGGCCGGCTCCGCGGGCGACTTCTCGCTCGACGGCTGGCGGCGCGACCTCGCCGGGGCGGTCGACTTCCTGACGGCCGAAGTGAACTGCGACGGCATCTGGCTCATCGGCTTCGGAACCGGAGGCGCGCTCGCGGTCGTGGTGGCCGGCCGCGACGAACGGGTCCGGGGCGTGGCCGCGGTGGCCGCGCCGGCCGACTTCGAGGACTGGGCCCGCAACCCTCGCAAGCTGCTGGTGTGGGCCCGCGAGGTCGGCGTGGTGCGCGATCCGGAATTCCCCCGGCGGTTCGACCGGTGGGCCGCCGAGATCCGGGCCGTCCGAGCCGTCGAGTCGGCCGAGTCGCTCGGAGACCGGTCCCTGCTGGTGCTCCACGGCAGCGACGATGAGACAGTCCCGGTGTTCGACGCCCGCGTCCTCGCCGACGCCCATCCCGGTTCCGACCTGCGCATCATCAGCGGCGCCGGGCACCACCTGCGCCACGATCCCAGGGCCGTCGCGGTGCTGCTCGGCTGGCTCGAGCGCCAGCGCCAGTCGCTGCTGGCTACGGCGCCCGGTGCCGGAAACGGCAACGCCAACCCCTAGGGCCCGAGCCGGCAGCCGGGCCGCTCACGTTCTCAGTCGCCGTTGGCGAGGGGCAGTGTGAGGGTGAACTGGGCTCCGAGGCCCTCCCGCGAGGTCACGCTCACGTCACCGCCGTGGTTCAGGGCCACATGGCGGACGATCGACAGGCCCAGCCCGGTGCCACCCGTGCTGCGGCTGCGTGCCAGGTCGACGCGGTAGAAGCGCTCGAAGATCCGGGACTGCTCGGCCGCCGGTATGCCGATGCCCTCGTCGGTCACCGAGAGGGTCAAGGTGTCACGGTCTGTCTCGACCTGCACGTCGACCCGTTCGCCGGGGTCGCTGAACTTGACCGCATTGTCGAGGAGGTTGAATACCGCCGACTCGAGGTGCAGCCGGGAGCCTCGCATGGGGGCAAGGTCGGCGGGCATCGACACCACCACCTTGACGTCGCGCTGCTCGGCCGTCTCTGAGATCCGGTCGTTGGCTGCGGCCACGACGGCGCCGATGTCCACCCGCTCGTCCGGCCGGCCTCTCTCGTCCTCCAGCATGGCCAGGGTAAGCAGGTCGTCGATGGTGTTGGCCACTCGCTGGATCTCGATCTGCATCCGGCCCGCGAGCCGCGCCACCACTTCGGGCTCGGTGTCCGCGGCCAGCGAATCGGCCAGCAGGCTCAGAGCCCCGATCGGGGTCTTGAGCTCGTGGCTGACGTTGGCCACGAAGTCCCTCCTCACCGACTCGATGCGGTCATGCTCGGTTATGTCGTGCACCAGTGCGACCGCGCCCAGAATCTCGCCCCCGCGCTCCACCGGCCCGGCCCTCACTTCGTAGCTGCGGCGGGGCTCGGTGTGCAGCTCGACCCTGGTCGTGGCCTGCTCGCCGGATCGGGCCTGCTCGAGCAGCTCCTTGATCATCCGGGTCACGAGGGCTTCGCCGTGTCGGGCCTGGAGGAATTGCGTGGCCGCGGTGTTGTGCGCCACTACCCGTCCGTCGCGGTCGCACAGCACGAGCGCCGCCTGCAGGGCGTCGAGGCTCGCCTCCATCCTGCTGGCCGCGGTCTCGGCCGACACCTGGCTGGCCTCAGCCGACTCCAGGTGCCTCTCGGCGTCCTCGATGACGCGGCGGGCCGACCGCCCCCGGGGGGCCTGGTGGTGCCGCTCGGGGTCACGGTTCCTGATCCATCGTCGCAGGAGCGCCCGGTCCAGGGCGATGCCCACCATTGCGCCGCCCACCATCAGGAGCACTCCGATGATGAGCGAGGTCATCGGTGGCCGATTCTAGTCGGCCTTGTCGTCGCCGTTGGAGGACATCTCCGCCGGGTCGGTGGCCAGTTCCTGCATGCTGGGCTCGTGGCGCTCTTGGCGGACCCGGTGCCGGGCGATCCCGGCCCGCCACGGCATGATGCCCGAGACCATGTAACGGACCCGGTCGCTGATGTTCACGGCATGGTCGCCGATGCGCTCGTAGTAGCGGGCTATCAGGGCCAGCTGCACCGACGGCTGGACGTCGAGATCGTGGGTGCGGCTCGACTCCAGCAGGGTCTTGACGAAGGTGCGGTGCAGGCTGTCGAGCCGGTCGTCGATGTCGTGAAGCGCGCTGGCCAGCGCGGCGTCGCGCTCGGAGTAGGAGTCCACCGACAACCGGATCAGGCGGATCGCCTCCTCGTTCATCTCCGCGATCAGGCCGCGCAGCCTGGGGGGCAGCTCGGTGCGGAACATGCGGCGGGCGCCCTTGCAGATGTTGCAGGCCAGGCCGCCGGTCCGCTCGAGCTCGCCCGTGATCCACATGGCGGCCAGGATCTGGCGGAGGTCGCCGGCCATGGGCTGTTGCAGGGCCAGCAGGCTCTGGCACTTCTCCTCGACCTCGATGGCGGCCACGTCGATGTGGTCGTCGTCGTCGATGATTTGCTGGGCCTCGACCAGGTCGTAACGCAACAGGGCATCGGTGGCCCTGGCCACCGCGTCGCCGGCCCGGGCCGCGAGCTGGACTATCAGGTCGCTGATCTCGTCGATCTCGGCGTGGAAGCCTTTGCGGGTCTGCTCGGTCATGGTCGCCTCGCTCAGCCGAATCGTCCGGTGACGTAGTTCTCGGTGCGCTCGTCGGACGGATTGGAGAACATCTTCTGGGTGGTGTCCACCTCCACCAGGATGCCGGTGCGGGTGTCGTTCTCGGAGTGCACGTCTGCGGTGAAGAAGGCGGTGGTGTCGCTGACCCGAGCCGCCTGCTGCATGTTGTGGGTGACGATCATGATGGTGTAGTCCTGCTTGATCTCCTGCATCAGGTCCTCGATGCGGGCGGTGGCGATGGGGTCGAGCGCGGAGCACGGCTCGTCCATCAGCAGCACGTCGGGGCCGACCGCGATGGCCCGGGCGATGCACAGCCTCTGCTGCTGCCCTCCCGACAGCCCGAGCGCTGAGTCGGTCAGGCGGTCGCTCACCTCCTCCCACAGGGCCGCCTTGCGCAGCGAGTTCTCCACGATGTCGTCGAGCCCCTTCTTCTGGCCGGCCACCCTCGGCCCGTAGGCGACGTTGTCGTAGATCGACTTGGGGAAGGGGTTGGGCTTCTGGAACACCATGCCGATGCGGCGCCGCACCTCGACCGGGTCGACCCGCTCGTCGTACAGGTCGGTCCCGCGGTAGGTGATGGAACCGGTCACCCGCGCCGTTCTGATCAGGTCGTTCATGCGGTTGTAGCAGCGCAGCACCGTCGTCTTCCCGCAGCCCGACGGGCCGATGAGGGCCATGATCTCGTTCCTGTGGACGTCGAACGAGACGTCGCGCACGGCTCGGAAGGCGCCGTAGTACACGTTGACGTTGCGTGAGCGGAACACGACGTCGCGCTCGGTGGACAGCGACGGCATCGCCTCGGCCGGACTGGCATCGTTGCCGGCGTCGACCGAGTGGTCGACGACAGTGTCGGTGACAGTCTCCGTAGGGTCGGGCATCGGGGGTGTCAGCCTCGCTTCTTCTCGAATCGATTGCGTAGTCCGATGGCGGCGGAGTTCATCATCAGCACGAACACGAGCAGCACGACAATGGCACTCGCGGCGGCCGCAGTAAAGCCGACATCGCGGCCCGACTGCACGGTCCAGGTGGTGATCACGATCGGCAGGGCGGTGAACCGGTCGGTCAGAGCGCTCAGGTCGAGCAGTCCGGGGTCGCTGCCGAGCCTGCCCGAGATCGCACCGACCAGGATCAGCGGCGCGGCCTCGCCCACCGCCCGAGACATCGACAGCAGTGTGCCGGTGAGGATGCCGGGGGCGGCGTAGGGCAGTACCTGGGTGCGGATCATCTCCCACTTGGTGGCGCCCACGCCGTAGGCGCCCTCGCGCAGCGAGACGGGCACGGCCCGGACGGCTTCACCGGAGGTGATCACCACGATGGGCAGCGCCAGTATGGCCAGGGTGATTCCGGCCGACAGAGCGGACGAGCCGCCCGTCAAGCGGTCCAGGCCGAACAGGTTGCCCTTCACCAGCAGGGCCAGACCGAGCAGCCCGTAGACCACCGAGGGCACGCCGGCCAGATTGCGGATGTTGACCTCGATGAAGGCGGTGAACCGGTTCCTGGGCGCGTACTCCTCGAGGTAGACCGCGGCGCCGATGCCGACGGGGAAGGCGAGAACGGCCACGATCACCGCGATCCACAGCGAGCCGTACAGTCCCTGGTGGACGCCCAGGCGATCGTCGCTGGACTGCGAGCGCAGGGTTCCGCTGAGGAAGTCGCCCAGACGGGCGCCGAGCTGGTCGGCGCTGTTGTTCACGACGCTGATGATCAGTACGGCCAGCAGCACCAGCGTCACCAGCAGGCAGGACTGCAGCAGCGTGCGGAACAGCAGGCCGCGCGTGTCGATGCGGCGTCTCTCGATCGAGGCCGCGATGGCGGCCCGGGACTTGTCGTCGGAGAGGCGGCTGATCATCCCGTCGGCCTCTCCGGAACACGCGGACCGTTCATCGTCGTGCCGTCTCCACTAGTACTCCTCGCGTACCCGGGCCACGAACCGCGCTGCAACGACGTTGAGGCCCAGCGTTATCGCGAACAGCAGCAGCCCTACGAAGTACAGGCTCTGGAACGTGAGCCCCTCGCCCACCACGCTGTCCGTGCCCGAGGCCAGTGACGCCATGGCTGCCGTCATTGTCAGGCTGCCCTCGAAGGGCGAATCGGTGAACCGGGTGGCGTCGGCGGCTCCGCCGGCCAGGAAGACCACCATCGTCTCGCCGATGGCTCGGGAGACGGCCACTATGAAGGCGGCCACAATGCCGGAGATGGCCGCCGGCACGACGACCGTGGTCGCCGTGGCCATCTTGCGGGCCCCGAGGCCGGCCGATGCCTCTCGCAAGGAGTCGGGCACCGCGGCCATGGCGTCCTCGGAGATGGAGGCCACGAGAGGGATGGTCAGGATGCCCACTCCAATCCCGGCCGCGGCCAGTGAACCGGCTCGGGCCGGCGCGAACTCGAGCCAGACGTTGAGGAGCCAGGCCGCGGTCAACCCGAAGATGGCGACGATCACCGCGATGGCGCCGACGGCGACGATGAGCGCAGACGAATCGGAGCCGCTCTCGCGGTAGTGCTTGATCCGGTTGCGTGCGACCCCGATGGCTACGACGGCATACCCCGCCAGGATCATCGCACCGATGACCAGGAAGGTGTTCCTGCCGATGCGCCCGACGAGGTTGGGGGCGATCCAGGTGAGGGCGAAGAATCCCAGGACGACCGAGGGGATGCCGGCCAGGATCTCCAGCGCCGGCTTCAGCCAGGCTCGGACTCTGCGGTTGGCGTACTCCGACAGGTAGACGGCCGCGCCCAGGCCCAACGGTCCGGCCACGAGCATGGCGATGGCCGTGACGATGATGGAGGCGATGACGATTGTGGGTATGTCGTACAGGCCCCTCCGGGGGAACCAGCCCAGCTGTCCCCAGGTGTCGGCCCACGCCACGCCGGTGATGAACGTCCAGGCCTCCGCGACCAGGTTCCAAACGATCAGGGTGCTCACCAACACCGACACGAGCGCCGCCGTCAGCAGGCTGAACCGGACGATCACCTCGCGGCGCCGGCGGGCGGGCGCGATCTGGAGGCGTTCGACCGTCAGCGGCACCGGGTGGGCGACGGTCGCATCGGTCACGGCGTGAAGCTACTTGGCATCAGGACTCGACGGGCACGCCCGTGGTCAGCTGATGACGGCCCGGTCGTGCCAGCGTCCGGCGGTCTCCGCGCGGGCCGCGTCGGTGAGCGGCACGTAGCCCACATCGCTGACCGCGGTGGATAGTGCCTCGGAGACGTAGAAGTCCACGTAGGCCACTATGGCGTCGTTGGCCGCGGCCTTGTCGGCGTTGACATAGATCCACAGGTCACGGCTGATGGGATACTCGTTCGAGGCAATGCTGTCCGGTGTCGGGCTGATGCAGCCGGCTCCACCGTCGATCTCGATCAGTTTGACACCCGTGGCGTTGACGGCGAATGCGAAACCGACCCAGCCCAGGCTCGTGTCGCTGGACTGGATTCCTTGAAGGATCACGTTGTCATTGCCTGAGGGGATGTAGTCGGTGCGGGTGGTGGCGTCCACTCCGGCTTCCTCGGCGAGGTCCTCGAGGACGATCTCGATGAAGGAGTCGAAGGTTCCGGACTCCTCGCCGGGTCCGAAGATGTCCAGCGGGGCGTCGGGCAGGCCCGCGGAGGCCTCGGCCCAGGTGCTGGTGCCCTCGCCGTTGGGGCCGATCAAATCGAAGAGTTGATGGAAGTTCAGACACTCGACCGCGCCGTTGTTGGCGTTGGTCATGACCGCGATTCCGTCGATGCCCACCTTCAGCTCGATGACGTTGTTGATGCCGTTGGCGAAGCAGTCCTCCTTCTCGGAGTCCTTGATCTGGCGGGAGGCGTCGGAGATGTCGGTCTCGCCCGCGCAGAACAGCTTGAAACCGTCGCCGGTGCCGGGACCGTCAACAGTCACCGACACATCCGGGGCCGCGTCCTCGAACAGTTCGGCCACCCGGATCGAGATCGGCTCAACCGTCGACGAACCCGAGATGTTCACCTCCCCCGAGACCGTCGAGGGGTCGACAGCGGGCTCGGCCATCTCTTCTTCGGTCATGGCTGCGACTGTCGTGGTCGGCGCGGCGTCGGCAGCGCCGGTGTCGCCGGTGTCGGCAGTGCCGGTGTCGGAGGCGGCCGATGGGGTAGAGGTGTCTTCGTCGTCTCCGCCGCATGCTGCGGCCACTAGCGAGAAGCTCACGATGATCACCGGCAGCCAGAGGAGCCGGCGCCTTGAGTTGCGCACTTAGATGTCCCTCCCTTGGGAAATGGCATGGCAAGCCCGCACCTGTTGCGGGCCGCAGGCAAGTTAGATGGGGCAAGGTTTCAGACAGCCGGGGCCACCGTGAAGCGGGAGTGAATGCCGGTGAACGGCAGGTGAATTTGTCAGGCCAAGTCGTCCAGTGCGTCCTGGAGACGGCCCCGGTTGAAGCTGCTGACCTTCTCAACGACGGTCACGCCCGCGCCGTCGAGCAGTATCAGGTTGGGGTTGCCGGCCCTGTAGTGGCGCCAAGCGTCGTTGGACTCGCTCCACAGCGTGTGGGGCGGACCCCCAGCAGAGGCCACGAAGCTCTCGGCCTGGGCGCGGGTGTCCGATCCGCCCACGCCTATGACGATGACCTTGCCCTCGTTGTCTCGGGCGAACTGCCCGACGGGCCCTGCTTCGGCCCGGCAGATCGGTCAATGGGGGGCCCAGAACCAGAGCAACAGGGGCGTCGAGCCGTCCACGAAGTCGCGGAGGTTGACGGTCGCTCCCGTGCGCACATCGATCATGTCCTGAGCCGGCACGTCGGTCTCGATGACCGGCGCGGCGGTGGTTGTGGGCGCGGCGGTCGTCGTTGGTGCGGCGGTGGTTGTGGGCGCGGCGGTGGTTGTGGGCGCGGCGGTTGTCGTGGTCTCGGCTTCAGCCGCCGCGGCCGCTTCGGCTTCCGCGGCGGCGGCTGCGGCTAGCGCCTCGGCCTCGGCGGCTGCGGCTTGAGCCTCGGCCTCGGCGATTGCGGCCAGGGCGGCGGCCTCCTCAGCTTCGGCGGCGGCTAGAGCGGCTGCCTCAGCCGCCGCGGCTTGGGCAGCCGCTTCTGCTTCGGCCGCGGCCTGCGCTTCGGCGGCGGCTTGGGCGGCTGCTTCAGCCTCCGCGGCGGCTTGGGCTGCGGCTTCGGCTTCGGCGGCGGCTTGGGCGGCTGCGGCGGCAGCCTCAGCCTCAGCTTCGGCTTCGACCTCGGCCTCCGCCGCGGCTCTAGCCGCGGCCGCTTCAGCTTCGGCTTGTGCTGCTTCGGCTTTGGCGGCGGCTTGGGCTGCTTCTGCTTCGGCCTCGGCTGCCTCGGCCGCGGTTCTGGCCGCCTCCGCCTGGGCTGCTTCTGCTTCGGCGGCGGCTTGGGCGGCTGCCTCCGCATCGGCGGCAGCGGCGGCTTCTGCTTCGGTGGCGGCTTGGGCGGCTGCTTCGGCTTCGGCCTCGGCTATGAGAGCGGCGTCATCGGCCGCGCTGGTGGTAGGCGTCTCGGCGGTGGCACCGCTGCCGGAGCTTGGCTCGTCGCTGCCGCAGGCCGCGGCCGCAAGAGCCACGGCCATGAGCACGGCGACGATCCGGGCGGGGTACGGCATCTTCATCGCTCAGGTTAGGGCAGCAAGCTGGTCGCTGAGCCTGGCTGCGTCGAAACTGCCGGGGCTGTCGTCGGCCAGGTTGCCGCCGCTGTCGAGCAGCCGCACGCTCGAGTTCCTCCCAACACCGAAGTGGCGCCACGACTCGTTGGAGTCACTCCACAGCATGGTGAAGGTGGTTCCGGTCTGGGACACGAACCGCTCGGCATAGGCGAAGTCGTCCTGGGCGCCGATACCCACGACCTTCACCTTGCCGGCGTTGTCTTGAGCGAACTGCTCAAGGGCCGGAGCCTCTCTCCGGCAGGTCGGTCAATGGGGCGCCCAGAACCACAAGAGCAGAGGCGTCTCGCCGCTCACCAGCGACTGGAGATTGACGGTCTCACCCGTGTACACGCTGACCATGTCGAGGTCGGGCACGTCGCCGGCCGCACTGGCAGCGGCGTCAGGAGCTGTCGCATCGGCACCGGTGGCGGCCTCTTCGGTGGTGATCGTGACGTCGACCGACCCGCAGGCGGCTGCCACGAGGGCGACCATCACCGCGCAGACAACGAATCGGACGTTCATTCGTCCTCGGATCTTCATTCGTCCTCGGATCTTCATTCGCCTTTCGATTCTCATTCGTCTTTGCTCTTGCCGAGAGCCTTCTGCTCTTTCTTCCATGCCCGCACCCGTTGTAGCGCCTCCGGGCTGTCGATGTCGGCCACCGACCGGGGCTCGCTGTCGGCGAAGGCTCCGGCCTGCGCCTCCCAGCCGTCGGGACGGACGCCGAAGCGCTTGGCGAGCACGGCGGTCAGGATCCGGGCCTTCTCGTCCCCGTAGCCGGGGAGGTCCCGCAGTCGCCCGAAGAGATCCTCGCCGTTCGCCGCAGCGTTCCAGACCGCCCCGGCGTCGCCGTCGTAGTGATCAGCAACATGGCGGCACAGGGCCTGCATCCGTTTGGCCATCGAGGTCGGGAACCGGTGCAGCGCCGGCTTGGCCCTCACCAGGTCGGCGAAGGCATCGGGGTCCCGCTCCGAGATGTCGTGAGCGTCCAACCCGGCTCCGAGCCGCTCCGACAGGCGGAAGGGTCCCATTAATGCCCACTCCATCGGGATCTGCTGGTCGAGCTGCATTCCCAGCAGCAGCGCCAGCGGGTCCGTGTTGAGCAGGCGGTCGGCGGCCTCGTCCCCGGTGACCGCCAGGGTGCCCGTCCCGGCGTTCTGCGCTTGATTCTCCGTACCCACTGCCTGATTCACTTCGCGGAGGATAACCGTGCGCCGGTGTCCGGGTGGCCGGGGTCGTCGCGGTCGACGTCGATGCCGTACCGGTCAATGGCGGCCGCCACCTCGTCCGGTGACACCTCGCCCGACTCCATCAGAGCCGACAGCACGGCCAGCACGATGTGCGGCCCGTCGACCTCGAAGAATCGCCGCAGCGCCTCCCTCGTGTCGGAGCGGCCGAACCCGTCGGTGCCCAACACGTGCAGCGGCCTCGGCGTGAAGCGGGCGATCTGGTCGGGAACCAGGGTCATGAAGTCGGTCACGGCCACGATCGGCCCGTCCGAGTCGGACAGCCTCCGGGTCACCATCGGCACGACGGGCTCGGAGTCCGGGTTCAGCCGGTTGCGGCGCTCCACGTCCAGCGCCTCCCGCCTCAGACTCTGGTACGACGTGGCGCTCCAGAGCTCGGCCGAGGTGTCGTGATGCTCGGCCAGCAGCGCCTGAGCCTCGAGCGCGGCGCCCACCGACGCTCCCGAGAACAGGATGGTGGCCGAGCGTTTGCGGCCCCCGGGACCGTCGTCGAACTTGTACAGGCCGCCGGTGATGTCGGAGTCGGTCACGTGGTCGGGACGGGACGGCTGCCCGTAGTTCTCGTTGTAGATGGTGATGTAGTAGAAGACGTCGGTGCCGTCGGCGGCGTCCGGCGGGTACATCCGGTGGAGGCCCTCGTCGACG
This sequence comes from Candidatus Aldehydirespirator sp., assembly GCA_965203575.1. Lineage (GTDB taxonomy): Bacteria > Actinomycetota > Acidimicrobiia > Acidimicrobiales > Aldehydirespiratoraceae > Aldehydirespirator. The sequence goes on from OZ241894.1 coordinate 2,965,583, forward strand.
ATGGCGCCCAACTCGTAGGCGAAGGCCGGGTCGTAGGCCTCGCACGCCGGCACCGTCGAGGCCAGCACATGGCTGTGGCCGTCCTGGTGCTGGAGCCCCTCGCCCAGCAGCGTCGTGCGGCCCGCGGTCGCGCCGATGAGGAACCCCCGGGCCCGGGCGTCGGCCGCGGCCCAGATCGAGTCGCCCACCCGCTGGAAGCCGAACATGGAGTAGAAGGCGTAGAAGGGCACCATGGGCACGCCGAGGTTGGCGTAGGACGTGGCCGCGGCCAGCCAGCTGGCCAGCGAGCCGCACTCGGTGATGCCCTCCTCGAGGATCTGGCCGTCGGTCGACTCGCTGTAGCTCAGCAGCAGGTCATGGTCCACCGGCTCGTAGAGCTGGCCATGGGGCGCGTAGATCCGGAACTCCCGGAACAGCGAGTCCATGCCGAAGGTGCGGGCCTCGTCGGGCACGATGGGCACGACCCGCCGTCCGAAGCTCTGGTCCCGCATCAGGTCGCGCAACAGGGCCGTGAACGCCATCGTGGTGGAGACCTCGCGCCCGCCGGAGCCCTTGCGCATGTCGATGAAGGGCCCGTCGGCGGGGAGGGCGATGGGGCGGCGGTCCCGCACCACCCGCCGCGGCACCGCGCCGTCGAGGGCGCGGCGGCGGTCCATCATGTAGCGGATCTCCTCCGAGTCTGGGGGCGGCCGGTAGTAGGGCGGGATCCCGTCGGCGAGGTCTGCTTCGTCGATCTCGTCCTCCATGTGCAGCCGCGAGCGCAGTTCCATCAGCTGCGTGGTGGTCATCTTCTTGATCTGGTGGGTGGCGTTGCGGCCCTCGAAGCCCTCACCCAGGGTCCATCCCTTGATGGTCTTGGCCAGGATCACGGTGGGCTGGCCCTTGACTTCGGTGGCGGCCTTGAACGCGGCGTACACCTTCTGGTAGTCGTGGCCTCCCCGGGGCAGGACCCGCAGATCCTCATCGCTGAGGTGGTCGACGAGCTTGCGCAGGCGGGGGTCGGGGCCGAAGAAGTGCTCCCGGATGTAGGCGCCGGTCTCCACCGCGTAGCGCTGGTACTCGCCGTCGACGGTGGTGGCCATCTTGTTGAGCAGGGCCCCGTCGGTGTCGCGCATCAGCAGCTCGTCCCACCTGGTGCCCCAGATCACCTTGATGACGTTCCAGCCCGCGCCGCGGAACACGCCCTCGAGTTCCTGGATGATCTTGCCGTTGCCCCGCACCGGGCCGTCGAGGCGCTGGAGGTTGCAGTTGACCACCCACTTCAGGTTGTCGAGGTCGTTGCGGCCGGCCAGGGCGATGGCCCCCAGGGTCTCGGGCTCGTCGCACTCGCCGTCGCCCAGGAAGCACCACACCGTGCTGTCGGAGGTGTCGTCGATGCGGCGGTTGTGCATGTACCGGTTGAAGCGGGCGTGGTAGATGGAGTTGATCGGCCCGAGACCCATCGACACCGTCGGGTACTCCCAGAAGTCGGGCATCAGCCGCGGGTGGGGGTAGCCCGACAGCCCGTTGCCGCCCACCTCCATCCGGAAGTTGTCGAGCTCCTGCTCGCTCAGGCGGCCCTCCAGGTAGGCCCGGGCGTACACGCCGGGAGCGGCGTGGCCCTGGAAGTAGATGTGGTCGCCGACCAGCCCGTCGTCCTTGCCCTTGAAGAAGTGGTTGAAGCCCACCTCGTACAGGGAGGCCGACGAGGCGAACGTGGACAGGTGGCCGCCGATCCCGTCGGCCGTCTTGTTGGCCCGGATGACCATCGCCGCCGCGTTCCAGCGGATGAAGCGGCGGATGCGCCGCTCGACCTGTTCGTTGCCCGGGAAGAAGGGCTGCTCGGAGGCGGGGATCGTGTTGATGTAGGGCGTGGACGTGGTCGGCGGCACGCCCACCCGCTGCTCGTTGGAGCGCTCGAGGAGCTTGGCGACTATGTAGCGGGCCCGTTCCCGTCCGCCGGCCGCGATGATGGCGTCGAGCGAGTCGATCCATTCCTGGGTCTCGGCCGGGTCGATGTCCGGAAGTTGGCGCAAAAAGTTGTCGGCCACCGCCCTCCATGATGGCAGCAAAGCACGCATTCGCGACCTCGGCGCGCCGATGCGCGACCATCGGGGCGTGGTAGCCGAACCCCTTCCCGGACTCGCTGACGAACCCGCAGCCGGAACGGCCGCCGAGTCCGCAGCCGAGCCCACGGTCGTGTACACCGACGGCGCCTGCCTGGGCAATCCCGGACCGGGAGGCTGGGCCTGGGCGGTGCCAGGCGGCGACTGGGCTTGCGGCCCAGATCCCCGCACCACCAACCAGCGAATGGAGTTGCAGGCCGCGCTTGAGGCGCTTCGGGAGTTGGACGGTCCGGTCGAGGTGGTGTCGGACTCGACCTACGTCGTCAACTGCTTCCGCGACCGTTGGTACGAGGGCTGGCTGAGGCGGGGCTGGCGAAACGCCAACCGCAAGCCGGTGGCCAACCGCGACCTGTGGGAGCCGCTGATCGAGCTCTACCTGTCCCGGCCCGACGAGATCTCGTTCCGATGGGTCAAGGGCCACTCCGGCAACGAGTGGAACGAGATCGTGGACCAACTCGCCGTAGGCGCAGCCACCGACCAGCGCCCCCGCCGCGGCCCCTAGTTCGAGATCCTCCGAGCGCAGGAACCGGACTGCCACTGCGTTCCCGGCGTTCCTGCGCCTCCTCAGGCTTCGGTGCTGCTCCAGAGACGGTCCACCGGCAGCGCGATGATGCGATCGTCGTCGGCGTAGCGCACGCAGTGCGGCCCGGTGTGGAAGACGACCCCAGCGCTGAATCGCTCCCCGAGCGCGTCGCGGAGCTTCCGCAGGCCGCGGCGGTCGGCGGGGTGCACCCTGGTGCTGGCCTTCACCTCGATGCCGACCACCGCGCCGTCGCGCCCGTCCTCGATTACAAGGTCGACCTCCGCGCCGTCGTGGGTGCGCCAGTGGCCGACATGGGGCCGGTGCTGCATCCACGAGGCCTGCTTGAGCGCCTCGCCCACCACGAACGTCTCGAGCAGATGCCCGAACTGCTGCAGCGAGGTCGGGTCGAGCCGGGCCAGCTTGTTGGGCGGCAGGCGCAGCAGCCGCGCCGCAAGGCCGGAGTCTGCGATGTGGACCTTGGGGCGGGACGCGGTCGCGGCCCGCACGGTCTTGCCCCATGCCGGCAGCAGACGCACCAGGAAGCTCAGCTCGAAGAGCCTGATGTAGTCGGAGGCCGTGCTGGCCGGCAGTTCCAGCTCCGCGCCGACCCGCGACATGTTGAGGATCTGCGCCGTGTGGGCCGCAAGGCGGGCCAGCAGAGGGGCGAGCACTCCGGGTCGACGGACCCGGCCGAGCTCCAGGAGATCCCGTTCGAGGCAGAGCGCGAGGTAGTCGTCGAACCACCGATCGCGGGCTGCGCCGGTGCGCTGGAGCGCCAACGGGAAGCCTCCCCAGGCGATGCGTCTGGCGTAGTCGGAGCGGGTGGCGGTCGATGGCTGCGAGGTGACCGCGCTGGCAGGATCGTCGAAGAGCGTCTCGATCAGGCTCTCGTGGCGCGATTCGATCTCGCCCTGTGACAGCGGGTGGACCTCGATGCGGTGTAGCCGGCCAGTGAGCGATTGCGATACCAGGGGCAGCGAGTCGAAGCGCGTCGACCCGATGATCACGAACCGTCGCGGCGACGAGTCGCGGTTCAGTTCAGCCTTGATGGCGTCCAGCAACTCGGGGACGTGCTGGTACTCGTCGATGAACACCGGCGGACGGCCGGACACGAACAGCCCGGGATCGTCGGCGACGTTCGCCCGCACTGCCGGATCGTCGAGATCGATCACGCCGGCCCCACCGCCTCCCGCCAGGGCACGAAGCAGCGTGGACTTGCCGACCGAGCGAGGGCCGTGCAGCAGCAAGACCGGCGCCTCGCCCATCCGCTGCCGCGCGATCTCTTCCACTCGTCGCTGGATCAGTTCCGCCACAAGCTGCTCCCGTGAAACTCAAACAGTTTCTACCATGAAATTTAAGGATACTCTACCGTGAAATCTGAGACCACTCTACCGTGAAATCTGGCAAGAGACCGCCGGGGTTCGAACCGATCCGGGATGCGCCCTCGGCGAACCGATGAGCGCTTGGCTACCACGACTCGGCATCGGTCAAGGCGATGGCGTTGGCCATCGCCTGGGCATGGTCGGCCTCGGTCTGGGGTTGCCGTAGGTAGTGGTCTTCGATGGCCTTGCCGACACGATGCCGTCTGAGCGCGTCGTCGTACCAGCCAACCGCCTGACGGATGACATCCTCCCGGCAGGTGCCGATCCCCTCGGACACCAGCCGGTCGATGACGGACAACTCCTCCTCGCTGAACCGGGCCCGCACTGATCCGCTCGTACCCACCAGTCGGCGGTGCCATGACCGGATTGCCTCAGTGGTTGATCTCATGTCTGTCACCTTGGATGCGTCGCTGGCCGACTACGACCTAGTTATACATGAAAGATAGTATTATTCTATGTTGTGAACGCAACCTGTGGGTGGCTGATGCAGCGCTAAGCCAGTACGTCCGCGAGGCCGGTGGCGATGTCGGGGTGGGTGAACCGGAAGCCGCGGCGCACGAGCAATGCGGGCTCCACCCGGGCGCTGCTGTAGAGCAGGGCCTCGGTGAGTTCGCGGCCCAGGCGGGCCCACAGAGCCGGCTTGGGTGTGGGCAGCAGCGTGGGGCGGCGCAGGGCCCGCCCCAGAGCCGCAGTCAACTGGCGGTTGGTGACCGGCTCGGGTGCGGTGAGGTTCACCGGTCCCTCCACGTCGGCGGTCAGCAGCCAGAGCAGGGCCTCGACCTCGTCGCGCAGTGTGATCCAGCTCATCCACTGCCGGCCGCTCCCGATCCGGCCCCCGAGGCCCAGCCTGAAGAAGGGGAGCATCTCGGCCAGCGCACCCCCCGACTGGCTCAGCACCACGCCGGTGCGGGGATGGGCGACCCGGATGCCAGCGTCGCGGGCCGGGTCCGCGGCCGTCTCCCAGTCTCGGCACACCTGGGCCAGGAAGTCGCGCCCGCCGCTTGACGACTCGTCGAGGCGCTCGTCGCCCCGGTCGCCGTAGTAGCCGATGGCCGATGCGGACACCAGGACTGCGGGCGGCTGGTCGAGCCGGGCCAGCGCACCGGCCAGTAGCGCCGTGCCTTGCGTCCGGCTGTTCGCGATCCGCTGCTTCTGCTCGTCCGACCAGCGGCGCGCCGCGATGGGCTCGCCGGCAAGATGCACTACTGCGTCGATGCCCTCCAAGCCCGCCAGGTCGATCTCGCCCTGCGATGGATCCCACGTGATTGCGCTGGTGCCCGGTGGGTTGCTGGAGCGGGATGGCCTCACCAGCCGCACCGTCTGATGGCCGTCGGCCTCCAGACGCTCGACGAGGGCACGGCCGATAAGTCCGGTGGAGCCTGTGACCGCTACGCGCATAGTTCTTCCATGATCGTTGGTCTAGCATCGCCGCGGCCCGGCCGGAGAGATTGAGGGCTGACGTGGATGAAGACCTGACACCCCCGGACGCTGAACCCTTCGACCCAGGATCATTCGGTGCCTCCGACACCGGCGGCCGCGGCGCCAAGCCTGCGGTGCGGAAGTGGTCGGTCCGGCCCGGGGTGGTCCTGGCCCTGCTGGTTGCGGCGGCCCTGATCGTCTTCGTTGTCCAGAACGACCGCGAGGTGCCGGTCACCTGGTGGTTCGTCGAGGTGAACGGCCCTCTATGGGCGGTGATCATCGTGGCCGCGGTAGCCGGAGCGGTGCTGGCCGAGGTTCTCGGCTGGGTGGTCGGCCGTCGCCGTCGCCGCCGCCGCAAATCGTGAGCACGCGCGGGCTGATATTCGCCGCGCTGTTGTGCGGTCTCGCCATTCTGGCGGCCTCGGCCTTCCAGGTGCTGTCGGGCAGATTCGGCTGGTTCTGAAGACGGTAGGAACCGGTAGGGTCGCGCCATCACCCGGGAGGCCTTGTGAGCGACGCAGCACACGACGTGATCGTCATCGGCGGCGGGCCGGGCGGCTATGCCGCGGCCCTGTACGGCGCCAGCGCGGGCCTCGACGTCGCGGTGGTCGAGAAGAGCAAGGTGGGGGGCACCTGCCTGCACGTCGGCTGCATACCGGCCAAGGAGCTCCTCGAGGCGGCCTCGGTGTACCGCACGGTGGCGAGGGCGGCCGAGTTCGGGGTGGGCGCCGGCGAGCCCAGCCTCGACTGGTCAACTGTGCTGGACCGCAAGCAGCAGGTCATCGACAAGATGATGGCCGGGCTGTCGTCGGTGCTGGGACAGCGCAAGGTGACGATCTATGGGGGCGTCGGCGCCCTCGGCCCGTCCGGCACGGTTCTGGCGACCGGGGCTGACGGCTCCGAGCACACGCTGTCCGGAGGTTCGATCATCCTGGCCTCGGGGTCGACTCCCCGGACCATCGGGGGCTTCGACGTTGACGGCGCGCTGGTGGTGACTTCCGACGAGCTGTTCTCGATCGGCAGGCTGCCGGCGGAGGCCGCGGTCATCGGTGGCGGCGCCATCGGCTGCGAATTCGCGTCGATGATGGGCGACTTGGGAACCAAGGTCACCGTTCTGGAGGCCCTTCCCGACATCCTGACCGGCTGCGATGTCGAGGTGTCCAAGGTAGTGAGGCGGTCGTTCCGCAAGCGGGGAATCGAGGTGCACACCGGCGTGACGGTGCACGGCCACGAACCCCGCCCGGACCGCTCCGGCACGGTGGTCTCCTTCGGCGAGGGCAAGCAGGTCGACGTTGAGATGGTCGTGGTGGCGGTGGGCCGACGGCCCCGCACGGAGAACCTGGGACTCGACGCAGCCGGAGTGGAGCTGGACGACCGCGGCTTCGTGGCGGTCGACGGCCGCTGCCGCACGACCGCCGAGGGCGTGTGGGCCGTGGGCGACGTGGTCGACAGCCCGCAGCTGGCCCACACCGCCTTCGCCGAGGGCATGCTCGCCATCTGCGACATCCTGGGCGAAGACCCCGACCCGCTCGACTACCACGGCACGCCCTGGTGCATCTACTGCCACCCCGAGGTGGCCTTCGCCGGGCACACCGAGCAGAGCGCGATCGACGCCGGATTCGACGTGGTGACCTCGATGCACCGCTACATGGCCAACGGCCGGGCCCAGATCCTGGGCGAGACCGAGGGCCTGGTGAAGGTGGTCGCCCAGAAACAGGCCGACGGCACCGGCGGCCGCATCCTCGGGGTTCACATGGCGGGGCCATGGGTGACCGAGCAGCTGGGCCAGGCCTATTTCGCGGTGAACTGGGAGGCGACGGTCGACGACGTCGCCCGTCTGATACAACCCCATCCGACCATGAGCGAGCTGTTCGGCGAGACGATCCTGTCGCTGACGGGTCGCTCGCTCCACGGCTGACTGGCGGGAGGACTGCTGATGGCCGACGTCATGATGCCGCAGTTGGGAGAGACCGTCACCGATGGGACGATCACCCGATGGTTCAAGCAGGTAGGTGATGAGGTCGCCCTCGACGAGGCGCTCTTCGAGATCTCCACCGACAAGGTCGACACCGAGGTGCCGTCCCCGGTGGCGGGGGTGCTGTCGGAGATCCTCGCCAATGAGGGCGACCTTGTGGAGGTCGGGCAGGTCCTGGCCCGCGTCGGCGAGGCGGGAGACGCCCCGCCCTCCGAGCCGCCTGCGGCTGAGCCGGTGCAGGAAGTGGCCGAGCCGCCGTCTGCCCCCGACCCGCCGTCCGAAGTGGCCGAGCCGCCTGCGGCTGGGCCGGTGCAGGAAGTGGTGGAGCCGCCTGCCGCCCCCGACCCGCCGTCCGAAGCGGTTGAGACGCCAGCCGAGCCCGAGGAGCCGAAGTCCGCTGGAGCGTTCCGGGGGGCAGGGATCGTGCTGTCGCCGGTCGTGCGCCGCCTTATCAGCGAGAACAACCTCGATCCGTCCACGCTGACCGGCACCGGCCTCGGCGGCCGCATCACCCGGGCCGACGTCGAGCAGGCCATAAGGGCCCGCGCCTCGAGCGAGGGCGAGACAGCCGCCGAGGCGACGCAGACCGCATCGGTGGCCCAAGCCGATGCGCCAGCGGAGCCCCAGCCCCGGCCGGATGCTCCTTCTGAGCCGAAGCCCTCGCCCCGGCGCCGGCGATCGGCCGTGCCCGCGGTTGTGGTCAGCAGCGGCGACAGCGTGGTGCCCCTCAACAACATCCGGCGGCGCACCGCGGAGCACATGGTGATGTCCAAGCAGACGTCGCCTCACGTCCTCACCGCCATAGAGGTCGACTACGAGGGCGTGGAGAAGGTCCGCCGGGCCGCCAAGCAGGCGTGGAAGGCGGAGGAGGGCTTCAGCCTCACCTACCTGCCCTTCATCGCCAGGGCCGTGATCGACGCCCTGCGCGACTATCCGCATCTCAATGCCAGCTTCGGAGGGGACGAGCTGGTGGTCCACGCCGGCGTCAATCTGGCCGTCGCAGTGGACATCGACTTCCAGGGGCTGCTGGCTCCCGTGATCCACGGTGCCGAGGGCAAGCGCCTCCGCCAGATCGCCCGGGACATCGTGGATCTGGCCAACCGGGCCCGCAGCCGCAAGCTCGGACCCGACGACCTGGCCGGGGGCACGTTCACCCTCACCAACGCCGGCCAGTACGGGACGATGATGCAGTTCCCGATCATCAACCAGCCCCAGGTGGCCATCCTGAGCACCGATGGCGTGTCCCGCAAGCCGGTGGTGGTGACCGACACCTACGGCAACGAGTCGATCGCCATCCACTCGATGGGCGTGCTCGCCATGGCCTGGGACCACCGGGCGTTCGACGGCGCCTACGCCGCCGCGTTCCTCCACCGGACCAAGGAGATCATCGAGAGCCGCGACTGGGAGGCTGAGATCCGCTGAGCTCGTCGCTGGTGGCCGCTGACCGGCCCGTGCTGCGGATCCGCTGGCTCGGCCGTGTGGCCTACAACGATGCCCTGGAACTCCAACGCCGCCTTCACGGCCACTCCGCCGACGACCACCTTCTCCTGCTCGAGCATCCCCATGTGGTGACCCTGGGCCGCCGGGGCCGGCGCGAGCACCTGCTGGTCGACGTCGAAGCGCTGGGCGGCTCGGTGGTGGAGACCGACCGGGGTGGCGAGGTCACCTACCACGGGCCCGGGCAGCTGGTGGGCTATCCGATCCTCACCGTGCCCGGCCGGCGCGGCGGCGGGATGGCGGACACCGCCGCCTACGTGGGCGGCGTGGAGCAGCTGTTGATCGACGTCCTGGCCGACATGGGACTGGAGGCGGGACGTCTCGAGCGTCACACCGGGGTGTGGGTCGACCCCGAGGGGCTGCGGCCCCGCAAGATCGCCGCCATCGGGGTGAGGCTGTCGCGGGCCCGCTCCATGCACGGCTTCGCGCTCAACGTCGATCCCGACCTGGAGTGGTTCGCCCGGATCGTGCCCTGCGGGATCACCGGTCTGGGAGTGACCTCGCTGGCGGCTGAGGGCATCGACGTGTCGATGCGGGAAGTCGTGGACCTCGTGGCGCAGCGGGCTGCTGCGACATTGGGCCCGCACGGCCGCATCGACCGGGCTGATGTCGCCCACCGGGTGGCTCCTGCCGACATGGCCCAGTTCACCCGGGACGCGGCCAACGGCTCTGCTGATGCCGGCACGGCGACGGACGGCAGCCAAGCGGCCGGAGCCGCGGCCGAGGGAGTGTCGCTCCGCCTGCTGGGCCGCCTGGAGGCTGCCCGGCTGGACGGCGAGAGCCATGAGCCGGTGCCGCTGCGGTCACGCAAGCCGGAGTGGATGCGGGTGCCGCTCAGCACCGGGCCGACGTTCCACGAGGTCCGCTCCACGCTGCGCGGCCTCGACCTGGTGACGGTGTGCGAGGAAGCCGGATGCCCCAACATCTCGGAGTGCTGGAACGACGGCACTGCGACCTTCATGATCCTCGGCGAGCGCTGCACCCGGGCCTGCGGCTTCTGCCTGGTCGACACCCGCCGCCCCGGCCCTGTGGACACAGAAGAGCCGGAGCGAGTGGCCACCGCCGCGGTCCGGATGGGCCTCGAGCATGTAGTCGTGACGATGGTGGCCCGCGATGACCTGGTCGACGGGGGAGCGGCCGTCGTGGCGGAGACGGTGGCCGCGGTCCGGCGCCGCCTGCCCACCGCCCGTGTCGAGACGCTCATCAGCGACCTCGGCGGCGACGCCGACGCCCTCCAGACCGTGTTCGATGCCCGTCCCGACGTGCTCAACCACAACATCGAGACCGTGGCCCGGCTGCAGCGGGCCGTGCGACCGTCGGCCGGCTATGCCCGCAGCCTGGCCGTGCTGGCCAGGGCCAAGGCAGCGGGACTGACCACCAAGTCGTCGATCATCGCGGGCATGGGCGAGACCCACGGCGAGGTGGTCCAGACCCTCGCCGACCTGCACGCAGCCGGAACCGACATCGTGACCATCGGCCAGTACCTGCGGCCCAGCGCCCGCCATCTGCCGGTTGATCGCTGGTGGCCGCCGGAGGCATTCGAGCGGTGGAAGGAGATCGGCGAGTCGATGGGCATCAGCCATGTCGAGGCCTCGCCCCTGACCCGTTCCAGCTACCACGCCCGCCAAGCCGCCGACGCCGCCGTCGAGGCGAGCGCGGCACAAACCTAGGCTTACGGCCATGTTCGCCAGTCGGCTGGGCAGGGCACGGGAACTGATGGCCGAGCAGGGCGTGGACGTGCTGATGCTCTCGGTGGGTGCAGACCTGCCGTACTTCTGCGGCTACGAGGCCATGCCGCTGGAGCGTCTCACCATGCTGGTCGTGCCCCGCGACACCGGGGCCACCCTGGTCGTGCCCCGGATGGAGGCGCCGCGGGTGGTGGACCGTCCCGAAGTGTTCGGGATGAGGCCCTGGGACGAGACCGAGGACCCGGTGGCCATCGTGGCCAGCCTGGCCGGACCGGCGTCCGTGGCCGCAGTCGGGGACCACATGTGGTCCCGGTTCCTGGTGGAGTTGATGACGGCCATGCCGGGCGCGGCCTGGAGGCGCGGCTCGGATGTCACTGCTCCGATCCGCTCCGTGAAGACTGCCGATGAGATCGAGCGCCTGCGAGCCGCAGGAGCCGCGGTGGACAGGATCGCAGGCCGGCTCCAGCGGGGCGAGATCGAGCTGGTGGGGCGGACCGAAGCCGAGGTCTCGACCGAGTTGGGCCGCCAGATAGTGGCTGAGGGCCATGACCGGGTGAACTTCGCCATCGTGGCTGCCGGCGCCAACGCGGCCAGCCCGCACCACGAGCCCGGACCGAGAGTGATCGGCACCGACGAGGTCGTGCTGTGCGACTTCGGCGGCACGATGGTGGGCGACGACGGCGTGGGGTACTGCTCCGACATCACCCGCTGCGTGTACACCGGCGAGCCGCCGCTGGAGTTCGTCGAACTCTACGACGTGCTGTTCGAGGCACAGGCCGCTGGCGTGGGCGCAGTAGCGGTGGGCACCCCGGCCCAGGATGTGGACCGGGCGGCGCGCTCGATCATCGCCGCGGCGGGGTACGGCGAGTATTTCGTGCACCGCACCGGCCACGGGATCGGGACCGAGGCCCACGAGGACCCCTACATCGTGGAGGGCAACGCCCGGCCGCTGGCGGCCGGCAACGCCTTCTCGGTGGAGCCGGGGATCTACGTGCCCGGCTGGTGGGGGGCCCGCCTGGAGGACATCGTGGCCGCGTCGCCGGCCGGCCCCGACCCCCTCAACCGCGCCGACCACAACTTGGCCGTCGTCGCCTGACCGCGCCGCGGAGCCTCTGATGGTCGAACTCGACGCCGCCACGCTGCTGGTCGGCTGGGCCGCCGGCGGGTGGTTCTTCCTGTGGGTGACCACCCGCCGCCGCGAGGTCGGGCTCGGATACGGATGGCTGATGCGGGGAGTGTTCCTGGCGCTGGCCACCGGCTCTCTGGTCACCGCGCTGTTGGCCGAGCCGACCTGGAGCCGCGAGGCGGCCACCATGGTCTTCGTCTGCGTCGGGCTGATCGCGGGAGCGGTCTCGGTGGCGCGCCGGTCGGCGGGCGTGGCCGGCCAGCGGGCCCAGGTTGCCCGTCGATCGGCCCGGGTGGCGGAGATGACCGGCATCGACCGGGCAGAGACCCGCTTCGATCCCGATGCGCCCGAGTTCCCTCCTGTGCTGGATCTGGTCGCGGCGGCGGCCGGCCTGCTCGCCGTCCTGCTGGGGGCGTTGGCGGCCGGGGGTCCGGCGGGGCTGGCCGTGGCCCGAACCCTGGTGGGGGCTCTGTTCATCGGGGCCGTGGTCGACGCCATGCTGCTGGGCCACTGGTATCTGGTGCAGCCCGGCCTGGCCCGCGGGCCGCTGCTGGAGATGCTGCGGGCCGCGGCCGTGCTGTGGCTGCCCGAGACGGTGGTGATGCTGTGGCCCACCGGCATGGTGTCGGTGCTGAACGGAACCATCGACGACGGCTACAACGGCCTGCTCGGCTGGTTCTGGGTTGCCAGCGCGGTCATGACCATCCTGCTGGTGGTGGTGGCCAGGGCCGCCCTGCGCGAGCGCCAGTACTCGGCCGTGATGGCGGCCACCGGTCTCGTCTACCTGGCCATAGTCACCGCCTTCGGCCAGGACCTGGTGGCCCGCATCCTCTTGACACCCTAAACTGATTCAGGCGGTGCGGAGGCCTGCGCGCCGAGTCCTGGCTACGCCGGGCTCGGGCCGATGCGAGGAGGCCGACAGTGCCGAGAGTGATCTGGAAGGGATCGATCAGCTTCGGACTGGTCACGATTCCCGTGCAGCTCTTCAGCGCGGTGAGCCGCAAGAACGTGCGCTTCAACCAGCTCGACGCCGAGACGGGGGCCCGGGTGCGCCACAAGAGGGTGTCGTCGGCCGACGGGTCGGAACTGCCGCCCGAGCGGATCGTCAAGGGCTACGAGCTGCCTTCGGGCGACTATGTCACGGTCACCGACCGCGAGCTGGAGGAGCTGGCCCCGGTCGCGGTCCGCACCATCGACATCGACGCCTTCGTCGACCTCGCCGACATAGATCCCGTCTTCTACGACAGCGCCTACCACCTCGTTCCCGACGAGGCCGCGGCCAAGCCCTACAAGCTGCTGGCCGAGGCCATGGACGAGGCCGACAAGGTGGCGGTCTGCCACTTCGTGATGCGCTGGAAGCAGTACCTGGCCGCCGTCCGTCCCGTCGACGGGCGGCTGATGCTGTCGACCATGGTGTACGCCGACGAGCTGGTGGCACCGGACGAGATCGACGGCCTTGACGGCCTCGGAGACATTGAGGTCGATGAGCGGGAGACGGCCATGGCCCACCAGCTCATCGTCGCCCTCGAGGCCGATTTCGAGCCCGACCGCTACACCGACTCCTACCGGGAGGCGGTGCTGGAGCTGATCGAGCGCAAGGCCTCCGGCGACACCACGGCCACGGTGGCCGCGGCGGCTCCGACCTCGGACACGGTCGTGGACCTGATGGCCGCGCTGGAGGCCTCGGTGGCGGCGGCCAAGGAGGCCCGCAAGCGTCACCCCACCGGGGGCAAGGCCGCCGCGGAGCCGGAGGCGAAGCCCGAGGAACCGGCGAGGAAGATCCGCAAGTCGGCTTGAGAGGTCGAGCGGGGCGGGTCGCGGTTCGGGCGGATCAGTGAGCGCACCCGAGCGCGTGGCCGTCACCATCGATGGGCGCCGGCTGTCGGTCAGCAACCTCGACAAGGTCATGTACCCGCTGACCGGGTTCACCAAGGCGCAGGTGATCGACTACTACGTTCGGGTCGCGCCGGTGATGCTTCCCCATGTCGGCGACCGGGGTGTGACCCTGCGGCGCTGGCCCGACGGCGTGACCGCCGAATCGTTCTTCGAGAAGCGCTGCCCGAAGCACCGGCCCGACTGGGTTCCCACGTGCCGTGGCCCCGGCGACAGGGGAGGGCCGATCGAGTACTGCCGGCTCGACTCGGTGGCTGCGCTGGCCTGGTCGGCCAACCTGGCCGCGCTGGAGATCCACGCCCCGATGGCTCGCTGCGGCGACCTCGACGCTCCCACCATGGTCGTGTTCGACCTCGACCCGGGCAAGCCGGCCACGATCGTCGAGTGCTGCCAGGTGGCCCTTCATGTCCGCGACGTCCTGGAGTCGGTCGGGCTGGCGGGATGGCCCAAGACGTCGGGCAGCAAGGGGATGCAGCTCTACGTGCCTCTCAACCGGCCCCACTCCCACGACCACGCAGCCGGGTTCGCCCTGGCCGTGGCCCAGCTGCTGGAGAAGCGACTGCCGGCTCTGGTGGTGTCGGTGATGAAGCGCAGCCTGCGGCCTCGGAAGGTGTTCATCGACTGGAGCCAGAACGCCCGCTTCAAGACCACCATCGCCCCCTACTCGCTGAGGGGCCTGGATCGTCCCACCGTCTCCACGCCGATCACCTGGGACGAGGTGTCCGACGGCGCCGACGGGGAGCCGCTGACGTTCACTGCCCCCGAAGTGCTGGACCGTGTCGAGCAGTTCGGCGACCTGTTCGCCCCCACGCTCACGGTCGAACAGGACCTCCCCGCCCCGTCGCCTTCCTCCAGCTAGGCGCCAGTTAGCCTGACCGGATGCCGATCACAGTCCATGCAGTCCGTTCAGTGCCCAAGGCGGCCACCACCAGCGTTTCTCTTGTCACCGCCGAGGATGTCGAAACCGGTGTAGACGGCTTCGACGGCGCGGTGCTGGACACCGCCGGATTCGCGGGCAAGGCCGATCAGGTCTACCTGCAGCCCGTCGACGGTGGTTTCGTCGGGCTGGCCGGCCTTGGTCCGGCCGCGAACGTGACGGAGGCCACCATCCGCCGGGCCGGAGCGGCGCTGGCCCGCTCGTGCTCCCGCCACTCCAGGGTGGCGGTCCGGCCGGCCGACGGCATCGATGTGGCATCCGGCCCGGCCCGCCAGGCCCTGGCCGAGGGCGTGGTCCTCGGCAACTACAGCTTCACCAGCTACAAGTCGGCCGCGGGCAACAGCGACGGAGAAGGCAGCCGGCCCAAGCTGGCCCGGGTAGACGTGGTGGGCAGCACGTCGGCTGCGGCCAAGGACGCGCTGGCCCGCGGCTCGGCCATCGCGGCCGGCGTGTGCGTGGCCCGCGACCTGTCCAACGAGCCCGGCGGCTCGCTGACGGCCCCGGTATTCGCCGACAGGGCTGAGGCCATAGCCGGCGAGGCCGGGCTGCAGTCGACGGTCTGGACCGGGGACGACATCAAGAAGGAGCGCCTCGGGGGACTCCTCGGCGTCAACCGGGGCAGCACGAATCCGCCGCGCTACGTGGAGCTGACCTACGAGCCCGAGGGCGACCCGGCCGCCACGCTGGCCTTCGTGGGCAAGGGGATCACCTTCGACGCCGGGGGCCTGTCCATCAAGACCGCGCAGGGAATGATGGCCATGAAGATGGACATGTGCGGGGCCGCGGCCATCATCGGGGCCATGTCGGTGCTGCCCGCAGTCGGCG
The DNA here is from genome assembly GCA_965203575.1 of Candidatus Aldehydirespirator sp. Lineage (GTDB taxonomy): Bacteria > Actinomycetota > Acidimicrobiia > Acidimicrobiales > Aldehydirespiratoraceae > Aldehydirespirator. The sequence goes on from OZ241894.1 coordinate 2,980,953, forward strand.
CGCCGGTCAGGGTCAAGGGGTACCTGCCCATGACCGACAACATGCTCGGCGGCGACGCCACCCGGCCGGGCGATGTGCTCACGATCCGCAACGGCAAGACCATCGAGGTGCTCAACACCGACGCCGAGGGGCGGCTGATCCTGGCCGACGCCCTTTCGCTGGCGTGTGAGGACGAGCCCGACGCCATTGTCGATCTGGCCACCCTCACCGGTGCCTGCATGGTGGCGTTGGGACCGTCGATAGCCGGCCTGATGGGCAACGACGAGCCGCTGATCGACGACGTGCGGGCCGCCGCGGGCCGCGCCGGGGAGCGGGTGTGGCCGCTGCCGCTGCCGGCCGACTACGCCAAGCAGTTCGACTCCAACGTGGCCGACATGAAGAACATCGGCGGCAACTACGGGGGCGCGCTGACCGCGGGGCTGATCCTGCAGCAGTTCGTGGCCGACGGGATTCCCTGGGTCCACCTCGACATCGCCGGGCCGGCCCGGGCCGAGTCCGACGACGGCGAGGTCTCCAAGGGCGGCACCGGCTTCGGCGTGCGCACCCTGGTCGAGTTGGCCTTGTCGTTCAGGGCGTCCGACTAGGCCGATTCGCGTCGTACGGTGTGATACCCGCTCTTGTTCGCTGCGACCTGAGGGCCGCTCGGGCCGTGCCGCCGCTCTTGTTCGCTGCGCTCACGGGCCGCTTTGGCCCAGGGGCCTCGCAAGCTCGGCCTCAGAGCAGGTCGGGCAGGCTCAGCTCGTCGGCGGCGCGCTCGAACCGCTCGAAGGTGGCCTCCAGCAGCCCCCGCTGGCGATCGTCGGTGAGGTCCATGCCCGCACCCGCGATCATCGGGTAGCACACGCAGAACAGCACCGCGCCGCGGTAGATGTCCCACATCCCGTCGAGCTCCGACTCGGGCGCCCCCTCCGATGCGAGGGCGTTGAGCCAGCGTTCGTAGAGGGACTGCTCGATCTCCGATGCGGTGGCGGGGGCCAGGCTTCCGGTGACGAAGTAGGCCAGGTCGCCGACCGGCATGGACTCCCCGATGACCTGGAAGTCGAGCAGCACGACCCGCCCGTCGTCGTCGAAGAACATGTTGTCGGCCCGGTAGTCGCCGTGGACCAGGGTGCTCGGCGTGGTGCCCAGCGACCCCAGCATGTGGGGGAGGGCCTCCACCCAGCCGTCGGCGACCCTCTCGACGACCTTCGGGACGCTCATGGCGCCCCGTACCTTGGCCCAGCCGTCGGTGAACACCGGTGGCAGCAGCGTCGGGTAGATGGGATCGCGGATCGCCATGGCGGTTCCCCGCTCCACTATCGGGCCGGCCGCGCCCCACCAGTGGGCGTGCCACGCGGCCAACTCGTCCACAGCCTGTTCGGCGTCGGCGGAGCCCATGCCCTCGACCTGGTTCACGGCCCGGTACGAGCCCACGTCCTCGAGCACCAGCACGAACTGGTGGGTCTCGGGGTCGACCGCGCCGAAGTGGCAGTGGGGAACCCGGATGGGGCTCTCGGCGGCCAGCTCGCGGTAGAAGCCGACCTCACGGATGTTGAGGCGCAGGATCTGGGCCGTGAAGCGGGCCGTCTCGTCGAGGCCGGGCATCTTGAAGACCACCGTGTCGGGGCAGTCGCCGTCGAGCGTGGCCCGGTAGATGGCGCCGATCATCCCGACCCCGGTCCCGATGTCGTCGATGCCGGTGATCCGCACAGGCGAACCCATGGCCTGCGACAGCCACTCGTCGTCGATGTCGTCGATACCGGCGGGTATTCCGGGCTCCATGTGCACCCCCTGACCGGTGCCGACGCTACATCACATCGAGCACCGGGCGCGGTGTCAGCCCCCCAGCGCGGTCACCTACCAGCGACGGTTCTCAGGCCGCCTCGGGGGAAGACCGTCCGTGATGGAGGCTCCACGCCCAGCGGACCGCCTCGGCAACGATGGCGGGATGGAAGCTCATCTGAGCCAGCTGCCTCTCTGCCTGGTCGAAGCTGTCACCGCACTCGATCAGGCACACGGCCAGCCGCCGGACCCGCGACTGCTGCCGGCACACCGCGTCGTGACTCAAGTTGACCGCAATGAACTCTCCATGGCGTCGCTGTGCCGGTTCGGGCAGGCGCTGCACCTGGCGGTAGCTGAGTTGCGGCAGTCGAAGGCGGACGGCCAGGGTTGCAGACCCCACGGATCGGGCCGCTCGGAACCGGCAGGCTCGAGCAATCGTCTTGGACATGGAGCTGCGAGAGCCGCCCTCGTGTCCGATACCCAGGCTGCTGGCTGCTTCCCGCAGATTGACGGCCGTGCTGTCGGTGGTGTCGAGCAGGTTGGCGCAATAACGCAGGAACCAGGTGGTGGAAGGGCCCAGCGTTCCGAGCCAGTACTGCTCGACGTAGGTGGATCTCGGGTCGTGACCGAAGGCGTCGACGCGGTGGTCGATCCACGGGATCAGCGTGATCACCTCAGAGCAGACGACTGCAGGCGGGAGGTTGATGGACGTAGTCATGATGTTTCTCCAAGAATGCGGGCGCTCGCGAGCGCCTCAGTTGCAAGATGTCCGGGGGGAAGTGTCAATGTTTGAACATATGTTGAGGGTCGATGCTTGTCAAACAGAAATCTCAAGACCTTTTCTCTGCTGATTTATCAGGCCAGGCCGATGGTCGCACCGGCTCGGCTACTCTGGCGGCGTGCTCGCGGATGCTGCGGCCGCGGTTGCCGCGGCCCGCCGGATGGTCGATGCCGCCGAACGCGTGACAGTCCTCACCGGGGCCGGCATCTCCACCGACAGCGGGCTGCCCGATTTCCGGGGCCCCAAGGGATTGTGGACGCGGGACCCGGCGGCCGAGCGGGCCTCGAACATCAACGTCTACGTGTCGGATCCCGAGGTTCGCCGCAGCAACTGGGCCCGCCGAGCCGAGGGCGCCCTGTGGGCCGACGTCGAGCCCAACCGGGGCCACGAGGCCCTGGTCCATCTGGAGGGGCGGGGCAAGCTCCATCTGCTGATCACCCAGAACGTGGACGAGCTCCACCAGCTCGCCGGCAGCGACCCCGAGCTGGTGGTGGAGATACACGGCACGACCCGCAAGGTGCAGTGCCTGTCGTGCGACTACCGCGACGACATCGAGGTCGCGCTGGAGCGGGTGAGGGCCGGGGAGCCCGACCCGCAGTGCCCCCTTTGCGGCTGGCTCCTGAAGGCGGCCACGGTGTCGTTCGGACAGAGTCTCAACCACCTCGACCTGGTCCGAGCCGAGCGGGCCGCCCTGGAGTGCGACCTGTTCATGGCGGTGGGCACGACGCTGGCCGTGTCGCCCATCAACATGACCGCCCCGCTGGCCGCGCAGTCGGGGGCCGGCCTGATCATCGTGAACGGCGAACCCACCGAGTTCGACGCGCTGGCCGACGTGCTGGTGGGCGGATCCATCAGCGAAGTCCTGCCCGTCATCTGTGGTCTGGAGGCCGAGCCTGCGAGGCCCCTGGGCCAAAGCGGCCCGTGAGCGCAGCGAACAAGAGCGGGCATCGGGGAAGCTGAAACACCCCTTGCTGGATGTGGCTAAATCCTGACAAGACAGGTAGGATTTAGCCATGGCGAGCTTCAGAGAACTATTGCAGCAGGCCAAGGCTGAGATCCGCGAGGTCGACACCGCCGGCGGCGAGCAGCTGCTGGCCGAGGGCTGGACCCTTCTCGACGTGCGCGAGCCCGACGAGTACGAGCAGGGCGCGATTCCCGGCTCCGTGCACATCCCCCGGGGCCAGCTCGAGTCGAGCATCGAGAACCGGGTAGCCGACCGGTCCACCCCGCTGGTGGCCATGTGCGCGGGCGGCGTGCGCTCAGCCTTCGCGGCCGTGACCCTTGAGCAGATGGGCTACACCGACGTGGTGTCCATGGACGGCGGCTTCAACAAGTGGAAGGACGAGGGCCGGGCCTGGGCGCGGCCCCGCACCCTGTCGCCCGACCAGCGCAACCGCTACCAGCGCCACCTGCTGGTGCCCGAGGTGGGCGAGGAGGGCCAGCTCAAGCTGCTCGACGCCAAGGTCCTGCTGCTCGGCGCGGGCGGCCTCGGCTCCCCGGCGGCCCTTTACCTCGCGGCCGCTGGAGTGGGCACCATCGGCATCATCGACATGGACGTGGTCGACGAGTCCAACCTCCAGCGTCAGGTCCTGCACAACGTCGACCGGGTGGGCGACCGCAAGGTGGACTCGGCCAAGAAGACCCTCACCGCGCTGAACCCCGACGTCAACGTGGTCACCTACGACGCCCGGCTCGGCGCCGACAACGTCATGGAGATCCTCGACGGCTACGACGTGGTGGTCGACGGGGCCGACAACTTCCCGAGCCGCTACCTGCTCAACGACGCCTCGGTCAAGCTGGGCATACCGGTGGTCCACGGGTCGATCTTCCGCTTCGAGGGCCAGGTCACCGTGTTCGACCCCCGAAACGGGCCCACCTACCGCGACATGCTGCCCGAGCCGCCGCCGCCCGAGATGGCGCCGAGCTGCGCGGAGGCCGGGGTGCTGGGCGTGCTGCCCGGCATCGTCGGCAGCGTGCAGGCCCTCGAGGCCATCAAGCTGATCCTGGGAGTGGGGGATTCGCTGCGGGGCCGCCTGGTGGCCTTCGACGCGCTGGAGATGAGCTTCCGCGAGTTCAAGCTGCGGCCCGACCCCTCCAACGAGGTCACCTACGACAACCGGGACCGCATCCAGGTCGGCGAACTCGACGGCCTCTGCATGCCGACGCTGTCATAGCTCCCTACGGCCGCCTCTCCTAGCTTCTCCTAGACTCCGGGGGTTCGTTTCCCTGGAAGGACCGCGCCATCGGACAGTTGCTGAACAATCTCCGGGTGCGCCTGCGGAGCCTGCTGCCGTTCGGAACCTCCTGGATTCTCTGGGGTCTGGTCTTCAACGGGCTCACCACCTACGGGTACCTGGTGGTGGCCGGGCGCGCCCTGGGCGACGACGGCTACGGCAGCCTGGCCGTGCTGTGGGCCCTGGTCAACATCGGCGGCTTCGGCCTGTTCCAGCCCCTCGAGCAGGAGGTGGCCCGGGCCACCGCCGACCGGGCCAGCCGGGGCGTGGGCAGCGCACCGGTCCTGAGCCGGGCGGGTGTGCTGGGCGCGGCCCAGTTCGTGCTGGTGACCGCGGGCCTGCTGGCGGCCTGGCCGCTCGGGCTCGACCAGCTGCTCGACGGCCGGCCGGAGCTGCTCCTGGCCCTCGTTCTCGCCCTGGGCGCATTCGCCGGCTCCCAGCTGGTGCGGGGCGTCCTCGGGGGCCGCCACATGTTCGACCGCTACGCGTGGTACTTCGTGGTCGAGGGTGGGGCCCGCATGGCCTTGGCCGTAGCGCTGCTGGTCGCCGGGGTGGCCGCGGTGGGGGCCTACGGGCTGGCCATCGCCTTCGCGCTGGTGGTCGCCACCATCGCCGCGGCCGGCCCCCACCGGCCCTTCGTGCGGTCCGGGCCGCCGGCCTCCTACCGCGAGCTCACGCCCGCCCTGGGCTTCCTGCTCATCGCCGCCATCGGCGAGGCCTTCATCCTCAATGTGGGGCCGGTGGCGGTGGACATCGTGGGCGGCGACGAGCTGGGGGCCGAGGCGCCCGGCGTGTTCCTCAACGGCATGCTCATCGCCCGCATCCCGCTGTTCTTCTTCCAGGCGGTGAAGGCCAGCCTGCTGCCCAGCCTGGCCACGCTGGCCGGCCGGGGCGACCTCGTCGGGTTCCGCAACATGCAGCTCAAGATCGTGGCCGCGGTGGCGGCGGTGGCCCTGGCGACCACAGTGGTGGCCGGGGTGGTGGGGCCGCCGATCGTGCGGGTCGTGTTCGGTGACGAGCTGGGCCGCAGCGACATGGCGCTGCTGGCTGCCAGCGGGGGAGGCCTGATGCTGATGCTGTCGCTGACGCTGGGCCTGGTCGCGCTGGATCACACCCGCCTGGCGGTAGTCGGATGGATAGCCGGGATCGCGGCCTTCGCGGTCGTGGTCAGCTTCGACTTCGAGCCGTTCCTGCGGGTGGAGCTGGCCCTGGTGGCCGCGGTGGCTGCCGGCTCGCTGGTGGCCGGCGGCCTGTTGCGCCACCAGTACGCGGCCCACGCCCGCGACGCCTAGGTGTTCCTAGGACGGGATCCGCGACCGCTGGTCCGTGCCGAGTCGAGATAGAGCCTTCGTGGCCGATCAGCCGCGGCTTTCACACTTCAAGGTTCAGTTCCCACCGGTTGCGCCGGTTCTTGCGCGTCGGCTCGGTGGAGCGAACCAGGCCGCGGTCGGCCATTTGGTTGAGCCAGCGCAGGATTGCCTGCTGGGATATGCCGATCAACCCCGCCAGTTCGCTTGAGCTTCGGGATCCACCCGCGAGAAGATCGATGATTTCACGCTCGCGTTGCGACAACCTCGGAGCTTGCTCGGTGGCTTCGGTGGATGACAAAGGCCCACGGCGCGTCGGAGGGCGTGCCCCATCGGGTGGCCACGGGTCGTGATTTCCGCCTCCTGGGATCCGAACGCGTGTCCCATCATGTGACAGTGGTCGCGGGCTGGGGTGGGCGCGGCGATCGTGGATCACCACCTGAAGCTCGCTCACGTCATCCGTGATGACCGGTGTCGAGAGGCCCGCCTGGCGCAGAACCGCCACTGCGGCCCGCAGGCCCGATCCGCGGTTCTCGCAGACGGGCCGGCCGGTGTCGGGGATCACCACGTCCTCGAGCAGCTTCGCCAACCGGGCGTTGCGCGTGGCGGTGACACCCCGCCTGATCAACTCGTCCACATCGGACCTGCCCGCGTTGGCGCCGTGAAGCCCGCCGGCGCTGCAAACCTCGAATCGGTCGGGAAAGAGGGCAATCCGTACTTGGCTGCCGTGGGCAGACGGGTGGTAGTCGCGGTGCATCAAGGCATTGGCGACGATCTCGCGGACCGCCTCGATCGGGTAGTCCCAAGAGTCCTCGCGCCCGGCGCCGACGACGACTGAGCGGCGTCGCATGTTGCGGCGCATGGCATCCAGAGCCCCCGACACGACCATCGGAATCGGCCCGTCAAGAGGTTGGTTGTCGAGGAAGCGGGTGCCGTCGGCCATCGGCTCGCCGCTGACGGTGGGCAGCACGACGAACGAAGCGGCGAGTTGAGGGAGGAACCGTTGGGGGAAGCGCCCGAGCGCGAGCAGGCCCGCCAGCGTCACCGCGGACTCGGCCTCGGGCTCAGCGATCACGCCCATCATGTGCAGGACCTCCTCGTCGCTGGACTGCGCGAACACGGCGCCGCGCGTCTCGCGCAGCCGTTGGAGCAGCGCTTGGGTCAACCGGGGGTCGAGATCACCGATCCCCGAACGCTCGACGGGCGCCTCGTCCTCGGCTGGCTGGCCCCGTCCCGAGACCATCACATGAACCTCGTAGGAGTTCAATCGCCGGTCGCCGTCGTGAGTCCTCAGGTACGACCCCCTGTCCATGCCCTTCGACAAGAGGTAACACGGCCTCCTCTGGTACTCCAGGGCCTCGACGCGGGCCACCACCACGGGGCGGCCATCCACCGACGCGATGTCGATCTCGGGCCGCACGGCAGGCGCCAACCCGTCCGAGCAGACCGAAGCGAGGTGGGCGGCCAGTCCCGCCGCGTCGATGTCGACCGGACTGAAGTCGCCGTCGGTCAGTCCGAGGATGAGGAGGCCGCCGGCGGCGTTGGCGAATGCGCACACAGACTCCAGTGCCGTGCTGGGCAGCCCGCCTGCGGCCCGCTTGACCTCCACCGCCTGCAAGTCCGTGCCCGCGGCGCGCAGCCGTTCGACGGCGGCGTCAAGCACGCCCTGCAAGTTGGAGGGGACCGAGTCCGAGGTATTCCGCACCAAGAAGAGACTCTACGTCGCCGTCACGATTGCTACAACTTTTCTACAAGATATTTTCAACTTATCTGAAAACAAACTGCGACTGCCTACTATCCGGACATCGCCGCCGAGGACCTGCTCGACGGCTGCCGGCCCCGACGCTGTCACACGCAGGACAGCGGGCCCAGGGCAGTGGCAGCGCCGGTGACGTTGAACTCCATGCCCTCAGCGTTGCCGACTGTGCTTCCGGGGATGACGGTGAGATACAGCGTGCCCGCTTGGGTGGTTGCCAGCCTGGAAGCGAGCGACGACCGCTCCGACGCCCACACCGCGCTGTCCGGGTCCTCGTTACTCCACCAGTCGTTCTCAGTCACGGGCGTTGACATCGCCGGGGCGATGCGCCACCTGACTGTTGAACGGTCGTATGTGAAATCGTTGAAGATCAAGAACGGTGTGATCACGAAGACAGCGTCGTTTCCGGACGCTCCACGGGTGCCGCACCTGATGACCAACACCGGTGGTTCTTGCCAGTCGTAAGCTCCGTATGCCCTGCCTTGAACGAACGCGACCACGTAGGAACCGTCTATGTTCTCACCTGACTGCGTGTTCCATTCGCCCCCTGTCGACTGGCCGAACGGCCTGGGCGGAGCATTCGTGGGCCAGTCGCATGAATGCCTCAAGAACGAGACAGCGTCTTCCACGCCACGCAACGAGAACTCTGAGCGGATGGCTAGCCGCTCCCTGTGGTCCTGCCCCTCAAAGACGAGCCTGTCCGCTCGTCGCAGCGGTGAGGTGAAACCTCGAGCGTGGCCGTCAACGGCGACGGAATGGGCGCCGTCTTGGCTCACCCACCAGTTCCTCTCGGTCTCGGTGCCTCCATCGAACGAGTACACGACTTGGACTCGGCCATCGGCGTTCCCTCTCACCGGCAGGCCGCCCCACCAGACTCCCAGCCAGTAAGGAGTCTGAAGGTTGGTGGAAGAGCAGGACAGGTACAGGTACGGCTCCCAGTCGCAGCCGTCCATCAAGGCGTCGTCATGGTCGGTGATGGTGTACTTGTCGGTCCACAGATATGCAGACCCGCCGTCCGAGTCCCTGTGATGCCACCATCCTCCGGTGCCCTCAGTCCATCCAGGCTCATCGACGGTTCCTGGCTCTTCACCGAAGCACTCAACCCACGATAAGCCGCCGGATACTCTCGACGGTCCTCCGGTCGTGATCCGGGGCATCCGCTCGGTGAGGGTCGATGAAGCTATGGCGTACGAGATGCCCTCAACGTCCAGGTGGACCAACTTGGCGACGACCATGCCCACGACTCTGCCGCATGAGTCCAGCAGCGGTCCTCCGCTGTTGCCCGGGGACACGGCTGCGTCGGTGACGATCAAGGTGCCCAGATCATCGTCCTCATCAATGCGTGACACCACGCCGCGCGTGATTGACGCACTGGATCCGTGACCGAGCGGGAACCCGACGGCGTAGACGGTGTCGCCCGGTTCGATGTCGGACATTCTCCCGAACTGCATGACCGGTATGCCCTGCCCACTGGCTTGAAGAAGCGCCACATCAGCCGCCAGATCCCCGCCGAGTATGGAAGCGTCCCTGCTGATGTCTCCCAGAGCGAGCCTCACTTCAGTGCTGTTCTGCACGACATGGGCCGCTGTCAGCCATCTCTGCCCGCCCACATAGAATGCCGAGCCGGTCCCGCCGCCGGTGTCGACGCGCCAGACAGCCTTCGTCGCTTGGGAGGACGAGAACACACATTCACCCGTGCCGACCTGAGAATCGTCAGGATCCTCGCCTGGCGGTGCAGTCCTCCACCCGGGCAGGGATCCGTCCGGCAGAGGCACCTGATCGAAGTAGCCCAGACCCGCCAAACAGTTCAACGCGTCTCGCTTGAAACTGCTCTCAGAAGAGAGGTCCACGAATCGGTCAGCCGACGCGCAGCCACTCAACGCAGCACGGCCCCCGGGCATCTCGTCACGCACGAACTTGTAGGTGAGCACACCGAACCAGCCTTTGGAGAGCCTCTGGTCCGGATGGAACAACCTGCCCTGACTGGGTGACCCGCTGGGCGCGGGCACTTCGTCGAAGTAACCCATGTCCGCCAGACAGTTCAAGGCGTCTCGCTTGAACTGAGACTCATCGCCCAAGTCATCGAAGCTGTTGGACTGGTCGCACTCGCTGAGCGCTGCGGCACCGCCCGGCATCTCGTCACGCACGAACTTGTAGGTGAGCACTCCGAACCAGCCTTTGGAGAGCCTCTGGTCCGGATGGAAGAATTCGCTCGTCACCGCAGCCGCTGAAACGGGTACGACGCTCAACGTGACGATCGCGACAAGAACGGTGACCTTCACCGAGAGCTTCAAGAATGAGGCCATCAGATCGAGCGAGCAACGGGCACGCCACCCAGTCTAAGTCCGCACGCTGGATCGGCTGTTGTGAGGGACGGCGAACTGCGGACGGGATCGCCGACCCCTGGTCCGTGCCGAGTTGCGCTCAACTGTGGTTGATCGGAGCCACGCCCTTGAGCTTCAGAAGCAGCCATCGACCGAGCTTCAACCACGGGTAGCCCAGACGCGCGGCCACCGGGGAATTGAACGCCAGCCGGTTGATCCTGTTGAACACGCCGCGGCTCTCGGCGAGGAGCGCAAGCTCGTTGAGCGCCTCGTGACCGACGTAGTAGCGCCCGTCCACTATTGCGACCATGCCGTCGTTGAGATCGTGCGGCAGGCCGCGAACCTCCTCCACGACCGGACCGCCCTGGCGAGCATCGATGAGGGTGAGTTCCTTGACCGACTGCTTGAGCCTCAGGAATTGGGCGTAGTTGCTGCACAACGGGCACTCGCCGTCATAGACCAACCGAATCTGGTCGACCCGCCCGCGCTGGTCCGCCGATCGGAGGCGCTTCACCGCGCGGAAGGGTATACCAATGATCGGCAGGGACTGCATCAACGCTATCCGCCAGGCAGTTCAAGGCTAGTGCTGTGCGGATCGTCCTAGGGCGGGGATATCCCGGCAAAGCCCAGGTCGAGGCCGTCGCGCGTCTCGCTGGCTCGGCCCAGGAAGTGGCTGTCGTCGACGGTCCAGGTGTGCTCGTCGCCGTGTCGCACCCGCAGGTATCCGGCACCGTGGGTCCAGTAGATCCTGCCTCCCACCGCGGCGACGTCTTGGGCGAGGGCGATGTCGACCCGGCGCGGCACGCGGCGCCAGCCGCCCGCGGCGCCGAGATCGTGCCGTGCGATGATCAGCACGCCCCCGGACACGCCGACGAACGGTATGAAGCGTTCCGAGAACCTCTGACGGTGGGCGTCTCGCACCGTCTTATCGAGTCTCGCCAGGTACACGTACTCGGCTGACTTCCCCACCAACTCGGCCCGGGAGTACTCGTGGGCCAGCACCAGGTCCCAGACGTGCTCGCGGGCATAGAAGTCGTCGTCGTCCATCTTGGTGAGCAGCGTGCCCGAGGATGCTTCGACGGCCGCGTTGAGAACGGCCCCGAGAGGCCTGTCGGCATCCACTCGCACCACTTGCACCGGATGCTGCAGGGTGCCGGTGAGCGCGGCGATCTCCGAGTCGCCGCCGAAGCCGTCACCGTGGAGGGCAAGAACCAGCTCCAGGCGCGGATAGGTCTGGGACCGCACGGTGTCGATGACCTCGCCCAGTCTCTCGGGCCGCCTCGTGGGCGCGAGGATGGAGACCTCCGGCCCGGGAGCGTCCATGCCCGTCGCGTCCAGAATCTGTCGGGCGCGGCTTCGCAGCGAGTGGTCCCGCAGCGCGCAGCGCCGCATGGCGATGCTCAACAGCTCCCGCTCATGGGCGGAGGCACGCGCCAAGGCCGGGCCGGCCAGCAGGTCGTGCAGCTGCTCGCCGAGGCACTCCTTCAGGTCGGCGTCGGGATCGGGAACGCTGACCAGGACGCCGGCCGCGGCCAGAGCGGCCAGAGTCGCCGCCCGCTGCTGGGCGCTCCGGTGGAATGTCGCCCGATCCTCTAGGTGGTGCAGGGAACGCAGCTCGTCCAGAAGGTCTCCGCCGATCCGATGGCTGAAGATCCCGCGCCCGGCGGGGGGAAGCTGCGAGCGCAGCGTCGCGGATGCGGGCTCGTGAGCCGCCGACCACCCGATGGGGTTCACCGCCTCGGCGTCGAATGCCTGAACGGAGAGTCGGGGACTCAGCTCGTCCAGCACCGCCACCGCCGGGCGGGAGTGGGCGGTCGGCCTGCTCGCGACCGAGAGCGCCGCTGGGGGTGAGTCGACCAGCACGACGTCCACATGGTGGTCGCCGGCTGAGGAGGTCACCCTGGCCGATGCCGCCAGCACGGCCGACGCGACCCTCCCGGAGGCAGTTATCTCGGCCCCGAGCGGGTAGCGGGCCAGTCGAGGGACGTAACGGCGGCTCCTGGCCTGCAGGCCCAGCCAGATCTTGAGACGCTTACGAACCCGCCGCAACCTCCAGCGGACATTCCGGAGGCGCCACCAGACGGCGCGGACGATCATGGCCGCGAGCCGCCCCACATCCGGAAGGCTGCGGATCCGTAGCGCGGTTCCGAACACGGTCGTTACATGCCGCCGGAATCGAGTCCAGACTCCCAACAGAGCCTTGACGGGTCCACGCAGCCGAGCAGCCAGCCGACTCTGGGGTTGCGGTTCCTGGATGACCCTGAGCGAGTCCACATCCAACTCGACGACACTTCCGACATCGGATAAGGCCAGGTTGCAGCGTCGGGCCCGATTGAGTGCCCAGGCCCTGGTGATGGTGACCCGGTGTCCCGAGGCGAGGTCGGACTGACCCGAGGCGGCCTCTCCGAGCTGCTGGCGCAACCGCCCGATCATCCTGGGCGTTACCTCGGCACCGGCGGGAACCGTGGCGAAGAACGCGGCTGCCGGATGGGCCCGCGCCGCGCCTCCGGCCGCCCCGACTTCTATCCGCGGGTCCGGGTCGAGCAGCCGGTGGAGCCTCTCCAAGCGCTCCGTTGGACGCTCCTCGACCCAGACGAACAGGTCGTGCACGTCGCTCGCCAGGACCTGCTCGACGGTCGTCAGGATGACGTCGGACTCAGCGTGGCCCGGGTCCACCGCCACCACGACCTGCGGAACCGTGAAGGACCGTCCCGGCGCGGCGCAGCGCAGCCGCCGGTCGGGGATGAGATGCGACACCTTGTCGCGCTGCTGGTCCAGGCTGGCGGTCTCGCTCTCAGTAAGGGCAGCGCCGGGACCCTGGTGCCAGCACAGGGCGCCGCGCTCGGGGGCCAGCACCGCTCCGAGGGCGTAGGCCCGCCATCCGAACTCGATGTCCTCGGCCCCCCACTGCGTGAACGACTCGTCGAACATTCCCACCTCGGCGAAGAACGCGGCCGACACGCCGAAGTTCCCGCTGGTGACGACCCTGAAGATGTCGTCGGAGCCGTCTGTGAGGTCGTCGGTGCGAGCCATCCGGCGCTCTATCCATTCGGGGCGCTGCACCGGTCGCTCTGCGAGGAGCTCCTCGAGAGAGCCGGGCCGGCCCCTGACCGCGCCGGCGTCGATGCCTTCGAAGTCGACGTGCCGGCGGAACCCGAGAGTCACGACATCGCAGGCCGCGTGGTGCCAGCGGGCGTGGGAGGCCAGCCATCCGGCTTCGGGCACCATGTCGCAGTCGAGGAACACGAGGATGTCTCCGTTCGCCGCTCGTGCTCCGTTGTTCCGGGCTCGAGCCGCCCCGAAGCCGAGGTCCTCCTGGTGGATCACCCGCACCCGCGACGATGTCGGCCGGCCCAGCTCCAGCGGCGGGTCCGAGCCGTCGTCCACCACGACCACCTCGAAGAGTTCCCGCGGGTAGGTCTGAGCCTCGAGCCCGGCGAGTGTGAGGGCCAGCTCCTCGGGCGCCTCGAAGTAGGGGATCACGACGGTGACGGCCATGCCGGGCTCGAAGAGCTCGACCGGCGCGACCGGCAGCGAGCGCCAGTCGTTTCCGCGCACTCCTGCGGGAGGCGGGGCGGTCATCCGTCCGCGCCCGATGACTCGCTGTGCGGCGCGGCTGCGGCCGATGGCTCCGCGGCGGCAGGGGCCGGTCTGAGAGCAGCGGCCATCAGCAGCACCCAGATGTAGGAGAACCATAGGACGAAGCTCTCCGTGAGGTTCTCCACGATCAGGAAGGTTACGAGGGCGGCGCCGAACCATGTGTCGGGGCCGGGGCGCCGCCACAGGGCCGAGCCGGCGTTGCGGGCGGCCAGCAGGACGATCACCGTGAACGGCACCGCGCCCAGCAGCCCCAGTCCCAGGCCCACCTCGACGAGGCTGCTGTGGGCGCTGCCCCGGCGCAGGAGCGCGTGCTGGGTCAACTCCTCGATGTCCCAGAACGTGAAGAAGCCGTGCCCGAGCACCGGGCGTTGCACGATCCGGTCCCACACCAGGCCCCATATCTCGCGCCGCTGGCTGAACGTGGGCACGTCCCACTGCACGGCTACTGCCGCGACCGTGGCCGTGGTGGTCAGGGCCGCCGTCGTGACCGTCACTGTCCTGGCCGTAGCGGCGCGGCAACGTCGGCTGAGCCAGGGGTGAGACCCGACCACGGTTGCAGCCGTGGCCGCAACCGCCAGCGAGATCCATGCAGTGCGACTTCCGGCGCCGGCGAGCACTGCGACTGCCACGGCCGCACCGCCTGCCGCGGCGACGCGTCGCCAACCTGGGGACGCCAGCAGGTAACGGACGCTGACCAGGACTCCGACCGCGGCCAGCGGTGCGAGCGAGTTGCGGTTGGTGTAGACGCCCTTCCAGTTGCCGTCAGGATCGAGTCCCAAATCGGGGCGCAGCCATACCAGGAGGAGGCTTGCTGCCACGGCGGCGCCCGCGACCGCAGACAACACCGCGGCCGTCTCGTCGTAGTCGAAGCCGGCGACCGCCCAGGCCAACAGGGCCATGCCCGCATAGACGGACGAGCGCCACGCCGTGGCCGCGGGATCGACGCTCCACAGCGTGGACGCCACCGCGGCCAACGTGAAGCAGCCCACTGCGGCCACCGCAACCCGCGAGGAACGATCCCGCGGCCGGCCGGTGGCGCCCAGCACCCGGCGTGCGGCCAGGACCGCCCCGCACATCGCGGCTGCAGCCAGCACCGGCCAGACCGCGTGGTCCTCCCATCGGCCGGTGCGATCCAGCACACGCTTGGAGAACAGCAGAACCGGGCCGTTGGTGAAGACGAGCAGAGCCCCGGCGGCGACCGCCGCGGCCCCCCAGTGAAATGAGGTGGTGCTCCCGGAGGTCTCGGACGGTGTCGCCCGGCGGGATGAGGCGTCCCGCCCGGCAGCTTCAGGCGACGCCGGCGAAGCGGAGGTCGCAGCCGTCGTGAACCTCGGCGGCCTGCTCCAGGAAATACTCATCGTCGGCCTCCCAGGTGTGTCCGCCAGCATGCCGCACCAGCAGGTAGCCGCGTCCGTGGGTGCGGTAGAGGCGGCCCCCGCCGGCAACGACGTCGTCCATGAGCGCCTGGTCGACGCCGGAGGGCACCGGCTGCCATCCCACCACCGCGTCGATGTCGCGGCGCGCGATGATCATCGCGCCGCCTGCCAGCGTCAGCTTCGACCCGAAGCGCTCGGCGCTGCCGCGGAACCGGCGAAGGGTGCGGTCCGCTCCCTCCAGGTACACATACTCGGCCGCCTTGCCGACCAGTGTGGCCCCGGAGTACTCGTGAGCCAGCACCAAGTCCCATACGTGCTCCGGTCCGTAATAGTCGTCGTCGTCGAACTTGGTGACCAACTCTCCCCGGCTGTGATCCAGCGCCTCATTGAGCACCTCCCCCAGCACGCGTCCGGCGGGCACGGCCAGCACGCGGGCGTCCGGGCCGCTGCCGGCGGCCAGCGCCTCGAGCCGGGCGCGGTCGAAGCCGTCGCCGTGCGCGGCCAGCACCAGTTCGATGCGAGGGTAGGTCTGGGCTGCCACCGAAGCGACGGCATCAGCCACCCGGTCGGGCCGGCGGGTGGCCAGCAGCACCGACACCCGGGGCAGGGGTTCCACGTCGACTGACGCGGCTTCGCACACCTGACGGGCTCGAGCTCGCAGCGAGTGCGTGCGGAGCGCCTCACGTCGCATCTCTACGCTCAAGGCCTCGCGCTCAGCCTCCGGGGCTGTCTCGATGCGAGGATCGGTGAGAAGGGCGAAGAGCCTCTCGCCCAGCAGTCCGGCCACCTCGACGCCGCCGTCGGCGAGGCGGACCATTGCGCCGCTGGCCGCCAGCGCCGCCACCGCGCCCGCCCTGGCCTGCGCGTTGGCGTGATACGCGGCCACATCGTCCAGGTGGTGGTAGCGGCGTGCTCTCACGAAGTCGGCGGCGTCCACCTTCCTGGAGGTGGTGTGCCCGATCGGCAGCGCCTTCCTGGGTCCGAGAGCGGCTGCCCGCCTCAAGGGCGCGGGCCAGTGGGCGGGGTTGACCTGCTCGGCGTCGAAGGCGGGCGTGGCTGCGGTCGGTTCCATGCCGCGCAGCGAGATCACCGCCGCACCGGCCCTGGGGGTCCATGTGCTCGGGAGGGGCCAGTCATCGCACAGCACGATCTGGGCGGGGGCCGAGGACTCGACGTGGAGCCTCATCCAGGCGGAGAACACAGCCGCCGACCGCGGGCCGCACGCTGCCATGGACGGACCGAGGCGGTATGTGGCCGGCCGGATCGTCCTCGAGCGAGGCCGCCCTCTGGAACCTCTGCGTACTCGCAATGCGGCTCTGCGCACCCGCCACGCGGCCCTTCGCACTAGCAGCGCAACCCTGCGGTAGCGCCAGACGATCCATCTCAGGCGCCAGCCCGCGGCCCGGACGATCCACGCGCCGACGGTGCGCGCCAGCCGTGCGGCGTCACGCGGGCGGCGCACTAAGCGTGCCTCGGTAGCGGTGTAGGCGGCGATGCGTCCCAGCTTCCGCAGCCTGGGCAGACGCCCGCCGTACGCGGCGCGCGCCGGTTCCCGGATCACCGCCGGAGTGTTCTTGGGCACACTCCCGGTGTCTTTGGGGCCGCGTCGTGGTGGGGCCGGCTCGTCCGGCACATCCGGCTCGTCGAGTTGTCGCGGCGCAGCAGCCGGGTCTGTCGACGCGCCATCCGCGAGCGGGGGCACGTCCGCAGCCACCTTGGCGTCGCCTTGGAGGCTCGACCCGGGGGTGGGGGTCAACGCCGCCCGGTGCCGCAGCAGCCTTGACGCCAGCGTGTCCGCGGTGATCGATTCTTCGTCGAGCCCCAGGCGCAGTTCGCGGTGCAGCCTCCTGGCCCTCACCAGCATGGCGACGCTTCCGTCGCGCTGAGACGCAGTGGCCCACTCCGCAGTGCCCAACTGCTTGCGGAGCCCGGACACCAGGTCGGCGGCGACGGGTGTGCCGGCCTGCACGAAGATGTGGAACTGTGATGCGGGGAACGCGCCCGGCGCGCCGCCCCGCGGGCCGAGTCGAACCCTCGGGTCGCCCCCGAGGAGGCGTCTGACGATCTCGGCCGCGTGAGCCTCCTCCTCGCCGTCCGGCTGCCCCTGCTCGATCCAGACGACCAGGTCGTGGACATCGCCCCCCAGGAGGCTCTCGACGGTGTCGAGCAGGGCGTCGGTTCCGGCCCCGCCGTTAGCGACGCTGACCACGTACTGGGGGACGGTGAAGCTGCGGCCCGGCTTGGCTCCTCTGAAGCCGTGGTGGGCGATCAACTGCGACAGCTTGGCCCGCTGCTGTTCAAGGCTGTGCGCCTCCGCGACGCTGGGCGTGGCGCCTTCGCCCTGGTGCCAGCACAGCGCCCGGCGCTCGGGAACGAGAAGCGCGCCGAGCGTGAAGGCCCGGTAGCCGAATTCGACATCCTCAGCGCCCCACTGGGTGAACGACTCGTCGTTGCCTCCGACCTCCCAGTAGAAGTCGCGCGACATGCCGAGATTCCCGCCCGAGGCCACGCGGAAAAGGTCGTCGTGATCCGAGGTCAACTCGGCGGTGCGGGTCATGTGGGACTCGATCCATTCGGGCCGGTCCCAGGGCCGGCCGGCGAACATCTCGTCGAGCGTTCCGCTGAAGGTGCGCACATCGCCGGCCGAGACGCCGGTGACGTCCAGGTGACGACGGAAGCCGATCGACATGGCGTCGCTGGCGGCGTGGTGCCACTGGGCGTGGGCTGCCAGCCACTCCTTGGCGGGAATCATGTCGCAATCGAGGAAGACGACGATGTCCCCTTGAGCGGCGCGGGCGCCGTTGTTGCGGGCGCGGGCCAGGCCGAACCCGAGGTCGGGCTGATGGATCACACTGACGTTCAGCGGCGACGGCTCGGACATCGCCAACGGCGGGTCCGACCCGTCGTCCACCACGATCACCTCGAAGAGGTGACGCGGGTAGCTCTGGCGCTCCAGACCGGCCAGGGTGAGGGACAGCGCGTCCGGCGCTTGATAGTAGGGAACCACCACCGTGGCCCGCAGGCAGGGCTCGAACCTCTCCAGGGGGGTAGTGGCGAGGGATTTCCAGTCGTTGCCCTCGACTATCGCCGGCTTCGGCGTGAGGGGTGCCGCGGGCACGGCGGCGGCGCCTTCGCCGCTCCCGGCGGGATCAGTCATGGCGGCATCTCAGTGTCGGCGGCGGCGCTCGCAGTCAGCGCGAGAAGGTGGTCGGCGCTGATCAGACAATAGTCGCCTCGCGATACAAGAGCATGACGGCGAGAGTCGTCGGGGAAGAAGTCGGCCTCGAACCTCACGCCTCAGACCTGCGGGGCATCGAGCCGTTGTGCGCTAGGTGCTGTGCTGTGAGGTGCCGGCTTCGTGCCACGGTTGCATTATTGCCGCGACGGACGCTCCTAGGATCGTAGTCGTGAGCGATCCCGACCAGCAGTTGGTCGACCTAACGCAGCCCTCCCCGCCCGCCGCCTATCTCCGGGAGGTCTGGCGGAGACGGGACTTCGCCATCCTGGTCCCCGTCCAGGACCTTCGGGCCCAGAACATGGGCTCTGTGTTGGGCCAACTCTGGCATCTGCTCAACCCGGCGCTGATGGTCGCGGTCTACTTCCTGATCTTCGGACTGATCCTCGACACCAGCCGCGGCGTGGACAACTTCCTGGGCTTCCTCGTCGTCGGGGTGGTCTGGTTCCATCTCACGCAGCGGGTCGTGCAGGACGCCGCGGTGTCCATCCCCCGCAATCTGGGACTGATCCGGTCCGTGCAGTTCCCGCGGATCCTGCTGCCGGCGGCAGCCGTCATCGGCCAGACCGCCGCGTTCGTGCCCGCGCTCGTGTTGGCGCTGGCAGCAGTGATCGCCACCGGCGAACGTCCTTCGCTGCGGTGGCTGGCGCTGATCGGGGTGCTGGCCGCGCAGTTCGTGTTCAACTTCGGGGCAGCGCTTCTGGTGGCCCGCATCGGGGCGGCTGTGCCGGATGTGCGCCAGTTGCTGCCGCACGTGTTCAGGCTGCTGTTCTACGCCTCGGGCGTGATCTTCAGCGTCGATGCGTTCGTCACGAGCGAGTCCTGGCGGCGGGTGTTCGCCCTGAACCCGCTCTACGACGTGATCACCTGCGCCCGATGGTGCCTGCTCGGTGAACCGGCCGACTCTTGGGCGGTGGCTGGAATGCTGGCGTGGGGCGCCGCGCTGCTGGTGGCCGGATTCGCGGTCTTCTGGAGATCCGACCAGCGGCTGGGGGCGTGATGGCTGCCGGTCGGGCTGTCACGGTGCGCGTGGACGATGCCCACGTCTACTACCGGGTGTACGAGGATCCGGCTGCGGGTATCAAGCAACTGTTCTCGAGCGGGCGGACCGGACGGCGTTACCAGACGATCCGGGCGGTGCGTGGCGTGAGCCTGGATCTCCACGAGTCCGAGACATTGGGCCTCATCGGGGCCAACGGGTCGGGCAAGTCGACGCTATTGGCGGCCATGACCGGGCTGCTGCCGCTGGCATCCGGCACGATCCTAGGCCGGAGCAGGCCGTCGCTGCTGGGAGTGTCTGCCGCGCTGCGCTCTGCTCTCTCCGGCAGACGAAACATCCTGATCGGTGGGCTTGCCCTGGGCTTCACCCGAGCCGAGGTGGAGAGCCGCATGGACGAGATCATCGACTTCGCCGGACTCCGCAACGCCATAGACCGGCCGTTGCGCACCTACTCGTCGGGGATGAGGGCTCGGCTGAACTTCGCGATCGCCACCGCCCGGATCCCCGACATCCTGTTGATCGACGAGGCGCTGTCCGTAGGGGACGAGGGTTTCCGGGCCCGCAGCGCCGAGCGCATCGACGAGGTGCGCTCGGCGGCCGGCTCCGTGGTTCTGGTGTCGCACAACATGGCGGAGATCGAGGGGTCCTGTGACCGCGTGGCATGGCTCGACGCTGGCACTCTTCGGGCGGTGGGTGAGCCGGGTGACGTCGTCGCCGCCTATCTGGCCTCCGACGCGGTGCGCTGATCCGGCCGCCGGCCGCGGCTGGTCCGGCCCGCCAGGAATCCCGCGCCCCAACAGATGTGCATCACCGCGAAGGCGGCTGCGGCCCGGGCCCGGTCGAGCCCGTCCCCCAGCGAGTCGCGCAGGCGGGTGGCGGCCACCGCGCAGGCCGCGGCATACAGCACCGGCAGGGCCGCGCCCCGCCAGCGTCCCAGGGCCAGTCCGAGCGCGGAGCACGCCAGACCAGCGGCCAGCGCGGGAGCGGCCAGCTGGCGGATGCGGAGCGACCGGGGATTGCGCACCAGCATGGTGCGCTTCCATGCGCCGTACGAGAAGTACTGGCGGGCGAGCCCCCGGTAGTCGGAGCGGGGCACGTAGTCGACCACGAGGCTCGGATCGAGCCACACGGTGTGGCCCTGCTCGCGCAGCCGCCAGTTGAGCTCGTAGTCCTGGTTGCGTCCCAGGGTCTCGTCGAAGCCGCCGACGGACGCCAGCGCGTCGCGGCTGAACACGCCCAGATAGACGGTGTCGGCCGGTCCCGAGTGCCGGCCCCGGCGGAAGGCCGCAGGACCGCCGCCGAAGGCCGACCCCATCGCGGCCGCGATGGCGCCGGTCAGGTCGGCGTCGCCGACGGGGCGCTGCACACCGCCCACATTGGCTGCACCGGTGCGGGTCAGCGTGGACACGGCCCGTTCCAGGTAGTCGGGTGGGATCCGTGATTGAGCGTCTACCCGGGCCACGACGGTGCCCTTGGATGCTGCCACCGCAATGTTGAGGCCCGCCGCGGCGGTGCCCGCGGGATTCTCGACAACTTGCAGGGGCAGCCCGATGCAGCTACCGGCCAGTATCTGCTCGGTACCGTCGTGGCTGGGTCCAACCGCCACGGTCACGTCGATCGGCCCCCGATATGTCTGCGAACCGATAGCCGAGAGGCACTCCGGTATCAGCGCCGCGCAGTCCCGGGCCGGTACCACCACCGAGATGTGCGGCAGGCGGTCATGGGCCCCTTCGGTGTTCACCGGCCGGACCCTCGGGCCATCACGAGGAGGCTCTTCACCATGATCTCCCAGTCGAGCAACGGCGACCAGTTCACAACGTATTGCAGATCGTGACCGAGCTTGTAGGCGGCGTCCGTCTGGTAGTGACCCTGAGTCTGAGCCAGACCGGTTATGCCGGGAGGGATGTCGTGACGCCGGCCGTATCCGGCGATCTGCTCCTCGAGTCGGGCCACCAGCGCCGGTCGCTCGGCCCGGGGCCCGACCAGCGACATCTGACCGGTGAGGACATTCCAGAGTTGCGGCAGCTCATCGAGCCGGCTCTGCCGGAGCCAGGCCACACCGGCGATCACCCTGGGATCGTCGGCGACGGCCAACTCCGGCCCGGCCTGCTCGGCGTCCGGCGTCATGGTCCGGAACTTCACCATGACGAACGTCCGGCCCTCCATGCCCACCCGTTCCTGGCGGTAGAGCACGCCCCGACCCGCCCGCAGGCGCACATAGAGGGCGACTGCGAGCGTCAGCGGTATCGCGAACGGAGCCAGCACCAGCAGGTAGACGAGGTCGAGGAGGCGCTTGAACCGCAGCCGGCACGCGGGCAGGGCATGGGCTCGCAGCGCGACGAAGGGCATGCCGCCGATCTGGCGGGTGCGCTGAAGTCCCAGCAGGGTGTCGGACGGCGTGATGCGCCGGTAGACCCCCACCTGGCGTCCCTCCAGCTCGGCGAGCGGCTCGGGATAGATGATGTCCAGCGACTGGCGCGACAGCAGCAGCAGATCGGTGGCGGCGCACCGGTCCACCTCTGCGGCGACGTCGGAGAACGTGCCAGCCTGGCCGGCGATCTCGGTGGCCTGCCTCGACTCGGCCAGATGGCGCCGCGCCGAGTCCACATCGGCGGCGTCTCCCACCAGCAGCACGCGGGGACGCCCGAAACGGCGCATCCTCACTTGCCGGGCCAGCCAGCGGTTGAACGACACCACGAGGCTCGCGGCCACGGCCAGGATCACGAGGTTGGCCCTGGGCATCAGGTAGCGGCCGCTGAGCAGCGACACGGTGGCGTCGGCCCCCACTGCCAGCAGGGTCAGCATCGTGGCTCGCGGCAGCCAGGGAGGCCGGCCGAGCCGCTGCTCGTACTCGTAGAGGCCGCCGAAGTAGTAGACGGCCATGTGCAGGCCGGTTGCCACCGCGAAGCCGACCGCATAGTGCGACAGCGGGTAGGTCGGCCAGTCGAGCCCGAAGCGGACCGTTGTGATCGCGACCATGAGCCCGAAGAGCGTGGTCGCGTCGATCAGGTACAGATAGCGGAATCCCAGTCTTCGCAGGAAGCCGGTCCTCACGGCGATCGCATCAGGGGCGGCAACGGCACGTCGAGGTCGAACGCTCCCGGTGCCGCGGCCAGGTTCCACACCAGCATGGCCATCCGGGCTCGATCCACGTTGTCGCCGGGGTTGAATTCCGTCGGGCCGTCGCCGGGCGGCTGGAAGTCCGCGCCGATCCAGAGGCGATGCTCCACCAGCCATCGGACGGCCTCCAGGTAGAAGTCGTTGATCCCGATGTCGGTGAACGGCACGGGGTGGTTGCTGTAGGTGCGTCCGGCGAAGCGCCACAGGAAGGCCGCCAGCTGCGCGGCGTTGAGCCGATCGTTGGGACAGAACAGCGCTGAGCCGCCGCCGCATCCCAGAGTGATGCTCTGGTCCACCATCCACCCCACGGCCTGCGAGTAGAAGCTGTCGGGCTCGATGTCGTCGAAGGTCAGGGATCCGTCGGCCGACTGCGGCTCGCCCGCGAAGCGCCACAGGAACGTGGCGAACTGGGCTCGGGTCATCGAGCGCTCGGGAGAGAACGTCGTCGCCGTCGTGCCCTGGGTGATCTCCGTCTCGAGCATCCAGAGCACTGCTTCGGCGTAGGGAGCGTCCCATCGGACGTCGGTGAAGGGAAGCGTGTGGACGGTGTAGCCGTCGCCGGTGTGGGAGCCCTGCAGCGTCAGCTTGGTGGACAGCAGGGGACTGCAGCCGGGCGTGCGGCGGCAGCCCCGCACCAGGGCGAAGTAGAAGCGATAGCCGTACGGATCACCGTCCTCGTTGCGGACCTCCAGCGTGCGGTCCGATCCCACCAGGGTCACTAGGGCGTCGTCGATGCGGCCCGAGGGTCCGGGACCCGAGATGTAGATCTCCACTATCTCGCCCACGTCCAAGTCGGCGAAGGGGTACTCCGCGAGCCACCCGCGGATCTGCTCGGCCGTGTAGGTGCGCTCCCAGGAGTGGTTGGCATTCTGGGGTTCGCCGTCGGCGTCGGGAGCGGCGTCGAAGGGGTCCGGCTTGGCCAGCAGGTACGGCACGGACTCCCGCCGGGGCTCCTCGTTGGCCGCCGTGTAGCCGCCGTTGGAGGAGCTGTAGTAGGCGACGATCACCTCGGGGTCGCCCCCGCCGGCCGGCTGGTGGGTGAGCACGGCATCGTCGGTGGCGCCCACCTGGCTCGCCCAGGCCTCGTGGCCGGTCTCGCTCTCGAAGTCCCAGGCCCTGTACTCCTGGTCCTGGGTCGAGGCGTAGAGGTCGAACGGCGAGGACCAGCGGGCCCGGCGCTCCATGGTGGCGACGGCGTAGCTGCGGGCCGCGACGGCCTGGGCCTTGAGGGCCTCCGCCGGCCAGCTGAGGGGCACCTCCTTGATGCCGTAGAGGTACTGCTGCATGGTCATGTCGCCGATCACGAGGCAGTACTGGTTGGAACTGGCGTTGCCGCAGTTGGCCACGCCTGCGGCGGCCGGGGTGAGCTGGAACTGCCCGTGCGCGTAGCGCTCGGCGCCGTTGCTCGTGCTGGAGACCCGGACGGCCTCGCCGTCGTTGAAGCCCACCGTCAGCACGGTCCCGCTGCAGAAGCCCCGGCACCAGTCGATGTTGCTGGAGTTGATGTGCCAGCCGCCGTCGCCGCGGCGCACGGTCAGCGTGTTGACGGTGGTGTCCAGGAACCGGCCGTCCATGGCCACGGTCAGCAGGCCTGAGGGTCTGAACACCGTCGTGTTGTGGACGGCGATGCGCACATCGACGTCGTCGGGCACCAGGCCTGGATCGGTCGTCAACGTGGTGCTGTCGTAGTAGAAGGCGAGGATCTCCTGGTAGGTGTGGCCCGCCTGCGCTCGCCCGAGGGCGCCGTACTGGCTCATACCGCTGCCGTGTCCCCAACCCCCGCCGATGAAGGTGAACTCGTCATCGGATGGGCCGTGGGGGTGGGCTGCGGCCGGCGCGGCGAGAACCCCGGCGCAAACCGCAGCAGCCACTAGCAGGCCTACGAGCGAACGAATGGGATGGGAGGGCATGAAACCACCCTTTTCTGCCGACGCCCGCAGGGCGAAAGGCTAGCGCCTGACCAGCCCTGTGGCGTGGACGGTCGCGGCGCCCCAGGTCGCTCTCATTCAGCGGACGATCGCGATGGTGTCGCCGGCGCCCACCGAGTCGCCCACCTTCACCAGGATCTCGGCGACTGTTCCGGAGCGGCCCGCGGCGATGTTGTTCTCCATCTTCATGGCCTCGAGCACGGCCACCGGCTGCCCGGCTCCCACTTCGTCGTCCACATCCACCAGCAGCTTGATGATCGTGCCCTGCATCGGGACGGTGACCTCCGCGGCGCCGCCGCCGAGACTCGCCGGCCCCCGGGCCCTCCGGCGCGATGCGCTCGGGCGCTCGGAGTCGTCGCCGTCGGCCTGCGGGGTCCACAGCGCGACGCTGAAGCGCTTGCCGTCCACCTCTGCCTCGATCTCATGGTGCACCCTGGATCCAACCGCACTGGCGTCGGCACCGGTCGCCGACGGCGGCGACTCGGGCAGAGACGTGAAGTCGAGTCGTTCCTCCACCCAGCGCGTCGAGTGGGTCACCGACGCGAAGTCCGGGTGAGCCAGGATGGCTTGCGCGGCCGGGATGGTGGTCGCCACGCCGGTGATCCGCGTCTCGGACAGGGCCCGCAGCGCGCGGCTGATGGCGACGTCCCGGTCGCGGCCCCAAACGACGAGCTTGCCGATGAGGTTGTCGTAGTACGGGCTGATCCTGTCGCCCGCCTCGTAACCGCCGTCCCATCGGGTGGCGTAGCCCTGGGCGGGCCTCAGGTCGGTGACGGGTCCGGGGCAGGGGAGGAACGCGCCGCCGGCCGGATCCTCAGCGTTGACGCGCACCTCGATGGAGCAGCCGTCGATCGCGATGCCGGGCTGGGTGAGGGTCAGTGGCTCGCCGGCCGCGATCCGCAGCTGCAGCTCCACCAGGTCTACGCCGGTCACCATCTCGGTCACGGGATGCTCGACCTGCAGCCTGGTGTTCATCTCCAGGTAGTAGAACGAGCCGTCGGCGTAGAGGAACTCGACGGTGCCTGCGTTCACGTAGCCGCAGCCGCGGGCCACCGCCACCGCCGCCTCGCCCATCGCCTCCAGGACGGCCGGGTCGATCCTGGGCGCGGGCGCCTCCTCGATGAGCTTCTGATGCCGGCGCTGGGCCGAGCAGTCGCGGGTGCCGAGGTGCACGCAGTTGCCGTGGGCGTCGGCGAGCACTTGCACCTCCACGTGGCGGGCCAGGTCGAAGTAGCGCTCCATGTAGAGCTCGTCGCGCCCGAAGTAGGCGAGCGCCTCCCGCTGGGCCGACTCGACCGCGGCGGCCGCCTCCGCGGCCTGGTGCACCACCTTCATGCCCCGGCCCCCGCCCCCGTAGGCGGCCTTGACGGCCACGGGCCAGCCGTGGGCCGCACCGAAGGCCTCGACCTGGGCCGGGTCGACGATCGGCTCGGTGTTGCCCGGGACCGGTTCCACTCCGGCCCGGACGGCCGCCTCCCGGGCTGAGATCTTGTCGCCCATCACCTCGATCGCATCCGGCGGCGGTCCGATGAAGGTGACGCCCTGGGCGGCCACGGCGCGCGCGAAGTCGGCGTTCTCGCTGAAGAACCCGTAGCCGGGATGGACCGCGTCGGCACCGCTCCGCTCGATTGCGGCCACGATGGCATCGGTGCGGAGATAGCTCTCCGCGGCGGCCGTGCCGCCCAGCGAGTAGGCCTCATCCGCCAGGCGCACGTGCATCGCGCCCCGGTCCTCGTCGGAGTAGACGGCGGCCACCGCTATGCCCATCTCGCGGCAGGCTCGGATCACGCGGACCGCGATCTCGCCCCGATTGGCCACCAGCACCTTCGAGAAGGCGCGGGCAGATGATGCTGCGTCGCTGTGAGGCATCTTGTTTCCCGCTCTTGTTCGCTGCGCTCACGGGCCGCTCGGGCCACGGCCTCGCTGAGCGCCTCGCGAATCCTAGTTAGGCACCGCCCATCCGCTCGGCCTCTGGTGAGAACATCACCGCATTGGATAGCCGATCGCGGCCCGGATCACACGGAATGTCCTCCGATGTCGCTATTGCGGTAGCAGCTTCGAGGCGGAGATGACCACGAAATCGTTGTGAGCGGCAAGCGGGTCGCTCAGCGCTCCCTCCGGGAAGAAGTCGGGCACCCGATCCGCTCTGAGAACCACCACATCGGATTCGTCCAGGTCGTCGAGACGGTCCTCGTCGAGGAGCATCACCCGCATGGGCAGGTAGTAGGAGATCCATGTGGGACTGGTCACCGGGCGTACAGACCATGCCAGTTCCGAGCCCGGCAAGCTCCCCACCCGCTCCAGCGCGGCTCCCGCGTCGGCGGGATCGGTGATGTAACGCTGCCGTGTCGAGCCGCCGACCACCGCGACCAGGGTGGCCGCGATCACCACGGCCGCGAGCGCAGCCGGCAGCGGGCGCCAACGGCGGGGGATGAGCCGGCGGGCCCAGTCGGCGAGAGCCGCGAAGCCGATGGTCACCGGGGCCAGCCACGGGAAGTTCCACAGCCTGTGCACCCAGGCGCCCTGCTGGACCCCGAACGTGAGCGCAGCCGCGACCACCAGCGTTATGGCCGCGGGTGCCCGTGTGCGCCGGTCGATCAGCCCGGCCAGGAGGCAAGGCACCAGAAGAACGCGTAGCCACACCGGCACGAGCATCTCCTCGGTGGCGAAGCGCCATTGCCGGGCCAGGAACTCGCGGAAGGTGAAGGTCAGCGACTCGCTGGCGCCTCCCACCTCGTTGCCGGTGCGTATGACCACCTGGTTCCAGAGATCCTCGACTCCGACGGCGTTGAGCATCCACAGCGCAGTGGCGCCGGCGCCGAGCGCCGTGCCCGCGGCGACCGCGGCGAGCAACCGCTGACGGCCGCCCGACAGCCACGACACCGCCGGCCCGCGCGGCCGTGCTGTGACAGCCGCGCCGACGCCTCGCTCCCCGCGGACGCCTGGCCCCGAGCCGCCTTCGGGCTGCTCGCCACCGTGGCTGGGCCCGGCGGCGAGCAGCCACAGCATCACGAGCAACATGGCCGCTATCCCGATCCAGGACTGCATCGCGGCCAGCGCGGCGCATCCGGCCACGACGAGGGCGTCCCGACGGCGCGGGTGGGCGCTGCGCAGCGCCCACGAAACCGCCGCGATGGCGGCCAGCTGCAGCGAGAAGCTGATGCTGATCCGCCCGTACACGTAGTAGAAGCCCGTGCTCGCCATGGCCGCCACAGCCAGCAAGGTGGGCCCCCAGGCCAGGCCCCGGCCGCGAAGCAGCGACGCCATGAACACCACCGTCGCCGCGCCCACCAGCAAGCCGGGCACCCGCAGCGCCGTGGCGCTGTCTCCGAGAACGCCGGTCGACACCACCGACATGAACACCTGGAGAGGCGGATGATGGGCGTAGGTGACGGCGACGGGTGGCGGGGCGGCTCTGGGAGCTACGTCGTACACCGCCCTGACGTACGGCTCGACCACCGCGCCGAAGCGCGAGTCCACGGCGCCCAGCTCCCAGAAGTTGCGGGCCTGAAGGCCGAACATGCCCAGTATGCGGCCGTCGTCACTGTTGCCGAGAGGCAGGTCGAGATCGGGCAGCCAGGCAGCCACGAGGGCAGCCGCGATCAGGGCCACAACAGTCCATCCAGACGAGAGGCGTGCTGCCAGGAAGCCGAGGGCCGCTCTCAACGTGGACACGCCCCGGCGTTCATCGGGTCACCCTAGCCCTGGCGTTCACCGCAAAACTCTAGACTGTGGCCCGTGAGCGCCTCGGACGGCTGCCTGTCGGTGGTAATGCCCTGCTACAACGAGGTCGCCACCATCGACGAGATCGTCTCCAGGGTGCTTGCCAGCCGCTTCACCGGCGAGCTGATAGTGGTGGACGACGGTTCGACCGACGGAACGCGCCGTCGGCTGTCCCAATACGACGATCCCCGGGTGAGGGTCCTGCCGCAGCCCGAGAACCGCGGGAAGGGCGCCGCGGTGCGGCGGGGCTTCGTCGAGGCGAGCCGTGAATTCGTGGTGATCCAGGACGCCGACCTTGAGTACGACCCCGGCGACTGGGAGGCGCTGCTGGCGCCTCTGGCGCGCGGCGACGCCGACGTGGTGTACGGGACCCGTATGCAGGAAGGCCCGGAGCACAGGGTGCCGTACTACTGGGCCATGATCTGCAACCGGATGCTGACACGACTGTCGAACATGCTCACCGGTCTGTGGCTGACCGATGTGGCGACCTGCTACAAGGCGTTCCGCCTCGAGGTCGTGCGGTCCCTCGACCTGCGCGAGAACCGCTTCGGGATCGACACGGAGATCACCGCGAAGGTGGCCGCCGGAGGTTGGCGCATCTGGGAGACCGGCATCTCCTACACGAGCAGGAACTACGCTGAAGGCAAGAAGATCACATGGAAGGACGGCATCGCCGTCTTCGTGTGCATCGTTCGCTACGGGGTCTCCGTACGCCTTCGCCCGTTGGTCCAATCGGCGAGGACTTCGAGAATCTCCTGAGACGGGCTTGACTGCGGCAGCCTCCGAGCGCGCCGGAAGCGTTCGGGGTCCGCCAGGAACGCTTCCACCACTCCGGGGTCGTAGCGGCTCAGCACGGCGTTCTCACCGAGGCCGTCGGCCCGGTCGGTCCGGTCTCGCCACAGCAGCACGGGCACCCCCAGCAGCGCGCACTCCTCCTGGATGGAGCCTCCGTCGGTGATCGCGAACGGCGCCCCTGCGAGCGCCCTCACGAACTCGGCGTAGGGGAGCATCGGCACAAGCTCCACGCCGGAGGCTTCAAGGCCGGCCAGATCCGCGGACCTGAGCGCCCGACGTGTGGGCTCGTGCACGTACCAGCGCACCGGGGTCGTCTGCGCCAGCCGCGTGATCGTATGCACCAGCGCCTGTCTCCGCCGTCGCCGGTGCAGGTTCTCCACCCGGTGCATGGTCACCACCACGGGGCGTGGCCGGCGCGGCGAGCTGTGCGAGCGAGCGCCTCCCGACATGTCGAGCGTGGTCGGCATGCCTGCATCGCCCGGATCCAGGGCGGCGCGGAGCGCATCGCTGATCGTGTTGGACGATCCAGTGATGATCCGCCCTCTCACCCGGCGCTTGCGCAGTTCCTCGGCTGCCGCGCCGTCTGGCGCGAAGAGCAGGTCGGCGAGCCTGTCGACGGCGACCCGGACGATCTCCTCCGGAAATGGGTGCAGCCACCGGTGGGTGCGAAGGCCCGCCTCGACATGGGCCAGTGCCAGCCCGGCGCGCTTCGCCATGAGCGCGCCGATCAGCGTCGTCGGCGTGTCGCCGTGAACCACGCATATCCCCGGGCGCCCGCCGAAGACGGTTCGGTTGAGCCGCCTCCGCAGCGCCAGCCTGCGGCCGAGTCCCGCCGCCCACCACAGAGCAGCAGGCACCGAGTCGACGCTGCGCGCGCCCCCCATCGTGTAGTCGGGCGCCCGCAAGCCCAGCTCGTCGCGGAACGATTCCGACCGGTCGGCGTGCTGCCCGGAGTCGATCAGACGGTAGGGGAGGCCGGCCGACTCCATGCGCCACAGCAGGGGCGCCATCTTGATGTACTCGGCTTGGGTGCCGACGAGGACGTGGATCAAGGCTCCGTGCCATCCGAACGCTGCACCGGATCCGCTTCGACCGCCGTGCGCCTCGTGGCGAGGAGCTCCGAGACGGCCGCGGCCAGCAGGTCGCGCAGCAGCAACACCAGCCTGAAGCCGAATATCAATAGGCCGAGAGCCAGAGGATCGGCTGCGCCGAGCAGCGACGGGACGGTTACCTCCACCACGCCGATCCCCTGCGGCGCGATCACAGAGAGGAATCGAAGGCCCCCCCAAGTGAGCACGAAAGCACCGGCGAGCCGGGCCGTGGAGAAGCCGTCGGCGGCCTCGAAGGCGCGCATGTACAGGCAGAACACGGCGGCTGCCCAGGTCCAGTAGCAGGCCGATGCCGCGATCATGTGCAGATAGCCCGGCCATGTGAATCCGCTGACCGGGGCCAGGCTGTCCAGGTCGCGTCGCCGCGCCACCGCCGCGACGACACGTCCCGCCACCGAGGGCGAAGCAGCGACGATCACCCCGACCGCGGAGACGATCGGGATTGCAAGGCCTCCGGGCAGTTCGCCGGCCCAGCCGAGCAGCACCAGGCCATAGGCCACCGAGACGGCGAGGCTCACCGCCATCTCGAGCGCAGCGGTGAGGGCGAGAGGCGCCGCCGGAACGCCGCGGCGCTGCATCAGAGCCACGCGGCTGACCGCGAACGTGACCATCAGCGGCACGTACCTGGCCGGCAGGGAACGAGCCGCGGTGGCGGTCAGATCGCGGAAGAGCGGGCGCTGGCCGAGCAAGCGCAGGCTCACGAGCCAGAAGTACGCACTCAGCGCTATCAGCACGAACCCCGTCGCGAACGACGCCGCCACGAGCACATGCCTCGCACCTGCGAGGTCTCCGAGAAGGTCGGCCACTTCGTCCCGGCGCGCCAACACCACCACGGGCACCGCGACGGCGAGCAGGGAGAGGTATGCGATCCTCAGCCACTTCAGAAGGCGTCGCTGCCACGGGCGGCCTGTCATCGGACTAGCGGCAAGAGGCCCGCCGGGAGTCGCGCGACGCGTGGCCGAGACAGTAGCCGACGGCTTGACGCGCCTCATCAAGCGGCTGGGGCGACGGGTCGGAGGGGCGGCCGCGACTGGCTCAACTTGGCTCGACGCTCCGTCAGCAGGTCACTGGATCAGCTCAAGCAGATCGTCGAGCGCAGCGTCGTTGACCTTCAGGCGCGCCCGCAGCAAGCCGCGTGCCTCGGCTGCCCGGTGCGACTTGTCCTGCGCCTCGTTAGCCGCGTCGATGAGCGTGCGGGGCTCGAAGCGGCCGGCGTCGAGCGGAGCCAAGTCGACGAGTGAGGCCCAGCCGCCGCCTTCAGCGGCGAGCGACTTCATTTTCGGAGAGTAGTCCAGCACCACCGCCGCCTGGCCGTTGAGCAGAGCTGCGATGGCGCCGTGATAGCGCATGGTGACCACGAAGCGACTCCGGGCGACCTCGGCGAGCACATTGTCGATGTTGAGCGTCACCAGCTCTGCGTCCGTTCTCAGCCTCTGTCGCAGCGCCGCGAGCATGGGGGTGTCCTGGCTCGGCTGAAAGGGCAACAGGCGCAACGTCATGCCGCTGCGCTCGGCCAGTGCGTCCAGGGATCGCGCCAGTTGATCCGTCCATGGCTGCCAGGACGTGCGGGCCTTCGCCGCAGCCGTGCGGATGCCCCGGCGATTCGGGGGGCGCAGGATCACGCAGATCGTGTCGGTGGAGTCGCTGCGAGAGCGCGTCGAGCCCGTCGGCTTCGGCGGGCGCGGGTGCGGCGGTCGGGCCGCGGCCGCCCGGCTCGAAACGAGCGCGGCGTCTCCGGCCAGCACCGGGTCGGCGCCGATCGCCACGTCGGGCACGCCCCAGTCGCGCAGGCGTCGCGCCGAGTCGGCGTCTCTCGTCACGACGTTGCAGGCCCGGCGCATCTCCGCGACCGCCATGCGCCGGCTGCCGGCGCCCCGGACGCGTCCCGCTCCCAGGCCGATGGCCGCGACCGCGGCCCGCGGTCGGCGGGTGGACGGAGCCGGCACCGACCGCCTGTAGGCGCGAAGGCGTGACATATGGAACCACATGTTCCACGGCGACGTCTCCGACTGCACCACCCCTCCGGAGAGGACCATGGCGTGCGCACTGCACAGCGACCGGCGCAGCGCTGCGCTGTCCAGGGGCGAGCGATGAACCACCGCCTCAACCCCATGGACGGCGGCAGTCCGCTCGGGATCGATTGACACGGCTATCGGCTCCACCCCCCGGGCACGCAGGGCGGCGGCCATGCAACTCAGAATCATCTCATCTCCCAAGTTGTCCGACCCGTACCAACCGGCAAGGGCGATCCTCAGGGCCATCCTGCAGTCTCCCAAGTGCTTGTCAAGCCGTGATTCTATCGTGTGCCGGGAATCGGGCTCTTTCGCGGATTCTCCACCGAAAGGCGGGCATCGCACAGAATGTGTCCCGTGGGATCGGTCACGCCGCGGTCGCCGTCGGCCGCCAAGCACCTGCCGCTCGGCTGCGCGGCAGCCCGCCGCGCGGGGCTGGGCGAGCTGCGCCACGCGGTCGCGACGGGCTCCACGAACGATGATCTGGCCCAGGAGGCCCGGCTCGGGGAGCGGTCGCCGGCGGTCCTGGTGGCCGATCACCAGACCGCGGGAAGGGGT
Source organism: Candidatus Aldehydirespirator sp. (assembly GCA_965203575.1). Taxonomy (GTDB): domain Bacteria; phylum Actinomycetota; class Acidimicrobiia; order Acidimicrobiales; family Aldehydirespiratoraceae; genus Aldehydirespirator. The sequence goes on from OZ241894.1 coordinate 3,013,572, forward strand.
CGGCTGGGGCGTCGCTGGTCCGACGCGGCCACCGGCCCCCACGCCGGTGGGGCGTCGCTGCTTGTCAGTTTCCGGCTTGAGGCGTCCGTGGCCAGGGCCTTCGACCGAACCGCCGCGGTCTCGGCCGCCGCGCTCCTGGCCGCGTCGGGCACGCTCGCAGACGGGGGAGCGGCGGTGCGGGCCAAGTGGCCCAACGACTTGCTCATCGAGTCCCGGGACGCGTCCGGCAAGGTGGCGGGCGTGCTGTCGGAGATTGTCGACGGCGATCCCCCGTTGGTGGTGGTGGGTCTGGGCCTGAATGTCGCGGAGGCGCCCCCGGAGCCGGGAGCGGTCTCGCTCGCTCAGGCGGGCGGCACCGCTACCCGCGATGAGATTCTGGCGTCGCTGATCGACGCCCTGCCCGGCTACCTGGCCGACTCCAGGCGGGCTCGCGAGGACCTGAGGGCTGCGTCGGCGACGCTGGGGAGGGAAGTGAGGGTGCAACGCACCGACGGCACATCGATCGTGGGCACGGCCGTCGATATCGACAGTTCTGGCCGCCTGGTCGTCGCCGGGGCTTCCGGCGAGGTCGCGATCGACGCTGGAGACGTGTTCCACCTGCGTTCTTGACGGTGTGAGGCCCTCGATCATCCAAAGGGCACAGGGGGACCGGCGGTACGCTTGGCTGCCGTGACCGACCAAGGCAAGCCGCGCTTGAGGCGTACTTGGCCGCAGCGCCTGGTGGTGGTCGCGAGCCTCCTGGTGATCGTCTCGGCCGTGGCGTCGGCGAGGACCGTGCAGTACGTCGAGGAGGTCTGGCACGAGTTCAAGCCGGTGTACTTCCGCGACACCGTCCAGTACGGCCGCGACCTGCTCGTCACCGACACCGAGCCGGGCGAACCCGTCAATTTCCTCCTCGTCGGCATCGACAGCAGCATCGACGTCCGGCCGGACGCCGAGGCCGACGGCGCGGGCGGCGTCGCGGCGGGCGGGAGGGCTCTGGCCGACGTCATCATGCTCGTGCGCCTGGACCCCGGGGCGAAGTCCGCGTGGGTCTTGTCCATACCGCGGGACCTGTGGGCCGAGATCCCGGGAGCGCAGGACCACAAGATCAACTCCGCACTGCTCATCGGCGGCGCCCCGCTGCTGGTGGCGACCGTCAGATCCATGTTCGATGTGGAGATCAACCACTATGTCGAGATGGACTTCGCGGGGTTCGAGCAGGTCGTGGACACGCTCGGGGGAGTGCCCGTCTGGTTCCCCAATCCGGCCCGTGATCCCAAGTCCAAGCTGAACATCGAGACGCCGGGATGCCATGTGCTCGGAGGCGAGCAGGCGTTGCAGTACGTGCGGAGCCGCACATACACGGAGTTCATCGACGGGCGCTGGAGGATCACCGGCGGCGACGACTTCAGTCGCATCGCCCGCCAGCAGGACTTCCTGGTGCTCGCCCTCGACCGGGCCATCAGCCGCGGGGCCAGGAACCCGACCACCATCGTCGGCATGATCGAGGCCGGAGCCGCCTTCGTCGCGTTCGACCAGGACGTGACCCTCGGCGAGCTGGTGTCACTGGCCCAGGACTTCTCGGACTTCAACCCCGAGAACCTGCAGAGACAGCGACTCGAGGTCTACACGCTGTTCTGGCCCGACGGCCGCTACAAGGGCGAGGCGGCATACCGGCAGGCGAACGAGCCGACCCTCGACGTCTTCCGGGGGGAGGCGGACTCGTTGAGTCCCTCCGAGGTGTCGTTGACCGTCGCCGGGTTCAACGACTTCAGCCGCGAGGACGCGTCCGCGTCGCTGGCCGGCGAGGGCTTCGACGTACAGGGGTCCCTCTCGTCTCCAGCCATTCCCGAGACCGTCGTGCTGCACGGTCCCGACGACGCCAAGGCGGCCATGACTGTGGCCCGCTACCTCGAGCCGGTGCCCTACGTCGTGGCCGACGACGGGGTCGACGGCGTGGTGGTGGTGCTCGGCGCCGACTACCGCGGGGTGCTGTTCGCCTTCCAGGAGCCCATGAGCGTGGTGCGCGACCAGGTACGGGCTCGCGGCATCCCTCCGGTCCGGCCCGATCCGGTCGCGGGGTTCTCTCCGGTGGCCACCGGCAGTGCTGCACCGGTGCCGGCCACTTCCGGGGCGGCCTTCGTCGGAGGTCCGGTGGGTGCGAGTGCCGCCATGGCCGGTCCGCGCATCCTGGGAGCCGTGCTGACGGGAGGTCCGGCGACCTTGGGAGCGGCGTTGGCCGGGGGTTCCGTGGCTGGGGGCGCCGACTTCGTCGCCGCGCAATCGACTGAGACGGATGCCGACCCGGTCACCATCCTGGGCCGTCCGCCCGAGGGCGAGTCCTGTGGCTGAGGGGGACGTGCCGGCGATGCCCGCCGAGGGCACCGGGAGGCCCGCCGCTCCGGCCGCGGTCGTCGTTGTCGGGGCGGGATACGTAGGTCTGACCACCGCGGCGTGTCTGGCTCGACTGGGCCACCGCGTGGTCTGCACCGATGTGGACGAGCACAGGATCATCGGACTGCAGAGCGGCGAGATGCCGATCCACGAGCCGGGGCTGGCCGAGTTGGTGAGGACCGGCCTCGACACGGCCCGGCTCTCCTTCGTGTGCGGTTCGGCTGAGGCTGCGGCCCGAGCCGACTTCGTCTTCCTGTGCGTGCCCACGCCCTCGGGCCCTGACGGCGGCACCGACCTCGGCTACCTGGAGGCCGCGGTCGCCGAGATCGGTCCGAGCTTGCGGCCGGGGGCGGTGGTGGTGAACAAGTCCACTGCTCCGGCGGGCACCGTGCAGCTGCTGGCTCGAGTGCTGGGACGGGCCGACGTCTCGGTGGCATCCAATCCCGAGTTCCTGAGACAGGGCTCGGCCGTTCACGACTTCCTCAATCCTGATCGGTTGGTGGTGGGCGCGGCCGACGCCGCGGTGGCCGAGCGGGTGGCCGGTCTCTACGCGGGCATAGATGCGCCTGTTCTCGTCACCGACCCAGCCTCCGCCGAGACGGTCAAGTACGCGGCCAACGCCTTCCTGGCGACGAAGCTGTCGTTCTCGAACTCGGTCGCGGCGCTCTGCGAGGCGGTGGGCGCCGATGTCGACGACGTGCTGGAGGGCATGGGATACGACGGGCGGATAGGCCGCGACTACCTGCGGCCCGGGCCGGGATGGGGCGGCTCGTGCCTTCCCAAGGACACGCGTTCGCTGGTCGCGATGGCCTCGGCAGCGGGCTACGACTTCGCGCTGCTGCGAAGCGTGGTGGATGCCAATGAAGCGCAGTTCGCCAGGATCGTCGACAAGGTCGCAGGCCGGGTTGAGCTGTCCGGGGCCTGCATCGCGCTGCTCGGCCTGGCCTTCAAGGCCGGTACCGACGACCTGCGAGACTCGCCCTCCCTGGAGATTGCCAGACGCCTGGTCGAGGCCGGAGCGGTGGTCCGTGCCTACGATCCGATGATCAACGCCTGCGCAGCCACCGTGCAGGCCGGTGTGGCTGTTGCGGACGACGTCTACGCGGCCTGCGACGGCGCTTCCGCGCTGGTGGTCGCGACCGAGTGGGACGAGTTCCGGCAACTCGATCTCGACCGGGTGGCGGGGGTCATGCACGAACTGCACGTGATCGACGCCCGCAACCTGCTGGACCGCGACGAGCTGGAGCGCCGCGGCTTCACCTACAGCGGCATCGGCGTGTGAATATTGGAGCGGCATCCCCGCTCTTGTTCGCTGCGCTCACGGGCCGCTCGGGCCACGTCTCCCGCTCTTGTTCGCTGCGCTCACGGGCCGCTCGGGCCCGGGGCCTCGCCCGTATGGGCCGGATTCGCGTATCTGCCTGCTCGGCCTCTGGGCCGATAGCGTGACGGCCCGTGGCCAAGCCGAGTTCGTCGAAGAAGGTCCAGCGAGCTGCTAGAGCGGCGGCTGCGTCGAAGGGCGCCCGCGAGCGTCGGGAGATCGCCTTTCCGCTGGCACTGGCGGTGGTGGTGATCCTCGGGGTGGCTCTCGTGGTGTTCGCCCGATCCTCGCGCACGCCCGCGGCGGCCCCGCGGGTCGGCAACGATCACTGGCACTCGGCCTACGCGATCTACGACTGCGACCGGTTCCTGCCCGCCTTCACCAGCGCCGCGGATCCCGACGGCATCCACTCCCACCAGGACGGCGTGGTCCACATACACCCGTGGAACAGTTCCGCCGCGGGAGATCGGGCCGACCTCGACGTGTTCTTCGAGGCCATGGGGGCCAGAATCACCGACGACGAGATCAGCGGGCCCGGCATCGGCGTGCTGGAGGCCGGATCGGACTGCAACGGCGAGCCGACCGTGATCAGGGCCGTGCGCTTTACCCGCATCGATCCCGGCACCGACGCCTTCCCCAGCACGCTGTCCGAGATCTACGAGGCGACCGACACCTACACCGACGACTTCGGCGACGTCCGGCTGCTGGGAGACCTGGAGGCGTTCACGTTCGCCCGCGTCCCGGAAGGGGCCGAGATCCCGCCGCCGCCCGAGGACCGGCTCCAGACCGCCCTGGGGGCCTCGGCGGGGAACCTGGTCTCCACCGGGCCGGAGACCGAGCTCGACCCGACGGACGCCCCCTCCGAGGGCTAGTGCTGTGTCTCCGAAATGGCTGGGGCGGCACAGGAAGTCGCAGCCCACTGCCGCAGCGGATCCAGGTGCTCTGACCAAGTCCGCGACAGACCGCTAGAAGCCGGAGCGGGGCGCCGGGGTGCAGGCGATCCTGCTGGTCGGGGGCTTCGGCACCCGGCTGCGGCCCCTGACACTGACCACCCCCAAGCAGATGCTCCCGGTGATGCACCGGCCCATGATCGAGCACGCCGTGTCCGGTCTGGCCCGCCACGGGGTGGACCGGGTGGTGCTGGCCCTGGGCTACCACGACGAAGCGTTCCGGGCTGCCTACCCCGACGGCCGCTGCGCGGGGGTGGAGCTGTGCTGCGTGGTGGAGTCCGAGCCGCTCGACACCGCCGGCGCCATCCGCTTCGCCTACGCCGAGTCGGGAATGGAGGACTCGGGGGGCACGTTCCTGGTGGCCAACGGCGACGTGATCACCGACCTCGACGTGACTGAGATGCTGCGTCTGCACCGCTCGGCTGGGGCCGAGGCCACCATCCACCTGATCGAGGTTGAGGACCCGTCCCGCTACGGCGTGGTGGTGACCGAGGCGGGTGGGCGGGTCAGCGCCTTCGTGGAGAAGCCGCCGCCGCCCGCGCCGAGCAACTGGATCAACGCGGGGACGTACCTGATGGAACCGTCGGTTGTCGGGCGGATCGACGGCGGGCGCCGGGTCTCGGTGGAACGCGAGGTCTTCCCCGCCATGGCCGCCGCCGGCACCCTGTGGGCTCTGAGGCAAAACACCTACTGGGTCGATGCCGGCACCCCCCAGACCTACCTGCAGGTCCAACTCGACCTGCTCGACGGCCGGCGCGGGCCGGCCGCGGTCGGGGTGTCGCCGGAGGCGTCGGTGGACCCGGGGGCCGTCGTCGAGCGCAGCGTGGTGATGGCCGGCGCGGCCGTGGGGGAGGGCTCGGTCGTGCGGGGCTCGGCGGTCCATTCGAGCGCGGTGATCGAAGCGGGAGCGCAGGTGCTGGACTCGGTGGTGGGATCGGGAGCAACGGTCGGGCAGGGTGCCCGGGTGACGGACGGGACGCTGGTGGGTGAGCACTTCGACGTGGAGCCGGGGGCGACCCTGTCGGAGGCCAGGGTGCCCGAGACGGTCTGATGGCGACGCTGGTAACCGGGGGTGCCGGCTACATCGGCAGCCACACCGCTGTCGCGCTGCACGACGCGGGGCGCGACGTGGTGGTCCTCGACGACTTCTCCAACGCCTCGCGCCGGGTGGTCGACGCCATCCGCAGCCTCACTCGCTCGGACCTGCCGGTGGTGGAGGGCGACGCGGGCGATCCCGACGACCTGGAAGCGGTCTTCGGCAGGCACCGGATCGACTCGGTGGTCCATTTCGCGGCCCGCAAGAGCGTGGCCGAATCCGTGAGCGACCCCCTCGGCTACTACCGCAGCAACCTCGGCTCGGTGGTCGCGTTGGCCGCCGCGGCCGTCGACCGGCGCGTCCGGCGGGTGGTGTTCAGCTCCTCGGCCACCGTCTACGGGTCGGCGTCGACGCTTCCGGTCACCGAGGACTCGCCGGCCGTCCCCGAGAGCCCCTACGGCGAGACCAAGCTGATGGGCGAGCGCATCCTGGCCGACGCCGCGGCTGCGTCGGAGTTGACCGCGGTCACGCTGCGCTACTTCAACCCGGTCGGTGCGCACTCTTCCGGCCTGATCGGGGAGGATCCGGTCGGCGAGCCGGCCAACCTGGTACCCCGGATCATGCAGGTCGCCTCCGGCCGGCTGGCGCGGCTCAGCGTCTTCGGAGACGACTACTCAACGGTCGACGGCACCGCGGTGCGGGACTACGTGCACGTCATGGACCTGGCCGAGGGCCACGCGGCTGCCCTGGAAACCGACATCACCCCGGCCAGCAGCCGGGTCTACAACCTGGGCACCGGCTCGGGAACCACCGTGCTCCAGGTGGTGGCCGCAGCCGAGGAGGTGCTCGGGACGCGCATCCCCTACGAGATGGACGGCCGCCGCCCCGGCGACATAGAGGCTTCCTGGGCCGACTGCACCCGTGCTCGCGACGAGTTGGGCTGGCAGACCCGCCGAGATCTAGCGCAGATGCTGACGGACCATTGGAACTTCGCCCGCCACCACCCCGACGGCTTCGGCCGCTAGACATTCAGTCCGAACCTGGGACGAGTGGTTGCAGGGTGTGGCGGTCTGCCAGAGTGATCGGCGTTTCCCGAGTCAGAGGGTTGTCTTGTGGCTGCTGACTACATCGAGATTCACGTTGACGAGACAGGTGATCGTGGCTTCAGCCAGAGGTCGTCTCCGTATTTCTGTCTCGCTGCATGCGCATTCCGCCACTCCAAGGCACGGACCGTTGTAGGCGCGATGGAGGCTCTCAACCTTGCTCTGGGCCGACCGCCGATGCAGCCGATGCACGCTGTCGAGCATTTGAAGACCCACGACAAACTCATGGAGGCTGTCGAGCACCTCGCGAGGCTGCCTGTGCGGATCTTCTTCGTCGTGTTGCCCAAAGAGAGTACGCCTATGAGCGCCACCATGAGAAGCGACGACATCCACGTCTACAACTTTCTCGCCCGGATGCTGTTGGAGCGGATGAGCTGGTTCGCTCAAGATGTCAAGCTTGTGGCGCACCCCGTCTTTGCCGCGGTCGCGCGGATGCCCCGCCGGCGGCTGGACGACTATCTCTCGATCCTGCAGCCCATTGACACCTCGATTCAGTGGTCATGGCTCAAGTTGCCGGTGGAGGTCGACCAGGCCAAGAACCGCGTGGGCATGCAGTGGGCCGACATCGCAGGCCGCGCCATGCTGAAGGCGACTACGCCCGCAGCGAACCCGCCGCACCGCATCGAGCCCGTCTACCTCGAGACGCTCGCACCGGTGATCTGGAGGCGTCGCGGCATTGAGACCTACGGGATCAAGTCCGTCATGCCCGGCTGGCACCGAACCCAGCCGTGGTGGGACAGGATCACCTCCGCCGTGCCGCTCGGCGAGACATGACGCGAGCGGCGGGGGGCCGGCCCGCCTGAAGTCGGCTCGGCGGCCGAGTGCTCAGGTTCCCCTGCGCAGGCGGTGGACTCCGCGCCCCCCGTCACGGCTCAATATAGCCGATGGGAGATGACAATGCCCGGTTCGCTCGGTGTCATGTAGATGCTTCCTCGGTTGATCTCACGGCCGTCATCTCCATGCCTGTGGCGGTGACTATCTTGACGGCGATTCGGCCTCGCTCGGGCGGGTCGAACGGTGCCGACCGCATCGCGGTGAGGGCTTCTTGCTCTACGTCGTCGGCGTGCCTGCCCAGTTCCTTCAGGAGCTTCTTGATCTGGCGGTCATTGTCGGCTCCGGGGAAGTGGATGCGACGGGCGTAGAAGCTCTCGCCGTCGTGGTCGGTGTCGAGCATCCAGCAGGCCACGTCGTCAGGGCCTCCTTCGGAGGCGTTGCCGGTGGCGGGGTCGAAGGTGTCGTAGCCCCGGATCTCTACGGCAATCTGGCCGTCGGGGTAGTCGTCAAGGATGCGGATGTCGGGCTCCCCGATGATGACGAACGCTTCGTGGCCTGTCTCGGCTGACAGCTCACGAATCATCAGGTCGCGGTTCATTTGTGCTTTCGCCACGGTGATACGGCCAACCGTCGGTGGGGCATCGGCGGCGTACGCGTACGCGACCACTAGCAGCACATCGGCTCGTTCTGCGCTGTCGGTTATCTCTCGGGCTGCCTCGCGGACCATCTCGCCGGGCACCGTCACGTCTTCGGCGGCAACCATTACCGCGGCGGTGTGCTCGGCTGCTCCGCCGTTGATGGTGTAGGTGGCCTTCCAGGCGAGCAGTTCGGAGTCGCTGGGCCACGGCTCCAGGGTGCGGACGGTCATGTCGGCGTTGTCGCGTCCGCCGTTGATGGTGTGGTTCAGAAGCGCCGCCTCCACCGCTTCGGAGAAGTCGCCGTGCGCGACCGCCATCTCGTCATCGGAGCCCTCCAGCGGGATGACCGTCGCCCAGGGCTGCTCGCTCTCAACGGCCATCGGCGATGTCACCCGAGTCACGGCGCGCTTCTTGCGTGGCTGGTCCACCAGCATGATGGGGTCAGGGTCCAGGTCGTAGGCCAAGACGCTGGCCGAGACTTGGGGGACGCGTTCGTAGACGAACCCCCGAGCGGGGTCGTTGCCCCATCCGCCCTCGGGTGGGGGAGCTTCCGGCTTGCCCGAGAGTTGTGCTTCCTGGCGCGCGCCATCGGCCGAGTCGGCCAGCGTCCAGTAGGGGAAGGTCGCAGTGGAGAGCCGTTGCCGCGCGATTGACACGGCGACCGGAGAGGTGTCGCAGGTAATCCAGCGTCGCCCCCACTTCTCAGCGGCTGCGGCGGTTGTAGCACCGCCGCAGGTTGGGTCGAACACCAAGTCACCTGGATCGGTTGCCAGAAGCACGCATCTCTCGATCACGCTGTCGGCGGTCTGGACCACATAACGCTTGTCAGAGGCGTACATCTGCCCGTGCCACATGTTGTTGATGCGTCGGCCTGGCACCTCGTTCTCATAACTCTTCCACCTAAGAGCGCGCGCAAATAGGCGGCTATGTGTGGTGGTATCGGTCGGCCCATTTGAACAGTTTGACGGTGAGGATCACAGCGACGGCGAGGGCGAGTTGCCCGAGGCGGGCTCTGGTGTTGCGGTCGGTGCTGCGGCGCAGCTGCCCGAAGTTCGACAGCCACGAGTTGGTGCGCTCGACGCTCCAGCGCAGCCCCAGCGGCACGGTCCTGGGCCGGCGGCGGGCGCTGCGTCGGCTGCGTTTGTGTGAGCGCACCACGTCGTCGATGCCGTAACGCTCACAGGTGCGCAGCACCGGGTCGCCGCTGTAGCCGCGGTCGAGGTGGAGCGTCTCGACGTCGAGGATCAGCCCGCGCTGTTGGGCGTGGGCCAAGGTGGGCTCCAGCAGAGCTTGGTCGTTGCGGTTGGCGCCGTCGGCGGCCCAGCTGACCGGGATGCCCGCCCGGTCGCACAGAACCGACCACTTCCAGCCCAGTTTGGCCCTGTCAACAGGGCTTTTGCCGGTCCCCTCGCCGCCGCAGGGCGCCTTGTGCATCGACCCGTCCACCGACGCGTCGCACAAGTCCAGCCCCACCATGCGGTCATAGCCCTCGATGGCCTCAGCCGCCAGCGCGTCGAACGCGCCGTGGGCGTTCCAGTCGTTGTAACGGGTCCGAAGAGTCGTCTCGCCGCCCTTGCCCAGCCGGCCGGCCACATCCCACGAACAGCCCGTCACCAGCCGAAACAGGATCGCCTCGAACACATCGCGGTCCGCGATCCGCGGCCGGTGACAGCCCAACGGATGCACCACCTCCTCATGCTCGGGGATCCGCGGCTCGAACGCCGCCCACAGCGCATCCACCACCCTCGGCACCAAAGCAAGCATGCTTGAACCACCTCCACCATGTCGTTGTCGTTGGGTGAGACACCCGAGAGTCCACTCGGGCCAACACAACGACAGGTGGATGGTCACCTATTTGCGCGCGCTCTAAGTGCAGAATCACGTCCGGCTGAATCGAGTCGTTCGAGTTCAGCGAGCCGGTTCATGCCCTCCCGAGAAACGCTCCAATGGCGACCAGTGGCGCATGGCCAGTCGTGCCCGTCCCAGTAGTACGGCTCAGACCGACCTTCTTGATGTCCCTGCGAGTCCAATGACCTCCGTTGATAGAGACGAGCGCCTACCGGCAGGTGTTTGTCTGGATCAACTCGTTCCTCGGCCTTTAGCGGGCGAGTAGAACCGTCTTGAAGCTCAACTCTTGCGTAGGAACTCATGTACTCGACTATCTCAGAGCGAGTCAATGGTTCGTAAAGTTGGCGGTACTTGATCTGTTGTGCATCCTTGGCATACCACAGGAGGAAGTCGGCGACGCTTGGCAAAGTACGAGAGGATGACCCGCTTGTAGTCGAGAAGGGGATGACTGTCCGGAATTTGTTGGGTTGGCGGGGGTTTGGTGACAGCAGATGGCCTCTGACGTGGGGTTTTGTGTCTCCGGGCAGCGTTTCGGCGGGGATTTGTAGGGGCGACATATAGTTGACGGCGCGCTGGTTGGGGGCTATTGTGGTGTTGTGTTCGTGAAGACGACCCGCCGCCGCAGGGGCGACAAGGTGTACGAGTACTTGTCGTTGGTGGAGTCGGTGCGCGACGGCGCCAGGGTCGGCCATAGGACGCTGCTGCGCCTGGGGGAGGTGACCGCTCTGCGCGAGTCCGGGCAGTTGGAGCGGATCGTGGCCGCGTTGGAGGCCCATCTGCGCCGCGAGCGCGTCGACGTGGGGGCGCTGGCCGCTGAGGGGGCTCCCGCGGTGGGGGCGGTGGCCGCGGCGGCGACGGTGTGGGGTCGGCTGGGACTCGACGGGTGGTTCGCGCGGCTCGGCGCCGGGCGGGGGTCCGAGGCGCTGGAGCACGCGGTGTTCGCGATGGTCGCCAACCGGCTGGTGGCGCCGTGCTCGAAGCGCCGCCTGGTGGAGTGGGCCGCAGAGGACGTGGTCATGCCCGAGGGCTGGGAGGCTCCGCCGCTGGGCCGCTGCTACCGGGCCCTCGACGCGGTCGCCGACGCCAAAGACGCCACCGAGGCGCACCTCTATGAGCGGCTGTGCGACCTGTCGAATTTGGACCTGAAGCTGGTGTGCTACGACTTGACCTCCACCTACTTCGAGGGATCGCCGCGGCCGTCGGTGCGGTTCCCGTCGCGGGCGTTCGGGTACTCCCGTGACCATCGCAGCGACCGGCCCCAGATCGTGATCGGGCTGTTGTGCACCTCAGACGGGATCCCCATCGCGCACCACGTGTTCGCCGGCAACACCAACGACGCCTCCACCCTGCCGGCGGTGCTGGCCGACCTCGCCAGCAGGTTCGCGGTGGGCCGGATCTGCGTGGTCGCCGACCGGGGCCTGATCTCAACAGACAACGTCGAAGCGGTCGCCGCCGCCGGGTTCGACCATCTGCTGGCCACCAGGCTGCACCGCGACCACATCGCCAAAGAAGCCCTCGAAGCCGTCGACGACGACACCGCCTGGATCGAGATGCCCCAGCACCGCTGCCGGGCCACAGACATCGCGCTCACCGACGGGACCCGCGCCGTGGTCGTGGAATCCGACGCCCGAGCCCGCCGAGACAACGCCCGCAGAACCGAGATCGTCGCCCGCGCCGAGGCCGACCTGCTGGCCCTGGAGCGCCGGGTCCGCGAAGGCCGGCTCAAAGACCCCGCCAAAATAGGGCGGGCCGCGCAGCGCACCATCGGCAAAGGCGGCGCCGGACGGCTCTTCGACCTCGAGATCGCAGAAGGCCGCTTCACCTACCACTACAACGAAGACGCCCACACCTACGAGGAGCTCCTCGCCGGCCGCTACGTGCTCACCACCAGCCTCAGCACCACACAAGCCGCCACAACCCAAGTCGTGGCCGCCTACCGCCAGCTCGCAGGCGTCGAAGCAAGGTTCCGGACCCTCAAGGACTTCCTGCACCTGCGACCCGTGCGCCACTGGACCGAACAAAGAGTCCGCGGCCACGTCGCCGTCTGCGTCTACGCCGCCGTCATCGAGACCCTCATCGGCTGTGCCCTCGCCAAAGCAGACGTCCGCGACCCCGACCTCGACCACCAGCACCTCAGCGCCGCCCGAGCCCTGCGAGAGCTCAACCGCATCCGCCGAGTCCAACTCACCGCCAACGGCAACAACATCGACCTCACCACCCGGCGCACCCCACTGCAGGCCCGGGCCCTCACCGCAATCGGAACCGACACCCAAAGCTGGGACAAAGCCACCATCACCTGACCCCGCCCAGCCGCACCCCAACCGCCGATGTAGTGGAAACACCTCACCGCCGCGCCCCCTCTGACCTCACAAAACGCGAAACACCCGACAAATTCCGGACTGAGATGCGGTTGTCTGCTCCGAACACTTCATCCAATAGGACTCCAACTCGGAGGACGTTCTCGTCGCCAATGAGCTTCCCCCCGTTTCGTGGAGGGTTTGGTTAGGCCGCGTTGGCTAGTTCGTACTCTATTGGGCTGGTCATGTTGTTGGTGGAGTGGAGCCGCCGGCGGTTGTACCAGGCGTCGATCCAGGTGGCGATGTCTCGCCGGGCTTGGTCTCGGGTCTGGTAGCGGCGCCGGGAGACGAGTTCGTGTTCGAGGGTGGAGAAGAACGACTCCGCGCAGGCGTTGTCGAGGGCGCAGCCGACGCGTCCCATGGACTGGGTGACCCCGAGGCGGCGGCAGGCCTCAGCGAAGGCGTCTGAGGTGTACTGGGAGCCCTTGTCGGTGTGGAAGATCACCCCTGCGACGCGGCCGCCGCGGGTCGCGGCGGCCATGTTGATCGCCGCGGTGGCGAGCTGCGCGGTGGGGTAGGCGTCAGAGGTGGCGAAGCCCAGCATGCGCCGCGAGTAGAGGTCCTCGACGGTGGCGAGGTACACGGGCCCCTCGTCGGTGTGCACCTGCTTGAAGTCCCCGACCCACTTCTGGTCGGGGGCATCGGCGGTGAAGTCGCGCCCCAGCAGGTCCGCCACCGGCGCGGCCGCCTTGTCGGGGCGGGTCAGGCCCCGCCGGCGGCGTCTGGGGGAGCGGCCCTGGAGGCCCTGGCGCACCATGGAGGACTCCACGGTCTTCTTGGACACCGCCAGGCCGTCACGGCGCAGCTGGGCCCGCACCCGCGGCGAGCCGTAGGTGCCTCCGGAGGCGTCGAAGCAGGCCTTGACCGCGGCGTCGACGTCGGCGCGGCGCCGCTGCGCGGGCGTCGGCGGCCGGCCGCGCCACTTGTAGAACGTCGAGGAGGGCACCCCGAGGGCCCGGCAGGCGACCGCGTGAGGCACGCCGTGGTCGGTCCTCTGCGCCGCGATGAACTCCGCTGTCATCGCGTTGCCTCCTTGACCCAGAGGACCACCGATCGTTTGAGCACATCACGCTCCATCTCCAGCTCGGCGCAGCGCTTGCGCAGCCGCACCAGCTCGGCTCGGTCATCAGAGGTCAGGCCCTCGGCCTCGCCCCGCTCGATGCGGTCCTTGCGGACCCAGTTCCCCAAGACCCCCGCACCGATCCCGAGCTCGCGGGCGACCTCAGAGATCGGTCTGCGAGTCTCCCGGACGATCCGCACAGCGCCCGCCTTGAACTCCGGGTCGTACTTGCGTCGTGGATATGACATAGCGCCTCCTCATAGACGATGTCTCCACGATTCGGGGGGATGCCCACCGACTATTGACGGAAACCTGAAAGTTGGACCGGTAGCCGACGCCGTAGGGCGGGTCGAAGTAGATCATCTGGACCTTGCCTGCCATGTTCTCGCGTGCGAGCAGGGAGGCCATGACTCGGGTGCATTCTCCGTGGATGAGGCGGTTGGACCAGTTGGCGGCGTGTTGGTACCACTCGTAGGCGGCGTCAGGCGAAGGCAGGCCGTTGAAGTCCTTGAAGAGTTGGGATTGCTCTCCGCTGCCTTGGAGCAGCTTGACGAAGGCTGCGGGGTGGACCTTCTCGCGCACGTACAGGGGGTGCGCTGCGTGCCCGTCCTGGTTGGCGGGCTGGCGGTTCCAGGCGAGGATGGGTTCGTCGTCGATCTCTCGGGTCTGGGGCTGGTAGAGGATGGGGCGACGGTCGGTGTCGCTCATGGTCTTGCCGGTCTGCTCGGTCGGCAGGTTGGCGCGCTTGGCCGACGGGTGCGTGTACTGGTCGGTGGTCTTGGTGGTGGCTCGCTTGGCCATCACGCGGCTCCTTGCTGGAGGGCCTTGGGGTGCTCGGCGCGGGCTGTCTTGATGGCGGCGTTCAGGTCTGCGGACAGGCGGTCGGGTTCGTCCAGTTCCACGAATGCCCATCGGCGCAGCCACATCGGCAGTTGCGGTGATGACTGCACCGCCGGGATCCACCGCGTCGTCACGGACTGCTTCTTGCGTTCGCTGTGGTCGTCGGGCACGCCCTTGCACTCGATGATGAGATGCACGGCGTCTTCGTCCTCGCGGTCCGCGAACAGGCGGGCCACGAAGTCGGGCTCGTATCGGTGCCAGGTGCCCTCCCATAGGTAGGGCACGGTCCAGCCGAGCCGGAAGTTGCGCGCCCAGCTCACCACCTCGGGGTGCTTGTCCAGCGCTCGGGCGCACGCTGCCTCGAACTGCGAGTGGCAGGCCGCGATGTTCAGTTCGGACTTCTTGGCGACGCGGCGGGCTGAGAGGCTGGTCTCGAACTTGACGCTGGAGGTGTCCAGCAGCAGCGGATGCCCGAACGCGGCGACGAGCCGGTCTTGCGCTCCGCCGGTGGTCTCGCACGCGTCGTCCATCTCCTTGATGGCTTGCTCCCGGCTGCTTGACCCGAGTCCGTCGTAGTGGTCGTCGGTGACTTTGGCGAGGTCCGTCCAGGCCTTGACAATCCTGATGGCGTCGTGGAACAGCAGCCGCCGCCGGGCGCGCCAGCCCTCGCCGCTGTCGTCCATGCGCTGGCACCATCGCTGCACAAGCCCGGCGGCCAGACGGGTGAGGGCCTGCTGCCGGCGCACGCTCGCTTCGGCGCTGATGGTCTTGGTGCCTCCAACCGACCCCTCCAGCACCGTCTCCTTGACCCCCTTCGGCTTCCACTTGATGACCCGCTTGGGGTTCAGCCGGAACCCGTCGGCTCCGGGCTCGGTGAGGTAGTGCTCCACGTTGGGGAACTCGACGCGATGGTCGCGCTGGCCGGCGATGCTGTGCACCTCGTAGCGGGGTTTCGGGGGCGCCGGGTCGTCCTCGGGGCGCTTGACCGGCATGAACTCGAACGGCACGCCTATGACCTCGGCGTACTCGGCGACGAGCCGGCCCTCGTCGTCGTAGTTGTCGTAGTTGGAGCGCCGCAGGGCCCGTCCGGTGACCTGCTCGCACAGAAGCTGCGTGGAGAACGCCCGGTAGCCGAGAATGTGCGTGACGGTGCGGGTGTCCCATCCCTCGGTGAGCATCTGCACCGACACGACACAGCGGATGTGCTCGCCGAGGCCCCCGGGCTTGCCGACGGAGTTCAGCGCGCCGCGCACTATGTCGCGGGCGTCTCCGTCGTCGCCGGGGAGCCTCAGGCGGTCGGCCTGGGCCTTGACCGGCGCGCTGAGGTTGGCGTCACCCTCCAGCTGGGAATGCACCAGCAGCGTGTGGACGCGCTCGGTCGGGCCGTCAGAGCGGTAGTTGGCGAACAGTGGGCAGGATCCCTCGTGGTGAACGGTGGAGCCGTCGGAGCGTTTCTCGGCCCATCCCGCGATGTGGTCGGCGATGGCGGTCGCGTTGGCGATGTTGTTGGCGACCACGATGAACACCGGAGGCGTCGGCATGGTCTTGGCCGGGTCGTCGGGGTGCATCCACTGGTTGAACTTCTGCTCGTAGCTCCGATACAGCGCGGCCAGCGCCTGGTTCAGCTCGGTGGGCACCGCGCCGCGTTTGACCTTCTTGGGGGTGGTGTTGGCGTACAGGTTGCGCCACTGGACCCGCTCGCTGACAGAGTCGTCCTCCACCGGTACCTGCGGGATCTTGACCAGCCCGGACTCGATGCTGTCCATCAGCGGGAAGTCCGAGACCACCCAGGGGAACATGCGCTCTCTGCGGTCGGTGCCCTCTATGAAGATTGGAGTGGCTGAGAAGTCGTAGACCGGTCCGAGTCGTCCCGTGTCGCGCAGCCCCTCTAGCGCCCCAAACCAGATGGCCGCGGCCTTGGTGTCGTCGTCCTCTGATGTGCGCCGGCCGGCCTCGGGCAGGTAGCAGTGGTGGGCCTCGTCGTTCAGCACGCAGACCTTGGGCGCGCCCTTGCCCGTGGGGAAGCCTCTCAGCGCCCGGTCGAGCACCGCCGAGATTGACTCGAGCTCCTGGGTCTTGCGCCCGGCTCGCAGCAGCTTCTTGGCGTCGCTCGACGCTG
Source organism: Candidatus Aldehydirespirator sp. (assembly GCA_965203575.1). Taxonomy (GTDB): domain Bacteria; phylum Actinomycetota; class Acidimicrobiia; order Acidimicrobiales; family Aldehydirespiratoraceae; genus Aldehydirespirator. Next base: position 3,029,991 of record OZ241894.1, read on the forward strand.
CCGACAGCCGGTCCCGCCGCTGGAACGCCTGGAAGTTCAGCACCTGCAACTTCACCGCGCCCAGAGCGCTGCGCTTGCCTTCGGGCAGCAGCCGCCTCTCGCCGTAGACGTTGTCGGGATGCGCCGGATGCAGAACCGCCAGCCGCTCGCGCACGGTGTGACCGGGCGTGATCGCCAAGAAGCAGGTCGTGTAGCGCCCGTCGCGGCGCTGCGAGGCGGCCGCGTTGACGGCGTGCCACGCGATGACCATGCCCATCACTGCCGTCTTGCCCGAGCCGGTGGCCATCCTCACCGCGAGCCGGCTGATTTCGCCGTTGTAGTCGCGGTTGGCTTCAGCCAGCTCGCGGCGCACCTTGGCGAGCTCCGGATACCGGCCGGCGTTGGCCTCGGTCAGCCAGATGAGCGTCTCGGCCGCCTCCACCTGGGCGAAGAAGAGCCGCGGGTCGTTGGCCTCGCTGCGCCAATGCTGCAACAACTGCCTCGTTGCCGAGGTCGCCCCCGGGTAGTTGGCGCTTCGCCACCCCGCCACCGCGTCGCGGATGCGGTTCACCAGCTCGTTCTGCTCCGCGGCGGTCACCTGCATCCGCAGCTGCGCGCCCCGCTCCTTGGGGACGATGACGAGTGCTTGGCTGAGTCGCCTCCCCTCGATGATCACGCCAGTGGAGGTGTTGTCCTCCGCCAACTGCCAGTGGCGTGAAGGCTCCTCATGAGGCCGGTTCAGAACCGGCTGGCTGATGTGGTCGAGCGGGCGTCCCGGCAGAGCCAGGCTCCTGCTCTTGGTAGCCAGCCTGAGGTCGCCGGCGGAGCCGCGGGCGGTTGTCTTCGAGGTCATCGGGCAACCCGGCCACCACGACATTGCGAGGAGCGTCGGTCAGCGGAGCGCAACGCGGTGCCGCAGGCATGGCCTGTAGCCGTTTCCGGCATGGGTGGCTCCCTCCGGTGCGGGTTGGGCTTTCGTGCCAGCGAATGCCTGTGACCGAGCCGAAGGGAACCATGGCGAGGCCCGCCCGCGGGTTTCCCGGTCACTGATGGGGGGATGGCATACCCCCGGCATTTCGCTGGCGAGCGGCACGGTAGCGGCAGCCGTCAGAGGGTTCAAGCCGCTCGCCCTGTCAGCAGCGCGCTGTCGATGGTCCCGACCGCGCGCTGCGCAGGCGATGTTGAGGTCGATCTCCTAGTCCCATCAGTAGAAATGCTTGAAAACTACTGTGAATGCTTGACAGATGATGCTCCTATTGTTGTCAAGTCAAGCGGCGGGGGGTGGTCAGGCGGCGGGTGTGAGGGTGTTGAGCCAGTCGCGGTAGACGGGCACGAGGCGGTGGTGGGGTGTTGTGCCGTGTTCGATTCTGGAGATGGTGCTGGGCCAGGTGTTGAGGCAGTCGGCGGCGTGTTGGAGGGTGGCGCCTGCTTGTTGGCGCAGTGCTCGCAGGTCGCCGGTGGTGTTGGCGGCGGGGTGGGGGTTGGTGAGCAGCCTGTAGACCTCGCGGGCGATGTAGCGCTTGAGGCAGCGGATGGTCTCGCGGCGTGTCTTGCCCTCGGCTTGTCGGCGTTGGGCGTAGGCGTGGGTGTCGGCGTCGGTGGAGAGCCGGACCATGGCGATGCGCCACAGGGCGTGGTTGGCCTGGCGGTTGCCGCCTGTGTTGAGGCGGTGCCGTGTGATGCGGCCCGAGGAGGCCTCCACGGGGGAGGCGCCGCACAGCGCGGCGAAGGAGGCCTCGTTGTGGAGCCGCTGGGGGTTGTCGCCGGCCGCGACCAGCAGGATCGACGCGGTGTCTGCGCCGATGCCTTTGGCGGCTCGCAGCGCCGGGTTGGCGGCCGCGGTGAGCTCATCGAGGTGCTGTCGCAGCTCGGCGAGGTCGGCGTCGAGGACCCGGTGCTGGCGCGCCAGGGCGCGCAGGGCGGCCTTGGTGGCCTCGGCGGGCTCGGTCAAGTCGCCGGGGCGGAACCGGGCGCATCGCTGGACGCGCTCAGCGGTGGTGAGCGGCTCCAGGCCGACGCGCAGCGGCTCGGGGGCGGTGGTGACGAGGTCGCCGATCTGGTTGGAGATGCGGGTGCGATGAGAGCGCGTCGAGCACAACGCGACCCGCAGCGCCCGGATCGACTCGACAATCCCGTCGTTGCCTTTGGGAGCGGTGGCCGCTTCCCCGCTGAGCGCGGCGCGCGCCGCGGCCTCGGCGTCGACGGTGTCGGACTTGCCGCGCCGGCGCCGCACCTGGCGGTTCGGCCGGTTCACCTCCACCACATCGACCCCGGCGCCCACCAGATGGCGGGTGAGCCCAACGCCATAGGAGCTGGTGCCCTCCACGCCGACCTTGACGACGGGCCCGAAGGCCCGCATCCAGCCCTCGACGCGCCGATACCCAGCCGGGCTCGCCGCGAACGACTCACAGCCCAGCACTCGGCCCGTGCAGTCGATGACCGCCGCCACATGGAGGTCCTTGTGAGTGTCGACGCCGCCGTAGACGCCAACGACCTGATCAGCCATGATGAAGTCCTGCCTTCCTTGCTAGCCAGTTGGGTCGGCACCACCGGCCGGGACGGCGGACAGGACAGTCAAGGTGCTCTAGCCAAGGCTCCTATGAGGTCACGCCCGCCCGACCGGTCGGTGCGCGCCAGCAGCCGGGACACCGCACCGACAGATCAACGGAAAGGCACAAGGCCCGTCACACCCTGGGTCAGATCCGAGCCCCGACCACTGACCCCACAATCATGACTGTCACACCCCTGCGGGATGATCGTGGCATGGAAGCTGCTCGACGGATCGAGGCCGCCGCCAAAGAGGTGCTGGCGCTTGTCAATGCCGGCGACGCTTCGTGCGAGGAGATGCGGCAGATGCTGGAGGTGTTCAAGGCTTCTATCGCGATCATGACGGTCGCCCAGACCACGGCCGCGGCGAGTATCGCCGGCCGTGAGCGTCACGGCGACGGCGGTGCCGAGGTGCTGGCTTCAGGCGCGGGGCTGTCGCGGCAGGAGGCCCGCAGCCACGTCAAGACCGCCCAGGCGATCCAGGACATGCCGAGGCTGCGCGACGCGGTGGCTGAGGGGCGGGTGTCGCAGGCCAACGCCAAGCGGCTGGCCGAGGCGGTTGATCGGACCAGCGCGGCAGATGTCGAGGCCGACGGGGATCTGTTGGCCAAGGCTGAGTCGATGCGGCCCGAGCAGTTCACGAAGGAGGCCCGCCGCTGGGCTGTGGATCGCGAGGGCGACGGCGGCGAGAGCGAGCATGCCCGCCAGCGGGCCCGGCGCTGTGTACGTATGTACGACGGTGACGACGGGATGGTGCACCTGCGTGGAGAGTTCGACGTGGTGACCGGGAACCGCATCCGCAACCGGCTGCGGGCCGAGGCCGGCCGCATGCACGACGCCGACAGGAAGCAGGCCTCCACCAACGGCGACGGGCACCAGCGCCGCAGCTTCGACCAGTGCATGGCCGACGCCCTTGAGCTATTCACCTCTAGTGGCACGGACGGCAAGGGAACTGAGCCCTACGCCGACATCTGCGTGGTCGCCCATGTCGATGAAGGCACCGGCAAGCTCGTCGCCGAGCTTCCCGACGGTGTGAGGCTGCCCCAGTCGGTGCTGGAGGAGTTGGCCTGCAACGCCAAGTTCACCGGCGTCATCTATGACCGCCGGGGCAGACCGATATGGCGGGCCCAGTCTGTGCGCCGCGCCACCAAGGCCCAGCGCCAGCTGCTGATCGCCCGCGACGGAGGCTGCTTCGCCTGCGGCGCCCATCCCGACATCTGCGACGCCCACCACGTGAGACCGGTGTCTCAGGGCGGAGCCACCAGCATCGACAACATGGTGCTGGCCTGCTGGAGCTGTCACAACAAGATCCACCACTTCGGCTGGCAGATCCACGGCCCGCCCGGCAATCGCACCCTGCATCCGCCCGATGCGGAAACCTACGGCCCCGCCTACGCCCCCGAACGACCGTGCCTCTTCCGCTCAGCCACACCCGACTCGCCGGATCCGCCCGACCAGCCCCGGCTTCTCGAGCCCGTCACCGCCTAGATGCCTGACTCGGCTGGACTGTCTAGGAGTATCTCGATGGTGTCTCGGCTTGTCCTACCTCTGTGGTTCGCTACGAGCGTTGCCGTGTTCGAGCGAGGGGAGCAGAATGCACGCCCGATTCCCGACGCGACGGAAACCCTGGCCCAATTCCAGCGGATGCTTGATGACCATGTTGCCGATGACGACCCGGCACCGTCAGGCTGCAGCGAGGAGGTCCTCGAACCGCTACGCGCGGCTCGAGCGCGGGCGAACGAGATTCTGCTCGGCGAATAGCTGTGAGCACGCCTACTCATCGTCCCAGCTGACGGCCGTAGCGAGCAGTGATTCGTCAACCCGGCCGTGGACTGAATGTAGGTTTTCTGACAGACTATGTTTGATTTACCATAGTTAAACAACCGAAGTCTGTTTGTTTTGTCATAGTTTGATGCCTCGTATCGCTGCCCGGGGCGCGACGACCGCGGGCTAGCGGAAGAGGTCGTCGGCGGGGGAGCGGACTATCTCGTCGACGACCGAGCCGGCGCGGAACCAGGACTCGTCCAGGCCGCGTACCACCGCCACGGGCACGCCCTTGGCCTTGCCCATGACCAGGTCGGCGGCGGCCGCGATCTCGTCGACCAGGGCCACCTCGGTCACCTTCAGCTCGCGGCCCAGCGCGTCGGTGGTGCCCCGCAGGTCCACCACCGCGGCTATACCGGCGCAGCCGATGGCGGTGTCGGTCACGCCCCGGCGCCACGGGCGGCCGAACGTGTCGGAGACCACCACCGCGACCTCGACGCCGGCGAGGGCCCGGATCCGGTCGCGGATACGCCGGGCCGAGCGGTCGGAGTCGACGGGCAGCAGGGCGGCGAACCCCTCCTCGACGTTGCTGAGGTCGACCCCGGCGTTGGCGCACACGAAGCCCTGGGCGGTCTCCGAGATCACGAGGTCACCCCGGCGGCGCAGCACCCGCACCGACTCCGCCTCCACCAGCGGCTTGTGACTGAGCGGATCGGCGGGATCGACGGCTGCGAGCCGACCCTCGGCCTTGGACACCACCTTCTGGGTGACCACCACGCAGTCGCGGTCGCGCAGGCTGTCAGGCCCGGCCGCGGCGACAATGAGCGCGGCCAGGTCGTCACCGGGCTGCACCTCTCCGATGCCCTCGATCCCGAGGATCTCCAGAGTCACGCTGCCACCGCGGCGATCGTGCGGCGGGCCAGTTCGGCCGCGACCTCGGGCGAGGACATGATCGTCGGGGCGACCACGGCCCGGACCCCGACGTCGGCCACCGCAGGGGCCAGGTCGGCGTCGGCCTCGTCGATCACCAGGGTGCCGACCACCTCCCGGTAGCGCCGGGCCACGCCGACCACGCTCGACTCCTCGCCCAACTCGCGCAGCATCCGATCGGCCGGGCCCTTGCGGGCCGCGCCGGCCACTATGGGCGACACGGCCACGTTGCGCTCCCGGCGGGCGGCAAGGGCCCCGGCCACGCCGCGCACGGCCAGCACCGGGCCGATCGACACCACCGGGTTGGACGGAGCGATCACGACAACCTCGGCGGCCGATATCGCGTCCAGCACCCCGGGAGCGGGACGGGCGTCGTCCACTCCGGCGAATCGCACCCCGGATATGGGCACGTCGTGGGCGAGGCGCACGAAGTACTCCTGGAAGCCGATCTCGTTGCCGGAGGCCAGCGTCACCCGGGTCTCGATCCGCTGGTCGCTCACCGGCAGCACGCGGCAGCCCAGGCCGCGGGCCGAGGCCAGACGGGCGGTCACCTCGCTGAAGCTCAGCCCCTCGCGCAGGAGCGTGGTGCGGAACAGATGGTTGCCGATGTCACGGTCCCCGAGGTTGAACCAGGCGTCGAGTCCCAGCGCCCTCAGCTCGCCCAGAGCATTCCACGTCTCGTCGGCCAGGCCCCAGCCCCGGTCGCGGTCGATGACCCCCGACAGCGTGTAGATGACGGTGTCGATGTCGGGACTGACGTGCAGCCCGTGCAGCTCGACATCGTCGGCGACGTTCACTACCGCCGTCACCTCGCCGGCCGGCGTCACCAGCAGTTGGCCGGTCAGGTAGCGAGCCGCGCCCACCCCGCCGGCGAGGACCGTTATCACCGGCCCGCCTTGCTCCCGGCCCCGCCGCCGGCGCCCGGACGGCTCTGGAGCAGCGCCAGGTCCCCGTCGACCATCAGCCTGACCAGTTCAGCGAACGGCGTCTTCGGATGCCACCCGAAGGCGGCCGACGCCTTGGATGAGTCGCCCACCAGCAAGTCGACCTCCGCCGGGCGCATGAACCGCTCATCGGTGACGACGTGGTCGCGATAGTCGAGGCCCACGTATTCGAACGCGAGCTCGCACAGCGTTCTCACCGAATGGGTCTTGCCCGTGCAGATCACGTAGTCGTCGGGCTCGTCCTGCTGCAGCATCTGCCACATCGCCTCGACGTAGTCCGCGGCGTAGCCCCAGTCCCTCTGCGAGTCGAGGTTGCCGAGGCGCAGCTCGTCGGCGAGGCCAAGCTTGATCCGGGCCGCGGCGTGGGTGATCTTGCGGGTCACGAACTCCATGCCCCGGCGGGGGCTCTCATGGTTGAAGAGGATCCCGGAGGTCGCGTGCAGCCCGTAGGACTCCCGGTAGTTGACCGTGAGCCAGTGACCGTAGACCTTGGCCACCCCGTAGGGGCTGCGGGGATGGAAGGGCGTCTTCTCGTTCTGGGGAACCTCCCGCACCTTCCCGAACATCTCCGACGAGCTGGCCTGGTAGAAGCGGATGTCGCCATTCACGAGCCGGATGGCGTCGAGGATCCGGGTGACCCCCAGCGCGGTGGTCTCGCCGGTCAGCACCGGCTGGCTGAAGGAGGTCTGCACGAAGGACTGAGCGGCCAGGTTGTACACCTCGTCGGGCCGGTAGGTCCGCAGGATCTCGATCATGGAGACCTGGTCGAGCAGGTCTCCGGTCACGATGCGGATCCGGTCCTGGATGTGGGCGATGCGCTCGTAGTTGACGATGCTGGACCGGCGCACCATGCCGATCACCTCGTAGCCCTTGCCGAGCAGCAGCTCGGCGAGGTACGAGCCGTCCTGGCCGGTGATGCCGGTGATCAGGGCGCGTCTGGCCATGGCGCTACTGGCTATCGCCCCAACTCGACAGTTCCGACTCTGCCGCGGCACTTCCGCCGGGCGCGCCCGGCGGATCCGCGGTCCTGCACCGCCAGTAGTCGAGGAGGTCGTCGAGCGTCTGCTCGAGCGGCACCTCGGGACGCCAGCCGGTGGCGCTGCGCAATTTCGACGGGTCGCCGGAGACCTCGGCCACGTCCACGGGGCGCAGCAGTTCACCGTCCGCCTCGAGGCGCATGGGGTGCCGGGCCCTGGCGATCAAGGCCTCCGCCAACTCGGAGACGGCGCGGGCGGCGCCGCTGCACACGTTGTAGGCCTCGCCCGCCTCGCCGTTGATGGCCAGCAGCCGGTAGGCCCGAACCACGTCCCGCACGTCGGTGAAGTCGCGCTTGGCCTCAAGGTTCCCGACCCGCACGACCTCCGAGCCGTTGCGCTCGTTGGCCGCGACCCGCGACGCCAGCGCGGCGGCCACGAACCGGTCGCTCTGGCCGGGACCGAGATGGTTGAAGGCCCGGGCCCGGATCACGTCGAGCCCGAGGCCCCGGCCTGCCTGCAGGCACACCATCTCGGCCGCGGCCTTGCTGGCACCGTAGGGAGTCACCGGCAACATGGCGCAGGACTCATCGACGGGAAGGCTCGCCGGTTCGACCCTCCCGTAGACGTCGGCGCTGCTGATGACCACCACCCGGCCCGCACCGGCCCGCCGGGCTGCGGCCAGGACGTTGAACGTTCCCTCCACATTGACCCGGAGGGTTGCGGCCGGATCGGTGAAGCTGGCGTGCACGTCGGCCCGCGCGGCCAGGTGGTACACCGCGTCGGGGCGGCTGCCATCGAAATCGGCCCCCAGAGCATCGGGCTCGGTGATCTCGGCCTCGCTTATCGCCACCTCGTCGCCGGCCGCGGCCAGATGCGCCACGAGGTGGCGACCCACGAAGCCTGTGGCACCGGTGACGAGGGCCCGCACCGGCGCCTACCGGTCGTTGCCTTCACAGCGCATCACCGCGCACACTAGAGGCGTGCCACACTTGATCGCATGACGACGGCATCAGGCCGGGAGCTGGAGGGGCTGGCGGCGCTGGTCGATCCGGCCTCGACGGCGGTCCTGACCATGGAGTTGCAGAGGGGCGTGGTAGGTCCTGACGCCATGATGAAGGCCCTCGTCGAGCGGGTGTCGGCCGCCGGGACGGTGCGCGCCGCGGCTGCGGTGTGCGACGCGGCCCGGGGGGTGGGGGCGCGCGTCGTCCACTGCGTAGTACACACCCGTGAGGACGGGGCGGGCACCGCGGTCAACTGCCGGATCCTGGGGCTGGCCGACAAGCTGCGCCGGGAGCAGGGGATCGCTCCGACCCTCGCCGGAAGCGACGGGGCGCGACTCGTGCCCGAGCTCGGAGACGACCGCAGGGACCTGATCGCGGCCCGCGGCCACGGCCTGACGCCCTTCACGGCCACCTCCCTCGACCAGACCCTGCGCAACCTGGGCGTGACCACGGTGGTGGCCACCGGCGTGTCGGTGAATGTGGGCATCATGGGCCTGTGCCTCAGCGCCGTAGATCTCGGCTACCAGGTGGTGCTGGTGCGCGACGCCGTGGCCGGAGTCCCCGCGGAATACGAGGAAGCCGTGATCGAGCACAGCCTGTCCATGGTGGCCACGGTGGTCACCTCCGCAGAACTGCTGGAGGCGTGGCGGAAACCTGGCCTGTGAGGGTGGCACCCCCGTAGAAGGGCGGCCGTTAGCCTCGGTTGATCGCATCTCCCGCCGACAGCGCGGCGCCCGCGGTGGGCGCGAACGGCATCGCCCAGCAGCAGCCGACGGTGCTGGCCGTGGTGGTTGCCCACGAGCCCGGCGATTGGTTCGTCGAGACACTCGAATCGCTGTCCCTGCAGGACTACGAGTCCCTGAGCACGGTCGTCGTCGACGCGGCCGGATCGGGGATCGGCGCGCGGGTCTCTGAGGCCCTACCCGATGCCGCCGCCGTGGACGGCACCGGGACCACCGGGTTCTCCCAAGCGGCCAACACCGTGCTCGATGCAGGGATCGACGCTGATTTCCTGCTGGTGTGCCACGATGACGTGGCCCTGGCGCCCGACGCGGTCTCGGTGCTGGTGGCCGAGGCGGAGCGGAGCAACGCGGGGATCGTCGGTCCCAAGGTCGTCGAATGGGACCGGCCCGAGATCATCCAGCACGCCGGCTACGACGTCGACCGCTTCGGCGTGCCCGCGGAGCGGGTCGGCGCGGACGAACTCGACCAGGAGCAGCAGGACGGTGTGAGCGACGTGTTCGCCCTTCCCTCCGCGGTGCTGCTGATCCGCCAGGAGCTGTTCGTGCGCCTGGGCGGGTTCGACGGGGGAATGACCTTCCGGGGCGAGGACGTGGATCTGTGCTGGCGGGCCCAGATGGCCGGGGCTCGGGTGATGTTCGTCGGAGGCGCGGTGGCCCGGCACCGGGAAGGGCTCGTGTCCCGCACGGGTGTCGACGACGCGAGGCTCACCGAGACCCGCCACGCGCTGCGGGCGATGCTGGTCAACCACGGCCGCATCTCGCTCACCGTGTTCTTGCCGGTTGCCCTGATCATGGCGGTGTTCGAGATCCTGCTGGCCACCTTCACCGCCCGGCTCGGCCGGGTGCGAGACGTGATCTCGGCCTGGGTCTGGAACATCTCCCGGCTCGACGTAGTGTCGCAGCGTCGCAAGGCCAACGCCCTGGTTCGCCGGGTGCGCCAGGCCGACGTGACCGCGCTCCAGTACTTCGGCAGCGTCCGCCTTCTGTCCTTCCTGAGAAGGCAGTCCGGCGCGGAGCCGTCCGGGCTGCTCAGCGCCGCCGGCAGGGGTGTCTTCGGAGGACTGCGCACCGGCACCAACCGGCTGGCGTGGATCGCGTGGATCGTGGTCCTGGCGTTCGTGCTGTTCGGATCGCGCCGACTCCTGTCCTCAGGCGTCCCCGCGGTCGGGGACTTCGCCGCGTTCCCCGAGGACGCTTCCGACATGCTCAGGTCGTGGTGGGGCGGGTGGAGCGAACGCAGCGCCGGCGCGCCGTCCTCGAACCTTGGGATTGTCCCGTACCTCGGCGTGCTCGGCTGGGTCCTCGGCAGCATGGCCCTGGTTCGCACCCTGGCCGTCGTCGCGCTGATCGTCGTCGGCTTGGTCGGGTCCTACCGCCTGCTGTCCGCAACCGGCTCCCGCCGGGCGCAGGCGAGCACCCTGTTCGCCTACCTCCTGGTTCCCCTCGCGCCGGCGTCGGTGGCGAGCGGCTCGTTGGCCGGTCTCGTCGGCTACGCGGCCGCTCCGTGGATGCTGCGGGAGCTGTTGCGGGCCTCGCGAGCCGCGCCGTTCCGTCAGGGGCCCCAGGGATTCCGGAGCCGCGCCGCGGTGTACGCGTCGCTGGGAGCGGCTGCGGGCGCCGCGGCGCTGATCGTCCCGGCCGCCGCTGGCCTGGTGGGACTGCTGGCAGCCGGCCTGGTGGCGGGCAGCCTCCTCGCCGGCCGACCCGAAGGTGTTCCCCGCCTGGTGGTCGCCACCGCGCTGGCCGTGCCGACGGCTGCATTCCTGGCCTTCCCGACCGTGGTGGACCTGCTGGCGTCAGGCCCGGACTGGGGATTCCTGGCCGACGGGCGCGACGGGTCCGCCGGCGCGGTCTCATTCGGCGAGATCCTGAGCTTCGCGGTCGGGGCGAATGATCCCGGATGGATCGTCTGGCTGTTCGCGCTGCCGATGGCTGTGCCTCTGCTGCTCGGGAGAGGGTGGCGCCTGGAGCAGTCTGTGCGCCTCTGGATGGTGGCCATCGTCGCCTGGGCCGTCGCCCTGGCCGCCCAGCGGGGAGTGCTGCCGTTCGGGCTCCCCGACCTGCATCTCCTGCTGGCCCCGGCCGCGGTGGCGGTAGCCGGGCTGTGCGGCATGGCCGTGCTGTCCATCGAGCACGACCTGCGTTTCAGCCACTTCGGCTGGCGGCAGGCGCTCGTGCCGGTGACGGTGGCTGCGTCGCTGCTGCTGGCGGTGGGCAGCATCGGCTCGCTGGAGGACGGGCGATGGCGCCTGGTCGCCAGCGATCACCATTCGGCTCTGCGCTTCGAGCCCCCGGTCCTGGAGGGCGCCTACCGCGTGCTGTGGATCGGCGCGCCCGAGTTCCTGGCCACCGAAGGGCACAGCCTGGCTCCGGGCGTCGCCTGGGCGGCCACCGTCGGCGATTCCGTGACACTCCTCGATCGCGCCGTTCCGCTTGATCGGGGTCGGGCCGATCTCTTCTCGGTGGTGATCGAAGAGATCGAACAGGGGCGCACGGCGCGGGGCGGGCGCCTCCTGGCCGGCCTGGGCGTGCGCTACGTGGTGCTGCTGCACCGGCTCGCGCCGGCGCCGTTCGTCTCCTCCGAAGACGCCCGGCCGGTGCCACCAGACCTGATCGCCGCGATGCGCGATCAACTCGATCTCGAGTTGGTGGAGGGCACCAACAGCGCGGTCGACATGTTCGTGAACACGGCGTGGGTGCCGATGCGGGCTCTCTACCCGCCGGGATTCGATGAGGGCATCGAGGACTTCACGGACCTCGAGGCCCGCCCGTTGACCACCGGCTCGCCGATGTTCTCCGGGGACGGCCCGCCCTGGACGGCAAGGATTCCCGACAACGCCGAGATCCTCATCAGCCACACGCCGCGACCGGGCTGGGAGCTGACCGTGGACGGCGAGCCCGCACCCAGGCGGGAGGCGCTGTCGTGGGCGAGGGCCTATCAGCCCTCCGCGGCGGGCGAGGTGCAGCTCTCCTACTCGGCACCGTGGTGGCGTCACGGTGGTCAGCTGATCGGCGCGGCCGCGCCCGTCGTGCTGGCGCTCGCGTGGCTGCGTCGACGGATGGACCGGTCCTGATGCGCTCGATGCGGGTGCTGGCCATCATCGCGATAGGCGGCCTGTTGCTGGCCGGCGTGCTGGTCGACATACCGGATCGCGCCGTGTCGGACCGGGCCGATCAGTACGAGTCGGCCCTGGTGGCCCCGACAGGCGTGGTCAACACCTGGTTCTGTCCGGGCGGCAGCCGTCTTGAGGGAATTGCAGAGCTGACGGTCCAGATGGTGAACGGATCCGATGAGCCGCGAACCGTCAATGTGTCCGTGCTGCCGGGTGGGTCCGTATCGCAGGACCTGTCGACCCTCGAGATGGACATCGAACCCCGCGGCCGGGTACTTCTCCAGCCGTCCGAGGCAGTGCCCGACGCCGAATGGGTGGGAGTGATGGTCGAGACGACGGGCGCGGACGTGGTCGTGGAACAGCTCGTCAACGCCGCCCAGGGAGTGGGCCGCTCTCCCTGCCTCACCCGGACGGCCGACAGCTGGATCGTCTCCAACGGTGCGACCCGCTCGGCGGTGGAGGGAGAGCGCTTCGTCGTGATGCTGCTCAACCCGTTCCCGGACGTCGCGGTGGTCGACATCGAACTGGTGGCCGATGTGGGCCGCGACTCGATCGACGGGCTTGTCGTGCCCGCCCAGCGGGTAGCGGCGGTGGACATCACATCCGAAGTGACGGTGGCGTCCACCGTCGCAGCCTTCATCGATGTCGTATCCGGCCGGGTGGCGGCGTCATGGATACAGGTAGCGGACGGCCCCATCGCCGGCCGCGGCATCCGGACCGCTCCGGCAGTTCCCGGTGCCGCGGATCTATGGCACCTTCCGGTTGCCGCAGTCGGGGCCGGCCGCCGGGATGTCGTGGCCGTGTCCAACCCGTCGGCCACCGACACCGCCGAGGTCGACGTGGAGATCATTCCCGAGGATCCGGAACTCGACGTGGGTCCCATCGAGATCACGGTCCGGCCGGGCCGGACCGCTCTCATCGACCTGTCGAGGCAGGGGCGGCTGGACGGCATCGGCCACTTCAGCCTGGCTGTCCGCTCCCTGACGCCGGTGCCGGTGGCGGCGTCGATCACCAGTGTCACCTCAACTCCGGCCGACACCAGCGGGGCCGGCGCCGCGACCGTGGCCGGATCGGCGGCGACGATCGGCGCCGACGGGGCTGCTCGTCGTTGGCGGGTGCCCGCGGAGGTGAGCGACCAGGACGGCGCCGCCGGGCTGGGCACCGACACGGGAGCGCTGGTGATCGTCAACCCGTCGGCTGCGGGTATCGCGCAGGCCGACGTCAGCGTCGACGGCAGCATGATCCGCTCCGTGGAGATCGGGCCCCTCCGGAGCCGGAGGCTGCCCCTGGCCGGGCTGGGCTCGGGTCACTTCGTGGTGGAGGTCGATTCGTCGGCACCGGTGGTCGTCGGCCGCGAGGTCGTCGGGCTCACGTCCCGATCGGCGTCACTGGGAGTGGCCGTGGACCAACCGGTACCGATCGCCGGGATCGGCTGACTCGCCTGTCGGTCCCATTCCCGCTCTTGTTCGCTGCGCTCACGGGCCGCTCGGGCCACGGCCTCGCCCGAATGGACTGACTCGCCTGCCCGCTCGGTCTCTCAGGCTGCGGGCGTGGGCACGTCGGCCTGAGCGCCCGAGCCGTTACCGGCCGCCGGTGGGGGATCGGCGTCGGGCTTCGCGTCGGTGCTCGGCGTGCTCTCGGTGGCGTCGCCCGAAGGAGAGCCGTCACTAGACACCGCAATGAGGCGCTCCACCTCATCACCGCTGATGGTCTCATGCTCGAGCAGGGCCCGGGCCACCAGGTCGAGTCCGTGGCGGTACTCGGTGAGGGTCTGACGGCACCGGTCCTGCTGTTCCCGCAGGATGCGTTCGGTCTCCTCGTCGATCACCCGGGCCGTCTCATCGCTGTAGTCGCGGGTCTGCACCAGATCCTCGCCCAGGAACACCTGGTTCTGCGATCCCCAGGCCATGGGGCCGATCTCTCTGGACATGCCCCATTCCCGGACCATGGACCGGGCCAGTGCAGTGGCCCGCATCAGGTCGTCGGCCGCGCCGGTGCTGCTGATGTCGAACACGAGCTCCTCGGCGATGCGGCCACCGAACATAACTACGAGACGGTCCAGGATGTAGTCGGCGCGGTAGATGTGGCGATCCTCCTCAGGCAGCTGCATGGTGACTCCCAGCGCCATTCCGCTGGGGATGATCGTCACTTTGTGGAGCGGGTCGGCCGTCGGGAGCACGGCCGCGCACACGGCGTGGCCCGCCTCGTGATAGGCGATGGCCTCCTTCTCGTCGTCGGTTAGGGCCAGCGACTCGCGCTTCTGGCCCATGATCACCCGGTCGCGGGCCAGCTCCACATGCCGGGCCGCGATCTCCTCGTCACCCTCGCGCACCGCGTACAGAGCCGCCTCGTTGATCAGGTTGGCCAGATCGGCGCCGCTCATCCCCGGCGTGCCCCGGGCCACCACGTTCAGGTCGAGGTCCTCCGCGGTGCGCTTGCCCTTGATGTGGACTCCGAGGATCTCGAACCGGTCCGACAGCTCCGGCAGCGGCACGACGACCTGGCGGTCGAAGCGCCCAGGACGCAGCAGCGCGGGGTCGAGGATGTCCGGCCGGTTGGTCGCGGCCATCATCACGATGCCCTCGGAGCCCTCAAAACCGTCCATCTCCGAGAGCATCTGGTTGAGGGTCTGCTCGCGCTCGTCGTGGCCTCCGCCCAGGCCCGCACCGCGCTTGCGGCCGATCGAGTCGACCTCGTCGATGAAGATGATCGCCTTGCCCATCTTCCGGGCCGACTGGAACAGGTCGCGGACCCGGCTGGCCCCCACCCCCACGAACATCTCCATGAAGTCCGATCCGGTCACCGAGAGGAACGGAACGCCGGCCTCGCCCGCCACTGCCTTGGCGATCAGGGTCTTCCCCGTGCCCGGCGGGCCCACCAGCAGCACACCCTTGGGCACCCTGGCGCCTATCTCCGCGAAGCGCTCCGGCGTCTTGAGGAAGTCGACGATCTCGGTGATCTCCTGCTTGACGCCCTCATAACCGGCCACATCGTCGAAGGTCGTGCCGGGTCGCTCGGTGGTGTAGGTCTTGGCCTTGCTCCGCCCTATCGACATGATGCTGCCCATCTGTCCCTGGGCCCGGCGCTGCATCCACCAGAAGAACAGGATGAGCAGGCCGATGGGCAGCAGCAGCGGGATTATCGACAGGAAGAAGTTGGTCTGGGGAGTCTCGTAGCGGAACTCCGGAACATGCTCGTTGATCAGCGCAGTGTCGGCATCGGGCAGCGGCAGCGGTCCGTTGGACGAGTACTCGGTGCCGTCGACGGCCGTCGCCTTGATGCTCCCGCTGTTGTTGTTGTAGGTGCCCTGGACGATGCTGCCCTCGGTGACCCGATCCAGGAAGTCCGGATAGGAGATCCCGTCCCCGGAGTCGTCCGGGAGCATGGTGGTGGCCATGAAGACGGCGACGACGGCACCGATCATCAGCCATAGCAGCAGGCGGGAGCGACGCTGCGACTCCGGGGAGGGCCGCAGCGGCTGCCGGGGCGGCTTGCCCTCCGGCGGGGGCGGCGGCGGGGGCGGCGGCGTGGGCGGCGGCGTGCTGTCGGCCACGGACTCAGGCTAGTGGTCTGGGGCCTCAGTTCACGCGGCCCGCCCGCGCCGCCGCGGGCCGGTTTCGGGCGGGATGTAGCCTCGGCCACGATGCGACCGCGGCGGAGCATTCTGAACAAGCCCCTCCTGCATGTCGCCGGACCGTCGGCGCTGATGATGGCCCCGCTGCTGGGGCTGACGTTCCACAGCGATCAGCGGATCATGATGTACTGGCTGACCGGCGCATTCGGAGCGGATCCGTTCGCGATCGCGAATCGGAATCTCGCCGAGGTGGACGACTTCCTCCAGCAGGGGAACTTCCGTCCGCTGGGACGGTTCGTCATGTACATGGAGCAGACCTCCATATTCGAGGCAGCGGCCGGAACCGGGGTGGCACCGCATGTGGTCCAAGGAGCTGTCCGCCTCGTCATGGTGTCGGCTCTGGCGGCAGCCGCGTTGTGCTTCGTCCTCGCGCTGCATGACTCGGCGAGATCCGCGTCCCCGTCGGGCGCGGCGATCGCTGGGCGCCGGCTTCTGGACCTGTCCGCACCTGCGCCCCCCGTGCTGGCCGGCTTTCCTTTGGTGCTGGCATCGACTCTCGTCGTGTCCGGCGCCTTGCACCCTCTGTCGTTCTTCCCGTTCTTCTTCGTGTCGGTGGCGATCTATCTGCTGTTGGTACCGCTGTATGTCTCCTCGGGCACGGCCATGGCACGGCGAGGCCTGAGGCTCGGTCAGGCCGCCTGGTGCGCTGTCCTTGGAATGGTCAGCGCCATGACGTCCGAGCTTCTCTACCTCGTTCCCCTCGTATGCCTGCTCACCCTCGCGGCTCGCGGGTGGCTGTCGCGCCGATCCGCAGGAGAGCTCTTCCGGAGTTCGGCGTTCCGGAGGTTCGTAGCGCTGTCGGCCGGCTTCCTCGCGGTGTTCGTGCCCAGCCGGCTGGCAATTGCGGCTGAGTGCTCCCGAGGCGAATGCTACGAGGGCTCCTCGGCGGTCCTGTCGACTCTGGCGGTCGAGCAGTGGCTCGGCAGGGCAGTGGCCGGGCTGCAGTTCGAGACGCTGTCGTCGACACTGGCAGGCGACTACGACAATCTGTCCCCGGCTCGCGACCCGGCCGACTTCGTGACCAATGTCTGGTTGATTCTGGTCGTCCTGTCGCTGGGGTTCTTCGCAGCCGTCGCCGCAGCACGGATATCTCGTGGGCCCGCAACCGGAGACGACCTTTCCGCCGATGCTCAACGCAGGCTGGGCGCGGCCCTGTGTGGACTCGGGAGCCTTCTGGCGCTGTCGGTGACTCTGATGGTCAGCCTGTCGGAGGGACTGCAGGGGTGGCACAACCGCGGTTTCGGACTGGATCCGTGGCGTGACTCGCTGCTGGTTCAAGTCTCATGGGCGCTCGTCTTCTACGGACTGGCCGTCATCGCGCTGTCGTGCGTGGGCCATCGGCGAGAAGGCCGCCAGAACCGTCGAAGATGGCTGGCTGCCGGGATCGCGGCCGCAGTGTTCGTCATGTCGATGAATGCCTACATGGCCAACGACAAGTTCTCGATCTGGAGGCGTACAGGGTCTGACGGCAGCATCGTCAACCTCATCTCCACCGCCAGCGTCGACTTCGACCGGTCGGACGAGGGCCGAGCCGTACGGTGCGGGCTCATCTCGGTCTACGCCGACCGCAACTGCACCGACTGCTGGCATTCGGGCGCCCGGGTGCTCGAGGAACTGAACCGGTTGTCGAGGTCCAGGTACGGCGCGGACTTCTGCGGTGTGGAGAACTGAGAGAGCAGCATGCCACCTTTGATGCCGGCCACGACCCGGCTGAAGTGGGCGGTGGTCGGATGGACGGCGGGGTTCCTGGGGAGCCTGGTCGCCGTCATCGCGCTGGTGGCCGTTCAGGGAGTGGACCCCGAGGAGGCGTCCTCGGAGTTGACGCTGGACTCGCTGGTCCTGCTCCAGGTTCCGCTGTGGCTCGGCCTGCTCGGTACGCCGCTGCTGGCCCGGTCCCGAGGCCTGAGCTGGTCCGAGCAGATGGGTTGGCGGATGCGGCCTGTCGATGTGCCGCTGGGCATCGCCGTCGGCCTGCTGCTGCAGCTGGTGGTGCTCCCGCTGCTCTACATCCCGATCCTCGAGGTGTTCGACGATCTCGATGTGGAGGCGCCGGCCAGAGAGCTGGTCGGGATGGCCGAGGCGCCCCTGGAGATGGCGGCGTTGGTGCTCATGACCGTGGTCGCGGCGCCCCTCACCGAGGAGGTCTTCTTCCGGGGCCTGCTTCTAGTGGCCCTGCGGGACCGCTTCGGGCCGGTCCGCGCGGTCGTGGTCTCCTCGCTCGCGTTCGCGGTGGTCCACTTCCAGGTGGTGCAGTTCCCGGCGCTGCTCGTGATCGGGATCGTGCACGGCCTGCTGGTGCTGGCCACCCGGCGCATCGGCGCAGCCCTGTGGTCGCACACTGCCTTCAACGCGGTCACCGTCATCGCGCTGTCGGTCTGACGCAGCCCCGCTCGGGCTGGAGAGCGCTCGAGGTCTCGCGTGGATCCACATGGATCGCTCCCCATCCGCTCGGCCGCTCAGCCGCCTCCGTCGGCGTGCAGTCGGGTGGGATCGCAGAACGGCTGCCCGTGGCGGTGAAGCATCAGCCGGTCGAGATCCTCGAGCAGTCCGGGCGCGGCGATCCATGCGTCCTCCGGCGTCCGTCGGGCGTATGCGTCGATCAGAGCGCAGCGCACCGCGTTGCCGTCGCGGCTCGAGTCGAAGCTGATGGCGGCTGTGGCGATCTGGCTGGTGACCACCGATTCGGGGGTCCTCCGATCGATCTGCACGAGCCGGGCGTTCGCAAGGAGAGTGCATGCCAGACCAACGCCCAGGCCTGCCGCCGCAGCCGTCGCAGCCACCCGGTGGAACCTTCTCCCGCCGCAGGCCAGCACCACCCACAGCGCCATCGACAATGCAGATGCGGCAACGAGGGACCAGCCGACCTGGACGAGCATGGTGTCTCGCCACCCGTAGTCTATCCGGCTCTCCTGGAGCCAACGCGAGAGGCTCACCAGCAGAGCGGGAAGACCGGCCGCGGCGGCGCCGAACAGACCGAGCGATGCGCCGGCCCGGAGACGCTGTACGTCCGCCCGCGCCCGGCGGCTCTCGGCACTGACCGCAACACCCGTCGGGCCATGCCCCGCGACCCGGACCTCCCTCCCCGCGACGGCGCCGGCCGCCTCGGTCTTCTCGGACGGCGGCGCCGCGCCAGCGACCGCGCCGTCTCCAGCGCCGGCGAATGCCTGAGCGGCCACTGCGATCGTGACGGCCACAACTGCGGCCACAAGCATCGCAAGGAACGAGTTGGCCAGCAGGTTCACGAAACCGAACTCCAGGCCGTAAGTGCCGGTCAGATCCGACAGCAACGACCATCCGGCCATTGGAGATCCGCTGATCAACCGGGTCGCCACCAGCCCGCCGATGTCGCCGGAGAAGCTCAGGTCGGAGGGCGCATAGCAGGCCGTCCGGCCGCATCGTGCCGCAATCTCCAGGCGGGCGGGCACCAGAACGACCAGGAAGCCCGCGCTCAGGGCCGCCCACCTCGCCAGCGCGGCCACGCGGACGGCGGCCCTCCAGGACAGGCCGTCCGCCAGTGCCCGGGCCGCGATGTACGCCGCGGCCAACGGCGGCGCCACGTAGACGAGCTCGTGGTACATGGCTGCGGCCGCGCCCAGCAACGCCATGGCGACGAGCTCCCGCAGACGCACCCGCCGCGGGGACATGTCGGTGTCCCGGGCCACGGCCGCGCAGGCCGCGAGCACGAGGATCGCCGCCCCGCCGAGGACGACCGGGTAGTACACGAGCGGCCCGCCCCGGCCGTTCGCGATGAGAGCCGTCCCCAGGACCATGGGATAGAGCGCCACGATCGGCCCCGCTCCGAAGCGGCCGGAACCGGTGATCGCTGCCACGATCCGGGTGGCGACCATTGCCAGCAGCCCGACAGTAAGCAGCCTCAGAAAGCCGTTGACGGCATGGGGTGGGAGGCCTGTGGCTTCGGATGTTTCGAGGACGAAGCCTGCGCTCAGGCTCTGCACGAAGCGGCCGAGCGGCCTGAAGTTGCCGGAGTCCAGGAATGTGCCGATGCTGTCGTATCCGTAGCTGAGGGACTCCAAGGGGTTGTCGCGTCCCGCGGCAGCCTGCCCGTAGGTCGTTCGTCGCTCGTCGAACTGGAGGGCGATTCCGCTGAGCGGCGCCGCAACGATCAATGCGGGCGCGGCCACGGTCAGTCTGCGCCCGACTGAGCAACCCATGACCGGCTTATGCTACTTGCCCGTGTTGAGCGGTCGCCGCCGGGGGCTGGTCCCCGACGTGGCGGTGCTCGCGGCGGTGCTCGTCGCGGTCGTCGGGTTCGTGGTCGTCAACCTGCGGCCCTGGCTCTGGTTCACCGACACCACGCCCACCGGGGGAGACCTCGGGGCCCACGTCTGGGCGCCCGCCTACCTGAGGGATGTCCTCATCGGCGAGCTGAGGCTGACCGGGTGGACCCACGACTGGTACGCCGGCTTTCCCGCCTTCACGTTCTACATGGTCGTCCCGTCGCTGCTCGTCGTGATGATCGACGTGGGCCTCGGCATTCGCGAGGCCGTCTTCGCCTATCTCGCGGTGGCCTTCACGGCAGGGGCGGCCGCGATGGTGGTCATGCGACGGGCGAGCCGCCCCGCCGGCCATTGCTGGGCCACAGCGCTGGCTGTCGCCGGGATCTGCGGCGCGGCCAAGCTGTTCATCGACGACCCGGTGGCCGACCGCGCTCTGGCCGGGCTGCTGCTGCCCGCCGTGGCGGCCTGGTGGGCGTGGTACGGCCTGAGGGGGCGACCCCGCTGGCGGGCGGGAGCGGCCGTCGCCGCGGCCGCCGTCGCGCTCTGTGCGGTCCCCATGCCCTACGGCGTCGCTCTGAAGCTGGTGACGATCGCGGGCGTGGTGGCGCTGCCGGTGGCCGTGTGGGCGATGGCGCGTCTGGGCGGGGTCCCGGCCGAGGGTCAGGTGCTGGCCTCGGCGGCCACCCTGCTGTTCCTGTTCGACCGCTCGTTCAACATCTACGGCGGCAACCTCATGTCGACGATGGCGGGCGAGTTCGCCTACTCGCTGGGCCTGGCCGGCGCGGTCCTGTTCATCGGCGTCGCGGCGCGGGGCATGCCCGCGGGCAGTCACCGGGTCCTGGCCGGCGCGCTGCTGGCCCTCACCGGGCTGATGCACCTGTTCTCGGCCTTCTTCGCGCTGGCCGCGGTCGCCGCGCTGCTGCTCGTTCTGCCGTGGCGCGCCGTCGAATGGCGCAATCGGCTCTTCTGGACCGTCTGCACCGGAGCGCTCGCCGCGGCCCTCAGCGCGTGGTGGGTGCTTCCGTTCTGGTGGAACCGGGGCCTGCTCAACGACATGGGCTGGGGAAAGGAGCGCCGCTACCTGTCCTCGCTGTGGTCGCGGAGCTCCTTCGACTACAGCTTCCTGACCAACGATCCGCCGCTGCAGCTCTTCGTCGTCCTGGCGCTGGTGGGGGCGGGGCTGCTGTTCTTCAGGCGGGCCCGGCTCGGCATGGCGCTGGCGGTGGCAGGGGCGATCGTCGCGGCCGGCTTCGTGATCCTGCCCGAGGGACGGCTCTGGAATGTCCGGATCCTGCCCTTCTACTACCTCACCGTGTACCTGACCGCGGCTCTCGGCATAGGCGAGGCGATCCGTACGGGACGCGAGGCCATCGACCGGCGGCAGGCGGCGCGGGCTGAAGAAGTCGAGAAGGCTGAGGAAGCCGACGGAGTCGAGGGCGCTGAGGAAGCCGAAGAATGGGCGGCGCGCCGGTTCACGCGGGCACGACGGTCGGCGGGGACGGTCGCGGCCGGCGGTGCGGTGGCGCTGGTCGCGGCCGCGGCGATGGTGATGGTGGGGCTGCCGCTGCGGTCGCTCCCCGGCGGGCAGCTCGGCGACGACGGCGTCTACCGTTGGGGACCGTTCAGCTCCAGCGAGTCCAACCTCGGCTCGTACTGGGTCGAGTACAACTTCGAGGGCTACGAGGGCCGGGGCCCGACCGCCGACGGCGGGGGAAGCTCCGAGTACTGGGATCTCGTCGCGACCATGGACCGGATCGGTGAGAGTCACGGCTGCGGTCCCGCCCTCTGGGAGTACGAAGCCGGCCGGCTCGGCTCCTACGGCACTCCGATGGCGCCCATGCTGCTGCCGTACTGGACCGACCGGTGCATCACCTCCATGGAGGGTCTCTACTTCGAGGCCTCGGCCACAGTCCCGTACCATTTCCTGATGCAGTCGGAGTTGTCGTCCGCCCCGTCGCGGGCCCAGCGGGACCTTCCCTACTCGGGGCTCGACGTCGCCCGGGGCGTGGAGCACATGAGGCTGATGGGTGTTCGCTACTACATGGCGTTCTCCTCCGACGCGGTGCGGCAGGCCCGGGCCTCGGCCGGACTCACCGAGATCGGCTCGACCGGGCTGGGTCCGTGGGTCGTGTTCGAGGTGTCCGGCAACGCTCCGGTGACGGGGCTGTCCAGACTGCCGGTGGTGGTCGAAGGCCTCGACGCCTCGAGCGACGATTGGCTCGAGGCGTCGGTCGGCGCCTTCCTCGCGACCGGTCGGGACGGGCCCGTGCTCGCGGCCGACGGCCCCGCCGACTGGCCCCGGATGGCGCTGCCCGATGTCAGGGGAGAGCCCGGCGACGGGCTGTCGGGCGACGGCTTGAGCCGGCAGGAGGTGATGCGCCGGCTGTCGTCGGTCCTGCCCGATGTCGCGCCCACCACCGAGATCGAACCGGCGACCGTCAGCGCCGTGGTCCGCGATGATCATTCGATCTCGTTCTCGGTGGACCGGGTGGGATCGCCGGTGCTGGTGCGGACGTCGTACTTCCCGAACTGGTCGGTGTCGGGCGCACGGGGGCCCTACCGGGCGACGCCCAACTTCATGGTGGTGGTGCCGACCAGCACCGAGGTCCGCCTGACTTACGGCCGCAGCCCGGTGGAGTGGTTCTCGATGGCGGTAACCCTGGTCGGCCTCGCCGTGGTGGCGTGGCTGGTCATCCGTCCGAGACGGGCTCCACAAACGGGATCCGACGATGCTGGGACGTCGGGGGAAGTCACGGGGCTGTGAGGTTCTCGGTGGTGGTGCCGGCCTACCGGGAGGCCGGTCGCATCGGCGACACCGTGACCGCGCTGCGGGCCGCCCTCGCCACCGTCGATGCCGAGGGCGGCGCGGAGATCCTGGTGGTGGACGACGGCTCCGACGACGGCACGGCGGGCGCGGCTCGGGCTGCAGGCGCCGACATCGTGGTGGAGTTCGGGGTGAACCGGGGCAAGGGAGAGGCGATCAGGGCGGGGATACAGGCCTCTTCGGGGGAGGTGGTGGCCTTCACCGATGCTGATCTCGCCTATGCGCCGAACCAGCTCGTCGCACTGCTCGGCGAGGTGGAGGGCGGCGCCGACATGGCGGTCGGCGACCGCCGCCATCCCGACTCGGTGGCCGTGACCGCCCCGTCCGGGCTGCGGAGAGCAGGAAGCCTGGTCGTCGGCCTCCTACGCGGGATGCTGAGGCTCGGCCGGGGCCGGGACACCCAGTGCGGCCTGAAGGCCTTCTCCCGGCCGGCGGCGGTTGCGGTGCTGGACGCGTCGGTGATGGACCGGTTCTCCTTCGACATCGAGGTGCTCCTCCTGGCCGACCGTCTCGGCATGGAGGTGCGCCAGGTGCCGGTCGAGGTGGTCAACAGCGACGCGTCGTCGGTCCGGGTCGTCAGCGACGGCTGGGAACTGGTGCTCGACATGTGCCGCATCCGGGCCCGAGCCCTGCTGGGTCGCTACCCGAGCAAGGCGCACAGGCCGAGCCTGCGGGGCCCCGGGACCCGAGCGGCCCGTGAGCACAGCCGACAAGAGCGGGATACCGGCCCGAGCGGGTAGGCAGCAGTGGCCGATCTCGACACCATCTTCAAGGCCTACGACATTCGCGGGATCGTGGGATCCGAGATCGACGCGGAGGCGTGCTTCGCCATCGGAGCGGCCTTCGGCGGTCACGGGCGCGACCACGGCGCCACCCGCATCGTGGTCGGCCGCGACATGCGCCCCGACGGGACGGACCTGGCCGCGGCCTTCTGCCGGGGCGCGACCGCCAGCGGTGTCGACGTAGTGGACATCGGCATGTGCGCGACCGAGATGGTGTACTTCGCGTCCGGGCTGCTCGACGTCCCCGGCGCGATGTTCACCGCGTCCCACAACCCGGTCGGCCACAACGGCATCAAGCTCTGCGGCCCGGGCGCGTCGCCGATCGGGACGGGCACGGGACTGGAGCGCGTCAAGGCTCTGGCCCTCTCCGGGCCGCCCCGGGCCGCCACCGCCGGGACTGTCGCCCGCCGCGACATCCTGGACCGCTACGTCGAGCACATCCTGTCCTTCGTGAGCCCGGGAGCGCTGCGGCCGCTGCGGCTGGCGGTGGACACTGCCAACGGCATGGGCGGTCTCGTCGCCCCGGCCGTGCTCGAGCGGCTGCCCCTCGAGGTCGACTACCTCCATCCCGAGCTGGACGGGACGTTCCCCAACCACCCGGCCGACCCCCTCAAGACCGAGAACCTGCGGGATGTCCGGGACAGGGTCAGGGCCGTGGAGGCCGACGCCGGCCTGGCTTTCGACGGCGACGCCGACCGGGTGTTCATTGTGGACGAGCTGTCCCGGCCGCTGTCCGGCTCGCTCACCGCGGCGATCGTCGCCACCGTGATGCTCGAGCGTGAGGCCGGCGCGACGGTCGTCCACAACGTGATCTGCTCCAGAGCCCTGGAGGAGGTCGTGGAGGAACTGGGGGGCCGAACAGTCCGGACCAGAGTGGGGCACTCGTTCTTGAAGCAGGCGATGGCCTCCAGCGGAGCGGTGTTCGGAGGCGAGCACTCCGGTCACTACTACTTCCGGGACAACTACGGCGCCGACAGCGCCATGATCGCGGTGATGGTCGTGCTGGAGGCGCTCAGCCGCCACCACGGCAACCTCAGCGACCTGGCCGCTCCGCTGGACCGCTACGCGGCGTCGGGGGAGATCAATACCGAGGCGCCGGACCGGAGCGGGGTGATCGAGCGAGTGGCGGCGGCGTTCGCGGACTGCGAGCAGGACCGCCTGGACGGTCTGACCGTCGATTGCGGCCACTGGTGGTTCAACCTCCGGCCGTCGAACACCGAGCCCCTGCTGCGCCTGAACCTGGAGTCCAGCGACCCAGCCGACCTCCCGGCCCGAGTCGCTGAGGTTCTCGCGCTGTTTGCTACGTAGCATCTGGGCACTGCCCGCCCGCCGCGGAGGAGGTGGCCGCGTGACACTCGATGCCCGCCTGCTGGAGATTCTCGCCTGCCCCAGCGACAAGGGCCCGCTGCTCTACTTCGCGGACGAGGAGTGCCTGTACAACCCCCGGCTGCGTCTCCGCTACACGGTGGACGACGGGATCCCGGTGATGCTGACGGACGAGGCCGCCTCGATCGACGACACCGAGCACGAGCGCCTGATGACCAAGGCTGAGGCCGACGGGGTCGGCCCGACCTTCGAAGCCGGCGCCGACGGCGCAGGCTGAGCGAGACCGAGGGCCATGGCCACTGACGATCTGTTCGAAGCGCTGCGGCACCTTCCCGACCAGGTGCGCGACGCCGCCGTGGCCGCCGCCGTGGTCGAGGGCCTGCCCGCTCCCGGCGAGATATCGGAAGTGGTGATCGTGGGGGCCGGCTCCGGAGGGGTGGCCGGCGACGTCGTGGAGTCGGTCGCGCACCTCCAGGGCTCGGTGCCGGTACTGGCCACCGGCGGCCTCAGCCCGGCCTGGCTCTCGGAGTCCTCGCTGGTGGTCGCGGTCTCGCAGTCCGGTGACGACCAGCCGACCGTGGCCGCGGCCCGGGTGGCGGTGACCAGCGGGGCGCGGATGGCGGCCGTCACCTCCGGGGGCGAGTTGACGGCACTCTGCACAGACTGGGGGGTTCCGGTAGCTCGGGTGGACCGTATCGCCGGCCCGGCTGCCGGACTGGGCGTAGTGATCGTGCCGGTGCTGGTGTTGCTCGAGCGCGTCGGGGTGCTGGACGGCATGAACAGCCTCATCTCCGAGAGTGCGGCGCAGATCGAAGCCCGTCACAGGCTCATCGATGCCGATCCCGGGGCGGTGGAGGCTCTGGCCGGGGCGGTGGTGGACCGGATGGCAGTGGTCTGCGGGGCCGGGGGCGTGGGCAAGCACGCGGCCCGTCGCTGGGTCAATCGATTGGAGCGGATCGGCAGGGTGGCGTCGGTGCGGCGCAACCTCCCGGCCGACGAGGCCGAGGCCGCGTCCTGGGGCACGCTGGCCCGCCGGATCCCGGCGGGAGTGGCCACGATCGTGCTGCGCCACGACTACGAGCCCCAGGGGCTCGCCGACCGCATCGACCTGCTCGGCGCGGTGTCCACCGTCCACGAGGTGAGAGCGGCCGGCGAGGGCGCCCTGGCACAGTTGCTGGACCTGGTGCTTATCGGCGACGCGGTGGCCGAGTCGGCGGCCCGCCGCGGTGGCAGCGAATCGTCCCCCGCCTGAGCTGGGACAGCGCGCGGCTCGTGATCGTCAGAGGGCGCGACGACCGAAGGCGGCTGTCGATCCGCGGGCCGCAATCAGTGCACGGGGACACGGCCCGATGGCGAGCCCCGCTCCTGTGGCTCGTCGCCCTTCTTGTCGGGCCCCAGATTCTCGCACTCGGCGCGGTGTCCGCCGGCGACTTGGTGCCCGACGGAGCCATCGTCGAGGCTCTGGATGCTGCAGTCGCTTCCGGGTCCATCACCGATGCGGGGGTGGAGCACCTGCGCACGGGTGGCCGCAGCGACCGCTACGGGGAGTGCGTGATGCTGGGCATGGGTCTCGGCGCTCCGGAGTCCTACAGCCGATTCGAGCGGGTCGCCACATCTCCGAACCTCCATGCGTGCCCCAACATGATCAACCGCCTCGAAGACCACGCCGCCGGCGCACCCCTCACCAGCGTGCACAAGAGGCGCTACTGGAACGGCCTGTCGGCCATATCGCGTCCGGCCCTCGCCTGGTTCGGGGTCGACGGCCTGCGGACCCTGTCGCTGCTGGCGCTGGCCGGCGGCATCGCGGCCCTGGCTGTGTCGGTGGGTAGGTCCCTGGGCGGATGGTCGGCCCTGGCTCTGCTCGGACCGCTGTTCGCCTCGGGTGACCTGCTCGGCCTCGTCCAGGTCTTCCACCATCCGCTGATGCTGGCCTTCGGGCTCTGCGGTGTGGCTTGCCTCGCTCGCCTTGCCCGCCAGGACCGGGACTGGGACGAGATCGCCGTGGCCGCCTTCGCGGCTGGCAGCGTGTACTCCTTCGCCGATCTCATGAATTTCGTGCCCGGCCTGTGGGCGATGTCGGCCGGCGTGGCCGCGGCCTGCGTGCCATCGACCCGGGATCCGATGGCGCGCCTGGGACGCATGCTGGCCGCCGCCGCCGCGTGGCCCGCCGGATACCTGTCGATGTGGATCGGCAAATGGGTGTGGGCGGCGATCGCCACGTCGTGGTCGTCGGTCGCCGAGGAGATCGCCGGCCAGATCAGGTTCCGCATCGGCGGCGAGTCCTCGCACGCGTCCGGCGAGTTTGCCGGAGGCCTGAGCGCGAACATCGAATTCTGGATCGAGCAGCCTCTCGCGCCGGCAGTGCTGGTCGTCTCCGGACTGGTTGCCGTCGCGGCGATCCTTCGGGACGCCCTGGGCGACCGGCGCCGACTGTCGAGCGCCGGCGTCGCGGCCGGCGCGGTCCTGGTCCTGCCACCATGGCTGCTCGTGTTCAACAACCACAACGAGATCCACTACTGGTTCGAGTACCGGTCGTTGCCGATGGTGCTCGGCGTGGTGCTGATGGCTCTGTGCTCGCGGCGGGCGCGTGGCGGAGAGGCCGCCGCCCCCTCCCGCCCGGCCCCCGGGCACGACGATCGGGGTGGCCGCGACGGGGGCGTGTTGTCGCCCATCCGCTCGGCCTCTAGGTTCGGGGCGACGGGCGGGCCGTCTGACTGGCAGACAGCTGGATTCTGGCAACGAGTTTGCTCTCGGGCGCTCTGCGTGTTCCCGATACTGGAGCGAGAACCGTGACCTCAGCCGCCAACCGGGACTCCAAGGTCGCGGACCTCTCCCTGGCCCCTCTGGGCCGGGCCGAGATCCGCCTGGCCGAGCACGAGATGCCGGGGTTGATGGCGCTGCGGGGCCGCTACATGGACGATCAGCCCCTCGCCGGCGCCCGGATCGCCGGATCGCTGCACATGACGGTCCAGACCGCAGTGCTCATCGAGACGCTGGTCGCTCTGGGTGCTCAGGTCCGGTGGGCGAGCTGCAACATCTTCTCAACCCAGGATCATGCCGCCGCGGCCGTGGCCGTGGGCCCCGGTGGCACCGTCGACGAGCCCCGGGGAGTGCCGGTGTTCGCCTGGAAGGGCGAGACCCTGGAGGAGTACTGGTGGGCCACCGAGCAGATCTTCCGCTGGTCCGACGGCCAAGGGCCGAGCCTCATTCTCGACGACGGCGGCGACGCCACCCTGCTGGTCCACAAGGGGCTCGAGTACGAGCGGGCCGATGCGGTGCCCGAGGCTGCCGACGACGACTCCGAGGAGTGGTCGGTCATACTCGACCGGCTGCGGACGATCGCCGCGGACGACAGCGGGTTCTTCTCGCGGATCGTGCCGTCCATCCGGGGGGTGTCCGAGGAGACGACCACGGGCGTCATGCGGTTGCAGCAGATGCTGGAGCGGGGCGAGCTGCTGTTCCCGGCCATCAACGTGAACGACTCGGTCACCAAGTCCAAGTTCGACAACCACTACGGCTGCCGCCACTCGCTTCTCGACGGCATCAACCGGGCCACCGACGTGATGATCGGCGGCAAGGTGGCCGTGGTGTGCGGCTTCGGCGACGTCGGCAAGGGGTGCTCGGCCGCGCTGAGGGGCCAGGGGGCCAGGGTGATCATCGCCGAGATCGACCCGATCTGTGCGCTGCAGGCGGCCATGGAGGGCTACGAGGTCAACACCCTGGAGGCGGTGGTGGCCACCGGCGACATCTTCGTGACCGCCACCGGCAACGCGGGCGTCATCAGCGCAGGCCACATGGCCCGGATGAAGCACCAGGCCATCGTGGGGAACATCGGACACTTCGACAACGAGGTGGACATCGCCGGGCTCAACCGGATGTCGGACGTCCAGAGGGTCAACATCAAGCCCCAGGTGGACGAGTACGTCTTCGGCGACGGCCATTCGGTGATCGTGCTGTCCGAGGGGCGCCTGCTGAATCTGGGCAACGCCACCGGACACCCCAGCTTCGTGATGTCGTGCAGCTTCACCAATCAGGTGCTGGCCCAGATGGACCTGCACGCCAACGCCGGCTCCATGCCGGTCTCGGTGACCACCCTGCCCCGCCGCCTCGACGAGGAGGTGGCCCGGCTGCACCTGGACGCGCTCGGCGTGCGCCTGACCAGGCTGACCCCCCAGCAGGCCGACTACATCGGCGTGAACGTCGACGGCCCCTACAAGCCCGACCACTACCGCTACTGACCGGTACCGTAGACCGCCGGCCAGGCCGAAGGGAGCACAGATGGCGATCGAACGGGGATGCTGGACCGCTCCTGAAGCGCTCACCGGAGCCGATGCGGCTGCCTTCGCCAGGACCGTGGAAGAGCTCGGTTACTCGCAGCTGTGGGTGGGGGAGACCTTCGGGCGCGACCCGTTCGCCCTGGCCGCACACTTGGGCGCAGTCACGTCGAGGCTCAGGCTCGCCACCGGGATCGCCAACGTCTACAACCGGCACGCGGGCGTGATGAAGCAGGGCGCGTACACCGTCGCGGAGCAGACCGGTGGCCGGTTCACGCTGGGCCTCGGCGTGTCGAGCCCGGTGATCGTGAGCAAGATCCGCGGCATCCCCTACGACAAGCCGCTGTCGTTCATGCGGTCCTACCTCGACGCCATGGATCAGGCCCGCTACACCGCGGTGCCTCCCCCGGATGACGTGCCGGTGGTGTTGGCCGCCCTCGGCCCCCGGATGCTCGAACTCGCCGCCGAGCGCACCGCGGGCGCCCACCCGTACAACACGACACCGGAGCACACCGCCTTCGCCCGCTCGGTGATGGGTCCCGACCCCCAGCTCTGCGTGGAGCAGAAGGTGATGCTCACCACCGACGCCGAACAGGCCCGCGCCACCGGCGGCAACGTGATGAAGTTCTACACCCGGGCCCCCGGATACCGGAACTGCTGGAAGAGTCTCGGCTTCGACGACGACGATATCGACGGCCTCTCGGACCGATTCGTGGACGCCATGGTGGCCTGGGGCGACGTCGACGCCATCGAGCACCGGCTGGCCGAGCACGCCGACGCCGGCGCCACCCAGGTGTGCATCCAGGTGCTGCACCCCTCCACCGGCTCCGCGGCCGTCGACTACGACGCGCTGGCCGCCCTGGCTCCGAACCGGGCGGCGACGCCGCAGGAGGAAGCATGATCGATCTCGCCGGCCGGGTAGCGGTGGTCACCGGGGGTGCCAGCGGCATCGGCCGGGGGATGGCCGAGCGTTTCGCGGCCGAATCGATGAGGGTGGTGGTGGCCGACATCGAGGAGCCGCCCCTGAACGAGACGGTGCAGTCGATCACCGACCGCGGGGGAGAGGCGATGGCGGTCACCTGCGACGTGTCGTCGTGGCCGTCGGTCGAGGCACTGCGGGACGCCTGCGTCGACGCCTACGGTCCCGCCGACGTGCTGTGCAACAACGCCGGCGTGGCCGCCACCGGGTCCATGGCGGAACTGTCCCTCAGGTCGTGGGAGTGGTGCCTGGGGGTCAACCTCTGGGGCGTGATCCACGGCTGCCAAGCCTTCCTCGGCCCGATGATCGAGCGGGGCTCGGGCCACATCGTCAACACCGCGTCGATCCTGGGCCACCTGTCGTCGGCGGGGATCGGCCCCTACAACGTCTCCAAGCACGGCGTGGTCGCGCTGAGCGAGACCCTGCACGCCGAGATGCTGTCCGAGGGCACCGGGGTGGGCGTCACCTGCCTGTGCCCCGGTCTGGTCTCCACCAACATCCTGGACTCCGAGCGCAACCGGCCCGAACGCCTGCAGGACCATCCAGGAGTCGATGGGACGTGGGACTCCGACATGGTCGCCGGCGGGCCCGAATCAGAGACCAGGGCCGCGGTCCGCGATCTCTACGCCCAGGCGCTGCGCCCTTCGGCGGTGGCCGGCATGGTGGTCGAGGCGATCCGGGCCGACCAGCTCTGGCTGTTCACCGACGGCGACTTCGACGCTGCCATCGCGGCCCGCCACCGCGACATCGAGGCCCGCCGCACCCCCGGAACGGCCGCCTCCCTGGCCTCGGCCCTGCTGGAGGACCACGGATGATGCCAACGCCCCGCCCGGGCCCGTCGGGGAGGGATCGGCTCTGAGGGTCCTGGTCACCGGCGCCACCGGCTTCGTGGGGTCCCACGCGGCCAAGGCTCTCCAGGACGCGGGCCACAGCGTGCGGGCCCTGGTGCGGACGCCGGCCAAGCTCGAGACGGTGACCGCCCGGGTGGGCGTCGACCTCGACTCCCTCGAGGCGGCGGAGGGAGACATCCGCGACGCCGCTGCCGTCACTGCGGCTGTCGACGGCTGCGACGCCGTGGTCCATGCCGCCGCGGTGGTGAGCATCGCTCCTGCCGCGGCGACCGAGGTGTCCGGGACCAACTTCCCGGGCGCGCAGAACGTGCTGGAGGCCGCCATCGACGCGGGCTGCGACCCCGTGGTCCACGTCTCCACCGGGGAGGCCCTGTTCCCGTTCCGCACCGACCCGGTCACCGTCGACCACCCGGTCGGCACCGCCGGCGGGGCCTACCCGCGGTCCAAGGCCAAGTCCGAGCACCTGGCCCGGCGGTACCAGGCCCAGGGGCACGGCGTGGTGATCGTCTATCCCGCCCTGACCATCGGCCCGGGCGACTACGGCGAGTCGATCCAGCTCCAGCCGTTGAAGCTCTGGCTGACCAAGCCGATCCCCCGGTCGGGTTACACGGTGACCATGGTCGACGTGCGCGACGTGGCCGCGGTGATCGCCGCCTCCATGGAGGCGGGCAGGGGTCCGAGGCGCTACCTGATGTTCGGCCACCACCTCACCGCCGACGAGTTGCTGTCGGAGCTGCAGAGCGTGACCGGCCGGGACCTGAAGTCGGTGCCGGCGCCCAGGGCGCTGTTCTCGATCTGGGGCCGGGTCGGGGATATCGCACACCGGCTCGGCCGGGATCTGGTGCTGACCACCGAGGCCGTGGAGTACATGTTCAACTACTGCGCGGGCGACAACTCCGCCACCGAGCAGGACACCGGCATCGTCCTGCGGCCGACGGCCGAGTCACTGGCCGACACCATCGCCTGGATGCGCGACGAGGGATACGTCACCGCGGCCGACGCCGGGGCCGTGCGTTGATGCCCGCTCTTGTTCGCTGCGCTCACGGGCCGCTCGGGCCCGGGGCCTAGGCTTTCTTAGGCCATGGGGAGGCGGAGCAAATGAGAGTCCTAGTCACCGGCGCCACCGGCTTCGTGGGGTCCCACGCGGCCAAGGCCCTCCAGGACGCGGGCCACAGCGTGCGGGCCCTGGTGCGCACGCCGTCCAAGCTCGAGACGGTGACTGCCCGGGTGGGAGTTGATCTCGCCTCGCTGGAGACGATCGAGGGGGACATCGCCGATGCGGTGGCGGTCTCGGCCGCGGTCGACGGCTGCGACGCGGTGGTGCACGCGGCCGCGGTGGTGGGGACCGACCCGAGTTCCGAGGCCGCCATCGAGGCCAGCAACTTCGCGGGAGCCCTCAACGTGCTGGGCGCGGCCTCGGACGCGGGCTGCGACCCGATCGTGCACGTGTCCAGCACCGCAGCCCTGTTCCCGTTCCACACCGACCCGGTGACCGGCGATCACCCGGTGGGCAGCGCCCGGATGCCCTACGCGCGCTCGAAGGCCGAGAGCGAGAACCTGGCCCGGCGACTCCAGGACTCGGGGCACGGTGTGGTCATCGTCTACCCCGGCGGCGTGTTCGGCCCCGGCGACTACGGCGAGTCGACCCAGTTCAAGCCGCTCAAGCTGTGGCTGACCAAACCCTTCATGCGCTCGTCCGGGTACACGCTCAACCTGGTCGATGTGCGAGACATAGCTGCGGTGATCGCGGCGTCGATGCAGGCCGGCCGCGGCCCGAAGCGCTATGTGATGTTCGGCCACCACCTCACCTCCGACGAGCTGCTGTCGGTGCTGTGCGAGGTGACAGGGCGGGTCCTGAAGTCGGTGTCGATGCCCAAGGCGATGTTCTCGGCGTGGGGCCGGATGGGCGACCTGACCCGCCGCTTCGGCCTCGACCTGATCCTCACCTCTGAGGGCGTGGAGTACATGTACAACACCTGTGCAGGCGACAACTCATTCACCGAGCAGGACACCGGCGTGAGGTTGCGCACCGCGGCAGACTCCCTGGCCGACTCCATTGCCTGGATGCGCGACGAGGGACATGTCACCGCCGCCGATGCCGGGGCTGTGCCCTAATCCCCTGCCTAGAGCGACCGAGCGGGACGAACCTCTCTAGCCGCTGATGGGAGTAGGCGGCTCTCCGGGCATGCCCGGAGGGTTAGCCCACACTATGCGGACCAGAGCCTTCACGGGAGGCTCTCCGGGACGCAGCACAATCTCCGTCTCCCGGTACTCGGATGGATCGTCGTGATCGTTCACTGGTCCTCCTCAGTTCCGATGCCGTCCGGCATGGTTCGAGCATAGTCGGCCAGACTTGCAGCCAAGGCATCGATGAGCTGCTTCACGAACAGGGGTGACGCGTTCACACGTTGCACGATGATGCCTTGTGCGGGAGTGGTCCCGTAATCCAATCGAACAAGGTCGAGCGTGAATTCATGGGGCGAGTGACTGATCATTGCGAAGTTCGTCCAGATGCCGCCGCGCATCCGGTGATCGCCCAGAATCTGGATCTTCGACGGTTCAGGGTCTGCCACGCTGCCAGGCTATCCCAAATCCAGTCATTCACAACTATTTCAATCCTTTTCAGATATTTATGCTCATCGTCGAGGTTTGAATGTAACCTTGTGAAATGCAGGACGTGCGGATCGACGGCGTGGACGCGCTGTGGGCCGGCTGGTGCCACGAGGGCGCCGCGGCCGAGTTGGTGCGCGCCCTCAAGTACGGACGCAAGACCGCCGTGGTCACCCCGATCGCCGACCGGATGGCATCGGTCGCGGCTGCGGGGCAGGCTCCGGACCTGGTCACCTGGGTTCCCTGCAGTCCGACGCGCCGCCGCGGGCGGGGCTTCGACCCGGCCGAGCTGCTGGCCCGTGCCCTCGCCCGGCGCCTGGGGTTGCGGGCTCGCCGGTTGCTGCGCCGGCTGGACGACGAGCCCCAGACCTCCCGGTCCCTCCAGGGGCGCCTGGAGGGTCCCACGATGGCGGTCCGGCGCGGCCGGTTGGGCGGTCTGATCCTGGTCGTCGACGACGTGTGCACCACCGGCTCGACGCTGCGGGTCGCGGCCACTGCACTCAGGGCCGGCGGCGCGGCGGCGGTGGTGGCTGCAGTGGCCACGGTGGCGCCGGCGGCGCCGCGGCAGCCCGTCGCGCTACCTCTACCATGAGGGCGCATCGGAAGCCACAGGAGGTTGGACGTGGAGATATCGATCAGCAGCCGCCACACGGACATCACCCCGGGCCTCGAGGAGGCCGTGAGGGCCAAGATCGGGCAGCTCGACCGGTACCTGGACGATCTGGACACCGCCGAGGTGCACTTCGACGAGGCCCGCAATCCTCGCATCGTCGACCACCAGACCTGTGAGGTGACCCTGACGGGGCACGGCCACCATCTGCGCTGCAAGGTGAACGCCCCCGACGCCTTCACCGCCGTGGACCTCGCCGAGGCCAAGCTGGAGCGCCAGATCCGCAAGCTGCGGACCAGGCTCCAGAACCGCCACCGCGGCCGCGGCGACACGATACGAACCAGCAGTGACGGCGAGGTGCAGCCGATCCCCCAGGCGGTCGAGGGCTCTGGCGCAGTCGACGGCTCCGGCACGGTCGACGGCGGCGACACCGAGCCGGAGTTGCGGATCGTCAAGACCAAGCGGTTCCACCTCGGCCCGCTCAGTCCGGAGGAGGCCGCACTGAAGATGGATCTGATGGGCCACGGCTTCTTCTTCTTCATCAACTCGGCCACGGGGCGCTCCGCGGTCGTGTACCGGCGCGACGACGGTGCGGTGGGCCTCATCGACGAGGCCGGCTGAACGGGCAGCGGGACCGGGACGATGTCGCTGCTGAGGAGAGTCCTGCGCTCGGGCGAGGGCCGAAAGCTCAGGGATCTCCAGGCCCTCGTCCCCGACATCAACGCGCTCGAGAAGGAGATGCAGCGCCTCGACGACGACGGGCTTCGGGCCCGCACCGGCGAGTTCCGCAGCCGGCTGGAGAGGGGCGAGTCCACCGACGAGCTGCTGCTGGAGGCTTTCGCGGTGGTGCGGGAGGCATCGGTGAGGGTGCTCGGCCAGCGCCATTTCGACGTGCAGCTCGTGGGCGGCGCGGCGCTGCACTGGGGCGCAGTGGCGGAGATGCGCACCGGCGAGGGCAAGACCCTCACTTCCACGCTGCCGGTCTACCTCACCGGGCTGACCGGCCGGGGCGTCCATGTGGTGACGGTCAACGACTACCTGGCCGGCCGCGACGCCGAGTGGATGGGCCGGCTCTACAAGTGGCTCGGCCTCAGCGTGGGGCTGATCGTCCCCGGCGACCGCGGCTGGGAGCACAAGCGGCGCCAGTACGCCTGCGACGTGACCTACGGGACAAACAACGAGCTCGGCTTCGACTACCTGCGGGACAACATGGCCATGTCGCGCGCCGAGCAGGTGCAGCGCGGCCACCACTACTGCATCGTGGACGAGATCGACTCGATCCTCATCGACGAGGCTCGCACCCCGCTGATCATCAGCGGCCAGGTGGCCGACGCGGCCAAGCTGTACACCCGCTTCGCGGGGATCGCACGAGGCCTTCAGCGCGACGTCCACTACGAGGTGGACGAGGAGAAGCGCTCGGTCGCGCCCCTCGAGGAGGGCGTGCACGCGGTCGAGCGGATGCTCGGCGTGGAGAACCTCTACGACATGGTGGCCCAGAACCTGGTGCACCAGCTGCAGGCCGCGCTGAGGGCCAAGGAGCTGTACCGGCGCGACCACGAGTACATCGTGCAGCACAACCAGGTGAAGATCGTCGACGAGTTCACCGGCCGGGTGCTGGAGGGAAGGCGCTGGTCCGACGGGCTGCACCAGGCGGTCGAGGCCAAGGAGGGGGTGGCCATCAAGGAGGAGAACCAGACGCTGGCCACCATCACGCTGCAGAACTACTACCGGATGTACGAGCGCCTGGCCGGCATGACCGGCACGGCCGAGACCGAGGCCAGCGAGTTCGCCTCCACCTACGGACTGCACGTGGTGAGCGTGCCCACCCACCGGCCGATGATCCGCGGCGATCGGGCCGACCTGATCTACAAGACCGAGGACGCCAAGTTCGCGGCCTGCGCCGAGGACATACTCGAGCGCAACGAGCGGGGCCAGCCGGTGCTGGTCGGCACCGTCTCGGTGGAGAAGTCCGAGAAGCTGTCCCGCCTGCTCGACAAGCAGGGCATCGCCCATGAGGTGCTCAACGCCAAGCAGCACCACCGCGAGGCCGAGATCGTGACCCAGGCCGGCCGGCTGGGCGCGGTCACCGTGGCCACCAACATGGCCGGGCGCGGCGTCGACATCCTCCTGGGAGGCAATCCCGAGGGCCTGGCCCGCCGCGACCTCAGGGCCGAGGCTCTCGAGGAGGCCACGGCCGAGGGCGCCCAGCGCCTGGCCGAGCTGACGGCCAAGCATCGGGCGGCCACCGACGCCGAGCGGGAGGAGGTGCTCGAGTTCGGAGGGCTGTACGTGCTGGGCACCGAGCGCCACGAGAGTCGGCGGATCGACAACCAGCTCAGAGGCCGCTCAGGGCGCCAGGGCGACCCCGGCGAGAGCCGCTTCTACCTGTCGCTGGAGGACGATCTCATGAGCCGGTTCGCCACCGGCGCCATGAACTGGGTGATGGACAAGGCTCTGCCCGAGGACGTGCCGATCGAGGCGGGCATGGTCACAAAGGCCATCGAGCGGGCCCAGAACACCGTGGAGCAGCGCAACGCCGAGACCCGCAAGAACGTTCTCAAGTACGACGAGGTGATGAACGAGCAGCGCAAGGTCATCTACCGGCGCCGATCCCAGATACTCGACGGGACGGACCTTCGATCCGAGACTCTGGAGCACCTGGAGGCCGCGGTCGCCGCCGCCATTGCCGCCCACTGCGATTCCGAGCACCCCGAGGAGTGGGATCGTGAGGGGTTGGGCACGGAGCTGGCGGGGCTGTGGCCCGGCGGGGTGGAGGCGGCTCGACTCGACGCGGTCGTCACGCACGACGAGTTGTCCGGGGTCGTCAACCGGGCTGCCCTGGATCACTACGGTGAGCGGGAGGAGCAGCTCAGCACCGACGTGATGCGCCAGGTGGAGCGCCAGGTGATGCTCCGCCTGATCGACCAGAGGTGGCGGTCCCACCTGCGCGAGATGGACCTGCTGCGGGAGGGCATCCATCTGCGGGCCATGGGGCAGAAGGATCCGGCCACCGAATGGCAGCGTGAGGGCTTCGAGATGTTCGGGCAGATGATGGACGGCATCGCCCTGGACTTCGTGCGCTACGTGATGCACGTCCAGCTTGCCGAGCAGGCGCCCGAGGACGCCCCCCGCCTGGTGGGCGTGACCGCCAGCAAGAGCGAGGCTGCCTCTCCGGCGCTGGCGACCGTCGGTGCGGGGGCTCCACAGCCGGCCGCGGCCGCGGCGGCCTCATCGGACACGGCCCGGGCTGCGGTGCCGAACCAGCCACGGAACCGGGTGCCGGTCGTCAAGAGCGAGCTGGAGAAGGTCGGGCGCAACCAGCCGTGTCCCTGCGAAAGCGGCAAGAAGTACAAGATGTGCTGCGGTCGCCCCGGCGCGGGCTGAGCGGCTGTGCAGGACTTCAGCGACGATCTGCGCCGGCTGCGCGGTCGCCTCGAGGAGGCCGAGGCCTATCTTCGCATCGGCGCCCTGCGGGTCCGGCTCCCCCAGCTCGAGGCCGAGTCGTCACGCCCCGATCTGTGGGATCAGCCCGAACGGGCCCGGGCCGTGACCTCCGAACTGGCTTCGATCAGCGATGACCTGGCGATGTTCGAACGGCTGGCCGACGGGATCTCGGACGCGGAGACCCTCAACCAGCTCGCCGTGGAGGAGGGGGATGCCTCCGAGGAGGCTGAGATCGAGCGGCTGGTGGCCGATGTCGCCGCTCGCTTCGACGAGCTCGAGCTGCGATCGCTGTTCACCGGCGAGTTCGACGAGCGGGATGCCGTCTGCCAGATCAAGTCGGGCGAGGGCGGGACCGACTCGCAGGACTGGGCCGAGATTCTGCTGCGGATGTACCGCCGCTGGGCCGAGCGCCGCGGCTTCGAGCTGGAGGTGACCGCCCTGTCGGAGGGCACCGAGGCCGGGTACTCCAGCGTGGACTTCCTGGTGAAGGGCCGCTGTGCCTACGGCTGGATGCGCTCCGAGCACGGCGTGCACCGCCTGGTGCGCATCTCTCCGTTCAACAACGAGGGCAAGCGCCAGACGGCCTTCACCGCGGTCGACGTCGCCCCCTTCTTCGAGGAGGTCTCCGACGAGGTGGCCATCGACGAGAAGGATCTGCGGGTCGACACCTACCGCTCCTCGGGAGCCGGGGGCCAGCATGTCAACGTCACCGACTCGGCGGTGCGGATCACCCACCTGCCCACCGGGATCGTCACCAGCTGCCAGAACGAGCGCAGCCAGCACCAGAACAAGGAACGGGCCATGCAGATGCTGGCCGCCAAGCTGCTCAACCTGGAGCGCAAGAGGCTCGCCGACGAGATCGCCGGCATCAAGGGCGAGCAGCAGAAGGTGGGTTTCGGCAGCCAGATACGCAGCTATGTGATGCAGCCCTACCAGATGGTGAAGGACCAGCGCACCCGCCATGAGACCCCCAACGTCGACGCGGTGCTGGGCGGGGATCTCGATCCGTTCATGGAGTCCTGGCTCCGGTGGAGCCGGGCCACCGGTGCCGCGGGCTCGATCGAGGGGGCTGGTACTGTCGCCACGTCACCGAAGGCCGCTGGAGGCGACGACTGATGATCAAGATGGAGAAGGTCACGAAAGTCTTCAAGGGCGACGTGGTGGCCCTGCGCGACGTGACCATCGACATCGGCAAGGGGGAGTTCGTCTTCCTGGTGGGTCCGTCCGGCTCCGGCAAGTCCACATTCATCCGCCTGCTCAACCGCGAGGATGTGCCCGAGCACGGCCGGATATTCGTGGCCGGCCGCGACATCGGCGGGCTCAGCGGATGGAGGGTTCCCTACCTCCGGCGCAACATCGGCTATGTCTTCCAGGACTACAAGCTCCTCCAGAAGAAGACGGTGGCCGAGAACGTGGCCTTCGCGCTCGAGGTGATCGGCAAGGGCCCACAGGTCATCAACCGCCAGGTGCCCGCCATCCTGGAACTGGTCGGGCTGTCCCGCAAGATGGACCGGTTCCCCCGCGAGCTCTCAGGAGGCGAGCAGCAGCGGGTGTCGATCGCCCGGGCCTTCGTCAACCGGCCGCTGATCCTGCTGGCCGACGAGCCCACCGGGAACCTCGACCCCACGACGTCGGTGGGCATCATGCGCCTGCTGGAGCGCATCAACGAGATAGGCACGACCGTCGTGATGGCCACCCACGACAGCAGCATCGTGGACAGCATGCGGCAGCGGGTGGTGGAACTCGACCGGGGAATGGTCGTGCGCGACCAGGCCCGAGGCGTCTACGAGTAAGCCCCCTCGATGTTCAGCGTCGCCCCCGGTCGCGAGTAGGCCTCGGTGTTCAGCTTCCGCTACGTGCTGCGCGAGACAGGTCAGAACCTGTGGCGCAACATCCTGCTGGCGGTGGCCACCGTGGTCACGGTGGGGGTCTCTCTGGCCATGTTCGGCGGCTTCATGCTGTTCCAGGTGGCGGTTGACAACGCCACCGCTCGCTGGCAGGACGGGGTGGAGTTCATAGTGTGGATGAACACCGACGCCGGGACGGACGAGGACTCCAGCGTCCGGAACCAACTCGACGAGAGCCCGGGCGTGGAGAGCTGGGAGTACGTGGACCGCCAGCAGTCCTACGAGGAGTTCAAGGAGTTCTTCCAGGACACACCCGAGGTGCTGGAGATCTTCACCGCCGAGGGTGTGCCCCCGTACTACCGGGTGGTGCCGACCGATCCCGACCCCGACGTGGTGGAGGAGCTGGGCAGCCAGTTCAAGGGAAAGCCCGGGGTTCGCACGGTCACCTTCGCGGGTGACGTGATCCGCGATGTGCAGAACCTGTCGAACCGGGCCGGACGGGTGCTGTTCATCGGCTCGATCGTCCTGCTCGGCGCCTCGACGCTGTTGATTCTCAACACGCTGGCGGTGGCCATCGGCAACCGGCGTCCCGAGATAGAGATCATGCGCCTGGTGGGGGCCACGAAGTGGTTCATCCGTGTGCCCTTCATGCTCGAGGGGCTGGTTCAGGGCCTGCTCGGCGCCGTAGTGGCCATGATCAGCAACTCGCTTCTGCGGAACTACGTGATCGATCAGTTCAGCGATGCCGATGGTCTGCAACTGCTGGCCGGGTTCAAGGTCGACGACGCCGCCATGCTGCAGGTCAACCTGCTCGTGGTGGCGATCGCAGTGGGGGTCGCGGTGATCGGATCGAACCTGGCCGTGGCCATGCACCTGAACGAATAGCCGTCACAGGGGGCTGCGGCCGGCCCGGGCCTCCTCAGCGAAGGGTGTCTAGGGGCTCGGTGTATTCCAGGCTCAGGGCGTCGGCCACTGCGGGCTCGGTGATCCGGCCGTGGCGAACGCTGAGGCCGTCCTGGAGGCCCTTGTCGGCCGCGATGGCCTCGACGACTCCCTGGTCGGCCAGCTTGTGCACGTAGGGGAGGGTCGCGTTGTTGAGGGCCTGGGTGGAGGTGCGGGGGACCGCGCCGGGCATGTTGGCCACGCAGTAGTGGACCACGTCGTCGACCACGTAGGTGGGCTCGGCGTGGGTGGTGGGCCTGGAGGTCTCGG
Source organism: Candidatus Aldehydirespirator sp. (assembly GCA_965203575.1). Classification (GTDB taxonomy): domain Bacteria; phylum Actinomycetota; class Acidimicrobiia; order Acidimicrobiales; family Aldehydirespiratoraceae; genus Aldehydirespirator. The sequence continues at coordinate 3,070,620 of OZ241894.1, forward strand.
CGCAGCCGCCCTGGTCGATGGCCACGTCCACGATGACGGTGCCGGGCCGCATGACCTTCACCATCTGTCTGGTGATCAGCCGGGGCGCCCTGGCGCCGGGCAGCAGCACGGCCCCGATCACCAGATCGGCGGTGAACACGGCCTGGGCCAGCCGGCTGGGGCTGGAGTACAGGGTGCGCAGCGCCGGACCGAAGCGGGCGGCCAGCGATTCGAGCACGGCCATGTCGCGATCCAGCACGGTCACGTCGGCGCCGAGTCCCAGGGCCATCTCCACCGCGTTGGTGCCGACCACCCCGCCGCCGATCACCGTGACCGGAGCGGCGGCCACACCGGGCACCCCGCCCAGCAGCACTCCCCGGCCGCCCGCGGATGCCTCCAGGCAGCGGGCGCCGGCCTGGATGGCCAGGCGGCCCGCTACCTGGGACATGGGGGCGAGCAGGGGGAGTCGGCCCCTGTGGTCGGTGACCGACTCGTAGGCGATGGCAGTGGCTCCGCTGCCGAGCAGGTCGTGGGCCTGGTCGGGGTCGGGAGCCAGATGCAGGTAGGTGAACAGCGTGTGGTCGGCCCTCAGGAGGGCGCGCTCCACCGCCTGGGGCTCCTTGACCTTCACTATCAGTTCGGCGATCTCGAAGAGTTCCTCAGCAGTGGGCACCATGATGGCGCCGCGGTCCTTGTACTCGTCGTCGTCGAACCCGGCGCCCGCGCCCGCGTCCCGCTCGACGTATACCTCGTGACCGCGGTCGGTGACCTCGCGCACGCTGTCGGGAGTCAGCCCGACGCGGCGCTCCTCGCTCTTGATCTCCCTGGGCACCCCAATGCGCATGTTGGACCCCTCCACCTGCGACTGGTGAAATACTACACGCGCATGTGGGACTCATTCTGAGCAATATTGTTTCGAGTAGTGATAACGACGCTCAATACTTGCACATCTCGCTAGTTCAACGCAAAATATTCCCATGCACGAAATCGATACGACCGATCGGCTCATCCTGAACGAACTGCAGATCGACGGGCGGGTGTCACATTCCGAATTGGCATCGCGCATAGGGCTGTCCACGTCGGCTTGCCACCGGCGGGTGCGCCGGCTGGAGGCCGACGGCGTCATCGCCGGCTATGTGATGATCCTCGACACCGAGGCCATCGGCAGGGACCTGGACGTGTTCGTGGAGGTCTCCCTGGTCAGCCAGAGCGAGGAGTCGCTGCGCCGCTTCGAGGAGGAGGTGCGCGACTGTCCGGAGGTCATGTCATGCCACCTGGTGGCGGGCGACGCCGACTACCTGGTGCACCTCGCCGTGCAGGACCACCGCGACTTCGAGCGCATCCACAACCAGCATCTGTCCCGGCTCGCCGGCGTGGCCCGGCTGCGCTCCAACTTCGCGATCCGCACCGTCTACCAGACGACCCGGCACTTGCTTTAGGGCCCGAGCGGCCCGCGAAGCAAGAGCGGGAGTTCCGGGGGCGGCGCGGGTCAGCTGGTCTGGGTGCCGACCTTCAGGTCCTCGAACGGTACACCCCGGTCGACGCTGATGTCCCGGGGCAGTCCGAGCACGCGGTCGCCGATGATGTTGCGCTGGATCTCCGAGGTTCCGCCGGCAATGCCGGCCTGAAGCGATGTGAGGGCCTGGCGCTGCCAGAAGGCATCGGCTTCGTCCTCCCAGGCCACTCCTGACGCACCGGCGATGGCCATCGACACCTCGGTGTGCAGGTCCGCGATCTGGACAGTGGCCAGCTTTCCGATCGAGCCTCCCGGTCCCGGTGTGCGCCCTGCCTTGACCTCTGCCCGGGTCCGCATGGCCACCAGCGACAGGCAGGTCTCCAGGATGCGCAGCCGCATGAGCTTCTGGCGCAGGGCCGGGTCGCGGTCGAGGCCGCGCTTGCGGGCCGCTCCGATCAGGCGGTCAGTACGGTCGGTGCTGATCCCGCCGGTGGTTCCGGTGCCGATGGCGACCCTCTCGTACATCAGCATGGCCGTCGCCATGCGCCAGCCGTTGTTCAGTTCGCCCAGGAGGTTGTCGGCGCCGATGCGCACATCGGTGAAGAACACCTCGTTGAACTGGGTGCCGCCGTCGATCTGGTGGATGGGACGTATCTCGACCCCCTCGGCGTCCATGGGCACGACGAACATCGAGATCCCGGCGTGCTTGGGCACGGTGGGGTCGGTGCGGGCGATGATGATCCCGTAGGCGCACAGATGCGCCAGCGTGGTCCACACCTTCTGGCCGTTGATAGTCCATTCGTCGCCATCGCGCTCGGCCCGGGTCTGCAGGCTGGCCACATCGGATCCGGCTCCGGGCTCGGAGAACATCTGGCACCACACGTCCTCCGCCGAGATGATGCGGGCCAGGTGGGCCGACTTCTGCGCATGGCTGCCGTACTCGGCCATCATGGGCAGGCACATCCCGTGGGATATGAGAAGGTCGTAGGTCATGTTGGGATAGCGGCTGTACTCCTCTCGCCACGCCTTCTCATGGGCCTTGGTCAGCCCGGCTCCGCCGTAGGCGGCCGGATAGGTCAGCCCGGCGAGACCCTCGTCGGCCAAGGCCCTCTGGAATCGCTGGGCCGCCCGCAGCCTCAGCTCGCCCCTGGGATCGGGTCGCCCGTCCAGTGAGATGCCCGTGGCATGCTCGTCGAGGAATGCCCGGCATCGGGCCCGGAAGGCCTCGTCTTCCTCTGGGGCCAAGAAGTCGTCGGCCACGGCGCCCAGCGTAGTGGCGGCCGTCAGCAGTCTCGCCTCCCGGGGTACCTAGAACTCGGTGACCACCGCCACGCCGCTGCCTCCGAAGCCCTCCATGGTCTGGAAGGCCTCGGGCAGGTCCTCCAGTGCCATCGTGCGGCTCACCAGCAGCCCGAGGTCGATGCCGGTGGTTGCGATCAAGCCCATCAGCGCGGGGTACTGGCGGGCAGACATTCCCTTGGTGCCGAGCACCTCCAGTTCCTTCGCGACGACGGTGGCCATCGGCAGCGCGGTGGCCCGCGCTGACAGCAGTCCGGCCTGGACATGGCGGCCCTGCTTACGCAGGCAGCGCACCGAGTTGGCAGCCACCTCGGCGTTGCCGAGCGCGTCGACTGACACGTGGGCGCCTCCTCCGGTCGTCTCGCGCACCGCGCCCACCGTGGCCCGACCGTCGTCGGGATCGGCGACGACGGTGGCGGTCGCTCCCATGGCGGTGGCCAGCCTCAGGGCGGGTTCCTCGATGTCCACGGCCACGACCCGGGCGCCAACGGCTGCGCCGATCATCACCATGCACAGACCGAGCCCGCCGCAGCCGTGCACCACCAGCCACTCGCCGGCCGCGAGCCGGGCCCGCTCCATCAATGCCCGGTAGGCCGTGATCATCCGGCAGCCCAGGATCGAGCCGTGTTCGAAGGAGAGGTCGTCGGGCAGCGCAGCCAGATTGGTGTCGGCGTGGGAGATCGCGCAGTAGCGGGCGAAGGAGCCCCAGTGGGTGAAGCCGGGTTGGAAGTAGTTGTCGCAGATCTGCTCGTTGCCCGTGCTGCACTGCTCGCATCGGCCGCATCCGCAGCAGAAAGGTGCGGTCACCCGGTCGCCCGCTGACCAGCGGGCGGTGTCTGGCCCGGCCTCGGCCACCACCCCCGCCAGTTCGTGTCCGGGCACATGCGGCAGGGTGAGGCCAGGGTCGTGGCCATGCCAGGCGAAGAGGTCGCTGCGGCAGAGCCCGGACGCCCGAACCTCAATCACAACGCCGTCGCGGGGCACGTCTGGATCGGGAAGGTCCTCTACGGTGATCGGTCCGTTGAAGGCTCGGAACAAGGCGCCTCGCACTCCCGCCAACGGTACAGCTCCGGCGAGACAAGTGCCTCTGTTTGAACGTGGACCAGCCCTTGCGAATTCTCTGCAGAGGCAGCCAGACATGCCATGTGATCGAACGAGAGATCGGGCATTTGGAGCCTTCAATAGTAGTAGGGTCCATATTGTCCGTTGCGGCCAGGCGAACGGCCAAGGATCGAGGAGAGCCATGAACGCCAGCTCGCGCTCAGCGCATCACTTGATTGTTCCCGACGAGGTCACAACTGCTCAGGCGGCGAACGCGGTTCGGACTCTCAAGCACTTCCGGGAGCAGCATCCCGAGGCTTCAAGCGCGTCACTCATGCTGTCCGGCAACGAGGATGCAACCGCAGAAGTGCCGGTCGAGGTCCTCGATCTCTTGATTCTGGTGTTGGCGCAGGCTGCTAGCGGCAACGCGGTTGCCGTATCACCGGTAAAGAGGGAGCTCACGACTCAGCAGGCCGCGGATCTGCTCAACGTTTCGCGGCCCTATCTCGTCAAGCTCCTGGACCAGCGAAGGATTCCGTTTCGACGTGTCGGCAACCGTCGCAGGCTCCTGCTAACTGATGTGATGGCGTTCAAGCACGTCGACGAGTCGGAACGGCGCGCCATCGCGGCTGAGCTCACCGCCGACGGTCAGCACTACGATCCGGAGGGCGACGCAACGGAACAACCCTGAGCCTGCGCCGCTCCTGGAGCTGCGTCGCGGTGATCGTGGTAGCAACAACCGAGGACGAACTGGCCGGGATGTGCAACCGGCTCCGAGCCCTCGGTGTGCGCTTGGTGGACGTTGTGGCGCCGAGTGACACCCGTCGGGTGGTGTTGGCCTCGGCAGAGGACGCCGCGGGGGCGGCCGGCCTCGTCGTGTCGCTCAGGGCCGAGGGCGCGATGGCGGTGACAAGACCGGACAGTGGTGCTGCGCTCGAGGCGTGGCATCGGGACACCCGCCCCGTCACCTTCGGTGAACGAATCAGCGTGTGCCTGGCGTGGTCGGAGCACGATCGCAGGCACCTCCCGGGGTTGATCGAGATCGGACCAGGCGGATTCGGCAGCGGCCACCATCCGACCACGAGTCAGATCATCGAGGAGCTTGCCGGCCGGGTCGTCGGCGGGGAGCGGGTACTCGACGTCGGCTGCGGAAGCGGCATTCTCGGACTGTGCGCGCTTCGACTCGGCGCGGCGGAAGTCGTGGCTGCCGACATCGAGCTCGACGCGGTCGAGGCGGCTCGACGCAATGCACACCTCAACGGTTTGGGCGGCCGTTTGGAGGCGACGCTCGATCCTCTGGGCCGGATCGACGGCCCTTTCGACATCGTCCTGGCCAACATCGCCAGGGCGGGAGTCGTCGAACTCGCCCGGGATTTGGTCTCGCATGTGTCGCCGCGTGGATGGCTCGTCGTGGGCGGGATCTCTCCGTCGCAGTGCTCGCAGGTTGTCGACTTCCTTAACCCCCTAGCCGAAGTCGGTCGCCGGGCATCCGGAGGGTGGTCCACTGTCGTTCTCGCCCGGGCTTGACCCGGCGGAGCGACACCGGGCGTCTGACGGCACTCATCGTGGGTTCTCGTGTCAGTCAGGGAGATAGGAGGGGTCGGTGATCGTGTATTGTTGGCCGCATGCCGGCTCTAGAGGATCTTCCTTTGCTCGGTGCCGACACGCCGCGCCGCCGGAGCGGAACGGATCGAACGACTGAGCGGCTGCTGCAGGCCGCTGCCAGGGAGTTTGTGGAGCACGGCTTCGACGCGGCCCGCGTCAGCGCCATTGCCCGTCGCGCCGGACTCACATCGGGAGCGGTCTACGCGCGCTGGCCCACCAAGAGCGACGTGATGGCGGCCGCCCTCGACTACATCTTCCACACAGTCCTGCCGTCCAGCCGGATCAAGGAGTCGGGCGTCGACGGGATGAGGCCGCCGGACGTGATCGAGACGCTGGGAGCGAGCCTCCTGGAGGCCGACCAGTCGCGAGACGTGCTGGTGCAGGTCTTCGGCAGCGCTCGCAACAACGAGAAGATCAGAGAGTGCCTGCTGGAGTTCCTGAACGAGGACGCTCAGCAGATCGCCGACATGATCGAGGAGGGAAAGCAGGCCGGCTTCGTGGATCCCGAGCTCAGCACGGCGGCCATGTCCTTGATGTGCCGGGCCACCGCGCTCGGTGCCCAACTGCTCGTGTCGGCTGGTCTGGACGATCGCCACGTCCCGACCCACGACGAGTGGAACCGGCTCATCTCGACCCTCATCGGCGCGACAGCTCCGTCCAGCTCCTAGCCGGAGGCGGGCACCACCTCGTCTTGGATCAGTCGCGTCGAGGATGGGCTGGATAGGGGAGAGGCTGTCGCCATGATGAGCCCGGAATCGCTGGCGGCCGCCGACGGCAACATCGCCCGCTGGTTCGAGCAGGACTTCGGCGGCACGGTCATCGAACTCGCCCGCCAGACGCGCTGGCGGCCGGTCTGGTTCGCGACCGTCGACCGGGATGGCACCCGTCACGAGCTGGTGGTGCGGGGCGACCGCACGGACATGCCTCTCATCTTCCCTCTCGAGCACGAGATGACCTTCCAGCGGCTCCTCGGCGAGCACGGCATCCCCGTGGCGACCGTGCGGGGATGGATCGACGAGCCCATGGCCTACGTCATGGATCGCGTCGGCGGCCAGGAGCACTTCGTCGACACCAGCGACGAGGACCGGGCTGCGGCCGTCGACGACTATCTCGCCATCCTCGCCCGGCTCCACGCCCTGCCGCTCGCGCCGTTCGTCGCGGCGGGTATCCGGCGGGCCGCCGATCCATCGGAGGCCGGGCTGGTCGGGCTGCGTCGGTACGAGGAGCACTACCGCTCGATGAAGGCCGGTCCCGACCCCTTCCTCGAGTTCTGCCTCGGCTGGCTGCGCCGCAACCCGATCGACACCGCCGGCCGGGAAGCGCCCGTGGTCTGGGACTCGGGCCAGTTCCACCATGCCGACGGCAAGATCCTGGCTGTACTGGATCTCGAGCTGGGCCACCTCGGCGACCCGATGATGGATCTCGCCGCTTGGCGTATGCGCGACACCGTCGTCGGCTACGGCGACATGAGGAAGCTCTACGCCCGCTACGAGGAACTCTCCGGCGCACCCGTCGACCTCGACGCCATCCGCTGGCACCACATGGCGTTCACGCTGTCCAACCAACTGGCCTACAGCCACGCCCTGCGCGACCCGTCGCCGGCCTCCGACCTGATGACGAACCTCCAGTGGTGCTGCGAGACCAACCTCTTCGCCACCGAGGCCTGGGCGGAGCATCTCGGCATCGACCTGGCAGGGGTGGAGATGCCCGAACCGCGCTTCTCAACCGCCGACGTGGGCCATCGACATCTGGTGCGGGCCCTGCGGTCGGTGGCCACCGACGACCCGTTCGTGCGGCACGAGCTTCGCATCCTGTTCCGGCTGGCCCGCCATCTCCAGCGGCGCGACGAGATCGGCGATGCCGTCGAGAGGGCCGACCTCGACGACCTCGAGCAGTTGCTGGGGGCCCGCCCGCACGACTGGCGAGACGGCGAGGCCAAGCTCGAGGCATTCGTGCTCGCCGACACGGCCGGAAGGCACGACACCGATCTCGTGAGGCTCTTCCACAAGAGGAACCTCCGAGCCCACATGCTGCTGGGCCCGGCCGATACGGCCATGACCCACCATCACACGATCCAGAAGTTCTGACCGGCCAACCGGCTGCTGTTTCGCGGGATCGAACCCTTCACCGGAAGCCGTCGATCGTCACGACTGGTTGGGGGCGCCCGGGGTGGGGGTGTCGACGGTCTGGAATCCGCCGGTGGCGTCGGGCACCCGGGCGTAGCTCTGGTCGCCGGGGGAGTCGCCCTCTTCCCAGTCGATCCGGTCCACCAGGGTGCCGTCGGCCAGCCAGATGCCCAGCTCCTCGTCGCCGCCCAGGGCGAAGCCGGGCCAGCCGTCGCTGTCCAGCTCGATCTGGAGGTACCCGCCCGCGTCGATGGTGGTGCCTGCCGGGAAGGCCACCCGCTTCCCGGCGTCGGCGAGGTCGTCGGCGAACACGAAGCCGTCGAGCGCTATCGGCTCTGGTGACAGGTTGTGCAACTCGAACCAGTCCAGCGGGTCGCCCTTGGCGGCCACCTCGTTGATCAGCAGCCCGGCATCGGCTAGAGCCGTGCCGGTGTCGGCCTCGCCGGCCGGGGCGGGGTCCCACCCGTATCGGCCTGAGAAGGTGCCGGCGATGGCGTCGTCGCGGGCCGTGCCCGCCTCAGACAGCCTCAGGGTGCCCTCGGCGAAGGGCGAGAAGCTGTCCGGCTCGGCCGCTCCCGGCGGGAAGGACCACACCCCGCCGGCGATGGCGCCGGTGCCGATCACCAGCGTCGCTCCCGGCACCAGCATGTCCCGCTCCACGACCAGCGACATCCCCGAGAGCGAGCCGTCGTCGTCGATGCTCGCGACCACGATGGAGGCGGGCTCGTCGGCGTCGGGAAGCAGGCCCGCCTCATCCGGGCTGGCGTGGCCGGCGAAGACCCCCGCGTTCTCGACCGGTGCCGGGGACCCGTTCAGCACCAGGCTGGTGATCGTGCCGGCGGCCAGAGGGTCGGGGTCCAGGTTGCTTCCCCAGGTCGTGGAGAAGGCGACCTCCAGGGTCCCAGACCCGGCCGTCAGCGGGACGGCTGCCGCCGGCTCCGGCCAGTCGGGCGGCTCGGGGGTGAGATCGGCCAGGATCTCGCCCCTGCGCTTCAGGATGAACTTGCGCACCCGCTCGGTGTCTTCGGCGGCGGCATCCCGGGCCTTCGGGAGGCCGTGCTCCTGCACGATGGCGGCCATCTCGTCGACTGCCGCCAACAGCTCCTCCTCGTCCCACGCGGTGTCCAGGATCTCCCTCAGCCGGACGGCGTAGTTGGTCCGCCAGTCGGGGTGGTTGTAGAGGCGGTTCGGTATTGCGGTGAGGGCCAGCACCGACGGGGGAGGGTCGCTGATGTTGTCGAAGGGGTTGGGATCGTCCCTCAAGTGGAAGGTGTCATCGGTGCCCCACGGGATGAACACGAAGCGGCCGCCGGACTCCCGGTAGAACCAGTAGTTGTTGCGGTCGCCGGCGTAGCCGTCCCAGTGGCCCACCAGCACCTCGGTCGCCCAGTGCGTGAGGTACCGGTCCAGGTCCACGATCTCGCCCAGAGCCTCCAGGCCGGTGTCGGATTCGTCCTCCAGGGCCGCCACCACGGCGTCGATGTCCGACCAGTCGTCGTCGTCCTCGTTGGTCTTCTTCTCGATGGTGCCGCGGTAGGCCGGCGTGAAGTCGCTGATCGTGCCCTCGTACAGGTTGCCGTCGTTGCTCTCGAAGTGGCGGGCCAGGAACGGCTTCTTGATCTCCTCGACGTGGACGTACAGCCCCAGGTCGGTGCCGTTCACCGACACGGTGGCGAAGTTGCAGCGGGGCGCGGGGCTGCCGGCCGCGGCGAACACCCGGTACGACAGGCAGGTGTTGACCATGGAGGGGTCCTGGACGCTGTTGTTCAGGGTCATCCGCTCCATGACCCCGCCGAGGGACTGATTGTCGACGTACTTGTCGAAGCGCAGCTTGAGGGACGGCTTGGTGTCGCTCTGGGAGCCCAGGAACCCCTTCTTGCGCACGCCGACGTCGGCGTGGGTCTCGCCGTCCACGGTCACGGTGGCGCTGAACCACGTGTAGATGCTGGCGAAGGGCCGGGACAGTTCATGCTCCTCGATCTCCGCGATCAGGTCCTCGAACGTGCGGGTCTGGTGGCGCAGGGTGTCCCAGTCCTCGACCGCGATCTCGATGCTGATGTCCAGCACCCGGTCGAGGGCGAAGTAGGCGTCGCTGGGGTCGGCCTCGGCAGCGCCCGCCGGCCCGGGGGCGTCGGCCGGCTCCGCCGGTTCAGCGGCGTCTGCCGGCTCGGGTGCTGGTTCTTCCGGCGCGAGGCTTGCTGTCTCCGCAGGCTCCGGCGAGCTCGTGTCGTCCGTTGCCGGGGCTGCGGAGGTCGTGGGGGAGGCGTCCACGGCTTCGGTAGGAGCCGCGGTAGGGGATTGGTCGGCCTCGTCGGCTCCACCGCCGCAGCCTGCCGCGAAGATCGCGGCTGCCGTAAGCGCCATGGCAAGTCGCCAGCGCATGGCCGCAGGCTATTTCGCTCGACCTCTTAGCGGCGGAGTAGTTGCTTGAGCCGGCGGACGGCGGGCGTCCACAGCCACTCGGGCTCGGTGTACCGGCGGTGGTTCTCGCCGGGCAGCCCGGTGGGGTCGTAGAAGGTCTTGTCGGTGCTCTTGCGTATTTCGGTCGTCCGCTTCAGTATCTGCAAGGTGGCGTAGGCCGTCCCCTTGTGGGTCCAGCCCTGCCGCTGGTAGTTCCAGTTGTCGGGGGCCAGGTCCTGCGCCGCGGCGAAGTGCTTCAAAGCCCGCTCGCTGTCGCCCACCGCCTCGAAGTGCAGCGCCAGCTTGAACGTCGCCTCGGCCAGCAGCTTGTCGTCGTCGATGGGTTTGAGCCGCTGGGCCAGTTCCCTGCTCGACCAGACGTGCTCGCTGTCGGCGCCCCGCTCGATCCAGTCACGGGTCGCCTCGGCGAACGAGTCGTCGCCCATGCGGACCTTGCCCAGGCCGAACCCGATGGTGGTCTCAGCCGGGTACACCCCTTCGTTGCTGCGGACGATCTTCCCGTTCTCGTCGATCCAGGCGGCCGACGGCACGTTCACCCAGCCGAACATCGAGCTGATCTCGTGGGTCGGGTCGATGACGCACCGGTAGGTCGGCGAGGCCCGGTCGAACCACTTGTTGACCGTGGGGGGACCCGCCGAGTCCTGGGCCACGCTGATCAGCTCGAACCGGTCCGGGCCGATCGACTCGTACAGTTCCTGCCAGACCGGCAGGCTGAAGCGGCAGCCTCACCAGGAGGCCCAGGTGAACAGCACCACCTTGCGGCCGCGCAGGTCGGAGAGCCTCAACGTGTCGCCGTTGCACTGGGTCACCTCGAAGTCGGGGGCGATGGCCGATTCCAGCCCCATGCGACGGACTTCGGGCACCGAGCCGAGGCTCCACACGTTGCCGTCGCACACGTACTTCTGGCCGAGCATGTCGGCGAACTCCGAGTAGTTGAACCACACCCAGTCGTCGGCGTCGGCGATCCACTCGTCGCGCTTGTACTCCGGCAGCGGCACGCAGATCTCGCCCAGGCACGCGCCCTCGGGCTTCATCTGCCAGCCGGTGGCGTCCGGGAGTTCGCCGAGCCGCACCCACAGAGTCCCGTCATCGTCGGCCCGCTGGGCGACCTCGTTCGTCTTGCCGTCTGAGAGGATGATCACGATTTGCTCCGCGAGAACCGATTCGCCCGGCTAGTCAAGCGCTTCGCCGTGCGTAGCGCCCTTAGGAGTGCCCGACCGTAGTTCTCGCTACTGACAAAGGCCAGCACCCCGGCCGAACGGGGTGTGACGTACGATCTGGCTCGCAATATGGAGCGCCGGATCATCGACCGCTGGACGACGTAGCGGTCGGGCAACGCCCTCGCTGCTAGCAGCCTGTGGCGGCTTTGAGCGTCTGGCAGGCCTCTTCGAGCCGGGTGGGGCCGAGCATCGCTACCGGGCGGCGGAACGCTTCCCGGGGCAGGGTGTGGATTGTGTCGAAGTTGACGACACAGTCGGAAGGGACGCCGTCGGCGGCCGCAGTCAGCGGTAGTTCCGAGGCCAGGCCTCGGCGGGTCCTCGTGAGCGCGGCGACCACGACTGCGCCGATGCGGTCGGCGACGGGGTCGCGGGTGAGTACCAGCACCGGCCGGTCGCCGGCGGGTGTGGTGGCGAACCAGATCTCACCGCGTCGCATCGGCCCAGTCGGACCAGTCCTCAGCTGGTGCCCAGAGCTCGACTTCCATCAGTGACAGCTCCTGCGGGCTGAGCGGGTTCGCCTCATAGGAGGCGGCGTCTCGCTGCGCGGCGAGCGCATTGAGGTGGCGGCGCAGCGCCTCGCGGATCATCTCTGATTGGGGGATGCCGAGGGCGTCGGCCATCTCCCGGGCCCGGGCGGCTTCGCCGGGCTCGACCCTGAAGCTCAACATCGTCATACATCAAGCATATCGCGTATGACGGGTCACGGACCGCCCATTGGCATCCAGTTGCCTTGTACGTCTGATTGGCGTACAGTGGTGGCGTGGGTACCAAGACCGAACGATGGTCGATACGAGTCACCCCGGCTGAGGACACGATCGTGAGACGGGTTCTCGACAATTCGGGGATGTCTCTGAACGACTACGTGGTCAGCCGCGCCGTCGCCGCCGCGATCGACGACCTGGCGGATCGCCGGGCCTTCGCGCTGTCCGCCGAGAGCTGGGACGAACTCCAAGAGATCCTCGAGCGACCGGCGGTGCCTAAACCGAGGATTGCCGCGCTGTTGGCTGAGCCGTCGGTGCTGGATGCCGAGTGAGCCCGTACGGGGGACCGGAGCTTCTCACCGCGGACCACGATGTCGAAGGCTTCGACTGTGGCGACGAGGCCCTCAACGGCTGGCTCCGACGGCGAGCGCCGCGTAACCAGCGGGAGGGGTCGAGCCGGACATGGGTGGTGACAGACGGCGCCCGCGTGGTGGCGTTCTACGCGTCGAGCGCCGCCGTGGTGGCCCGCAGCGACGCCACTCGGCGCGCGGCGCGCAACCAGCCCAACCCGCTGCCTGCGATGCTGCTGGGCCGTCTGGGCGTGGATCGCGGCCATCAGGGCAAGGGACTGGCTGCGGCTCTGCTGAAGCACTTTCTCCTCAAAGCGCTTGAGGTCGCCGCACTGACCGGCGTGCGCCTCGTGCTGGTCCACGCCAAGGACTCCCAAGCGGCCAACTTCTATCGCCACTTCGGGTTCGAACCTTCACCGATAGACGACCTGACACTCATGCTGCTAGTCAAAGACATCGAAGGCTGAGTCCCGGCAAGGTGTCAAAGCCCAAGGTGCAGCCGCATGGCGTCTTCGATCTGTGCCAAAAGATCGTAGGGCACCATGTCGGCCAGGTCGCCGATGCGCTTGACATCAACCGATCTGATCTGCTCGACCTGGGCTTTCGAGTCGAGCCTGAGGCCGGTGCTGGACGCGGCCAGCATCACCTGGAAGGGGTGGATCACTTCGGTGTTGGAGGTCACCGGGACGACCGTCACGACTCCTTGCCCCAGCAACGCCGCGATCGTGTTGGCGCCGTCGTTGCTGACGACCACCGCGGGACGACTTCAGGCTGACTCGGTGCTCACCGCCGGGTCCAGCCCGACGATGCGGATCTCGCCCCGTCGCATCAGTTAGCCCGGATCCCACGCCACCGGCCGGGGCTTGTCGGCGCAGGAAGTGTCGGGGGCCTGGTCCGGGTCGGACAGGAAGTCGCGCACGATGTCGTCGATGCAGTCGTCGCCCCCCCATACGCCGTGATGGGCCCCGTCGCGCACCGCCAGCGTGGCGTTGGGCAGGTGCTGCGCGGCCTTGGCTGCGAACTCCGGCGGCGTGATCGGGTCGAAGCGTCCAGACAGCATCAGCACCGGCTTGTCGCTGGACACCGCCTCAGCAGCCGCCGGCGGCGAGGCGGGGACGTCGATGAGGTCGCAGACCTCCTCGGTGCCGTCGCCCACGACCGCGGCCGCGAAGGCGCCCGTGTTCTTGGGCGGTGCCGAGTCGAAGGGGACTCGGTCGGCGCAGTTGGCTGCGAAGTGGGTGGCCTCGTGGTTGGAGTCGTGGATCAGCAGGCTGAACTCGACCGTCAACCGGGCCAGGTACTTCTCGGTCTCGGCGAAGTCTATGGACAGCCCGTACAGGATCAGCGGGAGCGACTGGGTCAGCTCAGCGACGTAGAGGGACTGGAACACGAACCCGGCGAGCGAGCCGCCGTCGATCAGGACGTCCACGGGTTCGCCGAGGCTCGTCTCATGGCTCTGGAGGCTCACGATGAGCGGCTCCTCGTTCAGCTCGGCAATGAGGCCGTGCAGCGTGTTCTCGAAGCTCCCGACGAAGCTTCCGACCCATGTCGTGCATCCGGAGTGGACCGCGCAGGCGCCGTCGATCTCATCGAGCGCCCGCCGCGCGGAGTACGCCAGCGCCGGTGTCGGCTCCAGGTCCGGAGGGTAGACGCCGTCGAGTACCGCGCCGGCGAGGCTCGCGGGCGGGTCTCGCAGGATCTCCAGCGCGATAGTGGTTCCGTAGCTCACTCCGTAGACCGACCACTGGTCGAACCCGAGGGCCGCCATCACCTCCACCACGTCGGCGGCGTGGGCGGCGGTGTCGGTGTGGGCCAGCAGCGGATCGCCGGCCAGCCGGTCGAAGCAGGCGCGGTAGGCCGCGAGCTCGATCGAGTGGGCCTCCGCTGCATCCGCCGGGAAGATCTCGGGCAGGGCCGCCGTGATCTCGGGGCAGTCAAGATCGACCGACCCGAAGCCGGTGCCGCGCTGGTCGATGAACACCTGCGTGTAGGACCGGCGGGGGAAGTGCTCGACCAGGTCGGTGCTCGCCCCGCCCGGGCCGCCCTGCAGCACCGCCAGCGGCGGGCCCGCGTCGCCGGGCCGCTCCTCGATCGCGCCCGGCCACACCAGCAGACTTATCTCGGTGCTGCCCGAATCGGGGGAGCTGCGGTCGATGGGCACAGTGGCGAGGGCGCAAAGCGCTCCGCTGGCGTCGGGCACGCCGGCCGGGCAGTCCACCCCGACGACCGGCGGCTCGAACACCCTCGCCGCGCCGTCGTTGATGGCTTTGAGCAGCACCATCATGTCGCCGCGAGTGAAGTCCTCTGACTCCTCAGCTTGGAGGATCTCGTCGTAGTAGCGCTCCATGAACACCACCGCGTGCCACCTGCTCAGAGCCTGAGATGGTTTGAACGTGCCGTCGGTGTAGCCGGTCGTCACCCCGACTTGGGCCGCCCACTCGACAGCCTCGAAGGCGTAGTGGTCCGGCGGCACGTCCGGGAACCGCTGGCTCGCTGCCTGCTCAGAAGGCGACTCGGCCGCAGTATCGGACTCGGTCCCACCGATGGCGCCGTCGTTGATGGCTTTGAGCAGCACCATCATGTCGCCGCGAGTGAAGTCCTCTGACTCCTCAGCTTGGAGGATCTCGTCGTAGTAGCGCTCCATGAACACCACCGCGTGCCACCTGCTCAGAGCCTGAGATGGTTTGAACGTGCCGTCGGTGTAGCCGGTCGTCACCCCGACTTGGGCCGCCCACTCGACAGCCTCGAAGGCGTAGTGGTCCGGCAGCACGTCCGGGAACCGCTGGCTCTGAGCGACCGCGGTCGCTGCGGACGCTCCAAGAATCGCCGCGACCACGACGACCGTGATGGCCCGCTTCTTCATCAGGGCAGCGGTTCGGGGCATGGTGGCTCCCTTCGGTGAGTCGGGCGTTGAATTGCCGTCCAACACCTGTGACCTGACCCGAAGGGAGCCATGGCAACGCCACGGCTCACTAGTTGTCAAGTCACTGAAGGGATTTCGGCATGAACCCCGATGTTGGACGGCAAGGAGCACAGTAGCGGCAGGAATCCATGGTCAGCAACTGTCGCCCCACACGGTGGTGTGCCCTGTTCAGCCAGCCTCCCGTCTCAGGGAATAGGTCGGTGGTGGAGCCGGGGAGAATTCAGAGGCTCCGCATCAACGGCCGCGCCACCAACCTCGGGCTGGGATCGTTTCCGGTGGTGGGACTGGCCACCGCACGCGAGCGGGCGCTGGACAACCGCCGCAAGATCGACCAGGGCACCGACCCGCGCATCACCGAGAACCCGACCCCGACTCTCGCCGACGCGCTGGAGGCGGTGATCGAGGGCCGCTCGGCGTCGTGGAAGAACGGGGGCCGCTCGGCTGAGATCTGGCGCAACAGCGTCCGCAACCACGCCGACAACCTAATTCACCGCCCAGTTGATCAGATCGATACCGGAGACGTGCTGCGGGTCATCGGCCCGCTGTGGACCGACCGTCACGACACCGCCAAGAAGGTCCGTCAGAGGCTCTCTTTGGCGTTCCGATGGGCGATGGCCGCCGGGCACCGTGGCGACGATCCCGCCGGCGAGGCCCTGCTGGCTGCGCTGCCCCGCAACGGGGTCGCCCGCCGCCACATCGCCGCACTGCCACCGGACCAGGTGCCTGCCGCGCTAGCGGCCATCGACAGCTCAGGCGCCTACCCGACCACGAAGCTCGCCATACGGATGCTGGCTTTGACCGCCACCCGCTCCGGAGAGGTCCGCGGGATGTGCTGGGACGAGATCGATGGCGACGTCTGGAGGATCCCAGGTGAGCGCACCAAGGTCGGCCGCGAGTTCCGGGTGCCGCTGAGCCCGGAGGCGCTCGCAGTCCTTGACGAGGCACGTTCCTACAGCGACGGCGCTCCCAACTCGCTGGTGTTCCCTTCAGCAGGTCGCCGGCAGATCACTCCCGACGCCCTCTCCAAGCTCTGCCACGAACTGGATCTGGGTATGACCCCCCACGGGCTCCGCTCATCGTTCCGCGACTGGTGCGCCGAGTCGGCCGTCAGCCGTGAGCTGGCTGAATCGTGCCTAGCGCACGTCGTCAAGAACACCGTCGAAGCCGCCTACCGGCGCTCCGACCTGCTGGAGCAACGTCGCGAAGTCATGGACGCCTGGGGACGGTACGTCGCCCGATAAGCGCAAGCTATACCCGGCTCAGCCAGCACCCGCAGCGTGTGGCATTGGACCCATCTTGGGATGGATCCATAGGTGATGCAGTCTTCGACCTAAGTCCCGAGGCATTCACGGGGGTGTGTTCGATCCGGCTCCATCGCCATGTCATCGTGATGACGCCTCTTGGTGCTCTCAAGGGTCCGTGGCTGTAGAAGCGATCACAGAGATGCCTCGAGCGCCGCAAAGAACGCGTCTGCTGTTTCGGTGATAAGACGATCGTCCATCGTCCGATGCCCTGAGTTCACCCAGAACGGATCCCTCGCCTCTGCGAAGCGCCGGATGTCTTCGGTCAGGTATGGCACCACCCATCTCTCATCCAGGCCGCGTGCGAAGTCCTCATCCCCTAGGACCCGCAGCAGGTCATGGTCTCGCATGCTCGACCCTACGTAGATCCAAAGCCGCTGGCTCTCCCCATCGAGCAGAGCCCTTAGCGCTGCAAGTTTCCCGTTCCCGACGCCGACCTCGGTCTGTTCTGCGCTCACAACGCAACTCTCCGGCCGGTCGATGGTGCCGTGCACCTTCAGGTAAGGCACCGCCGACTCCTGATCAGCGAGATACCGAGTGACGTAGGCGGCCGCGCTCTCGAACTCCTCGTCGTCAGCGAACACTTCGAGAGGCACCTCAGCGTGCGATTCGACGAGGGTATCGAAGTTGACCGTCACGAGAACGACCCGCCCGACTCGCTCGTTGAGATACCGGCATAGGCTCTTGACCGCCGGCCCGGCGTAATCAACGAGCTGGTCGTGGAGTTCCTTGAAGTCGGCGAGAGTCGGGAGCGATCCGCCAAAGTGCCGCTCTTCTGCGCGGATCACCTGCTCTAGCGTGAGCTGCTGGATGAAGTCTTCAGCGTCCAAGGCCATCTCACGAGGCGTCAACCACCCATTCTTCGCGGCGACCCACTCATAGAACCTCCGAGCCAGCTCAGTGGACCCGTAACGGGACGCATCGAGGTCAAGCAACCGCGCAATGGCAGAGTCTCGCATCCGGGTGCTGAGCGGGAATCCGGATGATGCCGAGAAACCGGCTGCGAGGAAGAGGACCACGGCCCGGGCCTCGTTCGATATTCGCGCCGCCACTGCCGGTAGCTCGTCCGGCCCATGTCTGAAGAGGAGGTGTTCGCCCTCGATTGCGAGCCGGAATCCGGCCTTGGGCTGGCAGTGAGCTGCAATGTCGATCTCACTCTCCACAACGACGAATAGGGTCCTGAGGCTCCGGCTCGGTAGGTCCACCAAGTACTTGGTGCAGAGTTCCCAGATCGCTCTTCTGAAGTCGAGGTCTACTCCACGGACCCTGTAAGCCACGATCGCAGCCTGTGACTCGGCTTCATCTAGCTCGCGACTCGCGATTGCGCAGCAGACGTCAATGACGGTCTGTTCGCCTGGACTGAGTTCTCCTCCGGCGGGTGGATCTACAAACGCCCAGGCATTGGCACCTTCAAAGTTGAGTCGCGCGACTTTTCGGCTCCCGCCGAACCTGGTTAAGTCCAGTGCTTTCTCAACGGAGGTGAACCGCGCAGCATCATCGCTCGGCAGGGTTTGCCGCTGGCCCGTTGCTTCACCTGCGACGAACAACGGGGCCTCAAGAACTGCCGCGAGAGCTTGGACGCTCGGAAGGGCCGCACTCAGGTCGTCCACCAATACCGGCACCACGGTGATGGCTCCTTCAAGGCTGCGCTCGTGGTACCGGGCGAGCTGTGGCGCAAGGTCAAGAAGCGCCGTTGCCCGACTCATCGTCTGACGGTTGTAACTCAGTGAGCTGTTCCAGAAACTGAGCACGAAGGCGCGCGGTATCGCGGGGCCGCTCATGGATCAGACCGAAGGCTGCAAGGCTCGGCAACTGCACCCTCAACTCCTCAACGAGGGCATCGAACGCGTCGGCGAAGAGATCGGGAGTGGCGTGCGCTCGGTGCCCCCTGGTGAGATCTTGAGCGACACGGCGAATGACCTCGGGGACGGCGTCCGCGCGGAACCATACCTTTCCATCGTTCCCGCCGCGAGCATCCCGGACGTTCAGCACATGACCAAGTCGCCGTCGCGCCTCGTACAGCATCCAGCCACTCACGAGCGTCTGATTGGCCCGGTCCCGCCGACCAGATGGAGATAGGACGTCGGCGAAGCGCTGCACCGGTGCGAAGAAGGCGCGGTCCACAAGATCCTTGTTTGGGCCACCTGCGAACCTGGTCAACGCGCGTGGTTCGTCCGTGCATCGATTTACTAGCAGTGCTATCACGACTCCGGCGGCGGGGATTTGTAGGGGCTTGTCTGTGCCAGCGAGCAGACCTACGACCGACTCGATGCGGTGCCGAGACCACTCTCGATAAAGCGAACCCAGCAAGCGATCGTACGCATCAACGATCTTGGCGGTTCCTCCCTCCGGTCGATCTGTGCACTGGTTGGACAGGTAGTCGATAAGGCACCGGCCCTCAGGTGTAACCAGATGAGTTGCGGGACCGACCTCCAGAGTCCAAGGCGGGCCAGGGACCCCGTCGACGATAGTTGGGTCGAGCTCTAACAGTTCGCGGCGCAGGCGCTGCCCTTGGGCAACCGGATCGAACCAGTGCCGGACCAAGGCAAGGTCCTCTTCGAGATCAGCGGGCTCGGCGCCCATCGTCTCCGTCCAGATCGAAGTCAGCGCCGGGAGCGCGACAGTCGAGTCCACCAGCGCGAGATCCTCTGGGTCGCCGAGCAAGGGGCTGAGGTCCCTCAACGGACGTATTCCCTCACGCCGTAGCCCTTTGAAGCGACCTGCTCGGCCATCTCTTGAAGGCCTGGTTGTTCGGTCTTGAGCGCTGTCCTCCCGAGCTGTTCATAGTCACGAGCGAGTGGGAGGATCACGACGACTTGGTCAGTGGGGTGCTGTGGAATCCGATCTTCGAGGACATCAAGAAGTTGCTGTAGTCGGTCGTGCGCGATGAAGGCACCGAACTCGTCTAGGACCACGAGTCGATTCTGCGGTGGGTTGTCCTCGTCATCTAGGAGCCCCAGGCGGGCCCGTGTGTAGGCGAAAGCCTGTTCGCCCGACGAGAACGCTTCGAGCGGCCGGCTCCGAAGGATCCCATCCTCTTCCCAGAGCACTTCGCGCGCATCGAGGTCAACAACAATCTCGCTCTCGGCCTGCGGCAACAGCTCTCGTCGGACGCGTTCGTTGTTGAACCAGTCGCTGAAGCGTTGCCCCAACCAGGACTTCAATTCTTCGACGTACACCTCAGCGTTGGGACTTTGACTCCGAATGTGCCTCCCGACGCCGATCAGGGCGCGCTCCACGGCCGCGAGTTGTGCCCGCACCGCTCCAAGTCGGTCAAGAACAGTGTCGAGCCGGTCGCGAAAGCCCTCGATGTATTGAGCTTGCGCCTCGTATGAGGTGTGCCGCGGGGGCTTGAGAGTGAGTGCGTCGCGAAGCCACTCAAGATCCTCACGGTTGGCGAGCATGTCCCAGGCTCGCTTGACCTCGGATTCTGTCCGCGCCAGTTCGGAGCGCCGCGCATCAAGCGACTCACGAGTGGTCCGTTCCGCATCTCGAGCGTCTTCAAGCGCGTCGCCGTACTCTGCTAGCGCGTCACCAAGCAACTCCTGGGGCACACCTGCGTGCTCAAGGCATTGCTCAAGACGTTCACGGACAACGGCAGGATCGGACACTGGCGATCCGCCCAAGCGTTCGACGAGGCTCGCCCTCCGACCTGCCAGTTGGACGATCTCGTCGTCGAGCCTGATCTTCTCATCCTCCAACGAGCGAACCCCGCTGGCACCAGCGGCAGGCAAGGCTGCGACCGCCTTCCGCACGCGCTCTTCATTCTGCTGTACGCGTCGTTCGAACCTCTCAATGTCGTCGATGCGGGCCAGTAGCGCCGCCACCTGTGCATGCCGCCTGCTTTGGACATCTAGTTTCTCCTGCACGGCTTCGGCTTCAGGTGGGGGCGGGTGCCCCTCAAGCGCCCTCCTGCGGTTGGACATGCCACTACGAGTCCGTGCCACCGTCAGGCTCACATTCGTCTCAGGCTCCTCAACCGCGACCTCGTCGGCGAGGCCGGCCTCTTCGCCTTGCGTCAGGTGATCCGTGATCTGGTCCAGGAGTTCGCGCATGACCGGTGCCGCATCAAGGGAACGCCGCTCAAGCTCGAGCGCCTCCATGGCATCATCTACCGAAGCTGCTTCCGCTTCCGCATCAGCGCGCTCCTTACTGATACCGAGTTGAGCCGCGAGCCTGGAGGCCTCTTTCACGGATTCCCGCAGCTTGCGTCGGTTGTTGGACGTTGTCTTTCGCGCATTCTTGAGTTCGTTCTGAGCCGGGCCGGCTAGAGCTGAACTCTGCACGATCCTGAGGAGCTCCGTATCGATGGTGTTGCGTCTTGCCTGACGATCGGCGATACCTTCGTCGACTGCCTCTAGTTCTGCTTGAAGCCCGGGCGCCTCCTCTGAATAGCGATCAAGCTGGAGTTGGAGATCAGCGGCCTCTCTAACGAGCTTGTGTAGCGAGTAGGCCTGCTCTGCTTCAGCCGCCGCGCGCTTGTGTCGTTCTTTGGCGTCGGCCAATGACTCCCTCAGGTCCGGGATTGCGGCGTCCGTCCATCCGCCGAACAAGAGTCGAAGATCGTCAGCTTCGTGCTCGAGCGAAGCCAACGGGGTGCCTTCTTCCCCGATATATCGAGCAGCCCAGCGATGAACGGCCTCGGCCTCTGCGTCGGCCCGACTGGCAAGCGTCTCCACGATGCCCTCGTCACCGGCAATCCGGTGTACCCGCAAGAGGTTCCGGAGTTTGCTCATCGTCGTCTGAGCGCCGTCGATTTCAATCGCCTCAAACCAGGCCTCGTCGGGCGCACCGCCGGGCTCTCTAGGCCACTGGCGGCTGTCCGCCCTCCAGAGAACCAGCCCCGCGCCGATGAGATTCTCGGCGCGGACCTCGAAGCGGCCCAGGCCGGTACGGAGACTCTCCCAGGCAGGAGACCTCAGGCGATAAGGCATCTCGCCACAACAGATCTCCAGTAGCCGCACTGCCAGCGACTTTCCAATGCCGTTACGACCCTCCATGACTGACAGCGGCACGTCTGGCAATCCGTCAAGGACTCTGAGCGGTCCAATCGGATCGGTGCTAATGCGGATCTGCATCAGCTAGGAGGGTGCGGAGAGCGAGCCTGAGGCTCGCTTCTGTGTCGTCGAGCGTTGCCAACAACCTGACCAGCTCAACGTCTGGACCAGCGTCCGGACGCTGCGCACCATTGAGGACGCCGATCACTCGGGCGGTGTCAGCCTGCGGTGCGGCATCTGGACCCACGCCGTCACTCATCGATCTTCTCTAGCACCTTCTTGAGCCTAGACCGAGCCGATCTTGCATACTTGGCTGAGACTTCGAACCCCAGCGCCCTGCGGTCCAGTTCGACGGCAGCAACTAGGGCAGTGCCGGAACCACTGAAGGGATCGAGAACGAGCCCCCTGGGCGGCGTGGAGGTGAGGATCCTGCGCTTCACGAACTCGATCGGAAACGTCGCTGAGTGGCCGTTCGTCGTCGGAGGCGGGTCGTGGACTACGACATCCAACGCGCCCGGCTCAGCGGCGTCGAGGTCATAGTAGTAGCTCGGTCGACGCCCGCCTGCCTGTCGCTGGACGAAGTGGAACCAGTGCTCGTGCGACATCCTCAACCGGTCGCGCTCCGGGCGAGGCATCGGGTTCGGCTTTGCCCAGATCAGATCGTTGCGCAGGATCCACCCATGATCTTGCATTGCGATCGCGAACCTTGCGGGCACGAGCAGAAGCTGCTTGTCGTGCAGATAGCCACCCGACGGGGTCCTTCGCCGTGTACGCCCACCATTGAGCCCCTGTCGGCCTCCGTCTCTGATGCTGCTCCAACGAGAGAAATAGGTGTCGCCGAGGTTCACCCAAAGGCTCGAAGCTGACCGCAACGTGCGGCGCGCCTTCGAGAAGAACTCGACCAGGTGATCGACGTACCAGTGCGGGTACGGCTCGAGCCCTAGCACTCCACCCGCTCTTGAGTACCAATCGAACGGGGGCGTCCTCTCGTCATTGCAGCCCGCTGATCGCCACTCATCGAGGACCGATTCGTCGTGGGGAAGGCCATACGTCCGGATACCCCAGTACGGCGGAGAGGTAATGAGGAGGTCGACGGAATCATCCTCGACCTCTTCAACAAGCCGATAAGCGTCGCCCGTTCGAATCGATCCCAGCGGTTCGGTTTCGGTACTCGCCGCTGCGGCCGCACTTCGATCTCGCACGCTCTGAGCATACATCGAAGTGCGGCCGCACTTCGACAGCCACGTACGGGTCTCCGCCACGCTGGGCACGACTCGACTAGCCATTGGACCTCAGCGCACATCAGGTGCAGCTAGCCCAGCGCGCGTGCAGTTCGTCTCGACGGCTGGACGCTGTGATGATCAGTTGCTGCCTTCGCTCCATGGTTGGCGGGCGAGCACGACACCATGCACCGAGACGGCGCCCCATTCGTGTAGGCGTCGGGCCACCTCGTTTAGCTGGAGACCGGTGGTGCAGATGTCGTCGTAGACGATGACGCGGCTTCCGTCGATCCGGTCTGGATGACTCAGCACCAGCGCGTTGCCATGCTCTAGAGCGGCGCTCTGTTTGCCCGGGAGGTCCTTGCCCGCTGATTGAGCTGTATCGGTCGTCTTGACAATCGCGGGATCGTGAGTGTCGTCGAAGGGCCAGTCGTCGGCGGTGTCGTAGGTGGCGGCATGTTCGATCACGCGCGTGGTGTGGTTGCGGCCCGGATTCGGTGGGTTGGCAATGATGAGGTCCACGTCCGCGGGATCCCATGTCTCGTACAGGTGGCCGATCAGGAGTCGGGCGAAGATCATCCCCCAACCCGTCCTGCCTCTGTACTTGAACCGATGCATGACATCGACTAGCCCTGATCTTTCAGTAGGGGGGCTTGTGCGGGGGTGACAGCGCCCTGGGAATGCCCCCCTGGTGTGGCATTATCGGACTTGACGACACCCGCGAACCCACACCAGGGAGGGCACCCAGATGGTGAAGCATACAGACCTGCGTCCGAGGATCGAGTTCACCGGCGGAGGACGCGGTCTGGCAGTGCATGCCGGGGCTCGGCTGCTGGCCGATCTGGCCGACAATGTCGGGTTGACAGCAGCGCTGTCAGAAGCCGCCGACGGGATCAAGCAACGAGCTCGGGGCCATGGGCGGGGCCGGGTGCTGGCTGACGCGGCGGTGATGATCGCCGACGGCGGCGAGACGATCTGTGACATCGCCGCTCTGGCGGCCCAGCCGCAGCTGTTCGGGCCGGTAGCGTCGCCGCCGACGCTGTGGCGCACCCTCGACGGCGCCTCAGGACGCGTCGAGCAGGTCAAGGCCGCCCGAGCCGAGGCCCGCCGCAACGTGTGGGCCGCTGGCGCGGACCCGGGGTTCTACGTGGTCGACATCGACGCCACGCTGGTGGACTCCCACTCAGACAAGCAGCACGCCGCGGGCAACTACAAGGGAGGGTTCGGGTTCCATCCGATGCTGGCCTACCTCGACGCCACCGGCGAGTGCCTCGCCGGGCTGCTGCGCCCCGGCAACGCCGGATCCAGCACCGCCGCCGACCACATAGAGGTCCTCGACGACGCCCTCGCCCAGCTGCCCGTCGACCCCCGCCGGGCGGAGGTGACCGTCCGCACCGACTCCGCCGGCGCGTCGAAGGCGTTCGTGGAGGCCTGCCGCAGCCGCGGCGTGAAGTTCTGTGTCGGCCGTCGCCTCAGCATCGACATAGCACAGGCCGTCACCGAAGTCCCCGACAAGTGCTGGCAGCCGGCGCTGAGCGCCGACGGGTCCGAGCTGCGAGACCACGCCGAGGTCACCGACGTCACCCATCTCGTGGACCTCTCGGGCTGGCCTTCGGGCACCCGCATGATCGCCCGCCGCGAGTACCCCCACCCCGGGGCGCAGCTCAGCTTCTGCGACGCCGAAGGACGGCGGCTGCAGGTGCTGGCCACCGACATCGCCGACAACAAAGCCGACGGCACCGACATCGCCTACATCGAGGCGCTGCACCGCGGCCGAGGCCGAGCCGAACGACAGATCAGCGACCACAAAAGCACCGGGCTCGACAGGCTCCCCTCCAATTCCTTCGCCATCAACCGCGTCTGGCTGCAGCTCACAATGACGGCGCACGACCTGCTCGCCTGGACCCGGATGCTCGCCCTCGACGGCGACCTGGCCAGAGCCGAACCCAAACGGCTGCGCCACTGCCTGCTACACACCGCAGCCCGGCTCACCCGAACCGGCCGACAACACTACGCCAGACTCTGCGACGACTGGCCCTGGACCCCCCAACTGCTCACCGCGTTCGAGAGGGTCCACAACCTGCCCCTGCTGATCTGAACCCCGCCTTGGCGGTGAACCCGACACCGCAGAACGCACCCTGATCGGGCCAACCCACAACCGCCCCCACCACCACCCCGACACGCCCCCACACACCCGGCGGCCGGCCCTGCCCGGCCACAGCACCGACACAGCCCCCCAAACAGCCCCCAACAGCCCTTACTGAAAGATCTGGGCTAGCGGATCGTTGTGAAGCGTGGTGGCCGTTATGCCCTCGAAGTGTCGGCTACTGGCCGGGCGGGTGCAGAGCCGATTGTGGCAATGCCCATGTCGGCGTTCTTGAGCGCAGATCGGGCAGGGATCCGTAATGGAGGACAGTTGCTCGGCCGCACACGGCACGCAGATGGTCCACTGGCCAGGGTTGACGTACGGACAGCCCCTGCAGTTAGGGAAGTCGTGGCGGTCGGCCGGAGGCGCCATGGGGTGCGCCTACAACAGTGCTGGCTCTACGTGAAGCAGGTCGCTGACGTCGCGCACCCGGTCGGGTGACGCGATCCGACTGGTGATCTCGTCGATGCACGAGACGGCGACTGCCCGGCGGCGCTCGACCATCTGCTGTGCCCAGGTCTGCTCGGCGACGAGAGTGTCCAGCAGGAACACCCGCTTGCCGTGCTCGTAGGCGAGTCGGGCCTGCATTCGGGCTCCCGACGTGCTTGATGCTTCGATCACGACTGTGCCTTGGCTGATGCCCGAGGTGACTTCGTTGCGCTTGCCGAAGGTCCACCTGGCCGGCGTGGCTGTGGGGAAGAACTGCGACACGATGAGCCCGCCTGCGGCCACGATGTCCTCTCCGAGATCCCGATTGGCAGCTGGGGCCAAGCGGGTGATCCCCGAGGGCAGCACGGCGATGGTGCGTCCGTGGCGCTCGATGGTCGCCCGGTGAGCGGCGGCGTCTATGCCGATAGCCAGTCCCGACGTGACGGTGAGGCCCTTGTTGGTCAGCGAGCGGACCACGCGGCGGGCCTGCCGGACACCGTCGGGGGTGGCTGATCGGGTGCCTACCACGGCGACGCTGTGGGCGTCACGGTCTGCGTCGAGACCGCCCCGATAGAACAGGAACGGAGGCAGGTTGTGGATGAGCCGTAGGTTGAGCGGGAAGTCGTCGTCAAGCACAGTCGTCAGGCGCGCCCCGACAGCGGTCGCAGTCCGATACTCCGAGTCCGCTCGCTCCCAGGCGGCTGCCCAGCTCTCCGCTGAGGCGGTCTTGATCACCCATCCTGTCCTGTGAGCGTGTGCGCTGGTTTCCAGAATGTCGCCGGCCAGCAGACCATCGAGAGAACGCTCGCGGTGGGCCTGTCGAGCGAGAACCCCCCAGTCGCATCGGTCGCCGGCGGAGACCAGGCTGCACAGCGCAAGTACCTGTCGCTGGGTGGACGTCATCTCGGGCATGCGTCCCCTCCTCTGTGTGCCCTGGGATCCCGGGTGGCGGGTGCCCCGGGCGGCGACGCCTGCGACCAATGTAGCCACGGGGATGTCCCGCGACCCGTGGCGTCTAGCTGACCGCTCGCCGGGATGAATGCGAACATCTGTTTGGAACTATAATCCCAATACTGTAACCTGCCAACGCGGACGGAGCCGCGGATCTCCTCGGGGGCACGGGCGACGACGCACAAGGAAATCGAGAGCCAAGGAGCCTCCACCATGGCGAAGCCCAACGACCGATATGTCGTTCGCAACCCTGACGGCGGATGGGACGTGAAGGCCGCACACGCCAAGCGTTCCTCCAAGCACACCCAGACCCAAGCCGAGGCCATCCAGCACGCCAAGGACATCGTGCGCAACGCCGGCGGGGGAGAGGTGCGCATCCAGGGACGCGACGGCCGCTTCCGCGACAGCGACACCGTCGCCCCCGGCAACGATCCCCACCCACCCAAGGACACCAAACACTGACGTGATCCATCCCTCGTGCACGGCGACATGGGCGCGTTCCCCGTGTTCTCGGGGCAGTCAAGCGACGCCGGTAGTTTGGCGCCCATGACCGAGACCAGCGCCGCAGCCGACGAGCACCGCGCCGCCGCGATGAGCGCCGCCCTCGAAGCTGCCCGCGCGGCTGCAGGCCGCCCCGACTTCTACGGAACGATCGTCGACCACTGGCTCACCTTCGACACCACCGCCGCGCTCGGCGTCCTCCAGGGCGCAGGGTTCCACATCGCTCCCCGTCATCGGGCAAGCCTGCACTCTCAGGCCTCGCAGTACGGTCCCTGACGATGGAGTGGGCGCTGCTGTCGGTCAGCCTCATCGGTGTGGCTGGCGCCATAATCGCCGCACACTCGGCCCCCCAACGGCGCCTACAGCGCTACAGGAACCAGGCCATCAAGTATTCGTGTCGGCTCCGCCTCCTAGTTGAGAGACCCTGTGGCGACTGGGGTCCAGATGACCTGGAAGAACTGCTGCATCCGGGGATGTGTGGCCGGTACAAGTCCGTCGGCACCCTGGTGTCAGGACTCCCGTGGCCTGAACGTCGCGCCGCCGCCCGACGACTCCGGCAACTACGCAGGACAGAGGACCGAATGCGCGACCGCATTCAACGCCTTGCTGAGCTGGAACCCGACAGGGACTATGCGGAGATCAGCAACCAGATCGAAGAACACGGACGGTCCCGGTTCCTTGAGAAGATCCACCCCTTGACCCTGACCGAGAAGAGACGATGGAGGTCCCGTTGATGCTTGTCTGCGAGTTCTGCACGCCGCCCTCAGCCCGACGGACGTGAGCAGCCTGAACTAGCGCATCGATCAGTTCAGCAAGCCATGAGGTCCGGGACAGACACGCCGTCGATGCCCTCGACGATGCTGGGGGCAGCGAGCTGGGTGGCGTGGCCGGCGATGAAGCCTTGGAGGTCTCTGTGGACGGTGACGGGTACGCCGTCGAAGGCGACTTTGGCGATGGGGGGCCGGTCGTCGTCCTTGTAGGCGGCGTGCGCGGCGCTGACAGCAGCTTGGCGGCGACCGCGCGGCAGTCGAAGGGTTGCAGGGTCATGAAGTCGAGGTCGTGGCTGAGCACCGTCCTCGACCTCCGCTAGCTCGACTAGGAGTCCATCGACGGTGAGCCGACCGTAAGTGCTACTGCCCCTCCGCGGGGTGACGGTCATTAGAGTCGGGATCGTGGGTGGCCAAGGCCCTACGCACGCCGCGCCGGATGTCGAACGAACCGCCGAGTTGGTTCGTGACACGGCTCGCGGGCTGGAGCTCACTGCCGCCGGGTTCACGCTGCTTCGCCTAGGCAACAACATCGTGCTCCGAAGCCGTGACGACAAGGTCGTTGCCAGGGTCGCGTACACCAGCCGCCGACCGTTTGAAGACCACGCCGCTTACCTGAATCGCATCAATCAACTAGCTGCAGCGGGAGCACCGATCGTGGCCCCGCTGTGCGCTCCTAGGCGGTTGAGCGACGGTCGAGTCGTGACTTTCTGGCCGATGCACTCCGCTGCCGGACCGGTGGCCCTTGAAGATCTTGTCGAGTTGGTGTCGCGATGTCACCGCTTCGAGATGACCAGTGATCTGGCAGTTTGGGATCCCCGCGTGTCCTATCTCAACCGCTGGGCGAACAGGCTGCCGTTGATGACGGCAAGGGGTGTGCCAGCCCAGGTGCGTACCTTCCTTGAAGAGGTGTTTCACCAGCGGGTGGAGGCGCTCGCCGAGTGCTGGGCCGGTCTCAGCGGTGAGGGACACCCCCGGGTGCTGATCCACGGCGACCCATATCCGCCCAACGCTGTGCGCCTTGATGACGGGACCTTGGCGTTGATTGATCTCGACCACATTGAGATCGGCCCGCCGGAGGTGGATCTGTGCTGCCTGTGGCTTCAGTTCGAGCGCTACGCCCAGGAGCCGCGGGTCATTGATCGGATCCTCGCCGTCTACGACGGCGTAGTGGATGTTCAACTGATGGCTCAGATCTACGCCACGGACGAGGCGAACGAGTTGGTCTGGCTCGCCTGCCTGTGGGGGGTCGTGCCGGATGCCGACACCGAGTTGATACGCCGCCTGGATCATTGGGACGACCCGTCGGTGAAGTGGCAGGAGTTCTAAGGCCACGGCACCGAACCCGCGACCGGGATTGTCGCCCTAGTCCTCGGTTCCGAGCGCCAGCTCCTCCGGGGTCGGGCGCTCGAAGAAGCTGGCGAACTCCTCCATCTCCGCGGCGGTGATTCGGAACGTGCCGGGCGGAAGGTCACGGTTGCGCGCCGCAAGCCGATCCTGCAAGACACTGTGGCGGTGCCGCAGCATCATGGCGACCGCGGTGCCGCCCATCAGCGCTCAGTCGAGGCCTTCGAGGGCGGCGGCGAGGCGGGGCCATGCCGCGATCATGTGGTCGTTGAGGACGTCGCTGTAGTCCCCGATGGCCGTCAACTCAGTGCCTCGATGGCCGCGGCGATCAACTCGGGGGCTTCTGAGCTGCGGTCGGGATAGCGGCTGTGGCAGGCGGCGAGCTGCTCGACGGTGAAGTGTGACAGCACCCAGGATCGGGCCTCGGAGTCGAAGGTTTCGATGAGACGGCAGCCCACCAGGGTGGCGTCGCGGGGCAGGCGCAGGTCGGCGGGGTCTGATCCGGAACAGAAGTGGTGCCAGAACTCGTCGGGCACCGGTCCTTGGGGGCCTCGACGCTGGGTGGGGTCGGGTCGGGGCACATGGGCCATGAGCGCCGCGGTCACCGAGGCGCCGGCGAGGCGCCAGAACACGAGGTGCTCATGCAGGTGCCGCGCCGGTGGGGTTTCCTCGCTGGGCACGACCAACCCGGCATCGCTGAGCTGGCGCAGGGCCGCCGCAGCAGTGGTGGCGTCGAGGCCGGCGCGATGGGCGACCGCGGCTTCAGCGGCGCCGCGTGGCCACAAGCGCAGCACTGACAGGATCGCTCTCTCGCAGGGCTCCAGAGCCTCAGCCGCAGAAGCCGCGGGGGCGGTGATCACCGTTATGGCGGTGGGGCTTGCCACAGCGTCGAGAGTAGTTGCCGCCGGTGACAGCGGTGACGGTGGTTCCCACACCGGAAGCCGACGGGTCTGCCGTGTCCTTGTTCGACGTGCCGTGCGTGCTTCTTGGATGACCGTTTCGGGCTTGGGCATGCGATCACGCCTAGGGGCGAGCGTATGGGCAGCCGTCGAGTGCTTGTGGCAGAAGCTGGATCTGGCTTGCGCTGGAAGCATGCAAAGCTCGCGACTCGCCCGGGATTGGCACCCTACCGGCGCAGTTGTGATCCATTAGCCCAGATATTTCAGTAGGGGGCTTGTGTGGGGTGGTTGTGTGCGCGGGAATGCCCTCCTGGTGTGGCATTATCGGGCTTGTAGAGAGTCCCGGGACCACACCTGGGAGGGCACTCGCATGGTGAAGCATACAGGCACCCGGCCGCGGCTCGAGTTCACTGGCGGGGGGCGGGGTCTGGCTGTTCATGCCGGGTCGCGGCTGCTGGCTGATCTGGCTGATGCCACGGGGTTGACGGCGGCGCTGTCGGAGGCGATGGCGGGGATCAAGTCACGGGCTCGGGGCCATGGGCGGGGCCGGGTGCTGGCGGATGCGGCGGTGATGATCGCCGACGGCGGCGAGACGATCGGTGACATCGCCGCGCTGGCGGCGCAGCCGCGGCTGTTCGGGCCGGTCGCGTCGCCGGCGACGCTGTGGCGCACCCTCGACGGCGCCGCCGGGCGCGTCGAGGCGATCAAGGCCGCCCGCGCCGAGGCCCGCCGCAACGCCTGGGCCGCGGGGGCGGACCCGGGGTTCTATGTGATCGACATCGACGCCACGCTGGTGGAGTCCCACTCAGACAAGCAGCACGCCGCGGGCACATACAAGGGAGGCTTCGGGTTCCATCCGATGATGGCGTACCTCGACGCGACCGGCGAGTGCCTCGCCGGGCTGCTGCGCCCAGGCAACGCCGGGTCCAGCACCGCCGCTGACCACATAGAGGTCCTCGACGACGCCCTGGCCCAACTGCCGGTCGACCCGCGCCGGGTGGAGGTGACCGCCAGAACCGACTCCGCCGGAGCGTCGAAGGCGTTCGTGGAGGCCTGCCGCAGCCGCGGCGTGAAGTTCTGCGTCGGCCGTCGGCTCAGCATCGACATCGCACAGGCCGTCACCGAAGTCCCCGAAAAGTGCTGGCAGCCGGCGCTGAGCGCCGACGGGTCCGAGCTGCGCGACCACGCCGAAGTCGCCGACATCACCCGCCGGGCCGACCTCTCGGGCTGGCCTGAGGGCACCCGCCTCATCGCCCGCCGCGAGTACCCCCACCCCGGCGCGCAGCTCAGCTTCTGCGACGCTGAGGGACGCCGGCTGCAGGTGCTGGCCACCGACATCGCCGACAACGAAGCCGACGGCACCGACGCCGCCTACATCGAGGCGCTGCACCGCGGCAGAGGCCGAGCCGAACGACAGATCAGCGACCACAAAGCCACCGGGCTGGCCAGGCTCCCCTCCCACTCCTTCGCCATCAACTGCGTGTGGCTGCAGCTCACGATGACCGCGCACGACCTGCTCGCCTGGACCCGGACCCTCGCCCTCGACGGCGAGTTGGCCAGAGCCGAACCCAAACGGCTGCGCCACTGCCTGTGGCACACCGCCGCCCGGCTCACCCGAACCGGCCGACAACACTACGCCAGACTCTGCGACGACTGGCCCTGGACCCCCCAGCTGCTCGCCGCGTTCGAGAAGGTCCACAACCTCCCCCTGCTGATCTGACCCTCAACCTGGCGGTGAACCCGACACCGCAGAACACACACCCCGATCGGGCCAACCCGCACCCGCACCCGAAACAGGCCCCGCCACGCCACCGCACCCACACCGGCCGTCCACGCCGGCCGCCGTCGCGAACCCAGCCCCCAAAGCCGACCCCGAACGGCTTACTGAAATATCTGGGCTAGCGGACCGCGGCCGCGTCGACGGCTGCGGCAAGAGCGCGGCATCTCGGCAGGAAATCCGGGCCCAGTCCGCGTTCGGCCTCGGCTGTGTCGAGCAGCAGGTCGCTGCGCACCTCGTCGCCGTAGTAGCCGCGCTGGGTGTTGCGGCTGAACTTCTCCAGCGCCTCACCCCAAGGCATCTCGGCCCAGTCGTCGAAGCATCGCACAGCTTCAAGCAGCGACACCTCCCATCGCAGCAGGTCCAGGCGTTTGGTGTTGGAGCGCCCGACGAACACCGCGCCACTTTCTGGGCACCGTGGGGGCCGCCCCACGACGGCCACCCAAAGACGCGGCGACACCTGGGTGCTCCAGCCGATCTGGTTGATGACGGCGGGCCCGGTGCTGCCGGCGCCAGGCCCTGCGACCCGCCACGGCAACGCACTGAGCGCCGCGGCCGGCAGCTGCGTCCGGTAACGGGCCCCGACCCGGCGGCGGCCGTAGACCCCTCGACAGGCGCGCGCGATGAGCGGGTCGTCGGCGCGGCAGAGCCTGCCCAAGGCCATCTTGAGAGCGTCTCGTGACTTGTCCGGGAAGGCTCTCTGCACGTCGTCGAGATCGAACAGCTCGCCGACTGGCAACTGTTGCGCCCATCTGCGGATGTCTCCGTACATCGTTCTATCCCTAAAGCGTTACTTCGTTGTAGCACACAATGGAGACGGGCGACAACGCCTCGATGGCCTCGGCGATCAGCTCTGGGGCTTCTGAGCTGGGGTCGGGATAGCGGCTGTGGCGTGGGCCCCTTGAGCGAGCTTGAGCTTCTGGTCACGCCTCTGGGCGCGCTGTGAGCCATTCGTCGATGAGGTGGGCGGGCCAGCCGACGGCATTGGCGCTGAGTCGGATGGGCTGGGGGAACTCGCCCGCTCGACGGAGGCGCCAGATGGTTGTTCTTGACAGCCCTAGCTGGGCTTGGAGGTCAGCAACCCGCAGAATCTGGCGTTCAGGTCGTGAGGTCGCGAGCATGGACTTCCTCCGGTGGGAGCGTTGGGCGCTTCGATACCAGCCGTGAGCCGCCTGTCGTGGGGGTCGGGCAGTGCTGAGCCATGCCCGCAACCTAGAGACGAGACATGAACGCTCGCGAACGCACCTGTGCTGACCTGCTCGAACGCGACCCAACACTTGGTGCCGGCAGCGGGAAGGGACCGGGTAGGAGAGGCCGGTGGTGGCGCTTGCCGGGGCGCATGATGCACAATCCGCTGTCGTCTCGGCGGCTTTGTCTTGTCGAGACCGGCGAGGTCGAACGCCCCAGCGGGGCCGCTTGAGCCGAGTGATCCCGCCTCGGGACGGTATCGACCGCTGCAAGCGACGAACTCCCCGAGCGAGCCCGCCCGGCCCGGCGGGGTGCTCTGCAAGGGAACGGTGGGTCGTTGAGGGGTTGTATTCCTCGTCATTCGGGTTGCGTTCCTGGCTGTAGAGCGGCGGTGCTCGGAGGCCGGTGCTGTGGCTGTGGCCGGTGGCGTCGGAGGTCGTTCGGGCTCGGTTGTTGGTGGGGACCGTTCGCGAAGGCGTTCCGGGTCAGTTTTGGCCACCACACGCTTGCACTAGCAGTGCCGCCCACCTCAGAAGGGGTGCGAGTCCGCCAATGATGGCGGGCCGACACGCCGCCGCGGAGCCGTCCGACGGCCCGAGGAACGCTGGCGAACGCTGCGGCGACAGCGGTGCATCTCATAGCCCCGACGACAACTGCAACGACCACCTCAACGACAGTGTCCGCGACCTCAACGATCGCGGCGGGGTGCGACTTCGAGGACCCTTGGAACAGGTCGCCATCGCGCCGGGGCGTCCCGTGGCGTGGTGGATTCTGGGGTTGAGCCTTCGGTGGTTAGTTGCCGGCTGTGAGTTCGGCACCCTCAGTCGTCGACACCCCCGCAAGCAAATCACGATCAACACGGTCTTGGTGCTTCCAGCGATGAAGCGTCGACTATTGCATCCCCAGATCCCGAGCCAACTCAGTAGCCTCCGGTGTGAGGCTTCCTCTTGACCGTGACGTTGCGTTCCGGATCAGGTTGTGGCGCGTTGCGACGCAGTCCTATAGGCGGCCAGTTCAGCGGAGTCAAGTTCCTCGGGTGGAACGAGGCTGTAGTGGTGCTCGCGGGCGATGGTGATCTCGTCGTTTGATTCCTGGAATTCGAAGAGGGCTATGACGCTCTGCTCCATGAATTGAGCCGCTACTGGGCGGGCGATCAGATCAGCGAACTTCTGCTCCGCGACTCGGAGGTCCTGCCAGATCTGGATGACGCTCAGCGAGTCTGAGCCGCCCTTGGCCTGTACAGGCAGAACGTAGTGCGCGCCGTGCTCGTCCAGGCCGACATAGACGTCGTCGGTTTCAACCTGCGAGCTGCTCGGCGTGCCGTCCATGGCGTTGGCGATTGTGATGCTTGTGCGTAGGTGGCTCTGAAGGGGATAGCAGGCGAGGCCGGTGAACACATCAAGCAGTCGGTTGTATCGGACCCGGGCTAGCAGGGCCTGTTCGTCTGTTAGCGAGTACTTGGAGATGACGCCGGGTGTGGCGTCGGGTAGGCGGATCGTCCGAAGGCCTTTTCGTGGCTCGATGAGATTGAAGGGCACGGTCCGCAGCGTGTACACGGCGTTGCCGCCGGGGAAGATCGCCCATTCGCGGCCTGGAGGCGCAGTTTGTCGGATGGAGTCGGGAAGCGGCACCCGGTAGCGCAGCGAGTACACGATGTCGCCGAGATTCTTGGGACGGGGTTTATCCAGTGCGTCAGCGGCAGAAATCAAGTCGTCTCGTGTGAAGGTCACTTGATCGTCACCTGGATTGTGGTACTGATCGAAGATCCACTTGATGATCTCCTGCGCCAGGCTCGGTGTCGGCATGTTCAGGCCAGTCCTTTGGCAGGTGTACGCGAGTGCCTCACCCGTGGCCGCCGGCAGCGGTAGAGCCGGGCCATCTCAGCACGAGTACCTCCTCGCGGAGTTGCTCGCGTGTGGCTGTGGCGTGGCGGGTGCGGAACAGGTCGATCGACTCGACTTCGTATCCGGCTCGCTCAGCGATGTCAGCCAGGATCTGGCCGGTGCGGATCATGACTCTCAGATAGGAGGCCTGGTCGCCTACCACATATGCGAGACGGGCGCCGGGCTTGAGCACGCGGCTCAGTGAGACGAGGTGACGTGTCATCCCTCCGAAGTACAACTTCGTGACCCGGTGGTACATGCGCTCGAATCCCGAATCCTTGCCGAGCGCGATGCGACGGTCCTCAATCGCTACGGCGATCCGTTCGACCTCGGCGTCGTCCTGAACCCATGCGTCGTCAGCGTCGTCGCGGTATACGCCACGGGTGTTGGACCGTACCAGGCCCTTCTTCATTGACTGAAGGTCCGAGCGACTGCCGAGATATCCAAGAAGTACCGATTCGAGGCGCACGGTGCGCGAGTAGTCCTTCTCGTTCGGGTACGGCGGCGAGGTGATGACCGCATCAACGCTGTTGGGCTCGAGGTGTTCGCCGGCTGTTCGTGCGTCTGCGTCGAGGGCGACAGCCGGGGTAGCAGCGTGCGACCGGAGTTGGCGCAGGTCGGCGCACATCGCTTGCACGCGCTCAAGCCAGACGGACACCACCGGAGCGTCGCGCTTGACCGTTCCTAAGCCCACCTCTGGCCCAAAGCGCAGATTGCCGACCTCGACCGGCAGGATCCGAGCGAGCGCGAGACGCTCGTGGTCAGCAAAGGCCGAGTCGTGTTCGCCGTCGAGGGCGTCACGCAGCACCAGCACCTTGTGAAGCGGCAGAGCGCTTATGGAGTCCTTGAGCAGCAGCTTCGCGCTAGCGGCAGGAAGCGTCCGCAGCCGCACTCCCCGTGGGACCGATGACGCCGGCTCATCGGAGATACCGTCCGCAGCCAACATAGCGAGCGCCTTTTCGGCCACGAGTTCGGCGTGCTTGAGCAACTCATCAGGATCCGGAGTCCAGTTGACCTTGGTGGAAGCTGCGAGCCGCGACAAGGGCACCGCTTCGAGGCCACAACTAGGCACGCCGAGCTTCTTCGCCTCCACAAGGGTCGTGCCCGTGCCGCAGAACGGGTCAAGAACACGGCTATCGGCGTCGAGACCGAACCGCTGGGCATAGTCGCGCACGAGGTGAGGCGGGAATGACAGCACGAAGCGGTACCAGTCGTGTGCGGGGGCGTCCCGCGGCAACAGCGTGTTCATGGCGCCGTTGGTGCGTGGCCGCGCGGCAGAGGCCATGTCGGCCACCGTAGACCACGACTCACTCCCAGGAAGGGCAATCGGTCGAGCGGTGCTTCCAGTCGACGAAGCGGGCGTTGAAACATGACGGCGGGACATCAGCAACCTCCTTGAAGCGAACAGATGTTCGACAGTAGGGCTTGGCTGTGACATCCAGGGTTGGCCGGGCTCACGCCGTGCGTACCTAGATTCAGCTGAAGTCGTCTTGGTCAGGGAGCGAGGGGCACCTCGGCATCAGCCCCGGCCAGGCGCCCGTCTTGCGATGCGCAGGGCGACGGCTATGGATGGAGTGCGGGAACGAGAGTTCGCGGTCGAGGCGATTCCAAGAGTCTCCGTGTTCTCGACCGGAGCTTGTCAGCCAGGGGGTTCAAGAAACATCTGCGACGCATGCGGTCCTCGGTGCCACACGCATCGCAGAGGTGACAAGTGGTGGGCTTCAGCCAGCCCTGCGTCGGGCTGACGATGGAGTGGCCGCAGCTGGTGCAGGCCAGCGCGAGGATCGGAACGTTGTCGCTTGTGGTGAGGATGCGCTAGACGGTCAACACGCGGATGAGATGGAGCGCCTCGCCCTGGGATCGGTCCAGACGTGTGAGACCGAGCAGGCGAGCTGCGAGTTCGACGGCTACCACGACCGGGACCTTGTCTTCTCGCCCCGACGGCGACTACCTCCACCCCGAACGCTTCAGCCGGGAGTTCGGCCGAGCCCAGGCCCGCTACAACAGGACGCACCCCGACGCGCCGCTCCCGAGGATCACCCTGCACGGCCTACGCCACGGGTGGGCCACGCTCGCACTTAAGCTGGCGTTCCCATGAAGGTCGTACAAGACCGCCTCAACTACGCCAGCGAAGCCGTCACCGCCGACATCTACACTCACGTCCGAGCGCCACTTCAGTCCGATGCAGCCGAGCGCGTGGCCTCGATGATCCTTCCGGCATCGTTCGAAGTCTCCGGCGGCTAGAGCGCCCGTCGCAGTCGTGGCGGTCAGTCCCTCACGCCACATGATCGGCCACAATGTGTGGATGCCCCGCAAGGAGTCCCCGTCTGTCCGGACCACGTTGTATCGGATGCATGGGATCACTGATCTCAGCGATGCAATCCGCTCCAAGTACCTCGGTCCCGGCGCCTTCACGGCCACTTCGGGGGCAGTCGAGGGCAGCGAATCGCTGCTCGTGACTGGAGCCATGCACCGCGTGCAGACAACTTGGGCGGGGCGGCTCTCGACGCTGTCCGGCGTGAGCATCAGTCTCGGCAACACAACAGCCGCTGCCGTGCTCATAATCCGCGCTGCCCCGACCGAGGCATGGGCACTCGCCTACGGCATGGGCTTTCAGCTGTTGGAGCCAGCACACATCGATCCCGGATTCGGGATGCGAGTAGCCATCCGCACTGCCCAGCCGGATGCGATTCAGTCATTGACGAGGAGCGAACTCGACCACCGTGCGCGTACCGATCGGTCCTCGATCCCCGCCGGGGAGGCGCTTCGCGGCTTCGGGATCGGCGACTTCGGCGAAGTCGTTACACGCATCAGCGGCTCAGCCACAGTGTCGGGTCTCGCGCTTGGAGACGCCAGTGTTCGGATCCGTGCTGCTGATGCGCTGAGCGTCCCGCTGGGCAAGACACCCCGACTCCTCATGAGCGACTTGGACGCCATCGCCGCGACCCTCGATCTCACTGCTCAGCCCGAACTCCAGGCGCTCGAGCAGTTCGTTCGTGTCAAGAACCGTGAGATGATCGAGCAACTCGAGGCAGAGCTGCGGGCTGCTCTCGAGGGCGGATCCAATGGGAGGCTGGCGCTTGGCTGGCCCCACGAGCGCATCGACGACAACGGAACACCCTCAGCCTTCAAGCTGCTCGGAACCGGTAAGCACAACGTCGCGGCGAAAGACGACCTGCCAAATCTCGATGACCTTCTGGAAGCGATCGAGCGGAAGGCTCCTAACGACCGGCTCGCCGGAGCCTCTTCGATCAAGGTGCAGCTCTTCCGCGACAGCGATGGCGAGGAGCCAGTTAGCGGCGCAATCCCGGCTATCCACTGGCTCTTCTTCGAGATTGAAATCAGCGGAGTCCGCTACTGCCTGTTCGACTCTCGCTGGTATGCGATGGACACTGACTACGCCCAGCGCCTTCAAGCCCACGTCGACGAGATCTTCGCACGTCCACCGGCAGTCTCGCTCCCGGACTGGACCGTTTCGACTCATCCCGACGAAGGGGCCTACAACGCCATGGCTGCGGCGTCGCTTGGTGGCGTCATGCTCGACCGGCAGCTGCTGAGGACGACCCAGCACCCACGGGGCTTCGAGGCATCCGACATCATCACGGAAGATGGGCTACTCATCCACGTGAAGCACACGCCGAAGTCATCGGCGGTCAGCCACCTCATCGCCCAGGCTCTGGTGTCCACCGATGCTCTCCGGCACGACAACGAGGCGCGCCAGCAACTGCGGAAGCTGACGACTGATGCCGGCGGCGACCCCAGCTGGCTCCCTGATCGACTGAGCTCTGTGATGCTCGCCATGGCCCGGCCCGAACCGATCACCGCCGAAGAGCTGTTCAGCTTCAGCCAGGTAACCCTGACCCGGCTCGACTCCTCGCTCGCCGAAGCGGGGGTGACCCTCACCATCGGATCTGTGAAGCGCGAGTGACGGCCCGCCCGAAGCTGCCGCAGCCACCAGTGTCACAGCTCTGCCACACCTCCGGGGCTGCCGTGACGCTCCAATAGTGACACTAAGACCAACATTGCGAGTTCATAAGCTTGCAATTTCTGGCCTGTGACCTATGATTATATGGTTTTGAGTGGTGGAGCTGGGGAGAATCGAACTCCCGTCCGTCAGGCGGATGCCGGGCTCGCTACGACCATTCCCGAGTCTGCGGCTTGCGGCTGCCGCTACGCCGGGTCGTGCGGATCCGAGGATCCGGCCGCCGGATCTTTCTCCGGTGTCAGCGGTCTTTGCCGGCTGTCAGCGGGTCTCTCCCCGCCGTCCACCCCTGCTTCTGGTGCCAGGCTGCAGCGGTCCGGCCCCGCGTGCCATTGCTGGTCGCGATGATTCTCAGCTGCTAGATCAGATCTGATCAGGCGACGAGAACGAGAGCGTCGTCTTCGGCGTCTCTTTGGTTGCCCCGTTTAGGGAGTCTGAGCAACTCCGGTCGCACTCCGCGGCCTCCTGGTCCCGACGTCGAAACCGGTCAGCCCCTCGTGCAGTCTCTTTTCAAGCTGCGGCCCCCGAAGGGACCCAACATGATACTCGCCGCCGCCGACACTCAGGCCGGGTGGCCGAGGGCGGCCCGGATCCGGTCGCGGGCCACCCATAGCCGCAGCAGCACCAGCGCCGACAGGCCGGCCTCGGTGGCTCCGAACACTATGATCGGCCCCGACGCGACCAGAGCGCCGTAGAAGCCCCACAGCAGGCCCTCGATCACTGCCAGCGCCCAGGTGAGGGGGGACACTCCCACCGGGGCGTGAGACCTCCACGCCGTAACCACTGAAGGGCCCAGGTACAGGCCGTTGGACAGGGCCAGAACAGTTCCCAGCACCGTCCAGCCCGCGGCCAGCTGGATCCCCACGCTCGCCACCGCGACCGCGGCGCTCATCAGCGCGCCGGGGCGCACGTCGGCGCCGTTGCGGTACATCAGGTAAAGCGCCGACCCGAAGCTGACGATCGCGACCAGGATCGACGGGATGGTGATCCAGAACTCCTCGGCGATCACGTAGGCCATCCAGCCGAAGTTCAGGGTCACGGCCACGGAGGCCCAGGCGGCCGAGACGCCCTCGACCCGCCCGGTGCGCATCAGCCTCACAATCTGGGGCACGACGTGCACGAAGGTCACCGCGGTGGCCACGAGGCCGACCACAGTCGCGAACTCGGCCCGGCTCATGGCCGGTCTCTGGAGCGGCGCCGGCGGGCTGCGGCCATCGAGCGGGCCGCCTCGGCGTCGGCGTCGCGCTGGGCGATATCGCGGCGGCGGTCGGACCGGGTGCGCCCACGGGCCAGGGCCAGGGCCAGCTTGGCCTTCCCCTCGTTGAAGTAGAGGGCGAGCGGCACCAGCGCAAGTCGCTCCTGGTCGACCCGGGACGCCAGGCGCTGTATCTCGCGCCGGTGGGCCAGCAGCTTGCGGACCCGGTCCGGCTCCGAGCGGAACGGCGCCGCCGCGTGCGAGTAGGGCGAGATGTGCAGGTTGTGCAGCCACAGCTCGCCCCGGTCGATGCGGGCCCAGCTCTCCGCTATCTGCACATTGCCCTCCCGCAGGGACTTGACCTCGCTGCCCTGAAGCACCAGACCGACCTCGAGAGTCTCAAGAATGTCGAAGTTCCGGCGGGCGCGGCGATTGGTCGCCACCACCGACGCCCCTTCCGGGACATCCCGACGCTTCTGCGACTTCGCCATAGCCGCTCACGGTACCGGTGGGCAGGGCAGGGCAGGGGGAAGCAGCCTGGCGATAGCGTGCGGGGCGATGCTGGAGATGTCGGCGGAGATGCACGCTGCGATGGTGGCCCACGCCATCGCCGGGCTTCCCCACGAGGCCTGCGGTCTGTTCGCCGGGCAGCACGGCTCGAACCGCGTCGAGCGCTTCTTTCCCATGCGCAACGCGGCCGAGTCCCGCGAGATCTACGTGCTCGACGGCCTGGAGATGATGGATGTGGAGCGCACCGCCGACGACGCCGGCCTCGCGGTCATGGGAGTGATGCACTCACACACCCACACCACCAACTACCCGTCGCCGACCGACATCGCCGACGCGGCCCGCTTCGACCCCTTCGGCGCCTGGCGCTTCGTGATCGTGTCGCTGCGCCATCCCGAGCCGTCGCTGCGTTCGTTCCGCATCCTCGACGGCGAAGTCACCGAGGAGCCCGTGGCGATCGACGGCGCGGGCTAGCCGTCAAGGAGTTCGCGGGCTGCGGCCGCGGCCACCACGCCCGGCGCCTCCAGCGGGCCGAAATGGCTCAGGTTCTCGAAGCTGAGGAAGCGTCCCTGGGGTAGCGCCTCGGCGATCGCGGCGGCGAAGACGCCGGGGTTGGACGCCGCGGTGACCACCGTTCCCGCCGCCACGGTGGCAGGAACGCTGATCGAGGTCGCCTCCTCCGTCGGCAGGCCGCCGCTGGCCTCGAAGGTGCGGGCCTCGGTCTCGGCCGAGCAGGCCAGACGCACCCGCCCGTCGGGGAGGTCGACGAAGCCGCCCTCTACGTAGGCGGCCAGCGCGTCGGACCGCATCACCGCCAGCGGCGACCGGCCCGAGTAGCGCTCCAGCGCCTCGGCCCGCGAGCCGAACACCTCGCGCCGGTTGCGGGCCCCCGCGGCCAGCGGGTTGGCGTTGGGTGCGTCGAAGAAGCCCCGTGGCAGCACTATCGGCTCGTACAGGAACAGGCCTTCGAACGTCCCCGGCTGCGAGCGTTCGGCCAGCAGCAGCGCGGCGCCGCCCATCGAGTGCCCGAACCCGTACAGCCGCCCGGCGCCGATCGCGGCCGCGCACGCGGCGACGTCGGTGCCCATGCCGCTCCAGGCGTAGTCGTCGCCCGGCGCGGGTCCCGAGGAGCCGTGGCCCCGGAAGTCCAGGGCCCAGACCGTGAAGTGCTCCTTGAGGGATTGCGCCAGCGGCCGGTAGGCCAGACTGTGGAACCCGGTGGCGTGACACACCAGCAGGTCCGGGCCTGATCCTCCCATCAGCCTCAGGCTCAGCTTCACACCGTCCGCGGATCGGATCTCGAGGGAGCCCTTCGCAGCGGCGGGATCGGCTCCAGCGGCCTGCTCAGCACCGCTCGGGGTGCTCTCGCCGGCCGGGTGGCGGCGGCCGATCAGGCCCCGTCCTCGGGCTGTGAACACGACGCGGCCGTGCTGGTTGGTCATCGTGCAGCCGATGAACACCGTGCCCCGGTCCGCATGCTTCGACGACGGCCGGGTGCTGAGGATCTCGACCGTCGCGGCCAGCGAGTCGCCGGGCCGGACCGGCTCGAGCCAGCGGACCTCCTGCATCCCGCCGGAGCCCCGGCTGTCGGCCCGCGAGATCACGGTGTCGATCCACAGGCGGGCCCAGGCCGAGACGGTGTGCCAGCCGCTGGCGATCAGCCCTCCGAACGGCGAGTCCACCGCGGCCTCCGGGTCGGTGTGGAAGTACTGGGGGTCGAAGCGGCGGCCGAAGTCGATGATCTCGGCCTCGGTCATCTCGTAGGTGCCGAGCTCGACGACATCGCCTGGGACGAAGTCCTCGAAGAACAGTTCCGGCTCGGACATCCGGGTATTTCTATCGGCTCAGACCGAGCGCCCATTCGCTTCGGCCCCCAGCCCCGCCCGATAGCTTCGGGTGGTGAAACGAGCCAGCGCCCACCGCCTGCTCGGCCCCACGTACCGGGCTCCGGCTATCGCCCTGATGGCTGCGGTGGCCATGGCGTCCTACAACAACCTGTCGGTCACCGCCGCGCTCCCCGACATCGGCAACGACCTCGGCCGGGTGGCGCTGCTTCCCTGGGTGGTGACAGTGGAGCTGCTGTCGGCCGCCATCGCGGTTCTCGCGGTGGGGCCGTACATCGACGGCGCCGGGGCCCGCCGGGCGTTCCGGCTCACGGTCGTGTGGTTCACGGTCGCCTCGGCCATGTGCACGGTCGCCCCCACGATGGAGCTGCTGGTCGCGGCCCGCGTGCTCCAGGGTCTGGCCGCCGGGGCGTTGATCGGCACCGCGCTCACATGCATCGGGCTGGTGTTCGACGACGAGGCCCGCCCCTGGGCCTATGCGCTGATGTCGTCGGTGTGGGGCAT
This sequence comes from Candidatus Aldehydirespirator sp., assembly GCA_965203575.1. GTDB lineage: Bacteria > Actinomycetota > Acidimicrobiia > Acidimicrobiales > Aldehydirespiratoraceae > Aldehydirespirator. The sequence goes on from OZ241894.1 coordinate 3,113,179, forward strand.
CATGGGCATCGGCGGGCCGGCGGTGGCCGCCGCCCTGGTGAGCACGCTGGGATGGCGGGCCGTGTTCGCGGTCAACCTCCCGGTGGCGATGATGGCCGCGGCGGTGGGCTGGCGTCGCCTGCCCACCGAGGCGCGAGCGGCCGCAGAGTCCCTCGACCGTCGGGGCCTGGCGATCCTGAGCGCCCTCACCGTCGCGCTGCTGCTGGCCACGTCGGACCTGGCATGGCCGAGCGCCGTGCTGGTGGCGGGAGGCGTGCTGCTGGCCGTCCTGTACGTCCGCCATGCCCGTAGCCGCCCGAGTCCGGTCATGCGTCTGGCGCACATCACCGCGAGACGATGGCGTCACATCCACATCGTCGCCGTCCTGGCGGTGTCGGGCGGCACGGGCGCAACTGTCTACCTGCCGCTGTACCTGAAGGGCGCCCGGGGCTCCTCAGTGGCGTTCGCGGCCTTCGCGGTGGTGTGGCCCACGCTGGGGTGGTCGACGGCCGCCTGGGTCTCCGGCGCGCTCCAGCAGCGCCTGCGGGCCCAGACCGTCGCCGTCATCGGATCGGTGATCATCGCCACCGGCACGGTCGCAGCCGCCTGGGCTGCCTGGGTCGCAGCGCCGGTTCCATGGCTGCTGGCCTGGCTGATCTGTGCCGGCTGGGGAATCGGAACGATCACGACGTCGAGCCTCTCGCTCCTCCAGAGTCGGGCCGACCTTGCCGAGATGGGCCGAGTCAGCTCGGCCCACCATTTCCTCCGCTCGCTCGGGTTCGCCTACGGGGCTGCTGTGGCCGGCCTGGTGATGCTGTGGGTCCTCGACCGCCGCACCGGCGATCCCGAGTTGGTGCGGGGCCTGCTGAGCGAGAGGGACGTGGTGGTCGACGCCGGCGTCGCCGACGCGCTGGCCTCGGCGTTCACCTGGTCGCTGGTGGTCATGGCCGTGCTCACCGTCCTGGCTGTGCCTGCATCGCTCGTGCTGGCGAGGGACGGCTCCCGCGGGGTGGAGGCGTCCCGGCGATGACGGTGCCGGCCGCATTTGGAGCGGTTGCGCCGGTATAATCCTGATCGGATTACTCGGGATTAGAGCACGGACATCCCATGACCCTCAAGCGCGACGCACTCGACCTCATCGGCAACACGCCGGCCGTGGACGTCTCGCAGCTGAGCCCCAACCCCGACGTCCGGCTGGTGGCCAAGCTCGAGAGCGCCAACCCGACCGGCTCGGTCAAGGACCGCATCGCCAAGGCCATGGTGCTCGACGCGGAGGCCGACGGCACCCTCGGCCCCGGCAAGCGGATACTGGAGCCGTCGTCGGGCAACACCGGCATCGCCCTGGCCATGATCGCCCGGATCCGCGGCTACCCGATAACGGTCGTGATGCCCGAGAACACCTCGCCGGAGCGCCGCCAGATGCTGGAGGTGTTCGGAGCGGACATCGTGCCGTCGCCCGGCGCCGAGGGATCCAACGGCGCGGTGCGCCTGGCCCGCCGGATGGCCCTGGAACAGCCCGACTGGGTGTTCCTGTACCAGTACGCCAACGAGGCCAACCCCCGCGTCCACTACGAGACCACCGGGCCCGAGATCCTGCGCGACGTGCCCGACGTCACCCACTTCGTGGCCGGCCTGGGCACCAGCGGAACCCTCATGGGCGTCGGGACCTACCTCAAGGAGGCCCACCCCGACATCGAGGTGTATGCGGTGGAGCCGCCCGCGGGGGAGATGGTCGACGGTCTGCGCAACCTCGACGACGGCTTCATACCGCCGGTCTACGAGAAGTGGGGCGGATCCGACCTGCTCAGCGGCAAGCGCATAGTGCGGCCCCGCGAGTCGGTGGAGTACACCCGCCGGCTGGCCGACGCCGGCATCTTCGCCGGCCTGTCGTCGGGCGCGGCGCTGGCCGGCGCCGTCCGGGTGGCCGAGCGGATCGGCGCCGGCACGGTCGTGTTCATCGTGTGCGACGGCGGCTGGAAGTACCTGTCGAGCCAGGCCTGGACCGGCGACCTCGACGAGGTGTCCGAGCGGGCCTCGCAGATCATCTACTTCTAGCGGCGGGCCGCTGGCGGTGTAGCACGCGCTACAGCTCGCGTCCTCTCGTCTGCTGGCGGTGTAGCGCGCGCTACAGCTCGCTAGCCTTCCTGGAATGTCCAAGATCTGCCAGGTCACCGGCAAGAAGCCGCAGTTCGGCAAGCAGCTCTCGCACTCGCATCGCCGCTCCAGCCGTCGCTGGGATCCCAACGTCCAGACCAAGCGCTACTACCTGCCCAGCGAGAAGCGCTGGATCAAGCTGCGCCTGAGCACCAAGGCCATCAAGACCATCGACAAGCGGGGCATCGAGAGCGTGGTGGCCGAGATGCGCCGCAACGGCCGCAAGGTCTAGAGCAAGGAGAGCGCGATGGCCAGCGACAAGCGTCCCATTATCAAGCTCCGGTCCACCGCCGGCACCGGCTACACCTACGTGACCACCAAGAACAAGACCAACACCCGTCACCGCATCGAGCTCAAGAAGTACGACCCGGTGATCCGCAAGCACGTGGTCTTCAAGGAGGAGCGCTAAGAGGCCGAGCGGACGGGCCGCGCTCCGTGGACGACTTCGCTATGGGCGGAGCGAGGCCGTGGCCCGAGCGGCCCGTGAGCGAAGCGAACAAGAGCGGGAATGACAGCGCTCGACTCGGGACCGGGGCATCGGTGTGACACTCACGGTGACGGTCCTCGGTTGCAGCGGCAGCTACGCCGCGCCCGACAACCCCTGCACCGGCTACCTGGTGCGAAGCGGCTCCGCGGCGGTGTTGCTCGACTGCGGGCCCGGAACGCTGGGACCCCTCCAGGAAGCGATAGACCTCGCCGACATCAGCGCCATCGTCGCCACCCACTGCCATCCCGACCACTGGCTCGAGCTGCCGGTGATCCGCAACGTGTACATCTGGTTCGTGCCCCGCAGTAACGTCCCCGTCTACGGCACGGCCGAGACCCGGGCCATGGACCGGGCCATCACCGTGATGCGGTCGGGCCGGACCGATCCCCTGGCCTGGAACGTGATCGACCCCTCGTCGAAGGTGACCATCGGCGACCAGCAGTGGAGCTTCGCCCTCACCGACCATCCCGTGGAGACGCTGGCCGTGCGGGTGGACTCGGGCGGCCGATCCTTCGCCTTCAGCTCCGACTCCGGGCCCGGCTGGGACTTCCGGTCACTGGGGGAGGGCATCCACCTGGCCATGTGCGACGCCAGCCACGGCTGCGAGCACGAGGATGAGGGCATCCCGCACATGAGCGCCCGGCAGGCGGCCCGGGCCGCGACCGCGGCCGGTGTCGAGCGTCTGGTGCTCACCCATCTGGCCCCCGGCTGCGACCCCGCCGCGCAGCTGGCCGAGGCCGGCGAGGTGTTCACCGGCGAGCTGGACGTGGCCCGCCCCGGTCTGGTCGTGACGGTGTGAGGTACCAGCAGTGACCGCCATCGGCGCCGACGGTCGGCGGGCCGACGGTCGCAGGCCCGACGAGCTGCGACCACTGAGGTTCCGGCGCGACTACACCACCATGGCCGGCGGGTCCGTGCTGGCGGAGTTCGGGGCCACCCGGGTGCTGTGCACCGCGTCGATCGACGACGATGTGCCCCGGTGGATGCGCGAGCGCGGCAGCGGATGGCTCACCGCCGAGTACTCGATGCTGCCGGGATCGTCGCCGGAGCGGGTGTCGCGCCGGGTGGGCGGCCGCACCAAGGAGATCCAGCGCCTCATCGGCCGGTCGCTGCGGACGGTCGTCGACCTGGCTGCGCTTCCGCGGCGCCAGGTGATCGTGGACTGCGACGTGCTGCAGGCCGACGGCGGCACCCGCACCGCATCGATCTGCGGGGGCTACCTGGCCCTGCACGACGCGGTGACCCGGCTGATACAGGACGGCACCCTGCGGACGTCGCCGATGGTGGGGGAGTGCGCCGCGGTGAGCGTCGGCCTGATAGACGGCGTGGCGCTGCTGGACCTGCCCTACTCCGAGGACTCCCGCGCCGACGTGGACTTCAATGTGGTCATGACCGGAGAGGGTGAGCTGGTGGAGGTGCAGGGCACCGCCGAGGGCCGGCCCTTCACGCGGTCCCAGCTCGACGAGCTTCTCGACCTGGCCTCGAAGGGGATCTCGGAGATCGTGGCCGCGCAGCGGTCGATGCTCGCGGAACCCCCCGAGCCCCGATGACCGGCACCTCCGCACCGGCGCACGACCACCCCCGTTCAGACGGCAGGTTCCAGCCCAGATGATCGAGCTGGTCTGCGCCAGCGCCAATCCCGACAAAGTGGCCGAGATGGCCGGGGTGCTGGCGGGACGAGCCGTGCTGCTGCCCCGCCCGGCCGGCATGGGCGAGGTCGTCGAGGACGCCGACACCCTGGAGGGCAACGCCATCCTCAAGGCCCGGGCCGTGTGCGAGTACTCGGGCGCGGCCGCGCTGGCCGACGACACCGGCCTCGAGGCTGACGCCCTCGGGGGAGCCCCCGGAGTGTGGTCGGCCCGGTACGCGGGCCCCGACGCCAGCTACGCCGACAACCTGGCCCGGCTGCTGGCCGAGATGCGCGATCTGCCGCCATCTCAGCGGACCGCCCGGTTCCGCACGGTGGCCGCGGTCTGGTTCCCGGACGGTGCCAGCGTCGTGGCCGAGGGCGTGGTCGAGGGGGCGATCACCGCCGAGCCCCGAGGCACGGGCGGCTTCGGCTATGACCCGGTGTTCGCCCCGGTCGAGGCCGGCGGCCTCACCTTCTCCGAGATGGGCCCGTCCGCCAAGAACGCCATGAGCCACCGCGCCCGGGCGCTGCGAGCCCTGCTGGAGATGCTCCGGAGCTAGCCGGCGTCAGCCCAGTGCAGCCTTGATCGTGGCCGCGATGCGGTCGGCGTCGGGCAGGGCCAGATCCTCCAGATTGGGGGCCGAGGCGAGGGGCAGGTGCGGCGTCGTGATCCGCACGATGGGGCCGTCGAGGTCCCAGAACGCTTCCTCGGAGACGATCGAGCAGATCTCGGCGCCCCAGCCGCACAGGCGCGGGTTCTCCTCCACGGTGAACAGCCGGCTGGTCTGGGCCACCGATCGGAGGATCGTGGCAGTGTCCAGCGGGACCAGGCTGCGGAGGTCGATGACGGTCAGGCCGACGCCCTCGGCCGCGAGACGATCGGCCGCCTCCAGCGCCCGCGGCACCATCAACGCCAGGGCCACCACGGTGGCGTCGGATCCCTCCCTCAGCACACGGGCCGTTCCCAACTCGTCGACGATCTCGCCCGTGGGGACCTCGCCCTTGGAGGGGTAGAGCGCCTTGTGCTCGAACAGCAGCACGGGGTCGGGATCGCGGACCGAGGCGGCCATCAGCCCGATCAGGTCCTTCGGCGTGGACGGCGCGACCACCTTTACGCCGGGGACGGCCATCGCCCAGTTCTCGATGCTCTGCGAGTGCTGGGCACCGAAGCGCAAGCCCGCGCCGTTGCCGGACCGGATCACCAGCGGGCAGCTGACCATGCCATCGGTCATGTAGCGCGACTTCGCGATCTCGTTGGCGACGAAGTCCCAGCACACCGCGAAGAAGTCCGAGAACATGATCTCGGCGATGGGCCGCAGCCCCGTCATGGCCGCTCCCATGGCGGCGCCGAGGATGGCCTGCTCGGAGATCGGCGTGTCGACGACCCGGTCAGGTCCGAACTCCTCGAGCAGCCCGGCGGTGGTCTTGAATACGCCCCCGGCCCCGCCCACGTCCTCGCCGAGGAACACGACGGACGGGTCCCGGCGCATCTCCTGGGCGATGCCGGCCGCGACCGCCTCCCGGTAGGTCAGTTCCGCCACTGTGAGCCCCCATCCGCCCACACGTTCGTCCAGAGCGCCTCCGCGGGAGGCTCGGGTGCGCTCCTGGCCGCCGCGGTCGCCCGGTCGATCTCGGCCGCGACCTCCTGAATGATCGCCGTGAGGCGGTCCTCGCCGACACCCAGATCGAGGAGACGCTGGTGGTACATCGGGATGGGATCGTGCTCCAACCACGCTTCGACCTCATCTTCGGGGCGGTACTTGCCCGGATCGGCGCGGCTGTGGCCACCGTGGCGGTACGTCTTGGCCTCGATGATCGACGGCCCGCCGCCGGTGCGGGCCCGCTCGATGGCGGCTCGGGCCGCGAGGTAGACCGCGTCGGCGTCGTTGCCGTCGACGATGGTGGCGTCCAGCCCGTAGGCCGGGGCACGGTCGGCCGCCGGATGCTTCACCGGGGTGACCTCGGCGATCGGGGTGTACTCCATATAGAGGTTGTTCTCGCACACGAAGATCGTTCCGAGCCGGTAGTTGGCCGCGTAGTTGACAGCCTCGTGGAACGCCCCGATGTTGGTGGCCCCGTCGCCGAAGAATGCCACCGCCACCTGGTCCGTGCCCCGCAGCTTGGCCGACCATGCCGCGCCGTTGGCGATGCACAGGTGGGCGCCGATGATGGCGTAGCTGCCCATCATCCCGTGCTCCACCGAGGTCAGGTGCATGGACCCGCCCTTGCCGCCCACCAGTCCAGTCGCCTTGCCCAGCAGCTCGGCGATGATCGGCTCCGGCGGGACGCCCCGGGCGACGGTGTGACCGTGGCCGCGGTAGGTGTTGAAGCTGTAGTCGTCGGGCCGCAGCGCCACGCCGAACGCCGCGCTGGTGGCCTCCATGCCCATGGACTGGTGACTGGTGCCCCGCACCAGCCCCTCCAGGAACAGGGCGTACAGCCGCTTCTCGAGCTGCCGGATCTGATGCTGCTTGCGGAACATCTCGACCCGGGTCTCGAGATCGATGGGGGCGTCCTTCAGCGACTCGTCGAAAGGTTCGGGCAGGACGATCTGGTGCTCGCCGTACGGCGCTCCACTCAGCGGCATTCGACTCAGGCTAGAGCGTCATCCAGATCGGACAGAATCGGGCCGTCACCGGGAAACAGAGGGCCTACTGGTAGAAGGCACCCCCGTTGACCACGATGTTCTGCCCGGTCACGAAGTCGGAGCCGCGGCCCGCGAGGTACAGGATCGTTCCGACCATGTCCTCGGGGACCTGGGTGCGCTTGATGGGGCGCCCGGCCACCACGAACTCGTCGCTGGCAGCGTCGGAGGGACGCAGCAGCGGATTGGGGATCAGATCGGGGGTCACCGTGTTGACCGTTATCCCGTCGGGGCCGAGCTCCTCGGCCAAACAGCGTGTCAATCCGATGAGGGCGGTCTTGCTCACCACGTAGTGGGGGAAGCCGACCGTGCCCTTGAAACAGGTGGTGGAGGAGATGTTGATGATCTTCCCCGACCCCTGCTTCTTCATGTAGGGGTAGACCGCGCAGCACGTGAGCCAGGCGCCCCGCACGTTGACCTCGAAGGCCCGGTCCCACTCCTGTGGCGACACCTGGTGGAACGGGCTGCGGGTGATCTGGGAGTAGTACGCGGCGTTGTTGATCAGCACGTCGATGGTGCCGAACGCGCCGGCTGCGGCCGCGGCCAGAGCCTCGGTGTCGGCCGCGGAGCTGATGTCGGCCCGGCAACCGATGGCCCGGCCGCCACCGGCCTCGATCTCGTCGACGGCCTCGGTGGTGTCGAGCACGTCGGCCACGACGATGTCGAACCCTTCGCCGGCCAGCGCCGCGCAGTACACCCGGCCCAGACCTCTAGCTCCTCCGGTCACGATGGCTGTAGGCATGAGGACATCTCCCGGGGTCCACCCGCACGGAAACCTAACGCGAGCGGATTGACTGGCCAATCGATGCTGGTTTCACTGACCTCGACGACGCCTGTGGCGACCGATCTGGGATACCTGCTGCACAAGCACCCTGATCGGGTGCGCTGCGTCGATGTCGGGTTCGGGCGCGCCCATGTCTTCTACCCGGAGGCAACCGAGCAGCGCTGCACGGCGACGACCTATGTCGAAGTCGATCCCGTCGGCTCGGCACGGCACCGCAAGCAACGCCGGGCCCGAGGCCTCGAGCCCTACTTGAGCGATCGGCCGTGGGTGGCGTCCTCGATACTGAGCGTCGCGCTGGGCCGGCTGTATCGCACGGCATTGAACGGCAGGTGCGAGGACCGCCCTGATCTGGTTGCGCAGCCTCTCGATCTCGAGATCGACCTGCCGGTCGTTCCGCTGAGGGGCGGGCCGGCGATTCTGCGACGGCTGTTCGATCCTCTGGGCTACGACGTGGAGTGCGCTCCCATCGCGCTCGATCCCCGGTTCCCGGCTTGGGGAGACAGCCGTTGCGCATCGGCTCGACTGGCCGGCCGGCACACCGTGCGTTCCGCGTTGGAGCACCTCTACGTGCTGCTCCCGGTGCTCGACGACGCCAAGCACTACTGGATCGGTTCCGACGAGGTGGACAAGCTGCTGCGGCGGGGCGGCGACTGGCTCGGGTCCCATCCCGAGTCCGAGTTGATCACCCGCCGGTACCTGCGCTTCGGCCAGTTCACCCGGGAGGCTCTGGCGCGCCTGGCCGACGCCGGCGAGGACACCGACCTCCTCGACACCCAGCGCGACGCGGCGGAGCGAGCGGCCGAACTGCCGGCCCGCTTGGGCGAGCAGCGCCTCGACGCGGTGATCGAGGCGGTGCGGAACGTCGGGGCGGGAAGGGTCGTCGACCTCGGATGCGGCGAAGGACGCCTGCTGGAACGGCTGATTGCTGAGCCCGCAGTGACCGGCGTGGTCGGCGTAGACGTCTCGATAGGGGCGCTGGAGCGAGCTGAGCGGCGCCTCAAGCTCGACACGATTTCCGAGCGTCGCCGGGAGCGGATCCAACTGTTGCAGGGCGCGCTGACCTACACCGACTCCCGGCTGCGAGGCTTCGACGTCGCGACGGTCATCGAGGTCGTCGAGCACCTCGACCCCGAGCGACTCGACGCGTTCGCCGAAGTCGTATTCGGTCACATCGGCGCGGGGTCAGTGGTGCTGACGACTCCGAATCGGGAGCACAACCCGAAGTTCGAACACCTCGACGCCAGGGGCTTGCGCCACGACGATCATCGCTTCGAATGGACTCGTAGCGAGTTCGAAGCCTGGGCCCGCGGCGTCGCCGAGCGCTTCGGCTACGGCGTCGAGATCAGCGCCGTCGGCCCCGTCGACCCGGTGCTGGGGCCGCCGACACAGATGGCGGTGTTCCGCCGATGAGACGCCGGCTCACCCGCATCGAGGTTCCCGAGGTCGGGCTGGTGGTGCTCTGTGGCGCATCCGGCTCGGGCAAGTCGACGTTCGCCGGCCGGCACTTCGCTCCCACTGAAGTCGTGTCGAGTGACCAATGCCGAGCCCTCATCAGCGACGACGCGACCGACCAGTCCGTCACCGCGGCCGCCTTCGAGCTGCTTCACTCCATCGTGGACAAGCGCCTCGAACTCGGCCGCCTCACCGTGGTCGACGCCACCAACACGAGGCCCGAGGACCGCAAGGCCATCATCGAACTCGCACGCCGATGGGACGTGCTCGCGACCGCCGTCGTGTTCGACGTCTCCCTGGACGTGTGCCTCGACCACAACGAGCAGCGCCGGGATCGCCGCACGCCCCCGCGGGCCATCAGGCGCCAGCATGACACGCTGCGCCGCGGCGCAAAGCGGCTGCGCAAGGAGCGCTTCACGAGGGTCTACACGCTCGGTTCGACCGAGGAACTCGACTCGGTCGAGGTGCTCCGCACCAGGATCTGGAGCGACCGCCGGGACGACACCGGCCCGTTCGACATCATCGGCGACGTCCACGGCTGCCATGACGAGCTGCTGAGTCTGCTCGATCGGTTGGGCTACGAGACCGGTGCCGACCCGATCACACATCCAAAGGGCCGCCGGGCGGTCTTTCTCGGCGATCTGGTCGACCGCGGCCCCGGTGTCGCCGAGGTGCTCGACGTCGCCATGTCCATGGTGGCTGCGGGCAGCGCGCTGTGCATCGCCGGCAACCATGAGGTCAAGCTGCGCCGGGCCCTCGCGGGACGCAACGTCAAGGTCACGCACGGGCTGGCCGAGTCGCTCGAACAGCTCCAACGGCGCCCAGGTGAGTTCGGCGAACGAGTGGCCGAGTTCATCGACAGCCTCATCAGCCACTACGTGCTCGACGGCGGTCGCCTGGTGGTCGCCCACGCCGGGCTTCCCGAGCGGTACCACGGGCGCTCGTCGGGCCGCGTGAGAGACCTTGCGCTGTACGGCGACACCGACGGCGAGACCGACGAGTTCGGGTTGCCGGTGCGGTACCAGTGGGCCGAGGACTACCGCGGGGAGGCTGCGGTGGTGTACGGCCACACGCCGGTGCCGGTGGCGGGCTGGGTCAACAACACGATCTGCGTCGACACCGGGGCGGTCTTCGGAGGCGAGCTGACGGCACTGCGCTGGCCGGAGCGCGAGGTGGTCTCGGTGCCCGCGGTCGCCGTGCACTACGAGCCGGTCCGGCCCGCCGGATCGGCAGAGGACTCGCCGCCGCGGTCGTCGCAGCTGCTCGACGTGGGCGATGTGCTGGGCAAGCACTATGTGGAGACGACCCTGGCGGGCCGGGTGCTGATCGAAGCCGAGCGGTCCAGCGCCGCCCTCGAGGTCATGAGCCGCTTCGCGGCCGATCCACGATGGCTCGTCCATCTGCCGCCGACCATGGCACCGGCGGCGGCCTCGGGTCGCGATGGCTATCTGGAGCATCCCGACGAGGCGTTCGCATACTTCCGCAGAGCCGGTGTCGACGAGGTGGTGGCCCAGGAGAAGCACATGGGCTCGCGGGCGGTGCTCGTCGTCGCCCGCAGCGCCGACACGGCCCGTGCACGCTTCGGTATCGCCAATGCCGGAGCCGGGGTCATCGTCACCCGCACGGGCAGACCCTTCTTCGCCGAGCCAGAGCTGACCGGCGCCCTGCTCGACCGCGTCCGCGCCGCGGCCGCTGCGACAGGCCTGTGGGACCGGCTCGACACCGACTGGCTCATCCTCGATGCGGAGGTCCTGCCGTGGTCGGCCAAGGCCGCCGCTCTGATCCAGCAACTCTATGCAGCGACCGGCGCGGCCGGCACCGCCGCGCTCGACGCCGCGCGCAGCCTGATGGCCGAGGCCTCGCAACGGGGCGTCGACGTGGAGGCCCTGGCAGCACGCACCGCCGAGCGAGCCGGGCATGTCGCGGCCTACATCGAGGCCTACCGGCAGTACTGCTGGGATGTCGACGGCGCGGACGGCATCGAGATCGCTCCGTTCCAGATCCTCGCCGCGGAGGGGGAGGTGCTGGCTCGCCGACCTCACCGCTGGCATCTCGAAGAGACAGACGCGCTCGTCGACCACGAGCCTGCGACGCTTCGGCGCACCGACCGCCGGTTCGTCGACCTGCGAGACGACGCATCGCTGCAGCAGGCAACCGACTGGTGGCTCTCGCTGACCGGCGGCGGGGCGGAGGGCATGGTCGTCAAGCCGGCCGAACCGATCGTGAGCGCCGGGAGCGGGATCGTCCTGCCCGGCGTCAAGTGCCGCGGCCGGGAGTACCTGCGCATCATCTACGGGCCGGAGTATCTCGAATCGGCGAATCTCGAACGGCTACGGGAGCGGTCGATCGGCCGGAAGTCGTCACTGGCCCGGCGCGAGTTCGCGCTCGGGATCGAGGCCCTCGACCGGTTCGTGGCCAACGAGCACCTCTCCCGGGTGCACCAGTGCGTCTTCGGCGTGCTCGCACTAGAGAGCGAGCCGGTCGACCCCAGGCTCTAACCGTGGCCTCTCTCGCCGCAGTCAGGTACCCCTGTCGGTGGGCCAATCCATACCTCAGGAACCGTTGGGATACCAAGGCGCTTTCCTGCCCAATTTCGATGTTCCCCCGTTCATGGGGGTAGTGATTCCCCGTTCGTCGGCTCGCTTTGAAGCCATCCCACGCCAGACTTACACGGATGGCGCCGATGCTGTGTCTGCTCTGCGGGCTACGGGCCGTTGGCAACACGACGCGAGCGAGCGAACCGGCAGTGACTGCCATGCTGTCGGGTTGACGGCCGATGACAGTATGAGACCGGTGGCAGGAGTCAGGTGTTGAGCAGCGTAGAGCAGTCCACGGTGCCGGAGCCGCGCTCCGCCCAGGCGCTCGCCGCCAGGCGTAGGCCGCTCGATTGGCCAGAGGACCGAGAGTTCCGGATCCTCTCGATCGACGGTGGCGGGATTCGCGGAATCTTCCCCGCAGCCGTGTTGGCCGAACTGGAGCGCCGCTATCTCGATGGCGACTCCGTTGCGGGCTACTTCGATCTCATCACCGGGACTTCCACCGGCGGCATCATCGCTATTGGTCTGGGAGCTGGGATCCCAGCCACGAGGATATTGCAGTTCTATGTGGAGGATGGACAGGCCATCTTTCCCCCCAAGGGGCGTCTTGCCAGGCTATGGCGGGCACGCAGGCTCGTCATCCACATGCATGACAGCCAGAACCTCAGGGTTCACCTGCAGCAGCAACTCGGTTCGCTGACGTTGCGCGACTCGTCATCAAGGTTGTGCATCCCGTCCTGTGATGGCACCCATGGCGACATCTGGGTCTACAAGACCCCTCATCACCCCGACTACCAGATGGATGGATCGCAAGGAATGGTGGAGGTCGCGCTCGCCACATCTGCTGCGCCCACCTACTTCAGGCCGCTGGAAAATGGAGGCTACCGCCTCCTCGACGGCGGTCTTTGGGCGAACAACCCCATCATGGTCGGAGTGGTGGAGGCGCTCACCGCGCTTGGCGCATCGGCTGGGCGTATCCGGGTGCTTAGTCTCGGGTGTGGTTCAGAGCCGTACAGGGTGGGGCGGTGGAAGATGACCGCTGACGGTGTCCTCGGGTGGCGCGACATTGCCGCCGGGGCGATGCGCTATCAGTCCTTGGGCGCGCTGGGGCAAGCACGACTGCTTCTCGGCGCGGATCGCGTCGACCGCATCGAGCCGCCCGCATCCGGTCAGCCGATTCCTCTAGACGACTGGGAACGGGCAAACGCGGAGTTGCCCGACGCTGCCGCAGCGGTGGTCAAGGAGCACGGCGAGAAGGTGCTATCGTCGTACTTGGATCACTTGGCTGCTCCGTATTCTCCCGTTTGATAGTGGCGGCAGCCAGACGCGGATAGGGGCAGAGGCCGATAGGCGGGTGTCAGAGGACATGAAGCACGACCAGTTCTTTGCAGAGTTCCTAACGAATCATGTCAATCTCAACCAGGCGAGACTCGACAATCTGGATGGGCATGTGAGCGCAGTCAGCGGCTACCTGGCCACCAACCTGGCGGGCTACCGGGGCGTGGAGCGGCAGGGCTCCTACGCCCTAGGCACCATCATCAAGCCCGTCCGGGACGGCCAAGAGTACGATGCGGACCTGCTGCTCTTGATGGCACCCCGGCCCGGGCAAGGGGCTGCTGGCTACATCGAGGATGTCTACGCGTGCCTCCGCGGGCACCAGCACTACCAGACGATCACGCACCGGAAGACTCGCTGCGTGATGCTGGACTACGCCGGCGACGTGCATCTGGATATCGTCCCGTGCATTGCCATCAACGGCACCCAGTACATTTGCAATCGGGCCACCGGCGAGTTCGAGCCTACCGACGGCACCGGCTACCGGGACTGGTTCAATGGCAGGAACCGCGTGACTGGTGGGAACCTCAAGCACGTGACGCGCCTCCTGAAGCACATGCGCGACCACAAGGGGAACTTCACAGCGCCATCCGTGCTGCTGACCACGCTGATCGGCAACAGCGTGGGGGACGGGACTGGGGCGTTCGGTTCAGTACCCGATGCGCTGCACACGGTCACGAGCAGGATCGACTCCCTCCTGCAAGCCAATCCGCGCATGCCGGCCATCGCCAACCCGGCTCTTCCCGGTGAGGACTTCACACGAAAGTGGGATCAACGGAAGTACGGTCACTTCCGGGACATGTTCCACACATACACGCTCAGGGTCGGCGACGCCTACGGCGAACAGGCCCACAACGAGAGCATAAAGAAGTGGAGGGCCGTCTTCGGTGACGGCTTCGGCAAGCTGCGCCCGGCGGCTGTCACCGCCCGCGAGGTGCGCCCGCAGCCGCCCTGGGCGCGGTGATCGTCGAGGAAGGCGACCTCCGCTGGTTGCGGGACGCCTTCCCGGGATTGTCATACGACCCGAGCGCGAGGACGATCAGCGGGGATCTCGACTTCTGCGCCAGCTACGACTCCACAAGCGAACGCCTACGAATCGAGGGCGCAGCACAAGACCCTGCAGCCCAGCCGGAGAGGCGCATCTGCGATGCCTTCTCGGTGCGGATCGAACTAGACACGGTCGCCGACTCCGCTATTGATTGGCCCGCGGTCTATGAGTCGGGCGGAAGATGCGCTGAGATCGCCAAGGCTCTGGGGGTATCCGAGCTAGACCTTCACGTCAACACCGACGGAAGCTGCTGCCTCGGGATTCAGACTGACCCTGGCCCGCATTCCCTAGAACGTTTCATCGATGAACTGGTCGTCCCGTTCTTCTATCGCATTGCCTACGCTGAGCGCTTCGGCATTGCTCGCGTGCGGCAGGATCTTTGGGATGAGTACCGGCACGGTGCTGATGGACTCCGCGATCGACTGCAGGATCTACCCTCCGCGCGTGTGGGGCGGAATAGCCCTTGTCCCTGCGGCAGCGGCCGCAAGCACAAGGCGTGCTGCCTCAGGACAAATGAGGATCGGCGCCGATCACTCAGGAACCGCCTGACGGCAATGTCAGACGGCGACGGCCGCCGCCCCTAGTGATGGGAACTACATACCTGAGTAACCAGGTGTCGGCTCCGGCGCGGTCGTCCTGCTGCATAAGCCGCCACTCATCGGGCCGACTTCGGTGGGAGTGTCCAACACCGAACGGGCCACACTCTCAGGCGAATCCGGGATCGGCTCCGGCAGCTCCCTGCGCTTCTGGCGTTTTGTCGCAGCCACACAATGCACCAACCATCCGGGAACCCCGGTGGGTGGAACAGTGGCGCTTGCGGTTCGAATCGAGGATCAGCAGTCAGGCAGTTCGGGCCAGTTGCCCTCGAGGGCGAACTCAGCGATGTAGGAGGAGCGACCGATGACGGCTACGACTGTCAGCGCGTCGATGTCGACGGTGCCAGCGGGAAGTTGGCGGAATGCGTCAACGTGCGCTTCAAGGGTGGCGTGCGCCTCAAGGTCAGTGCGGATGGATAGTTCGTGCCTGTCAGGGTCGTAACTGCCCCAGCCGACCGTGCCGGACACGGCCGCTTCAACCTGGTATGTCACCATGGTTAGGGGCCAGTGGCGGCGCAGCTTCGGGTCGGCTGGCGGGTTCGTCGCTGGGTCCAGCCGGAAGATCGTCCATGCGAAGCCGTGCAGTGTGCCGCAGTCAATGCCGAAGCGGTGAGTTGCGGATTCGTCGAGTGACAGAGTTTCAATGCCCACAAGCTTGGTGCCGTCATAGTTGGGGGCCACGTACGTCTGCCATTCGCCCCGCTGGGGTGCGGGTCGCTGTGTCGTCACCGGTGCGGGTCGCTGTGTCGTCACCGGTGGCGGGGAGTGGCTTCCGCCCAGTTCGCCGACGCGTCGTCGTAGGGTGGGCTCGGCCACCGCATAGTTCAACCCGACCGCATCGTCGCGGCTCGATACGTTCATTCCGATGACGTCGCCGCACTCGTTCAGCAGCGGCCCACCGCTGTTGCCGGGATTGATCGCGGCGTCGGTCAAGATCACGTCGTCGAGTCCGGCATAGAACTCGATCCGTGAGATGATCCCCCGTGAGATCGACGCCACCGCAGCGTCATAGAGAGGGAACCCCACCGCGTAGGCCTGATGGCCGGGCCCGATCTCTGACAGGTCACCGAACTCCAGGGCCGCGGGCGCTGACGACGTGGATAGCAGAGCCGTGTCCCCCGCAGCGTCAGTGCCTGAGACGATGGCCGGTATCGATCTACCGCTGAGATGCAACGTCACCGAGGAGAGGTCCGACACGACATGCTCGGCGGTGAGCCACTGTCCGCCGCCGAGATGGAACGCCGTTCCGGTCCCGGAGCTGGTCTTGACCTGCCACACCGATCCCAGCACGCCGTCGGCGTGATCGGAGAAATCGCACTCCAGATAGGCGACCGGGACCGCCTCCAGTTCAGCGACCGGCTGAGGTGTGACCACGGCCTCCACGGCACTCACACCTTCAGCGGGATCAGAGGACGACTCGGGGTCAGAGGACGACTGTTCGTAGCAGCCCACCACCAACAGCGCCGCAACGGTCCAACACAGCATCCGCATTGACACCGTGGTGGCTCCCTCCCTGCACATGACCAGCACGACAATACTCCTAGAGCGCGCCCACAAGTCAGGTTCGTCGTGATGACGGCGATCACTGAAACTGTGCTCGCCCTATGAGAACGAGACGGTCTGCTCGGATGGGTGGGCACGACTCCGAGCACACCTCAAAAACGACGGTCACTCAGGTATGTAGGTCTCGCTCTGTGGGCAGGTATAGGCGGTTACTCAGGCATGTAGTTCCCCTAGAGAACGGCACCTGCCAACTCGGGAGCCCCATCAACGCCGAAGTGCCGAGAGCCGACGTGAACTCGGTGCGGACGGGGGGATTCGAACCCCCACACCCTTGTGGGTACTGGGACCTAAACCCAGCGCGTCTGCCAGATTCCGCCACGTCCGCGAGTCCCGTCAGGGTATCCCGCGGCCGGCGGCCGTCAGGTTCGCAGGATGGGGTTGCGCTCCGAGTGGTGCCGTGCGGCCGGGTCGGGCCGCTTGGGTGGGGGTCGGAGTTCGTGGTGGCCGTTGCGCTTGTTCAGTTCCCATCCGTCGTCGTGGATGAGGTGGTGGCAGCGCTCACACAGCAGGGCGAGGTTGTCGATGTCGGTGGGTCCGCCCCGGCTGAACCACTCGATGTGGTGGGGCTCACCCGCATCGGCGGGTGCTGCGCAGTTGACGCAGCCGCCGTCGCGGGCTGCTAGCACGATGCGCTGGCCGAAGCTGGCGTCGCGTTGGGATCGTCCCAGCCACAGCGGATCGCCCTCGGTGTTGAAGATCGCGGGCAGGATCTTGGCTTGTGCGGCCAGCTCGGCGATCCGGTCAGCGGCGACGGGCAGGCCGTCGTCATAGCGCAGGTCTCGCAGTTCGCGGGCGACGATGTCGTAGTCGGCGATCATCAGCAGGGTGGTCTTGGGGGGCCGGTGGGGGCCCTCGCCGGTGATCAGGTTGACCAGCGCGTCGGCGCGGCGCTGCTGGGAGGTGAGCCCCTTGATGGGGCCGGACCCATAGACGGTGGCGCCCGTGCGGTAGGTGCGCACCATGGCGTTGAAGGCCAGGCTGACGCGCTTGCCGTCGTCGGCATCGAAATAGGCCGACAGCCGCCACGACCCGTCGGGGTCCTGAACCAGCGACGCCCACCGGTTCTCGTGCTGGCGGTTGCGCTCCTCAGATGACACGCCCGGCTTCATCACGCTGCGGGTCATGCGGGCGAACATGTCCACCGGATAGCCCCGGGCCATCTCCAACAGAGCCAGCTCATCGCAATGGTCAGGATCAGCCGCCACCCGAGCGATCACCCGAGCATGACCCGCGGTGATCTCCCCGGCGCGCCAAGCCTCCACCGTCGACGGGAACTCAGCCAGCGACGCGGCCAGCTCGGTGTCCGCGGTCGCCTTGCGGGCCGACAGGTGCAGCCGCTCGCGCATCATCGCCGCCACAACCCTGCCCCCATCACGGCGATGCATCTCCGCAGCCGTCTCGGCCAGCATCGCCTCCACCCGCGACCGCTCCCGACCCAACGCGGTCATCCGCTCGACCAACTCGTCGTCACTGAGAGCCGCGACCTCTACATCGCTGGCCCACACCGCACCTGTCGCGGCGTCGGTGCTGGCCGACTCGATCCCTGACTCCATGCCTGCCACATTAGGAAGGAGGTGTGACAAATATCTCTGAAAATAGACAAAAAATCAGAAAAAGTCATTGCAAATCCTGCACGGGCCGGATCACCAGGAAGCACCGGTAGCCTCATCTCCATGACGTCGCATTCACCGCCGCCCCGGCTCCGTCCCGATCCCGGCGAGGTCGGCTTCGAAACTCCGACCACCGCCGCCAACCGCCACAGCGAGGTGTACAACCGGCTGCTGCAGGACCGCATCGTGGTGCTGGGCTCGGACGTCAACGACGAGATCGCCAACTTCATCATGGCCCAGCTGCTGTACCTGGAGGGCCAGGACGCCAGCAGGCCGATCTGGCTGTACATCAACAGCCCCGGCGGCTCGGTCACGTCCGGCATGGCCATCTACGACACCATGCAGTTCATCCAGCCCGAAGTGGGCACCATCTGCATCGGCCTCGGGGCGTCGATGGGGCAGTTCCTGCTGTGCGCGGGGGCTCCCGGCAAGCGCTACGCCCTGCCCCACGCCCGGATCATGATGCACCAGCCCCTCGGTGGCGTTCGGGGCCAGGCCACCGACATCGCCATCCAGGCCGAGCAGATGGCCTACACCAAGAAGCTCCTGCAGGAGCGCATCGCCCACCACACCGGCCAGACCGTCGAGCAGATCGAGGCCGACTCCGACCGCGACCGGTGGTTCACCGCGTCGGAGGCCATGGACTACGGCATCATCGACCACGTCATCGTCAAGCGCGGCGAGATGCTCTAGGGCGCCGCCAGCCGAACTTCCGGCGGCAGGGCGCGACTATTAGCCCTAACGGCCGGAAGTTGGATCGCTCACAGGCAGCGGCCTACTCAGACGCCGCGGACAGCTCCTTGATGGCGATGGCCGGGCCCTCGGGGTGGCCGAACACCGCGGATCCGGCCACCAGAACGTTCGCCCCGGCCCCGACCGCGGCAGGAGCAGTCGCCGCCGTGATGCCTCCGTCGACCTCCAGGTCGATGTCGCGGCCCGAGTCCTCGATCATCCGGCGCACCGCCGCGATCTTCGACTCGACCGAGGCGATGTAGCGCTGACCGCCGAAGCCGGGGTTGACCGTCATCACCAGCACCTCGTCGATCATCGGGATCACTTCGGAGATGCTCGACGCCGGAGTGTGGGGGTTGAGCACCACGCCGCAGCGGGCGCCGGCCTCGGAGATGGCGGCCAGCGAGCGGTGCAGGTGCGGGCAGGTCTCGGCATGGATCAGCACCGTGTCGCAGCCTGCCTCGATGTAGAGGGGGGCCAGCTCGTCGGGCTTCACCACCATGAGGTGGGCCTCAAAATGCAGGTCCACCAGCGGCCGGCAGGCCGCCACCACGTCGGGTCCGAAGGTGAGGTTGGGCACGAACACCCCGTCCATCACGTCCCAGTGGACCCGATGGGCCCCCGCCTCGGCGATGGCCCGGCACTCCTCGCCCAGGCGTGAGGCATCGGCCGCCAGCACCGAAGGCGCTATCTCCACAGCCACGCTTGAACCCTAACCGCGCCGGGCCCGGCCGGGGAGCCCAGAGGCCGAGCGGATAGGCGCACGAATCCAGTCCATACGGGCGAGGCCGTGGCCCGAGCGGCCCGTGAGCGCAGCGAACAAGAGCGGGAAACACCCCGCCCCGGTGGCGTCCCATCGCCGGTGTAATAGCAGCAGGGGCGTAGGTTCCTTCGAGAACCTCAACTCAAGAAGGAGACCTACGCCCGTGCCAACACGAGTATCGCCCACAGAAGCTGTCCGCGCCGAGATCGACGAGCTGTTCGGCTCGGGCCGCGACATCGCCGAGGTCCTCGAGGAGGTGATGCGCCTGTCGGCGCGGCTTGTGTTGCAGCAGGTCCTCGAGGACGAGGTCACTTCCTGGCTGGGCCGGGGCTGGAACTCCCGCGCCGGCGGAGAGCGCGCCGGGCAGCGCAACGGCTACGGAGACGTGGCGGTCAAGACCACCGCGGGGCCCGTGGCGCTGCGCCGCCCGAAGCTGCGCAACACCACCGAGGCGTTCGCGTCGCAGCTGCTGGGCAAGGGCGTGGTGCGCTCTGAGCCGCTGGAAGCGCTGGTCGTCTCGGCGTGGGTGCGGGGCCTGTCAGACCGCGACATCGAGGCCCTGCTGGCGGAGGCGCTGGGCCCTGAGGCCGCGCTGTCGAAGTCCACCGCCAGCCGGATCTGCGCCCGGCTGCGAGACGAGTTCGACACGTTCCGCGGCCGCGACCTCTCCGACGTCGAGCTGGACTACCTGTTCCTCGACGGGTCGCACTTCAAGATGCACGACGGATCGCGCGCCGAGCCGGTGCTGGTCGCCTACGGCATCACCACCCTCGGCCGGCCGGTGCTGTTGGCCGTCGAGCCCGGCGGCGACGAGTCCTATGACGCCTGGGCCGGCTTCCTCGCCGACCTCACACACCGGGGCCTCAGGCCGCCGCTGCTGGTCATCTCAGACGGCGCGGCCGGCCTCATCGGAGCCATCGAGACCAAGATGCCGCAGTCGCTGCGCCAGCGGTGCCTGATCCACCGCTGCCGCAACATCATGGCCAAGGTCCCCGCCGGGCGCCGCGACGAGCTCAAGGCTGCGTTCTGGGAGATCTTCGACCCCACAGACGACATCTGCCCCGGCGACGGGGCGGTGCGCCACGCCCAGGCCGGCATCGACGGCTTCGCCCGCCGCTACGACAGCGAGTTCCCCGCCGCCGTGCGCTGCCTGCTCAGCGACCGCCAGGCGCTCACCGCGCACCTGCGGTTCCCAACCGAGCACTGGCGCAGGATCCGCCACACCAACCTGATCGAGCGCACCTTCGGCGAGACCCGCCGAAGAGTCAAAGTCATCGGCCGGCTCCCCGGCGAAGCCAGCTGCCTCACACTGGTATGGGCCGTGCTCGACCGGGCCTCAGCGGGCTGGCGCGGACTCACCTACACCCCCGCCATCGCCCGAGCGCTCACCGAGCTCCGCCACCAACTCCACCGACCCGCCCACACCCACACCGACCAGCCCCACCGCACCGTCACAATCGCCGCCTAACATGACCCCCGGAACCTGCGCCCCAACCGCTATTACACCCAATCTGGGACGCCACCCCCGCCCCGACGCGAGACGCCTTCGCCTATCCGCGGGGTCCCTCCATCGCAGCCGCCGCCGGTTCACCGAACAGGAGCCGATCGGAGAGGGGTGGTCGCTATCGCTGATCGCGCCGATACCGTCGCCTCGTGGAGTTGCGGGTGACGGCCACGGCGCGCGACGGCGTCGGGGTGGCTAGGGGCTGCGACGGGCGAGTTGTGTTCGTTGAGGGCGCCCTTCCCGGTGAGCTGGTGACCGCCGAGATCCACACCGTCGACCGGCGCTGGGCCAGAGCCAGGGTGATCGACGTGCTGGAGGCCTCGCCGGACCGGGTCCCGATCGCCTGCGAGCACCACCTGGAGGGCTGCGGCGGCTGCGACATGCTCCATGTCGACTCCCGGGCCCAGATGCGGATGAAGGCGTCGATCGTGGTGGACCAGCTCACCCGCCACGGCGTGGACGCTCCCGCCCCGGCGCTGCGGATGCTGGACGTCGACCGGGGCCGCACCACGGTGCGGGCCAAGGTGGTGGACGGGCGGGCGGGCTTCATGGCCCGCTCCAGCCACGAGGTGGTCATTCCCGAGGACTGCGGGGCGGTGGACGACGCGGCCGAGGAGCTGCTGGTCGAGGGCCGCTACGGCCCCGCCGACAGTGTGTTCATCCGGGTCGGATCCCGCACCGGGGAGCGGATGGTGGTGGTCAACCCCACCGTCGACGAGGTCTCGGTTCCCGACGACGTGATGGTGGTGGGCACCGACGAGCTCGACAGCGACCGGCGGGCCTGGATACACGAGGAACTGTCGGGCCGTCGGTGGAGGATCTCGGCCCGGTCCTTCTTCCAGAACCGGCCTGCGGGGGCGGAGGCCCTCATCGACGAGGTGGCCGAGATGGTGGAGGAGCTGGCTACCGACGGCCCCCTGGTGGACGCCTACGCCGGTGTCGGGCTGTTTGCAGGTACGGCGGGCTCCGGCCGCAAGGTCACCGCCATCGAGCGCAGCGTCGACGCCGCGGCCGACGCCCGGGTCAATCTGGGCGAGGGCGCCAAGGTGCTGAGGATCCCGGTGGAGAAGTGGCGGGCCTCGCCGGCGAGTGTCGTCGTGGCCGACCCGGCCCGTTCCGGGCTCGGTGTGGCGGCCGTGCGCCCGTTGGTGTCATGCAAGCCCCGCCTGGTGGTGCTGGTGAGCTGCGACCCGTCGTCGTTCGCCAAGGACGCCGGCCGCCTCGTCGAATGCGGCTACACCCTGGACCGCTGGACGGTGGTCGACCTGTTCCCCCTCACGTCCCACATAGAGACGGTGGCGGCCTTCATCGCGACGGCATAGCCCGACCCGGCGCGACCGGCGGCCGGCCGCTCAGTAGTGCCAACCGAATGGTGACCAGTCCGGGGGACGCTTGTGCAGGAAGGCGTCGCGGCCCTCGGCGGCCTCGTCGGTCATGTAGGCCAGCCGGGTGGCCTCGCCCGCGAACACCTGCTGGCCGATCAGCCCGTCGTCGACCAGGTTCAGGGCGAACTTCACCATCCGCTGCGCCGTCGGGCTCTTGGCGTTGATCTCTCGCGCCCACTCCAGGGCGACAGTCTCCAGCTCGCCGTGGGGGACCACCTTGTTGACCATGCCCATCTCGAAGGCCTCATGGGCCGAGTAGGTGCGACCCAGAAAGAAGATCTCGCGGGCCCGCTTCTGGCCGATGAGCCTGGCCAGATAGGCGGAGCCGAAACCGCCGTCGAAGCTGGCCACATCGGTGTCGGTCTGCTTGAACAGGCCGTGCTCGGCGCTGGCCAGGGTCAGGTCGGCCACCGCGTGGAGGCTGTGGCCCCCGCCCACCGCCCAGCCGGGCACCACCGCGATCACCACCTTGGGCATCATGCGGACCAGGCGCTGCACCTCCAGGATGTGCAGCCGCCCTGAGCGCCCGGCGTCGATGGTGTCGCCGGTCTCCCCGGAGGCGTACCGGTAGCCGTCACGGCCACGGATGCGCTGGTCCCCGCCCGAGCAGAAGGCCCAGCCCCCGTCGCGGGGCGAGGGCCCGTTGCCGGTGAGCAGCACGCAACCCACGTCGCCGGTCATGCGGGCATGGTCGAGGCAGCGGTACAGCTCGTCCACGGTGTGGGGGCGGAAGGCGTTGCGCACCTCGGGCCGGTCGAAGGCGACTCGCACCGTGCCCTGGTCCACCGCTCGGTGGTAGGTGATGTCCGTGAGGTCCTCGAAGCCGTCGACGGCCCGCCAGACCTCGGGGTCGAAGAGTTCTGAGACCACGACCGCACACTACAGTGAGCACCGCTGGCGGTTACGCCAGGCCAGCGCACGGTCTGCAGCGAGCCGCCGAGAGGACGATGCTGCTGACGATCGGGGACTTGGTCGAGGAGCTCGTGGTCGAGCTTCCCGACGGGATGCGTCGGGGCCATGTCGCGGAGGTCCGAACGCTGAGGGTCAGAGGCGGCTCGGCGGCCAACGTCGCGGCCATCACCTGCGAGCGGGGCGGATCGGCCCGCTTCGTGGGCCAGGTCGGCGCCGACGCCCTGGGCGGCTCGCTGATCGCCGACATGCGCCAACGGGGTGTGGACGTCCAGGTGGTCGGCCACGGCGTGACCGGTGTGACTGTCAACCTGCTTCAACAGGGTTACCGCACCAGCCTGGTGTACAGGGGCGCCTCGTCCCGGTTGGCGACTGCCGATCCGGAGGTGCTCGTCGGCGCGGTGCAGCTGTTCGTGCCGGCCCGGTCGCTCATGGCCGACCCCCTCGCCACAGTGGTGGAGGGCCTGGTCGCCGGAGCCATGGAGCGCCGGGTGCCGATAACTCTCACCGGGCTGTCCGCCGACGAGGTCGTGCATTTCGGCGCGACCGCCTTCGCCGAACTGGTGACGGCAGTGCAGCCGGACACGGTGATCTTCACGGCGCGCGACCATGCCCGCCTGGGCCTGGAACCCGACCAGCCCGTCGAGGGGAGCGGCTGCACGGTCGTCATCGGGCCTGAGCGCAGCGCAGTGATGACCGCCGAGGGTATTCACCACCGCGAGCCGTCGCTTCCGGCCACGGTGGTGGATCGCACCGGCGCGACGGACGGGTTCGTGGCCGGCTACCTGATGTCGCGGCGGACCGGGGCCGCCCCGGTAGCGGCCGTAGACGCCGCTCACCGGGTGATGTCGCTGGTGATGGCCAGGGTGGGCCCCACCACCCGCGGCGGTCCCTTCGATGCCGCGGGCCCGAGCGGCCCGTGAGCGAAGCGAAGTAGAGCGGGACCTACAACTAGGGTTGTGCCCATGAGGGCGGCCCTGCTGACTGATCCGGCGTCTCCGCTGGAGATGGTCGACGACTTGGAGTTGGCGGATCCTCGGCCCGGCGAGGTGTGCGTGGCCGTGAGCCACAGCGGCATCTGCCACAGCGACCTCACCATCATCGAAGGGGGCTACCTGTTCCCGGCGGTGCTCGGCCACGAAGCAGCAGGGATGGTGGCCGCGGTCGGCGCCGGCGTCGGCCACGTGTCCGAGGGCGACAAGGTGATGATCACCCCGCTGGCGCCGTGCGGGCACTGCGAGGGCTGTGCCCGCCAGCAGGCCAGCCGCTGCCCGCAGGCAATGAGCTTCGTGGCCGGCACCCGGCCCGACAGCACGTCGCCGTTCTCACGGGCCGGCCGGCTCGTGCACCGGGGCCTGGGGGTGGGTGCCTTCGCCCAGCACACGGTGGTTCCGGCTTCGGGTGTAGTGCGTCTGGGCGACGACATTCCCCTCGAAGTGGCCTGCCTGATCGGCTGCGCGGTGCAGACCGGGGTCGGTGCGGCGCTCAACACGGCCAAGGTGGAGCGGGGTTCCACCGTCGTGGTGACCGGGCTCGGCGGGGTCGGCATCTCCGCGGTCCAGGGAGCCCGCATCGCGGGCGCGGCCCGCATCATTGCCTCCGACCCGGTGGAATCCCGCCGGCAGGCGGCCCTGCGCCTCGGCGCTACCGACGCCGTAGGCGGCGACGCCGCCGAGTTGCGGGCCGCGGTGGCCGACGCCACCGGCGGCCGGGGCGCCGACTACGCCTTCGAGACCGCCGGCGTGGCCGATCTGGTGAGACTGGGCCTGGACGTCACCGGCGCGGGCGGCACGACCGTGGTGGTCGGTGCGCCGCCGCCGGAGCACACCGTCGACATCGGCTCGGTGACCGTGTTCATGATCCAGCAGAAGCGGCTGGTGGGGAGCTTGCTGGGCGACTGCTGGCCCGGCCGAGACATCCCGCGCCTAGTGGGCCTGTGGCAGCGCGGCGAACTCGACCTCGAGTCCATGATCACCCACCGGGTGCCCCTGGATGCCGTGAACGAGGGCTTCGACCGCCTCCGCGCCGCCAAGGGAGTCCGGACCGTCGTAGAGGTGGCTGCGCCGTTCTAGACGAAGGCTGAGGCGAAGACCAGCGACACGATCGTCATCACCTTGATGAGGATGTTCATCGACGGCCCCGCGGTGTCCTTGAACGGGTCGCCGACAGTGTCGCCCACCACCGCCGCCTTGTGCGGGTCCGATCCCTTGCCGCCGTGGGCGCCGGCCTCGATGTACTTCTTGGCGTTGTCCCAGGCCCCGCCGGCGTTGGCCATGAAGATGGCCAACGCGAAGCCGGTCACGAGCGCTCCGGCCAGGAAGCCGCCCAGCGCGTCCACATCGATGAAGCCGATGACCAGCGGCACCACGACCGCCAGCGCGCCCGGGGCCAGCATCTCCCGCAGCGACCCCCGGGTGGAGATGGCCACACAGGCCGCGGAGTCCGGCTCAACTCCGGGGGTGCCCTCACGCAGCCCCGGGATCTCGCGGAACTGGCGGCGCACCTCCTCGATCATCTTGTTGGCGGCTCGCCCCACCGCGTCGATGGTGAGCGCGGCGAACAGGAACGGGACCATCGCCCCGAGGAAGAGCCCGATGAACACGTCCACGGAGCCGACGTCGAGGCTCAACGCGAAGTCGCGGCCCTCCTCGGCGGCGGCGCTGGTCAACGCCACCTCGAAGGACTTGAACAGGGCCAGTGCGGTGAGCGCGGCCGACCCGACCGCGAAGCCCTTGGCTATCGCGGCGGTGGTGTTGCCGAGCGAGTCGAGCGCGTCGGTCACCTCCCGCACGCTCGGGTCGAGTTCGGACATCTCGGCGATCCCGCCGGCGTTGTCGGCTATCGGCCCGTAGGCGTCGACCGACACGACCACGCCGGTGGTGGCCAGCATCCCGACCGCGGCCACCGCGATGCCGTACACCCCGCCGAATGTGGTGTCGCCCAGCGTCTGCTGTCCGCCCCAGTAGGCGATCAGGACGCCGACGGCGATCAACCCGACCGAGGCGGCCACCGACACCATCCCGGCCGACACCCCCGACAGCACGGTGGTGGCCGGGCCGGTCTCGGCCTGGGCGGCGATGCGCCGCACGGGTTTGAAGTGGTCGCTGGTCCAGATCTCGGCCACCTTGCCGATGCCCCAGCCTGCAACCAGCCCGCCGATTACCGACAGGGGCAGCCCATACCAGGCCTCGAACAGGTCGCCGTCGCCGAAGAAGATCCCTCCCATGATGAGGGTCCCGATGACGGTGAGGAACATGGCCACGGTGGTGCCCCGGTGGAGTTGCCGGGCGAGCGCCTTGACCTCGCTGCTGTCCCCGCCGCGCACCGCGAACGAGCCGATGATGGCCGCGATCATGCCCACGAAGGCCACTGAGATCGGGAACATGAGAAGCTGCACGTTCCAGTCGTTGGACGCCGCGTCGGCGGTCAATCCCAAGCTGAAGGCGGTCAGGGCCACCGGCGCGATGATCGAGCCCGAGTAGCTCTCGAACAGGTCGGCGCCCATGCCGGCGACGTCGCCGACATTGTCGCCCACCGCGTCGGCGATGGTGGCCGGGTTGCGGGGGTCGTCCTCGGGGATCCCGGCCTCCACCTTGCCCACCAGGTCGCCGCCCACGTCGGCGGCCTTGGTGTAGATGCCCCCGCCCACCCTGGCGAACAGGGCGATAGAGCTCGCCCCCAGGCCGAAGGCGGTGAAGATCTCGAAGGCGTCGTCGGTGCCGATCCACTCCACGAAGAGCAGGTAGGTGAAGGTCAACCCCAGCAGCGACAGCCCGGCCACCGAGAAGCCCATAACTGCTCCGCCCCTGAACGCCAGCGGCAACGCCTTGGCCGGCCCGTCGATGGCCGCATTGGTGGTGCGGGCGTTGGCCATGGTGGCCACGGTCATGCCCGCGTAGCCCGCGCCGGCCGACAGGGCCGCCCCCAGCAGGTAGCTGACGAACGACAGGGCCACCCCGGTGACAACCGGAATCAGGACGGCCATCGCCACCACGAAGCCGGCCACCCAGGTGTACTCCTGGCGCAGGAAGGCGCGGGCCCCGGCCTGGATCTGCTTCATGATCGAGACCATGCGCTCGTTGCCGGCCGGGGCCGACGCCACGTCCCTGTAGTAGAAGGCCGCAAGGGCGAGGGCGGCCAGGGCCGACACCAGCGCGATATAGGGGATTGCTTGCAAGACACTGCTCCCTTTGATGAGTCCTAGAACCCGGCGAGCCTACTCTTGAGGGATGAGTTCGGTGTCGGATGCCAAAGCCCGTCTCCGGGCTGAGATGAGGTCCCGCCGGGCGGGGTTGAGCCCGGCGGCCGTGGCCGAGGCCGGAGCAGCCGTGGCACGGCGGTTGGAGGCGTTTCCGGCGATAGCCGAGGCCCGCCGCGTTGCCGCCTACCGGGCGGTGCGGGGGGAGATCCCGCTCGACGGGTTGCTGGACGGTGAGCGGCGGGAGGTGTTCACCCTTCCCCGCGTCGTGGGCGACGACCTGGAGTTCGTGGCCTGGTGCGAGGGCCAGTCGTTAGCGCCGGGGTCCTTCGGCATTCCCGAGCCGGCGGACGGCGAGGTGGTGGCCTTTGCCGACCACGATGCGGTGCTGGTGCCCCTGACCGCTTTCGACGGGCGCTGCCGCCGGCTGGGGCAGGGAGGGGGGTTCTATGACCGGGCCCTGGCGTCGCTGCCGTCCGGTGGGCCGCGGCCAGCGGCCATCGGCGTCGCCTACTCGTTCCAGCAGGTCGCCGACGTCCCTCAGGACCGGTGGGACGTGCCTCTCGACGCAGTGGCCACCGACGCCGGCATCGTGATCGCCGACGGCGGGCTGCTTGCCTGATCGCGCTGGCCACGTCAGAGGCGCTAGAACATAGACGTGCATGTCATCGTGGTGGGGGCCGGCGAGGTCGGCTCCTACGTGGCCGCTCGCCTCAGTCATGAGCGCCACAACGTCGCGGTGGTCGACGTCAACGCCAACCGCCTGCGCCAACTGGGCGCCGATCTCGACGTGCTCACCGTGGAGGGCAGCGGTACGCATCCCAGCGTCCTGTCCGACGCCGGGCTCGACAGCTGCGATCTGGTGGTGTCTCTCACCAGCAACGACGAGGTGAACCTGGTGACGTCGTTGATCGCCAAGCAGCGCGGCGTGGACAAGACCATCGTGCGCATCGAGGCCGAGGAGTTGCGCAGCCGGGCGTCGGCGGAGCTGCTCCGAGCGTTCGGGGCCGACCTCGTCATAGATCCCGACCGCCAGACCGCGGAGCGGATCCTGAACCTGCTCGACTATCCGGGGGCATCGGAGATCGCGGTGATGGCCCAGGGGGAGGCCATCGTGATCGGTGCCCGGCTAGAGGCCGACGCCCCCATCGTGGGCCGGCGCCTGTCGGAGATCGCTGCCGAGTACGAGCCCGACTGGGAGTTCATGGTCGGGTCGATCTCCCGCGGCGAGGACACCTACATTCCCCGCGCCGACTACACGCTGCTGGAGGACGATCTGGTGCGGGTGGTCTGCAAGCGGCGAGCCCGTCACCGGGTGGCCAAACTCCTCGGCCTGGGAACCGGCGCGGTCCGCCACGTGCTGCTGCTCGGCGGGGGCCGCACCGGCGAGATGCTGGCGGCCCGGCTGGTGTCGAGGGGAGTGGAGGTGGTCATCGTCGAGCGCGACGCACGGCGGGCCCTGGAGTTGGCCGAGCGCCTGCCCGATGTGCAGGTGTTCGAGGGTGACATAACCGACGCCGACCTGCTGGAGGAGACCAACCTCGGCCGGTTCGACGCGGTGGCCGCGTTGACCGGCGAGGACGAGTCGAACATCCTGGCCTGCCTCTACGCCAAGTCCGTGGGCGCGTCGGAAACGATCGCAGTGGTGCACAAGCTGGCCCTGCTCTCGCTGCTGGACTCCGCGGGCGTGGATGTGGCCCTGTCGCCCCGAACCGCCACTGCCGACGGCGTGATGCGCTTCGTGCGCGGCGATGTGGCCGCGGTGGCCACCTTCCTGGAGTCCGACGCCGAGGTGCTGGAGCTCGAGGTGGAGAAGGGCTGCCCCGCCGATGAGGCCCTCGTGAAGGATCTCAAGCTGCCCAAGGGTGTGCTCATCGGGGCCATTGTGCGCGACGGCAAGCCGCAGATCGCCCGCGGCCGGAGCCGGTTGCGCGGACGCGACCATGTGGTCGCCTTCGCCACTCCGGGCACGGTGAGGGAGGTCCATCGGCTGTTGACGTGCGACGCCTAGGCAGTGCGGGGGGTCGACCGGCTGGCGGCTTGAGACGCTTGGGCGGTCTGCGTCGCACCCGTCCCCTGCTTCCCGATCCCAAGGAGCGGCCACCGGCTCGGATCGTGTCCTGGGCGTTCGCCTCGATCGTCGATGCGGGCCTCGTGCTCGGCGTGGCCACCATGGTGTGCGGCCTCGCCGGGATCGGCGACGACAACGCCGACGCTGCCGCGTTCGCCTGCGTAGGGGCGGTGTGCGCGGTCCTCGCAGCCGTGGCCAGACGGCGGGTCGCGCCGCCGGACCGGCCCGGAACAGGCCGGGTGTTCGCCGGCATCGGCCTCCTCTGGACGGTGCTGGTGCTGTTCGGCACGGTCCTCTATGCGGCCACCGGCAGCCTGGCCCGCCTCGACGACGCCCTGGTCGAGTCGGCGGCCGGCTTCACCACCACCTCGCTCACCCTCCTGGATGCCGCCGAGGCGTCGCGGTCGGTCCTGCTGTTCAGGGCGGCCACCAGCTGGGTGGGGGGTCTGGTAGCGGTGTGGATCGGAGTGGTGACCCTCCCGGCCGTGCTGCGGTCCACCGCCCTGATCGGCTACAACACCGGACGCAGGGGGCTGGACCTCGTGCCCAGCGCCGCCACGGGCAGGCGCCGGGTGCTCATCCTGTACTCGGGTTTCACCGCGGCCTGCGTGGTCGCCTACCTGCTGACCGGGCTCAGTGTCACCGAGGCGCTGGTCGTCGGCCTGGGCACCGCCTCCACCGGGGGCTTCACCGGGCAGGCCGACTCGCTGGCCGGCTACGGGGGTGCCACCCAGGCGGTCGCCGCCGCCGGGATGTTCCTGGCCGGCGCGGGAATCTTCGTGATCTGGTGGATCGCCCGGGGCCGGCTCCGCCCCCTCTGGCGCTCCCAGGAACTCAGGGCGTTCGTGGTGCTGCTCGCGGTGGCGACCGCCGCGATGGCCCTTCACCGGGGCGTCGGCTGGGGCGAGGCCGGCTTCATGGCGGTCTCGGCCATGAGCACCACCGGGTTCGCGGTGGTCGACTGGACAGCGTGGGGGACCGCGACCACGGTGATCATGCTGGTCGCGGTCGGGATCGGCTCAATGATGGGCTCGGCAGGCGGGGGCATGCGGGTCATGCGAGCCCAGCTGCTCATGGGCTCGGCAGGGGGAGAGCTGCGCCGCCAGATCGACCCGTACGCGGTCGTCCTTGTGCGGCGCGACCAGGAGACCCTCTCCCAGCGCACTCTGGACCGTCTGGGCGGCCACCAGGTCGCGTACGTGGTCCTGGTGGGGCTCGGGGCCATGCTGCTGGGCGTCTCCGGTGTGTCGCTGCTGGGCAGCGTGTGGGGGTCGGTGAGCGCGGTGACCACCTTCGGTCCTGCGGTGGGGGAGATCGGCGCCTTCGGCCTGCTCGAGGGCGTGGACCGGGCGGAGCGGCTGGCCCTGGTGCCGCTGATGTTGGGCGGCCGGATGTCGGTGCCCCCGGTGCTGGCCGGTGTCGGCCTCGTGCTGAACACCTACAGGACAATGCAGCGGCGGGTCCGCTTCTCGGTCCGGCTGGCGTCCCGCCGCCGCGAGACCCCGGGCGAATCGACTCCCGACGATGACTAGCGACCCGCCTATCGGGGCCGCGCCGGTCGGTCCGAACCCGCTGAAGGACCGGTTCGCCTCCACGACCTCGCACATCCTCGGCATCGCGCTGGCCGCGGTGTCGCTCGGGATGCTGGGCTGCACGCTCCTGGAGGCGGTCACCAGCCGGCGGGACACGATGGCGCTGGGAGTGTCGGCGTTACTGGCCGGCACGGCAGGAGGGTTGATGTGGTACGCCACCGTTCCGGGCGCGATCCGCATGCGTCAGGTCTTCGCCACCGTCTCCTGGACATGGATCCTGACGACCGTGGTGGGCGCCCTTCCCTTCGTTCTGGCCGGGACCTTCGCCGCTCCCGGCGTCGGGTTCGTCGAGCAGATCGTCAACAGCGTGTTCGAGTCGGCGTCAGGCTTCTCGGCCAGCGGCTCCACCGTCCTGTCGGACTTCGAGTCCCCGGGCCGCGGCCTGATGATGTACCGCCAGCTCACCCATTGGTACGGGGGCATGGGGGTGGTGGTGCTGGCGGTGGCGGTCCTGCCGTTCCTCGGTGTCGGCGGCCTGGAGCTCATCACCGCGGAGTTGCCGGGCACGTCCTCGGACCGTCTCGCCCCGAGGGTGAGCGAGACGGCCCGGAGGCTCTGGCTGGTCTACATCGGCTTCACGGCCTGCGCGGCGGTGGCGTTCTACGTGGCAGACGGCTTCTCCTCCCTCTACGACGCGGTGGCCCACGCGTTCACGGTCGCGGCCACCGGAGGCTTCTCGGTGCACGCCGACTCGATCGGCCATTACGACAGCGTGGCGGTGGAGACCGTCGCGATCGTGTTCATGATCCTGGGCGGCACCAGCTTCTCGCTGCACTGGCGTCTGGTCGCCACCCGCACCCTGCCCTACCACCGCAACAGCGAGTTCCGGACGTACCTGACCATGCTCGGTGCCTGCTCGGCCGTCATCGTGATCATCATCTGGCTCGAGAACGGACTGCCGTTGGGGTCGTCGATCCGGGCCGCGGTGTTCACGGTGGTGTCGCTGGGGACCAGCACCGGGCTGTCCAATGCGACAGGACCCGGCTCGCCCGCCGACTACGTCGCCTGGGTGGCCGGGGCGCAGCTGGTCCTGCTGTTCCTGATGGTGGTGGGCGGCTGCACGGGCTCGACATCGGGCGGCATCAAGGTGATGCGTATGAGGGTGCTGGGCCGGATGATGCTTCGATCGATCCAGCACACCCAGACGCCCCGAGCCATCATCCCGATCCGGCTCGGCACCGACAGCGTCCGCGAGACCGTGGTGTCGCGGGCGGCCGGGTTCTTCCTGCTGCACTTCCTGCTGATGATGGCCGGGCTGCTGGCCCTGACCTCCCTCGGCGGGGAACTGGAGACCTCCCTGGGCGCGGTCGTGTCGACGCTGGGGAACATGGGACCGGCACTGGGTGAGGCCGGTCCGACCTCCAACTACGCGGCCGCCTTCACCCAGCCGGCGAGGCTGGTGCTGGCCCTGCTCATGGTGATCGGCCGGCTGGAGATCTTCCCGATCCTGCTGACGGGCGTGGGCCTCGTCGCGGGCGCCTACCGGGGCTCGGTGCGGCAGGGCCGTCACTCCGTCCGTTGGGCGGCGCACCGTCTGGAGGCGATCGCCGAGTCCAGATCCGACGACGAATCCGACGATGTAGACGAATAGGTCCTCCGCTGAGCCGGGCCGCCTCCGGACTTGACGATCGGGGGAGACTGTCCGGTAGGTTGTCTAGACGCGTTTCGAGCGGTGAGCGGCCAATGACGTCTGTCGCCGCCCGTGCATGCCACGGTTCGGGCACGCCAGTTCTGCCTGAGGGACGCGGCCAATAACGATCCAGCCTCCCGCGAGGAGAACGATGGCTGCCGACCCCGCACAGCCCCAGGGCCTCTACGACCCGCAGAACGAGCACGACGCCTGTGGCGTCAGCTTCGTGTGCAACATCAGCGGGAAGGCCTCCCACCGCGTGGTGGCTCTGGGCGTGCGGGCCCTGTGCAATCTCGAGCATCGGGGCGCATTGGGCGCCGACCCGCTCACCGGCGACGGCGCCGGCATCCTGATCCAGATACCGGATCGGTTCCTGCGCGACGTGGTGGACTACGAGCTCCCGCCCGCGGGCCAGTACGCCACCGGCATCGGGTTCCTGCCTCCCGCCCGGGATGACGCCGAGAAGGCGGCGGCGCAGGTGGAGCGCATCGTGCGGTCCGAGGGACTCCATGTGATCGGATGGCGGGACGTCCCCGTCGACACCGCCGTCCTGGGCTCGGGCTCGCGGGCCGCGATGCCCAGCTTCCGTCAGGTGTTCATCGCCGGCGACGACCTCGCGGGCATCGATCTGGACCGGAGGGTCTACGTCGTGCGCAAGCGCATCGAGCACGAGATAGGCCCGGGGGGCGCCGGCTACGAGGCGGCCGAGGACGACGACGCGGCCATTGGCAACGCCGCACCGCCCCACACCGGCGTCTACTTCCCGAGCCTCAGCGCCCGGACGCTCGTCTACAAGGGGATGCTGATGTCCCGCCAGCTCACGTCGTTCTACGCCGATCTGCGCGACGAGCGGATCGAGAGCGCGCTGGCGCTCGTCCACTCCCGCTTCTCCACCAACACCTTCCCGTCGTGGCCGCTGGCCCACCCCTACCGGATGATCGCCCACAACGGCGAGATCAACACCATCGCCGGCAACCGCAACTGGATGCGGGCCCGTGAGACGCTGCTGTCGTCGCCGTCGCTGGAGGGCCTGGAGAGGGCCTTCCCCATCTGCACGCCGGGCGCCAGCGACACCGCCGGCTTCGACGAGGTGCTCGAACTCCTGACGCTGGGCGGCTACTCGGTGG
This sequence comes from Candidatus Aldehydirespirator sp., assembly GCA_965203575.1. Taxonomy (GTDB): domain Bacteria; phylum Actinomycetota; class Acidimicrobiia; order Acidimicrobiales; family Aldehydirespiratoraceae; genus Aldehydirespirator. The sequence continues at coordinate 3,146,909 of OZ241894.1, forward strand.
CCGAGGCGGTCCTGATGATGATCCCCGAGCCCTGGGAGCATCACGCCGAGATGGCCGCGGAGCGCAAGGCCTTCTACCAGTACCACGCCACACGGATGGAGCCCTGGGACGGCCCGGCCTCGATCGCATTCACCGACGGGACCGTGATCGGAGCGGTTCTCGACCGCAACGGGCTTCGTCCCTCGCGCTACATGGTCACCAGCGACGGTCTGGTGGTCATGGCGTCCGAGACCGGCGTGATCGACGTTCCCCAACCTTCGGTGGTCGAGAAGGGCCGCCTGCAGCCCGGGCGCATGTTCCTGATCGACACCGCCGAGGGCCGCATCGTGCGCGACGACGAGATCAAGGACCGCCTGGCCTCGGCCCGCCCCTACGGCCAGTGGCTGGACCAGAACCTGGTGCACCTCGACGATCTGCCCCGCCGGGAGCGGGAGCCGCCCAGAGGCCGAGCTCGCGAGGCCGTGGCCCGAGCGGCCCGTGAGCGCAGCGAACAGGAGCGGGAGTCACACCGTGACGAGGGGTCGCTGATACAGCGCCAGCAGATGTTCGGCCACACCCACGAGGAGCACCGGCTGCTGCTGGCTCCCATGGCCATCGACGGCAAGGAAGCGTTGGGCTCGATGGGCACCGACACGCCGCCGGCGGTGCTGTCAGACCGGGCCCGGCCGATCTACGACTACTTCAAGCAGCTCTTCGCGCAGGTCACCAACCCGCCGCTGGACGCCATCCGGGAGGAGCTCGTCACCTCGCTGTACGCCCGGGTCGGCGGTGAGGGCAACCTCTTCGACCCGCAACCGGCGTCGTGCCGGACCGTTCACCTCGACAGCCCGGTCATCACCGACGAGGAGCTGGCCCGGCTGGTGGGCATTGACGGGCCGGGGGGTCTCGGGGACTTCCATGCCGAGATCCTCAGCGCGTTGTACCCGGTCGCCGACGGAGGCGAGGGTCTGCTCCGCGCCCTGGACGGGCTGTGCGAGGCGGCCTCGGAGGCCATAGCCGCTGGAGCCAACATCCTGGTGGTGTCCGACCGGGGCAGCGACGAGCGGATGGCGCCGATCCCGTCGCTGCTGGCCGTCTCCGCCGTGCACCAGCACCTGGTGCGGGAGCGCACCCGCACCCGGGTGGGGCTGGTGTCGGAGTCCGGCGACGCCCGCGAGGTCCACCACCTCTGCCTCCATCTCGGCTACGGCGCCAACGCGGTCAACCCCTACCTGGCCTTCGAGACCATCACGCAGATGGTGTCGGAGGGACTCCACGGCCTGGACCCGTCGACGGGGGTCGAGGCCGCCCACCGCAACTTCGTGAAGGCCGCCTGCGCCGGGATCCTCAAGGTGATGTCCAAGATGGGCATCTCCACGGTGGCCTCCTACACCGGCGCCCAGATATTCGAGGCCATCGGGCTGGGCCCCGAGCTGGTGGACAAGCACTTCACCGGAACGGCCAGCCGCCTGGGAGGCATCGGTCTGGACGAGATCGCGGCTGCGGTGGCGGTGCGCCACCGGCGGGCCTTCCCGGCGAACTCCACCCGGCGGGCCCACCGCACCATCGAGGCCGGCGGCGAGTACCAATGGCGGCGCGAGGGCGAGTACCACCTGTTCAACCCCGAGACCGTGTTCAAGCTCCAGCACGCCACCCGCGAGCGCCGCTTCGACATCTTCTCCGAGTACACCCGGCGCGTCGACGACCAGTCCAGCCGTCTGGGCACCCTGAGAGGGCTGTTCCGGCTCCGCACCGGAGCGCGGCCACCGGTGCCGCTCGACGAGGTCGAGCCGGTCGCGGCGATCGTCAAGCGCTTCGCCACCGGCGCCATGAGCTACGGATCGATCTCCAAGGAAGCCCACGAGACCCTGGCCGTAGCCATGAACCGCATCGGGGGCAAGTCCAACACCGGCGAGGGCGGCGAGGACGCCGACCGCTACGTAAGAGACCCCAACGGCGACTTGAGGCGCAGCGCGGTCAAGCAGGCCGCGTCGGGACGCTTCGGCGTGACCAGCGAGTACCTGGTCAACGCGGACGACATCCAGATCAAGATGGCCCAGGGGGCCAAGCCCGGCGAGGGAGGCCAGCTGCCGGGCCACAAGGTCTATCCGTGGATAGCCAAGACCCGGCACTCAACGCCGGGGGTCGGCCTCATCTCGCCGCCGCCCCATCACGACATCTACTCCATCGAGGACCTGGCCCAGCTGATCCACGACCTCAAGAACGCCAACCCCGCGGCCCGCATCCACGTCAAGCTGGTGGCCGAGGTGGGGGTGGGCACGGTGGCCGCCGGCGTGTCCAAGGCCCACGCCGACGTGGTGCTCATCTCCGGCCACGACGGCGGCACCGGGGCGTCGCCGTTGACATCCATCAAGCACGCCGGCGCGCCCTGGGAGTTGGGACTGGCCGAGACCCAGCAGACGCTGCTGCTCAACGACCTGAGGGACCGCATAGTCGTGCAGGTCGACGGCCAGCTAAAGACCGGCCGCGACGTGATGATCGCCGCGCTGCTGGGAGCCGAGGAGTTCGGCTTCGCCACCGCGCCCCTGGTGGTGATGGGCTGCGTGATGATGCGGGTGTGCCACCTCGACACCTGCCCGGTCGGCGTGGCCACCCAGAACCCCGAGCTGCGCGAGAAGTTCTCGGGACAGCCCGAGTTCGTGGTCAACTTCTTCGAGTTCATCGCCACCGAGGTACGGGCCCTGCTGGCCGAGTTGGGCTTTCGCAGCATCGAGGAGGCGGTCGGCCAGGTGGAGATGCTCGACGTGGCCGACGCGGTCGAGCATTGGAAGGCGTCGGGGTTGGACCTCACGCCCATCCTGCACCTGCCGACCATCCCCGGAGATGCCGTGCGCCACCAGCGGGCGGAGCAGGACCACGGCCTCGACCGGGCCCTCGACCAGATGCTGATCCAGCTCGCCGAGGGCGCTCTGTCCGACAGCCGTCCGGTGACCATCGACATTCCCATCCGCAACACCAACCGCACGGTGGGCACGCTGCTCGGCAGCGAGGTCACCCAGCGCTACGGCGCGGCCGGCCTGCCGGACGACACCATCGTCGTGAACTTCACCGGCTCGGCCGGAACGTCCTTCGGGGCGTTCGTGCCCCGGGGCATCACCCTGCGCCTCGAGGGCGACGCCAACGACTACGTCGGCAAGGGCCTGTCGGGCGGTCGCATCGTGGTGCGCCCGCCGGCCGACGCCAACTTCGCGGCCGAGCGCAACGTCATCGCGGGCAACGTCATCGGCTACGGCGCCACGTCGGGCGAGATGTATCTGCGGGGCTTGGTGGGGGAGCGGTTCTGCGTGCGCAACTCCGGGGCCGTCGCGGTGGTCGAGGGCGTCGGCGACCACGGGTGCGAGTACATGACCGGCGGGCGGACGGTGGTCCTGGGCCCGGTGGGCCGCAATTTCGCGGCCGGAATGTCGGGCGGTGTCGCCTTCGTCTACGACCCCGGCGGCAAGCTGCCGGTGCGGGTGAATCCCGAGATGGTGGAGCTGGAGGAGCTCGACGGCGAGGACTTCGTGTGGCTGCGGCACCGGGTGGAGCGCCATCGCCACGAGACCGGCAGCGAGGTGGCTGCCCGGCTGCTCGGCGACTGGGCCTCGGCCTCGAAGAAGTTCGTCAAGGTGATGCCCGTCGACTACAAGCGGGTGCTTCGGGCGGCCGAGCAGGCCCGGGCCTCCGGCACCGACGAGGTGGCCGCGGTGATGGCCGCGGCCCACGGGTGAGTCATGGCTGATCCGCGGGGGTTCCTGACGCACACCCGGGAGCTTCCGACCCGCCGGCCGGTGCCGGTACGGCTGCGCGACTGGCGCGAGGTGTACGAGCACTTCCCGGCGGACAAGCTCCGGCAGCAGGCATCGCGCTGCATGGACTGCGGGATCCCGTTCTGCAACAGCGGCTGCCCGCTCGGCAACCTGATCCCCGACTGGAACGACCTGGTGTACCGGAAGCACTGGCGGCGGGCCATCGAGCGCCTGCACGCCACCAACAACTTCCCCGAGTTCACCGGCCGGTTGTGCCCCGCGCCGTGCGAGGCGGCCTGCGTCCTGGGCATCCACGAGCCTCCGGTCACGATCAAGCAGGTCGAGGTGGAGATAGTCGATCGGGCTTGGGCCGAGGGCTGGATCGTGCCCCAGCCCCCTGCGGTCCGCACCAACCGCAGCGTGGCCGTGGTGGGGTCGGGGCCGGCCGGGCTGGCCGCGGCCCAGCAGCTGACCAGAGCCGGCCACGAAGTGGTCGTGTTCGAGCGGGCCGACCGGATCGGCGGTCTGCTCCGATACGGCATCCCCGAGTTCAAGATGGAGAAGCGCCATCTGGACCGCCGCCTGGCCCAGATGGAGGCCGAGGGAACCGGATTCCGAGCGGGTGTGGACGTCGGCTCCGACGTGACCGCCGAGGAGCTGCAGGACTCCTTCGATGCGGTGGTGCTGGCGTGCGGGGCCACGGCCTGGCGCGATCTTCCCATCCCGGGCAGGGAGCTGCGGGGCGTGTACCAGGCCATGGAGTACCTGCCGCTGGCCAACCGGGTTCAGGAGGGCGACCTCGACTCCTCGCCCATCACCGCGGAGGGCAAGCGGGTGGTGATCATCGGCGGGGGCGACACCGGGGCCGACTGCCTGGGGACTGCCCACCGCCAGCGGGCCGCTTCGATCCGGCAGTTCGAGATCATGCCCCGCCCGCCCGACGAGCGTCCCGACGCCAACCCGTGGCCGACATGGCCCATGATCTACCGGGTGTCCTCGGCCCACGAGGAGGGCGGCGAGCGCGACTACGCCATCAACACCACCGAGTTCGTAGGCGACGGCGACGGCAACCTGGCCGCGCTGGCCACGATCCGGGTCGAGCAGTCGTTCCAGGACGGCCGGATGCAGTTCGATCCGATTCCGGGGACCGAGGAGGAGATTCCCGCGGAGATGGTCCTGCTGGCCATGGGCTTCACAGGTCCGGAGCGGGGCCCGCTGATCGAGCAGTTCGGTGTGGAGCTGGACGCCCGGGGCAACGTGGCCCGCGACGAGAATTGGGCCACCAGCGTCGAGGGCACCTATGTGTGCGGCGACATGGGACGGGGCCAGAGCCTCATCGTGTGGGCCATAGCCGAGGGCCGAGCCTGCGCGGCGGCGGTGGACGCCTACCTGACCGGCTCGACCGACCTGCCTGCGGTGGTCACCCCTGCTTCGATGCCGTTGAGGTAGAGACGTGTGGGTCGGATGCTCCTTGAGGGGGCGAGGAGATCAGGCCAGCGAGGCGAAGACGATGACGTTCTCCTCGTAGGTCCTTACGCCGAAATCGAAGTCGCCGCCGCATGTGACCAGCCTCAGCGTCGGCTGTTCGGTGGGTCCGTAGACCGCGTCGGTGGGGAATTCGTCCTTGTCGTGGCTCTCCAGGAAGTCGACGACGTAGCTGACGGTCGACCCGTCCACCCGGTCGATGTGGATCTGGTCGCCGGCCTTCATATACCGCAGGTCGAAGAACACGGCCGGCCCTTCCTCCTGGGAGTCCACATGGCCGAGGATCACGGCCGGTCCCGTCTCGCCCGGCTCTGGGCCGCCCAGCCACCAGCCCGCCTCGTCGGGGTCCTCCGGTATCTCGATCGATCCGTCGTCTTGAAGACCGAGGGGGATGATCGACGCCTCCACGCCGAGTCTCGGGATGCGGATGACGGCGGGGTTGGGCGCCTGCATCCGGGCGTCGTTGACCGCGTCGAGGCTCAGGTGGTCCGCCAGCGGCGAGTAGTCCCACGACGCCGCGGCGATGCCGGCACCGGCGGCGGTGGTGACGGGGGTTAGGGCGGGTTCAGCGACCGAGGCTGACGGCTCCACCGCGATGAGTGTCGTTCCTGCGGTTGTCGTCGGCGCTTCTGTGTCGGTCGTCTCTGTGTCGGTGGTCGACGTGTCCGCCGCGACCACCGGTGCTTCTGTCGCCACCGTCGGCGTCGATTCTGGGGCGGCCGTCGCCGGGTCCAGGGCCGGTGTGTCGCTCGAAGTCGTCGACGTTGAACTGGCGGGTGCCGGTACGACTACGCGCGCAGGGTCTGAGCTGCAGGACGCGACTGCGGCAGCGGCGATGAGAGCCGCTGCCGCAGTCCAGAGTCTTGCCGCTGTGGGCCTGGTGTTCGCCATGAACTCCCGCCCCTAGCGGGTTGGTTGTCTGTCAGGCGTGACGCCGAGTGGCGAGCGCAGCCCCGCCGAGCAGGACCACTGCCGCCAGGGTTGCGGCCAGCGGGACGGCGACGCTGTTGCCGTCGGATCCGGCCATGCCGCCGAAGCCGGTCTCAGCTGCACCCTCCGGAGCCATGTCGTCGCCCATGTCATCGCCCATGTCCTCTGCGATGAAGAGCACTGGAGCAGCGCTGTCCTCAGTGCTACCGGCATCGCCCGCGCCGAACGCGAAGTTCGCCGGGACATCGTGGGTGATCTCGACGGTGAAGGTGCCATCGCCGCCCACAACGATAGGCGCGCCGAGAGGTGCGAGGATGCAGTCGTTCTGACCCATGCCCTCCAAAGCGGCCACGATCGCGTCGGTTGACGACGCGGTCGTGAGTTGCTCGCCGGGGACGGTGCAGGGCACGATGAAGATCGGGCTTGCACTCCAGCCCGATCCGGTGAGCGTGAACGTGTACGTTCCTGGGCCGGGCACAGCGGGCGGGTCTGCTGTGAGCAACGGCCCGTCCTGAGCCGAGGCCTGGCTGGTCAGCACAAACAGGGCCAACACGCTCACGATGGCTGTCAGTGCCATGATTCTCTTCATCGGTTCTGTCCTTTCGTGGAGCTAGCAGCTCTACCTGTACCTATACAGCTCCGTTGCACGCGCGGTAAGCACACGCAACCGCAACTGCGGGCGATTATACACACGCGGGCCCCTCCCGGGTGAGGAAACGCGACTGCGGCAGCGAACGTGAAAGCCGCTGCCGCAGTCCGCTGTGTTGCCGCTCAGGGCTGGGCGCTCATGAAGAACTCCCGGCCCGAGCGGATTGTCCGTTCAGGCGTTGCGCCGAGTGACGAGCGCAGCCCCGCCGAGCAGGGTCACTGCGGCGACGGTCGCGGCCAGCGGGACGGCGACGCTGTTGCCGTCGGATCCGGCGGTACCGCCGAAGCCGGTCTCGGCGCCGCCTTCAGGAGCCATGTCGTCACCCATGTCGTCCATCGGCTCTCCGACCTTGACGACGACGAGGGCGGCAGCCGAGGGTTCCGCGGTGAACACCAGTATCACGAGCCCTTCGGCCGGAACGCTGACGGTCTTCGACGTCGAGAATGACCCTCCCGGTGCTGAGACCGTTGCGCCCATGTCTTGAATGAGGCTGGGGCAGCTCGCGAGGGTCGTCGCCTGATCCAGGGCGGCAGGCGCGACGCCTCCGAAGCCCGGGCACGCTGTGATTGCGGGGTCTGCTTGCCAGCCGCTGCCAGAGATCGTCACCGTGTGTTCGCCCGCCGCGCTGACGTACTCCGGGTCGGCCGTCGCCGTCGGTGCGCCCTGGGCGCCTGCCTGGGCCGTCAGTGCAAACAGGGCCAACAAGGTTACCGAGGCCGTCAGTGCCATGATCTTCTTCATCTGGTCTGTCCTTTCGTGGAGCTAGCAGCGCTCGGCTAGCAGCTCTCCTTGTGCCATTTGGAAGCCCCATTGGCACGCACCCGCAGGCGCACGCCACCGAAACCGCGGGCAGTATACACATTGGCTGTCGGCGGCCTCAGTGCATGACCACGGCCGGACGCGACGGAGCCCCGAGTAGCCTCCCGGCTTGCGCCGCTCAACTTCTCGGGGCCCCGATTGCGCCTATCCACCGACCGCCTAATCCCGCCGGATTCTGCGGTGCTCCGGGACACATCCCCGTATCCGGTTCTGTGCCCTGACCCCCGCCCCGGACGGCTCCGTGGCGTTGGCCTGAATCACCCGGCGGTACCCGTCGGCACCTCCTGAGACTCCGGTTCTCCCCGTTCCCCGTCGGGATCGGACTCGACCCGGTGCCTCGGCGACACCCTCACCTTGAGGCGTATTCCGGTGACTCCCTCGCTCACCCGGCGGTGTGCTCGGTTGTCGCCGGGCCTCCCGGCGAGGTGATCCTCCTCCGATCTTGCTGTCACCCTCCCCCGTCGGGGATTCCTACCGCTCGCTCGGAGGCGAACCTCCGTGTCCCCGGCTGACCCACCGGCTCCTGCGAACCGGTCTGGCTGGCTGGGTGTCCTCTGCGGACCGCTCCATCGACTCCGCTCCGCTGCTTCGGGCCGAGGCCCTCGACTGCTGATCCAGTGTCTCCGTCGCTGCTCACTTCGGACGCTGCGCATCTTGGGGGGTCCGCTCCGGGTTGTCAACCCGAAAACGCGAAATCCCCATCGAAATCCCGAGCATTTTCGAGAAATCCCCAAGCAGCGCCCGGTTATGCACAGTGCGGTCACAGCCTGGCGTCGATTCGGGGGCTCCGAACGGTCCGATCAGGCCTCCCAGTGGCCCCGCTCGATCATCACCCGGCGCAATACCGAGGGCCGGTCGGTCATGATGCCGTCCACCCCCATGTCTAGGAGGCGGTGCATCTCAGCCGGCTCGTCGATGGTCCAGACATGGACCGCGACCCCGTGACGATGGGCCACATCCAGCACCGCGGGCCGCACCAGCGTCAGGCCCTTGGAGCGGACCGGCACCTGGGCGGCGTGGAAGTCGAAGGACGCCGGCGCCGGAACCCGGGCCGAGGCGGCCAGCAGGCGGGCGATCCCCCTGGGCCCGGCGCCGACGCACAGCGAGGCCCCGATCCGGTCGCGCACCCGTCGGGTGCGCCGGTCCGAGAACGAGCACACGCACACCCGCTCGACCGCGCCGGTTCGCCGGATAACCTCCACCAGCGGCTCGACCGCGGCGTCGCTCTTGGGATCGATGTTGATCCTGGTGTCCGGCAACTCCTCGAGGAGCTCGTCGAGGCGCAGGATCGGGTCGGTGCCGGCGACCAGGGCACGCCGGACCTGGCTCCACTCAAGGTCACCGACGACGCCCCGGCCGTCGGTGACCCGGTCCAGGGAGTCGTCGTGGAAGGCCACCGCGACCCCGTCGGCGGTGGCGTGGACATCGGTCTCCACATGGGTGTAGCCCAGTTCCACGGCGTGGCGGAACGCTCGCATGGTGTTCTCGGGGAACTCCTCGGCCCCGCCCCGGTGGGCGAAGGCGATGGGCCCGTCCACGTCCAGGTAGGGGCGGCCCGCCATGGGTGCACCGTAGTGGGCGCATCGTGCAGGCCGGCAGTTATCCACAGGTGTCCACCGCCGGCGGTAGCGTTGTGGGCATGCAGCGCCGTACGAAGATCGTCGCCACCATCGGTCCGGCCAGCGAGGACGAGTCCACGCTGCGGGACATGATGGCCGCCGGAATGGACGTGGCCCGCATCGGCCTGGCCCACGGATCCCTCGACGAGGCCATCGAGCGATACCGGCGCATCCGCCGGGTCGCCGAGCAGGAGAGCCGGCCGGTGGGGATCCTGGTGGACCTTCCCGGTCCCAAGGTACGGGCGGCCAGCTTCGGCGAGGATCCCGTGCGGTTCCACCCCGACAGCACCGTCGAGCTGGTGGTCGGCAGCGAGCGCTCGACCGACACCGTCTTGGAGGTGGACTACGAGGGCCTGATGGACGACGTGCTGGTCGGGGACACGCTCGACGTCGGCGACGGGCGGGTGGTGCTCGACGTCATCGACAAGGGCGGCGACCGTCTCAAGGTCCGCGTGATCCACGGCGGCGTCCTGTCGGGCTGTCCCGGCGTGCACATTCCCTCTGACCGGCTGCGGATGTCCACGCCGACCCCCAGCGACTTCGCGGCGCTCGACGCCTTCATCGAGCTCGGCGTGGACATGGTGGCCGTATCCTTCGTGCGCTCCGCCCACGACATCCGGCGGGTCGGCACCGAGCCCCATCCCCGGGGCCCGCTGGTGATCGCCAAGATCGAGACCAGGGCGGCCGTGCAGAACCTGGCCGGCATCATCGACACCGCCGGGGCGATCATGGTGGCCCGCGGCGACCTCGGCAGCGAGTGCAGCATCGAGGAGCTGCCCCACCTCCAGAAGCAGATCATCCAGCAGTGCATCGCCGGCGGCCGCCCGGTCATCACCGCCACCCAGATGCTCGAGTCGATGGTGTCGCGCCCGTCGCCCACCCGGGCCGAGGCCAGCGACGTGGCCAACGCCGTCTTCGACGGCTCCTCGGCGCTGATGCTCTCGGGCGAGACCGCCATCGGGACCGACCCGGCGAACGTGGTCCGCACCATGGACCGCATCGCCCAGCGGGCCGACGAGGAGTTCGACTACGAGCTGTGGGCCGAGCGTCTCGCCGAGCTGCGCATGACCGACGACTCCAGCCACGACGCCGCCTCGATCACCGACGCCATGACCATGGCGGCCTGGCGGGCCGCCGACGGGCTGGGGATCTCCACCATCCTGGCCATCTCCGGCACCGGCTTCACCGTGCGGTCCATGGCCCGGTTCCGGCCCCATGCCCGGATCATCGGCCTGTCCCACAACTCCAGGACAGTGCAGCAGCTCACCCTCAGCTGGGGCACCACGCCTGTGCTGGTCAAGGATCGGGGCTCCAACGAGGAGATGGTTCGCCAGGCGGTGGCGGTGGCCCGCGACCGGGACTTCGCCCGCTCCGGTGAGATCGTCGGGATCCTGGCCGGCGCGGACAACCGGTCCCGCAGCGCCAACGTGCTCCGTCTGGAGCGCGTCCCCTAGCGGATCCGCGGCTCTCAGCAGCTCGGGCCATGGCCATCGATTTCACGCTGTCGCCCGAGGTGGAGGAGCTGCGGCGAAGGGTCCGCGCCTTCGTCGAGGAGGTCATCGCTCCGGTGGCCGACCGGATCGAGGGAAGCGACGGCGGGGCGGGACTCGCCGGCAAGGAGCGGGTCTCGGCCCTGATCGGCCTGCGCAAACAGGCCAGGGCGGCCGGGCTCTGGCTGCCGCACATGCCGCCGGAGTGGGGCGGGATGGGCCTCGGGCACGTCGAGTTGGCCATGGTGCAGGCCGAGGCGGCCAAGTCCTACTACGGGCCGTGGGTGTTCAACTGCCAGGCGCCCGACGAGGGCAACATGCACACCCTGCTGCACTGGGCCACACCCGAGCAGGCCGAGCGATACCTGAGGCCGCTGTGCACCGGGACGGCGCGGTCGTGCTTCGCCATGACCGAGCCCGAGGTCGCCGGGTCCGATCCCACGTTGATACAGACCCGTGCGCATCCCGACGGCGACGAGTGGGTGATCAACGGCCGCAAGTGGTTCATCTCCCAGGCCCACCGGGCCGACTTCGCCATCCTCATCTGCCGCACCGAGGACGACCCCGACATCCCCCAGGCGGCCAACACCGCGTTCATAATCGACCTTCCCCACGACGGCTGGAACGAGGTCCGCGAGATCGAGACCATGCACGGCAGCACCGGCCATTCCGAGATCCTCATCGAGGACCTCCGCGTCCACGACGACCGGAGGCTCGGCGGCCGGGGACAGGGCCACCTGCTCGGCCAGTACCGGCTCGGGCCGGCCCGCCTAGCCCACTGCATGCGGTGGATCGCCCAAGCGGAGACCGCCCTCGACATGATGGTCGAACGCGCCCTGAACCGCTTCTCCCACGGCTCGCTCCTGGCTGAGAAGCAGGGGATCCAGTGGATGATCGCCGACTCGGCGATGGAGGTCTACCAGTCCAAGCTCATGGTCCTCCACGCGGCCTACAAGATCGACCGCGGCGAGGACTTCAAGTCCGAGGTGTCAATGGCGAAGCACTTCGTGGCCAACACCCTCAACCGGGTGATCGACCGTTCGATCCAGGTGCACGGCGCGCTCGGCTACTCGACCGACACCCCGCTCGCCCACATGTACCAGCACGCCCGCTGGGCCCGCTTCGCCGACGGTGCCGACGAGATACACCAGATGCGGATCGCGCAGCGCACGATTGCGGCCTTCAGCGACACCGGGTCCACCCGTCGTGCCACGGGAGACCTTCCCATCTGAGGCAACAGCCAGAACAGCCGGCACGAGGAGTGTGATCGTGAGAGCGTTCAGTGCAGAGTCGACGACCGACGAGGTCCTCGAGGGGGTGGACCTCTCAGGTCGCACCGTCGCGATCACCGGAGCGTCGAGCGGTCTGGGCGAGGAGTCGGCGAGGGCGCTGTCGGCCACGGGCGCACGGGTCCTGATGCTCGCACGCGACCTCCAGAAGAACGCCGGGGCGGCACAGCGCATCCGGGTGTCCGTGCCCGACGCCGACCTCGCCCTGTACCCGGTCGACCTCGCCGACCTCGCCGGCATCGAATCCTTCGCCGGCGCGGTCGGGGCCGACATCGACCGCATCGACGTTCTCCTCAACAACGCCGGGGTCATGGGCTGCCCCGAGGGGAGGACCGCCGACGGCTTCGAGACCCAGTTCGGCACCAACCACCTCGGGCATTTTGCGCTCACGGCGCGACTCATGCCTTTGTTGCTGGCGGCCGACCGGCCGCGTGTGGTGACACTGTCGTCGGGCGGTCACCGGATCTCCGACGTGGTGTTGGACGATCCGAACTTCCAGATGGCCGACTACGACCCGTGGATCGCCTACGGCCGGTCCAAGAGCGCCAACGCACGCTTCGCCGCCGAGTTGGCCCGGCGCCATGGCGAGCGACTGATCTCGGTATCGGTGCACCCCGGCGCGATCGTCACGAACCTCGGCCGCCACCTGACGTCGGAAATGATCGAGCGCCTGATGGCGCGGCGGGCCGAGAACGAAGCCGGGGGCCAGGGCGGCGGCGGGCTGAGGTTCAAGAGCGTCGAGGCCGGCGCAGCCACCCAGGTGTGGGCCGCCACCGCCGTCGAGGTGGCCGGCCACAACGGCGCCTACCTGGCCGACTGCGGGCCGACGATCGTCGGGCCGGGCGAGACCGGGCGGATGGCCTATCTCGACGATGCGGAGACCTCGACGCGGCTCTGGGCGTTGAGCGAGGAGCTCGTCGGATTGACGTTCGACTGAGAACCGTCCGGTCGGGCTCCGGTCAGGCGCAGTTGGGGTTGGTGTCGGCGGGAACGGCGACCTCCTGGCCGTACAGCTTGCACGAGCAGGTCTCCACGCAGTCCTGCAGATCGGCGCGTTGCAGCCACAGGCTCGCAGCCAGCGCGCCGATGAGCACCACCAGCACGAGGCGCAGCAGCAGCCTGCGCACGACTCGCATCACCAGCGCGGCAAGGACCCCCAGGGCCACGATCGCGCCGAGGAGGACTGCCTGCAGAGACTCGGCGTCGACCCACTCACCCATCACCGCCGGGCACGTTACCTATCGCCTCGACGGACAGGTGAAGGCCCCGCTGCGCGATGCTGCCACTCCCGCTCCTGTTCGCTTCGCTCACGGGCCGCTCGGGCCTGCCTGCCGCTCTTGTTCGCTGCGCTCACGGGCCGCTGGGCCTTGGGGCCTCGCCCGTATGAGCCGGATCGGCCCGCCAATTCGCTCGGCCTCTGTAGCCTCGGCTGCGATGAGCGACGCCGGTGTTCCCCTCCTGCGGCACGGTCCGCCCGAGACCGTCCTGCCCCCCGAGCCCGACGAGGCTCGGGCCGCGCTGGCGGCGGCCGCCGCCAGCGACGATCCCGTGACCGCATTGAGCGCAACCTGCGAGCGCCGGCCGGTAAGCCTGGAGGCCTGGGCCTCGCTGGGCGAGACCCTGGAGTCGACGGGCGCGCCACCGGCTCTGGCCTACGCCGCGTTCCGCACCGGGTACCACCGCGGCCTGGACCGGCTGAGAGCCAGCGGCTGGCGCGGCTCCGGCTACGTGCGCTGGAAGTATCCGTCGAACCGCGGGTTCTTGCGCGCCCTCAGCGGGCTGCAGCGTGTCGCCGGGCGGATAGGGGAGACCGACGAGGCTGAGCGGTGCGCTCTGTTCCTGGTGCAGCTCGACCCTGACTGGCATCCAGACAACCCGGGGCCGCGTGGATAGACCGGCGTCATCCCTGCGCTGCATGGGAGCCGTGCTGGCGGGTGGGGCCAGCTCCAGGATGGGCAGCGACAAGGCGTTCATCGAGATCGAGGGAGAGCCGATGGTGGCTCGTGCCGCGGGCGCGCTGCGGGCCGCGGGGGCCGCTCCGGTGCTGGTGGTGGGCGGGGACCATGCCCGCCTCAGCGCCCTGGGCCTGGACCACGTGCCGGACCGCCATCCTGGCGAGGGCCCGCTGGGAGGGGTGATCACCGCCCTCGGCGCGCTCGGCCCGCTCGATGGTTCCGGCCCGGACGCGGTGGTGACTCTGCCCTGCGACGTCAAGGCGCCCGACCCGGCCGCAGTGCGGTTGGTGATCGAGCGCCTCGCCGACCCCACCGACCGCTCTGAAGCGGGCCCACCGCCGGCTGACCTGGTCGTCCCGCTCGGTGGCGGGGTTCCGCAGTGGATGCATGCCGGATGGCACCGGAGCTGCCTACCGCGTCTGTCGCAGGCCTTCGCCACCGGAGCGCGGGGGCTGGGCGAGGTGGCCCGGCAGCTGCGGACGGTCGCGGTCGATGTGCCCGGAACGAGCTGGTTCGCCGACGCGGACCGTCCCGAGGACCTTCCCCCAACTACGCTTGAAGACGGCCACACAGAAGAGGCGGGAATGCCCGACGAACCCGACATCCCCGAGATAGACATCGACGAACTCGAGCGTCGGCGAGCGGCCGGAGCGGCCGTGTTCGACGTGCGCGAGCCCGACGAGCACACCGAGGTGCGCATACCGGGCGCCGTTCTGGTGCCGCTGGCGTCAGTCCCGGAGGCAGTCGAGGAGTTCCGGACGGCGGCGGCGGGCCAGGCGGTGTGCGTGGTGTGCGCGGTCGGGGGCCGCAGCGGGCAGGCCGTCGGGTTCCTCCGGTCGCTGGGTGTGGACGCGGTCAACGTCGCGGGCGGAACCAATGCCTGGCATCAGTCCGGCCGACCGGTGGAGACGGGCCCCGCGTCCGCCTGACGGACCCCGTGCCCCGCGATCGCCGCTCCCGCTCCCGTTCCCGCGGCCGCGCCGCGGCGTCCTACCGCTACATCGACTCCGACCAGGGGCTGCGAGACGTGGTGGGCGCGGTCGCCTCCGAGCCCCGCTTCGCGCTCGACACCGAGTTTCACCGGGAGCGCACCTACCGGCCCCAGGCAGCGTTGATCCAGGTTGCCTGGCCCGGGGACCTGGTTCTCATAGATCCGCTGGCGGTGGATGTGGCCCCTCTGGCCGAGGTCTTCGGAGCGGGCGGTCTTATGGTCGCCCACGCGGCGGGACAGGACTTGGAGGTGCTCGAACACTGCTGCGGGGCAGTGCCCGGCCGCATCTTCGACACGCAGATCGCGGCCGGTTTCCTGGGCCTCGGCACGCCCGCGCTGTCTTCGCTCTATGAGAGCGAGATCGGCTGGAGGCCCCCGAAGGCGGACCGGCTCACCGACTGGCTGGCACGGCCGCTGAAGGCTTCGCAACTCGACTACGCGGCCAGCGATGTGATGCACCTGCTGGAGATCCACGAACGGCTCGCCGCTCGGCTCGAGGAGTTGGGCCGGCAGGACTGGGCCGAAGCGGAGTTCGAGCTGCTGCTCGAACGCAACCGGCAGGGCCAGCGACCCGAGGAGGCCTGGTCCCGGCTCAAGGAGGTGCGACATCTGAGACGCCGCGACCTGCCCGTGGTCCGATCGGTGGCGATGTGGCGTGAGCTGCGGGCGGCCAAGGTCAATCAACCGGTCCGCCATGTCCTGTCAGACGTCGCGGTGGTGTCAATCTCACAGGCCGCGCCCCAAACAACCGAGGAGTTGGCCGCGGTGCGGGGCGTGGGGGAGGGCGTGGCCCGCGGCCGTCTGGGGCCTGCCATCCTCAATGCGGTCGCCGACGGGCTCGCGTCCGACTGGCGCCCGCCCCCGAAGCGCACTGCCCGCACCGAGGCGGCCGACCGCCTCCGCCCGGCCGTGGGCCTGGTGACCTCCTGGGTGAGCCAGCTCGCCCGCAACCGCATGATCGAGCCGTCGCTGCTGGCCACTCGGGCCGACATCGAAGCCCTGATCCGTGGTGACGCAGACGCTCGGCTGGCCCGGGGCTGGCGTTCGGAGATGGTGGGTGAGCCGCTGCGACGGCTGGTCGCGGGCGAGGCCGCGCTGGCCTTCGACAACGGCCAGCTCGTGCTCGAGGAGCGCAGCCACCGGCCGGTGGCCTGACCACATTCCGACCAGCCCCGCGGTTGCGGTTCGGGTGGGCCGGTGGCACCGGTCCGGTACAATAAGAGCTCTGCGAAATCCGTCAAACCGGGAGTTGGGCCGTGAAGAAGGGGCGACACCGAAGGTATGAGGAAGCCCGCAAGTTCAAGCGCTCGCAGGCAGACGATCTCCAAGGGCTGATCGAATCCTTCAACGAGCCGGACGACTACGTGAAGCCCGAGCACGCGTCCTGGGCGGAGGAATTCGCCGACGAGGAGCTCGCCGAGGCGGAGCTCTCCGCCGACGACGACTGACGTTCAATCCCTGGGTCGCCTCCCGGGCGGTCAGCCCTCGGTGCCCTCGGTCTCCTCGAGGATCTCGCCGAGCCGCACAACGTCGTCCTCGGTGACTACGCCGATGAAGTTGCCGGCGCTGTCGGTCACGGCCAGCACCTCGACGTCAGCCGCCTCCATGGCCACCACCGCGTCGCGAACAGTCCACGACGGCGACCCGGCGGGCAGGTCCGTCGTCATCACCGACTCGACTGAGGTGGTCTCCCACTCGTCGCGGCTCACGGAGGACAGCCGCGAGAGCTGGGCCATTCCCAGGTAAGCGCTGCCCGACACCACCGGCACCACCCGCTCGCGCCGGCCCAGAACGTGCATATACACGAACTCCGACACGGTCGCATCGGGTGGGACCGTCAGCACGTCGGTGGTGAGGATCGAGCTCAGCGGCAGGGTGAAGCGCTGCTCGATATGGCCCAGCCGCCTGGATCGCTGGTACTCGGTGACCGAGGACCGGCCGCCCACCACCTGGCTCACCGCGGCGGCAACCAGCGCAGGCACCACGAATGCGGCCGCACCGGTGGATTCGGCCACGAACATCACCGCCGCGATAGGGGCCCGGTAGCCGGCCCCGAGGAACGCGGCGAGGCCGAGCGTGGCGTACAGGCCGGTGGACTCAGCGTCCAGGGCCACGCCGACGAACTGACCGGAGATCACGCCCAGAGTGGCCAGCGGGATGAACAGGCCGCCAACACCGTCGCCCAGCACCGTGGCCAGGGTGGCCGCCACCCTGATCCCGAAGAGCAGCGCGATCAGCTCCAGCGCGTCCTGCTGAACGACCCATTCCATGGCCCTGGTGCCGGGCCCGAGGCTGAGAACCTCGTCGAAGGCGGCGTCGGCCAGCAAGGCGAGGCCCGCCATGACCACTGCGGCCGCCGCGGCCCTCCTGGGCCAGGACACCGTGTGGGTGGCGTGCTTGGCCTGCCGGACCAGCCAGGCGAAGCCCCGGCCGCCGAGCCCCGCGGCGATCCCCAGTATCAGCGCTCCCAGCAGATCGCCGAGCTGCACGTCGAGCATTGCGGCGGCATCGTTGGCATCGACGGGACCCTCGCCCAGGAACGGGACGACGGGGGTGCTGCCCACCAGGAACACGAACGTGACGTAGCTTGCGGCCGACGCAATGAGCGACGGGAGCAGAGCCTGGGGGGTCACGTCGTCGTGGTAGGGGGCCTCGAGGGCGAATATGACGCCGGTGGCCGGGGTCTTGAACACCGCTGCCACCCCGGCCGCGGCGCCCGCGGTGAGCAGCAGGCGAGCCTCGTCGCGCCGGAAGAACCGCCCTAGGCGTCGATGGACGAACAGCCCGACCGACGATCCGGCGTACAGTGACGGGCCCTCAAGGCCCACCGCGCCACCGGAGCCGATGGTGGCGATCCCCGCCAGCAGCTTGGCCGGCAGGAACCGGATGGGAATGCTGGGATGGCGGTCATGGAACGCCCTGACGTACTCGTCGGAGGTGGAGCCCGACGTGCCGCCGCCCACGGTGCGCAACAGCAGCTTGGACGCCACGATGCCGACGACGGGGGCCAGCGCGAGCACGGCCAGGTGCTGTTCCAGCACCCGCTCGAGCACCATGTGGAGCGCCACCGTCTCGAATGCGGCCACCACCAGCGCCACGATCACGCCGGTGGCCGCCGACGCGGCCAGCAGGCGCGGGTTGCGGGCCTGGCGAAGGGTCTTAGTTAGCGGCCGCATCCGTCTGGGCTGCCTTTATGGTGTCAGGCATGGTTGATAAGCGTCATGATATTTCAGAGCGGCTCTCGGCCATCGCCGAGGAGATCGCGGATCTGGCACTTGAGAGCTTGCGGGGTTCCATTGAGGCGGGCGAGACGAGATCGTCGGACGAAGAGAAGCGCCTCACTCGGGCCCGGCGAGCCGTCGAGAAGGCCGCATACCTGCTTCGGTCCGATCTGTCACCGCCCGCGTGAACCGGAGGCTAGCGGGCCGCCACCGCGACGCGGCCCGCGGATGAGCGCCAGCACCTCGTCGACAACCCGCGCCGCGGCGCGGCCGACGTCCGTCGAGGCGGTGTCGATGCGGAGTTCGGGCGCGGCGGGCGGCTCGTAGGGTGCCGACACTCCGGTCAAGTCGGAGATGACGCCGGCCCTCGCCTTGGCATAGAGGCCTTTGGGGTCGCGCTCTTCGCAGACGTCGAGCGGCGCGTCCACGAACACCTCCATGAAGGTGCCCGCGGGATGAAGGTTCCTCACCCGGTCGCGGTCCTGGCGGTAGGGCGAGATGAACGCGGCCAGCACGACGGCGCCGTACCGGTGCAGCAGGGCGGCCACCTCCCCGGCCCGGCGGATGTTCTCGGCCCGGTCCTCGGGTGAGAACCCGAGATCGGCGTTGAGTCCGAAACGCAGGTTGTCGCCGTCGAGCACGCAGGCGAAGACTCCGGCCGCGGCCAACTCGGCCTCGGCCGCTCTGGCCAGGGTGGACTTCCCCGAGCCCGGCAGCCCGGTGAACCAGACCGTCAGGGCGCGATGGCCCAGCAGCTTCGCCCGCGTCTGGGGCGACACCCGGCCGGCGCTCGGAATGATGTGGGCGGCACGGGTCGCCGCCTTGATCATTCCCGCGGCCACGGTGGCGTTGTCGCGCGGGTCGATGAGGATGAACGACCCCGTGATCCGGTTCTGCTCGTAAGGGTCGAACATGAGCTCGGCGTCGGTTCGCAGTGTCACCGAGGCGATGTCGTTGAGTGTCATGGACGACGCCGGCGCGGAGGTGAGCGTGTCGACGTCCAGGCAGCGGACGGGCTCGGTCACGCGGCAGCGCAGGCTCTGGCCGGCCTGCTGCAGCTGGTAGTCCCGGCCGACCATCAGGTCGGACCCCGACATCCAGACCAGCGTCGCGGTGAACTCGCGGGCCCGTTCGGGCGGCCGGTCGGGGCTGCACAGGATGTCGCCCCGGCCGATGTCGATCGGCTCGGCCGTGGTCACGGTCACGGCCCGGCCCGGCCCGGCCTCGTCCAGGTCGCCGTCGAAGGTGACGATCCGCTCGACGGTGGTGATGAGGCCCGAGGGCTCGATCCGCACATCATCTCCCGGTCGCAGCGTTCCCGAGCAGACGGTCCCCGCGTATCCCCGGAAGCTCTGGTCGGGCCGGATGACCAGCTGCACCGGCAG
Source organism: Candidatus Aldehydirespirator sp. (assembly GCA_965203575.1). GTDB lineage: Bacteria > Actinomycetota > Acidimicrobiia > Acidimicrobiales > Aldehydirespiratoraceae > Aldehydirespirator. Next base: position 3,166,470 of record OZ241894.1, read on the forward strand.
TCGCAGCACGTCGAAGTGCTCCGGTGCGGCAGCCGGGCCGGCGGCGGGACCCACCTCCACCTGCTCGAGGTGCTCTATGAGGCTGGGCCCGTCGTACCACGGCATGTTTCCGCCCCGTTCAACGATGCAGTCGCCATGCAGCGCGGACATGGGAATGCACACGGGGGCGGGCAGTCCGAGCGCGCCGGCAAGATCGGAGACCTCGGCCGCGATCGCGTCGAACCGGTCCTCGGCGTAGCCGGCGAGGTCCATCTTGTTGACGGCCACGACGACCGCCCTAATGCCCAGCAGGCTCACTATGGCGCTGTGACGCCGGGTCTGGGAGGTCACACCCTTGGCTGCGTCGACGAGTATCACGGCCAGGTCCGCGGTGGAGGCGCCCGTGGCCATATTGCGGGTGTACTGCTCGTGGCCGGGAGCGTCGGCGATGATGAAGCTCCGCCTCCGGGTCGAGAAGTACAGGTGGGCGACGTCGATGGTGATGCCCTGCTCCCGCTCGGCCTTGAGGCCGTCGGCCAGCAGGGCCAGGTCGACCTGCCCCCCGGCATGGCCCGAGACGGTCGAGTCCTTGCGCACCGCAGCCAGATGGTCGTCGTAGAGGAGGTCCGAGTCGTGCAGGAGCCGCCCGATGAGCGTCGACTTGCCGTCGTCCACCGAGCCGCACGTGAGCAGGCGCAGCAGATCGTCCCGGAGCGGTGAGCCACGGTCCGAAGCCCGCAGCGAGGCCATCAGAAGTAGCCCTCCCGCTTCTTCTCCTCCATGGAGCCCGACTGGTCGTGGTCTATCACCCGGCCCTCCCGTTCGGAGCGGGTGGCGCCCGCCATCTCGGCCGCGACCTCAGACACGGTGGCCGCGGTCGACTCGACCGCGCCGGTGAGCGGGTAGCACCCCAGCGTGCGGAAGCGCACCGACCGCGTCTCGGGCCGTTCGCCGGCCTCGAACCTGAACCGGTCGTCGTCCACCATTACCAGGGTCCCGTCCCGCTCGACCACCGGTCTCGGCGCGGCGAAGTACAGCGGCACGACCTCAATGCCGTTGGCCGCGATGTAGTGCCACACGTCCAACTCGGTCCAGTTGCTCAACGGGAACACCCGGATGCTCTCGCCGGCGGAGATCCGGCCGTTGTAGTGGTTCCACAGCTCGGGCCGCTGGTTCCTCGGATCCCATCGGTGGAGCCGGTCCCGGAAGCTGAAGACCCGCTCCTTGGCCCGCGAGCGCTCCTCGTCGCGCCGCGCCCCGCCGAACGCCGCGTCGTAGCGGCCGGCGTCGAGGGCCTGCTTGAGGGCCTGGGTCTTCATCACGTCGGTGTAGTGCTGCGAGGAGTGGTCGAACGGGTTGATCTGTGCCGCGACCCCGTCGGGGTTGGTGTGCACCACCAATTCGAAGCCGATCTCGTCGGCCATCCGGTCCCGGAACGCGATCATCTCGGAGAACTTCCAAGTCGTGTCGATGTGCAGCAACGGGAAAGGGATCGGGCCGGGGTGGAACGCCTTGCGGGCCAGGTGCAGCATCACCGAGCTGTCCTTGCCGATCGAGTAGAGCATCACGGGGTTGCTGAACTGCGCTCTGACCTCGCGGATGATGTGGATGCTCTCGTCCTCGAGCCGCTGCAGCCGGTCCGGGAACTCCCCGGCCTCGGGGCGGCTAAGAGGGGCGGGAGGCGACTTGGAGTTCGTCGGCCTTGTCACCGAGCACCCCGAGAAGCTCGTCGAAGCTCTTGGCGAAAGCGGCGACGCCCTCGTCCTCGAGTTGCGCGGTGACGGCTTCGAGGTCGACGCCCACGGCTGCGATCCGGTCGAGCACGTCGACGGCCTCGTCGATTCCCGATTCGAGCGTGGGCTCGACGGTGCCGTGGTGCTCGAAGGCCTCCAGCGTGGCGTCGGGGAGCGTGTTCACCGTGCCGGCGCCGATCAGCTCGTCGACGTAGAGCGTGTCCAGGTAGGCCGGGTTCTTGGTCGATGTGCTCGCCCACAGCAGGCGCTGGGGCCGGGCCCCTCGGGCGGCCAGCGCCTTCCATCGCGGCCCGGAGCAGAGCCTCTGGAAGTGGGAGTATGCGACCTTGGCGTTGGCGATGGCCGCCTTGCCCCGCAACTGCAGCGCTTCGTCGGTGCCGATGGCCTCGAGGCGCCGGTCCACCTCCGTGTCGATCCTCGACACGAAGAACGACGCGACGCTGGACACTCTCGACAGATCCCCGGACCTCCGCTCGAGCCCGGACATGTAGGCGTCGGCCACCTCGAGGTAGCGCTCAACGCTGAAGATCAACGTGACATTGATGCTGTTGCCCTCTGCGATCATCTGGGAGATGGGAGCGAGACCCTCAGCCGTTCCTGGAATCTTCACGTAGAGGTTGGGTAGCGCGAGCTGATCGTGCAGGTTCCGGGCGGCTTCGGCGGTGGCTTCGCCGTCCCGGGCAAGATCGGGCGCGACCTCGACCGACACATAGCCGTCGAGGCCCTCGGACTCGTCGTAGACCCCGCGCAGGACCGCGGCCGCAGCCGAAATGTCGGAGGTCACCAGGCGCCAGTAGGACGACTCGACGTCGAGCCCGGCATCGATGGAGGACCGGAACTCGTCGTCGTAATCGGCGGTGGCGGTGATGGCCTTCTGGAATATCGACGGGTTCGACGTCAAGCCCCGGACACCCTGCTGGACCCATCTCTGGAGGTCGCCGCCGGTGATCCAGCCCCTGCGGATGTTGTCCAGCCAGGGACTCTGGCCGCAACGCCCGTAGAGCTCGTGCAGTCTGGTGGAAGTCGTCATCTCGACCTCGTCTCGTTGTGACTCCCGCTCTTGTTCGCTTCGCTCACGGGCCGCTCGGGCCACGGCCTCGCTCGGCCTAACGCGTAGATACTCATGGATCGCTCCCTATCCGCTCGGCCTCTGACATCACAGCGCGGCTCTCCGGACCGCGCCGGCCAGCAGGGCCCGGGCCCTGTCGGCCACGTTGGAGGCGGAGATCCCGAGTTGCTCCATCACCACCGCGCCGGGCGCCGAGGCGCCGAAGCGGTCGATGCCGACCGCCTCGTCGGTCCATCGGCTCCAACCCATGGTGCTGCCCGCCTCTACCGCCAATGACGGGAGGTCGGGCCGGAGCACGCGGGCCTGCTCGGAGTAGGGCACCTCCGCGAACATCTCCCATGACGGCAGCGACACCACCCGAGCTGCGATTCCCTCGGCGGCCAGGATGGCGGCCGCGTCGCAGCACACCGCCACCTCGCTGCCCGTCCCCACCAGCGTCAGGCTGGGATCGTCGGGCTCTCGCAGCGCGTAGCCCCCCGCCGCGACCGCCTCGGCCCGCGTGCCCTCGAGCACGGGCACACCCTGGCGGGTGAGAATCAGGGCGGTCGGACCCGCTGACTCCAACGCCACCCGCCAGGCCCCGACCGTCTCGGTGGCGTCGGCGGGCCTGATGACCCGTAGTCCCGGTATGGCTCGGAGCGAGGCCAGGTGCTCGACCGGCTGGTGGGTGGGGCCGTCCTCTCCCACGCCCACCGAGTCGTGGCTCCACGCGAACACCACCTTGGCTTCCGACAGCGCAGCGAGCCGCACTGCCGGCCTCATGTAGTCGGCGAACACCAGGAACGTGCCCACCACCGGTATGGCGCCGCCGTGCAGGGCCATACCGTTGGCGATCGCCCCCATGGCGTGCTCGCGCACGCCGAAGTAGATCTGCCGGCCTCCCGGCCCGCGGGCCGAGAACACCCCGGCGCCGGCGATGGCGGTGCCGGTGTTGCCCGTGAGGTCGGCACCCCCGCCGGTGAGTCCGGGCACCACCGGCAGCAAGGCCTGCAGGGTGGCATTGGAGGCCTTGCGGGTGGCGACCGACTGGCCCGGCTCCCACGACGGCAGCGAGTCGTCCCAGCCGGCACGGCCGGTTGCGGCCAGGCACGCCTCGAGGCCGGCGCGGTCGCCGTCGAAGGCTGCCGCGCGGGCCTCCCAGGCGAAGCGCTCGTCCTGGCCGGCGGTCCCGGCGCGGCGGTAGTAGTCGAGCACCTCGGGCGGCACGTGGAACGGATCGTCGGCGGGCAGTCCCATCAGGGTCTTGGTGGCCGCGATCTCCTCGTCGAAGATGGCGTAGCCGTGCGCGGCCGGCGTGCCCGAAGCCTGGGGAGCCGGCGCGGCGATCACGGAGCGCACGATCACAAGGGTCGGGCGATCGTCGGCGTCGGCCGCGTCGCGCAGTCCGGCTTCCAGCGCGTCGAGGTCCTCGGCCGCCTCGCCGAGTTCGATGACATGCCAGCCGTAGGCCCGGAAGCGGGCCGCGGCGTCGTCGGAGAGGGCCAGGTCGGTGCCGCCGTCGATGGTGACCTCGTTGTCGTCGTAGACCACCACCAGCCGACCCAGGCCCAGGTGTCCCGCCAGCGAGGCGGCCTCGTGGCTGACGCCCTCGGAAAGGTCGCCGTCGCCGGCGATCACGAAGATGCGGTGGTCGCAGACATCGGCGCCGTAGCGGGTTCGCATCTGGCTCTCCGCGATGGCCATGCCCACCGCGTTGGCGATGCCCTGACCGAGCGGGCCGGTGGTCACCTCCACCCCCGGGGTGCAGCCGACCTCGGGATGGCCGGGCGTGGGCGACCCCCACTGCCGGAAGTTCCTCAGATCCTCGAGAGTCAAGCCATGACCGGTCAGGTAGAGCATGGCGTACTGCAGGATCGAGGCATGACCGGCCGAGAGTACGAACCGGTCCCGGTCGGGCCAGTCCGGCCGCTGAGCGTCGTAGCGCATGATCCGGGTCCACAGCACGTGGGCGAGCGGGGCCAGGGCCATGGCGGTGCCCTGGTGGCCCGAGCGCGCCGCATGGGGCGCGTCCATGGCCAGCGCCTTGATGACGTTGATTCCAAGCCTCTCGATGGAAGTCACCGGCCCTCCAACCGCTCGCACTCCGCCCGCGCCCGGCTCACCATAGAACAAGCGCGTGCGGTTGATGGCGCATGGCGGTTCAGCGGCGCCATTCCCGCTCTTGTTCGCTGCGCTCACGGGCCGCTCGGGCCACGGCCTCGCCCGTATGGGCCGGACTCGCGCCTACCCGCTCGGCCTCTGGGCGATTGCCGCGCACTCGGATGGGGAGGACGCTCTAGCCCGGAGGAGGCAGCAGGGTGTAGGGGACCACGGTCACCGGTCCGGCATCGATGCGAGCCCGGGCCTCGACCGTGCCGTAGTCGGTGAACTCGAGTTCGGCCCGGACCAGCCGGTAGTTGAACTTCCCCGGCTCCACCTGCAGCGGTTGCACGTTGCGGGCTATCCGCTCCTCGCCCCGGAAGTAGGCGACCTCGAGAGCCCCGACGCCGGGCTCGTCGGGCGCGCAGCGAACTATCACCACCAGGTGGGGGGCCCACATCAGCGGCAGCTCCGTGGGGGCGACCGCCGAGAACTGCACGCCGGTCAGGTCGATGCGGGTGGAGGGTCCCGGCACCTGGCGGAGCTGGATGTCGTCGATGAACAGGGCGGCCACAATGTCCATGCGCCGACCCTACCGAATGCCAGTCGCGGCCGGGCAGCCCGGTCCCATCCGAGTCGGTAGGCGGCGTACCATGGCGAGGATGCGTCGAATCCTGGTCTGGATCCTGCTGGCCGCGCTGGCGACCACCGCGGTCGGGTCGTATGTCCAGGCGCGGCGCATCAACGCCGACTCCGACCCGGGCTGGGTCTCCGACACCGGCCCACCGGAGATGGTGGTGTCGACGCCGCTGCTGAACGTTCGCCGGACGCCGTCGTGGCTGTCGGCTCCGGTCACCGAGGCCCGCCTGTTCGAGCGGCTCTCCGGCGTGGCTGAGCTGCCCAGCGCTCCGCCGCAGACGTGCCTGGCCGTCTACCGAAACGGTGAGACCATCATGAGCGAGCAGGCTGAGGTGCCGCTGGTGCCGTCCTCGCTGATGAAGATCGTCACCGCAGCCGTGATCCTCGAGACCGCGGGACCCGCGGCCACCTTCACCACCGAGGCCTTCGTGCGCACCGCGGACCTCAGCGCGGCTGCCGGCGGTGTGCTCACTGGCGACGTCTATCTGGTCGGGCGGGGCGATCCCGTCCTGTCGACGCTCTCCTACATAAGGCGCTTCCCGGAGCCCATGGTCCACACCGACTTCACGGACTTGGCCGTGCAGGCCGCGGCAAGCCTGCGCGATCGGGGCATCTCTGTGGTGGAGGGCAGCGTCCTCGCCGACGAGTCGCGCTTCCCCGAAGCGGAGCGGGACTACTCCGGCCAACTCGTCCAGTCCGGCGACCGGCCCATCTGGAAGCAGTCCTACGTGAACAGCAATCAGGTCGGTCCGCTGTCCGCGCTGCTGCTCAACGACGGGTACGTGTCCTTCCCGGCGTCGGCGGACTACGCCAGCCGCCGGGAGAACGTGCGGGCCGTCGATCCCGCGCTCCACGCCGCGCAGGTGTTGGACGGATTGATCGAGGCCCGCGGCATCCGTGTTGCGGCGCAGGCCAGCAAGGGCACTGCGCCGCCGCTCTCTGAGCTTCACTCGCTGGGCAGCGTCGAGTCGCCGCCCATGTCCGAGATAGTGGCTCGGATGCTGCGCTACTCGGACAACACCACTGCCGAGATGCTCCTGAAGGACATCGGCAGACGCTTCTCGGGCTCGGCCCGCGCCGAGGCGGTGACCGACGTCCACGACGTGCTGGAGCGACTGCTGGACGTCCCGACCGAGGGGATCATCATTGCCGACGGCTCGGGACTCTCGCTGCACAATCGGCTGACCTGTGACCTGATCGCCAGACTCTTGCTGCGCGCCGGCCCCGACTCGCCGCTGGTGAGCGGCCTGGCCGTGGTGGGGGATAGCGGCACCCTGCGGGACTGCGAGGCGGAGCAACCCTCCGATGAGGCCGTCGCCGACTCATCCGGTCTGACCGGCGGTGCCGTGGACAACCCGGTGTGGGCCAAGAGCGGGACTCTCAACGACGTCTCGGCCCTCGCGGGAGTCACCGTGGCTCGCAACGGCGACGTGCTCACGTTCGCTCTGATCTCCAACCGCGAAGGTCTCATCTTCGATCTCGGCTTCTGCAACGACTTGCAGCGCGGCCTCATCGCGGCTGCGGCCGGCCACCCGTATGGACCGTCCTCGGCCGACGCTCTGCTCCATCCGCAGCCCGCGAGGGCGCCGGTAGTAGACCCCAATCCCGAGTCAGGCAACGGCCAACCAGACCCCGATCCCGAGTCAGGCAACGGCCAAGTAGACCCCGATCCCGAGTCAGGCAACGGCCAATAGGAGCGAGGGCCACCGTGGCTACGCCGATGTTCGCGCTCCAGTCGGTGCTGCTCCCCGGATCGCCGCTGCCGCTGCACGTCTTCGAGCCTCGCTATGTGGCCATGCTCGACACCGTCATCTCGACGGACGCCGAGATGGGCGTCGTGCTGATCGAGCGGGGCCGCGAGGTCGGGGGCGGAGATGTGCGGTGCGATGTGGCCACCATGGCCCGCGTCGTGGAGGCCCGGGAGTTGGCCGACGGCCGGCTGCTGGTGATGGCGCTGGGAGTCCGTCGCATCCGGGTGCGGCGGTGGCTGCCCGACGATCCATTCCCCTGCGCCGAGACTGAGGACTGGCCCGATGAGCCCGAAGGTGAGTCGCCGCCGAACGGCGAGCAGCTGCGGCGGCTGGGCGCACTGGTCTCGGAGGCACGCAGCCTGGCCCGGCGTCTCGAGATCGCGCCTGGGCCGCAGCACGAGGCAGCCGAAGTGGTTCCCGTGGATGTGGGCCGCGACGTTTCCCAGGCCTCCTACCGGGCCGCGGCTCTTGCTCCACTCGGTCCGCTCGACCGCTACGAGGTGCTCTGCACGCCGGGCGCCGGCCGGCGGCTCGCCGTGGCCCACCGTGTCGTGGCCGACGCGGTGGAGTTGTTGAGGGCTCGGATCGAGCTGGGCGGCGGGTAGCGTGAGGGCCTGAGTGGCCCGTGAGCGAAGCGAACGAGAGCGGGCAACAAGGTCGCTGAAGGGCCGGAGGGACTAGGTTTGGCACGCAGGCAGGGCGTCGCAGAAGTCGTGGACCTGATCAAGGCCTACGTGCGCCAAGAGTTGCTCGGCCCGCTGCGGGGAGCCGGGCGATGGGTGTCGATGGGTCTTGCCGGGAGCGTCGCGCTGGTCGTGGGTGTGATCCTGCTGCTGCTCTCGTTGCTGCGGGCTCTGCAGACCGAGACGGGCAGCGCCTTCGACGGGAGCCGGTCGTGGATTCCCTACTTGATCGCGATCGCCGCGCTCGTCGCGGTCATTGCCCTGCTGTTGCGCCAGGTCGGCAAGCGAGGTCTCCGGTGACCGCGGAATCGGACCGGATCACCCGTGATTCGCTGGAGGACGCCCTGCGCGACCTCCAAGCCGACATCGACCGGGACACCCAGCCGCTTCTCGTCAAGGTCGCGTACGGAGCGGCCGCGGCCGCCGGCGTCCTGATCGGCCTCGCCTACCTGATTGGGCGAAGGGCCGGCCGGCTTCGCAGGACTGTCGTAGAGGTGAGGCGGGTCTGAGGAATGGGGCTGGTCGGCGGCAAGGCAGCCGGAGCCTGGATCACACGCCAGGCCGTGCGACGCGGCCTGCTCGGCAGCTCCCGGCTGTGGTTCGCGGCATTCGTCGCGCAGGGCGCGTTCAAGCTGGCGCGCCGGGCGATCGGACCCCGCGAGCCCACGACAGTGTTGGAGGAACGGCTCGAGCCGGGTGCCGGAATCGAGATCCGGCATCTGAACAGGGACCGCGGCTGAGCCGCCACAGGCCGAGCCGGGCTGGTCCGATGCGAGTCGTGCTGCGCAACCCGACCAGGGAGATCGACGTCGAGGGTCCGATGACGGTGCACACCCTGCTGCAACGCCTGGAGCTGAACCGGGAGTCTCATCTGGTGATATGCGACGGCGAGCTGGTAGCGGGCGACCGCACGCTGCCGGCGGACGCCTCGGTGGAGATCCGCAGCGTCATATCGGGCGGTGCCGCGGTGAAGCGCCGGGTGGCTGTTGGGGCGGTGCCGCGGTGAAGTGCCGGGTGTGCCGCGGCCCGGCGGTGATCGACATCCGGCGCCACAACGCCAACTTCTGCCGGGAGCACTTCTTGCGGCTGTGCCGCGACCAGGTGGAGAAGGCCGTCCGACGCTTCGGAATGCTCAAGCCCGGCGAGCGGGTGCTGGTGGCCGTGTCGGGGGGCAAGGACAGCCTGGCTCTGTGGGATATCCTCGTGGACCTGGGGTACGCCGCGGACGGCTTCTACCTGGGGCTGGGCATCGGCGACTACAGCGACGAGTCCGCCGGCTACGCCCACCGCTACGCGGAGAGCCGGAGCCTCACCCTCCACACCGTCGACCTGCCGGCGGCCCACGGCTTCGACATTCCCGGCGGCGCCCGGGCGGCCAAGCGGGCACCGTGCTCGGCCTGCGGTCTGTCCAAACGGCATCTCTTCGACGACGCAGCCCGTCGCGGCGGCTACGACGCCCTCGCCACCGGCCACAACCTCGACGACGAGGCGGCGGTGCTGATGGGCAACACGCTCAGGTGGCAGACCGAGTACCTGGGCCGGCAACTGCCCGTGCTGGATGCCCGAGACGGCTTTCCCCGCAAGATCAAGCCCCTGGTGCGCCTCACCGAGCGCGAGACCGCGGCCTACTGCATCCTGAAAGGCATCGACTACATCGTCGAGGAGTGCCCCATGGCGGCCGGCAACAAGCACCTCGCGTACAAGGCCGCCCTCAACGACATCGAGGTGGAGTCGCCGGGAGCCAAGCACGACTTCTACTTCGGTTTCCTCGAGCGGGCCTCGGAGCGCTTCCGGGCCGAGGTCGAGCGGGATCGGGCCGCCCTGGCCGCGTGCGAGCGGTGCGGGTCGCCCACCGATGCCGGTGTGTGCGCCTTCTGCCGCCTGACCGAGCGGGCGACGTCACGCGCGCCGGTGCATTTCTCGGACCGCGGCAGCCCATGACCGCCGGGGCGTTCGAGCCGGGCGAGCCGGTCCTGCTGATCGACCGCAAGAACCGCCGCTATCTGGTCGACCTGGCCGCGGGCCGGGAGTTCCATACCCACACCGGTGTGATCGCCCATGACGACATCATCGGCGCGCCCGAGGGCGCCAGGTTGAAGTCCTCGCGCGGCTCTGCCTTCCTGGCCCTGCGCCCCACCCTGGCCGACGCCGTGCTCAAGATGCCCCGGGGAGCGCAGGTGGTGTATCCCAAGGACACGGGGGCGATCCTCGTTCTGGCCGACATCTTTCCGGGTGCCAGGGTGCTCGAAGCCGGGGTCGGCTCAGGGGCGCTGTCGATGTCGCTGCTGCGGGCGGGCGCGGTCGTGTCGGGTTACGAGCGGCGGGAGGATTTCTGTGCCCGGGCCCGGGCCAACGTCGAGCGCTTCTGCGGCCCTGAGGCGCTGGAGCGGTACCGCACCGAGGTTCGGGACGTGTACGAGGGCATCGACGAGACCGACCTCGACCGGATGGTGCTCGACCTGCCGGAGCCGTGGCGGGTGGTTCCCCACGCCGCGCTGGCGCTGCGCACCGGCGGCATCCTGCTGGCCTACACGCCGAGCATCGTGCAAGTCCAGAGGCTGCGCCGGGCACTGGAAGACTCGCCGTTCGGTCTGCATGACACCATCGAGGTGCTGCATCGGGGCTGGCATGTCGAGGGCGACGCGGTGCGTCCCAACCATCGCATGGTGGCCCACACCGGCTTCCTGACGGTGAGCCGGCTCACGTCGTCGTGATCCGAGGGCGGCGTTGGCTCGGCGTCGCCGCGGTTATGGTCCTGAGCGTCGCCGCACTGGGGTCGGCGGTGCTCGTCGCCGTGATCATCACCGATGCTGAGCAACCGCCGCTCGGCCCACCGGGATCTGCTGGCCTTGACGATCCCGTTCCCACCTCCACCCGTCCACCCCTGGACGATCCTCCCGATCCGGGCCCGGTGCCCGACGATCACGGCATCTCGGAGGCAGACCTGGCCGCGGCGGTGGCTTCGTCGGTCCGGGTGGCGGCACCGGCATGCCGGGGGATCGTGCGCGAGGGCAGCGGGTTCGGGGTCTCCGACGGTGATCTCGTAGTGACCATCGCGCACCTGATGGTCGGGATGGAGGAGCCTGAGGTCGAGCTGGCGGACGGCCGCAAGCTGGCCGCGGTGACGGTGGCCTTCGATCCCGCCAACGACCTGGCCGTGCTGCGGGTGCCGGGCGCGGGCCTGCGCCCCCTGCCCCTCAGCGAAGCCGCGCCCGACGGGACGCTGGGAGCGCTGCTGGCCTGGGAGGCGGAGGGCGCGCCCGACCCGACGCCGTTCCGCATCGACCGGCCGGTGACGGTGCGAACCGAGCCGGTGGGCGGGGGCGAGCGCATCGAGCGCCCTTCGTGGCTCCTGGCCGCCGACACCGAGGTGGGCGACTCCGGCGCCGCCCTGGTGGCCGAACTGGACGGCCGGATCACCGCAGTGGGTGTGGCCTGGGGCGCCTCCCGGCGCGGGGGAGGCGGGGTGGCCTACGCCACCCGGTCGAGCGCGGTGGAGACTCTGTTGGCGTCGTCCGATCTCAACGAGCGGGCCGAACTGCCCGGCTGCGGCTGATCGGCTGCGGGTGTTTTCTGAGCTTCAGGCGCCGCTCACCCGCTTCGGCCTCTCACACCTCGATGAAGATGCACTCCCCGGGGCATTCCTCGGCCGACTCGATCACGGCCTCCTCCTGGCCGGCGGGCACCGCGGCGAGCCCGTCCGGTCCACCGGGATCGGAGAAGACATTGCCATCTTCCACTACATACGCGAGCCCGTCGTCGAGGAGGGTGAAGACGTCGGGGGCGATCTCCTCGCACAATCCGTCCCCCGTGCACAGATCCTGATCAATCCAGACCTTCATGTCGGTAGCGGTACCTCTCTTCAGTGGGGCTCTCTACGTGGGGGCAGGCCCGACTCGGTCGGAGCAGCCCGCCGCGGACCGCTCTTCATCGCAGCATAGCGGCTGCTGGTTCCAAACATTGCCAGGAAGCCCCGACTATTGCCAACATCACCGGCCGACAGTCTTCCGGTTCGGCGCTTCACAGAGCACTAGTGCACAGTCTGGCGCCCGTGCCGTCTAGGGTGTCGTCCTACCCGCAGACCATCAAGCAGCGTAGGAGGTGAGCCGTGAGCGAGGCCGGCACCGGCGATTCAGCCAAAGACCTGGACCGTCTGCGCCAGCTTGTGTCCGAGCTCGAGAGCGAGGTTGCCTCGCTGCGGCGGCGCCTGCACGACGCACCTAAGCGGGTGCGGATGCTCGAGGAGCGGCTGGCCGACACCAAGGGCCGTCTCACCCAGGCCGTGTCGCAGAATGAGCGGCTCACGACCATGCTCCGCGACGCGCGCGAGCACATCGGCTCGCTGCGCGAGGAGGTCGAGAAGCTCACCCAGCCGCCCAGCGGTTACGGCACCGTGCTCGGGTGCAACGACGACGGCACCGTGGACGTGCGGGCCGGGGGCCGCAAGATGCGGGTCGCGGTCCATCCCGAGCTCGCCGACGACCTCAAGGCCGGCGAGGAGGTCGCTCTCAACGAATCGTTCAGCGTGGTGCTGGCCCGCCGGCCGGATCGCACCGGAGAGGTAGCCACCGTCAAGGAGCTGCTGCCGGGGGGCGACCGGGCCGTGGTGCTGGGCCGCGCCGACGAGGAGCGGGTTGTCGAGCTCAGCGCGGTGGTCTCGGCCGAGCCGATTCGCAGCGGCGACAACGTGCTCATAGACGCCTCGGGCGATCTCGTCATCGAGCGCCTGCCCCGCCCCGAGGTGGAGGACCTCATCCTGGAGGAGGTGCCCGACACCTGCTACGACGATGTCGGAGGCCTCGACGTTCAGATCGAGCAGATCACCGACGCGGTGGAACTGCCGTTCGTGCACCACACCCTGTTCGCCGAGTACGACCTGCCGGCACCCAAGGGCGTGCTGCTCTACGGGCCCCCCGGGTGCGGCAAGACGCTCATCGCCAAGGCGGTGGCCAACAGTCTGGCCAGCAAGGTGTCGGAGCTGTCGGGCGACGCCCGGGCCCGCAGCTTCTTCTTGAACATCAAGGGTCCGGAGCTGCTCAACAAGTACGTGGGCGAGACCGAGCGGCAGATCCGCCTGGTGTTCCAGCGGGCCCGGGAGAAGAGCGAGCAGGGCTGGCCCGTCATCGTCTTCTTCGACGAGATGGAGTCGCTGTTCCGCACCCGCGGCTCGGGGATCAGCTCCGACATCGAGTCGACCATCGTCCCCCAGCTCCTCGCCGAGATCGACGGCGTCGAGGCTCTCCGCAACGTCATCGTCATCGGAGCGTCCAACCGCGAGGACCTCATCGACCCCGCCATCCTGCGCCCCGGGCGCCTCGACGTGAAGATCAAGATCGAGCGGCCCGACGCCGAGGCGGCCGCCTCCATCTTCGCCCGCTACCTGATCCCGAGCCTGCCGATCGCGGCCGAGATGGTCGACACCGTCGGCGGCGGAGACCCGGACAAGGCGGTGCGGGGCATGATCGAGCAGACCGTCGAGGACATGTACCGGCCCGCGGACCCGAACCGCTTCCTGGAGGTCACCTACCAGAACGGCGACAAGGAGGTCATGTACTACCGGGACTTCGCCTCGGGGGCGATGATCGAGAACGTGGTCCGGCGGGCCAAGAAGCTGGCCATCAAGCGCGAGATCGCCGGAGGGACCCGCGGCATCATGACCGCCGACCTTCTCGCCTCCGTGCGCCAGGAGTTCAAGGAGCACGAGGACCTGCCCAACACCACGAACCCCGACGACTGGGCCCGGATATCGGGAAAGAAGGGCGAGCGCATCGTGTTCGTGCGCACCCTCGTGTCCGGCGACGAGGAGGACATCGCCTCCGGCGGCCGCTCCATCGAGAGGGTGCAGACCGGCCAGTACCTGTAGCCGCCAGCCGACCGTGCGCCAGCCGCCGTACCCTAGGCCTCGTCCGCCGTCCACGTTGGCACCAGGAGAAGCCATGCATTTTCGCAAGCCCGCGTCGTGGCGCGCGCTCGCCGTCGTCGGCGCGGTGACACTGCTCACCGCTGCGTGCGGCGATGACGCCGACGACGGCGCGGCGGCGCCGCCCGAGGACACCGCGCCGCCCGAGGACACCGCCGCCCCCGACGAGCCCAGCGTCACCGCGGCAGACGCCGTCGAGGTCACCCAGGGCGGTGACCTGCTGCGGACGGTGCAGGAGCGCGGCAGGCTGGTGTGCGGCGTGTCGGGCACCAGGGTGATCTTCTCGGAGACACGACCCGACGGCTCCGTCGTCGGCGTCGATGCCGACTACTGCCGGGTTGTGGCGGCAGTCATGTTCGGCGACGCCGACGCGGTGGAGTACGTGTCGCTCACCACCGGAGAGCGCTTCACAGCCCTCCAGACCGGCGTCATCGACGTGCTGATTCGCAGCACCACATGGACGCAGAGCCGCGACACCGAGTTGGCGCTGGACTTCGGGCCGGTCATCTACTACGACGGCCAGCAGCTCATGGCCCGGGCCGGAGACGACTTCTCGCCCTCCTCGGGCGTGGCCGACATCGCCGGGGCGGTGGTGTGCGCCCTGGCCGGGACGACGACCGAGCAGAACGTCTCCGACGCCGCCGACGCCGCCGGGATCGACATCACCCTCACTACCCTCGAGGACTTCGACGCCATCACCGAGAGCTTCATCCAGGGATCATGCGACGTGGTCACCGCCGACGGCTCGGCGCTGGCCGGGCGCAAGGCGAAGCAGCAGCCCGACGACCAGGAGTGGGTGATCTTCCCGGCCACCCCGATCTCCAAGGAGCCGCTGGCCCCGGTGTACCTCCATAACCAGTCGCGCTTCGGCGACGTGGTGAACTGGGCGGTGTACGCCACCATCATCGCGGACGAGAAGGGCATCACCTCCGCCAACGTCGACGACATGGCGGCCAGTCCGCCTGACGCGGAGGTGGCCCGCCTGCTCGGTGGCGAGGGCGAACTCCAGACCGCTATGGGCCTGGCTCCCGATGCCTTCTACCAGGCCATCTCCCAGGTGGGGAACTACGACGAGATCCTCGGCCGGCACCTGGAGCCGGCAGGTCTGACCCGGGCCGGCTCGATCAACGCCGGTTGGCGTGACGGCGGTCTCATCTACGCTCCGCCTGCCCGCTGAAGCCCGCAGTTGTAATACGAACTATCCATGAAGCGGTTTGAAACAGGCGCAACGGGCCAATACCGTGACAGTCAATTGACAACCAGCCCACGGAGGGAACCAGTGACTAATAACAAAGCACTGCTATGGCGCGCGCTTGCCGTGCTGTTTGCTGTGACCTTGATCGCCGCGTCATGCGGTGACGACGAAGGCGACGTGGAGGTAACGGCGCCTACTGAGACGGCGGCCCCGGATACCGGCGATGCCGAGCCTGCCGAGACCACGACCACCGCGGCCGACGCTGTCGAGGTCACCCAGGACGGGGACCTGCTCGACACGGTCCTCGCTCGCGGCGAGTTGCATTGCGGCGTTTCCGGCTCGGCGGTGGCGTTCTCGGAGACCCAGCCCGACGGCTCCCAGACCGGCTTCGACGCCGACTACTGCCGGGCAGTCGCCGCGGCGCTGTTCGGCGACGCCGGCGCGGTCGTCTTCACTCCGCTGACCGCGGCTGAGCGGTTCACCGCGGTGCAGAC
This sequence comes from Candidatus Aldehydirespirator sp., assembly GCA_965203575.1. Classification (GTDB taxonomy): domain Bacteria; phylum Actinomycetota; class Acidimicrobiia; order Acidimicrobiales; family Aldehydirespiratoraceae; genus Aldehydirespirator. Next base: position 3,182,033 of record OZ241894.1, read on the forward strand.
GGGCGAGGTCGACGTGTTGATGCGCAACACCACCTGGACCCAGAGCCGTGACACCGAGGTCGGCATGGACTTCGGTCCCACCACCTACTACGACGGCCAGCAGCTCATGGCCCGCGAGTCGGCTGGCTTCTCGGGCTCGTCCCAGGTTGCCGACATCGCGGGTGCGGTGGTGTGCACCAACGCCGGTACCACCACCGAGCAGAACATCGCCGACGCGGCCGACGCGGCCGGGATCTCAATGCAGCTCACGACTTTCGAGGACTTCGACCAGGTCACCGAGAACTTCATCAACGGCGCCTGCGACGTGATCACGACCGACGGTTCGGCCCTGGTCGGACGCAAGGCCAACAACCAGCCTGCGGGTGAGAACTGGGTGATCTTCCCGGCCACGCCGATCTCCAAGGAGCCCCTCGGCCCGACCTACGGGCAGAACCAGTCCCGCTTCGCCGACGTGGTGAACTGGACCGTGTACGCCACGATCATCGCCGATGAGAAGGGCATCACCTCTGCCAACGTGGCCGACATGGCGGCCAGCCCGCCCGACGCCGAGGCGGCCCGCCTGCTGGGCGCAGCCGACGACGAGCAGCAGTCGAACATGGGCCTGGCCCCGGACGCCTTCTACCAGGTGATCGCCCAGGTCGGGAACTACGACGAGATCTACTCCCGCCACCTCAACCCGGTCGGGCTGACCCGCGAGGGCTCGGCCAACGCCGGCTGGCTCGACGGAGGTCTCATCTACGCGCCGCCGGCCCGGTAAGGGCGATGGCCTAGAGAAACCTCATCTGAAGGACATACTCGTCTAGGTTTGCGGGGGTCCGGGACGGCAGTCCCGGACCCCCGTTGCCGTTTCCGTACGCCAAGACCGCGACCCACCGCCCCGGAGGCGCCCCGGCGTGTCCAACACCGATCAAGCCACGCTGGCCTCGACCCAGTCGCAGCGTCCGCCCTTCTACCGCGACGTCACCGTCGTCAAGTGGCTGGCCCAGGTCTTCACGCTGCTGCTGGTCGTCTTCGCCCTGTTCTTCCTCACCACGCAGGCCCTCGAGAACCTCGACCGCCAGGGAATCGAGATCAAGTACGACTTCCTGGGCATCGGGCTCGGGAGCGACCTCCGGGAGGGCATCGACACCGATCCGGACACCGCCGGCCGGGCGCTGTGGGCCGGTGCGGTCAACACGATCCGCATCGCCGCGGGCGGGATCGTCGCAGCCACCATCCTCGGGGTGCTGGTCGGGGTCGGGCGGCTGTCCAGCAACTGGATCGTCAGCCGCATGTGCAGCGTCTTCATCGAGACGATCCGCAACATCCCGCTGTTGGTCCAGATCGTCTTCATCTGGGCGCTGGTTGCCACCCTTCCCAACGTGGAGCTGGATCAGGGGCCGATCAACGGCCTCCTGCACCTCTCCAACAAGGGGGTGTCGGTGCCGCGCGTGCACATCGGCGACGGCTTCTACCAGTGGCTCATCTTCATCGCTGCCGGCTGGCTGGTCGGCTCGTACGTCAGGCGTCGCCAGGAGCGCCGTCACGACGCCACCGGCCGCGACACCTACCCGGTGCTGAGCTTCCTGGCCGTACTGGCCGTCTTCGGCGCGGCGGGCTGGGTGGCGCACCCGGTATTCGGCTGGGTGGGCGCCATCTTCGACTTCATCGGCGACGGGTTCTCCAGGTTGACGCCGGTCGTCGTGCAGGTGGTTCTGTCGCTGGCCGCGCTGGCGGCGGCGGCATGGTGGATCCGCCGCTTCCTGGCCCGGCACCGCACGCCGGCGGGGCTCATGAAGCTCACCGACGACGACAAGTTCCGGATCATCTTCGCCGGGGTGGGTGCCCTGGTGGTGATCGCTTTCGTGCTGGTGGGGTGGCCCGGCCTGTCGAGCTGGATCATCAACTCCGGCAGCGACCTGCTCGGGGTCATCGCCGACAAGTTCGGGGACGGCCGCACCGGGCGGCCCATCGACATCAAGCGACCGGACGTCGAGCAGCTCGGCAACTTCCCCAATCCCGGCCCGGCCGGGCTGAACCTGACCCAGGGCGGCGCCGCGGTGTTCTTCGGTGTCGTCCTCTACACCGCTTCGTTCATCGCCGAGATCGTGCGGGGCGGCATCCTGGCTGTTCCCAAGGGCCAGACCGAGGCCGCCCAGGCGGTCGGGCTGCGGCGGGTGACGATGCTGCGCCGGGTCATCCTGCCCCAGGCCTTCCGGGTGATACTCCCGCCGCTGGGCAACCAGTACCTGAACCTCACCAAGAACACCTCGCTGGCCATCGCCGTGGGCTACAGCGACTTCGTGCAGGTGGGCCAGATCGTCTACAACCAGACGGGCAAGACGCTCGAAGTGATCTCCCTGTGGATGCTGTTCTACCTGGCCTGCTCGTTGACGATCTCGGTGGTGGTCAACTTCTTCAACATCCGCATGAAGATCGTGGAGCGCTGAGATGGCTGGAGCGCTCCGATGACTGCGCCGATGGGTGATCCAGCCGCGACGGGCGCAGGTCCGGTGGAGCCGTGGGCCGGCGAGCGCGAGCCGGCCCAGAAGCCCGAGGAGCCGAGCCTGTCCGCGGGCGAGTGGCTCGGCAGGAACCTGTTCTCCTCCCCGGTCAACTCGCTGCTGACGGTCGTCTTCTCGCTGCTCGTGCTGCTGGCGGTGCGCGGCCTGCTCAATTTCACCTTCAGCGAGGAGCGAACCTGGCGGGCCGTCAAGACCAACATGCGGTTCCTGTTCACCCACGCCTACCCCCAGGACCAGTACGCCCGCATCTGGGTCTGCGTGGGCGCCATCGCGGTGCTCTCCGGGCTGTCGGTGGGGCTGCTGGCCCGGGTGGGCCGCGGCATCTCGATGAAGAAGCTGTCGATGAACCTGATGGCCACCGGCGGCGTGATCGCGCTGGGAGTCGTGCTGCGCGAGCCCTCGGCCATCATCGACGACGAGGGCGTGGCCCTGCACCGCGACGCCTCAGAGGCCGTCGGCGACTCCTTCGTCAACTGGCTGGACGCCAACGCTCTCACAGTGCTCGGCGTGCTGGTTCTTGCCAACGCCGCGCTCGCTTGGTGGTTCCACCTCCAGGGCGCCTACCTGCGGGACGGGCCGGAGCCGAGGGTCGCTCACGGTGCGCTCGTACTGGCGGGCATCGGGGTGCTGATCGTGCAGCAGTACGCAACCGGCGAGATCGTCCGGGAGTCGTTCGCCGACGCCATGTCGGACCGGGCCTGGTGGTGGCTGGCGGTGGCCGTGCTCGCCGGCTCGGGCGCGGCGCTGTGGTCCGGGCTGGGCGACGCCCGCCGGCGCAACACCTTCGTGCCGGCCATGTATGTGTTCTTCGCCGGCGCCGGGGTGATGGTGCTGTCGGCGTGGGTGTACCCGTGGGGGCACTACGGCTTCCTGGAGGGCGAATTCATCAACGAGCCCGGCCGTACCGTCGCGATGACCACGAAGCTGCCGTGGACGGTCATGCTGGTCCTGCTGGTGGCCACCTACGGGCTGGGGCGAGCGCTCAGGGCGGCAGGAGCGGGCCCGAGGCTGCGGGTCCCGCTGAACCTGCTGTGGGTGCTGACCCCCTTCGTCCTGTATTGGGCCGTGCTGCGCGACCCCGACCTCGACTGGGACCATGTGCTGTCCACCGACATCCCGCTGGCGCTGTTCTTCGCCGCCTTCGGAGGCCTCGTCGTGTGGTTCCTCGCCCACCCCCGCATCGGCGAGGCCGGAAGGGTGATTGCCGCCGTGCTGGTGGCGGTGGCCGCGCTCAACTGGGTGGCCGCGTTCTTCGGTTGGTACCCGATGCTGCAGAAGGCGCGAATCAGCTTCCTGCTGCTGGCCGTGGTCGCCCTGCTGGCCCACAACTTCGCCGGGGACCGATCCCAGCGGATGAGGCTGGTGGCCGTCTGGGTCGCGACCGTGGCCGTGTTCCACTGGCTGGTCACGCTGATCAACTCGCCCTCGACCGTCGACACTCCCACCGACGCCCTTATCGGCGGCTTCGGCATCACCCTCATCGTGGCCACCTTCGCGCTCCTTCTGGCGTTCCCGATGGGCGTGCTGCTCGCCTTGGCCCGCACGTCGAAGCTGCCGATCTTCCGGATCCTGTCCACCGCCTACATCGAGGTGTTCCGGGGCGTGCCGCTGATCACGATGCTGTTCTTCTTCACGCTGATCTTCAACCTGTTCCTTCCCGACAACATGTCCCTGGTGGACATCGCCGGGGCCACCATCGGCTTCGCGCTGTTCTCGGCCGCCTACCTCGCTGAGAACGTCCGCGGTGGGCTGCAGGCCGTCCGCCGCGGCCAGTACGAGGCCTCCGACGCGGTCGGGTTGACCACTGTGCAGCGCACCCTGTTCATCGTGCTGCCCCAGGCCCTCAGGGTGTCGATACCGCCGCTGGTCGGCCAGGTAATCGCCACCTTCAAGGAGACCTCGCTGCTGGCTGTCGTCGGGATGTTCGACTTCCTGCGGATCGCCGACAAGGTCATCTCCGCCCAGTCGGAGTTCCTCGGCGTCAAGCGCGAGGGCCTGCTGTTCGTGTCGTTCATCTACTGGATCTTCGCCTACAACATGTCCAAGCACAGCCAGCGCCTCGAGAAGCGGCTGGGAGTGGGGGAGCGGTGATGCGAACCGGAACACGACTGAGAGCATTGGGGGACACGAGATGAGTGTCGGCGACGCCACAGGGGGGACTGCATCATGAGTGTCAGCGACGCCACCACGGCGGTGACCGAGGAGCTGGCCGCCCGCGACGACATGATCGTCTGCGAGGGGGTCAACAAGTGGTTCGGGGACTTCCAGGCCCTCGACGGGATCACCGCCGTCATCAAGGAGCGCGAGGTGGTGGTGGTGCTCGGCCCGTCGGGCTCGGGAAAGTCCACCTGGATCCGCTGCATCAACCGCCTCGAGGCCCACCAGGAGGGCCGCATCGTCATCGACGGCGTGGAGCTCACCAACGACCTGCGCAACATCGAGAGGATCCGCTCCGAGGTCGGCATGGTGTTCCAGCAGTTCAACCTGTTCCCACACCTCACCGTGCTCGGCAACATCATGCTGGCGCCCATCTGGGTTCGCAAGAAGCCCAGGCAGGAGGCCGAGGAGCTGGCCCGCTCGCTGCTGGAACGGGTCGGCATACCCGAGCAGGCCGAGAAGTACCCGGGGCAGCTCTCGGGCGGCCAGCAGCAGCGGGTGGCCATCGCCCGGGCGCTGGCCATGGAGCCCAGGATCATGCTCTTCGACGAGCCGACCTCCGCCCTCGATCCCGAAATGATCAAGGAGGTGCTCGACGTGATGAAGGAGCTGGCACTGTCGGGAATGACCATGATGGTGGTCACCCACGAGATGGGCTTCGCCCGGGAGGTCGCCGACCGGGTGATCTTCATGGAGGACGGCCAGATCGTCGAGACCGGCACACCCGAGCACTTCTTCACCAACCCCGAGGAGGAGCGCACCAAGCTCTTCCTCTCGCAGATCCTCTAGTCCACCCTTCGCATGTCTCGCTAGCGTCGGTCTGTGGCTGTCCCCAAGACGCTCGGCTGTGTTGCCCGCTCCTGTTCGCTGCGCTCACGGGCCGCTCGGGCCCGGCCTCGCTAGCGTCGGTCTGTGGCTGTCCCCAAGACGCTCGGCCTTGAGACCGAGTACGGCATCGTCCACCGGGGCGCTCCGGAGCCCAACCCGATCTCGGCCTCCTCGCTGCTGATCAACGCCTATCTGATCGTCACCCATCAGGCACCCGAGCCGGGCCGGGCCGCGGTGGGCTGGGACTTCACCGACGAGACTCCCGGCAACGACGCCCGGGGCGGCGCTCCCGCGGGCTCGCTCGCGCCCGAGATCGAGACCCACCTGGTGAACGCGGTGCTCACCAACGGCGCCCGCTACTACGTCGACCACGCCCATCCCGAGCTGTCCACCCCCGAGTGCGCCGACGCCCGCTCGGTGGTCGTCTACGACCGGGCTGCCGAGCTGATCGCGGCCCGCTCGATGGAGGCGGCCCAGATGCTGCTGCCACCGGGCGAGGAGATCGTGGTCTACAAGAACAACTCCGACGGCAAGGGCAACAGCTACGGCTGCCACGAGAACTACCTGGTGAGCCGGGCTGTGCCGTTCTCCCGCATCGTCACTCACGCCACCGCGCACTTCGTGACCCGCCAGATCTTCTGCGGTGCCGGCAAGATGGGCAGCGAGACCTCCGGCATGCGCCTGGACGAGGCCGGCTACCAGATCACCCAGCGGGCCGACTTCATCGAGGAGGAGGTCGGCCTGGAGACCACCCTCAAGCGTCCCATCGTCAACACCCGCGACGAGCCTCACGCCGACGCGGCCAAGTACCGGCGCCTGCACGTGATCGTGGGCGACGCCAACATGTCGCAGGTAGCGACGTTCCTCAAGGTGGGCACGACTGCCCTGGTCATGGCTCTGACCGAGGACGACGCCGTGCCCCGCGAGCTGCGCTTCGCCACGCCGGTGGCGGCGCTTCGCCAGGTGAGCCGCGACCTGTCGCTGCGGGAGCCGCTGGAACTCGTCGACGGCTCCACGATCACCGCCCTGGGCGCGCAGTGGGAGCTGCTGGCCGCGGCCCGCGCCTATGTGGAGACGAGGGGCGCGGACGCGGTGGGCGGCGACGTCGCCCACCAGGTCCTGGATCGCTGGGAGGCAGTGCTCGGCGGTCTGGAGCGCGACCCGATGAGTCTCGCCGCGCAGATCGACTGGGTGGCCAAGCTCCGGTTGCTGGAGGGCTTCCGGTCCCGCCACGGCCTCGACTGGGAGGACGCCCGCCTCAGGGCCCTCGACATCCAGTACCACGACCTGCGCCCCACGAAGTCGCTGGCGGCCAGGGCGGGGCTGGAGACCCTGGTGGACGAGGCCGAGGCCGAGCTGGCCATGACCGAGCCGCCGCCCGACACCCGCGCCTTCTTCAGGGGGCGCTGCCTGCAACGCTTCGCGGCGGAGGTGGTGGCGGCCAACTGGGACTCGATCGTCTTCGACGTGGGCGAGGGCTCGCTGCGACGGGTCTCGATGACCGAGCCGACGCGGGGAACGGTCGCCCACGTGGGCACGATGTTCGACGAATGCGGCTCCGCGATCGACCTGCTTCGCCGCTTGGGCGCCGCGGGCGCGTAGCCTCCGTTGTGGAAAACTGAGGTAGGCACCGAGCCGGGAGGAATCCAGTGGCCGAACGAGAGCAGATCCGCAAGCCGGCGCCGGCGAACCGCGAGCAGTCCGTGGAGGAGGCCCCGCCCGCGTCCGAGCGAGGCTCGGACATCAAGGCCCAGCTCGACGACCTGCTCGACGAGATCGACGAGGTGCTCGAGACCAACGCCGAGGATTTCGTGAAGAGCTACATCCAAAAGGGCGGCGAGTGAGGGTGGGCACCAGGATCGTGCGCTCGTCGGGCAACCGGAGGCGCTGCGTCCCGGGGGCCGGCGAGTGAGCCTGCCCCGCTTCGGGCCGCACGACGATCCCGGCCCCGACTTCGCCGCGCTCCTGCGCCTCACCGGCACCGGTGGAGAGGCCGGTCCGCTCGGCGCGGCCGCCCAGCACCCGCAGGCGCCGCCGGAGATCCCCCACGGCACGACCTGCGTGGCCGTGCGCTACGACTCGGGGGTGGTCCTGGCCGGAGATCGGCGAGCGACCGCGGGGCATCTGATCAGCAACCACCGCATCGAGAAGGTGTTCCCCGCCGACCGTCATTCCGGCGTGGCCATCGCCGGCGCAGCCGGTCCCTCAGCCGAGATGGTGAGGCTGTTCCAGCTCCAGCTCGAGCACTACGAGAAGGTGGAGGGCACGCCCATCAGCCTGGAGGGCAAGGCCAACCAGCTGGGTCAGATGGTGAGGGCCAACCTGCCCTCCGCCATGCAGGGACTGGTGGTGGTGCCGATCTTCGCGGGCTTCGACACGGCGGCCTCCAGGGGCCGGATATTCGAGTACGACGTCACCGGCGGGCGGTACGAGGAGCGGGACCACGCGGCCACCGGCTCGGGCTCGCTGCACGCCGACACCGTGGTGAAGCTGGGCTTCCGCCCGTCGATGGCGAGGGCTGCGGCCGTGGACCTGCTGCTGGACGCGCTGTACGTGGCCTCGGATGCGGACTCTGCCACCGGCGGGCCCGACCCGGTGCGCGACGTGTTCCCCGTGGTGGCCGTGATCGACGCCGGCGGCTACCAGCGCTTGGACGACGCCGAGTTGCGCCGCCGCACCGAGCGGCTGCTGCGCCGCCACCGCAGCCGGCGCGAGGGCGACGGGGCGAGCGCATCATGACCATGCCCCCGGCCCGAGCCTCGAGCACAAGGGGGCGCCGGCGATGACCATGCCCTTCTACGTGGCGCCCACCAGGAGGGTCGATCCGCGATGACGATGCCCTTCTACGCCCCGCCCGAGCAGATGATGAAGGACAAGGCCGACTATGCCCAGAAGGGCATCGCCCGGGGACGCAGCCTGGTCGCCTTCCGCTACGACGGCGGCATCGCCATCGTGGCCGAGAACACCTCCAGCACGCTGCGCAAGGTGAGCGAGATCTACGACCGCATCGCCTTCGCGGGGGTGGGCCGCTACAACGAGTTCGACCAGCTCCGCATCGCCGGGGTGCGCCACGCCGACCTGAAGGGCTTCGCCTTCAGCCGCGAGGACGTGGACGCCCGCAGCCTGGCCAACGCCTACGCCCAGAGCCTCGGGCAGGTCTTCACCCACGAGTTCAAGCCGATGGAGGTGGAGATCCTGGTGGCCGAGATCGGCCTCGACGCCGACGGCCGCGGCGACCAGTTGTTCCACATCCTCTACGACGGCACCGTGGTCGACGAGGACGACTGGGTGGTGCTCGGCGGCGAGACCGAGGAGATCTCGGAACGCTTCGCGGAGGCACTGCCGGACGCGCCCCGGAGCCTCGCCGACGGCGTCCGGGCCGCGGTGGCCGCCCTGGCGGGCCCCGATCGCACCCTCACCGCCGAGAGCCTCGAGGCCGCCGTCCTCGACCGCGGCAACGACCGCCGAGCCTTCCGCCGCCTCAACGACGACGAGGTCGCCACCATCCTCGTCGCCTAGCCGGCGGACTGAGACAGCCCGCTGTCCATTGCGGTGGCGGGTCGCCCATGTAGGCTCGTCTTGTTCTGATGGCTCCCCCCTTGGGGAGCCGAGCGAGGGTCCCCAAGGGGGCCCTCGCGCTGCTTCTAGGAGGTGAGAGGCTGGTGTACCGTTGCTTAGCGTTCGTTGATGCTGGCTATCTCTACGGAGAGGGAAGCAAGCTCGTCGCGCCGCGACCTCCTGCTCGGGTAGCTTTCGTCCGGGCTGTGCGCGGCTTTGGGTCACCGAGGCCCATCAGTCCATCCATCGCCGGTGCCCGCTTTGAGCAGGCCCCGGTCGCAACTCCGGGTCTGAGTAGGAGGCGGCATCTGGACTGTCTCCAGAAAGGCAGGACATGTGTGGCCAACACCCGCTGACGCGGCAAGTCGGTTCTACGAGTCGAACCTCAAGAGCGCCGTCGGATTGCTGACTGCGATTGCGGCGGATCGGAGTTCGCGCGGTTCTGGGAGGCCTCCTGGCCAGCCGCAGGCCGAGTGGCGCGCCGTCCTTGTCTTGGCGCTTGCGGCCCTCGAAGCTGGCCTAGTGGATGTCGGACTCGCGACGCATTATCACCGGATCAAGCGCCGGAGCCCCATCATCGGCAACGACACGGAAACAACTGAGGAATTGGCGCGTGCCCGAGGACGGCTCCTCAGCTCGCTACCGCTGTCAGCCCCGAATGCGCAGAAGATCGAGAATCTCATGTTGGCGCAGTTCGGTGTTCTGACAAGCCAGATCGCCATTCCTGAGGTGGCGCGGTTCACCGCTCGCCGCAAGCCGTCCGCACGAGGAGGCGCTGGTCGAGGCACATCTACACCGTTCTCCGGCGACTGGAGCGAACTCGCCGCCCGTCTCGACGCGATCCAGCACTTCCGGAACGCGATCGTTCACGCGGACTCTCGCAAGCTGACTACGATCCCGACCGCAGCTTCAGGCTTGCCAGAGCATGTACAAGGCAGCATCTGGGCAAACCAAACGGACGGCACGTGGTCGCTTCAGATGCCTCATGCCGTGACCGCCGTCAGGACGACCGTGGCTGTGTTCAATACCGTAGCTTTCGTGCTGTACTCGGTCGCCGGTATGGGCGAGTCCAGCCAGTCCGTGCTCATGCCGCCTGACGATGTAGTGCCGTTCGAGGATTAAGTGGCCTCTCATGGGCGCGTGTTGCGTTCGGGCAGCCGGTCATACCACCAAGCCATCAACTCGGCGGGGTCTTGTACGTTGAATGCTTCGCACATCCGTCGAGCGAGGCGCGTCACGTGAGCCGAGCGCTCTGACGAAGAGTTCGACAGGAACGCGTCCCGGGCGTGAGCGGCGGCGGCATTCCACGCCTCGGAGGCGGGTGGAAGCGGGAGGCCCTCGATCTGCCGCGCGCTGAGCTTGAGGGCTTGCGTATTCAGTGACGCTCCGAGATAGCGAGCAGCGGCCCAGGCCGTCAGTACCGGGGAGGTCAGTAGCGCGGCTGCGTGCCAGAGTGAGATTCCGTGCGGCACGACAGTTATTGCGGGCACCGATGGAAGAAGGATGCCCTTCTCGTCGGGAACTACTTCGAGTACCGGGGTCTGGGTTGCAACCAACAGTTTGGGAACCAGTCTTTGGTCAGCCCATTCGCCCAAGTCGCTCTCAACCCGGAGACGGGCAACGTCTACGGCTGGGGCCTTCCACTGACGCTTCGCGAACCGAGTAGCCGTCTCTCCCCAGCGGTTGTGAAGCGGATCAATCAAGCCGACGGTCACTAGGGGTGCTAGATGCTCCGCAACGGCTTCAACCTCTTTCACATCAGCCTCCATCACAAATGGGGCCAGCCCGTAGTACTGATCGCGAAAATCGGCCGAGGCGCTGAGAACCTCCCCCAGTCGGGCAGTCGACTCTAGATGCACGAAAGGGATCCCGAATCCGTCAGCTATCAGCGGACCCCACGTCGGCATTTCTGCCAGTTCCGCCGCAGGGATCCCTAGTTCTGGGAGTGCTTCGAAATACCTGCCGCGGGCACGTCCGATTGCGTGCTCGTCAGTAGGCCGGCAGGTTCGGACTACGAGAGTGCACGTCAGTACGTTGGCATTAAACACCTTCTCGCCCGCTACCCAGAGAAACACCAAGGCGAAGCGCGAGGAGATGGACCGCCGGAGGTCGAGAGCACCGTTTGCTGCGAGCAGGCTCTCTGGTTGGACTAGGCCGACGTGCCCGCCGCTTGGGCGGGCAGCTTCACACGACAACGCGAGGAACAGGTAGGCAGTGTCTGTCAAAGCCGAGGCCAACCCGCTGAAGCGGTTCGTCTGGAGGTTCGCTATGTACCCCTTGGTGACCGTTAAGCTGCGAAGCTGGTTCAGGAATGGCGGATTTCCGACAACTGCGTCGAATCCTCCTGTCCAGCCGGTCATATCGCTGGTGGCATCGGCAGCTTCGTCAGGCACCTGGAACACATCTGGGAAGGTCAGGTACAGATGGGTGAACTGGTACTGATCGGCCGCGCCTAGGACGGTCCGCACAACGGCTGTGTCTACAAGTGATGGTGGGGCCGCGACCAGCCCTCGCGATTGTCCGACTAGGGACGCGACCTGCTCGGGAGCGAGGCGTTGTATTGCCTTCAGCGTACCTTCGGTGATCGCTGGGGAGTTCGGCTGCTTAGGTACGACGAAGGCGGCGCACCATGTATCGGCCACCAGCTTGGCCTTCACGACGGATGCGGCGGCGCGCAGGCGCGCGTAGTCGGCTTCCTTGGCGGCGACCTGATCGGCGGTGTCGTCGGGGGCGGTGTCGATACGTGTAAGCGCTCCGGCTAGCTGCCTGGTGTCAGACGAGGAGGACCAGTCCAAGCCGAGGGCGCCCTGCTTGTCGTGCTTACGCTCGGCCTTGTTGCGTTTGCGAAGGGCACTGACGTGCTGCCTGTCGTCGCCGGTCAGCGGCTTGAAGGCGGCATCGGGGATGCCTTCGGCCAGCAGCTTTGGCGTTGTGCCGAGCAGGCTGTTGCCGCAGACGATCCGATGGTCTAGGAAGCCGAGAGGCTTGCCGGGGGTGTTCGACTCCAGCCACAGGCTGACCTTGCACAACTCAACAGCCATCGGGTTGATGTCGATGCCGTACAAGCATCGGCTGACCACCCCGCGCAGAGCGGCACGAGACACCTCCGGTGAGGGCTCGGTGCCGCCCTCTCGCACTGAGGCGACCGCATCGGCGATACGGTGAGCGGCTGCGATAAGGAAGTGGCCGGACCCGCAGGCCGGGTCAAGCACCTTGAGATCCAGCAGCGCCTGCTCGGGCTCTGCCTTGGCCTTAGCCTCATTGATCACCGGGTCGAGGGCGTCGTCAAGCAGTCTAGAGATCAGTTCAGGCGGTGTGTAGTAGCTGCCGGTCGTCTTGCGCTCGCTGCCTGCTGCCGCCCCCAACTCGAAGGTGCGGTTCTCGGGGTCGGCCACGGCGTGTAACTCCAAGAGCGACTCATAGATCGATCCCAGTTCTTCAGTGCCGAGATTCTGATAGTCCACCGGGCGCAGAACCCGCGCCTCGTCGTCGCGGACGAAGGCCAGGTTGCGCACCGCCTCCAGCAGGTGGGCGTTGTCGATGCGGGCGCCGCGTAGATCGGCGACCTCGTCCTGTGACCACAGCAGGCTTCCCAGCGATGTGAGCCCTAGGGCCTCGCGGGCTGCTACCTGGGATGGCTCGGCGCCTACATCGAGTGCGGCCATGGTGGCGTCGAGGCTCTGCCACAGGTCGCTGTGCTTGCCGCCACGCCGAGCGCCGGCCAGGCGGCGCAGCCGTCTCATCGAATAGAACCGGTGGTAGCGGTCCCTGGCCGCGTTGGAGATGTCGGGGGTGAGTAGCAGCCCCCGGGACTCGGCCACCAACAGGAACAGCATGCGGTAGATGACGCGCAAGAGTTGACGCTGCAAGGAGTCGGCAGTGAGGTCGCCGCTGTGCAACCGGCTGCGCAGCGAAGCGTTGGCCGGGTGTGCCAACACGCCGTTGCCCAGCGAAGCGATGGCTCGCTCTACACCGGAGCGGAGCTTCTCTCTCGCTCGTGTTCCCTGCGTGGCTGCTTCCTTGTGCCACTGCTCCAGCACGCAGCGTTGAGGCGTCTCCCCCTCGAATCGGGTCCGGTGACAGCACAGCCACAACAGCGTGAAATCCGCGAACGACTCGCCGTCGAAGATCGAGGCCAGATCGAACTCCGTGTACGCCTGACGAGTGAGAGACGCGTTGTCGCGAAGCAGACGGAGCACCTTGCCGTTGGAGACGATGCCCCACAAGTGCAGGTCGGAGCTGTTGAGGAACTCCTGCAGGAGCCCGTGCGGAGACGCCTTCGCGGCGCCGGGCAGGCCAGGGGTGCGGCGATCGATCGGTGTGCGCCAGCCCATGAGATGAACCGGCACTCGCCCCCGCCATTCGTGGCTGATCGCGTACGTCTTTCCGTCCCTGTCCGGCGCGAGGCTCTGGACGGCATCCAAGCCCGCGAAGCCGAGTTCGCTGAGCAACGGCAGCAGCCAGCGCTCCCTGGTGAGCCTGGTGGCGCTGTCATCGGTGTCCGGAAGTGCCAGTTCCTCCCTTTTGAACGCTGTCCACAGCGCCGCGAGCCGGTTCCATGAGCGGGTGACCGCGTCGCGAAGCCGTTCGCTCGGTGCTAGCTCGAAGTCGGTCGGCTTCAGACCGGGGAGCGCCGGGTCGCCGTGGTCGAGGCGTTCGAGGAGTTCTCGGGTCAGCAGTCCCCCGACCGTTGAGATAGCGCCTGCGGTCACGAGGTGCGCGCCTCGGGCAGGAAGTGGTAGATGGCGAGCACGTCCACTGGCAACTGGGCCTTTACAACCACGGCTCTCGGGACCGAACCGGGCCGCCGGTCGGCCTCGCGAACGCCGCGATGGGCCTCGGCGAGGGCCGTGGCTCGGCTCTCGGCCTCGGCGTGGACCGTCGGCCGCCAGCTCGCATAGTTCTCGAGGATCCGGGCGATGCGCTCCGATGCGGCTGCGGGAACGACATTGCCTGCCGGCTCGGCCGCCAACAGCCCGAGAGTCTCATCGGGAGCGAGCCATCGCGGACTGTCGGACGAGCCGGTGAACGCCAGGAGAACAGCCTCCTCGGCGAGCATGTGGTGGTCGCCGCCACGAGCGCTCGCTGTGATCGACATGCGGACGCGACACAGCAGCAGCGTCGTGACGATCGACACTGCGTCGGTCCTCATAACACCGCAGCGGGCTGCGACCGGTGGGTTACGTCGGGAGGGCTGGTCGCCGTTGGCCTGGCCGGCATTCCGTCCGTCGATATCGGGGCCGTCGGCGTCAGCAGAGTCGAGCGCCCGATCGAGCACGTAGGCCGCGAGCCCGCCAACGGTGGGATGCGTGCGCGACAACCTCACGGCACCGTCGGGGACACTCGTGCCGAAGCCGATGCTCAGACGGTCGCCGTCGCCGCTCGCAGCAGGGTGCACGCTGGGCGCGGCTAGGGCGTCCCGCACAGATCCGGGTACTTCTGACAGGTCGATGTCGTAGGACGCTGCTTCAGGAGTGCCTCGGGGAGCCACCGCGGCGCCGTGGGCCTCCAGGGCCGCCACCACGAACCGCCGGGTGTCGGCGCCGGAGCCGACGGCCTCCTGCATCTTGAGGAGTTCAGCGTGAACCTCCTTCGGGTCGATCCGGCTCTGGGCGAACAGGGACCTGCGGCGCTGCTCGTTGCGGGCAGACCGATCCCACTCATCCGCTAGGGCGTCGGTCTGGGGACGCAGCTGCTCGAGGATCCCTTCCAGAGGCATCTGAAGCGCCTGGCCGGAGGATTCCAGCACCTGCTCCGCCAGCGCCTCCACGACCTCGTTGGTGGAGCCGGGCACCGGGATGGAGATGCCGAGCGTCGAGCGGATCGTCCGGTGCTTGCGCAGCAGCACCTCAAGCACCGTCTCGTCGATCCGGTTGTCTGTTCCCCAGCAGGTGACCACCCTCACCTCCGGTGCCGACTGACCGTAGCGGTCGACCCTGCCCTCTCGCTGCTCCAAGCGCGTGGGGTTCCAGGGCAGGTCATAGTGGACGACCGCGGAGAAATGATCCTGCAGGTTGATGCCCTCGCTGAGGCAGTCTGTGCATACGAGCACGCGGCGGGCGTGCTCGCCCAGCTCCGCGATGCGGGCCTCTCGCTCGACGGGCGGCAAGCGGCCTGTAACGGCGGCGATCTGAGGACGGTCCCTCTTGGGCAGCCGGGCCGCGAGGCGCTCGGCTACGTACTCGGCGGTGTCGATGAAGCGGCAGAAGACGATGGGATGGAAGCCGTCGATGAGCAGACGGCCGAGTATCTCGATGAGCCGGTCGAGCTTGGCGTCGGTGCCCTTCGAGGTCGAAGCCGAAGCGATCTCGTCGGCCTGCTTGGCGAACTGACGCAGCCGGCGCGACACCGCAGACTCCGCCCCCGAATGATCGAGTTGGCTGCCCGGGACCACATCCGGTGCTTCCTCCACATCGTCAAGGTCGAGGATCAAGCGGCGGCCGCGCTCGTCGATGTCGTCGTAGCCGACGGCGTCTGCGGTGAAGGCCCGGGTGCGAAGCGTCGCGGCTGCGGCAGCCGGGCTCGATGCCAGAGCCCGCAGCAGACCTAACGCAGACCACTTGCGGATGCGCTGCTGGCGGCTGCCGCGCTCGTGTTCGGAAAGGCTGCCCCGCGCATATGACAGTACCTGGTCGAACAGGGTCCGATAGTCGGAGGACAGCTCGTAGCCGACCTCCGTCTCCGCCCGCTCCGGAAACCGCGTGTCGGTGCCGAGGTAGTCCTGGATCTCGGAGCGGCGACGCTGCACAAGGTGGCGAGCGAGCTGCTCGCGATGGCGGCGGTTGACCTCGCCTGCGAGATCCTCGGGAAGTTCTGCGAACTCCGAATCGAGCAGGCCGAGCAGCGAGCGGAATGCGGTGTCCTTGCCGGAGTGGGGCGTGGCCGTCACCAGGATCAGATGCCGGTCGGTCCGGCTGGCCAGGTCCCGGACTAGGGCATGGCGCTGGTGGCGGCCGGAGGACGCCCGCTCGTCGGAGCGTGCGCAGGTGTGGGCCTCGTCCACAATCACCAGCTCGGGGCACGCCCTGATGAAGTCGTTGCGGCGCCGGTCGGACTTGATGAAGTCGATCGACACGATCACGTTGGGGTGCCGCTCGAAGATCGACTCACCCAAGGCGAGGCCGCGTTCGAGGCGGCGGGCGGTGGAGGCGAGCACCAGTTCGGCATCGATGTGGAACTTGTTGCGCAACTCGGCCTGCCACTGCTCGGCCAGGTGGGAAGGGCAGAGCACGGCGAGGCGCTCGGCGTCGCCCTGAGCGATGAGTTCGGACGCGACCAGAGCGGCCTCGATGGTCTTGCCGACGCCCACGTCGTCAGCGATGAGCAAGCGCACCGGGTCGAGGCGCAGCGCCATCAGCAGCGGCACGAGCTGATACGGGCGCGGGTCGCATCCGATCCGCGCCACGGAGCGGAACGGTCCCGCGCCGGATCGGAACCCGAGCCGCAGAGCGTCCCGCAGCAGGCGGGCCGAGTGGGCGTCGCCGAGGTGCCGGACCGGGTCGGGCAGGCCGAAGCTTGCAGGCTCGACCGACTCGACGGCAGTGAGGATGCCGGTGGTCTCGTCGTCCGTGCCCCCGAGCGGCCGCACCATGACCAACTCGGGTGCGTCGTGCGATAGCACGACCCAATCCCGTCCGCGCGCGGTCACAAGTGCGCCAGGGGAGAAGGTCATAAGTCGTCGCCCCCCACCCTGCCGGGTCCGAACACCGCTGGATTCTCGCCGACGATCTGACGCCAGTCCTCGCGGTAGCCGAAGCGGATCACTTGGAAGCCGAGATTCTGCATGGCGGCAGACTGCTCGGCGTCGCGTTTGGCGCGTTCTGGATAGTCGTGGTGCGGGCCGTCCACGTACACCACCGCGCAGGCGTCGTCGTAGACGAAGTCGGGCCGGGTGCGGGCCTCTTCGAAGAACACTTGACCGCGGTCTGGCCGCCGGTAACCGTGCTCCCCCAAGAACTCCAAGAACTCCCGTTCGAGGCCTGACTCAGCCCCCTCTGCGAGCGTAGCGTCATGAGCGTCGGCCAGGAACGCTGCGCCTGTGACGAAGGGTGCCAGGAACTCGGTTGCCAAGTCTCGATCTAGCAGTTCATGGTCGGGCTGGTTCGAATACGACATGAGGCAGTCATAGCAGGCCCCTTCGCAGGCGCCGTCCTCGCCAGTGCCTGCGTCGTCTTCGTGGCCGGTTCGAGGGTCGGTGTGACAGATCCGCAGCGCCTCGGCGGCGACTTGCGACCACAGGGCCGGATCGTCTACGAGCTGCTTGAGAACGCCCGCTCCGCCCTCCTCGGCCTCGTAGATGAGAAGCTGGCGACGGTCGTCACGCGATGGCAGGGGCTCCGCGGCGATCTCGTTGGACTCCAGGCGGAACACCACCTGTAGCGCTTTGGACAGTGCCGCCTGCACGGATGCCATCGTGGCCACGTCGGGGGCACCTTCGGCAGCGTCGGCGTCATCCAACCCCGGGAGCGCCTTGGAGGGAGAGCTTTCCACAGGCTCGATCAGCAGCGCGTTGCGGGTGTCGGTCACATACGGGATGACACGCTCGGTGCGTCGAGCTGTCGGCGGAGCGTCAGCACCGTCGTTGGGCTGCTCGTCCTCGTCGTCGGCGCTCCAGTAGCCGGTTGCCACATCGAGCACGAACCCGGCCCGGCCGACCGGATTCCTCGCATGGCGCAGTCCCCGGTTGATGCGCCAGATCGTGGCGGCGTCGCCGTAGCGAAGTCGGAGCAGCCTCGGGGTCTCGATGCCAGCGCTCGTCCCGGCAGGCGACGTCGCCGCCACGAACCGCTCGACATGGGAGGGAACACGGGAGCGATGGCTGAATCGCACGGCGGAGACGATCTCGTAACCCTGGCGCCGGCGCTGCTCCTCGTCGGACGTGATCCGGTCACGGCGTCGAGTCGACACGTTGCCCATAAGGAACATGTTGCGTGTGGCTGGTGGCAGTCGCTGCGAGCAGAGTTCACACAGGTCGGGATTGCTAGACGCATCGATCTGATGCATGTAGCCACAGGACTCGCAGCGCTTGACCGAGGTCTTGAGGATCGACGCACCGCCGTCGGCTGCGTCCAGGTCGGCAGCGGCCAGTTGCACCCGGTTCGACGAGTACTGGCTGCCCTCGTGGTAGATGATGCTGTGCGGGCCGAACTCTGAGATGGCCAGAAAGCGCGGCCGCTGGAGAAGTTCGCCGCGGACAGCGCCGCGGCGTGAGACGTACGCTGACAGCGGCAGGCGCGGGAACGAGTAGCCGGGCAGGAAGCCCTCAGAGGCCAGATAGCGGTACGGATAGAAGTCCGAATTGAGGCCCGCGCCGCGTTCGCCTGTCAGCAGTTCGATCTGATGTTCGGCTTCGCGTCTCAGCACGTCGGCTCGGTCCCGGTCGGCCTTGCTGCGGCCGTGCGCCAGCCTGATCCGCCCCTGCTCCGAGGCTTGGCGGTACGCGGAGGTGTACAGCGACCGCCAACGTGACAGCGCCTCCTCGAAGCGCTGCGGGATGGCCCGCATCGTGTCGTCCAGCCAACTCGGCGTGTACCAATCGGCGTCCGCCAACTCAGAACCCAGATCGTCAAGCAGCCCCTGTGCTCGCCGCTGGGCCTTGTTGCGAACTCCTCGGTCCGTGAGCACGGCTGCAGCCTGGTCCAACAGTTCCAACGAAGGCTCCTCACCCTCGTTTGGCAGATCGAGCAGGTCGCCCATGCCACTGCCGAGGTCGAGCCCGCTACAAGCCAGCCACACCGAGTGGACGTGCGACCGGACCAACTCCTCGTTGGCGAGGTCCAGCCTCGGTGCCTCCACTTCGCCGGACACCATGAGCTGCTGCTGGCGGAAGAAGTACTGGTCGTGGCTGCTGCCCGATGAGCAGAACGTGGTGACCAGAGCGGGCTGCCCGCCGCGTCCTGCCCGCCCCGACCGCTGGGCATAGTTGGCCGGCGTCGGAGGCACATTGCGCATGTTCACTACGTTGAGCTCTGCGATGTCCACGCCCAGTTCCATGGTCGGTGAGCAGAACAGCACCGGCAGGTCGCCGTTGCGGAAGCGATGCTCGCGCTCTTGGCGTAGCTCGTGGGTGACTTGCGCGGTGTGCTCCCGAGCCTCGATGTGGCTGGCAGATTCATCAGCGGGATCGGTGTTGCCCGGCTGCGTTCGGAGACCCTCAGCTATGCCCTTGTAGAGGCCGACGAAGTACGGATTGGGAGGCACTTCGGTCTCTGGAGCGGACGGCGTGCGGATCGGATCGTGGTACGGCGTCCCGTCACCCAGCTTCCAGACCATCGCGGCCGCAGGGATCTGCCAGGTGCGGGTCTCGCCCTCGGCCTCCACGAGGCGCAGCAGCCCGTAGCGCATCAAGGCCTCGACGAGATCGTCGATGAGCGCCAGCCGCTCCTCTAGTGGCAGATTCTCAGCATCGCCGAAAGTGTCGCCGCGGTTGAGGAATCGCCCGAATCCGCTGCGCGGCGTGAGAGACGTGATGCGGCGACGGCCAGCGGGGTTGCGCGGCCCGGTGGCGATCAGAGACGACCATGTCTGCCGCTCGCCCGCCACCGACCACTGATCGATCAGGTGCTGCTCGCTGCGCCGCTCCATCGGACCCCACTCATCGGGGTCGAGGACTCCGACGAAGACGCCCAGGCCGCGGCGCCCCGTCTCGAGCAGTGCCCTGAGAACGTGGAGGCGAGTATCGGGGCTCGCGCCTGCGGTCCGTGGATGACGCCATTCGTCGGCGTCTGCCGCAAGTTCTTCGAGCCCCGGATAGTCGAAGCCCAGCATTCCGCATTGTTCGAGATTCGGAAGGTTGACCCGCCAGCCCCGGCGCAGGTCGAGATAGAGCCGGTACTCGACTACCTCGGTGAGAGCCTTGAGTGCCATCGACTGGATGCGGCCCTTCGCACCAGGCTGGAGCGCGTAGGCCTCTTCATGCAGGTTGAGCGCTTGCACGACACGCGACGCGAGCAGGTCGTGACTGAGTCCTTCCTCGCCGGCATCGCTTAGCGCCCGCCAGAGAGCGGCCCGCAGCGTCGTGACGTTCATGAAGTCGTTCAGATGCCCGGCCTGAAGCGAGGCGTCCTGTCGGTTGTCAGTGAACGACAGCAGCTTGCGCGCCTCGCGGGGCAGTTCGTCCACTCGCCGCAAGTGACGAATCGCGGCCAGTGATGTAATCGTTGTCGCCGTGGACCGGCCCTGCGAGTCGAGCGGTGCGAGCCGGCTGAAGTCGCTGCCCCGCGGGTCGGCGTAGGACACTCCGCAGCGCATGCAGAAGCGGAAGGGTGCCGTCAGCCAGAACCCCGTCGTGGTCTGAGTTCCGTCTGAGGCATCCGAGTGGTGCAGGGAACCGTTCGCGGCCACCCGCAGCGGGACAGGCACGTCGCCGCGCCGGGCGTCGCGGAGCCGATCATTAGCGTCGAACCAGTCCGCAGGCAGGCGCGCACGGATGCCCTCCCTGTCGACAGGCCATGGATCGTGCCACGGGTCGCCGGGCTCGGGAGCAATGAACAGGAATCCCGGCTGAGCATCGGATGCGGCGCGATCTCCCAAGTCTCGGGGAGCGAGCACTTCACCCTGCCGGCCACCGGCCGTCGAGGTCTCGCGGAACACGACGTAGTACTCCTGTCCGCAGGCGCGGCAGAACGCTAGGGGCAGGTACTTTCGGTGGCGCTCATTGCGAACGAAGCGCTGAGCCCGCATCGTGACGCTTCGGTCATCGGGTGCCTCCGGGGTGGCGTGAGCGGCGCCGCCAGCGCTGAGGAACTGGTGGAGCCGGAACGCGAACACAGGGTTGCCGTTCTTCGGGCTTCTGATCCTGGTACCGGCCAGCAGCCAGCGCCTGATGGCGTGCTCGCAGTCCGCCCGCGAGAGACCGGTCTCAGTGGAGAGCATCTCGGCTCCGCCAATGTCGCTCTCGATCGGGATTGGGGCCGCTCGCACCAGCCGACTGTCGCGCATCTCCAATCCGAACTTGGACTCGATCCATGACGACAACGGATCACGGCGCATGGCGTCGTAGGACGTTGGCTCTGGCGTGTCGCCCGTGACGCTGCGTATCAGAGCCTCCATGAAGTCTGGCCGGTCGGAGGGGTCCGGAGTCGTGCGTCGCAGAGTCTCCGAGATGACCTCGGAGGGCCGAACCTCGGTGCCGAACAGTCTCGAGGCGACCGTCGCCACCTGGATGCTGCGCTCGGCATGGCTTCCCTCAGTGGAAAGCGTCGCCGAAGTTCCGACGCACTGAAGCTCGGTCGCACCACACGCCTCACGGATGCGGCGAACGAGCATGGCCACGTCGGCGCCCTGGCGGCCGCGGTACGTGTGAAGCTCGTCCAGCACTAGGAATCTCAGTGACGCCATGGCGTTCACCAGCTTGATGTCGTTGTAGCGGGTGAGGATGAGCTCGGCCATCACATAGTTCGTGAGCAGGATGTCGGGCGGGTCGTCGCGGATCGCCCTTCGCTCCTGCTCGCTCTGCTGGCCCGTGAACACAGCGAAGGAGACCAGCCTGCTGCTCTGCCGCATCTTCTGTGAGGAGTCGCCGCTGTGGTCGGCAACCCACGGTCCGTGATCGAGGAACTTGCTGAGCTCCTCGTTCTGGCTGTTGGCTAGGGCGTTCATTGGGTAGAGCACCAGCGCCTTGATGCCCCGGCCCGAGCCGGCGCGCAGCACATGGTCGACGATCGGCACGATGTAGGCGAGGCTCTTGCCCGATCCCGTCCCGGTCGTCAGGACGTAGCTCCTGCCGTCTGCTGCTGCATCGATCGCCTGGACCTGGTGGCGGTGCAGGGTCATCGGCTCGCCCTCGGCATCGTCGACCGACTTGTCCGCCCGAAAGATCTGCCGGGCCAGAGGGTGCAGGCGGCCGCTGCCGACCAGTCCGTCGACAGTGGCTCCTGGTTCGAATGCAGGGTTCAGGCCGATCCTGGGGCTGGGCCAGAGCAATCCCCGGTCGAAGGCGTCGTCCACGGCGGCCCGGATGCGCGCGTCAGCTATCTCGACGAAGCCCTCCGAGTAGCCCCGGTACTCCGAGACCACCCGGTCCCTGAGAGCGAACACATCCATCATGGGCACGTCTCCGTCCGTGCGATTGCCCGTTCAGCCTGCGAAACCGGCCGGAGCAGGCCGTCAACTATCGCACACACCTGTGACAAGGGCGACCTTTCTGCCGCGTTGTCACGCCCATGTTGGCCGGTCCGTCGCGGTAGCGCGGGGGGAAGTACCCGGGAGCCTCCGAGAAACTGTGCAAGAAGTGCCCTGAGAATGTGTACATGAATTGTGCTGTAGCGACAGCGTGAGCGGCATGTACGGCTACACGAGGTTCGTTCAGCGCCTTGAATCCTCTGGATCGGCCTCTTCAGCCGATCCATAGTTAAACCTTGTGATATACTGTTATAGGCTGTTAGTAGCTTTGGGTCACTGAGGCTCACCAGTCTGCCCAGCGCCGGGGCCTGCCCAAGCGGGCCCCGGCTGCCGTCCGCTTGAGGAACGATGACCACCACGAGGCCCTACTCGTAAGGAGAGTAGTCATGGCTAAGGACAAGACCATCTGGTTCCTCATCACCTACGATCGCAAGAAGCTCCGCATGGCTGACATGGAGCGCTTCCACGACGGCGACAAGGCCGTCAAGCTGTACGGCGAGCGTGAGCGCCAGTACGCCGACCAGCCGCACATGGAGGTGGTCCTGCTCGGCGCCGAGTGCGAGGAGGCGATCCGGGCCACGCATCCGACCTACTTCAGGGACTTCAAGGCCGAGCCCCTCACACTCGACGAGTTCTATCGCGACCTCCCCTGGGAGGTCCCCGACCGGTACAGAGGCCGACCCATCGCCGCCGCGTCCCCCGAGCCATCCTGAGCGTCGCAGTACGCCCGTTTACAGGCGTATGAGCCGCCTGTTCATGGGCGCACGAGACGCCTGCTTGTGGGCGTATCCGGCGACCTGCTTCGGGACAGGCACCCGCTTCCGGACCGAGGCCTCGGGCGCGATGTGGATGGCGGGTGTGCCGTCAGGGTGTCCTGTCGGGGTGTTGCAGCCAGGCGCGGGTGACGCGGTGGGCGAAGTCGACGCAGCCGCGGCGCGGGCTGTGGATGAAGCCGTTTCGGATCAGTCGAGAACGGTAGGTGCTCACGTAGCTCGAACTGCGGCCGAGCCTTCTGGCGATGTCCCCGATCGAGGACTCGCCTTCGTCCTGGGCCATGGCCAGGGCGAACATGCGGTCCATCTCCGACATCGACCGCCACAGCGGCGCCAGCACCAGATCGGGAAGTCGCCGCTCGGCCTCGGCCACGCCCGCGGCGATGTCCGCGGTGCTCAGGCGTGGCGGGTTACCGCTCGCCGCCCGCCATGAGTGGAAGCCGATGAGCTGCACCATGAACGGGTAGCCGCCGCTCGCCTCCACGGCCTGCCGCAGCGCCTCGTCGTCAATGGTCGCCCCGCGAGCCGCAATCGGTTCGGCGAAGGCTTTGGCCGTGGCCGACTTCGGCAGTGCCGCGATCTCATGGCGCGAGCATCGCTGAAGGAAGGTGATGGCAGAGTCCTGCAACACAGTGTCATCGATGCTCGGAAGGCCCGCGCCCACGAAGGCGACAGGAAGCTCCTCGCGCCGGGTGACGTGTTGCAGCGTGGATGCGAACTCCCTCAATTCGGACGGCTCACCGCCCTGCAACTCGTCGAGCGTGATGAGAAGGCCCCGATCGGCGGAGGCAAGGCGGGCGCCGAGGGCGGTCAGGACAGTTCGCAGCCGGAGTTCGTCCCTTGCCGAGCCAGCGGGATCCATCCTCTCCAGTTCCACGCCGACGCCGAGCGCTCGGATGCCGGCCAGTCGTGGACGCGGCCGGCTGGACTCGCTGTCTCGCAGCGGCGCGACCGCCGTCTCCGCCACCCTTGTGCAAAGGTCGCCGTGGGCGTCGTCAGCGATGACGAGCCAGCCGTGATCGAGGGCCTGCTCCTGCACGGCGTTGAGCGTCGCCGTCTTGCCGGTCCCGCGCGCGCCTACCAGCAGGGAGGTGAAGTCCGGGTGACCCGGACCGGCGTCGAAGGCCTCCGCGAGCGCATCAAGGACTGACGACCTTCCTGCCAGCACAGGAGGCGAGGCGCCGAACGAAGGTCTGTAGGGATTCCCAGGAGCCATAGGACCGCGCTCTCCGTCACGATGGCGTAGCCCTGAAGGCTACCAGTGCTTTGCGGCCTTTGGATTCTTCGCGAGCTTTGGATTCTTTGCGGGCTTTGGATTCGTGGGTGACGGTGTCTTCGGGCTCGGCCGATCCGTTGCCGGGTCGCGGGATCTCGTCCGCGTATTCCTCGGCCAGTTGGCCTCGGTGATGCCGGACGCGATTTCTTCAGCGCCGACGCGTCACGAGGATCGGACGCTACCCGCCCAGGGATTCCTATCAGCTGCACCGTGAACGCGTTCGTCGGCCCATGGAGGCACCGCCCGATCCCGGTCAGCCGAGGCTCGGGCCGCCCTCATCTACGAGCTTTCACACTCGTCAGCTAGATACTCGGCAACCAGTTGCACAGCGATGCTGGGCTACAGGCTGTCATACTTGTCAGCTAGCCTGCGCAGCGATGATTTTGACCGGGACAGGTGCGCTGTGAGCGCCAACTGGCAGGACGATCCGTTCGCGTTCGAGGACCCGTTCAACGACGGGTTCGACCAGGCTGCGGCCGGTACTGCGGACGTCCAGAAGGGCAAGCGTCGGCTGCCGGACCGCGGCGTCGTGGCGCTGTCGCTGGCGTCCCTGGCGGGTGCCGTCATCGCCGTGGTCATGGGGGCGATTGAGGCAGGCTGGCCGACGGTGGCCGTAGGCGGCTTCGCATACCTGGCCGCGGCGGCCGGCGATCTGCGCCAGCGGCGAATGCGGCAGGCCAAGCGCGTCTACAGGCGTCCCTGGCCGACGGCAGTGCTGCGGATCGTCGTGTTCCTGGCGGCCGTCGGCGCTGCGTGGATGGCCGCAAGAGGGCTCGCAACACCGTGAGACGGGTTCGGCGTGTCGCCGCTCTTCTGGCTGTCACAGCCAGCGCCGCGATGCCAATCGCCGCATTGTCCGCGCCGCATGCGAGCGCGGAGACAGGCGTGGACGTGCAAGACGTGTGTTCCGCCACGGCCGGCGATGGCGCCCTCAGAATCAACCTGCTCATCCTGCTCGACACGTCGGGCAGCCTGAGGACCACCGATCCCGGCAACTTGCGATCAGCCGGCACTAGCGACGCCCTGCAGGTCATTGAGGCGCTCGGCCTGAGGTACCCCGACGACGCCAACATCGAGGTCGCGCTCGACACCTTCGATGCAAGCTATTCCCGCCAGGCGGGATGGTATGCCGCCAGCCAGATCTTCACGAGGGTGGGGGACTCGATCGAGGCCATCGCGTCCGACGAGGGCCCATACACGGACTACGGTGCGGCGCTCACCGACGCCTGGAGGGAGAGGTTCGCGACGCGTGTCGACGACTGCAACCTGCTGATCTGGTTCACCGACGGCGAGCACGCCACCGCAGAGGACGAGGCGGGCGAGCAACGCGAGCTGTTCGAGTTGTGCAGCAGCCCCGAAATGCAGTCACTTCGTGATCATGTCTGGGTGGGAGCGGTCCAACTCAGGGAGGGCGACTCGGAGGCGAGCAGGCTGCGCTACCTGTTCGGGGAGGAGAGCCCCGACGAAGCATCGCTCAGCTGTGTCAACCCACTTCGGGGGACCATCTACGACAGCTTCGACGCCGACAGGTTGAACACCGTGCTCCGCGAGCTCATCGAGACGACGATCGGACAGACCCCGCAGCCGCCCGAGGAGCCGATGCCCGGCTCCGAGCGGCCGCCCCCATCCGAGTTCGATAAGTGCACGGGCGGTGATGGCAGCCCGAGCCGCCCCTGTATCGTGGCCTTCGATCTCGACCTCGGAATCGAGAGCTTCCGAGCCTTCGTTGACCTCACGCTCATCGGGCGTGAGATCGAGAACCCTGATGAGGTGCTGGCGGTCGTACGGGCCCCTGACGGAACGACCAGTGTCTCAATCGGTGGAGGTGGAGACATCAGGCCTCGCGAGCAGGCTGGCCAATACCTCCCTGTCGATCCATTCGGCTTCTTCACGCGGTCGAACTACCCGAGCGACCTGCAGATCGTCGGGCACCAGGCCGCCGAGCAACTCACTGACTCCAACCGGTGGCAGTGGCAATGGGAGGGAGAGTGGTCCCTGCTGTTCTTCGGGGACACTCCCGCGGCGCAGGAAGACGCCCGGCGGGCGGCAGCGGCCGTGCGGGTGCAGCGCGAGGACTCGCCGTTCATCGACAGCTTCGGGATCGACAACCAGTGCAGCGTGAGCGGCTTCGTGGCGAACTACCCGACTGAGAACTACTCCGACATCGAGCTTCGGCTCCGTGTGGACGCTGGAGACGGAGAACCGATCTACCCGACCCGACAATCGCTCACCGGGGAGCCGCTTGTGGTGGCGCAGGACACGCGCCGCTTCTCCCTGCCGGACATCTTCGGTGAACTCGTCCTCTGGGACAGCCCCGACTGGGGAGGCAACGGCACGAACCTGCGCGACGCGCTGACACAGCGCGGCGGCATCGCGCTCGTTGCGGTGCTGAGCCAGACATTCGCGTATGCCGGGGCGCCCGAGTCGCTGGTGTGGGCCCGTGACATCGGGCGACTCGAGCTCGCCCAACGCGAAGCCTCGCATCTGCTGGAATTGATCGACGGCAGGCCGGCGGACCCCCTATTCTGCTTGCCCCTCGATCCAGGCATCCGCTGGTTGCCCACCGACGTGACCCTCGGCGACCCACGGCAGGATTGGAGTGGAGCGGGATTCGCGGTGAGCACCGTTGCCGGTGAGATCCCGGCAACGCTGAGCCTCGCCGCCGCGGGCGTTGAACTCGTCAAGCAGGACTCGGACACGGGCGCCGTGGCGGCCGCCGGCGTCGCGGTCGGCAATGCGGAATGGACCTGTGAAGTTCCGGCGGCGGCCGGCGATGCGGGCAGGTTCACCTGTCCCGAGCCCATCTTCATCGAAGTCAGCGCCGACCAGCCGTTCAGGCCGACGATGAAGTTGGGCATCCCGCTGACCATCACCGAGTCCCCTGGCTCGGCTGTGGAGCTGCTGGAACGCCTCGGACATGAGGCGGACTCCGCAGGCTATGGAGCAAGAAGCGAGGCCCTCGCCGAGGCGCTGGACCGGGAGCGCAGGTCCGTGCTGCTCGCGGCCGAACTCGACCCGATCATCGATCCTGACGGCTGGTTGCCGTCAGACCTCGAGATGAAGGAGATCAGCCCCCCGGTCGACACCGTCGACGTCAAGAGCATTCTGGTGTCCGTCTCGCCGGGCAAGCTGCCGGCGCTCATGGACCTGCAATCTGTGAGGTTCCACGATGAGAAGGACGGAACCTCCCGCGACGCAACGAGTGCCGAGGTCGGCCAATGGGCCTGCACGATCCCAGGCTCAGCGACCGGAGGGGGAACAGAGGTCTGCCCCGATCCCGTCACGGTGCACGTTCCACCCGACCGCGACGTCGAGTTGTCGCTGGTTCTGATGCTGTGCGCCGCCGAGGAGCCCGCGGCCGTGGACGACTTGCTGGTTCGCTCCGGCGTGCCGGTCGGCACCCCGGACTTCGAGACGCTCCGGCGGCTCATCGGTGCCCTTGAGCGTGAGCACCTGTGCGAGAAGGAGACCATAATCGTGCCGCGGCCACCGGAGAACTGGCTTCTCAAGTTTCTGCCCATGCTGGCCGCGTTGATCGCGGCCGCTGCGGCGGCGAGGCTCTGGATCGCTTGGCGACTGCGGCCGTGGCAGCCGTTGGGCTCATCGGACTACGCGGTGCTACCCCTCGACGGCAGCGATCTCGACGATGTGCCACTGCCGGCCCCCGACCCGTCCCACAGCTGCATGGAGCTACAGCAGCGCAAGCCGTCGGCCACCATCAGGGGCGTGCAGCTGCGGTCGGCGTGGCTGCCGCTGCTGCGGGGCGGCGCGCCGCAGTTGCGGGCGTCGTCGGCAGCGTCCGGGGACTGCATCGGCCCGGCCGGACACAAGCGTCCCAGGCGCGGACGCGCCGTAGCGGTCATCGGGCCGGATCTTGAGAGGGGCTGGGTAGTTCACGATACCGATCACGATCCACGTGTCATTGTGTGGGACCTGCCCTTCGACGACGACGACACCCGGCGAGACCGGATCACAGACGCGGTCGGTGCGGCAACGCTGGCGTGGGAGCAGCACCGTGCCTCGACCCAAACCGGTGTCTCGATACCGGAGAGCAGCGACACCGCGGGCGCGGCGGACGCCACCGGGACGGATCCAGCGGCGTCGGATCAGACGGAGCCTGATCCCGTGCTGCAAGACCCCTTCTTCGACGACGCAGACCACCGACTAGGCGACGACGAGCAGGATCGCGACGACGCTGACCCGTTCGGCCGAGACAGTCGAGACAGTTAGGAGTAGCAGATGCTCAGACCGGCCATCTTTATCGGCTGCGGTGGCTCAGGCACCAAGGCGGTGCGCTACGTGCGCGACGCCGTGCGACGGCACCTCAGCCACAGCGGCTGGGTGGACGGTATGCCCGACGCCTGGCAGTTCATCGGGCTCGACACGCTGACTGTGCAGGAGGATCCCACGGAGATCCCCGAGATCCCGGCTGCGGACTTTCTGTCGATATCGACGATGGTTCCCCGCTACAGAGATCTCTATGAGGCCCTGACCATCAAATACAGCGCGGACGGACCGGTCCAGAATGCCCGGCCGCTGTGCGGCTGGCTCCCGGACCCCAGAGCGGTCCGAGTGCCGCTCAAGGACGGCGCGGGCCGCAACCGCGGGATCGGCCGGGCCGCAGGCCTGCTGTCACTGGAGGGCGCAGTGCTGGATCGGCTCAAGGAAGCCTTCGCGCGCACCGCGGCCGGCGGGCCGCAGCTGCACGAAGTCGGATCTCGTCTCGGCTTCGAGTCCGAGCTCGGCGGCGCGACCCCTGAACCGCTGGTGGTGGTCATCTCGTCGATGGCCGGTGGGACCGGCGCCGGCGTCGCGCTCGATGTCATAGACCTGGTCCGGGCCTGCGACCCCCGCGGCAGCCATCCCGCGCTGGTGCTGTTCACCAACGACATCTTCGATCTGCCCGACTCCGGCTCGATGGCGGCCAACTCGCTCGGACTGATGAGCGAGTTGCTCGCCGCCTACTGGTCCCGACCGGGGGAGATCGAGTCGCCGCTGGGCACCAAGAACGTCAACGAGCCGGGCGTGGGTCCCCACTCCATCTTCCTGGTCGGGCGCCACAGCTACAGCGGCACCGACCTCGGCGACACCGCGGAGGTCTATCGCGCCACCGGCGAGGCGCTGTCCACCTGGGTGGTCGATGACGTCGTGCAGGAGCGCATCCACAACTTCATCAACGTCAACTGGCGCGATTCCGCCAAGGACAACGACAAGGGCTACCCCTTCGCGCAAGAACACCTCTTCGGAGCGGTGTCCTCGTTCGGCGCAGCCAAGATCACCGTCGGCCGGGACCGGTTCTCGTTGTGGGCCGAGCAACTGCTCGCCCGCCAAGTCCTCGAGAGCCTGTCCGAAGGACATCTTCGGCTGAGCCAGCTCGCGAACCGGTCCACCGACGACACCGAGCAGGAACAGATCGAGACTCTGGGCCGGCACTATGCCGACAGAATCCACCGTGGTGCCACCGCCGGCGGCGATTCCGCCCGGGGCTACCTCTCCGCGCGCGAGAGCTTCGCCTCGGACGAGGCGGTGCGAAGTGTGCGGGACCAGGTCATCGAGGCGCTCCAGTTCCCAGCGAACCAGCAGGGGCCGGGCGAGCAATGGGAGCAGCGGATCAAGTCCATCGGCGGCCGTCTGACCAACGAGTGGACAGAGAAGGCCGACGTTCCGCCCGACAGCCGATGGTGCCACCAACTGGTCGAGGCGACCTGCAGGGCGACATCGGCGGTCGCGGCACTGTCGTCGCTGAGCGTCGCCGCCGCTGCCCTCTCGCATGTGGCCGAGAAGCTCAACCCAGCCGACGTCAACCGGATCCGCTCTGAAGCCGAGAAAGCCGAGCGTGCGTACCGAACAGAGGTGAAGAAGGGCCTCGGCGCGCTCCAGAGTCCCGAGGAGTTGAGCGGTGGCTCCGCTGAGGTGCTCACCGCCGCTGAGTGCATCGCCCGCGGAGTCGCGCAGCGGTGGCGCGCCGAGCGGCTCGAACATGCGGCCCAGGCCATGGAGGCCGCGGGCGAGCAGGTCTTCGGAGCGCTCCGGCGCACGGTGAGGGCCGCGCAGCAGGAGGTCGGCAACGCTCTCGACGAGGACAGCGTAAAGGCCTGGCCGTCGGGCGTCGCCGATCGGTCGGCACGCTACCTGCCCTCCACCGTCGAGTTCCCCCTGGAACGCCACGACAAGTGGCCCGGCCTACTCAGCGACCTGTGCGCCGAGGCGCGCATCGACGACATTCCCTTCGGGAACCTCGCCACCGACGCGCTCCGCTACCGGCTGATCGCGGGCGACAGCGAGATGAAGCCGCTGATCCGGCCCGGCGAGCACCACCGCTGGCAGCCTGGCCAGCACGCTGATGTGGTGTGCGACGCAGGCGAGGACGACATCGAGCGGCGTGTGCACGAGTGGACCCGCCGACCCGGCGAGCGGTTCAACCGGAGCGTGAGCGAGGGATTGCGGTCCTACTTGGAGGAGGTGGACGAGACGGGCCGCAAGCGCGACGACCACCCGAGCCGCATGATGAACTTCCGCCAGCAACTCGGCAACGCCAAGCAGGCGGCCGATCCCCTCGTCCGGATCGACGAGGCTCTATACGGACACACCAACAGCGATCCCCTGGAGTTCCTCACGGTCTGCTCGCAGTTCCCCTTCGGGGACGGCCATCCGGCCCAGGACGCTGCCCGCGGCGTCGTCGGCGACGCCTGGTATGCCGCCAGCGTGCAGGACAGCTCGTCAGTCCTGGTCTCCTCCTACATCAGCCGTCCGATGTACCCGATGGCCGTGCGGTCCTTCGCCGTGCCGGTCGCCGAGGCGCTGCAGAAGTGCGGCACGCCCGCACAGCGTTCCGCGACGTTCTGGATGTGGCGCAGGGGCCGGACCCTCGAGGCTTTCGTGCCGTTGCCCCGAGAAGCCCTCGAGGCGATGGTCGCGGGGTTCGCGGTGGCTCGTCTGTGCGGCTACATCACCGCCGATCCGACCACCGCAATCCGAATCACCGCGTCCCCCGGCGGCGAGACGACGTTCCCGTGGCCGCTGTTGACGAGCCTGCGGGACCATGACGACCTGCTCGCGGCGTTGCTGGAGAGCTTCTGCCTGACGTTCGGCACGGTGGGCGGTGAGGGCATGGGGGTCTACGAGGCCTACCGCCGGCTCTACGACCTGGGGCTGCCGACCCGGCACGGCCGCATACCGACGGACCTCTCGCAACTCCTGGAGACCGGCGAGCCGCCGCACCCCGCCGTCGCCACCGAGGGTCCGAAGGCCTCGGGCGACAGCGAGGACCGGCGCCGCAGGGCAGCCATCGGCTACCTCGACGCCAACCTCGACCGCTTCAGGAACCACGAGACGATGGACCGTCACATGGTGCGCCCCATCGACGGCTGGACCGAGCCCGGCGCGATGACCACCGAACTCGCGCCGATTCTCATCCCCTGCTATCGGGATCTCAGGGATTTGATCGCCGGGAAGCCGCAGACCGGCTCGGTCACCTGAGGAATGCCTGGCTGTGGATGACCCGGGACCGGTGATATGAGATGGCTGCCGACAGGCTGGTCCTGCTCACGTCCGCGGCCGATGAGGCCGACACGGGCATTCTCAGGGCCAGCCTCAAGGCCTGGACCCAAGCCGGGATGCTGGGAAGCGTCGCCTGGGCGCATGCCGACGACCTACGGTCGTCGCTCGACAACGCGCTGTGCGAGGCGACGCACGGACGGAACTGGGCGTCCGGGACCTTTGGGTCGGTCACCGAGCGCGGCCTTTCCGGACTCTGGCTCGTAGCACTGCGAGGCCCAGCAAACACGTCGGAACAGGCGAGGCGGGCAGAGGACACGGCCTGTGAGACTGTGCTGAGCCAAGTCGGAGCGAACGTCGATGTGCGGTCCATCACGGTGACTGTGCCTGGACATCCCTGCGAGTACCGCCACTGGGACTTTGTCGGCGACTGGGACGCCCACCTGCTGCACGACCGGCGTGTCACGGCGAGCGGCCACACTTCGATGGCCGAAGCGTCCGTCGAGGCGCCGCTGGTGCTCGGCGCCGCGCTGGCTCTCTGTGTCGCCGCAGGCTGGAGCGGCGCCGATCAGGCTCTCGACCTGTCGGACCACTACTCGGGTCAGATGAAGCACCCCCGGATCGCCCACGCGCAGATCCGGGTGCTGCACGCGCCCGACATCGCCTCGCTCGGCGCTCCGGAGTCACCGCCGTGGCCCGCGCCTCGCAGCGCGGGCACGAAAGCCGCACTGGCCGGGTCGGTGCCGCCAACCGAGGTCGCCGATCAGGTCGTCAAGCTTTGCCGTCTTGAGTGCGAGCCGGTTCGATCCGGCGCGAACGAGGCTGACCCACGAGGTTTGTGGCGCAGCCTCCTGGGCACAGTCAGGCCGCTCTCGCCGGTGATCGAGGCCGAGTACGCGCTGGGGCGCCTGGCCAGGAGGACTGGCGGCGTCACCGAGTCGCCCCGCGACGGGATGTCGCGCCTTGATCTGGAGGGCGTCGGAGACTTGGAGAGTCTCGACTCGCTGATCGAGCACATCAAGAAGAGCAGATTCCCTGTCGGCGTGCTCTCCTCGGGCGCACTGGGCTCGTCGCCGGAGGTCTGGCAGACAATGCGCTCCACGCTGCTGGGTCTCGTCGACGGCTCGGACTTGCCCGGCGGGATTGGGATTGCGCCCGTCCGAAGCGACGGTGGCTCCGACGGCGAGCGGCTCGTGTGGCTCGACCCCTTGGCGCTCGCGCCGCCACGCGTTCCGCACGACGACGCGGCCCAGGACATACCCGCCTATGCGCCCCCGACAAGCCTCGCCGAGGATCGCGCGACGTCCTCGGACAGCACCTACCGCCTCGGTCCAAGAAAGATCGCGTCGACAAATCGCGCCGGCAGCGAGTCGGCCGCGCCGGTGGGCGATGACGCGTCGGCGAGCGACGACGCTTCCCAGGGTGCGCCCGAGCCGGCCGCACCGGCGCGGGACGACGATGGCGAGGACGGCGACCAGGAGGACGAGTGGTTCCAGCCCGAGGCTGACGCGCTGCCCTTCGGCGGCCATCACGACACTCTCATGTCCCGACTCGGTGCAAGCGTCGATCGGGGGATCATGAGGGCCCACGCACAGTTCCTCCGCTCCGCCGCAGTACGGCCTCCGGGCGGGGAATACGAGGACGCGGTGACGGCCCGCAGGCGGGCCCGTGTGGTTCTGGTCGTCGGGATCGTCGCTGTGCTCGCCGCCGCTGCTGCCGGCCTCGATCAGCGCTGGCCGTACCTCGCGGCGGGCTGGGAGGCCGCGACGCCATGGGATGCTCGGACCGCGTACGACCCCAGGATCTGGCCAACCGGCTGGATCCTCATCGGATTCGCGGTGGCCGCGGCGGTGTTGTGGGCCTGCTCGGCGGCAGTTCGCCGCTTCCGCGACGCCGTGGAGGACATGAACGTGGGCGAGCTGCTGCGCCAACGGCACGCGATCGGGGCTACCCACTACGTGGGCGAGCTGCTGCGCCTGCACAGCCTCCGGGAGCAGTTCCGAGACCATCGCCGGGTACTGACCGAGGTCCTGCACCGTCCCTTCGGCGATCCGCAGGGAGCGCGCCGCGTCGCGATGGACCCGGCGACGCTGCGCCTCGACCCGCCACCTCCCGCGTCGATGCTGGTAGGTGCCGCGGATCCCTCCGAGGAGCTCGTCGAAACCGAGCAGAAGAAGCTCAAGGAGCAGATGACGCGCCGGGGCTGGCTCACCGGCGTCTACAGCGATGTGCTGCGTGCTTGGGAGCAGCAGTACGCGAAGGGCGTGCTCGGCGACTTTGCCCCGCCCGACGGTGACGCCGCACCACGCGGGGCCACCGTGTACCGGGATCCCCGTGACGGGCGCCCGGTTCGGGGGCCGCGCGAGGACTTCGCGTCGGCAGTCGCCCTCGACGGATGGGCGGTCAGGGAAGCCGTCGCGTCGCGCTGGAGAGGGCTGCTGTCCGAAGGGGCCGAGACCGACGACGGCGCCGCGACGATCCGCTACCTGGGTCTGCTCGAGTCCCCGACCCCCGTTCACGGCCCTGTCGGGGCCCATCGCAGCAACGA
Source organism: Candidatus Aldehydirespirator sp. (assembly GCA_965203575.1). Classification (GTDB taxonomy): domain Bacteria; phylum Actinomycetota; class Acidimicrobiia; order Acidimicrobiales; family Aldehydirespiratoraceae; genus Aldehydirespirator. The sequence continues at coordinate 3,216,296 of OZ241894.1, forward strand.
GGAGTTCCTCGACGCCGGGACGACGGCGCAGGAACTGGCCGCGAAGGATGTGAGACACCGCTTCTCGTGGAGCGACACGCTCGCCCCGGCGGCTGCCGGCCGGGCACCGAAGATCCACGCATTCGGAACGTCGACCCCGGTGACGACGGGGCGGGGTCCCGATGTCGGAACAGTCGTGATGATGGCCTGGCGGGTCGAGTACTCCGACCAGATACCCCCCGAGCATCTTCGAGGATGGCACGACGACTTCGGCGACGCTGGGCCGCAGTCCACAGGAGGAGTGACTTGAGAATCCCGACGCTTATTCGGCTGGTCGCGCTGGCGACCGCGGTGACCGTGGTCGCGTCGTGCTCGCGGCCCTGGCCCGCCGAGCCGCCCGAGGCCCACGAATGGCAACTCCTGGTGGCTGCCTCCAACCTTGTGCCCGAGCGTGCGGCTGGAACGGTGGTCGCGGCCTTCGCCTTCGCTGAGGAGCGGCCCCGCCCGCCGAGCTGCGACGGTATCGGCGAGGACGACTGCGCAGACTACGAGGCTCGGTACGGGAGGCAGTTGCCCGCCCGGCTGACTGTGGCCTGCTGGGATCCCGACAGCGACGGTGAGGGCCTCCTGGACATCACGTTCACGCCCTCCCGCCCTCTTCTCGACGATCCCGACCTCCATCCGCGCCGCTGGGCCGGATGGGAGCTCGACTTCGACGGCGACGACGGCCCCAGAGACGTGATCATGGAACTCAAGGAAGACGGATCGTCCTTGGTGGACGGGTTCGTCGCTCATGTCCCGGGCGAGCAGGACACCGACAGGGCGGTCACGTACCTCCGCTGGATTGCCGGCCAGGACAATGCCGAACTGCGGGTGATCGCCGTGTTCCCTGAGCCCGACGGAGGAGCCCCACTCGAGTGGCGCTTCCGCCTCGACGCCGACTCCAAGGCCGACGAGCGCCTCCGCCATGTTGTGGAGAGCTGCGGTGGGGTCTGGTAGCCGCGGCCCAAGCTCCCGCAGTAACGGTCGGCCGCGCCGATGACGTTCGTCCGGGTCCTGCTGGCCGTGGGTCTCGTCGGCCTTGCGGTGGCCGGTGTATACCTGCTCGACGACGAGCCCCGCGCCGAGGGTGGCGACGGCAGGGGCTATCGCATCGCACTCGAGTCACCCTCGACGATGATGCCCGGCGTGTGCCCGGACTACCGCGACAACGCCGGTGCCGAGTACTTCTGGGACACGCACGCATTCGTTGATGCCCGAGAGGCGCAGATCTCACACTGCGGACAGATCGACACCGGTCCGCTGGGGGAGTGGGTGGTCGAGGAACGCAGCGACAGCCAGGGCGGCTACAGCATCTCCGCCCACCTCGGCGCCCGCAGCCACACCGTGACCTACGACTGGGGCGAGTTCGCGCCGAGCATCTCTCTGAACTGCTGGCGCGGCGACAACGAGGAGGACCGCCGGGAGGGCGAGGACAAGAACCGACCGGCTGGATCATTCCTGGAAGTGTGGTTGTGGCACTTCGGCCCTCCACAGCGGTTCTACGGCGAACCGACTCCTGTCCGGTATCGGTTCGCCGAGGAATCTCCGAGCGATGTGGCCCTGTGGTGGGGGCACTCAGCCCAAGCCGAGGTCGTGGTGCTGCTGGCGCCTACGCCCGACGTCCCCGAGCAAGACGCCGACTCCCACACCTTCGCAGCACAGATGCGTGATGCGGCCGCGGCGAACGACAACAGCCAGTCCGGCCCGATTCTCACCGCCGAGACCTGGGAGGGCGAGTCGACAAGTCCCTTGGGTGAGTCCCAGGGCACAATCACGTTCGATCTAGCCGGCCTGGAGCGCGCCGCCTTCCCAGTATTCGACGCCTGCGGCACCTGAGCCCACTTGACCCGAGCCGTCGGCGATCAGTCAGACCCTCAGATCGCCTACCCGATAATGCACTCGCCCATGGTGTTGCGGGCTGCGCCAGGCCCGCAGTCCAACAGGTCGGCTCTCGCGTTGTCGGCTACCGGTCGAAGCAGTTCGACTGCTTCGGCCACATCGCTCCTCAACACGGTCACATCACTCCTTAGCACGGCCACATCGCTCTTCAACACGTCTAGGTCTTCGCTCATGCGAAGGAAGACGGCGAGCAACAGGCCGAAGATGCCAGCAAGCAGCACGACAGTCAATACTGCCACGGCCGCGCTGGGCTCTCTGCGAGTTGTGCCGGTTACGACGTTCGTGATCTCATCAGATGTCTCGCTCATCATTCCTCCCTGGGCTGGTGTATGCGCGAACGTCGCGCACGATATTCCGCCGCGTGTCGCGACTGCCCCCGCTACTACGCTGGATGGCCGGCGTTCCTGCCTGATTGGGCCACCTGGGTCGAAGACCTGCTGCCGTGTACGACTCACAAGCCGCTCCGACACGGCAAGAGTCCGCAGGTGCCTTCAAGCCCTGACAACGACGCACGGCTTCCTCAGCAGGGAAGCGTCAGTCGACCAACCGGACCACAGAAGGGCACCGCCGATCAGAGAACGCACTCGGTGCGGTGTCGTCACGTCGGTCTGCAGCATTGGCAGCCTCTTCCGGAAAGTGTCGATTGCGATCCGAGCGTCATCGGAATGCGAGCCGCCCTTGGCGTCTCCGGTTACGAATGCTTCCCAGAGGAAGATGCCTCTCGACGCTTGGCAGAAATCTTGCCAATCGAGAAAGGCGTCCACATTCGACACCGCCCGACGGACCTCGTCCAGGATCCAGGCCACTTGCGCCAACCCGGTCGGGAGAGTAAACGCCCCTCCTGCGGCAGACCAGGGTGTCGGCGGCCATGAGATCCTGCCCAGTGGCGGCCATGTAGCTGCCCGCTGGCGGCCAACAAATCTGCCCAGCGGCGGCCAACAGAGTTGCCCACGTTGAAGTCCGTTTCCCGTCGGGGTCCACCGCGGCGGGGTGCTCCTCCTACTCGAATGGCCGGTCACCACGACAGTGGCCATCGAGCAGGAGGAGCAAGTGAAGTCTCGCGAGGAAATCATGAACATGTTGGAAGCATTCGACCTCACTGGGTCGTTGCGCGATGCCGGCGAGTTGGCCGGCGTGTCTCATCACACCGTGGCCCGTTATGTCGCTATGCGCGACGCCGGCGAGCTAGTCGAAGCCGGGCCCCGGCGCAGGGAGCGGATCATCGATCCGTGGCTGCCGAAGATCGAGGAGTGGGTCGAGCGGTCCCACGCCAAGATCCGTGCCGATCGGGCCTTCGACAAGCTCGCTGCGTTGGGTTACACCGGTTCGGAGCGCACGGTGCGCCGGGCGGTGGCGGAGGTGAAGGCCAACCATCGCCGTGGCCGGCGGCGGGTGTATCGGCCCTGGATCCCTGAGCCTGGGATGTGGGCGCAGTGGGACTGGGGCGCGGGCCCGGTCATCGCGGGCCGAAGGACGAGTCTGTTCTGTGCGTGGCTGGCGTGGTCGAGGTTCCGGGTGGTGGTGCCGTGCTGGGACCGCACCCTGCCCACGGTGGTTGGCTGTGTGGATCGGGCGATGCGAGCCTTCGGCGGCGCTCCGACGTATTGGTTGACCGACAACGAGCGCACCGTCACGATCGACCATGTCGCTGGGATCGCGGTGCGCCATCCGCAGATCGTCGCGGTCGGCACCCATTATGGGATCACGGTGGCGACGTGCGTGCCGGCTGATCCGGAGTCCAAGGGCGGGTCAGAGGCAACGGTGCGGATCGCCAAGGCCGACTTGGTGCCAACCGACGCGAACCTGCGCGGCGACTACACCGACTGGGCCGAGCTGGTCGAGGCCTGCGAGGCGTTCACCGCGGAGGTGAACGCCCGGGTCCATCGGGTGACCCGACGGCCGCCAGCGGAGATGCTCACCGAGGAACGGCACCGGCTGCACACGCTGCCCGAGGCCCCCTACACGGCGGCGCTGGGGGAGACCCGCAAGGTCACTTGGAGCTCCACGATCAGCTTCGGCGGGGTGACCTACTCGGTCCCGCACACCCTCGCGGACGAGACGGTGTGGGTGCGCGTCGACGGCGACCAGGTCGTCGTCGTGCACTGCGCATCGTCAGGACCCGTCGAGGTGGCCCGCCACCGGCGCTCGACACCGGGGCATCCGATGATCGACGACGCCCACTACCCGCCACGCCCGGCTGGACCCCTGGCGCGGCGTCCAAGACCGGTGAGCGCGGCCGAGGCCGAGTTCCTTGCGCTCGGCGAGGGCGCTCGCACCTGGCTGGTCGAGGCCGCCGCGGCGGGCACGGGCCGCATGAAGGTCAAGATGGCCCAAGCCGTCACCCTTGCCCGACTCCACGGCCAGGTGCGCGTTGATTGGGCGCTCGGCCACGCCGCGACCTTCGGCCGCTTCGCAGACGGCGACCTGGCCTCGATCCTGGAGGCTCACCCGCCCCGACAACGCCGACGCGCCGATGACGTGCACTCGCTGCAGTCCGGCACCGCCGCCTGGGGTCGCCTCGGAGGCGACCGATGAACCCAACACCGATCGACGAAGTCGTCTACTTGTTGCGAGAGCTCCGACTGCCGCACATGCGGCGCACCGCGGCGGACCTGCTGGCCACCGCCAAGGCTCAAAGGTGGGACCCAGCCGAAGCAGTCAAGGCGCTGCTGGCCGAAGAACTCGCCGGCCGCCAAGCATCCTCCATCAACAGCCGCCGCAAAGCGGCCGGGTTCCCCACCGGCAAGACCTTCGACGCCTGGGACGAGACCGTGTCATCGATCCCGGCGCCGACCCAGCGGGCGCTGCGCACCCTGGAGTGGATCGAACGCCACGAGAACCTCGTCGTGTGCGGACCATCAGGCACCGGCAAGACCCACTTCTGTGAAGCGCTCGGCCACGCCGCCGTCGACGCCGGCCACAAGATCACCTGGTTCAGTCTCGAGCACCTCGGAGCGCTCGTGCGCCGCCACAGCGCCGACGACACCGCAGCCAAAGCCATCCGACGCATCATGCGCGCCGACGTCATCGTGATCGACGACATCGGACTGTTGCCGGTCACCACCGACACCGCCGAGGCGCTCTACCGCGTCGTGGACGCCGCCTACGAGAAACGCTCCATCGCCCTCTCCAGCAACCTTCACCCGGCCGGCTTCGACGAGCTCATGCCCAAGACCATCGCCAACGCCACCGTCGACCGGCTCATGCACCACGCCCACGTCGTGCTCACCGCCGGCGACAGCATCCGCCTCACCCAAGCCACCGCCGGAAAGGGGGTGACGCCACTGACCAACTGAACTGTGGGCAACTCTGCTGTCCGCCACCGGGCAGTTCTGTTGGCCACGACTGGGCAACTCTGCTGTCCGCCACCGGGCAGTTCTGCTGTCCGCCACTGGGCAGATCCCACTGGCCATTGACACCAGGGACGTGCCTTCTCACCTTCGCGCGCCTTTCCCAATTGCGCGGGATCATCTGCAACGGGCAGCCACAAGGGGCACTCAAACCCTAGGGCAACCCGATCGCCCGCGTCGAGGCGCTGGGCCACGAGGCGCGAGAGATCACGAATGCAAGACGAATCCCATCCCGTAACACGCGGGTCACTGTCCCATCCGAACCTCCCGAGTTCGATCGATCCTATGTCCGCACAACAGATTGTGATGTCCTCCACAGCGAGCCTCCTTGGGCAGGTTCACCCGTCGCCTGTTGAGAATCCGGCCCCGCAACCTAGGCGGCGCATCGCGACTCTCCGCGTGTCCAGCCACACATGCAAGCGAGCCGGCGAACTGACGGAGCGCACTCTGTTTGTTATTCCCGATGTATTCTGTTATACACTGCCATGGGCTGTTAGTGGCTTTGGATCGCTGAGGCTCACCAGTCCATCTAGCGCCGGGGTCCGCCTATGCGGGCCCCGGCTGCCGTTCGCCTGAGGAGACGATGACCACCACGCTGCCTTACTCGAAGGGTCAGATCGACCGGGCCGGAAAGACGCTGTGCCGTGCCCTGCTGGCGCGGGAGCCGCTGCCGTCTGAGGCCGAGCAAGCCGAGGCCACCTTCGTGCTCGAGGCGTTCCGTGAGGCTCACCGTGGCCCCATGGACAGCGTCATGGATGAACTGCGGTCATGCATCGTCATCGAGGGGCTGGCGGTGCTTGAGTTGTCGCAGCGTTTGAAGCGGGCACCCACAATCGTGGACAAGCTCCGTCGAATTCCGACGATGAAGCTGTCGAACCTTCAGGACCTCGGCGGCTGCCGGGCCGTCTTCGCCACCCAGGAGGAGGTCGAGCGAGTCCAGGCTCGGTTCATGGCGAACAGCGAGGCTCGAAACGGACGGCCGGACACCATCCGCGACTACGTAGCGCAGCCACGCGACTCCGGCTACCGGGCGGTGCACCTCTGGACTCGGTACGACGGCCTGCGTGTCGAGGTCCAGCTGCGGACGCAGCTGCAGCACGCCTGGGCCATCAACGTCGAAAAGCTCTCGGCGGCCACCGGGATCGACTACAAGAGCGGTGCTGGCTCACCAGACGTGCACGATTGGCTGCGGCTCCTGTCCCGCTCGAACGCGTCGGCCGAGGCCGGCGTCGCGATGGAGCAGTTGCATCAGCTTGAGTTTGTGGAAGCGGGGGCCGCCGCGATGGCTACAATCGTTCGAGAGGCTAGGAGGAGGGAGGCTGGCGATGGCTGAAGGCAAGACGATCTATTTCCTGTTGACCTATGACCGCTCCAAGCTGCGGCTGGCCGCCATGGAGCGCTACCACGACGGCGACGAGGCCGTCAAGCTGTACGGCGAGCGTGAGCGTCAGTACGCCGACCAGCCGCACATGGAGGTGGTCCTGCTAGGTGCCGAGTGCGAGGAGGCCATACGAGCCACGCATTCGAACTACTTCCACGACTTCGAGGCGGAGCCGTTCGATCTGGAGTACATGAAGCGCCTGCAGTCCCTGGCCACCGGCTGATCGCGTCCCCGGTGGGGACAGTGGCACCGCTGGCGTGCTATCGCCGGGCTTCATGGCCTTCGCACCTGAAGAGCTAGACGCGCGAGCGGGTGAGTGATGCCGCCTGGGGGTGCGGCGTTGTGTTGGACCGCCAGGCGGCCTTGCGGCCGTTGCCGTCCGATTCGGGATCGTCGCCTCGCGCTCGCACGACTTCAGGGACTTCAAGGCCGAGCCACGGGGCCGGAACAAGTAGGAGCCGAACCGCCCAGTGCAGAATGATGGGGTTGATATGACATTGGCTGTCGTATAGCGTGATAGGCGAGCCTCGCTGCCGGGCTGTGCGGCAAGCCAACGTCTGACCGTAAGCACTGCCTGAGTGCCGCCGACCTCGCGAGGCTGCGATGACCGCTCCCAACCCGACGCACGCCGCCGAGGCGCTCCCAACGCAAATGGTTCAACAAGCCGACAGCCCGACACCGCAGGCCGACGTCCGAGCCGGCGACAAGGCGGCCGCGGCCGGCCGCGAGGATATCGGTGCCCTCATGTCGCCGACCCGCCATCGGACCCGTTCGGCGTTGTCGGTGACCGTCGTCGGCGCTCTCATAGCCGGCCTGTTCGTCTTCGCCAACAACACCCTCAACAGGAACTTCGACAGCCTCGAGGCATCCATCAACCTGACCAATGCCCGCATCGACGACACCAACGCTCGCATCGACCGCATCGAGGTCCGCATCGACCGCATCGAGGTCAAGATCGATGCTCTCGATGACCGCATGGACGCCATGGCCGCGGAGCTGTCGGCCGTGCTGGCCATCTTGATCGAGCGCCGCGACATCGGCGCAGTCCGCGAGGCCGGGGCGGCCGGCACGTAGGTGCCGCTTCCAACCCCGAGGCGCTCGGTCCCCGCCCCGGTCGGTGGCCGCCGCCCTGCCGATCCGTCGCCGAGTAGCCGCGGGGGGTACGGTGGCGGGGTGCAGCGGCGCATCTTCGGCATCGAGAACGAGTACGGGGTCACCTGCACGCTGCGGGGCCAGCGCCGCCTGAGCCCCGACGAGGTGGCCCGCTACCTGTTCCGCAAGGTGGTGTCGTGGGGGCGCAGCAGCAACGTGTTCCTGGGCAACGGCTCGCGTCTGTACCTCGACGTCGGCAGCCATCCCGAGTACGCCACCCCGGAGTGCGACTCGGCCCACGACCTGGTCGTGCACGACAAGGCGGGGGAGCGCATCGTCGAGCGCCTTCTGGGCGACGCCGAGGAGCGTCTTGCCGAGGAGGGCATCCGGGGCGACGTGTTCCTGTTCAAGAACAACACCGACTCGGCCGGCAACAGCTACGGCTGCCACGAGAACTATCTCACCAGCCGCCGCGACGACCTCAGCGACTACGCCGAGGTGCTGATCCCGTTCCTGGTCAGCCGCCAGATATACGCCGGCGCAGGCAAGGTGCTGCAGACCGCCCGGGGCGCCATGTACTGCATCAGCCAGCGGGCCGAGCACATCTGGGAGGGGGTGTCGTCGGCCACCACCCGGTCGCGCCCGATCATCAACACCCGCGACGAGCCCCACGCCGACGCCGAGCGCTTCCGGCGGCTGCACGTGATCGTGGGCGACTCCAACATGAGCGAGTACACCACCTTCCTCAAGGTCGGGGCGTGCGCGCTGATGCTGCGGATGCTGGAGGACCCCCGGGTGGTGCTGCGGGACATGACGCTGGAGAACCCGATCCGCGCCATCCGCGAGATCAGCCACGACGTCACCTGCCGGCGCCGGGTGCGGCTCGCCACCGGCCGCGAGGTCAGCGCGCTCGAGATCCAGTCCGAGTACCTGAACCGGGCTCTGCGCTACGCCGAGCACCACGACCTGTCCGACGAGGAGAAGAAGGCTCTCACCATGTGGGAGTACTGCCTCACCGCCATCGAGCAGGATCCTCTCCAGCTCGACCGCGAGATCGACTGGGTCGTCAAGCACCATCTGGTGGAGGCGTACCGGGAGCGGCACGGGCTGGACCTGGCCGACCCCCGGGTCGCTCTCGTGGACCTGCAGTACCACGACGTCAGCCAGAGCCGCGGCCTCTACTACACCATGCAGCATCGGGGGATGGTCGAGACGCTGGTGACCGAGGCCGAGATCCATCACGCCGTGGAGAACCCGCCGTCCACCACCCGGGCCCGCCTGCGGGGCGAGTTCATCCGCCGGGCCAAGGAGCGCAGGCGCGACTACACCGTCGACTGGGTCCACCTGAAGCTCAACGACCAGTCCCAGCGGACCGTGCTGTGCAAGGACCCGTTCAAGTCCCACGACGAGCGGGTCGAGAAGCTGATCGCGTCCCTGTAGCTCTGGAGGCCGCGGCTGCGGCTGATTCGGCGTGCAATCGGGCCGTTCCGGTCGGCAGGGCTGCCCACAGAATCCGGCTGGGAACGGTTAGCGTCGGGGCCCACGCCCACAGGTCGATGAGATGGACAAGCTCGAACGGCTCCTGAACCTCACGGCGGCGCTGCTGCACACGTCGCGGCCGCTCAGCGCGGGCGAGCTGCGCGAGCGCATGGCCGGGGCCTACTCGGAGGACCTGGCCGCCTTCAGGCGCATGTTCGAGCGCGACAAGGCCGACCTGAGGGCGATCGGCGTGCCCATCGAGGTCTCGACCCTCTACCGGCTCGACCCGCCGGTGGACGGCTACCGGATCCCGTCGGGGGCCTACGCCGGGCGCGACGTGCGCTTCGATCCCGACGAGCTCGCCGCGCTGCACCTGGCCACCAACCTGGTGCGCCTCGAGGGCGGCTCGGGCGCGGGCCTGGCCCGGCTGGGCGGCGCGGCGGCGGCCGGCGCCGCCGGCGAGGTGGCCGAGGTGGGTGAGCTGCCCTTCCATGACTCGCTGGCGAGACTGGTGGCGGCCGCCATCGGACGGCGGGCGGTCTCGTTCGCGTACCGGGATGTCGAGCGGAATGTCGAGCCGTGGCGCCTTTCGTTCCACCGGGGCCACTGGTACCTGGCGGGCTGGGACGTGGACCAGTCCGCCGAGCGGCTGTTCCGCGTCGACCGGATAGGCGGCGAGGTCGGCGAGTCGGGCCCGGCGGTCAACCCGGTGGGGGAGGGGCGCGATCCCCGCGCCCTGAGACCGTGGGAGTTCGGCGAGGGCGACCCTGTGGAGGTCCGGGTGCTGGTGGACGCCGACCAGGCCGGCTGGGCCTGCCACCGGGCCGGCGTCGACGGCGAGTCCCGTCCCGACGGCTCGGTGGTCCTGACGCTGAAAGTGCGCGACCCGACCGCGCTGAGGTCGTTCGTGATGGAGTTCCTTGAGCACGCCGAGGTGCTCGATCCCCAGTGGCTGCGCGACGAGGTCGTGACCTGGCTGGAGGCGCTGGTCTGACCCCGGGGACCGCGCGGCCCGGTGACCGGCCCCCGCCGACGCGTTGACCGGTCGGCGCCGTTCTAGGGTGGGGAGGTGACGTCGGCACCCGCTGCGAACGCGACCAGGCTGTCGGTGGCCGAACGCATGGCCCGCCTGCTGGGGGTGGTGCCCTGGGTGGTCGAGCAGGGCGGCGCCCATCTCGACAACATCGCCGCCCGCTTCGACTACCCCCGTGAGCAGCTGCTGGAGGACCTCGAGCGGAGGCTGTTCTTCGTGGGGGTGCACCCGTTCACACCCGACACGCTGATAGACGTCCACATCTCCGACGGCATCGTCGACATCGAGTACGCGGACTGGTTCTCGCAGCCCATGCGACTCTCCGGCGAGGAGGCGACCCGGCTGCTGGCCGCGGGCCGGACCGTGCTCGACATGACGGAGGGGAGCGGGAGGGGCGGTTCCGGCGACGAGGACGAGGCCGCCCCCCTGGTGCGGGCCCTGGCCAAGCTGGGGCTGTCGCTGGGTTCGGAGGGCGCCGGCGGCGCCGACCACATCGAGGTGTGCCTGGGCCGCGCCCCGTCCCACACCCTCGACGACCTGCGGCGCGCCATCGGCCGGAGGCGCCAGGTCGAGATCGAGTACTACTCGCGGGGACGCGACGTGATGACGACCCGGGTCGTCGATCCGGCCAGCCTGCGGAGCCATGACGGCGCGTGGTACCTGTTCGGCTGGTGCCACCGGGCCGGTGCTGAGCGGGTGTTCCGGGTCGACCGGATCCGCACGCTGACGGTGTTGGACTCGGCCACGCAGGTAGACCTGCCCGGCGGGCCGACGACGACGCTCAAGGTGGACACGGTGGACCGCACCGTCACCATCCGGCTGGCGCCGGAGGCCTCCTGGGCCGCCGACTACCACCGGGCGCAGGAGCGAACGGAGAACCCCGACGGCACCGTCGAAGCGGTGTTCCCGGTGACCGGCGAGTCGTGGCTGGCCCGGCTGCTGGTGCAGCTGGGGCCGCAGGCGGAGGTCATCGACAGCCACGAGGCCATCGACCCGGACCTGCGATCAGCCACCGCGGCGCGGATGCTGGAGCGGTACAGCCGGTGACCGGGGGCGCAATGGCTCGACCCGGCGAGTCCGCTGAACCGCCGGCCGCAGTGTCGGGCGGCGAGGATCCCGGGGGGCCGCGGCAGGACCGACCGCGGCGTGCGCTGCCGGTGGTCGTCGAGTGGCTGGTCGTGCTGGTCTGCGCTCTGGGACTGGCCCTGCTGCTCAAGGCCTTCCTGGTGGAGGTGTTCATCATCCCGTCGGGCTCGATGGAGCCCACCCTCATGGTCGACAACCGGGTGGTCGTGTACAAGCTCGGATACCGCCTCCACGACGTGAACCGGGGCGATGTGGTGGTGTTCGACAATCCGGGCCAGGGTTCGGGCATCGACGATCTGATCAAACGGGTCGTGGCGCTGGGCGGTGAGACCTTCGAGATCCGCGACGGCCGGGTCTACATCGACGGCACCCGGCTGGAGGAGCCCTACCTCTCCGGCGGCGAGTTGACGTTCCCGAAGGCGCCCATCCCGGGCTGCGAGAACGATGCCGACTCGCTGCGCTGCGAGGTGCCCGAGGGCAAGGTCATGGTGCTGGGCGACAGCCGCGAGGACAGCCGCGACAGCCGCTTCTTCGGGCCGGTGGACGTCGACGACATCGTGGGCCGGGCCTTCATGAAGATCTGGCCCCCGAACGACATGGGCGGCGTGTAGCCGCCGGGAGTCGGCCGGTATCGGTCCGTCCCAGTGCACGGCCGGGCCCGAACGACATGGGCGGTGTATAGCCGCCGGAGTTCCTCACTCGAGAATGCTTCGGGCTGCACGCGGCCCGGGTCTGTGTCAGGCGCGGGTTGTGCGCGGCGGTGCGTCAGGCGCGGGCGGCTCGGGCTTTGCGCAGTGCGGCCCGGGCGGCCCGCGGACCGTTAGGCTCGGCTCGGCTTCCGTTGCCGGTCCCGGCTGCGGACGCGAGGCCCGCCGTGCCCCGCTGATCGGCCGGGGCGAACAGGGGAGTGTTGTCGGCCATGCGGGCCGGGCCGTAGGACGCGCCGTTCGGTGGTCTGATGGTGTGCTTGCCGTTCCCGGCATCGACCACAACCCAGTTGTGGTCGTGGACCTTGTCGTGGCAGCCCCAGCACAGCGGCATGAGGTTGGAGAGATCGGTGGCGCCTCCCCGCGAGCACGGCCTGATGTGATGGGCCTGGATCATGTCGGCGTCGGTCTCGCCGCAGCCCGCGCAGCCGCCGTACAGGGCTATGAGTGCCTGAAACTGGGACTCCGTGGCTTTCCTGATGTTGCGGCCCTTCCATATGGGCACGCCCTTGGCACTGAGCACCAGTCCGAACAGGGACGAGCCGCAAGTGAGCTTGTCGAGCACAGCAGGAGGGAGGGGATCGCCGTCGGCAGTTGTACCCATGAGCATCTCGGTCTCAGGGTCTAGCCGGGCGACGAGCGCAATGTCGGCGTAGGGCTTGCCGCCGGCAGTCATCCTGGTCATGTTCTCCAGCGCGTCGGCCATGCACTGCTGGAGAGTGCGAGTCTGACCTCCGCTGGCTCTGGCGCCTGTCTTGTCGGCGTCATGCAGCCGCCGAGCCTCTTTCTTCAGCCGGTTGCCGATCTGTCGACCAGTGATCGGATCGAACTCGCCGTGTAGGTGGACCATGCCGTCGTCGGAGTTCCATATCCTCACGCGGCGCCGAGCCCTCCGGCGGCGGTGCTCCTCGTCGCCGTTGTCGGCCTGATGCCTGTATGTCCACCGCTTGGCTTCCTTGGCGAACTGCTCGGGCTGCATCGCCTCCGCCTTGGCCAACAGGGCCTCGTCGGACTCGACCGCGCTGGCGCTTGTCTTGTCGTGCGCGTCGGCCAGATGCTTGGCATTGGCGAAGGACATCCGGCCGTCCTCGACCGCCTCCAGCACCGAGGGCATCGAGTCGATGGCCTCGGCCGTCTTCACTTGACTCCGGGCGTCGCGACTGGACATCCCGGCACTCTGCGCCAGCACATGCGCGCCGCCGTCACCGTGGCTCTGGCTGCCCGCCACGCTTGACGCCGCCAAGGCTTGGGCGGCGTCAAGCTTGCTTCGCACAGCCTTGGTTCTGGCCAGCACGACCAGCAGGTCCTCCGACGACGCATCAGCACGTTTGACCCCAGCCAGCAACTCGGAAGCCGCTGCATCAAGCCGCTCGGCCAGTTCGATCACCATAGGTCCATTATCGCGTACCACTGCGACATTTGTCAAGCATTTTTATTAAATATTATTGAATATCCAGCCCATCTAAGGGCCATCCTTGCAGATATCGTCAATCGGGCAGCGGCGTGAGGTGCTCGCGTTCGAACCAGAGGCTGGTCCTGAACTCTCTCAGCCTTGCCGTGATCAAGTCGGCGTCACCAGCGGCCGGCACAACGAAGAAGGACCGTCCAGTTCCGCGCCTGTACCGCAAGATCTCAGGCGTCCGATCCAGCCACAGGCGCGACCGGAGCCTCCCAGCCCACTCTCGCATCTGTTCGACATGGTCCTTGCGATCGAGGTGGTGGTATATCACGATCGTCTGTCCTCGCCTGACGAACGGAGAGATCTCCCGCACGTCGAGGTGCTTCGGAGACAACTGACGCTCTTGCTCCCTCCGAGGACTGACCAGACCGTTGTCGGGATCCATGAAGACAATGTTGCTGCTCGCAGTGCATACCAGCGCTCTGTCCAACCAGGGCATGCGGGTTCCTGGAGGGACGGTCTCGTCGTGGAACACGGTGGTGTCGCCGAGAATCCCGCTTCTTTCGATCGATCTCAGGCACCTTGCCTCCGGGTTCTGTCTTGCCTCGGAGATGATCTGGTTCAAGCAGTCGAAGAGTTGGGGGTCGCAGGCGCGATATTCCGCCGGCTTGTCGAGATAGCTCATGTGCTTGCCCTCCCCGGGGTCACCGGTCCCGCTGCCGCTGAGATACCAGGAGACGCCGAGCGAGGGAGTCTCACCTTGTGTCGTCATGCCGCCAATGGCATGAAGAAGCCCATACTTTCCGAAGTCACCCACATCTCCGACGTACTTGTGCTGCATGACTGCGCTTCTTTGTGCCGTATGCCTTGTGCGTGCGTTGCCAGTCAAGAACACCCGGCATCGATGAGTTCGAAAGATTCGGCGGCCGCTGCGACGGACTCGCTCGGGAGGCCGTCGTGCAGCACCACGAGCAGGTCGCGGGCTCGGGTCATCGCCACGAACAATTGTCTGATACCGAGGTAGCGGGCTTCTTCGGCCTCCTTGCCCGTCGCTCCCGGCGTCACCCTGGGGACGACACCACGAGTAACCTGGGGCATGAACACGGCCTTGAATTCCAAGCCCTTGGCACGGAAATATGTGCCGACCTTGATGGATTCGGTGGTTCGTCCCCGGTAGCGCTCTAGGTTCTCGGCCCGGTAGCCCTGCTTGCGCAGGCGCTTCAAGACCGCCTTCGCATCCGTGGCCCGCTGCATCAGCACGCCGATGTCACCGAATCCATACCCTTCGTTCGAGGCAGTGATTTCACCGATGCAGGCGAGAATGTAGTTGATCTGTGCGTCGAGGCCAGTGGCCTGTACCAGCAGTGGTCGACGCCCGTGGCGCAGAGCAAAGGCTTCGGTTTCTCGGGTGTGGCCCTCGGCTAGGTCGTCCACAGGGACGTCCTTCGCCACTGCGTAGGCGGCATCGATGATCTCGGCGGTGTTGCGATAGTTCTCTCCCAACTCGGTGGTCCGGCCGGAAGTGTCCATTCTGACCTCGTCCAGCGTGTAGGCGCCGTCGTAGATGCGCTGTCCGTTATCACCGAGGATCAGCAGTCCATTTGGGCGATCCGTGTCGTAGTCCGGGGCGTTCACTAGAGCGCGGAGCAACTTCAAGCCAACCAGAGTGAGATCCTGAGCTTCGTCGACCACCACGGCGGAGTGCCGGGGTGTGTCGAGCCGGAGAGCGTGTTCGAGGGCCAAGGGCACTACGTCGCTGTGGTGCATCCAGTTGCGGCTCTCCTTCTCGGCGTCCCATTCCTGCATGATCTCCCAAACCTGGGAGCGTTGCTGCTCGTTCAAGTCCACGAATCGACCCTTCCTGTCCAGTTCGAGGTATTCGCCAAGGCTCTGGAGCCCTCGTCCCTTGATGACCTTGGTGATCTCCGCTCTTAGGTAGTCCTCGCCAAAGTTGATGTCACCCAGTGGTGTTCCCGGCTTGACCTTGCTGACATAGACGCCAGCAAGCAACTTCCAGGTCTCGTTGTCGTCCGGCACCCGGATCGCGTGACCAGCCTCTTCGCATAGGCGGCTGGCCAGGGTGCCCACGCTGACGAACTCCACCTCACCAGGACGAGTATCCGGCATTCGCAGAAACAGATGCTCAAGGACCGGCGGAAGAGTGTCCACGAAGGTCGTAAACAATACCGGTGGTACCTGCCGGGGCTGCGTGCGACTCCGACGGGCCAGTTCCCTCGCTCTGTGAAGGCCCACGACCGTCTTGCCAGTGCCTGCCGGACCCAGAACTCGTGCCGGGCCGTCGTGGTCGCGTTCGACCACTGCCTGCTGATCGGGACGCAAGTAGACCATCCAGTCCTCGATTGGGCTCCGCAGGATGTCTGTCAAGAAGGCTGGTTCGAAACTCGGGAACCAACGTCGATTGTGCGTGTCGGCGAGCTTCGCTTCGAGAGAGCGGATCTCTTCAGCCTCCTCTGCTGTAGCTGTCACAACCTCTGCGCTGACAGCGATGGGTTCCGGGTGTTCGCCATCGGGGTGGTCCCAACACAGGAGGTTCGCCGCTCTCTCGGCAACAGACGCCCCAAGCGAGGACTCGAGCTCGTTCAACTCGTTCTCGGTGCTCAAGCGGCGCAATTGGTGGATCGCCGTCGGAGAGAAACCGAACGAACTCAACTCCGCGTCATTCCAGGGCTCGAACAGTGACGCTGGATCTTGACGGGTTCGTGTAGATAGGTGCTCCGTCCTGGAGGGCGCCGCGCTGGCTGGCTGCTGAGGTGCCTCCTCGGGTACAGATACTTCTAGATCCGAGTCGTTGCGCAGATCCATTCGCTTGGCGCGTCGATAAACATCGTGAGTGCCGTACTGCAGAAGTACTACAAACCGCTCCCCCCACCTCCAGACGACGCGCCGGTCGGTGCCGGATCCTCCCACATCAGAAGCGAAGAGCTTGTGTCCGTCTCTGGATAATCCGATCGGGTGCGAGCGGAGACCCGGAGCGCGCGGATTAGTGCAAAGCTCAGTGAGTATCCGCTCAAGGGCGCTGATATGCGGGTCATTTTGGCGAAGCGATTCGACACTTGGCCAGAACTGCGAGTGATACTTGCAGCCCTCGAAGGCTCGGCGATCCATCAGTGCTTCTCCGATAAGCGCAGGCCTTGGTTGTTGCGGCTGGTCAAGTGGCGATCCTCACTTGGCGCCCCCGTCGGCCCTCCCGGATGGCGCAAGGCCATTCGCGAGTTCATACGATTCCGCACCGAATGCCGGGCGCATCATAGAGCATGTCCAGAGTCCATGACCTAGATTGACTGGAACTTGCATTAGGGAGTTGACAGACCTTCGGGAGGGAGGCACTTGCACAAGACTCGGTTCGTTGTGGCGGTGCTCACCGCTGCTGCTGTGGCCGCGGGCGCAGCTGTCGCCCGCGCCCAGGGCGAGCGGTTCTCTGACGTTCCGGCAGATCATCCAGCTCGCGATGCGATCGAATGGGCATTCGACAACGGCATCACACGCGGCTGCGGCGAGGAGACGTTCTGCCCGGAGCAGCCGCTGTCGAAGCGGCACGCTGTGTTGTTCGTGGAGCGCTTCTATGACGAGGTTCTCGAAGCGGACTCGTCCGGCAACTTCACCCGCAGCGACATGATGGTACTGCTCAAAGCCATCAACGACGGCACGACCCGCGTCGCTGACACGAGCACCACGCCCGATACGAGCGCTATGAGCGACGGCATAAGCGACACCAGCGACCCGAGGTTCGTGGTGGGCAGCTTCACGTCCGTCTCCGTCGCTGGCAGCTTCACGTCCGTCTCCGCTAGCGGGTCCCACAGCTGCGGGCTGCGCCTCGACGGCACCATCGAATGCTGGGGCCGCAACGAACACGGGCAGGCGGACGCGCCCTCGGGGGCCTTCACGTCGGTCTCCGTCGGCTTTGAGCACAGTTGTGGGCTGCGCCTCGACGGCACCATCGAATGCTGGGGCTGGAACGACTACGGGCAGACGGATGCGCCCTCGGGGGCATTCACGTCCGTTTCCGCCGGCTCGTACTTCAGTTGCGGGCTGCGCCTCGACGGCACCATCGAATGCTGGGGCTGGAACGAACACGGGGAGACCGATGCGCCTTCGGGGGCCTTCATGTCGGTCTCCTCGAGCGTCTTTCGCAGTTGTGGGCTGCGCCTCAACGGCACGATCACCTGCTGGGACTACGATGGGTTCTTGCCGACGGGGGTCTTCGCGTCCGTTTCCGTCGGCTTCGCCCAGAGTTGTGGGCTGCGCCTCGACGGCACCATCACTTGCTGGGGCTACCACCGACAGGCGGAGGCGCCGTCGGGGACCTTCACGTCCGTCTCCGCTGGCTCGCCCCATAGTTGTGGGCTGCGCCTCGATGGCACCATCGAATGCTGGGGCGACGGCATCAACGCCACCTTTGCTGGGCATCGACGGGGCAGCCCGCCGGGGCCGCTAGATGTGCCGTCGGGGACCTTCACGTCCGTCTCCGTCGGCGGCAGCAACATTTGCGGCGTGCGCGCCGAGGGCACCATCACCTGCTGGGATTACAACGAGCGCACGTCGCCGGGAACGTTCACGTCAGTCGCCGGCGCCTTCGCGTCCGTCTCTGTCGGCTACCAGCACAGTTGCGGGCTTCGCACCGGCGGCACCATCACTTGCTGGGGCTACGACGAATACGGGGAGACCGACGCGCCGTCGGGGACCTTTGCGTCCGTCTCCGCCGGCGGGTACCACAGCTGCGGGGCGCGCCTCGGCGGCACCATCGAATGCTGGGGCAACAGCGCCAACGGACAGCTTGTGGCGCCCTCGGGAACCTTCACGTCCGTCTCCGCGGGCCAGGCCCACGACTGCGGGGTGCGCCTCGGCGGCGCCATCGAATGCTGGGGCTACGACGAATACGGGGAGACCGACGCGCCGTCGGGGACCTTTGCGTCCGTCTCCGCCGGCTATCAGCACAGCTGCGGGGTGCGCCTCGGCGGCACCATCGAATGCTGGGGCAACAGCGCCAACGGACAGCTTGTAGCGCCCTCGGGAACCTTCACGTCCGTCTCCGCCGGCATCTCGCACAGTTGCGGGGTGCGCATCGACGGCTCCATCGAATGCTGGGGCCACGATGCCAACGGGCAGACGGATGCGCCCTCGGGAACCTTCACATCGGTCTCCGCCAGCCAGGCCCACAGCTGTGGAGTGCGCAGCGGCGGCTCCGTCGCCTGCTGGGGCAACAACGACTACAGACAGTTGGACGCGCCCTCGGGTGCCTTCACGGCTATCTCCGTCGGCTTGGAGCACAGTTGCGGGCTGCGCACCGACGGCTCCGTCGCCTGCTGGGGCTACAACGCCAACGGGCAGTCGGAAGTGCCTCGATGATTCTTGCGCCGCGCTGCGTTCAGCGTTCTAGCGTCCACCGCTCGTACCGCAGCCGGGCAACAGCCTCGCGTGCAGCGGGCGTGCCGCCGATGTAGTAGGCGGGCATCCGCTCCAGCTTTCAGCGGCCTGCCTGGATCGCCTCGGACAGCCCGCACCAGCGACCGTGCGGAGCTGACGCACAGGCTGTCCCGGGACGCACCCACAACGCGGGGCAGGGATGTCAGGACTTGCGGCTGGAACACACCCCGGCAAGATCCCTTGACGTGCTCTCAGAGATCACGGGCGCCTGGCGGTTGGTGGTCATCGGGCTTTACGCCATGAGAGTGTGGAGTCTGTCGAGGCAGATTGCCGCCCGCGAGCCGCGCTGGCTGCGTGATACTTGCCTGATGCCGACCCGCATACCGGCTCTGCTGGTGCCGCCCATCGCTTTCGCCCACCGCGGGGCGCGGGCCCATGCCCGGGAGAACACCCTCGAAGCGTTCGCGCTGGCCCGCGAGATGGGAGCCACCGGCATAGAGACCGACGCGTGGATCACTGCCGACGGCGAGATCGTGTTGAACCATGACGAGGCCGTTGGGGGACTGCCCACGCTGTCGACCCGCCGGATCCTGGGCCGGCCCATCGCCAGCCTGCCCCGATCCCGGCTCCCCGCCCATATTCCCACCCTGGGCGAGTACTACGAGCACTGCGGCACCGATCTTCCCCTGAGCGTCGACGTGAAGGACGAGTCCGCCTTCTCCGGCCTCATCGCGGTGGCCAGGGCCCACGGGGCAGCCGAACAGCTGTGGGTCTGCCATCACGACGCTGACGTGCTTCAGGCATGGCGGTCCGCCGCTCCGGAGGTGCGGCTGGTGCACTCCACCCGCCTGGACCGGCTGCCGCGAGGACCCGAGCGCCATGCTGCCGACCTCGCCGAGGCCGGCATCGACGCGGTGAACTTCCGCCGCGAGGACTGGAACGGCGGCCTCACCACGCTCTATCACCGATTCGGCCTGTTCGCCCTGGGCTGGGACGCCCAGCAGGCCCGCCAGATCGCCGAATTGGTCGACCTCGGCATCGACGGCGTGTACAGCGATCACGTCGACCGGATGGTGGCGACCCTGGCCCACTTCACGGACGACGCCGGCGCCTGAATCCCCGGTAGTCCGTAGGGAGCCGTTCACGGCTCGCGGGTATCGTGCCATTCATGTGGATGCTGGCACCGGCCGCGGCCGCCGTCATCGCCCTCGGCGTGCTCATATACGGTCTGCGGGCCGTGGCCCACGCCGCGGGCGATCTGACCGGAGCGCTGAGGAAGACGTCGTCGGCGGCCGTGGCCTCCGACGAGCTGTCGCGTTTCGCGGTCCGGCTGGGCGATCACGCCTTGGCGACCAGGGCCGCCGCCGATCAGTTGCGCGCCCAGAAACGTCCGCCTACAGCCCCCTAGCTAGGCTGCCAGGGTGGGAAACCTGGGCGGGGGAGAGATCCTGGTCATACTGCTGGTCGCCCTCATCGTGCTGGGACCGACCAGGCTGCCCCCGGCCGTCCGCCAGGTCGGCAAGGTCGTGGGGGAGATCCGCCGCATCGGCCAGGGCTTCCAACAGGAGTTGCGCGAGGCGGCCAAGCCTCTCCAGGAGGCGACCGCCGATTTGAAGGCGGCCGACAAGAGCCTGCGCGAGACCACCCAGAAGCCCCTCAAGGAGATGACGGAAACGCTGAAGGCCGCCGATCCGAGCAAGGCGATCGAGCCCCCGCCCGCGGCCAAGGACGAGGCCAAGGACGGCGCCAAGGACGCCGCATCGGGCGAGGGCAGCAGCGCACCGGGAACAGCCGCGGCGGGTCCGGTCTCCTGGGGCACTGCCGAGGCGAGGGTGAGCCCTCCGCCCGCGTCCGGCAGCGAGGACGCCGGCGCGGCGGGCCAGGACGCCGCCGAGTCCGATGCTGGCGAGCCGGATGTCGCCGAGTCCGATGCTGGCGAGCCGGATGTCGCCGAGTCCGATGCTGGCGAGTCCGATGCTGGCGAGCCGGATGCCGAGCCCAAGACCGACGGCACGCCCGATTAGGACTCCGCAGCCGCCGCGATGACCGACGCAGTCGACGACACGACTCCGATGGAGCGCCCGGACGACGGCGAGGGCGGCCACATGACGCTCATGGAGCATCTGGCCGAGCTCCGCAACCGCCTCATCAAGGCGGTCGTGGCTGTGGCCGTGTGCGCGGTGGCCTGCTGGATCCTCTACCCGTTCATACTCGACCTCCTGCTCGAGCCGTACTGCAAGACCTTCCCTGTCGAGGAGCGGATCGACTCCCAGCTGTTCGGTCCGGACGGGGGCTGCAACCTGTTCGTCACCAGCCCCCTCGAACCCTTCAGCGTGCGGATCACCCTGGTCGCCTATTCGGGCCTGGCCCTGGCCATGCCGGTGCTGCTGTGGCAGGGGTGGCGCTTCATCGCGCCCGGCCTGTACCGCCACGAGAAGCGCTACGCGATCCCGTTCGTGGCCGCGGGCGTGATGCTGTTCTTCCTGGGTGTGGGGCTGGCGTACTGGAGCCTGCCCCGGGCCCTCGACTTCCTGAAGGACATCGGCGGGCCCGACCTGGTGTCGCTGTTCAGCCCGAAGGAGTACCTGGGCTTCGTGGTGAAGATGATGATCGCCTTCGGCATCGCCTTCCAGTTCCCGATCGTCCTCATCGGACTGCAGGTCATGGGAGTCGTCGAGAACCGGACTCTCCGCAAGGTCCGCTCCTACGCGGTCGTCGGGATCGTGATCCTGGTCGCGGTGATCACCCCCAGCGGCGACCCCTTCACGCTGATGGCGCTCTCGATTCCCATGTACGCCTTCTACGAGATCGCGATCCTGTGGGGCGTGCTGGCCAGCCGCCGGCAGCGAAAGCGAGAAGCGGCCCGGTCGTGAGCCGTCGCCCAGGGCGCGCCGCAGCCTCCCGACCATGATCAAGCCGGCGGGGGCTGGCTTCGTGCTCGACGAGTTCCAGCGCCGCGCCATAGAGCACCTCGAGGCCGGACGCTCGGTGCTGGTGACCGCGCCCACCGGCTCCGGCAAGACGGTGGTGGCCGACCACGCCGTCGACCGGGCTCTGGCGGCGGGCC
Source organism: Candidatus Aldehydirespirator sp. (assembly GCA_965203575.1). Classification (GTDB taxonomy): domain Bacteria; phylum Actinomycetota; class Acidimicrobiia; order Acidimicrobiales; family Aldehydirespiratoraceae; genus Aldehydirespirator. The sequence continues at coordinate 3,238,195 of OZ241894.1, forward strand.
GGCGGGCCTTCTACACCACGCCCATCAAGGCCCTCTCCAACCAGAAGTACCGGGATCTGTGCCGGAGGCTCGGCCCGCACCGGGTGGGCCTGCTCACCGGTGACAACGTCATCGCCGGCGACGCCGACGTCGTGGTCATGACCACCGAGGTGCTGCGCAACATGCTCTACGCGGAGGCTGTTGACGACCGGCTCGGCGCGGTGGTGCTCGACGAGGTGCACTACCTGGAGGACCCCTACCGCGGGCCGGTGTGGGAGGAGGTGATCCTGCACCTGCCGGAGAGCGTGGTGCTGGTGTGCCTGTCGGCCACCGTCTCCAACCACGAACAGCTGGGCGGCTGGCTCAAGCAGGTGAGCGGCCCGACCGCGGTGGTGGTGGAGTCGCGGCGGCCAGTCCCGCTGACGAACCTGTACGCCGTGGGTCGGCGCCGCAGCGACGCGGTGGAACTCATACCCACCCTGGTCGACGGCAAGCCCAACCCGAAGGGAGGACGCTTCGACCGCCCCGCAGCACCTCGCGGCGCTCGTGGGGCGGGTGGTTCGCGGCGTGGCGGCGCTCGTGGGGCGAGTGGTTCGCGGCGTGGCGGCGCTCGTGGGGCGGGTGGTTCGCGGCGTGGCGGTCCCCGCCGTTCGGGAAGTCCTGAGCACCGAGGGCCCCGCCCGCGTGCTCTGTGGCGGCCGCCGCGGCGCGTGGACCTGCTCGGCGAGCTCGCCCAGCGCGGCCTGCTGCCGGTGATCTGGTTCGTGTTCAGCCGCAAGGGATGCGACCAGGCCGCGGCCCGGCTGGCCCGCGACGGGGTTCGTTACGCCGACGACGCCGAGGCGAACCGAGTCGACGAGCTGGTCGAGGCCCGTCTGGGCAGGCTCGATCCGGCGGATCTGGCCGCGCTGGACGCCCGCCGCTGGGCCGCCCGGCTTCGCCTAGGCATCGCGTCGCACCACGCCGGCATGGTTCCCGTCTTCAAGGAGATCGTGGAGCAGTGCTTCGCCGAGGGCCTTGTGAAGGTGGTGTTCGCCACCGAGACCCTGGCGCTGGGCGTCAACATGCCGGCTCGCAGCGTGGTGATCGACAAGCCCGTCAAGTACGACGGCCAGAGCACCGTCCCGCTCCGTGCCGCCCAGTACACGCAGTTCACCGGCCGGGCCGGGCGACGCGGCATCGACGAGGCCGGATGGGCGGTGGCGCTCTGGTCGCCGGACTGCACCTTCGGTGAGATGGCCGAGATGGCATCGAGCCGGTCCTTCGAACTGCGCTCGGCCTTCCGGCCCACCTACAACATGGTGGCCGGCCTGCTGGCCCGCATGCCCGCCGAAGAGGCTCGCAACCTGATGGCCCGGTCCTTCGCCCAACACCAGGCCGACGCTGCGTCCTCGAAATCGAGCCTCCCGCGGCAGTTCGACGCAGTCGCCTCGGTCCTACGCGAGCGGGGCCACCTCGACGGCTGGACGCTCACCGCCTCGGGGTCGCTGGTATCGCGCATCTTCCACGAAGCGGACCTGGCCGTGGCCGAGGCGCTTCACAGCGGTCTGCTCGACGGGCTGTCGGCGCCCGAACTGGCCTCGGTGCTGTCTGCGTTCACCTACGAACACCGATCACCGGGGCCGAGGCCCGAAGTGTGGGTCCCCTCCGGCACGGCCTACCGCCGCCTGCGCCGCCTCGGGGCGGCTCTGGACGATCTGCACCGCACCGAGCAGCGCTGTGGAGCGAGCTCCACCCGGTCGCTGGAGATCGGCTTCGCGCCCGCGGCCCACCGCTGGGCCGCGGGGGAGTCCTTCGACGCCCTGCTGGAGGAGGGCTTCGCCGCGGGCGACTTCGTGCGCAACGTCAAGCAACTGGCCGACCTGACCCGCCAGATCGCCGTGGTGTCGCCCGGTCCCGGCACCGCCAGAGCGGCCCGTCAGGCCGTCGAGGCGCTGAACCGGGGAGTGGTGGCCCTGTCGGGCGCGGTGTACGAGCCTGAGGCATGATCGGCAAGCGCGGTTCGGGCTGGGGCGTCGACTGGGGCGTCGAGGGCGACTTCCCGCCCGATGCCCGTACCGCGAACACTGACGCCGCTGCGGGCAGGATCGTGGCTGAAGCCCGCAGGGCCAACCGGGCGATCCCGCCGGTGGTGCTGACGGGAGGTGACCTGGCTCGCACTCTCGGCGTGTCCCCGGTCTCCGATGCGTCGCCCCAGCCTGGCACCGCAACCGGGATCCGGATTCCTGCCGACGTGGGGGCTGCGCTGGTGGACGGCCGGCTGCACTGGTTCGTGGCCCATCTCGTGGCCCGCAGGTCCTGGTGGCGGGGCCGGCTGCTGGTGGCGGCCAACGCGTCGTTCATCGGTGGCTGGAACGCGGCGCCCCGGTCCCATCCGGGCGACGGCCGCCTCGATGTGTTCGACGCTGACCCGCCACTGGCTGTGCGCCTCGCGGCCCGCCGCCGCCTGCCCTCGGGCAGCCACGTCCCCCACCCGCAGATCACCCAGAGACGGATCACCGCGGCCCAATACGACCTGGATCCCGCCCTGGACATCTACCTGGACGGCGTGCGCCTGGGCCGGGCCCGAACCCTCAGCCTGCGGGTCGAAGCCGGCGCCCTGGACGTCTGGGTCCCGAGCGGGCCCTAGGATCGGTGCCATGGACATAGCTGACGCCAAGCGACGGGTCTGCGAGGAGATCGACCGTCTGGCCCCCGAACTGCTCGACGTGTCGCACCGCATCCACTCCCGGCCCGAACTGTGCTTCGAGGAGCACCACGCCCACGACCTGCTCACCGAAGTGCTGGACGATCACGGCCTGGACGTGCAGCGCCGCGCCTACGGCCTCGACACCGCCTTCGAGGCCCGAGCCGGCGACGGCGACGGACCGCTGGTGGCCGTTGTGTGCGAGTACGACGCCCTTCCCGGGATCGGCCATGCCTGTGGTCACAACATCATCGCCGCCTCCGGACTGGGGGCCGGCCTGGCCCTGGCGTCGGTGGCCGGCGAGGCCGGCGGACGGGTCGCCGTGGTGGGAACCCCGGCAGAGGAGGGCGGGGGCGGCAAGGAGATCATGCTCCGGGCGGGAGCGTTCTCCGATGCCGACGCGGCCATGATGGTGCACCCCGCCAACCATGAGTTGAGCGTGTTCCACGCGGTGGCGGTCCAGCGGCTCAACGCCCGCTACACCGGTGCCGCCGCCCACGCCGCGGCCGCGCCCGAGAAGGGCCGCAACGCGCTCGACGCGGCCGTGCTCGGCTACAACGCCGTCGCCGCCCTGCGCCAGCACATCCGCGACGACGAGCGGATCCACGGCGTATTCACCGACGGGGGAGCCAAGGCCAACATCGTTCCGGCCACGGCCGCGGTCGAGTGGTACGTGCGCTCCACCGACCTCACATCACTGGAGCCGCTCAAGGATCGGGTGGCCGCCTGCCTGAGGGCGGGTGCCGACGCGGCCGGCTGCGAGGTCGATCTCGAATGGGCCGATCCCGCCTATGCCGACATGAAGGACAACCCGACCCTGCTCGACCGCTATCTGGCCAACCTCGACACCCTGGGCCGCACCGTGGCGTCCGACCCCGGGGCCCGGGTGGTGGGCAGCACCGACATGGGCAACGTGAGCTACACCGTTCCCTCCATACATCCCATGATCAAAGTCGCGCCGGATGACGTGGCCATCCACACGCCGCGCTTCGCCGAGTACGCCCGGGGCTCGGAGGGCGACTCGGCCGTGATCGACGGCGCCAAGGCGCTGGCCATGACCGCGCTGGACTGCTGGCTGGACACCGGGGTAATGGCGGCTGCACGGGCCGCGTTCGTCCCATCCTGAGCCGTCCCACGATCCGCGCCCGGCGTAGCCTGCGCCCCTAGAGGCCGAGCTTGCGAGGCCGTGGCCCGAGCGGCCCGTGAGCGCAGCGAACAAGAGCGGGAAAGCGCGGCCTTGAGCGTCCCGAGCATGCGCCACCTGCGACCGTTGCAGCCCTAATGTCGCGCCCCGTGAACCTGTACACGGCGGAGTCCTTCTCGCCCGAGGAGGCCGACATCCTGCGCCGGTACTTCACCAACCTGGATGAGCCGGTGTTTGCGCTGGTGAACCTGCCCGAGGTCGTCAAGGGCGCCCTGTTCGCCCGCTACTCCCGGTCGATGTCGAGCCTCCGCCGGCTGTTCCTCGACGAGTTCGTCGACGATCTCGACATCACCGGGGACATCACGATCGACGCCACCATCGGCCTGCGCCGGGCCGAGGCTCTGTACGACCGGGTCTTCTTCGAGTACGGAGACGACTCCGTGGCCCAGCTCGGCGGCGTGCACCTGGCCTGCGAGCAGGCCTCCAACCTGCTGACCAAGGTGCTGGAGTGGGGCCGGCTGATGGCCTACCTGGAGCAGAGCACCCGCTACATCGCCTACGACCGGCGTCTGGGAGGCCGCTACCGCTACTACCGCGACTCGCAGGTGCTGAACTCGTCGTTGGGCACGCGCTACGTGGGCGACATCGACCGCATGTTCTCGACCTATTCCGAGCTCGTGCCGGTCATGCAGGACTTCTTCCGGACCAACGTGCCCAAGGAGTCCGGCGACTCCGACTTCGCCTACCGGCAGGCGATCAAGGCCAGGGCCCTGGACTCGATCCGCGGGCTGCTCCCGGCCGCGTCGCTGAGCAACGTCGGCATCTACGGCACCGGCCAGTCCTATGAGGCGCTGCTCCTGCGGATGCGGGCCCATCCCCTTCCTGAGTCCCGCTTCTACGCCGACATGATGCTCACCGAACTGCGCAAGGTGATCCCCTCGTTCCTCAAACGGGTGGACCTGCCCGACCGCGGCGGGCTCACGTCGCGCTACCTGGCCGACAACCGGGGCGCCATGGAGGACCTCGCGGGCCGTGTCTTTGGCGACGCGGTGGGAGGGCCGGTCACCGACGACTCGGTCGAGCTGGTGGACTTCGACCCGGACGGCGAGACCAAGATGATCGCGGCGATGCTCTACCCCCACACGTCGCTGGCGGACCGCACCGTCGAGTCCAGGGTGAGAGCCATGCCGACAGCCGAGCGTGTAGCCGTGGTCCGGGCCTACTGCGGAGACCGGCAGAACCGTCGCCACCGCCCCGGCCGGGCGCTCGAACGGGTCTACTACCGCTTCGACGTGCTGTCCGACTACGGGGCGTTCCGAGACCTCCAGCGCCATCGGATGCTGACCATCGAATGGCAGCCGCTGTCCACCCGCCACGGCTACGTCCGGCCCTCCGCAGTGGACGCGGCCGGCGAGGACGAGAGGTTCGATGAGGTCATGGCCCGCTCGGCCCGGCTCTACGAGGCCCTCAGCGCCGAGTTCAGCGACCAGGCCTCCTACGCCGTCGCTCTCGCCTACCGGATCCGGTACTCGATGCAGATGAACGCCCGCGAGGCGATGCACATGTTGGAATTGCGGACCACACCCCAGGGCCACCCCGCCTATCGCAGGGTGTGCCAGCGGATGCACACCCTCATCGCCACCGAAGCGGGTCATGCCGCCGTCGCTGAACTGATGTCCTTCGTGAACCACTCCACCGATCCCGGGCTGGGTCGCCTCGACGCCGAGAACCGGGTGGAGAGGCTGCGGACCGCGCCGTCTCATCCTTCGTCGGATCTGTCTGCCGGCCGCGACGGCGAGGACGACGGAGGTCTGGCCCAAGGTTGATCGGAATGTAAGTTGCGCCTAGCCGATCAGTGTCTATGATCCGCCCCACATCCGGTGCCAACCGACCCTTCAGTTGGAGCGATGAACCAGAAACACCCTCTTGACGGCGACGGCGACGACGACTTCGACGGCGACGACTTCGGTGACTCAGATGCGTTCGAAGGCGACCTGAGCGATGACTTCGACGGCGATTTCAGCGACGATGACGACGACTTCGACGGCGACGAGGAGTTCGACGGCGACGAGGAGTTCGAGGGCGACGAGGAGTTCGACGGCGACGCCGAGGAGCTCGATGACGACGACGGCGACGACGGCGACGACGAGGCCGACGATGACGACGATGTGCCCATGCCGGCCGACGACGACGATGACGACGAAGTCCACCCCAGCGACGTCGAGGCTGATCTGGAGGAGATCCTCAGGGATCGCATCGCCGCCAGTGACGACGACGAGGAGGACGAGGAGGAGGACGCGGGCGAGTCGAAGGCCACCACGGTGGTTGCGCCGCCCCGCTCGGACGAGTGGACTTGCAACCAATGCTTCCTGATCGTGAGCGTCACCCAGTTCGGCTCGCGCTCCAATCCTGTGTGCCCGTCAGGCGAGGAGCCCTGCGAGTCGATCGAGAGGGTTCTCGGAGGCTGAAGGCCGGGAGTAGATCTGTGCTCGTCACCCGTCCCTGCCGATGACCTCTATCGACGAGGGGGCTAGACGGGCCGTCGAAGCCGACATCGCCAGCGTGGCCGGACTGGCGGCCCAGGCGACAGCCGAGATGTCGCAACTGCGCGGCGGCACCGTGTGGTCCCGGCTGGAGGCCCGGCCCGAACCGCAGCTGGAGGGTCTGGTCCGCGACCTGCGAGCCGACGATGCGCTGGTGGTGGTGGGCACCATCGACGAAGCGATCGTCGGCTACGGCGCGATCCGTCTTGTGGAGTTGCACGACGGCTCGACGGTGGGACGCGTCGGCGACATCTATGTGCTTCCCGACGCACGTGGCGTGGGAGTCGGCGAGTCCATGATGGAGTTGCTGATGGCTTGGGCCGGCCGGCGCGGCTGCATCGGTGTGGACAGCCTGGCGTTGCCGGGGGATCGCAACACCAAGAACTTCTTCGAGACGCACGGCCTGGTAGCCCGGGCGATAACCGTGCATCGGGCGCTGCCGGGCGCCGTCGACCTGTCTACAGGAGAATGATCGAGCGGGCCGAGGTCGCGGTGGGCGCCATCGTCCGCCGCTCCGACGAACTGCTGCTGGTGCGCCGGGGACGCCCGCCCGCGGTGGGGGAGTGGTCCGTTCCCGGAGGCCGGGTCGAGCCGGGGGAGTTGTTGATGGAGGCGGTCGTGCGCGAGCTGCACGAGGAGACCGGGCTGCGGGGTGTGTGCGGACCCTTGGTCGGCTGGGTGGAGCGCATCAGTGAGGACCATCACTTCGTGATCCTCGACTTTGAGGCGACCGTGATCGGCGATTTCGAGCCGACAGCAGGCACAGATGCCGCGGAGGCCAGGTGGTGGCCGGTGACCGAGGTGGCCTCCCTGCGGTTGGTGGAGGGCTTAGCGGAGTTCCTCTACGACCACGGGATAATCCCGACGATCGCCTAGAGGCCGAGCGTAGCGAGGCCGTGGCCCGAGCGGCCCGTGAGCGCAGCGAACAAGAGCGGAAATGACGCCAGGCTCAGCGGCCCTTCCAGACGGGGGGACGCTTCTCTATGAAGGCCAGCGGACCCTCGCGGAAGTCCTCGGTGCCGCGCAGCCCCATCTGGGCCCGTCCCGCGGCCAGCATTGCCTCCGCGTCGGTCTGGGTGAAGCTCTCGAGCACGAGCCGGCGGGACTCTCGCACGGCCAGGGGGCCGTTGGCGTTGACACGGGCAGCCAGGCGCCGGGCTGCGTCGAGCGCCTCGCCCGGTTCGCAGAGTTCGTTGATAAGGCCTAGTTCCAGGGCCCGCTCCGCGCTGACCGGGTCACCGGTGAGGACTATCTCCATGGCTATGGCCAGCGGGATGGTGCGGGGCAGGCGAACCAGGCCGCCGGCGGCGGCGATCAGCGACCGCTTCACCTCGGGGAGGCCGAAGCGGGCCGCGGTCGAGGCCACTCGCAGGTCGCAGGTGAGCGCGATCTCGGTTCCGCCCGCCAGGGCGGGGCCGTCGATGGCGGCGATCAGGGGCTTGGTCCTCTCGCGCATCACGATGCCGCCGAACCCGCCCCGCTTGGTGGACAGCTCCGAGAAGCGTCCCTCCGATATGGCCTTGAGGTCGGCGCCGGCGCAGAACACCGGGCCGGTGTGGGAGAGGATGCCGAGCCACAGCGAGTCGTCCGCCTCCAGCCGATCGACGGCCTCCTCCAAGCCTCGGGAGATCGCGCCGTTGACCGCGTTGCGGGCCTCAGGCCGGTTCATGGTGATGAGAGCGACGTTGCCCTCGGTCTCAAAATCGATCATCAGGCGTCTTGCGACCCACCGGGTGTCCCAGTGTCGGTGGTTGCTTCTGCGTCGGGGGTGGGTGTTTCAGTGTCGGGGGTTGCTTCTGCGTCGGGGGTGGGTGTCTCGGTGGGCAGCTCCGTCGTCTTGTCGACCTCCGGCGCGGGCGGCGGCGGGGGAGGTCGGCGTCCCCGGGGGCTCGGCGCCTGCGACTCGATGCCGAACAGAGCCGCGATCTGCGGGACCCGGTCGGCCAGCCTTCGGACGGTGGCGAGCAGATCCTCGGAGGGCTTCTCCGGAACGCCGAGCGGGATCACCTGAGTGCGGACGGGGGAGAGGGCCACTGAGTCCACCACCGTCGACCACCGCTGCTGGTTGGTGGTGGGGTTCAGGTCTTCGGCCGCCATGTTGGCGAGTCGCTCGGCCATGTCAACCGGCAGCGGCGTCCCCGCCTTGGGCGGGCGAGAGCTCAGGCGCAGTGCCCTGATGGTGCGGCCCTCGCCGATGGTGCCGGCCAACTCGTCCAACCACCGGCGATGATCCACTTCCAGACGCTGAGCCAGGCCGGTTCGCAGGCTCTCGGCGAGGGCCCTGGTCTCGTCGGTTCGAGCGGCCCGATCGGCGGCGGCAATGACGGAGCGGATGTCTCGCAGGTCGATCTCGGAGATTCCGGCCAGGGCCGCGTCGGCCCGGTCGTGCCATTCGGCTGCCTTCAACACGGGAGCGAGCTGCTCGGCCAGCGCCAAGATCGGCTCCGACTTGATCTGCGGGAGCTTCTCGGCGGCTGCCTTGGCGTTCATTCGCTCGATGGACTTGCGCACGCCCGGCACACCGGCCTTCAGCACTTCGCGAGCCAACGGCTGCTGGTCATCGGGAAGGGTTGCCAATGCAGCCTGGCGATGGACCCGCTTCGCCTTGAGGCCGGGGGTTCTGGGCCGGGGACTCTCAGACCTCCTGCCTTCCTTCGAGCGCCTGTCGGCGGATCGCCGGTCGCGGCGGTCGGAACGCTGCGTCCTGCGGTCCCTGTCGCCGTCGCGGGAATCGTGGGACCGGGAATCCCTCTTGGATCCCTCGGCCCGGCGAGGCTTGCGCTTCTTGCGGTCGCGGCCGTCGCCGTCTGCTCGCTCGTCTCGACGGCCGCGACTGCGGCGGTCCGAGTCGTCGCGGGCGTCCCTGCGATCGCGCCCGCGATCGCGCCCTCGATCCCGGTCGTGGTCGCGGTCGCGGCGTCGGGACTTCCGGACCAGCGTGGTTGTCACCGCAGGGCCGTCCCCGCCGCCGATCAACTCCAGACGATCAGAGGGCGCGGCCCGGACCCGCGGCGCGGAAACCGCGATGATCTCGAGACCGTCGAGCCCGCCGTCGGCTTCGGCCTTGAGCACGGTGCCGATAGCGGCTGTGTCCGGAACGAGGTCACCGCTCACCTCGCCCTTGGGTTGGCGTGCGCCGGCGGCCCGCCAGGTCCAAGTGCCGTCGGGGCGCTGGCTGGTCAGCTCGATCTCTAGTCGCCGGGACACGGCCCACAAAGCTACACGTCTCGACAGCCGCAACGCCCGGCCGGAATATCAATACCGCCGGAAATCTCGATTATGTAAAGTAAACCCTGGGTTGTGGGGAAATCTAGAAGCGAGGCTTATGTAAAGTAACGGACGTTGTGAGGAAGTGGAGCCGGGATTGCCTACCGCCCCAGAGCGTGGGACACCGGACCGGGGCCGTCGAGCGACCATGCCGCGGAGTCTTCGATGGCCGAGCGCACGAAGCGGCCCGCGGCGGCCACTGCGCGTTCCAGATCGGCGCCGAGGGCGAGGCCGGCCGCCAGTGCCGCCGAGAACGTGCAGCCGCTGCCTCGGACGTTGCCGGTGTGGACCCGTTGACCGGGCTCTACCCAGGCCTCACCGGCCGCGGTGATCACCACGTCGTCGGGCTGGCCGTCGAAGCCGCCGCCGGTCACCACCACGGCGTCGGATCCGAGGTCGCGGAACGCTTCGGCGCACTCCAGCACGGCCTCAGGACCCGGCAGCGACGCGCCGGCAAGCAGCTCGGCCTCGCGCCGGTTCGGCGTGATCACCCGGGCCAGCCGGAACAGCCGCCGGCGATAGGCCTCCTCCACCTCGTCGGCTACGAACGGCACTCCCTTGCCGTCCACCATCACCGGGTCGACCACCGGCGCGGGCAGGACGCCGCTCTCGACCCTGTCCGCCACCAGCTCGACCACCTCGCGCCGGCGCAGCAGCCCGGTCTTGGCTCCGGCGACCCCCAACTCGGACGCCACCGAGTCGATCTGACGGGCCACCAGGCCGGCCTCGACCGGCTCCACCGCGGTGACCGCGGTCAATGACTGCGCGGTGACCGCCGTCAGCGCGCTGGCTCCGTGTACCCCGAGGGCGGCAAACGTGGCCAGGTCGGCTTGCACGCCCGCGCCCCCCAGAGGGTCCGAAGCGGCTATCGTGAGCAGCACCGGCGGCATGGTCGACACCACGGCCCTAGATCGTGCCACAAAGCCACCTCACCACACCGCCATCGCTTGGGGTCGCCGGATTGCCACCGTGCCGCTCCCCAATCCGTCCGCTACCTGGAAGACCCACGAATGGAATCGACCCGCGGGAAGCTTCTCGTGGCTGCGCCGAGTCTGTCCGATCCCAATTTTCGGCAGACCGTGCTGATGATGCTCGAGCACAGCGGTGAGGGTGCGCTGGGTGTCGTCCTCAACCGGCCCAGCGAACTGACCGTCAGCAGCGCCATCGGCGACTGGGCGACGGCGGTGAGCAAGCCCCGCGTGGTGTTCGTCGGCGGTCCGGTGAGCCAGTCCTCGGTGATCGCGCTGGCGTCGGTGGTGCTCGACGATGCCGACGAGAACTGGTCCCAGGTCATGGGACGGATCGGCACCGTCGATCTGGAGCGCGATCCTGGCGAGGTCGGCGGGCTGGATGAAGTGCGCATATTCGCCGGATACGCGGCGTGGGCGCCGGGACAGCTCGAGGCCGAGCTGGCCGAGGACGCCTGGTTCGTGCTCGAACTCGAAGGGTCCGACCCGTTCTCGGAGGATCCACAGGAGCTGTGGTGGCAGGTGTTCGATCGCCAGCAGGGAGACCTGAGGCAGCTTCGCCTCTACCCCCGCAATCCCGCCGACAACTAGCAGAGGCCGAGCTTGCGAGGCCCCGGGCCCGAGCGGCCCGTGAGCGCAGCGAGCAGGAGCGGGAGTCACGGCCCGAGCGGCCCGTGAGCGGAGCGAACAGGAGCGGGTTGTTTAAGCGAACATATGTTCGTTAGAGTTGCCGCCCGTGAGGATCTCGCGGTCGGGAGCGCAAGCCGAGGTGGGATCCCGCCAGGGCGACCTCTTCGCTCAGGGCCCGCCCGCCCTCGACCCGACCGCGTCCGTCGAGCGGCTGCATCTGGACGACCACAGCTGGATCGACACCTCGTCGAGGTGGCTGCGCGGCGGCGACGAGCTGCTGGAGCGGCTGGCGACCCGCCTGCGCTGGACGCGAGCCAAGCGTCCCATGTACGGACAGATGGTCGACGAGCCCCGGCTGGGCGCCTTCGTCCGGCCGGGCTTGCCGGGCGTGCCGCCGTTGCTCGACGACATGGCGGGCGCTCTGCGGGCCCGCTACCGGGCCGGGTTCAACTCGGTGTGGGTGAACTACTACCGCGGCGGCGAGGACTCGGTCGCCTGGCACAGCGACCGGATCGGGATCGACCCTGCCGATGCGGTCGTGGCCATCATCTCGCTGGGAGGCCCCAGGCGGTTCCTGCTGCGCCCGGCCGGCGGGGGTCGCAGCCGGTCCTTCACGCTGGCGTCGGGCGACCTGCTGGCGATGGGAGGGGCGTGCCAGCAGAACTGGGAGCACTCAGTGCCGAAGGTGGCGGCCGCCCCGCCCCGCATGAGCGTCACCTTCCGCCGCACCGCCGGCGGCGAGGGCCGGTAGCCTCCGCGGCGGTACGGACCGAGATCGACGACAGGTGGGACGACATGGGGCGATTCGACGGCAAAGTGGCGCTCATCACCGGGGCGGCCTCGGGCATGGGACAGGCGACTGCGATCCGCCTGGCCGCCGAGGGAGCCGACGTGTTCGCGGTCGACGTGAATGACGCCGGCCTGGCCGACACCGCGGCCGCGGTCGCCGGGTCACCGGGCCGGATCGAGACCCAGCACTGCGACCTGCGGTCGGTCGCCGACTGCCGGGCCGCCGCAGCCTCCTGCGTGGACGCCTTCGGGCGCATCGACGTGCTCGGCAACATCGCCGGCGTCTCGTGGCAGGACCGGATGGAGGACGTCACCGAGAAGAAGTGGGACCTAATGTTCGACGTGAACGTGAAGGGCGTGTTCTTCCTGACCCAGGCCGCGCTCCCCCACCTGCTGGCCTCCGGCGGCAACATCGTCAACATCGCCTCCAACGCCGGGCTCCAGGGACTGGCCTACACCTCCCACTACTGCGCCACCAAGGGCGCGGTGGTGCAGCTGACCAAGGCCCTGGCCATGGAGCTGGCCAAGACGCCGGTGCGGGTCAACGCCATCGCCCCCGGCGGCGTGAACACCCCCATGGTCCAGAACTACCAGCAGGTGGAAGACCCCGACCGGCACTTCATCCGCCGCATGATCGCCTTCAAGCCGATGAGCGAGCCCGAGCACATCGCCGCCCTGTTCGCCTTCGTGGCCTCCGACGAGTGCCCCGGGGTCCACGGAGCCATCATCAGCGCCGACGGAGGCCTAACCACCGGCTAGCCGGGGCGCAGCCTCCCGGTCCTTGCAGATCTTCGAGATCGCGTCCGGCGAAGTCCCGGCCGCCTCCGCGATCTCCTCGACGGAGGCCCACCGGTAGGCGAGACGCACCGCGAACCTCCAGTTGAAGACTGCGGTGTCCCTCGCGTCCGGCCGGTTCTTCTCGCGTGTCATGCCGGCCACGACCCGGAGCGCGGCCCGCTTGCTGCTAGCCGCGATCTCGGCCTCGTCGAAGTCGTCCAGCGTCAATGCCCTCGTCATTCCGAACCCTCCTTGGCTTGAACTATCTTGTCAAACACGTTCCTTATGATGACTGCGGTTACAAGTTCGTAGCTTTCACGCTCAACGATAGTAGCAACGCCGTTGAGCGCTTCAAGCAGGTGAGACACCTCTTCTTCGTCCAGGTCCAGGACAAGACGCATAGATACATGATATATAAGGATATATCAATGCCAACCTCCATACGGAACGGGCGAGTCAGGGCACGGGGCGGGCTCGGCGGCCCTCTATCTCGCCGAAGAACTGGGCCGCGGCCTTCTGCACGCCGTTCGACCAGGTCGGGTAGGCGTGCGAGACCTGGGCCAGACGACCGGTGAATGTCCCCGTGCGCATGGCCAGCACAATCTCCTGAATCATCTCGCCGGCCCGAGGCGCGACGATGGTGGCACCCAGAATGTGGCCCCCGCCCGCGTTGCGCAGCAGTCGCCGGGGACCGGCCACGATGGCGATGAAGCCGTCAGTGCGGCCGTCGGTTACCGCCCGGTCCACCTCGGCCAGCGGCAGGTAGGCCACCCGGCTGCCCGGCGGCGCGAATCGCGGGGTCACTCCCACCGACGCCACCTCGGGGTCGGTGAATACGACCCTGGGCACGAGATCGCCCCGGAACCGTCCCCGCAGTCCTTTGCCCAGGGCGTTGCCGGCCGCGACCCGACCCATCTCATCGGCCGCATGCGACAGGTTCAAGGATGCATAGTGCCGCCGCTGGCGATGTGCCCGCGCCGTCTCGCGGCGGAGCATGCGCCTGTCTCGTCGAAGCAGTGCTCGGTGCGGGCCGGTGGACCCGATCGGGCTGGCGACCGTGAACACGTCCTTGCGCCTCGTCGCCGGGTACGCGCTCGGCCGGGGACGGCGCAGCAGCCCTCGGCGGGGAGGGCGTTGCTCATCGATCTTGTCGATGGTGAACAGGGGTGTCGGTCGGACTCTCGGCCGGGTGGGTCGTCGCAGCCGCCAGGCGGCTACGTCGCCGGCCGCGTAGACGCCCCGGACCGACGTCTCGAGCCGCTCGTCGGTGAGGACATGGCCGCTCCACTCGCCCAGCTGGAGCTTCATCCCCGTGACTCCCAGCCCTTCGGTTGCGGGCGACCGGCCCGTGGCCACCAGCAGGCGGTCAACCGTGACCCGCCCGCCTATCCCGTGAGAGCGGTCCAGTCGGTAGACGAGCGAGTAGGGCCCGCCGCCGTCGGAGTCCGGCCGTGCCGGTGTGACCCGGGCGACGCGTGCGCAGCGCAGCACCCTCACCCCGTCGGCCTGGAGCGCTGCTCTCACCGTCGCCGCGGCCTCGGGCTCGGAGCCGGGCAACAGCTGTTGCCGGGACTCGAACAGGGTCACCTCCACTCCGAGGAGCGCGAAGGCTTGGGCGAACTCGCAGCCGGTGGGGCCGCCGCCGATGATGCCCAGCGACTCGGGAGCCTCGGTGAGGTCGAACACAGTCTCGTTGGTGAGCGGCCGGGCCTCTGCGAGGCCCGGTATGTCGTCGGGCAGCCTCGGCCTCGACCCGGTGGCCAACACGATGCGGGGCGCGGCGATGCGCCGCTCCGCCACGGCCACCGTGTCGTGGGTGACCAGCCGGGCCCGGCCCTCGATCACCGTCACTCCCTCGTTCTGCAGCACTTCGACCGACTCGGTGGCCGCGATGTGCTTGATGGTCGAGCGCACCCGGGTCATCGCCTCGGAGAACCCCAGGCCGTCACGGGCCGCGGCCAGCAGCGTCTTGGAGGGCACGCAGCCGCCGAAGGTGCAGTCACCGCCCGGTGCCGAGTCGGTCACCAGGGCCACGTCGGCGCCGGCCCACAGCGCCGCCCTGACCGCGCCCAGCCCGGCGGCGCCGCCGCCCACCACGATCAGGTCGTGGTCCATCACCCGCCCCCGCCGGCCCATCAGCCCGGGTCCCTCCTGGTCCAGGTGGGGTTCAGTGATGAGCCGCGTCCAGGGCGGCCCGGAACTCGGCTACCAGGGCGGCCACGCCCTCGGGGCCGGCGCCGTCCAGCATCCGGGTGACGATGGCCGAGCCGACCACTGCCCCGTCGGCCACCTCGCACACCTCGGCCGCCTGGGCGGGTGTGCCCACCCCCACTCCTACCAGGACGGGCCGGTCGGTGACCGCCTTCAGGCGGGCCGCAGTGCGGGTGGCGCTGGCAGCCAACTCCTCGCGGACCCCGGTAATGCCCATCAGGCCCACGCTGTACACGAAGCCCCGGGAGCGGGCGCAGATGCGGGGCAGGCGCTCGTCGGGCGCGGTGGGCGCGGCCAGCAGCACCGTCTCCACCCCGGCCGCGTCGGCGTATTCCGACCACTCCCCCACTTCCTCCAGCGGCAGATCGGGCAGGATGCAGCCGTCGATGCCGGCCTCAGCCAGCGAAGAGGCGAAGCGCTCATAGCCCATGTGGTGGGCGATGTTCACGTAGGTCATCACCGCGGTGGGCACGCCGATGTCGGCCGTGGCGCCCCGCACCGCGGCCAGGATCGACTGCGGGGTGGCGCCCTCCGACAGGGCCCGGTCGTTGGCCTGCTGGATGGTCGTGCCGTCCATCACCGGATCCGAGAACGGCACCCCGATCTCGATGGCGTCGGCTCCGGCTGCGGCCACCGCGCAGATCGTCTCCAGCCAGTCGTCACCCAGGCCGCCGGTGAGATAGGGCACGAAGCACTTGCCGCCGCCGTCGCGGCGGTGGCGGAGCGCGGTCTCGAGCCTCCCCCAACCGTCGGCCCCACCGGGTGCGGTGGTGCCGCTCGCCGCGGTCACCCGAGGATGCCCATCATCTGGTCGACGTCCTTGTCGCCCCGGCCGCTGAGGTTCAGCAGCACGGCGCGTCCGGCCAACTCGGCGCGGGCTCGCGACACCCAGGCCAGAGCATGGGCGCACTCCAGGGCGGGGATGATGCCCTCGGTGCGCGACAGCAGGCTGAACGCCTCGATCACCTCGGCGTCGGTCACCTGCTCGTAGGTCGCCCGGCCGGTGGCGGCCAGGTGCGAGTGCTCCGGCCCGACGCCGGGATAGTCGAGCCCGGCCGAGATCGACTCGGCCTCGAGCACCTGGCCCCACTCGTCCTGCATCAGGTACGACCGGGAGCCGTGGACTATGCCCGGCACGGCCCGGCCGATGGCCGCGCCCCCGGCTGGCTCCACCCCGACCAGCGCGGCCGGAGTGTTCGCGAAGCCGGCGAATATCCCGGCCGCGTTGGAGCCTCCGCCCACCGCGGCGGTGACCACGTCGGGCACCCCGCCGCCGAGGACCTCAGCACACTGCCGGCGAGCCTCCTCCCCGACGACCCTCTGGAACTCGCGGACCATCCACGGGTACGGATGCGGGCCCATCACCGAGCCAAGGCAGTAGTGGGTGGTGTCGACCACCGCCACCCAGTGGCGCATGGCCTCGTTCACAGCGTCCTTGAGCGTGCGCGACCCGGTCTCGGCCGCCCGGACCTCGGCGCCCAGCAGGCGCATGCGGAACACGTTCAACTCCTGGCGGGCGATGTCGACGGTGCCCATGTACACCACGCAGTCCATGCCGAACAGGGCGGCCGCAGTGGCCGTGGCCACGCCGTGCTGGCCCGCCCCGGTCTCGGCCACCAGGCTGGTCTTGCCCATGCGCTGGGCCAGCAGGGCCTGGCCGAGCACGTTGTTGATCTTGTGGCTGCCGGTGTGGTTGAGGTCCTCGCGCTTCAGCAGGATGCGTACCCCCAGCTCCTCGGAGAGGTTGGGGCATTCGGTCAGGGGCGAGGGTCGTCCGGCGTAGTCGCGCAGCAGCCGGTCGAGCTCGTCCCGGAAGGCCGGGTCGCCCCACGCGGAGCGGAAGGCCCGATCGAGCTCCTGGCAGGCCGGCACAAGGGACTCGGGCACGAACATGCCCCCGAAGTCGCCGAACCGGCCGTCGGCGCTGGGCTCGCCCATGAAGCCCTCGACCGGCCGCGCTGCGGACACGCCCATGAACTCGTTCGCGGGATCGGTCACGGGTCCTGCTCCCAGTCGTAGGGGCCGGGTCCGGCCGGGTGCCCGCGCACCTCGTCCGCCGACTCGACCTGCTCTCTGGCGGTCGTGGCCCCGGCCTCCTTGGCCGCGTTCAGGAAGGCCCTCAGCCGGGCCGGGTCCTTGCGGCCCGGCTTGCTCTCCACGCCGCTGGCGACATCCACCCCCCACGGCCGGACCCGCCGGATGGCCGCGGCCACATTGCCGGCGTCGAGGCCGCCGGCCAGGAGCAGCCGGTGGCCGGCCAGCGGCGCGCCCTCGGCCAAGGACCAGTCGAACACCTCGCCGGAGCCGGGCTGCTCGTTGTCGAGCATCACAAT
The DNA here is from genome assembly GCA_965203575.1 of Candidatus Aldehydirespirator sp. Taxonomy (GTDB): domain Bacteria; phylum Actinomycetota; class Acidimicrobiia; order Acidimicrobiales; family Aldehydirespiratoraceae; genus Aldehydirespirator. The sequence goes on from OZ241894.1 coordinate 3,255,522, forward strand.
GTCGGCGCCGTAGTCGGCCAGACGTTCCAGACCCGCATGGCCGGCCGGGAAGGCCTTGATGGTGACGGGCACCCGTTCGGCCACCCAGGCGGTGTCGTCGGGCGACTCATGGCCGCTTAGCTGGGCCGCTCCCAGGCGGGCCTTGGAGGTGATCTCCACCACCCGGGCCGGAAGCTCGTTGCGGAACACGCCCACACTCAGCACATCGCCGGGCAGGCGGCGCACGATGTCCCGGACCCTGTCCAAGGACACTTGGCGGGGCGACGGGGCGAATATGAACCCCACCGCGTCGGCGCCCATGGCCACGGCCAGCAGCGCATCGTCCTCGTTGGTTGTCCCGCAGATCTTCACGAACACGCTCCGACGCTAGTGGCTCAACAGGACGCGGATGCGTGACGACTTGGCAATCCGGCGCCGGCGCTTCGCGGTGACCGCCGGTGGGGTCTAGCGGCCGGCGGCGACCAGGGCCCGCACGGCCGCAGCCGCATCGGGAGAGAGCACCAGCGACTCCCCCACCAGCACCGCGCCGTAGCCGGCTTCGGCGAGGCGAGCCACATCGGCCGGACCCTCGATGCCGGACTCGGCCACCGAGACGACATCGGCGGGGATCACGGGAGCGAGGCGGGCAGCCCGGGCCCGGTCCACCTCGAAGGTCACCAGGTCGCGCTGGTTCACGCCGACGAGGTCGGCGCCGGCCGACAGGGCCCGCGCGAGTTCGGCCTCGTCATGAACCTCAACTAGAGCGTCAAGGCCGACGTCCCGGGCGAGGGCGCAGAACCGGGCCAGCTCGTCGTCGTCGAGCGCGGCCACGATCAGGAGCACACAGTCGGCTCCCATGATGCGGGCGTCGAGCACGTCGCGGTGGTCGACGGTGAAGTCCTTGCGCAGCGCGGGCAGGCTCGTCGCGCCCCGGGCAGCCTGCAGGTCCGAGGCCGAACCGCCGAACCACTCGGAGTCGGTGAGCACCGACAGGCACGCCGCCCCGCCCGACTCGTACTGGCGGGCGAGTCCAGCGGGGTCCAGGCCGGCTCGCAGGTCGCCCTTGGACGGGGAGCGCCGCTTCACCTCGGCGATGACAGCCGGGCTGCTCGCAGACGCCAGCCGGGCGCGAAAGCCCCTCGTCGGCGGGCAGGAACGGGCCTGCTCCATCAGGTCGTCAGCGTCGCGCCGGTCGGCTCGGGCCGCATCCCGGTGCTGGGCCACGATCCGGTCGAGGTAGGTGCCGGCCGTCATCGTCGCGGCCCCATCCGGCCGGTGCCGGCTGTCATCGCATCGGTCCGCCCCGGCTGCGGATCAGCACGACGAAGGGCGACAGCAGGAACAGCAGGGCCGACAGACCCAGCAGCAGGAGGCCGAACCGTACCAGCACGAACCCGCCCGCCAGCACGCCGAAGATCACCGCGAAGATGCCCAGCACGAAGGCCAGCGGCGAGCCCAGGCGCATCCAGGCGGGAAGGTGGCCCTCGGTGAGGGGCCGGTCGTCGCCGTCGAAGTCGTCGTGACCCAGGTCGAACTCGTCCTCGTAGGGGCGTGACGCAGGCTCGGACGGGGGCGGGTATTGCGAGGCCGGCGGCGCTGGTGGCTGCTGTCTCAGGCGGCGGTCGATGGCCGCCCGTGAGTCGTCGTCCGACAGCATCTCCCAGGCCAGGTTGATGCGACGCATCTGTTCGGCCGCCGCGGGGTCGTCGCCCCGCACGTCGGGATGGGTGCTCCGGGCGAGGGTCACATAGGCCCGTCTGATCTCGGATGCGGGAGCATCGCGGGCCACACCCAGCACCGCGTAGGGGTCCATCCCGCCATCGTAGGTGCGAGCCGGAGGCACCGGCCCCAATTGATGGCGAAACGGCCCCTATAGGGCGGTTTCTCACATCAATTTCGACGAGGGCGGCGTGGCCAGCACCGTTGCTGGCATGCTGTCCACTTCGGCGTCGGCGGGGGGCTCGACACGGCGGTGTACCGGTCCAAGCGCGACGGTCACGCCCGAGGCCGGGTCCGTCGCGGCTGAAGTGACCTCCCCGACTGCCTTGCCGTCGACGGTGATCTCGGCACCGGGCGACACCCCGTCGCCGCGGATCTCGAGCAGCCGCACCGGGCGGGGCACATTTCCACCCCGGCTGTCGATGCGGGCCACCAGTTCCTGGCCGGTGTAGCAGCCCTTGGTGAAGCTGACCGACGACTCCACCAGACCGGCGATCTCGGCGGGGATGGTGCGTTCGGTCAGCTCGCGGCCCATGGCCGGCCAGCCGGCCCGGATGCGGGCCACCTCCATGGCGGCCGGCGCGTCCTCGGCGCCCGCTGGCAGGCACACCTCCGGGCCCAGCAGATCGACTCCTTCGAAACCCGGCCACGCCACCGGGGCCCGCAACTCGGCCCGGACCGCGTCCAGGTCGTTAGAGCCGCCGGAGGGGCCCCTGATGCTCAGCATCTGCCAGCCCTCCAGGATCTCGAAGGCCGCGTCGACCCTGAGCTTGAACCTCTCCAGGCGAGCTACCAGAGCTTCCGCGAAGCCGGCATCCAGATCGGCCAGGAAATCGTTCTCGCCGAGCCGGGTGAGCCGGAACCAGGCTTCGACCTTTCCTTGGGGCGCCAGCACGAGCGACCACGCCGAGCCACCCGGCGCGACGGCGTCGACATCCTGAGAGATCTGGCCCTGCAGGAACGCCGCGACGTCCGGACCGGTCGCCCGTACCGCGTCCCGCGGCATCAGAGCCGCGACGGTGGCCGTCATCCGATCCGGCTCGCCCGCTTGCGGGCCGCGGTCATGCTCCGAGCCGCGGGGACCGCAGCCAGCAGCGCCCGGGCCTTGCTCTCGCACTCGGCGTGCTCCTGTCCGGGCACGGAGTCGGCCACGATGCCCGCACCGGCCTGCACCGAGGCCCGGCCGTCGCGCACCAGCATCGTGCGGATGGTGATGGCCGTGTCGATGTTGCCCGAGAAGTCGATGTAGCCGACCACGCCCGCGTACGGACCGCGCTTGACCGGTTCCAATTCATCGATGATCTCCATGGCCCTGACCTTCGGAGCGCCCGACACCGTTCCCGCCGGCAGGGTCGCCCTCAGCACGTCGATGGGTGTGGCCGACGAGGCCAGCTTGCCCGACACCTGCGAGGTCAGGTGCATCACGTGGCTGTAGCGCTCAAGGGTCATCATCTCATCGAGGTTCAGGGATCCGAACTCCACCACCCGGCCGACATCGTTGCGAGCCAGGTCGACGAGCATCACGTGCTCGGCGACTTCCTTGGGGTGCTCGGCCAGCTCGGCGGCCAGGCGTCGGTCCTCGGCGTCGGTGTGGCCCCGGCGCCTGGTGCCGGCGATGGGCCGGCTGATGACCTTGCCGTTGAGGAGCTTGACCATGGGCTCGGGCGATCCGCCCACCACCTCCAGCCCGTCGTGGCGCAGGAAGTACATGTAGGGGCTGGGGTTGACCTGGCGCAGCACCCGGTAGGTGTCGAAGGCGTCGGCGCCCAGCTCGAAGTCGAAGCGCTGGGACAGCACCACCTGGAACACATCGCCGGCGAAGATGTACTCCCGGGCCGCCTCCACTGCCCGCGAGTAGAGCTCCAGGCCCATGGTCGAAGTGGTTGCCACCGGTTCGGCTTCGCCGGTGTCGGAGGGTTCGGGCGGCGCCACCAGGGGCTCGTCGAGAGGCTTGGCCCCGTCGGCCGCGATGGCCTCCACCCGCAGGACGGCCTCGTAGTACAGCCGGTCGATGGTCCGGTCGTCGGCCCCGGCGGGAACGAGCACGTTGGAGATCAGGGTGGCCCGCTGGCGCCAGTGGTCGTACACCGCCAGCTCGCCTATCAGTGACATCACGGCGTCGGGATGGCCCGAGTCGTCGATGGGCACCTCGGGCAGGTGCTCCACCTCCCGCACGATGTCGTAGCCGAGATATCCGACCAGGCCTCCGTGCAGCGGCGGGAGGCCCTCGATCGACGGGGCCTTGTAATGGTCCAGCAGCACCTCCAGCGCGGCGAGCATTCCCTCGTGCCGGGGGATGTTCACACCGAGGTGGCCGGTGACCTCCACATGCCGGCCGTGGGCCACCAGAGTGGCGATGGGGTTGCGGCCCATGAACGACCAGCGGCTCCAGCGCTCGCCGTGCTCCACCGACTCCAGCAGGAAGCCGTTGCCGGACCCCACTACCCGGGCGAAGGCGGCCACCGGCGTGGTCAGGTCGGCCAGAACCTCCCGCCACACCGGGACCACCCGGTAGGCGCGGGCCAGCTCCCGGAACCTTTCGGGGCTGGGCTGGTGCATGGCGCGATGCCGCCGTCAGCCGCCGTCAGCCGGAGCAGAGCCGTCGAAGGATTGGAAGAAGCACGAGTACCTGCCGGTGTGGCAGGCGCCGCCGCCGTCTTGGTCGACCACGAACAGCAGGGTGTCGCCGTCGCAGTCGTAGTAGGCCTCCCGCACCCACTGCCGCTCGCCTGAGGTCTCGCCCTTGCGCCACACCTCCTGGCGGGACCGGCTCCAGAACACGGTCCGGCCCTCGGCCAGGGTCAGGGCCAGGGTTTCAGCGCTCATCCAGGCCATCATCAGCACCGCCTTGGTGGCGGCGTCCTGCACGATGGCGGCCACCAGTCCGGCGGCGTCGTACTTGACGGCCGCGAGGGCTTCCTCGCTGGCCTCGATCGGCACTCCAGTCACGCCTGCCAGCCTAAAGGGCCGGGCCGCGCGAGAAGGACTCATCGGTCACAGTGCCGTCACCGATCCTTGCGGCCTCGACCGATGGACAGCGCTGGTGCGGTAGATCAGTTCCAGTGCTCGACGCCGGTTCCGGGGCGTCGCCCCGCCGACGGCCGGCCGCGATCCGCTCGTCCCGCGGCCTCTCAGTTCCGCAGGCCCATCGTGCACACGATGGTGGGCTCGTTGTCGGCGCCGTCGGGCGTGGCAGGGACGCACAGCCGGTCGTCGTTGTGGAGGTCAACGACGAGGGCGGCCAAGTCGTCGATGCTCCGTTCGCGGACTGCCTTGGCCAAGCGCTGGGTGGCTGCGTCGCCGAGGGGGCGCTCGTTCATGGCGTCGTGGGCCGCTTCGAGGTCGGCCTTGGTGAACAGCAGGTTGTCGGTGAAGCTCTCCATCTGTTCGTGCAGCCGTCGCCACACCTTGCCCCTCACGCCTTGCAGGGCGCCGGTGGCGCGCCCGGCAGGGGTTCGCAGCGGACCGCCGAGAGCCGCCGCGGTCAGGTCGTGGTGATCGTCGAGGCGTGGCGCCGGCGGGGTGTCGGGCTTGCACTCTGCGAGCCGCAGGGCCTCCTGCGGCGTGACGCGGCGCGCTTGGCCCGCGGGCTCCACGAATGCGAAGGCGTCAGCGCCCGCGGCGGTCTGGGTGTGCACCAGCACTCCGGTGTCACTGACGTCGTCGTCGGCCTGCTTGGTCGAGTAGACGATGTTGGGCAGCGAAGCGACCCGCTGGGCGAGGTCGGGATGGCTGTCGCTGGCGTGCCGCCAGATCTCGTAGGCCATCGACACGGGGTCTACCTCGTCGATGTTCGTGCCTCTGAGCCCGAAGGCGGAGTATTCGTCGTAGACGCCTGAGATGATCCGGCGTTCGGTGGGGTCGCCGAAGAACTCCTCATCGGAGCCGAGGAGCTGGGCGTTCTCGCCGAGGCGTTCCCGGATGCGTCCCCGAAGGTTGATCTCGTCCTCGACCGACTCTGCCGGCATCAGCGAGTAGATCAGCACCTCCGGCGAGGTCTGCCCGATCCTGTCCACACGGCCCGCTCGCTGCACGAGCTTGACGATGGCCCACGGCAGGTCGTAGTTGACGATGATGTGGGCGTCCTGGAGGTTCTGGCCCTCGGACAGCACGTCGGTGGACACCAGCACCCGCAGTTCGGCGGTCACAGTGGAGCCGTCGGTGACGACGCTGTTCGACTTCGGCGAGAATCTCCGGGCGAGCGCGGTCGGGTTCTCGGAGTCGCCGGTGACCACCCCCACAGCATCGACTCCCCGTCGCAGCAGCTCCTCCCACACGTAGTGGGCGGTGTCGGCGGCCTCGGTGAAGATCAGCACCTTGCTGTCGGGGTAACGGTCGGTGAGAAGGCTCTCCAACGCTGCGATCTTGCCGTCGCGCTCGGCGTCCCAGCTTCCGAAGCCGTCGAGCATCTCGGTGATCACGTCCGCGTCGCGGCGCAGGTCGGCTGCGAGGTCGTCTCTGAACATCCGGTGCGGCGCCCACCGGATCGGCTTGGGGCTCTTGGCCCGGAGCTTGTCGTAGGCGCTCGCGGCGGTGTCGTCGCCGGAGTCGAACAGCTCGCTGCTGTCGCCTTGCTCGCCGCTGTCTTCGGGGTCCTTGTCCGCCTCCGCGGCCCACAGGGTGTTGTCGACCGAGCCGATCGGCACGGACACGCTGTTGTCGAGGGCGTACGCGGCGACCAGGTTCCGCAGCCGATGCCGGCGCAGCGTCGCAATGAACGCCGGCCCCGACGACGACAGCCGCTTGAACATGGTCACCCTGGTGAACCCGGCGAGGTTGCCTCGGGCCGAGTGCTCCAGGTCATCGACCAGTTGACGCTCCTCGGCGTCGGACGGCTCGAAGCCTCCGTCGAGGTAGTCGCCGAGCCGGTACCGGGGCAGCATCAGGTCGCGGATCGAGTCCAGCGTGTCGTCGGAGGCCATCGCGTAGGCGGGGTCGTCCTCGGTCAGTGTGCGCTCCGTCGGCATCGGCGTCCGTTTGGGGAAGTAGAACCGCCTGCCCGTGTCGAACTCCAGGTAGCGGCGTCCCTGCTCGTCCTCCTCCGCGTAGTTGTCCTCCACGAAGCGGCGGGTTCGGCGCACGAGGTACTGCGACATCAACGCCTGCCAGTCCGCGAGGTGCTCGGACCGCTTGAAGGCGCCCAGTGTCGAGGTCAGCCCGCTGCACATCAGCTCGAAGTTCGCCTCCCCGGCCTCGGCGATGGCCCGCTCCGGCCGCAGGCCCAGGTCGGTGTCGGGGCGGATGAACAGCGACAGCTGCGAGGCGAGGTCGGCAAGCTCCTTGTTGTAGGGCGTGGCCGTCAGCAGCAGCGCCCTGGAGTCGTTGTCGGCTATGTAGCTCTGCAGGATCCCGTGGTCGCGCCGCTTGTCGCTTCTGAGGTTGTGGGCCTCGTCGATGATCACCAGCCGGTACCGGCGGGCGTCCGGCAGGGTCTTGTGGACCATCGACAGCGACTCGACCCTGCCGCGCACCTCGTAGGTGTGCAGGTACGACTCCCACATGTCGACCAGGTTCTTCGGGCACACCACCAGGGTCTCGAAGCCCTGCTCCTCCTGCAGCAGCCTCGCCACCGCGGTCCCGACGAGGGTCTTGCCCAGCCCGACCACATCGCCGATCATCGCTCCGCCCTTCTGCATCACGATGCGGGCGGCGATCTTCACCGCGGCGGCCTGGAAGTCCAGCAGCTTGTCCTGCATCGACGCGGGCAGGCCGTACTCGATCAGTCCCTCGCGGGCCTCCCGCGACAGGTGGTAGGCCATCTTCAGATACACCAGATAGGGGTCGAGCTGGTCCTCCGACGCCCACGACTCGAGCAGTGTCTCAGCCAACTCGGGCATCGCATCGATGGTGAACGGGTCGTTCCAACGGTCCTCGAACCAGCGGGCCAGCTTCTCGGTGGCGTCGCCGTCCACCACGTCCACGTTCAGCTCGCCCTGCTCGCGCAGCCCTGCCACCGTCAGGTTGGACGACCCGACGTAGCCCACCCGCGGGGCGGCGGTGTCGTCACGGTGGCAGAGGTACAGCTTGGCGTGCAACCGATGAGCGGTGTGCACCCGCACCTGCACGTCGCCTGACTCGATCTGGCGCAGCAACACCCGCAGCGCCGTCTCGTCGCCCACGGTGGGCAGTCCGACCTGCAACTGGTCCCGGTACTCCGAGACCGTCTCGTCCTTCAATCGGGCAGCAGTGCGGTTGTCGGTCGGGTCGGGCTGGCGCATCCGAGCCAACCGTCGCATCTCCTCGGCCGGAGCCTCATGGATGCCGACCAGGATCCGGGCCTTCGGCCCCTCCGACCGTCCGGGCAGCGCATCCACCGCTTCAGCCAGCAGCCTCCAGCCCCGAAGGTTGAAGTAGCCGATAGCCGCATCCAGCCGATACGAAGCCCCCAGCGTCGCCAGCAGCTCCCGCTCCGTGTCGAGTTCGATGTTGTCGAGGATCAGCGGCACTCGGCGTCGTCCCCGATCGTTCGGCTGGCCCCGGCACGGGGGGCGGCGCTGTAATGTGGGGTGGTGGCAGCCGAGGCGACCGCGCCGACCGTGGACGACGCCCGCCGGGCGGCGTTACATGTGGCGCGCGATCCCCGCGTGGAGGAGGTGCTGGTGTTCGGGTCCGTGGCCCGCGGCCAGAGCGACCCGCACTCCGACATCGATCTGCTGGTGGTGCTGAGCGACATCGCCTCCGAGGAGTGGTCATCCGGATCGGTGAGGCTCAACGGCCGGCTCGAGTCGCTGGAGTGGCCCTGCGAGCTGGTGGTACGGCCCCGGCACATGTGGGAGCATCTCGTGTCGAACGTGTCGGCGTCGTTCGAGGCCGCGGTGGCCGCCGAGGCGAAGGTCCTGTACAGGCGGTCGAGCCGGGCTGCCGGCGACGGGCCCGTTACCCTCGCACCAGTGGCGACCGACAACCTCGACATCGCATCCCGTCGTCTGTTGGCGGCGACCGGCGAACTGGGCAACATCCGGGACAAGCTGCTGGCCGTCGCCGCTGACGAGAGCCGCACTGCCGATCTCGTTGAGCGGGGCCTGAGCAGCGAGCAGGCTGAGCGAAGGCAGCGGTACTTGTCGTTGCTCGGCTTCTCGCACATGGCTATCGAGTTGTCGGTGAAGTGCCTGATCGCGGCCGAGGGTGGGGAGGCGAGCCGAATCCACAACATCGACAGGCTGCTCGCGCAGGTCGAGGATCCGGCGGCACGGGCCGCCATGGACGCGGCGGTGGAGCCGGCCCGCGAGGACTTCGGGCTGCGCACCTGGCGGGTGGGCGTGTACGAGATGGACGACGGGGATTGGCAGGACCGGACGAATGCGGCGAACGCGGCCGTCCACGTCATGGCGGCGGCCACCGCGGTGCAGATCGCGGCCGATTGCGTGCGGGAGCGCTCGGCGGCTCGGGCGGAGCATCGTGCGCTTGCCGAGCGGGCCGAGGTCGAAGCCCGGAGGCTTCTGGGTTGCGGTGCCACTGTGTCCTCGCTCGCCACCGGGGTCGGCCTGACCTTGTGACCCGGCCCCGCCCGGTCCCCGCCGCTGCTGTGCCCGGGGCTGGCACCGGCGCGGCCCCGTCCGACGAGATCCGCTTCGTGAACGATTCGGCTGCAGCTTGGGACATATCCCCGTGGGTCGGCATCGATCCCCTGGTGTGTTTCGGAGCGCCGACGGTTCGCGGGACCCGTATTCCGGTCCGGACGATTCTTGCCAACCTGGCCGATGCGACCGAACAGGAGGTCGCCGACTGGTACGAGTTGAGCGTCTGCCAGGTGAGAGGCGTTGCCGAGTTCGCCATCTAGACCCGGCCCAATTGCGCTGGCTTCGGAATCAAATCGACACGATCTCACACAGGGTGGTCGCCTGGCAGGATCATCTCGCCGCCATGCCGTACGGCCTGCGTGCGTGGGTTCAGTACTCGAGGGGCCGCCTACGCCTCGAGAAGTGATCGGCCTGCTCGTAGCCGCTGGCGAGAACCGCGCGGATGGCCAGTCCGGCTTCGTCGCGTGAGACAGCGACATGCCAGGCAATCCTGCGGAGAGTGTCATCTTATCATCTCTTGTTTCCAAGTATCATCCTGTCACGCAGATTCCCAGCCGCTTCAAAGGCGTCCTCAATGCCCCACGCCTTGGCCAAGAGCCAATCAGCCCGATCTGTGATGTAGCGCAGTTTCATCATGTTGTAGCGCCCCACTTGGAGACCGACTTTTGTCATCCAGGCCAAATGCTTGGGCATCTCTTTCTGAAGAGTCCTTGACAACTCCACTAGCATTTCGAGTTCCATGTCACCCGAGGCGCGGTTGCTTAGCCCTTCAATGTCACCCGGAAACGCTGCAAGCGTGCCTCGGGTGACATGGAACTCGTCGGAGTACGTCAACCACCACAAGTAGCCCCATCTACCAGCAAGCATGACCAGCGCGATGTCCCGCGCCACAGCTGACCGAAACCGCAACTCCTTTAGGCTGTCACTTCCGACCGCCACGTTTTTCCCGTTAAGCGGGTCGATTGTTGGCGGTGGATTGACCGATACTCCGAGCTGATAGAGCGCGGTTGTCTTATAACTCAGGACATGCTCTGACTGCCTCACAAGAGCATCGAGAATCCTTGGGCGTGCACCTACTGTCGTCTCAAATGCGTGGCAAATGGCCGGATCAAGGAACGGCCATGCTGCCTGAGGTTCATTCAGCATTCGTGCAGCCGGTTTCGCATATTCGATCGAATCAAACAATGTGGAACGTGCGTCGCCCTGCCAGCGGTTCAATCGCGTTGTCCTAGTTCTATGCGGTGGAAATAGTGCCCTTGTTTGCTTGCTCGCCACTACGATGGAGTTTCTTGGGTTTGCTCCCGTGAACAATCCCATTCGGCCGGACCAGTAGCTGGAAATCCATATGAGCTTGAGAGTGGATTCAAGCCACGCTCGGAGCGACCCGTATTTTGAACTGAAACAGATCGAATGCATGACGATCATGGCAAATCGCCCATTGCCATTCATCAAGGACGTCGCCCGCTCTACGCACACGGCGTACAGATCGGGGCAGTTCCCCGTCTTGTAGCCAACCCACGAGTAGTCCATCACCAGTTTGGTCTTGATGTAGGGCGGGTTGCCGATCACTACGTCGAAACCGCCGTTACGCCAGACGCTCGGGAACTCTACAAACCAGTGGAAGGGCTGATGGCTGGCACGCCACGCCTCGAAGTCGTCAGCCTCATCTCGCATGTCGTGCAGGAGCGTGTCGGCCAGGTTGCGCCCGGCTTGCAGCTTCGCGTGAAGCTTCTGCTTGGCGTCCCTATGGTCGAGTTGACCGGTGTCGGCGGCCTCCGCCGCGATGTAGTCATCGAAGGCACCCGCAATCTGCTTGGCTGTCTCCTCCACCTGTTGAAGCTGGGTGACATGATCGAGTCGCTGGCTGAACAGCCGCTCGGTGGCATCGTCGTAGTCGGCTATCCCCACCAGTAGGTTGCCGCACTTGATGTTGAAGTCGAGGTCCGGTAGCGGCTCCAAGTCCTCCACGCGCTCGACCTGGGAGGCCAGCTTCAAGAACAAGCGGAGCTTGGCGATCTCTCGGGTGCCTCGCGCATGAGGTCCACACCGAACAGGTTGTGCAGGCAGAGCGTCTTGATCAGCCAGTAGCCGTGATTCGGGTGCGGACGGGCCTCGCTCAGGAACTCCGGCGCCCCCCGCTCCTCGCGCTCGACCTCCTCAGCGCGTGCCACCACCTCGCGGTAGAGCGGTTCGAGCACATTGATCGCAGCGAACAGGAACGCACCTGAACCGACGGTCGGATCGCAGACGGTCAGAGAGCGCAGAACCCTGAACGCCGTCTCGCACTCTGCGGCACTCGAGAGCTGGCTCATGTAGTCGCGCAGCAGCTCCGGCAACGCCAGGTTCTCGGTTATTGCGTCGTCGATGCTCCAGTCGCGCCCCGCATCCGACAGCATCTCGACCTGGCGGCGATAGCGCTCGCGACGATGCACCACGTCGCACCATCGCTCACCCGGCAGCGCGATGTCGTCGCTGGGGTCACCGAGCCGGGCGTACTCGGAGTCGTGGCTATACCGGGCAAGGTCTCCGTCTCTCCACTGCCAGGGCCATCCTCCGCCGGGGGGGGGGCGTCGATGCGAACGCCGTGGCTGATGCTCTCGCGCATGTAAGCGTCGCCCGACCCCGTCAGCAGCAGCGCCGGGTCGTCCAAGCCCTCGGCGACAAGCCGGTCGGCCACGGCCGGGAGGATGGTGGCCTCGGCCATGTATCCGGTCACATCAGGCTTCGTGTAGTACGCACCCCTCTCCTTCTGGCCTGCCTCCGTGAAGTTGATGTACTGCTCGAAGATGTAGCCCAGTACGTCCGGGTTGACCTCGTTGCCCGCGGCTGTGGGGCGCTCGTCGAGATGCCATCGCCACTCGTCGAAGAAGTCGAACAGCGATTCGAAAGCGCTGTCCTTGATCCGAATGTCGTAGGTCATCTCCAGTTCGTGCGGCTCGAAGATGCCACCATTGATGTACCGGATCTCGCCGATGATTCTCTCAATGTCGGCATCCTCGTAGGTGGGTTCGGGGCTGCCCAATCCCTGATGGAACAAGGGCAGGAGGAATCGCTTGTAATAGGCGTAGAACCCGTCGCTGCCGTAGTCGTTGCGCATCATCTCCAGGCGGTTGCGAAGATAGTTTCGATCGCCGACCATGAAGCCCTTCTTCTGAATGAAGTAGATGAACATGAGCCGGTTGAGCAACAGCGACGCGTACCAGTTCTGGTCCTCCTCGGCCGCGATGCCTTCCACCGCGGCCGAGAGCGCCTTGTGATGCTTCTGGAACTCGCGGTAGAACGACTTGGTCACCTTGTCGGCGTTGAACGAGCGCCGCACTCTGGTTAGCACCGAGCTTGAGGTCAGCCTCGGCTCCTCCTCGATCTTGAACGTTGCCTGTGTGAGCCTCTGCAACAGAGCCTCTGTCGGCGCTCGCACCGGGTAGTCGTGGTCCACGAGCCGGTAGCCGACGCCGCTGGGCCGCTGCTCGGGCCACTGCCACCGGTGCCTGTCCGGGGCTGCGAACACGACAAGTTGATCACGGCTCAGCCGCTTGAGGTGGCGCACCACGCGGTGCTGCTCCGAGCGCTGGGGCAGGCCGTTCGGGCAGTCCACCCGCCACGCCGTGACGCCCCGCTTGTCGGCCACTGCGACCGGACGCAACGTGCTGTCGGCCACCTCGACCGGCAGACGATGCTCGGGGTTGTCCCAGCCCATCCGGCGGAACAGAGCACGAAACTCGCCCTGCTGAAGCAGTCTCGACATCTCTTCGTGCTGCACGGGGGATTCCTGCTTCGGCGACTGCAACTGCGGTCGGCAAGTCTACGGCAGCGGTGCGTCCGCGTCTTGCCGACGGCAGCTTGGAAGCGGGTGCTGATGTGGTGCGTCCGGGCTTGCGGCCCGGCTCGACTGCATCTCAGGAGGGCGGTCGTCAGGGTGGGGTTCGCAGGCGAGACGCTCGTGGGCAGCCTTATTCAAACATGATTTATATTGGATATTCATGTAAATGCTTGACAGATGTCATAGGGGTGTGCGAGAATGTCCTCATGGTGAACGAACTGGTCGAGCGGCTTGATGAGGCGGCGTCGGAGTTGCTGGCATGCGTCAAGCGGGGCGAGGTCTCCTCGGAGGAGTTGATCGAAGTGCTGTCTAACATGCCCGCTGCACATCGCGGCCATACACGAGGCTTACAATGATGTTTCAGCATATTCTAGTTGCGCTATTATGGTGGCATCTACAGCCTGTCCATGAAGGAGGCGATCTATAATGGAGGCCATGCCGACGATCCAGATTCGCAACATCCCCGAGCCGGTGTACGACGAGATCTGCCGCCGGGCACGGGTCCGGAACCAGTCGATCCAGCAGTACATGCTGGCCGAGGTCCACCGCCTGGTTCAGCGTGCCGACAAGGAGGAGTTGGTACAGAGGATCGAGCGGTTCAAGGCCAGAGCGGGCATCGAGGTCGACGTGGATCAGATGCTCGCTGACTTGGATGCAGACCGTCGGTGAGGGCGTTGGAACTGGTTGCCGACGCCTCGGCGGTAGTGGTCGCGGTCATCGACCGAAGCAGTCGTGGACAGGCTGTGCTGGCCCGGCTTCAAGCGGTGACCGTGCACGCCCCCCAGCTGGTCGACGTGGAGGTGGGCTCGACATTGCGACGGCTGGTGTTGCGAGGCGAGCTCAACCCCGACGACGCCGACGAGGGTCGGGGCATCGCCGGTGACCTCATCGATGCCAGGTATCCCCACCATCGGGGACTGTGCGACTGGGCTTGGGCCAACCGGGACCGACTCACGTTCTACGACGCCCAGTACGCGGCGCTGGCCCAGCTTCTAGGGCTCGTCCTGCTGACCGCCGATGTCCGCTCGGCCCGCGCGCCGGTGCGGGGGGTGGAGTTCGAGGTCTGCTGACCGAGCCGGTCGCAGGCCAGCGGGTTACAGGTACAGGCCGGTGCTGCCTTTGTCTAGGCGTTCGGCGGCCACGGCGTGGATGTCGCGCTCCCGAAGGATGATGTAGTCGCGGCCCCTGACCTCCACCTCGTAGCGGTCCTCGGGATTGAACAGCACCCGGTCGCCCTTCTCCATGTTGCGGACGTTGGGGCCGACCGCCACCACCTCGGCCCAGGTGAGGCGCTTGCCCACCTGGGCGGTGGCCGGGATGAGGATGCCGCCGGTCGAGCGGCGCTCGCCCTCGGCCTCGCCCACGGCCACCAGGATCCGGTCGTTGAGCATCTTGACCGGCAGCCGGTCGTCGTCGTGGGGGCCGGGCGCTGAGTCGTTGCGGGCCTCGGCGTTACGGGTCGCTGGGGAGGCGGTCTTGGCCGATTGCGTCTTGGCGGGAGTCACGGACGACAACCGTACCGGTCGCGTCGCCGTACCGGCTCAGGCGGCTTCGGTCTCGCCCCCGCCGGCCATCAGCAGGCCCAGCCCCTGGACGGTGCAGTCGGCTCGGGGAACCACCGCCACGATCCTGCCCTCGAACATCACGGCCACGTCGTCGGAGAGGGCCATCACCTCGTCGAGGTCCTCGGATATGACCAGGATGGCTGTGCCCCGCTCCCGCTGGGCCACGAGACGCTCGTGGATGTACTCCGCGGCGCCGATGTCGACCCCTCGGGTGGGTTGGGCGGCCAGCAGCACGGGCGGCTCGCCGTCCAGCTCGCGGGCCAGGATCAGCTTCTGGATGTTGCCGCCCGACAGCGAGCTGGTAGTGGTCGAGAGGTCGGGCGTCTTGACCGCGTACTCCTCCACCAGGCTCTCGCCGTGGGTCTTGATGGCGTTGGTCCTGAGCACCCCGCGGCTGGAGAACCGGGGCTCGGCGTGGGCCAGCAGCATGAGGTTCTCCGACACGGTGAAGCTGCCGACGGCGCCGTCGCGCATGCGCTCCTCGGGTATGAAGGCCAGACCGGCGCTGCGCACCTGTTTCGGCTCCACCCCGGTCACGTCGGCGCCGTCGATCGACACGCTGCCCGCGGCTACCGGCCGCAGGCCCGCGATCGCTTCGGCCAGCTCGCGCTGGCCGTTGCCCGAGACGCCGGCGATGCCGAGGATGCGCCCGCCCCGAACGTCGAGGTCAAGGTCCTTGACCGCCTCGGTCTCCCGGTCGCCGACCACGGTGAGTCCCCTGATGCTGAGCCGGACGCTCCGGTCCTCGGTCTCGGCCATGTCCGGGGCCAGCCTCACCGGCCGTCCGACCATCATGCGGGCCAGGCCCTCGCGGTCGGTCTCGGCGGGGACGGTCGTGCCCACGACGCAGCCGTCGCGCAGCACCGTGATCCGGTCGGCCAGGGCCAGCACCTCGTGAAGCTTGTGGGAGATGAAGATCAGGCCGCGGCCGTCGTTGGCCATCCGGCGCAGCGTGATGAACAGGTCGTCGACCTCGCCGGGGGTCAGCACCGCAGTTGGCTCGTCCAGCACCAGCAGCCGGGCCTCCCGCAACAGGGCCTTGATGATCTCCACCCGCTGGCGCTCACCCACCGCGAGCTGCCACAGGTAGGCGTCGGGCTGGACGTCGAGGCCGTAGGTCTCGGACAGCTCGATGATGCGGGCCCTCACACCGGCGAGGTCGGGCCGGCCCTTGCGGTGGGACTTCAATCCGAGCGCCACGTTCTCGGTGACGGTGAGGGTCGGCACCAGCATGAAGTGCTGGTGGATCATGCCGATCCCGGCGGCGATGGCCGTCGCCGGCGAGCGCACCCGGGAGAGCTCGCCGTCCAGGAATACCTCGCCCCGGTCGGGCGCGTAGAGCCCGAACAGGATCTTCATGAGCGTGCTCTTGCCCGCCCCGTTCTCGCCCAGCAGGGCGTGGATCTCCCCCGCCCGGACGTCGAAGTCGATGGAGTCGTTGGCCAGCACCCCGGGGAAGCGCTTGGTGATGCCGCGCATCTCCAGCAGCGGCGTCTCGGTGCGCTCCCCCGGGGTGTCTGTCATTGGATGTTCCGGATCGGGCTCAGCCGACGCCGGTGGACAGCGAGCCGTCGGTGAAGCCCGCCACCGCGCCGTCGATGGCCGAGCGGGCCTCCGCCGGCACGTCGTAGGCGTCGTTGTACTCGATCACGAGCCCGCCGTTGGCGAAGTCGATGGTGTAGGCGCTGCCGCCCATCGAGCCCGCCTGGATGTCGCGCACCAGGTCGTCGAGGACCACGTCCCACTTGTAGACCTGGTTGGCCACCACCACTTCGGGGCCGACCGAGGTCTGGTTGGACTGGGTGCCGAACCACGGGATGCCGTTCTCGCGGGCGACGCCGATGGCGCCGACCGTCATCTGGGCGGTGCCGGTGAGGACCGCGTGGCCGCTGCCGATGAACGACTGGGCGGCCTCCGCGGCCAGCTGCACGTCGGCGAAGGATTCGGTGTACACCGAGTTGGCGGTGCCGCCTCCGGCCTCCACGCCGGCTTTGAAGCCGTCGACGTACAGCTTGGCGTCGCCGACCTCGATCGGGCCCACGATCCCCACCGGGGAGCCGTCCGCGATCACAGCCGCGGCGAGGCCCATGGCGTAGCCGCCCTGGTCCGACCGGGTGGTGTAGGCCGAGATGTTGGGCTGGCCGAAGGTCTCCACCGAGGTCCCCCATGCGAAGGCGGTGTCGGGGAAGTTGGGCGCGATCTCCTCGAGCAGGCTGCCGTACTGGGAGCCGTGGGCGATGACAAGGTCGTAGCCGTCCTCCGCGTAGTTGCGCAGGGCCACGCCGGCGTCCTCCACGATGAAGGTGCCCGGCGTGATGGCGACCTCGCTCAGCAGCCCGGCGTCCTCCATGCGGTGCAGGGCGTCGACGATGGACTGGCTGAAGGCCAGGTCGTTCTCCGCGCTGGGCGTCACCACCGCAGCCCGCAGCGGCTCCGCCATGAAGCTGGCCACGGCCGCATCGCCTGCGGCTCGCACGTCGGCGGGCAGGTCGTAGGCATCGTTGTACTCGAGCACGAGCCCGCCGTTGGCGAAGTCGATGGTGTAGGCGCTGCCGCCCATCGAGCCCGCCTGGATGTCGCGCACCAGGTCGTCGAGGACCACGTCCCACTTGTAGACCTGGTTGGCCACCACGATCTCGGGAGCGACGCTGGTCTGGTTGGACTGGGTGCCGAACCACGGGATGCCGTTCTCGCGGGCGACGCCGATGGCGCCGACCGTCATCTGGGCGGTGCCGGTGAGGACGGCGTGGCCGCTGCCGATGAACGACTGGGCGGCCTCCGCGGCCAGCTGCACGTCGGCGAAGGATTCGGTGTACACCGAGTTGGCGGTGCCGCCTCCGGCCTCCACGCCGGCTTTGAAGCCGTCGACGTACAGCTTGGCGTCGCCGACCTCGATCGGGCCCACGATCCCCACCGGGGAGTCGCCGGCCAGGCTGGCCGCCATGACCCCCATGGCGTAGCCGCCCTGGTCCGACCGGGTGGTGTAGGCCGAGATGTTGGGCTGGCCGAAGGTCTCCACCGAGGTCCCCCATGCGAAGGCGGTGTCGGGGAAGTCGGGGGCGATCTCCTCGAGCAGGCTGCCGTACTGGGAGCCGTGGGCGATGACAAGGTCGTAGCCGTCCTCAGCGTAGTTGCGCAGGGCCACGCCGGCGTCCTCCACGATGAAGGTGCCCGGCGTGATGGCGACCTCGCTCAGCAGCCCGGCGTCCTCCATGCGGTGCAGGGCGTCGACGATGGACTGGCTGAAGGCCAGGTCGTTCTCCGCGCTGGGCGTCACCACTGCGGCTCGCAGCGGCTCCGGTCCAGCCATCTCTGCTTCTGTCTCGGCAGCCGCCGCCGCAGCGGCAGCGGCAGCCTCCTCAGCCGCGGCGGCGGCTTCGGCGGCCTCGGCGGCTTCGGCCTCGGCGGCTTCGGCCTCGGCCTCGGCTTCTGCCAGCGCGGCCTCAAGTTCGGCCACAACCTCGGGGTCTACGGTTCCCTCGGCTGCCTCCATGGCCTCCGCCAGTGCCGCCTCGGCCTCGGCGGCCTCGGCGGCGGCCTCCTCAGCCCTGGCGGCGGCGGCATCGGCTTCGGCCTGGGCGGCGGCGGCTTCCGCCTCGGCTTCGGCGGCCTCGGCCTCTGCGGCGGCCGCGGCCGCTTCGGCCTCGGCCTGAGCGGCGGCGGTGTCAGCGTCCGGAGCGTCGTCGGCGTCGTCACCGCATGAGGCTGCGATCAGCCCGAACACGGCGCACACGACCACCAGCGATCGCATTCTTCTGGTCATTGCTGTCTTGTCCCTCCTGGGTAAGGTCCCGAATGATCGGGCTTCTTCTTGTGTGAACACTCTATGACCTAGCGGCTTCGGGTGCCGGAGCGCCATCAGTGGCCCCTCACGAACGGCAGCGTGAGCGCCGCGGGCTGGGCGGCGGTGCGGCGCGCGATCACCACCAGCGCGACGATGGTGAGCAACGCGGGCGCCATGGTCGTGAAGCTCGAAGCGGCTCCGGTGACCAGGCCCGCGGTCTTCCATTGGTTGACGGTGGAGGTGACCAGCCCGTACAGGAGGGAGCCCGCCACCACGCCGGTGGGCCGCCACGCCCCGAAGTACACCAGGGCGATGGCGATGAAGCCGATCTGGTTGGTGAGGTTGTGCTGGAAGATCCCGATCTCGATGGCCAGCGCGGACCCGGCCAGTCCGGCCAGCCCGTTGCCGATGAGGATGCAGATTGCCCGTGTCCGGGCCACCGACACTCCGAGGCTGTCGGCGGCCTCCGGCGTCTCGCCCACCGCTCGGACGTTGAGACCGAAGGTGGTGCGGTTCACCAGCAGGGTCAGCCCCGGCACCAGCAGCATCGACACGTAGACGAGCAGGTTGTGGTTGAAGAACATGTCGCCGATCTTCGGGATGTCCGACAGCAGCGGGATGGCCAGCTTGTCGAAGCTCGATATCGGACGCGGCGTGCCCACCCACTCCTCGAACAGCAGCGCGCTCATGCCCAGCCCGAACAGGAATATCCCGATCCCGCTGATGCCCTGCTCGGCCCGGAACACGACGGTGACCGTGGCGTACACCACCCCGAGCATCAGGCCCACTCCGATCCCGACCAGCAGCCCCACGGCGATGCTGTCGGTCTGGAGCACAGCCCAGTAGGAGAAGAACGCGCCCAGCAGCATCACCCCGTCCACGCCGAGGTTCAGCACGCCGCTGCGCTGTCCCAGCGTCTCGCCGAGGGCGGCCAGCAGGTACGGGGTGGCCAGCCGCACGCCCGAGGCGAAGGTGGCCACCGTGAAGGTGACGGTGATGAAGTCGGTCACGGCTCGCTCTCCAGGGTGCGGACCGGGTCGTCGTCGCCGTCGGGCGCGTCCGCATCTGCGGGTTCCGACGTCCCGGCCTCGTCGACGACCGGTGCTTGGTGGGCGCCCGCCTCGTCGTGCTCGGCCGCCTCGCCGGCTATCGACATGTAGCGCGACAGCCGCTCGCGCAGCGTGTTGCTACTGACTACGAACACCACGATCAGGCCGTTGAGCCCGATCACCAGGTCCACCGGGATCTGGATGACCCGCTGCATCGCATTGGCCCCGACGAGCAGGCCTCCGAACAGGAACGACGACGGGATCGTGAACAGTGGGTGCAGGCCGCCGAACAGCGCAGCCACGATGCCGTTGAAGCCGGCCGAGCCGGTGAAGCCGGTGGCGAAGCCCTCGGTCTGAAGGCGGTGGGTCTCGCTCCCGAACACCAGGCAGGCTCCGGCCAAGCCGCCCAGTGCGCCGCTGATAGTGAGCGCGAGCATGGTCATGCGCTTCACCGGCATCCCCGCGTAACGGGCCGCGGGGGCGCTGGCGCCCACCGCCCGCACCCGGTAGCCGGTGGTGGTGCGCCACAGGAAGAACCAGGCGACGGCGGCCGCGATCAGAGCCACCACCACGCCCAGGTGGAAGCGGGTGCCCTCGATCAGGATCGGCAGGTCGGCGTTCTCCGACAGGCGCTTGGTCTGGGGGATCCTGGTGCCCAGCTCGATCTGCTTGGGGTCCATCAGCGGCGCCCGCAGCAGGTAGTTGAACAACTGCACGGCCACGAGGTTGAGCATGATGGTGGACAGGATCTCGTTCACGCCCAGGTACGCCTTGAGGGCTCCGGGAATGCCGCCCCAGATGGCTCCGCCCACCAGTCCCATGAAGAGCACCAGCGGGATCAGGACTATCGCCGGCAGGTCGGGCACCGCCAGCGCGGTCATCGTGGACAGCAGCCCGCCCGCGATGATCTGGCCCTCCCCGCCGATGTTGATCACCTTGGCCCGGAAGGCGACGCAGATGCCCGTACCCACGAACAGCAGGGGCATTGCCTTGGCCGCAGATTCGGCCAGTTCCTCGGTGCCTCCGAACGCCCCCTTGAGCAACTCCTTGTAGCCCTCGAGCGGATTGGCACCGAGGCCGAGGATCATGGCCGCACCGATGAGCAGGGCGAGGATCACGGCCGAGCCGCCGACGCTGATCCCGCCGATGCGGGCCAGCGTGGCGCGGCGCGACCTCAAGCCGGTGCTGCTAGCCATCCGTCAGGAAATGGGTGCCGGGCAACCGGCTAGGCGTACGGCAAAAGAACGGGCATCCGACAATGCTTGACGCGCAAGGGCCCTGCTGTCAACACAGAACGGTTAACGCTCGCCTTCGGGAGGCTCCGACAGCAGGTCCCCCGCGGTGGCCAGCACTTCGGCGAGCTTGGCGGTGTTGTCGTACACGGCCCTCAGGTAGTACTCGCTGACCGCCTCGTGGCCGGGGAACGGGGGCCGTCCCAGGGATCTGACCACCGCGGACGGATCAGTCGAGACCGTCACCTCCTCCACGGAGGGAAGCTTGTCCGGCGAGCCCCAGAAGTCGCCGGAGGTCTTGGCCGACCCCGGGGCCGTGCCCTTGCCCCTGCCCCGCCGGGATCGCCTGCGGGCGGCGTCGGCACCGTTGGATGCGGCGTTCACGAGCCGCTTCCGCTGGTGTGGGAGCCGTCTTGGGCAGTCACGAGCCGCCTCCCGCACTGTGGGATCCGTTGTCGCCGTTGTCGTCGATGAGCAGCAGGTCCGGGTCGATGCCCAACGCAGCCCGCAACTGGTCGCTGTTGAGGTCGCCCACCGAGGAGGACTTGGGCAGCACCATGTCGGCGATGCGTCGCTTGCCCGCCACGACCTCCTCGACCCGCTCGTCCACGGTCCCGGGGCACACCAGCCGGTGGCACACCACCGTGTTGCGCTGGCCGATGCGCCAGGCCCGGTCGCGGGCCTGGTCCTCCACCGCCGGGTTCCACCAGCGGTCATAGAGCACGACATGGTTGGCCGCGGTCAGGTTCAGGCCGGTGCCTCCGGCCTTCAGTGACAGCACCAGGGCGCCGGGTCCCCGACCCTTCTGGAACGACTGCACCAGCCGGTCGCGGGCGCCGCGGGCCAGACCGCCGTGATAGCAGCTGATGTCCAGCCCGGTCCGCTCGCTGAGATGGGCCGCCAGCCGCTCGCCCCAGGTGGCGAAGTGGGTGAAGATCAGCATCCGCTCGGAGGCTGCGAACACCTGGCCCATGATCTGCTCCAGCCGGGCCAGCTTTCCCGAGCGCCCGTCCAGAACGCCGCCGTCATCCTCGTAGTTGACCGGGTGGTTGCAGATCTGCTTGAGGGCGGTGATGGCGGCCAGGACCGCGCCCTTGCGCTCCGGTCCGCCCTCCTCCGTCTCGGTGCGGGCCACCAACTCGTCGAGCACCGCCTGGTAGAGCCCGATCTGCTCGGCAGTCATCGTGCAGTGATCGAGTTCGTCGATGCGGTCGGGAAGCTCGGCGGCGATGACCGGCTCGACCTTGGTCCGGCGGAACACGAGGATGCCGTTGAGCGCGGCCAGCGCGCCCTCGCCGGCCGCGGCCGCCTTGGGCGTCGCGGCCGCCACCGCTGTCGTGAGGGCCTGCGATCCGTTGGACGACTCCGATCCATTGGATCCCGCCGCGCCGTCGGGGTCCGTCTCGGGGTTCCTGGAAACCTTCGACATCTCGGCGATGAACCGGTTGCGGGCACCGAGCAGTCCCGGATTGCAGAAGTCCATGATGGCCCACAGGTCGCCCAGGCCGTTCTCGATCGGGGTGCCGGTCAGCGCGACCCGGCAGTGGGCCTCGAGCCGGCGCAGTTGCTGGGCGGTCTCGCTGGCCGGGTTCTTGATGGCTTGGGCCTCATCAAGAACCACCGTCGACCACTCGACCTTCTCGAGCACATCCAGGTCGCGCATGGTCGTGCCGTAAGTGGACACCACCAGGTCGGCGCCCTTGACCATGGCGGGCACCCGATCGGCGGGCGTGCGGTTGGGGCCGTGATGGACGACGACGCGCAGGCCCGGCACGAACCGGCGGGCCTCGCTGGCCCAGTTGCCCACCACCGCGGGCGGTGCGGCCACCAGCGACGGGCCCTTGCTGCGGGTGAGGTAGATGTGGGCCAGCATCGTGGGGGTCTTGCCCAGTCCCATGTCGAGGGCCAGGCATCCGCCGAGGCCGGCCTGCTCCAGGAAGCCGAGCCAGATCAGGGCGTCGGCCTGGTAGGTGCGCAGCGTCCCGTTGAAGCCGTCCGGCTTGGTGGGGAGTTCGGCGGGTATGTGGCGAGCACTTCGGATCAGCTCCGCGGCCCAGCCCTCCCCCGCGATCATCGTGCCCCCGGCCAGGGGCGATCCCTCCAGGCCGAGGGCGTGGCGCAGCATGTCGGCGCCGGTCAACCGGGTCATGTCGGCCCGTTCGGCCAGCGCGGCTGCGGCTTCGTTCAGGTCGACGCGGTCGAGCTCCACCCACCGCCCCCGGCTCTTCACCAGAGGCCGAGCCTGGGTGGCCAGCTCGCGGATCTCGGCTGCGGTCAGCTCGATGTCGTCGAAGGCGACCGACCAGCGGACATCGGCGAGTTGCCGGGCCCCCACGACGGTCTCCTGGGCCTCCAGCGACGTGAGCCGAAGGGACGGCGTGGGGCGGCGGCGCGACAGAGCCGGGACCCGCACGTCGTATCCGACGGCCTGCAGGATCTGACCGGTCTCGGTCATCAGCTGCCAGGCCTCGTCGGCGTTGAGGATCACCTCTCCCCGCCGGCGGCCCCCGAGCCGCACAAGTTCGGGGAAGAGCCGTTCCAGGCGGGCCATCTGGTGTTTCACCGCTTGGCGCCTGGCCCGCGACGCGATCACCAGGGCCCGCTCAACGGGTTGGAGCTCGCCTGCGCTCGACTCGGACAGCACCGACAGGTGCCAGGCGCCGATGTCGTCGGGAGGATCGAGTTGCACGATCAGGCGCAGACGGCGGTCGTAGGACTCCGTCGCCGGTCGGGCCCACTGGTCCAGCCGCCGGGTCAGGTCCGCGACGTGGCGGCTCGGCACGTCGAAGGGAGTGCCGTCGAGTCTGGCCAGGGCCGTCTCGGCCACATCGGCCTTGGTGCGCGGCACCGGTGGTGGCGCGGGGGCTTCGAGCCGTTCGGCTGCTTCGGTGGCGATGGCGTCGACGATGTCGGCCAGCGCGGCCTGCGTGAACGCGGTCGCGTCCCGCTGGTTCTCGAACGCGGCTGCGGCTCCGGGCAGCGACTCCGCCAGTGCGGCGATCACGTCGGTCTCAACCAGAGCGGGGGCCCAGCGCACCACGTAGGTGGCGCTGTCGGCGCGCGTCGCGGCCGCACCGTTGGAGCCGTCGCCCTCGGCCTCGTCCATGCGGTAGCGGCGGCGAACCTTCTTGAGCTGCGGAACCATGCGTCCCTGCGCGGCGAGCCGCACCGCCAGTGCGGCCACCAGGCCGAGCCACGAGACGCTGGATCCTATGCCGTCCTCCTCGGCCGCCTCACCCAGGGCGACCAGCCACCCGAGGCAGCTCTCGATCGGTGCCGACACCGCGTCGGCCCGGGCCCCGCCTGGGGCCTTCACTGGGCGGTGCTGGCTCCAGTCGACGGTGCCGGCCCCGCTGTCGCGCAGCCGCCGCAGCACGTCGGCAGCGCTGTCGGAGGATCGGCCGGGCCCCGCGGCCCAGGCGATGATCCGCCCCGGCACCCACGACAGCTGCAGTTCCACCTGCCCGGTGTCGCGGCCGTCGGCGGAGGCGCTGTTCTCCAGGGGCGCCCGGGGCGGCCCCACCAGGGTCGTCAGCACGGCGTCGATGGACCGGTAGTCCTCCTCCAGATCGGCGACAATGAGGGCGCGCTGATGTCCCCTCACCGTGGCTCGGACCGAGTCGATGGTCTCAGCGACGTCGTCGAGCAGTCGGTATAGGGCTCGAACCCACAGCCTGGTGTTGGCCTTCAGGAACGCCAGATCCGCGTCGCTGGCCAAGCCATCGACATGGCGGCGCACAACTTCAGCGAAGTCCGTTGACAACGCCAAGTGTGGGTCCAAGGTGGCGGTAGCAGTCGTCGTCACCATTGGGTTGGGCGCGAGCCTATCAACTTGATGCACGGATCAGGCTCGCGGGATCGGTGTTTCCCGGGATCAGTGTTTCCCGCTCTTGTTCGCTTCGCTCACGGGCCGCTCGGGCCACGGCCTCGCCCGCATGAAGTGGATCGGCGCCCCGGTCCGCTCGGCCTCAGGCTCGCTTCAGTTCCTCTCGCATCTTGTCGATCCCAGCCATCTTGATGTGCTCGTACCCCCGCACGATCTCCGGCAGCGCGGCTCTCCGAAGCACGGCTTCGTAGCAGCCGGGGGCCAGCGTGGCGAGGTCGGATGTGACCGCAGCGCGGTACGTCTTCGGCAAGGACCGCTCCGCCCGCCGCACCGCGGTGTACCCGAACACGTCGAAGGGAGTGCCCCGCAGGCCGCGCAGCGAGGCCAGCAGCCGTATGGCCGGCGTCCACGACACCGGCACCGAGATCTTCGACTTCATGCCGAGGGTCCGCAGGATCGGCGGATGCAGCCTCCAGGCCAGCCTCCCGGAGGTGGTTGCGGCCTGCTGGCGGGCCTCGGCGACGGCCTCGGGGTCGAGCATCAGCCTGGCCACCTCGTACTCGTCCTTGTAGGCCAGCAGCTTGAAGTAGCCCCGGGCTGCGGCTCGGGTCAGCCGCCCCGACCCGTCGCCTCGCTCGTCGTCGGCTGCGGCCACGGCCTCCACGAAGTCGAGATGCTTGTGGGCCAGCTTCGGCGACTGGTAGGCGCACAGTTCCTTCGCCATCAGCTCCAGGTCGACGGTACCCCGGTAGCCGTCGGTGGAGCCGGCCCCGCCGGCTGTGGTCCCGTCGAAGCCGGCGGCCGCGGCCACTTCGGCCACCCGGGCCGCGAGCTGCTCGTCGAGTTCACCCAGACCGTCGCGGCGGGCCGGGCCGGAGGCGGCCGCAGCCTCCACCGTCTCGGGCCGGGCCACCATGGCCCTGCCCCACCGGAACGCCTCGATGTTGCTTCTCGTCGCCACGCCGTTGAGTTCGATGGCCTGCTCCACCGACCACGGCGACAGCGGCAGCGCGCCGGCCTGCACCGCCATTCCCACCACGAACACGTTGGCCGTCACCGAGTTGCCCAGCAGGGCCTCGGTGATCCCTTGGGCGTCGGCCCAGTGGCGGCAGTCGGCCCGGGTGGCCGACGCGATCACGGCTTCCAGCTCGGCAGGCCTCGGCATGGCCCGTTCCGGGTGAGCCACTATCGCTCCCGTGGGCGTCTGCGAGGTCGAGCCGACCACCACGGTGCGCTCGGGGTCGGCCCTGCTCATGCCCGACGGCGATGCCGCCCCCAGCTGGTCGAAGGCCAGCAGCACGTCGGCCTGGCCCTCGCCCAGGCGGTTGCTGGCCGCCTCGTCGCCCCGGTACAGGCGCAGGTCGCTCACCACCGGTCCGGCCTTCTGGGAGAGGCCGATCTGGTCGAGGCCCCGCACCTCGTAGCCGTCGAACATGGCCGCGGTCCCGATCACCTGGCTGACGGTCACCACGCCGGTGCCGCCTATGCCGATGATGCGGACCGACAGGTCGTCGGTTCCGACAACAGGAGTGGGGTCGTCCAGATCGGTGGGCGCGGGCCGGGCCGGGCCGCTCGCGGCGTCCGCCGGGACTCGGCCCCGCCGCCCGGTGATGCGGTGCAGCCACGACCGCAGGCGGCCGGGCCGGGTCACGGTCATGAACGACGGGCAGTCGCCCTCCAGGCACGAGAAGTCCAGGTTGCACGTCGTCTGGTCGATGCGGGTCTTGCGGCCGAATGCCGTCTCGACGGGCTGCACCGAGAGGCAGTTGCTGATCTGAGCGCAGTCGCCGCAGCCCTCGCAGATCCGCTCGTTGATGAAGACGCGCTGGCTGGGCACGGCCACGGTGCCCCGCTTGCGGCCCCGGCGGGCCTCGGCTGCGCACTGCTGGTCGTGCACCAGCACGGTGACGCCCCTGATCTCAGCGAGCAGCTCCTGGGCCTCCATCAGCCGGCTGCGGGGCCAGACGTCCACGCCCTCGGGCAGGTCCGCGCCGCGGTAGCGGGCGGCGTCGTCGGTGGTCACCAGCACCCGGGCCACGCCCTGGGCCAGCAGCATCCGGCACACCTCGGCCACTCCCAGCATGCCTTGGGGGTCCTGTCCCCCGGTCATGGCCACGGTGCGGTTCCAGAGCAGCTTGTAGGTGACGTCGACGCCGGCTGCGATCGCGCCCTGGATGGCGAGCTGGCCGCTGTGGAAGTAGGTGCCGTCACCGATGTTCTGGAAGATGTGAGGCGTCTCGACGAACGGGGCCATGCCGATCCACTGGGCCCCCTCCTGGCCCATGCAGGTGAGACCCACGATGTCGCCGAAGCCGTCGGAGTCCATCAGCAGGGTCATCGTGTGGCAGCCGATCCCCGCGCCCACCGCGGCGCCGTCGGGGACCTTGGTCGAGCGGTTGTGGGGGCATCCCGAGCAGAAGTAGGGCGTGCGGGCCACCCCCTCCCTCAGCGGGATCAGCTCGCGGGGCGGCTGCTCGGGCGCGAGGCGGTGGCCGATGCGCTCGGACAGGCGCCGGCGCAGCGGTTCCAGCAGGTCGTCGGCGGTGAGGCCACCGTGGCCGGGCAGCAGCATGGTGTCGTGCTCGTCGAACTTGCCCGTCACCCGCGGCCGCCGGCGCTCGTTGTAGAGGGCGTCCTTCATGAGCGACTCGATGTTGGGCTGCTTCTCCTCCACCACGAAGATCTCCACCAGGCCCCGGGCGAAGTGGCGGGCACGCCGGGGGCTGAACGGGATGGGCATGTGCATGCACATGAGCCGGATGCCGGCCGCCGCGATCTCGGCGTCGTCGGCCAGTCCCAGCCGGCGCAGGGCCTCGCGCAGCTCCCGGTAGGTGATCCCCGAGGCCACGATCCCGATCCAGGCGTCGGGCGGGTTGACGGTGGCGTGGTTGAGGTGGTTGAGGGCCGCGTACTCGATGGCCAGCGGGTGCCGGACCTCGTAGATCTCGCGCTCGGCGTCGACCGTCTCGGGGGTCAGCAGCCTGCCGTCGGGAGTGTGGGCGTAGGGCTCGCCGTCGATGGTGGGGATGACGGGGTCGACCCGGCGGGGATCGAGGTGCACCGTCCCTGAGCCGTCGGCCACGTCGGCCACGATCTTGAGGCTGGTCCACAGACCGGTGGCCCTCGACAGGTACACGGCGTGGCGGCCCAGGTCCAGCGCCTCGCGAGGCGTTCCGGGGTAGAGCACCGGAATGTGCTTGTCGGCGAGGGTTCCCGCCGATGACGACGGGATGGTCGAACTCTTGGCCGCGGGGTCGTCCCCTGCGATCACCACCGCTCCGCCGCGGGGGTCCGTGCCGGCGAACACGGCGTGGCGGAGTGCGTCGGAGGCGCGGTCCACACCGGGTGCCTTGCCGTAGAAGATGCCGAGAACACCGTCGTAGCGGGAGTCGGGACGGAGCGTGGCCAGCTGGGATCCCATCACCGCGGTGGCCGCCTGCTCCTCGTTGAGGGCAGGAGCCAGCACGATGGGCAGATCGGGGGCCTGCTCGATCGCCCTGCCCACGTCGCCGTCGTAGCCGCCGACGGGCGAGCCCGGGTAGCCGCTGACGAAGGCGGCGGTGTGCAGCCCCGCGAGCCGGTCGGCCCGAAGCTGCTCGATCGGGAGCCGGGCCAGCGCCTGGAGGCCCGTCATGAACACCGTTCCTGAGTCGTCGGTGTACCGGGAGGACAGGCGGTACGTGTCAGCGACGGTCAAAGGCGACCTCCGGGCGTCAGCGGCTGGGGCATTGGCGCGGCAGCGACACTAGTGCGCCTATTGCTCCTAGGGAAGAGGCGTCTCGCTGGCTGCCTCTCGCGGCGGCGGGCACTCTGCCCCCTGTTCAACGGTCTGATCCGGCCTGGCGTGTCGCGCTCAGGCGGGGCGAACGGCGATTCCGGCGGCGGCCATACGGGTCTTCGCCTCGGCGATTGTGTGCTCTCCGTAGTGGAAGATGCTGGCGGCCAGCACCGCATCGGCCCTGCCTTCGATTACGCCGTCCACGAGGTGGTCGAGGTTGCCCACTCCCCCGCTGGCAATGACCGGGACTCCCACCGCGGCCGCAACCTTGGACGTCAAGTTCAACTCGAAGCCCTCCCTGGTGCCGTCGCGGTCCATAGAGGTGAGCAGGATCTCGCCCGCTCCCAAACGTTCGGCCTCGGCGGCCCATGCCAGTGCGTCGATGCCGGTCCGGGTCCGGCCCCCGTGAGTGAAGACCTCGTAGCCGCTCGGGGTCTCGGACGAGCTGCGGGCGTCGATCGCGACGACGCAGCACTGGGCGCCGAACTCCCGGCTGATCTCGCTCACCAGCTCGGGCCGGCGCACCGCCGCCGTGTTGACGCTCACCTTGTCGGCTCCCGCTCGCAGCAGGAGCCGGGCGTCGTCGAGGGTTCGGATGCCACCTCCGATGGTGAACGGGATGAACACCTCGTCGGCCACTGCCCGGGCCATGGCCACGGTGGTGTCGCGACGGTCCGACGAAGCGGTGATGTCCAGGAAGACCAGCTCGTCGGCGCCCTCGGCGTCGTAGCGGGCAGCCAGCTCGACCGGATCTCCGGCGTCGCGGATGTCCACGAAGTTCACCCCTTTGACAACCCGGCCCGCGTCCACATCGAGGCAGGGAATTACCCGGGCCACCCGCATCTCAGCCGCTCGTTCCACTTCCGGCCAGCGCGGCCACCGCCTCGGCGACCGTGAGGCGCCCCTCGTAGAGCGCGGTACCCACGATCACACCGCTCAACCGGCGGCCGGAGCGGCCCTCGAGCCCGGCCAGTGCCGTCAGGTCGCCGAGCCGCCCCACGCCCCCGGAGGCGATCACGTCCACCGACACCGCGTCGAGCACCGAAGCCAACCCGTCGATGTCGGGTCCCTCCAGAGTCCCGTCGCGGCTGATGTCGGTCACCACGAATGCGTCCACGCCGTCGGCCGCGAAGCTGCGGGCCACATCCAGCACCGACTGCCCGGAGCCCTGCAGCCAGCCGTCGGTGGCGACATCGCCGGCCCGGGCGTCGAGACCGACTGCTATCCGGTGCGACCGGGCCAGACCTCGTACCAGCTCCGGGTCGCGCAGCGCAGCGGTGCCCAGCACCACCCGCTCGACGCCGGCCGCGAACCACGCCTCGGCGGTGGCGGCGGTCCGCACTCCCCCGCCCGCCTGGACCGGGACATCGACCGCGCCGGCGATGGCAGTCACCACTGCGGCGTTGTCGGGATGACCGGATCGGGCGCCGTCGAGGTCGACGACGTGGATCCATCCCGCTCCCTGGCTCGCAAGCTCGACGGCGCGGGCGACCGGATCGGTGTCGTAGACCGTCTCGGCGCCGTAGTCGCCCTGGCGAAGCCGTACGCAGCGGCCGTTGCGGATGTCCACTGCGGCGAACAACTGCATGACGCTTCAGTTGGTGGCGGCCGCGGTCGAGGCCGTCACGAAGTTGGCCAGGATCTGCAGGCCCACGGCTGATGACTTCTCCGGGTGGAACTGGGCAGCCCAGACGTTGTCGCGGGCCACCGCAGCCACCACCGGTCCGCCGTAGTCGCACGTGGCGACAACATCGGATGCGTCTCCCATCTCCGGTGCCAGCGAGTGGACGAAGTAGGCCCAGATCGGATCGTCCAGACCGGCCAGCATGCGGTGGTCGCCGCTGCGCTGGAGCACGTTCCACTGCATCTGCGGGCGCTTGACCGGCCCCGGGATCCAGCGCACCATGCGGTCGAGCACGCCCAGTCCCGAGACTCCCGGGGCCTCGTCGGAGCCGGCGAAGAGCACTTGCATCCCCACGCAGATTCCCATGAACGGCCGGCCCGACTGCACCGCTTGGATGGCCGCGTCGTCCAGGCCGGTGCGGCCCAGCGCGGCCATGCAAGGCGCGAAGGCTCCCACGCCGGGCAGCACCACGCCGGCCGCGTCGGCGATGAGACCCCGGTCCGCGGTGAGCCTTGCGTCGGCTCCGGCGTGCTCGAAGCCCTTCTGCGCCGAGTGCAGGTTGCCGATGCCATAGTCGAGGATGGCGACGAGGGGTGGGTTCCTCACGGCCTGCTCCACTTGGTCTCGATGGGTGCTGCTGAACCGCGGAGGGTGGCGACGAGCGGTCTGGAGCGTCCGTCAACAGGTGCGATTCGGTGGCGTCGCAGCGGTGTCACTCCCGCTCTTGTTCGCTGCGCTCACGGGCCGCTCGGGCCACGGCCTCGCAAGCTCGGCCTCTGGCCGTCACAGCGTTCCCTTCGTCGACGGCAGAGCCGAGCCCTCCACCCGCACCGCGTCGCGGATGGCCCGGGCCACGCCCTTGAACGACGCTTCCACGATGTGATGGGTGTTGCGGCCTCGCCGCATCACGATGTGCAGCGTGATCGCCGCCGCGGTGGCGAAGGCTCGCCAGAACTCTTCGGCCAGCTGCGGGTCGAAGGGCGGGTCGCCGAGGATCTTCTCTCCGGGGAAGTCCACGTCGTAGTGCAGGAACGGCCGTCCCGACAGGTCGAGCACCACCTCGACCGCGGCCTCGTCCAGCGGCACCGTGATGCTGGCGAAGCGGCGCACTCCGGCCTTGTCGCCCAGGGCCTCGCGGAAGGCCTCTCCCAGGATGATGCCGGTGTCCTCGACCGTGTGGTGAGCGTCCACTGCGAGGTCGCCCTGGGCGCGCACCGTCAGCCCGAGCCCGCCGTGGCGGCCGAGTTGGTCGAGCATGTGGTCGAAGAAGGCCAGGCCGGTGGAGGTCTCGGTAGTGCCGTCGCCGTCGAGGTCGAGGCTGACCTCGATGCGGGTCTCCTTGGTGGACCGGGAACGGGTGGACGTGCGGCTCATACGAGAATCTCCTTGACGCGCGCCCCTTGAGGGTACGAGGCCGAACCGCTCACGCCAGAATCTCCTCGAGGGCGGCCAGGAGGCGGTCGTCCTCCTCCGGGGTGCCGACCGTCACCCTCAGGCAGCCGTCCAGCCTCGGCCACGAGGTGCAGTTCCGCACCAGCACCGAACGGTCGACCAGCTGCTGCCACACCTCGGCGCCGTCACGGTGGCGGGGCCGGATGAGCACGAAGTTGGCACCGGAGGGCCACACGTCGACCGGCAGCCCGCCCAGCCGGTCCGACAGTCGGTTGCGCTCGGCCACGATGGCGTCCACCCGGGCCTGCATCTCGTCGACGTAGTCGAGGGCGACGAGGCCGACGGCCTGCTTGAGCGCGTCGAGGTGATACGGCAGGGCCACCTTCTCCAGTTCGGCCACCACCCACTCCGGGCCGATCAGGTACCCCAGCCGGGCCCCGGCCATGGCCCAGGTCTTGGAGTACGTGCGGGTCACCACGACCGGTGCCGCATCGTCGACTAGCTCCAGCGCGCTGTGGGGGGAGAACTCGGCGTAGGCCTCGTCCACGCACAGCAGTCCGGAGGTGGCGCCCACCGCATCGAGCAGTGAGGCCACCACCGAGCGGGGCTCGACCGTGCCCGAAGGGTTGTTGGGCGAGCAGATGAAGGTAACCGCGGGCCGGGCCGAGTCGATCAGCACCGCGGCCGCGCCGGGATCCAGGGTGAAGTCGCCGCCCCGCTCTCCCTCGACCACGGCAGTGCCGGTCACCCGGGCCAGATGCGAATGCAGCGCGTAGGTCGGCTCGAACACCGCCGCGCTGCGGCCCGGGCCGCCGTAGGCGAGAAGCAGGCACTGGAGCACCTCGTTGGAGCCGTTGGCCGCGAAGACCTGATCGGCGGTCACACCGTGGCGGGCCGCGATCCGCGCCCTGAGCTCGGCAGCCTGGCGGTCCGGGTACCGGTTCCAGACCACCGACCGGGTCGCGGCCGCCACCGCCTCGGTGAACGCCGCCGGGGGCGGCAGCGGACTCTCGTTGGTGTTGAGGCGCACGGCCACGTCGAGCTGCGGCGAGTGGTAGCCGGCCATCAGGGCGATGTCGTCGCGGGGCCGGACCTTCATGATTCGCTGCCTGTCCGCTCGGTCTCTGGAGAAAGACGCACCCGCACCGACTCGGCGTGAGCGGTGAGCCCCTCGGCCTCTGCCAGCGCGATCACATGGGGTGCCAGGCTCGCGAGCCCGTCGCGGTCGGTGCTCACGACGTGCATGCTCCTGAGGAAGTCGCGCACTCCCAGTGCGCTGGCGAACCGGGCCGTTCCATCGGTGGGCAGCACGTGGTTGGGTCCCGCGGCGTAGTCGCCGAGCGAGGCGGGCGCCCACGGCCCGCAGAACACCGCCCCGGCGTTGCGCACCCGCGGCACCAGCGCCTCGGGGTCGACCACCAGCAACTCGAGGTGCTCGGGTGCGATCTCGTTGACCACCTCCAGGGCCTGCTCGGCGCCCGAGCACAGCACGCTGTAGCCGGAGTGGCGCAGCGTCGCTTCGATCTCGGCCCGCCGGTCGGCTTGAGCCGCAAGCCGGACGACTTCGGCCTCCACCGCGCCGGCAGTCGCCTCGTCCCAGGTGACCAGCCAGGCGAGACCGTCGGGTCCGTGCTCGGCCTGGAGGATCACGTCGGCCGCCGCGAACGTAGGGTTCGCGCCGGCGTCGGCCACGACCACTACCTCGGACGGTCCTGCGAATGCCGCGGGCACCCCCACCACGCTGGCCACCTCGCGCTGGGCCAGGGCCACATAGGCGTTGCCCGGTCCCGCGATCACGTCGACGGCACCGACCGACTCGGTCCCGTAGGCGAGCGCGGCGATGGCCTGGGCCCCGCCCACGGGGTGGACCTCGTCGACGCCCACCGCGGCGGCCGCGGCCAGCGTCGCGTCGGCTATGCGGCCGTCGGGTCCGGGCGGCACGCACACCGCGATCTCGTCCACGCCGGCCACCTTGGCCGGCACCGTGGTCATGATCAGCGTCGACGGGTAGGCGGCCCGCCCTCCGGGCACGTAGCACCCGGCCCGGCGCACCGGCAGGTGGCGCTCGGTGACCGTGACGCCTCCCCGCTCGTGGACCACGTCGTCGAGAAGCTGATGGCGGTGGTAGGCCGCGACGTTGTCCACCGCGGCCGCCAGAGCGTCCCGCACCTCGGCCGGAGTGCGGGCCGCGGCTTCCGCGATCTCGGCCGGCGCCACGGTGAGGCTGTCGGGCCGGACGCCGTCGAAGCGCTCGGTGAACTCTCGAAGAGCGGCGTCGTCGCCCTCCCTCACCGCCGCGATGATGCTCCGCACCGCTCCTAGGGGCCCCGCGGTCGCAGGCTCAGGACGGGGCAGGCAGGACCCGACAGGGCCGCGTTCACTCCGCAGGTCGAGGCGCGTCAGCACCCCACAACGCTACCGGTCGACATGGGGCCTTCTCGGTCGAGGCCCGGGCAAGAGGCCGAACGGATGGGGGGCCCCAACTGCTCTACCAGGTCAAGCCTCAGCGCCTCCGCCAAGTACCGGCGCACCGCTCGGGAGTCGGTGAAGGCGGCCTGGGGCCAGGCGGTGTCAGCCTTCATTCGGCAGTCGGGCTGCGCGGGCCGACTGCGCGTCGGAGGATCGATAGCCTCATCCGGTGACGCCGAGGCCGGAACGCCACCCCGACAAGGACATAGCGGCAGCCATCGCGAGCATGAGGGAATCGGGCTGGCGGATCAAGCGCAGCAGTGGTCGCTCAGCTCACGCATGGGGCGTAGCGTTCTGCCCGGGGGAGGGCCAGGACGCTCACAGGGACTGCATTACCTCGATATCTGGAACACCGCGCAGCGGTCCCAACGAAGCGCGTAGACTCAGGCAACGCATCAAGAGGTGCCAGAGAGTCAGCGAGGAGACATGACCTGCACGACCTCGGAGGGAAGCCACCCCGTGCATCACTTGGTGCTGGTCACAGACGGGCGCGACCTGCTCGACGACGAGGTGCTCGAAGCGCTGTACGAGGCGGGCTGCACCGATGCGAGTATCGGCCACCGTGTCGTCGAGTTCGACCGGGCGGCCCCGACTCGCTGGGATGCCATCCGGTCTGCGATCCGAGATGTCACCCAGGTCTCGGGGGTGACAGTGGTCGATGTCCGCGACAGCATGGACGCGCTGCCCGATCCGAGCGCAGGGCGAGTCCCCGCATAGGAGACGGGCGGGACCCCCTAGGTGAGGATGGCCGCGAGGCGGGCTAGGACCTCCTCCACGACCGGCTCGGGGACACTCTCGAGACGCCGACCGCTGCGAGCACCCAGGTCGAGGACGCGTGGCTGATCGCAGCGGATTACTCCCGTGGTCCGGGTTCCCGCGTCCTCCAGTGAGACTGCGAATCCTCGCCGGCGCGCGAAGCTCCCGCCGGTGGTGATCGGCAGCACCACAGGAGTCCCTGTCAGTTCGTTGAATGGTGCCGGCGACACCACCAGGACCGGCCGGGTTCCACGCTGCTCATGTCCGGCTGTCGGGTCGAGGTTGACGAGCCAGACGTCACCACGCTGTATCACAGAAGCTCGGCTCCGAGGGGCTTCCCCTCGATCCACTCCCGGTCGGCCTCGCTGTCGAGGGATGTCTCGTCGCACTGCGCGAGCAACTCGTCGAGCGAGTAACTCGGGCGAGGCTTGGGCACGACAATCAGACGACCGTCGTCGACATCGATGTGGACGCTCGCGCCGGAGCGAAGCTCCAGCAGGTCAAGAAGAACAGGCGGCACAGCGAGCATGACCGAACCGCCCACCTTTCGAAGTTTCGCCCGATGCATTTCCACCTCGCATCTCAACGTCTCAGATTATATCAGCATATAACGATCGGGCGTGTTCGGGCATCGAGTTCTGCCGCGGTGGAGGTCAGACAGTGCTGGAGGGGCAGAAGTCGTTGAGGGCGCAGTCCTCGCAGCGGGGCCGGCGGGCCACGCACACCCGGCGGCCGTGGAGGATCATCCGCAGGCTGAAGTCGCCCCGCTCGGCTGCGGGGATCATCGGGTTGAGCTCGAGCTCGATCTTCACCGGATCGGTCTCGGAGGTCAGGTCGAGCAGGTTCGACAGCCTGGTGACGTGGGTGTCGACGGGCAGGCCCGGCAGTCCGAGGGCCACGCTGCGGATCACGTTGGCCGTCTTGCGGCCCACACCGGGCAGCCGCACGAGGTCGCGCATGGCGCCGGGCACCTCCCCGCCGTAGTCGTCGACCAGCATCCGGGCCATTCCCACCAGGCTCTTGGACTTGTTGCGGAACAGCCCGATGGTGGCGATGTAGGGCTGGATGTCCTCCGGCTCGGCCTCGGCCAGCGTCTCGGCGTCCGGGAACCGGGCGAACAGGGCGGGCGTGGCCTTGTTGACGCCCACGTCGGTGGCTTGCGCCGACAGGATGGTGGCCACCAGCAGCTCGAAGGCGTTGCCGTGGTCGAGTTCGCACACCGCGTCGGGGTATTCGCAGGCCAGGCGCTCATGGGTGCGGCGGGCGCGGCCTTTGGGTGTTCGGGGACGGGCCACCGGAGGTGAAGCTAGCGGTACCCTCGGCTTGGTGCGCTACGAGGTCAATGCAGCAGACATGCCGGGTGGCCAGACGCAGATCGTGGTGTACGAAGGTCGAGCCCCCGGCGAGGCCGGGCAGGTGCTGGCTGCGGCTCTGGCGGAGTTGGATGATCGCGCCGGAGTCCAGCTCTGGATCAGGGAGGTCGCACCGGGCGACGACGCTGCCGCACACCGCCACGGCTTCGTCCCCTACCGCGACCTGTGGCAGCTGCGCTGCCGGCTGCCGGCCGAACCGTCGGGGCTGCCCACCAGAGCTTTCACGCTCGACGACATCGATGAGTTCGTAGCGGTGAACAACCGGGCCTTCCACTGGCATCCCGAGCAGGGCGGGCTGACCGCCGCCGACGTGCGGAGCCGGATGGCCGAGCCGTGGTTCGACGCCGACGGGTTCCGCCTGCACCACCGCGACGGCCTCCTGGCCGGCTTCTGCTGGACCAAGGTTCACGCCGACCACGATCCGCCCCTGGGTGAGATCTACGTGATCGCGGTGGACCCCGACTTCGCCGGCCGGGGGCTGGGCCGGCCCATGACCCTGGCCGGTCTCGAGTGGCTGTCGGGCCGGGGGCTGACCGCCGGGATGCTCTACGTGGAGTCCGACAACCACCCGGCCAACGCCGTCTACCGCCGCATCGGCTTCGAGCACCATCACACCGACCGCGCCTACCGTCGCCCCTAGGTCTGAAACAGCCTGCATACTGGAGGCATGGAGAAACGGGTCTGGGTCAACCCCCGGCAGCCCCAGACGCTGTACATCGCACAGCTGCTGATGTACTTCCAAGGCGGCCTGTCGCTGGTGTTCGGGATGCTCGGCGCCCGGTCGCTGGGCATCTACACGCTGACGATCGCGGTGGGCAAGGTGATGGCCGCCTTTGGCATCGCCAACGAGAGGCGGTGGGGCTACAAGCTCGGCGTGGTCGTGGCCGTGGTTCCCGTCGCCCTGTTGGTGCTGCTGGCCGTGACCGACACGCCGCGCTGGCTGTGGGCCGACGCATTCGGCCTGTTGTTCGACATTGCGTTGATTGCCTTGCTGGTGTATCCCACCAGCCGCGACTACCAGCGGTACTGGCCCAAGCGCCAGCGCGGGTAAGTGAGCGAACTTCCCTCCGGCGCAGCCAAGCGCCGGGCCGTGAGGGAGATGTTCGACGCCATCGCGCCCCGCTACAACCTGGTGAACCGCATCATGACCGGGCGGCTCGACGTGGCCTGGCGGCGCCGGACGGTGCGGGAGCTGGCCCTGCCTGCGGGATCGCGGGTGGCCGACCTGGCGTGCGGCACTGGAGACTTCTGCCGGGAGCTCGCCCGGCTCGGCCACCGTGGAGTCGGATTCGACTTCTCGATGGGAATGCTGCGGGCAGCTCCCCCGGGAGCGGGCCGAGCCCCGCTGGTCAACGCCGACGTGCTGGAGCTGCCCCTTCCGGACGGCGCTCTCGACGGGGCTACTTGCGGCTTCGCCCTGCGCAACCTGACCGCGGTGCCGCCGCTGTTCGCCGAGTTGGCCCGGGTGCTGCGGTCCGGCGGCCGTATCGGCCTGCTGGAGGTCGACTCGCCGACCAATCCCGTCCTGCGTTGGGGCCATGGACTGTACTTCGGCCGGGTGGTGCCGCTGATCGGTGCGGCGCTGTCGGACCGCGACGCCTACCGGTACCTGCCCGAATCGGTCGCCTACCTGCCGCCTCCGGAGGAACTGCTCGCCGGGCTGCAGTCCGCCGGGTTCGTCGATGTGCGTCGCCACAAGCTCAGCGCAGGCATCGCCCAGCTGATCACGGCCACCCGCGCCTGACGGGAGGCGCTCGCTCTCAGGCCGGTGGTGGCATTGGAGTGAGCGCGACCAGTTGACAATGCCGTCGTGTCACGGCGGTGCCATTCCCGCTCTTGTTCGCTGCGCTCACGGGCCGCTCGGGCCACGGCCTCGCCCGTATGGGCCGGATTCGTGTGCCTATCCGCTCGGCCTCTTGGCCAGAGCCTCGACGACCTCAGCGCCGTCGATGGCCAGCAGCGAAGCGGGCGGGCACAGGATCTTGCAGTCCCGGGAGCCCCCGCCCACGATCACCTGGTCGCACTCCATGACCCGGGCGTCGATCCACACCGGCAGGCCGGCCGGCAGCCCGAACGGGGTCACCCCGCCGATCATCATGCCGGTGCGCTCCACGGTGGCGGCCGCGTCAGCGAAGGAGGCCTTGCGCGTGCCGAGCCGCCGGCGCACCACCCCGTTCACGTCCAGCCTCGTGGAGGCCAGTACCACGCAGCACGCCATCGGCCGGTCCCCGGACTTTCCGATCACGCAGATGGCGTTGGCCGAAGCGTCCATCGAATACCCGTAGTGCTCGCAGAACCGGGCGGTATCGGCCAAGTCGGGGTCACACTCCACCACCTCGTACGGCACGCCCAGCGCGTCGAGATGGGCTACTACGGCTTCACGGCTCATAGCCGACAGTCTGCTCAACCAGAGGCCGAGCGCAAGTCGCGGTGGCGTCCCATCGCCGGTGTAATAGCAGCAGGGGCGTAGGTTCCTTCGAGAACCTCAACTCAAGAAGGAGACCTACGCCCGTGCCAACACGAGTATCGCCCACAGAAGCTGTCCGCGCCGAGATCGACGAGCTGTTCGGCTCGGGCCGCGACATCGCCGAGGTCCTCGAGGAGGTGATGCGCCTGTCGGCGCGGCTTGTGTTGCAGCAGGTCCTCGAGGACGAGGTCACTTCCTGGCTGGGCCGGGGCTGGAACTCCCGCGCCGGCGGAGAGCGCGCCGGGCAGCGCAACGGCTACGGAGACGTGGCGGTCAAGACCACCGCGGGGCCCGTGGCGCTGCGCCGCCCGAAGCTGCGCAACACCACCGAGGCGTTCGCGTCGCAGCTGCTGGGCAAGGGCGTGGTGCGCTCTGAGCCGCTGGAAGCGCTGGTCGTCTCGGCGTGGGTGCGGGGCCTGTCAGACCGCGACATCGAGGCCCTGCTGGCGGAGGCGCTGGGCCCTGAGGCCGCGCTGTCGAAGTCCACCGCCAGCCGGATCTGCGCCCGGCTGCGAGACGAGTTCGACACGTTCCGCGGCCGCGACCTCTCCGACGTCGAGCTGGACTACCTGTTCCTCGACGGGTCGCACTTCAAGATGCACGACGGATCGCGCGCCGAGCCGGTGCTGGTCGCCTACGGCATCACCACCCTCGGCCGGCCGGTGCTGTTGGCCGTCGAGCCCGGCGGCGACGAGTCCTATGACGCCTGGGCCGGCTTCCTCGCCGACCTCACACACCGGGGCCTCAGGCCGCCGCTGCTGGTCATCTCAGACGGCGCGGCCGGCCTCATCGGAGCCATCGAGACCAAGATGCCGCAGTCGCTGCGCCAGCGGTGCCTGATCCACCGCTGCCGCAACATCATGGCCAAGGTCCCCGCCGGGCGCCGCGACGAGCTCAAGGCTGCGTTCTGGGAGATCTTCGACCCCACAGACGACATCTGCCCCGGCGACGGGGCGGTGCGCCACGCCCAGGCCGGCATCGACGGCTTCGCCCGCCGCTACGACAGCGAGTTCCCCGCCGCCGTGCGCTGCCTGCTCAGCGACCGCCAGGCGCTCACCGCGCACCTGCGGTTCCCAACCGAGCACTGGCGCAGGATCCGCCACACCAACCTGATCGAGCGCACCTTCGGCGAGACCCGCCGAAGAGTCAAAGTCATCGGCCGGCTCCCCGGCGAAGCCAGCTGCCTCACACTGGTATGGGCCGTGCTCGACCGGGCCTCAGCGGGCTGGCGCGGACTCACCTACACCCCCGCCATCGCCCGAGCGCTCACCGAGCTCCGCCACCAACTCCACCGACCCGCCCACACCCACACCGACCAGCCCCACCGCACCGTCACAATCGCCGCCTAACATGACCCCCGGAACCTGCGCCCCAACCGCTATTACACCCAATCTGGGACGCCACCGCAAGTCGCTGCTCGCTGACACTGTCCGCGAGTCGATGAGCGAGGCCGTGGCCCGAGCGGCCCGTGAGCGAAGCGAACAAGAGCGGGAAACTACGTCAGCGCGATGCCTACCGCCATGGCCAGGCCCGAGACGAGCTGGACCTTGGCGGTCGCGCCCAGGACCCCGATCAGCTCGGGGCCGGATGCTCCCCGCAGGACGCGGCGTACCGCGCCCACCGCGAAGGGCGCGCCCAACACCGCGGCAGCCGCAGCCCGACCCGTGATCGAGGCGACCAGGGCCGCCCCGTAGGAGGCCTCCAGCACCGCCATGTACATGAGACGGCTGCGGCGCTCACCCAGGCGAACGGCCAGGGTGCGCTTGCCCGCGGCGGCGTCGCCGGTGATGTCGCGCAGGTTGTTGGCCATCAGCAGCGCCACCGCCCACAGCCCGACCGGCACGCCGCACAGCACCGCGAACCAGTCCAGCCGTTCCAGCAGCACGTAGGTCGTGCCCGCGGTGGCCACCAGGCCGAAGAACACGAACACGAACATCTCGCCCAGCCCCAGATAGCCGTACGGCTTGGGCCCGCCCGTGTAGGCCCATCCGGCGGCCAGGCACACCGCCCCCGCCAGCAGCAGCCCCCAGCCCGCAGCCGCAGCCAGTACCGCGCCGGCCGCGGCGGCCACCGCAAGAGCGGAGAACGCGGCCCACTTGACCCGGCGGGCTTCGACCAGCCCGGAGCCGACCAGCCGGCGGGGGCCGATCCGGGTGGAGTCGTCTGTGCCCCGGACGCCGTCGGAGTAGTCGTTGGCGAAGTTGACGCCCACCTGCAGCGCCATGGCCACCAGCAGAGCGACGCCGGCCCGCCACCACGCGGTCTGCGAGCCCTCTCCCACCGCCACTGCCGTTCCAGTGGCCACGGGGACCAGCGCGGCGCTGAGCGTGCGGGGACGGGCCCCGGCCACCCATATCCGGATCCCTGCCATCTTTGCTGGTCTCTGTCTTAGCGACGGGTCCGCCGGGAATTCAGGGCGCCACGTACTTGTAGCCGAGGCCCCTGATGGTGACGATGCGCTCGGGCTGGGCCGGGTCGCGCTCGATGCGGGACCGCAGTCTCTTGATGTGCACGTCGAGGGTCTTGGTGTTGCCCACGTAGTCGAACCCCCAGACCCTGTCGATGAGGGTCTGGCGGGTGACCACGAACCCTGCGTTCTCCATGAGCAGGGCCAGCACCTCGAATTCTTTCAGCGGCAGGCGCTCCAACTGGCCGCCGATGGTCACCTCGTGGCGGTCCCGGTCCACGGTGACATCGCCGATGCTGAGGTTGGCTGCGCCGTTGAAGGAGTTGACCGGCCGGGTCCGGCTGCGGCGCATCACGGTGCGCATCCGGGCCACCAGCTCCCGCACCCGGTAGGGCTTGGCCACGTAGTCGTCCGCTCCGACCTCCAGCCCGACCACGGTGTCGATCTCCTCCCGGCGGGCCGACACCATGATGACCGGCGTGTCGGCGAGGGAGCGGATGCGGCGGCACACGTCGATCCCTGACAGGCGGGGCAGCATCACGTCGAGCAGCACGATCTCGGGCTCGAGGGCCTCGAACATGGCCAAGGCCTCCTCGCCGTCGGCCGCGACGTCGACCAGGAACCCCTCGGCCCCCAGCGCCACCTGCAGTCCCTCCCGGTATGAGGGCTCGTCGTCGACGACCAGTACCCGGACTCCAGCGCTCACCGGCGCCAGTCTGCCCCACCGGCGGCCCGGCCGCTCATCGCGGAGCTCTGAGTAGCCGTAGGCTCGGTTCATGAACCGGCTCGGCGGCGAGACCAGCCCGTACCTGCGCCAGCATCGCGACAACCCGGTGGACTGGTACCCGTGGGGCTCCGAGGCTTTCGCGGCGGCCGCTGAGCGGGACCGGCCGGTGCTGCTGTCGGTGGGCTACTCCAGCTGCCACTGGTGCCATGTGATGGCCCACGAGTCCTTCGAGGATCCCGACACCGCGGCGGTGATGAACCGGCTGTTCGTCAACGTCAAGGTCGACCGGGAGGAGCGCCCCGACGTGGACGCCATCTACATGGACTCGGTGCAGGCCATGACCGGCCGGGGCGGTTGGCCCATGACCGTGTTCCTCACCCCCGACGGCCGGCCCTTCTTCGGCGGCACCTACTACCCGGACCGGCCCCGCGGCGGCATGGCCTCGTTCCGGCAGGTGATGGAGGCCATCGACGAGGCGTGGACCAATCGCCGGGCCGATGTGCACGCCCAGGCCGACCAGCTGGTGGCGCTGATCGACCGGACGTCGCGTGCCGCCGCGTCGCTGGGTGCGGAGTCTGCCGACGCCGCCGACGACGGCCGTGCGCTGGACAGGGCCGGGGACGCCATCCTGGCCGCGTTCGATCCGGAATGGGGTGGCTTCGGCGGCGCACCCAAGTTCCCGGCCGCCATGACGTTGGCCTCCGCCGTGCGCATCCATCACCGCAGCGACCGCCCCGAGCTGCTGCGGGCGGTGCGGACCAGCCTCGACGCCATGGCCTCCGGAGGCATCTACGACCACCTCGGCGGCGGGTTCGCCCGCTACTCGGTGGACCGCCGCTGGCTCGTGCCCCACTTCGAGAAGATGCTGTACGACAACGCCCTGCTGACCAGGGCGTACCTGCACGCCTGGATGCTGACGGGCGAGCCGGTCTACCGCCAGGTGGTCGACGAGACGATCGGCTACGTGCTGCGGGACCTGCGCCACGCCGACGGAGGCTTCTACTCGGCCGAGGACGCCGACTCCGAGGGCGTCGAGGGCAAGTTCTACGTGTGGTCCGAGCCCGAGCTGCGGGCGGTGGTGCAGAACGCGGCCGGGGCAGAGGCCGCCGATGCGGCCGCAGCCTGGTGGGGAGTGACCCCGGCCGGGAACTTCGAGGGGTCCAACATCTTGAACCGACCGGTGCGGGGCGACCTGATCCGGCCC
Organism: Candidatus Aldehydirespirator sp.; assembly: GCA_965203575.1. Taxonomy (GTDB): domain Bacteria; phylum Actinomycetota; class Acidimicrobiia; order Acidimicrobiales; family Aldehydirespiratoraceae; genus Aldehydirespirator. The sequence continues at coordinate 3,298,213 of OZ241894.1, forward strand.
GAGGAGGTGGAGGCCGTCCGCCAGGCGTTGTTCGTTTGCCGGGAGAGCCGGGTGCGCCCCGGTCTCGACGACAAGGTCCTCACCGAGTGGAACGGCCTGATGCTGTCTGCGCTGGCCGAGGCCGCGGCGGCCACCGGTGATCCGCAGTGGCGGGCGGCGGCGCTGGCCAACGGCGAGTTCCTGGTGTCCAACCTGCGACGCGACGACGGCCGATGGCTGCGATCATGGCAGGCCGGTGATGGCGAGCGCCCGGCTCAGGCTCGCCACCTGGCGTACGCCCAGGACTACGCGGCCCTGATCGACGCCTTCACCCGGCTGGGAGAGCTGTCCGGCCAGGCCCGCTGGATCGACGAGGCCCGGTCGGCGGCCGACGGCTTGCTGGAGATGTTCTGGGACGACGGGGCAGGAGGGGTTTTCACGACCGGCAACGACGCCGAGAAGCTGGTGACCCGGCCCAAGGATCTGATGGACAACGCCACCCCGTCGGCCCAGTCGCTGGCGGCCTGCGGGCTGCTCCGGCTGGCCGCGCTGACCGGCGAGTCCCGCTACGACGAGCACGCCCGCCGCATCATCGAGCTGTTCAGCCCCGCTGCGGCCCAGCACCCCACCGCCTTCGGCCGGGCGCTGGAGGCCCTGGACCTTGCCGCCGGCGGCATCGACGAGATCGCCGTGGTGGGCGACCGGGCCGACCTGGTTGCCACAGTGCAGACCCGCTACCTGCCCAACGCGGTCCTGGCCTGGGGCGATCCCTACGACTCCCCGCTATGGCACGACCGGTCCGAAGGCTTCGCCTACGTCTGCCGCGACTTCGCCTGCCAGTCCCCCGCGTCCACCGCCGAGGAACTGATCATCCAGCTCCAGCGCTGACCGCCGAGCCCGGTCTCAGCCACTTCCGACTTCCCCGGTCGTCACAGCTAGGTGCCGGGCAGGGTCGTCAGGGCGATCCAGATCGAGACGGTGGCCAGCACGATGGTCGACACCACGATGTAGAGGTGCCACGCCTGGCGCCTGGCGACCGCGGCCAAATCGGTGGCGAGCTGGACCCTGATGTCGGCCAGCTCGGTGGTGAACTCGACCCTGATCTCAGCTCTCTCGAGGGCGGCCTGGGCGAATCCGGCGGTCATGGCCTTGCTGATCTCGGCTCTCTCGAGGGCGGCTTGGGCCAGTCCCTCCGTCATGGCCTTGCTGATCTCGGCTCTCTCGAGGGCGGCTTGGGCCAGTCCCTCCGTCATGGCCTTGCTGATCTCGGCTCTCTCGAGGGCGGCTTGGGCCAGTCCCTCCGTCATGGCCTTGCTGATCTCGGCTCTCTCGACGGCGGCCTGGGCCAGTCCCTCCGTCATGGCCTTGCTGATCTCGGCTCTCTCGACGGCGGCCTGGGCCAGTCCCTCCGTCATGGCCTTGCTGATCTCGGCTCTCTCGACGGCGGCCTGGGAGAATCCGGCGGTCATGGCTGAGGTGAGTTCGGCAAGGCCGGCGCGCAGGTCTTCCTTGGTGGCGACGTTGTCCCAGCCGCTGGGCGGGAGGTGCTGCATGAGGGTTTCGGCGTCGTCTTGTCCCATGACTTCTGCCAGGGTGTTGAACATGGAGGTGCGCTGGGTGTGGGTGAGAGCCATCTTCGGTGCCCCTTCGGTCGGCGGATGCAGATGCGGGGGCGCCTCGAACGGCTGCTCCAAGGCCGCCAGAGGACGGCTGTGTCCAACTATATTACACAGAACATCACCAAGAATGTGTGTCCAGGGCAGGGGCCTGCCAGTCCCCCGCCTCCACCACCGAAGAACTGATCCCACCTCCAGAACTGACCGCCGGCCCCGGCCTCAGCCACTTCCGGGTTCCCCGGATCGCATCGCCTCCAATTCCTCGGAGAGGCATGGGCCCGCCTGCGGCGCGGGCAAGTCTCTGATGTCCCCCCGAGCCGGGCGAGCCCGGCCCGAGGCGACGAGTTCGTCTAGGCGTGACGAGGTGATCGCAGCCATTCTGGCCAAATGTCGGTCCCGCAGAGTAATGGTGACGCCCCCTCCGGGCGCAGTGTCGGCGACCACTTCGAGATCGTTCTGCCCCATTGTCCTGATCTCGATCTCAGCCATGTTCTACATCCCAGCACAAAGCTGCCCGGTAGCTGTCCTGCGGTTTTCGGCCGGCGGGTCGGCCCCGGGCAGATGCAGGGTCGGTTCTTCCGGGGCATGGGCGGGGCCGTAGTGCGCTCGCCCGGGCGGGTGGAGGGTGTGCACTCCGTTGTTGGTGCGTATCCGCCACTTGCGGTGGTGGATCTTCTGGTGGCAGTCCCAGCAGACCGGAACCATGTTGTCGAGTCGGGTTGATCCGCCCTGCGAGACCGGCCTGATGTGATGGATCTGGCACAGCGCGGGGTGGGCCTTGCAGTGGAAGCAGCCCCCGTAGCGGGCGAGGAGGATCTGGCGCTGGGCTTCAATCGCGGTGCGCTTCGACTCGGTGCGCCAGATCGGCTTGCCGTTGCGGTCAAAGACGACGCCGGTAAGCCTGGCGTTGCAGGCGAGTTCTTCGAGCACTGCCGCCGGCAGTCGCGTGCCGCCGGGAAGCTCCGCGACGAGGCTGCCGGTATCGCTGTCCACGTGCGCCACCACACAGATGTCGGCCAGGGGTCTGCCGCTACCGCCGACCCTACTGTTGCCAGTGTCGGCGCCTGAACGGCTGTCCGCACCGCGGCCAGAGTCGACGCTTGACGGGTCTCGCCAGCCGCGGCCTGACTCGACGCTTGACCGGTTGCCCGACCCGCGGACTGCCCTGGCGTTGTCGGCGCAGTTGCGGTGGCCGGCGAGGTTGTCGGCGGTGAGGCTGTCCAGGGCGTCGGCCATGCACTGATCGAAGCTGCGCCGTTCAGACTTGTTGCTCGCCTGCGCCTTGTCGAGGTCATGGAGGCGGCCGGCCACGGCCCGCAGCCGGTTGCCGATCCGATGCCCGGCGACAGGGTCGAACTCGCCGTGGATGTGCACCATCCCGTCTTCATCTGAGTCCCACACCCGGACACGCCGCCGCGCCCGCAGCCGCCGGTAGTCGCCCTCCCCGCCGTCGCCTTGGCGGTCGGACGCCCACTTTCGGGCCTCTCTGGTGAACTGCTCGGGGCGCATCGACGCAGCCTTGGACAACAACTCGGTGTCGGACTCGACCGCCTCAGCGCTGGTCTTCTCGATGGCCTCCGCCAGTCGCTTGGTGTTGGCCTGCGACACCAGACCGGACTCGACCGCGTCGCGCACCGCCGGCGCAGCCCCGACCGCCCTGGCCATCCTGACCCGCCCGACCGCGTCCCGCCGCGACAAGCCAGCAGCGTCCGCGAGCACCTGAACGCCTCCGTCGCCGTGACGCTCCACCCCAGCGACAACTGCGGCCGCTGAAGTCTGGGCGGCTGCCAGGGCCGCCATCGCGGACTTGCACACCGCCAGCACCTCACGCGCCTCGTCGCATGACACCGAGGGGCCGTTGGTCGCCGACAGCATCTCCTTGACGGCGGTCTCGACCCGGCGGGCGGCTTCGATCAACATGATGACATCATCCCATAGGGGTGCGACATTTGTCAAGCATTTACAAGTTAAATCATGATGTTTGCATACAGCATCAATTCGGGTCTGGCATCCAAGCCCCTGAGCGAAGGCGTCTCGCTCAGGCAGCCTCCGACGGCTAGTTGGCCCTTAGAATCACAGCGGCTCAAAGACGAGTTCAGGGACTACAACTTCCCATTCGTCGCACTGGAGCTGCTTTGCGTATTGCGGGTCGGAGTGCTTGCGGCTCCAGGTGATAACCGCCGTTACGGTCGCTCCAACGCAGCGAGTGCCCTTGGGCGGCTCGAAGGAGCGAGCGAGCGTTCCGACGATGACTCCCCCGTCGTTGAGCAGCTCCCACCGGCCGGATTGGTGCCGCACGCCGAGCTCATCGCCCGGTGCCAGCGAGGCAATGGCGCGATGCACACGGTCGGCGCGCGGCCTGCGGCCGGCGAAGCTCAGATAGACGTCTCTCAAGGTGAGCCCTCGATAGCGGCGAGCGAGTCCTGTGGCTGGCGGCGGGAGCCTGACAGGCTCGCGCCATGCAACCGACGAGCAGTCTCTAAGTCCCCCTTGGAAGGGGTGCGACTCGCCCATTTGCAGCAGTGTCAGTGTCTGCCGGGCTCGGGTCATGGCGACGTAGTACAGGCGGCGGGGGGCATCGGAATCTTCTTGGTTCCCCACGCGATCCCAGTGGCCGTCGAGCACGACCACATGGTCGAACTCCAAGCCTTTGGCCCGATGGGCGGTCAGGAGCAGCAGCCCTCGTTGGCGACGACGCACCTCCCGCCCCCACTCAGCGAGCCATTCGACGAAGGAGTCCACGGGCACCGCTCGTTCGCCGGTCTCGACCTCGTGTTCCTCAACTGCTTCCGACAGCAGTTCGATCCACGGGCCATCAGGCTGTGCACTCAGCCACCCGCGCACATCTGTGCTTCGAACCAGGCCCGAGCCACGTCTGCGGAGCCAAGCCAATAGGGCCTGCGTCTCGCGAAGATGCCAGACGCTCGGGAGGTCCTCGTTCGCCATCTGAACCGGGATGCCCTCCAGCTCGCAGAGGCTGCGTACCGGTTCGAGGTAGGCCCATTCTCTGGCTATGACCGCGCCGCGCGACCAGTCCCAGTCGGGAGCAAGGCTCGCTAGTCGCTGCAGTTCATCCATCACGGTCTGTGCTTGGGAGATCTCGTCACGTCCGGCCGGCAGCACCTGGACCCTCCCCCGGCCCACCGGATCACGCTCACCCCAGGGGCCGCCTGCCGCGTCCTTGGCGCGCGCTCTGTCGATGCGGATCTCGTTGTCGACCTTCATCCGATCAGCAGCCGGCTCGATGACCGCGTTCGCCGCTTCGATGATGTGATGGCTGGAGCGATAGTTGTCGGTCAGGAAGGAGGGCTGGGCGCTGTAGTCCTCCTCGAAGCTGCGGATGAACCGCACCGATGATCCCTTGAAGGAGTAGATGTTCTGGTCGTCGTCGCCCACCGCGAACAGCGTGAGCTTGGCATCCGCTTCCGACAGAGTCCGGCCGGCCAACGCGGAGATGAGGGCGTACTCGTCGGCGCCCACATCCTGGTACTCGTCGACGAGAATCCACCGGAATCCCGCCAGCAGGCGCGACCGGGACTCCTCGGCCTCCTCGGGCTCCAGGCCCTCGCCGCTCAACAGCGCGGCGGCTTCCTTGAGCACCTCTTGGAAGTGTTCGCTGTCGGGCCGATCGGCTCGCTCCATGAAGCTCGCTCCGACGAGCCGCATCGCGAGCGCATGGCAGGTGAGGACCATCACGCCTCGGGCGTCGTCCCCGATCAGTTCGGCCAGCCTGCGGCGGATCTCGACAGCGGCGTGCCGGTTGTAAGCAAGGGCCAAGATGCCTCGGGGATCCTCGCGTTTGGCCCGTATCAGGTAGGCGATTCGGTGTACCAATACCCGGGTCTTCCCCGATCCGGGCCCGGCCAGCACCAACATGTTCGTGTTCTCGCGGTCATCGGCCACGAGTCGGCGTTGGGAGGGGTTCCTGAGACTCTCGACAATGTCCCGCCACGACTCTGGCGTCATCTGCCGCGACAGTTCTCGCTCACGGTCGGGAAGCCAGCGGCGCAGGAATTCCGTCTCTCCGAGCACGAAGTAGTCGAGGGACAGCCGCACCGCATCAGCCATGGACGAGAGGCCCTGCTGCGCGAACTCGGCCATGATGTGAATCTGTCTCACTGTCCCGTCGTAGTGGAGCTGCAGGGACTGGTAGTCGGTCTGCGCGAAACCGCGTCGCTCCTGCGCCAGATGGATGGTCATGGCCGGGCGGAACACGGTGAGGCCCCGGTTCAGCCGGACGACCTCCTGCTCGTGCAGCCACATCAGAGAACGGTCCACGAGTCTGCGAGGATCCTTCGAGTCCTGGAGGCTGGCATCTCCTTCGACCGCCTGGACCAGCTTCCCGAGAGTGGTCTCGGCCAGCAGGTCGTTGCCGCGCTTGCCCTTCGGCACACGCGACAGGAGGTGCTCGAGCAGCCGCTGCGCGCCGGCGCGTCGGCGCTGGGCAATCGCCGCCAGAGACGGCCATTCGCGTTTCAGTGTCACCCGGATGCTCTCCGCGTCGTACTTGCGCACGCTGAGGCTGCCGCCGGCTGAGCCTTCGCCGCGTCCGTCACCCGCGATGCCGCGCACCGTGCGGGCAACGTGCTCAGGCCGGACATGGCCGTGACCAGCGTCCTTGAGCCGCTGCGCGGCGACGCGCAAGTTCAAAGGCGCCGAGTCGTCGACGCTCATGTCGGGCGCCATCTCCCGTATGAGGTCCAGGAGTGTCTCCTCCACTGCGGTCGCCTCGGCGAATCGCTGCCGCGAGGGATGCCGCACGCCGACGTGGACGAAGGCGGTCAGCACCGTGTCGTTGCTGGCGACTCCGAACTGCTCCAGGTCATGGAGTGCGCCCCGCACCTGCTCGGAGCTGAGGCCGGACGTCGCCATCAGCATGTCGGTTGAGATGCCCTCGTCGGGGTCGGCATCGATCAGCGCCTCCACGATCGAGAGCAGATGGCCGCGACGGTGATCCGCCATCGGCCTGCTGTCGAGCCTCTTCCGTGCCTCCTCGACCGAGTGGACTCGCAGACAGGACGGGAAGACCTGCACCCGGTTCTCCTCGCGAGTCAGCAGTTCCGACTCCTCCAGCCAGGCGAGCGCCGTGCGCGCCCGCGTGTCGTCTGTGGCGGAGTCCCGCCTGAAGTCCTTGTCCTCGTCATCGGCGAGGATCTCACCGGTGCTGGCAACCACCTCGCTGCTTCGATTGCGCCGGCCGATCCTGCGCAGAGCCCGCAGCACCCCGTGGATCTCGCGTCTCGTGAGGCGCGAGCGGGCCGACATTCCGAACTGCCGCTCCACGTCGTCCCTGGTGTAGAGCAGCACGCAGTGGGCCTCGTGCTGGTCCCGTCCGGCGCGGCCCGCCTCCTGCAGGTAGTTCTCCAGCGAGGACGGAATGTCGGCGTGTACCACCAGCCGCACGTCGGGCTTGTCGATGCCCATGCCGAAGGCGTTGGTGGCCGCTATCGCTCGAAGTTCGCCGCCGATGAAGGCCTGTTGGATGGTCTTCTTCTCCTCGGGCTGGAGTCCGGCGTGGAAGCGGTCGGCGGAGACTCCCTGCTCCTGCAGGAATCCCGCCACCTCCTCGGTCCTCCGGCGGGTCGCGCAGTACACGATCGCTCCGCCCGCCGTGTCGGCCGGCAGATGCTGCTCCAGCAGCGAGTGGATGTCGTGGAACTTCGCCGAGTCGTTGGTCTCGACCACGACGAACTCGAGGTTCGTGCGACGGCTGCCGCCGTCGAACACACGCGTCTCGATGCCGAGCTCGCGCCAGAAGTAGTCGACGATCTCCTCTTTGACCTGCGGCTTGGCCGTGGCGGTCAGGCACAGCACGGGCGGTACCGGCCCGCCCTCGGCTCGCTCGCGGATGAAGCGGCCCACATAGCGGTAGTCGGGGCGGAAGTCGTGGCCCCACTTGGAGAGGCAGTGGGCCTCGTCCAGGACCCAGGCCCCGATCTCGCGTTGGGCCAGCGCTCGGCGAAGCGACACGCTTCGCAGCTGCTCGGGAGATATCAGCAATATGGCGGCGTCGCCGAGCCTCAGCTTCTCCAAGGCGTCGGATCGTTCGGGCATCGACAGGGTGCCGTTGACGGTGACGCATGAGACGATGCCGTGTTTCTCGAGTCCTGCTACTTGGTCCGCCATCAGCGCCACCAGCGGTGAGATGACCACGGTCACCGCACCGGTCTTGTGGTACCGGGACAGCGCCGGTATCTGGTAGCAAAGCGACTTTCCCGTGCCGGTCGGCAGGATTCCAAGCGCATGTCGGCCCTGCATGGCCGCCTCGACGATGGACTGCTGCAGAGGGCGCCCGTCCGGGTCCGCCGGCTCCGGCCTGAAGTTCTCGAAGCCGAAGAACCGCTTCAGTTCCCGGCAGGCGTCATGGTGCTTCCGGCACCAACTGCAGTTCTCATCGCCGCAGGCGCGGTCGCGCAATCGCCGAACCAATAGCCCGGACTCCGGAAACTGGTGCCGCACCCAAGGCGGCATCACCGAGTTGCCGCCTGACACCGACAACCACGCCAGGGCGTACGCGAGACTCCAGCCGTGCTCGTCGGCGGCCGCCTCGACCCGTCGGGCGTGTGCATGGCACGCGACACCGTCGAGTCGTGCTTGGATCGCTTCGCGCGCCTCGGCGTCGGATGGTATCTCCGAGTCGCGCAGGCTCTCGAAGAACAGACCGAAGCCGGGCCCGTCCGGCCCTCCCGTGAGCCAATGCCATGCGGTCAGGAGGTCAGAGGGCGTCTTGAGCAGTTCTTCCTGCTGGTTTGAGAACGCCCTCAGGGCGAGCAGCGCGTCCTGCTTCGGGTCGTTGAGTCGCCCGCTCTTGAGCTGGCCATGCTGATAGTGCTTGACCAGGTGGTGATACGGGTTTCGAGGGAACGCCAGTGGATTGAGCCAAAGCGTGTCCACCTTCGGTAGCCGCAGCAGGCGCAGGTTGGCATTCGCGGCTTGCAAGTGGGGATGATCGAACTCGATCAGATTGTGGCCGAGCAGGAAGTCCGCGCCGTCGGCCAGGTCGTCCAGATCAGCTAGCGCCTGGTTGAGATTGCGGTGAGTCCCGGGAAAGACGACGCTCTCATTGGTGTCGGCTCGTACGCCGGCGAACGCGTGGATGCGCCCGGTCTTCTTGGCGACCTCGAGGTCCACCGAGAGGCAGCGGGACAGCCGCAACGCCCGATGCTGAGCGGCGATCTTCTCGCTCAGCTGCTCGTCGCCAGCGTCACGAGGCGGCCGTTCGTCCGCCGCTTGGGCCAGTCGCGAATCCGTAGAAGTCAGACGCGAGAACGCTAGCACTGCAGCACCGAGCCCACAGGGCCGGAGGCGCTGACGCTACAACCTGACGATCTCAGGCGGCGGCCTTCTCCAGGATGTGGACTCCGCAGGCTGAGGCCAGGCCGATGACGTGGGCCAGGCCGACGGTGGCGCCCTCCACCTGGCGGTCGCCGGCCTCGCCCCTCAGGTGGGTGGTGATCTCGTAGACGTTGGCCACACCGGTGGCCCCGATGGGGTGGCCCTTCGAGATCAGCCCGCCGGACACGTTGACCGGCGTCGGGCCGTCGCGGAACGGGCCGCCCGAGTCGATGAACTCGCCGGCGCCGCCGGGCTCGCACAGGCCCAGGTTGTCGTAGTGGATCAACTCGGCGGTGGCGAAGCAGTCGTGCAGCTCCACCAGGTCGAGGTCGGTGGGACCCACCCCGGCCGCCTCGTAGGCCTGGGCCGCGGCGTTGCGGGTGAGGGTGTTGACATCAGGCTGCACCTGGCAGTCCTCGGTGAAGGGGTCCGAGGTGAGAACCGACGCCGAGACCTTCACCGCCCGCCTCCGGACGTGGGCCGGCATCGACGCCAGCCGCTCCCCCGACACCAGCACCACCGCGGCGGCGCCGTCTCCGGTCGGGCAGCACATCAGCAGCGTGTTGGGGTAGCTCATCATCGGCGACTCCATGATCTCGTCCATGGAGAACTCCTTCTGGTACTGGGCCAGCGGGTTCAGGGTCGAGTGGAGGTGGTTCTTGTAGGCCACTCGGGCGAACTGCTCGAAGCCCACCCCGTCGTGATCGTGGGCGTAGGCCGTGCCCGCCTGGGCGAACACGCCGGGCATGGTCTCGGTGCCCAGATAGCCGTCCACGCCGGTCACCGCGCCGTAGCGCCCCGACGGTTCGAATACCTTCTTCTCCTTCTTGGTGGCGCCGCCGCCCAGCAGGCCCATCTTGCCCATCTGCTCGGCCCCGACGGCCAGCCCCATCTGGGCCTCGCCCGCCTTGATGGCCATGATGACGGTGCGAATGGCGGTGGCCCCGGTGGCGCAGGCATTGGAGACGTTGTAGACCGGCACTCCGGTCTGGCCGATCTGCTTCTGGATGCGCTGGCCCACTGCTCCGGTGGCTTGGAACAGGGATCCGCACGCCAGGATGTCGATGTCGCCTACGGCGACCTCGCCGTCGGCCAGCGCGCTCATGGCGCTCTCGGAGGCGAGGTCGATCAGGTCGCGGTCGCCGTAGCGGGCGAAGCGGCTCATGTGGGCGCCGAGCACCCACACGCTGTCCGGAGATATCTGGGCTGCCATCGTGGGAATGCCTCCCTGCTGTGTCGGTAACGTCGCCGGCCGGTCTCAGACCGGTTCGTAGCCGAAGGCGACGGCTTCGGTGCCGTCGTCGTCGGCGCCGATCGGGTAGGTGGTGAGCTGCACTCTCATGCCGAGCTTGACTGCGTCGGGCGTAGGGTCGCAGTTCACCACGTTGGCCCGCACCCAGGTGCCGTCGTCGGCGCAGACGATGGCCGAAACGAACGGCACCGGGATGCCCGGCGCGGCCCGGTGGACGATGGTGAAGGCCCTGAGCTCACCGGCGCCGGCGACCGGAACCGGCTTGAACTCCGTCAGGCCGCAGCGCGCGCAGGCGTTGCGCCGGTCGAAGAACCGGGCCCCGCAGTTGATGCACTCGTTGGCCACCAAGTGCGGTTCCGGCTCGAGACACAGGTAGTCGACGAGCGGGACCCGAGCCGTGGCCATCACCGCGCAGGCTACCGCGACTGCTGCGTTCCTGCGGCCTAGAGCGAGCCCGAAGCGGACATGCCGATGACGGTGATGGCATCGTTCGCCGGGTCGGAGGTCACGGCCGGACTCGGTGAGGCTAGGAGGACAGCAGAGCTACGTCGTAGCTGCGGATTCGGCGGTCGCGCGTGGCGAGCGTAAAATCCTGCACCTGGGCTTGGGCTACGAGCATCCGATCGAATGGATCGCGGTGATGGCGGGGCAGCTGGGCCGCCCGCCGGGCATGGGCGAAGGTGACCGGCAGTTGCTCGAAGTCCTCGTCGACGACGGCGTCGAGGTCGTCTGGCACCGTCAGCTTTCCAAGCGACGTCTTGATGCCGATCTCCCAGATGCTCGCAGCACTCACCAACACCCGGTTGTCGGGGTCCTCTATCGCCTGCGACGCGGCTGACGAGAGTGCGTCGCCGTTGACCCACCACAGCAGCGTGCAGGTGTCGATGAGCAGGTTCACTCGCCCCCCTCAAAGGAGTCGATCAGCCATTCGGGCGTGTCGGCGAAGTCCGGGGCCATCTCGATTCTCCCCGCGAGCCGGCCGGGTACCCGCGGCGATCGCCGAGGCCGGTAAGGCAAGACCCGCGCAACGGGACGCCCGGCGCGGCCCAGAACTATCTCCTCGCCCTGCTCCACGCGGTCGAGCAGCTTCGAGAGGTTGGTCTTGGCCTCGTACACGTTGATCACTGCTTCGCTCATCGGTCTCCCCGTTCGTGCAGGTCTGCTAACCTAGTCAGACTAGACCATATCGGAGGGGCATCCAAGACGCGACCGCTACCAGCGGGAGCGGTGGACGACATCGCTCAGATCGGGCCGGGCGCGGCCGGCCGAGTGGCTGGGCCGGGCGTCGGCCGCGGGATGGCCGATGGCCACGGTGCCCACGCCGCGCCACCCCGACGGCACGCCGAAGCTCCGTCGCACCGCGTCCTCGTGGTCGAACATCCCGAAGAAGGACGCGCCCAGTCCCCGGTCCCGCGCCGCCAGCAGCAGCGTCATGACCGCGGCCCCGCCGTCGACGAACCAGTAGGGCACCGGCCAGGCCTCCTCATCGGCACCCAGTCCGGTGTGGGCCTTGTCGGGCTCGCGGTAGCGGCTCACGTATGCGCCCGGATCGACCCAGACCACCACCAGCACCGGCGCGGCCAGCAGCCCGGGCCAGGCGAAGCCGTCCCGCCTCTCAGCAGGCAGCGTGACATCCCAGTAGGCCGCAGTGGCGCCGCCCTCCAGCACCAGGAACTCCACGCCGGCGGTGTTGCCCGCCGTGGGTGCCCGCCGGGCCAGATCGCAGATCTCGTCGATCGCGGCCGGCGCTACCGGCTCACGGGTGTAGGAGCGCACCATCCGGCGCCGCCGGACTGCCTGCTCGAACTCCATGCCGGCTCCGCCCCTCGGCTCGGGGGCGCGACCGCCTCGCTACAGGAGCTTCTCGAGCTCCTCGGCCATCACCCAGCCGTGCACGATCAGCGTGTCACCGTCATCGCGGACCAAGCCGTCAAGCAACTCGGCGGTCTCGGATTGGATCTGCTGGGGCTTGAGGCTGGCGTGGTCGAGCACCACCGGCGGGCCGCCCTTGCCGCGAGTGGTGAAGATGCGGTCCTCGTAGCTGAGGCTTCCAATGCCGAAGCGCTTGGCGAGGCGGCGGCCCCAGGCCCGCTCCTCGCCGGTTGCCTTGTGCCCTGACCGGGGCACAACGTCGTGGAGGTTCTTGAACGCCTCGAAGGCGCCTGGATCGTTGATCTGCATGCCGACCAGAACGTCCTCGTCGGGAAACGACAGGGCGGCCCTACGGAGCTGGTCGGTGACGATGCCCCTCAACACGGTGTCGCGGCGGGTGGTGCGGCAGGTGTGGCCGGCGCCGATGAGAACACAGGGCGTCCCGCCGATGCGCTCCAGCGTGCAGAACGAGAAGCCCCGCAGCTTGCCGTTGTCCCGGGCCTCGGTCACCAACACCCAGGCCTCGGCCTGCTTGGACAGGGAGCCCACCTCGTATGCGTTGGAGGAGACGGCGCAGAGATCGGCCATCTCGGCCAGATCGGAATCCCCCAGTGCGGTGCAGTCCCTGGTCTCAATCGCGATCGCCATGACGGCTGCCACCCCTATCGCTTGCCGTACCGTCCGCCTCCAAGTCTCAGGGGCGCGGGCCGATTTCGCAACCTTCGATGCCTCGTTTCGCGCCCGGCGGCGGGCTGCGAGGCGCAAGCCGCGGACCGTGGATCAGACGGCGGCGATGGCCTCTGCGCCGAGCAGCTCCCTCAACTCGGCCGGCAGGCCGTTGGCAGTGTCCACTGCGAAGTCCTCGGGCAGTCGCGCCACCCGCCGGCCGCCCAGCAGGAGTTCCACCGGCGAGCCGCCGGGATGAGCGCACAGCACGGACTTGAGCTCGCGCAGCTGCCGGTCGTTCTGGTGCTCCGGCGGGAGGTTGACCCGCAGCGGGGCGTCCTCCTCGGTGCTCTCCACCAGCTGGACGTCGTTGGCGAAGAACCGGAGCGCGTCCTCCCGGCTGTCGAGCCGTCCTCGCACCACGACGACGGCGTCGTCGGCCAGCTTCGGACCGTGCTCGGACATCGCCTTCGGGAACACCAGCACCTCGATCTTGTCCTCGAGGTCCTCCAGGGCGAAGGTGGCCATCAGCTCGCCCTTGCGGGTCCAGCGCCGGTTCAGGGCGGTGATGACCCCGCCGACCGACCAGAAGCCCCCGTCGTCGCTGACGGCCGTCCCGGACGCGAGATCGCTGATGGTGCAGTCGGCGAGGCGCCGGACCCGGGCCTCCAGGCCCTTGAGCGGGTGGTCGGAGATGTAGAGGCCGAGCATCTCCTTCTCGTAGGCCAGCTTCTGCATGCGCTCGTACTCGGCGTCCCCGACCTCGGGCCGGTCGTCGAAGGAGGGGCCCTCGCCCTGCTCCCCGAACAGCGACATGACGCCGGCCTCGTGCTCGCGGCGCTTGCGCAGCGTCATGTCGATGATGGCCTCGTGCACGTTCAGCAGGCCCTTGCGAGGGTGGGCGAGCGAGTCGAAGGCGCCCGCCTTTATCAGCGACTCGACGGTGCGCTTGTTCAGGACCTCCATGTCCACCCGTTCCACGAACTCGACGAACGAGGCGTACGGTCCGTTGGCCTCACGCTCCGCGATCACCCGCTCGACCACTGCCTCCCCCACGTTGCGCACCGCGGAGAGGCCGTACACGATGCGGCCCGGGCCGGCCTCGGCCTCCACGGCGTCGTCGCGGGGCACGGGCGTGAAGTCGGACGCGGACCGGTTGATGTCGGGGACCTGCACCTCGATCCCCCGCTGCCGGCACTCGTTGAGGTAGACCGAGGCGTTCTCCAGCTTTCTCTTGACGCTGGTGAGCAGGGCGGCCAGGTACTCCACCGGGTAGTTGGCCTTGAGGAAGGCGGTCTGGTAGGCGACCAGGCCGTAGCCGTAGCTGTGGCTCTTGTTGAAGGCGTAGTCGGCGAACTGCTCGATGATCTTGAACAGCTGGGCGCCCAGCTCCTTCTCATAGCCGCGGGCCGCCACGCCGGCGACGAACTTCTCCTCCTCGGCCGCCATGGCCGAGCGGATCTTCTTTCCCATGGCCTTGCGGAGGGAGTCGGCCTCGGCCAGCGAGTAGCCCGCGAAGCGCTGGGCCACCCGCATGACGCTCTCCTGGTAGATCATCAGCCCGTAGGTGTCGGCCAGGATGTCGGCCGCGTCGTCGTGGAAGTACTCGACGCGGCGCCGGCCGTTCTTGCGGTCGGCGTAGTCGTGGTGCATGTTGGCCGCCATCGGCCCCGGCCGGTACAGGGCCACCAGCGCGCAGACGTCGTCGAAGGCGGTGGGCGCCAGCGAGCGCACCAGCGAGCGCACCTGGGGATTCTCGAGCTGGAACACGCCGATGGTGTCGCCCTCCTGCAGCATCTTGAAGGTGTCCGCGTCGTCCAGCGGGACGCCGTCGATGTCGATGGTCCGGCCCCGGGTGCGCTCGATCAGCTCGACCGTGTCGGTGATCACGTCGAGGTTGCGCAACCCGAGGAAGTCCATCTTCAGCAGGCCGAGGGCCTCCACCCCGTGCATCTCGTACTGGGTGACGATGGGTGCCTCCTCCGGGTCCTTCCCCTGCTCCGGCTTGCGCTGGATGGGCATGTACTCGGTGAGCGGCTCCGGGGTGATCACCACGGCCGCGGCGTGGATGCCGTCCTGGCGGCGCATGCCCTCCAGGCCCCGGGCCACGTCCACCACCTCGGCCACCTCGGAGTCGGTGTCGTACATCTGGCGCAGCTCGGCCGCGGCCACGTATCCGTCGTGGTGGGCCTCGGAGTCCTCGAAGCAGTATCGGAGCGGGGTGTCGCGGCCCAGGATCAGCGGCGGCATGGCCTTCGCTATGCGGTCGCCCAGGGAGTGGGGGTGGCCGAGGACGCGGGCGGCGTCGCGCACCGCGGCCCGGGCCTTGATCCGGCCGAAGGTGATGATCTGGGCCACGTGGTCCTTGCCGTCGCGGCTGTACTTCTGGGCGGCGTACCTGATGATCTCGTCGCGGTGGCGCGAGTCGAAGTCCATGTCGATGTCGGGCATCGACACCCGCGACGGGTTGAGGAACCGCTCGAACAGCAGGTCGTAGCGGATGGGGTCCAGGTCGGTGATGCGCAGGCTGTAGGCCACCGCGCACCCCGCGGCCGAGCCCCGGCCCGGACCGACCCGGATGCCCCGGCGCCGGGCGTAGGCGATCAGGTCCCAGGTGATCAGGAAGTAGGAGGCGAACCCCATGTTGTTGATGACCTCGAGCTCGTAGGCCAGCCGCTGGGCCACGTCGGCGGGCAGGGGGTCGCCCCAGCGCTCGCTGGCCCCCGCGTAGGTGAGGTGCTCGAGGTAGGCGCGGTCGTCGGCGAAGCCGTCGGGCACCTCGAAGTGCGGCAGCCGGGGCGTGCCGAAGGTGATGTTCACGTCGGCCCGCTCGGCGATGGCGAGGGTGTTGTCGCACGCCTCGGTCAGCTCCGAGAAGATGCTGCGCATCTCCGCGGCCGACTTGAGGTAGTGGTCGTCGGCGTGGAACTTGAGACGGTCGGTGTCCGACAGCAGCGAGCCGGTCTGCACGCACAGCAGGGCGTCGTGGGCCTCCGCGTCGTGGCGGTGGGTGTAGTGGCTGTCGTTGGTGGCCAGCAGGGGCGCATTGAGCTCGCGGGAGATCTGGAGCAGCTGCGGGTTGATCTGATGCTGCGCCGGGATGCCGTGGTCCTGCAGCTCGACGTAGTAGTTGTCCCGGCCGAATATGTCCTGGAAGCGGGCCGCCTTCTCGAGTGCCTCGGCCGGGTTGCCCCGGAGCAGGGCCTGCGGCACCTGGCCTCCGAGACAGCCGGTGGTGGCGATCAGTCCCGCGCTGTGGTCGTTGAGCGTCTCCCAGTCGCAGCGGGGCTTGTAGTAGTAGCCCTCCATGAAGGCCCGGCTGGCCACCTGGATGAGGTTCTTGTAGCCGGTGTCGTCGGTGGCCAGCAGCGTCAGGTGGTAGTAGAGCTTGCGGCCGCCCTCGGTGTCCCCGCCGGAGTCGTCGATCCGGCCGCGCCGCGAGGGCCGCTCGTGGCGGGACTCGTGGGCCATGTAGGCCTCGACGCCGATGACGGGCTTGATGTCTCGGTCCTTGCACTTGCGGTAGAAGTCGAGGACCCCGTACATGTTGCCGTGGTCGGTGATTCCCAGGGCCGGCTGGCCGTCCGCGGCCGCCGCCGCGATCAGCTCGTCGAGCCGGGATGCGCCGTCGAGGATCGAGTACTCGGTGTGGGTGTGGAGGTGGACGAAGGAGTCAGCCACCGTGCCTCCTGTGGACTGCTGTGGACCGGTGTTGAGGGAGCTGTGGATGAATCACACAGCTGTCATTCGCACCATAGTCGGCCGTTCGAAGGCTCGCGCAAGTGCTTTGCTTGCCCGGCCGGCGGGTCCTGTCGCAGGGCTCCTTTGTCGAACGATCAGAGGTATGTCCCGGGGCGGCTTGCGGCGTCGCTGGGCTGCGGTCGCTGGTACGGGTCGGCTCCCGGCGGCAGCTCGCCCCGCATCGACTGGAGCTGCTGGTGAGCGCTCATCTGCTGGGCGAGGAGCATCGCCTTCATTCCCTGGATGAGGCCTTCGAGCCACCCCACCAGCTGGGCCTTGGCGACCTGGAGCTCCATGGCGGACGGGGTCTCGGCCCCGTCGAAGGGCGAGGCGAGCCTCGTCAGCTCCTCGCGCAGGTCTGGCGACAGGGCCGAGCCGACCTCCCCCACCGACGTCTCGTAGATCTCGCGCAGCCGCTGCCGGCTGGCCTCGTCCAGATCGGTGGAGCGAACCTCGGCCAGCAGTTGCTTGAGCATGGTGCCGATGCGCATGACCTTGGCCGGATGATCGATCGTCTCGTTGATCTCGTCGTCGGCAGCAGCGCTGTCCGCGACTCCGACGACCTCTGGTGCCAGCAACTCGCGAAACTCGGTGCCGGGGTCGTTGCCATCCACGGTCTAACCCTAGAGGCCGAGCGGACGGATGGCAGCCTCACTCGGGCTCGGCGAGCAGCTCAGCGAGGCCCCTGGGTCCGAGCGGCCCGTGAGCGAAGCGAACAGGAGCGGGACGCAGGCCCGAGCGGCCCGTGAGCGAAGCGAACAGGAGCGGGACGCAGGCCCGAGCGGCCCGTGAGCGAAGCGAACACGAGCGGGAACCTACGAGACGTGCACTAGAAGCGGAACCAGCATCTCGGCGGAAGTGAGCGAGCCGTGGCGACCGATGATTCGGGGTGCGCCGTCGTCGGGATGGCTGAATGCCCAGGCGTCCCGGGCCACCAGCGCCACGTCTCCAAGCCGGGCGCGGGCTGCGTCGGTGACGACAGGTCCGAGCCAGCCGGCGTCGATCATCTCCTCGGCGGTTTGGACCCAGGCCTGATCACCATGGGCGTCGGCGGCGGCCTCGTACAGGTCGCCGCTCCGGCCCGGCCGGGCGTGCAGCCACCGGAAGCGGGCCTCCCCCGACTCCGCTCGGGCGCAGTCGAGCACGGCGCCGTCGATCTTGACCAGGCCGTCGGAGCAGTCGACGAGGCCGTGGTCGGATGTGGCCACCACTGCCGTGCCGCGGGGGAGGATGGTGAGCAGGTCGGCCACCAGCCGGTCGCAGGCCCGCAATTCGGCCTCGTAGTGCTCGCCGAAGGCGTGCTCGTGGGCCACGATGTCCAGGCCCTCGTAGTAGGCGTAGACGAAGGACTCCCCCGCGGCCAGCAACTGCCGCACCTCCACCGCCAGGCTCGACAGCATCTTGTACCCGAACCGGCGAGCGTCGCGCAGGTAGGCGCGGCTGAAGCCCGACTTGCGGTAGGCGTCCCTCTGGAGTGCGGGCGGGCGCTGGCCGCCGAAGGAGGCGACCGGCTGGAACCGCTCGGGCGGGTGGCGGTCCACGCCGTCGCCCTGAGGCGTTCTCCACTTCAGGATGTTGAGGTTGCCGTCGTCGGTCCGGATGCGGTATCCCACGATCCCGTGCTCTCCCACCCCGACGCCGGTGGCTATGGACGTGAGGGCGGACGCGGTGGTGCTCGGAGCTACCGTGGTGATCGTGGACGCGTGCATCTCGTGGAGCGTCGGGGCGATCCGAGGCCGTGCCGCGAGCTGCTCGGCGCCGAGCCCGTCGAGGATCAGCACCACTACGGCCCGGGCCTCGAGGATCTCCGGGGGCAGCGGACCCGGCGGTCCTTGAAGGCCGGTCTCCAGGATCGCGGGCACGATGTCGGCCACGCAGCCGCCTCCGTAGGCGGGCAGGACCGGCTCTTGGCGCGAGGCGATAGGTTCCGGGCGGTCCACGGCATCTAGGATGCCACCGTGACTGTGCCGACACGCGGGGACTGCATCACTCTCGCCGTCGCAGGGGCACGCCCATGAGGGTGTCGACACGCGGGGACTACGCATCGCGGGCCCTGCTGTCCCTGGCGCTCCATGGAGAGAACACGCCCACCTCGGTGCGTGAGATCGCCGAGCGCACCGCCCTCCCCCAGCCCTACCTGGAGCAGATACTCCTGGCCCTGAAGGGAGCCGGCCTGGTGCGCTCCAAGCGGGGTGTGGGCGGCGGCTACGTGTTGGCCCGCGATCCCGCCGACATCAAGCTGTCGGAGATCGTGCGGGCTGTGGACGGCCCCATCGCCGCGGGCGACTTCGGGGAGCCCCACACCGACGGCGCCTGCGATCATGAGGGGCAGTGCGTGCTGTTGGCGATCTGGTCGGCCTCGGGCGCCCACATGCGCCGGTTCCTGGACTCCTTCAGCCTCGCCCAGATCACCGCCATGGCCCAGGGCGAGGCTCCCTGGCCGGCCGACGGCGAACCCGTCTAGCCCGCCGGCCGGGCCGGCGCGCCAGGCGGGTTCGGGTCTAGGAGTATCGGCCGATCAGCCTCTGGCGTTCGCCAGCCAGATGTCGACCAGGGCCCGGTTGTCCGCGATCCAGTCCGCCGCGGCGTCTTTGGCGTCGGAGCCCGCCGCGTTCTGGGCGGCGATGTCATCCAGCGGGATCTGCACCTGTTCGAGCAAGCGCCGGATGTCGGCGTTGTCGTCGAGGAATTCGCTGTTGGCCACGGCACGGATGCTGTTGACCGGCCATCCCAGGTCGCAGGGGTTGCCGGCGCAGCCGGCGAGACCCCGGACCTCGGTGGTGCCCTCATCGTCCTCGAGGGCGGGCGACTCCAGCCACACGACCGCGTCGCCGGGCGGCAGTGCCTCGTAGGTCCAGTTGGGCGTCCAGGCGTAGAACAGCACCGGTTCGCCGGCCGCCACCCTGCTTTGGACTCCCTGCATCAGCTCGCCGTAGGTGCCTGACACCTGCTCCACATTGGCGCCCCATCCGAGTTCAGTGATGTGGTTGTCGATGATGGTCGCGCAGCCCCAGCCCTCGTTGCATCCGATCAGGTCGGCGAGGCCGTCGCCGTCCTGGTCGAACACCGCGGCGACCGATGCGTCGGCCAGCTGGCTCATCGAGGTGATGCCCATGCTGTCGGCGGTGGCCTTGTCGATCATGTACCCCTGGAGAGCACCGGACTCGACCTGTTGACCGACCGCTTCGATGCTGCGGTCGTATTCCAGCCCGGCGGCTGTCTCGGACGTGAGGTAGATGTCGTGGGTGGGGAACCAGCCGTTCACCCACAGGTCGTACTGCCCGCTGTCCAACGCCGGATAGAAGGAGTACGGATTGAGGGTGTGAGCGGCGGGGTCCGTGACCGTGTAGCCCAGCTCTTCAATGAGCTGCGCGTAGATCTCGGCCTGCATGTAGCCGCTGGACCAGTTGGCCCGGGCCATGGTCACCGTCTGGTCCTCCTCCTCGCCGCTGAAGATCACGACGAGCGCCACGATGACCAGGGCGGCCAACGCTCCGGCCAGGACCATGGCATTGCGTCTTTGGTTTCTCATATCGAGCCTCCTCCCTTCTCAAGCCGGCCCGTCACTTCTTCGGCCCTTCTACGAGCCGGTCCTTCACTTGAGCGATGAGGCCGCTGTGCTGGGCGCGGAAGATCTGTTCGTCGTAGTGGCTCTCGAGCAGGTCGAGCTCCTCGGCGAAGGCCTTCTTCATGCTCCAGCACATGATGAGCAGGATCACCGAGAACGGCAGCCCGATCGAGACCGCCGCGGTCTGCAGGGCGCTCAGCCCGCCGCCGATCAGCAGCGCGATCGCCACCACACCCTCCATCACGGCCCAGAAGACCCTCTGAGGCTTGGGCGAGTCGAGCTTGCCGCCGGAGGTGAGGTGGTCGACCACCAGCGAGCCGGAGTCAGACGAGGTCACGAAGAACGACACCAGCAGCAGCACGCCGATGAATGAGACGATGCCGGTGAACGGGAACGCCTCGAGCATGTCGAACAGGGCGGTGGCCACGTCTTCGTTGACCGCGGTGGCCACGTCGCGCTCGCCGGTCATCTGCAGGTTGATGGCCGAGCCGCCGAACACCGACATCCACAGGAAGCACAGGATCGACGGCAGGAAGATGACTCCGATGAGCAGCTCGCGCACCGAGCGGCCCTTGGAGATCCTCGCGATGAACATTCCCACGAACGGCGACCACGAGATCCACCATCCCCAGTAGAAGATCGTCCACCATGCCTGCCACTGGGTCTCCTCGAAGGCTGCGTTCCAGAACGCGAACTCCGGCAGAACCTGCACGTAGTAGCCGAGGCTCTGGGTGTACAGCGACAGGATGAACAGCGTCGGGCCGACCAGCAGCACGAAGATCAGGAAGGCGCCGGCCAGCCAGATGTTCAACTCGCTGAGCCGCTTGACCCCCGCATCGAGACCGGCGACCACCGAGATGGTGGCCAGCCCGGTGATGGCGAGGATCAGAACGATCTGGAACCACGTTTCGTTGGGTAGCCCGAAGAGCTTGTTGAGACCAGCGGCCCCCTGCTGCGCACCGAAGCCCAGCGAGGTGGCCAGCCCGAACAGGGTGGCGATGACGGTCAGGATGTCGATGACATGGCCCCAGGTGCCGTAGATCCTCGGCCCGAGGATCGGGTAGAAGATCGACCGGAACGTGAGCGGCAGCCCCCGGTTGTAGGCGAAGAAGCCAAGGGCCAGCGCCGTCAGCCCGTAGAGGGCCCAACCGTGAACCCCCCAATGCAGGTAGGTGGTGGCCAGTGCCGCCTTGCCGGCATCCGCGGTGCCGGGATCCACATCGAACAGCGGCGGCGGGGCGGTGAAGTGGAAGATCGGCTCAGCGACCCCCCAGAACATCAGCCCGATGCCCAACCCCGCCGACAGCAGCATCGCGTACCAGGAGACCGTGGAGAACTCCGGTAAGGCGAAGGGGCCTCCCAGCTTGATCTTCCCGTAGCGGCTGAAGGCGAAGTAGAGGGCCGCGAACAGGAAGATGTTGAAGTCGAGGATGTAGAACCAGCCCAACGATCCGTTGATGAAGTCGAGGATCTCGCTGAACACGTCCTGGGTGGCGTCGACGAATATCGACAGCAGGATGAACACCACCAGGAAGCCCGACGCCCAGAACGTCACCTGCGGGTGGATGTCGAACCCGGCCCGCACGATGTTGCGGTCCCCGGGCTCCCGGTCGGAGACCTCGGGGTAGAAGTCGATGTCGGGATCGATCTGCAGTCCCTCGAACGACTTGCGGTTGGCGATCGCCTCGTCGCGACGGCGCTCCTCCTCCTCCTCCCAGTCGTGCAGGGCGAGGGTCGCCTCGGTCAGATCGACGTCGGTGTCATCAGGGCTGCGATGGATCCGCGGATCCACCCCCGCCCCAGTGTCATCGGCATCCATAGCGTTCCCCCTACTGATCGCTTACTCGAGGCCTGGTCACACCAGAAACACCTTGTGAGCGGGCTGGCGCGATTCCGGGCTGAGCCGGAACACTAGTTGGAACCGCTTCCACGCGCCAGCGGTTCTCTGGGGAGGTTCGGCGCGGCCGGTACTACTGTAGGTCCACGCCCCTATCCCGGATGCCGTCGATGCGCCGAATCTTCATAGCCGTTCTGGTCGCTGTGACCGCTGTGTTGGCACTGTTCGGCACAGCCGCCGCCTCGGGAACAGACGACGAGCGGGTCGTTCGCATGGCGCGTCCCACATGGGACACCGGATGGTTCCAGGCAGAGGTGTACGGACTCCTGCTGGAGAGGCTCGGCTACCGGGTGGAGGGCCCGGTGACGATGGTCAACGCCGAGTTCTACGCGGCGGTCGCCGCGGGGGAGGTCGACCTGTGGGCCAGCGGGTGGTTCCCGCTGCACGACTCCCACATCGAGGAGGTCGACTCGGTCGAGGTTGTCGGCACGCAAGTCGACGACGGCGCCCTCCAGGGCTACTTCGTCGACGCCGCCACCGCGGAGGCGTACGGCATCACGAACCTCGGCGATCTCGCGGATGCGGCTGTTGCCGGGCTGTTCGACCATGACGGCGACGGCCGGGCCGACCTGGTCGGGTGCGAGGTCGGGTGGTCGTGCGCCGCGACCATCGACCATCACCTGAGCGCCTACGGACTCACAGGGACCGTGGAGCATGTGCAGGGCGACTACTCCCCCCTCATCACCGAGACCCTGGCCCGCCACCGCGCCGGACAGCCCGTGCTCTACTACACGTGGACTCCCAACTGGACGGTCGGCGTGATGGTCCCCGGCCGCGACGCAGTGTGGCTCGAGGTGCCGTTCCCATCGTTGCCCGCCGACCAGGCCTCCGCGCTGGGGCGCACCGCCATCGCCGGGATAGACGGGTGCGCGAACGATCCCTGCCAGACCGGCTGGCCGCCCAACGACATAAGGGTGGTGGCCAATTCCGACTTCCTGGACGCCAACCCGCCGGTTCGGCGGCTGCTGGAGCAGGTTGCGATCCCGCTGGAGGACATCTCTGCTCAGAACGTCCGCATGGTGCAACTCGGTGGCGATCCCCAGGACATCCGGCGACACGCTGAAGAGTGGATCGAGGCCAATCTGGCCGAGGTCACCCGCTGGATAGAGACCGCCGACCCCGACGCGGTCGCCCTCGAGGACGCGGCCGCCGACGCCGCGGTGTCAGGGACGCTCAGGGTGGCAGCCCGACCGCTGCCGCCCTTCGTGATCTACGAGGACCGGGCTTACAGCGGCTTCGAGGTGGAACTCGTGCGCCTGGTTGGAGACCAGCTCGGCATGGAAGTGGAGATCCATGCCGTCGACACGGTCGCCAAGCAGATCGACGACATCACCCGCGGCGTCGCGCAGCTCGGGCTGGGCGGGGTCGCGATCACCGAGTCGCGTGAGGAGGTCGCCGACTTTTCCGTGCCCGTCCTCGACTCGGGTTTGACCATCCTGACCACCACCGACGACTCCCGAGGCCTGGGCGGCCGGATCCTGTCGTTCCTCAGCGCCGTCGCTTCGTCGGACCTGCCCTGGCTGCTGGTGGTGTTCGGGGTTGCTGTGCTGGTTGCCGCCCACATGATCTGGTGGCTGGAGCGCCGGCACAATCCCGACTTCGCGGTCCCCTACCGCAAGGGCATCTGGGACTCCTTCTACTGGTCAGTCGTGACTATGAGCACCGTCGGGTACGGCGACAAGGTGGCCCGCGGCACCAGGGGCCGGGTGCTGGCTCTCATCTGGATCGCTCTGGGCACGCTGGTGTTCGCCAGCTTCACCGCCTCCATCGCCTCCTCGCTGGCGGTCAATGAGCTGCGATCCGAGATCTCGGGACCGGACGACCTCCTTGGTCGCCGGGTCGCCACCGTGGTCCACTCCGCCGGGGAGTCGTACCTTCCCTCGATCGGGGTGGGGCCGGTTGTTGTGGACCGCGTCGACGACGCCTACCGGCTGCTTTCGGAGGGCGAGGTTGAAGCGGTCGTGTTCGACGCTCCGGTCCTCCAGTACCACGTAGCCCGCGAGGGGGCCGGCGAGGTGGTGACAGTCGGGTCGGACTTCCAGCGGGTCCAGTACGGACTGATGCTGAGCGAGCACGACGCCGAGTTGCGCGAGCGAGTCAACCTCGCGCTGCTCAGCCTCGTCGAGAGCGGCGTCTACGGCCGGCTGCACGACGGCTGGTTCGGCACTTCGGGCTAGCTCAGGGAATCGAGAAGATCGGCCAACTCAGAGGGAAGGGGCGACTCCGCCCGCACCGTCTGCCCGCCGACGGGATGGCTGAACGACAGGGAACGGGCGTGCAGGAACGGCCGCGACAGGCCAACAATGTCGCCGCCGCGCCCCGCGCCATAGGTCGGATCGCCGACCACATGGTGGCCGATGGCCTGGAGATGGACCCTGATCTGGTGAGTGCGACCGGTCTCCAGCCGGCAGGTGAGCAAGCAGGCCTGCACCGGTTCGACGTAGCGCCGCTCCACCTCGTAATGGGTTCGGGCCGGGCGGCCCCGGTCGGTCACGGTCATGCGCATCGGGTTGCGGCTCGACCGGCCCACGGGAGCATCGACAACCCCCGCGGAGGCTTGAGGGTGGCCCCAGACCAGCGCAGAGTAGAGACGCTCGGGATCATGGCATCGCATCTGCTCGATCAGGGACCGGTGGGCCAGGTCGGTGCGGGCCACCACCAGGAGCCCGGACGTGCCTCGATCGAGCCGGTGCACGATCCCGGGCCGGTAGGGGTCGCCGACCTCCGCGATCTCCGGATAGCGAGCCAGCAGTCCGTTGACGAGCGTGCCTCGGTCGTGCCCCGCGCCGGGATGCACGACCAGACCGGCGGGCTTGTCCACCACGATCACGTGGGGATCCTCGAAGACCGGTGTGAAGTCCACCTCGACATCAGGTTGCGGGGCAGGATCGTCCCGCAATTGGACGTCCACCGCCAGTGACTCGCCGGCCGCGACGCGCCGAGCGCCGGAGGTGATGACCGCCCCATCCAGGCGCACACCGCCCTCGGCCACCAGCCGGGCCGCCGCTGAGCGACTCACGTCGGCCACCAGCGCCACCGCCCGGTCGAGTCTGAGGCCGTCGAGAGCGGCTCCGACGGTCTCCCCCGCAGGAGTCATCTCGCTCGCCGGTAGGCATGCCAGACCAGCGCCACACCCCCGAGCACGACCCCCATGTCGGCCACGTTCCACACCGGCCACCATTGGACGTCTATGAAGTCGACCACCGCGCCGTCCAGGAATCCGCCGCTTGACCGGAAGAGTCGGTCGGCGAGGTTGCCGAGCGCTCCCCCGGCGATGCAGCCGGCTGCGGTGGCCGACCACCGGTCGGCCACCAGCCGCCGGTTGGACAGCAGTACTGCCGCGACCGCCACCGCGGCGATTCCGAGCAACGGTCCGAGTCCCTGGAAGCTGCTGAAAGCTGCCCCGGTGTTGAATACGAGGCGCAGCCGCAGCGTCCACACCAGATCGATGACACGGTCGTCGTCCAGGGCCTGCAGAGCCCACCACTTGGTGAGTTGATCGGCCCCGACCACCAGCGCGGCCGCGATCACAGCCCTGAGAACATGCTGGTGGGCCGGGCCCGTGCTTGCGGTCACGGGTCCGGGCGCTCTAACGGCGACCGAGGCCGCCCGCCTTAACCTCGACGCGCTCGGCGGCCCAGGGGATGGCCCGGAGGCGGGCGATCGGAATCGGCGCACCCGATGTGATGCAGTAGCCGTAGGTGCCGTTCTCGATGCGCTCCAGGGCGGCATCGATCTGGCTCACGGTGTGGCGGGCTTGACTCGACAGGGCGAGGTCGCGCTCGCGCTCGACCGCGACAGTGGTGCCCTCGCCCCCCTCTTCGTCGAACTGCACGTCGCCGGGCTCGCGCGTCGCCAGCAGCGACTCTGCTTCAGCCTGGTACTCCTCGGCTGAGTGCAGGTACTTGGCCCGCTCCTTGAGCAGCTTGCGGCGCATCTCGTCCAGGAACTTCTCGTTGAAGCGCGGCTTGGCAGCCTTCTTGGAGCCGGACCCGGCTGATTTCGTGCTCTTGGACTTGGCCATGTCGCTGCGGTCGGGCCGCTAGGACCCGGCCCCCTCGTCGTGGTCGAAGAAGGCGGCCATGGCGGCGTCCTTGTCGGGCAACGTCGCATCGCTGCTGACGACCTGCCGCAGTTGTTCGATGAACTCGTCGTCCTCCTCGGCATCCATGTCGAAGAGTTCCGGGCTGTCAACGCCGAAGGGCATGGTCGCCGGTCCGGCCGAAGCGGCCTCGTCGCCGTTGTGGGCATCGTCCCGTTCCCGGTGGGAGGCTCCGTTGCCGCCGGAAGAGGACTGCAAGCGGACCACATCCGGCGGGGTGTGGTCCTGCTCGGGTGTCTCGCGGTCGTCCGGTGGGTCGTACCCGACCTCTTCGTCCCCTTTGTCCCACTCGACCACTGGCACCTCGGGCACGCTGTCTGGCACCTCGGGCACGCTGTCGGTGTCTGCTGCGTCGGTGGCCGGGACATCATCTAGGGCGTCTCCAGGCTCTTGGGTGGTCTCCCCCTCCGCCGGCAGGAACTCGAGGGCGGGCCCTCCGGGCGGTTCGGGATCGGCCGCGGCACCAGGATCGGTACCGGGCTCCACGTCTTGTTCGTCGTCGGCAGTCTCCGGCCGGCCGGCCCGATCCTCGGCAGCCTCGAGGCCCTCGGCTGCGTCACCGTCGGCACTGTCTGCCGGCTCGAACTTCTCGACGAAGGATTGGAACGAGACCGCGAGGCTGCGGAGCATGTCCCGCTCATTGTCGAGCCTGGCCTGGATCTCGGCCACGATCGACTCCAGGTCGCTCCTGGCCGTCTCGAGATCCTGTAGCTCCTCCTGGGCCTGTTCCCGTTCGGAGGCCAGTTCGGTCGCCGCCGTCCGCTTCGCCTCGGCGATGATGATCTGGCCGTTCTCCTCGGACTCCGACAGCATCCGGGCGGCGCGCTCCTCCGCGGAGCGCAGGCGCTCGTTAGCCGCCGTCTCGGCTTCGGAGACGGTCTTGGCGGCGCGCTCCTTGGCGGAATCGGTTATCGATTGCGCTTCGGATCGTGCCTCCGAAACGGCCGAGTCGGCGGTGCGCTGCGCCAGGACGAGCGTACGCAGCAGCGTCTCGCGGATCTCCGTGGCTCCCTCATCGTTGCCGTCCTGGGACTCGAACTGGGCCAAGCGACGCTCGAGTTCTGCGATCCGATCTCTGGCCTGAGCTGCCACGCGGTTGACCCTCTTGACGTAGTCGTCCACCTCTTCGTAGTCGTAGCCGCGCATCCGCTCGCGAAACTTGACCTCGGCGGCGAGGTCGCTGAGTGCGTTCATGCGGGCGATGATGCCACGGGCACCATCTCGGTTGGTGGATACTCCGGCGGTTTCCGGCCGGCTGCTAGCAGATTCCTAACGCTCTGAGCATCCTCTGGAGAAAGAGGATCCCGAAGATCACGATCACCGGCGAGAAGTCGAGCGCCATGCCCCCGAACCGCGCCGCGGGCAGCATGCGGCGCACCGGCTTCATCACCGGGTCGGTCACCGTGTAGAGGAAGCCGGCGACGGTGGCCATCGCGCCGTTGGGGTTGAGGGGAAACCAACTCAACAGCACGCGACCGAAGATCGCGAACAGGTACAGGGTCGGCAGCAGGCAGAGGATCCCGAGCACGTGTTCTCCGCAGCTGTTGTCAGGTGCGCTTGCGACGGGCGGTACCCCGTGACACCTCCACGTCGGCAGGGGTCAGCAGGTACACCTGGTCGGCGACACGGTCCATCTTGCCGCCCATGGCGTAACAGAGGCCGCTGGAGAAGTCCACCAGGCGCCGCCGCAGGTCCCGGTCGACCGCTTGAAGGTTCACGATCACGGGCTGGCCCGACTTGAACCGGTCCCCGATCTCCTGAGCGTCGTTGAACGCGTCGGGAGAGACGGCGTGGGGCTTCATCGCCTTGGACGGCATCGAGTGCACGACTCGCACCGAACTGTCGGCGCCAGGATCGTCCATCTGCCCCCCGTCCTCGGCCGATGCCAGGTTGATGGGTCGCACGGTCCGGCCCATCACGGCGCTGTCCGGGGCCGGCCCCGACGCCACCGACACTCCCGGCCCAGGGACCGCCTCGGCTCCGGCCGGATAGCGGCCCGGCACCGCGACCGAGGGTTGGGACGAGCGGATCGGGTCCTCGTAGCTCTCGTAGTGCTCGTCGGGCCCGAGCCCGAGGTAGATCATCGCCTTCTTTAGCATCGACATCGTCGCTCCTTGAGCAGACTGTAGCGCGTCGCGCCCGTCATCGATTCGGTGTTCGTGCGTGTCATTGTGGCACGCCTCGAATGCCGCGGCGGGGACGTTCGCCGAAGAGGCTCCTCCCGATTCGCACCATGGTCGCGCCCTCGGCCACGGCAACCTCAAGATCGTCGGTCATGCCCATCGAGCAGTGCGCTAGGCCCAGGGAGTCGACCATCCTTCGCAGCGACCTGAAGTTGCTCCGAGCCTCTTCGGGCGGCCCTAGCGGGCCGATGCCCATCAATCCCACCAAGTTCAGCCCGGCCTCGGCGGCTATCGAGGCCAGCCGCTCGGTCTCGGCGAGCGGGCAGCCCCCCTTGGTCCCCTCCCCGGAGATGTTCACCTGGATCATGACGTCCGCGCCCGGGGCGCGGCGGCCGATCTCGCGCGCCAGCTCGGGCCGGTCAAGCGTCTGCCACACGTCGACCCAGCCGGCCAGCATCTTGACCTTGTTGCGTTGGACCCGTCCGACGAAGTGGACCCGGGGCTTGGGCGCCGCGGTCACCTCGGCCAGCTTGGCCACGCACTCCTGGGCGTAGTTCTCGCCGATGTCGCCGATCCCGCATGCGGACGCGGCGTCGATCGCCCATGAGCCGAGCGCCTTCGTGACCGCGATCACGGTGACGTCGTGGGTGCCCGCACTGGCGATGCGCGCTCTGAGAGCCTCGTAGCGCTCACCGACTGCGGCCGCGACCCCCGGCGGGGCGCTCATGCGTGCTCCAGCCGGACGGTGGTCGCCTGCCGGGCGCGCTCGCCGCGGACCCGGTGGGAGAAGAAGGACTCATGGGCCGTGTCGAATCCGAGGTCCTCCACGTCGCTTACCCCGGCCGTGCCCAGCGCGCCCCGCACCGCCGCGACGAGATCGAGGGCGGGCGTGCCCCAGGACGTCACGCTGCCGACGTCACGGCGGGCCGCGCCGGTCACCGCGGCCAGTTCCGCCGGGCCGAACTCATACGCCGAAGGTCTGATCAACGGGCCCACGACCGCTCGGAGAACGGTTCCGCCCGAACACGCCGGCAGGTTGCGCATGACCCGGACCACTTCTCCGAGGACACCGGCCACGATGCCCCGCCAGCCTGCGTGGGCTACACCCACCGCGCCGTTGCCCACCACCACGACAGGCGCGCAATCGGCCGTGTGCAGGGCGAGGACGGCCGCCGGCACCTCGGTCACCGCCCCGTCGGCCACGGATCCCGCGCCGCCGCCCGGCTCGGTCACGGCCACGACCTCGGCGCCGTGGACCTGCCTGAGCCACGTCCACTGCCCGCCCATCAGGGCTTGGCGCCTGCGCTCGAGCCGGCTGTGATGGTCCGGGCTCAAGCTTCCGTTGAGGTCGCAGCGAAAGTCGCCGTCCGATCTCTGGGAGCAGCGGATCCGGGCGACCAGACCCTCACCCGCCGGGACCAGCCGCTCGATCACTTCACGCCTGTCGTGAGCTATCGCTGGATGGTCGGCTCCACCGTTGAGCTCATCTCAGGAAGTCGGGAACATCGAACTCGTCGTTGAGGTCGACGCCGACCGGGGTGTGCGAGTCGCTGGTGGCGAAGACATCAGCGATCTGCATCCCCTCCCCCGAGCCGGCTCGCGTTCCCGGACGGTCCTCTCGCCGGGAGCGACGCTGGGCGGCGCTGCCCCCGTAGCTCTGCCGGTCGCTCTCGAAGCCCGCGGCTATCACGGTGATCCTGACCTCGTCCCCGAGAGCGTCGTCGATCACCGTTCCGAAGATGATGTTGGCGTCCTGGTGCGCCACCGATTGCACTACCTCGGCTGCTTCGTTCACTTCCATCAGGCCGAGGCTCGACGCGCCCGAGATATTGAGCAGCACTCCCTGCGACCGGTCGATTGAAGATTCGAGCAGCGGGCTGGAGATGGCGGCGCGTGCCGCGGCAACGGCCCGCCCCTCGCCGCTTGCGGATCCCATGCCCATCAGCGCGCTGCCGGCCTCGGTCAGCACGGTCCGGACGTCGGCGAAGTCCGTGTTGATGAGCCCGGGCGTGGTGATGAGGTTGGTGATCCCTCCCACGCCCTGCATCAGGACCTCGTCGGCCATACGGAAGGCGTTGAGCATTGAGGTCTTCTCGTCGGCGATCGCGATCAGCCGATCGTTGGGGATGACGATCAGCGTGTCGACCTTCTCCTTGAGACGCTGGATGCCTTCGTCGGCCTGCGCCGATCGCCGGGCTCCCTCGAAGTTGAACGGCCGCGTCACCACTCCGATGGTGAGCGCGCCGGAACTCTTGGCCACCTCGGCCACCACGGGCGCTGCGCCGGTGCCGGTTCCGCCGCCCTTGCCGACGGTTATGAACACCATGTCCGATCCGTTGAGGGACTCGCGGATCTCGTCGATGTGCTCTTCGGCCGCCTGCTTGCCCACTTCGGGATTGCTGCCGGCACCCAGACCTCTCGTCAGGTTCTTGCCCAGGTCGATCCTGACGTCGGCGTCGCTCATGGCGAGGGCCTGCGCGTCGGTGTTGGCCGCGATGAACTCGACGCCCCGGAGGCCGGCGTCGATCATGCGGTTGACGGCATTCACTCCGCCGCCGCCGACTCCTATCACCCTGATGACGGCGAGATAGTTGTGAGGATCGGCCATCGCTGCGTCAACCTCCCTGTATTGAACCTTCACTTCATCTTAGGGCCCACAACTGCGATGACGGCGGGTCACCGCGGTGGATGCCGGGCCAGGGCCGGCAGGAGTGACGGCGGGTCAGGGCGGTGGATGCCGGGTCAGGGCCGGCAGGGATGATGGCGGGTCACGGTGGCGAGGTCGGGCATGGTCACGTCGATCGTGGTGATGCACTCCAGATCAGCGGTCGAGAGCACGGCTCGCAGCGCACTGATCTTGTCGTCGATCAGGACGGGATCGCCCAGTACCGCGGTGGCGCCGCCGATCAGTTCCAGGCCTATCCGGTTCTGGCCCTCTCCGAGAGTGACAGTCCGCACCCAGGCGCGCAGATCGTCAGGCATGGCGGCGACGACGGCGAGCGCCCCGTCGGCGGACGTGTGGATGTCACCGAGTTGCCCGGAGAACGGCACCGACACATGGGGCACCGCAGCCAGCCGGGAGCCGGCGGTCGGATCGTTCCCGCCGGCCTGCGCATCCGGCCCGGCCGGCCTCGGCCCCCAGCCGATCGCGTATCCGTAGGCGTCGATCAGGGCCGTGCGGCCTCCGCTGGCAGGGACGACCGCGGCCGGCACGCGGGGATCCACCGCGATGCGCACCGTGGCCGGCCAGTCCCTCCACACCCGGGCCGACCTCACCCAGGGCAACGCGGCGATGGACCTCTGCGCGTCGTCGACGTCGAGGAACACCATGGGCATCCCGACCGACAGCTGCGAACTCTCGAGGATCTCGGCCCGGTCGGCCGGATCGATGCCGGAGACCGCCATCCGGTCCACGTCCAGCAGCGGTGTGAGGCTGACGCCCCAGGCGGCCGCGGCGGCCAGAATGACGCCCAGCGCCACTAGCAGGATCCGCAGGCGGCGGCGTCCCTCGGCGCGCAGGACGGCAACGCGGCGGGCCCTCATGCGCGGGTCAACGGTCACTGTGCTCACGGCAGCTCCCAGGGTTCGAAGCCCACGAGGTGGGTCTCCGCCGACAGCTCGATGCCGTGAGCGTCCCTGACGCGGCGGCGCACCTCGCGCATGACCTCGACTATGTCGGAGGCATGCCCTCCCTCGTCGGACTGGATGAAGTTGGCGTGCTTCGCCGATACCTCGGCCGTGCCGATCCGCAGGCCCTTCGCGCCGGCGGACTCGATGAGCTCACCGGCGGCCGCGTGCTCGGGATTGGTGAAGACCGACCCGGCGTTGCGCCCTCCCGGCTGGTTGGTCCGGCGCCAATGGACGATCTCGGTCAGTTCGGCTCTGGAGGCCTCCCAATCCCCGAACCTCAACTTCAGCCTTACTGAAGCGACGACCTGGTGGTCAACGAGGATGCTGGTGCGGTATCCGAGACGCAGATCGGCCGCGGTGCGGACGGTCGTGTCGCCGCGGTGAAGATCGACGACGACCGCGTCGACGAGCGACTCGGACATGTCCGAGCCGTGCCCGCCCGCGTTCATCCTCACCGCTCCACCGACCGTGCCGGGCACGCCGACCGCCCACTCGAAGCCGGTCAGCCCGGCCTCAACCGAGGCGCGGGCGACGACCGGGAGCAGAGCGCCACCAGAAGCGCTGACGACCGGACCGTCGATCTCGAACCGTGTCAGCCGGGCGCCGAGGGCGATGGCCAGACCGTCGAAGCCGCGGTCGGACACCAGCAGGTTGGACCCTCGTCCCACGACCAGCACCGGGAGGGGTGGGGCGGTTCCCGCGAGGCCGGAGACGATGGCGGCCAGTGCTTCCAGTTGGGCGAGGTCGTTCACCGTGACGAAGAGGCGGGCCGGTCCGCCTACCCGGTAGGTGGTGTGGGAGGCCAGGCTGTAGTCCTTCTGTAGCGACGGCCCCAAGGCCGAGGAGGCCAGCCGCCGCTCGAGGTCGGCGAGCGCGTGCCGCACGGCTGCGCTCATCCTCCGACCCCCTCCAGAGCGCCGGCCGCGTCGCGCGCCTCCAGGCGCTCGATCACTACGTCGGGTGTCGAGGTAAGGTCGCCGGCTCCGAGAGTCAGGCAAAGATCGCCGGGGCGCAGCCGGGCCTCCAGCCAGTCGGCGACCTCGTCGAGCCTCGGAAGCCAGGTCACCGACGACCACGGGTGTGCGTCCAGCACTGCGTCCAGGACGATCTTCGAGGTCACACCGGGCCGAGGCGCCTCGCCCGACGGGTAGATCCCAGTGAGCACGAGATGGTCGGCCCCGACGAAGGAATCGGCGAAGTCTGAGCCGATGGAGGCGACGCGGCTGTACCGGTGGGGCTGGAACACGCACACCACCCTGCGCCAGTCGCCGGTCCGGGCCGCGGCGAGCGCGGCTGCGACCTCGCTGGGAAGGTGGGCGTAGTCGTCCACGAATGTGATGCCGGCGGCGTCGCCGCGGAACTCGAAGCGCCGAGCCACTCCGCCGAAACGGGCCAGCGCTCGGGCCGCATCGGCAAAGGATGAACCGGCCGTCAGGGCGGCCACGATCGCCGCGGTTGCATTCAGGGCGTTGTGCAGGCCCGGGGTCGGAAGCGTCACGAGTCCCAGTCGCGTCTCTTCGGACCACAACTCGAATTCACACGAGGGCATCTTCAGCGAGACGTCCACCATGCGGAAGTCGGCGCCGGGGTGAGTGCCGTACGTCGTCGCGCCGACGGCGGCACCCAGCCGGGCCGCGCCCGCGTCGTCGGCGCACACGATCCGGTGGCGGGACGAGGACAGGAACTGCTCGAAGGCCTCGGCCAGCGCAGCCGGCGAGTTCTGGTAGTTCTCGAGGTGGTCGGACTCGACGCTGGTCACCACGGCCACTTCGGGGTCGAGGGAAAGGAAGGTGTGGTCGTTCTCGTCTGCCTCGACCACGAACCACTCGCCGGAGTCCCACATGGCGCCGGTGCCGATCTCGTTGACATCACCGCCGATGATGAACGACGGGCTGAGACCGGCCTCCACCAGCGCCAGGGCCAGCATCGAACTGGTCGTGGTCTTGCCGTGCGTGCCCGCCACCGCGATAGTCCGGCGGCTGGAGGCGATGGCGGGCAGGATCTCGCCGCGCCTCACCACCGGCACGCCGCGCTCCAGCGCGGCACGGACCTCCGGATTGCTGTCGCGGATGGCCGACGAGATGGCAACCAGGGCGGCGTCGCCGATGTTGGCCGGATCGTGGCCGATGGCGACAGGCACACCCTCGGCGCGGAGCCTGGCCACCACCGGACCGTCGCGCAGGTCCGATCCCGTCACATGGTGGCCCATGGACCGAAGCACCGACGCGATGGCGCCCATCCCGGCACCACCAGCGCCGATCACATGGATGGAGGTGGGAGTGGCGAGGTCCACCGAGCTCATCCCGCGACCTCCGAGCGGTTGGGGCATGGATACCGCGCGCAGCTCTCCATCAGGTCCACCACGGCGCCTGCCGCTTCGGGTCTGGCCAGCGATCGGGCTGCGCCGGCCATGGAGTCGAGGCGGTCCGGATCCTCGAGCAAGGTGTCCACTTCGGCCACCAGCCGGGTTGCGTCGAGATCGCCGTCTCTGACCAGCACAGCACCGCCTGCGGCCTGCAGCCTCCGTGCATTGGCGGTCTGATGGTCGCCGGGCGCGCCCGGCAGCGGCACCAGCACGGCCGGCATTCCCACCGCGGCCAGTTCGGCGACGGTGGTGGCTCCCGCCCGGCTCACGACCAGGTCGGCGGCGGCATACACCGTTGCCATGTCATCCTCGTATGCGACCAGGTCGTAGTTGAGGGCTCGCGCCGGCTCCGCAGACATGCGGCCCGACAGGTCCTCGTAGTCGCGGTGCCCCGCGATGTGGTGTATATGGAGGTCACTTCTATCCCGCCAGAGGTCCAGCGCCCCGGCGATCGCCTCGTTGATCGTGCGGGCCCCGAGCGAGCCTCCGAAGACCGCTACCAGCCGGCACTCCTCGTCGACACCCAGAGCGGCCCGGGCCGCGGGCCGTCCCGCCGAACGGTCCGCGGCCAGCACCTCGGCCCGCACCGGATTGCCCGTCCAGGCGGCTCGGCGCAGGTCGGTGTCCTCGAAGGCCGTGGCTGCACCGGCCGCCATCCGGCTCAACAGCCGGTTGGCCAGGCCGGGTACCGCGTTCTGCTCCGTGATCACCAGAGGTACACGCGACATACCGGCAGCCACGCCGACTGCGACCGAGGCGTAGCCGCCCAGCCCCACCGCAACGGCAGGCTTGCGGCGCCTCAGCACGAGCAGTGCCTGGACGAAGGCCCGGGCGAGTTCGGCGGCCGCGGCCGCGTTGGCGGCAAGACTCGAGAGGGAGAAGCCGCGCTGCAGCCCCCGTCCGGGCAGCGCGGTGAGAGCGAACCCAGCCTCGGCGACCAGCCGAGTCTCGACGCCGCGGGCGCTGCCGACGAAATGCACGACGTGCTGCGGGGCGCCCCGGCCAGTGATCTCGCGGGCGATGCTGATGCCCGGCAGCACGTGGCCCGCCGTACCGCCGCCGGCTATGAGAGCCCAAGTAGGAGTGGGTGAGGCTGCCTCAGATGGCCGCGTGCCGCCGCTGGCCCTGCGGAATCGTGTTCGGCTCATCGGATCTGTCTCGCCACGTTGAGCAGCACCCCCATCGCGGCCAGCGTTGCCACCAGCGACGTTCCGCCGAAGGAGAGCAGGGGCAGGGTGATTCCCACGACGGGAAAGATGGCTAGCACCGCGCCCATGTTGAGCGCGGCCTGCAGCAGTATCCATGCCGTGACCCCCACCGCCAGGAGCATCCCGAACCGGTCCGGGGCCCGCAGGGCCACACCGAGGCCGGCGGCGGCAATCGCCACGAACAGGATCACGACGAACAGGGAGCCGATCATCCCGAGCTCCTCGCCGATGACCGCGAATATGAAGTCGGTGTGGGCGTAGGGCAGGAAGCCCCACTTGGCTCGGCCCGCGCCGAGCCCCAGCCCGTCGACGCCACCGGAGGCCATGGCGTGCAGTGACTTCAGTGTCTGGTAGCCGTTGCCGTACGGGTCGGCCCAGGGGTCCAGGAAGCCGAGCATGCGGTCTCTGCGCCAGGGCGAGTAGGCGATGAGCATCGCCGTCAGCCCGGCCCCGACCACGGTGGCAGCCAGCAGATGGCTGAACCGGGCCCCGGCGAAGTACAGCATCGTCAGGGCCACCCCGACGATCAGGACAGTCGTGCCCAGGTGGGGCTGCAGCATCAGCAACCCGGCCATCCCGCCGGTCAGCATCAGGACGGGCACCAGTGTCGCCCGCGTGTCCTCCATATGCCGATCGGGCCGGGATAGCAGGTCGGCCACGAACACCACGAAGGCGATCTTGGCCATCTCCGAAGGCTGGAACACCACGGGCCCCACTCCGAGCCAGCGCCGGGCGCCGTTGGCGCTCAGACCCACGCTGGGAATGGCGGTGAGCGCCAGCAGCAGGACGGACACGCCGAGGCCCATGGGTGCGAGCCGCTTCCAATGGTGGTAGTCGATGCGGAGCAGCACCAGCAGGGCCAGCACGCCCACGCCCAGCCACATGGCCTGGCTCTTGAACAGGGACCAAGCCGAATCGGTGCCCGACAGGCTCGGAGCGGCAGTGGCCGACAGCGCCATCACGAGGCCCAGCAGCACTAGGGACATGGACGCCAGGAACAGCACGAGGAACAGTCCGGTGCGGCGGCCGATCGGTGGCTTGGGGCCGCGACCGTCGGGCGGGACTCTGGCGCTGGCGTGGCGGGCCCGGGCCTCGACGAGCGCCTGCTGGCGGGCGCGGGTGCGCTCTGCCGCCATCACTTGGACGCCGCCTCGCTGGTTTGCCGGGCCCTGGCGTTCACGACGCGGGCGAAGTCCTCGCCTCGCGCCGCGTAGCCGGAGTAGCCGTCGAAGGAGGCGCAGGCGGGCGACAGCAGCACGGCTGCGCCCGGCTCGGCCGCAGCCGCGGCGAGCTCCACGGCCTCGGTCATGTCCTTGGCCATCAACACCGGTCTGTCGGCCGCAAAGACCTCGGCCACCTCGCCGGCGGCCTCACCGAAGGCCACCACGCAGCTCACACGGTCGGCCGCGCCGCGCAGTTTCTGAAGGTCGAGGCCCTTGTTTCGGCCGCCGGCGATGAGCACTGCCGCCTCGAAGGAGCGCAGGGCCGCGACCGTGGCGTGGGGAGTCGTGGCCTTGGAGTCGTCGTAGAAGGTCACGCCATCGATGGTGGCGACCCGCTGAACGCGGTGGGCTCCAGGCTCGTAGGAGCGCAGCGCGCCGGCCACTCCCTCGGTGGTGGCGCCCACCAGCGCGGCGGTGGCCGCCGCGGCGAGCGCATTGGCGATGTCATGGGGCATGGACCGGCGCAGCTCGCCAACTCCCACGATCGGGCCGCCCGGTCCGGTCAGCACATCGGTGTCGCGCCACCAGTCCGCCCGACCCTCATCGGAGAACGTCGATGCGGCCCGGTCGTCCCGCAGGTGGCTCATGACGGTGGGGTCCCGCCGGTTGGCGACCGCAGTCCCTGTAGGAGGCAGGCACTGCCACAGCCGGGCCTTGGCCGCCTCGTACGACGCGACGTCGGAGTGCACGTCGAGATGGTCGGGCGCGAAGTTGAGCCAGCAGGCGGCGTCCGCCTCGAAGAGGTGGCTGTGGCTGAGCCGGAACGATGAGGCCTCGACCACGAACACCTCGACATCGGTTCGCTCGACGGCGCTCACCAGCGGCAGATCGTTGTTGCCGGCCGCTACCGCGCCCACACCCGAACACTCCAGCGCGGCCACGATCATCTCGGTGACCGTGGTCTTGCCGCTGGTTCCGGTGACGGCCGCGATGGGCCGGGAGTCCCAGGCACCGGCCAGGTCGAACTCGCTGGCGGTGGGAACGCGGAGGCTCGTCGCGACCGCCAGGACCGGGTGGTGCTCGGGCATGCCCGGCGTGGGGATCACCGCGTCCACTGAGCGGACCAGATCGACGAGGCGCCGGCGGTCGGGGGCTACCTCCAGGTCCAGCCCGCAAGACGCGGCGGCCGCCATCACATCTTGACCTCCACGGTCATCGAAGACGGCGACGTCGTGGCCTCGCGCCATCAGTGCCCGGGCCACCGCCTGGTTGGCCGCGCCGAACCCGGCCAGGAGCAGCGATGGCGGCACCTCGAACGGGCTGCTGGCCGC
Organism: Candidatus Aldehydirespirator sp.; assembly: GCA_965203575.1. GTDB lineage: Bacteria > Actinomycetota > Acidimicrobiia > Acidimicrobiales > Aldehydirespiratoraceae > Aldehydirespirator. The sequence continues at coordinate 3,336,061 of OZ241894.1, forward strand.
GGGCCTGCCCGCTCGGCCTCCGGGCGGCCTCATGGTGTGAGCCTCGAGATGGAGTCGACTATGCCGGTGTTGACCGCATCGCCGTAGAACAGCCCGAGTCCGAGGCCGGTGCACAGGCCCGACAGGATCCACAGGCGCACGATGACCGTGGTCTCCGGCCAGCCTCGCAGCTCGAAGTGGTGGTGCAGCGGCGCCATGCGGAAAAGGCGCCGGCCGAACCCCCTGAACGAGATGATCTGCAGTATCACTGACAGCGTCTCGATGACGAACAGCCCGCCGATTATGGGCAGCAGCAGTTGGGTGTTGGTGGCCAGGGCCAGGGCGGCCAGGCCGCTGCCCAGCGCCAGCGAGCCGGTGTCGCCCATGAAGATCCGTGCTGGCGCGGCGTTCCACCACAGGAACCCGATGATGGCGCCCACCATGGCCGCGCTCACCACCGCGAGGTCCAGGGCGTGGGCCACCTTGTAGGAGTCGTAGTGGTCGAACTGCCAGAAGCCGACGAACATGAACGCGCCGTAGCCGACCCCGCTGGCTCCGGCGGCCAGACCGTCGAGCCCGTCGGTCAGGTTCACCGCGTTGGTGGTCGCGATGATGAGGAGGACGGCCCATATCGACCAGCCCAGCCTCCCCAACTCGAGGCCGGGGCTGTCGAAGCGGGTGAAGGAGAGGGTGGTGTGGGCCGACGTGAACTCGGTCATGGCCCATGCGAAGCCGATCCCTACGATGAGCAGCCCGACAATCTTGGTCTTCTTGTTGAGTCCGAGATTGCGGGCCGCGACCACCTTGATCCAGTCGTCGAGCAGGCCGACGATGCTGCCCGCGATGATGGTGACCATCACGATGATGCCGGTCCGGGTGTAGATGCCGCCGAACACGTCGCTGACCACGTACCCGGTGGTGGCCGCGAACACGACGGCGATTCCGCCCATCGTCGGCGTGCCCGACTTGAGTCGGTGCTCGGAGGGACCGTCGTCGCGGATGGGCTGGCCTATTCCGTAACGGACCAGCACGCGAATCAGGATCCAGCAGCCCAGCAGGGAGACGAACATTGCGATGCAGCCCGCGATCAGCAGCCGGATCATTGCTCGGCCTCCACTGGGCGGCGGGCCGCCAGTCGCTCGAGTTCCTCGCTCACCACGTCCCGGTCGTGGAAGGCGAGTCTGCGGTTCCCGATGATCTGGCTGCGCTCGTGGCCCTTGCCGGCGATGACCACCACATCGCCCCGTCGGGCCGTGGCCACGGCGTGGCGCAGGGCCCTGCGGCGATCCGGGTCACTCAGGTCGGGGGCGCGGCTCATGCCTTCGATGATGTCGTCGATGATCTGTTGCGGGTCTTCGGAGCGCGGGTTGTCGCTCGTGATGATCACCCTGTCAGCCAGTCTCTCAGCGGTTGCACCCATTTCCGGCCGCTTGGCGCGGTCCCTGTCGCCACCCGCGCCGAACACCACGGTGAGGCACGCGTCGGTGAGGCTCCGGGCAGCCTGCAGCAATGCGCCGAGACCGTCGGGGGTGTGGGCGTAGTCCACTATCACCGCGAAGTCCTGTCCGGCATCCACGGGCTCGAATCGCCCCTCAACCGGTGCCGCCTCGGCCAGACCCGCCGCGACCGCGTCAGGGCTGAGGCCGAGCGACAACGCGATCTCGGCCGCGAGCACGGCGTTGGCCCGGTTGAAGGCCCCCGCCAGGGGCAGGGTCACAACCTGGTCGCGCCAGCGGAACACGCTGGAGCGGGCGTCGGCCTCCAAGACATCGATGTCGCGCTGGTCCACCTTCACCAGCGGCATCCCCGATGGGACCACCTCCGCCAGACGGCGTCCCCACGGGCTGGTGACGTCCACAACGGCGCTCTCGGCCAACTCGCGGGTGAACAGCCGGGCCTTGACCCCGAAGTAGTCGTCCATCGAGCCGTGATAGTCGAGGTGGTCGTGGCCGAGGTTGGTGAACGCGGCCACACCGAACCGGCATCCGTCCACCCGGTGCTGGGCCAGGCCGTGAGACGAGACCTCGACGACTGCGGCGCATGCCCCGCGGTCCACCGACTCGGACAGGATGCGCTGCAGATCGGTGGCCTCGGGAGTGGTCAGAGTGCCGGTCAGGGTGCCGATCTCGACCGCGTCTCGACCGCCGGCCCGCAGCAGGCCTGCGGCCAGCCGGACCGTCGTGGTCTTGCCGTTGGTGCCGGTGACACCCGCCAGGTCGAGGCGCCGGGAGGGATGACCGTGCACCGCGGCCGCAGCCGGCCCTACCGCTTGGCGGACCGACTCCACGAGCAGGCACGGCACCTTCGCCGGCACGGGGCGCTCTACCAGCAGCGCGGCCGCCCCGGCGGCGACCGCATCGGCAGCGAAGTGGTGTCCGTCGCAGGCCGCGCCCGGGATGCACGCGAACAGGGCGCCTCCGGTGACACGCCGGCTGTCGTGCTCCACGTCGTCGACCCGGACCGACGCCGCGTCGGCGATGTCCTGGGGTCCCCCGGCGCCGCCGGGCGGCAGCAGGTCGGCCGGCAGCGATCGGGCCAGCTCGCCGAGGCCGGTCATGTCGTCGCCCCGCCGGTCATGCATGCCCCGCCGGTCATGTCTGCGACTCACCGGAGTCCGGCGACTGGTCGGCGAGCAGCGTCGGTGGCGGGGGTACTACGGCCGGGTCTGCTCGACGGCGCTCGCCACCCACGGTGTTCAACTCAGCGGGGACCCGCAGCTGGCGCAGGGCGTACTCGGCGATCTTGCTCACGGTCGGCGCGGCCAGCTTGCCTCCCGAGATGCGTTCGCCCTTGGGCTGGTCGATTATCACCAGCACTACCAGCGCCGGACCGTCATCGTTGCTCACGATCCCCGCGAAGGTGGCAGTGTGATGGCGGCCGATCAGCTCGTTCCTCTCGTTGACGCACTCGTACCCGATGTCGCAGGGCTGCCAGGCCGTGCCGGTCTTGCCGGCCATGGAGAAGCCTTCCACGTCGGCCTCTCGACCGGTACCCACTTCAACGACCGACGTCAGCATCCTCATCAGGGTTGCTGCCACCTCTTCGCTGAGGACCCGCACCGGTGCCGGCCCCTCTACCGGTCCGGCGCCGGCGCCGGTGTCGTCGACGATCAGCTTCAGCGGCACCAGCACTCCGCCGTTGGCGATGGTGTTGTAGGCCTGGAGAATCTGCAGCGGGGTCACGGCCAGGCCCTGGCCGATGGCCATGTTGGGGAGGCTGAGGCCGCTCCACTGGCTCAGCGGAGGCAGGATGCCCATGGACTCTCCCTTGAAGTCGATGGCCGTGCGGGCCCCGAAGCCGAAGGAGCGCATGGTCTGGTACATCCGCTCCTCGCCGGTCTGCAGCGCCATCTTGATGGTGCCGATGTTGGAAGACCGGGCGACTATCTGCGTCGGTGTCCACTCCACGTCGGGATGGGTGGGAGTGTCCTCGAAGCGATGCTCCCAGATGGTCAGGTACGACGGCACCTCGATGGTCACCTGCTCGGCCACTGCCCCGCTCGACAGCGCGGCGGCCGCAGTCACCGGCTTGAAGACCGAGCCGGGCTCGTAGCTCCACGTGGCGGCCAGGTTGTGTCGCGTGCAGTCGACGATGCCGTTGGAGCCCCTGGCCACATTGGCCATGGCAACGATCTCGCCGGTGGCCGGCAGCGCCACCAGTGCCACTCCGGATGAGGCCCCGGCGCCGGCGACGGCCTCGAGCATCGTCGACTCGGCCTGGTACTGGATGTTGCGGTCGAGGGTGACGGTGATGTCTCGCCCCTCGGCCGGCGCGATCACTTCCTGGAGACCCCCTGGGATGGTGGTGCCGTCTACTCCGACCTCCTTCATCACCCGACCCGGGGTGCCTGCCAAGTGCTCGTCGTAGGCCTCCTCGATGCCGCTCATGCCTACGTGGTCGATGTTGACCCGGCCGACCGCGGCCAGCGCCGAACAACCGCCGTTGGGATGCTCACGCCGAGGCTCGGAGATGACCCTGATCCCCTCGATCCCGAGCTCGTTGATCTGTTCGCCGACCTCAGCATCAACCTGGCGCGCCACATAGCGGAAGGCGCCGTCGCCCTGCAGTTTGTCGAGCAGTGCCTCCGCCTCGATTCCCATCACCTCGGAAAGGTCGGCGGCGGCCTGCTGGGGATCCGAGATGATGCGGGGGTCGGAAACCACGGTGGCTGCCGGCAGCGACAGGGCGATGGCCCGTCCGTTGCGATCGAACACCGTCCCGCGGGGCGCGGGCACGACGATCTCGCCGAGGGGGTTCGACACCTCCTCCAGGACTCGCGGATCGGGAGTGGCCTGCACGTCGACTATGCGGTAGACGAGGCCTCCCAGGGCGAGCGCCAACACCACCAGGACGGTTATCACTCTGGGGCGGGTGACGAGCGGCAGTGGTGCCGTGGGCCGGGCCGAGCCGGTCGAGCCTGAGCGGCTGGGATGCCGCGCCGAGGCATCGAAGCGCCGCCCGGGGGGCGTCATCCGGCCGTTTTCCCTAGTTCCGGGGCTTCTGGAAGCTGAGCGGCGGGCGGGGTCGGCGGCCAGCCCGACGACTCGAGATCAAAGGGATCCTCCTCGGGTGGCGGAAGCTGGTCCGGACCGACCGGGGTGAGGATGGCCAGCTCGGCCGAGGGGATGAGTCCGGCGGAGTGCGCCTGATCGGCGAGGCCCTCCGGGGAGTCGAGGTAGGCGATCTCCGCCTGCAACTTGTCGATCCGCTCGTAGCGCTGCTGGTTGCGCTCGAGCAGATCGTCAAGGGAGGCTTGGTTCTCGACGAGGACCGCGTGCAGCGCGGCGAGGGCCAGGCACACCCCGAACAGGCCCAATGCCAGCACGGTGCCGATGCCGCCGATCGAGCGTCGGGTCCGGTCCGGCGAGCGGGCGACCTTGAGGTCCGGTGACGGCCGCTCGGTTTTCGGAGCGGGCGTACCGGCGGTTCGCACAGAAGCGCGCCGCTGAGACTGCGGTGCCATCAGTCATCCCTTGAGGCCGAGCGGAGAGGCCACATGCTCTCCGTGCTCAGCGGCCGATAGCGAGGCCCCTGGGCCCGAGTGGCCCGTGAGCGAAGCGAACAAGAGCGGGACGCAGGCCCGAGCGGCCCGTGAGCGAAGCGAACAAGAGCGGGAGACACACCGTTTCGCAGCAAAGGACCGCCACCTAGTCGCGCTTGCTTTCAGACAGGCGTTCCACCGCTCGCAGTCGTGCCGCGCTCGCTCTGTGGTTGTCGGCCTTCTCCGATTCGGCAGGGGTGCGGGCCCGCCGTCCCAGCAGCCGCACGGTGGCTTCCGAGCCGGGCGGCGGCGGCAGGCCGGGCCGCGGCGGCGGGACCTCTCCCGCGGATCGCCTGAAGACGGACTTCACGATCCGGTCCTCTCCGGAATGGTAGGAGAGCACCGCGCAGCGCCCGGAACCGGAGAGCCGCTCGATCGCGCCGGTCAGGGCGGTCTCGAGGATCTCCAACTCGCGGTTCACCTCGATGCGCAGGGCCTGGAAGGTGCGCCGGGCGGGATGGACGCGACGGCGACCGGGGGCGGGCACGGCCGCGGCTACGACCCGGGCCAGTTGGGCGGTGGTGGCGAAGGGTCTGCCGGCGACGATGGCGGCGGCGATGCGACGGCACTGCCGCTCGTCGGCGTTGCGGCGAAGGATCGAGGCAAGGGCCCGCTCGCCGGCGTGATTGACGATGTCTGCCGCGGTCACGCCGGTGGAGGGGTCCATCCGCATGTCGAGCGGGCCGTCGAGGCGGTAGCTGAAGCCGCGTTCGGGCCGGTCGAGCTGGGCCGAGCTGACCCCGAGGTCGAACAGGCAGGCGGAGATCTCGCCTACGCCGATCTCGTCCAGCACGTCGCCGAGCGCATCGAAGCGGGCGTGCTGCAGGACGACCCTGTCGCCGTGGCCGGCCAGCCGCTCGGCCGAGGCTCTCAGTGCATCGGGGTCGCGGTCGATCCCGAGTAGTCGCAGGTGCGGGGCGCGGGCGAGAAGAGCGTCGGCGTGTCCGCCGCCTCCCACGGTGGCGTCGACGACGAGGCCGTCGGGCACCTCGGCCAGCAACTCCACCACCTCGTGGCGCATGACCGGTTGGTGGTAGGCACCGGCGCCCTCTCCGGTGCCGGCCGTCATGTCGGGCGGGCCGGCTGTATCGGCTGTGTGCTGCCGGGCCGTGAGCTCGCGGGCAGCCGGACGGACCGGCGCCCGGTCATCTGCAGTTCCCCGACCGACGGCGCACGTCGGGATTTCTCCCCCGATCGAGCTAATGGCAAGCGGGCGGAGTACGGGTCTTCCATCTGCCAATCGGGGAACTGCACATGACCGGGCAGCCCTTCGGTGACTGCTGCGGTCCGGGGGGTGGGTCTTGTCCGGGGTTCGGTTCGGGTTGCTGGTTCGGTCTCGGGAGCGGGGGCGGGCCCGTTGGAGCAACAGAGCGCGGTGATCAGGCACTGGCGATCCCCCTTCCGTGAGTGATGGCGTCGGCGAGGCGCTCGGGGCCCACCGACTGGACCTCCGCCCAGCGGTCGGGGTTCCAGATCTCGATGCGGCGGATCATGCCGGTGACGATCACCTTGCGCTCGAGTCGGGCGGCGGCCCTCAAGTGGGGCAGGATCCTCATGCGGCCCTGGCCGTCGGGCACCACGAAGTCGGCCTGGGCCGCAAAGCTCCGCAGCGCGTTGATGTCCACCTCCTCGGTGCCCACCTGGGATCGGAGTTGCTCGGCGGTGTCGGCGAACTCGTCGACCGGCAGGATGCCGACACAGGAATCGAGAGCGGTGACGTAGGCGCCGCTGGCCAGCTGGCTGCGAAACCCGGAGGGAAGGATGAGCCGACCCTTGCCGTCGAGCGTGTGCTCGTGGACGCCGACGAATAGCGTGCGATGGGCGGTCATTGCCGGCGCTCACGCCCTCGGCCCGGGACGCGTTCCGGATCGGCGGGACGTCGGCGGGACCACCCACCCACATCGTGCCGGGGCCCTCTCCGGCGCATCCGTAGCGGCTCCCAAGCACTCCACAGCGAACCACTATACTCCCTTTCCCACCCCCACGCAAGTCAAGCGCGCTAAAAGTGGGCCTGAGGTATTCGCTCGGCCTCCAGGCAGTTGTGCGACTGCTACCGGTTGCCTCTCGCCTGCGCCTGCAGGGCCTCGAGCAGGGCCTCCGTCAAGTCGGCCTCCGTGGCCGGGACGGAGCCGCAGCGGCTCGCCATCACCGCCCGTCCTGCCTCGCGATCGGCTGCGGTGACGTCCAGGAGTTCAAGCTCGTCGAGGCGGCGATCATCTGTCCGGATGCTCGCGGCCGTGTCAGGGTGCCCGAGCCGGGCCGTGGTCTGAATGCGGACCCGCGAGCGGGTGCGGCGCTGGCTGACTCCGACTACCTTGCGTCCGCCGGCGAATACCTCACCGGGACCGGACCCGGCGAAGCACACCAGCCTCCCCCACCGATCGGCCACGAGCCGGCCCGAATGGACCGAGATCGGTTCGGCAACGAACGGCTCGACCGCCGCGGACCAGAGTTCGCCCACCCATTGAGCGGCGTGGGCCACATCGTCGCTCCATAGCGGGTCGGAGGCCGGGACGAAGAAGTCCACCCACACCTGGCTTCCGGGAAGCAGCAGCACCGCTCCCCCACCGCTGCGACGTCGCAGGATCTCCGTGCCCGCGGCCGCAGCCCGGATCTGATCCGCAGTCTCGAGACTCTGCGTGCTGCCCAGCACGAGCCCCGCGCCGGTGACGGTGTGGATCCTGGCCACCCTCATGGCCGCTGTCGGGGGCTCGGCCGACTCGAGCAATCCCGACACCGGGCCGCGCAAGCGCTCCACCGTCCAGCGGCAGTCGCCCTGCGCTCTCGAGTCTGGCCGGTCAGGCCCGCTCACGCGGTGCGGAGATCGCTTCTCGGCTGCAGGTAGGCCGTCCAGACATCGGGCACGCCTCCGGCCGCGATCTCGACCCAGGTCGACGGCGACGGCGGCTCGGGACGCCGCCGGAGTCGCATGCCGCTCTCGCTGGGCAAGCGGTCCCGTTTCTTGGCGTTGCAGCGCCGGCAGGCAGCTACCACGTTCTCCCAGGTGTGCTTCCCGCCGCGGCTGCGGGGCACCACGTGATCCATCGTCTCGGCCCGGTCGCCGCAGTACTGGCAGGAGTCCCGGTCCCGTGCGAACACCGCCCGCCGGTTCGGGGAGCGGTGCCGGGGACGGGGCACGCTCACATAGTGGCTCAGCCGGACCACCGAGGGAACTTCCACCGATCGTCGCTCCGAGCGGAAGGCCCGGCCCGCAGCATGCAGCATCTCCACCTTCTCGGCCAGGACCAGGCACACGGCCCGTCGTGCGCTCACCACGGCCAAAGGCTCGAAGGTGGCGTTGAGAACCAGCACCCCGGACATCGGGGGCAGGCTAGCCGGATCGAAGCGCCGTCCTAGAAGCTCAGTGGTCTAGAGGCCGAGCGAATAGGGCCGCGAATCCGGTCCATACGCGCGAGGCCGTGGCCCGAGCGGCCCTCAGGTCGCAGCGAACAAGAGCGGGGATGACACCGCTGCGACGCGGCCGGCTCTCACCTATTTTCGCTCGCTCTGAGGCGGCGGTTCTGGGTCCGGCACCATTCCAGCCACACCACGATGTCAGCCGGCGAGGGCGGGATGTCAGGATGGCCGTACATGGTCTCGGACCTGAAGCCGGTGAGCTCGGGCGCAGGCAGCGGGAGGAACGGGGGCCGGCGCCACCAGCGGTCGGGGGCGAAGCGGGCCAGTTGAGCCAGGGCGGTCGGCCATAGCCGGGGCCGGACCGCTACAGCACTGGCCGACCGGAGGACCACCCTGGCGGCGAACATGGCGCCCACACCTGCCAAGCCTAGGGGCCGAGTGGATATACGCTGACCCGGCGATGGGACACTTTGATGAGCAGTTCAAGCTCATCCACCAGAACATCGAGCTCGCCGTCAAGGGCAAGGGCGAGGTCATCGAGCTGCTGGTACTGGCTCTGGTGTGCGGGGGCCACGTGCTGATCGAGGATGTGCCCGGCGTGGGCAAGACCACGCTGGGCAAGGCGCTGGCCCGCAGCGTCGATGTCAGCTTCGGCCGGATCCAGTTCACTCCCGACCTGCTTCCGGTCGACATCACCGGAACGTCGGTGTTCAACCGGGTCGCCGGAACATTCGAATTCCGGCCCGGGCCGGTGTTCTCGAACATCGTCCTGGCCGACGAGATCAACCGTGCTTCCCCCAAGGCCCAGTCGGCACTGCTGGAGGCCATGGGCGAGCAGCAGGTGACCATCGACGGCGTGACCAGGCGCCTCGAGTCGCCGTTCACGGTCATAGCCACGCAGAACCCGCTGGAGTACGAGGGCACCTACCCTCTTCCGGAGAGTCAACTGGACCGCTTCCTCATGCGTCTCGAAGTGGGCTATCCGGATCGCGAGTCCGAGGATTCGATCCTGATGGACAGAGGCGCCCAGGAGCCCGTCGATCTCATCGGGCCGGTCGCCGACGCGGCCGTCGTGCGGTGGATGTCCGACCGGCTGGAGGAGGTTCATGTCTCGGGCGCGCTGCGTTCGTACCTGCTCGAGGTGGCCAGTGCCACCCGCCGCCATCCCGGCTTGTCGCTGGGCCTGTCCCCCAGGGGTGTGCTGGCCTTGCTGAGGGTGGCGCGGGCCAGGGCGGCCTCACTGAACCGCGACTTTGTCACGCCCGACGACATCAAGGCGCTGGCTCCGTCCATGCTGCCGCACCGGCTCCTGCCCAAGCCCGACAGCCGGGTGCGGGGTGTGCGGTCCAGCGACATCGTCACCGAGATCATCGACTCCGTGCCCGTACCCCGCAAGGGAGCCTGAGGCCGAGCGGATAGCGAGCAGCTGTGAACACCATCGCGAGACGCCGAGCGAGGCCGTGGCCCGAGCGGCCCGTGAGCGCAGCGAACAAGAGCGGGAGGCACTGACATGCCGACCCCGGTCGGCTGGAAGCTGCTGGGGACAGGGGTCGCTGCGGTTGCAGGCGGGCGGGTCTTCGGGATCCTGGAGCTCTACGTCATCGGGGCCACCGCCGCCATCGCGGTGGTGACGGCTCTGGCAGTGCGCCTCGTCCATCCGTCCCGGCTGTCCGTCAGGCGGCGGGTCTCCTCCGCGATGGTGGCCGTCTCCGAGCCGCTGGACGTGCGACTGGAGGTGGAGAACCGGGCCCGCCTGCCGTCCCCGACCGTGCGCATCTCCGAGCAGGTCAGCGGCGCGGACGACGCTCGTGTCCGTGTAGCGCCGGTGCCGGGCGGATCTGCGGCGGCCAGGAGCTATCGCTTGCATCCCGCGCGCCGCGGTGTCCTGGAGATCGGTCCCACACTCGTCGAGGACGGCGACGCGCTGGGGCTGGCCCGCCGGCGCCGCATCCTCAAGAGCCGCACACGCGTGATCGTGCATCCACCGATCGAGCCACTGGCGTCGCTGCGCCTGCCTGTCGGTGGTGATCTGTCCCTGCCCGTCGAGTTCCGCCGCCGGTCGCTCGGGCTCACCAGCGAGGAGTTCGATGTCCTGCGCCCCTACACCGAGGGCGACGATCTCCGCCACATCCATTGGCGCTCGACAGCCCGGCTCGACGAGTTCGTCGTGCGCCGGTTCCAGCCTTCCCGCCCGGGAAGCATGACGGTGGTGATCGACACCCGTCCGCCCGGCGACGCCGCCGCGGTGCAGGATCGCACCACCTCGGTTGCCGCGTCGATTGTCAGCGCGGTGCTTCGCTCCGGCGATGAGGCTCGGATCCTCACCACCGACGGCCGCGGCACTCCGCTGCTCGCCCACCGGTACGACATCGGTGCGGCACTGGAGTTCCTGGCCACGCTCGAAGGCGGGCGGCCCACCATCGAGACCACCACGACGGACGGAGCATCGGTTGTGGTGGCGGTCACCGCGTCCGGCGACGCCATCGACGACGCGGGCGCCCGCCATGAGTTGGCCCGGCGCCTCGGCGCTTCGCTGGTCGTCACCCACGGCGCCGGCCATCGGGGCCCGACCCCGCCGGCCGCGGACCTCGAGGGCCGCTGGATACACCTGACCGGCCCCGGCCAGCTTCCGGGCTTGTGGCGGCTGGCCGCAGTGGCCGGTCGCATGGTCCCAGCCCACCCATGAGATCTGCGAAACCGACGTCGGGTGGGGCCATCGGCGCCACCTACGACTGGTTGTCGGAGGCTGCTCTGGTCTCGGTGACCGTCGTCGTCGGGGCCGGCATGTCGCGGCTGTTCACCGACGGATCCTTCCTCTCCGACGTCCTGGCGCTTGCAGTCGTGGTTCACGTGATCGCGGCCGCGGCCCGGCGCGCCCGGTTGCCGGTGCTGGCGGCCGGGTTGGTCTGCGGCGCCAGTCTGGCGGTGACGGCCACCGTGCTGCTCTATCCCTCCACGGCCTGGCTGGTGCTGCCCACCGTCGACACCGTCGGTGCGGCGCGCGATCACCTGGTGGACGCCTGGAGCGTCGTCAATGCCTCGTCGGCGCCGGTCGCGCCGGCACCGGGCCTGGTTCTGAGCGCGGCCGCGGCGCTGTCGGCCGGCGCCTTCCTGGCCGACACGGCCGCCTTCCGCATGCGTGCCGCGGTCACCGCCGTCGTTCCGGCCTCGGCGGTGTACGGGTTCACGGTGGCGGCCGGAACAGGCGACGGGGCGGTGAGGCACGGAGCGCTCTTCAGCGGGGCGGTCGGAGCCACCATGGTCGCCCTCTGGCTGCGCAACCGGCGGGTCGATACGTGGATGGAGCCCAGGCCGGGACGGGGCACGGCAGCCATGGCGCGGGCCGGGAGCGCGGCGCTGATGCTGGCCGTGGTGGCTGGAGCCGTTGCCGGCCCGCGGCTTCCCGGAGCGAGCGCGGAGCCGTGGGTCGATCTCGCCGAGTTCGAAGTGACCGACGCCGCGCCGTGGGTCGACCGTCCCAGCCCGCAGCCCGAGCCGTGGGCCGATTTCGAGTTGCGGTCGACGGCTGGCGGATCGACGTCCGGTTCGGACGGGAATCCGGGCGGTCCGAGGGTTCTCGTCAGCCCGCTCGTCCAGATTCGCAGCCGTCTGATCGAACTGTCCGATCGTGAGCTGTTCACGGTGGAGGTGCTCCAGGATGAGCGCCAGTACTGGAGGCTCACGTCGCTCGACGAGTTCGACGGGAACGGGTGGGGGGCCCGCTCGGACTACGCGGACGCGACCGGACCCCTGGCGGGCACGATCGATCCGGCGACGGCCGGAGCGGCCATCCTCCAGACGGTGTCGCTGTCGGGACTGGGCAACTCCTACCTGCCGGTGGCCTTCGAGCCGCGAAGGGTCATCGACGACGGCGGGGTGGCCCTGGAGTACGAGACAGCTTCGGGTTCGCTGATCAAGGCGCGGCCGGCCGCACTGAGCGGCCCCGGCCGCTTCACCTACTCGGCGGAGTCGGTGGTTCCCGCGATCGCCGATCCTGACCGGCTCCGCGCCGTCGACACGTCGGCTCTCGACCCCGACTTCCTGGCCTTCAACACGCAGCTTCCCGAGGATGCGCGCCAGGTGGTGCTCGATGAGGCGCATCGGGTCACCGCGGGCAGCCGTTCGGACTACCACCGGGCTCTGCTGCTGCAGGACTACTTCCGGCTGGACGGCGGGTTCCGGTACGACCTGCAGGTGCACTCCGCCCACGGCACCGACAGCCTCGAGGAGTTCCTGTTCGACGTCCGCGCCGGCTACTGCCAGCAGTTCGCGACGGCCTACGCGGCGATGGCCCGCAGCGTCGGCCTGCCGACCCGGGTGGCGGTCGGCTTCACATGGGGGGAGTGGGACTCGACACGGGGCGAGCAGGGGGCTTACGTCGTGCGGGGCAAGCATGCCCATGCCTGGCCCGAGGTCTACTTCGCAGGCGCCGGCTGGGTCCGTTTCGAACCGACCCCGGGCCGGGGCGCCCCCGGAGACTTCGCCATCACCGGCCATGTCGCCAATCAGGCCGGCCTCCAACCGCCGGGCGAGTTGAGCGCCCCCCAGCCGGACGCCGCGCCGTCCGGGGTGTCAGGCGACGCGGCTGGGTCCGGCTTTGCCGGATTGAGGAGCCCGCTCGATGAGGATGCAGCCTCCGGATCGGACGCGGCCGAGCGGTCGGCTGGGGCCGGCGGCGACGCCGGCCCCTTCGGGCAAGGAGTCCCGCGTCTGGTGGCGGTCGGCGTTCTGGTGCTGGCCGCGGCGGCGTTGATGCTGGGGTCGGTGCCTGTGCTGCGCCGCCTGAATCGCCGCCGGGTCCGGGCTCGACTGGCCAACGACCCGGCTGGTCTGATCGAGGAGTGGTGGGGCGACGCGGTTGAGGCCCTGGCATTGGCGGGTCTCGCCCCCAGGACGTTCGAGACGCCCCTCGAGCTGGCCCGGCGGGTGGCGGCGGCCCGTGGCGAGGTCGGCCCCGTCTCCGAACTTGCGACCCTGGCCACGCATGGGCGCTACGCCCTCAACACCACCGCGTCGATGGCGGTCCGCGCCGGAGTCCTGGGGTCGCGGGTAGTCGCCGCGTGCCGTCGCCAGGCGAGCATGTCGAGCCGGCTGGTCGCGGCCTTCGACCCGTCGACTCTCTTCAGTGCCAAATCCCTGTAGTTGTGGACCTCAGCGGTCCTTGACTACAGGAATTTCGCCGAGAGTGGGTCAGTCGCCGTTGCGGTTGTCGCGGTCGTAACGGTCCCTCATTCGGGAGCCGGCGCCGCCCACCACGTGACGCAGCCGTCCACCTCGCATGGACTCCGTCATCTGGCCGAGCCCGGCCTTTCCGACCCGGCGGGCATTGCGCTCCAGGAACAGCAGCGACAGGAGCATCACGAGGAAACCGCCGAAAGACAGCAGGAACGATGTGGACAGCAGCCACACCATTAGCACCACGCCGGCCAGGAGGCCGAGCGCGGCCCACTTGATGTTGCGGAACGCGTGAGTGTAGACGGTCGTCTCGGCTACCTCGCGAGCCAGTTCGGGGTCGCTCTCGTAGAGGTGCGACTCGATCTCGCTGAGGATGCGCTGTTCGTCCTCTGACAACGGCACGCCATCACCTCCGGCACCGTTGGCATGTGCACCAGCCATGCATATCTGGCTTGACGATAGCCGGATTCTGATGCGCCGCGTCAAGCCTTTGCCAGCTTTGCCGGATGGGTCATCCTCCTAGCCTCCCGATCTTGTTCGCTGCACTCCGGGGCCGCTCGGGCCACGGCCTCGCTGATCACCTCGCCAGATCCTCGAGAGTTGTCGCCCATCCGCTCGGCCTCCTAGCCGGATTGCGGGTCTTCGGCGTCGGGGCCCCAGCGCTGATCAGGGTCCAGGGGCGACCGCAGGCCTCTGTCGCCGCGGATGGCGGCTGCCGGGCCGATCGACGACGCACCGAAGCGGTCCCGTATCTGGTCGGTCACCTGCTCGGCCGCGCCGTGGGCCTGGGCGCCGTCCGCGAAGGACAGCTGCTGGGTGGAGGCCTCGGCCAGTCCCGAGGCTCCCACTCCCAGCAGGCGCACGCCCGGCGTGACGTCGATGGCGACGAGCAGGTCGCGGGCTGCGGCCACGATCTCGCGGGCGCTGTCGGTGGGGTCGGGCAGCGTCACCGAACGGGTGATGGTCTTGAAGTCTCCGAACCGCACCTTCAGGACGATGGTGCGGGCCACGAGGCTGGACGCTCGCAGTCGCCGGGCCACGGCGTCGCCCAGGCGGGTCGCCTCCGCTTGAAGCTCCGATCCGGTGTGAATATCCCGGGGGAAGGTCTCCTCGTGGCTGATCGAGCGGGGTGACCGGTTGACGACCACCGGCCGGTCGTCGATCCCGTTGGCCAAGCGATTGAGCTGGCGTCCGGCGGCCGTGCCCAGCGCGGCCACTAGCGACGACTCCGGCATGGAGGCCAGATCGCCCACCGTCTCGACACCGAGCCTCCTCAAGCGCCGCGACGTGGCCGGCCCCACGCCGAACAGCGCCGTGACCGGCAGCGGATGCAGGAAGTCGAGTTCTGTGCCGGCCTCGACGACGTGAACTCCCGAACCCCACACGACTCCTGAGGGCCCGACCCGGGGCTTGGCCCGCTCGGTGGCCAGCTTGGCCATGAACTTGGTGGAGGCCACTCCCACCGAGCAGGTGAGCTGCTCCTGGTCCAGGATCCGGCCGCGGATCCGGGCGGCCAGGTCGGGGGCAGGGCCCAGGAGCCGGGCCGCGCCCCGCACGTCCAGGAAGGCCTCGTCCAGTGACAGAGGCTCCACCAGGGGGGTCACGTCGGTGAGGATGGCCATCACCCGGTCGGACACCTCGCCGTAGTGGGAATGGTCGCCGGGCAGGAAGACGGCATGGGGGCACAGCCGGCGGGCCCGGACCGACGGCATGGCCGAGTGGATGCCGAAGACCCGGGCCTCATAGCTGGCCGCGGCCACCACCCCCCGGCTGCCGGTGCCGCCCACGACTACCGGCTTTCCCCGAAGTTCGGGACGGCGCCTCACCTCGACCGCGGCGTAGAAGGCGTCCATGTCCACATGGAGGAACCCGACTGTCCCGTCGGGCGGACGCCCCTTGAGCTCCGTGCTCACCAGTCGCCCCGGGCCCTGCGGTGCACGGTCTCAGTCTGCCAGCCCGCAGTGACACCGTTCACAAGGCTGGCTCGCGCGCGGTGAGCGTTCCCGTGCTCCCCTAGATGGTTGGTTCCAAGGGGGTGGACCGCCCGACTGCCCGGTCCGGCCTGCTCCCTGGTCGCCTGCGGCCGCTGGGCCTTTGGGACTGCTCGTCCGGGGGTGCGGAGTCTCGCAGCGCTGGGGGTCCGGGTTCTCGTCTCGTTGAGCGGCCGGCGGCGGGTCGAGCGTCTCGCTTGTGTGCGGGGCTGGGGGCGTGGGGGGTGGGATGCTTCTGGTTGTCGTGGTGTTCTGCTGTGTGCTCCGGCGCGGCCGGTCGGCTATAGTGTGGCGCGACTCTCGCTCAGGAGGTGCACATGCCCGCCAGGACCGTACACAACGCTTCGGGACACAACGCTTCGGGGTTCGCGGCGGCGCCTTTGGCGCGCGGGCGCGCCGATTCTGCCGGGGGGGGGGTAGAGGCTCCAGCCGTGTCCTGATCGCGCTGCTACTGGTGGCGCTGGTTGCCGCGGTCTTGGCCGCAACGCGCCCGGCCGCCGTCGCCGTTGCCCAGACCGTCCCGGATGGCTCGGAGGAGGTTTGGTCCGCCACGGTGACGGTCCGGGGCCTCGTTCCAGGGTCCGTAACTGGCTGCGACGACCTAGACTCTGTGCGCCGTTTCAGATGCAATAGCTTCAATAATTTGACGGACCGCACTTTCAGAGTCGGAAGCACGACCTACAGGGTGACGGGTGTAACGACCGGTTTCAACGTACTCACCGTTTACACTGACCCCCTCGTGCCGACTCGGTTGGCGGGCTGGAGCTTGGTAGTAACCGGACATACACAGCACGGGACGCAAACGTACACGGCGTCGGTCACGGCGCAAGGAAGACTCTCGTTCGCCGGTGTCCCAACCTGGCAGGCGGGCCAGTCGGTAGAACTCACGCTGTACAGGCCCTACGCGGACATAGCGACCGAGGACGTGTTCAAAGCGGCCAGCCGTTCCGGCGACTGCGGATCGGATGTCGCAACCGACGCCGACAACGCCGCGCAGGGCCGCTGGCATTGCCACGGCGACGGCATCTATCACCGGCACTTGGACTGGCGCGCCCGTCACCCGTCCCCCGACATTGCCACCGAAGACCTCCGCCCGACCGGCCGGCCCGTCCCCCGGCTCCCGACGCGCGCGAACACGCAGGAGGAGCGAAGTCGAGGCTTCACCGACGGCTGGCACTGGCACGGCGACATGTATCACTCCCACGGCGGCGGCGGCGGGAGCGGTCACCGGCACTAGTAGAACGCTGAACGCCTAGCTTCCCGAGCAAGCCGTGAGCGACCCGCCGCCGCACTGCCCCTGCGAGTGCAACTCGGGCGGGTTCTGGGGAGGGTGAGGCCACGCGGGATGCGGGGGCCGACGGTGACCGGCGAGTAGACCGGGGCCGCTCCATCGTGATGTGGCGTCCGATGAGTGAATAGACCGCCGCCAGGCCGCCGCGGCTGCCGTCAGGGCATCATCCGCTGCGCCGCGAGCATCGCGGACACGGTCAACAAGTATCTGGCGGGCACAGCGACCGACGCAGACGTGATGCAGGCCCGGCAGAACAGCGCCGAGTGCCAGTAGCCCCCGCGGCCAGCCCGAGCCGCCGGTGCGGCACTGCTCGATGGCGCACAGGCCGCCGCGGCGGCTTCCAACAGTTCCGCCCCGCTGCTGGACAGCGTCCAGGAGTCCCCGAACAACCCCTTGGAACTACTCGTCTAGTGGAGCTGTGGTTGGTGTTGGGCGACCTGGACCCGACGCAAGGTGGCTCGGGCCTGCTTGGGTCCCGACGGCCCGGCCCGGCTTCCGTTCGCGGCAACAGCGGCCAGGTCTGGAGACTGTGCGGGCGGCGCCTGAGGCGCGGATTCCGGCCGCGGCCGCCCCGACCTAGCGACCGCGGCCATCCGCGAACATGCCGACACATGAGAAGCAGCCATCCAGGGGAAGAGATCCATGTCGTTCGGTCGAGCCTCCGACGAAGCGAGCTAGGCCCAGCATTCTCGCACACTCGCTCACGGGATCACTGCCTGTACCAACTCTCGGTGGCGAAGAGTTCGTTGTTCTTGTCACACGGTCCTGGTGGAATGTTCGGAGTACCTCAATTGCACATGGAATATGGGCTGGCTCAACGGAAGGGGGATCCAGATGCTCCAGATGCCGACGTCGTGCGATCCCGATGCACCAAGCGTGCGGGGGCTTCGGAAGCGCCGTCCTCAACGCCGCCGCGGCGAGGAGGAGCCGCTTCATGATGCCGTGGTGGCAGTCGCGGGCAGGCCGTGGCCAATAGCCTGGGAGTCTGTGACGATAGAAGGGCCCGCTGCGGCATTGGACATGTCGGAGGCCGAGGGGTGAGCCGCCGTATCGTCCTCGCGGACTTCTTCTCGGGATGCGGCGGGACGTCGCGAGGCTTCGCCGATGCCGGCATCGTGCCGGAACTTGCCATCGACTGGGATCCCGACGCGGCGGCCTCCTTCCGGCTGAACTTCCCCACCACAGCCATCCTCGAACGGGACATTCGTGACCTGGAGGTTGACGAGGTCGAGGCTGCGCTGCAGCTTCCGGGGGATCCGATCCGGCTCTTCGCCGGGTGCGCACCGTGTCAGCCCTTCGCCGGACACCGCCACGAGCCGACGCATCGGGACAGCCGCTCGTTCCTCCTACTCGAGTTCCTCAGGTTCGTGGAGGCCCTGAACCCCGAGTTGATCTTCGTGGAGAACGTTCCAGGGATGCAGCGCCTGTCGGCGTCTCGGGGCCCTCTGGCCGAGTTCGTGGACGAGGTCTCCAAGACGCACCACGTCTCGCACGGCACAATCTCCAGCGCCGACTACGGGGTGCCGCAGACCAGACGGCGCCTGGTGCTGGTGGCGAGCCGCCTCGGGCCGATCGACATCCCCCGTGCCACCCACGGCCCCGACACCGACAATCCGCACTCGACGGTCCGAGAGTGGATCAGCGGCCTGCCTCCGCTCGCGGCCGGGCAAGCGGACCCTGAGGTTGAAAGCCACCGGGCCATGCGGCTGTCGAAGTTGAACCTCGCCCGCATTCGGGCGACGCCTGAGGGCGGCGACCGACGGAACTGGCCTGAGCATCTCTGGCCCGACTGTCACCGGGGCGGCTTCGACGGCCACACCGACGTGTACGGCCGGCTGAGCTGGAACCAGCCAGCACCGACGCTGACCACGAAGTGCATCAGCTACAGCAACGGGCGCTTCGGCCACCCGGACCAGGACCGGGCGCTCAGCGTCCGCGAGGCGGCGCGGCTGCAGACATTCCCCACCGAGTTCAGGTTCTTCGGGAGCTTGGCCTCACAGGCGAGACAGATCGGCAACGCGGTCCCGGTCGTGCTCGCACGTCGCTTCGGTGACCACCTCATGGAGCACGCCGAGACGTTCGCGGGCACGCCGACAGGCAGCACCCAAGGCCCGTGTGCGCCGGGGAGTGACCGCGACCCCGAGATCACAAGGCAAGCGGCATGATCGCGTTCCGGGCTCGGGCTCGGGCGGTCGACATGCTGGGGCGACAGCAGATCGCCAATCTCCCCACAGCGCTCAGCGAGCTGTTCAAGAACGCCCACGACGCGTACGCCACCATCGCTACCGCCGACTTCCTCCGCGCGCAAGACCTCCTGGTGGTGAGTGACGACGGCGTCGGGATGGACCGCGAGACGTTCGAGCGCGCATGGCTCACGATCGCGACCGAGTCGAAGTTGGGACGCGACTCGACGCCGCGGCCCGCAGGGATGACCCCGAGAGTGCAACTGGGAGAAAAGGGCATTGGCCGGTTCGCCATCGGAGCCCTAGGCAGCCAGGTTCTGGTCGTGTCCAAGCGGGACAGCTGCCCGGCCGTCGCTGCGCTGGTCAACTGGAAGATGTTCGAGCTTCCCGGCATCGACTTGGACGAAGTGCCGGTCGGCTTGGTGGAACTCGACGGCGATCGGTTGACCGCGGCCGATGTGGCCCGTTTGAAGGCACCGCTGGCGGAGGCCGCGAACCTCTTCCGGCGGCGCGGCAGCGGGACGGAGTGGACTCAGGCACTGGACAGCATCCAGGCGACATTGGACGCGGTGCCGGACGACCCTCGCGAGACCGTGCCTGGACTGGGGCCGCTCGGCCCCACAGGGACCGTGTTCCTGGTCTCTTCGGTCTCGGAGGATCTCGCCTCGGAGATCGGCATGCCCGGATCCAAGGAAGCGTCGCTGTTCGAGAGGACGTTGCACGGCTTCACCGACTCCTGGCTGGGAGAGGCATCCACCCCCGACTTCGCCGTCGACTTCGTCGATCACCGGGGCGGCGGCGACTCGGAGAGCCTGCTGCGGCCCGACGACTTCTTTGGAACGGCGGACTTCGAGCAGGCGGACCACCACATCCACGGCGAATTCGACGAGGACGGCGACTTTATCGGCACGGTCAGGATCTTCGACGAGGAGGCCGCAGACCTGCATGTCAGGTGCCCGGACTCGCTGAGGCCGCGTTGCGGGCCGTTCACGTTCGAACTCGGAGTGGTGCAGGGCAACGCCAGCGAGTCGAGGCTGGACCCCGAGGCGTTCGGGTCCATGAACACCAAGCTAAAGCGACTCGGCGGCCTGTACGTCTATATGGACGGGATCAGGGTGCAACCGTATGGCCGGCCCGACGTCGACTACCTAGAGATTGAGGAGCGACGGACCTTGGGGGCCGCGTACTACTACTTCTCCTACAGGCGGATGTTCGGCGCGGTCAGCCTCACAAGCGAACAGAACCCTGGTCTGCACGAGAAGGCGGGCAGAGAGGGCTTCACGCGCGGCCGCGCCTACTCAGACTTTCGGGAACTCCTTATCAACCTGCTCAAGCAGTTGGCTGCCGAGTACTTCCGACCCGATGCCCCGCAGGTTCGCGCCTACGAGCAGGGTCGAGAGCGCTTGGCTAGAGAGGACAGGCTCCGCAAGGAACGCGAGAAGCAAGCCGCGGCGGGACGCAGACAACTGCGATCACAGCTGGCATCAGCCGTCGAGTATCTGTCCGAGACGGACTTCCAAGGACGGGCTTCGGAGATAGTCGAGGACCTCAGTACGCAGCTTGCGGCAGCCGATCGCCTTCAACCGGCGACGAGGCAGGTCGCACAGGCGAGACGAGCCCTGCGCCAGTTGGTGGCACCGCTTGGGTTCGACGAGCCGGAGGGCTTCGCGCCGTCAAGGCCGATGCGCCAAGACATGATGCTCGTCGAGCGCGGGGCGGCTGACGTTGAGGAGTCGTACGTACGGCCGGCCCTCGATCTGGTCGACGACCTGGCGGGGGGCACGGAGGCTCGCCTGGCGGCACGCGAGGCAGACGAGCAGGAACGAGACCGGTTCGTCAAGCGGAGGATCGCGGCGGCAACGGAGCAGATGGCGGACGCCCAAACTGAAGCCGACCGGGCCCTGTCAGCGTTGAACACGAACGCAACCTCCACGCTCCAGACGTTGCGAGCGGACTTCGACAGGCGCCTTGCAGGCATAGCCCGTCCGAGCGGCTCGGCAAGCACAGGCTGGATCCGCGAGCAGGCGGAGTTCGAGCAGGAACTGGACTCGCTGGCGGCCGACTCCCGAAGGGCGCTCACGCGCGTCGCGAATCTCATTCGAGCGAGCGACGTAGTGTTCACCAGCGGCGCCCCGGCGCCGACGGAGCTCGCGGCCGCCGCCGACGCCGAGATCGTTGAGTTGCGTGCCCAGGCTGACGACCAACTCGAATACGTGCAGCTGGGCATGGCGCTGGCCGTGGTCGACCATGAGTTCCGAGCGACGGTCGCGAGCATCCGAAGCGATGTGCGACGGGTCGGATCCTGGGCGAAGAAGAACCCGCAACTCGTGGGACTCTACGAAGACCTGCGACGAGACTTCGACCATCTCGACAGCTACCTCACGCTTCTGACTCCGATGCAAAGGAGACTGAGGCGCGCCAAGACGACCATCAAGGGCAGCGACATCTACCGCTTTCTCGACGAGCTCTTCCGTGAGCGCCTTCGAGTCGCACACACCGAGATCCGGGCAAGCCGGCAGTTCGAGGCTGCCAAGATCACCGGCTACGCTTCGACGTTCTATCCGGTGTTCATCAACCTCGTCGACAACAGCCTGTATTGGATCCAAGGCACTGGACCGCACGCTTCCGAGAGCATCATCGAGTTGAGCACGCGAGGGGACACGCTCGTCTACCGGGACACCGGGCCGGGCATTGCCGAGGATATAGCCGACCGGGTGTTCGACTTCGGCTTCACAACCAAGCCAGGGGGCAGCGGCCTGGGCCTCGCCATCGCCAGCCAGGTACTAGACAGGGCCGGCTGGTCTATAGCCCTAGGAAGCCGCGACGGCGGTGCCGAGTTCCTAATCCGTCAGCGGAGGCAGCCGTGAGCACTGCGATCAGTGACTACTTCCGCACGGCCCTTCTGATCGACGATCGTGTGGAGCCCGACTATCTGCCGCTGGAGACACTCGACATCGAGGAGGCTGGCGCAGCTGACGACGAGCCTGGACCAGACCTTGTGACGCCGCCTGAAGAAGACGAGACTCCGGTACGCCCGTCGAGCCTCGTCAGCGCTTTTCTTGCGGCAGGTGTGGTGTGCAGTGTCGTCGAACCGAGCAACGATCCCGTCAAAATCGAAGCTACGGCACTACGCGGCGTTCAGATCGCTGACCTGTTGATTCTCGACTGGCTCCTGTTCGGGAACTTCTCCGCAACGGTTGACGTCATCCGCGAGATCGTTTCACAGAACGAGTCCCGTCTCCAAGTAATAGTTGTGTTCACCGGCGCACAAAGCCTCAGCGATGTGGCGGTACGTCTCATCCAGGACGCCGGCTTCGAGGAAATCGACGACTTCGTGCTGAGGCACGGCAACACTGTCGTACTGGTTCTGGGCAAGCCGGGACCGCCCCTGCCCGGCGGAGAGGATAGGCGGCAACCCTCCTCCGACTATCGCGACTTGCCGAGAATGATCCGAGACGACCTTGAGATGGTGTTCAAGGGGTTGATGCCCGAGTTCGCGTTCCGAGGCATCAACACGCTGCGCGAGTCGACCCCGAGGATCCTCGCGACTTTCAACTCCGGCCTGGACGCGGCAGCGCTCGTGCATCGAGCGCTGCTGCCGGAACCCTCCGACGCCGGGCCTCAGTTCGTGAGACTGCTCGCGAGCGATTTTGAGCAGGCGCTGCACGATGAGCGAGTCGGGGAGGTCTGGGATCTGGAATCCGTGCGCGCCCACCTCGATCACACTGAACCGAGTGGAGCGCCTGAGGGGCTGGCCCATAAGTTGAAGAGCGACCAGCAGGTTCCCGGAGATCTCAAGGCTCTCGACGACTCTGACTTGTGCCGAGAAGCGATCGTGAATGGCCTGTCGAAAACCGGCATGACAGACAAAGCAACATCAAGGGCCGTCCGTGATCTAGCGACTGCTGTCGGCAACAGTGCCTCGAATGAGTCTCTGGCCATCCTG
Source organism: Candidatus Aldehydirespirator sp. (assembly GCA_965203575.1). Classification (GTDB taxonomy): domain Bacteria; phylum Actinomycetota; class Acidimicrobiia; order Acidimicrobiales; family Aldehydirespiratoraceae; genus Aldehydirespirator. The sequence continues at coordinate 3,359,024 of OZ241894.1, forward strand.
ATGACTTCAAGCAGTCTTGATGGCGAGCCACCGAGGCTTGAGATGGGCGTCGTCCTTCGAGATGGAGATGGGCGCTACTGGCTGTGCATCCAGCCTCTCTGCGACAGCGTCCGCCTCGACACAAGTCGGGCGTTCCCGATGCTGCCTCTCAGCCCCGACCCCCAGAAGCCCGCGGCCATGATCCGTTCTCCCGAGGGAGACGCCATCCGTATCGGCTTCGATACGAGTCCGCACAGCCTGGACATGCCGAAGTTCCAGCCTTCGCCAGAGGGTTCCGTGCTCGCACAGGGTGACCCTGCGAACTGGCACTTCACCAGCGTCGAGGGTGCTGAGTACCGGGCGGTCGCTCGGCTCAGGCCGGAATTGGCGGCCCAGGCCGTGCACGGCCTCGCCTCTGCGGCGTCCCGCGCGGGAGCGAACGTCTCGGAGTGGCTGAGGCGAGGAGCGCCCTCGTAGGGCGCGTTCAACGACCGGGGCTGGGCCGCCGAGGCCGGCACCTGCGGTGCCTCGTCGCCGAGGCCGGCATTACCGTGACGCCCTCCGTGTCGTAGCAGGAGGCATAGCGGGCGCTCGGGTACGCTTGGGGTGGTGCTGGACCAGCGCGGCACCGTGCCGCCCGACTCATCGCCCTCGCTCCTGGCCCGGGTGCTGGCGTTCTCGGCCATCATCGTGGCCGGCGTGTGCGGAGGCCTGATCGGCTTCGCGGTGATGGATCTCGGCTGCGACGGCGGCTGCACCACCACGGCCGGCCTGGTCGGGCTGGGTGCCGCCGTCGGCGCCGCGGCGGGAACCGGCATCGTGGCCGTGCTTACCCTGAGGGCGGCCGCCGAGTGGCGGGCCCAGCAGCCTCGGGGCGCAGCCGGCCCGCCGGTCGGGGAATCCTGGAGGGGTCGGGGCTCGTGACCACCCGGGTCCTCACCGTGGAGGACGATGAGCGCATCCGCACCGCGCTCCGGTTGGCGCTCGAGGACGAGGGCTGGGAAGTGGACGAGGTCTCCTCCGGCGAGGAGGCTCTGGCCGCGTTCGACCGCGTGCCCGCCGACGTGGTCCTAGTCGACATCATGCTTCCGGGAATCGACGGGTTCGACATCTGCCGGGCCATACGCAAGTCGAGCGATGTTCCCATCGTGATGATCACAGCTCGTTCCGATACTCACGACGTGGTGGCGGGCCTCGAAGCCGGCGCCGACGACTATCTCACCAAACCATTCGCTCCCAAGGAGCTCTCAGCCCGCATCCGGGCTCTGCTGCGGCGGGCGCGGAGCTCCGACGACGGCAGCAGCGAGATCCTCTTCGACGACCTCCAGATCCTCCCCGACGAGGGAGTGGTTCGAGTGTCCGGCACCGAGGCCTACCTCACCAAGACCGAGTTCCGGCTGCTGGTGGAACTGGCGTCGAGCCCCGGCCGGATATTCAGCAGGGAAGTGTTGCTGGAACGGGTCTGGGGCCTCGGGTACTTCGGGGACGGCAGGCTGGTCGATGTCCATGTGCGCAGGCTGCGAACCAAGATCGAGCCCGATCCGGCCAACCCGCGCCATGTTGTGACCGTGCGCGGCCTCGGCTACAAGCTCCAGCCATAGAGGCCGAGCGGAGAAGCGCGTGCGGCGCCCGAGGTTTCTACCTCTCTTCGTCAGGCGGGGACTGCGCCGCCGCATCACCTCCGCCTTCGCCATCGGCGGGCTGCTGCTGGCCTCCACCATCTCGTTCGCCACCCTGGCCCTGACCCGCCAGAACCTCCTGGAGGAGCGCGACGAGACCGCCTTCTCGGTGTTCGCCAACAACGGCCGGCGAGTACGCAACGAGCTCACCGCCGAGACCGACGACGAAGGCCGCCGGGCAATCGTCGAGCGGTTGAGGCAGACCTCGGGCACGTTCCCGCTGCTGCGGGTCGGCGACGAGTGGACCTCGGCCGACCCCCTCGTGTTCAATCGGGAGACGGTCCCGGCCTCGCTGCTGGAGCTGGTGGAGTCGGGGACGCCGGCGCGGATGCGCACGTCGATCGGCTCCCGTGCCGCCATCGTCTCCGCCGTACCCATACCCGGCCCCCCGACCGACGCGATCTACTTCGAGGCCGCCCCGCTCGACGACATCGAGGACACGCTGGACACGCTGGCCTTCATCCTCTTCGGCGTGGCCGCAGTCACCACCATGTTCGCCGCGGCCGTCGGCTGGTGGGCCGCGGGGCGGATGCTCAACCCGCTGTTCAGGGTGCGGACCGCGGCCGAGGCCCTGGCCGCGGGCGCGCTGGACACCCGGCTGACACCGCCCGAGGACGCCGACCTGGCCTCGCTGACCGATTCGTTCAACCAGATGGCCCGGGCTCTCGAGGAGAGGATCGCCCGGGACGCCCGCTTCGCGTCCGAGGTCAGCCATGAGCTGCGGTCCCCGCTGATGACGCTGACGGCCTCCGTGGAGGTTCTCTACAACATGGCCGACGAACTGGGCGAGCGGGGCCGCACCGCGCTCGACCTCCTCAGCGACGACATCTCGCGTTTCCGGCGGCTGGTGGAGGATCTGCTGGAGATCAACCGCTACGACGTAGGCACCGCCGACCTGGAGGCCGAGGAGGTGCACATCGTCGAGTTCGTGCAGCACGCCATCTTCCAGTTCGGGCTCGACTCGACCGCGGTGGTCGACTTCGAGGCCGCGCCCGGGATGGAGGCCACGGTGCTGCTGGCCGACAAGCGCCGCCTCGGCCGGGTGGTGTCGAACCTGGTCGAGAACGCCTCCAAGTACGGCAACGGCGAGGTGCGGGTGAACCTCGACCGGCACGACGGCCTGGTGCGTATCGGCGTTGAGGACAACGGCCCGGGAGTGGTCCCCTCGGAGCGCACGCTGATCTTCGACCGCTTCCACCGGGGCCGTGCCGGCGGCCGGCGGGGCAAGGACTCGGGATCGGGCTTGGGACTGGCCCTGGTGGCCGAGCACGTGGGACTGCACGGCGGCCGGGTCTGGGTGGAGGACCGCCCGGACGCGACCCGGGGCGCCCGTTTCGTCGTCGAGCTGCCGGTGGCCACCGTGGACGACGAGTCCGAGGAGGCGCTGGCCCCGTGAGGCGGCTGCTCCGCCGCGCCCGCCGGCGCGGTATCGACCTCCAGACCGTCCTGGTGCTGGCCGTTGCCTTGACCGCCGGTTGCGGGCTGCCGACCGATGAGACTGCGCAGGCCATCGATCCTGAGGAGCTGCCCGAGAGCCTCCGGCCCGGGTTCACCGCATCCACGACCACCACAGTGCCCGCTCCGCTCCTGACCGAGTCCCGGGCCGTCTACCTGCTGACGAACCCCCAGGACATCGAGCGCACCATCGTGGTAGAGGTGGAGCGCCAGGTGAATCGCAGCGCCACGCTGGAGGACGTGCTGGCGACCCTGTTCGGGGAGGCGACCTCGCCCGAGGAATCGGACGCCGGCTACTTCAACACCCTGGAGCTGTTCGAGATCCTGAGCGCCACGGTGGACAACGGCGTGGCCACCGTCGACATCGTGCACCTGTCGCCGGAGGGAGAGGATCAGCCGCCCTCGGCCGACGAGCTCGAGTTCGCGGCGGCCCAGCTGGTGTTCACCGCCTCCGCAACCGAGGGCATCGACGGCGTCCGGATCCTGCTCGACGGCCAGGAGGTGTCCGTCCCCACCAGCGACGCCGACGCCGAGCCCGGCTCGGTGCTCCGAACGAGCGCCTACGAGCAGTTCCAGCCCGACTTCGCACCGGCGACCACCACCTCCGCGCCCGCCGACGAGGAGGGCGAGGACGTCGAGGAGGAGGGCGAGGACGTCGAGGAGGAGGGCGAGGACGGGGAGGGCTAGGCGGCGGCGCGGAGCTGAGGGTTCAGGCGAAGAACGTGTGGGCCACGTCGAGCAGCTCGCGGCCCACCGGCTTCAAACGGGCGGTGGCCTCCTGCAGCGACACCAGCTCGATGGCTCCGCCCCGGAGGGCCACCATCCGACCGAAGCTGCCGTCGTGGACCGCATCGATGGCCGCGACCCCGAACCGGGTGGCCAGCACCCGGTCGAGGGGGGTGGGCGAGCCTCCCCGCTGCACATGTCCGAGGATGGTGACCCGGGTCTCCAGTCCCGTGCGGGCCTCCACCTCGGCCGCGATCACGTTGGCGATGCCGCCGAGGCGCTTGTGCCCGTAGGCGTCGACCGGGGGCTCGGCCACCTCGAGGGTGCCCGGCTTCGGCCTGGCGCCCTCGGCCACCACCACGATGGACGCGTAGCGGCCCCGGGCGCGGCGACGCAGCAGCGCGTCGCACAGGTCGTCTAGGTCGAAGGGCTCCTCGGGTACGAGGGTGTAGGTCGCACCCCCCGCGATCCCGGCCCAGGTAGCGATGTGGCCCACGTTGCGGCCCATCACCTCCACGAAGATGACGCGGGCGTGGCTCTCGGCTGTGGTATGGAGCCGGTCGATAGCCTCGGTGGCCACAGCCACGGCGGTGTCGAATCCGAAGGTCCGCTCGGTCATGCCCACGTCGTTGTCGATCGTCTTGGGCACGCCGACGACCTCGAAGCCGCGGTCCGCCATCTCGGACGCGCACGACAGGGTGCCCTCGCCCCCTATGGCGATGAGTGCGTCTAGCTCCAGGCCGCGGATCGTCTCGGTGGCGCGAGACATGCCGTCGGGAAGGCTGAACGGCGTGTGGCGCGACGTGCCCAGCATCGTTCCGCCAATGGGCAGCAGGCCGCGGCAGGCCTCCACGTCCAGCTGCACCCAATCGTCGTCCACCACTCCCCGCCAGCCGTCGATGAACCCGATCATGTGGTCTCCGTAGCGCCGCTCGCCCTTGCGCACCACCGCCCTGATGACGGCGTTGAGACCCGGGCAGTCTCCGCCCCCGGTGAGTATCGCGACTCGCATCACGCGGCCTCTGAGGCAAGCAGAGCGGCGACTCGCATCACGCGGCCTCCGAGGCAAGCAGAGCGGCGACTCGCATCACGCGGCCTCTGAGGCGAGCAGAGCGGCGCCGATCGCGCCGGCCTGGCTGCCGAGCTGCGCCGGGACCACCTGGACCTTCCGCCGGTGGTCGCCGCCGAGCACCAGGCGGTGCGTCCAGGCCTCGATGCCCCGTACCAGCGGCTCACCGATGTCGATCAGGCCCCCGGCGATGACCACCACCTCCGGGTCGAGCACGTGCACGAGGTTGGCCACGCCAACCGCCGCCCAGCGGCAGAACTCGTCGAGAACGACCAGCGCGTCGGGATCTCCCTTGGCGACCAGGGCGTGGACATGCTCGCCCCTGATGGCGCTCACCGAGCCGGCTTCGGAGACGGCACTGTCGAGGTCGCCTCTCGCGGCGGCCTGGCGGGCCAGGCGGCCCAGGCCCGTACCGGACGCGTAGTACTCCCATGGGCCGCTGGCGCCCGTGACGTGCTCGGGGCCCGACATCTCAACGGTCATGTGACCCGACTCGCCCGCGAAGCCGTTCCAGCCCCGGTACAGCCTCCCGTCGAACACGAACCCCGTTCCCAGCCCGGTGCCCAGCGCGACCAGGGCAACATGCCTGCTGCCGCGGCCCGCGCCGTGGAGCGACTCCGCCCAGGCCGCAGCAGTCGCCTCGTTCTCGACCACCACGGGCCGCCGCCACTCCGAGCGCAGGCGGCGGCGAAGGTCGAGATCCAGCACGCCGTCGATGTTGGGCGAGTACCTGAGCACCCCGTTGGCGTCGACCAGCCCGGCGATTCCCACGCCGACGGCCGAGAACGAGCCGCCGCACTCGTATTCGAGGGCGGCGACCATTCGGATGATCGTGGCGACCAGCGCGTCGCTGTCGGCCGTGGTCGCGTCGCGCCGCACCGCGACGGGCGTCGTGATGTCGTCGGCGTGAACGGCCACCCCTAGCACCTTGGTGCCGCCGATGTCTAGGCCGCAGAACATGCCGGTTCGGGAGTCGGTCTCAGGATCCGGCGCCGGCTTCCACGTGAGCCTTCAACTCGTCGAGCGCGGTATGCATGATGCGCGACTCGGCCCGCCGCTTGATGAAGCCCGGCAGAGGGACGGCGAGCTCGACGGTCAGCTGGTAGGACACCTCGGTGGTGTCGGATTCGCCGGGGACCGCGACGAAGGTGTACTCGCCGTCGAGACGGGTGGTGGCGTCGCCCCGCTTGAGGCGCCAGGCCAGGCGCAGCGGGTCCGATCCGTAGAAGTACCTGAGCGTGTAGGTCGTAGAGCGGCCCATGGCGGTGACCCAGTACTCCACGTCGACGGCGCGGCCGTCCCGATCCCGGCTGAGGATGTGGGCCTTCTTGATGTCGTGGGCCCATACGGGATACTGCTCGAAGTCGACCGCCACGTCGAAGCACCGCTCCGGAGAAGCCATGATCGTGGTGCGCTGGGTTGCCTGATCGACCACGTTGGGCACCGCCATTTAGAGCCAGCAAGGGACGCGGCTGTGGGTGTGCCGCGCCGTGACTGACGCTAACAACGTTGCCGGCGGATGCGGCATAGCTCAGCCCGACGACGGCTCGACCATGGCGTCGAGGGCGCGGCCAAGTTGGGCGGCCAGCACGTCGTAGGAGAACTCGGTCTCGGCCCGCCGGCGAGCGGCGTCGCCCATCTCCTTCCGGCGACCGCAGTCGTCCAGGAGGGCGCCGATGGCGGCCGCCGCGCTCTCCGGCGTGGCCGGATCGAGCACGAACCCCGTCTCGCCGTCGATCACGGCTTCATGGGCGCCGCCGCTTCGGCCGGCGACCTGTGGGACACCGGCCGCGGCCGCCTCCAGGAAGACGATCCCGAAGCCCTCCTGCTCCAGGCCCCCCCAGCGGGTTCGGCACAGCATGGCGAACACGTCGGCGCATCCGTAGAGAGCGGCCAGGTCGTCGTCGCGGAGGCGCCCCAGCAGCTCGACCGGGGCGTCGACGCGGCCGGCCAAGCGGGTCAGGCGGCGGCGGTCGCGGCCCTTCCCGGCAATGACGACCCTCAGGTCCGGGCGGGTGCCTGCCATCAGGGCAGCTGCTCGCACGAGCGTGTCCATTCCCTTGCGGGGCACCAGCCTCGACACGCTCACCACCGTCGGGGCCTCGGGCTGGAGGTGCAGCCGCCTGCGGGCCTCGACCCGTGCGTCGGCGGAACTCGGCTGGAACCGGTCTACGTCCACGCCGGGAGGGATCACGAACGCCGGCAGCGGCCGGCCCAGGGCTCGTTCGCACTCGCGGGCGGAGTAGCCCCCGGCCGCGATCACCCCCGCCGCCCCGGCCAGTACCGCCCGCAGCAGCCGTCGCGTGCCCGGGAGACGACCGGGAATGGCGACCTCGGCGCCGTGCACGATCACTGCGTAGGGGTGGTCGAGGCGCGGTCCGATCAGTCCGGTCGGAAGGGCGGGATCGATCACCACCAGGTCGACGTCGTGGCGATGGGCCAGGCGTCGCACCCTCCGGGTGAGGTGCGGCCCCGGCAGCAGCCACGGTTCCCGGGATCGGGTCACGGCGAAGGGCTGGGCCGCGTCGAATGCGTCCGCACCCTCATAGGGGGTTGTGTGCACCACGACATCGTCTGCCGGCAGCCGCCGCCACAGCTCCCACAGGTAGCTCTGGATGCCTCCCACCTTGGGCGGGAAGTCATTGGTCACGAGCAGGTGACGGGTCACGATGCCGCCGCTCGGCGTGTTTCCCGCTCTTGTTCGCTGCGCTCACGGGCCGCTCGGGCCAGCTGTCCGCTCTTGTTCGCTGCGCTCACGGGCCGCTCGGGCCCAAGGGCCTCGCTCGGTGCCTCGCGGATTCCTAGCACCGGTGCGGCCCATCCGCTCGGCCTCTGGGCGGCACTGGCCGCTCCAGTTCGGCCCTCACCAGTGGATCGTCGGGGTCGCTCAGCGCTTCCAGGCCGAGACCGAGGCGTCGGGCGCACCACACCGCGTGCGCCTGGATGAGCGCATCGGGGTCGCGCAGCGCTCGGTCGACCGCGGCCCGCACCCGCGGCTCGGAGGGCTCGCCCACGTTGGCCAGCACAACCAGGGCATTGCGGCGCAGGTAGCGGGGCTGACGCCTGGGTATGTACCAGCGCCCGTAGGTCGACAGCAGCTCGGAGTCCTCCGAATCCAGCAGATCGAGCACCGGCACCCACGTCCGGTGACCCGGCGGCTCCGGGGCACCGGCTCGCCGGCGGACGCGCACCCGGTTCGGTGGGCACACCTCGGAGCAGTCGTCGCAGCCGTAGATGCGGTCTCCCAGCGCGACGCGGTAGTCGGGGTCGAAGACGCCGTCGGCCTGCACCAGCCAGGCCAGGCAGCGACGGGCGTCCACGGTGCCGGGGGCGACGATCGCGCCGGTCGGGCAGCCGTCCAGGCACTGGCGGCAGGATCCGCAGCCGTCGGCCACCGGTTCGGGGTCGGCGGCCACGAGCGGGGCGTCGGTCACCACTGCTCCCAGCACGACCAGGCTGCCAAAGCCCGGCAGCAGGATGTTGGAGTTCTTGCCCCACCAGCCGATGGCGGCTCGATGGGCCGCGGCCCGGTCTACGAGGCCGTTCTCGTCGGCAGACACCACCGCTCTGTGGCCTTCCACCCGCAGCGCGTCGGCGATGGCCTCCAGGGCGGCTCTCAGCGGGGTGTAGTAGTCCGCCTGCGCGTAGGCGGCCACCCGGGCATAGGGGCTGCCGTCGTCGGGCCGATCGGAGCTATCGGCGCTGAACTCGAGGGCGCCGACCACAAGTGCGGCTGCGCCCGGCACCAGGCGGTGCGGTTCGGTGGAGCGCTGCGGGTTGCGGTAGGTGAACTGCATCCCGCCGTGCAGCCCGGCCTGCTTGCGCCGGCGCAGGACCTCGGCGGCATCGGTGAAGGGCTCGGCCCGGCAGAAGCCGACCGCGCCCAGGCCGGCCCGCCGGCCTATGGCCGCCAGCGTGGAGGTATCGACGCTCACAGCCCCATGGCTACGAGCGAGCGCGGATCGGTACGAGGTCGGTCGCGTCGCAGCGGCGTCATTTCCCGCTCATGTTCGCTGCGCTCACGGGCCGCTCGGGCCACGGCCTCGCCCGTATGAGCCGACTTGCGCATCTGTCCGCTCGGCCTCTAAGAGGTTGACGGCGCGGTCACCTCGTCGAACTTCTTGGCGGCCCGCCCGTCGTCGATGGCCGCTGCGGCTGCCTCCACGCCGGCCGCGAGGTCGTCCGCCACTCCCGCCACCACCAGGCCCGCGGCTGCGTTGAGCACCACCATGTCGCGTCTGGGCCCGGGCTCACCGGCCAGAATGCTGGCCAGGATCCGCGCGTTGGCGACCGCGTCGCCGCCCCGCAGTTCGCGCGGCGTTGCCGGGGCGAGCCCCACGTCCGTCGCCTCGATGCGATGCTCGGTCACTCTGTCCTCGTTGAGATCGACCACCAGGTTCGGTCCGGTGGTGGTGAACTCATCGAATTGGCCGTCGCCGTGGACCACCAGCGACCGCACGGAACCGGTGGCCTGCAGCACGGCGGCCATGTCGGGGGCCAGAGATTCCTCAGGCACTCCTATGACCTGGCGCTTCGCATGGCCCGGATGGGACAAGGGGCCCAGCAGGTTGAAGACCGTTGGTATGCCGACCTGTGACCGCACGCCGGCCACATGGCGCATGGCCGGATGGAAGGTCTTGGCGAAGGCGAATCCGAGCCCCGCGGTGTGCACCGCTTCGGCTACCTGCTCCGGCGACTGGCCCATGGGCACGCCGATGACCTCGAGCAAGTCGAAGCTGCCCGAGGTGGACGAGGCCTTGACGTTGCCGTGCTTGCAGACGGTGGCGCCCGCACCGGCGGCTACGAAGCAGGCCATGGTGGAGACGTTCAGGGCGTGGATCTTGCGGCCGGCTGTGCCGCCGGTGCCCACGATGTCGATGGCGCCGGTGGGGACGTCCAGGGGTGTGGCGGCGTCGCGCATGGCTCCCACCAGGCCCTGGAGTTCGCCGACGGTGGGACCCTTGATCCGCAGGGCCACGATGAACGCCGCTACCTGGGCATCGGTCGCCTCGCCCGCGAGTATCGCCCCGAGCGCGGCGCGAGCCTCGCCCACGCCGATGTCCCGGCCTGCGGCGAGAGTGCCGAGTATCCCGGGCCAGCCGCCGTAGTCGTCGAGCGTGGTCATGGCTTTCCTCCGAGCGGCGCCGTCGCGTCGCGTCCTCAGGCTAACTAGCCTGGAAGCGGTGGCGGGGAGCCGGCCGGATGGCCGCGGTCCGCTCAGGCGGATCGAGGAAGGTCGGGACTCCGCAGGGCAGGGTGCTGGCTAACGGCCAGTCGAGGCGACTCGCAGGAGAGTGCCACAGAGAACAGACCGCCGGCTCACGCCGGCAAGGGTGAAACGGTGCGGTAAGAGCGCACCAGCGCTCCGGGCGACCGGAGCGGCTAGGTAAACCCCACCCGGAGCAAGATCGAGCAGGGAGAGGGCGGCCCGTCCGCAGACACTCCCGGGTAGATCGCACAGATGGATGGTCATCCACGGAGACTCCGGAAACGGGCTCCCGGACAGAATCCCGCCTACAGGCCGACTCCCCGCCACCACCTCCCCACACCCCCCACCGGCTCAGCCGCCGGTCTGGCAGCCGCCGTCCCTGAACGGGTTGCTGCCGGCGGGCGGGAAACGCTCCGGGTCGAGGGGATAGGTGATCCAGTCGGTGCTGCACAGCCCGCCGAACTCGTCCTTCAGGTTGGCCAGAGCCGGCAGCGACGGGCCCCTGAGCCATGCCGCCCACAGCTCGGCGCCGTTGGTGACGTTCTCGCGGTACCAGTCCGGCACCCGGCCGGCCATGCCCTGCAACACGACCCGCTCGGCCTCGGCCGTCGGCTCGCTGCCCTCGGGCACCGTGGGGCACCCCGGTGAGTTGTAGTACGTGAGCCAGGCGCCGGGCACCATGACATGGGCCACCGTGTCGGCCAGGATCTCGGCGCCGTGAAAGTCTCCATCCGACCAGCAGCCGGGGTGGGTCGCGGCGAAGTAGAGCTGCACCGCTCCCCACAGCGTGCTCGGCGCCAGACCGGTGTGCAGGTCGAAGACGTGCAGGAGCTCGTGAACGACGCCGTCGGTCGACAACGAGGTCATGTGCATGTCCTCCGCTCCGCAGCCGAACACGCCGGCCGACGCGTAGCAGTAGGTGAACACTACCCCGCCGAAACCGGATTGGACCGCCTCCGCCCCGTCGCGAGCGTGGTCCCAGGCGACCCGCAACCACGGGTAGTCGGCCTCCCGCTCCTGCACGAGCGCATCCACCCATGTCCGCAGCAGGTCGGTGGCCGTGGCCGGGGCCTGGTCGGCCGGAACGGTGACGACCGGCTGTGCACGAGTCGGGACCTGCCGGTGGTCGGTCGTGCCGTCGCCCAGCTGGCCTTCGTCGTTGGCCCCCCAGCACGATGCCGATCCATCCTCGTGCAACGCGCAGGCGTGAGCGTCGACCGCCGGCTGGTCCGGACTGGCCAGCGCTCCTGAACTGGCCACATCCCCCGGGCTGACGCTCACGGCCACCGCGTCGGCGATGCCCGCGATCCGTGCGGGCGGATAGCGGGCGATCGTCGTGACCAAGCCCTCCGGGTCGATGCGGATGTTCTCCCCCCAGCACGAGACGCCGCCGTCGCGGTGCAGCGCACAGGCGTTCTCGAATCCGACCGACACCTCCACCGCATCGGTCAGAGTCCCGACGCGGATCGCGTCGGCGGGAGTCTGCCCGGTGTGCCAGCAGTAGACCGCTCCGCTGGCACCTGTGGCGCAGTCGTGGCTCCAACCCATCGCCACCGACGTCATCGCCTCGGGGCCGTCGAACCTCCTGGGGGCGGAGTCGGCTTGGTCGGTGGTGTACCACGAGCCCCAGCATGAGGCCGATCCGTCGCGGTGAACCGCGCAGTTGTCGTTCGAACCGGCCGTGACGGCCACCACGTCCGACAGGCCGGGAACCCGCCGCGGCGAGTAGCTGGGCCCCGGTGTGCTGGTGCCCAGCTGGCCGAGGAAGTTGTTTCCCCAGCACGAGACACCGCCATCGCGGTGTGCCGCACAGGTGTGGTACGCCCCCGCGCTCACCGTCACCGCGTCGGTGATGCCCGGAACCTTCACCGGCAGGTAGTAGTTGTTCGTGTCGCCCTGGCCGAGCTGCCCGTCGCGTCCGGAGCCCCAGCAGGAGATCGTCCCGCCCTCGTGCAGTGCGCAGGTGTGCAGCTCGGCATCGGGTTCGTAGCTGGAGCTGACCGCGGCCACGTCCTGGAGGCCTGCGAGGGCGAACCGGTCCCGCAGGCCGTCCGCGCCCCAGCACGACACCCCGCCGTCGAGACGGACTGCGCAGGTGCGGCCCCGGGAGGCCGAGATCAGCGTGTCGTTGCCGCGCGGGCCCTCCTCGATCGAGAACGAGGTCCGCTCGGCGCGGTCGGCGTCGTAGTTCTCGGCCCGGTGCAGGAAGGTGGCCATCTGGCCCCGGGTGGTGTCTCGGCCGGGGCAGAACACGGTGCGGTCCGTGCATCCGACCGTTATGCGCGCCCCTGCCAGTCTGGCCACGTAGTCGGAGTACCACTCGTCGGCGGTGACGTCCTCAAAGCCGGCGTCGGGCGCTTCGGGCAGCCTGTAGGCGCGGGAGATGAAGGCCGCCATCTGGGCCCGGGTCACCCTGCGGTCGGGGCAGAACCCGCTGCCGTCGCCGCAACCCCGGGAGATCCCCAGTTCGGCCATGCGCTCTATGAACGGAGCGTGGAAGCCGGCCTCGTCCACGTCGTCGAACCGGCTCTCGGTGACGGGCGGGGGATCCTCGCCGTCGAGCACCCTCACGGTCCACACGGCCATGGTCTTGCGGTCTATCGGCGCGGAGGGGCAGAAGCCGTCGTCGCACTCGGTGCCTGCGAAGACGCCTCGGGCTGCCAGTTCTGCCACGGGCACCGCGAAGTAGGCATCGTCGGGAACATCCCCGAACCCTGCGGGCTGCGCGGCAACCGGCCCCGACGGCATCGCCGTCAGCGCCGCGGCCATCGCGGCGACCGCCGTGGCGGCGACGGCATCCCACCGAGGCAGTCGCTTCATGCGCAGCGCCATCTGATTGATATGGCCGTCGAAGCTACCACTGGTTCCCGAACGGTGTGGGCCCCCTCTTCGACGCCTCTGCCATGCCCGGACTCAACGTTCGCGGCGAGCCGCCTCCGCTCCGCCGCTGGTGCCGTGCCTGTCGTAGCGCCCGCGTAACGTTGGTGGAGTGACCGCGGCAAGCCGCCGGCAAGAGACCGCAAAGAGATCGAGGAGGCGCGCATGGCCAAACTGACGAGGATTCTGCGAGGAACCGATCCGGTGTCCGAGACCGAGGCGAACCAGGTCTTCGAACTCCTGGTCCCGATAGTCGAGAGATCGCTCCGCGCCGGTGACGCGGTGGACGCGGCCGCGGACGTGATCGGCCGTTGTCCGCTCAGTGACGATCGGCCGCTGGCGCACGTGCTCGACTGGTGGTTCGTGACCACCACCGGCAGGCCGTCCGCCAACGGCGGCGCGCACTTGCTTCCGGAGTCGCTCGACGAGCATGTCAGGAGCCCGATGGCGGCCGTGGCCCAACTCTCGGTCTCAGTGCCTGCTGCGGAATGGTTGGACAAGCAGCGCCAACTCGACTCCAGGCTCAGGAAGCTCGACGACGACCTGTCACTCGATAAGTACGGTGCGGTGAAGCTGCCCGGGGAGAGGGTGGCCTGGAAGTGGTTCACCGACCAGTGGCGGCCCGCGACCGACGGGCTGCGCGAGGGACGCAAGGCGGAAGTCGCCGCGATCGACTGGAAGCGGCTCGACACGGAACTGCGCGCCAACAGCGTCGAAGGGGGCAGCAAACGGTTTCGGGAGATGCAGAAGCGCTGCCGCGAGGCAGACAAGAAGCTGCGGGCCATGGTTCAGATCCAACACGACGTCGAGCCTTGGAAGAGGCGACCCGTCCCTGCGCTGATCAGCGTGGTTCCCAACAGCGTCAAGCACGCCGTCGGACCTCTGGTCGAGGCGTTGCTGCGACCGATCCTCAGCGCCTCGGCCGCTCCCGAGGTGGATGACGCCGCTGTCGCTGCGGACCTTGACGCAGCGGCCAGGGGAAGCGACGGACGCGGCCGCTACCGGCTGGCCCGCGTGGTGAGCGCCTGGTGCGAGGAGACCGGCAGACGGATTCCGGCGCTCGAGGAGGAGCTGCAGCGGCACCGCTCGCTGACCGGGGCCCTCGAACTTGTCAGCACGAGACCTCAAGTGTCCGACGATGACATCGACGAGGTCAGGCTCGGCGTGCTCGACGACGACATCGAGTCCGCGGAGGAGGCGCTGGCGAGACTGCGCGAGGCGGTCGAGCGCGCCGAGCGCGCCGAGCAGGCGCGGGCCCAGTTCGAGGGGCTGCGACGCAAGCTGGACGAGTCGGTTCTCAGCGGCGACGCCGTCTGGAAGGAACGGCTGGATGGCATCCGGGCTCGGATGGGGACCGGCGACCCCCGTGAGCTTGCGGCCGAGATAGGTGCGGCCCAAAGGAGTCTGAGCGAGGCGCTCGACAAGATGGTCGAGGACCAGCAGGAGGATCTTCGGGAGCTGACCGCGCCGCTCAAGATCCTCGGTGCACCCGATTCGCAAGTGCGCGACTTCGAGCGCAGCATCGACGCGTTGGAACAGCGAGGCGGGCGGGGTGCCAGCGGACTCAAGTCCGAGCTCGAGAACACGCTGGCGGTGCTCCGCTCTCAACGCCGTACGGACATTCAGGACCGCCTCGCGGAAATTGACCGAATCCTCACCGCCGAGCGGGAGGACTTCAGCGACGACGATCTGGGCCTCTTCTTGAACCGCCGCTCTGAGATCGAGGCTCTGTCGCAGATCGAAGGCGCCGGTGACCGCGATCTCGCCGAGGCGCGCGAGGCTGCCGACGACCTGCTGCGCGAGGTCGAGGACCATCGGATCTACAGGTGGCGAGCCGAGGAGGGCGAGGAGGCGCTGCTGGAGCACATTCTGAAGTCGTGCCGAGGCGCTCTGGACTTCGACCCCTCGGACGTGAAGCGACTCTACGTGTCGCTCAAGACCAGGCCGTTCGCGATCCTGGCCGGGCTCACGGGCTCGGGCAAGAGCTCGCTGACGCGCACGTTCGCGGCTGCCCTCGGCGCGACCACCGCCAACCAGCGCTTCCGTCGCGTGGCGGTGCGGCCTGACTGGATCGACCAGAGCGAGGTCCTCGGGTACGTGAGCCCGGTCTCGGACCACTTCGTTCCCGGTTGGCTGTCGGAGACGGTGCGCGACTGCGAGCGCGCCCCCGACCGGCTGCACTTCGTTCTGCTCGACGAGATGAACCTCGCCCCTGTCGAGCAGTACCTCGCAGAGTGGCTGTCGGCGCTCGAGGAGGCTCGCTCGGGCAGCGAGGACGTGCGCCTGCGGCTGTACTCGCCCGACCTGGAACCGAAGAACCGAGACGACTGGTCGCCGCAGATGGCCCTTCCCGACAATCTCGTGATCGTCGGGACGGTCAATGTGGACGAGACCACTCGCCCGCTCTCGGAGCGGGTCCTGGACCGCGCCAATGTGCTGCTCCTCAACGTCAAGGTCTCCAACAGCCACCACGAGTCCAACGGCTCGCCGCCCCCGCCGTGGCACGTCGGCATGACGGAGTGGACGGATGTCTGCGCCACCGAGCCGAGCGACATACACCATCAGTTCCTGGTCGAGATCGCCGACATCCTGCGCGAGTCCAACATCGGGGTGGGCCTGCGGGCTCATCTGGAATTGGAGCGCTTTGTCGCCAACGCCGAGCAGATACTCGATCCGGAGACGGCGCTCGACTGGGGGATCGTGCAGCGCATCCTCCCCAAGATCCGAGGCTTCAAGGGTCACCTGGTCGGCACGCTCGGCGAGTTGCTGGAGGAGTTCGAGGCTGTCGGGGCTGAACAGTCGGCCTCGATCATCCGCCACTGGCTCGATGAGCGGGTGTCTGACGACGAGTTCATAGACGGCACCGATCCCCGGCTCGCGCTGGCACGCATCTGACCATGGCGAGCGTTGAGGTTCGGGTGGGGCGGGCTTGGCAGCTGCTGCCCTCCGGCAGCGGCCCGCCGCAGGTGCCGGAGTCCGGCGCGCTTCGGCTGCGAGGCTTCGACGGAGGTGAGACGGTCATGCTGGGCCCGCTGCCGTTCTGTGCCGATGCCGACGGCTGTTTGTGCCTGCGGCTGAGTGCCGAGGACGGCGTGCGCGGGCATCTCGGGCTGATCGAAGTGAGGCGGGAATCCGGGGTTGCGGTCGGTGAGATCGAGGTGGTGCCGGACAAGCTCTCTGAAGCGGCCTACGAGCTGCTGCGAGCCGATCTGGAGCGGACCTGGGTGGGACTGCTGTTCGATCCGGACGGCGTAGGCAGACTCCGCGGTGTGCTGCCGTCTCCGGTGGAGCTGTGGCGGGAGCTCGAGCAGCCGCTGCGCGATATCGCGGCCGAGCCGCGATCGGTGATCGCCACCCGTGAGGGCGCGCGAAGGCTGGAATCGGTGCGCCGGCCCTGCGAGCTGACCGCCGGTGTCGTTCGGGCCTCCCGTCTGGACCGGGCCGGCCGCAGCCGCGTCCTGTCCCGAGACGTCGGCACTCCCGAGAATGCCCTCGTGGCCGAGACTCTGCGGCGTCTGGCCTTCTACGCGCGCCGCAGGGTGGACGGCTTCGAGGTCGCCACCAGCGCCAGCCGGCTGCTGCGATCCGAGCCGTTCGCGTCGTGCGCCGCGCCGCGCCGGGGCATGGAGGCGTCCCGGCTGCGGACGCTGCACGACCCGCGATACCGGCGGGTCGACCAGGTGCGGCGAATCCTGGACCGGCCCGAGGCTCACGCCACCGAGGGCCCCGGCGAGGCCCGGCTCGGCGTGAAGGCGATGCCGCGGCTGTACGAGTACTGGGTCTTCCTGCAGGTGCTCGAGGCCTGCCGCGAGCGGTACGGAGCACCCGCCGCCCCGGGCTTCGCCGTCCTCGGCAGCCGGAGTCGCTCCGGAACCGTCCGGCTCGGGATTCCCGCCGGCGCCACCGTGACCTTTCCTGGAGACGTGCATGTGTCGTTCGAGCCGCGGATCATGTCCAGCGGGCGAGGGTGGCAGGGCCTGGAGAACGTTCCTCACCCGGACCGACGCCTAGCACAGGACCTGATCACTCCTGACGTGGTGGTCCTGCGCCGTGGGCCCGAGCCGGCGCTGGTGGTGTTCGACGCGAAGTACGTGGCTCGGCACATGGTGGACTACGAAGCATCCAAGATCCACGCCCGCTACTCGCGCATCCGGCTGCACGGACAGCCGGTGGTGAGGAACGTACTGGCCGCACATCCGCATCAGGGCAAGGATGCTCTGTGGGCCGGATACGGCGCGGTTCAGATGGCTCCGGGCCACTCTGCCGGCGTGAAGCACTTGCTTCCTTCGGCAGTGAGCCTGCGCTGAACGCGGACGAAGGGCAGGCAGCGACCGCCCTCTGGCCGTGCCGGGAGAGCCCCGGCTAGGACCCGCCGCCGGGGCGGCTCGGCTTTCCTCCGTGCACGGTCGGCTCGCGGCACCACTGCTGGCGGAGGGTCTCAAGCGGGTCGAGAATCGACTCGGGAAGTCCGAGCAGGTCGCACAGCACGGCCTGGTCGAGGTCTTGGCGGGTTTCGTCGCGATAGGCCTCGTTGGCGGGCAGGAACGTTCGCAGCCGGAACCGTGCGAAGACCTCTGCGGCCTCCGAGAGCGTGTCGCCGCTCAGGGCGCGACAGTCCAGCACCGGGATCTCGACGATCCGGCCGACAGAGAGAATCGACCGGCCCTGCTGCTGGCGCGACCCGACCCACCAGCGGCCGATCAGGCCCAGAGTCGTGTTCAGCCACAGCACGACGGGAACCTGCCAGGCATCCGCCTGCGTGAGGAAACTTGGCCAGGCCCGCCCGCCTATGCACTCGACGGGGGTCAGACAAGCCCCGAGGCGTTGGCTGTTCAGCTGGAATTCGAGATTCACATGCGTGCGAGAAGCAGTGATCTGCCAAACTCTGCGAGCCTGCTCCTCCGCATGGCCGGGGCGTACTTCGCCGTAGGAGTCGGGGGCGACCACGAGTTGGCTCTCGCGTCCGGAGCGGGCATTGTGGGCCCACAGGACGGGATAGGAGGAGGCTCGCCAGCCTTCGCCCGCCTGTTCGAGGTCGCGGATCCAGAAAGGGGCGGCGTACGCTCCCGTGCCGCGTGCGATCGGTCCGGCGGACTTCGGCTTCACTCCGATTGCGGCGTTGCCCGCGCCCGCGGTGCCGAGATCGCCCAGCCTGGCCATCGGTACCTTCAACGACCGGTGCCGCGGCAGGGCCAGCCGGCCGTCCAGCAACGACAGTGCGGTCGCGGCCAACTGCAACTCGCTGAGCTGGCCGAACCCGCCGTCCTCGAGACGGCCCGTACCGATCACGCCAAGGCGCTCCCCGCCGATTCGCAGCTCCCCTTGGGGCTTGTCTCCGTTGATGTGGCCGAGGACAGCGGAGGCCACCTCGATCGAGTGCGCGACGGTGGTGGGGCGATCGGCCAGCCCGACCCAGCACACGGTCGCACGCTCCTCGCTGTTCGTTGGTAAGTGGTGCTCCGGCGCCTGTGACTGGCGACGGGTCGCCACCACCAGCACCTCGGCGATCGCGGTGTCATCCGAAAAAGCTCGGTCGGTCGAGCCGTGCGCGGCGATGGAGACTACGACTACATCCTCGTAGTGCTCCTCGATCAACCGTCGGGCACGGGACCAGGCACTCGACACGACGAATGTGGCGGGCAGCACGAGTGCAATCACGCCCCCGGGTCTCACCTTGGCATGAGCCAAGTCAACGAAATTTGAGGCCAAGCCGGCGTGCCCGCTGCCGGCAGTCCTGCGGCTCTGCCGGTAGATTCCGATGCTGGCAAGCCTCGCGCTCATGGCCTCCTGCTCGACTTCGGTCGTGCCGAAGCCTGCAAATGCGGGCCGCGGAACGCCCACGCGATCGCCCTCCTGGCCCACTGTGCGGGCGAAGGGCGGGTTCATGATCACCAAGTTGGCAGAGCCGTGGTCCAAGACGAACATGTGCTCACCGGACGGGGCCGCCACGGTATCGAGGCCGGAGACCGCGCTACGGCCCGTGCCGAACAACGAGGCCGCCTCGACGTCGTCGATGAGCTCCAGAGAGCCGATTGCCGCGACCGAGACGCCCTCACCGGCAACATCGGCGGCCTGAGAACGGCCGTAGGGCATCAAATGAACGTTGGTGTCGCCGAAGGGAACGCCAGGATGGACCGCTGAGAGCATCGAGGCGGTCACATGAACCGCCGCGGGCATGATGTCGGCGCCGACGAGCACCGCCCCCATGAAGGCCGGGTGCAGCACGGCATCGTCGAGTCCGGCTCTGCGCGCCCGTGCCGCGATCCGCCCGTACGCTGCGGACAGCAAGGCGCCGGTGCCGCACGCCAAGTCGGCCACCTTGAGTTCCTTGAGCGCGCCCGGGTCCGAGAAGTTGATCCCGAGGCGGGCCACGGCCAACTCGGCCAGCAGGTATGCCGAGGGAGGCCGAGTGTAGAATGTGGCGAGGAACTTCCGGTCAGCGATAAGGCGGCCGAAGAGTTGCCCGGTCATCTCCTGGATGGTGGTGACGCCGATTCCGACGAGCCGCTCCGCAACTACTGCGAGACGGCCCACGACGCTCGCGAACACGTCGGCGGGGACCGGTGCGAGCACGCGGCGGGCAATCTCGAATATCGGCCAGTAGTTGATCTTGAGGATCGCGCGCCACTCACCGAGCAGCGCTCCGGGCAGCAGGTCGTTGCCGGAGCGCAACTCTTCAAAGGGCGCTATGCGCGGGTGTGTGGACGAGATGGCGCAGTGGAATGTCAGTGCATTGGCCACAATCGCCATCGCCATGCGCGATGTCTGCTCCCCGTCGGCCTGATGGAGTGCCTCGCCCATGGCGTCGAGCACCGGCTGACGCTCCAGGGCCAAGCGCTCTCGCAGTACTGCCGCAGCACTGGAGACGCCGGCCTCGAGGATGCCTATTGCCTGAGCGAGCCGACGCTCCGAGACCGAGATCGACTCGATTAGTCCTGCCAGCGCGTCCACGTTGCCGCGGATCCATCCCCTGCTCGGGAACCTTGTCCAACTGTCTGGACCGGTGGCAGCGAACACGCAATACTCGAGTTCGGCGCGCTCCAGGGCCGCTGCGAGACCGGCTTGTCGAACCTCGCTGAGGTCGGCGGGAAGACGTGCCGCAACCACTTGCTCCACGGGCTCCTGGGTTTCTGCCAGCGTTGCTCCGAGGCGGCCCAGGGCATCCGCCTCCACGCCCGAGGCCGGTTCGTACTCGGTCTCGACTATCACGGACAGACTTCCGGGCATGCGAACAACGATGTCGGGCGCCTTGGCTGCGTCGTCGGCGATCACGCGAGTCGACTCTGCCTCCACCACCCAGCGCGGGTGTCGAGAATCGAGCGCGACAGCTAGCCGGTCGTTGACAGTGGCTTCCCGCGTGCGTGCTCTGCGAGCCATGCCACCCTCCTGCGATTTCGGGCCTGCATCGGTGGGACTCATGGCCCCTACGGTGCCAACGAACCTATCCCATCGGTGTGACACGTCGGTGTATCGCGGGCAATCACATGCTAAGCGCTCTCGTAGCGTTCCCTGGTCGGCAGCGCAACAATCCGCGGCGAGACCGTCTGCGGCTGAGAGCGTCGCGCAATGTCCCGACAGGTGAAGCTGCTCTCACTCCTCGCGGAGTGGTCTCTCGGCGACCGACAGTCGCTCGTGTCGATGCGGTCACCCTTTGGACCGGGTCAGGCGGCCGGTGGTGAGGAATGTTTGGCGGCGCTGGGGGTCGGAGAGGCCGAAGCGGTGGGCGGTCCAGATCAGGGCGGCGATTCCGGCGAGCTCGAACGCGATCATGATGGCCAGGGGTCGGTCGTACTCGGGGGGAACTCCCCGGCCCACTCCCCCGCTGCCGCCGACCGGCCACCAGAACAGGGCCGTGCGCGACCAGGATCCGCTGGCCACCAGGAACACCAGGGTTCCGATGGGCAGGCCGATCCAGCGCCGGCGCCGCAGCCGCCGGCCCCGGCCGGCGGTGAGGGTCATTACCCCGATGAGCATCACGACGCTGCCGGCCAAGCTGTGCAGCACCCAGGGTGACCCGGTCAGATTCTCAACCAGGGGTAGCACTGCGCCCAGCGCCACGACCCGGTAGTCGACTCCGCTGCTGCCGAACACCAGCGCTACGGCCACCACCGCACAGGCCGCGAACCAGAGGAACATGCGCGTCAGGCTCCGAGCCGGCCGTTCCGGCAGAACCGGTGGCCCCCGACCTCTAGCGCAGGACGAGCCGGCCGCACTCGGCGCAGTCCAGCACTTCCCCTTCGGCGCAGCGCTTGATACGGGCCACCTCGACCGCGGGCATCTGCTGGGGGCATCCGCAACCCGACGACGGATCGAAAGACACGGCCGTGCTCGGCCCGAACGTCTGGCGCAGCCGCTCGTACTGGGCCACCGCCGACGCCTCGGCGCGAGCTGAAGCCGCGGTCCTGGTGCCCGAGAGCGCAGCGAGCTGCTCGTCAATGGACGCTTCCGTCGCGGCCAACTCAGCCTCCAGCACCGTCATTCGCTCGTCGCCGACGGCACGCTGCTCCTCCAGCGTCTCGGCCTCGCTACTCAACTCCTCGGCTTCCACCAGCGCCTCGATGGCCCGTTCTTCCAGGACACCCTGGCGGGAACGCAATCCGGCGATCTCGTCCTGCAGGGCCTGAAGGTCCCTGATGGCGGTGATCTCACCGGAGTAGAGACGGTTGTCATCCTTGTCGGCCTTGGCCTGGATGATTGCGGCCTCGTCCTCCAGACGCTTCTGGCGGGTCAGCACCTCGATTCGTTGCAGGCCCACCGCGTCGATCTGGCGTTGCAGCTCGCGCCGCTCGGATTGGGCTGCGGCCAGGTCCCGGCGAAGAGGGAGGGTCGCCCGCCTGTGCTGGAGTTGCTCCGTCTCGGTGTCGATCTCCTGGATTTCCAGCAGTGGATGAACGCTCCCGGTGGACTCGTCGTTGTTGTCGTCAGGAGTCTCGTCATCGAGCGGGGCGGCTTCGGGCACGGCGAGACACTAACGGCTCGGAGTTCCCGCAACTAGGCCAGACATCCCTCCCTCTCACGGCGTCTGTGGGACTATTCCGGTGTGACGTCGGTAGGAATCGTCGGCGCGGGCCGGGCCGCGACGCTCCACGCCGAGGCGGTCCGGGCCACCAGAGGTGTGCATCTGGCGGGGGTGGCGGCCCGGTCTACCGCCTCACCTAGAGCGGCTGCTCTCGCCGGAGCGATGGACTGTCCAGTGCTGACGGCTCAGGAGCTGGCCCGGGCCTGCGACGTGGCCGTGATCGCCACTCCCCCGGCCGCCCGGGCCGAGGCTCTCGCCGAGTTGGCCTCGTCCCGCCGGCTGCGGGCTGTGCTGGTCGAGTCGCCCGCCGCGACCACCCTCGACGGCATCGCCGACCTCGGCGCCGCGTTCACTGGTAGGCCGGTCATGGCCGCGGTGAACCTGCTGCACGCGCCGGCCGTGCGCTTGGTGCTGGACGCGGTGGCGGCCATGGACCCGCACCATCTGGAGTTGCGGCTGGCGGTGCCCGACCCGGCTCGAGGCCACGAATCCGGCGCCGCTTTCGGGGGCGGCGTCACGATGGACCCCGCGGCGGGATTCTGGCCGGTGTTGATCGCGGCCATGGGAGCGGCGGTCCAGTCCGTCGCTGCGCCGCGGCTGGAGGTTGTCGAGGGGCTCGACCGCGCCGCGGCCGTCGTGCTCCGAGCCGTGAACGGACGGTCGGCCCGGGCCGCGCTGCGCTGGGGCGCCCCGGTGGCCGAGGCCTCGGTCGAGGCGGCCGATCCCGCCCGTGTGGCCCGGGTGGACGTCTGGCCGGTGCCCGTTGCCGAGATCGACGGCGTCCCGGCCGGTCCGCCCGCTGGCGCCGCGCACCCTCTGGCCGCGCTCGGCTTCGTGGCCCAGGTCGAGCGGCTGGCTCGTGTGGCCAGAGGCGAGGCCCGTCCCTGGCCCGACTTGGGCGCCGCGGCCTCGGCCCTGACCGTCGCGGTCGCGGCGGCGATGTCGGTCCGGCGCGGCGGTGCGGCTGTCGCAGTCGCAGACACGCCCCAGGACACGTCGCCATTCGAGATCCTGGACGGCACGCGCCGCTAGCCCGGCGTCCACGAGAATCTTGGTGCGATTACTACGCACATACTCCACAGAACCAACCCGAGATTGTGGGCGACTACTGCTCCTGCGCGCCTGGTGCTCCCGCAGACCGTCGCAGGGCCAAGCGGTCCTTGCCCGCGTCGATCCCGGGGAGTTGGGGCTGCACGCCTGCCGCTCCCCGCCAAGCGGTGAACCGCTCCATCACGATTTGCTCCACCTCCTGCCACGTGCGGGCCCTCGGCTCAGCCGCGTCGCGGTTGTAGGGCTGGTCGAACACGATCACGTCGTTGCCGCTGGCCCGCAGCGCGGCGATGTTGTGGGGAGCGTCGTCCACGTAGCAGTCGGCCTCCACCTCCGGCTTGTTGCCCAGGAAGCAGATGTCGCGATACGGGATGCGCTCCGCGTCCAGCCACTGCACCGTGTCGGCCACCGCCTCGGCATGGCCCCAGTTGACGTATAGGCGATGGGTGATCACCCGGATCCACACGCCTGCGTCCGACAGCCGCCACAGCGCCTCGGCCGCACCCTCGATGGCGGGCAGCTTGGCCAGCATCCGGTGCTCGGTCACGGCCAAGCCGTGGTATCGCTCGAAGTCGCTCGGGCTCAGATCCCATTCGCGGAAGTCGTAGGACCGCTCCTCAGGCAGGGAGGCAGGGTCCACTCCCCTCAATCGGGCGATGAACTGCGCGAATCCCGCCGTGTAGTCGGCGACGACCCCGTCGAGGTCCACGCCGAAGACGAATTGAGACGTCTCGCTCAGCGTGTTGCGCTCGGCCCGGCTGCTGTCTACCCGCCAGGCTTCTCAGCCCAGTGCGGCGTCGAGCGCCTCCACCGACGGTGCGAAGTAGAAGGAGCCCGATGCCGGCGTCGAGTAGTCGGTGATGAAGTCGGGCTCCTGGCCGTTTATGCCGTACATCGCCTCCATCCGCTCGCGCAGCGGGGCCTGTGTCTTGCAGAAGCCCATGAAGTACAGGCCGACCGTGCCGTCGTGGAAGGCGTAGGGGGTGGAGCGCCGCACCATCTCGCCGCGCTTGGGGGTGGACTCGTCGGCGGTCGCGCCCTCGCGTAGCTCTACGTGCGAGAGGTGGGAGCGGGGCACCTGCACCTCGAGCTTGACCGAATCGGCCTTGGTGCGCCCGAAGGTGTTCTCCTCCTGCTCCAGCGACAGCGTTGCCCAGTAGTCCAGGTCGTGGACCCAGCGCTGGGCGATGCAGAACGCGCCGCCCTCTCCCGGGTCCCCGTCATCGATGATGGCCCGGTCCGGCTCGTCCTCGGGCTCCGGGTTGCCGGTTCCGTCGATGTGGCCGGTGAGGTCGAGGCTGTTCTTGTAGATGAACGTCGGGGTCTCGCGGGCCACCGCCATGTGGCCGGCCACGGCGCGCCGGAACGTGTGCTGGACCTCCCAGCACAGATCCTTCTCGGCGTGGTGGACCCAGATGAGCAGCTCCTCCTGAGTCCCCTTGGCCACCCGGGTTCCGTCGGGGGACGCGTAGCCGGGATAGGGCTGGAAGTCGTCGCCGGTCTCGATGCCCAGATCGGCAGCCAGGGTCGGGCCCAGCAGGACGCCGAGATTCACGCCCTGGGCCTCGGCATCGGCCCGGCAGTCGCCCAGCGCCCGACGGATGACGCCGAGGTCCGCGCCGTCGACGCGGCTCATGTGCGTGTACCACTGGTACTTCTGCAAGTCGGTGAGAATCGCTGCCTGAGGTGTTGGCATCGGTAGTCCTCTCGAGTAGTTGGGCCGGCCGCCGCCGGCGTCTGACATCGCGCTAGAACCCTAGACGAACGGCGCGGCAACTATGCATGCTGGGGCGCGGGATTGTTGCCGCCTGTGTTTCCCGCTCTTGTTCGCCGCGCTCACGGGCCGCTCGGGCCACGGCCTCGCTCACCACCAGGCAAGGTGACGGCGAGATCGCTACCCTTCGCCCGGCCTCTAGCGGTCTCGCAGCTCGCGGCGCAGGATCTTTCCGGATGCGCTCTTGGGGATGGCCTCCAGCACCTCCAGTGCCCGGACCTGCTTGTAGGTGGCCAGGTGCTCGCCCACATGGTCCTGTAGGTCCGCGAGGGTGGGCGCCTCGGCGCCGGGAGCGAGCGTGATGAAGGCCTTGGGCAACTCCCCCGCCTCCTCGTCGGGAATGCCGATCACGGCCGCGTCGGACACCGCCGGATGGGTGACCAGCACCGCCTCCAGCTCGGCGGGGGGAACCTGCCAGGCCTTGTACTTGATGAGCTCCTTGATGCGGTCGACTATCGACACGTGGTCCTCGTCGTCGATGACGGCCACGTCGCCGGTGTGCAGCCAGCCGTCGGAGTCGAGGGTCTCGGCCGTGGCTTCGGGGTTGTTGAGGTATCCCCTCATGACCTGGGGTCCGCGCACAAGCAGTTCACCGCGCTCGCCCACGCCCACATCGGCGCCGGTCTCGGCGTCGACAATGCGGATCTCGGTGTTCGAGATGGTCACGCCGCTCGTTCCGGGCCGGAACTGTCCCTCGGGGGTGCAGTGGCTGACCGGGCTCAGCTCCGTCATTCCGTAGCCTTGGACCACCTCGCAGCCCACCCGGGCCGCGGCGGCGGCGGCCAGGTCGGCGCCCAGCGGTGCCGCCCCCGAGAAGATCTGCTTGATCGACGACAGGTCGAAGTCGTCCACCACCGGGTGCTTGGCCAACCCCAGCACCATGGGCGGCACCGCGAAGAACCGCGTGATCCGCTGCTCCTGGACCAGCTCCAGGGCTCGCACCATGTCGAAGCGGGGCATGGTCACCACCCTCACCCCGAAGGCGAGCAGCATGTTCATCAGCACCTGCATCCCGTAGATGTGGAAGAACGGCAGCACGGCCAGGGCCACCTCGCCGCCGGAGGGCACGAACGTGTACTCCATCTGGGTGATGTTGGCCACCAGGTTGCGATGGGTGAGCATCACGCCCTTGGGCAGCCCGGTCGTGCCCGAGGAGTACGGCAGCACGACGACGTGCTCGGCGTAGTCGACCGGCACCTGGTCGATGGGCTCGCCGAAGAGCGACGCGAGCGGTACGGCTCCCTCGGCCTGCCCCATTACCACGATCTGCTCCACGCCGGTCCCCTCCGAGGCGGCTCGGGCCGTCTCCAGGAACATCGGGATGGTCACGACCCATGACGCCGCCGCGTCGGTGAGCTGATGGCGCACCTCCTCGGGTCCGTAGGTGGGGTTGATGGTCGTGACGGTCCCGCCGGCCAGGGCTATGCCGTGGAACACGATGGCGTACTCGGGGATGTTGGGAGCGAGGATGGCGACGGTTGTTCCGGGGCCCACGCCCCGGGAGCTGAGCCCGCCGCCGAGGCTGCGAACAGCGGCGTGAAGCTCCGAGAACGTGTACGACGACGAGGCTCCGTCGGTGATGGCCACCTCGTCGGCGCGGTCCGCGGCCGACGCGAACACGCACTCGGTGATCGACTGGTCGGGAATGTCCACGTCAGGCAGGGGGCTGGTGTGGATGATGGTGCTCACAATCAACCTCGCGATGAAGGCTCGAACAGGACGCCTCCGAGGCTAGGAGCTTCCGCGCCCGATGGCGAGATCACGCCGCGGCAAGCCGCGGCTCGATATCCTTTCTGATCCGTGCGCCTGGGACTGCTGCGCGAATCCGATCCGAGGGAGAACCGCGTAGCGCTTGTCCCCGACGGCGTGGGCGCGTTGGCCCAGCACGGGTGCGATCTGCTGGTAGAGCGGGGGGCAGGTTCGGGTGCTGGGATCGACGACGCCGCCTACCGGGACGCCGGTGCCTCAGTAGTCGATGCTGATGAGGTCTGGGCGGCGGATCTGGTCGTCTCGGTCCGCGATCTGCCCGCAGATGGTGGCCCGCACCGTGCCACGGGCTCTCCGCTGACCTTCGTCGGGGTGTTCGACCCGCTGTGGATGCCGCCGCGGGCGCAGCGACACGCCACCGAGGGAACCTGTGCCTTCTCCATGGACCTGGTGCCCCGCATCACCCGGGCGCAGACCATGGACGTGCTGTCCTCGATGGGCACGATCGCCGGCTACGAGGCGGTGCTGCTGGCCGCGAGCCGGCTGCCCCAGATGTTCCCCCTGATGATGACCGCCGCCGGGACGCTGGCCCCGGCGAGGGTGCTGGTGCTCGGTGCGGGTGTGGCCGGCCTTCAGGCCATCGCCACCTCCCGGCGCCTCGGCGCGGTGGTGGAGGGGTATGACGTGCGACCGGCCGCGGTCGAGCAGATCCGCTCGATGGGTGCCCGAGCGGTGGAGTTGGACCTCTCGGCGGCGGGAGCCGACGCGGCCAGCGTCGAGGACTCCGGCGGGTACGCCCGGGCCCAGACCGACGATGTCGCCGGAAGGCAGCAGGAGTTGCTGGCGCCCTATGTGGCCGCCTCCGATGTCGTGATCACCACCGCGGCCATCCCCGGGCGGGCGTCGCCGCTGCTGCTCACCGCCGAGATGGTCGATGCCATGGCCCCCGGCTCGGTCGTCATCGATCTGGCCTCCGAGCGGGGCGGCAACTGCGCCGTGACGCAGTCGGACATCGAGGTAGAGCGGGGTGGTGTGACCGTCCTCGCTCCCACCGACCTGGTGTCGCGGTGCGCCCGCCATGCCAGCCAGATGTTCTCCCGCAACCTCGTCGCCTTCCTGCGACATCTCGCCCCGGACGGCGAGATCGACCTCCGCGACGACGAGATCCTGTCGGCCATGCTGGTCACGCGAGACGGCTCGGTGGTGCATCCGGGCGTGGCCGAGGCGCTCGGCGTGGCCGGGGCGTCCGACGGGTCCGAGGCGCTCGGCGGGTCGGAAGCGACCGGGGAGGGCTAGTCCGGTGGATCTGCTGATCGCGGTGACCCTCTTCGTGCTGGCCGTGTTCCTCGGCGTCGAGTTGATCACCAAGGTGCCGCCCACCCTTCACACCCCGCTGATGTCGGGGTCCAACGCCATCTCCGGCATCACCATCGTCGGCGCGCTGGTGGCGGCCGGCGCCGACCACAGCACCTTCACCGCGGTGCTCGGCTTCGCGGCCGTCACCCTGGCGATGATCAACGTCGTGGGAGGCTTCCTGGTCACCCACCGGATGCTGGGGATGTTCGGCCCCAAGCGCCGCCGTGGGATCCCCTCGGAGGACCGAACAGCATCGTCTGCCGAAGACGCCGGAGACCGGTGATGGACGGGGACCGGTGATGGACGACTGGACCACGCTCGGCTACCTCGCCTCGGCGGTGCTCTTCATTCTCGGCCTCAAGCGTCTCAGCCGGCCCCGGACGGCGGTGAGGGGAAACCAGTTCGGCGCGACCGGGATGCTCATCGCGATCGTTGTCACCCTCACCGACAACGCCATCCTGGGCTTCGAGTGGATCATCGCCGGCCTGGTGCTTGGAACGGCGGTGGGAGCGGTTCTGGCCGTGCGGGTCCAGATGACGGCCATGCCCGAACTCGTGGCGCTGTTCAACGGCTTCGGCGGCGGCGCCTCGGTGCTGGTCGCGGCGGCTTCGTACATCGAGGCGGCCGACCTTGCCACCGATTCCCCCCGACTGTCGGCCGCGGCCGGGCTGGCCGCGCTGATCGGGGCGGTCACGTTCACCGGCAGCCTCATCGCCTTCGGGAAGCTGCGGGAGAGGCTGCGATGGTCCGGATTCAAGGGGATGCAGATTGTGAGCGCGGCCGGTGTCGCGGCCGCCGTCGTCTTCGGAGTGCTGATGGTCGCCGATGCCGGCAATGCGCTGTGGATCTGGCTGCTGGTGGCGGTGGCGGCCGTGCTCGGCGTGCTGGTGGTGTCGCCCATCGGCGGTGCCGACATGCCGGTGGTGATCGCGCTGCTGAACTCGCTGTCGGGCATGGCCGCGGTGGCCGCCGGGTTCGTGCTCGACAATTCGCTGCTGATCATCGCGGGCTCGCTGGTCGGGGCGAGCGGCCTGATCCTGACCCAGATCATGTGCGTCGCCATGAACCGGTCCCTGCTGGCGGTGATGTTCAGCCCCGCGCCCTCGGGCGCGGGCGGCCCCAGCGCCGACGACGTGTACGCGGGCAAGGTCCGCTCGACGTCGCCCGACGATG
The DNA here is from genome assembly GCA_965203575.1 of Candidatus Aldehydirespirator sp. Classification (GTDB taxonomy): domain Bacteria; phylum Actinomycetota; class Acidimicrobiia; order Acidimicrobiales; family Aldehydirespiratoraceae; genus Aldehydirespirator. Next base: position 3,388,097 of record OZ241894.1, read on the forward strand.
TGGCCATGCTGCTCGAGGCGGCCGAGCGGGTGGCCATCGTGCCCGGCTACGGGCTGGCGGTGGCCCAGGCCCAGCACGCCGTCCGTGATCTGGCCCGGCGCCTGGAGGACCGTGGCACCCAGGTGGTGTTCGGCATCCATCCGGTGGCCGGCCGGATGCCCGGCCACATGAACGTGCTGCTGGCGGAGGCCGAGATCGGCTACGAGCAGCTAGTGGAGATGGATGACATCAACCCCACCTTCGAGCAGACCGACGTGACCATCGTGCTGGGCGCCAACGACGTGGTGAACCCGATCGCTCGCACCGACCCGTCCAGCCCCATCGCGGGAATGCCGATCCTCGACGTGGACAAGAGCGGTGTGGTGGTGGTCATCAAGCGGAGCCTCAGCCCCGGCTTCGCGGGGATCCCCAACCCGCTGTTCGCGGCGGACAACTCGATGATGCTCTTCGGCGACGGGCGCGAGGCCGTGGTCAGCGTCACCAAGGCCCTCCAGCAGATCTGAGCGCCCAGGGGCGCCGAATCGGACCGGACGGCGCTTCCCGCTCTTGTTCGTTGCGACCTGAGGGCCGCTCGGGCCCAGGGTCTAGGGCAGGGCGGGGATGGCCTGCATCGACTGGGCCAGGGCCTCGGCCGATAGGTCGAGGTCGGCCATGGACCCGGAGATGTAGTCCTCGTAGGCGGCCAGGTCGAGGTGGCCGTGGCCGCACAGCGCGGTGAGGATCGTCTTGGACTCGCCGGTCTCCTTGCACGCCAGCGCCTCGCGGATGGCCGCGGCCAGGGCGTGGGTCGGCTCGGGCGCGGGCACGATCCCCTCGGTGCGGGCGAACTGCAATGCGGCCGCGAAGCACTCCATCTGGCCGATGGCCACCGCCTCGGTCAGGCCCAGCTCGTAGACGTGGGAGATGAGCGGCGACATGCCGTGGTAGCGCAACCCGCCGGCGTGGATCGGTTCGGGGATGAACGCGGACCCCAGGGTGTGCATCTTCAGCAGCGGCGTGGTGCAGGCCGTGTCGCCGAAGTCGTAGCGGTACTCGCCCCGGGTGAGCGACGGGCAGGCGGCCGGCTCCACGCAGCGGATCACCGGCGACATGTTCCCGGCCAGCTTCTCCCGCAGGAACGGCATCGACAGGCCGCCGAAGTTGGACCCGCCTCCGGTGCAGCCCACCAGAACGTCGGGGGTCTCCCCCACCATGGCCAGCTGGCGCAGGGCCTCCTCGCCGATGATGGTCTGGTGCAGGATCACGTGGTTGAGCACGCTGCCCAGCGAGTAACGGATCGCGGGGTCGACGGCCGCCACCGAGATGGCCTCCGAGATGGCGATGCCCAGAGAGCCGGGATGGTCGGGGTCCTCCGCGAGCAGGCTGCGGCCGTACTCGGTGACCGTTGACGGGCTGGGGTGCACGGTGGCCCCCCACACCTCCATCATCGTCTTGCGGTAGGGCTTCTGGCGGTAGGAGGCGGCCACCTGCCAGACCTCGCACTCCATGCCGTACTGGGCGCAGGCGAAGGCCAGGGCGCTGCCCCACTGTCCCGCTCCCGTCTCGGTGGTGAGCTGGGTCACTCCCTCGGAGTGGTTGTAGAACGCCTGGGCGACCGCGGTGTTGGGCTTGTGGGACCCGGCCGGGCTCACGCCCTCGTACTTGTAGAAGATCTTGGCCGGCGTGTCGAGGGCCTGCTCCAGGCGGCGGGCCCTGAACAGCGGGCTCGGGCGCCACAGGCGCAGCACGTCGATCACCCCTCCGGGGATGTCGATGAACGAGTCGCCCGACACCTCCTGCAGGATCAGCCCCATCGGGAACAGCGGGGCCAGGTCGTCGGGCCCGGCCGGCTCCAGGGTGCCGGGATGCAGCGGCGGGGGCGGCGGCGCGGGCAGGTCGGGAATCACGTTGTACCACTGGGTCGGCATCTCGGATTCCGGAAGGTTCACGCGGTAGTAGTCGTCGGCCATCGCCATAGTCCTTTCGGTGCAGCCTTCAGGGTGGGGCGCCGACCTTAGCCGCAGACGATCTCGAAGTACTCGGTGATCTCGCGGAAGGTGACCACTCCCAGGGCGCGGCCCGTCTCGCTGATCAGCACCAGGTAGCGATGGCCGAGGTCGGCCATGATCCGCAGCGCCTCGCTGATGGACGTGCCGGGGGTGGCCGCGGCGATCTCGGTGTTCATCCAGTCGCCGACTGCCTCGGCTTCGAGGTCCTCCACCCGGCAGGCGACCTTCAGGAACACGTCGTGCTCGGTGAGCTCCCCGATCACCGCACCACGGTCGCTGACCACCGATACCAGCCCGGTCTCGGCCGTCAGCATGGCCCCGATGGCCGCCGCCAGCGAGTCATCGGGCCGCACCAGCAGCGGGTCGCGGGCGGGCAGGCCGGTGAGGTCCACGAAATGCAGGTTGTGCTCGGGCGACAACTCGGGGCCCAGCTTGCTCTGCGACCCCAGGAAGGACGCGGCCAGCCGGATGAGCTCGTAGTGGTTGATGCTGCCCAGCAGGTCGCCGTCGGCGCCGGTCACCGGCAGGTTTCGGAACCGGCGGGCGTTCATGGTCCGCAGAGCCTCGATGGCCGAGGCGTGGTGACCGATCACGGTGGGCTCTGCCGTCATGAACCGGTCCACCGGCGAGTCCCACGTCTCGGGCGACCGCACCACGCGCCTGGTGATGTCCCGCTCGGTGAAGATGCCCGCCAGCCGCGCGCCGTCGGTGACCACCGCGCAGCCGGTGTGCTGGGCGGCCATGGCCGCCACGACGCTGCGGACCTTGCGCCCGCTCGGGACCACCACCAGCGACGACAGTCTCATGCCCGACAGTTGAACATTCTCGAAGTGCTGCACGATGTTGATGCTGGTCACGGCTCCTCCTAGCTGGCTTCACTCGTCGGACGCATGTCCGAATCTGGGGTCGCGGCCTTCGGCGAAGGCCTCGCGGGCCTCGGCGGAGTCGCCCATCAGGTAGGCCTCGAAGGTGAAGCCCTGCTCCCACCGGTACTTGTCCTCGAGGCTGCCGTCCTCCACCCCGTTGAGGGACCGCTTGGCGATGCCGATCATCTGGGGGGACTTCGAGGCTATGCGGCCGGCGATCTCCAGAGCCGTCGGCCGCAGTTCGGCCCGCTGCACCACCCGCTCCACCGCCCCGAGCCGGTAGGCCTCGGCCGCGTCGACGGTGTCGCCGGTGAAGTACATGTAGCGCACCTTCTGGACGCTGAACATGCGCTGCAGGTGGGCGCCCATGCCCATGCCGCCCCGGTCGATCTCGGGCACGCCGAAGTAGGTGTCGTCGGCCGCCACCACCACGTCGGCCGCGCCCGCGATGCCGATGCCGCCGCCCAGCACGTAGCCGTGCACCGCCGCGATGACCGGCTTGGGATTGAGGTGGATCGCCGCGAAGGTGTCGTAGTTGGCCCGGTTGGCGGGGACGATCAGGCTGGGATCGGCCGCGACCTCCTTGATGTCGAGGCCGGCGCAGAACCCCTTGCCGACGGCCGCGATGATGATCACCCGCACGTCGTCGCGCCGCCCGAGCGACTCGATCTCCGCGGCCAGGGCGGACTGGTCGTCCACGCCGAACGCGTTCACCGGAGGGTTGCAGAGCTCGAGCTCGGCAATGCCGTCGGTTACGTCTGTTCTGAAGGGACTGGTCATGGTGGGCGCGGAGGGACTTGAACCCCCGGCCTCTTCCTTGTAAGGGAAGCGCTCTGAACCGCCTGAGCTACGCGCCCGCCTCGTTCAGCCTAACCCCGACTCCCGTCTTGAGAAGGCGCTCCGAAGTCTCGGACGCTCCCGTGGTTGTGGTGTAGCGTCGCCTCCATGAGCTACCCCGCCACCATCACCATCGACCGGCCCGAGCGGATGGCCAACTGGCGTCCCATCGGGCAGGCGATCCTCGTGATCCCCCAGTACGTCGTCCTGCACACCGCGATGAACATCGCGGCCAGCCTGACGGCGATCTACGCATGGTTCTCCGTGCTCTTCACCGGCAAGCTGCCGCCGGGCGTCGCCGCGTTCCACGCAACCTACGTGCGCTACCGGGCCCGCGTCTTCTCCTACCTGTCCTTTCTCACCGACAGCTATCCTCCGTTCGACTTCGCGCCCTCGGTGGAGGATCCGGGCGGCGCGGGGATAGCGGTGGAATTCTCACCCCGGCTCGAGGGAAGGAACCGGCTCAGCGTGCTGTTCCGGTTCATCGTGCCCTTCGCGTGGCTGACCCTGATAGGCATGCTCGGGCTCATGTTCGGGTTCGCCTCGCTCCCCGCGTGGGTCTGGATCGTCCAACTGGTGCTGGGCGCAGTACTGATCCCGGGCGCCATCTTCTCGATGGTCGTCTGGGCCGTCAGCAGCATCGCCTCGATCATCGGCCTGATCGCGGTGACGCTCACCGGACGCTGGCCCGAGGCGCTGTTCCGGTGGTCGGCGGGCTGGGTGCGCGTCGATGCCCGGCTGTGGGCCTACTCGATGCTGCTCACCGACGAGTATCCGCCGTTCTCGATCGACTGACCCCCAACGCTGGGGCCGGCGGCTCCCGGTCTCACCACTGGTCGAGAGCGGGACCGGCTCCGGTCAGCCGGCCGTAGGCGCCCATCAGGTCCTCCAGCAGCCGCGGGGTGGCGGCCACCGGCGCCCTCCTCGCCGCGTGGTCGGTGGTGACCAGTGGGCGTCCGAGGGCGTCGACGGACCCTACGCCGGCCTCCCAGCACACCAGCAGGCCGCCCAGATAGTCCCAGGAGCCCAGGCCGCCCGAGGAGAAGTCGATGTAGCCGTCGAGGCGCCCGGCGGCCACCGCGCAGAGTTCCAGGGCGGCGGCACCCAGCGTCCGGACCTGAGCCCAGCCGCCCCGGCCGGGCGCCTGCCCGTTGACCGCGACCACCGCGGCGCGCAGCGGCGTCTCGTGCCTGCGGGCCAGCAGGGTGCCGTCGTTCCATGCCCCGGCGCCCCGCAGCGCCTCGAAGCGCTCGCCGTTGCCGTGGTCGTGAACCACCGCGGCCACCGGCTCGTCGCCGTCCACCACGCAGATGCTGGTGGCGAAGTAGCGGATCCCTCGCGACGCGTTGGTGGAGCCGTCCACGGGATCCAGGACAGCCACGGGGCCGTTGCCGGCCTCGAGGCCGCTCTCCTCGCTGAGCACCCGCAAGCCGCCGTCGCGCAGCACGGCGGTGGCGGCCGCGTCGGCGGCCAGGTCGAAGCCGAACTGGCCCGGCTTGCGGCCGGTGGGACCCCAGTCGGTACACCCGGCCAGAGCCTCCACTGCGGCGTCGGCGGCGGCATTGAGCACGTTGAGAAGGTCGCGGGACATCGGTGCCAGTGAACCAGACCAGCCGCCCTAGTCACACCGCGGTGTCCTTCTCGCCGAATTGGTGCACCGCACCGTCGCGCTGATCGTGTATATACGACCAGAGCTATATGCGATCGGAGCGGGAACAGCTATTGTCATGTCCCTTGGTCGTGTCGCGCTGTCGCTGGAGCCATCGTTCGATACAAGGGGGATCCGAGTGTCGCTGATCGATCTGCACGGGTTCGTCGCCAACCTCAAGGACCACGTGTCAGAGCACGGCTTCCACGTCCACGGCGAGCGTCACTTCGTGGAGACCTACTCCAACCGCCAGACGTGGGAGGTCGACCTCCATCCCGATGACGCCTGCGGCGGACCGCTGGACATGGTCCTGTGCATCGAGGCCGAGTCGCGCACCCTGCTGACGTTCGAGGACGATGTGAACAGCCGCCCCGAGGACGAGGACCCCGACGACGCCATCACCGTGCCGATGACGCTCAGCTTCGTGCTCCCGCCGCTTCACCTTGGTCCGGATCTTCTGGTCCTCGCCACCGATCTCGCCGCGGTCGGGGGCACCGAGCTGCCGTTGCAGGTGTCGGCGGTCGACCGGGTGGCGGCCGTGACCGACGCCGCGGAGCGGACTGTGAACATCGAGGCGCGCATCGAGCTGGCCCTCAGCCGGATCTACCTCGGGCAGGATCTCGAAGTGCTGTGCGAGATGCTCGACCGGGCCCGCAAAGTGTGCGAGTTCCTCCTCGACCGGGCGCCGGCCTGGCTCGGCGACCTGTAGCAGCTCCGGCGGGCCGTACGCGGTCCGCGGTCAGGGGCTGAGCGTCTTCCGCAGCGTCTCCAGAGCTCGATCGGCGTGGATGCGCATGTTCAACTCGGCGCGCACCATGGTCAGGACGGAGCCGCCGCGGCCGATCACGAACGTTCGTCGCTTGTTGGGAAGCAAGCCCTTGCGGACCACGCCGAAGCGGCGCGCGATGTCGCGGCCCGGGTCTGACAGCAGCCGGAAGCCCAGGGTGTTGGCGTCGTCGAACTCGAGTTGCCGATCAACCTGATCGGCGCTGATTCCCACGATGCTGGCGCCGAACTCGGCCGACAGGTCGCGGAAATGGCAGCTCTGGCGCGTTCAACCAGCCGTCATGGCCTTGGGATAGAAGTACAGCACGACCGGACCGACCTTGAGCAGGTCTCGCAGCGCCACGGTGTTGCCGTGCTGGTCGGGTGCTTCAAAGTCGGGAACCCTGTCACCGATTCTCACAAACATGCTCCTCTCTTGCACAAGACGCGCCGCTCTCGCCGGGGCGGACGGAAGTACCCAGTATCGCGCTCTCTCAGATCCCGATCGAGGCGGCGACCCGGTCGGCGTGGTAGTCGGCCCCGCCCCAGGCGCGGGCCAGCGCCCATGAGCGCTTCAGGTAGAGGTGCAGGTCGTGCTCGGTTGTGTAGCCGATGGCCCCGTGGCACTGGAGGGCGGCCCGGCCGGTGACCGCGGCCGCATTCCCCGCCAGCCACTTGGCCTGCGACACGGCGCGGCCGGCGTCGGGGAGACGCTGGGCCATGGCATAGGCGGCATAGAGCACTGCGGGACCGGCGAACTCGATCTGGATCCGGGCGTTGGCCAGGTGGTGCTTCACGGCCTGGAAGCTCCCGATCGGCTTGCCGAACTGGTGGCGCTGCGCGGCGTAGCCGACCGTGATCTCCAGCATCCTGCGGCTCAGCCCGAGCAGTTCGGCCGCGGTGCCGAGCACCCCCCGCTCGAAGGCGGCCTCCACTGCGGCCGGGGCGTTCGTGACCAGCTCGCCCGGCGTGAGGGGACGCACGCGAGCGCAGTGCCTGGAGGCGTCCACGGTCTCCACCGGCTCGATCTCCACCTCATCGGCTTCGTAGAGCCGCAAGCCGTCGTCCGAGCGGAGCAGGAGGGCCTCGGCGTACGTGGCCGCAGGAACGACCGCACCGGGAGCGCCCAGGTCCGTCGTCATCGTGGGGTTCGCCGCTCCCAGGTCGGTCGCCACGGTCGTGCCCGTCACGCCAAGCGGCGCGGCCACCAGCGCGGTCGCGGTCAGCGGATGGGGCAGCGCTGCCCGGCCCGCCTCCTCCACCACGCCCACCAGGTACGTCTCATCGAGTCCAAGACCTCCTTCGGACTCTGGGACGAGAACGGCCAGGGCGCCTGCGTCGGCCAGAGCATTCCAGGCCGCGGGGTCGGGCTGCTGCGTCCACGCCGCCCGCACCGCCGCCGGCGGGCACAGCTCGGCCAGCAGGTCCCGGGCCGTCGAGCGCAGCGCCTCGCGGTCCTCGTCGAGCCCGAACCTCATCGGGGCCCTGCCCCTGCCGGAGACCGCCGCCCTTGGGCCCGCTTGCCGCGCTTGAGTCCGAACCTCATCGGGGCAGTCCCAGGACGCGTTCGGCCACGATGTTGCGCTGCACCTCGTTGGTCCCCGCATAGATGGGGCCGGCCAGCGAGAACTGGTGTCCCTTGCTCCAGGGCCCCTCCAACTCCGCGTCCGGACCGAGCAGGTCGAGGGCGATCTCGTGCAGCTCGATGTCGAGTTCCGACCACCACACCTTGGCCAGGCTGGCCTCCGATCCGAGATCGTGGCCGTCGCGCAGCGCGGTGACCGTTTGCAGGGTCTGGAGCCGGTAGGCGTCGACCCGCATCCAGGCGGCCGCGATGCGCCGCCGCAGGGCGGTGTCACCGCCGCGTTCGGACCACAGCGCGAGCAGGTCGGCCACCGTCGCCTGGTAACGGCCGGGCGAGCGGAGCAGCCCGCGTTCGGTGCTGGCCGCGGAAACGGCCACCCGCCAGCCCTGGTCCACCTCCCCCAGCACGACGTCGGTGCCGACCGCCTCGTCGGGCAGGAACGCCTCGGAGAAGAAGACCTCGGCGAAGCCCTCGTCGCCGTCGAGGCGACCGAACCCCCGCACAACGATCCCGTCGAGATCGAGCGGCACCAGCAGGTAGGTCAGTCCCCGGTGGCGCTCGGAGTCGGGGTCGGAGCGGAACAGACCGAACAGGTGGGTGCAGAACGCCCCCCGGGTTGTCCAGGTCTTCTGGCCGTCAAGCACCCAACCGCCGGGCACGCGCCGGGCCCGGCTGGACACCCCGGCCAGGTCGCTGCCCGCGTTCGGCTCGGACCAGCCCTGGCACCACAGGTCCTCTGCGGCGGCGATGCTCGGCAGCAGCAGGTCCTTCTGGGTCTGCGTGCCGTGTTCGAAGAGCGACGGCGCCAGGATCTGGATCCCGTTCTGGGTGACCCGCTGGGGAGCCCCCGACCGCCAGTACTCCTCCTCAAAGATGAGCCAGTCCCACAGCGTGCCGTCGCGCCCGCCGTAGGTCTCGGGCCAGGCCACGGCCGACCAGCCCGCGTCGTACAGCCGCCGCTCCCACAGCAGTTGCTGGGCGAATCCCTCGCGGGTGTCGCCGGACAACTCGACGCCGACCTCGGCCCGCCACTCGGCCAGGTTCTGCTCCAGCCACCCCCGCAGTTCCCGGCGCATGGCGGCCTGCGTCTCGCTCCAGTTCAGGTCCATTCGCAGTCCCGGGTCCGAGTGTCAGTCCGCGCCGCCGGTGGGCTCGGTGGGGATCGAACCCACGACCAAGGGATTATGAGTCCCCTGCTCTGACCACTGAGCTACGAGCCCACTTCGACCCTATCCCGGGCCGCGGCCCGGCCCCCCTGGGGGTTCCCGTGGCGCGACGGGATTTCTCGGGAACCGGAGCGGGATTGGCGTCGTCCAAGGTTCCATGCAGACCACACCGGCCATCATCCGACCTCTGATGGGGCTGCTTGCAGTCGTCGCTGTTCTGGCGGGCGCCTGTAGCTCCGACGGCTCCGAAGATTCCGTGGCGGCAAGCGTCGCTCCAGCGGAAGAGGACCCGTCGCGATCGTCGGCCGCTGCTGAGCCGGAGCCGTCCGGTGACGGCGAAGGGGCGGCGCCGAGCGCCGACGAGGGATGGATCGAGGGCGAGCCCGACTGGTATGACAGCGGCGCGTCGGAAGAGGCCGACCTCGCCTACGAAGCCGAGGCACCCGCCGAGTACGAGGCGGTGGCTGAGGAGGAACCGGCTGAAGAGGTGACGGCTGCGGCGGCACCTGCTGCGGCGGCACCGGCTGAGGAGGCAATGGCTGAGGAGGCAATGGCTGAGGCGGCGATGGCTGCGGACACAGCGGACTCGGCGTTGGAGGCAACCGAACCGGACAGCGAAGTCGCCTACGAGTCTGAGCTGCCGCAAACGACGCTCACCGGCGGGTCTATCGACGACAACGAAAGATTCGAGGACTACCTCGCCTATCGAGACGATTTCCGCGGCCTCGAAATCCCGGTCCGCGACCTCGATCCGAGGGGGCGCATCGTCGTCTCGGTGACCGGAGAGGGCGGCTTGCCGGCCTTTGGTGCCGAGGTCGTGGTGGCCGGGGCGGGCGTGGAAGTGAGCCTACGTACCACTGCCGACGGCACGATTCGCTTCCATCCCGAGGCGCACGGAGCCGGCCCGGGGCCGTTCACCGTGACGGCCGGAGGAGTGAGCACCGAGGCGGTACGGGGTGAGAGGGTCAGCATCGAGACGGCCCTGCCGACCGCCGCAGCCGGGACCGTCGCTCTCGACGTTCTGTTCCTGCTCGACGCCACCGGCTCGATGCACGACGAGATCCACCAGCTGAAGATCACCATCGACGAGGTGGCCCAGCGCATCCACCGGCTACCCGGCAATGTGGACGTGCGCCTGGGCATGACCCTCTACCGCGACGAGTTCGATTCCTTCGTGACTTCCACGTTCGATCTCACGCCCGATGTCGAGGCCTTCGCTGAGGCCCTCTCTGCGGTGGTGGCCGACGGCGGCGACGACTATCCGGAAGCTCTCGACGAGGCGCTCGCAGACGCACTGTCGCAACCTTCGTGGCGATCGGCTGCCGAGACTGTCCAGCTGGTCTTCCTGGTGGCCGACGCACCGCCCCAGGTTCTGAGACGGGTGCCGGTTCCCTACACCGAGTCGATGCTCGAGGCAGCCGGGCGGGGTATCAAGATCTTCCCGGTGTCGTCGTCCGGCACCGACGATCAGGCCGAGTTCGTCTTCCGCCAGCTCGCCCAGTTCACCGGCGCCCGTTACGTGTTCCTGACCTACGGTGCCGGAGGGCGCGCCACCGGTGCCTCCAGTGACATCGACCAGCGCGACTATGAGGAACTGTCGCTCGACGACCTGATCGTGCGGCTCGTAGCCGAAGAGTTGGCTGCTCTCAACTCCAGCTCCGGCCGTTCCGAGTCATAGGGCCTTGTAGGGTTGGAAATGCTGTTGGCCAAGTCGAAACCAGATCAATCAGAAACTGGCATTTGACCTAGGCTCATATCAGTCGACGCTGGCTCCGGGGTGGGAGTGTTGGACAAGTTTCACCGTGTTTCTCCGTGTTTCGCCATGCAACGAGTCTCGAGGTCAGACTGGCTATTTCTTGTACACCTTGGTTCACTTTGTTACTCTCTGTTTCATCCGAGTGTTGGACAAAAAGATGGATAGGAACAGCCTGGGAGTCGAACCCTCATGAAGCTGACAGCATCACAAGTGCGGTCGATCACCGAGCCCGGCAAGTACATAGATCAGCATGGCCTCATGCTACGCGTGGCGCCGGGCGGATCGAAGCAATGGGTCTGGCGCGGCACCATCCACGGCAAGCGCCGCGACGTCGGCCTGGGCGCCGTGGCCTACACGACGCTGGCCGAGGCCCGTGAGATCGCCTTCGAGTACCGCCGCATTTCCCGTCGCGGCGGCGACCCCAGAACGACGCGGACCAGTTCCGGAGTGCCGACCTTCGACGAGGCCGTGGAGGCCGTCATCGACGCCCACCGCGGAGGCTGGAAGAACGGCCGCTCGGAGACGAACTGGCGACGGCCCCTCACCTACGCCGCGTCGGTCGGCAGGGTGCCGGTCGATCAGATCACCACGAGCGACCTCGCTCGGGTGCTGCTGCCCATCTGGCACGAGAAGCCCGAGACGGCCCGCAAGCTCCGTACCCGGCTCGGCATGGTCATGCGCTGGGCCATCGCTGAGGGTCACCGCAGCGACGACCCCGCCGGCCCGGCACTCTCCGCAGCGCTCCCCAAGCACACCGCCCCGCCCAAGCACCACCGGAGCCTCCCGCACGGCGAGATCGCCGAGGCGCTGCGGATCGTGGAGCACTCGCCCCAAGCATGGCCAGTGTCGAAGGCGTGCCTCCGGTTCATCGTCGCCACCGCATGCAGATCCGGCGAAGCCAGACTCGCCCGCTGGGACGAGATCGACGGCGACATCTGGACGATCCCCGGCGAGCGGACCAAGACCGACAGGCCCCTCATCGTGCCACTCTCGGCGATGGCATTGGACGCCCTGGCCGAGGCCCGCGACTTTGCCGACGGCAGCGGGCACGTCTTCCCCGCCCCGACCGGCCGCGGGCGCGCACTCTCGGACTCGGGCCTGTCGAAGCTCTTGCGCGAGAACGACATTCCCGGCACCGTCCACGGGATGCGGGCGAGCTTCCGGAGCTGGGCAGCCGAGCAGGGCATCCCTCGCGAGGTGGCCGAAGCTCAACTCGGGCACGTCGCCGGGAAGATCGAGCGGGCCTACCAGAGATCGGACCTGCTCGACGCCCGCCGCCAGGTCATGGATGACTGGGCGACCTATCTCTCGTCCATGTAGGTTGGGGCCGTCTTGTCCTCGCCCGACGTGCGCTGTTGGCATCTCCAAGAAACGCTGTGAAGGAGAACTACTGACGTGAGCAACCAGACGGCCAGCAAGGATCTTCCAATGTCCAATTCCACACATGGGGTTCAGAATCCCACGGGCTATTCGCCGTGAAAAATGTTGCGACACGCGCTGACTGGCATCACCATCTTCTCTAGGGTGTCCCCCTTGATCCTCGCCAGCACCGAGGGGGCGGCCCCTTGCCAGGTCAAGAGCCGCCCCCGCTCCCGCAGCGTCAGACAACGGGTAGGAGTTTGAGAGTTGGCGGCGACCTGATAGCCGGCGTCGGCTCATCCGCCGCAAGCGGCGATGCCGAGCCTGCTGGTGGGCTATTCCGTCTGCGCGGTGGCTCACACAATTGGGGTCCAGGTCCGCCTCGCCGGCGAGGCGGGTGAGCTACGGCAGGAACCAGACCGTCACCGGGTAGTAGTGCGTAATCCATAAGTCGGTGCCACAGTCCACGCCGTCGGGTGGTGAGTAGCCCAACCAGACCGGACAACGGGGATCAACGCACGCCCGGCTATGCGGTTCGCCGTTCTCGTCGAAGTTGCCGGGGCGTTCCGAGCCGGGGCAGTAGCTCACCGACAGGTAGCACATCCTCCAGGCTCCGTAGGCTTCGGCTGAGTCGGACACCTCTTCGGGGTATGGGAGCGTCCATGTGTAACGGGTGAAACCCGCCGCGGTTGTCTCTTCAAACCGTGGAGCGGGACACGGGTAGTTGTCGTGGCCTGCTACGCCTGCTTGGCCGTTGGTCCAGAACTCCTCGACGAATGCCTCCCCTTGAGCCGACACTCCAGACTGATCCAGTCCGATCACTGTGAGCGGCGCCGAACCGCCGCCAGTAGCCGTCACAAGACTCAGCAACGCCAACAGCAACTGCATCAACAGTTCGTTCACTCCGACAGCTTCACACAGTCCCCGAATCGCGCGCAAGCGCCGCTAGTAGCGGGCACCACTTTGGCTACACACGTCAGTAGTCGCCGGATCATCCGTGTCACTGTATGGCTTGGTCTGTAGACAGGGCCCGGCCCAGCTATCGCCGCTAGAGGGCGCTGCTGATACTGGCCGGTGGCCTGGGGCTTGTCCGCCTGCTCGTCGGCTGATCGCGGCGCTTCCAGCCGGCCCGGGACCGGTTCATCCGCGACTCGGTTGGGCCTCGTCTGTCCACGGCGGGACGCCAAGGACTGGTCTAGGGTCTATCCCTGCTGAGGGGTCGCGGCGGGGGCCGGTTGTGCGTCCAGTGCATGGTCCTTGACGGGCTCAAGGGACAGCCTCAGGCCCAAGGCGTTGGTGATCTTCAACAGCGTTGCGAGGGTGGGGTTGCCGCCTTCAGACAGCGCCTCGTAGAGGTTGCCTCGGTTTAGCCCGGTGTCGCGGGCGAGGGCGCTCATGTTGTGGGTCCGTGCGACGTGCTTCAATGCGGCACGAATCACGGCCCCGTCCCCAGGGTCCTCATCCACGGCAGCCCTGAGAAGCCCCCGGACATCCTCTTCGGTTCTGATGTAGTCCGCCGCGTCGAACTTTCGATACTGCTCGGTCATTGGTTCCTCCATTGTGTCGCCATTCTCCTGGCCCGCTCGATGTCTCGCTGTTGGCTGTCCTTGTCGCCGCCGCACAGCAGCACGATCAACTCCGCGCCTTGCGTGATGAAGTAGATGCGGTATCCCGGTCCGTACTGGATTCGCATCTCGGACACGCCACCCCCGACAGGCCGCACGTCTCCTAGGTGTCCATCTTCTGCTGCCAGCAGCCTGGCGACGATGCGGTCCACAGCCTGGCGATCTCGGAGCCTGCCCAGCCACCGGTCGAAGGTCGAGCTTCGCAGGATCGTGTACATGGTCACACTGTACGATATACCGTACAGCAGGTGAAGCGGACTTGAGGCGTGAGGGTCACGCTACGGCGGAGCCAGCCCGCCGCGAAGTGGGCCGACTCGTCATCGCGCCCATGTGGAGGGACCTATCTGAAGGTTCCCGACGATTCCTGGCTGAGACCCTGAGGCTCTCCAACCGGCCGCCAGTCGGATTCGCCAGGCCCAGGGCCAACAGCCACCCCGAGAACTAGGCGACCCGCTGGAGGCGCTCGGCCTCCCGCAGTGCCGCCCCGATTGGCCCGTCGCCCGACACGGTGATCTCAAGTTCGTCCATGGCTCGGGTCATGGCCGCATAGAGCTGGCTCTTGGCGGCTTGGAACTGGTCTCCTTCATCGACATCGCGAACACGGAGGTCGTTGACGCCGCCAATGAGCACCCGGCTGAACTCAAGTCCCTTGATCCCCGTCAGTGACGAAGCCCGTACTTCTCCCCGGACGTGGACGGCCTCGTCGCGATTGTCTCGTCGCCTTGCGCGATCCCACCCTTGTTGGATGTGGAAATACGGCAGTTCCAGTCGTGTGAATGCCTGCCAGAGCTTCTTCTGCAGGTCCGGAGAACCGTAGAGCACGGCAATGTCATGCTCGGCCACGCCGTCGTCGAGCATTGCCTTTACTCGCGAGGCTATGGCCTCGGCCTCGTCCCTCAGGTCACGGTGTGTCGTGAGGAGCGGGCTCGGCCCGGATCGCTTGGCCGCCTCCGGGGGAATGAGGGCGGCCGGGTCGTCCAGATCCACCGAGGCCGAGTCCCAGTCCCGCGAGCCCGCCAGGAAGTTCATGGAGAACTCGAGAATCTCCCTGGTGTTGCGGTAGTTCATGCGGAACACAGAACTGCGGCCTCGCGCCGTTCTGTGCCGCCCCTGTGCGTCCACACCGGGCGGATTCCATTTCGCGCCGCCCCGTCGGTAGACGTTCTGTGCCACGTCGTAGGCCATCACAAAGTTGTCTCGATCAGGTCGCGCCGGGTCCGGTTCCAGCCGGTCCGACTTCAGCATCGAATACGCCAGGTCTAATCGCGGGTGGTCAAAGTCCTGAGCCTCGTCCACGAGAACGGCGTCGAAGCGTGTCGAGTCAGGCTGACGCTTGGCCCTACTCTCAGCGCTCAGCACCCGGGCATCGAAGTCCGGTGTGCCCCCGCGGCCGCCTCGAGCCAGTTGGGCCGCGAGCCGGTCGATGTTGGTGACCACCAGCCGATCGTCGGGGGTCACCATGGTGGCGAGGGCGTTGGCCAGTACCCGGTTGTAGCACAGCACCAAGATCCGCCACTGCGGCCAGTGCTTGTGCAGGTAGCGGGCCCGATGAGCGAGCACGAGCGTCTTGCCGCTACCGGCCACGCCTCTCAGCACTCGGTACCCAGGACCGAGGTGCTCTGCCACCCGCTCCTGTTCGCGGTCCATGACTTGGATCACGTCCTCGGGCGTAGTCTCGGGGTCCTGGAACAACGGCAGGCTCTCTGATTGGGTTTGGCGAAGGACGATCTCGGGGTTGACCACGGCCCGTGCCTGCTTGTGTTCCTGCTCGCTCAGCGGGGTCGGTCTCTTGCCTCCGAGGATCCTTCGAAGCGCTTTCTTGAGCCGGTCCTCGGACAGGTCGCGGCGGCTGAGGATCGGCAGGTCCCGGTCGGCTTCACTGAGACGCTCCACTGGAACCTCGTCTAGTTCCGGGAAGGCCAGGACACACTTGACCGGCAGGGCCTCTATGCGTCTCGCGTCGGCGCGATCGGTCAACTCCTCGGCACTCTGCACGACCTGCTGGGGGACGCGAATCATGTCGAACGAGTCGAATGCCCGGTCACGCCGTTTGCGGCCCCGGCGCGGCAACGAGGGGGCGTCGATGACGGCGATGCCTGCGGCCGGATCGAGCACCACCAGGTACTTGATGCCGCGGTCGGTCTCTCGGAGCCAGACCGTCACCTGCTCAGGAGTGGATTCGCGAAGCGCTCGTGCTACCAGTCTCAGCTGTTGAGGGATTCCGGACCGGCTCGGAATGTTCTCCGGCAAGAGGAACGCCATAGCCCCGAGAAACTAGAGCATCGACCTCTTCGGAGGCCAGCGGGGGTGGCGGCCCGTATCGAGCTACAGCCTCCTCGGCCGCTATCGGGGGTAGCGCCCGCGGACCGTTCGGCGACCCTCCGCAGTCAGGCGAAGACTCTGATATTCACCACCCTCCGGGGCGTACTCCTCTACCCAATCCTCGTCTATCAGCCCATCGATCAACTCCTGGATCTCCTGCTCGTCGAGCAACGACAGTCGCCCGTAGCAGCCGTGCGTCCGTAACCGTGCATGCAGTGGGTAGTGGCCTCCGCCGTCGCCTCGCAACGTCCGCTCGAGGTTGCGCCTCGACCAGCGACCGCCCTCGACGCCGTCGATCAGGATCAGCGCCACCGGTTCGGCCTCCTCGCGCACCAGGTCAGCCGCATCCGCGGGGTCGATGGGCGCGTCGCGCCATGGTCGCGGCAACTCTGGCGTACAGGCGTCGCACGCGCCGCAGCCGGAGGCCGCGCCTTCGGGCGGGTCGGTCTCACCCAGGTACCGCAGCATCTCGCGGCGCCTACATGCCGGGCTGCCCCGAGCAAAGGCTCGAGCCTGCTCAGCCCGCTGGAACACCGCCGCTCGGCGCTCATCGATCAGCCGCTCAAGACGGCCCCAGTCGGGCTCGGGAGCCGCCACCCGCTCGAAAGCCCAGCCGAACCGCCAAGCCGAGAAGCTGCAGATCCCGAGCTTCAGCATCGCGACCACCGTCTGCTCCAACTCGTCGGCGCGCTGGCCCAGCCGGAGAGCCCACTTGGTACCGCGGTACTCGCCGTTCTCCTCGTAAGCGAGGCGCAGGACGGCCTCAGCGCGTTCGGCGAGTTCAGGGTCGCGTGCCCTCAGCTCGTCCAGCCGAGACTCGGCGGCCTCCACCGACTCGATGCGGCCGCGCAGCACGAAGTCCTGGTACCGGCGCACCGCCCCGACCTGCTCCAGATAGTGCAGTGCAAGGGCATGGGATTCGTCCCGCTCTCCATCGCCTGTGTCGGAGCTTGCAGGGAACTCGTCGGGGTCGATGAGATTGAGGCCAGGAGTCATCCTCCCCCACACCTCGCGGACGGCGGAGATGGCTGGCGCCGACGACTCGATGAAGTACTTGTGGATTCTGCAGTCGCGGGGAGTCGTGAACAGAACTGCCGTGCCGGTGGCCGGCCCGGTCCCGTCGCGGGCGCCCCGGGCAGCCCGACCCGTCTCCTGGACGTACTCCTCAATAGAAGCGGGCATCTCCAGATGCACGATCAACTCAATGTCGGGCTTGTCGATGCCGAGACCGAAGGCCTTGGTTGCGACCACTACGTCGATCTCGCCGTGGCGAAAGGCGTCCTCGGTGTGCTGGCGCTCCCCCAGTTCCATGGCGCCGCTGTAAGGGCGGACCCGATGGCCGAAGCTTCCTAGCAGAGCCGCCAGCCGGTAGGTGTCGTTGCGAGTCGGTACGTAAACGACGGCGCTGCAGCGCCGGAAAGCCTCGACCACCTGCACCACCCGCAGATCCCGGTCTCGGCGGTTGCGGCAGGCCTCGACGTAGTAGCGAATCTCGGGTCGGTCCACCGAGTTGGTCAGTGGCTCGGTTCGAGGCTCAACCTCCAGCAGCCGGACGATGTCGTCAAGCACTTCATCGGTGGCGGTGGCGGTGACCGCGGCGACCGGAAGTCGGCAACCGCTCATGGCAGCGGCCACTGCCCGAGGGATCATGGCGTATTCCGGACGGAACGCGTGCCCCCATAGTGAGATGCAGTGCGCCTCGTCCACCGCGATCCGGGTGACGTCCACCTCCTCCAGCCAGGCACGGAACAACGGGGACCAAAGCCGCTCAGGGCTGACGTACAGCAGCTTGAGATGGCCCCGGGACGCGCTGCGCAGGACCGCCTCCTGCTCGGCCTGGGGAACGCCTGAGTAGATGGCTGCCACCTCGCTGACGCCTCTGGACCGCAGATTGTCGACCTGGTCCCGCATCAGAGCGATCAACGGCGAAACCACGAGGGTCACGCCCGGCGACACCAGCGCCGGGATCTGGTAGGTGACCGACTTGCCCGAGCCCGTTGGCAGCACCGCTACCACGTCCTCTCCCCGCATGAGCCGGCTCATCACCTCGTGCTGACCGGGACGCCATTGGTCGAAGCCGAGCCAGAGCCGGGCTCGCTCCAGGCGCCGCTCGATCTCGGCGTCGTCCATCGGGGCCTCTGCGTCGCCGACATCGAGCGCGGCCTGTGAGAGCGTCGCAACGCCGGGGACCCGGTTGATCCGCTCCCAGCGGGCGTCGTCCATCTCATGGCCCAGATGGCTGGCAATCTGGAGGTAGGCCTGTTGTGGCTCATCAACATCTCGTATCGCGGGAGGGCCGGCCAGACTCCGGCGGATGACATCCACGTACGGCAGCGGCCGGCGCATGCGGTTGTCGAGCACTACGGTCACACCGATATCGGACTCGTTGCGAATGAGTCTTCCGGCGCCTTGAGCGAAGGCAATGGTGGCGCGAGGCACGAGGTACTCCCGGAAGGGATCCTCGCCGTGCATCTCCAGAAGGCCCTTGCGGGCGCTGATGATGGGGTCGCCTAGCGGATCGAATGGGATCTTCTCGATTATCAGCAGCCTCAGTGCTTCGCCGGGAATGTCGACCCCCTCCCAGAATGACCGCGAGCCGAGCAGACAGGCAGACGGCTCGGCTCTCATGCGATCGACCAGCGAGGCGGACGACCCGTCTCCCTGAGCAAGCAGTTCCATCCCGGCCGCGGCCAGGGCCGGTCGGGCGTGGTCACGGACGTAGGCGAGGCGCGAGTGGGCGGTCATCAAGGCCATCGCCCCGCCGTCAGATGCCACGCACAGTCGGGGAATCTCCGAAGCCTCCTCCTCGGTGAACCGGTCGATGAGCTGGCCGCGGGGCGCGGGCAGATAGTCGGTCAACAGCACGAGGTGGCGCTGGTCAAGGTCGCCGAACGGCGACGAGATGATCCTGGTGTTGATGCCCTCCAGCCCCAGGCGGGCCTGGAGGTAGCCGAAACTGTCGCCAGCTCGCAGTGTGGCCGAGGTCAGCACCACCGAGCTGGCCTGGTCCCAGAGGTCGGCAAGCATGCCCGCCACCGACAGGGGCGCGCGCTTTAGGTTCCAGCGCCACACGCCCGGATCGTCGGCGTCATCAGCGTCCTCAAGGTGGTCCTCGATGTGGCCCGACGCCGGCTTGAAGCTCACCTCGGCGATGTTGATCCACTGGGCAAGATCCTCAAGGTCGTCTACTTCGAGGCGGAGCTGGGGTTCGGCCCACAGCACGGCATCGACCAACTCCGCCATGTGCCTGGCCTGGCGCCCTAGGCGGGCCATCTCGTCCTCCAGCGCGTCCCTGCGGTAGCGCTGCCTGGGCCTCGACGGCACTTCGATGGCGTCGAGCGCGTCGGCCATCTCGCGTAGCGCGCCCCGCAGCCCCCGCCCCGCTTCCTCCACTCGCCGGTAAGTCTGGTGCCGCCGATCGGCCCCGCGCACAATGCGGTAGGAGACCCCGTAACGGGTCGCCTGGTCACGGGACGCGCCCGTGCGATCGCGCACATGATCGACAAGCGGCTCCGACAATTGGTCGGTCGCCAGCCGTACGGACCTGACCGCCACACGGACACGGTCAATCCGGTAATCACGCAGACCGGCACCTGTCGCGGCTGCGAGCCGGGCAACCAGGCCGCGGCCCGAGTCGGGATCCCACATCGAGTCGCACAACAGCTCGATCTCGGCGACACTCACTTGCCTGGTGGAGGCGGTCGTGGCTGAATCCTCAAGGTTGTGGGCCTCATCGACGATCAAGTTGAACTCGACCGTCTCGAGCGCCGGACTGCCCGCCAGCAGCGCGTGGTTCAGCACGGCCACGTGGGCGGTCTCGACCCGGGCGCGAGCCGACCGGTAGAAGTCGAGCTCGTCGAGTCGATCCCGCGCCGGGCCGGGTGGGGCGTCAACCCGCAGCGCCCACCGCAACCGGCGCAGAACTCGGATGTGCTCTTCGATCGCAGCCGTGCGCAGGTCGGCCCAGTCGCCTGAGGGCGTGACCGCTACCCAACCGCACAGGAGGGCCAACGCGAGCGTGGTGTGGTCGTCGGGCGGCTGTTCAGCCTCCTCAACCAGCCAGCTGAGTTCGCTCTGCAGGGCTCTGATGCTGATGTAGTTCTGGCGACCCTTGAGAACTACCGTCGAGAGGGGCGCGACGGTGGACCCCAACTCTTCGAGAGTCTCTAGGATCTGGTCCTGAAGCACTCGGGAGTGGGGGGCGACCACCGACACTCGGCCCGAGCTACGGGCCGCCTCGATGGCAGGGACCAGATAGGCGAGCGTCTTTCCAGTTCCGGTGGGTGCCTCGACCATCATGCGGTTGCCCGGCTCCGCAATCGCTCGCGCCACCAACTCAGCCATCTCGGCCTGCTGCGGGCGAGGGTTCCGCCCCCCTGTCATCAGCGACCCTCCCTCGTCGAAGGAGGCCACCGTCTCCTCAATGTCGAAGCGCTCGGTGGGGACGATCGGATCGGGCACTTCGACCTCGGGGACCACGGCATCCAGCGGCACCGGATCGGGATGCGAATCGACGAATGCGTGCCACGGATGGCCCGATCGGGCGAGGACCCAGCGTTGCAGCCGGCGGACGGGGGCCGCGGCGTTCAGCTCGGCGAGCAGAGCCAGCATCACCTGTCTAGCCATGTGGGTGTCGTTGAGGGCGTCGTGCTTGTCGCGACCGTCTGTGCCGAACCACTCTGCGAGTTGGTCGAGGTTGCGGCCGGGCGGCGGCCGGGAGCCGTCGACGCCGCGGACCATGCCCTTGCCGGCACGGGGGTACACGACATGCGCGAGCTCCAGCGTGTCGAGCCGGGGTCCGTCCGGCACGGGGAGGCCGTTTGTCTCCGCGGCCGCGTCGAGCACGACGAAGTCGTATCCGAAGCCATTGTGGGCGATCATCGGCCTATGGTCCACCCACTCGAAGAACTTCTCCAGCGAGGCGGCAAGGGACGGGGCGTGCTCCAGGTCTCCGTACACGATCCCGGTCAAGTCGGTGATGTGCTCCGCGAGCCTGCGCTGCGGTCTGACCAGCGTCTCGAACTCGTCGATGACGCCGTCGTCGGAAGCCAGCACGGCGCCAATCTGGATGATCTCATGCTCCGACGGACTGGGCCTGTCTGCGTTAGTTTCCAGGTCGAAGATCACATGCTCGGGCAGCGTTGCCATGAGTTGCGCACCGTAGTCGGCCCGGCTTCGTAGCACCGCGGCTGGGCTCTTCTCGCCTGAGGGCCGGGCCGACCTGTTCGTACCCTTCGGCCGGGCCAGGCAAGAGTCCCGTCACCCGTTAGCCCCCACAAACGAATATGCCCCGCCATTCCCGGCAGAAACCGGGAAGGCGGGGAGCAGTGCTCGAACCCTAGCAGGGCGAATCCCTCACTCACCATCCATATCTGATACTCGACCCGGGCGGCCAACTGGGGCGTTCTCACGCGTTGGGTCGCTGTGCGAGCCATTCGGCGATGACGTGGGCCGGCCAGCCGACGGCGTTGGGACTGATACGGATGGGTTGAGGGATCTCGCCGGCGCGTCGCAGGCGCCAGATGGTTGTTCTGGAGAGTCCCAGTTGGGCTTGGAGGTCGGCGACCCGCAGAATCTGTCGCTCCGGTCGGGCGGTCGCGGTCATAGGCTGTCGGCGGCCATGTCGGGCAGTTCATCGGCGACGGCGTTCGGTTGTAACCGGCCTGCGAGGGACTGCTGGGCGATCATGGTGGCGGCCGTGGTCGGCGTCGCCGGGGTCGATCTGGGGCGCTCGTCGGGATCGTGGACTGCTTCGATGTCACCTCGGCGGCGGTCACGCTCATAGACCACAGCAACACGGACCAGTGAGCTACGAGTGGCGGTTGATGCCGCCGGGCGGGTGGTGGCCGCGCTCGACTCGGCGGGCCTGCGCGCACACCGCGACGCTGGAGGCCGATCGGGTCGCCTGCCGGCCCCGCGGCTGGCGGCTGTGTGCCGGGATCGGGCAGCTGTGAGCAGTGGACGGCGACACGACCTCGCTGGGCCTGCCGCGGCTCGCCCGCCTCGAATGGCTCTACGGGCTGGCGTGATGGCGGTGACCACCCCGATATCGACGCTGCCAGTCGGGCCGGTGGAACCGGCAATGCAGATGAGACATACCTGCATCACCGACACATGCTTCATGTAGGCACCCACAGTCCCCCGGCCAGCCGCAGACATCTCGCGCCCGTTGGCGGCTATGCACCTCGCGAGAACTCCCACGGTGTCTGTGGGTGAGCACCAAGCCATGCCCGGCAACCTAGAGATGAGACGCGAACGCTCAAGAACGCTGACGAACGCACCCTCGCTGACCTGCCCGAACGCCGGTGGCTAGTTGTCGGCTATGAGCTCGGCTGTGGTGTCGTGCTTCATTCACTCGGAGGCTTCTGATGTCTACTCTGCCAGTCAACCTGCCGGAACGGCTGGGCAGGCTCGGTAACTCCGGACTGGTGGTGACCAGGGGGACTGGTGTTCCTCGGCGGTGACGAGGACCATCGCGCTGGCGGCGTACAGTCCACGGCGACAGAACGCGCTGCATTCTGTTCGACTAGGTGGCCGTCTCTTGGCGCGTGTTCTCTGAGAGATGCCACTCCTCGGCCTCGGCATCCTCGATGAATTCGGTGATGACGCTGTTGAGTCCCTCGGTGCCGGCAATAGCGGTCTTGATTTCTGTGGGGGTCAGATAGAAGAACTCACGGCGCATATTCACCAGATTGACCCGCTGCGCTGCGAACTGGTCATGGAGCCGCTTCTCCAACGCGACGGCATCTTCGGAGAACACCAGAGCGTGCAGGTCATAGCGGAACGGCACTGACGCGTCCCCGAGCTCGCGGATTCGTTCGGTGGGATCCAGTCGGCGAGTCATGCCGATCTTCACCATCCGCTCCCCGAAGGACCCGACGTTGGAGATCACATACACATGCCCGGCCCGAATGTTCGCGGCACGTTGCTCGACGTTGGCGAGCGCCTGGTCGATCTCTGCGAGTTCGGCTTGCAGGTTGGCCAGATCTTCGTCGGTGCCGCCAGCGGAGCGCAGCTTCGCTACTACACCCTCGTAGTGAGAGCGTTCCTTGACGAGGCGCAGACGTTCGGCCTCGATCTCTTTGCGAGCCTTGGCCTCCTCGCGCAGACGTTCCCGCTCCGCTTTCGCGTCCTGCTTCTCCTGTTCCTTCTTCGCTAGCCAGTCAGCGACCAGTTCCAGTTCCTTGACCCGCAACTCGTGATAGGAGTCCCGGATGCTGATCTGCATGGGCTGAGCACCGAGCCGGTTGATGACCCGCTGCGACTGCTCCAGCCGTTTGATCGACGCCTCAAGCCGGAACGGGCGCAGCTTGTAGACGAGCGTGTCGGCCTCGTTGTTGTATGCCCGCAACAACAGCTTGGACATGTCCTTAACCATTTTGCGGCCCTTGGCGGTGCTGCCGTCGACGGTCCACTCCAGTGTGCGCACCGCGACCGCGCGGTCACCCTTGGCGACGTCCTTGATCGTGGCCCGGATCTTGTCCAACCGTGCCTTGTAGTTCTCGGCTGACTCCATCTCGTGGCGGTACTCATAGACACCCACCTCCTGCAGCATCACCGTCTCAGTGGCAGCCACGACCTCGGCTTGCAACGCGTGGAGGTCCTCTTCGGTCCGGATGCACTCGCTGAGCAGCCGATCCCGTTCGACTACCGCGTCGTCCCGATCGCTGAGAGCAACATCACGCTGTCGTGCTGCCTCTGTGAGCGCCCGTGCGGCGTCTGTCTGGTCCTTGGGTACCAGCCCGGCCAACCGCTGCGCTGCTGCTCGCAGGTCTGTGATCTCATCGAGCATGGACCTGCGGCCACCGAAACGGCGATGCCGTCTAGGTGCAGGTATCAGATCGGCCACATCAACAGCGGCATCACCAAGCGCCATGGCGGGGCTCTCCTTGATGAGGACCAGCAGCATGCAGACACTGCCAGCATTGGAACAGCATCGATGCTGTCAGCCTCTTACGTCGACTGTCAAACTCCCCCGGACTCGTCGGACAGTCCCCCAGGGAGCGGTTAGTGAACGATCCCGTGAGGCGTGCAGGGCTGCGTTCGTCGTGTTATCGGGTGCTTTCAGCCGGATGGACGGTGACGGATCCGGGGGAGACGTATGCAGTCCGGTCAGCCGGTTGCAAGGCTGAAGCGGTCGGTTGTCCGAGGGGGGTTCGTTCGTGAGCGTTGCGGGTCGCTTCTGCGTCCACACGCTTGCACTAACAGTGCCGCCCACCTCGGAAGGGGTGCGCGTCCGCCAAGAATGGCGGGTTTGCGAGTTGTTGCTAGGGCCGTCCGACGGCCTGAGGAACGCTCGCGAACGCTGTGGCGACGACGATGCATCTCGTAGCCTTTGGCTGAGCCGAGAATGCGCTTTGTCTACTGGCTGGCTGGGAGCCTCTACAGGGGGTGAACGCTCGCGAACGATGGCGAACGCGAAGGGGTGAACGCATGCTGTGGGCGTCTCGTCGCGGTCTGGGGACCTCAGTCGCACCTGTAGCGTTCGCGAGCGTTCCTCAGCGTTCCTGGGGCTCGGAGACGGCCTCCAGCAACCACTCGGCGGTCCGCCAAGGTGGCGGATGCGCACCCTTGCAACCGCCCCTCTAGGTGTCGACAGAACCTGAGATGGCGAATGCTGCTTCGTAGCCGTCGTTCAACAGGTCTTCGTAGATCGTGGTAGTTGGCACTCGGTCCCAGCACCAGCCGAGGAATGCTGCGAATGGAGCTGGCGCCATCAGAACAAGGTCGATCTTGCGGCTCTTGACGTTGGCTCGGATCCAGTCTCGGATTGCAATCGCGGCTGAGAGGGCATCATCGGCGTCGGCGAGCAGCGCCTGATGGGGCCCGTCTTCAACCGTTAGGGATACGGATCGCCCATGATTTGACGACAGCAGCGTGCGCCGGACGTCATCGGTCCGATCTGTCGAGATTGCTACGACGATGAGAGTCGGACCGTTACCGCGCTGGTCGTCAGCAAGGACGTTGACTGTACGAGCGGCTGTGCGGTGCTGGTTTGCGATCCAGACCTCGTTGCGGTACTCCATGGCGAGGTTGAAGCCTGCAACGCCTCGGAGTGCTGCGCCCACCGCGAACCAGCACGGCAGACGCAGTGCTCCTCGTACTAGGACGCGCATGTGGTGCTGTTCGATGAGAGTTGTACGCAGCGTAGTGAGATCATCCGACAGAACTCCGTTCCAATCAGCCGGGTTGACCATGCCACGACGGGTCGATGCCTCGGTGCCTCTGAACCGTTCGGTCCAATTCAAGACATGGCTGGCGTCGCCAACTGGCTCTGATCGCAGCCCTTGGATGACGATGATGTTTCTGGGAGCCTCAAGTTGTAGCCCCATGTACTCTGCTGCGGCGGCGATCTGTTGTGGGGTGCGCGGGTCCCTGGTGTCCTTCACCCAGGTTCGAATCCAGGCAAGTGCGACACTCACTGCTGATTCGTCGGCTCGAATGTCAGCGCTAGCCGCTGCATCAGCCACGCGCGAGACCCACTCTGCCTCGGTTTGTCCGACACGGATAGCGAGGGCATTGAGAAAGTCGCAGAGCTCGGCCTCCGTGCATTCGAGGTGGCTGGCTAGGTCTCTTCGTGCGGTCGTGAGTTCTTGCGTTCTAGCTCGGCGGAGGCCTGTGCCGATTGAATTGCGACGGTCCGTCAGCGCAAGTACGCGGTCGGTTCCGTCGATGGGTCGTCCTGTGATGAGTTCGAGGCCGGTGTCCGGATGGCCAAGGTCGCCCCAAGACTGATGGAGCTTCTGAAGCAGGCTCGGCGATTGTCTTCCGGTTCCCGACGGCTTTGGTCTATCGGTGAGCCAGCCAATGCTTGCCAGATTCGCGCTCGCAACCACCGCTTTGACCTGGATGAATCTGGACGTTCCGTCGGCAAAGCGAACCACGACATCGTCGACGTTTCCGGCGTGGTCAGCCTCAACAGCTACCGAGGTGATGCCGTCCGGGTCTGCGATAGCACGTAGACACCAGTACCACACCACGAGATGTTGTAGGTCGTCGCCGGTTATTCGGGCTCCAGAGCTGCTGGGCTTCGATGTCGCGCTGAGGGCCGTCATTCGTTCTGGAAAGGTGGTGTAGGTGGGTTGGTTGAGATCGCGTCGGCGACGATGTCGATCGTGATTGGCCGATCCGGAAAGGCCTTCAAGACGGCACTCGGGAGAACCCGATTCACGAGATCGGAGTAGGTGTAGCCGTAGCCGCCGCCAGTGTCGCCGGTGAGATCAACGAGTTTCTCCAACTCGGTCTGACTCAGTCCGCAGCCGGCCAGTTCTTCACTCAAGACCTCTAGGCGCTGAGCGTCGTTAGGTCGAGTGAACTCGAACTCAGCCGCAGCTCGCCGCCGAACTGCCGGGTCCAGGGCGCTCAACCTGTTGGTGCACATCAACACGAGGACTGGACGCCGCTCGGCCGCCACGGCGTCGATACCACGGATGAGGGCGTTGACTCCGGCCCGGTCTTCGTGATGCATCTGCCCGAATTCGCGGGATTGAGCGATCGCGTCGGCTTCATCGATGATCACAACGATTGCGTCCCCGCTGCGCAGGTTCCGACTACGCGTGACGACCTCGTCGAAGGCGTCCCCGAGGAGTCGTGTCATCTCTCCTACCGCGCCCGTGCCTCGAGAACGGAGGCTCAGGCGGAGCACACAGATGTTGATTTCACGATGTATCGCCACTTGCTGCGCGAAGGTCTCGGCCAGAGTGGACTTCCCCGTGCCAACGTCGCCAGCAAGCACGAACAGCGGTGTTCGCTCGGCGAATCTCTCGACGATCGGCAGGACCTTGTCGTGGGTGGCGGCTGACCACGTCCGCAAGGCGCTGGGATCGAGCAGCACCGTCGCGTTTGTGACCAGCTCGGCCTTGATTGGGTCAAGTCCGACGAGACGATCGAGGCGCTGCTGTGCGGTACGGTCGGGCAGTTCGAGTTCTTCGTCGAAGAGGTCGTGGTTCATAGTGTTCTGAAGGCCCCTCGGGACACGCCCGTCCCGTTGTACGAGTATCTCCGGTCTGCACTCCAGTAGCCGCCGCTTGTACCCGGCTCCGGCCCAGTTGTGCGAGAGATGGGGAGCAAGCTCTCGATCCTGTTGCGCTCGCTGATTGGCAGCGAATCCCACTTGGTGCTGTAGGTGAGATACGAGTAGAACTGCGCTCCCGAGATGTCGACACCGCGAGGGATCCCGCCTGCCCGATCATCGGCGGTGAGAGTCCCATCGCTTCGGGCTGTGTATCTCAGTGCCACTACCCAGGATCCGTTACGGCGATAGCCGTAGGTCACCGTGCCTAGGTAGCCACCATTGAGGAGCTGGGCTGCTTCTTCGCCGTAGGCCTCGATGCCGGCATCGGTTGGCGAGCCATAGGCCCTCTGAAGCAGCTTGAGGTCAGCCTTGATCTTGGATGTCACGTAGCGGGCGTTGGCGATGGTGAAGGTACTGGTGCGTGTTGATGTCATGCTCATGAGGATCACCCCTTGAAGGTCGTGCCCAGAACGATCTGCCAGCAGGCGACCGCCTGAGCCTTGGTGGTTGCAAAGCCGGCCTCGACGAGAGCGTCGAGGGTCGCTTCGGCTCGGGCCACGATCCGTCGGCGGTCCTGATCGGTGTAGTGGACTGCAACGTTGTTGCTGGGGTTGACAGGATCGAAGATCTCAATGGCTGCAGCGGCGCTAGCGGGGAGCTGGCTGGCCGGGTAGTAGTCGTCGAAGACAATCCGCTCACTGAGGCCGCTGTCGACGATGTACTCGAACACGGCAGTCAGTGCACCGATGTGGTCGCTGAAGGTGACTCCCCGGTCGGAGAGATGAGCCACGATCAGCTCGGCCATGAACGACTTGAACTTGAAGGTCTCGTCGGCGCGCTTATGGTTGCGGATCCACCACTTCAAGTACCGGATGACCTGTGCCAGGTTGCCGGGATGCTGGCTCTTGCGCGCTCGGATGAAATCGAGGTGGAGCGGAATGCTGGTGAGCAACTGCTCGCCGGTGTCCTTCGATACGAGGTAGCCCTTGCCGTCGGCATCCCCTTCGTCAAGCACGGGGACAACATCGACGTTGAACCCCGACGCGAAGGTGATCGTCGGACAGTGAGTTCCTGGTTGCACGGCATCGGGGGCGATGGTGGCGCCGTAGACCTCGCGAAGCCGTTCTGTCATCCAGAGAACAAGATTCTCATCGCCTGCCGCGTCGGCCTCGACGTAGACCGCGACGTCCATATCGTTCAGGTCGGCGAGACCCGTTCCCTTGGCCACGCTGCCCGCGTGGAGCATTCTCACCAGCGAGAACCCCGGATTGTTGGCGATGTGGTCTTCCAGCCGCTTCCTAAGGAAGCGCACGCGGTCTCGTCCAGCGCTGACCTCCTCGATCTTGAGGTTGATCCTCCTGTCGGCGAATGCCTTGAGGTCGGTGTTCGTGATGTGCGATGCCATCTGGTGCCTTCCTTTCTTGGTGGTGCCAGCCCCGCCGTGACGACGAGGGCAAGCGCTGTTGCCGGCATCGCACTTCCGATGCCCTGTACCCCCTTGTCGAAGGGGACGCCCGGAATACAACCCCGGTGCCAGGATTCCTGGTTCAGGTACGCGGTCGGGCGTCCGCGTGCACGACTCTCACGTTGTCCGGATCAGCCGCGGCAAGCTGGCGAGCGATCCGTTCCTCGTACGTCGTGACGATCAACTGCGCGACGGTGTCGGTCTGCCCTGCCCGCACGATCGTGCGGGCGACCGCTGACCGGCGGCGAGGGTCGAGGTGCTCCAGCGGTTCATCGAACCACGCCGTCGGAATCCGGGTCGTCGATGCAGTGACGAGGAGCCGGGCAATCAGTACCGCCGTCGCTCGTTCGCCTCCGCTGAGATCGGCGATCCCTAGAGTGCCGTTCGCCGATTTGACACTGAGTTCGCCGGATGGGTCGAGTGTCAGGCCCTCCGTACCGAAGAGGAGCTTCCATCGTTGCGCCAATTCGTCAATGAGCGGATCGATGCGGTCGCGCAGTGTCTTGTCCGCGAGTCCGTTGAGTACGTCTATCGTGGTTGACAGCAACTGTTCTTCATGCGCCGCTGATCTGAGGGCGGCTCGTTTCTGGCGAATCCTCGTATCGAGAGCAGCTTGGTCAGATTCTGCTGCCGTTATTCCGCGAAGCCGACCTGCCTCTTCTGATAGGGATCGCTCTTCCTGCCGGAGACCGAGTAGGCGCTCACTGGCCTCGGGGCCAGGATCAGGCTCCGAGGGCGGGCTCGGCGCGTGGAGCGCTGCGAGCCTCGTCATAAACACGCCGAGCGTGTCGAGCCGATCCTGGGCTGCGGCTTCGGCCTCTAGAGCCTTACTCGCATCGCTGTCTGCGTCCGCTATCGCATCGCCGTGTTGCGCCAGAGCGGCAAGCCGCTCGTGATCACTCAATGGCCGTAGACATGTCGGACAAGTCGTCGTCGGGTCAGCAAGCAGATCCGACGCGCCAGCGGATCGGACACGAGCGATCTCACGGTCTGTCTTGGACTGTCGAGCTTCAGCCACCAATGTCGACGCTTCTTCGCGTGCAGCAACCAGGCTCTGCTCTGGAGCATCGGCGCCGATCTCGATCACTTCACCGAGTTCGACGAGGATGGCTGCAACGGCGTCGTTGTAGTCGACTGCTGCGTCACGGTACTCATCCCATCGTCTGGCCAGCGACGCCAGTTCCTCGGCTTGTTTGAGTTGACTTGCAAGTTCCTGTCGCTGTTCGGTGATCGCGTTGAGTTCAACGGCGGCGGTGGACACTGTCGCCTGGCGCGAGGTCACATCAGCTTCGGCGTGGTCGAGCTCACCGCGTAGGTCTCCAACACGCTCGGCAACTTCCTTGCGCGCTGCTTGAAGACGCGTAGCCGCTTCAAGGAGAGGCTTGACACCGAGCGTCGCAGCAAGGTGGTCGCGCACCGGGAATGCCGACTTTGCTATTGGGAGCTGAGGATCGGTGAACATGAGACGGTCAATCAGCCCGCGATCAGCCTTCCACTGATCGACCAGTAATGACGCGTACTCGTCCTCTTCAACTACAGCGCCGTCAAGGGAGGCCGCAAACGTGGTCCTGCCGGCCGGCGTAAGCGATCGCTCGACCCGCAGCGTTTGCTCGGGCTGCCTAAGCCCGACTTCTACTGCGACGGATGCCGAAGGTGCGCCGAGCCGGACTGCCGCCTTCGTTTTGCGAGGTGCTGGCTCACCAAGCAGACACCACCGCACCGCCTCCATCAAGGACGACTTTCCGACGCCGTTGGGAGCGACAAAGAACACGACCTTGGAGTCGAGATCGATCGCAGCGTCCTGGTAGGCACGCCAGTTCTGGAGTTCGACGAACCGAATCACGATTCTGTCTCGATCAGCGCACGGATCTCCGCGAGAACATCGTCTCCGCTCGCGGACCGACGCTGAATCCGCCGCGCCCAGTCGATGAACACGCCGTCGTCACAGCCGAGCGCGAGTGCTCGTGCCTCCTTCTTGTGCTCCAGCCGGGGTCTTGTCGATGCCAGCTCTTGCTTGACATCCTGAACGATCGCCACAACGTCGGCGTCGATACCACCCAGCACGTCGGAAATGTCCAGCCCCTGGATCTCACCCCATCGCGGGTCAGATCTCTCGAGATATCGACCGAGCGCGATCTCCAGCGATTCACCGTCGGACACGCTTGAAACATCGGTCCATCCCGTTGCCGGATCGAGCATCCGGTGGCTCTCCGCGTACGTCAGCACCGCCGATTCATCTGCCGCCGCCGTCGTGTACGCAACCGCCGAGAGGTCCTCAGCGAGGGCGAATGCGCTCCGGGCATGTGCCGCCATCGCTGTTCGTGTCGTCTCGTCCGGAACGACCACGACGAGTACGTTCTCAACCATCGAGCGGCACTCGAACCGCCGCTCGAACTCGGTTCCGTCAGTGGCCGCAGGAGTACACGCTACGCTGAACCGGTGCTCAACGTCGCCGACTGCAGCCGTAACCGGATCATCCCGATCAGCCCATGCTCGAACCGGAGAGCCGGCAGGCGCACCAACTAACCCCAGACGGATAGCTACCGGATCACGCTCGAGTGGCGGAGAGCCTGGGGCTGCGTCGACAAGCGCGTCTATCACCTTGAAAGCGCTCGCCGCGGCGTTCGACACTTCGTCGTCAAGGTCACTCAGGTTGGGTTCCGGGCCGCCGTCCCTCAGGAACCGCAGGTACTCCACGATCAGTTCATCCAGGATCATTGGACCGGTGTCATCCACCATCGGACTTCTCCGTCCTCAGGGCAGCTTCGAGGCACCGCCTCAATGCGGCGATCCCACGATTCAGCATCCGCCGACACGCCTCGTAACTAGTACCCCGTCGCTGGGCGAACTCCCTTAGCGGCATTGTCCCATCGATGGTGCCCTCTACGGTGGCGCTAATCACTTCCTGCTGGTCGATCGTGAGACGCTCTTTGCACCGCTGCACGATCGCCATAGTTGCGGCTACGCCATCCGGACCGTGGTCTAACGCCTCTTCCGGCACACTCAACAGTTCAACATCCCCGGTCCCCGTGCTGCGCCACTCACGCATCACACGGCGCCCGCGATCGAACCCTCGACGGTACGCAATCTGGTAGGCCATACCCAGTAGCGACCTCACGCGGGAGCGATCCTGGCGCCCTAGCTCATTGAATGATTGAACCACGACCTCCTCGACATCATGCTCGCTTGGCACCGACTTCAGCACACGCCGAATCCCCTTCCGCGCGCCAGCCCTCATCGTGTCGCCTACCTCAAGGAAGAGAGCCAAGCGGTCAGCCGCGTCGTCGACTACCAACCACTCGTCAGGCCGTGGGTTCTCAGTCACCGTCATCACCAAGTTGTCGAACAACCCCAAGAGAATACAACCCCCTCACCGCCAAGAACCTCGCTCCTGGTGGGTATGCATGCGCCCAGGTCCTTCGCGGGCAAGGCTCAAGCCGACCGACTGTCGTTGCGCGAACTCGGTGAGAGTGTGCGCATTCAGCTGTGTCATTGTCATCAACGTGCTCAGAATGACAGTCGATCCATTCTGGTCATCCCGCGCTCGACGCGGCGAGCCCAGCTGAGACCCCTCGGCCCGCCCATGCAGTAACAGAAGTGTAACTACACATTTGTGAGAATCACCCAGCTCTCTTGCGTGTGAGCGGTTACCTCCCCGGGACACGTCAACTCTCTCGCCGTTAGTCGACGGATGTCACCTTCAAGACGGCCAGCAGTTGACCCCGACGGTGTAGGTCAGAAACCTTCGACCGCCCAGGTCCGGGAGCGTGCCCAACGGGTCGTCGGGGGGCGGTCACCTCCTCCTCGGCGGCGTGACCGATCTTGCGCCTGCTCCCGATCGCCAGTGTCTCGGTGTTCGACTGCGGCACTGCCAGGCGCCGCCTCGTCACCGGGATCGGCCAAAAACTCAGTGTCACCGCCCGCCGACTCGGCGCTGATGCACAGGACCTGCGAATCGTCGAGCCGGCCCCCTGCTAGCAGCTCCCGCCCAGCATCCCGCCGACGGACAGTTCGCTAGGGGAGCCGACCTCGCGACATGCGGACTGATCCGCGGTGGAACCCTCGCCCGGAAGTTAGACGCATCAGAGCGATGTGGGGGCACCTTCTGAATGGCTCAGGTCTTGGTTGCGAGAGCAATCATGCCGCTGAGTGTCTTGGTGTCCTCATTGCCCACCAAGTAGGTGATCCCACGGTGTAGGTGGAGCCGGAATTGCTCCGCGAGGGAATCAGAGGTCAGGGAGATGCCGTCGACTTCGCAGCGGGCCCGAAGGACCGAGGCGTAGATGTCGGCGGCAGGTCCACCGAAGGTTGACCATGACATTTCTACATTGGAGAGCGCGCCGATTTCTTGGTCCGCAGGGATGGAGGGTTCGGCTAGCGAGACGCACAGGGCCCAGCGGCACAGCACGTTCCAGTTCTTGATCCCGGTGCGCCGTTTGAGTGTCATGAGCTGGTTCTTGGCGCGTTCGTCGACCCGGACCACGTCAACGATTGACGACCTACCCATCGAGGTAGCCCTCTCTGATGGCTGTGCACGCCTCGGCTTCGTTGAAGTCCAGCCGGTACTGGATGCCCACACTTGGCAGCAGCCTCTGGAGATGGTCACCGGCGATCTCTTCGTCTGTGGACAGCAGCACAACCTGTCGCGAGGCGTTAGGGAAATAGCGTTCGATGAGGTTCGTGCGGTGCGTTCGGTCGAGCCTGCCGAGGGGGGCGTCGATCACGGTTGGCAGCGTCATGCCTGTGCACCTTGCCAGGCCCCAAAGGATGCCGGTGGCCATCATCTGGCGCTCGCCGGCGCTCAACCTGTGAGCGTCTATTCGCTGGCGGCTTGAGCCGAGCAGCGCGACCGACAGGTTGTCGGGGTCAATGAACACTGCGGAAACGAGCCCTTGTTTGCGTAACAGCACGGCGAGAGCGGAGTTGATCTCGGTGGTGATCCTGTTCAGGTGCTTGCAGACCATGTGGTGAGCGAACTGTTCGAGCACCTCGTCGGCTGCGCTGATCTCACGAGCGGTCCGGGCCGTGTTCTGCTCGGCAGCCTCCACATCAAGTGCCTCATGCGCTAGGGCGTCAACCCGTCGGCGCGCGTCCGAGACGCGCCGGTCAGCCGCAGCGGCCGCCACTGATGCCCGTTCGACGGACTTGTCGGCAACTTGCAGTTCGGCCTCGGCTGTCGCGACCGATCGCACGACTGCGGCGACGCTGGCTGCGTCGGGTACCGCTGAGAGCATCGCGTCGAGACGTTCGATGTCGGCGTTGTGTTCGTCGAGTTGACGAGCCAGCCGTTTTGCTGTGGCTTGGAGGTCACCCAACCGGTGGTGCAGCAGGCTCCGGGCCGCGTCGGTGCATTCGAGCGTAGGCGAGAAGCTGGGCGGGTCCGGTCGTTCTAGCGAGTCGAGGTCGGTTCTGAGGAGGCCGCGAAGCAAGTCCGCCTGGGTGTTGCGGAGCTCGAGCGCGGCGATGAGGCGCTCGGCGACGCGAGCGTCTCGTGACGACATCGCCGAGTGCGTCTGGTGCGCTAGACGAGACGCTTCATGCTGTTCACCAGCTGCAACGGTCAACTTGATCAGGTCTGGCACCAGGCCGAGCGGCAGGTCGCTCGCTGCGACCTGCCGCAGCTCGCGTTCGGTGGCGCCCGCGGCCGCGGCCGCCTCAGCGAGGCAGCGGTGGATGTCGTCGCGTTGGGCGAGGAGTTCTCCACCTGTTGTTGCGAGCTTGTCGTTGGCTCTGTGAAGCTGGGCTTGAAGGTCTGCTCTGGCGGCTTCTGCGTCGCCGAGAGCCGCTCTTGCCGCGACTGCGTCGCGTTCTGCTTCGGCAAGTGCCGTTTCGGCTTCGGTGAAGGCCTGGGGGAGGAGATCCGGCTGTCGCGACTTGTGAGCCTTCGCTGTTCGCCGACGGAAGTTCCGCAGATCGGTCCGTAGCCGGTCGATGAGTCCGAGCCCCAACAATCCATAGATGCTGGTTCTGAGCACCTCCGCGGACGACGCCGGATCTGCGAGAGATTCGATCTTCTCGCCGTCGAAGATCGTGAGTTCTGCAACTGCTGCAGGCATGATCCCTTCTGCGAACTCGGCCCATCCAGCAGCAAGGTCGGGTCTGGGTTCGCCGTTGGCTGACACCGCGAGCCGGTCGCTGGGCCTTCTGTGGCGGGTTCGGTGCCAACTACGTTCCACCGTGTAGCGAACCTGTTGCCCAGCCTCGGCACGGTCGAACTCCAACGTGATCGAGGCTGTATGTGCCCCGTGGTGGATCAAGCTGTTGAGATGCTCGGAGTATGAGACACCGTTGAGCACCCAGCGGGCGCGATTGCCGTAGAGCACCAGCGGGATGGCGTGCAGCAATGACGTCTTGCCAGACCCGTTGCGACCGCCGATGAGTGTGACGGGCTGGTCGCTGTCGGTGGAGAACCGCACCTGCTGCCGGCCGCGGTACACACCGACGTTGTTGAGGACGAGGGAGCGAAGCAGCATCAGGTCGTCTCGTTGCCCTCGACGCCTTGGGCTACCTCTACCAACGAGGCGTTGAAGTCGGCTCGATCACCGGCTGCGACGGACTGGCGGCTTCTCACGAGAGCTCGCGCCAAGTTGATGGCTTCCTCGGGCGATTCGAACCCGGAGCGGTTGAATGCGGCTTCGATGTCGTCCCAGTGTCGGCTGCGCTGCACCACCATGCGGTGGTTGTGTTCGACCGACACCAGTTCTCGCAGCAGCTCGTACTGGAGGTCGGATTTGCACATCACGCGCAGCTCTTCGAGATCAGCGATCTGGAACGGGAACTGGTCATCAAAGCGAACCGGCCCCGGAAACGGCTCGCCGGTGGCCTTCTCGTAGATGGCTGGTAGCAGATCTTCGTGTTCGTGTTTCTCTGAGACCCAGATTCTGCGGATCTCGTGCAGTTGATCGGCTGGGATGAGTTCGATGCCGCGGACGTCTTCGGGGCCGTTCTCGCGGACCCAGGTCTGTGCTTCCAGCACGAGGCGCAACCACTCAGCGCGGGCCTCCTGTTTGTAGGGTCCGGGCACGTAACGGCCGTTGTACAGCGACACCCGACCATGGGACCGGCGGAAGTCCCGCAACTCGCGGCCGGCTTCGAGGTCAGCGATACGGTCGCGTACATCGAGCAGCGGCTGCATCCACTCCTTCTCAGTGTCGTTTTGGATCATGGCCGCCATCGACTTGTCCTTCTCGACCACTGTGCAGGTCCAGCAACCGAACCGGGAGTTCCCGCACGACGGGGTGGAGGTATCCATGACCACTGGGCACTCCGCGTCGGGCGAGGCCGTGCGGTACATCGTGAGTAGCTGCTTGTTGTCGAATCCCCACGGGTTGGAGACCTGCATGAGGTAAAGCCACACGTCGTCGTTTGCCCAGTCGACGATCGGCTTGTACACGAGAGCGGACGGCAGGTCGTTGTGGGGGTTGAGGTTGTCCCTCACGGACCGGCGGTCGTAGTGGTCGATGCGGGCCGCCCGTGCGGTCGACTCAGCGCGGCGGGCGCCGAGGACGAGGATCGCCTCGCCGTTCTTCTGGACTACGGAGCGGATGAAGCGGACGGTGGGGTTGATCTTCATTCGCTCGGTGCACCACCGGAACCGGCGGTTCGGCGCCGGGTAGCCCCGGCCGATGAGGTTCACCCAGAACGTCTCCGACACCTCCGGTGACAGCAGATGCGTAGTGACGGGGAGGCTCTGGTCGGCTGCGGCGCTGTTGATCGCTGCGTGAGACCGCTGCACCCACGCGGCCACCGCTGGGTTCTCCACGAGAGTGTCGTTGGTGATGACATACACGGGCTTGGTGCGGTGGTGCTGTGGCAGAGCCCGCAACGCTGACCACACCAGCTGCAGTGTGGCGGTGGAGTCCTTGCCGCCCGAGTAGCCCACGACCCACGGGATGCCGTCGGCGCGGTACAGGTCCTGGACCTGGCTGACGAGGGCCTCGACCTCGCGGCGCAGGCCACGCTCTGCGAACGCCGAAGCGTTCGGCTGTGCCCGCCCGATCTTCACCTTCACAGCCGTGTCCGCCATAGAGCCCTTCGCTTGCTCGGTCCCCGCATGATAGGCACACCAGCGCCAACCCACGGGGCGTCCGCTGATGGGATTGTAGGCTCAGGCAGTGACACGACGAGGGGACGGAACCTCGATGCCCATGGGTGCCTACCTCGACTTTTGCGCGACAACGCCAGTCGATTCGCGTGTGTCGGCGGTCGTGCGGCACTACATGGAGACCGACTTCGGCAATGCCGGATCCCGCAGCCACGACTACGGCATCACAGCCGCTCGCGCTGTTGAGGAAGCCAGATCCCATCTAGCCGCCGTGTGTGAAGCCAAACCCGACGAAGTGGTGTTCACGTCGGGTGCCACAGAAGCCAACAACCTTGCTCTGCTAGGACTCGCAGACCAGGCACAGGCCACCGGGAGGCTCCACGCTCTCGCGCTGGCGATTGAGCACAAGGCTGTGCTGGAACCGCTCCAATCGCTCGCAGACACCCACAACGTCGAGATGGAACTCGTCCCAGTCACGCAGCGGGGCTGGGTCGACCCCGCCGAGATCGCCGACCGGCTGCGCCCCAGCACCTTCGTCGTGTCCACTATGCACGCCAACAACGAGACCGGCGTCGTGCAACCGCTCACCGAGATCGCCGACACGCTGGGAGACCATCCCGCCTACTGGCATGTCGACGCGGCACAGACCTACGCCAAGACCGGCGGACTCGCCCACAAGCGCATCGACTTGATCTCGATGTCTGGACACAAGCTGTATGGCCCGATGGGCGTCGGAGCGCTCATCGCCCGCCGCCGCGGATACACCCGCTGTCCGCTGCGGCCGCTGATGTTCGGCGGCGGCCAGGAACGGGGCCTGCGTCCCGGCACCGTGCCGGTGCCCCTCGTCGCTGGTCTAGGCGAAGCATGCCGCCTAGCTACAGCAGAACAAGACGACCGGTCATCGGCGTGCACCGCGCAACGCCAAAGGGTCATCGCCGCGTTCGAGGCGCTCGACGCCGTCTACAACGGCGACCAGCAACGAGTGCTGCCTCATGTGATGAACCTGTCCATCCCAGGACTCGACGCCGAAGCAGCCATGATGATCCTGCGAGACGTAGTCGCGGTGTCCAACGGCTCCGCATGCACATCCAGTTCCTATGAGCCTTCGCACGTCCTCACAGCGATGGGGTTGGAGCCGCGGCGCGCTGAGGGAGCGTTGCGCGTCTCATGGTCCCACGCCCCCGTCGACGTGGACTGGGCGGAGGTGACCAGTCGCCTAGCCGCCGCGCTGCGGTGACCGCACACGCCGATCTGCGGCATCGCACCGCGATCATCCGAGGAACCCTGTCGCGTCCTGTGCGGCTAGCTGTCGACCTCGACCTCATTGGTGCTGACAGCACCTTCTTCGACTACGGATGCGGCCGCGGCGAGGACGTGGCCGGACTCGCCGACGCCGGCATTCACGCGACCGGCTGGGACCCGCACTACAACCCCGACGCCAACAAGACAGCCGCAGAGGTCGTGAACCTCGGATACGTGATCAACGTCATCGCCGACCCGTCGGAACGCCGCGACACGGTGCTCGACGCGTGGCAACTCACCGAACGGGTCCTCGTCGTGTCTGCACGACTCGACATCGAACGCCGCAACCTCTCAGCCGGCCGAGCATGCGGTGACGGGTTCCTGACCGGTCACGGCACCTTCCAGAAGTTCTACAAGCAATCGGAACTGCGGGGCTGGCTCGATGAGGTACTTGAGACGGAAACCGTCGCGATCGCTCCGGGGATTTTTGTTGCGTTCAAAGCCGAACACGACGCCAACGAGTTCTTGTTGCGTACCCGCCGCCGCCGGCAGGTCGCGGTCGCGGTGTCGCGCAGCGATCGGGTCTATGACGAGCACCGCGCATCCATCGACGCACTCATCGAGTTCTTCGCTGAACGAGGCAGGCTGCCCGCCAAGACCGAACAACTCGACCTCCAACAGAACCTTGTCGACGCAGTCGGCTCCGTGAAACGTGCCTGGCGAGTCGCGGCCGCGGTGACGCCCGGCACCGACTGGGACGCGGTCACCGGCGAACGCAGATTTGACCTGCTGGTGGACCTCGCCTTGCTGAAACTCAATCGCCGGCCGACGTTCACTGGGTTGCCCGAGGCCACGCGTTATGACGTTCGAGGGCTGGTCGGGTCATACAAGCAGGCCACCGCAGAAGCCGACCGTTTGCTGTTCTCGGCCGGCGACCATCAGGTGATCTCTGACGCCGCGGACAACTCAACCGTCGGCAAGCGACTGCCCGGCGCGCTGTATATCCACAAGTCAGCGCTTCAGGAGGCTCCGCACATCCTGCGGGTCTATGAGGGGTGTGCCCGATGGCTAGTCGGAGAAGTCCCTGACGCCAACCTGATCAAACTGGCCACCGACAAGGCGAAGGTCTCCTACCTGGAATACCCCGACTTTGACCGCGACCCTCATCCGGTTCTGCGCCGCACGACCTACGTCCGCATCGGAGCCCTCGACGTCGACGAACGCGACTACTCAGGTTCAGACAACCCGCCGATCCTGCACCGTAAAGAGACCTTCGTCACCGGCGACTACCCGCAACACGACAAGTTCGCGCGGCTTACCGCGCAAGAGGAGCGGTTCGGGCTGCTCAGCGGTGGCACACGCGAAATTGGAAGCCTGCATGGATGGCAAGAACGCCTAGCGGCCTGCGGTGTCACGCTGCGAGGGCACCGGGTAGTGCGCGTCAGGAACGGCTAAAGAAGCCCGAGCCCTCCGGGTCCAGGGTGCGGACAAGGGCGAGTATGGCTTCGATGGGCTTGGCCGGGTCGAAGCTCTGTTTGCGGATGTAGGACAGCCCCCCGTTGACGTATCCCTCCAAGATCGCGACGGGATCCTCGTGGGCGTCTGATCCCGCTCCGGAGTCGCCTGGCGAGTCCCGTGGGGCGAGAACACCGATGCTCTGCGCCCGGGCCAGCGCGAACACGGCGACGAGATCCCCACCCAGATCGGTCGCCCGCTCGATCTGCTCAAAGTGGATTGCCTTCTTCGTTTGGCTGTGGGCAGGCTCGTACTGGTTGAAGTGATAGCCGACCGCGGCTGCGAACACGAGCGCTTTCGCTTGGTACTGGAACACCGACGCCGGCCCGGCCGGCTCGCCCAGAGCCTCGATCACCGGCGCATTATCGTTAGAGATGTTCACCCTAGTTTTTGAGCGTTGACTGGTCATGTCGGCAAGGCCAAGATCTCGGTGCGCACCTTAGAGGGGTCTCCGGCTGGTTGCACGTAGGGCCTGACAGACCGGTCGCCCCAGTTCTCGTTGCCCCAGGTGATGGTCTGCTCGATGTCGTCGCGGGGTCCGTGCAAACACAGGAGGTACGCGGCCACCGACGCGTCGCTTGCCATGATCGGGCCGAGATGGTCGATCTGGTCCTCGC
This sequence comes from Candidatus Aldehydirespirator sp., assembly GCA_965203575.1. GTDB lineage: Bacteria > Actinomycetota > Acidimicrobiia > Acidimicrobiales > Aldehydirespiratoraceae > Aldehydirespirator. Next base: position 3,427,911 of record OZ241894.1, read on the forward strand.
GGATGATCACCACCGACTGCTTCGCCAGGCCCGGCAGCCGCGCCGCGAACTGTGTCGCGTATTCCGCCCCGAACGGCGAGAACGGGGCGTCAAGCACCAGAGGGTAGCCCTGGGCGGGGTCGAGTTCGGCGTCGCCGGCCTCGTCCATGTCCTCGATGTCTCCGTACTGGGGGATCAGCCGGGCCAGAGCACCCACGAAAGCGAACGTCACCCAGGCGCTCTCCCCCGACGATGCCCCCACGTCCAGCCCGTCCTGGCGGACCTTGAGTTCGAACCGGTCGGTCAGCTGGATCGTGTAGTCCCGCAAGAAGACGTCGCGGGCGATGGAGTTCATGATGCGCTGCGTGTCCCCGCGGGCGCTGCTGCTGAATAGCCGATGAAGGTTCTCGAACGTGTTCTCAAGGTTCTGAAGATGCCCTCTGGCGTTTACGACCTTGTCGGAGCTGTCCTTCTGGCGGGCCAGCTGTCCATACTTCTTGTCCGCCGCGCGGCGCTTCTGCAACAAGTCCTCGCAGACGATCTCAAGGTCCTTCTGCTCCTGTAGGAGCGCGGCGTGTTTGCGCTGGTACTCCCGCCAGGTCGCGCTGGGATCTGCAGTGGCCCAATCGGGTATGTCGAACTCCTTGAGAGCGTCTTCCAGCGTCTTCCTTTGAGCGTGAGCGTCGTGGATCGTGGTCTGAGCGCCTTGAAGTCGCTTGTGGGGTTGTTCGGCGTCAGGCCTGTCAAGGAGGCGGGCGTGCTTCTGGGTGACGCGGGCGCGAATCGTGCTCGCGGCTTCAACAAGAGTGTCCTCGACGATGGTCGCGCGAAGCTCGCGGAGAGTTCCCCGCTCGGCGTCGGTGATCGGGGTGCCGCAGATGCAGGGGTCGGTGCCGTCGATGAGCGCGTCGAGCAGCCCGGCGGATACTTTGGGTGGCAGCTTGCGGTCCGCTTTGGCCTTGTCGAGCACCCTGCGGGCCGACTCAAGCACTCCGAGGCCGAACAGGTTGAAGCACTCCTCGTCCAGTACTCGGCTGCGTAGGTCCACAGCGTCGTTGGCCTCTCGTTGGGCTAAGTCATGATCCCGCTGCATCTGGCCGCGTCGTTCGATGAGCGCCCGGGCGCCGTCGAATCGCTTGAACTGTGCCTCTGCCTCGTCGAGGATGCGTTTCGCGTCGCGTATGGCGTCGGGCAGCTGCTTGAGCCTGGCAGTCACCTTGTCGTACGCCTCGCGGGTCGAGTCGGCCTCCTGGAGGGCCTTGGCGAGTTTCAGGTCGTCTGTCTGTCTGGCTTTGAGCTTCTTGTGCTGTAGGGACTTGCGGATGGCTGTGAGCGCGATGTCGTAGCGTTTCACGCCGAGGAGGATCTCGACCGCCTCCTTGACAGACACCGCATCCGAGTCGGGAGCGGTGGCGGTTCCGATATTCTCGGCCGGGAAGAAGAAGTACGGGTTCAGGCCGATCGGCAGGATCGCCCGGACGTCGCGGTCGGCGTCTAGGGCCCCGAGCGTTCGGTGGTAACCGCCCGCCGTGGGATGGATGTTGAGCACGAAGTCGGGTTCGGTCTCGGCGAAGTCCTCTCCGTCTGTGCCTGTCCGCTCGATCGAGATCGACCGACGTGCCTCGTATTCGTGGTCACGGTGAGAGAAGACCACCATGACCTGGACCTCCGTGGACTCGCCTGGTTCGAGGGCGAGTTTCGCTTGATGATTGCACAGGTCCTTGGGGCGTGGGAAGCCGCTTGTGGTCTCGCCATAGAGGCACCAAACGAAAGCGTTCAGCAACGCTGTCTTGCCGGCGCCGTTTTGACCGACGATCACCGTGACATCGTTGTCGAGGTCGATGTCGGCCGCGGGGAAGGAACGCCAGTTCCGGAGGTGCAGCCGCTTCAAGCGCATGTCACAGCAGCCGCGACACGAGCTGGTCCGAGAGTTCGGAGAACACCGGGTCGTTGGGGTCGAAGCGATCGGATGCGCCGAACCGGGAACGGATCTCGTCCATCAGCCACATGGCTGTGGCTTGTTCGTTCTCGGCAAGCCCGCCGAGCATCTCTAGCGCCTGTTCCCTTGTCGATGTGGGCTGGTCGGTCATGGCGTATCCGGTATCCAACTGGCTTCGTCGCCGTAGCCGGCAGCCAGCTCCATGAGGTCGTAGGCGGCCATGATGTTAGTCAACGCTCGCGGGGGCGCGTCGGGGCTGTTGCGGGCGGCCTCCGCCAGTTCCAGCGCCCGGGTCAGTTCAGTCGCGACAAGCCTGCGCTCGGCTGTCCAGCTGGGGCTGCCCCTCTCGGGCTGGCGCGCCGGCAGGCACAGCACGTCGACGAGTTCTGCTTCGTCTTTATCGGGCGCTATGCGCAGCAGACGGCCGCGGCGTTGCACGAACTGGCGGGGGTTCTGGGTGGAGGCCAAGATGACGCCCCGACGGGCCTGCGGGATGTTGACGCCCTCGTCTAGGCATCTCATCGCGACGAGCACATCCAGGTCGCCGCGCTGGAACATGTCGAGGTTCATGCGGCGCTGGTCGGGGTCCGTGCCGGAGACGAACTTGTTGGCTCTCACGCCCTTCCTATTGAGTTCGCCGAGCAGGTGCTCAAGTTGGTTCACACCAGTCAGCGGATGCGCGCCTTCGCCCACATAGAGGATCGTGTACCCCAGCGATCCTCGGCCCGCGGCGAGTTCGAGTCCTTGGGCTGTCTTCTCGGCGGCGTGGCTCCGCAGTCCGGTGCGGCGGGTCAGGTACTTGCCGGCTCTGCGATGGAACTCTTCCTCGTCGCCGTTGGCGGCCTTCCATGCCTGGCCGATCTTGCGACTAAGGATGTCGTACTCGTCTTGTTCGGCCCCGTTGAGGTGCACTACCACCGGGATATAGGTGTAGGGGCAGAGCGCCTTGAGCCGGATTGCTTCGGCGATTCCGATGCTGCGCAGGACAGCCCCAAAATATGACAGCAGTTCTCGTGTGCCCTGCTCGTCGTTGTGACGGCGGGGGGTGGCAGACAGCCCGATGCGGCCCACGGCACTGTCGGAGCGTCTCGGGAGGCGGCCGAGCCTGCGCGGGGTGCCGAGGGCGTGCATCTCGTCGCCGATCACCACCAAGCCGCAAGCGAGGCTCTCGATTGTTCTGCCCACGGACGTCCAGCTGTCGCCGGTCATCGTGTCCGCGGTTACGATCACGCAGTCGGCTCTCGCTTTCGAGCCCTGCAACGCCGACAGGGCCAGCTCGGCGTCGGACTGCCAGCCCGGGGCTTGGCTGTTGCAGACGGTGGGCCTGAAACCGAACTCTCGGGCGTTGCGTCGCCATTGTTCGGCCAGTTCGGTGGTCGGCACGACCACCAGCACGAGAACGGACCGGCCTTCGCCGGCGTGATGCTCCGCGAACACTTTCGCCGCGGACAGCGCTATCACCGTTTTGCCCGTCCCGGTAGCGAGCGCGAAGGTTCCCCTGTGATCGGCCGCAATCCACTTGTCAATGCACTCCTGCTGATACGGGCGGAGCCCCTGCTCCTCGATGAAGTGGGGAGTCGTCAGGCCAAGGTCACATGATCCGGATGGGGTGGGCCCGGGCAACCGGAACGAAGTCATTCCTGCGCGGCTCGCTTCATCGGGGTCCAATGGAGGAAACCGCTCAAATAGCGTGGAGATGACTCTCTCATGGAGTTGGAATGTCACCACTCCAGGCCTGCGCTGTTCCCATGTCTCTGTGAACAGTTCACGCTCGTTGTGTGCGTGCTGCGCCTCCGGGGCCCACGACCGATGCAGCGCAAAGCTCTCAGCATTGCGAACCCAGCCGTTCCATGATTCGTTCGGCGAGCCATTGAACGTCACATAATCGCCGACAGCGTCAAAGAACACGCCAATCTTCTCGTGGTAGAGATCGACGCCGCCGCCGTGGTGGACCCGCACGGCCACTCTGATGTCAAGCAGACCGTCGCGGATCATGCCAGCCAAGAGCTGAAGTCTCAGGCGCTCCTCATCGGCCTGAACCCGACCAGGGTCCAGGTAGCGGCGAAGGCAAGCGATGACTGTCTCATCGTGCTGCAGGTGGTCTGAGTGGGTCCCTTGCATATACGCAGCCTGGATGGTGGCTCTGTCCTTCTCGGACAGAGCTGGAGACGCCACTAGCCGCATCCTGCCGTCTTGGGCGTAGAACTGCTCGATTGCAGGTGAGATCAGCGCGAGCACTCGGCTTGAGAAGTAGCCGACAGCGCGCCAATAGGCGGTGGCGTGCCGCAGGCACGGCAGGTAGAAGGCCTCGACGAGATCTTCCTTGTCGGTGGAGTAGGTCGTAGACCACTGCAAGTCGCGCAATCCGGACATCGCAGGTATCACTCGCGGCCCAGAAGCGAGCGCAGCACGTCCTCGCTAAGGGTTGTCTGCTGTTGTCTTGGCAGTTCGCTGGGGCGCAGCACCGTGCACACCGAGGGGGTCGCGACGATGACGATGTCGTCGCCGTCGTCGAAGCCGAGTTTGTCAAGCACGGAGCTGAGCCGGCCCACGTCTACGGTCCCGTTCAAGTTTGTGAGTCGCCAGATGAGCGACGCTTCGCCCACACGGGTGCCTGCGTGCATCGCGGGAACTTTCAGCGAGTCTTGCGGTTGGAGTCCGTTGTGGGCGGCGATGTCACGGTCGAGATTGAACGAGTAGCCCTTCAGGTTGTGCTCGGTGACGGTGAAGCTCTGACCCCAATCGTCTCCTACCTTGATCGCGTATGGTCTGTCATCGACGCTGTTGGGTGTGTAGTCCAGGCTCTCTAGTTGGCGCACTTCGTCGCCTGATACGACGTAAGGTCCACCTTCCAAGTACGCCCGCACCGACCCTGCCTTCACGTCGAAGTCTCGGACGAACTCCTCCAGCATCGCTGACATTGAAGCGACGCCACCACCGCGCTCGATGCGCTGGTCGATCTCCGCAACGATGCCCTCGTACTCCTTGTATCCCCATTCGGGCAACGCCAACCGAAAGTGCTTGTCGATACGCACCAGCGATCCGCGATACTGCTTGAGCACCCTCGCGGAACTCTCCCCGATGGCTTCAATCAGTTCGGTCGGTGTCATCGGTCTGCCAACCATGTGCAGAACCCTCTCTGCCTTGACGTAGAGAGGTACGTCCCAGCGAACTAGCCACCCCTCACCGATGTCGCGCCATCTTCCTGACTCCATGAGCAACGCCAGAACTGCTTCGGGCAGCACAGGACCCGGCAGTTTGCTACACAGGTCTTCAACACTTGTCAGCCATTCATCGCCAGCGGCATCGTCGAGCACCTGAGCAATGTCGGCGCGGGCGGTGTCCGCGTCCCGAAGAAGCCAATCGCCGTCGTAGCCGTAGCGGGCAATCCATCGGAGTACCTCAAAGCAGTGCTCGCCAAGCCGCGCCCTCCATGCCTCCGCAACAGGACTGTCGGCTCGAACGGCGAGACCGAACTCGTCACACAGCCGTCTCGCGGCCAATCGAACCGACCGGAAACGGTCCCCCGCGAGCTTGCCGCGCAACTGCACGGCATCCTTGGCGACCCGCTGGCGTACCGCTTCGCCACTCACGCCGTGCTGTTTGCCGAGTGCTCGCCAAGTCGGGCGAGATCGCACAAACTCGCGCGCGGCGAGTTCCGGGCCGGAGGCTTCGGAAACCAGGTCGGAGATGCGTTCGGCTAGGGTCGCGACTTCGGAGCCCACGAGTTGTGAGAGCGAGACAGACTGCAGGCGGCGTATCGCCTCACCTACCTCCTCGGGGATGCCACCGTCACCCAGGCACGCTGCTACGAGTCCGCCCACCGTTAGGTCGTCTGTCGCGACGCTGGTCCATGCGGCAGCAGTGACCAGGTCGAAGTCCACGGGCGCTGCTTGCTCACGCTCGAAGGCCATCCTCCGCCAAGCGGTCACAGTAGCCGCATGGTCTCGCATCTTCGAACCGTGAGATTCCAGTGCGTTGTGGATACGAGAAACGGTGAGTTGACCGACATTCGCGATTTCAAGAAGGGCCGCGTCGTCAAGCCTTCCCAGATCCCCCCAGGTTCTGATGCGTCGGCGCCTGAGGCCTGTAAGCGACCTCTTGTCGAAGATCGTTGGGTCGATCGGCTGATCAGCGACAGCAGGAATCCAGTCATATCTCTCGCCCAGTCGGAGAGCTGAACCAGGAGCAGGGGCCTCAGGTGTCAATGGCCAGTGGGATCTGCCCAGTGGCGGACAGCAGAACTGCCCAGTGGTGGCCAACAGAACTGCCCGGTGGCGGACAGCAGAGTTGCCCACAGTTCAGTTGGTCAGTGGCGTCACCCCCTTTCCGGCGGTGGCTTGGGTGAGGCGGATGCTGTCGCCGGCGGTGAGCACGATGTGGGCGTGGTGCAGTAGCCGGTCGACGGTGGCGTTGGCGATGGTCTTGGGCATGAGTTCGTCGAACCCGGCGGGGTGAAGATTGCTTGACAGCGCGATGGAGCGCTTCTCGTAGGCGGCGTCGACGACGCGGTAGAGCGCCTCGGCGGTGTCGGTGGTGACCGGCAGCAGGCCGATGTCGTCTATCACGATGACGTCGGCGCGCATGATCTTGTTGATCGCTTTGGCGGCGGTGTCGTCGGCGCTGTGGCGGCGCACGAGCACGCCGAGGTGCTCGAGGCTGAACCAGGTGACCTTGTGGCCGGCGTCGATGGCGGTGTGGCCGAGCGCTTCTAGGAAGTGCGTCTTGCCGGTGCCGGATGGTCCGCACACGACGAGGTTCTCGTGACGGTCGATCCACTCGAGGGTGCGCAGCGCTCTTTGGGTGGGCGCCGGGATCGAGCTGACGGTCTCGTTCCAGGCGTCGAAGGTCTTGCCGGTGGGGAACCCGGCGGCTTTGCGTCGGGACCGGATCGAGGATGCTTGACGGCCGGCGAGCTCTTCGGTGAGCAGCGCTCGCATCGCTTCGGCCGGTTCCCAGCGTTGTGCTTTGGCGGTGGCCAGCAGCTCCGGTGCTGCGGCGCGCATGTGCGGCAGGCGCAGGGTGCGCAACAAGTCGACGACTTCGTCGATGGGTGCTGGGTTCATCGGTCGGCGCCGAGGTGGCCCCAGGCGGCGGTGCCGGTCTGCAGCGAGTGGTCCTCTCCGGCGCTGCGGCGCTCGCCGAGGGGGTGCGCGGCGAGGATCGACGCGAGGTCGCCGTCCGCGAAGCGGGCGTAGGTGGCGGCGTGACCGAGCGCCCAGTCGACGCGCATCTGGCCGTGGAGGCGGGCCAGGTCGACGGCTTGGGCCATCTTGGTCTTGATTCGTGACGTGCCCGCGGAGGCGGCTTCGACCAGCCACAGTCGGGCGCCCTCGCCCAGTGCCAAGAACTCGGCCTCGGCCGCGTTGGTCGGCTTGGGACGCCGCCCGAGAGGCCCCGCCGGGCGTGGTGGGTAGTGGGCGTCGTCGATCATCGGACGCCCTGGTGTCGAGCGCTGGTGGCGGGCGACCTCGACGGGTCCTGACGGTGCGCAGTGCACCACCACGACCTGGTCGCCGTCGACGCGCACCCACACCGTCTCATCGGCCAACGTGTGCGGGACCGAGTAGGTCACCCCGCCGAAGCTGACCGTGGAGCTCCAAGTGACTTTGCGGGTCTGGCCAAACACCGCCGTGTAAGGGCTCTCGGGCAGTGCGTGCAGGCGCTGCTGCTCCTCAGTGAGCATCTCGGTTGGCGCCCGACGGGTCACCCGATGCTGGCGGCCGTTGACCTCGGCCATCCACGCGTCGCAGGCCTCGACCAGCTCAGCCCAGCTGGTGTAGCCGTCGCGCAGGTTCGCGTCGGTTGGCACCAAGTCGGCTTTGGCGATCCGCACCGTCGCCTCGCTGCCGCCCTTGGACTCGGGGTCCGCCGGCACACACGTCGCGATCGTGGTCCCGTAGTGGCCGCTGATCGCGACCATCTCCGGATGGCGGACCGCCACCCCCGCGACGTGATCGATCGTGACGGTGCGCTCGTTGTCGGTCAACCAATACGTCGGTGCGCCGCCGAAGGCGCGCATGGCCCGGTCCACACAGGAAATCACCGTGGGCAGGGTGCGGTCCCAGCACGGCACCACGACCCGGAACCGCGACCACGCCAGCCACGCACAGAACAGACTCGTCCTCCGGCCGGCGATGACCGGGCCCGCGCCCCAGTCCCACTGCGCCCACATGCCCGGCTCGGGGATCCAGGGCCGATACACCCGCCGCCGGCCACGGCGATGGTTGGCCTTCACCTCCGCGACCGCTCGCCGCACCGTGCGCTCCGAACCCTCGAACCCCAGCGCCTTCAGCTTCTCGAAGGCCCGGTCGGCGCGGATCTTGGCGTGAGACCGTTCGACCCACTCCTCGATCTTCGGCAGCCACGGATCGATGATCCGCCCCCTGCGCCGCGGTCCCTCTCTGGCCAACTCGCCGGCATCGCGCATAGCGACATAGCGGGCCACGGTGTGATGAGACACGCCGGCCAGCTCGCCGGCATCCCGGAACGACCCACACAGGTCGAACGCTTCCAACATGTTCATGATTTCCTCGCGAGACTTCACTCGCTCCTCCTGCTCGATGGTCACGGTTGTCGTGACCGGCCATTCGAGTAGGAGGAGCACCCCTCCGCGGTGGACCACGGCGGGAAACGGACTTCAACGCGGGCAACTCTGTTGGCCGCCGCTGGGCAGAACTGTTGGCCGCCAGCGGGCAGCTACATGGCCGCCACTGGGCAGGATCTCATGGCCACCGACACTCAGGTGACACGGGGCGGCTGAGTGGCGCTGTGAGGGATGTCCCCGCAGCTCGCGTTACGGTTGGCAGAGCCGGGGAGGGCACACAATGAGGGAGTGGCCGCGGAGCGCGGACGGCAATGAGAGCATCGCATGCCGTCGGGATGGTATCAGCGATGCCTAGGAGGGCTCTGAGGCTAGCGAACGCTGCCGAGTCGATGCGATGTCCCCAGCCCTCTCTGCGTCGCGATCAGTTCGAATGCAGCCAATCGTCACAAGCCTAGATGCAGGGCCTAGGTGAGTCTCACCAGGTTAGTGCTCCGTGCTTGCGGGCCGTCGTGCTGGATCGCCCCCAGAACCCTGACCATGAGCCGCCCCTGATCAGTTGCACGAAGTAGGGCACCAATGTCACGGCACGTGCCGGGAACCAACGGCCGTAACGCTGGCCGGACTCGCCTCGGAGCACGTTGCGACTTGACTACGCTAACGGTGGAACCGGTTGAAGAACTTGCCCCACGGTCCCGTCAGCAGTTCGTCCAAGCGCTCGCTGATCAGCGCTGCGTGGCATTTGGCGGGCAGGATGATGAAGGCGCGGATCTTCGGAGGCTTGACGGCTGGGTTGAACCTGAGAATCACTGGCTCGAACTGGAGTTTGAGTTCCTCGACGAGCGCCGATTTCCACTCGGCCATCTGCTGGGCGTGTTCGTTGCGTCCGTAGCTCTGATAGATGATGGCCGTCTGGCCGCGTGCGATAAGCGGCTCGACTTCGTCCAAGTAGGCATGTTGGGCCGAGATGCCACGCCTCGTGGAGGTCTTCAAGCTGTTGTCGGGATCGAGAAAGACAACTTGGCACGCTTTGAGGTGCTCATGAGCCTCCTTCCACCAGCGCTCGCGTGGTTCCTTCCCGCTGGGTATTGGCACCCGGTAATAGTCCGTGAGCGTGCGATCGCCGAGGACTTCGCTCGCTTCGACCCTGTCCAGGGGCTGTTCCCTTCTTGATTCGCCTGAGACGATCTTTGCCAGCTTGTCGAAGAGGCAGGGGTCGCAGTCCAAGTAGCCGTCTGGATTGTCAAGATATTCTATTGCTTGACGGTGGTTCAGATACCAGATGACACCGAGCGATAGCTTCGGCTGTGCCTCCGAGCGTCTGCCGGTGATCGCGCGAAGCAGACCGTACTTTCCGAAGTCACCTACGTCTCCCACATAGTGATGCTGCATCGGCTACCCGCTAACCGTCGTCGGCCCAACGCTCAATGTGCGACGCGGTGATGTAGTGCTGCTTGGGCGACCTTAAGTGCAAAACGCCACCCTCGATAGCTAGACGTCGGCATCCGCCGAACGGCCAGGCAACGCTAGCGCGCCCCGCAACGCCACCTGGGCACCTCTCCTGAGGGCCCCGTTGAGGTGGACAGACTGTTGGACAAGTGAGAATATGTTCAACAAAAAAATAGCATCTGAACTGCACTTATTTCAGAACTCAACGGCTCCGGGGGTGGGGCTCGAACCCACAACCTAGCGGTTAACAGCCGCTTGCTCTGCCAGTTGAGCTACCCCGGATCAGCCTGTGAGGCTACCAGCGCCCCCGACACGGACGCCTCGGATCGGCGTCCATGCTCGATCAGCCACGGCAGAAGGACCGCCAGGGTGTCGGCGCGGGTGTTCCGCTCATCGAGCTGCTCGGACTGAGACTTCAGCCAGGCGACGCTGGTGCTGTACTGCTGGCGCATGGCGGGGTCGTCGGCGGAGGCCGCCATGCGGCGCAGGTCGTTCATGGCGCGGCCGGAGGTGAGGCGGGCCACACGGGCGAGCACGTCCTCGACGGACGCGTTGCCCGCGTCGACGGCCAGCCGGTGCAGCAACTGCGCCGCCGGTGGAGACACCTGGTCTGACGCCTCCACCACTCCCCCGGTGCGCTCGAGGGCCTCGAAAGCCTCGCGGTGCACCGGATCTCCGAACAGGGTGGAGTGCAGGCGTTGGGCCACCTCGCCCGGCCGGTGAATGGCCAGCTGCAGCGCCTCGTCCTCGGGGGTCAGGCGCTCACCGGCCGGGGCCTGGAACCTGTCTCCGTCCGCGCTACGGGCCGGTGCCATGCTCGGCCCGCCGGCCGCGAAGCGGCGCAGATGGTCGGGATCCACATGGCAGCGGTCCGCGATCTCGATCACGTGGGGGTCGCGCACCATCGGGTCAGGGTGCTCGTTGACCACGGTCACGGCCCGCTCGGCCGATCGGGCCCGGCTCTCGATGGTGGACAGGTCGGCACCCGTCAGGGCCCGGTCCACCCTGAACTGAAGGAACGGGATCGCTTCCTCGACGGCCCGATGCAGAGCTTCCGGGTCGGAGCGGCCCAGGTCGCCGGGATCCTTGCCGGGGGGCAGGTCGGCCACCAGCACCTCCAACTCGAACTGGCGCTCCCAGGCGTAGACCCGGCCCGCGGCCGCGGCTCCCGCGGCGTCGGCGTCGAAGGCCAGCACCAGCCGGCCGGCCGAGAACCGCTTCAGCAGCCGCACATGCTCCTCGGTGAGGGCGGTGCCGCAGGTGGCCACGGCCAACTCGATGCCGGCGGTGGCGCACCCGATCACGTCGGTGTAGCCCTCGCACACCACCGCCCGGCCCGCCTTGACGATCTCCTTGCGATGCTCGTGCAGCCCGTACAGGACCCGGCTCTTGTCGTAGGTCTTGGCGTCGGTCGAGGTGTTGAGGTACTTGGGGCCGTCGGCGCCCGGCATGATCCGGCCACCGAAGCCGACGGTGTCGCCCCGCTCGTCGCTGATGGGGAACAGGATCCGGCCGCGGAAGAAGTCCTGCTGGCGCCCGCCGCGGTTCACGAACCCGAGACCCGAGTCGCGCAGGTCGTCGTCGGGGAGCTTCAGATGCTTCGCCAGGTGGTCCCAGCCGTCTGGCGCCCACCCGATCTTCCAGCGGCGCACGAGTTCGCCGTCGTAGCCGCGGGATCTGAGGTAGTGCCGGGCCGGTCCCGCGTCCCGCCCGTCGAGCAGCCGCTGGTGGTAGAAGTCCCCGGCCTTGGCCACCGCCTCCAGCAGCCTCCGCCGACGGCTCCGGGCCGCGCTCTCGTCCCGGCTGGTGTACTGCACCCGTATCCCGGCCCGCCCGGCCAGCAGTTCGACCGCGCCCGCGAAGTCGAGCCCCTCGATCTCCTGCACGAAGGTGATGACGTCGCCGCTGCGCTGGCAGCCGAAGCAGTAGTAGACGCCCTTGTCGGGCGATACCGACAGCGATGGCGTGCGCTCGCCGTGCAGCGGGCAGCGGGCCATCCACTGCCTCCCGGAGCGCTTGATCTCGGTGTGCTCGCCGATGATCGCGACGATGTCGGTGGCCGCCCGCACCCGGGCTATGTCGTCCGCCACGATCCCCATCGGGGCGAACATACCAGTCCCGCCGGACACCTATCCGCCCGCCGGCGGGTGGACTACTTGAGCCGGTCTGTGAGGTACTCGACGAGCCGGTCGATGCTCACCCGGTCCTGGGCCATGGAGTCGCGGTCGCGCACCGTCACCGCGTCGTCGTCGAGGGTGTCGAAGTCGACGGTCACGCACAGCGGCGTGCCGATCTCGTCCTGGCGCCGGTAGCGGCGGCCGATGGCCTGGGTCTCGTCGTAGTCGCAGCTCCAGCGGCCCTTGAGCAGGTCGAACACCCGGTTCGCCAGCGGCACCAGCACGTCCTTGCGCGACAGCGGCAGCACGGCCACCTGGTACGGAGCCAGCCGCCGGTCGAGCCGGAGCACAACTCGTTCGGCGTCGTTGACCACCTCGGTGTCGTAGGCCGACATCAGGAAGGCCATGGCGGCCCGGGTCGCGCCGGCCGCGGGCTCTATCACGTGGGGCACGTAGTGCTCCTCGGTGGCCGGGTCGAAGTACTCCAGGCGCTCGCCCGAATGCTCGGCGTGGCAGCGCAGGTCGTAGTCGCCCCGGTTGGCGATGCCCTCCAGCTCGTCCCAGCCCCAGGGGAAGAGGAACTCCACGTCGGAGGTGGCCGACGAGTAGTGGCTCAACTCGTCGGTGCCGTGGGCCCGCAGCCTCAGCATCTCCCTACGGATGCCCAGATCCAGGTACCACTGAAGGCGGGCCTCACACCAGTGCTCGAACCAGCCCGCGGCCTCGTCCGGCGGGACGAAGTACTCCATCTCCATCTGCTCGAACTCGCGGGTGCGGAACACGAAGTTGCCCGGTGTGATCTCGTTGCGGAACGACTTCCCGATCTGGGCGATCCCGAACGGCGGGCGCTTGCGGCTGGCTCGCAGCACGTTGGCGAAGTTGATGAACATGCCTTGGGCCGTCTCGGGCCGCAGGTAGACCTGGGCCGCAGAGTCGGCCACGGGGCCGGCGTGGGTGGCGAACATGAGGTTGAACTGCCGGGGCTCGGTGAAAGTGCCCCGCTCCCCGCAGTCCGGGCAGGTCTCGGGATCCTCGAGCTTGTCGGAGCGGTGGCGGGTCCCGCAGGAGCGGCAGTCCACCATGGGGTCGGTGAAGTTCTTGAGATGACCGGAGGCCTCCCACACCGCGGGCGGCGACAGGATCGACGCGTCGAGGCCGACCACGTCGTGGCGGAGCTGCACCATCGATCGCCACCACTGCTCCTTGACGTTGCGCAGCAGCAGCACTCCCAGCGGCCCGTAGTCGTAGGCCGAGCGGAAGCCGCCGTAGATCTCCGCGGAGCGGAACACGAAGCCGCGCCGCACACAGAGGTTGACGATCGCGTCGAACAACTCCGGGTCTGGGCGGGACTCGGCCATGGGGGCAAGGGTAGGAGCTATCCGCGGTCCAGCACGGTCACCGATCGCAGCCGCCGCTCCAGATGGGACTCGATCGCCGCGGTGGCGATGGCCGTCACCTCGGCGGTGGCGTCGTCGGCCGGCCGGCGCAAGGCCGCTCCCAGTTGGCCGCCGAGGATCTGGCGAAGCATCTCCAGGGCCTCCCGGCCGATCGGCCGGCCGTGGCGGCACTGGTGGCACAGCACCCCGCCGGCATCGATGTCGAGAGCCTCGAAAGGCTCGCCCGCTCCGCAGGCCACGCAGCTGGCGAGCTCGGGCTGCACGCCCTCCAGTGCCAGCAGCTTCAAGAAGAACCCCGCCACGACCAGCTCGCTGTCGACGCGGTCCAGCGTGGTCAGGGCCCGAACGAGCATCACATGGCGGTCGGGGTCGCCTCCGGTCTCGGGCGCCAGATGATCGACGGCCTCCAGCATGGCGGAGGCTCGGGCGAACCTGTCGGGGTCGGACCGGAGGCTCGTGAAGCGGTCGATGGTCTCAGCCTGGGTCAGAGTGTCGAGGTCGCCGCGGCCCCGGTACAGCTGCACCGCCACGTGGCAGGCCGGCTCCAGGCGGGCGCCGAACTTCGAGCGGGTGCGCCGCACCCCCTTGGCCACGGCGCGGACCTTGCCATGAGCCAGGGTGTGCAAGTTCACGATGCGGTCTGCCTCGCCCAGCTTCCAGGTGCGCAGCACCACCGCCTCGTCGCGGTAGAGGCTCATCGCCCTAGCCGGGGCTGTCTCGCCTCTTGCCGTCGCCGTTGGACGTGATGGCCGAGTTCGCGCCGTTGGGCGAGACCCGCCCGAACCGCCGCTCACGCTCCTGGTAGACCCTTATCGCCTCATAGAGGTCGCCGCGGCGGAAGTCGGGCCACGCGGTGTCGGTGAAGTACAGCTCGCTGTAGGCCAGCTCCCAGAGCAGGAAGTTGGAGGTGCGGAACTCTCCGGAGGTGCGGATCATCAGGTCGGGCTCCGGCATCTCGGGGTCATAGAGGCGGCAGGCGATGGTGCGCTCGGTGATCCTGTCGGCCGATATCCCGGAGTTCACGACCGCCCTGACCGCGTCGACGATCTCTGCCCGCCCGCCGTAGTTGAAGGCGATGGTGAGGGTCATCCGACGGTTGCGCCTGGTCAGCTCCACGGCGTCGTCCATCAGCTGGATCAGCTTCTTGGGCACCCGCCGGTCGCGGCGGCCCACGAACCGGATCCGCACGCTCCGCTCGTGCAGGTCGTCCCGGCGTCTCAGCAGAATGTCCTCGTTGAATTCGAGCAGGAAGCGGACCTCGTCGGGTGGGCGCCGCCAATTCTCAGTACTGAAGGCATAGACGGTGAGCCACTCGACACCGATGTCGAGAGCCCCGTCCACCACGTCGAACAGCGCCTCCTCGCCGGCCCGGTGACCTTCGGTGCGGGGCAGGCCCCGAGACTGGGCCCAGCGCCCGTTGCCGTCCATCACGCACGCGACATGCGAGGGGACGCGGTCCAAGTCCAATGCCGCGGTGATCATTACTGTGAAGCTACCGCGTGGCCCGGTTGAAACGTGCGCGGGTTGGCACAAGCTCGTCACGTTGCGGCGGTGCTTCTCCCGCTCTTGTTCGCTGCGCTCACGGGCCGCTCGGGCCACGGCCTCGCAAGCTCGGCCTCTGACGTGGCGCGCCTTATCCGGCGCGTCGCTGCCAGTTCTTGTCGACTCTGACTGCGAGTTGCAGGTAGGCGCCCTCAGGGAGCTGCGAGCGCACTGCCGTTCCGACCGCCTTGAGCATCGATCCGCCCTTGCCGATCACGATAGCCTTCTGGGAAGGGCGTTCAACGATGACCTCGCAGCGGATCAGGGGCCAATCCCATTCCGTCACCCGGGTCGCGATCGAATGGGGCAGCTCGTCGCGTGCGGTTGCCAGGAGCCGTTCCCGTACCAGCTCGGCCACCCGGAAGGCCTCCGGGGCGTCCGAGACGGTGCCTCGGGGGTAGAGGGCCGGTCCGGTGGGCAGGCGGCCTACGAGGTGCTCCACCAGCGCCTCGACACCCTGGCCGGTGCGTCCGCTCACCGGGTAGTAGGCCTCGAAGTCCAGCTCTGCCAGGGCTGCGAGCTGTTCCAGCATCGCCTGCGGTCCCACCAGGTCGGCCTTGGTCACGACAACGACGGAGTCCGTCGGCAGCGACCGGGCGATGAAGGCGTCGCCGCGGCCGTAGGGAGCCGATGCGTCGATCACTAGGCACGCCACGTCGATATCGTGCAGCGCCTCGTTGGCTGCGGCGTTCATGCGACGCCCGAGCGCGGTGCGGGGCTTGTGTATGCCGGGCGTGTCGACCAGGACCATCTGGGCGTCACGACGGGTGAGCACCCCCCGCAACTCGGCGCGGGTGGTCTGGGGCTTGTCCGAGACGATCGACACCTTCTGGCCGACGATCCTGTTGATCAGCGTCGACTTGCCCGCATTGGGGCGGCCCGCCAGCCCGACGATCCCGCATCGGTGACCGCCAGAGCCTGTGTCCGGCACCGAAGCCTTCATGTGCGGGTGAGTCTGACCCGGGTGATGCGGCGGCCCTCCATGTGCTCCACCCGCAGCCTGAGGCCGTCGACGTCGACGGTCTCGCCCACTTCGGGCACATGGCCCAGCGTGCTGAAGATCAGGCCGCCGACGGTGTCCCAGTCGTCGTCGGGCAGGGCCGCTCCGACGAGGGTGTTCAACTGGTCGACCGGCATGCGGCCGTGAACCAGCGCCTCGCCGCCCGCGAGGGGCTCCATGAGCGGCTCGGGCCGGTCGAACTCGTCGACGATCTCGCCCACCAGTTCCTCGACGAGGTCCTCGAGGGTGACGAGCCCGGCCGTGCCCCCGTACTCGTCGACGACGATGGCCAGGTGCCCTCCGGCGGTGCGCATCTCGGAGAGCAGCTCGTCCACCCGCTTGGTCTCGGGCACGAACATGGCGCGGCGCATCGACTCCTGGACGGGACGGTCGCCGCCGCCCGAGCGCTCGGTGCGGGCCAGATCCTTCAGCAGCACGACGCCGACGACGTCGTCGATGTCGTTCCGGCACACCGGCAGCCGGCTGAGGCCGCGGCTGATGGCGATCTCGAGCGAGGCGGTCACCGTCATGTCGGCGTCGACGGTGACCATGTCGGCGCGGGGTGCCATGACCTCACGAACCACAGTGCGGTCCAAGGCAAGCGCGGAAGCGATCATGTCGCGCTCGGCGTCCTCGATGGCGTCTGCCTCAGCCGCGGCGTCGGTGAGGGCGATCAACTCGTCTTCGCTGACCGGTGGCGCCCCGTTCCTCACCCGCGCGACCCGTCTTCGAACGCGACGGGACATCTGGCCGGCGCCGGGTTCGTTCTGGCTGGTCACGGTTGTCGGTGGTGTGCAGCCAAGAGCTGCTGTTCGCGGGTCTGCATGGCTGCGGCCTCCGCTTCGTGGGCGTGGTCGTATCCCAGTACATGCAGCACGCCGTGCACGACCAGCAGGGCCAACTCGTCGGCGGGGTCGCCGTTCGGTCGGGAGTTGCCGGACGCGGCGGGGTCGCCGGCTGGTCGGGAGTTGCCGGACGCGGCGGGGTCGCCGTTGGCCTGTGCCGCGTATGCGGGACATACCACAACGTCGCCCAGCAGCACGGCCGGTCCGGATGCGGGTGCGCCGCCGTGGCCGCCGTCTATTGGAAAGGCGAGAACGTCGGTGGGTCCGGCCGTGCCCATGTGGGCCAGGTTGAGCTCGGCCATTGCACCGGCGTCCACGAACCGCAGGCCCAGCTCGCCGGATCCGATCCCCTCGTCGCGCAGCACAGCTCGGGCCAGCCTGGCCCAGCGTTCGGTGTCGACCAGGTCGTTTCCTGCGGCCGGTCCGGAGGTCTCGTCGAAGGCCCGGACCACCGCTCCGCAGGCAGGTTCGTCTGGGGAGGACGCGGTCACCATCTAGGCGGAGTCTCGGCGGGTGAGACCGACCCGGTCGTAGGCGGTGACGATGTCTGCGACGATGCGGTGACGAACGACATCGCGGCTGCTCAGATGGACGAACCCGATTCCGTCTATGCCTCCCAGCAGCTCCTCGATGCCCGCCAGGCCGCTGCGCCCGCCGTCCACGTCCACCTGGGTGACATCGCCGGTGACCACAGCCCGGGAGCCGAAGCCGATGCGGGTCAGGAACATCTTCATCTGCTCGGGGGTGGTGTTCTGGGCCTCGTCGAGGATGATGAAGCTCGAATTGAGCGTGCGGCCCCGCATGAACGCCAGCGGCGCCACCTCGACGGCGCCCCGTTCCAGGAGCCGCTCCATTCCCTCGCTGCCCACCATGTCGTACAGCGCGTCATAGAGGGGGCGCAGGTAAGGATCGACCTTGGCCATCAGGTCGCCGGGGAGGAATCCGAGCCTCTCCCCCGCCTCGACCGCGGGGCGGGTAAGGATGATGCGGGTCACCTCGCCGTCGTTGAGCGCCCGCACGGCCATGGCGACCGCCAGCCAACTCTTGCCCGTACCGGCCGGCCCGATCCCGAAGGTGATGATGCTCTGGCCCATCACGTCGGTGTAGCGCTTCTGTCCGGCCGACTTCGGGCGCACAACCCGCCCTCCGGCCGTTCGCAGCACATCGTGGGTCAGGACCTCGGAGGCTCGGACGTTGCTGCGCACCATGTCGATCGTACGGTCGATGGTGCGGACGTCGAGGCGCTGCCCGTGCTCGAGAAGCAGGATCAGCTCCTCGAACGCCCGGGCGACGGTCTCGGCCTCGTCCCCGAGGACGCTGACCTCGTTGCCCCTCAGATGGATACGGCTGCCGGGGAAGGCGCTCTCGAGCTGGCGGAGGTTCGCATCGTGCTCGCCCACCAGAGGTCCGAGCAGGTGGTTGGCGGGGACGCGGATGGTGGCGGCGGTCTCAGGCATGCGCGGTGTCAGAGGCGAGGCTACACGACGAGTTCTGTCCGCGTAGCACTAGGTGTTTCCCGCTCTTGTTCGCTTCGCTCACGGGCCGCTCGGGCCTAGTGCCCGCTCTTGTTCGCTTCGCTCACGGGCCGCTCGGGCCCGGGGCCTCGCCCGTATGAGCCGGGCACGACGCCTCGCTCGGCCTCTAGACCTGGCGGCGACGCCTCTGCCGGTCCAGGAAGCGGTAGACGTCGAGCAGGTCGATGCCGGGGAACGGCACGAAGGAGCGCTGCGATGGCGGCAGTGCCGACAGCACGTGGCTGCGCTCGGCCGCCGACGGCCAGGCCACGCTCTCCCAGTCGCGCACGAGCCGGGGGTCGGGCTCCACGTCCCTGGAGCGGGCGTGCTCACGCCGCAGCGTCTCGGAGCCCCGAAAGTGCTGGGCGTGCTCGACCGTCGTGCCCAGCGTGATCGCATAGGGGTAGCGATCATGCTCGGTCTCTATGTAGGTGATGCAGAAGTACTCGCCCACGTCGAGCACCGTGTACTGCTCGTGCAACAGGAAGTGCCCCTCGGCTCCCCAGGCTTGCCGGGCTCCCCACTGGCGGGGAACCCGCTCTCCCTCCAGCCCCCCGTCGGAGGTCACCGGGAACGGAAGTCCGTCGTTCTCATACGCCTTGGTGATCACACCTTCGGGGTCGGTTCGCAGGAAGTGGACGGGAATGCCCAAGTGGACGGTGGCCAGGTTGGTGAAGCGGTGAGCAGCCATCTCGTAGGAGATGTAGAACGTCTCCTTGAGGTCCTCGACGCTGATGTCGCCCTGGCGTCTCGCCTCGCTCAGCAGCTCCACCGCGGGCGCCTCGGGGGCGAGGACGGCGGCCGAGAAGTAGTTGGACTCGATGCGCTGACGGAGGTAGTCGCCGAAGTCCGACGTGTCGGAGTGCTCCAGCGCGAAGTGCCCGAGCGTCTGCAGCACTACGGAACGGGCCTGGCGCACCTTCAGGTGGTCCTGGTCGCCGATGAAGATCACCCGGTCGCGAGTGTCGGTGATCGAGCGGGCCGTGCGGGGCAGGCCGGCGACGCGCTCTATGCGGAAGCCGTAGCTGCTCACCAGCTCGGTGAGCACCCGCTCGCTGATCGGGCCGGAACCGGGGTATCCGGCGCTGGCCAGCCCTTCGGCCGCGATCTGCTCGATGTCGGTGAAGTAGTTGTTCCGGTCGCGCATCTCGCCGCGCAGCTCCGAGTTGGCCCTCCGGGCGCTCTCGGTGGTGTCGATCGGAGCGGCTCTCTCGCAGACGGCGCGGCTCAGGCCGGCCAGGTGCTCGAGGACCTCGTCGCTGAGCCGTCTGGACGGCTTGAGCGGCGGCAGTCCGAGCTCCGCGTAGGCCGGATGGTTCTGGGCCCGCAGCAGTTCCAGCTCGAGTTCGGCTCGGCGGTCCGGAGGGGCGTCTTCGAGAAGGTCGGCCGTGGTGGTGTCGAGCGCCTCGGCGAGATCGCTGAGCACGCCCAGGCGGGGTTCGACTCTCCCGTTCTCGAGCCGCGACAGGTAGGCCGGCGGCCGCCCGGTGCGCTCAGCCAGGTCCGCGAGGGTGAGACCCCTCCTGCGGCGGACGTGGCGCAGGCGCCGGCCGAGCACGAGGAGGTCAGGTTCGGTGCCCATGTGCGAAAGAATTGCAGAACTTGTGTCGGCCAACAACTTGGGCGCTTCTCTGCGGTGCAGATTCTGGCTTCTGTGGTCTGACGCGATGAGCATTGGGGACCGCACTGGCCCCGTGGGTCATTGGCCGGCGCCGCACCGCTCCACCAGGAGGGCGATTCGATGATGAAGGTCACGAACGCAAGTCCGAGCTTCGCACAGCAGGTCGAAGCTCTAGAGGCCGACTGGGAGAACAACCCCCGTTGGCACGGCACACGTCGCGACTACTCCGCGACCGAGGTGGTACGGCTGCGCGGCTCGGTGACGCCCGAGTGCGCCGTGGCTCGAGCCGGCGCGGCCAAGCTCTGGCAGCGCCTCCACGACATGGACTACGTGCACGCCCTGGGGGCCATGACCGGCGGGCAGGCGATCCAGTTCGCCAAGGCGGGGCTGCCCGCCCTGTACCTGTCAGGCTGGCAGGTGGCCGGCGACGCCAACCTCGCCGGGCAGGTGTATCCCGACCAGTCCCTCTACCCGGCGGACTCGGTGCCATCGCTGGTCGCTCGCCTCAACAACGCGCTCAGAAGGGCCGACCAGATCGAGTGGAGCGAGACCGAGGGCAACCCGAGCCGCGACTACATGCTGCCGATCGTGGCCGACGCTGAGGCGGGTTTCGGTGGTCCCCTCAATGCCTTCGAGTTGATGAAGGCGATGATCGAGTCCGGCGCGGCCGGGGTCCACTTCGAGGATCAGCTCAGCTCGGCCAAGAAGTGCGGCCACATGGGCGGGAAGGTGCTGGTGCCCACATCGCAGCATCTCGCCACGCTGCGGGCGGCCAGGCTGGCTGCCGACGTCATGGGTGTCGAGACCATCTTGGTGGCCCGCACCGACGCGCTGAGCGCGGGCCTGATCACCAGCGACGTCGACGTCAGGGACCGGGCCGGGCTGACCGGCGAGCGCACCGCGGAGGGGTTCTTCGTGACGAAGCCGGGACTGCAGGCGCCGATCCAGCGCGGCCTCGCCTACGCGCCCTACTGCGACCTGCTCTGGTGCGAGACCTCCACGCCCGACCTCGACGAGGCCCGGGAGTTCGCCGAGGCCATCGGTGCGGTGTACCCGAACAAGATGCTGGCCTACAACTGCTCGCCCTCGTTCAACTGGCGGGCGCATCTGGACGACGCCCAGATCGCCATGTTCCAGAAGGAGTTGGGCGCCATGGGCTACGCGTTCCAGTTCATCACTCTCGCCGGGTGGCATGCGCTCAACGCGTCGGCGTTCGAGCTGGCGCACACCTACGAGTCCGACGACATGAAGGCGTACGTTGCGCTGCAGCAGGGCGAGATGGCGATGGAGGACCTCGGCTACACCGCCACCCGCCACCAGCGCGAGGTCGGAGCCGGATACTTCGATCAGGTGGCCACCGTGATCTCCGGGGGGACCGCGTCCACCCTCGCCCTCGAAGGCAGCACCGAGCAGGCGCAGTTCTAGACCAGCAGCTGCCTCCGGTCAGTCCGGCCGGTGGTACACCTCGGAGCGGCGACGGCTGCGGGTGAACACAATCTGCCAGAGTTGCAGGGCCCGGGCTCGGAACGATCCGGCTGAGCTCAGCAGGTAGTAGTCCCAGGTGCGGCGGAAGCGCTCGTCATAGCCGGTGAGGTCCGTCCAGGCCTCGGTCACGTTGCGGTGCCAGGCCATGAGCGTTCGGTCGTAGTACGGCCCGAAGTTCTGCACGTCCTCGATGACCCAGTCCTGCTCGCAGGCTGACGTGATCTGGGCCAGCGACGGGACTACGCCCCCCGGGAAGATGTACTTGTCGAACCACGGGTCGGTGTGGTGTTTCGATTCCAGCGACCCGATGGTGTGGTGCAGCATCATGCCGTCGCTGGACAGCAAGCGGTCGCAGCGCCCGAAGAAGGTCTCGAGGTTGCGCGGGCCGACATGCTCCATCATCCCTATCGACACGATCCGATCGAAGGAGCCCTCCAGGTCGCGGTAGTCGCACTCCTGGATCTCGACGGGCAGGCCTGCGCAGGCTTCCCGAGCCCAACGGGCCTGCTCGCGTGCCGGGGTGACGCCCGTGACCGTCACGCCGTGCTCGGTGGCCGCGAACCGGGCGAAACCGCCCCAGCCGCAGCCGATGTCGAGCAGCCTCATGCCCGGCTCCAGCTGCAGCTTGCGGCAAGTGAGCTCGAGCTTGTCCTCCTGGGCCTGGTCCAGGTCCTCGGCGCGCCGCCAGTAGCCGCACGAGTAGATCATGCGCTTGTCGAGCATCCGCTCGTAGAGGTCGTTCCCGATGTCGTAGTGGGCGCCCGCGTTCCTGCGGGCCCGCCGCACGGTCTGGTGGTTCGATGCGCGGGCCCTGGCGATGTGCAGCAGCAGCCCGGGTCCGGGCCGCACCAGCGAGCGCAGGTCTCGGGTCTGCAGGTGGGCGACGAACTCGTCGAGTTGGTTGGCGTCCCACCAGCCGTCCTGGTACGACTCACCCAGCCCGAGTTCGCGCTTCGCGAGTACCCGCGCCCAGAAGCGGTCGTCGTGCACGACGATGTCGCGAGGCTGATCTCCTCCGACCTCGATCCCGGCCCGGCTAAGGATCTCCAAGCCCAGGCCCTTGGCTTTGTCGAGGTCGGCCACGGCCCGTCTCGCTTCCTCAGTCCGTCGTGCTGTCTCTACCAGCGCCCGCGGGATGTCTAACACCAAGAGTTTCCCTTGCAACCTCAAGGCACTCTTAGGGGCCTCCAGCGGGACTTCCCATATCAGAGGGTGGGGATTTCCCACGCCTTGGTGGTCCCCGTCGTGGTGACCGGCTCTAAGGGCCGAACAGGGCTGCTGGGACTACCGCAATGCCGTCTGGTCGTCGGTAGGCATGCTGGCCCGTTGTGACGATGACCGCGTCGGAGCACTCGTCTCCTGTCTCGTCGCGGAGCCAGACCAGGTGCCTTACATCATGGTCGTCGACTCGTTGGGAGAGTTTGACTTCTACTGCCACGAACCGGCCGTCGCGTCCGGTGACGATCAGGTCCACCTCGCGTCTGCCGCCCCATTCGCGCAGGTGGCCGACGGCTGCTTCGCAGCCTTGGGCGTAGACGCGCAGGCTCTGCGCCACCAGCGACTCGAACAACGCGCCGAGCATCTCCCCGACCCGCCCGACTTGCCGCGGGCTCGCAGGCTGCAGGAGCGTGCGGGCGTCGGCCCGCAGCAGCGCAGCTGCCAGTGCGGGGTCTGCGAGGCTGTGCTTGGGGCCTTCTGTGAGCCGCGAGAGCCTGCTTCCCGAAGGCGCCCAGGCGGGTATCGGGTCCAAGATGTAGAGCTGCTCGAGGGTCTCGATGTAGGGGGCGGTTGCCTTGCGGTTCGGCTTCTCGCCGTGGCCGCTGGTCGACGCGTCGCGGATCTTCTCATAGGAGGCGGTGGTCGAGGTCGCTGCTGCGTAGGCGACCATCCATCGCCTCAGCGAGGCAGGGTTGCGGATGTGTCGCCCGGCCTCGGGGAAGTCGCGCTCGACGATGCGGTCGATGTAGCCCGACAGTGCCGCCCGCCGGCTGCGGGCTGCCAGATGCCGCAATCCCGGCAAGCCGCTGTTGATGATCTCGGCCACATAGTCGGCGAGTGTGGCGGTCGATGTGCCGCTGACGGCGGGCTGTTGCCCGGCCAGCAGCGCGGCCAAACTCACAGTGGGAGCCACGAACGGCGGCGAGTCCCAGCGTTCCGCCAGCGACAGGGGCCGCATGCGCACCGTCACGATGCGGCCGGCCCCAGTGTGGGTCGGTGCCTCCGCGGGCGACGCTGAGCCCGTCAGGATGAACCGTCCCGCGGTCATGTCGGCATCGACGGCGCGTCGCACCAGGTCCCAGCTGGCCGGCAGCCGCTGCCACTCGTCGATCACCGTCGGCCAGGGACCCCGCAGCAGTTGGCCTATGTCCGCCTTCACGAGGTCGAGCGTGTCGCTGCTGTCGTCGAGATTGAAGCAGGTCGCTGCACGCTGTACGGCTGTGGTGGTCTTGCCTACAGCCCGCGGGCCCTCGACGCTGACAGCGGGCAGATCGGCCAACAGAGTGTCGAGCTCGTCGTCCACGACCCGCCGCTGGTAGCCCACCCCAGCCGATCCGGTGTCGCCGGAGCTGCTGGCGCCTCTCGCGTCGATGCTGTCCATGCTGTGGTTGCTCCGTTCCCAGGGTTACAGGCCCGCAACCCGCTAGGGTACAAACCATCATCCTTCTAGGGTACAGAATCTCACAGCACTAGGGTCCAAGATCTCATCTCGTTGCCCGGCAGGGTCCCACCTCTACCCCGACGCCGGCGACACCCCCTCCAACGACTCGGGGCCCCAGTTGGTGCATAGGGTGGGGATTCCCCACGCAGCCGTGTCACACCTCTCGCCTACCGTCTGCGCATGAGCCGAACCGTTCGACGCCGCGACCGCGCAGCGCCCCGCGCCGCAGCACCACCCCAGAGTTTCGTGTTACAATAATATGCGTGTGGAGTTCCATCGCTCTGCGTTCAAGCACGACCTCGACCGCGACGCGATCCTGCACGGACTTGAACACGCCCTCACCGTCATCGAACTCGATCCGGCCACCGACCCGCCCAGGGTCCTCGCCATCGGCGCTGACCGGGCGGGGAACCTGCTGGAGATCGTCTGGCTAGAACGCGACGGCGGCCCCGCGATGGTGATTCATGCGATGCCGCTGCGCCCAGCGTTCCACGCGCTCCTCCCGACCCAAGGCGAACAACCGTGACTACCTACAAGACCACCACCGGCCGCATCCTCACCGAGGCCGACCTCGACGCCATCGCGGAGGAGGTCGAGACTAGCGACTACGACGTCGCGGCGCTGCGCAAGCGCCGCCGAGGCCGGCCCGCCATCGGCTCGGGGCCTGCTGAAGTGGTCCCGGTGCGCATCGACCCGGAACTGCGAGCCGCGGTCACGGCCCGGGCTGAGACCGACGGCACGACGACAAGTGAGATCATCCGCGAGGCGTTGCGCAGATTCCTAGACGTCAAACAGGCTGAGCATCCGCAACACGCGTGAGCGGACGCTCTGGTGTCGAATGGCGCCCGTACTACGGCGGGCCGAACCGGACGGCCGAGCCAGTCGGGCGGGTCGATGTGAAGGTCGTCACGACTCTGAGGTCTCCCCGAGTTCAGCGTTCCAGCTCTGTAGCGTCTGGAGGGCCCGCGAGTATTGAAAGTTGTCTGAGACGATCGAGCAGGCATCGGCGTCGCTGATGCCGAGTTCGGCGAGCAGCCGAACCCGCTGGATCCACTGCAGTGCCATTGCTCCTCCAACGCATCGAAGGCCGAAGTCCGCATCCGGTCGTGCTCTGCCGTGCGCTGCGTCGAGTCGCAGTGTCCCGACTTCTTCAAGCTCTGGCCAGGCGTCGAGGATCTGCGTGCCCACGTTGCCGGCACCGGACACGGCGTCCTCGATCTTGTGCCGCACGGACACGTGCTCGACGTCGACTCCGGGGTTGTGGGCTGCATAGAGCGATTCGACGGACCGGACTGCGTTGAGCAGCGCACTGTCAGAGCCCCGAGCCAAGAGGCGATCTTGTGACTCGAGGTGCAGCGCCATTGACATGTAGGCGTCACCCGTCGCGACTTGTTGCCAGAAGCCCGCGAGCACCTCCATCGGATCAATGCCCCGCTGTTGGAGCGTGCTCAGGGTCGTCAGGTACTTGTGGGGCGCAGGCTGGTTGGCTTGGCCGTCGCGCGGTAGCCGAGGGGTGACCAACTCCACATCAAGCCGCCGATTGCCATCTGCGTCGCCCAAGTGGCAGTCGATTCTGCTCACGACGGACGGTTCCATGGTCATGAACCGGATGAACGATTCGAGGTGGCCGATCCAATCCGTCACGAGCGCTTGCAGCTTCACCGGACCCTGGACCCTCCAGTACACGACGTTGGCGTACGAGAAGTGCTGTTCTGGATCTTGGTCCGGGGAACCGAACCGGGCATCGGTGCCTCGGACCAGTGACACGGTCGTGTCGCCAACGGTTGTCGTGCCCAGGGTTTCTTTGCGAAGGTCGATCGTGGCTGTGTCCCGGGCGTCGTTGAGCTTGATGGTGCTGGGCTGACGGTGCAGCGCCCAGGCGCGCAGGTCGTCGATCTGGATCAGCGCGCTGTCGCACTGCTCGCTTGATGTCACCCATGCGTTGCCCCTGGTCAGCCACCCGACCCTCCAGTCCTCGTGCCCCTCGGACACATGGCCGAAGTTCCACGTCGTGTTCGATCTGAGGTTGTCGAGGAGGCTGTAGCAGGTCGAGTCACGATCAGTTCCCCAGATCTCGGGGCGGGACGTGTCTGACGCGGTTGATAGGTCGCCGGCCGTGAATGGCTGATCACCGAGGAACCCGATGGTCTCCAAGGCGAACTCGCCTTGGCCGACCTCCCGCAAGGTGCCGGGCACTCGATCTGCGGGATCGGGCGGCTCGTATGCCTCAGCGGCATCAGTCGGGTTCGCAACCCACCATTCCCCGAGCAACATGATCTGATCACCGTACCGCGAGCAGTGGGGTTGCCCGGTCAAGCGTCACCGACGTTCGTCGTGTTAGTCCACCTGAGCAAGGGTGCCTCGCCGGCAGCGACAGGTTCGCGAGCCCGTGCTGCCTCATGGCGCGGTCACTCAGGTTGGTCTTCTTCAGCCTCATCTGCGTACTGCCCGTACGCGAGTCCTCTCACATACGGTTCTTGAGCGAGCAGATCGCCGAGTTCGGCCAGATGTTCGGGATCCCAACCGAGCGCCGATGCAACCGCCTCGTCCCAGCTCCGGCGCACGTCGCAGTAGCCGTCACGGAACTGCGGCACCTCTGTGTGGCGGGTCGCCTCCCAGCAGGTGGCCAGCGTCTCCCGGACCTGGTCGTCTTCTAGGTCCGGGATCGGGAGGTCGCGCCAGACGGCGGGGTTGTAGAACGGGAATCTCAGCTTCTTGCCCGGGCATCGCAGGATCAGCAATCGGCCGGGGGTGGAGTTCAGGAACACTGCGGCCGCCTTCGCCTGCGCCGGGTCCAGCCCGGTGACGGGCATCCAGCCCTGTCCCACATAGCGCTTGTCGGACGCGACCGCGGTGAGGCGGGCCGTCGATAGTCCTTGCCCCATTGACACCAGCAGATGTCCTGCCTTCTCCAGGATCGGCGGCTTGCCGGGCTTCTTCCACTCCCACGTTGCGTCGGGTTGGGCCTCGATCCGCTTCTGGCCGTCCGCTCCCTTGGATTGCAGCACGGGAAACGGCTGGGAGCCGCCGCTGGTTTGCCTGCTGTAGTCGCCGCGCATCGTTGTCCCGTCGCGTGTACTGCTAACTGTCCGCTGCTCGCCGACTTGCGGTCTTGCGGTATTCGCCGTAGAGCGTCTGCAGCGTGGCGTGCACCATCACCTGTCGCTGCCTGCCGCGTCGTTGATTCTGCGGTAGTCGCCGCTGAACGTTGGCCCGGTCTTGTGCACCGCTCGTCCTCTCCCTCTCTCTCTCTCTCTCCGCACAGCGCTGCGAGGTCGTCGTGCTCGGCGAACTGCGCGGCTGCGGCTGCGAGTTCGGGGGAGCGCAACACCGCGGCAGACCAGTCGCCTGCAGCCACGCGCTCGGCGGGCCAGTACGAGACTTCGCCCCATCCGTCGGGCAGCGTTCCTGTCTCGGTGGACCGCAGATGCGAGTGCAGCGTCTCGGCGTCGTGCTCTTCTGCGGGGAACCGGTCCAGAGCGATGATCCGTGTCGGGGGATGCGGTCCGTCGCAGTGGCGGAACACGAAGATGCTCTCGTTTATCTCTGTGTTCTGCGACAGGTTGCCGTCGCGCGCGGCGAAGTTCGTCAAGACTGTGTGCAGATGCAGGCGCGACGCCAGCCACCGGCGGGTGACGAGCGCGGAGGCGGCGGTGGCGAAGATCGTGGGGGAGATCATGGCTAGGACGGCGCTGGCGTCGTTGTTGAGGCACTTTTCGGCCAGTATCGCGAACACTGGGTGGATGGAGTTCTTGTCCACAACCCCATCCACAGAGGGGTCGGCCTCGCAGAGCATCTGTTGGAGGTGGTCTGACCGGTTGCGGAGGTTGTCCTGGGTGGCGGGTTCGAACTTCTCGCCCATCTTGGTGCGGTTCGTGAAGGGCGGGTTCATGGTCACGATCCGGCAGCCGAGCGCCGCGTCCACCGCGTCTTCTAGTTCGGCGTCGTCGGACGGGCCGTCGCCGAGCGCCAGCCGTTGCGAGCCGATCTCCCCACCGGCCTCGCTGCCGAAAGCCAACTCACTGGGACGTTCCAGGAATTTGCGCTGGCCGAGCAGTTCCAGGCTGCCGGCCGAGCCGCTGCGGCCCGAATACGGGTCGGCGTCGCCGTAGGGCATCAGATGAAGGCCCATCTCGCGGTAGCGGATTTCTTGGTTGCCCTGGGTGAGCTGTGCTGCCGCGAGCTGCAGCGACACGGGGTTGATGTCCATGCCCTTGATGACGTCCTCGACTGCGATGCGTTGCAGTTCTGCTAGTTGCCGCTCGGACGCGCCGGCGGCGCGGGCGCGTCGCTTCATGTCGGCCAGTAGCGCCGCGAGCAGCGTCCCGGACCCGCAGGCCAAGTCGATGGCCTTGTGATCCCTCCACACCCTCTCGTCGGTCCAGTCGGGCTCGTCGTTGTCGCTGTGGCACGCGTCGAGCGCGAGCCGCGCTGTGAGCGCCGCGGCGGCCGGTCTCGTGAAGTAGGCACCGTCGGATGCCTGGTTGCCCATTACTTTGTTGAACAGAGGTCCGGCGTGGTCGGCGCCCAAGTCGGCGTAGGTCTCTGCTAGCCGCTCTGCGTCGGAGGCGATGTGGCGCAGCGCTCGCTCGAGGCCCGAGGTGCGGCCGGTGTCCTCGATGGCGTGGACTGCCTGCAGCGCGGGGCGGATCACGGGGTCGAAGTCGTGGCTGCGGATGTTCTGCCAGGCCCGGTCGATCTCACGGATCGGGTTGGTGCTGGCTTTGATGGTGCCCAAGCCGGGCACGCCGGAGAGCCATCCGCCCGCCGCGATCCGCTGGTGCAGCATCGCGGCGTTCATCATCAACAGCGCCGCGATGGTGCATCCGTCGGCCTGCTGGTCGCGTTTGTCGGCAGCCAGGCGATCCAGTCCGTAGTGCGCGTTCAGAGCGCCGGTCAGCGATTCGGAGCGCAGATGCCGCGCCGCCTCGCGGACGCTGTCCTCCAGCAGGTTCGCGTCCCTCTCGGTTCGGTGGCGGGCCAGACCGGATTTGGACAGCAGGTTCGCGCAGATGGCGTTGCCGCCGTCGGCCATGCCCGACAGGCGCAGCAGCCGGGCTGCGTGACTCTCCTGGAGGTCTTGTTTGGTGCGGCGCTTGCGGCGCTCGCTGCGGGTCGGCACCCGCTGCCCTGTGCCGTTGTTGACCATGTCACGGGCGCGTTTCTTCGTCTTGTCGATGTTCACCTGGCCGAGCGTGCCGTCGTCGGACGGCTTGTCGCGGGCCACCCCAGCGGTGCGGATCTCGACGCCGGTTTCGCCGGCCGGGCCGGCTACCGGCTTGGCGGTCACCACCGCCGAGACCGTGCCCTGAGAGAACAACGAACCGCCCTCGTCGTCGGCCGCGTCACCGGTCGCGGCTGTGACCGTGTCCAGCGCTGCCTTCGTGAACGGGCGGAACTCCGGCTCCGAGAGGGTCTTGCGTCCCGTTGCCACGTCCTCTACGGCGTTGGCGGCGTCGCCGGGCTTGCCGACGTGGAGCCTGTGCGAGAGCCGGCCCGTCTCGCCGCCGGCGACGGACACGACAGTGACGACCTGGGTGTCCATCGCGACAGGGGGCGGCAGGCAAAGGATCATCTGCTCGGCCAAGTTGTCCTCGATGCGGCTGTCGTGGGCTCGTAGCGCCCTCAGGGTCTGCCCGAGTTCTTGCCAGCCGTCTTCGGGGCCCGACATCTCCAGCCAGTGCTCAGCGTCCTGGTCGGGCGGGATCAGCACGGGACAGACGATGTAGCCGGTGCCTTTGCCGGGGGTGGCGCGCATGGCGCGCCCGACCGCCTGGATCACGTCTATGGGGCTCTTACGCGGCGCCAAGAACGCGACCGCCGACAGGTTCGGGCTGTCGGTGCCCTCTCCGAAGATGCCGACATTGGTGACGGCGTGCGGGGCGCTGGGCGTGGCCTGCGCCAGATGCACCTTCGCCTCGTCGCGCTCAGAGACGCTGCTGGACGCGTCCAGATGCTCCACGGTGAATGGGACCGGGCTGCCCGCGTCGTTTTCGGCCATCCAGCGGACGACCCAGTCGGTCACCTGAGTGGTCTGCAGCGCCGCCGCCATCGACTTCGACTTCTCGACTGAGTTCAGGAACGCTATGCACGACTCGACGACCGGCGGCTGCCCCTCGAGCTGTTCGGGGCCGGCGCGGGTCGCTCCGCCGAGCACCAGCGCCAGCACCAGCCCCTTGGTGAACTCGGCGGCCGACAGGGCGTTCTTGGTCTTCGGCTGGCGGCGGGCCAGCTCGTTTGCCAGAGAGAACAGGGCCGGGTCGTTGACGCCCAGCGCGATGATCCGATAGTCCGCCAGCCAGCCGTTGCGGACCGCCTCGGTGTATGTGCGGCGGTACAACTCGACACCGAATGTCGCTTCGTCGTCCATGTCTCGCACAACCCAGCCGTTCTCACCGCCGCGCGACGGGCGGGCCTGCCCGTCGTATACCCGAGGGGTGGCGGTCTGGTAGACGCGGTACACGGCCGGGAAGCGCTCGTCGTCGTGGCAGACAGCGAAGTCGCGGAGTTTCTCCTCGTCGGCTTTGGCGGTGCGGCGCAGCCCGGCGGTGCGATGCGCCTCATCGGCCACCAGCACCTTCGCCTCGGTGTCTGCTGCCAGGAGCGCCTCCCCGATGCGGTGGCTGGACTGGTAGGTACCGAAGATCACATTGAGGCCGCCGTTGCCGTCGGGCGACGTGAGCCAGTCGGTGATCTGGTCGGGGTCGGTGGTCACGTGGCCCTTGATCTCCGACGCGCTGACATGGCTCAGATCCAGTGTCGGGTCGTCCTTCAATGCGTTGAGATGGCGCTCTTCTGCGGGTTTGCGGCTCTTGCCGCCTCCCATGCCCGGCAGTGGCTCGGCGCCGCCCTCGGCGAGATGCCCGGCCGTCTGGTCCGAGCACACCGACAGCGACCTGATCGGTGCGGCGGCGTGGACCAAGTATTCGCGGCGCAGCTGCGCTACCAGCGCGATCGACGGGCACAGCACCACCGCGGTGTCGCCGGCATCGCACAGATCCTCGACGATCCGAAGGGAGATGCGGGTCTTGCCTGTGCCGCACGGCAGCACGATCTTGCCGCGGGCGCGTCCCTCAGGGCTGCCGCCGGTCGTGCTCTTTGCGTGCTGTCGCAGTGTCGTCACGCTCTCTGAGATCGCTTCGGCCTGCATGCAGGACTTCGAGCGCACAGCGCCCGGGTCTGCGTCCTCGGCGCAGTGCTCGCAGTCGCCGTCGGTGGCCGACGCCGCGGTCTGCGCCTCCAGGTCAAGGAGTCCAGTTCGTCCTTCCCTATGGGGTTGCCCGTTCCGGTGAGGTCGAGTTTGCGGGCCTTGCACTGGATCGCGACTAGACCGCTGTCGGATCGGCGGACGCCCACGGCGTCGATCCCGTCATCAGCCGGCGACGAACCGGGGAACATCTCCTCGCGTTTGGGCCAGTCCTTCCAGCGCCAGCAGGCCCCCAGGTCCCATTCCCGGATTTCGGGCGCGGCTGCGGCGACAGCCTCCTCCAACCAGATCCCGTCACCGGGATCATCCCGTCGGGCAGAGATCTGATCAAGCGCCGCGGCGGTCTGCGTAGATCCGAGGTGAGTGTCCATCGCCGTCAACCGTCGCTATCCCGCGCCGCCTCGGTCCGCGCTTAGCTTGTGGTCATCGGCCGCGTCGTCGAGGGCTACTCGTGTCTCAGGCAGCACATGGGGTGCGCTGGTGGGGGACGCGGTCATCGGAGGGACTCCACAAGGGGTGTCGAGGCGCATGCCGGATGTCGGGGACTCGGCCTGGCGGTAGACATTTTACCCCACCCGGTACGGCAGCCCGGACTGCGAGCGCTGATCGGGGTGAGCGGGGAGCGCTCCGTGGCCGTCTACGGGAGGTCCTCGACCGGCGGCGGTTACGGGGACTTGCGGCGGCGGTCGTAGCCCCAGAGCCGGATGTTGAAGTAGATCTCGAGCCGGGCGATTGTGGTGAAGTCGGGCCAGGTCTCTCCGTCACGGATGTTGTAGATCGTCTCGCGGGTCATGTCGGTTGCCTGCGCGATCTGTGCGACTGGTTCGGCTTTGTGGTGGAGGTCTGCTGCGGGAGCGGGCTTCTTGTCCTCCGTGACGATTACGTACGGGTAGAGCGTCTCGGCGATCTGCCGGGCCAGTTGCGCCTCGTATGGGGCGTCTGACCGCAGAGGCCCTTTGGGCCATGTCTTGCCGTGCACCAGCTACCTGTCCTGCTGGCACCCCCGACAGGACTCGAACCCGCAACCTGAGGGGTAGAAACCCTCCGCTCTATCCAGTTGAGCTACGGGGGCGCGTCAATGCTATCGCCCCTGGATTGGGGGGACGGGCAGGCCCTGTCCGGCCCCAGCCAACCGGTCGGTAGGCTGTGAGTCGCCCGCTTCGGCGGTCGTGGTGGCCGTAGCTCAGTAGGTTAGAGCGCCGGGTTGTGGTCCCGGAGGTCGGGGGTTCGACTCCCCTCGGTCACCCGCGCGCTATCGTTGGACGCTCACCGAGCGCCTCTAGCTCAATTTGGCAGAGCAACGGACTCTTAATCCGCAGGTTCTGGGTTCGAGTCCCAGGGGGCGTACGACGCTGGATGCAGGGATCATCAAGGGGGTCGGCTAAGCTGGCGGGACCCTTTTGGGATCCCGGCCCAACGGCGTGGGGCCCGGCTGGACGTCGCGCTGATGTGAAGGGTGACGCCGACATGGACCGCTACGCAATATTCGTTGACGCCGAGTACCTCTACACCGAGGGCGGCATGTTGTGTTGCAACAGCCCGGACCGCCAGGAGATCCTCCTCTACGGTCTCGGCGCCAACGACTTCCTGATCGGCCTTGCCACCGACGTGTGCGATCTCCAGCCTCTTCGCACCTACTGGTACGACACCTCCGGCGACGGCGTGCCCACCCCGGCCCAGCAGCTGGTGGCGACGCTGCCCAACATGAAGCTGCGACTCCAGACCGGCGCCAGCCGGGATCCGCAGTTCTCGCTGGGCGCAGCCATCAGGCGCGACCTCTCCACGCTCGCCCGCGAGCGGGCCATCTGCGACGCCTTCCTGCTGTCGGCCGACGAGGATCTGCTCGACTGCGTCAGCGAGGTCCAGGATCTGGGGCTGCGCGTGATCCTGATCAACATCGCATCCCGTGATGAGCGCGGGGCTCCGCCGGCCGGCCTGGTCACCGAGTCGGACGAGGTCATCAAGTTGACCAAGGACGACTTGTCAAGGTTCATCAGGCGCCGGCGCACTCCTGACGACGCTGCCTCCGACACCTACGACCCGGTCGATTCGGTCGCCGCAGCCGCGGCTGAGTTCGCGGAGAGCTGGCTCTACCGGGCCAGCGACGACGAGTTCGACGCCCTGCTCGACCAGCGCCCGCGCATACCCGAATCCCTGGACGGCGACCTGCTCTACGCGGTGGAGAACGTGATCGGGGGAAGCCTGCGAGGCCAGGACCGCCTGAGGCGGGCTGTGCGCCAAGCCTTCTGGAACCGGATCGACCAGGAGGTCCAGGACTGGCCGGACGAGGGCCGCTAGCGGAGCGATGGTCGGTAGCACAGCTCGCCTGCAGCGAGGCAGCGCCGACCGCCAAGGCGAGGTCTCGACCCGCCGCCCGCAACCGAAGCTGCCGGTCACCATCCTGACCGGCTTCCTCGGGTCGGGCAAGACCACCCTGCTCAACTACATCCTGCGCGAGAACCACGGCAAGCGCATCGCCATCATCGAGAACGAATTCGGCGAGATCAGCATCGACTCCGACCTGGTGGTCTCCTCCGACGAGGAGATCTACGAGATGACCAACGGCTGCATCTGCTGCGTGGCGTCCGTCCGCGGCGATCTGCTGGAGGTGATCCGGAAGCTGATGAGCCGCAGCGACCGCATCGACTACATCCTCGTCGAGACCAGCGGCCTGGCCGATCCGATGCCTGTCGCCCAGGCCTTCTTCGTGGACGACTCGGTCCTCGAGGAGGTAGCCCTGGACGCCATCGTGACGCTGATCGACTCGAAACACATCGAGCAGCATCTCGACGACGTGCGCTACGACGGGATCAACAGCCAGGCGGTCGACCAGATCGTCAGCGCGGACCGGATCATCGTCAACAAGGTCGACCTGGTCGATGAGGAGACAGTCGGGCGGATCGAGAGTCGCATCAGGAAGTTCAACCAACGCTCGGAGATCGACCGGTCCAGCTACGCGCGGGTGAACCTGGACGCCATCCTGGGCATCCAGGCGTTCGAGGTGTCGCAGCGCGCCGCGACCGAGCCCTCATTCCTGGAGACCCACTACGTGCACAGCCACGACCCCGACGTGGAGACCTGCTCCGTCAGGATTGCCGGGGAGCTCGACCGGGAGCTGGTCGAGGCGGCTGCCCGTGACATCGCCGCCGACTACGGCGCCGACCTGCTGCGGTGGAAGGGGGTGCTGGCCGTCGCGGGGAACGATCGGCGGGTCGCGTTGCAGGGCGTGCACCGGATCTACGAGATGCACGATCTCGACCGGTGGGAGGGTCCGCATCGAGACAGCCGGGCGGTCTTTATCGGCAAGGATCTAGATCGGGAGGAGTTGGCCGACCGCCTGCGGCGCTGCGTCGCGCGAGACAAGGAGCTATCCGCATGATCATCGACACCCACCTGCATCCCACCAACATCGTGGACGAGGCCTGGCGTCATACCGGTGAGCCGTTCACCGGGGAGCGCATGCTGGAGATGATGGACGGGCCCTACTGGATCAACGGCAAGCCGCGCCGCATCGACATGGGCTTCATCCAGCCGCCTCCGGGCAACACGGCCTGGCGCGACGGTGGGCGCTCCGGCCGGGAGGGCATCCGCGACTACATGGCCTACGTGGCCGAGCTCACCCAGCGTTATCCCGACCGCTTCATCGGGAACTTCAACTTCAACCCCCGCTTCGGGCCCGAGAACGGAGCGGCCGAACTCGAGTTCCATGTGAAGGAGTACGGGTTCAAGATGCTCAAGCTCCACGCCAACATGCACGCCTACCGTCCCGATCGCGCCCTGGACTGGCTGCGGCCGGCCATGCGCAAGTGCGACGAGCTCGGCGTGGTCGTGCTGATCCACACCGGCGACGGCCCGTACTCGATCCCGACGCAGTTCTACCCCATCATCCGCGAGTTCACGAACGTGGACTTCATCATCGGGCACTTCGGGGTCCAGACCGGGGGCGTCTACTGTTTCGAGGCGTTCTGGATGATCATGGACTCCCCCAACGTGTACGGCGAGTCGGGCTGGCTGCTGCAGTCCCGCATCGTCGAGTTCGCCAAGGAGATGCCGCGGGACCGCCTCGTGTTCGGCACCGACTCACCCCCGAACGACCCGGGCATGTGGCTGACCCATCTCGAGGTGTTGTGCCACGACGCCCCCCAGGGCATCAATGCCAGCGAGGACCAGCTGGAGGACTACATGGGCAACAACATCGCCCGGCTCGTCGGCATCACGCCCACAGCCCCTCCCGCCACCGTCGAAGACGCCAAGAAGCAGCTCGCCGAGGGCAGCTACGGCACGCCCATCGCCTAGAGGCTGGTCGTCCGCTGTGACCGGCCAGGGGCTCGAGGACTTCCTAAGCGGCTACGAGGCCGCGCACCCGGACGACGTCTACACCGTCGATCGTCCGGTCTCGCTGGACCAGGACATCACCGCGGTGGTGTGGGAGCTGGCCGAGCGGGGCCAGCATCCGCTGTTGCGTTTCACCAGAGTCGAGGGCGCCGACCGGGAAGTCGTCACGAATCTCTTCGCGTCTCGGCCTCGCATCGAACGGATGCTGGGCGCCCGACCGGGTGAGCTTCACGACACCTACGAACGCCGGGCCGCGCAGGCGATGCCGATGGTCGAGGTCGACGGCGGGCCGATCACCGACAGCGTCGACATCGGCGACCGCGTCGATCTCGGTGAGCTGCCGCTGCTGACCCACTTCGCCACCGACCGCGGTCCCTACATCACGAGCGGGATCGTGGTGGCTGAGGATGCCGAGGACGGTCGTGGCAACTTGAGC
Source organism: Candidatus Aldehydirespirator sp. (assembly GCA_965203575.1). Lineage (GTDB taxonomy): Bacteria > Actinomycetota > Acidimicrobiia > Acidimicrobiales > Aldehydirespiratoraceae > Aldehydirespirator. The sequence goes on from OZ241894.1 coordinate 3,463,980, forward strand.
TATCACCGCTCGGTGGTGACCTCTTCGACCTCGCTGGGCACGAGCCTCCACTCCCGGGGCGACCTCTGGCGCCTTCTCCAGGATGCGGCCGCGTCGGGCAGGCGGCTCCCGGTGGCCATGGTCATCGGCGCCCACCCGCTGTTCATGCTGGCGGCCTCGGCCCGGGTCGCCTTCGGCGTTGACGAGCGCGAGATCGCGGGAGGACTCCTGGGCGCGCCCCTCGAGGTCGTGAGCACACCCAAGCACGGCCTCCGCGTGCCGGCTGCGGCCGAGGTCGTCCTCGAGGGCGAGATCGATCCGGCGGTCGACGAGGACGAGGGGCCGTTCGGCGAGTTCTCCGGGTACTCGTCGGATCGTTCGACCCGCAACCGCATCGACGTGTGCACGGTGATGCAGCGCAACGGCGCAGTCTGGCTCGACGTCGTGGGCGGGAACTCTCACGAACACCTCAACCTCGGGCGGGTGCCCCGCGAGGCGGAGATGATCGCCAAGCTGAAGGACCGCTTCCCTTCTGTGGCAGCCGTGCACTATCCCCGCTCGGGCACGCACTTCCACTGCTACGTCGCGATCGAGCAGCGCCGCCCGGGGGAGGCCCGACAGGCCCTGTTAGGACTCCTGGGCTGGGATCCGTACCTCAAGACCGTCGTTGCCGTCGACTCGGATGTGGATGTCGCCCGGGACGAAGAAGTGCTCTGGGCGCTCGCCACGCACTTTCAGCCGGAGCAGGACATGATCGTTATCGACGGGTTGCCGGGCAGCGCTCTCGACCCGTCGGCGGACAAGCTGGGCACGACGTCACGGCTGGCACTCGACGCCACCCGGGGGGAGGGTTTCGACGCTCAGCGCATCGAGATCTCGGATGCGGCCCTCGCCGTCGGCCGCAAGATCGCCGAGCAGCGGCACGGGTGAGCCCATCGGCCAAGAAGCCGAGCGGTCAGGTCGCGGCAGCGGCGGCGTGAGCGTGCACCCGGCGGGAGCTGAGGGCTTGCAGCAGCCCCTTGACGGTGAGCACCGCCAGGAAGACGACGACGGCGGTCAGGGCCATGGTGGCGCCGGCTGCGGTGTCGTAGTGGTAGCTGGCCAGTAGGCCGACCACCACCGAAGCGGCTCCGATGCCGCTCGCGGCGACCATGATGCGCGGCACCCGCTTCACCAGCAGCACCGCGGTGGCCGGCGGGGCGATCAGGAAGGCGAACACCAGCAGGTTCCCGACCGCCTCGAACGAGGCGATGATCGAGATGGCCAGAAGCACCAGCAGAACGCCGTGGGCGAGGCGGGGCCGCAGGCCGAGCACCTGTGCCTGGGCGTAATCGAAGGTCATGACCAGGAACGACCGGTAGAACACAGCCACCCCGCCTACCGAGATGACCGCCGCCGCTCCCTGACGGCGCAGGTCGCCCGCGTCGACACCGGTGATGGACCCGAACAGGAACCGGTTGAGGTCTCCGGTGTAGGCGCCCGACGAACTGGACATGATGGCCACGGCCAGGGCCAGGAATCCGACGAAGAGCACCCCTATCGAGGTGTCGTCGGGAAGCGGCGAGTGGCTGCGGATCATGTTGATGCCCCACACCATGACGATGGCGGCGACGAAGGCGCCGATGGTGGTGTGCACCCCGATGATGAAGGCCAGCGCGATCCCGGGCAGCACGCCGTGGGCCAGTGCGTCACCGAGGAAGCTCATTCCTCTCAGCACGACCCAGGTGCCCACTACCGACGTGGTGAGCACCGCCAGCAGGCCCGCGTAGAGGGCCCGCTGCATGAAGACGTTGGATGTGAACGGGTCGACCCACCACGCCACGGGGTCGGTCAGGAACTCCATGGCGGGATGTCCTAGCCGAGGACTCTCGTCCCTTGTCTCACGGCTGCACTCCTGCGGTGTTGAAAAGGGTGTTCGGCGGATCATAATGAGAGTAAGTCTCATTTGCATAGCTCGTCGAGGGAGGCCATGACAAGAGGCCGTGACACCGATTCCACCCTCTCCACCAGCGACCTGCACGACGCGGTGAGCCGTCGCCTCGCGCACCACGACTACCGGTACACGAAGGGTCGCCGGCGGCTCGTCGAAGCGATTCTGACGGCCGGCCAGCCGGTGACGCTTCCCGACATCGTGATGGCCGCACCCGGTCTGGCTCCCAGTTCGGTCTACCGGAACCTGGACGTGCTGGAACGATCCGGCGTTGTGAACCGGATCACGGCAGGCGGCGACCGCGCCTACTTCGAGTTTGCCGAGCCGCTGCTATCGCATCACCACCATCTGGTGTGCGTCGATTGCGGCAGCATCGAGGACGTCTTCCTGGATGACGAACTGGAGGCCAGCGTCGATCAGAACCTGGCCGAGGTAGCTGGGCGGGCGGGCTTCACGCCTCTGCGCCACAGCCTCGACCTGCACGGCCGCTGTGCCGGCTGCGGGTCCAGCTGACACCGCGCTACTCCCCTGCGGTGCTCGATGCGCTCGCGGTCTCGTCGCCGGTGTGGTAGGCGACGCCGGTGACCTGGAGGCCGAGCGGCGGCCGCGATATCAGGGTTGGAACGGGCCGCGGCCCATCTGGTCGCGCACCGTGACCACCGGGGGGTTGGTCATGGAGCGGCGCTGCCAGTTGGCCCCGTCCACCACCAGGGTGTGCCCCGAGATGAACCGGCCGTAGGGCGACGCCAGGAAGGTGGCCGCCCAGCCCAGCTCCTGACGCTCCCCCACCCGCAGCGCGGGCTGGCAGGCGTCCTTGGTGCTGGTGCGGTCCAGGCTGGAGCGGATGTCGCTGGTCATGTCCTCGTGGGGGAACAAGCCGGGCACCAGGCAGTTCACCTGGATGCCGTAGGGGCCCCACTCCACCGCCAGCGACTCGGTGAGGCTCTTGACCCCGGCCTTGGCCGCGGCCGAGTGGGCGAAGCCGGGGCCCCCGGTCCAGGCGTAGGAGGCGCCGATGTTGATCACCGATCCCGGAGTGCCTGCGGCCAGATGGCGGCGGCCCATCTCCCGGGTGCAGTTGAACGTGCCGTTGAGGGTGATGTCGACCACGGCGCGCCAGGCGTTGGGCGACATGTCCTCGGCCGGAACGGGGAAGTTGGCCGCCGCGTTGTTGACCAGAACGTCGGGCAGTCCGAACGTTTCCTCGGCCGTGTCGAAGGCGGCCGTGACGGCTTCCGGGTCGCGGATGTCGCAGACCGCGGTGGCCACCGCCGCGCCGAGGTCCTCCATCGCGGCCTGCCCCGCCTCCAAGTGCTCGGCTGAGCGACTGGCGATCACGATCGCGGCTCCGAGCCGGGCGAACTCCGAGGCGATGGCCTTGCCCAGGCCGGTTCCACCGCCCGTGATGAGAACAGTTTGGCCGTCGAAGGTTCCCGGCCGCAGCGCGGTCTCTCCGACCGGTGGCGGCGAGGGAAGACCTGAATGAGAGCGCGAGGAAGCGGAAGCCGGTCCCGTCGCAGCGGGGTCACTCCCGCTCTTGTTCGCTGCGCTCACGGGCCGCTCGGGCCACGGCCTCGCTCCGCGCCGTGCGGATTCGTGGCCTGGGTGCCGCCTGTCCGCTCGGCCTCTGGGTGCACGGCCGGTTCAGCTCCCGGTGTAGCGAGGGTTCCGGCCCTCGGCCCGGGCCGCCCTCATCTCTGCGAAGTCGTCGCTGCGGTTGAGGAACGTCTGGAAGATCAGCTCGTCGGCCATGGAGGCCCGCTGCTGGGGTCGGGCCAGCTGCGAGATCACCCGCCGTACCAGCTTCACCGTGACCGCGGGCGCAGCCGCGATGGCCTCGGCCATGGCGTAGGCCTCGGAGTCGAGGTCGTGGGGGGCGACCACTCGGGACACGATGCCGTGGGCCAGTGCTTCCTCGGCGGACAGGACACGCCCGGTCAGCACCATGTCGCTCACCAGCCCGTGGCCGCACATCTCGTACAGCACGCTCACGCCCCCGGTGTCGGGGATCACCCCGTGGCCCACCTCGGGCAGCCTGAACCGGGCGTTGTCGGCCGCGATGCGGATGTCGCACAGCAGGGCCCGCTGGAACGATCCGCCCATGGCCCAGCCCTGGATGGCCACGATCACGGGAGCCTCGAGCTCCCACAGCCGCTGGATGCCTCGGTGGCCGCGCACCATCAACTGGTGGTGGGTGATGTCGGTGACGTTGCCGATGGCGGACACGTCCCGGCCCGAGGACCAGCTGCGGCCCTCGCCCCTCCAGATCACGGCTCGGATCTCGGGCCGGTGGGACAGCTCCTCGAGGATCTCGAAGAGCCGGACGTCCATCTCGTCGTCGAAGGCGTTGTGCTTGTCCGGGTTGTTGTTGGTGATGGTGGCGATGGCGCCGTCGATGTCGAGGCGCACTCTCTCGGTCACGAAGCCTCCATACGACTGCCAGCTAGTTCTTGGGCAGTTCGCTGAACGGCGTTTCCCGTGGCGGTCCTGGCTCCTTGGGCAGCCCGAGCACCCGCTCGCCGATGATGTTGCGTTGCACCTGGTCGGTGCCGCCGTAGATGGAGGGCGCGGGCGAGAATAGCGCCACTTCGCCGATGTGGCCGCCGGTCTGGCTGTCGGAGTCGCCCATGAGCATCCCGTCCGCGCCGACCACCTTCATGCCGATGTCGCGGAAAGACCGGTTCAGTTCGCTCATGGTGAGCTTGGCGATGTTCGGCGCGGCCGCGCTGGTCGATCCCGCCTTGGCCCGCTGGATCGACAGCCGGTTGATCTCGATCAGCCCGTACAGGCGCATGAGGTCGTCGCGCAGCACCTTGCTGGTGACGCTGCCGTTCTTGCGGGCCAGGTCGACCAGCCACCACCAGAGGTCGATGCCCAGCGACGGGACGCCGTCGAAGTCATCCATCGATCGGGCGACGAAGTCGCCTGCCCGGCGGCTCAGGACGCCGCCCTTGGGGCCGGGTATGAGCTCCGGCGGCTTGCGGCCCGAGGATCCCAGCGACGCCCGCTCCACCATCAGGGTGGTGTTGCCCACCCTCCAGCCGTTGTTGAGACCACCGATGAGGGCGCTGTCGGCCACCCTGGCCTCGTCGATGAACACCTCGTTGAACAGGGCCCGGCCCGTCATCTCGGTCAGGGGTCGAACCTCCACGCCGGGCTGGTCCATGTCGAACGCGAACCATGAGATGCCGGCGTGCTTGGGCAGGTCGGGGTCGGTGCGGGCCAGCAGCATGCCCTTGTCGGAGACCTGGCCCCCGGAGGTCCACACTTTCTGGCCGGTGATCACCCACTCGTCGCCGTCGCGCTCGGCCCGGCACTGCAGGCTGGCCAGGTCGGACCCGGCGTTGGGCTCGCTGAAGAGCTGGCACCACCCGACCCGGCCGTCGAGGATCTCACCTACGTAGCGCTCGATCTGCTCCGGCGTGCCGTGAATGGCGATCGTCGGCGCGGCCAGCATGCGGCCCAGCCCGCCGGGCGGTCCCAGCACGTTGCGCTCGGCCAGCGCCAGCGACACCAGCGCGGCCTGGTCCTGCCCGTAGCCGAGCCCGCCCGCGGCCGCAGGCAGCATCGGGTGGGCGTAGCCCGCTCCGGCCAGCAGCCTCCACCACTGCTCGACGGTCAGGTCGGGGTCCCAGTTCTCGTCGCAGAACGCCTCGACCTCGGCCCGGACCGTGGCTGCATCGATATCGGCTGTCGGCGGGGCGGGGGCGGTGTCGGTCATGGTCCTGGGTCTAGGTGGGCTGGGGCTGGTTCAGGTAGGCGACGTTGTCGAGCATGATGGCGCGGCGGTCGGCGTCGGAGAATCCCTTCAGCTCGGCCAGGTAGTCGAGGGGCTCGGGCATGCCCTCTATGTGGGGCCAGTCCGAGCCGAAGATCACCCGGTCGGCGCCCATCAGCGCGGTGACCTCATTGACGTCGTCCTCCCAGAACGGGTTGACCCAGACGTGGGCCTTGAACGTGTCGATCGGGTGGTCGTCGAACCACCAGTAGTTCTTCTTGGCGATCTGCGAGAACTTCCGGAACATCGGCGCCAGGTAGTCGGAGCCGTTCTCCACCGAGGCCACCCGCAGGTTCGGGAAGCGGTCGTAGATCTTCTCGAACACCGACTGCATCAGCCAGTCCTGGGCGGCCCGCTCGATGGCGAAGGCCCGCAGGTTCGGCCCGCCCGCCATCCCGGCCCCCAAACCGGCCGAGGAGAACTCGTCGTCGGCATAGCCCTGGGACGAGTAGCCCGAGTCCCCGGCGTGAATGACCACGGTGACGCCGGCGTCGTTGATGCGCTGCCACACACCGTCGAAGGTGGTGTGGAACGGTGATAGCTGGCCGGTGCGGGTGGTGACCGCCGCCGGTCGCATGACGACGATGCGGGCTCCGAGTCCCAGCACCCGCTCCACCTCGGCGACCGCCGCGGCCGGGTCGCCGAGCGCGATGTATGGGGCGCCGAAGATGCGCTCGGAGCAGTTGTAGCCCCAGTCCTCCAGCAGCCACTGGTTGAAGCCCCGCATCATGGCCACGACCGCATCGACGTCGCGGCGGAGCAGCTCCTCGTAGAGCACACCCAGGGTGGGAAAGAGCCACACGGCCTGGAGGCCCTGCGCGTCCATCACCTTGAGCCGGGCCCGCGGGTCCATGTAGTGGTCGGGCAGAGGCTCGCGGTCGCGCAGCATCTCGGCCGGATTGCGCCCCTCGGGGTTGCCCTTGAAGTAGTCGCGCAGCGCTCCGGGCTTGGCGATGGGGTTCCAGGTCGGGTTGGCCACCGCCCGGGCCAGCTTGCCCCCCACGAGGTGGTGCTTGCGGCCGCCCATGTCCACCCACTGCACCACCCGGGGCTGCATGCGGGGATCGACGTGGCGGGTGAACGCGTCGAGGGCTTCGTAGTAGTGGTTGTCGGCGTCGAAAGGCCGGTAGCCGAGGTCGTCCGCGGTCAGCGGGGGCGACTGGTCGGGCCCGGTGGACAGGTCGTCGGAGGCCACGGGGTCACGCTACCGTGTGGGCCGATGCCGCCCAAGGTCTTCACCACGTCACAGCTGCAGGCCCGCACGCTCAAGCGGGGCGAGAAGGTGAGGCTCGTGTCGGAGCTGCCCGGCGTTCCGGTGGGCGCCGAGGGCAAGGTGGCCATGGCCAACGGGTTCACCTGGAACCGCTACTGGGTGAGACTGGTCGACGGCCGGGTGGTGGGCCACATCGACCACGACGACCTGGTGCGCACCAAGGACTACGAGCGGTACCTGGTCGCCCGCGACCGCGAGGCGGGGGAGGCCGAACTGGCCGCGCTGGCGGCCGCCGAGGCCGCGGCCGCGGGACTGGCGGACGGACCGGCCGCCGACGAGGGCACGGCCGACGGCGAGTCGGGAGAGGCGGTCGTCAACGGCGTGCCGGTGCCGGCCTACCTGCTTCAGCGCTCAGCCGACGCCAGGGCCCGCCTCGGCGCTTGACGGTGTCTTTCCTGCATTCTTGACGGAGTGTTGCCCAGCCGTGCTACAGTAGGCGTCGGCGGACCGGAGCCGCCCGCCCTGCTCAGTGGTCAAGTTGCTCAAGGGCGGACGACTCCGGCGAGCCGTGAGCATACATCTCGCATACTGATACACAACGAGATTGCATGCTGAGCAGCTCATGCGGTCGAGAGCGAGGCGGGGTCTTCGGCTATCCGCCCCACTGCCGGAGGCGTCCCATGGCCTCGGCCATGTCCTCGGTGGCGCCCGCGTAGGAGAAGCGTGCGTAGCGGTGGCCCTTGGCCGGGTCGAAGTCGACGCCGGGCGTCACCGCCACTCCGAGCTCGTCGAGCCAGCGCCGGCACAGCGCTTGGCTGTCATCGGCTATGTGGTCGACGGCCGCGTACACGTAGAAGGCTCCGTCGCTGGGGGCCAGGCGGTCGATGCCGGCCGCTGGGAGCCCCTCGACCAGCACCGACCGGCTGACCGCGTAGCGGGCCACGTTGGCCTGCAGCTCCTCGTGGCAGTCGAAGGCCGCTACCGCCGCCATCTGAGAGAGCGTGGGCGCCGAGATGAAGAAGTTCTGGGCCAGTCGGCGGACCGGCTCTACCAGGTCGTCGGGGGCGACCACCCAGCCGAGGCGCCAGCCCGTCATGGAGAAGTACTTGGAGAAGCTGTTCACCACCAGCGCGTTGGCGTTGAGGCCGAGCGCGGTGGGGGCCGGATCGCCGAACGTGATGCCGTGGTAGATCTCGTCGGCCACCAGACGCACCCCGTGCGCCGTGCACCAGTCCGACACGGCGGCGAGCGAGGGGCCGTCCAGCATGGTCCCCGACGGGTTGGACGGGGAGGCCAGCACCAGGCCGTCGACGGAGCCGGTGCGACGGACAAGGTCCTCCAGCAGGTCCGGCGAGGGCTGGAACCGGGTCTCCGCCGAAGTCGGCAACGTCACGACCTCGGCGTTGAGGGCCTGCAGGGCGTTGCGGTAGCACGGATAGCCCGGTGTGGACACCACGACCCGGTCACCGGCGTCGAAAGCGGCCAGGAACGACAGGACGAAGGCCCCCGAGGCACCGAAGGTCACGACGATGCGGCCGGGATCGACGTCGGCGCCGTACCAGGACCGGTAGTGCTCGGAGATCCGGCGCCTCAACGCCTCCAGGCCAGCGGCGGTGGTGTAGCCGAGCACGTCGGATTCCAGGGCGGCCCGAGCGGCGGCGATGACGCCCGCGGGTGCCGGTGTGGACGGCTGGCCCACCTCGAGGTGCAGCACCTCGCCACCGGCGGCTTCGCGCTCCTCGGCAGCCCGCATCACCTCCATCACGTAGAACGGGCTGATGCTCGATCGCCGGGATTCCTGCAGCGCCACGACGGCCATGATGCCACCGGTGCGCCGGTTCGGGACAGCGGTGCCGTTGGTGCAGAGCCGTGGCGGCCATGATGACGCCGGGGCAGCGGGGTATGGTGTCGGCCCGTGGACGTCTTCGTCTTCGGGATCTGCGGCGGCTCCGGCGCGGGCAAGACCACGCTCACCAGGCGCCTGCTGGAGCGCCTCGACGAACGGGACGTGAGCGTCCTGGCCTTCGACGCCTACTACCGCGACCTTTCGCATCTGCCCTTCGACGAGCGGCGCCGGCGGAACTACGACCACCCCGACTCCCTGGACCGCGACCTGTTCCTCCAGCACCTCGACGCCCTGAGGCACGGCATCGATGTGGACGTGCCCGTCTACGACTTCTCCACCCACACCCTCGCAGGCCGCTTCGAGCATGTGGCCGCCGCACCCCTGCTGCTGGTGGAGGGCATCCTGCTGCTGGCCTCCGAGGAGGTCGCCTCCAGGCTGGACTACTCGGTCTTCATGGACGTGCCCGAGGATGTGCGCCTACGTCGCCGCATCCAGCGCGACATGACCGAGCGGGGCCGGCCCGAGGATCATGTGCGCCGGCAGTTCGCGGCCACGGTCGCCCCCATGCACGACGCCTTCGTGCAGCCCAGCCGCCACCGTGCCGACCGGATCGTCGCCGGCGCCGGCGCTGACGAGTTGGCCGACGAGTTGATGACGATGCTGGCGCCGGCCACGGCCGCGGCCGGCGCGGGCTAGCCGGCTAGAGCACGACCCCCTCGCCCGCGAGCAGCTTGACCTTCATCTCGGGGTTGTCGCCGTAGTTGCCCGCTCCCCCGCTGCTGGGCACTACCCGGTGGCAGGGGACCAGCAGCGGCACGGGGTTGCGGGCCATGGCCGTGCCCACGGCGCGGGCTGCCCTGGGCCGGCCGACGATCTCGGCCAGTTCCCCGTAGGTCCGGACCTCTCCGCAGGGGATGCGGGCGGTGGCCCTCAGGACCTCCTGATGGAACGGCGAGCGCGACGAGAGGTCGACGGGCACGTCGGTGCGCCCGGTGGCGAGGGCCTCGCTCACTCTGGCCACAAGCTTGGGGTCGGGGTCGGGGTCCGGCTCGACGTCGGTGCCCACTTCGTCGCGCATGTAGTCGACGAAGCGTCCCGGATCGGGCTCGAGCCCGTCCGGCGTGATCAGGAGACCGGACACCCACCCGTTGGTGTGGGCCACGAACACCGGCCCCGCGGGACTCTCGGCCGTGAACCACAGGTGAGTCTGGCCTGCCTTCTCGGGTACGAGTTCTAGATCGTCCATGGCCGTACCGTAGTTGCCGACTACGACAGCTCGGGGATGGCCCAGTCCACGGGCTCGCGGCCCGCGGCGACCAGGGCCTCGTTGGCCCGGCTGAAGGGCCGGCTGCCGAAGAACCCGCCCGAGGCCGACAGGGGCGACGGATGGGCCGACTCGATCACCGTGTGGCGGCTGGTGTCCACCAGCGTTCTCTTGCGGCGGGCCGAGCCGCCCCACAGGATGAACACCACCCGCTCACCCTTGTCGTTGACGACCCGGATCACCTCGTCCGTGAAGGTCTCCCAGCCCCTGCGCTGGTGGCTGGCCGCCTGCCGGGCCCGGACGGTGAGGGTGGCGTTGAGCAGCAGCACCCCCTGGCTGGCCCAGTGCTCCAGCGAGCCGTGGCCGGGCACGGGGGCACCGACGTCGTCGTGCAGTTCGGCGAGGATGTTCACCAGCGACGGCGGCTTGGCCACTCCGGGGCGCACCGAGAAGCAGAGCCCGTGGGCCTGCCGGGGCCCGTGGTAGGGATCCTGGCCCAGGATCAGGACCTTCACCGAGGCGTACGGGGTGAGGTGCAGGGCCGCGAAGACCTCGTCGTGGGGTGGGAACACCTGATGCCGGTCCCGCTCGGCCCGCACGAAGTCCTGCAGCTCGCGCCAGTAGGGCTTGTCGAACTCGCCCCGCAGCAACGGGTTCCAGTCGGTCTTGGGCGCCACCAGCGCCACAGTAGATCAGCTCAAGCGGGGCGCGGGCGCGATCGCGAGCCGGGTTGGTGTGAGTTCAGGCGGGGCGCGTGCCTACGATGCTGGCCCGCTCCATGATCCGGACGTCGGGGTAGTAGTCGCTGGCCGCGTAGTGCTGCACGGCGCGGTTGTCCCAGAAGACGATGGTGTCGGGTTCCCAGCGGACCCTGAACTGGTACTCGACCACCTTGGCCTGGCCGGCCAGGTGCCTGATCAACTCGATGCCCTCGTCGATGTCCATCCCGTCGATGTGGGAAGTGAAGTAGCAGTTGACGAAGATCAGCTTGCGGCCCGTCTCGGGATGGGTGCACACCACCGGGTGGCGGGCCTGCGGGTAGCGGGCCCGGAACTCCTCCTGCTTGCCCTCGGGGACCTGGTGCTTGAAGGCGAGCATGAAGTCGTGCACCGCGAAGAGGCCGTCGATGCGCTCCTTGGTGTCGCTATCCAGCCCGTCGTAGGCCGCTCCCATGTCACAGAACAGAGTGTCGCCGCCCGTAGCCGGGACCTGGATGGCGTGCAGGATCGCGCCCATCGACGGAACCTCGCGCCACGTCACGTCATGGTGCCAGCCGTTCTCGAAGCCGCCGGTGTCGACCCCCTTCTCGAAGCGGACCAACTCGGGGTGCTCGGCGTTGCCGGTGATGAACGGGTGGATCTCGAGATCCCCGAACCGGCTGGCGAAGGCAACATGCTGGACCGGCGTGATGGGCTGGTCGCGGAACACCAGGACCTTGTAGTCGAGCAACGCCTGCCGGATCTCGGCGATCACCTCGTCGGGCAGTTCGGCCCCCAGGTCGACGCCGCTGACCTCGGCGCCCAGCGTGGCGCCCTGGGGCGCGACGCTGATGTGGGCGAACGACGGCCGGGAAAGTCGGGTTCTCTCCTCGGCGAGGTGCAGCCACGGCCCGAGGTCGAGCCCGTAGCGGTCTATGCGGACCCTGCCCGGAACGACACGGGACGCGGGATCGGACGTCCCGGCCTGCTCTGCGCCGCCGTTGGAAGCAACTTCGTCGCCGTCCACGGTGATCGAGGTGGTGGCGGATGACATGGTGGAAATATACCGTTGCAGCCAGAGGCCGAGCGAATGGGGAGAGGATCGGTGAGCGCCGCGAAAATCCGAGCGAGGCCGTGGCCCGAGCGGCCCGTGAGCGAAGCGAACAAGAGCGGGAGACACCGCGCCGCACCGCGAGAGGCCCACGCCTATCGGCGAGCCTTGTGATGGTCAGCGCCGTTGAGATCACCGATCTCACCGTCAGGTTCGACCAGGTAATCGCCCTCGACGAAGTGACCCACACGTTCCAGCCGGGCACGTCCACCGCGGTGATGGGCGTCAACGGATCGGGCAAGACCACCATGCTGGAGTGCCTGGCCGGGCTGCAGAAGCCCACGTCGGGAAGCATCCGCGGCATGTCCGAGAACCTGGCCTACGTGTGCCAGCACCTTCCCGCCTTCTGGATGCCGATAACCGCGGGCGAGGTGCTGGCCATGGGCCGCTACCGCGAGCGGGGCCTGCTCGGGCGCCTGAGGGGCGGGGACCGGGCCGCTATGCGCAAGGCCGGCGAGCAGCTCGACATCAACCAGTTCACCAAGCGGAGCTTCGGCGACCTCAGCGGGGGGCAGCAGATGCGAGTGAGGATCGCGCAGGTGCTGGCGGGCGAGCCCGACATCATCATGCTGGACGAACCGGTCACAGGCCTCGACATCCCCAGCCAGGAGCGGATCCTGGACGTGATCGAGGACTACTCGAGCCGGGGCGCCATCGTGATCATCACCACCCACCACCTGGACGAGGCCCGTCACTGCGACTCGGTGATGCTGCTGGCCAACCATCTGGTAGCCGCGGGCCCGCCCGGCGCGGTGCTCACCGAGGACCGGCTGCGGGAGACGTTCGGTGACCGGGTGCTCGGGGACCACGCCGACCACGAACACGAACACGACATCATCGTGCTGGACGACCACGGCCACCACGTTCATGGTCACGACCATCACGAATCGGGTCACAGCCACGACCACCACGGGACCGGTCACAGCCACAGCCACAGTCCCGACCACGACCACACCCAACACGGCCATCACGGCCATCAGGGTCACGGACCACACGCCCCCTAGAGACAACGCGGCACGATGAGAGCGGAGCGGCGCGACATGGCCGTAATCGGTGCCGGTCCCGCCGGGGCCGCGGCAGCCATCCGGGCCGCCCGGGGCGGCGCCCGGGTGACGGTCTTCGAGAAGGGGTCGCCCGGTCGTGACAAGGTGTGCGGCGACGGGCTGACCCCCCGGGCCGTGGCCGCCCTCAAAGAACTCGACATCGCCCTCGACGGCGCGCATCGCATCGACGGTCTGCGGATGATCGCGGGCAGCACCAGGCGCGAACTGCTATGGCCGGCCGACAATCGATTCGGGGCCCACGGGGCGGTGTGGCCCCGCCGGGCGCTGGACAAGCACATCGTCGAAGCGGCCGAGGAGGCCGGCGCTGAGATCGTGTGGAACACCGAGGTGATGCCAACCCTCGCGGACGACGGCACGGCCGTCGGCGTGGAGAGCGCGAGGGACGGCGGGCGGTGGTCGGCCGACCTCGTCGTACTGGCTGCCGGCGCGCCGGGCGCCGCAGCCCGTGTGCTCGGCGCCGAGAGGGCCGACACCGAGCCCTTCGGCCTCGCCATCCGGACCTACGCCCCCAGCCCCCGCCATGCCGACCGGCACCTTGAGGCCTGCCTCACTCTCCGGGGCGCCGGTGGCGGATGGGTCCCGGGCTACGGGTGGATGTTCCCGGCCGGTGACGGCACCGTGAACATCGGTGCGGGCTCGATGTCCACCATGAAGGGCTTCCGGAATCTCAACCTCAACCAACTGTTGAGTGATTACCGGGATCTGGTGGCCGACGAGTGGGAGCTCGGCGACTACTTGGAGCGTCCCCGGGCCTGGAGGCTGCCCATGAGCACCGTCCGGCGCCACGGTGGAGGGTGGGCCGCCGTGGGTGACGCGGCCGGGCTGATCAACCCGATGAACGGTGAGGGCATCGACTACGGCTTGGAGTCGGGGATGATCCTGGCCGATCTGTTCCTCGATGACCCGGCCACCGCCCCCAGCGCCTACGACCGCATCATCGGCGAGCGCTTCGACGGCTTCCTGCGCACCGGGCGGCGCTTCAGCTTCCTCATCGGTCATCCCTGGATCCTGCGAAACGGCCTGCGCTTCGCCGTTGGCACCCAGGCTGTCGCCAACATCACCCTTCAGGTGATGGGCAACCTCATCGACGGTGAAACGGAGGGACTGGCGCCGTGGGTCCTGGATGTAGTCGACCGGGGACTGAAGCTCGCCGATCCGCTGCTGCGCCGCACCCGCGCGGCCGCATAAGAGCATCATGGGAACAGGGCCAGGGGCCAGACTTGCGCTCGACGGGCCGCTCGGAGAGCTCGACTCCGCGCTGCGCGGCGACATCCGGCGTATCGGCGCCCAACTCGGCGACACGCTGGTCCGCCAGCACGGTCCCGGGCTGCTCGAACGGGTGGAGCAGGTGCGCGGCCTGGCCCGGGGTCTGCGCCGCAGCGATGAGGACAGCACGGCACTGGCCGAGCTGCTGGCCGATGTGGACGTGGCCGAGGCCGGTCTTCTGGCCAGGGCCTTCACCGTCTATTTCCACCTTGCCAACACCGCCGAGCAGGTGCACCGCATCGACGACCTCACCGAGAAACGGGCGGCCGGATCCAACCGCTTCGGCGAGATGGTCGGCCGGCTGCGCGAGATGGGCTACGCCGACGACGAGATAGTCGCCACGGTCAACTCGGCCGATCTGCGGCCGGTGTTCACCGCCCATCCGACCGAGGCGTCGCGCCGGTCGATCCTCGACAAGCTGGCCGAGATTTCCAGCCTGATCGAGCAGCGGGCCCAGGCCGGCGCCGACGACTCGGCCCGCCGCAGGGTGGACCGCAGGGTGGACGAGTTGATCGACGCCATCTGGCAGACCGACGAACTGCGCCGGCAGCGTCCCGACCCGGTGGACGAGGCCCGGTCGATCCTCTACTTCCTCACCGAGATCGCGGTGGAGGGTGTGCCCGAACTACTCGACGACATCGACTCCGTGCTCGAGTCTGTGGGAGGGGAACTCGATCCCGACCGGTCGCCCATCCGTTTCGGTTCGTGGGTGGGCGGCGACCGGGACGGCAACCCCAACGTCACCCCGGCCACCACCGTGGAGGTGCTCGAGTTCCAGCGTCACCGGGCTCTGCGCATCCTGGTGGAGGAGATCGAGGGGCTGTCGTCGGAGTTGAGCGTGGGGCTGGCGGTCCGCGGCGTCTCCGAGGAGCTGGCCGACCGGCTCGCGGCCGATCACGAGCAGTTCGGAGACGTAACGGCCCGGTTCGACACGCTCAGCGCGGGCGAGCCCTACCGCCAGAGGCTGGCCGTGGTCCACCGGCGCCTGATGGAGGCGGACCAACCGGTGCCGGGAGCCGGGGCCTACCGCTCGGCAGACGAGCTGGCCCACGATCTGGGGGTGATCGCGCGGTCGCTGGAGGCCAACCACGGCCGACTGCTGGCCCACGGTCGGCTGGCCCGGGTGAGGCGCATTGTGGCCATGATCGGATTCGACCTCGCCACCCTGGACATCCGCGAGCATTCCGAGCGCCACCACCGGGCCCTGGCCCGGCTGTTCACGCCGTTGGGGATCGACTACGGCCGGCTCTCGGGAGCCGAGCGGGCCGAGCTGCTCGCCGGTGAGCTGGCCGGCCCCCGGCCTCTGGCGCCGCGCGGGCGGTCCCTGGGCGACGGCGTCGAGGACGTGCTGGAGCTGTTCCGGGTACTGCGCCGTCAGATGGACGTCCGGGGCGACCAGATCGTGCGCAGCTACATCGTGTCCATGACCCGGGGCGTCGATGACGTACTGGCGCCGGCCGTCCTGGCCCGGGAGGCCGGGCTCGTCGACCTGACCGCGGGAGTGGCCCGGCTGGGGTTCGTGCCCCTGTTCGAGACCATCGACGACCTGCGATCGGTCGGCCCGGTACTGCGGGATCTTCTGGCATCGGAGCCCTACCGGCGCCTCGTCGACTTGCGGGGCGGCGTCCAGGAAGTGATGGTCGGCTACTCCGACTCCAACAAGGACGGCGGGATCACGACGTCGCAATGGGAGATCCACAAGGCGCTGAGGGCCATCGCGGAGGTCTCGGACGCCGCCGGGGTTCAGGTAACGGTGTTCCACGGCCGGGGAGGCACCGTCGGGCGGGGCGGCGGACCCACCCACGCGTCGATCCTGGGCCAGCCGCCCGGTGCGGTGCGCGGCTCGGTCAAGATCACCGAGCAGGGCGAGGTGATAGCCGACAAGTACGGTCTGCCCCGGCTGGCTCATCGCAACCTCGACCTGGCCTTCGCAGCTGTGGTCGAGGCGTCGATGGCCCACCGGTCGCCGCGCCACGACCCCGCGGTGACCCGGCGGTGGGATCAGGTGATGGAGGTCGCCTCCGGCGCGGCCTACGACGCCTACCGGGCCTTCCTGCAGGCCCCCGGCCTGGTCGAGTACTTCCAATCGTCCACTCCGGTGGAGGAGCTGGCCGAGATGAACATCGGCTCCCGCCCGGCCCGGCGCAGCCGAGCCGACGAGGGGATCGACGGGCTGCGAGCCATCCCCTGGGTGTTCGGCTGGACCCAGTCCCGCCAGATCGTGCCGGGCTGGTTCGGGGTCGGCGCCGGGCTGGCCGCGGCCCGCTCCGCCGGCATGGGGCCGGAGCTGGACGACATGTACCAGTCTTGGCAGTTCTTCCGCACATTCGTGTCCAACGTGGAGATGACCCTGTTCAAGACCGACCTGGCCATCGCCCGCCACTATGTGGCCACGCTCGTGGAACCGGCCCTGCACTGCCACTTCGACGCGGTGTGCGCCGAGTACGACCGGACGGTGGCCGAGGTCACTGCGCTAACCGGCAGGGGTCTGCTCGAGGACCTTCCCATCCTGCGCCGCACGCTGGCGGTGCGTGACGCCTACCTCGACCCGATCAACGTGCTGCAGGCCGACCTCCTGGCCCGGCACCGGGCCGGGCGGGCCGGAAGCTCTGCTGAGGACGAGCTGCTGCTTCGCACGTTGCTGCTCACCGTCAACGGGGTGGCCGCCGGCATGCGCAACACCGGTTGAGCACTGCTCAGATCAACTCGAAGTCTGCTGGGTTCGGGGCGCGGGTCTGGCGCCAGTAGTCGATCAGCGGCAGGGGCCAGTTCTGGGCGATCCGGCCGCTGGGGCTCTTGTACCAGCTGTTGACCGGCGAGATGCCCCATGCCATCTGCGAGTTGTGCTCGTCGATCCGGGCCGTGTAGCGCTCGTAGGCGTCGGTCCGGCAGTCCATGGCCGCCGCACCGCGGGAGGCCAGGAGGCGCAGGCACTCGACCACGTAGTGGGTCGCGCACTCCGCGAAGTAGATGATGCTGCCGTTGATGACGATGTTGGTGTTGGGCCCGTAGATGCAGAACAGGTTGGGGAAGCCGGGAACGCACACCCCGTTGTAGGCGCGGGCGTCGCCCGCCCAGGTCTCGTGCAGGCCGGCGCCGCCGCGCCCCGTCACCCGCATCGGCATCAGGAACTCCGAGGCCCGGAAGCCGGTGCCGAACACGATCACGTCGGCCGGGTGCATTCGCCCGTCGGCGCCCCGCACGCCGTCCGGCTCGATGCGCTCGATGCCCGAGTCGACCAGCTCGACGTTGGGCCGCTTGAGCGTTGCGGCCCAGATCCCGTTGTCGAGGACGATTCGCTTGGCGCCCACCGGGTAGTCGGGCATCACCTTGGCCAGCAGGTCGGGCCGGTCGGCGAACTGAGATTCCAGGTACAGGGTCAGCCGGCGCCGGGTCTCGTGGTTGCGGGGGCTGACGGCCTCCTCCAGCGGGCCGGTCCAGGCCGGGTCCCGGCGCAGCGTGGCGACGGTTCCCTCGTGGGTGCACCAGAACAGCCGGAGCCGGTACCAGTGGGTGTAGCCGGGCACCAGCTCGAACAGCCGCAGCAGCCCCTCGGACAGCGGCTGGTGGTAGACGGGCCGGGGGATCAGCCACGGCGGCGTGCGCTGGAACACGGTGACGTGGGCCGCGGCCTCGGCCAGGTGCGGGATGAACTGCAGCGCGCTGGCGCCGGTGCCGACCGCGGCCACCCGCAGGCCGTCCCAATCAATGTCGTGGCGCCAGGCCGCGCTGTGGAACTTCTCTCCCTTGAAATCGTCCAGCCCCTCGATGGCCGGGATCAGGGGCCGGTTGAGCTGGCCCACCGCCGTGACCACCGCATTGGCGGTGATCTCCTCGGTCCCGCGGCCCGTGCTGAGCCGGATCGCCCACCGGCGGGCGCCGTCGTCCCAGGCCAGCGACTCGACCCGGGCGCCGAATCGGATCCGGTCCTGTATGCCCCACCGCCGGGCGCAGTCGCGGAAGTAGTCGAGCAGCACCGGCTGGCTGGAGTGGTACTCGGGCCAGTCGGGGCGCTGCTCGCCGGCGTAGCAGTACACGTGGTTGAACACGTCCACCCGGCAGCCGGGGTAAGTGTTCTCCAGCCAGGTCCCGCCCACGTCGCCGTTCTTGTCGAGCACCACGCAGTCGACTCCGGCCTGCTTGAGCCGGTGGGCGGCCAGGATTCCCGACAGGCCTGCCCCGATCACCACCACCGGGTGGTCGACACGACCGTCCGGCGCCCAAGCGTCGCCGGTGATCGGCTCGGGCACCCGCAGGTCCCCGGTGACGGCCAGCTCCTCGGCGAGCATCTGCCGGTAGCCGTCGTCCAACTCCGCGCCGGTCAGCCAGTCGATGAGGGACGGCACCAGGGCATCGTGGGGGCCTGCGCCGCCGCCGGCCTCCGGGCCTCGCAGCCTGGCCAGGCCCTCTCCGGCCAGGCCTTGGGCCCTCGCCGTCTGGTCCTCGTCCCAACCACCCTCGGGCTCCAGGGCCCGGTCCGGGTCGAGCCACAGGTCCGCCGGTGCCAGGCCGAGATCGCCGGTGGCGTGGGCTAGCGCGGCCAGCAGGCTGGGCAGGTCGGCGGCTCCCAATAGCCGCTCGATCCGCTGTGTGTCCATCTCCGGTCCCTGCCGGGACTACGACCGGTCGAAGGTGATGACCTCACCCCGGTTGATGCTCACCCAGTCGCGGGCCTCGATGTAGGGGCGGAAGACCTCGGCGATCTCCCGCTCGTCGTCGCGGGACTTTGGCCGCTGGATCTCGTAGAGGTGCGGGAATTCCAGCCAGGCCGTCACCGCGTCCCACAGCCGCAGGGCCTCGTCCCCGAACGGCGGGTCGATCAGCACCGGGCCGAAAAGGGCCTGCTCGCCGAAGAACAAGGTCGGTACGCCGAAGCCGCCCGCGGCCACCACCCGGTCGTGCTCTGCCTTGACCACGCCGTGGGTGGTGCTGTCATCGAGGGCCTCGTCCACCGTGGCCGGGTCGAGGCCGATCTCGCCCAGCAGTTCCCGGGCCACGTCGGGCTCGTGGACCCGCAGTCCCTCCTCGTGCAGGGCCCGGCCCGAGCGCTCGTACCAGGCGTCGAGGTGGTCCATGCTCTGGCGCCGCAGCACCGCGCCGATGCGCATCAGCGACCAGCCGTAGGACCAGGGCCGCTCCCACGGGTGCTTCTTGCCCTCGAAGCGGTTGATCTCCTCCAGGCTGAAAAAGCGCCAGTTGATCTCCAGCCCGTTCTGGCTGCGCACGTCCCGGATCCATCTCGACGTCTGGTAGGCCCACGGGCACAGCACGTCGAAATGGAAGTCCACCACGCCGGTGTCGACGGTGTCGGTCATGGCGCCCATCATGCCATGCGCTCGTCAAGCTCCACCCGCCGCATCGGCAACTACTGACGGTTTGGCTATGCCGCCCAGTACTGTCACCGCGATTGGCCGACGACAAGCCCTATGAGATCACGATGCTGCGCCGCCACTCAGTCGGACTTGGCCGTACAATTGCCGTACACTTGCTGGGCGCGAAGGATCAAACAGACAGAAAGAAGAGGTGCACGCGATGGCTTTCACCGACAACCGCACCAGAAGCGCTCGGCTCGAGGTGCGCATGACACCGGAGGATCGCAAACTGATTGACGACGCGGTAGCAGCATGCGGTACCGGCCTCACGGATTTTGTGGTGTCCAACCTCCGGATGGCTGCGCATGAGGCGCTCGCCGATCGCACCGTGTTCGTCCTCGACGCTGAAGCTCAGCGCGCTTGGGAGGAGATGAACGAGCGACCCGCCCGTGACCTTCCCGGGCTGCGAGAGTTGATGTCGCGCCCTTCGCCCTTTGTCGACGCGTGACGCTTCAGTACCGGTCACCGCGCCTGCTAGAGCCTGGCGACGTTCTATCGGACTTCGTGTGTCGGTCCGAACAGCAGACCGACTGGCTCAGGCGCCATGGCCGCCAGGCCCACATGACCGGCACGAGCAAGGTGCTGGTAGTCACTCCGACTGATACTGCAGAGGTCGTTGCCTACTACGCGTGGTGCATGGCGAGCGTCGCAGCGGCGGACGCTCCGCATCGACTGCTCAAGGGCGCCGGCCGGTATCCGCAACCGGTAGCCCTGCTCGCACGACTGGGTGTGTCAGTCCACCACGAGGGTCGTGGGCTCGGTGCCGCGCTGCTCGCGGACGTTGTACGCCGTGCCGCCCTGACCGGTCGGGCCATTGGCTGCCGGGGTCTGCTGGTGCACGCCGAGACCCATGATGCTCGGGCCTTCTACCGGCACTTGGTGCCCGAGTTTGAGCAGTCGCCCACCGATCCTCTCCACCTGGTGCTGATGATGAAGGGCATCCTCAGATATCTGGATGACTGACGTGGGGTGACCCGCGGGCGGGCTGGTCATGTCGCGGCTACGCGCGGACGCGGGGCCGGTGCTGGAGGCGGGCTGCGGTAGCTTCTCTGCGGTGAAGATCGACGCTGGCGGCCCGGCCAGCCTGCCCCGTCTGCTGGCACCCGCGCTGCCGACGGCCGTGAACGCGGGCAGCGAGGCGTTCCGCCAGAACCGCGACGACGTGCTGGAGCAGCTCGCCGAGATCGAGGAACTGCTCGACGAGGCCGATGCGGGCGGCGGCCCCGCCTCGATGGAGCGGCTGCGGTCGCGGGGCAAGCTGCCCATCCGGGAGCGCATCGCCAACGTGATCGACCCCAACAGCCCGTTCCTGGAGATCAGCGCGCTGGCCGCCTACCACTCCGACTACACCATGGGCGGCGGGATGGTGGTCGGCGTGGGAGTGGTAGGCGGCGCCGAGTGCGTGATCATGGGCAACGACCCCAGCGTCCTGGCCGGCGCCCTCACCCCGTACGCCAGCAAGAAGTGGATGCGGGCCCTGGAGATCGCCCGCGACAACCACATCCCGTATGTCAGCTTCGTGGAGTCGGCCGGCGCGGACCTGCGCCTCGGGGGCAGCGACGGCGGCGGCTCGCAATTCACCGGCGGGGGCAGCAGCCGGGTCCAGACCACCCACTTCGCGGAATCGGGCCGGTTCTTCTACGAGATGATCGAGCTGTCCAAGATGCGCATACCGACGGTGTGCGTGGTGTTCGGGTCGTCCACTGCCGGGGGCGCCTACCAGCCGGGCCTGTCCGACTACAACATCGTGGTAGCCGACCAGTCCAAGATCTTCCTTGCCGGACCGCCGCTGGTGAAGATGGCCACCGGTGAGGAGTCCGACGACGAGACCCTGGGCGGCGCCCGCCTCCACGCCGAGGTGTCCGGTCTGGGCGACTACTTCGCCACCGACGAGATGGACGCCATCCGCATGTGCCGCGAGGTGATGTCGCACCTCAACCGGCGCAAGCCCCATCCCGGCCCGACCATGGTCGCCGATCCTCCGGTCCATGATCCCGAGGAGCTGCTGGGGCTGGTGAGCCGGGACCTGCGCCAGCCCTTCGACATGCGCGAGGTGATCGCCCGAGTGGTGGACGGTTCCCGCTTCGAGGAGTACAAGGCCCGCTACGGAACCACGCTGGTGTGCGGCTGGGCGTCGATCTGCGGCTACCCGGTGGGGATCCTGGCCAACAACGGCGTGCTCTACCCAGACTCGTCCCAGAAGGCCGCCACCTTCATCCAGCTCTGCAACCAGATCGACGTCCCGCTGGTCTTCCTCCAGAACATCACCGGCTACATGGTCGGGCGGGACTACGAGGCCGACGGCATGGTGAAGAAGGGCTCGCAGATGATCAACGCGGTGACCAACTCCACGGTCCCGCACTTGACCGTGATCATCGGGTCTTCCTACGGGGCGGGAACGTACGGCATGTCGGGACGGGCGTTCGGCAACCGCTTCACCTGGCTGTGGCCCACGGCCAAGATCGCGGTGATGGGCCCCAAGCAGATCGCCGGGGTGATGTCGCAGGTGCGACGGGCCCGGGCAGCCCGCAAGGGCGAGCCCTTCGACGAGGAGGAGGACGCCCGGATCGTGGCCCAGGCCGAAGCCATCCAGGAGCGGGGCTCGCTGGCGCTGCGAGCCACCGGCGCCATCAGCGACGACGGGATCATCGACCCCCGCGACACCCGCAACGTGCTGGGCATGTGCCTGTCGGTCGTGGGGAACCGGCGTATCGCCGGCGCCGAGGGCTACGGGGTGTTCCGGCTGTGAGAGGCTCGGCGACGGTAGCTCGGCGCAGCAGCATGACTGCCGCCGAGGGCTACGGGGTGTTCCGGCTGTGAGCGCTATCAACACGCTGCTGGTGGCCAACCGGGGTGAGATCGCCCGGCGGGTGTTCCGGACGGCCCGGGCCATGGGCATGCGCTGCGTGGCCGTGTTCTCCGACGCCGACGCCGATGCGCCGTTCGTGGCCGAGGCCGATGTGGCTGTGCGGCTGCCCGGCGGATACCTCGACGGCGACGCGGTGGTGGCCGCCGCGGTGGAGGCCGGCGCCGACGCGGTTCATCCCGGCTACGGATTCCTGGCCGAGAACGCCGGCTTCGCCCGGGCTGTGACCGCCGCGGGCCTGGTGTGGGTCGGCCCCGCCCCCGATGCCATCGAGACCATGGGCGACAAGCTGGCGGCCAAGGCCGCAGCCGAGGCCGCGGGCGTGCCCACGCTGCCGTCGTCCGAGGATCCCCGCGACCCGGGCGACGTCGGTTTCCCGCTCATGGTCAAGGCGGCCGCGGGAGGCGGCGGCAAAGGCATGCGTCTGGTGTCGGACCCTGCGGACCTGCCGGCCGCGGTGGCTGCCGCCAGGCGAGAGGCCATGGGCGGTTTCGGTGACGACACCGTGTTCCTCGAGCGCTACCTGCGGAGGTGCCGCCACATCGAGGTCCAGATCCTGGGCGACACCCACGGCAACGTCGTCCATCTCGGTGAGCGCGAGTGCTCGATCCAGCGCCGCCACCAGAAGATCATCGAGGAGTCGCCGTCGACCGCGGTGGACGACGGCTTGAGAGCGGCCATGGGCGACGCCGCCGTGCGGCTGGCCTCCTCCATCGGCTACTGCTCGGCGGGCACGGTGGAGCTGCTGGTCGACGACGAGACCGGCGAGTTCTTCTTCCTGGAGGTCAACACCCGCCTGCAGGTGGAGCATCCCGTGACCGAGGAGGTCACGGGCATCGACCTGGTCCGCGAGCAGCTGCGGGTGGCCGCCGGAGAGCCGCTGGGCTACACCCAGGCCGACATCGCCTTCGCGGGCCACGCCGTCGAGGCCCGGCTCTACGCCGAGGACCCTGCGGCCGGCTTCCTGCCCGCGGTGGGCACGCTGGCCGCCTTCGCTCCCCCGCCAGACCCGGCCGTCCGGTGGGACAGCGGCGTCGAGGCCGGCACCGAGGTCGGGCTGGACTTCGACCCGATGCTGGCCAAAGTGATAGCCCACGCCCCCACCCGGGCCGAGGCGGCGGGACGGCTGGCCCTGGCCCTGGAGCGCCTGCACATGGGCGGGGTGACCACCAACCGCCACTTCCTGGTGGCCGCTCTCCGCTCCGAGTCCTTCCTGGCCGGCGACACCACCACCGACTTCATCGAGCGGACCGGTCCGAGCCGGTCCGCCGCCCTCTCGCCGGCCGAGTGCCGGCAGGCCGCGGTGGCGGCCGCCATGTGGCTCCAGGCGGCCGAGCGCCAGCAGGCCACGACTCTGGGATGGATGCCCAGCGGCTGGCGCCACGGCCGTCTCCCGCCCGAGCGGATGGAGCTGGCCGTCGCAACGGCCGACGGCGCCGTGGAAGTGACGGTCCGGTACCGGCCCCGACGCGACGGGTCGTTCGTTGTCCGGGCCGGATGCGCCGGCGACGAAGTCGAGGCTCCGGCAAGGATCGCGGCCTGGTCGACCGAGGGCCTCGACCTGGAGTGGTCCGGCCGTCGCATCGGCTACGCGGTCGCCGCCGACGGCGACCGGCTCCACGTCACCGGCGACTCCGAGACGGTCACGGTGGCGGTACTGCCCCGCTTCGGCGCCCCCGACCGCGGTCTGGCTGCGGGCGGCTTTGCGGCGCCTATGCCGGGAGTGATCATCGAGGTGCGGGTAACCCCGGGCGAGCAGGTGGCCGCGGGCAGCACTCTGGTGGTGATGGAGGGGATGAAGATGGAGCACCACGTCAGTGCCCCGTGCGACGGCACAGTGACCGAGGTGCTGGTCAACCCCGGGGACCAGGTGGACAACGGCTCGCCGTTGCTGGTGTTCGAGGCGGCCCCACAGGCCGGGGCATCTGAGGAGCCCGCCGTTGGCTGAGCCGATCCGCATAGCGAACTGCTCCGGCTTCTACGGCGACCGCCTCTCGGCCGCGGCCGAGATGGTGAACGACGGACCCATCGATGTCCTCACCGGCGACTGGCTGGCCGAGTTGACCATGCTGATACTGGCCCGCACCCGTTCCCGGCGCCCCGGCGGGGGGTACGCCCGCAGCTTCGTCAAGCAGATGGAGCAGGTGATGGAGGCCTGCCTGGACACGGGCATAAAGGTGGTTTCCAACGCGGGCGGGCTTGATCCTCGCGGCTGCGCGGAGGCGGTCGCGGATGTGGCCGAGCGGCTGGGACTGCGCCCGAGGATTGCCTGCGTGGAGGGCGACGACCTCATGGCGCGCCTCGCCCCCGACGCGGCCGATGCGGTGACCCTGCGGTCGTTCGCCACCGGCGAACCGATGGGCGACACTTCCGATCTCATCACCGCCAACGCCTACCTGGGCGGTTGGGGCATCGCCGAGGCCCTGCGCCGCGGCGCCGACATCGTGGTGACAGGGCGGGTCACCGACGCCGCGGTGGCCTGTGGCCCCGCCGCCTGGCACCACGATTGGGCGGTCGACGATTGGGACGCTCTGGCCGGCGCGGTGGCGGCCGGGCACGTGATCGAGTGCGGCACCCAGGCGACGGGCGGCAACTACTCGTTCTTCACCGAGGTGGAGGGCATGGACCGGACGGGCTTCCCGTGGGCCGAGATCGCGGCCGACGGCTCGTCGGTGATAGGCAAGCACGACGGCACCGGCGGCGAGGTCACCGTGGGGACGGTCACCGCGCAGCTGCTGTATGAGATCGACGCGCCCGGCTACCTGGGCCCCGACGTCACCACCCGCTTCGACACGATCCGGCTGACCCAGGCCGGAAGTGACCGGGTGCGGATGGACTCGGTGCGGGGCGAGCCGCCCCCGCCGACTCTCAAGGTGGCCACCAACGAGCTGGGCGGCTACCGCAGCGAGATAAACGTCGCGCTCACCGGACTCGACATCGACGCCAAGGCCGCCCTGGTGCACGACGCGTTCTGGCGGGCCTGTCCCCACGATCCGGACGACTACGCCAAGGTCACCGAGCGGGTGGTGCGCACCGACAAGACGGATCCGGCCACCAACGAGGAGGCCGTAGCGGTGTGGCGGCTGACCGTGTTCGACCATGACGAGGACCGCCTCGGGCGCACCCTGTCGGACGCCATGAACGAGTTGGCGCTGGCCACCATCCCGGGAATGTTCTCGGCGGGCTCGGCGGCCCGCCCCCGCGCCTTCGGCGTCTACCGGCCGGCCACCGTGCCCGCCGAGGCTGTGCCCCAGTACGTGACCTTCCTCGACGGCGAGCGCACCGTCGTCGATCCGGTGCCGGCCGCGGCTGCACCGCCGGTGCCGGTGCCTTCCCCCGCCCCAGCCGCAGCCGTCCGGGACTGGGGCCCGGTGGTGCGAGCGCCGCTGGGCCGTGTCGCGGGCACCCGCTCCGGGGACAAGGGCGGCAACGCCAACCTCGGCGTGTTCGCCCGCTCCGCCGATGCCTTCGAGTGGCTCGACGGCTTCCTGAGCACCGAGCGCTTCGGCGAACTCCTGCCGGAGGCCGCCCCGCTTCGAGTGGACCGGCACCGGCTCGGAAACATCTGGTCGCTCAACTTCGTGGTCCACGGTCTGCTGGGCGACGGGGTGGCCGCCTCCGACCGCCAGGATCCGCAGGCCAAAAGCCTGGGCGAATGGCTCCGGGCCCGGGTGGTAGATGTGCCCGAGATCCTGGTTGACGGCTGATGCACAGGCTCGTCGAGACTAGGTGGCGCAACGGTGCCGGCACGCGATATCTTCCCAGGACGGTAACTTCCTGGGAAGGAACTCGCGGACTGTGAACCTGGCCGACCTGCTCCAGGACCTGCTCGGCGAGCAGGCCAGCCTCGACGCGATCGTGGCGTCGCTGGATGAAGCCGACTGGGACCGGCCCACCCCGAGTCCCCGCTGGTCGGTGACCGACCAGATCGGTCACCTGTGCTACTTCGATCGGGCCGCCGCGCTGGCCATCCGCGACCCTGAGGCATTCTCGGCCCACACCCGGCGGCTCATCGAGGCATCGCAGGTGAGCAGGACCTCCGGAGACGACTACACGCTGGGCGATTTCCGTGCTCTGGATCCCGCCCGCCGCCTGGAGAGCTGGCGGCAGGCCCGGGCCGAGCTGGCCGAGGCCGCCGCTGCCCTGGGCGAGCGCGACCGGATCCCGTGGTACGGCCCGTCGATGGGCGCCAAGTCGTTCGTCACCGCGAGGCTCATGGAGACGTGGGCCCACGGCACCGACGTGTGCGACGCGGTGGGGGCGCGCCGCGAGCCCACCGACCGGCTCCGCCACGTGGCCCAGCTCGGCTATATCACTCGGGGATGGTCCTACGTGAACCGGGGCATGACGCCGCCCGGGGGCGACGTCCGGGTCGAGCTGACCGCTCCGACCGGGGATCTGTGGACCTGGGGTGACGCCGGCGCAGCCGGAGACAATAAAGTGACCGGACCGGCCCTCGACTTCTGCCTGGTGGTGACCCAGCGCCGCAACATGGCCGACGGCGCCCTGGAGGTCTCCGGGCCGCGTGCACGCGAGTGGCTGTCCATGGCGCAGGCCTTCGCCGGGCCGCCGACCGATGGGCCATCCGCACGTGAGAGGATCGGCGCGTGAGCCTCGTTGAGACCTCTCGCGACGACCGGGGTGTGGTGACGGTCACATTGGCCGACGAAGCCAACCGCAATGCCCTGAGCCGCCTGCTGCTGGCCGAGCTGTCCACCGTCCTCGACGACGCCGACGCCGACCCGGCGGTGCGGGTGGTGGTGCTCACCAACGCGGGACGGGTGTTCTGCGCCGGCGCCGATCTGCGGGAGAGTTCGGCTCCTGCCGGCGACAACCCGGTGGTCGTCAAGGCCAGCGAGCTCTTCGGGCGGTTCCGCCGGTCCCCCAAGCCATACGTGGGACGCATCGCGGGGCACTGTGTGGCCGGCGGGATGGGCCTGGCCTCGGCCATGGACATCTCCATCGCCCGTGACGACGCCCGGTTCGGGTTCACCGAGGTGCGGGTGGGGGTGGCTCCCGCCATGATCTCGGTGCTGTGCCTGCCCAAGATGCGCCGGGCCGAGGCGGCCGCGGCCTTCCTGCGGGGCAACCGCTTCAGTGCGGCCGAAGCCGTCCGTCTGGGCCTGATCAACGGGGCCGTGCCCCCGGAGAGCCTCGACGACGAGGTGGAGGCGGTGGTCACCGATCTGCTGGCCGGAGGCCCGTCGGCACTGGCCACAGCCAAACAGCTGGTCCAGCGAGTCCCTGAGATGCCCTTCGATGACGCCCTCGCCTGGGCGGAACGGCTCTCGGCCGAGCTGTTCGCCGGCGACGAGGCGGCCGAAGGCATGGACGCCTTTCTCAACAAGCGCACCCCCACCTGGGTGCCGGACACTTCAGACACTGGGGAGGAACGATGACTGAGATCCTTGGTTCATTGTCGGCGATGACTCCGGAATGGCTCGAAGGGGCGCTCACTGAGGCCGGGCACGCCCCGCCGTCGATCACTGCGGTCGAGGTGCGCCCGATGGACGGTTTCGTGGGCGCCATGGGCGAAGTGGTGATCGTGTCGGTCAGCTACGCCGGCGACACCGACCTGCCTGCGGAGTTCGTGGCCAAGTGCCCCAAGGACGACGAGTTCGCCCGCCTGAACGCCCAGGTGATGATGTCGTACCAGCGCGAGCACGGCTTCTACGGCCAGATGGCGGATGGAGTCGCAGCCCGCACCGGCATGAGCATCCCCAAGTGCTTCGTCAACCTGTTCGACCCCGAGACCCATGCCGCCACGCTGGTCATCGAACGGGTCCACCCCGCCGGCAAGGGCGACATTCTCGACGGCACCACCTTCGAGCGGATGCACACCCTGGTCGGCGACCTGGCCCGGATGCACGGCATCTACTGGATGGACGAGGCGCTGAACGAACACGACTGGCTCATCGACTGGACCGCGCCGTCGCTGCTGGCGGGCATCCCCCGCACGCTCGAGAGCTGGAGCAACATCCGCGAGCAGTACCCGCACTTCCACTCCGGCGAGCTGGTGGCGATGGCGGAGGTCTTCCTGGCCGACATCCCGAGCTGGCTCGGCCGCTTCGCGCAGCGGCCGTGGACCCTTATCCACCAGGACTACGAGCTGGACAACGTCCTGTTCGGGGCCGGCGGTCCGGTGATCGTGGACTGGCAGTCGCCGATGCGGTCGTTCCCCGGGATGGACCTGGGCTGGCTGCTGATGGCCAGCCACAACGATGAGACGCAGGCCCGCGAGCCCGAGCTGCTCGACCACTACCGCAGCGCGCTGGCCGCGGCCGGCGGGCCCCAGTGGAGCGATCAGGATCTGCTCGAGGACCTGGCCTGGGCCTGCTTCTTCTGGGTGTCGGTCTCGCACGTTCCCTACATGGAGACGGTGCAGTTCGGCGAGGAGTTCCGCTTCCACCGCCGTTTCAAGGCCATGATGGAGGGCACCATTGCCGGGGCCGAGCGCTGGGGCGCGGCCGAGCGCATGAGGGCCCACGCCCCAGAGGCCGAGCGGACGGGGAGAGGTCAATGAGGGTTGCCGTGATCCGCCGAGCGAGGCCGTGGCCCGAGCGGCCCGTGAGCGCAGCGAACAAGAGCGGGAATGACGCGGCAGGCGGCGGACTGGAGGGATAGAGATGGCTGAGATCCTCAGTTCGCTGTCGGCAATGAAGCCGGGATGGCTCGAAGAGGCCCTTACCGAGGCCGGGCACTCCCCGCCGCCGGTCACCTCGGTGCGGGTGAGCGCCATGGACGGTTTCGCCGGGGCCATGGGCGAGGTCGGGATCGCACGCGTGACCTACGGCGCCGAGACCGACTTGCCGTCGGAGTTCGTGGCCAAGTGCCCGCTCGACGACGACTTGGCCCGCCTGTACAACACGGTGAGGCTGTCCTACCAGCGCGAGGCCGGCTTCTACCGGGACATGGCCGAAGCGGTGACCGCCGTCAGCGGCATGCGCGTCCCGAAGTGCTTCGTGAACCTGTTCGACCCCGAGACCCACAGCGCAACCCTGCTGCTGGAGCGGATCCATCCCGCCGACAAGGGTGACAACCTGGACGGCACGACCTTCGAGCGGATGCAGGCCCTCGTACGCGACCTGGCCCGGCTGCACGGCGCCTACTGGATGGACGAGACACTGCTCGAGCACGAATGGCTGACGGACTGGCACGCCCCCACGTTCCTGTTGGCGATCCCGTTCGTCCTCGAGGCCTGGGGCGACATGCGCAGCAAGCACCCCGAGCACCACCCCGACGACATCGCCGCGCTGGTGGACGTCTTCACAGCCGACATCGAGGGGTGGCTCGAACGTCTCAACCAGCGGCCGTGGACGTTCCTGCACCAGGACTACGAGCTGGACAACGTCCTGTTCCGGGCCGACGGCCCGGTGATCGTGGACTGGCAGACGGCGATGCGCTCCTTCCCCGGCGACGATCTGGGCTGGCTGTTCATGTCCGGCCACAACGACGAGACCCTGGCCCGCGAACCCGAACTGCTGGAGCTCTACCGCCGGGAGCTGGCCGCGGCCGGTGGCCCCGACTGGAGCACCGAGGATCTGGCCGAGGACCTGGCCTGGGCCGCCTTCTACCGGGTGTCGACGGTGTACATAGCCTGGCTCCACGCGTGGGACGCCGGCGAGCGGGGGCGCCTCCTGCGCCGCTTCAAGGCCATGACCGACGGCAGCGTCGCCGCGGCCCAACGGTGGAACGCAGCCGACCGCATGCGCGCCCACATCTAGAAGGTGCGTGGGGAGGCCATGCCGCTTCGCCACGAGGCGGTGTCATTCCCGCTCTTGTTCGCTGCGCTCACGGGCCGCTCGGGCCACGGCCTCGCCCGTATGAGCCGGACTTGCGCACCTACCCGCTCGGCCTCTTAGCCTGCAATCGGCAGCCGCGGATCCGGATCGAGGACTAGGAGGAGCCCCGGTGCAGGGATTGATACTCGAGGGAACCACGGAGGACAGCGTCCGCTTGTCCGGCGACCTCGAGCTGGTCGGATCCTTGGCCCCCCGCCAGGTCCGGGTCGAGGTCCGGGCGGCCGGGGTGTGCGGCAGCGACCTGAGCTGCGTGCTGGGCAAGTACTACATACCCACCCCCCTGGTTCCCGGACACGAGGCCGCCGGGGTGGTGGTCGAGGTCGGCTCGGCCGTCACCTACTGCTCGGTGGGCGACCACGTGATCCTTTCCACGTTCGGCAACTGCGGCCACTGCGCGGACTGCGAGGCGGGCGATCCGGGCAACTGCACCAACGTGGCGCTGGGGTCGCTGAGCCAGCCCTTCGCCGAGAACGGCCGGCCCATCTACAACTTCGCCAACATCGGCGCCTTCGCCCAGCAGGTGGTGGTCGGCGAGAACCAGTGCATCCCCGTCCCCGCGGAGATGCCCCTGGCCGCGGCCGCGCTGATCGGCTGCGGCGTGGTGACCGGCACCGGCGCGGTGTTCAACCGGGCCAGGGTGCAGATCGGCGACACCGTGGCCGTGATCGGCGCCGGCGGGGTGGGCCTCAACGTGATCCAGGCCGCCCGGCTGGTCGGCGCCTCGGCCATCATCGCCATCGACCGGGTCGCAGCCAAGGAGGCCCTGGCCCGCGAGTTCGGCGCCACCGACTTCGTGCTGGCGGAGGGCGACGACTTCGACCCGGTGGCCGTAGTCAAGTCGCTGTGCCCCGCCGGGGTGCACCACGCCTTCGAGGTGGTGGGCAGCACCGCGCTGCTGGCCCAGGCCATCTCGATGACCCGTCCCGGGGGCAACGTTTGCGCGGTGGGTGTGCCCGACCTGGGGGCCAAGGTCACCTACCCGTTCCTGGACCTGCACCAGAACAAGAGCCTGCTCGGCATCCGGGCCGGCGGCGCCCGGCCCCGCAAGGACTTCAGGATGCTGGCCGACCTCTACCTGCGGGGCCGGCTCAAGCTCGACGAGATGATCTCCCGCACTGCGGGCCTCGACGGCCTCCAGGGCGCCTTCGACGCCCTCAAGACCGGAGCCGAGGCCCGCACGATCCTGCTCCCCAACGGCTAGAACCGCGTCTGGGAGGGGGTCTCGTCGAGGCCGCGGGTCAACTGTTCCATCTCGGCCACCAGGCACGCCGACACCGATGCTCGGGCGACGGCCTCGCAGCGGCGAAGGTCCCCCTCCTCCAAGGGGCTGAGCGCCACCAGCGTCACACCAAGACCGTCGTCCCGCACCAGGTTGGCGCGCAGCGCCACTCCCCCGTCGTGCGGAGCCTCCAGGACGTCACTGACGCATTCCGGGACTGGGGCAGTGTCGAGGCTGGTGAGAACGTGGTCCACCTGGCCGGCGGGCAGCGATGTGGTGAACGCGTACGACGTGGTCTCACAACCTGAGACCCGGTACAGGCCGCCCCCGAGGTGGTGCATGTCCATGCCCGATGAGGTGAGGGTCAGCGCCGGCTCGTCCGGCAGGGTGAAGCCCAGCAACCGGCCGAGCACGGGTGCGTTCCCTGCGGCCAGGACCAGTTGGCGGAACTCGGCGGGGTGCAGCGTGCAGCGAGGATCGGTCATCGGTCCGATCGAGCAGCGGTGGCCGCTGGGACTGGTCAACTCGAGGCGGGCGCCCGGCAGGTGGAAGACCAGCGCGGCCGCTATCTGAAGGGTTCCGGCCATGGGGACGGTCGAGGGCATGGGAGTGCTCCTTTCGGCGTGGGGAGATCGCCGCCGCCACAACCGGCGGCGCCGAAGGGAGCGAGACCTCGCATGGGCGCTCCGACCCAGGGCCGAGTCCGCCGCGCCAAGCGCAGGGTTCGGCGATCGGCCGGTGACTCTAGCCACCAACCGGCCTGGCCCGCGTCGCCAATTCCTGAGGGCTCGCCAACCGTCCCGCACCTTCATCGCCGGCGTCGAGGACGTGTAGAGCAGTCTCGGGTCGTTGATGGCATCTGTATCACATGTGATACATTGCTTCCCATGGACACTGTGACGATACGGGAGCTCCGCAACAACGGCGGAGCCGTCATTGATCGAGTGCGGACCGGCCAGAGGCTCACGGTGACCCGATCGGGGCGCCCGGTTGCCGAATTGCGCCCGCTTCCCCGCCGGGGGCCTGATCCGGCGGCTCTGCTCGAACGCTGGCACCGCCTCCCTCACATGGACGAGGACACGCTGCGCCAAGACATCGATGAGATCGTCGACCCCTCGCTGTGAGTCCGGCGAAGGAGGGGCCCGGGATCCTCGACACCAGCATCGTGATCCTGCTCCCTCGAATCTCGGACCCGGACGTGCTGCCCGCGGAGCCGATGATCACCGCCATCACCCTGGCCGAGCTGTCGGTCGGGCCGCTGGCCACATCTGACGAGATTGAGCGAGCCCGACGCCAAGCGCATCTGCAGCAGGCCGAGGCCGACTTCGATCCGCTCCCCTTCGATGGGGCCGCCGCTCGAGCCTTCGGGAGGGTCGCATCCGAGTTGCGGGCGGCGGGCCGCAAGCCTGCCGCCCGGGCCTACGACGCCCTGATCGCCGCCACCGCCATCTCCAACGGACTTCCCCTCTACACCACCAACCCCGACGATTTCTCGGCCATCAGCGACCTGGAGGTAGTCGGAGTGCCGCACCCGGACCGCACTCTGGGAGCCACGGATGCTCAGGCGCCCATCGCCGATGGCGGCCGGGAGTCAGGAGGCTGACCATGCGGCGGATGCACATCGGGCTGCAGGTCGACGACCTCGAGGCGTCGGTCGAGTTCTACACCCGCTTGTTCGGCGTGGAGCCCACCCTGCGGCGTCCCGACTACGCCAAGTGGATGCTGGAGGATCCGCGGGTGAACTTCTCGCTGGACACGCACGGCGAGGGCGCCCCGGGCACGGCCCACTACGGCATCCAGGTCGAGTCGCATCCCGAACTCGAGCAGATGCGGGAGCACATCGACTCCGCGGGCATGGCCCGGGCCGACCAGGACGACCTGGTGTGCGGCCACCAGCTCCAGCACAAGTCGTGGGTCACCGACCCCGACGGCGTCATGTGGGAGGCGTTCTTCACCGAGGGTGTGGTCGACTCCGGCTACGGCACCGCCGAGATGCCCGACCCGCGCTGAGCGTTCCGGGCGGTCGGCACGACGGGCTTGCCGGGAACTAGTCGAGGCTGGGGCCGGTGGTGTGGGTGCCCGAGCGCAGCAGGGTGCCCGGGCGGGCGCCGGTGAACTGCCCCTGGCGGACGATCTCGGTGCCGTTGCAGACCACGTGCTCGATGCCGGTGGCCCCGGCGTACAGCCGGGACGCTCCCGCGGGCAGGTCGGAGCGGAACTCGGTGGGCCCTGAGCCGACCTCGCTCTCGTCCAGGACCACCAGGTCGGCGTAGGCGCCCTCGGTCAGCACTCCCCTATCCACCAGGCCGTAGAGGTTGGCCTGCACCTCGGTGAGCAGGTGCACGGCCTCCTCCAGCGGGAGCAGCCCACGCTTAACCACGGCCTCGTTCAGCATGGTGGTGGCGTAGTTGGCCGTCAGGAAGAGATCCAGATGCGCCCCCGCGTCGGAGGCTCCGATCACGGCCCGCGGGTCTCGCCAGATCTCAACCCTGGCCTCCCAGTCGGCGGTCGGCTCAGGCATGGCCGGATTCCCGAACGACGTCTCCAAGTCGTCGGCCAGAGCTATGTCGCACAGCGTGTCCCAGGGATCCTGGCCCCGCTCTTTGGCGATCTCGCCGACTGTGCGGCCCGCGCAGCCCTCGTTCTCAGCCGCGGGCGAGTGGAACACCACCTTGTGCTCCCAGCGGGCAAGCCCTCGCAGCGGGTGGTCGCCCTGGGCCAGCTCGTTGAGGCGACGGCGCTCGGCCGGGTCGGCCAGGATGCTGCGCTTCTCGTCCTTGGGCAGCAGCATGACCTCCTCCCAGCCGGGCAGGGCGTCGAGCACGAAGCCGCTGTTGAAGTTCAGGTGCAGCGACAGCATCTGGGGCACGGTCAGGGCCACCACCTTGCCGCCCCTCGCGGCGGCGTGGTCGCCGGCGGCCAGTTTGGCCCGGTTCATCTCCATCGACCGGGCGGTGACCGTCATGACGTTCCAGTTGAGCGGGCTGCGGGCTGCGGTCGACATGTCGGACATGAGCTCCAACGCCCAGTCCTCGAACGGGCCCAGCGCGGGGATGAACTCCACCGACGTGCCGTCGAAGTCGGCCAGCACCGAGCAGAGCGCCACCAACTCGTCGCGCTCCGCGCAGCGGCTGGGCACCATGTTTCCCATCGGGTCGTTGTGGGTGCGCGACCACGACGAAGAGAACCCCAGCGCTCCCGCTTCCAGGCCATTTCGCAGGAGTGCCTTCATCGCCTCCAGTTCGTCTCCGGTGCTGGCCCGGCGGACGCTGTCGTCGCCCATCACCACCCGGCGCAGGGCCGAGTGGCCGACCTTGAACCCGGCGTTGACGGCCACGTTGCCGTCGATGGCGTCGAAGTACTCGGCCGTGGTCTTCCAGTTCCAGGGCACCCCCTGCTGCAGTGCCTCCAGGGGTATGCCCTCCACCCTGGCCAGCATCCGCATCAGGTAGTCGCCGTGGGCGGGGTCGTCGCCCAGGGGGGCGATGGTGAACCCGCAGTTGCCGCCGATGACGGTGGTCACGCCGTGAAGCGGAGACGGCGACAGGTCGGGATCCCAGAACACCTGGGCGTCCAGGTGGGTGTGGACATCGATGAAGCCGGGGGTCACTACCAGGCCGGCGGCGTCGATGGCGGCCGCCGCGGCGGCCCCACCGTCCATCAGGTCCCCGATGGCCGAGATCCGGTCGTCGGCGATCCCGATGTCGGCCCGGCGCCGGGGCCCGCCCCGGCCGTCGATCACCTCTCCGCCGTGGATGAGCAGGTCGAACATGGCTCTTGACGCTAGCCGCGGCTTGTGGCGGTGTTTCTCAGGAGATCTCCAGCTGCAGGAGCAGGCGGCCCGAGCCCTCGAACTCCACCTCGAACACGCCGGGGATCTCCGCAGTGAAGGCGAAATGGGCCGGATGGCCGTCGGACACGGCCCGCAGGATGTCGTATCCGTGAACGTGCACCTCCTCGGCGATGTCGGACGTGACCATCAGGGCGACCACCGAGCCAGCCTCGACCTCCACCCGCCGCACCCCGCCCACCGGGGCGCCGTCCACCGCGTCCACCGTGATCGTCTGGACGGCGTCGACCAGGTCGGCGTCGTACCGGGTCGGTTCACCTGCCGGTCCGTGATCGTGGTCGTGCGCGTCGTCGGTGCCGGTGCTGGCATCGTCGTGATGGCCGCCGCCGTTCTGGCCGCTGCCGACCATGTCGCCCATCTCCGGGTCTTGCTGCGTCTCGGTCGTGCCGGCCGTCTCGGGGGCGGCGGTTGCCGGGCCGCCGCCCGATTCACTGCAGGCAGCGGCCAGCAGTATCAGGACCAGGGCCGCTGCTCTGAGACTTCGCCAGGCGGGCGTCGCTGGATTCTTCAAGTCTGGGCCTCGTGTCGGGGGGTCCGCTTGGCCCGCACGCTAACGACCTGCGTCTAGATTGGGGCACGTGACGAGCATCGAGACCCGGGCCTCCGATCGCCGGGCACCCTCCAACGGCGACAGCACCTCCACCACGGGAATCGCCGCGGGTTACGACCCCGATCCGACCCGTTCGATGTCGCTGCACGCCGACGCCTACATCGAGCCCCGCTGGCTCGAGATCGAGCAGCGCGAGGTCTTCGCCCGCTCCTGGCAGTGGGTGTGCCACGTCGAGTCGCTGCGGGAGCCGGGCGCCTATCTGGCGCTGGAGGTGGCCGGCATGCCGGTCGCGCTGGTGCGGGGCGGCGACGGCGAGCTGAGAGCGTTCTACAACGTGTGCCAGCACCGCGCCCACGAGCTTCTGGCGGGATCGGGACGCACCGACAGCATCGCGTGCCCGTACCACGGCTGGACCTACGAGTTGACGGGCCGGCTCGCCCAGGCGCGGCGCACCGCGGACGTGGCCGGGTTCGATGTCTCGAGCATCTGCCTGAGCGAGGTTCAGGCGGAGGAGTTCGGCGGCTTCGTGTACGTCAACCTCGACCCGGAGGCGGTGTCACTGGCCGAGCAGTCCGAGGGCCTCGGCGACGAGATCGCCCGCTGCGCGCCCGACGTGGACGACCTCACCCATGTGCGCCGCATCCACTACGACATCGCCTCCAACTGGAAGAACGTGGTCGACAACTTCCTGGAGTGCTACCACTGCCATGTCGCCCACAAGGACTTCGTGACGCTGGTGGAGATGGACACCTACGAGGTCACTACCCACGGCATCTACTCCAGCCAGATGGCCAGGGCCGGGTACTCGGCCAACGCCGCCTACGACGTTTCCGGGTCCACAGTGAAGGACCTGGCCGTGTGGTGGCTGTGGCCGAACACGTGCCTGATGCGCTATCCGGGCCGGGGCAACTTCAGCGTCATGCAGATGGTCCCGGCCGGGCCGGAGCGCACGCTGGAGACCCTCGACTTCTACTTCGAGACGCCGGAGCTGACCGAGGCCGACACCGAGTCGATCCGCTACATGGACGACGTGCTCCAGCCTGAGGACATCGCCATTGTGGAGAGCGTGCAGCGGGGTATGCGCACCCCGGCGTTCGACCAGGGCCGAATCGTCTGCGACCCGGGCGGCTCAGGCCTGTCCGAGCACGGCGTGCACCACTTCCACGGCCTGGTGCTCGACGCCTACCGCCGGGCCGGCACGGCCTAGCGGGCCGTCCAGCCGCCGTCTACCAGAATCGTCTGGCCTGTGATGTAGCTGCCCGCGTCGGAGGCCAGCAGCAGCAGCGCCCCGTCGAACTCGTGGATCTCGCCGGCCCGCCGTATGAGGGTGTTGCGCTGGATGTGGCGCAGGCCGGGGGCATCGTCGGCCGCGAACATCTCCTCGGTCAGCTCGCTGCGGAAGTAGCCGGGGGCGATGGCGTTGACCCTCAGCCGGGTCCCGGGAGGCCGGGACCGTCGATGTGGGGGCCGGTTGTGCCGCCGATGTCGGTCGGGCCCATGCCCAGCTTGCGGTGGTCCCAACTGCGGACGCGCTCCACGTCGAGGCGCACCGCCACCCGCTTGCGCAACATGGCCTCAACGAACGGCTGGAACTCCTCGGAGTAGGGAGCGGTGTAGCGCTCCCACACGTTGACCCCGATCCGCCAGATCTCGCCGGGATCCTCGATGATCACCCCCCGACCCTCCAGCGTGATGCCCCGCAGTGTCTCGTAGGTGTTGCCCGCCTCGATCATCACCGACAGCCGGTCGTCACGGCGCAGGTTGACGATCTTCTGGGCCTTGGCCTTCGACTCCAGCCAAACCTGGCCGTCGAGCCAGGCGTACCACATGGCCACGACGTGGGGCATTCCACCGGGGCCGACGGTGGCCATAGTGCAGGTGCGCGACTGGTCGATGAAGAGGGCGAGCTCGGTGTCTGTCATCTCGATGCGCGAGCGCAGGTTCTCCCCCACGGTGCTCCTTTCGGGTTCGGGCGGACGACTCTAGCCATGCGGCCCGGTAGCGTCTCCGGGCGGTCCGGGGGCAGGCCCTGTGCCGTGTCGGTACCACCACGCGAAAGGCGAGGAACATGTCGAAGGTCTCAGTGTTCGCCAAGTTCTCCTGCAAGGAGGGCAAGGGCTCCGAGATGGACGAGGCGCTGCGGGCCGTGGTCGCGGCCAGCGAGTCGGTGGACGGCGTGGAGTCGTACTCCTACCACCGCGGCGACGACGGCACCTACTGGTTCTTCGCCCTCATGTCGAGCATGGAAGCCGCCCAGCAGCACGCCAGCAACGAGGCCATGCAGGCCGCTATGCCAGCCATGATGGCCCTGCTGGACGGCCCGCCCGACATGGGAATGACCACCCCCGTGGCGGCTAACGGCTTCGACTTCTAGCCGGGCTCGCCCGCCGAGCCGCAGCGATCAGGCGACCAGCACGTCGGTCTGGGCGAAGTCGTCCCCCACGAACAACAGCGGCAGACCGAGCCGGCGAGCCAGCGCATAGGAGAAGGTGTCGCCGTAGTTGAGACTGGCTGGGTGCCTGCCCTTGCCGAACCGGCGCCAGCACACCATCGCCTCGTCTGCGAGTTCCTCATCGACGGGCGCGATCCGGACCGCGACTCGGGCAAGGAGTTCCTCGAGCAGCTGAGCTCCCGCCGGTCCTGCCTGGGCCTCGACGACGATCCCCAACTCCACCCTGGTCGCGGCCGACATGATGCAGGGCGACTCCAGCAGCCTGCGTTCGATGTCCTTGCTGCCGGGCTCACCGAACAGCACCGCAACTATCGCCGAAGTGTCGACCACGTTCACGACGGCAATCCGTGCCCGTCGTATCCGATGATGTCCTCGGGACTTCGTTCGTCGAGCACCGGCAGCCGCTGGAAGCGCTCGATGATGTCGTCCAAGGTTCGGTCTCGCTGGCGTCGACGCTCCAAGTCGAGTCGCGCTCGCAATGAGGCTACGACGGCGTCCGTGATGGACTCCCCGGTCAGTTCGGCCAGTTCGCGGGCCAGATGGTCGGCGGTCTCGCTCTTGATGCTCAACACCATGGTACCAATATAGTCATCTAGGTACCTGACAACTAATATCGATGATCGCCCTCCCGGGTTATCGTGCCGTCGATGCAGACCGCGGCCGGCGGGGAGCCGGTGCATGTCGTCGAGGTCGCAGAGCTGACCGGGTTCGCAGCCGGCGTGATGGCCCGGGTGGGCTGCGATCCCGACATCGCGGCCGAGATTGCCGACCATCTTGTGGGAGCGGACCTATGCGGTGTGCCGTCGCATGGAGTCATGCGTCTGACCCAGTACGCCAGGATGGCCGAGACCGGCTACCTCGATGCCGGTGCCCGCCCGAGCG
This sequence comes from Candidatus Aldehydirespirator sp., assembly GCA_965203575.1. GTDB lineage: Bacteria > Actinomycetota > Acidimicrobiia > Acidimicrobiales > Aldehydirespiratoraceae > Aldehydirespirator. The sequence continues at coordinate 3,503,122 of OZ241894.1, forward strand.
CGGCGCGGAACGCGGCCGGCCGCATCGTCGTCGACGGCAGCGGCGGCTTCGGCCACCCCGCCGTTGCGCTGGGCATGAATCTGGGCATCGAGGAGTGCCGCGAGGCCGGGATGTCGGTGGTCGTGGTGCAGAACTGCGGGCATACCGGCCGGCTCGGCACCTACTCGGAGACGGCCGCCGCGGCCGGCATGTTCTCCATCGTGTGCGGTGGCGGCCGGCGCGATCTGTGGCCCCAAGTCGCTCCCCACGGCGGCATCGACCCCAAGCTGCCCACCAACCCCTACTGTTTCGGGTTCCCGGCCGGGGACGGCGGGCCGGTGATCGCCGACTTCGCAACCGGCATGGTGTCGGGCGGAAGGGTGATGAACGCCCGCATGCGGGGCATGCAACTGGACGGCGAGTACCTGCTCACCGCCGACGGCATCCCCAGCGCCGACCCTGGCGCCTATCTCGACGGCGGGGCCATCCGGCCCTTCGCGGGCGCCCGGGGCTACGGCATGGGCCTGGTGGCAGAGATCATCGCCATGGCCCTGATCGGCGGGGACACACCGGAGGGCAACTGGCTCATCATGCTGGTGGACACCGCCTGCTATCGGGCACCTGAAGCGGTGGTCGCCGCGGTCGCCGAGATACTCGACGACGTGCGCTCATCCCGGCCCGCCCCCGGGTTCGACCGGGTGGAGATCCCCGGCCAGCGGGAGCATGCCCTGGCCGAGCTGCGCCGCCGCGACGGCATCCCCATCCCGGTGCCGGTGTGGGCCACCCTCATCGAACTGGACGAGCAGCTGCCGTACAGTTGACGTGGTGACGCTGCGACGCCGGCTCGCAACGTCCGACGGGCCCATCGATACCCTGACCGCGCCCTAGGGGATGGACCGAATGAGTAATCCTGAGATGCAGATCGGCTTCACGCTGGCCGAGTCGTCGGCGTCGCGTCCTCCGAGCCCGTTCCCGCCGGGCGGTCCCAACGTCCTGCTGGTTGTGCTCGACGACTGCGGCTTCGCCCAGCTCGGGTGCTACGGCAGCCCGATCGCCACCCCCACCATCGACCGGCTGGCCGCCGAGGGGTTGCGGTACACCAACTTCCACACGACCGCGTTCTGCTCGCCCACCCGAGCCTGCGTCCTCACCGGTCGCAACCACCACCGCGTCGGCATGGGAGTGTTCCCCGACCTGCCGCTGGTGTTCCCCGGCTACACGAGCGTGATCCCGCCCGAGGCCGCCACCCTTCCGGCCGTGCTCCGCGAGTCGGGCTGGGTGACGTGGGCCGTCGGCAAGTGGCACCTCACGCCCCGCGACCATCGTGGCCCCGGTGGGCCGTTCCACACTTGGCCCACCGGGCAGGGATTCGACCGGTACTACGGATTCCTCGGCGGCGAGGAGTCGCAGTGGACCCCCGATCTCGTGCGCGACCAGAGCTACGTCGACCCGCCCCGGACGCCTGGGGAGGGCTACCACTTCACCGAGGACATGGCCGACGAGGCCATCGGCATGATCCGCGAGCTGCGGCTGCACCAGCCCGGCCGGCCGTTCCTGCTGTATTGGGCCACCGCGGCGGTCCACGCCCCCCACCATGTGACCGACGAGTGGATCAAGCCGTACGAGGGCGCCTTCGACGGCGGCTGGGACGTGCTGCGTGAGCGCACTCTGGCTCGCCAGATCGAGCTCGGCGTGGTGCCGGACGGCACCGAGCTGAGCCCGCGGCCGGACTGGATCGAGGCGTGGGACGGCATCGACGCCAGCACCCGGCGGCTGTACGCCCGGCTCCAGGAGGTGTTCGCCGGCTACCTGACCCACACCGATGCGCAGCTCGGCCGGGTCATCGACTGCCTCGACGATCTCGGCGAGCTCGACAACACCATCGTCATCGTGATGTCCGACAACGGCGCGTCGGGTGAGGGCGGGCCCCACGGCTCGACCAACCACCTGACCCAGATCAACGAAGGCCTCGAGTCGCTCGACCGGCTGAAGGAGACGGTGGACACCGCGGGCGGCCACCGCGGCTACAGCCACTATCCGTGGGGATGGGCCCACGCCGGCAACACACCTCTGCGGCGCTGGAAGCGCTACACCCTGGAAGGCGGCGTCCGCGACCCGCTGGTCGTCCGCTGGCCCGCCGCGGTCAGCGATCCCGGAGGGTTGCGCTCCCAGTACTGCCACGCCATCGACGTCCTGCCGACCGTGCTCGACCTGCTCGACGTCGAGATGCCGGCGTCGGTGCGCAGCGTGCCGCAGATGTCGGTTGACGGCCGGTCCATGGTCCCGTCGATCGCCGACGCCGGCTCACCCGAGTTCCGCACCACCCAGTACTACGAGTGCTGGGGCAGCCGGGCCATCTACCACGACGGCTGGAAGGCCGTGACCAACCACGTCAACCAGTTCAACCCGCACGAGCGGGACATGATCGACGGCAGCGTCGATTTCCGTGCCGATGAGTGGATGCTGTTCGACTCCGGCCGGGACTTCGCCGAGTCCACGGACCTGGCCGAGACCCACCCCGAGCGCCTGGCCGAGCTTCGAGCCTGTTGGGATGCGGAGGCCGAGCGGAACGACGTGCTCCCGCTCCAGGACGGCCCGGCGTACCTCCAGAACCCGCACCTCATTCACATGCCCTTCGCGGGGTACCGGCGCAGCTACGAGCTCCGCGCCGGGGAGCGCATGAACTTCCAGGCCGGTCCGTTGATCCTCGGCGGGCTCAACATCGCGGCCGAGCTCGACGGCCCGCTCGGAGACGGTGACGGCGTGATCGTCGAGCACGGCAACTGGACCGCGGGATGGGCGTGGGTGGCGCTCGGCGCCGAGCTGGTGGCGTTCATCCACGCGCCCGATCGCGGGCTTCGCCGGTTCGCCGTGCCCCGGCCCGCAGGGGCCACCGAGCTCGGGTTGAGGATCGCCGAGACGGAGGGCGGAAGCACGGTCGAGCAGTTCGCCGGCGGCTCGTCGCTGGGATCGACGACCATCGGCGCCACCATCCCTTTTATCTCCACCGCCAACGGCACCTGGACCACGGCCGGTTACAGCACCCCGTTCCCGGTCAGCGACGAGTACCAGCCGCCGCTGCGGATGGCCGGGCTCAAACGGATCGTGATCGACACCGACACGTCGAGCCTCCCCGGCCTCGACGACCTGCTCGACGAGGTCATGCGCCACCAGTGATCTAGCGAGTGACCTGGCCCAATACCGGAGAGCGAGTGGACAGGACCCGCAACCCGATCCGTGCAGTGGCGATGCCGTCGGAGCACGGCGGGTGGGGTCTGACTATCGAGCCCGGGCTGCTGGGGTTGCTGGTCGCGCCGAGCCTGGCCGGGGCGTGCCTGGCGGTGGCCGCCCTCGTGTTGTTCGTGCTGCGGACCCCGCTCGAGCTGGCTCTCGTCGACCGCCGCAGGCATCGTCGCCTCCCCCGTACCCGTCTGGCCGAGCGTGTCGCCGCGGCCGAGCTGGTCCTTCTGGCGGCTCTGGTTGCCGTGGCCGCGATCATGGCCGCTGACAGCCGCTGGTGGATCCCAGCGGTAGCGGCCGCTCCCCTGGTCGCGGTGGAGCTCGCCTACGACATCCGCTCGCGCCGGCGCCGCCTGGTGCCCGAGCTCACTGGAGCGGTGGCCATCGCGGCGGTGGTCGCCGCGGTCGTCATCGCCGGTGATAGCGATCCCCGTCTCGCCGCGGGACTGTGGCTGATCCTCGCGGCCCGGGTGACCACCTCCATCCCTCACGTTCGGGCCCAGATCGACCGCCTGCACGAGCGGGACCGGCAGCCGCGCCTGACCGTGCTCACCGACATGGCGTCCGTGGCGCTCGCCGTGGCTGCGGTGGCAGTCGACGAGCGACTCATCGTCGGTGCGGTCGCCTTGGTCGCCCTTGTGGTGGTTCAGGGTGCCCGCCGGCGCCGGCCGGTCGCCCCTGTGAAGATCATCGGCATCGGCCAGATGGTTCTCGGCTTCGCAGTGGTGGCGGCCTCCGCTATCGGCGTGGCCTCGCTGTAGTTGCCGGGCACCGAGCCTGTCCGCTGGTACGGTCCACGCCGGATGGACAACGAGCCAGGCGAATCCGACCCCGGCCGGCCGCCGGCGCCACCGAAGGGGTTCCGCGGATCTGGCCGCCTGCTGGTGTCGCGGCCCTTCCGCATCATCGGCCCCCGCGTCATCCCTCCGCTCCACCGGGCCATCAACCGGCTCACCGGGGGTCGCACCCTGCTCGACACCCCGGCGCAGCCCATGCTCATGCTCACCACGAGGGGCGCCAGGACGGGTCGACTACGGGAGACGCCGCTGGGCGCCGTCCCTCTGGAAGGGGGCCGGTTCCTGCTGGTGGGCAGCAACTTCGCGCGCGAGCACCATCCGGCCTGGACGGCCAACCTCATCGCCAACCCCGATGCCGAGATCGTGTTCCGGGGCAAGCGGACGCGGGTGAGGGCCCGTCTGCTGGAGGGCGCCGAGCGCGAGCAGCGGTGGCAGACCGCGGTGACCTGGTTCCCCGTCTGGACCCGGTACGTGACCGTCACCGATCGCGAATTCCGTCTGTTCGAACTCGAACCCGTTGCCTCCTAGCTGGAGCGCGGCGTGATCGACGGGCTGCTCCGGCGGATCGCTGAGTTCCACCGGAGCCGCCCGGTGGTCCCGGAGTTCCCGATGGTCGCGCCGGTGCTCGACGCGCTCGACAATGCTCGCGGTCCCGCTGGCGTCGAGCCCCGCCTCCTCCCGGTGGTGCGGCACCTCGACGCGGTCGAACCCCGCGGCGATGCGGCCATCGATGCGGTCCTGGAGGAGTTCCTGCGCCTCGCTCCGGTCCTGCCGTGGCGCCAGACCGTCGGCTACCTCGACGTGTTGAGCCAGGACTACCTCGACAACTACGGCTACGTGCAACTCGTGGGCCCGAACGCGATCGTCGAGCACCCCGCCGTGAGGGTCGGGATCGGCCTGTGGGGCCCGAACCTCCACTATCCCGCCCACAAGCACGAGGCCGAGGAGCTGTACCACGTCCTGGCCGGGGAGCCCTCGTTCAGCGGCTGCGACGGGAACAGGCGCACCACCCGGCCCGGCGACGCCGTCCACCACGCACCCTGGCAGGTGCACAGCCAGGACTTCGGCGCCACGCCGACCGTGCTCCTGTACTGCTGGACCGGAGCCGTCGGACCCGACGCGGTGCTGGTGAACGCCCGCTGACTCCTGACCGGATTAGAGGACGGACACTCGGTGGTCTTTGGCAAAGTTTGCCAAAGTAGTACACTCGGAGGCTGTGACTACGATGAATGTGTCGCTTCCGGACGATCTCAAGAGTTTCGTCGACTCTCAGGTCGATCACGGCAATTACGGATCGACCAGCGAGTACGTGCGAGATCTGATCCGACGGGACCACGACCGCCGCCAACTCCGTGTTGCCCTTCTCGAAGGAGCCCGCGCTCCCGTCGTCGCCAACGCGGACGCCGCCTACTTCGCGTCACTCCGGGACCAAGCCCGCACCGACACCTGAGTTCGGGGCGGTGCAAGTTGACCTTCGCGCCCCGGCGGCGGCCGACATCGAAGCGGCGGTGGCCCATTACCGCGACCAAGCAGGCCCGAAGACCGCACTCGACTTCGTCGACGCGCTCGAAGCCGCGATCGACCACCTCCGCCGCCATCCGCGCATCGGCTCGCTCCGATTCGCATTCGAACTGGAGATCCCAGGGCTGCGAAGCTGGTCTCTGCAGAGGTTCCTGTACATCGTCTTCTACGTGACCGACGACGACCGCGTGGACATCTGGCGTGTCCTGCACGCCCGACGGGACATCCCGGCCTACCTGACATCGGATCCGCCCGAGTGAGCAATCCGTGACTAGATGAGTAGTTCCAAGGGGTGGGGGCCACCATCTGCCATCTGGCACAACCAGACTACCCGACTACCCCGGTCCCGCCTGCTCCCTGGTCGCCTGCGGCCGCTGGGCCCTTGGGACTGCTCGTCCGGGGTGCGGAGTCTCGCAGCGCTGGGGTCCGGGATCTCGTCTCGTTGAGCGGCCGGCGGCGGGTCGAGCGTCTCGCTGGTGTGTGGGGCTGCGGACGTGGGGGGCTGGGGTGCTTCTGGTTGTCGTGGTGTCCTGCTGTTGTGCTCCGGCGCGGCCGGTCGGCTATAGTTCGGGGCGACTCTCGCTCAGGAGGTGCACATGCCCGCTTGGACCGTACACAACGCTTCGGGACACAGCGCTTCGGGGTTCGCGGCGTCGCCTTTGGCGCGCGGGCGCGCCGATTCTGCCGGGGGGGGGGGTGGAGGCTCTAGCCGTGTCCTGATCGCGCTGCTACTGGTGGCGCTGGTTGCCGCGGTTCTTCTGGCCGCGCCGCGCAAGGCCGAGGCCGAACACGTAGTCTGGTCGGCGACCCTGACGGCTAGGGTCTCCTCGACTTCTCTTTACAACTGGTTCGGTTGCTTCGGCACCGGCACAAATGCTTGCAGCACGGCCGGCAACCTCTCGGGCAACACGTTCACTTTCGGCGGCACTGCCTATGCCATCACTTACGTTGCATATGGGGCTCCGGTAGACGCAACGCAGGACGACCCAGTCGTGTCAGTCTATCTCAACAAGAATGTCCCGGCGGCCTTGCTGACCCACGAACTGGTGATTGGCAGCTCAAGGTTGCTGCTATCCACTTGCACCTATGATGCTAGCGATTTCCCGAAACGGATCTTCTGTTACAACCCCGGAGTCTCTTGGGCGGCCGGTGCTTCAGTGTCATTGAGCTTGGAGAACTCCGCCGTAACGCACGGGGTCGATCCCGAGCAGGCGCGGGCGGAGCGGGCGGAGCAGGAGCGGGAGCGGGAGCGGGACATGCGGAAATCGGCCCGCCGCGGCGGCGGCTGCGGAGCACCGGAAGACGGACTTTCTCCCGATAGCGACGAGGCGGGCTACTGGCATTGCCACGGCGACTCCGTCTATCACCGGCACGCGGGTACTTGGCGCGGCTCTCACCAACCGGGCGGCGACCGGCCACAGCCGCCAGGGCTCCGGCCGGAACCGCGGCCGCCAAGTCAAGCCGAACGAGACGCGGGCTTCGCCGACAACTGGAACGGCGGCTGGCATTGGCACGGCGACGACATCTATCACATACACCGCAGCCCGCACTGAGCGAGACCTCCGCGTAACGCCACGCCTCGGGCGAGCATCCGCATTAGAACGCTGAACGCCTAGCTTTCCCGCGCAAGCCATGAGCGACCCGCCCCCGCCCTGCCCCTGCGAGTGCAACTCGGGCGGCTTCTGCGGAGGCTGCGGCCACGCGTGATGCGGGGGCCGACGGTGGCCGGCGGGTGGACTGGGGCCACTCCATCGTGATGTGGCGTCCGATGAGTGAGCGGCCCCCCGCGGCGACGCCGCGGCTGCCGTCGGCGCATCATCCGCTGCGCCGCGAGCATCGCGGGCACGGTCGACAAGTATCTGGCGGGCACAGCGACCGACGCAGACGTGACGCCGGCCCGGCAGAACAGCGCCGAGTGCCAGTAGCCCCCGCCGCGGCGGCCGCGTAGGACGGAGGGCGTCCGGCCAGACCCGGGCGCCTCCATCGTGCGCGCTGGATGATCGGCTCCAAAGGGGGTTGCCGGCACTGCTCGACGGCTTCCAACAGTTCCGCCCTGCTGCTGTGTGGCGTCGAGGAGTTCCCGCACAACCCCGCTGATCTGTGCCGTGCGGGGCCGCGGGAGCGGCCGAGGGCGGCGAGGCCTGCGGCGCGCTGCTATGCGCCGGGCTTCTCGAGACTGCCGCGCAGGCGGGCTCGAAGCTCGGCCAGTTCCGCCTCCGCGGCAGACGCACGGCCCTCGGCGGCTTGGCGGGCGGTGGCCTCCTCGGCCAGTTCCGCCTCCGCGGCTTGCCGGGCGGTGGCCTCGTCGTCGGGGTCGGGGAGCCACACGCCCGCAGTGATGTCCCACAGTCGCAGCTTGGGCGGCTGCCAGCACAGGTCCAGGCCCAGCACATCGCTGCGGCCCCGCAACCCGCCGCCGGCCTCCGCGGCGACCTCGATCGGCTTCCAGCGGCCCGAGACGCGTCGCTCTGCCTGAAGCGGCGGGTCCAGCAACTCGCCGCCGGTGGGGTCGAGCCGCCAGTACTCGGCCACCCCCAGTTCGGCGTACTTGGCCGGCTTCTCATACAAGTCGACGTCGACCGTTGTGGGCGACGCGATCTCCAGCGCGAAGCACGGCGCCGCGCCGGCGTCCCACACCCGGAAGGTGTGCTCGGTCTCCTGCGCGGCGGCGTCGACCCCGAACGCGACGGCCACGTCGGGCGCCACCACCGCTGTGCGGTCGCCTTTGCGGTAGTAGACGTTGATGTCACAGCACACCCACGCGCCCACGACGCCGCGGCGGTCGTACCAGTGCCGCAGCGCCCATGCCAGCTCCATGCGCCGCCTGGTCTGCAGGTTCCCCTCCGGCATCGGGGGTCCCTCTGGACAGTAGATGTCCACCTCGGGAGGACCAGCCACAACCGAACTCATGAGCGCGCACCTCCGACTCGCTCCGACAACACTACCCCCCGGCCCGCCGTCCGCAACCGCAACACCACCAAAACACACGACAACCCACAACACAGCCCGCACGCCGCCCCGGCACACACCCAACCCTCCGAACCGACACCAGGGCCAAGCTGTAGACAGATATGCATGCAAAATGTAGACTCAGGTGCATGGCTACCACGACGATCCGCATCGATACCGACACTCACGCCCGTCTCGTCGAGCTCAGCGATGCAGTGGGCGCCTCGCTCATCGACACCGTGCGCGACGCGGTCGAGGCGCTCCGCCGCCAGCGGTTCGCCCGACGGGTGACGGCCGAGATCGCCGAGTTGCGCAGCGACCCCGAGGCGTGGGCGTCCTATCTGGCCGATGCCGAGACCACGTCGGTGACCGATGGCGTCGGTTGACGATCTGTGGCTGGTCGACCTCGGTGATCCGTACCCCGGCGAGCCCGCCACGGCTCGTCCGGCGCTCGTTCTCGCGCCGCCGGACACGTTCGGTCCCGACTTCCCGTTCGTGATCGTGGCACCGTTGACGACAACCCGGCGCGGGCTCTCGCTGCATGTGGAGATCGAGCCGGGGGGCGAGACGGGTCTCGACGAGACCAGCTACGTCCAGTGCGAGTTGATCCGATCGATCAACCGCCGCCGCCTCGTGCATCGTCTGGGTCAGATCGATGCCGACGCGAGCCTCCAAGTCGCTTCAGTCGTCAAGACGCTGCTCAACCACTGAACGGCGGGATGTTCTAGCCCGGCTCAGTTGAGGGAGTCGACGATCAGGTCGGTGTTGGTCCGCAGGTATCCGGTGTAGGTCTCCGCGCCGCTGCCAGGAGGTCCGAGGCTGCCGGTGTAGAGGGTGACCACGTCGACGTCGCCCACATGGGCGGCCAGGGCCTCGATGTCGTCGCCGGAGTGCTGGGTCTCGGCGAAGATGGCCTTGATGCCCTCGTGCTCGATGATCTCGGCCAGTTCCTCGAGCCCGGCGGGATTGGCCTCCGCCATGCTCGACAGTGACGGGATGACGGTGCCGATGACCTCGAATCCGTACCGGGCCGCGTAGTACGCGAACGCGTCGTGGTTGGTGACCAGTTTGCGGCTCTCGGCGGGTAGCTGCTCAACCTTGGCGGCGATCTCGGCGTCCACCGCCTCCAGCTCGGCCCGGTAGCTGTTCAGGCACGCTTCGACCGCGGCCGGGTCGAGGCCGGCGTCGGCTGTCAGTGCCTGGGCGAGGACTGGCAGCGCCTCGGCCACGCGGTGGGGGTCCAACCACACGTGCGGATCCTCCGATCCGTGGGCGTGGCCGTGGTCGTCGTGGCCTTCGTCTTCGTGGTCGTCGTGGCCCATGTCTTCGTCGTGGTCGTGGCCTTCGTCTTCGTGGTCGTCGTGGCCCATGTCTTCGTCGTGGTCGTGGCCTTCGTCTTCGTGGTCGTCGTGGCCCATGTCTTCGTCGTGGTCGTGGCCTTCGTCTTCGTGGTCGTCGTGGCCTTCGTCTTCGTGGTCGTCGTGGCCCATGTCTTCGTCGTGGTCGTGGCCTTCGTCTTCGTGGTCGTCGTGGCCTTCGTCTTCGTGGTCGTCGTGGCCCATGTCTTCGTCGTGGTCGTGGCCTTCGTCTTCGTGGTCGTCGTGGCCCATGTCTTCGTCGTGGTCGTGGCCTTCGTCTTCGTGGTCGTCGTGGCCTTCGTCTTCGTGGTCGTCGTGGCCCATGTGGCCTTCTTCGAACGGGATGGGATCCATGACTGCGGCGAACTCGAGTACCGGAGTGCCGGACGCCGCCACCGTTGCGAGAGTGTCCTCCAGGCGCCCTTCCAGCGTCAGGCCGTTGGCCACTATGAGCGAGGCGTTGGTCATGCGCTCGGTGTCCTGCAACGAGGGCTCGTAACCGTGCGGATCGCCGCCGACCGGGATGATGGCTTCCACCTCGGCCAGCCCGTCACAGGCCACATTGGACACTACGTCGGCCCAGATGCTGGTGGTGGCCAGGATCGTCGGGGTCTCAGCGACTGCGCTGGGCGGTTCGGGCGCGGGGTCTCCCGAGCAAGCCGCTGCCACCAGAGCCGCCAAGGCCAGCATCCAGCAGCGGGTCCATGATGATCTTGCGGAAACTCGGCAAGGATGGCCCTTAGTACTCGTCCCTTGTCTCACGGCAACGCTCCTTCGGTGATGCAACGGGAGCACTATAATGAGAGTGAGTCTCATTTTCCACTCCGACTACCACCGCGCTTGCCGCGGTCTCGTTGCGGCCGGAGCCGGGCACCATCAGGAACGGTCGGGGGACAGGTGCCGAACACGTCAAGCCGATAGCTGCCCTGGGAGAGGGTCAATTCCCGATCTAGCGGTGGTGTCGGAGGGGGGACTTGAACCCCCACGCCCAATCTGGGCACTAGCCCCTCAAGCTAGCGCGTCTGCCAATTCCGCCACTCCGACGTGGATGTTCGATGCTACCGGGGGCGCTGCCTGCCCCCACGGAGCGACGTCAGCCGCAGCAGGTGTGCTCGAGGGACTCGGCCCGCCACACATTCACCGTCTCGTAGGCGGCCAGCGAGGCGATGAGCAGCCCGGCCAGAGGGTCGGCCCACCACCAGCCCAGAGCGGCGTTGGCTCCCAGTCCCAGGAGCAGCCCGCCCGACATGAGGGCACACAGCACGGTCTGGGTTGCCTCGGCCTCCACCGCTCGCGACCCGAGGACCGGAGCGAGGCGTCGTTTGGCCCGGGCCAGCATCGGCATGACCACGAGGGACAGGGCCGCTATGACGATCCCGACCGGCGACTCCTCGGGACGGTGGGCCAGCACCAGGTCGCGCACCGATTCGACACCCACGTACAGGACCAGCGCGGCGAAGCTGACTGCGATCAGGCGCTGAGCCCGCTTGTCGACCTCCTGCTTGCAACCGGTGCGGCGCTCCTGGGCCATCCGCCAGGCCAGGATCACCGCGGCCGACACCTCGATGCCGGAGTCCAGGCCGAAGCCGATGAGGCTCACCGACCCCGCGGCAATTCCCGCGGCGATAGCGACCACTCCCTCGACAACGTTCCAGCCGATCGTGGTTCCGGTGAGCCACTTCTGCCGGGTGACGGCTTCGGCCCTGGTCGTGGGCGTCGTCAATACCACGTCAATACCATCCAGCCGCGACCTCCTTCGGCCTCTCGGCTGGTCAACCGGAAATTGGCGGGCGCTATTCCAGTGCCCGCGCTCCGCCCGGATGGAACTGCTCGCCAGGACATGTTGCGCAACAGGCTGTCAATCCTGTACAATACACGACATGGCATCAGATGATATAGTCATGGATGTCACATTCAGTGAGTCGGTTCCCATGGGAGGCACCTACGCCAACGGCGCGCTGGTGTGGAACACCCTGCATGAGTTCACGGTTGATTTCACATCGCACCGCTCGCCGACCCACGACGGCGAAGCCCACGACGTGCTGGTGGTGGCGCGGATGAAGATCCCGACCAGCGCCATGTTCCGGATCGTCCAGGCCATGTCGGCCAACATCGACCGGTACGAACAGACACACGGGCGGATACCCCCGAGACCACCGAAGGAGCAATCATGAGCAACAACGCCAGTGGCCCTGCCTCCGGCCGCTCCGGCGGACACTTCCACTTCACCGTCAGAGCCACCGACGACAACGTCTCGATCTCGCGGCCGGTCAGCCGCGAGGACGTCGAGAGGGTGCGGCGTCAGCTCGCAGAGTGGGAGACCCGCCACCCCGCGCAACCCGCCTAGCATGCCCGACGCAACTGAGAACATGCGACGAACTACGGCTTCCCCCGGCATGCCGTAGTCGGCTTCGGCTTCGGCATGGCCGCTGTGCTCGGCAGGACGCGATAGCCCCGCCGGTAGGTTCTAGCCAGTGACTAGTGAGCATTCACCGGCGGAGCCCGGGGACGAGCGGGCGGCGTTGTTGAAGGCTGCGTACGCGGTCAAGAGCCCTGACGACAATAGGGAGTTGTACGCGAAGTGGGCGGCCACCTACGAGCAGTTCCTCGACGACAATCGCTACGTCTACGCCCGTCAGGTGGCCGAGATCTTCGCCGAACGGTCGTCGGCCGAAGGCGAACCGGTGCTCGACGCGGGATGCGGCACAGGCCGCTTGGGGTGGGAGCTGTCCCGGCTCGGGATCTCGCCGGTCGACGGGATCGACATCTCGCCCGAGATGCTGGCCAGGGCCGGCACCATGACAGGACCGGATGGCGCACCCTCCTACCGCCGCCTAATGGAAGCCGACCTCACCGGCTCCATCGACCTGGGGACCGACAGCTACTCGGGCCTCGTCAGTTCCGGCGTGTTCACGCATGGGCATCTCGGGCCCGACGCGCTGGCGGAGCTGTTGCGAGTGGTCCGGCCCGGCTCCGTCGGTGTGATCGGCGTCAACTCCTCGATCTTCGAATCCAACGGCTACAAGACTCGTCTTGAGCGTTATGCCGCCGACGGCGTCATCGGCGATCTGGAAGCGCAGTTGCTCAAGGTGTACGAGGACGCCGACAACAGCAACGCCAACCACTTCGCCTACATCGCCGCGTTCAGCGTCAGCTGACCGGCGGCGGCCGCTCGCCGGCGGTGCTCAGATGATCAGGGCGTAAGAGATCGACGCGAAGGCGAAGACCAGCGCGGCGACCACGGTGATCCGGTCGAGATTGCGCTCCACCACCGTGGAACCGGCCGCCTGAGCGCCGAGCCCGCCGCCGAACATGTCCGACAGGCCCCCGCCCTTGCCGCTGTGCAGCAGCACGAGGAACACCAGCAGCAGCGCCGACAGCACGTGCAGCGGGGCGACGAACCAGATCACGGCGTCGAGGCTAGCAGTGAGTGCTGTCGGCGCCGCCCGCTCTCACGCCGCGTACAGGCGGTGGTTGACGATCCGGGCGAACTCGGTGGCGTCGAGGCTGGCCCCGCCCACGAGCGCACCGTCGATGTCGGGCTGCTCCATGAGGTCGGGGGCGTTGGACGGCTTGACCGAGCCGCCGTACTGGATGCGCACGTCAACCGCGGCTGCCCTCCCCCACCCGTCGGCCACCCGCGCCCGCACATGGGCGCACATGTCCTGGGCGTCGGCCGGCGTGGCCGTCTCGCCGGTGCCGATGGCCCACACCGGCTCGTAGGCCACCACCAGCTTGCCCACCACGCCGGCGTCGAGCCCGTCGAGGCTGCCGGCCAGCTGGCCGGACACCACGTCGCGGGCCTGGCCGGCCCGGCGCTGCTCGATGGTCTCGCCCACGCACACGATGGGCACCATGCCGTGGCGCAGCACCGCCCGGGCCTTGGCGTTGACCACCTCGTCGCTCTCGCCGAACAGCGCCCGGCGCTCGCTGTGGCCCACGATCACGTACGACACGTCCAACTTGGCCAGCATGGCCGCCGACACCTCGCCGGTGAAGGCGCCCGCGTCCTCGGAATGGCAGTCCTGGGCGCCCAGCGATATGGGCACGTCGTCGGCCTGGAGCACTGTCTGCACCGAGCGCAGATCGGTGAACGGCGGATGCACCGAAACCTCGACATGTCGGTAGTCGTCGCGGTTCAGCGCGTAGGCCAGCTTCTGGATGGTCTGGATCGCCTCGAAGTGGTTGTGGTTCATCTTCCAGTTGCCGCTGATGAGCGGCTTGCGGCCGCCGGCTGAACCGCCGCCGCGGCCTGATCCCTTGCGTCTAAGTGGCATTGACTCCCCCTCTGTCATTCCCGCTCTTGTTCGCTGCGCTCACGGGCCGCTCGGGCCACGGCCTCGCCCGTATGTGCCGGATTCGCGCACCCATTCGCTCGGCCTCTCAGGGCAACCAGTCCCGGCAGGTCGCCCTTCTCGATCAGCTCCAGCGACGCTCCGCCGCCGGTGGACATGTGGTCCATGTCTCGGTCGACCCCGAAGCGTCGGGCTGCGGCCGCGCTGTCGCCCCCGCCCACCACGGTGAAGGCCCGGGTCTCGGCCATGGCTGCGGCCACCGCCCCGGTGCCGCCTCCGAAGCGGGGATCCTCGAACACGCCCATCGGGCCGTTCCAGAACACCGTCCCCGCCTCGTGGATCACGTCCCCGAATTGGGCCGCGCTCCCGGGGCCGATGTCCACTCCCATCCACCCGTCAGGCACGTCCGCTCCCACCTGGCGCACTTCGCCGCCCGCGCCGGGGTCGCCCAGCACGCCGCCGGCACCCAGCGCGGTGAGGTCATAAGGCAGGTGGATCGGAGCAGGCCCGTCGAGCAGTTCCCGGCAGTGGTCCACCATCGAGCCCTCGCACAGAGAGGCGCCCACCCGATGGCCCCGCGCCTTCAGGAACGTGAAGCACATGGCTCCACCGATCACCAGGGCGTCCACCATCTCCAGCAGCGCGTCGATCACCCCGAGCTTGTCCGACACCTTGGCCCCGCCCAGCACGGCCACGAACGGCCGCCGGGGCGCGTCCCGCAAGCCGCCCAGCACCTCGACCTCCCGGGCCAGCAGCCGGCCCGCGGCCGACGGCAGCCGCTGGGGCGGGCCCACGATCGAGGCATGAGCCCGGTGCGACGCCCCGAAGGCATCGTTCACGTAGGCGTCATGACCCGCAGCCAGACGCTCGACAAAGCTGGGATCGTTGGCCGTCTCGCCCGGATCGAAGCGCAGGTTCTCGATCAGTTCCACCCCTGGGGCCAGATCCGCCAGCCGCCGGCGCACCGGCTGCACCGAGTAGCGGGGATCCGGTTGTCCCTTCGGGCGACCCAGATGGGTGCAGGCGGTGACGGCCGCCCCGCGGTCGAGCAGCCAGCGCAGCGTGGGCAGCGCAGCCCGGATGCGCAGATCGTCGGCGATCTCGGCCGCAGTGCCCGGACCCCCGCCCGCGAGCGGGACGTTGAAGTCGACCCGCACCAGCACCGAGCGGCCCTCCAGCGGGTCCAAGTCCTCCAGACGGGGAACGGGCAGCACAGGCCGGGGGATGCGGCGACGCGACCGCTCAGCGGTTGGCCGCGCCGACGATGGTGGCCATGTCCACCAGCCGGTTGGAGTAGCCCCACTCGTTGTCGTACCAGCCGTTGACCTTCACCAGGTCGCCCATGGCCATGGTCAGCCCGGCGTCGAAAGTGCAGGACGCGGCCGAGCCGACGATGTCGGCCGACACCAGGGGAGCCTCGCTGTAGTCGAGCACCCCGGCGAGCGGCCCGCCGGCGGCGGCCTTGGCGAAGGCCTGGTTGATCTCGTCGACGCTGGGCTCGGCGTCCAGCCTGGCCGTGAAGTCGGTGATCGAGCCGTCGGGGATGGGAACCCTCAAGGAGATCCCGTCGAGGCGTCCCTGCATGGCCTGCAGCACCAGCCCGGTGGCCCGGGCCGCGCCGGTGGAGGTCGGAACGATGTTGACGGCCGCGCCCCGGGCCCGGCGCAGGTCGGAATGGGGACCGTCCACCAGGGCCTGGTCCCCGGTGTAGGCGTGGACGGTGGTCATCAGGCCCCGATCGACGCCGAAGGCGTCGTCGAGCACCTTGACCATGGGCACGAAGCAGTTGGTGGTGCACGACGCGTTCGACACCACCGTGTGCTCCGCCGGGTCGAACTGGTCGTCGTTGACGCCGACCACGAAGGTGGCGTCCGCCCCCGAGCACGGCGCCGAGACCAGCACCCGGGGCGCGCCCCCGTCGAGATGGCGGGCCGCCGCGTCGCGCTTGGTGAAGATGCCGGTGGATTCCACCACCACGTCCACTCCGAGGTCGCCCCACGGGAGCTCCTCGGGGTTGCGCACCGACAGGACCCGCAGCGAGTCTCCGCCCACGCTCAGCACGTCCCCGTCGACCGACACCTCGTCTCCGAGGCGGCCGTGGACCGAGTCGTAGCTCAGCAGGTGGGCCATGGTGTCGATCGACCCGAGGTCGTTGACCGCCACCACGTCGAGGTCCGCACCCTGGTTCCGCGCGGCCCGGTAGAAGTTCCTTCCGATGCGGCCGAAGCCGTTGATGCCCACTCGAATGCTCATGGCGCAGAGGCTAGGCCGGGCCGGGCGGACTCCGGGGGGATGTCTGGCCCCTATTTGTCGATGTCGCGGTGCACCACAGCCGGCCCGTGGCCCATGGCGGCCAGGACCCCGGCAAAGTGCTCGGTCACGGCAACCGAGCGGTGCCGCCCGCCGGTGCACCCGAAGGCCACCGTCAGGTACGACTTGCCCTCGCTCACGTACTGGGGCACCAGCAGCTCCAGCAGCGATTCCATGCGCTCGAGGAACTCCGCCGTCACCGGCTGCGACATCACGTAGCCGGACACCTTCGCGTCGAGACCGCTGAGGGGCCGCAACTCGTCCACATAGTGGGGGTTGGGCAGGAACCGGCAGTCGATCACGATGTCCACGTCGAGGGGGATGCCGTGGGTGTAGCCGAACGACAGCACCGTGATCCGCATGGTCTGGCCCTCGCCGACGCCGAACAGCTCGGCCATGCGGTCCCGCAGCTGGTGGATGTTGAGATCCGAGGTGTCGATGACCACGTCGGCGGTGGCCCGCACCGGCTCCAGCGCCGCCCTCTCGGCCTCGATGGCCTCGGCCAGCGTGGTCGTGGAGGCCCCGCCGACTTGTGGGTCCGTGCCGCTGGCTTGTGAGAACGGATGCCGGCGCCGGGTGGACTCGTACCGCCGGACGAGCACGTCGGTGGCGGCGTCGAGGAACAGGATCCGCATCTCCTCGATGCCGGAGCGCAGGCCGTCGATCGTGCTCACTATCTCGTCGTGGTAGCGGCCGGTGCCCACCACCAGAGCGAGACGGTCGATGCCCGCGCCGGGAGCCCCGGCCAGCTCGGCCACCTTGGGAATGAGCGACGGCGGCAGATTGTCCATCACGAACCAGCCGAGGTCCTCGAGGTTGTTGGCGGCGTGGCTGCGGCCCGCTCCCGACATGCCCGCGATGACGACGAATGCACTCACTTCACAGCCATCGTAGTTGGGGGGCTTGACCCGGATGACGGCTGTCCTCAGATGATCGCGGTCTCAACGAACGGCTCGGCCCGGGCGATGCGCTCGTAGCCGAGTTCTGACAGGTCGAGCGTGCGGTACCCGCCGTAGCACAGCAGTTCCGCCACGGCTCGCCCCATGGCCGGCGACTGCTGCACGCCGTGGCCCGAGAAGCCGTTGATGAACAAGAAGTTCGGGGAGGCCGACCCCGACGCCGAGACGACCCTGGAGACGTGGGCGAGCCTCGACGACGACGGCGGGCTCACCGAGTCGGCCTACAGCCTCACCGATGCCGTGCGGGCCGGGGAGAAGCGGGTCAGCAAGCCGCTAAAATCACAGTAGATCATAGAATCTCAGCCACAGATCATAAACTTGTCATAACACCGGCAGTAATGTACCGTCGGCTGTGCACGGCAAGAGAAGGACATTGTTATGGCTCTCGACGGACACGCACCACGACAGCGGAGGCCCGCTCGCTTGATGCTCGGTGACGCGCGACGCCGCGCCTTGAGGTCGGCCGCTGCGGCTGTGGCGCCCATGCCGCAGAGCTCCACCCACCTCCGGGGGGGGGGGGTGGAGGCTCTAGTGTAGGCGCGGGCCTCAGCGGGCCTCTCGGTGTCGGGTCCTCGCAGGCGTGTCGTCGTTGGGGGGCTGTGTTCGGGGCTTTGGCTGTTGTCGCTGTGCTGTTGGTCCACGACGCCCGGCCCGCCGCTGCGGCGACCGACACCGAGGCCGAGCGGCCGGTGTGTCCGCCCGGCTGGGAGCACGTACCCATGCTTGACCCCATCGGTGAGGTCTGCATCCAGCCCGACACCGAAACGCCGATGTTCCCGGCCGTGGCCTGGCAGACCGCGAGCCGGTCGCCGTCCGAGGACCCGCCCGCCAGCGCCGAACCTCAGACCGGACCCGAGAACCCGCCCGCCAACGACCGCCCAGCCCAGCAGCCCGTCGTCGAGGAAGTGCCCGAACCCGAACCCGAACCCGTGCCACGCCAAGACGAGCAGCGGACCCCCCAGCCACAGACCGAGGAAGTGCCCGAACCCGAACCCGAGAACGAGCCCCTCAGCGCCGACGAGCAAGCAGCCCTAGAAGAATTGCTCCGATGCCAACAGAACCCCGCCGAGTGCGAGGACGCCGAAGAAAGCCCCGACGACGAAGCAGCCCTAGCCGCCGCGGCCCAAGCAGCGATCGACTGCGCGGGAGCCGCCTACCCGTGCGATCTAGCCATCGGCGACACGTCCTGCAAACACGGACTCATTATGAGGCGCGGCGCGAATGGCGGGGCTATCGACTATTTGAAGACGGGGAGCTACTACAAGACCCCTTGCTGGTCTAACCACCGGTGCGCTCGCCTCCCGGTCGGCCATCCGGACGGCAATGCGGTCTGCGCCGGGAAGGGCTATAGGGATCTCTACACGGCGAGTATCAGAGCCTCTTGGGGTAACTGGTTGCAGAGCATCACCTGGTACGACGGGTACCCGCCCGACCCCGACTGCCCGACCCGCGAGGAAGTGAGGACCGGACAGCCTGACCTTTGCTCACCACGCTAGAACGCTGAACGCCTAGCCTCCCGCGCAAGCCATGAGCGACCCGCCGCCGCCCTGCCCCTGCGAGTGCAACTCGGGCGGCTTCTGCGGAGGCCGCGGCCACGCGGGATGCGGGGCCGATGTTGGACGGCGAGAAGATCGTCGCGGCCGATCGCCCACTGGCCAGACCAGTGGTCACCGAAGGCGGCGTGTATCGGCAGACGGATCACGGGCTGAACCTCGACGACGCCCGAACTGCGGCACGCGTCGTTGAGCAGGAAGGTGACGCTCCCGGGAGCGGCCCGGGCGATGACGTGACGCCCGGAGGTTCTGGACCGGTGGCCGTGCCCGCCGCCCGTGGCCGGTCAGCCCGAATCCACCACCGCGGTGATGACCTCCACGTCCTGGTACTGGCGGTGGGTCACCGACGTCGCGTAGTGGTTCAGCAGCCGCAGCGCGGCGTCGCGCTCGACCACGACCTCCAGGTCGCTCGCCTCGGGCTCGGACAGCAGCATGATGCGTTCCTGGAGGTTCTGGGCGCCCGACGGCGCGGCCACGAACTCCGCCTCGACGGTGGCTCCGTGCAGGGTCACCGTCAGCCGCATCTGCCGGTTGGCGTCATAGGAGTAGACGTCGGACTGGATGAGCACCATGAGCGCCTCCTCGGAGACGGCGGCCAGCCGGTGCTTGGCGTCCTCGCGGTCGAGGGGCAGGCTCCAGACGAACTCGGCGATCTCCTCGGCGCTGAAGGACGCCAGCGGCACGTCGATCCGGTGCCGGCCGGCCCGCCGCAGCCGCAGCACCGACAGCGCCACCAGCACGATGCTTCCCGCGGTGAGGCCGTTGACCGCTCTGAAGCTCGTGCCGTCCCAGAGCAGCGCGGCGGCGACCTCGAAGGCGACTGCGGTGGCGATCGGCGCCCACATCGATGAGGGCATGCCGCGCCGTCCGATGGAGCTGACCGGGATCAACTTCCTGACCAGCAGGAACAGAACGAACACGATGTACACCACCAGGAGGGCGCGCGGCACGGCCATCACCACCGCCTGCAGCTTGGGGCACACCGCCACCACGACGAGCACCGCGACGATCGACGTTCCGATACGGCGGGGGTCGCTGCCGCTCTGCCTCATCGCGACCGGTCCTGCCGGCGAATAGCCCAGGGGGATGGTGCCACCGATACCGGCGAGGATGCTCCCGGCGCCGATGCGGGTGTTGGCCCGCTGCACCTCCCTGAAGTCCAGCACCGACCGCCCGGAGACGAACTGCGTCAACAGTGACGACGTGTTGGCTCTGGTCACTTGCACCAGTGCCAGGATCAAGAACGACGGCACCAGCAGCGCCACCGCGGCGGCATCGAAACCGCCGGACGGGATCCCCCCCGACGTGGGCAGACCGATCCATGCCGCATCAGCGACGAGACCGGTCCCATAGATCCCGTAGGCGCCGGCCGCGGCCGCACCCGCGGCGAGCCCCAACGGCGGGGCCCAGGGCTGCAGCGCAGAGGGTCCGAACCGGTTCATCGTGTAGATGACTGCAGCAGTGAGCGCCATGGACACCGGAACCGCCCCCGGTCGAGCGCCCTCCGGTCCCTCGATGACACGGGCGAACACCGGCACCAGCGATATGCACGCCAGCAGCACCAGGGTGACGGAGAAGTCCAGGTCGATGATCGCTCGCAAGCGCGCCAGCCGCAGGCCGCCTGCGATCTGGAACAACCCCGAGGCCGCGACCAGCACCGCCAGCGTCACCACTCCGCCGAATTCGAGGGCCAGGATGCAGAACGGGAGGCTCATAGGGTCGGCCATTGCGACGTAGAGGCTCTCTGATCGCAGCGGTCCCGCCCGCAGCAGCGACGCGGCGGTGACAACGGCGCACACGATGAGCGACGCCACGATGACCCTCGCCGGGTTCGCGCCCCTGCCCAACTCCACCGCCACCAGCGGCGGAAGGATCACCCGTACTGCCGTCTGCAGCGAGACCTGCGCTATAGCGCCGAATGCACGCATGGCGGTCAGGCGGTGATCATACGCCGCGGCTCAGGGCGGCGTGGATGTTCTCGGCCACCGCGTCGGGCAGCCAGGACAGGGCTTTCAGCTCGTGCAGCTCGGCCCGCTGGACGGCCCGCACACCTCCGAGTTCCTTGGTCAGGCGGGCCTTGCGGACCGGGCCGAGGCCGGCTATCCCGTCGAGGGCCGAACGGGTCATGCGTTTCTGGCGCAGCCGGCGGTGGTACTCGATGGCGAAGCGATGGCTCTCGTCACGGATGCGCTGGAGCATGTACAGCGCCTCCGACTGGCGCGGGATGCGCACCGGCTCGGCCTGGCCGGGCACGAACACCTCCTCGAACTGCTTGGCCAGCGCGGCCGCCGGGATCTCCTCGTCGAGCCCCAGCTCCTCCAGCACCTGCACAGCCACCCCCAGTTGGCCCTTGCCGCCGTCCACCAGCAGCAACTGGGGTGGGTACGAGAACCGGCCGTCGCGCTCGGCCACCGGCCGGGACCGCTGCTCCAGGTAGCCGGTGAGGCGCCGGGTGAGCACCTCGTGCATGGCCGCGAAGTCGTCGTTGCCCGGCACCGACCGGATCTTGAACCTCCGGTAGTCGGCCTTCTTGGGCAGGCCGTCCTCCAGCACCACCATCGAGCCCACGTAGTCCTGCCCGGACAGGTGGCTCATGTCGTAGCACTCGATCCTCAGGGGCGCCTCGGCCAGTCCCAGGTGCTCCTGAAGCTCGTTGAGGGCCCGGGCCCGGCTGTTGTGATCGGTGCTGCGCTTGAGCCGATGGCGTGTGAACGACTCCTCGGCGTTGCGGGTCACGGTGGCCTGAAGGGTCCGCTTGGAGCCCCGCTGCGGCACCCGGACCTCGACTCGCGAGCCTCGCATCTCGCTCAGCCATTCGGTGTAGAGGCCGGCCTGGGCCGGCGTGTCGGGAACCAGCGCGAGCTTGGGCCAGCCCAGCGGGTTGTCGTCGAAATAGAGCCGCTCCAGGGCTCGGCTCACCAGCTCGGCCCGGTCGAGGTCCTCGGCCTTGTCGATCATGAACCCCCGCCGACCCATCACCCGGCCCCGGCGCACGAAGAACACCTGGACCGCGGCCTCCAGGGCGTCGTCCACCAGCCCGATCACGTCGAAGTCCTCGTTGCGGGACCCCACCATCTGCTGGGTCTCGACTGCCTTGCGCACCGCGGCCAGGCGGTCGCGCAGGCGGGCGGCCCGCTCGTAGTCCAGCTCGCCGGCCGCGGCCGACATCTCGGCTTCGAGGCGGTCGAGCACCGGGTCGCTGTCACCCTCCAGGAAGCGCAGCAGCTCGGCCACCATCTCGGCATAGTCGCCCGGGGACACCTCGCCCACGCACGGCCCCGAGCACTTCTCGATGTGGTACAGCAGGCACGGCTTGCCCAGGCTGGCGTAGCGGCGGAACTTGCCGTCGGTGCAGGTGCGGATCGGGAAGGTGCGCAGCAGCAGGTCGAGGGTGTCGCGGATGGCGTAGGCGTGGCCGTAGGGGCCGAAGTAGCGGTTGCCCTTGCGGCGCCGGCCCCGCATCACCATGGCCCGGGGCCACTCGTCGACCATGGTCACGCACAGGAACGGGTACGACTTGTCGTCGGTGTAGCGCACGTTGAACCGGGGCTTGTGGCGCTGGATCAGCGAGAACTCGAGCATCAGGGCCTCGACCTCGTTGGCCACCTGGATCCACTCCACCGACGCGGCTGCCTCCACCATCTGGCGGGTGCGCAGCGGCAGGTGCGAGCCGAAGTAGTTGTTCAGCCGGGAGCGCAGGCTCTTGGCCTTGCCGACGTAGATGACCCGGCCCTCGGCGTCGAGGAACTGGTATGACCCGGGCGCGTCCGGGATGGACCCGGCCGCAGGGCGCTTCAGCACTGCGGCGGCCTCACCCGCGAGTCCCCGCAGGGCGCTTTAGCACAGCATCGAGCGCAGGTAGCGGCCGGTGTGGCTCTCGGGCACCTCGGCCACCTGCTCGGGGGTGCCCTCGGCCACGATGCGGCCCCCGCCCGATCCGCCCTCGGGTCCGAGGTCGATGATCCAGTCGGCCGTCTTGACCACGTCCAGGTTGTGCTCGATGACCACGACCGTGTTGCCTTGGTCCACCAGCCGGCCCAGCACGCCCAGCAGCTTGCGCACATCCTCGAAGTGCAGGCCGGTGGTGGGCTCGTCGAGGATGTACATGGTGTGGCCGGTGGAGCGCTTGGCCAGCTCGCTGGACAGCTTGACCCGCTGGGCCTCGCCGCCCGACAGGGTGGGAGCGGGCTGGCCCAGCCGAACGTAGCCGAGCCCCACGTCGACCAGCGTGCCCATGTGGCGGGCGATGGGCGGCTGGTTGGCGAAGAACTCCAGCGCGTCGGCGCAGGGCATGTCCAGCACCTCGGCGATGTTGCGGCCCTTGAAGGTGACCTCGAGGGTGTCGCGGTTGTAGCGCTTGCCCTTGCACACCTCGCAGGGCACATAGACGTCGGGCAGGAAGTGCATCTCGATGCGGATAGTGCCGTCGCCCCGGCAGGCCTCGCAGCGCCCGCCCTTCACGTTGAACGAGAACCGCCCCGGCATGTAGCCCCGCACCCGGGACTCGGCCGTGTTGGCGAAGAGCTTGCGGACATGGTCGAACACCCCGGTGTAGGTGGCCGGGTTGGACCGGGGGGTCCGGCCGATGGGCGACTGGTCGATGCAGATCACCTTGTCGAGATGTCCGACGCCGTCGATGCGGGTGTGGCGCCCTGGCGGGGCCTTGGACCGGTAGATGTGCTGCATCAGCGCCCGGTGAAGGATCTCGTTGACAAGCGACGACTTGCCCGAGCCCGACACGCCGGTCACGCACACGAATTGCTGCAGCGGGAACGCCACGTCGATGTCGGCGAGGTTGTTCTCCCGCGCCCCCCGCACGATCAGGCGGGTGCCGTCGCCGGTGCGGCGCATCTGCGGGACTGCGATGCGGCGCTCGCCCGACAGGTACTGGCCGGTGATCGATTCCTCCAGCTCCAGCAGGCCTTCCAGCGGCCCGGAGTGCACGATGGCCCCGCCGTGCTCGCCTGCGCCCGGCCCGATGTCGACCACATGGTCGGCGACCCGGATGGTCTCCTCGTCGTGCTCGACCACCATCACGGTGTTGCCCAGGTCGCGCATGCGCAGCAGCGTCTCGATCAGGCGGCGGTTGTCGCGCTGGTGAAGCCCGATCGACGGTTCGTCGAGCACGTACAGCACGCCCACCAGGCCCGAGCCGACCTGGCTGGCCAGCCGGATGCGCTGGGCCTCTCCCCCGGCCAGGGTGGCTGCGCTGCGCGACAGGTTCAGGTAGTCGAGGCCCACGTCCAGCAGGAATCCGAGCCGGGAGCGGACCTCCTTGAGCACCTGCTCGGCGATCATGGAGTCGCGGTCGTCGAGCCTCATCTCGGCCAGAGCCTTGGCCGCCTCCGCGATCGACATGGCGCACAGATCGTGGATGTTGCGGTCGTCGACGGTGACGGCCAGCGCCAGCGGGTTGAGCCGGGCGCCGCCGCAGTCCGGGCACGGCACCTGGCGCATGTAGCCCTCGATGTTCTCGCGGGCCGAGTCGCTCTCGGACTCGTTGTGGCGGCGCATCAGGTGCGGGACGATCCCCTCGTAGCGGGCCTGGTACACCCGGCGGCGGCCGAAGCGGTTCTGGTAGCGGACCTGCACCCGGCCCCGGATCCCCTTGGCGTACAGCAGCATGTCCTGCTGGCGGGCAGTCAGCTCGCGCCACGGGACGTCGCGGGGGATCTCGTATTCTTCGCAGACCGCCTGCAGCAGGCGCGGGTAGTAGCGCGACCGGCTGTCGGACCAGGGCGTGATCGCCCCGCCGGCCAGGGTGGCGTCGGGGTCGGGTACCACCAATTGGGGATCGACCTCGAACACGCTGCCCAGGCCGTCGCAGTGGGTGCATGCGCCGTAGGGCGAGTTGAACGAGAAGTTGCGGGGAGCCAGCTCCTCGAACGACTTGCCGTCGGAGGGTCGGGCCAGGTGCTGGCTGAATACGATCCGCCGGGACGGTTCGCCGTTGCCGGCGGCGGCGCTGTCTGCTGCGTCCGCGCTGCCCGCGGCGTCGGCACCGCCGGCATCGTCGCCGGAACGCGGGCGCGAGACGATGTCGACCTCGGCGATTCCGCCGGCCAGGCGCAGGGCGGTCTCGACCGAGTCGGTGAGGCGCCGCTCGACCCCCTCGCGCAGCACGAGCCGGTCGACGACCACTGCGATGTCGTGCATCTCGTAGCGGGCCAGCTCCAGGCCGTCGGCACCGCCGGACAGGCCGGTGGCGCCCGCGAAGTCGGTGAGCTCGATCAGTTCGCCGTCGACGATGGCTCGGGCGAACCCCTGCCCGGCGAGATCGGCCAGCAGCGTGTCGTAGGTGCCCTTGCGGCCCCGCACCACCGGGGCCAGCACCTGGAAGCGGGTGCCGGGCTCCATGTCGAGGATGCGGTCCACGATCTGCTGGGGGGTCTGGCGGATGAGCCGCTCACCGGTCTCGGGATCATGGGGCACGCCGATGCGGGCGAAGAGGAGACGCAGGTAGTCGTAGACCTCGGTGATGGTGCCGACGGTGGATCGGGGATTGCGCGACGCGCTCTTCTGGTCGATCGAGATCGCCGGCGACAGGCCCTCGATGAAGTCGACGTCGGGTTTGTCCATCTGGCCCAGGAACTGGCGGGCGTAGGCCGACAGCGATTCCACGTAGCGGCGCTGGCCCTCGGCGTAGATGGTGTCGAAGGCCAGCGAGCTCTTTCCGGAGCCTGACAGCCCGGTGATCACGATCAGCCGGTCTCGGGGAAGGTCCAGGTGGACGTCCGTGAGGTTGTGCTCGCGCGCCCCCGAGATCACCAGCCGCTCAGCCACGCTCAGACTCTACCCGCTGGCCCCGCGAGCATGGCGAACATGTGTTCACAGTAGCTGTGGATTCGGCCGTGCGGCGGGTCAGCGCCAGAGGGCGACGGCGATGGTGGCGTTGTCGTCCAGGCCGAGGCGCACGGCCCGGGACAGGATGCTGTCTGCGATGTCATCGGCGGACTCGGCATGGGATCCGCAGGCAGCCCCGATGCCGCCGCCCGCAGAGTCGTCCGAGAACCACTCGACGCCGTGCTCGTACACGAAGGGCTCCCAGGCGCCGTCGCTCAGCAGCATCACCGCGTCGGGCCGGGTCCCGTCGCCGGACTCGCCGACTATCTCGACTTCCACCGGCCCAGGCTCGGCGTCGGCGGGCGGCATGCCGAGGCAGATCTCGATGCTGCCGCCCGGGATCCGGTGTGGCCGGCCGCAAAGGAAGCCACTGAACCCACCAGCCTGCGCAGTGGCGATGAAGGGCAGGGTGTCGCCCATCCAGCCGATCAGCAGACCGCCCTCGGGCGTCCAGGCGGCCACGCACAAAGTGCTCATCGGGAACATGAACATGGGCAGCGGCTTCCGCCACACGTCGGGGCCAGTGAGCGCCAGCACCCGCTCGTTGGCCTCACCGAAGGCGATCGCCATCTCCTCTGCGCTGGCGATCCGCTGGGGCAGGCCCTCCACCGCCGCCTGGGCGGCCTCGTCGCCGCGGGTGTGACCGCCCAGCCCGTCGGCCACCGCGATCACCCAACTCCCGTCGGACTCCGAGACCACCGCCACCGCCCGGTCCTCATTCACCCGCCGCGGCCCGATGTCGGTAGCAGCCGCGACCGATGCGGCCTGCCCCAAACGATGCTCGGGCTCACTCACGCTCCGATCATGCCACCGCGCTGTTGCCTATACCTTCATTTCGCATCACGGCGGATCGCGGCCACACTTGGAATCGCAGTGACATCTCGAACGTTGGCCAGACCGGGCATCACCGCCAGGAGTGCCCGCACTCGCACGTCGAACAAGGACACCCTCGCCGAGATGGCTCGGCAAGCCTGCACGACTTGCTGAGGCTCCTCGATCGAGGTGCCCTCGATCTTGACGAGACTCGTCATCCGCGCTGCGCTGGCTTAGACTAGATTGGACGCTCTCAGCATCCTGGCCCCGGCCACCGGGTCCAACTCGCCCCGCAAGTGAACCATGCCGTCGGCGTCGTCCTTCCAGACGCTCAGTCGCCGCCGAACTCGCTGACGCCGGTATTCGCTCTCGCCCCCGTCGTCCTGGCGCTGGGCGACCCAGCGACTCGCCTCACGGGTGAACTGCTCAGGCGACAGCGAGGCAGCCCTCTCAGCAGATTCTCGTCCCGCTCAACCTGAGCGGCGCTGCTGTTCTCCGAAGTCCGCGCCAGCGTCTGGGCGTTGGCCAGCGAGATCTCCCCCTCCGTCAGGGCGTCTCGCACGTCAGGCCTCGACTGAAGCTGCCCCACCGCCTTGACCTGCCCGACAGCGTGGCGCCTCGAAAGCCCAGCGGCCTTGACGATTGGAGGAATTCGTGACAAATGTTCGCCAAGTCGGCATACTGGAGGTCAACATGGCAGTTTATGCAGCAAAGCGCGTCGGGGTGCTTGTGGCGCTCGCACTGTTTGCTTCCCTTGTTGCAGTCGCGCCGGTGGGTGCCGAGAACGATGAGCCTGGTCCTTCCGATCAGGGCATTCCTCCTCATGTACCAGACAACACCGGCACCAACGGCAATGAGGGGCCGATTAGCACTGTCGGGGATGGTGCGGGCGCTCCCGGGCCCGGCGAAACGACATCTGATGAGCCACCGGTTGGCCCGGTGGGATTCGTCGATGTCCCTACGTATGAGGCGGTTCGCGCGCCTGGTGGGATCACTCCTTCCGGCGTTAGAACTCTCAAGACAGGCGAGAATGTAATGCTGGTCACCTTCGCGCCTGAGGACCGCTCTACATTCCGAGCAGTGCTGGTGATCGATGGAGAGGAAGCGGCAAGCAAGTATCGCTTTACTAAGGCCGTCCCCGAGGGGCATACGGCTAAGATACAAGCGGATGGTTCGATCCGTTTTTTTGACGCAGAAGGTGGGGAGGCTGGTGGAATCGCCCCTCCATGGGCTCTTGACGCAGAGGGCAAGAAGGTGCCTACGAGTTTCGCACTGGATGGCGACACTCTCATACAGACGGTCGATCATGACGGTGCGGCATATCCGGCAATTGCCGACCCCTTCTGGATGACCGTTGTTGTTGTTGTGATGCTGTACGCTCCTAGAGTCGCTGTTGCAGCAACTGCCACATACAACACTTGTGCCAGAATTCAGTGCGGAGCAGCCGTTAGAGCCATTAAGTCGAGTAAAGAATATGTACCAAGGAGCGGGTCAGGTGGCGGTGACGGCTCCGGTCGCGATTCGAATCGGTGCAACATGAGAAATAGGCGCGGTTGCTAGGAACTCGATCAACGTTCCAGCTTGGTTGTGCTACATGGTCGTGACTGCAAGGACTGTGCGTCTGTTTCGGCGGGTCCGGTGGTCTGACGGGCGTATCGTCAAGTTCCGTTTTGATAGAGTAGCTTGGATTCTGATGATACCAACTCATGCTTTACACATTCTAGCGATCGTAATAGTCTTTCGATTAGTTGACTCACTAACCTTCTGGTGGCTGCTGATTATACTGCCAATTGGCCTCCTGACGGGTGCCGCCGCGAATGTACGGCTGCGCATCGCTGTCGATCGAGTCGAACAGGAGGGCAGGAACGAGCAGAGCGGGCCAAACCAAGTGAGCCTCAAATGGTTCATCGGTTTGTCTGGATGGCGTGCCCGGACAGTGGAGTCCTTTGCGCGGCGTTGCGATATGAGTGAGCAGAAGTTCTTGGAGCGAGCAGACTCGGCGACCGCCATGGGAAACCACCGATCGGCTGCAAAGTTTCGAGAACGAGCGACACGAGAGCACCGCTATGCAGACTGGATACGACGGCAGGCTGAACGGCAGTTGTCCTGACTCGTGGCAACATGACACTCCAGTATCCTGTCTTGGAGAACGTGTCGTCGATAGGGTGTCAGGGTGATAGGGTGTCAGGGTTCACTATTGACATATACACAACAAAGGCATCAATCAATATTGGGATTGGCCGGAGCTATCGGCAAGAGCAGCCAGCTCCTCGGCTACGAGTCGCACGATCAGGTCGTCGAGCGACAGCTCCTCATAGTCGCGCTGGTCGATGTCGCTGGAGGCGCCGGTGGCGCGCCCTCCGGCGCCGTAGGTCAGGAACACGTAGCGAGCGCCGGTGAACTGGGCGAGCTGGCGGAAGACGAACTCGGCCTGGTCGTCGGTGCCGGACGATGACACGGGGAAGATCTTGATACCTCGCCCGGCTGCATCGAGCATCGACTCGGTGTAGGGAACCGGCACCTGTCTCAGAACCTGGGGCGGTGCGTCGGCCACCAGGAAGACCAGTTGGACAGTCTCGGCAGCCGACCGCCACGAAGGTTGCGACAGTGCGTCTGCGAGCGCCTCGTCGAGAGCCTCCGGGTAGTCGTCGCCGCCGTCGGCCACCACCGCAGAGAGGGCCTCGGCGAAGGCCTCGACATCGGGCGTGAGATCGAACGTGGAAGTCACGAAGGTATCGAGCTCGTCGCGGTAGAGGGTCATGCCCAGGCGCACGTCCACATCGCCGGGCAGCCGGTGGATGCGCTGGGCCACCTCGTCGATGGTGATCTTCAGCTGGTGGATCTCGTCGTGCATCGAGCCGGTGGCGTCGAGCAGGAACAGGACGTCGAGAGCGACGGTCCCGGCCGCGGCGCTCGGCAGGGCCGTCTCGATGCTGACCCTCTCGCCCCGTGCCGCCTCGGTGCTCACTCCCCCGGCCGTCACGGTGAACGGCCCCGGGCCGGCTCTGTACGCCTCGGGATGGAAGCGAATAGTGCCGTCGGCAGTGGTGCGCAGGCTCACTTCCACTCCCTCCCCGGCCACCACGACCTCGGCACCGAAGGCCGGGAAGCCGCCCTCGCCGGTAACCGAGACGACGATGCGCCCCCTCGGATCGAGGTCGCGGACCGGGATTCCGAGGCCGCGGAAGTCGTCTCGATAGGCGAGGTAGTCCTCGAATCGCTCGTTGTCGTCGATGGACCCGCCGGTGAGCCTCGTCTGCGGCAACTCGGACCCGTAGGCGACGTCGCTGTCCGGTCCGGCTGCCTCCATCGCCTCCACAGCCGGCGCCTCCTCAGCCGTCGCTTCTTCAGCCGGTGCCGCCGCAGCCGCCGCCTCGTACTCGGCGGGTGCCTCGGCTTCGTAGGCGAGGTCGGCATCTTCCGACGCGCCGCTGTCGTACCAGTCGGGCTCGCCCTCGATCCATCCCTCGTCGGTGCCCGGCGCAGCCCCTTCGCCGTCACCGGGCGGCTCCGGCTCAGCGGCGGCCGTCGATCGTGACGGGTCGTCTGGAGCGACGCTTGTCGCTTCGGAGTCTTCGGCACCGTCGGCGCTGCAGGCGCCCGCCAGGATGGCGACGACTGCAAGCAGCCCCATCAGGGGTCGGATGATGGCCGGTGTGGTCTGCATGGAACCTTGGACGACTCTAGTCCCGCTCCGGTTCCCGAGACCGGCCCATGTCTTCGTTCGGGCTGATGCTCAGTCCCCGCCCCGGGATCCGTCCTCGGCGGGATATAGAGTCGAGCCACCTCGGCCGTTGTGAAGTTGTGACGCCGGCTGGGGCTCGCCGACTCCACGGCCCCCGCCGCGGGCCCCGCGTTCAGCCGGGCCGCCCCGCGGGCACTCCCGAACACAACCGGAGGAACCCGATGACGGGCACCATTCCCTTCGCCCGTGAGTCGTGGGTCGCGGTCAACCTGTACGCGATGCGCACCGACGGACGCCAGACCCTGACCCTCGACGGCGAGCCGCCGCCGAACTACGACCCGCAGCACACCGTGGACTACCTCGACAAGTACGAGTACGGGCCCCACGAACTCGGCATCGGCGGCACGTTCTACTGCATCAAGACCAACAAGCCGGCGCCGCCGGACATGGTCTCAGCGCTGGTCGAGGCACTGACCGACCGGGGCCGCGGACGCTGGCTCAGAGTCGTGCGCGAACCCGTGAGCGAGCACACGCTGCAACTCTGGGACGCCGAGGGCCACCTCCTCGACGACGAGCGGCCGCGATGCACCTGCGGCGGCGGCATCGCCGTGGATCCCGTCTCGGTGCTCTGCTGGTCCGGCGCCGAGATCTTCGAAGCAACCTGAGTCTCGCGACACCTGCACGCGTCCTCCAGGGGGCTGCTACTGCGCGAGGATCTGGCTGACCCGCTGATGGGAGACGCCCAGGAGCTGTCCGATGTCGCGCATCGGGAAGCCGGCGTCGCTGAGCAGCTTCGCCGCCTCGCGCCTAGCCCTTGCCGCGGCCGCGCTCGCTTCCTCAGCGACGGAGACGGAATGGCGGAGTTCATCCAGGAGCCCGACGACCTCGTCCGGAGGCTGCACCTGGACGTCGATGGGCCCGACTTCGGACTCGTCGATGTCGAGCATCATGGCTATCGCCTCGCGTGCGGTCGCCTCCACCCGGTTGAGGCGCTTGGCCTGAGAGAAGATTCCCCGAAGCTCAGGCACGGTGATCGCCCACCAGTCGCCGGAGCGGACAGCCTCGACGCGATAGCCCTGACTCGTGGCACCCACCGTCACCGTCCAGTCATCCTTCGTGCGTCGGCGAGGATTCCCTCAGCCGTCCGCTCGTTTATCTCTCGATGACGCGGAATCACGAGCCTCTCCCCTCCCAGAACCCATATCTCATGGCTGCCGCCTTGGCGAGCGAGCCTGAGGTCGACGCCGCCGGCCCTGGCCATCGATCTCAAGCGATCCATGAGTTCTCGCTTCTTCACCCGAGGTTTGCTACAATCCTAGACAAGCTAAGTCAAGCATACTAGCCAGTCGATAGGGTTCGGGTGGGGAGCGGGGCCGGCTCCCCGATCATCAGCGCCCGCGATGACGTGTGCCTCGACATCGCCCTGGGTCCCCCTTGCTACGGTTGTGGGCTGTGCGTCCCCAGCAACATTCGACCTCGGTGGTAGACGAGCATCGTCCGATGCGTCCGGTTCATGTGCGGTGGGAAGAACGGACAGAGTCAGTCGAAAGCATGCCGGGGGGATGTGGCAACTACCTAGAGTCGCTCCGTCGGACAGCTAGATGCGTTCAAGGCGCCCCAGCTTCGCGTGGTGAACTCGTCGTTCGTATCGCAGATCAGCTCGGTGTAGCCGAGAGTTACGCGGAAGCGATCAGATCGTTCCTCACGAAAGTGCGATTCATCGGCGAGGACTCGGGCGTGTACGTCCTGCCCGACTTCGTTGAGTTGTGGCTGCAGGACGGCGACCCGTCACCCCTCATGGAGATGATGCATCGACGGGTCCGATTCATCGGCGAGATGTTGCACGCTCTCGACCACCCGATTGCGGCCACGGAACTACTCCACTGGGCCAAGGAACGGTATGCGTTGGATTGGCAAGACCGACCATCCGGACGACACGAGCTGGACAGGCGCAAGTGTTGGCTGCAATCTGCAGGCTTGCTGAGGATGAGCGACGAAGGACTCCTATGCAGGACCGACGCGGGCACTGACTTCTTGAATCTGGTCGTGGTCGAACCGCCACTCGCCGACCGTGACACCACGCCTCCAGTACCTCCGGCTCGAACGGCGCCACCCGAGGACGCTGACCCGTACGAAGGACCACTGGTCGACGAACCCGTGCCCCACGACGAGCGGCCTTCGCAAGAAGGTGGTTCCGTCGCTGCACTAGCCGGCCGCATTGTCGCCGCGTCCACTGACACGAGCAACCCAGCGCAGTTCGAGAGCGTGGTCTGCGAGGCATTCGCCTTCCTAGGTTTCGAGTCGGAGCATCTCGGCGGCTCAGGCAATACGGACGTGCTGCTCTGGGCTCGGCTCGGGCTGGATGCCAGCTACCGGGTGACGGTCGATGCCAAGACGACTTCGTCGCCTGCGCTGCAGGACCAGCAGGTCGATTGGGTGACGCTGAGCGAGCATCGCGCCAAGCACAAGGCGGACTACTCGATGCTCGTGGGACCCAACCCCTCGACTCGCCGGCTGCTCAACCGCGCCCAGCAGCAAGGTGTGGCTGTGCTGTCCTCGGATGCTTTGGCCGACCTGTGTCTCAGACACGCCGCGCAGCCTCTCGGGCTTGCCGACTACAAGAGCATGTTCCAGAGCGGCGGGACAGTGGACCTCGCTCACATCAAGGAGAAGTCGAACGAGGCTGAACGGCTCGCTGCGCTTGCCCGTCGGCTGCTCGATGTCATTGGAGAGGAGGCCGAGCGCTTCGGTCCGGTGATCGCTCGCGACCTCCACCGAGGACTCGCCCGCGACGAGGGCGACATCGTCGCAACGGAGTCCGAGATACAGAGCCTGCTCCACACGCTCGCGTCACCATTGGTTAGTGCGATCCAAGGCGATGCGGACGCCGGCTACGTGCTGGCCTGCTCGCCGGCGGTGACCGCCGAGCGGCTTCGCATATTGGGAGCGGTGCTATCCGACGACTGAACCTCAGCCCATGGGTGCCGTTCAGCCGGGCGGTAGACGTGTCGGCGGTGCTGAATCCGGTGCACGCTGACGCAGTCGGCACTTGTTCATTGATTGATCCCAGGTGTTCAGACCCAGATGTTCATGGGATAGCCGGACTCGTCTACTTGGTCTCTGCCGAGGCACAGAGCGTTGCCCGAGACCACGCGCCTGCACGTCCAAGCGGCGGCTGCCGCGTCGAGCAGGTCGTCGAGCGAAGGGTGGGGCGGGCCCGGTAGCGGCGTCTGCACGGCAGCCTCGGTGATGTTGGCAAAGTCCATCTTCAAGGCGTGAAGCCGTTCGACAATGCCTGCCTGGTATCGCTTGCCGACGGACATCGGTTCCCCGGATAGCACTGCGAAGCTCGTCTCTGGGTGCAATTCGACAGCCCGCGGGCGAACCTCGGGACGAAGATCAGTGCTCGCGAGAGCATCTCGCACCTCCCTGATCTTGGGAAGGAGCGCAAAGCCCTAGGCCGACATGCCGCGGTTCGCGTGTTTCTTGGACAGTCGGTTCGCCTCCGCATGGCTGTTCGCCATCAGCGTGCACAGCGGCGGCGTCCAGAAGATCGACGACCGTCGGGGCCCGAGCAACTCGCGAGCCTCAATGTCCGCAGCCCGCAACTCGGAGCCTGGGAGTCCGATCGGCATGTCTATGCCGACCACGAGGAACCCACGGGATCTCGCGGCAGACCACAGCGAGCGAAAGGAGGACCATACCGAGAACTTCACCGGCGACCCGGCGACGACGGCAGTCTCGGCCATGGCCCATCCGGCCCCGGCAGCGTCAACACCGGCAACATGCCGCGGCTCGGTCATCGGCGACCGGCGTCGACCACGTCGAAGTAGTCGGCGGCTGCGGCGACCGGCTCGCTCGGCTGGCCGTCGTGCAGCACGAACAGCAGGTCGCGCGCACGTGTCATGGCCACGAACAGAAGAGCAGTCTGCCGGTCGCGGTACCGGCTTCAGTATTCAGGCACCGCAGCTGACGCACCACGGCCTGCGGAAGGCCGAACTCACGCAGTTCCGAGTCGCTCCACAGGATGAACAGATCGCCGACGGGTTGTCGACGAGGGTAGAAGGTTCGGTCACGGGCGGGCTTCGGCTCGTTCTCCTCAAGAGGCGCGCCAGTCTCGTACTGCAGTACACGGTTTGCCTTGTCATCGAAATCGATGCGCAATCGCTTGACTCTGTTGTAGATCTCGTGAGGACCGTAGAGCAGTGCCAAGACTGTGCGATTGGCAATCTGCCAGACGATGCGGCGGTCACTGCGAGGCCCGCCAACATAGGAGGCGAATGTCTTCCGCCCGCCCCTGTTGACACCTCGAAGCGGATGGGTCTGGAGTTTGGGGTTGCGGAATGGTTGACGCTGAAGTTCGCCGACGACCCGCGGGAGTTCATTCGCGTACTGGTCATCACGGCGAATTGCGTTGACACTCTTGAAGTACGACGGTGCGGCCATCACGATGTAGCCGCCATTGGCCCGCCCCTTCATGACCAACCTCGCCCGACCGCGGCCGTGTGGCCCACTGTATGCCGGATGATTGAGATGACCGGAGAAACAGCCGTATCTGCCGGGGTGATTACCCCATATATGGGGGTAACATACCCCAACTTATGGGGAGTTTGAGTTAGGTTGGCGTTGTGGGGGACGGTCACTCGCCTGAAACGTACAGCCGCACCGTCGGCGTGCCAGTGTCGAACGTGTACCTGCCGAGGGTGGTGGACGCCGAGATGGGTGAAGCCTTGCGCGCCTCGCCTGCGGTGCTGATCGAGGGGCCCAGGGCTTGTGGCAAGACATGGACGGGCCGCCGGTTCGCCGCCGGCGAAGTGTTGATGGACGCCTCGGTCCGGACCCGGCTGGCCGCCAACCTCGATCCGGCGGTGCTGCTCGACGGATCTCCCCCGCTGCTGCTCGACGAGTGGCAGCTGGCGCCTGACATATGGAACCCGATGCGGCGCGCCTGCGACGACCGGGGACGGCCGGGCCAGTTCATCCTCACGGGATCCGCCGACCCTCCCGACGACATCACCCGGCACTCGGGAGCGGGCAGGATCCTGAGAGTCCGCATGCGGCCCATGAGCCTGTTCGAATCGGGCGAGTCCGACGGCAGCGTGTCGCTGGCCGAACTGTTCGCTCCGGGCCGACGGTCGGCCCCCGACTCGGGCCGTCACCTGGGCGAGATCATGGCGATGGCCTGCCGGGGCGGATGGCCGGCCCTGGTCAGCAGCGGCGCCGACCCTACCGCCGCGCTTCGGGTGCTCAGGGGCTACCTGGACGAGATCAGCCGTACCGACGTGTCCCGAGTGGACGGTGTGGCCCGCAACCCGGCCGGCGTGCGTCGGCTGCTGGAGTCTGTAGCACGCAACATCGCCTGCGAGGCGAGCTTCGCCACCCTCGCGGCCGACACCGCGGGAGAGGATCCTGCCATCGACCGCAAGACGGTGTCGTCGTACATGGCGGCCCTCGCACGTCTCTTCGTGGTCGAGGACCTCCCGGCCTGGAGGCCCCGCATAACGTCACGCTCGGCGCTGCGCAACGCCCCCAAGCGCCACCTCGCAGACCCGTCACTCGCCGCTGCCGCCCTGGGCGCCACATCCGAGGCGGTCATGTCGGACCTCAAGTTCACGGGACTGCTCTTCGAGTCGCTGGTCGTGCGGGATCTGCGCGTCTACGGCCAGCCGGCTGGCTGCGAGATCTCGCACTACCGCGACGGCGGCGGCTTGGAAGTGGACGCCATCGTCAGGCGCCCCGACGGGCAGTGGATCGCCGTGGAGGTCAAACTGGGCGGCGAGACGGCCATTCATCATGCCGTCCGCACTCTCAGGCGTCTGCACAAGCGCGTCGACACCGACCGCACCGGCGAGCCTGCCAGGCTGGTGGTGGTCACTGCTGGCGGCTACGGCTACGAGCACCCCGAAGGCGTGACCGTAGTGCCGATCACCGCCCTCGGCCCCTGACCCTCGCGAGAGGTTGCCTCAGAACTGTTCGGGAAGAGGCAGGAGCTTCCCCTCGGCGGCTTCTTGAAGCGAAGTGCGGAGCGACTCGACCAGTTCAGCGTCGCTCATGATGTCGAGGGTTTCCTCGAGCGATTCGAGGTCGTCGGGACTCATGAGAACGAACGAGGGCCGGCCATTGCGGGTCACCAGTATGCGATCGTGCTGACGCTCCACCCGATCGGCCATCTCGGAGAGATGAGCCTTGACCTCGGAGAACGGGAGCATGTCAGTCACGAAAGGGAGCATGGTTCATGATAATAAATTGACAACCCATGTCATCCGCGGATCTCCTGTAATTCCCGGCGGAGGTCCTTGATCTCGTCGCGCAACCTCGCGGCGTACTCGAAGCGCAGATCGGCGGCGGCCTCGCGCATCTCCTCGTCCAGAGTCCGGATCAGGCGATCCAGCTCGGCGTCGGGCAGCTCCCCGAGGTCGGGTCCGTCGCGCCGCCGGCGGGCCGCGGCCAGTCCCCCACCCGACTCGCCGCCCACATCAGCATCGGGAACCGGCGCGCCGTCGCGGTCCGGGCGGATCATGGCCAGGATGTCGGTGACCGCCTTGCGGATGGTGGTCGGGTCGATCCCATGAACCTCGTTGTGGGCCTCCTGGAGGCCCCTGCGCCGCATGGTCTCGGAGATGGCCCGCCGCATCGAGTCGGTGACCACGTCGGCGTACATCACCACCTGGCCGTCCACGTTGCGGGCCGCCCGGCCGATGGTCTGGATCAGCGACGTCTCGCTGCGCAGGAAGCCCTCCTTGTCGGCGTCGAGGATGGCCACCAGCGACACCTCGGGCAGGTCGAGCCCCTCCCGCAGCAGGTTGATCCCCACCAGCACGTCGAACTCCCCCAGCCTCAGGTCCCGCAGGATCTCGATGCGGCGCACGGTGTCCACCTCGCTGTGCAGGTAACGCACCCGCAGCCCGAGTTCCAGCAGGTAGTCGGTGAGGTCCTCGGCCATCTTCTTGGTGAGCGTGGTCACCAGCACCCGCTGGCCCTGCTCCACCCGCTGGCCGATCAGCTCGTGCAGATCGTCGATCTGGCCCTTGGTCGGCTTCACCACCACCTCGGGATCGACCAGGCCCGTGGGCCGCACGATCTGCTCCACCACCTGCTCCGAGACCTGCAGCTCGTAGTCCCCCGGCGTGGCCGACATGAAGATCACCTGGTTGAGCCGGCTCATCACCTCGTCGAAGCGAAGCGGCCGGTTGTCCGCCGCCGACGGCAGCCGGAAGCCGTGCTCGATGAGGGTCTCCTTGCGGCTGCGGTCGCCCTCGTACTGGCCGTGAAGCTGGGGCACGGCCACGTGCGACTCGTCGATCACCATCAGGAAGTCGGAGGGGAAGTAGTCGAGCAGCGTGTACGGCGACTCGCCCGGACTCCGGCCGTCGATGGGCGCCGAGTAGTTCTCGATGCCGTTGCAGTAGCCGAGCTCGGCCATCATCTCGAGGTCGTAGCTGGTGCGCATCTGCAGCCGCTGGGCCTCCAGCAGCTTGCCCTCGGTCTCGAAGTGGGCCAGGCGTGCGGCCAGCTCCACCTCGATGCGCCCGATGGCGGCCTGCATCCGCTCCGCGGTGGTGGCGTAGTGGGTGGCCGGGAACACCACCAGGTCGTCCAGGGTCTCCAGCCGCTCGCCGGTCAGCGGGTCGACGACGGTGATGCGGTCCACCTCGTCTCCGAAGAGCTCGATCCGTACCGCGGTCTCGTCGTAGGCCCGGTGGATCTCGATGGTGTCGCCCCTCACCCGGAACCTGCCCCTGGTCAGGTTCATGTCATTGCGCTCGTACTGCATGTCCACCAGGCGGCGCAGGATCGACCGCTGGTCGTAGGTGGCTCCCCGGTGCAGCACGAGCAGCTGGGTCTCGTACTCCTCGGGGGAGCCGAGCCCGTAGATGGCCGACACCGACGCCACCACGATCGTGTCGCGGCGGGTGAGCAGCGCCGAGGTGGCCGAGTGGCGCAGCCGGTCGATCTCGTCGTTCACCGACGAATCCTTCTCGATGTAGGTGTCGCTGGCCGGCATGTACGCCTCGGGCTGGTAGTAGTCGTAGTAGCTGACGAAATACTCCACCCGGTTGTGCGGGAACAGCTCCCGCAGCTCATTGGCCAGCTGGGCGGCCAGCGACTTGTTGGGGGCCAGCACCAGCGTGGGCCGCTGGGCCCGCTCGATGGTCCAGGCGATGGTGGCGCTCTTGCCCGAGCCGGTGATGCCCAGCAGCGTCTGGAAGGGATGCCCGGCGGCCACCCCCGCGGCCAGCGCCTCGATGGCCTTGGGCTGGTCGCCGGCGGGCTCGAACGGGGCC
Source organism: Candidatus Aldehydirespirator sp. (assembly GCA_965203575.1). Lineage (GTDB taxonomy): Bacteria > Actinomycetota > Acidimicrobiia > Acidimicrobiales > Aldehydirespiratoraceae > Aldehydirespirator. The sequence continues at coordinate 3,541,709 of OZ241894.1, forward strand.
ACCACCTCGAAGGCCCGCCGATCGCTGGGCACGGTCACCGGCGGCATGTCACCCTGCCCATGGCAGCCGATGGTACCGACGATGCCCGGGGCAAGGCCACGGGCCGGCTCTGCTCGCGGCTTCTGTGTGTCAGAAGTCGGTGGAGATCACTGACACAACCTCACCGTGATCGTCGATCTCCGGTATGTAGTGCCACTTGTCGAAGGTTGTACAGGGGTGGCTGATGCCGAAGCTGACGAAATCGCCGACGCTGATGGCGTCTTCTGGGTCGACCGCCATGAAAGTGTGCTGATCCATCAGCGCCGTCACCGCCCAGTGAGCCGGTGCGCAGCCGGCAGGCTCAGAGACGGGCCGGTGCGACAGCGGCACCGGCAGGCCTTCGTCGAAGGAGACGTCGCGCTTTCCGAGATCTATCAGCACGAGGTTGGGCTCAGGGCGCGAGAGGACCTGGCCGACCGCCTCCAATGCCGGCACGAATGTCGGCCACGAGGGGTCGCTGCGCAGCGGCGAGAACCTCTCATAGAGGCCGTGGTCGTGGGTCACGTAGCAGCCGCTGCGCAGCACCAGATCCGCTCCATGGGCCGCGGCTGCCGGTCCGCAGACAGCGATCACATCGTCGAAGCAGGCGCTACCGCCCGCGGTCAGCACCGGCGTCGCCGACGGGTCTATCAGCCCCGCACCGGCGAGCCGTTCGAAGGCTGACGCCAGCCGGGTCAGGTAGGCGCGCACACGGCGCCGGGGATCAGCGCCGTTCGGGTCCAGGAAGACGCCCTCGTATCCCGCCACGCCCGCGAGTCGGACGCAGTCTGTTGCCGCAGCCCGCTCGGCCAGGGCGTACATGTCGTCGTCACGGCGCAGGCCTGTGCGGCCACCCTCGCCGCCGACCTCGATCAGCACCGAGATCCGCTCCGGCCGAGATCCGTGCTCGAACGTCTCGGGTGATCGGTGAGCCAGGCGGTCCAGTCCGATGTCCGAGTCGACGAACACATACAGCTCCAGGCCCGCGGCTGAAGCTTGCCATGCCCAGTCGATGGCCGCGGTGTGAACCAGCTGGTTGGCCAGCATGACCCGAGTGACCCCGGCAGCGAACAAGGCCCGGATCTGAACCGCGGTGGCGACCGTGACTCCCCAAGCGCCACCGCGCAGCTGCCGCTCGATGAGCGACCATGCCATCGTGGTCTTGGCGTGAGGAGCGATTCGTGCACTGTGTGCCGTGCAGTACCGGTGCATGGTCTCAAGATTGTGGGCGATGGCCCGGGCCTTGGCCACGACCAGCGGCGACGTGAAGGTCCCGTCGTAGACGTTGCGACCGAGCATTGATTCCGGGTTCCGGCCTATGAGGTCGTGAGGTACACCCTTCGTGCCCGGGGTGAAGGCCATCGTCGCTAGGGAGTCCAGCCGTACTCGGAGGAGATCGCCGCAGTGGTTCGCAGCAGCCGCGGCACCAGTCTCAGGACTTCCTCGTAATCGCAGGACAACGTGGTGGCAGTGATCGACACTGACCCGGTCACCGACCCCGAAGACTCGAACACGGGCGCGGCGACGCAGTTCACGAAGGACTCGTGCTCGAGATGGTCGGTGGCGTAGCCGCGCTCTCTCACGGCTGCCAGCTCGGCCAGGAACGCCTCGGCGGTGGTGATGGTGTTCTCGGTGAAGCGCACATAGTCGATCCCGGCCGCCAGGGCCTCCTGCTCGGCACGGGGCAGGAACGCCACTATGGCCTTGGCAAGGCCCGTGCAGTACAGCGGCGCGGCATGGCCGATGCGGGAGTACATGCGGACTTTGTGTGCTGTCTCCCGCTTGTCGACATAGATCACCTGGCCGGCCTCCATGGCGCCGAGATGGATCGTGTGACGGACATCTGTGCTCAACTCGGTGAGGTGTCTGGCGGCTGTCGTTCTCAGGTCGATCTGCTCGTGTGCGGCGTTGGCCAGGGAGAGGATGCGGCTGCCGAGCCGGAAGACGTGGTGTTCGTCTCTTGTCACGAAGCGCTCAGCCTCGAGCACCTGAAGGGTGCGCAGAGCCGTAGTGCGGTGCGCGCCGATGAAGGCGGCGACATCCTCGATGGTGCAAGGCTGACGGCCCAACAGGTCGAGGACACGCAGGGCTCGCCGGACTGTCTGGCTCACGGCAGCGATTCTCCCATCTTGAACTCGGCCCGCGCCCACTTAGGCGGCGACAACGACAGGAGCCCGTTGATGGTGCCCGGATCGGGCAACGTTCCGACGTCGGCTGGATGGGCCAGAGCGCTCATCGCGGTGATGTGCCCGCGGCGCAGCCATGCCTCGACCGGCTCGGATGCCCTCAGCATCCCGGCCAGCACTCCTGCAGCGAACGCGTCGCCCGCGCCGATGGCCCCGACGAGCGGCCCCTTGAGCGCGGGCACGCACACCGTGCCTCCCTCGCTGAGGGCGTAGGCCCCGTGACCGGAGTTCTTCACCACCACCATCTCGGGGTCCGGCAGCAGGCTGCGAATGCCGCGCGGCGTGGCGGTGTTCCAGACATCGTCGGCCTCGTCCAACCCGACGAACACCACATCGGCAGCGTTGGCCGTCGAGCGAAGCATCTCCGCAGCGCTGCCGGCCGCGGCAGCCGAGGCACCTTCGGGATACAGGGCCGGGCGCCAGTTGACGTCGAAGGACACGGTGGCCGCGCCGTGGCGCGGCCGCGCGACCAGGGCTGCGATCAGCTCGCGGCAAGACTCCGACAGCAACGTGGTGATCCCGGTGAGGTGCAGGACTCGGGCCGACAGCAACTCGACGACGTCTACGGTGTCCGGCGCCATGGTGGTGGCGGCCGAGTCCGTCCGGTAGTACCGCACCTGCCAGCCGTTGGCGGCCGGCTCCTTCAACATGACTCCGGTCGGGTGCCCGGCATGGCGTGCAACCCGGCTCACGTCCACACCATCCGCCGAGATGCCTTGCAGCACGAGGTCTCCTGCCAGGTCCCTGCCGAGCCTGCTCACCCACGCCGTGCGGAGGTTGTGCGCGGCGCAATAGCGAACCGTGTTCGATTCCGCCCCGGCGATCTCCCAATCGAACGTCTCGCCGTGCCTCGACCATCGCAGGGCCAGCATCGACTCGCCCAAACCGATCACGTCCAGCCGCTGCACTCCCCTCGCTTTCCTGGCACCGTCTGCAGAGCCGGCGCCGGAGAGGCCGCCGGGCGATTGATCGGGGCGGGACATCGGGCTACCTCCTGCGACCGCGCTGCCTCACTGGACATGGCCAGCCCACAAGAATAGCCTATAGTGCAGTATCTACATACTTAGTGCGGATATCGCACCCAGCGTCGCCGGCAGGAATTGCTGGCAGCCGAATCGCAGAAGGAGACGCACAGCCGATGCTTGACCTCGCCGTTCGGGACGCGGTGGTGTACGACGGGCTCTCGGGGGAGCCCATGGAGGCTGATATCGGCGTTGCGGGAGGCGTCATCTGCGAGGTCGGAACGGTCGGCCCCGCCCGCCGCGAGCTCGTGGCGGCCGGGGCCGCGGCCGCCCCCGGCTTCATCGATGCTCACAGCCACGACGACATGGAACTGCACCGCCATCCCGACAACCGCGCCAAGCTTCGACAGGGCGTCACCACCGTGGTGTGCGGAAACTGTGGCTTCAGTGCCTTCCCCCATTCGTCGGCAGCGGACCTCTGGGCCGCGAGTTGCTCGGACTTCTTGTCCGTCTGCGGTCCCTGGAACGACTGCCGGGGCTATCGACATGCGTTGGCCGAGCACGGGACAGGCACCAACGTCGCCGCCTTCGTGGGGCACAACTCCATCCTGCGCAGTCTCCGCGGGCCAGGCCCGGCGCCGCTGTCACGGCTGCAGCGAGCGGCCGTACTCGACGAGGTCCGCCGAGCCATGGACGCGGGCGCCCTGGGCGTCTCGACCGGCTTGATCTACGAACCGGGCCGCCATGCGGGCGCAGAGGACCTGGCTGCCTTGGTAGCCGCTGTGGCCGACTACGGCGGATTGCACAGCACCCACCTGCGCGACGAGGCCTCAGGCCTTGCCGGCTCGGTGGCGGAGGCGCTGGGGATCGCTCGAGAGACCGGCGCCGGCGTTCAGATCTCGCATCTGAAGGCCATCGGTCCGAGCAATTGGGGAACGGTGGGTGAGTCTCTTCGCCTCATCGAGGCAGCTCACGCCGACGGCGTGGACGTGGCCTTCGACGTCTATCCCTACACGGCGGGCTCGGGACCCTTGCGGGCGTACTTCGATCCCGATGACATGGATGCAGCCCGGGCGGCGCTGGTGCAGGTGATCCGTTGCGAGGACTATCCGGACTATACGGGCCGCAGGCTGGTGGAGGTGGCCGAAGCCGAGGGCCTGGACCTGGAGGAGCTTCTTCGGCGCATCGTCACCGCCCCCTATGCGGCACGCACCCTGTGCGTGATCTTCGAGATCGACGAGACCGACATGGTCCAGGTGCTCACCCATCCTCTCGCCATAATCGGAAGCGACGGCATACCCCAGGACGGCGGCGTTCCCCATCCCCGGCTCCTAGGGGCCTTCCCGCGGGTTCTCGGCCACTACAGCCGCGACGCAGGGCTGCTGCGGTTGGCGGAGGCGATCGCCAAGATGACCAGTGTCCCAGCCCAGCGCTTCGGCCTGCGGGACCGGGGTGTCATCGCCGTCGGGGCCGCGGCCGACATCGTCGTGTTCGACCCCGGCCGGATCGGCGACACCGGTGACTACGCCCGCCGGTCTGATCCGGCCGGCGTCCGCTATGTGGTCGTCAACGGCTCGGTTGCGGTCACGCCGGAGGGCTGCACCGGCGAGAGGTCGGGCAGGTTCCTCACCCGCGCCCGCCGTGAAGCATCCACCGGCTGAGGGACCAGTAGGCGTCCTGGATCGATCCTCGTCCGCACACGCCATGAAGCCTCCAGGAGGAGATCCGTATGAACCGTCGAGCAGTCTCGACTAGCGACATTCCGGCGGCAGCCGGTCCGTACTCGGCCGGGGTTGTGCATCAGGGCCTCCTGCTGTTGTCGGGCCAAGGGCCATTCATGCCCGACGGCAGCCTCGCCGGTCCGGACATAGAGACACAGACGCGCCAGACGCTGGCCAATCTCGCCGCGGTGGCGAAGGCTGCCGGCGCCAGCCTCGGCGACGCCCTGCGCCTCGGCGTGTTTCTCGCCGACATGGCGGACTTCGCCGGCATGAACCGGGTGTTCGCCGAGTGGTTCGAGGAGCCCTACCCGGCCAGAACCACAGTTCGGGCGGGGCTGCCCCTGCCGGGGATGCTCGTGGAGATAGACGCGGTGGTCGCAATGGGCGACCGTCGCTGAACCCTCGGGCTCAGGCTCTCAGGCTCTCGGCCTCGGCCAACCGCTCTCGCCAGGCCGACGCCGTGTCAGGTGTCCCAGAGGGGCAGAAGGCCAGGACGCGTCCCGCCGCATCGACTTCCAACGCCACCAGCTCGTCGGTGTCGTCGAGAGTCACATACAGCGTCTTGAGGCCATCGCCGCCGAAGCACACGTTCGTGGGATCGCGGCCCGGGACCGGAATCGGCGCCAACTCGGTTCCTGCCGGTGTGTACACCCGGACGCAGCCGGCACCGTAGTGAGCCACATAGAGGTTGCCGTCGACGTCCAGCGCCATGCCGTCGGGGCCCTGCACGTCCACACCGGGCACGCGAGGCAGCTGTGCGAACACCTCGGCCGGGCCCACATCCCGCTCTCCGATGGCGCGGTGGAGCCACAGCAGCCCAGTGCGAGTCTCTGCATAGATCAGGCCTGTGCCGGTCCGGACGATCCCGTTGGGGAATGCCAGCCCACGCGCGACCTGCTCGAGTTCAGCCGTTCCTGACCGCACGACGTACACCGCGCCGCAGCGGCGCTCCAGCGTGCTGCCCCACGGATCGGTGACCCACAAGTCTCCCCGATCATCGAAGAACAGGTCATTGGGTCCGTTCGGGGTAGCAACGAACTCGCCGACATGGCCGTCGGGGGCGGCCCGGAGCACGGCGCGATGGCCTTCGTCGGTGATGTAGAGCGCGCCGTCCGGTCCGAAGGCCATAGCCGCGGGGATTCCCACCGTCTTCGCCGTCGAGGTGTTGAACAGCAGGCGCGTCCCGGTGCTCGGGCGGGTCGCGACGATGTCGCCGCCTCGCGTGGCGCGGTTGGACTCGCGGGTGAAGCTGCACACGTTCAGGATCCACCCGTCGGGTCCCACCGTGGGACCCTCCGGCGCGGACACGCCGCGGGCGACGACACGCGCCGAGCGGCCATGGCCCCGACATGGCGTCATGGCGCGACCGGGCAGAGACCAGCCACCCGCACGCCGCGGTCGTCGAAGAGATGTGCGGCTCCGTCGCCGATGGCCAGGGCCACGGTATCGCCGGGGGGTCGGTCCCGTGCCGGATCGGCGCGTGCCTGCACGGATCGGCCGCGCTCGAGCTCGACCTCCACGAAGCAGTCGCTGCCGAGATAGTCGCGCCGCGTCACGGTGCCGGACAGGTGGCCGGGCGAGCCGTCGTCGACGACACGCAGACCGGTCGGTCTCAGCCCGATCGTCGCGGGCCCTCCCGCCTGCAGCCCGTCGGTGCGGTCGGGCAGCAGCCGCACGCCCTCGAACTCGACGTCCAGCGCCGGCCCGACCTCGGCCGCAAGCAGCAGCATCTGCGGACTGCCGATGAACCGGGCGACGAAGGTGTTGGCAGGCGCGTCGTACAGGTCGTGGGGCGTTCCGATCTGCTGGAGCCGTCCCCCCTCCAGCACCACGATCCGGTCCGCCATCGTCATCGCCTCAATCTGGTCATGGGTGACGTAGACGGTTGCGCGGCCCACCCGGTTGTGCATTTCCAGCAGGCTGGTGCGCATCTCGGCGCGCAGCAGCGCATCGAGATTCGACAGGGGCTCGTCCATCAGGAACACGGCCGGCTGGCGCACGATGGCACGGGCCAGCGCCACCCTTTGACGCTGCCCTCCGCTGAGCTGCGCGGGTCTGCGGTCGAGCAGGTCTGACAACGTGACGATCTCGGCCGCTGAGAGCACCCGCTGGTTGATCTCCGACCTGGAGAGGCGGGGTCGCTTGATCTGTCTGAGCGGGAAGGCGATGTTGTCTCTCACGGTCATGTGGGGGTAGAGCGCATAGTTCTGGAACACCATGGCAACGTTTCGCTCCTTGGGCCGGACATAGTTGACCAGCTTGCCGTCGACGTAGATCTCACCGTCCGACAGGTCCTCGAGTCCTGCGATCATCTTCAATATGGTGCTCTTCCCGCACCCCGACGGCCCGAGGAGGATCAGGAACTCACCGGGTGCGACGGCGATGCTGAGGGGTTGCAGCACCTCGGTGTCGCCGAAGGACTTCGTCACCTGGATCATCTCTATCGCCGGTGTGGTGCCGGTGGGCATGGTCGTCCTACTCCCGCAACGCGCCCGACAGGTCGTTCACTACGAACGTCTTCTGGACGGCCAGGAAGACCAACGTGATCGGTACCGCCGCCAACAGCATCGCCGCTGACAGCAGTCCCCAGTCCGGCAGGAAGGCGCTCTTGAGGCTCGAGATCCCCACTGTCAACACCTGCCGGCTGCTGTCCTGCACGGCGATCAGCGGCCAGATGAACGACGTGTACTGGAGCATGAAGGTGAACATGCCGAGCACCACGATGCCCGGACGGATCAGCGGCAACACGATCTTGCGGTAGATGGTGAACTCGGACGCGCCGTCGAGGCGTGCTGAGGCCGGAAGGCTGTCGGGGATCGCGGTAATGAAGCTGCGGGCCATGAAGATGCCGAGCGGGTTCGCCAATGGCGGCAGGATCAGCGCCCAGTAGGTGTTGAGCAGGCCCAGGTAACGGACCACGAAGAAGAGGGGGATGATCAGGGCCGCGATCGGGATGGCGACCGACAACAGCAGGATGAGGGCGAGGCTTCGCTTTCCGTAGAAGTCCATCTTGGCCAGCGCGTAGGCCGCCGCGGAGTCGAACCAGATCTTGAGGATGGTCACGGCTCCTGAGACGAACAACGTGTTGATCGTCCAGCGAACGAAGGGCTGGTCCTGCAACAGCGACCGCAGGTTCCCCCAGTAGACCGGCGACGGGATCCAGTCGGGGGGATAACTGAACAGGGAGTTCGTGTCCTTCAGCGCGGTGGAGATCACATAGAGGAACGGGATCAGGGCAATCGCTGTGCCGCAGCCGAGGATGGCGTAACAGGCGCCGATTGTGAGGCGAGACGGGCGTCGGGCTCCTCCGGTGCTCCACGCTCTGAGCCGGGCCTGCGCCGGGTGCGGTTCGTGCCGCTCGGAGGCCGAGCGGATAGATGCGCGAGTTCGGCTCATACGGTGCGAGGCCGTGGCCCGAGCGGCCCGTGAGCGCAGCGAACAAGAGCGGGAATGACACCGCCGCGACGCGATGGGCCCGGCATCACTTCGCGCTCGCTCTGGTCTCGGTGTCGCCGGCCGTTGCGCTGGTCACGACCGGTACCTCATCAGGTATGTCTGTGCGCCGGTGAGCGCGAGGACGGTGATCACCAGGATGAACGACAGAGTCGAGCCGAAGCCGATCTCACCGAAGGAGAACAGGCTTCGATAGACGAACAGCGAGACGGTCAGCGTGCTGTTCGCCGGGCCTCCGTCGGTGAGGGCGAACACCGTGTCGAAGAGTTGCAGGTTCACGATCGTCGCGAAGATGACGGCGAAGTAGAACGTCGGCCGCAGCAGCGGCAACGCCAGCGAGACGAACCGGCGCACTGCGCCGGCGCCGTCGAGTTCGGCGGCCTGGAACAACTCGTGCGGCAGCCCGACGAGACCGGCGAGGAACATCATTGTCCAGAAGCCGGTGCCCCGCCAGACCTCGATCCCTGCGACCGTCGGGAGGGCGAGGCTGATGTCGCCCAGGAAGTTGATCGGGTCGCGCCCCAGCGTCCTCACGGCGAAGTTGATCACGCCGAAGTCGGGGTGGAGCACGAAGGTGAAGATGAGTGCGGCAACTATCGTGGGCTGCAGCGTCGGAAGGTAGAGGGCCACACGGATCGGTGATCCGCCTCTTGGAATGGTGCGCAGCGCCAAGGCCAGCACCATCGCGATGACGAACACGGCAGGGATGGCCATGGCGCTGTAGACGATGGTGTTGCGGATGCTGGTGCGCGCCAGCGGATCGCCGAAGGTCTCTCTCCAGTTGTCCAGTCCGACGAACTCGGCAGGGCCGAGCACTCCGCCGGTTCGGAACGTCGAGAAGGCCAGCCACAGCACCGGCAGCAGCAGAAACACCGCGAAGCACAGGAGGTTCGGCGCCAGGAACAGATAGGCCGTCAGGGCCGTACGGAGCTTGTAACGCCGTCGCAAGCGCCGGTGCTCGCCGCTGGACAGCCGCATCGCGGTTCCCGCGACCGGACAGTCGGGTGGCTCAGTCGAAACGGACGTCGATCCCGGCACGGGACAGGCGCGTGGACGATGGCTCGTCAGTCATGGGCCATGGGCGGGCGTGACGAGGGCGAGTGCGTGCCGCGGCCCGAACTGAGCGGTTCAGTCTGGGCCGCGGCACGAATCTCCATGATCCGCCTCAATCAGCCGGCAAGCACTCCGTCGATGGCATCGCACATTCCGGCGATGGCCTCGGCGCCGGTGAGGTTGCCGCGGAATGCGTCCTCGGCGACGGGCCAAGCGCTCTGCAGCGCCTCGAGGATCTGGGGGTGGGGCTGGAGGCCCTGGACCCGGGGAACGAGGTCGGACTGCACCTTGGCCATGGCCGCATTCTCTGCGAAGAGATCGTCGATGATGTCCTCGCGCACGACCTGCAGGCTGACCTGCTCCGCGAAGCGCCCGACCTGAGGGGCTGACGCCCAATGCTTGATGAACGCCCAGGCGGCGTCCTTGTTGTCGCTCGCCTCGGCGATGCTGAGTATGCCGAAGTTGCCCATCACCGTCTGACCCTGCGGACCGGGCGGAGCGAAGGCCACATCCCACTCGAAGTCGGGCGGGTTCGCATTCAGGTCGGTGATGTTGGGGGTCTCATGATGCAGGATTGCGATCTTACCGGCCTTGAATGCATCGAAGAGTCCCTGGTTGGTGAGCGAGCCCGGCTCCGGCGCCACGCCGGCGGTGTGGATGTCGATGAGGAACTGCATGGCGTCCACGACGTCCTGGCCGACGAGTCCGCACGAGGACCAGTCGTCGGAGAGGACGTCGCCGCCCGCGTTATGGATGTACGGGTACCAGTCCCACCATGCGAAGTCGGCAGCCGATGTGCGGGCCGCGAAGCCGAACACGTCGTCTGTGGTGAGTGCCCTCGCTGCGGCCAGCATCGACTCATAGGAGTCGTCCCACGAGTCGGCCACCCCGGCCTCCTCCAACAGGTCCTTGTTGATGAAGATGTTGTAGACGGCGCCGAGGACGGGCACTCCCCAAGTCCCGCCCTGCTGCTCGGCGAGATCCCAGGCGAACGGGCTGATGGCGGCGCGCTCGTCGGCCCAGGACGGGTCGTTCACCAACTCGGTCATGTCGTGGAGCTGACCCTGCTCCGCGAACGACGGGTAGATCAGATCCACCAGGTACTGGGCATCGGGCGGCGAGCCGCTGGCGAACAGCGTCGTGAGCTCCGCTACGTGCACCGGCCAGTCGTAGGTCGAGAACTCCACCTCCACGTTCGGGGCTACGTCGGCGTTGAAGTCGTCGATGATCTGTTGCTCGAACTCCGCCTCCATCGCCGAGTGCGGGCCCTTGATGAACCCGATCGTTCCGGACAGCTCGGCCATTGCGGGCTCGTCGGAGTCCTCGGCCGCCGCCGATCCGTCGGAATCTTGGACCGCGGGCTCGTCGGAGTCCTCGGCCGCCGCCGATCCGTCGGAATCCTGGGCCGTGTCCGGCTCGCTGGCCTGTGTGGTCGTTGCCGGTTGGTCTGGCGCGCCGGTCCCAGATTCGTCGTCACCGCCGCAGGCGGCCGCGAGGATCACGGCCGCGGTGAGCACCGCGATCAGCGGACGCAAGCGCAGGAACGGGAAGCGAGTCTCTCTCTTCCAACGCGGCCCTTCCATGTGCCTTGTCATTGGGATGCCCCTTTCGATCTAGTGCAATATATGCACACACTATGTGATATCCGCACCCAAGGTATCAAGGCCCGGTGAGTGGTGCAAGTCCTGTCGACCGCCCAGGCGCGCGCCGACGATCGTCGCGCTCACTCACTTCTGCAGCCCGCGCGGCAGAGATCAGGCGTGGTGGGCGAGTCAGCTCAGCGACGCGGCCCAGCGGTAGCAGGCGTCTATCTGGGGCTCCAGCTCTTCGGGGGCTCCGTCGTTGTTGATCACGAAATCGGCCACCTCCAGGCGCGACTCGCGGTCGGCCTGGCTGGCGATGCGGGCCCTGGCGTCCTCCTCGGAGAGTCCCCGCTGAACCACGAGGCGCTGCACGGCAGTCTCAGGGTCTGCGTCCACCACCACGATGCCCGACAGGTCGCGGTAGCGCTCGGCGATGGGCTGGCCGCCGGGGCGCACCAGCAGCGGGATGTCGAGCACGACTACGCAACCGGGCGACTGCTCGGCGGCCTCGGCCCTGCGCTTGACCATCTCGGCGCCCACCGCCGGATGGACGATGGCGTTGAGCGCGTCCAGCTCGCCGGAGTCCTTGAACACCACTGCGGCCACCGCGGCCCGGTCCAGGGTGCCGTCGGCTGCCACCACTACGGGACCCCACCGCTTCACGATGGCCTCGAAGACGGGCCGGCCCGGCTGCTGGAGGTCCCTGACTATCTGGTCGGCGTCGATCAGGATCGCGCCCCGCTCGACCAGTCCGGCGCCCACCGTCGACTTGCCGGCGCCGATCCCCCCTGTCAGTGCGATCTCAGGCAGCGCTCAGGTCTCGTCGGCCGCGGCTTCGGCTTCGTCGGCGGAGGCTTCGGCGTCGACGGCCTCGTCGGCGGAGGCTTCGGCGTCGGTCCTCTCGTCCCCGTCACCGGCCGCGGTCTCATCGTCGTCGGCGTCGCTGTACTCGAGGCCGGCCTCCTCGCTTGAGAAGTAGTCCTCCCAGGCCTGCTGGCCCTCGGAGCCGGTGGTGCCGATGTAGTTGCCTTCCTCGTCGTAGGCGTGGTCGCCGAAGTGTTCCTGGTACTCGGCCGCGACCACGCCGCCCTCGGCGGCCTGCTTGATCGACAGGCTTATGCGGCGGCGCTGAAGGTCGAGGTCGATGATCTTCACCCACAGCTCCTCGCCGGGGGTCACGACCTGCTCGGGCAGCTCCACATGGTGCGCGGACATCTCCGAGATGTGCACCAGGCCCTCGATGCCGTCACCGACCTGCACGAACGACCCGAACGGCACCAGCTTGGTGATGCGCCCGTACACCAGCTCCCCCACCCGGTGGCTGGCCGCGAACTCCTGCCACGGATCCTGCTGGGTGGCCTTGAGCGACAGGCTGATGCGCTCCCGGTCCAGGTCGACCTCCAGCACCTGCACGTCGATGCGGTCGCCGGCCGACACCACCGCGCTGGGGTGGTCGACGTGCTTCCAGGACAGCTCCGACACATGGACCAGGCCGTCCATCCCGCCGAGGTCCACGAACGCGCCGAAGTTCACCACCGACGACACGACGCCGCTGCGGATCTCGCCCGGCCTGAGGTTGTCGAGGAAGGCCTCGCGCTGCTCGCGCTGGGTCTCCTCCAGCCACGCCCGCCGGCTCAGCACCACGTTGTTGCGGTTCTTGTCGAGCTCGATGATCTTGGCGTCGAGCTCACGGCCCACATACGGCTGGAGGTCGCGCACCCGGCGCAGCTCCACCAGCGACGCGGGCAGGAAGCCCCGCAGTCCGATGTCGACGATCAGCCCGCCCTTGACGACCTCGATGACCATGCCCTTGACGGCCTCGTTGGCCTCTCGCTGCTCCTCGATCCGCCCCCAGGCCCGCTCGTACTGGGCCCGCTTCTTGGACAGGACCAGGCGGCCCTCCTTGTCCTCCCGGGTGATTACGAGGGCCTCGATCACCTCGCCCATCGCGACGACATCGCCGGGGTCGACATCGTGGCGGATGCTCAGCTCGCGGGCCGGAATGACGCCCTCGGACTTGTAGCCGATGTCGAGCAGGACTTCTTCCTTGTCGATCCGGACGACGGTGCCCTCCACGATCTGGCCGTCCTCGACGACCACCATGGTGGAGGCGTAGGCGTCGTCGAGGCTGACGTCGCCGAGGTCGTCCTCGACGATCTGGCGTGGGATGTATGAGCCGTCCTCTGCGAACGTGCCCATCTCGCTGGGCGCAGGGGGATCGAGGACGGCGGTGGCGGTGTCGGTCACGGTGTCTTTCCGGGCTGGTCGGTAGGGGTCAAGGAACCCAGTGAGGCTACCGGACCTGTACCTGAGTTGTTCCGGACCCTGCCGGTGATTCCGTCTATCCCTTGGCTCCGGCCCAGGTGGCGGCCACCTGGAGGTCCACCTCCAGGGGCACCCGCAGCTCGAAGGCTCCCCGCATCACGTCCCGGGTCAGCTCCGACGCCGGTGCGATCTCGGCGTCGGGAGATTCCAGGATGATCTCGTCGTGGACCTGCAGCACGATCCGCGACGCCAGCTCGCCGTCCTCGAGGGCCCGGTCGAGGCGGACCAGCGCCACCTTGAAGATGTCGGCGGCCAGCCCCTGGATCCCGGCGTTCATGGCTTGGCGCTCCCCGGCCTGGCGCAGTCGCACGTTGGGACTGGCCAGCTCGGGGATCTGCCGGCGCCGGCCGAACAGGGTCTCGGTGTAGCCCTTGCTGCGGGCCTCGGCCACGGTCTGGTCCATGTACTGGCGCACCGCGGGGAAAGCCTCGAAGTAGGCGTCGAGGATCTCGGCCGCCTCTCCGGTCGGGATGTTCAGGCGCTGGGCCAGGCCGTAGGCCTCCATCCCGTAGGCCAGCCCGTAGGACACCATCTTGGCGGTGGCCCGCTCCTCCACCCCCACCTCCGACACAGCGATGTCGAACACCCGGGCCGCGGTGGCGGTATGGATGTCGTCGCCCGCCTCGAAGGCCGCGATCAGGCCTGGATCCTCGGCCAGATGGGCGATGCAGCGCAACTCGATCTGGTCGTAGTCGGCGACCAGCAGCTTGTGCCCGGGCGGCGCCACGAAGGCGGTGCGGAACACCCGCCCGCGCTCGGAGCGCACCGGGATGTTGTGGAGGTTGGGGGCGTCGGAGCTGAGGCGGCCGGTGCGGGCCACGGTCTGGTTGAAGGTGGCCCGGATGCGCTCGTCCGTCCCGACCTCGGCCAGCAACCCGACCCCGTAGGTGGAGCGCAGCTTCTCCACCTCCCGGTAGCCGAGCAGGTGGTCGACGATCGGGTGCTCGCCCCGCAGCTTCTCCAGCGACTGGGCGTCGGTCGAGAACCCGGTCTTGGTCCGCTTGGTGGGCGTGAGCCCGAGATCGTCGAAGAGCACCTCAGCGAGCTGTTTGGGCGAGTTGACGTTGATGTCGCGCCCGGCGTCGGCCAACACCTCGCGGCGGAGATCCTCGGCCTCGGTGTCGAGCTCGTCGCGGATGGTCTCCAGCACGGCGCGGTCCACGCCTATCCCGATGTGCTCCATCCGGGCCAGGACCCGCACCAGCGGCACCTCCACCTCGTCGTTGAGGCGGTCCAAGCCCTGCGCAGCCAGCGCCTCGCGCAGGGGCGCGACCAGGCGGTCGATGGCCAGGACGGCCCATCCGGCCTGCTCGGCGGGCTCGACCGCGTCCCCGTCGAGGTCCAAGCGCCCCTCCTGAGGGGCGTGCGCGGGCGGGTCGAGGCCCGCGTAGCGGCCGGCCACGTCGCTCAGTTCGTAGCGGGCGTCGGCAGGGTCGAGCAGGTAGGCGGCCAGCATGGTGTCGATCAGCGGGTCGCGCATCTCCACGCCGCGGTCGAGCAGCGGGCGCATGAGGGCCTTGCCGTCGTGCGCGGCCAGCGGCCGGCGCCCCTCGCCGGAGCCGGGCGGGCCGCCTGCGCCGGTGCCGATAAGCCCGGCCAGTGCCTCGGAGACCTCGGGGTCGTCCAGCAGCTCGCCGGGAACGAAGGCCACCCGGCCCGCGTCGGGGTCGACCGCCCAGGCCAGGCCGGTGGCCAGGCCCCCGGCGGGGGTGGCCAGCGCCAGCCGGGTCCCGGCGGTCGCCGGGGCGGCTGCGGCTCGCAGCGCCTCGGCCGCCGGCGCGGCGCCGGCCAGCACCGACACCACGGGCTCGAGGGTCCTGGCCGCAAGCTCTGCGCCACCAGACGCGTCGGCGCCCAGCGCGTCGCCGAGCACGTCGGCCAGGCGGCGGTGCAGCGATCGGAACTCCAGGAAGTCGAACAGCTTGCGCACCGCCTCCGCGTCGACCTGTCCCAGGGCCAACTCGTCGAGCCCGGCATCGAGGGGCACGTCGCGCACCAGCAGCATCACCTCTGCATTGGTGCGAACCTGCTCCTCCGCGGCGGCCAGGTTCTCCCGCAGCTTGGGCGTCAACTCGTCCAGCGAGGCGAAGATCCCGTCGAGCCCTCCCCTGTCGTTGACCAGCTTCGCCGCGGTCTTCTCCCCCACCCCGGGCACACCGGGCAGGTTGTCGCTGGTGTCGCCCCTCAGGGCCGCGTAGTGGACGTAGTCGGCGGGATGCACGCCGGTGCGCTCGGTGATGCCGGCCTCGTCATACAGCTTGTAGTCCGAGACCCCCCGCATGTTGTAGAGCACCTTCACCTGAGGGTCCTCCACCAACTGGTAGGTGTCGCGGTCGCCGGTCACGACGATCACGTCGTCGCCCCGGTCGCGGCCCGCGGTGGCCAGGGTGGCGATCACGTCGTCCGCCTCGAAGCCGGCCGCGTCCACCATGGGCACGGCCAAGGCGTCGAGCACCTCGCGCACCAGGCCCATCTGCTGGCGCAGGATGTCGGGCGCGGCGTCGCGGGTGCCCTTGTAGCTGGGGATCTTGGCGTGCCGGAAGGTGGGCTCGGGACGGTCGAAGGCGACGATGATCTGGTCGGGCTCGTGGTCGCGCCACAGGTTGATGAGCATCGAGGTGAATCCGAAGACCGCGTTGGTGATCTGCCCCGAGGCGGTGGCCATGTCGGTGGGCAGGGCGAAGAAGGCGCGGTAGGCCAGCGAGTTGCCGTCGATCAGCATCACCTTGGCCACGACGAGAAATCTAGGGCACCCCAACCGCTCCGTGTCTCCCGCTCTTGTTCGCTGCGACCTGAGGGCCGCTCGGGCCACGGCCTCGCTCAGCGCCTGGCGAGCCTCCTCGCGAGATTCCGCCTTCCCGCTCGGCCTCTGGAGGGTCAGGGGGTGATCCGGCCCTCCAGCACGTCGCCGGCCACGTCGCGCATGGTGCGGCGCTGCGACATGGCTGTGCGCTGGAGGAACGCGTAGGCGTCCTGCTCGCTCATCTGATGATCGTCGAGGAGCCGTCCCTTGGCCCGGTCCACGAGCTTGCGCATTTCCAGACGGTCCTCGAGGTCGCCGATCTGGCCCTCCAGCGCCTCCATCTCCCGGTAGCGAGCCAGGGCCAGCTCCACCGCGGGCACCAGGGCGTCGCGCCGGTAGGGCTTGATCAGGTAGGTCATGGCTCCGGCCTCGCGGGCCTGCTCCACCAGCTCGCGCTGGCTGAACGCGGTGAGTATCACCACCGCGGTGCCGCGCTGCGGAGCGATCTGCTGGGCTGCCTCGATGCCGTCGAGGCCGGGCATCTTCACGTCGAGGATGGCCACGTCGGGACGGTGCTCGGCCACCAGCCTCACCGCCTCGTCGCCCCGACCGGTGTCGGCCACGACGTCGAAGCCCTGCTCGCGCAGGGTCTCCACCAGATCGAGCCTGATAATGGCCTCGTCCTCCGCCACCACCACCCGAACCGCGCCGGCGGCGTTCACAACGCGGTGAACCGATCCAGCAGCGCGTCCTGGTCGGCCTCGAGGCGGACGATGCGGGCCGCGATCTCGTCTCGGTGCCGCTGCAGCCGTTCGGCGTGGCGCTGCGCCTCTCGGTACTCGCGCTCGGCCAGCGGCGTCTCCGACACCAGGGCCCGCAGCCGGCACTCGTCGGCCTCCTCGCTGACCTGGACCAGCTGCTCCTCGCAGATGCGGAGGTCGGTCCGCAGCGCGTTCAACTGCTGTCCGACCCCCCGTAGGCGACGCTCGATCCGGTCGCGCGACATGGATTCAGTCTAGAAGGCTGCGCCGTTCTCACCGGACGCAGATGCCGGTCCCTGCGGGAGTAGGCGGCGTTGACCCTCGACGCAGCCCTGCCACCCTCCTTGTCGCGTTCCGGCGGCCGGTCGCGGCGGGCTAGCCGGGAACGCTGCCGGACGGCGCTTTCGCGGTGATACGTACGTATAATACGTACGTGCCCAACAGGACAATCAGCGTGCCTGATGACGTCGTGCCGATCATCGAGAGCCTTCACATACCGTTCTCGAGGTGGGTGACCGATCAGCTCCGGCGCCACGCAGCCCAGTCGGCCATGTCCTTCGCCCACCAGCTCGTGGCGGATGCGGCGCTCGCCGCGCCCGAGGAACTGACCCCCGAGGACGCCTCGGTCCTTGGCGAGCGGATGGAGCGATCTGCGCCGTGGTAGTGCGTGGCGGGGTGTACTGGATCGATCTCGACAAGCGTCGGCCGTGTGTCGTCGTGTCCTCTGACGACGTTCTCGATGTCGACGTCTGGCAAACCCATGTTGTGCCGCTGACCTCGAATCTCAACCGGGCTGGTCTTGCCGGCAACGTCCTGCTCGACGCTGCGGTGACCGGCCTGCCCTCCGACTCCGTTGCTGTGCCGCTCGGCTTGGAACTGGTCGATCGCACCTGGCTGGGGGAGCGTGCGGGCCGGCTGCCCCGCGCCCTGGTCGATGCCATCGACGACGGACTGCGAGCCGTCCTAGGTCTGTGACTAGGTGTCAGCAGCAGAGGAATTGGGGTGACGCCGACCACACGGGAGCTGCTCAGGGCGTCGTTGCCGCGTCGGCCTGGGCGACGGCGCTGGCCTGGTCGCCGGCCGCACCCGTGCTTGCGATCGGCGCCGGTCAGACTCGCTCTCTGAAGAAGCTCTCTGAAGAACGGGTCACAGGAGCCCGGCGAGCCACTCGCGGGCGTCGACCATCATCTCGATGGTCTGGCTGTGAGCCATGTCGTAGGCGTGGTGTCGCAGATCCCACCCGCCATCGCCCAGGGCTGCGATCACCTCTTTGGGCTGCTCCTGGCCGATGAAGACGTCGCGGGTTCCCCACTGGAAGAGCGCCGGCCGGCCGCCACCGTTGGACAGGTCGACGTCGAGTCCTGGTGCGCTTGGAAGGCCGCAGCAGATGGCCCACACACCGGCGTAGCGGGGCGCACCGGCCCTGCCGGCGAGCGCCAGCGACAGGTAGCCGCCTTGGCTGAACCCGCCCACGATGCACCGATCGAGTGGCACACCTGCCTTTCTGGCCTCGTCCGCGATGAAGGACTCGAGCATCTCGAGCGAGGGCACGAACTGTGAGAGGTCGGATTCGAACGTGTCGAGGTCGATGTCCCACCAGCCCGCGCCGTCGCCGTCGGGCATGTCGATCGGTCCCCGCGGCGCGATCGCGCTGAATCGTTCGTCTGGGTCGACCAACGGCACGTACGACGCGAGGTGGTGCTGCTCGGCGGTGTAGCCGTGCATGAGGAAGAGGAGACGGTCTGCGCCGTCACGGTCAATCCGGTACTGGGTCAGTGACATGGAACGGAACGCTACTGTGCTGTTCGTTCGATGAACCCATGCGCCCGACCGAAGTCCCCCACCGCGTTCACCGTCGCCGCCAACCGATCGGTGGTGGTGTCGTTCGACGATCCGGGCGACCATGATCGGGCGACTAGGGGACGGATCGCGCGGCTGGACAGCGGCCGCATCGCCGCCGGCGATCACGTCGTGTTCGACGTGGCCCGCCGTGAGTTCGTCGGCCAGTCCGAGACACCGCCGGACTCGGTGCATCCCGGGCTGTGGCGGCAGGCCCGGCTGAACGTCAACCACGGCCTGTTCGAGGTTGCCGACGGCATCTGGCAGGTGCGCGGCTACGACATCTCCAACATCACGTTCCTCGCCGGAGACGACGGCGGCTGGATGGTGATCGACCCGCTGACCAACGGGCCCACCGCGGCGGCCGCGCTCGACCTCGCCAACCGCACCCTGGGCGAGAGGCCGGTGACGTCAGTGATCTACACCCACTCCCACGTCGATCATTTCGGCGGCATTCTTGGAGTGACCGACCGGGACGCGGTCGATCGGGGCGACGTGCGCATCGTGGCACCGGTCGGATTCCTTGAGGAGGTCGTGGGCGAGCTCGTGGTCGCGGGCCACATCATGGCGCGCAGGGCTGCGTACCAGTTCGGCACCCTCCTGCCACCCGGCCCGCTCGGGCACGTCGACTGCGGTCTGGGATCGGCGTTGGGCCTGGCGCCGTGGGCGCTGGTCGCGCCCACCGACACTGTTGCTGAGACGGGCCAGGAGATGACCCTCAGCGGCATCCGGGTCGTCTTCCAGAACACCCCCGATGCCGAGGCGCCCGCGGAGATGAACTTCCACTTCCCGGATCGGCGGGTGCTGTGCATGGCCGAGAACTGCACGCACACCCTGCACAACCTCCATCCCATCCGGGGAGCGAAGACCCGCGACGCCCTGGCCTGGAGCAAGTACATCCAGGAGGCCATCGACCTGTGGGCCGATGACACCGACGTGATGTTCGCCAGCCACCACTGGCCCCGCTTCGGCACCGACGACGTGCGCGGGTTCCTGACCATGCAGCGGGACGTGTACCGCTGGATGCACGACCAGACGATGCGGCTGGCGAATCAGGGGTACGGCCCCGACGAGATCGCCGCCGAGCTCCAGCTGCCCGACGAGTTCGACCAGTCCCACGTTCGCGGCTACTACGGCGCGGTCCCGCACAACTGCCGAGCCGTGTTCAACCGGTACCTCGGCTGGTACGACGGCAACCCGGCCAACCTCGACCCGCTGCCCCCGGTGCAGGCCGGCGCCAACTACGTCGAGTTCATGGGCGGTGCCGACGCGGTGCTGGCGAAGGCCCGGTCGAGCTTCGAGCGCGGCGACTACCGGTGGGTGGCCCAGGTGGTGAACCACGTCGTGTTCGCGGACCCGACCAACCAGGCCGCCCGCGAGCTTCAGGCGGATGCGCTCGAGCAGCTCGGCTACCAGTCCGAGTCGGCCACCTGGCGCAATGCATACCTGATGGGGGCGATGGAGCTCCGCCAAGGGCCGTCCGGGCGGGGCAGGCTGCCCATCGGCTCGATGGCGCAGGCGATGGAGGCCGAGCACCTCTTTGACCTCGTCGGCGTGCGGTTCGACCCGTCACGGTTCACGAGAGGCCCGGTGGCGTTCAACTTCCACTTCACCGACCTCGACGAGGATCATGTCCTGGGCGTCGGGCGGTCGGTGATCCACCATCGAGCCGATGCGGTCGACGACGAGGCGATCGCATCAATACGGATCGACAGGACCACCCTCGCCGCCGCGCTGTCCGACCCGGCCGCACTGCAGGACGCCGACATCTCGGGAGACCGCGACATCGTGACGGAGTTCTTCGCCGCTCTCACGGTGTTCGGCACCGCGCCCCTCGTCGAGCCGCGCCCCGGTGGCCAACCTCAACACGAACCCTGACCTTCGGTCGGCAGCCGGCACAGCCGACCAGCTGGAAGGACGCCTCACCGATGAGTTAGCCGCTACCGGCGACGAGCTCCGCAACCTGCCCCCGGTGTCGCTGCTCATACCAGGGCAGGGGCCTCAGAGACGACAGGCCAGCGGGACCTACCCAACTCGAAGACTCACTCGCTGGGCGAGTCATGCCGGCCGGTGGCCTTGGCGTCCGATCACCAACATCCACGGAGGCGCGACTTAGTGCGAAGTTAAGCGGACCTGATGGCCGTGACTTCACCGCCCCCTGGGGTTCACCAGCCGCCCCCGAAGTCGCCGCCACCCCCGAAGAAACCGCCCCAATCGGCATCCGCGATGGCTTCACCCTCGGCCATTCCCGACCCGTCGACTGGTCCGACGATCCCCGCTCGACGAGACGACACCAACCAGCGGTGAAGCCGCCGCCCCACCACAACCAGCACCAGCACCACGGCGGCCCACACCGGCGCGCGACCCGTCGCGGCCAACGCGACGATCCCCACCGCGGCCGCTACCAGTAGCGCGTCGGCTAGTTCCTGCGGGGTTGCGTCCCCTTGGCCAAGACGGTACTGGTTGCGGATCATGACAGCGCTGTCAGCCGCGCCGGATAGCGGCCCATGTCGGGCTCGTTGATAGCAGCGGCCTCTGACGTGGGGATTCTCCTGTGAGGGCAGTAAGTGGAGAACCCTAGCCGCTCGCCGCTTGCCGCTTATGCCGCAGTCCCCTAGATGTCATTGACGGCACCCACGCTTGCCCTCACCAAGGCGTGTCTGTTGGCTTCATCATCGCGACTCAGCCTGGGCAGTGGAGCGTGACGAATCGTCAATCGATTGGCCACGCGCGGTCTAGAGCCTCGGCTGCCTCGGAGTAGAGGGTCCGCCAACTGGGGACGGTGAGGAGGCTGTCGGGCTTCTACAAACACCATTTCGCACCCCGATTTCCAAATCCCTGAGCCGCCTCCGCTGCACCGGCCAGCACGAGGCCTAGAGATCTGAGCGACTGCTAGACAGCCCCAAGATCTGGTGTCGATGGGGCGAGACCACGTATCCTCACAGTTGCAGCAGGGAGGTCGCCCTATGGCCGAGGCTTCTGCGGGGTCACCGTCAGCCAGACAGCGGCACTCGTGGCGCAGGCCACCTGCCTGGCCTGATGGCCGGCTGTTGCACCCCAGCGAAGACCTGACGACGAGGGTGACCATCGGGGCCATCGTGCCGCTGTTGGCCATATGGGTTTGGGCGCTCGGGCGGGTTGACTACTTCGAAGCGTCTGTCGGAGACTGGTGGTGGATCCTCGGAGCCGGTCTGATCGCTGCCTCGGTGGTGAGCTTGCTGGTTGCGAGAAGGCGGATACGGAGCCTGGCTGCCCGCTCGGGTCTGGCAGCAGTGCAGCCGCAGTACACCGTGTGGCGCGCTGCGCGGTGGTCCGACGGCCGCCTAGTCGCCGTTCGGGATCCGGCGGTGACTGCGCTCATGTTGGCTGGCACCTTCGCGTTGTGTGGGACGCTGTGGCTGTTGGGTAACGCCCGGGTTCCCCGCATCGACATATCGGGCTACCAGCAGGACCTGCTGCTGGCACTGCAGTTGCCAGTTTCAGCGCTGTTGTGCGCAATGGTGGTTCGAACCCAAATTGTGCGCGCAGTGGTGGAGGGGTGGCTCGACGACGACGCTCAACTGGGCTTCGTCGAGCGACGCATCGCCGCGCTCGCGGCTAATGCGAAGCGAGCCAATGCCCGTTTCGCGACGACACAGTGAACCACTCCGCCGAACCGCAAGTTCAGTTGGCGCAATTGCGTGTCCGTTGGTGATCACAAGCCTGGGATACGAGAGCCGGGGCGTCTAGCATGGGGGCTATGGGCACACGCCGCGACGCTGTCTTGGGGGAGCACCGCGAGTCCATCCGCGCCGCCGCGGCCCGCAATAAGGCCGACTCGATAGCGCTGGTCGGCTCGGTGGCGCGCGGCGACGACACTGACGAGAGCGACTGTGACTTCTTGGCCCGGTTCAAAGAAGGCGCTTCGCTGTTTGATCAAGCAGGACTGAAGCTGGACCTCGAGGAGTTGTTGGGCTGCGACGTGGACGTGATCTCCGTCGGCGGGCTCAAAGACAAGCACCGCGGCATCCTCGCTGATGCCATCTCGCTGTGAGCGGCCGCGACCGTGACCTCATAGAGCACATCCTGCTCGCAGCGGAGCGCCTCGCAGAGATCGCCGATGCCGGCCGCGACTCCTTTGAGGCCAGTTGGATGGTGCGAGCCGCCGCGGAGCGCCAACTGGAGATCATCGGCGAGGCTGCCGGCAAACTGTCAGATGAGTTCGCCCAGCAGCGCCCGCATCTGCCGTTGGAGAAGGCGCGGGCTATGCGCAACTTCATCGCCCACGACTACGACGACATAGACCGGGACCTGGTGTGGGAAGCCATCTGTGTCAGCGCCCCGGGCCTAGCTGGCGCAGTGTCCGAACTGGTTGACGACGCCCAGCAGACCAGAGGCTAGACAGGGATCGAGCTGTAGCGGCGACCTACCAGGTCCCGCCTTTGAACATCACTCGCGGGACGCTTTGTTGGCGCGCCGCGACCGCGGAGACTATCTGGTGCTGGACCAGGTCGACCGGCTCCCATCTGCTGTGGCGGCTGGTCGGACCGCTCATGTCGAGACCACAGCAGCGACAGCGTCGGGCGCAGCCGCCCAGTTGACCTTGCGGGCCGTGTCTCGGTGCGCGACGCGGGGCGGGCTGCCGGTGCGGCGCAGCGGCGCGAGGTGTATCCAGTCGTCGCCGCGAACCGCTGCGGAGCTCAGTTCGGCCCACCGGTGGTCGATGTCGAACCCCAGACTCTGCCCTGTGGGGGACTCGGCCAGGCCTTGCGCCAACGAAGAGATCCGCCGCAGGCCGGCGCGCCATCCCAAAGCTTCGGCGGCGGCGGTGACCTCGTCCCGCGGGCACACCTCGAAGCGGTAGGCCAACATGCGGCCCAGATACTCCTCCCAGCGGTGCGAGCGGTACGGCCAGTGGGCGCATTCCAACACCGCCCGCCCGGGAGTCGACACCCATGTGTGCTCGGTCAGCTGCACCGCTGCCACGAGCAGCGACTCCCGGCGCTCGCGCCAAGACACGAACCCGAACGCGCCGGTGTCGAACGCGACGCCGCCGGCCACGCTGACCTCTGGCCGGCAGATCAACGCCACCCCCGCCATCCCCAGAGCGGTCAGACCCGAGATACGTCGAACAGCGCCGCCGTAGGCCGCCTCCAGCTCCGCTTCCCACTGCGCAGTCCAGTGATGCGAAACAGAGCCAGCGCCGACCAAGAACTCGGCCGCGGACGGCCATGAGACAACGAAGTTGCGCCACGTCCCCCGGCGGATCTTCTCCACCCGGCCCACAGCCGCCAACTCGCCCAGCGCCCGCGACGCCGAAGACGGCCGCACCCCAGCCGCCCGCTCGAACTCCCGCGTCGAGAACACCGGCGCCAGACGCTCCAATATCTCGACAGATCCCATACGAGAAATATACCAGAGCCGATATGAGAAACATACATCACGGCTGCTCGATCCCCGTCGTCTGTAGCGAATGTCGTGCCCGCCGCGGCGATGTAGGACGCTGAAGGTCGCCACCGGGAACTTCGGTGTGGTGTGTAGCGTCGTAGTCGGGTGGGAGGCCAGACATGGAGTCTCGTTGCTCGGTAGTGGCGGTGGCGATTGCGGTGGCGGTCGTGGTGGCATCGTGCGGGTCGTCGGCGCCATCCTCCGTCGTGGAGGTTCAGCCGGCGGTGGCGGTGGGCGATGCCGGCCAGGCAGCGGAACCGGCGACAGCTGTCACGGTGACCGACACCGCCGACGTGACGGCATCGCCAACCACCGTGGAACGGTTGGCATCGCCGAGCACCGTGGAGCCGTTGGCATCGCCGAGCAGTGTGGAGCCGTTGGCGCCGCAGTGGGCGACGACCGAACTCGGTGTGCGGGACGTGGACACCCGTGTCGCCGCTGCCGCGGTCGGTGAGAGCGTCGTTGTGATGTTGACAACCGACCAGAGGGTGGCGGCGTGGGTTGATGCCGGCGACGGATGGACGCCCGCGGACGTCGGCCGTGAAGCCGTGGGCAACAGGGTGCAGGTCCAGGCGTTGGGCGCCGTGTCAGGCGGAGTGGTGGCGGTGGTCAACTATCGCGAGGCGCCGGCACCTGAGCTGTGGTTCTCGGCGGACGGCTCGTCGTGGGAGCAGTGGAACGCTGAGGGATTCGATGGCCCGGCGTGGGTTGGCACATTGGCTGCGACTGGCGCTGGGGTGCTCGTCGTGGGAGCGCTGCGTAGCGAGGAGGGTCCGTTCGCGCCGGTGCTGTGGCGCAGCGAGGATCTCACCACCTGGACAACGACGGAACTTGATGCCCGCGGCGATGTCGTAGCCGCAGGCTCGAGTCTGCTGGTGGCGGGGCCCGGCCTTGGCGGGGCGCTCATGTGGCGCTCCGGCGACGATGGCCGATCATGG
This sequence comes from Candidatus Aldehydirespirator sp., assembly GCA_965203575.1. Taxonomy (GTDB): domain Bacteria; phylum Actinomycetota; class Acidimicrobiia; order Acidimicrobiales; family Aldehydirespiratoraceae; genus Aldehydirespirator. The sequence continues at coordinate 3,566,718 of OZ241894.1, forward strand.
GTACCGGTTGCGGCGGGGGACGTCGACGGTGGCGAGGGTCTGTTGCTCAATGACATGGCGGCGGGCAACGGGGCCGTTGTTGGCGTCGGCTCCTCTGAGGAGGACATGCAGGGCTTCGCCATCGTGAGCTCCTCCGACGATGGGGGGTCATGGGTCCGCACCGAACTCGATCCCGGCACGGCCGCGGGGCTCAGGGGCCTCGGCGCCGGGGTGCAATGGGCCGGCGGCGCGTTCTGGATCATTGCTAGCCGTTACTTCGACGCCTGGGACCACTACGATCGCTGCTACGTGGATCTTGGCTCATGCCAGGCCTATGCGGAGCCGGTGGTGCTGCGCAGCACAGACGGCATCCACTGGGCCGAAGTCGACATCGATGCCGTGGACCCCCCTGAGTACTACTGGGCCCACGATGTCGTCGACGCCGGTGACGGCGTCGTGTTGGTGGGCTCGGCCCCCAGCGTGCTCGTCTCACGCTGGCCGTCCAGTGCGGCGCCCCCGCTGCGGGCGCCGCCCGAGACCCTTGAGGCGCCCGCCTTCGAACTCGCCTGGAATACCGCCGAACTGGCCGTCGGGACCACGTATCGGCTTCCGCTCTACATCCACTGCGGGATGGACTACCTCGCAGACCTCAACGGCCGCCACTGGTACCTGGCCGAAGCACCCCAAGGCACCGTCGATACCGGCTCCGGGCACAAGCCCCCATCGAAGTGGCCCGTCGCCCAGCAGACCATCTTCGGATATGTCACCCTTATCGATGACAACACCATCGAATACACCATCACAGACGGCGAAGTGATCGCCACCTACGAACCCTCCGACCAGCAGCCGCCAGGCTGCATGTAGGGGGCCCGCTAGTGCCCGGAGAGGTGTGCCCGGAGAGGGATTCGAACCCTCACGCCCTTACGGGCGGCGGATTTTGAGTCCGCTGCGTCTGCCAGTTCCGCCATCCGGGCTTGGAGTCTGCGAGCCTACCGCTCGGGCACCCGGCGGGCCGCTCGCGCCCGCGCAGCGCTAGCCTTGAACTCTTGCGCACCAGCCGGCACGGCCGAGGGGGCTACCGCTACTGCCATGAGCGACTGTCATGAAACGCGACCGGGTCGCGCAGGGTCTGAACGTGAACCGGCCCAGAGCATCGGCGGGTCCAGTTTCGCGGTGAGAGGGATCCACCGATGATCGTCTTCATGTATCCGGGACAGGGGTCCCAGCAGCCCGCCATGGGCGAACCCTGGACCGATCATCCCTCCTGGGAGCTGGTGGCAGAGGCCTCGGCGGCCTCCGACCGGGACGTCGCCCGCCTGCTTCTCACCGCCGGTGCCGAGGAGCTGACCCAGACCCGCAACAGCCAGCTCGCCACGTTCGTCATGTCCATGGTCGTGCTCGACGCGGTGACCCGGCTCGGCACCGAGGCCGCCGGCCACGCCGGCCACAGCCTCGGCGAGTACTCGGCGCTGACCGCGTCGGGCGTGCTCGACTTCGGCGACGCGGTGGCGCTGGTGGCCGAGCGGGGCGACGCCATGCAAGCTGCGGCCGAGGAGCGCGAGGGCACCATGGCGGCCGTTCTGGGCCTCGATGACGACGATGTGCTGATCGCCTGCAACCGCTCCCCCGGCGAGGTGTGGCTGGCCAACCACAACGCCCCCGGCCAGGCGGTCATCGCCGGCACTCCCGAGGCCATCGAGTTGGCCGCGGGAATTGCCCGCGAACTCGGCGCCAAGCGGGTCATGCCTCTGCAGGTCGGCGGCGCGTTCCACACCCCGTTCATGGCGCCGGCACGCGACCGGCTCACCAAGGCCATCGACCGCACCGAGTTCCGCGACCCCGAGGGAACGGTGATCGCCAACGTCGACGCGGCCGCCCACAACCGGGGATCCGACTGGCCCGACCTGCTCAAGGCCCAGCTCACCAGCCCGGTGCGATGGCGCCAGACGCTGACCTCCCTCAGCGACGCCGGGTTCACCACCTACGTCGAGCTCGGTCCGGGGGAGGTCCTGGGTCGCCTCGCCAAGCGCACTCTCAAGGGGACACGGCCGCTGTCGGTGGCCGTGCCGGACGATCTGGACAGCCTCTTGGAGGCGCTGGCCGCCTCCCCGGTCCGGTCCACGACCCCTCTGGAGGGGGAGCACCTGTTCGCCACCGAGCGGCTCGTGGTTAGTCCCGTGGCCGGCATCTTCCACGCCAGCGACGAGGTCGGCGTCGGCGCGGTGGTCGGCGTCGGTCATCTCGTCGGCCGCGTCGGCGACCACGAGGTCCGCAGCCCCTTCGCCGGAGAACTCATGGGCGTTCTCGCCCTGGACGGCGAGCGGGTGACGGCCAGCCAGCCGATCGCCTGGCTGAGAACGCACTGATCGGGTTTACTAGGAGTTCCGCACGGGGGTCTTGAATGGGCGCAACAGTCATCGGCATTGGAACATCGCTACCGGAGAAGGTCCTCACCAACGACGACCTGGCCGCGATGATGGACACCAGCGATGAGTGGATCCGGGAGCGCACCGGGATCCGCGAGCGCCGCATCGGCCTGCCCACCTCCACCATGGGCATCGAGTCCGGCCGGGCCGCGATGGAGATGGCCGGCGTGGAGCCCGCCGATATCGACCTGATGATCCTGGCCACCACTACGCCCGATCAGCGCGTGCCGGGGACTTCGGCGGTGGTCCACGCCGAGTTGGGACTCGGTTGCGGTGCGTTCGACCTGAATGCGGCCTGCGCCGGCTTCACCTACGGGTTCGTCACCGCGAGCGCGATGATCGACGCTCCGGGCGGTCCCGAGCGGGTGCTGCTCATCGGCGCCGACTCCCTGTCGCCCCTCACCGACTGGAGCGACAGGGGCACCGCCATCCTGTTCGCCGACGGGGGCGGGTCTGTCGTCCTCGAGCGCACCGACCGTCCCACGCTGCTGGGGTGGGATCTCGGCGCCGACGGCAACCACCGCCGGCTGCTGATGGGCGATCACGACTCCTTCATCACGATGGAGGGCCGCGATGTGTTCAAGGTGGCGGTCCGGGCCGTGACGGACTCGGTGCTGGTCGCCCTGGAGCGGGCCGGCGTCACCCCCGAAGAGGTAGACGTACTCCTCCCCCACCAGGCCAACATCAGGATCATCGAGGCCATATGCAAGCGCAGCGGTATCGACTTCGCCAAGAGTCACAACGTCATCGATCACACCGGCAACAACTGCGCGGCCACTATCCCGCTCTCGATGGCCAAGGCCCACGCCGACGGGGCTCTGGAGCCCGGAGCGATCGTGGTGATGACCGGTTTCGGGGCCGGCATGACCTGGGCGTCCACGGTGGTCCGCTGGTAACGGCGTGAGCGACGGAGGCGACGGGGGCGACGCACCCGCCCCCGGGCGAGTAGCACTAGTCACCGGCGGCAACCGGGGCATCGGGCTGGCCATCGCCCGCCGGCTCAGCCGCGCCGGGCACCGGGTGGCCGTCACCTACCGCAGCGAGCCGCCGGCGGACGCCGAGGCGCACAACCTGACGTGCGTCCGCTGCGACGTCACCGACCCGGAGTCGGTCGCAGCCGCTCTGGCCGAGACAACTGAGCGGCTCGGGGCTCCCGAGATTCTCGTCTGCAATGCTGGCATCACCCGCGACGGGCTCGTGCTGCGGATGTCGGAGGAGGACTTCGGCGCGGTCATCGACGCCAATCTCACCGGCAGCTTCCGGGCGGCCAAGCAGGCGGTGAGGGCCATGGTCCGGGCCCGTTGGGGCCGCATCGTGTTCATCTCGTCGGTGTCGGGCATCGGCGGCCAGCCCGGCCAGGCCAACTACTCGGCTTCCAAGGCCGGGCTGATCGGCCTGGCCCGGTCGTTGGCCAAGGAGTTCGCGTCCCGCAACGTGACTGTGAACGTGATCGCCCCCGGAGCGGTCGGCACCGACATGCTGGCCGCCCTCAACGACGATCAGCTGGCTGCCATCGTGGACCGGGTGCCGCTGGGCCGCGTCGGCGAGGCGGACGAGATCGCGGCTGCGGTCGAGTTCCTCGTTTCGGAGGACGCGAGCTACGTCACGGGTATCGTGCTTGCGGTGGACGGCGGCCTCTCGATGGGCTGAGGCGCCGTGGCAGCGACACCGGCCCGACCGGAACCCCAACGCAAGCCAGGAATGGAAGGACAAAGCCGTGAGTGACGAGAACTTCGAGCGCTTCAAGCAGTGCACCGTGGAAGTACTCTCGGTCGACGAGGCCGACGTGGTGCCGGAGGCGGATTTCGCGGACGACCTGGACGCCGACAGCCTCGACATCGTCGAGCTGGTGATGGCCCTCGAGGAAGAGTTCGTCGTCAACGTCGACGAGGAGGAGCTCGAGGGGGTGGCCACCGTTGCCGAAGCCTTCGAGTTGATCACCTCGAAGCTCTGATGGGCAGGCCCGAGCGCAGGCGGGTCGCAGTCACCGGCCTGGGCGTCGTATCGGCGGCCGGCATAGGCACGGAGGCCTATTTCGAAGGCTTGTGCAGCCCTGCGCCCGTGGGCGATCGCCGGGTCACCGGCTTCGACCCCATCGACCACTTCGACAGCCCCAAGGAGGCGCGGCGGTCCGACCCCTACACGCAGTTCCTGGTGGCGGCTGCCGATCAGGCCCTGGCTCAGGCGGGCGACATCGAGGCGGACCCCACCCGCTGCGGCGCCATGATCGGCACCGGCGTGGGCGGGATCTCCACGCTGGAGCACCAGATCGGTGTGCTCCAGGAGAAGGGGCCCCGCCGGGTCTCGCCGTTCCTGGTGCCGATGATGATGGCCAACGCCGGGGGCGCGACCCTGTCGATGCGCTACGGCTGGATGGGCCCGTCCGAGAACGTGGTCACCGCCTGCGCGGCGGGGACCCACGCGGTGGGCAACGCGGCCCGCCTGATCGCGGACGGCCGCTGCGACGCCGTGCTGGCCGGCGGCACCGAGGCCCCGTTCACCCCCACCGCGGTGGCCGGGTTCACCAACATGACCGCACTGTCCTCCAGCGGCGTCAGCCGCCCGTTCGACGTGGAGCGGGACGGGTTCGTCATGGCCGAGGGAGCCGCGGTGCTGGTCCTCGAGGATTGGGACATGGCCCAGGCTCGGGACGCTCAGATTCTCGCCGAGGTGCTCGGTTCGGCGTCCACCGCCGACGCCCACCACATAACCGCCCCGTCGCCGGGCGGCAGCGGCGCGGTGCATTGCATGCAGTTGGCGCTTGACGACGCGGGCGTCGGCCCGGCCGATGTGGTCCACGTCAACGCGCACGGGACCTCCACCGATCTCAACGACGCAGCCGAGGCCGAAGCCTTGTCGAAGGTGTTCGGAACGTCGCCGGGCCCGCTGGTGACCTCCACCAAGGGAGTCACCGGTCACGGTCTCGGAGCCGCAGGCGCCCTGGAGGCGGTGGCGGTGGTCCTGGCGATGCGGAAGCGGCTCATACCGCCTACCGCCGGGCTCACCGTGCTGGATCCCGAGTTGCCGCCGATCCAGGTCGTGACAGGCGAGCCGGCTTCCTGGGAACCCGGCGTGTCGATCTCGAACTCCTTCGGGTTCGGCGGCCACAACGGCACCCTGGTGATGGCCCCGGCCGCCTAGCGGCTTGGCAACTCTTCTCGTACCGATTGGCAGGGACTCATATCGGAAAGTGCCTATGGTGTGCGCGGATAGGCGCAGACGCTAGCCAATGGTCGGACAAGCGTCCGACGTACATGACCCTCGACTATTGGATGCTGAGGATTCTTCGCGCCCTGATGCTGGCGACGGTCGTCAACGCGGCCCCGCTGAGGACCGCCGCGGTCGCTGCCCAAGACGCTGCGATGCCGCCGACAGCGGCGGGGATCCCGGCGTGTCCCAGCATCCAGGCTGCAGCAAGCGTCAGCGCCGTCGCCACAAACTGGGCTGCAGCCGCGGGGGCGTCGGCGGTGGTGTGCACGATGCGGCCGTCGCGGTAACGCGGCATCCGCAGCAGGCCTCCGCTGCCCGCGAGGTCGGCCAGCCGGACGCGACTCCACGCCGCCAATCCGGAAGCGGCAACGAGCGAACCCGCGGCGGGCCACACAGCCCGCGACGAGCCGCCGAGCGTGGAGCCGGACAGCCAGAAGCCACCCACTATGACAACGAACCCGACCCAGAACACCCGTGCCGCGGTCCGGTCATCGAATACACTGACACGGTGCCCGTCGGGCCAGCGCGCATGGCCCTGCATCGTCTCGGAGCGCGTCATCTTCTTCGGATCGTGCGATACAGCCACACAGAGGTGTAAGCCACCGAGACGGCGCACCCCAATCCGACCGATACATAGCAGAGGCTGACAGTGGCGGCCAGACGGATCGCCCCGTCAGCGGTGTCGGCTGGATCCGGTTTGGATCGGCCGCCGCGGGGGCAGTCGCCGTACCGCCTGCCGTGGCGGGCGGACTGGCGGCGCTGCAGGTTCGTGCACGGGTCAGCCACCACCGGGTAGGAGGCGCCGGAATGGTCGATCGTCTGCACCAGTGTGGTCCCGTCGACGGCGAAGCTCGTTTCGACGACCTTGCCGCCGGAGTCGAACGCCCAAGGCACGGCCCATTCGACAAGCGCCGAGCCGTCGGGCCGGTAGACCATCACGGATCCGTCGGGCTGCACTATGGCGCTGTGGCCAGCCGGCACGGCACCCTCGAAACGGTACTCGGTCGGGTCGTCGGGACTGTCGATCACCACCAACGCCAAGAACATCTCGCCTGACGGGTCAGTGCCTGCATAGGCCCCGACACCGGTCTCGCCGCTGACTCCCACCAGGCTGTCAGGAACCGTGCCGGGCCCCCAGCCGATCTCATAGACGGCAGCCCCGGTGTGTCCCACCGGTCCCACCGGCCCGCCCTTGGTCAAGTCACCTAGCGCGTCAGGCCGAGGTGTCCCCGCTGGCGGAAGCTCGGCTTCTTGGACCTGCGGCGGCTCACTGGTCGTCTCGGGCACACTGGCTTCATCCGACGGACCGCCACCGGGTTCTGCCACAGCCGCGGCGGGCACCGCCACGACCACCGCGGCGACAACAGCGAACGCTGCGAGCCACGAGACTGGCCTGACACGGAAACGCCGTAACAAGCCACCAAGACACGACGACAAGCTCCACAACTTGGACACTCCGACCTCCCAATGAATGGCCGGCGCCTGACTGCCGGCTCGACTGTCGCGCACTATGTCACCCGAATCGCGTGCTGTCAAGAGACACCGGTCCTTACCGACGGCAACCGGAGAGCCGCTAGGAGTTCATCGAACGGTCCTTCGACTTAGGGCCGCGCGAATAGAGGCCGACCTGCGGATTTATCGATCCGCCTGACGATTGACAACTTGGACACAGTCGGCGAATTGCAAGGGCAAAGGGCTGTTTCGACGCAGACAGCGCAATGCCATCGAACACGGATCGTCACCTATCCGCGCAAGCCCTTACGGTTGGCACCATCGAATATGTCCGCCCAGGTTCTACGACGAAAGACGTGAAGACGCGGTCAGGCGTCGGCGATCACGAACATCAGGTCGCACTCGGCCGCGACTTTGCCGTCCAGCAGCGCCCGGCCTGAGCCCCGTCCGGCCCGGCTCGACAGGCGGGTCATCTCCACTTCGAGCTCGAGAGTGTCGCCGGGACGGACCTGGCGCCGGAAGCGAGCCCGGTCGAGCCCCCCGAACAGCGGCAGCCGCCCGGCGTAGCGCTCGTCGGCGAGCAGTGCCACCGCACCGAGCTGCGCGATGGCCTCGCACATCAACACTCCGGGCACCGTGGGCAGGCCCGGGAAGTGACCCTCGAAGAAGGGCTCGTCGCCGCGCAGGCGCCAGCGGCCGCGGACCCGCTCGCCCGGCACCAGCTCCGTGACCTCGTCCACGAACAGGAACGGGTCGCGGTGCGGGATTACCTCTTCGGGTCGGGGCAGGCTCACGGGTCGCAGCCGGGGCGGCGGGCGGGGATCAGCCCCGGGCCGCGGACTTGAGCCTGGCGCCGGCCTGGATCTTCACGCCGGTCGACGCCGGCACGGCCACCGCCTCGCCGGTCTGGGGATTGCGACCCGTGCGGGCGGCTCGTTGCACCGTCGAGATCTTCATGTAGCCGGTCAGGTTGATCTCGCCTCCGGCGGCCAGCTCGTCGCAGGCAAGTTCCATGAGTCCGTCGATGCACTTTGCGGCATCCGTCTGGGAGACGCCCGCCCTGAGGGCCACGGCAGCGACAACGTCACGCTTGTTCATTGATTGCTCCTTTGTGATGACGGCGCCGCTTCCGGCACCAATTGCGGCCCGGCACTATAGGGCGAGACCCGCCGCGCCTCGGGGATGCTCGCGGTATCGGGGCCGCCGAGACTGCGATCGCCGTGCCGGGCAGAGTGGCATCAGCGGCGGACGATCACCGAGGAGCCGTGGCCGAAGAGTCCCTGGTTGACGGTGATGCCGACCCTGGCCCCCTCCACCTGGCGTGCGCCGGCGGTGCCCCGGAGCTGCCAGACCAGCTCGCAGACCTGGGCTATGGCCTGGGCCGGGACGGCCTCGCCGAAGGCGCCCAGGCCGCCGCTGGGGTTGACGGGCAGGCGTCCCCCGATGGCGGTGTCGCCGTCTCGCAGCAGCTTCTCGGCCTCGCCTACGGCGCAGAATCCGAGCTGCTCGTACCAGTCGAGCTCCATGGCCGAGGACAGGTCGTAGACCTCGGCCACATCGACATCGGAGGGTCCCAGCCCGGCCTCGCTATAGGCCTTGGCGCCGATCGACTCCTTGAACCCGACCGCCGGTCCGGTCGAGCCGGCCAGCGAGTCCGCGGCCAGATAGGGCAGGTCGATCACCGGGTCGGGATATGTGGGCGACACCGTGGAGATGCCCGCCACCCGCACCGGGTCGCGATGGCCGTGGTCACGGGCCCACTGCATCGACGAGACCACCAGGGCCGCTCCCCCGTCGGAGGTGGCGCAGATGTCCAGCAGCCGCAGCGGATCGGACACGACCGGCGAGTTGCGCGCGTCGTCGAGGCCGTACTCCTTGGTGAAGCGGGCGTTGGGGTTGTGGGCCCCGTGGCGGGAGTTCTTGACCTTGACCATGGCGAAGTCGTCGGTGGTGGCCCCGTACAGGTCCATCCGGCGGCGGGCGTGCAGGCCGAAGTAGACGGGGTTGGTGGCGCCCACGAGGTGGAACCGCAGCCAGTCGATGTCGTCGGGGCGCTCACCTGCGTTGGGGGCCAGGAACCCTTTGGGGGTGGTGTCTGCCCCCACCACCAGCGCAACGTCGCAGGCGCTCGAGAGGATCTGCCCCCGGGCCACCTGCAGCGCAGTGGCTCCCGAGGCGCACGCCGAGTAGCTGCTGGCCAACTGGGCGCCGGTGAAGCCGAGCGCCCGGGCGAAGGTCGATCCGGCCACGTAGCCCGGATAGCCGCACCGCACCGTCACCGCGCCCGACACGAAGCCGACCTCCGCGTAGTCGACCCCGGCGTCGGCGAGGGCGTCGCGGGCCGCGGCCACCCCGTACTCGGTGAAGTTGCAGCCCCACTTGCCCCACGGGTGCATGCCCACGCCGAGTACGGCGATCTCTTGCATGGCTCAGCTCTCCGGTTCCGTGGCTGCTGCCGGGCGCCACTTCCAGACCAGGTAGTCGCAGTCGCCGTCGCGGTAGAGGGTGTCGGTGGTGAGTTCCATCTCCATGCCCACCTCCAAGTCGTCGGGGCCGACGCCGGCCACGCACTGCCCCAGCACCACCATCTTCTCGGCCTCCAGCTCCACGGCCGCGATGGTGATCGGCTCGTACGGCTCGGAGGTCACCATGAACGGTGGCGGTGGCGGGTAGTGGCTCGTCGTGTAGGACCACACCCGTCCCCGGCGGCTGAGCAGCACCTCTTCGAGCTCGACCGGGCCGACACGGGGGTTGGCGCCGCCGAGGTGCTTGGGAAAGAAGTACGACTCGGTGCCGGGAACCCGCCCCCCGATCAGCCGCGGCTCGTCGTCCAGCGTGAACAGCCCCTCCACGGCAGGCACCCGGGTCCTTCCCATGGCCAGCGATGGTACCGGGAGGCGGATGGCAACGGACATGACGCGAACTCATGACGGGGGCGCGCGGCACGGGAGGTATAGGGCTGGACGCACGCCGCGAGGCGCTGGAGTGCGACGCGACCGGTGAACGCTGCCCCCGACGAGTGCTGCGCCCCGGCGACTAATGTCTCCGGCGATGTCACCTGTGCCCGGCCGGCCGCGGCGAACGGTTGCCGGCCGTCGTGACGCATCATCCCGCCCGGGTCGCGGCCCGCTCGGCGCTGGAGTGGCGGTCGCTCTCGTGGCGGCGTTGTTGGTGGCGGGGTCGGGCACTGCCGCCGCGCAGGAGGAGCCCGAAGCAGGCCACGGCCACTTCAGCGACGACGGCGGCAGTGTGCACGAGCCGGCTCTTGATGCGCTGGCCGCTGAAGGCGTGCTTGCGGGCATGGAGTGCGGCGATGGCCTCATCTGCCCCCATGAGCCGCTCAAGCGCTGGGAGATGGCGGTGTGGCTGGTGCGCGTGCTCGACGGCGCCGACCCCGCCCCGGTGGACTCCTCGCGCTTCGAGGACGTCTTCGAGGACGTCGATGCCGGGCGGTGGTCGGCGCCATTCGTCGACCGGCTTGCGGCGTTGGACGTGACGGCGGGCTGTGCGACCGAGCCAGCCCGATTCTGCCCCGAGGGAGGCGTTACCAGGGCTCAGATGGCGACCTTTCTCACGAGGGCCTTCGAGCTCGAGACGGCACCGTCCGCAGGGTTCGTCGATGTCGACGCCGAGGGCGTCCACTCGGCCAACATCGACGCTCTGGCCGGTGCGGGGATCACCTCGGGCTGCAGCCGCGACCCGCTCGGATTCTGCCCGGCCCGGGTGGTCACCCGGGCTGAGATGGCCACTTTCCTGGCCCGGGCCCTGGGCCTCATCGAGCTGCCTGCCGCGGTGCGGTTCACCGCCATCGACGCCGGCTACGGGCACACCTGCGGTCTGCGAGCCGACGGCACCGTCAGTTGCTGGGGGGCCAACCACCTCGGCCAGGCCGATGCGCCTGACGGGCAGTTTCTGGCCGTCAGCGCCGGCGGAGACCTCTCCTGTGCAATCGACAGGGACCTGGTCGTTGCCTGTTGGGGAGCGACCTACCTCGGCCTGTCCGATGTTCCCGAGGGACAGTTCCAGTCGGTGAGCGCCGGCCTCCGGCACGCATGCGGGCTGCGCATCGACGGCACCGTCATCTGCTGGGGTTCGAATCACATCGGGGAGTCCGACGCTCCCAACGGGCAGTTCGAGGCCGTGACCGCCGGATTCGGAATCTCGTGCGCATCCGGAGACGCTGGCCTTGCCTGCTGGGGCGATGGCTCAGAAGATGAAGAATTGCCCGAAGGCGGCTTCGTCACCCTGGCCGCGGGGACCGGGCACATCTGCGGGCTGAGAGAAGACTCGACGGTCACATGCTTCGGGAGCGACTTCGGCGGCCAATCCGACGCTCCCGACGGTCGCTTCCGCTCAGTCAGCGCCGGCGGTGAGCACACCTGCGGGCTCTACGAGAACCAGACGATCGTCTGCTGGGGCAACAGCCGCGATGGGCGGATCGACCCGCCCCGCGGCCAGTTCCTGGCCGTCACTGCCGGCAGCACCCACAGTTGCGGCGTACGGATCGACGGGACCGCCGTCTGCTGGGGCGACACCGCCGACGCCCGGTCCCGAGCCCCCGAAGGACAGTTCACGTCAGTCAGCGCGGGCGGGCGCCACACGTGCGGGCTGCTCACCGACTCCAGCATCGCATGCTGGGGATACAGCGGAAACGGGCAGGCCCATGCCGCGCTCGGAGAGTTCAAGGCCGTGGCCGCGGGCAGGCGCCACACTTGCGCGGTCGGCGCCGAATCTGCCCTTGTGTGCTGGGGAGCCAGCCACTATGGCGCCGAGGTGCCCGCTGGCCGCTTCAGTGAGGTGACCGCCGGCGGGGCGCTCTCATGCGGTCTGCGGGTCGATGGGACGGTCGTCTGCTGGGGCAGCAACGCACCGGTCGAGGGTATTCCCGAAGGTCGGCTGACTTCCCTGACTACCGGCTTCAGTCACGCCTGCGGGCTGCGCAGCGACCAGGCGATCGTCTGTTGGGAGCATCAACTGGTCGAGTCGAATCGCGATCTTCTCACGACCGCCCCCGGCGGCCGGTTCAAGTCTGTGAGCGCCGGCTCCTGGCATTCGTGCGGAGTGCGGGTCGATGGGACGGTCGTCTGCTGGGGCGAGAACTTCTCGGGTGAGATCGATGTTCCGCCCGGAAGATTCGATGCCGTCTCGGCTGGGGGGCAACACAGCTGCGGAATCCGCGAGGACGGAAACGTCGCCTGCTGGGGCCGCAACGACGAAGGCCAGACGCAGGCGCCCGCCGGCACCTTCGCGGCCGTCTCGGCGGGCGACGAGCATTCGTGCGGGTTGCGCACCGACAACACCGTTGTCTGCTGGGGACACGCCACCTTGGCGCCACCACCAGGAGTGCGGAGTCCTTACGCCGAAGGCCGTCCCGATCCAGCCGCTTGCCGCGTCCTCGGCCGGACCAACGACCTGACGGCGGGCTTTCCGCTGCCGGAATGGGCGGTGCGCTCCAACGGCACCGTTCGGATGTCCGCCCTGTTCGTGGACTTCCAGGACGCGGCTGCGGCGCACACAGTCGACGCCGAGGCGGAACAGGGCCTGCCCCACATGGAGCGCTATCTGGAGACCGTCAGCTACGGCAGGCTGGATCTCGATGTCATGGCCCTGCCCCGATGGCTGCGAGCGGACGGCAGCTACCGGGAGTACCTCTATCGGACTGTCTTGGGCCAAGACGGCCTGGGGACTTCCATCATCGAGGCGGCGATGGGTCTGGCGGACCCTGAGTGGAACTTCGACGGTCACGACATCGCGGTCGTCGTGATGCCGAGCTCCCATTTCGGCGGCGGCGAAGCCTCGGGGTCCGTCCGCACCAGTGAGGGCGAGGTCGATACGGTGAGAGTCAACACCCTCCCCTTCGAGGAGGCTGTTGCACCGCGCCGATGGGGGAAGGTCGCGGCTCATGAAGTCGCCCACGCTCTGGGGCTACTCGACCTGTACCCCTACGACGACCGGCACCAGAGGCCCGAGCCGCCCGAGGGCAAGGTCTGGGTCGACGCAGAGTTCGGGATCATGGGCCTGCACGGGTACTTCCTGGCAGACCCGCAGGATCCCCGACTCGCCCATGACTGGGTGCATCCGAACGGCTTTCGCTCAACCGATTACCGGCTGCATCCTGCCGCGAGGGAGATGCTTGCCTGGAGCCGCTGGCAACTCGGCTGGATCAGTCCGGACCAGATGAGCTGCGTGACCGAGCACGAGGCGACCGTACAGCTCAGTCCGGTGGCCCAACCCGGTGACGGTGTCGCCGTGGCGGCGGTGCCCCTGTCGCTCGACAGGGCGATCGTGGTGGAGTCCCGGCGCAAGGCCGGCTTCGACGAAAGGCTGGACTATCTGGCGCCCGACGGCGTCAGAACGTCCTTCCCGGCGCTCATCACCGAGGGCGTGCTGGTGTACACCGTGGACGCGTCGCTCAGCAGCGGAGACACACCCGTCAAGCTGCCCGGGGACACCGGCGACGGCATCGTCGATGACTATCCCGTCCTCACGCCGGGTGACAGCGTCACCGTGTGGGGCTACACGATCACGGTGGTGGCCGACGACGGCGACATCCACACCGTGACCATCACTCGGACCGGCGGCTAACGCGGGTCGGGGGCGGCGAGGGCGCGGCTAGCGTGCCCGTCCATGAGCTCGTATCGATCCATCTCCCCATGGGACGACTTCCCGGTCCACCAGACCTCCGAGTACGTCCGCCATCCGGCCACCTCGGACCGCAACTTCTACGACCGCTACTACTTCAACCTGCACCCGTCGAGCGGCGAGTACTTCGCCATCTTCGGGTTGGGCCAGTACCCCAACCTGGGCACCACCGACGCCTACCTGGCCGTCACCCGGGGCGACGACCATCTGGTGGTGCGGGCCAGCAAGCCCCTCACCGACCGCTCCGACATCTCGGTCGGACCGGTGCGCATCGAGGTGGTCGAGCCGCTGCGCAAGCTGCGGGTGATCGTGGAGCCGGACCGGCCGGCCGACTCGCAGCTCGCCATGGACGTCACCTGGACCTCCCCCATCGACCCATTCGAGGAGCCCCGCCAGTACCTGCGGACCCGGGGCACGCTGGTGTTCAACACCCAGCGGTTCGCCCAGCTCGGCCGCTGGGAGGGAACCCTCACCGTTGATGGGGACGACATCGCGGTCACCCCGGACCGCTGCGGCGGGGCCCGGGACCGGTCGTGGGGTGTGCGCCCCGTCGGCGAGAAGCAGCCCGACGGCATCCGCCAGACCGTCTCGGTGCTGGGGGGCATGTGGAACTACATGCCCGCCGACTACGGCGACCACTGGGTGATCTACATGTGCCATGAGGAGCCCGACGGGAACCGGACCATGCAGACTGGCATGCGGGTGTGGACCGACCCCGAACGGCCCCGCGACTACCTCGGGCGGCCCGAGTGGGTCCACGACGCCATCAGCGGCACCCGCCTGCTGTCCGGGTCGCACATCACGTTCCCCGAAGCGCCCGGCGGACCCATCACCGTCGATGTCGAGCCGCTGGCCACCAACTTCATCTCCATCGGCGCGGGCTACGGGGTCGAGCCCGACTGGCGCCACGGCATGTGGCAGGGCGAGGAGCTCGTCGAGCAGGCCCGGGCCTACAAGGTGAGTGAGATCAAGGGCCTGGGCCAGTACGGGGTGGTGGACTCGGTGGCCCGCTTCACCTACGACGACCCGGACCGGGGCCCCCAGGAGGGATACGGGCTCTACGAGCACGGCTTCTTCGGCCCGTTCCCCAAGCTCGGCCTGACCGACCGGGGCGACCTCTTCGCCTAGAGGCCGAGCGCGATAGGGGCTGGCCGAGCCCTCGGGGTAGATTTGCGTATCGATGACAGACACCAGACGCGCCAGGCCCCGGTTTGACGATCTCCGCGACCGGCGGGCCTTCCATAGCCGCCACATAGGTCCGACTCCCCAAGACATCACCGAGATGCTTGCGACGGTCGGCGTTGCCGACCTAGACGAGTTGATCGACCGCACCGTGCCCCACGACGTCCGCCAGCGCGAGCCGATGGAGCTGCCCACCCTCGGGCCCCGCCTGACCGACTACGACGAGCTGCTCGCGATGGCTCGCTCCAACCGCCTGATGGTCTCGATGATCGGCATGGGCTACCACCAGACCATCACGCCCGCGGTCATCCGGCGGAATGTGTTCGAGAATCCGGGCTGGTACACGGCCTATACCCCGTACCAGCCGGAGATCTCCCAGGGCCGCCTGGAGGCTCTGCTCAACTTCCAGACCATGGTCAGCGAGCTGACGGCCATGGACCTGGCCAACGCCTCGCTGCTGGACGAGGCCACCGCCGCGGCCGAGGCCATGACCCTGCTGCACCGGGTCGGACGGGGACGCCAGGGCGACCGTTTCGCGGTGGACGAGGCCTGCCATCCCCAGACCATCGCGGTGGTGGAGGCGCGGGCCGAGCCCATCGGCCTCGAGGTCGTGGTGTGCGATCCGGCCACCGCCGACCTCGAAGGCGTGTTCGGCCTGCTGGTGCAGTATCCGGGCACCACCGGAGCCATCCCGGACCTGCGATCCATCATCGAGCGGGCCCACCGCTCGGACACGCTCGTGGCGGTGGCCGCCGACCCGCTGGCCCTCTGCGTGCTCACCCCGCCGGGCGAGGCGGGGGCCGATGTGGTCGTGGGCTCCACCCAGCGCTTCGGCGTGCCCATGAGCTTCGGCGGACCCCACGCCGCTTACATCGCGGTGCGCGAGGAGTACCAGCGGGCGCTGCCCGGCCGCCTGGTCGGGGTGTCGAAGGACGACGCAGGCCGCCCGGCGCTGCGGCTGGCCCTCCAGACCCGCGAGCAGCACATCCGCCGCGAGAAGGCCACCTCCAACATCTGCACCTCCCAGGTGCTGCTGGCGGTGATGGCGTCGATGTACGCCATCCATCACGGACCCGAGGGACTGTCCAAGATCGCGGGGCGGGTCAACCGGGTGGCCGCCATCCTGGCCCACGGGCTGCGGGAGAACGGCATCGAGATAGTCCACGACGAGTTCTTCGACACGGTGTGCATCCGCGTGCCCGGCCGGGCCGACAAGGTGATCGCGGTGGCTCTGGCCGGCGGCGTGAACCTGCGTCGGGTCGACGCCGACACCGTCTCGGCCACCGTCGACGAGAGAACGACGCCCGCCGACCTGGAGGCGGTGTGGAAGGCGTTCGGCTACCGGGCCGACTTCCGCATCCTGGACCGCATCGTCGACGACCCCCGGCCCGTCGAGTACCGGCGCACCACTCCCCCGCTGTCGCACCCGATCTTCTCGGCGTTCCGCAGCGAGACCGAACTGGTGCGCTACATGCGCCGCCTGGTGAACCGCGACATCGCCCTCGACCGGTCGATGATCCCGCTCGGCTCGTGCACGATGAAGCTCAACGCGGCCACCGAGATGGAGCCGGTGAGCTGGCCCGAGCTGGCCAACATGCACCCCTTCGCCCCCCTGGACCAGACCGTCGGCTACCAGCGGCTGATCGACCAGCTGGAGCACTGGCTGGCCGAGATCACCGGCTTCGCGGCGGTGTCGCTGCAGCCCAACAGCGGCGCCCAGGGCGAGTTGGCCGGCCTGCTGGCCATCCGGGCCTACCACCGCAGCCGGGACGACACCGGCCGCGACGTGTGCCTGATCCCGTCGTCGGCCCACGGGACCAACGCGGCCAGCGCGGTGATGGCCGGGATGCGGGTGGTGGTGGTCGACTGCGACGACATGGGCAACGTCGACGTGGACGACCTCAAGCGCAAGGCCGTAGACCACAGCGACACGCTGGCCGCCCTGATGATCACCTACCCGTCCACCCACGGCGTGTTCGAGACCGCGGTGCGCCACATCTGCGACGTCGTCCACGAGCACGGCGGGCAGGTCTACCTAGACGGGGCCAACCTCAACGCCATGGTGGGCCTGGCCCGGCCGGGCCGGTTCGGCGCCGATGTCAGCCACATCAACCTGCACAAGACGTTCTGCATCCCCCACGGCGGCGGAGGCCCGGGCGTCGGGCCCATCGGGGTGGCCGAGCACCTCATCCCGTTCATGCCCAACCATCCGCTCGCTCCGGTGGCGGGGCCCCCGACCGGACCCGGCCCGATCGCGGCCGCGCCGTGGGGATCGGCGGGGATCCTGGCCATCCCGTGGATGTACATCCACATGATGGGGGCCGAGGGCCTGCGGCGGGCCACCGAGGTCGCCATCCTCAACGCCAACTACGTGGCCACCCGGCTCAGCGAGGCCTACCCGATCCTCTACACCGGATCGGAGGGGTTCGTGGCCCACGAGTGCATCATCGACACCCGGGTGCTGCGCGACACGTGCGGCATCACCGTCGACGACATCGCCAAGCGGTTGATCGACTACGGCTTCCATGCCCCCACCATGAGCTTCCCGGTGGCGGGCACGCTGATGATCGAGCCCACCGAGTCGGAGGGCAAGGCCGAGCTGGACCGGTTCTGCGACGCCATGCTGGCCATCGCCGAGGAGGCCCGGCGGGTGGGGAGCGGCGAGTGGCCCGCCGATGACAACCCGCTGGTGAACGCCCCCCACACCTGCGAGGACGTGACCGCCGACGAGTGGACCCACCCCTACACCCGCAGCGAGGCCGCCTACCCGGAGGCGCACCAGCGGGCCAACAAGTATTGGTCGCCGGTGGGCCGGATCGACGGGGCCTACGGCGACCGCAACATCATGTGCTCGTGCCCGCCGATCGAGGAGTTTGCCGACGATGCCTGACGCCCTGGTCGAACGCGACGGCCACGTGATGATCATCACGATGAACCGGCCGGCCCGCATGAACGCCATCACCGGCCCGATGCTCATCCGCATGTACGACGCCTACGAGGAGGCCTCCAACGACCCCGAGGTGCGCTGCATCGTGGTGACCGGGGCGGGAGGCAACTTCTGCTCGGGCGCGGACCTGAGGGCCATGGCCGGCGACGCCGACGCCAGCGACCCGCTCGACACCCGGGCCCGCATGGCCGAGGACCCCGACATCGTGTACAAGGCCCTGTTCCGCCACTACCGGCCGACCAAGCCCATCGTGGCCGCGGTCGAGGGGGTGGCCATCGCCGGCGGTACCGAGATCCTCCAGGCGATGGAGATCAGGGTGGCCGGCGAGTCGGCCCGCTTCGGGGTGAGCGAGGTCCGCTGGTCGCTGTACCCGATGGGCGGCTCGGCGGTGCGCCTGCCCCGCCAGATCCCCTACACCCATGCGGCGGAGATCCTGCTAACCGGCAAGCACATCAGCGCGGCCGAAGCCCTCGAGATCGGCCTGATCGGCCACGTGGTCCCCGACGGCCAGGCCCTGGAGAAGGCTCTCGAGATCGCCGGGGTGGTGGCGGCCAACGGCCCCCTGGCCTCCGCAGCCATCACCCGCACATTGCACGAATGCGACGGCATGGAGCTCGACGACGCCCTGCGCCACGAACGGGACTACGGGCAGGCGGTGTTCCGCTCCAACGACGCCAAGGAAGGCCCGAGAGCCTTCGCCGAGAAGCGGACGCCCAACTTCACCGGCACCTGACCCCCGGGCGGTAGGGTGCCGCGCTCGATGCGCCACTTCGACCTGCTGATCATCGGCGCGGGCTCGGGCAACTCGGTCATAGGCCCAGAGCACGACGACTGGGACATTGCCATCGCCGAGCACGGCCTGTTCGGCGGCACCTGCCTCAACGTCGGTTGCATCCCCTCCAAGATGTTCGTGTACGCGGCGGAGGTGGCCGAGTTGGCCGCCGACTCCGAGCGCCTGGGCGTGCACACCAGCTTCGACGGCGCCGACTGGCCCGCGATACGCGACCGGATCTTCGGCCGGATCGACCCCATCGCGGAGGGCGGCCTCGACTACCGGACGGGGCTGCCCAACGTGGCCGTGTACACCGGCACCGCCCGTTTCTGTGGGCCGCGCGCGGTGGCGGTGGGAGACGAGACCATCACCGCCGACAAGGTCGTGGTCGCGGCCGGAGCCCGCCCCGCCATTCCCGCCATTGAGGGCCTGGAGAGCTGCGGCTACCACACCTCCGACACGATCATGCGCCTCGACGCCCTCCCCGAGCGGCTGCTGGTCCTCGGCGGGGGCTACATCGCGGCCGAGCTGGGCTCGGTCATGGGCGCCTTCGGCTCGCACGTCACGTTCGTGCTGAGAGGCGACACCTTCCTGCGCCGGGAGGACGACGAGGTCCGCGAGCGCTTCAATGCCGCCTACAGCGGCCGCTTCGACGCCCGCTTCAACACCCGGGTGCTGGCCGCCCGCCGCGACCGGGCCGAAGTGGTGCTGGACACAGAGGACAAAGCCGGCGGTCGCCGCGAGCTGAGAGGCGACGAGCTGCTGGTGGCCACCGGACGGATACCCAACGGCGACCGGCTGGACGTGGCCGCCGGAGGGATCGGCACCGACCGGTCCGGCTACGTCGTCACCGACGATCAGCTCCGGACCACCGCCGAGGGCGTGTGGGCGCTGGGCGACGTGACCAACCCGGTGCAGCTCAAGCACGTGGCCAACCACGAGGCCCGGGTAGTGCGCCACAACCTCTCCCATCCCGATGACCCGGCCCGCGTCGATCACCGCTTCATCCCCCACGCCGTGTTCGGCCACCCCCAGGTGGCCAGCGTCGGCCTCACCGAGCGGGAGTGCCGGGAACGCGACCTCCCCTACCGAAGCCACGTGCAGCCCTACAGCTCAGCCGCTTACGGCTGGGCCATGGAGGACACCGAGAGCGCGGTGAAGGTGATCGCCCACGCCGAGACCCGCCGCCTGCTCGGCGCCCACATCATCGGCCCCCAGGCGTCCACACTGATCCAGCAGCTCATCCAGGGCATGCACTTCGACCTCACCGTCGACCAGATGGCCCGCCACCAGTACTACATCCACCCCGCCCTGCCCGAGGTGGTCGAGCAAGCCCTCCTGGAGTTGTAGAACAGGCCGCGCCCGGGCGGTCCGTATGCTGGACGCCATGGCCAGCACGTTCGGGACCCTGTTCCGGGTCACCACTTTCGGCGAGTCGCACGGCGGCGGCGTCGGTGTGGTGGTCGACGGCTGCCCGCCCAGGCTGGCCCTCGACCCCGCCGACATCCAGGCCGACCTCGACCGGCGCCGCCCGGGCCAGAGCCGGCTCGTCACCCAGCGCGCCGAGTCCGACACGGCCGAGGTCCTGTCGGGCACTTTCGGCGGCTACACCACAGGAACCCCAATCGCGATCCTGGTGCGCAACAAGGACGCCCGGCCCGAGGCCTACGAGCATCTGCGCGACGTCTACCGACCCTCCCACGCCGACTTCACCTACGACGCCAAGTACGGCTTCCGGGATTGGACCGGCGGGGGCCGGGCCTCGGCCCGCGAGACCGTGGGCCGGGTCGCGGCCGCGGCGATCGCCCGCAAGCTGCTGCACACCGCGGCCGGCATCGAGGTGCTGGGATGGGTGCAGTCGGTGCGCGACATCGAAGCGGCCGCCGATCCGACCGCGGTCACCCGCGCCGATGTGGAGGCCGGGCCCACCCGCTGCCCCGATCCGGCTGCGGCCGACCTGATGGTCGAAGCCATAGAGGCCGCCCGGCGCGACGGCGACTCCCTGGGAGGCGTCGTCGAGTGCGTCTGCCGGGGCGTGCCTGCCGGACTGGGCGAGCCGGTGTTCGACAAGCTCGAAGCGGCCCTGGCCGGAGCCATGCTGTCGCTGCCCGCGGCCAAGGGCTTCGAGATCGGCAGCGGCTTCAGCGGCACCCGGCTCAGCGGCCTGGCCCACAACGACCCGTTCACCCCCGACACCGGCGACGGCATACACACCGCGTCCAACCGTTCCGGCGGCGTGCAGGGCGGCATCTCCAACGGCGAGGACATCGTGGTGAGGGTGGCGTTCAAGCCCACCTCCACCATCGCCTCCGAACAGCAGACGGTCACCCGCGACGGCGAGGAGACGACCCTCGCGGCCCGGGGCCGCCACGACCCGTGCGTCCTGCCCCGCGCCGTGCCCATGGTCGAGTCCATGGCCCTGCTGGTGCTGGCCGACCACTGGCTCCGCCAGCAAGCAGTAGACGTACTGTCTGCCCTTCCCGATCGCCCCTGATCTGCGCGACCGGCAAGGCCGGGGGGAGCAGCCGGGAGACGGCTGTCAGCGGTGGAAGGGCGGCTTGACTACCTTGGCCGGCAGGTCCCGGCCCCGCACGTCGATGACTACCTCGTCGCCAACGCCGATGTCGGGCGCGAGGAACGCCAGCGCGATGCCCTGCCCCAGTACCGGCGAGAAGTTGCCGCTGGTGACCACTCCGACCTCGTCGTCGCCCCGCCGGACGGCGCAGCCGTCGCGGGGCGGGCGGCCCTTGTCGGCCAGCAGACCACGCAGACGACGGCGCGGTCCGGCCTCGCGCTCGGCCTCAAGCGCGGACCGGCCTCTGAAGTCGCCCTTGTCCCAGCGAACAACCCAGCCCAATCCGGCCTGAAGGGGCGTGATGCCGGGACCCAGCTCGTGCCCGTGCAATGGCAGCCCGGCCTCCAGGCGCAGGGTGTCTCGGGCCCCGAGCCCGGCCGGTGAGACTCCGGCGTCGACCAGTCGCCGCCACACGGTAGGAGCATCCTCGACGCCGACGGCCATCTCAACGCCGTCCTCTCCGGTGTAGCCGGTGCCGGCCACCGTGACCGGAATCTCGCCGAAACGGGCGGATGCGACCTTGAACCGCCCGATCGAGGCGACCTCCTCCCCGCCGGCGGCCGCGAGGCGGGCCCGGGCCTCGGGACCCTGGACGGCGATCACCGCCCGGTCGGCGGTGACGTCCGCAATGTCCAGGTCGGCCGACCCCTCCCTCAGGGCGCCGACAACCCGGTCGGTGTTGGAGGCGTTCGGCATCACGTCGAAGAGGTCGGGGCCGATCCACCACACGATGATGTCGTCGAGCACGGAGGCGTCGGAGGCATCCAGCAGGTGGGTGTACTGGGCTGATCCGACCCCGACGCGGTCGAGATCGTTGGTCAGCGCCCATTGCAGGCTGCGGTGCGCGGCGTCGCCCTGCACCCGCACCGTCCCCAGGTGCGACACGTCGAACATGGCGGCGCTCGTGCGGCAGGCCATGTGCTCGGCCACCGTGCCGCTGGAGTACTGCAGGGGCATATTCCAGCCGCCGAAGGGCACCGGCTTGGCGCCGGCCTGCTCATGCACCTCGCGCAGAGGCGACTGTCTCAACTCCTCAGCCATCAAGCTCGGCCTCGTGTCTCCCGCTCCTGTTCGCTGCGCTCACGGGCCGCTCGGGCCACGGCCTCGCAAGCTCGGCCTCAGGCGGCGACCGGCAGGCCGTATTTGCGGCCGATCCACTCCATGTCTCGACGGTTCAGGAGCTTGACTCGAACGTCGGGATGAGTCTCAGCCAGGAGCCTCAGCTTCTGCTTCTTTCGGTTGACCAGCCGCTGCCGCAACGTCGTGAGCTCCACGTACATGTCGAAGTCGGGCAGGTAGAAGTCGGGGGTGAACCCGCATGCCGTGTTCCCTTCGGAGTCCCGTTCGAGCACGAACATGCGGGGCTCGTACTCCCAACGGATCCCATAGGAGTCGAGCAGGCTGGCGAAGGCCTGCTCGGAGGGATGGGCGAACGTCATAGGGTCAGGACTCGCCGATCGCCGTCCGGAACTCGTCGGCGGCCTCGTCCGCCTCGTCTGCGGCCTCATCGTCGGCGTCGTCGACGGAGGGCCGCAGCTCGATGATGGCCGCGTCCACCTCCTGCTTCACGTTCGACAGCGGCAGCACGTTGAGCACGCCCTGGCCTCTCTGCAGCACGTCGATGAACTCAGCCTCGCTGCGGGCGCACACGACGTTGGAGCCGTCGATCACGAGGTTGGCCCGCGAGATGTCCTCGCGCAGCTCGCTGCGCATGTATTCGAAGATCGACCGGACCTTCTCCAGCTTGATCCCCGAGTCGAGCAGCCGCTTGATGACCTTCAGCTCCAGCAGGTTGGCGTAGCTGTACTGGCGGCGGCTCCCGCTGCCGGTGGCCCTGGCCAGGGAGGGCACGACCAGGTCGGTGCGGGCCCAGTAGTCGAGCTGGCGGTAGGTGATGCCGACAACGTCGGCGGTGAGCTTCGCGCTGTACCCCTGGACGGTGTGCGCGGTTGCGTCCATTAGCCGCTCCTTGCTTGTCGCTGGTGGCCGCCGCGGACGACGATCACGATGACCGGTCACGTTGACCGGTGCAATGACAACCCCGAAACTACGACGCTGTCACCTGTGGAAACTCTAAGGCTCCAAGGGGCGCGAGTCAACCACCGGGAAGCGGACGCCTCCCATGGCAGCCCGATTTCGCGGTCGGCGGCGCGTGCCGATCCGGTGCGCTAGTGGCTGCCGAAGTCCTCGGGCGAGACGGAGTCGATGAACTCCTTGAACTGCTCCACGACCTCTTCGGCCTGCTCCTGCCCCGCCACCGCGACACCGTCGGTGGTGTAGCCCGCCTCCTGTATCACCGACTCCTCCGCGAAGATCGGCGTGCCGGTGCGGGCCGCCAGCGCGATGGCGTCCGAGGGTCGGCTCGACAGCACGAAGCGGCCGCCGTCGCGCCGCAGGTGCAGCTCCGCGTAGAACGTCTTGTCCCGCAGTTCGGTGACCACGACACGCTCGAGGTCGGCCGACAGCTCATCGAGCACGTTGCGGAGCAGGTCGTGGGTCATGGGCCTGGGAGTCGTGACCCCGTCGAGGGCGATGGCAATGGCCGTCGCCTCGGGAGCTCCGATGAAGATGGGGAGCAGCCGAGCCGGATCCGACATCTCGCGCAGCAGCACTATCGGCGTGTTGGAAGGCAACTCCACTCTCACTCCGATCAGCTCCATCTGCTGCACGGCGGCATCCTAGCCCGGCCTCCCGCTCTTGTTCGCTGCGCTCACGGGCCGCTCGGGCCACGGCCTCACTCTGTTCGGCCTCTGCTCGTCGCGGTGGACGATCCGTAGAAGACCGGGACGTAGGCGTCGGGGTCGTCGGCCAGCAACTCCATGTCGGCCGCGGCGACGAGGCGCAAATTGCGGTAGCGGCCCTCGTGGTCGAGCCCGAAGCCGATCACGAACGCGTCGGAGACTTCAGCCCCCGCGAAGTCGATTTCCACGGGCACCACTCGCCGGATCCGCCGGTCCAGCAGCGTGCACACGGCCACCGAGCGAGGCCTGCGGCGCTGGAGCTCGGAACGCAGGAAGGCGGTGCTAAGACCGGTGTCGACGATGTCCTCGACGATCACCGCGTCGCGGCCGGCGATGTCGAGGTCGAGGTCCTTGAGCAGGCGAACACGGCCGGAACCGGGGGTGTAGGGCGTGATCGCCATGAAGTCCACGCTCACGGGAACGGTCATGGCCCTGGCGAGGTCGGCCAGGAACGGCACGCTGCCCCGCAGCACGCCGATGAGCACGACGCCGTCGGGGTAGCGGGCTGACATCTCCGCGGCCAGGCGAGCGACGATCGCGTCGATCTGCTCGGCGCTCAGCAGCACGCGCGGCTCGGCCGGCACCGAGGGGTCGGAGGGCACGGTGCTCAGCCCAGGTGGGTGCGGAGCGTGCGTTGCAGCAGCAGCCGCCGCAGTTGTTCGGTCAGCTCGACGATCTCGGCCAGCTCGGTGCGCAGCCGGTCCGTCTCGCCCCGAGCGATCAGCGGTCCCAGCAGTTGCTCGTAGATGCCGGCCTCGCGGTCGGCGGCCACTCTGAACATTCTCAGGTTGCGGGCCGGTATGCCGTGGTCGGCAAGAGCCGCGGCCGTCCGCGCCGTCAGAAGCGCATCATGGTCGAACACTGGATCCGCCGCGTCGTCGTCCGCTTCCGCTTCGCCGTCGCCGTCGGACCGCCCCGCGACCGGGACGATGATGCCGAGCCGCTGCAGTTCGGCGATGTGCTCGGCGTCTATTCCGACGGCCCGGGCCAACCCGGCCGCGGTGAGGCTGACCGATCCGTCCGGCGCGGTCTCTGCCGCAGCCGCCGCGTCTGGGTCGTCTCCGGCGCCGGCGCGCCGGCGGGTGGCGAACAGCGACGGCGTCGCGGCAATGGCCTCAGACCCGGCGCCGGCGCGCGGCGCGGCTCTTGCCGCCGCCCCCGAAGCCAGGCGGCGCTTGATCTCCTTGAGGGGCAGGAAGTGGTCGCGCTGCTGGATCAGCACCCAGTTGAGCCGCTCGATGTCGGCCTCGAAGAACTTCCGGTAGCCCGAGGGAGTTCGCTGCGGGGCGATCAGGCCCTGGCTCTCCAGGAACCGGATCTTGGAGATCGTCAGGTCCGGGTGCTCGTCCGCGAGCAGCGAGAGCACCTCGCCGATGGACCGGTGGGCGCGGCTCACCCGGGCGACGTCCCGTGCACGAACACGAGCTTGAACTTCCCGACCTGGACCTCGTCGCCCTCGTTGAGCTCGCCTTCATCGACGAGTTGGCGGTTGACGTAGGTGCCGTTCAGCGAGCCGACGTCGCGGATCGAGTACCGGGCCCCGTCCCGGGCCACCTCGGCGTGACGGCGCGACACCGTGATGTCGTCGAGGAAGATGTCGCTCTGGGGATCGCGGCCCACCGACACGACATCGGTGTCCAGCGCGTAGCGGGCTCCGGCCTTCGGGCCCTGGTTGACCACGAAGAGGCCCTGGTGGCGTCCGAAGGCCGACCGGTCCACGTGCACCTTTCCCGGAGAGGCATCGGGCTCCACCGCCCGGTGCTCGGTGGTGTCGTCCTCGACCTCGAACTCCGAGTCGCCGGGCACGCAGTCGTCTTCTCCGCGGCGGTCGTTGCGACCGGAGGCCGGGCCCGGCGTGGACGCCACTTCCCTACCCCGCTATCAGATCCCTGTAGCCGTCGGCGTCGAGCAGGCTGTCGAGCTCGGCGGCGTCATCGAATGCGACCGTGCAGATCCATCCATCTCCGTAGGGGTCCTCGTTGAGCCGCTGCGGAGCGCCGGCCAGATCGTCGTTGACCTCGCTCACCACCCCGCTCACCGGGGCGAACAGCTCCGACACCGACTTGGTCGACTCGACCTCCCCGAACGGTTCTCCCTGGTCGACCCGGTCCCCCGCCTGGGGCAGCTCCACGTAGACGACATCGCCGAGGGCGTCCTGGGCATAGTCGGTGATTCCGATGCGGACAACGTCGCCGTCTGCCAGAGCCCATTCGTGGTCGGTGGAGTAACGCAAGTCCTCAGGAACGTTCATGCCCCGAAGCTACCCCATACCGGCGACGAACTCGCGACCGGTACGCCCGGTTGGTGTTATCGTGCCGTTGCAAGCGTTTTACGAGGTTTCGGGAGAGGTCCGGTGGCCGACGTTGTCCTAGAAGACGTCAACAAGGAGTACGACAACGGGTTCAGGGCGGTCACCGATCTGAACCTGGAGATCAACGAGGCCGAGTTCCTGGTGATGGTGGGCCCGTCCGGCTGCGGCAAGTCCACCACGCTGCGGATGATCGCAGGGCTCGAGGACATCTCCTCGGGGACGCTGAAGATCGGCGAGCGGGTGGTCAACGAGCTCCCGCCCAAGGACCGCGACATAGCCATGGTCTTTCAGAACTACGCGCTCTACCCGCACATGAGCGTCTACGACAACATCGCCTTCTCGCTCAAGCTGGCCCGCCGCCCCCGCACCGAGATCAAGGAGAGGGTCACCGAGGTGGCCCGCATCCTCGAACTGGAGAGCCAGCTCGACAAGCGCCCCGCCCACCTCTCCGGCGGCCAGCGCCAGCGGGTGGCCATGGGACGCGCCATCGTGCGCCGGCCCCGGGTGTTCCTGCTCGACGAGCCCCTGTCGAACCTCGACGCCAAGCTGAGGGTGCAGATGCGGGCCGAGATCACCGCCCTCCAGCGAGAGGTGGGCATCACCACCTTCTACGTCACCCACGACCAGGTCGAGGCCATGACCATGGCCGACCGGGTGGCCGTCATCAGCGCCGGCGTGCTGCAGCAGGTCGACACCCCGATGACGCTGTTCAACGAGCCCGACAACATCTTCGTGGCCGCCTTCATCGGGTCGCCCTCCATGAACATCATGGAAGGGGTGCTGACCCGCAACGGCCAGGGTCTTCGGCTGGCCCTCGGAAGCCAGTCCTTGGCCGTTCCCGGGGAGGTCCTGGGGCGCAGGCCGGCCCTGGAGGGCTACCTCGGCCGGAATGTGGCCGTGGGGCTCCGGCCCAAGGACCTGGAGGATGCCGCGGTCGTCTCCGATCATCCGGCCGATCAGCGGATCCGGGCGTCGGTGCTGCACACCGAAGCACTCGGCTTCGAGATCATCGCCTACTTCGACGTGGACGCCAAGCCGGTCATCTCCAAGGAGGCTCTCGAGTTGAGCGACGAGGAGATCAGCGCGGCGGAGAGCTCCGAGACCAGGGTGCACGCCCGGTTCAACCCCACCACCGCAGTGCGGGCCGGCGACACCATCGACGTGGCCGTCACGGTGGAGAACGCCCACTTCTTCGACCTGGAGACCGGCCTGGCCATACGGGACTGAGCGCTCCGGGCACGGCCGGGGACACAGGGCCGTCGGTTGGGATTCTCGCCGCGTCTGCCAGGATGAGGTGATGATGAACTCAACGACGAACGGGGACCGCTACACGATCGTGTCCGCGGACTGCCACGCCGGCGGCGACATCGACGACTACCGGCCCTACCTCCCGTCGAGGCTGCACGCCGACTTCGACGCCTGGAAGCAGGCCTACATCAACCCCTTCGCCGACCTCCAGGACTCCAAGCGGGTCCGGAACTGGGACACCCCGGTCCGCCGGCGGGAGCTGGAGGCCGACGGCCAGGTCGCCGAGGTCGTGTTCCCCAACACCGTGCCCCCGTTCTTCCCGTCCGGTCTGCTGGTCGCCCGCCCACCCGCGACGGCGGCCGAGTTCGAGGAGAGGTGGGCCGGCCTGCAGGCCCACAACCGGTGGCTGGCCGACTGGTGCCAAGAGCTCCCGGGGCGCCGGGCCGGCCTCGCCCAGGTGTTCCCCAACGACATGGAAGCGGCCGTCGGTGAGGTCGAGTGGGCCGCAGAGCACGGGCTGAAGGGTGTGCTAGTGCCTGCGGTCCCTCCCGACTCCGGTGTGCCGGCGCTGTGGAGCGACTACTACGACCCGCTGTGGGCCGCCTGCCAGGACACCGGGCTGTCGGTCAACCAGCACGGCGGCGCGGGCATCCCCGACCTTCAGGAGTCGCCCAACCGCAACTTCTTCATGATCATGGAGGTGCCGTTCTTCGCCAACCGCAGCCTGTGGCACCTCATCCTGAGCGGCGTGTTCGAGCGCTTCGGAGAGCTTCGCCTCGTGATGACCGAGCAGCGGGTCGGGTGGGTCCCGGCCACGCTGTCCAAGATGGACGCCCTCTGGCGGCTCTTCAACGGAAGCGGCAATGTCGGGGAGATGCCGGCGGACGCCGCGCAGCTGTCCAACCCGCCCAGCAGCTACTTCTTGAGCAACTGCTACATGGGGGCCAGCTTCCCGGGACGGGACGAGGCCGAGGCGATCAAGCAGATCGGAGTCGACCGGTTCATGTGGGGCAGCGACTACCCCCACGCCGAGGGCACGTACCCCGACTCGGTGGCGTCGCTGCGGCACGTGTTCTGCGACTGGTCGCCGGAAGACCTGCGGCGGCTGTTCGGCGCGACCGCCGCGGAGGTGTACCACCTCGACCTCGATGCGCTGGCTGAGGTGGGGGTCGGGCCGACAGTGGCCGAAGTGGCCGAGCCGCTGACAGAGTTGCCCGACAACCCGAGCATGGCGTTCGGGGCCCGCCCCTGATCCTGGCCGGCCCGTCCAGGCCGTGACCGACTTCCCGACCCGGCCGGAGGCGCTCGGACCCGACGAGCTGACGCATTACCTGCGGGCCGCGGGCCTGCTGGCCGGCGGACGGGTGACTGAGGCCCGTTTCGAGTTGATCGGCACGGGCAAGATGGGCGACAACGCCCGCTACTTCCTGTCCTATGACGGCGAGGCGGGCGGCGCGCCCTCGACGCTGGTCGCCAAGTTCCCCGCCGCCGACGAGCGGACCCGGTCCCTGGCCGGCGCGGCGGGCCTCTACTACAGGGAGACGATGTTCTACCGGGTGCTGGCTCCGAGAACGTCGATCCGCGTCCCGGCCGTGTACGGCAGCGAGATCAGCGCCGACCGCCTGTCGTTCCTGCTGCTGCTGGAGGACTTGGCCCCGGCCGAGCCGGGCGTCCAGATGGTGGGCGAGACCCGTGCGCACACCGTCCTGGCGCTGCGCGAGGCAGTGAAGCTGGCCGCCGCGTTCTACGGCGACGACAGCATCCTCGACATGGACCACGTGGGCAGGGCTCACGGCAAGAACGCCGACTTCGCGCAGATGCTGCTCGTCGACGCCTGGCCGGGGTTCGTGGACCGGTTCGGTCACGGCCTCGACCGCGGCCAACTGGCCTTCGGCGAGCGCTACGTGGCCAACTTCTCCTCGGCAGCCTCCTCCTACGAGGGGGCGACCACGCTGGTGCACGGCGACTTCCGCAGCGAGAACATCCTGTTCGGCGGCGACACCGCCACCACCGTCGACTGGCAGACCGTGGCCGTCTCCAGCCCGCTCACCGACGTCTCCTACTTCATAGGCGGCAGTATCGAAGCAGACGACCGCAGAGCCTGGGAACGCGACCTGCTGTCAGGCTGCCGGCGGCAGTTCGGCGAGGCCGGCGTCGAGCTGGGCGAAGCCGAATGCTGGGACATGTACCGGCGGGGCGCCATGCACGGGGTGATCATCACCGTCCTGGGCTCCACCGCCAGCAGTACCGACCCCCGCGGCAACGAGATGTTCATGACCATGATCCGCCGCCACACCCGACACTGCCTGGACGTGGGCGCTTCGGAGTTCCTCTCCTAAGGCGTGCAGGAGCCGCTTGACGCTCATAAATGAATCTGCTATAGATCTCTTATCACATCAATCTTTTGTAGGTAAGAGGGAGCCTCGGGGGGAGCCAGTGCAACGGCAGGTCACGCTGCGAGAGCTCGAGAACTTCGTGTCGGTCGCGGAGCACGCCTCGCTCACTCTCGGCGCTGAGGCGGTCGGGATCACGCAGCCCGCTGTCTCCGCGTCGCTGAGGAATCTGGAGAGCACGCTGGGCGTGAGCCTGCTGGTGCGTCGCCGCGGCCAGGGTGTGAGCCTCACCCCGGAGGGGGCGTTGCTGATGGCCGAGGCGCGGTCGTTGCTGGATCGCGCCTCCGATCTCACGACAGTGATTCTCGACGCGGTGTCGCTGCGGGCGGGCAGGGTGCTGCTCGGTTCCCTGGTCAGTGCGGCGCCCATCGTGATGCCGGCTGCGGTGAGGAGCTTCGTAACCAGGAACCCCCACGTCGACGTGGAGATCCGGACGGGCAGCCAGGACGAGCTGCTGAGCTGGCTGCGAACCGGTGCGATCCACGCCGCGGTCACCTACGACATCGAGCTGGGCCGCGACGTCCGCTTCTCCAAGATCCTCGACGCGGTCCCCCACCTCCTCCTCGCCGCCTCGCACCCCCTGGCCGGCGAGGAGGAGGCCGCTCTCGACGACATCGTCGACGACCCCTACATCCTGCTCGACCTGCCGTTGAGCCGCGAGTACTTCACGTCGCTGTTCCTGGCCGCCGGCGTGCCCTACCGGCCGGCCCGCCGCCATTCCGACCTGTCCCTGGTGCGCTCCCTGGTCGGCAACGGCTTCGGGTACTCGCTCGTCAACCTGCTGCCAGCCACCGACATCGCCCAGGACGGCAGCCGGGTGGCCTACGTCAGGCTCCGGACGCCGGTCCCGCCGCTCGCTCTGGGGCTGGTCGAGCGAGTCGAGGGGTCGCACCCCCGCGCCGTCGACGCGTTCTTGAACCACGCCCGCTCGTCGCTCGCGCTGCCGAGGCAGTCCACATAGAGGCCGGGGGAGGGCACGCGTGACTCACGAGTCCAGCGATGCCCTGCCAGCAGAGCGCCCGGAGCGGGGCTCGGTGACTCTCCAGGGAGTCACCAAGCGGTTCGGCAGGACAGTCGCGGTCGACTCGATCGACTTGGAGGTCAAGCCCCGCGAGTTCATCTCGCTGCTGGGCCCTTCGGGGTGCGGCAAGACGACGACACTGCGGATGGTGTCGGGCTTCGAGCAGCCCACCAGCGGCCGGATCCTCATCAGCGGCGCCGACACCACCGGGGTGCCGCCCCACAAGCGCCGGGTGAACACGGTCTTCCAGAGCTACGCGCTGTTCGAGCACATGACGGTGGCCGAGAACGTGGCCTTCGGGCTCAGGGTCAAGGGCTTCGACAAGGCGACCACCGCGACCAAGGCGGGCGAGGCGCTGGACCTCGTGCGGCTGGCGCAGTTCGCCGAGCGCCGGCCGGCACAGCTGTCCGGCGGGCAGAAGCAGCGTGTCGCGCTGGCCCGAGCCATCGTCAACGAGCCCGACGTCCTGCTGCTCGACGAGCCGCTCAGCGCCCTCGACCTGAAGCTGCGCCAAGCGATGCGCCACGAGCTCAGCCGCCTCCATGACGAACTGGGCCTGACGTTCATCTTCGTGACCCACGACCAGCAGGAAGCGATCACGATGAGCGACCGGATCGCGGTGATGGACCACGGCCGTATCCATCAGCTCGGAACACCGTCCGAGATCTACGAGCGGCCCGCGTCGCGGTTCGTGGCCGACTTCATCGGCGAGACGAACCTGCTGGAGGTCACCGGAGCGGGCCGCAGCGGCGGCGTGCCCGCGGTGAGGACGGCCACCGGCGAGCTGGTTCCGCTGGCCGAGGAGGACAACAGCTCCGCCGCGCCGGACCGCCGGCTGGTGCTGGCGGTGCGGCCCCAGCGGGTGACGGTCACCGCCGCCGACCGGCCGCCCGAGCCCGACCAGGCGGCCATCGCGGGCCGGATGGCCGAGCTGCTGTTTCTGGGCGACTCGACCCGGGCCACCGTGCTTCTCGCCGACGGCTCGCAGGTGATCGCCCTGCGCTACAACGAGGCCGGCCACCATCCCTTCGGGCAGCTCCGGCCGGGCGACCCGGTGACGGTGGGCTGGAGCCGCGACGCGGCCTGCGTGATCGAGGGCTGATGGCGCCCGTCACCTCCGTCCGGCGTCAGAGGCGCAGGCGCATCGCGGCCCTGCTGGCCCCCGGCCTGGCCTGGATCACGCTGGCCTACGTGGTCCCCGGCACCTTGATCGTCGTCTACTCGCTGCTGACACCGAAGCTGGGCGGCGGCGTCATCTGGGACCTCACCGGCGACGCATGGAGCCAGATCGTCTCGAAGGGGCGCCGTTCCGAGGCGGGCTGGGGAACTCTGGGCGCGGCCGCGGTCAGGGGGATCGGCGTCGCGGCGGTCGCAGCTCTGCCGCTCGCCGCCTGCGCCCGGTATCTGCGGCGAAGCGCCCGGGGGGCGCTGGCCGCCGCCGCGGCCGTCGGGGCGCTGGCCGGGGTCTACCACCTCGCCGGCGCCTACAACAACTACACCACCCTGTTCGCCCGGTCGGTCGTGTGGTCGCTGTGGGCCACGGCGCTGTGCGTCGGGCTGGCGCTGCCGCTGGCCGTGTTCATCAGCTCCCGCCGCAGCCGGATCACCAAGAACGCCCTGCTGGTGGCGGTGATGATCCCGTTCTGGACGTCGATGCTGGTGCGGACCTTCGCCATCCGCTTCGTCCTGTCGAACACCGGCCCGGTGAACAACGCCATCGAGAGTCTCGGCCTCGACCGCATCGTCTTCTTGAACACCCGCTTCGCGGTGATGCTGGGGCTGGTCTACACCGCGCTGCCGTTCATGGTCCTGCCCCTGTACGCGGCCATCGAGCGCTCCGACCGGGCCCAGATGGAGGCGGCCCGGGACCTCGGCGCCAAGCCCCCGCAGGTCTTCGTGGACGTGTTCGTGCCGCTGATCCGGCCCGGACTGACGGTGGGGTCGGTCATGGTCTTCGTCGTCTCCGTCTCGCAGTACCTCGTGCCGACGCTGCTGGGCGGCGGCAAGACGAACATGATCGCCAACCTGCTCGAGCTGCAGTTCGCGGAGGCATTCAACTGGCCCAGGGGCGCGGCGGTCGCGACCCTGTTCAGCCTCATCACCATCCTGAGCCTGTACTTCGTGGTCGGGCGCCGCGACGGGGCCGACCTGCTATGAGCGCGGCGAGCGCAGCCCGGCGGGGACCGGCCACCGCCATCGGCGCCGGCGCCGGGCTGGTGTACGTCTTCTTCTACCTGCCGGTCTTCGTGCTGGTGCTGTTCTCCTTCAACGAGGCCCGCACGGGCGGGCGCTGGACCGGCTTCACCACCGAGTGGTACGCCAGGCTCGCCGACAACGACCAGATCAAGTCGGCGACCTTGAACTCGATCGTGATCGCGGTGGTCGCCACCGCCATAGCCGTGGTTCTGGGCACGATGCTGTCGCTGGCGCTGGACCGCCACGCCTTCAGGGGCCGCCGGGCCGCCGAGCAGGCGGTGTACCTGCCGGTGATCGCGCCGGAGATCGTCACCGGGGTGTCCCTGCTGGCCTTCTTCTCGCTCGTCCTCGGCCGGCTGAACGACCTCCTCGGCCGCGGCCCCGAGGACGCCCTGCGGCTGGGCCGGCCCACGGTGGTGATCGCCCACGTGGCCTTCTGCACCGCCTTCGTGGCCCTCGTAGTCCGCTCCAGCCTGCGGAACCTCGATCCCGCGGTCGAGGAGGCGGCCCAGGATCTCGGCGCCAGCGGATGGACGACCTTCTGGCGGGTCACGCTGCCGTCGATCGCTCCGGGCGTGCTCGGCGGCGCGCTGCTGTCGTTCACCCTGTCGCTGGACAACTTCGTGATCACCTTCTTCGTGGCCGGACCGGGCGCCACCACCCTGCCGATCGAGGTGTTCGGCCAGCTGAGGCGAACGATCAGCCCGGAGGTCAACGCGGTGTCCACCCTGATCTTCGCCGCCTCGACGCTCCTCCTGGTCGGCGCGCTCGCCGTCCAGGCGGGCGCGGCCCGGCGGCGGCTGCGCCCCTTCCGCCGGGGCCGACCCCCGAGCGCCGCCGCCCCGCCTCCCGATCCCCGGCCCAGCCCTCGGCACAGTCCGCTCCCCAGTCCATGAACCAGTCCTCGACACAGTCCACAACACACCTAGGAGGAACCATGAACCTGTTCACCAAACGCTCGGCGCTGCTGCGGCTGATGGCCGTGACGGCCGTCGCCGCGGTGCTCGCGGCCGGATGCGGGGAGGACGAGGAGGCCGCGCCGGCCACCACTGTCCCGGCGACCACGACAGCCGCGCCGGCCACCACAGCCGCGCCCGAGCCGGAGGCGCCTCCCGCCTCCGGGCGCTGCGGCGACCCGGCCCGGCTCGGCGGCTCGATCAACTTCCTGAACTGGGCCGACTACATAGACGAGACGATCCTCGAGATGTTCGAGGCCGAGTGCGGCGTGACCGTCACGCTCGACACCCACGTCGCCAACGAGGACGCCATCGCCAAGATCGACGCGGGCAACTCGGGCTACAGCCTGGTGATCGTCTCCGACTACGCCATCGGCGTCATGGCCTCCCAGGGCCTGCTGGCCGAGTTGGACATGGGCGAGATCCCCAACGCGGCCAACCTCGACCCGGCCCAGATGGACGCCTACTACGACCCGGGCAACGTCTACTCGCTGCCGTACCAGTACTCGACCACCGGCTTCGCCTACGACGCCACCGCCTTCGATGTGCCGCCCACCAGCTGGAGCGCCATCTACGACCAGAACCAGCTGTGCGGCCAGTCCTCGATGCTGGAGGACCAGCGGGAGGTGATCGGCTCGGCGCTCGTGTACCTGGGCTACGACTGGAACTCGACCGATCCCGCCGCCCACGAGCAGGCCCTCGACCTGATCCTGGACGCCCGGGAGTGCGTGTCGGGATTCGACTCGGCCAACTACATCGGCAACCTGGGCAGCGGCGAGGTCCTGGCCGCCATGTCCTGGGGGTTCGCGGCGGGGATCGCCTACCTCGACAACCCCAACGTCCGCTACATAATCCCCGACGAGGGCGGGGTCATCTGGCAGGACGGGATGGTGGTGCCGGCCGACGCGCCGGACCCCTACACCGCGCACGTGCTCATCAACTACATGCTCGAGCCCGACATCGGGGCGCTCATCACCGAGTTCACCTTCGGCTACACGCCGAACCTCACGGTGCCGCCGCTGCTGTCGGACGGCTACCACGACGTGATACATGGCGCCGGCCTGGAGCTGACCGACGAGATCCGGGGGCGGCTCACATGGCAGGTGCGCGACGAGTCGCACGCCATCTTCGCCGAGACCTGGTCCGAGGTGCTCTCGGCAGGGTAGGCGGAACCGCTCGGGCCGTGCCGGGGAGGGGAAGTCCGCGACCTTCCCTCCCCGGGCCAGCCCCTGCCTCTGAGGAGAACCCCCGTGTCGTTGTGCGACGACGCTGTCGATCTGTTGCCTGAGGAGACCCCCGTGTCGTTGTGCGACGAAGCAGTCGATCTGTTGCCTGAGGAGAACCCCGTGTCGTTGTGCGACGAAGCAGTCGATCTGCTGGCCGCCCTGGTGGCGTTCCCGACCGAGAGCCGCACACCGAACGCCGCCCTGATCGACCTGGTGGCCGAGCGCGCCGCCGGGGCCGGGGCGGCCGTGCAGCGTGTGGAGGGTCCGGCGGGCCGCGCCAACCTGCATCTGCGCTTCGGGCCGGAGGCGCCCGGCGGCGTGCTCGTGTGCGGGCACACCGACGTGGTGGCGGCGGGGCCGGGCTGGGCGACGGACCCCTACACCCTCACCGCCCGCGGCGACCGGCTGATGGGCCGCGGCACGGCCGACATGAAGGGGTTCATCGCCTGCGCGCTCACCGCCGCGATCCGCTGCGACCCGTCGGGGTGGACCGCGCCGCTGCACGTGGGCCTCAGCTATGACGAGGAGATCGGCTGCGCCGGCGTCGCCTCCCTGCTGGAGCGGCTCGCCGGTGATCCGCTCGTGGCGCCTGCCATCGTCGTGGTCGGCGAGCCGACGGGGCTGACCCTGCGCACCTCTCATGCGGGCAAGGTCGCGTACACGGTGCGGGCCGGCTGCGCCCCGGGCCATTCGAGCCTGGCGCCGACCCGGACCAATGCCCTCGATCAGATCGTCGCGGTGGCGCGCGCCGTGATCGAGGTCAACGCCCGCGCCGCAGAGCTGGGCGCGTCGACCAATGTGGGAACGCTGCACGCCGGCGCGGCCGTAAACGTGCTCGCCGCGTCCGCCGAGCTCAGCTTCGAGTGCCGCCACCGCCGTTCGTGCGACCCCGACGAGGTCCTCGCCGGAGTATGGGCGCAGGTCGAGGCCGCCCGAGCCGCTCTCGCCGGCCTCGAAGGGGCCGTGGAGGTGGCCTGCGATGCCCGCTACCCGGCTCTGCACACCCCCGAGGATCACCCGGAGGTGAGGTTCCTCGCCGAGGCGATCGGCCGCGACCGCGCCGGGCACCTGGGGTTCGGATGCGAGGCCGGGCTGTACGCCGAGTCCCTGTCGGTCCCCGCGGTGGTGTTCGGACCGGGCGACATCGGCGACGCCCACCGCCCCGACGAGTACGTCACCAGAGACCAGCTCGACGGCGCCTGCACCGCGCTGACCGACATCGTCGGCGCCTACTGCACGCCGGCGGGCGCCCCCGAGCGCAACCCGCCGCGCCGCCGGCGCCGGCCCGTGAGCGCCAATCCCCCACGAGGTTCACAACATGTCGATCGAATCCACTGACACTGTCGTCGTCGGCGGCGGCCAGGCCGGCTTGGCGATGAGCGAGCACCTGAGCAGT
The DNA here is from genome assembly GCA_965203575.1 of Candidatus Aldehydirespirator sp. GTDB lineage: Bacteria > Actinomycetota > Acidimicrobiia > Acidimicrobiales > Aldehydirespiratoraceae > Aldehydirespirator. The sequence goes on from OZ241894.1 coordinate 3,603,391, forward strand.
CACAGCGTGCCCCACGTCGTGCTCGAGCGGGGCCGGGTCGCGGAGCGCTGGCGCTCGGCGCGCTGGGACTCATTGGTGGCCAACGGGCCTGCCTGGCATGACAGGTTTCCCGGCCTGACCTTCGACAGCGACCCCGACGGGTTCCCGTCCAAGGAGGAGGTGGCCGACTACTTCGTCGCCTACGCACGGCAGATCGACGCCCCGGTGCGCTGCGGGGTGGAGGTGCGAGAGGTACGCCACCACGCGGGCCGGCTCGGGTTCCGCGTCGACACGTCCGGCGGGACTCTCGACGCCCGCAGCGTCGTGGCCGCCACCGGGCCGTTCCAGTGTCCGGTCATCCCGCCGGTGGTGCCCGACCACGTCGACGTGGTGCAGCTGCATTCGATGTCGTACCGCAACCCGCGGCAGCTGCCCGCCGGTGCGGTACTGGTGGTCGGTGCGGGCTCGTCGGGCGTGCAGATCGCCGAGGAGCTGCTGCGCTCGGGCAGGCGGGTGTTCCTGTCGGTCGGACCCCACGACCGGCCTCCCCGCAGCTACCGCGGCCAGGACTTCGTGTGGTGGCTGGGAGTGCTCCAGAAATGGGACGCCCCGGCCGTCGAGCCGGGGCTGGAGCATGTGACCATCTCGGTCAGCGGCGCCGACGGCGGGCGCACCGTGGACTTCCGGCGCCTGGCCGCCGAAGGCATCGCGCTGGTCGGGATGACCCGGTCCTTCGATGACGGCGTGTTGAGGTTCGCGCCGGACCTCGGCGACAACCTGGCCCGCGGCGACGCCTACTACCTGTCGCTGCTCGACGAGGCCGACGCCTACATCGCCCGCAACGGCCTCGACCTGCCCGCCGAGCCCGAGGCCCGCATCATCGGCCCGGACCCCCGCTGGGTTGCCGACCCCGTGCTCGAGCTCGATCTGCACGACCACGGCATCACTTCGATCGTGTGGGCCACCGGCTACCGGGTCGACTACGGCTGGTTGAAGGTCGACGCCTTCGACGAGGCCGGCCTGCCCGTGCACCACCGCGGCATCTCGCGGGTGCCGGGGATCTACTTCCTCGGGCTGCCGTGGCAGACCCGCCGGGGCTCGTCGTTCATCTTCGGCGTGTGGCAGGACGCCAAGCTCCTCGCGGACCACATCGCCTCACAGCACAGCTACCTGGCCCGGGTCGGCGCCGCCGAGCGGTCGCCGCAAGCACAGGAGTGACCGCCATGACCACGCATCTGCGCATCCGTCCGTTCAACACCCGCGACACCTACCCGAACCAGGACTTGGACAACGACCTCTGCCATGCGGTGGTCGCCAACGGCACCGTGTACCTGCGGGGGCAGGTCGGCACCGACCTCGAGGGCAACCTCGTGGGCCTCGGGGATCCCGCGGCCCAGGCCGACCAGGCCATGGCCAACGTCGAGCAGCTGCTGCGCGAGGCCGGCAGCGACCTGAGCCACATCGTCAAGACCACGATCTACATCACCGATCCCCGCTACCGGGAACCGGTGTACCAGGCGGTGGGCCGCTGGCTGCGCGGGGTCCATCCGGTCTCGACCGGGCTCGTGGTGAGCGGGCTGGCCCAGCCCGAGTGGCTAATGGAGATCGACGTGATCGCGGTGATCCCGCAATGACCGGCCAGGACCTCAATGACTGGCCGGGACCGCAATGACCGGCCAGGACCTCAACGTGGTGGGCGCGGCAGCGGTGGCGCTGGTTCGCGACCGCGGCGGCCCCCGAGCCGGCGTTCTCCAGGACGAGATGGACGTGATCGACGACGGAGCGGTCGCCATCCGGGACGGGCTGATCGTCGCCGCGGGACCGGCCGACGACGTGCTGTCCGCGTGGGGCGACCCGGCGGTTGCCCGGCTCGACGCCACCGGCAGGACCGTGCTTCCGGGCCTGGTCGAGTGCCACTCCCATCCGATCTTCGGGGGCGAGCGCCACGAGGAGTACGCCGAGCGTCTCGGCGGCGCCTCGCTGGCCGAGGTGGCCGCCCGCGGCGGTGGCATCTGGTCCAGCGTCGTCGCCAGCCGGACCGCCTCGGACGATGACCTGAGCGTCCGGCTGGAGACGGCCTACCGGCGGATACTGGCCGGGGGCGCCACCACCCTCGAGGTCAAGTCGGGCTACGGCCTGACCGTCGACGAGGAACTGCGCGAACTGCGCCTGCTCGAAGACTCCCGACGACTGACGCCGCTGGAACTCGTCATCACGTTCCTCGGCGCCCACGTGGTGCCGCGCGACATCGGCGCGGGCGACGGCGGCGCCGCGGCCGGCGAGGCCTACACCGACCTCATCGCCGCCGAGATGCTGCCCGCGGTCGCTCAGCAGGGCATCGCCCAGTTCCACGACGTGACCGTCGAGGACGGGCTGTTCACTCCCGCCCAGGCCCAGCGCCTCATCCGTGCGGGCCGCGAGGCGGGGCTCCCGCCGCGGGTCCATGCCGACGCCTGGAAGCCGTCGCAGGGATGGGCCACCGCCGCGGGCGAGCGGGCCGTGTCCGCGGAGCATCTCACCTACACGCCCGACGACGAGATCCGCGACATCGGATCGACCCGGACGGTCGCGGTGTTGCTGCCGGTGGCCGAGCTGATCTACATGACCGACCGGCGCGCCAACGCCCGCCTGTTCATCGGCAACGACGTGCCCGTCGCCATCGCGACCGACTACTGCTCGTCGATCCACGCCACATCTCTGCTGCAGACCATGGGCCTGGCCGCGCCTTGGTTCCGGCTGACGCCCGCGGAAGCGGTCGTCGGGGCCACCCTCAACGCGGCCTACAGCCTCGGCCTCCAGGACCGGTGCGGATCACTGGACGCCGGCAAGCGCGGCGACCTGATCGTGCTCGACTGCCCCCACCCCAACGAGATGTTCCTCGCGCCCGGCGCTCCCCTCCTCGCCGACATCGTCATCGAGGGCAGGCCTCTCCGGTGACGGGCCGGACCCGCAGCACCCCGTCGCGCCGCCGGGCCGGAGCAGCCGCCGCGAGCGAACCCTGACCACCAACCCATAGGAGTCCACATGCGAGATCCAAGATATGACGTGCTGTTCGAACCGGTGCCGATCGGCCCGCTGACGGCCAAGAACCGGTTCTTCCAGGTGCCCCACTGCAACGGCATGGGCTACCGCGATCCGGTCGCCCACGCCGAGATGCGGGCGGTCAAGGCCGAGGGCGGCTGGGCAGTGGTGTGCACCGAGATGGCCGAGATCCATTACACGTCCGAGATCACGCCGTTCATCGAGGCCCGCGTCTGGGACGACTGCGACATCCCGGCGCTGGCCCTGGCGGCCGAGCGGGTCCACGACTGCGGTGCGCTCGCGGCGATCGAGCTCGCCTACCCCGGAATGAACGGGCCGAACCTGCACTCGCGGGTCGCTCCGCTGGGCCCGGCCCATCTTCCCGTCGCCTCGTTCAGCGCCTACCCGTTGCAGGCCCGGGTCATGACCAAGCGGGACATCGCCGATCTGCGCCGCTGGCACCGCCAGGCCGTGGCCCGGTCGCTGAGAGCCGGGTTCGACCTCGTGTACGTGTACGCCGGCCACGCCCTCGGGGGGATCCACCACTTCCTGTCGCGCCGCTACAACCAGCGGACCGACTCCTACGGCGGCAGCCTGAAGAACCGGATGCGGCTGCTGCGAGAGCTGCTGGAGGACGCCGCCGAGGAGGTGGACGGCCAGGGTGCGGTGGGCTGCCGGATCACTGTCGAGGAGTCGGCCCACGAGCACGGCATCGACCGGGCCGAGATCGAGGAGGTGATCGGCGAGCTGGGCGAGATCCCCGACCTGTGGGACTTCGTGCCCGGCAGCTGGGAGGACGACAGCGTCACGTCTCGCTTCAGCGCCGAGGCCCACGAGGAGCAGTGGGTGCGGGGCCTGAAGGCCCTCACCTCCAAGCCGGTGGTCGGCGTCGGCCGCTTCACATCGCCGGACACGATGGTCCGCATGATCCGTCAGGGCATTCTCGACTTCATCGGCGCGGCCCGGCCCTCCATCGCCGACCCGTTCCTGCCCCTCAAGATCGAGGAGGGCCGCCCCGAGGACATCCGCGAGTGCATCGGCTGCAACGTCTGCGTGTCGGGGGACTTCACCATGTCGCCCATCCGCTGCACCCAGAACCCGGCTATGGGCGAGGAGTGGCGCCGGGGCTGGCATCCCGAGCGCTACCGCGCCCGCCACGCCGAGGAGCGGGTGCTGGTGGTGGGCGCTGGCCCGGCCGGCCTGGAGGCGGCCATGGCGCTGGGCAAGAGGGGCTATGAGGTTGTGCTGGTCGAGAAGTCCCGCACCCTGGGCGGGCGGGTGACGGCGGAGGCCCGGCTGCCGGGGCTGGCCGAGTGGATCCGGGTGGTGGACTACCGCGTGGGCCAGATCTCCCGGCTCGACAACGTCGAGCACTACATGGAGAGCAACATGACTGCCGCGGAGGCCCTCTCCTACGGCTTCGACCACATCGCGGTGGCCACCGGGTCGGAGTGGCGACGTGACGGTGTGGGCCGCTGGCACACCCGGCCCGACACCATGCCGATCGGCGGCCTGCCGGTCCTCACCCCCGACGACGTCATGGCCGGCTCACGCCCCGAAGGCAGCCGGGTGGCCGTCTTCGACGACGACCACTACTACCTGGGGGGCGTCCTGGCCGAACTGCTGCGAGCCGAGGGCTACGAAGTGGTGCTCGTCACCCCCGAGGCGGTCGTATCGGCGTGGACGTTCCACACCATGGAGCAGCACCGCATCCAGGCCCGGATCATCGAGGCCGGAATCGAGCTGCACACCTCCACTGCGGTCTCCGCCGTGCTCGACACCGGACTGCGCACCCAGTGCGCCTTCACCGGGCGGGAGGGCGACCTCGCCGCCGACGCCGTAGTGCTGGTCACCGCCCGCCTGCCCGAGGACAGCCTGTTGCAGGACCTGCTCACCCGGCACGAGGAGTGGACCGGACAGGGCTTGCGCAGCGTCCGGGCCATCGGCGACGCCCTAGCCCCAAGCACTATCGCCGCCGCCGTGTGGGAAGGCCGCCGCTACGCCGAGGAACTGGAGGCCCCCACCGACAGCTCCGACGCCACCCCCTACCGCCGCGAGTTGACCGCCCTGCCCTCGTAAGTCGAACACCGCGTCGCCGGCCTACCCATTGGCGCGTGCTCTGCGGGCGTTGCGTCGATGAACCAGCGCGGCGCCGCCGAGCAGGACAACCCCCGAGTCGAGGTCGTCCTGCTGGGTGCTGACTCGATAGAAGCCATCAAGGTCGGGATCGGGTCATGTCAGTCATGCTCGTTTGGACGTTGCCGCCACGCCCCGGGTTCCCGGACACGAGCAGATGCTCCCGGCGGCGGGAGCTATTTGTCAAGATTCGCGCGGCCGTCAGGGGGTTGCGGGCAGGATGACGGTGAAGCGGGCTCCTCCCAGGGGGGAGTCTTCGACGGTGATCCGGCCGCCCAGTTCGGTGACGAGGGCTTTGACCACGGCCAGGCCCAGCCCGGCGCCTCCGGTGTCGCGGCTGCGGGCTTCGGAGAGGCGGGTGAAGCGCTCGAAGATCCGGTCGCGGTCGGCTTCGTCGATTCCGGGGCCGTCGTCGTCGATGCTGAGCACTGCCTCGCGGCCCGCCGCCGGGGCCGGGTCCGCCGCTGGGCGGGTCGTCAAGCTCACCGCGGCGTGCTGGCGGGCATGGTGGGCTGCGTTGTCGAGCAGGTGGGCGACGATGCGGCCGGCGCGGTCGGGCGCGGCGGTCACCCTGCCGGCGGAGACGGCGCTCACGTCGATGGGGACGGCCCGGCTTCTGGCCGCCTCCTCCAGGACGATGTCGTCGAGGTCGATGGCCTCGGCCGGCCTCGGGCTGCGGCTCTCGTCGTGGCGGGCCAGGACCAGCAGGTCGTCGACGATGCGCTGCAGTCGCTCGGCCTCAACGAGCACGCCGGCTGCGAGATCGGCGACCGGCGAGCCTGCGGGTCCCTGCAGGGCGACCTCGGCTTCGCTGTGCAGCACCGCGACCGGGGTTCTCAGTTCGTGGGAGGCGTCGGACACGAACTGCCGCAGCCGGGTGTCGCTGTTCTCGAGCCGGTCGAGCATGGCGTTCATGGTGGCTGCCAGCCGGTCGATCTCGTCGCCGGTGCCGGGTTGGGGGACCCGTTCGCCCAGCGTCCCGGCGTTGATCTGTTGGACCTGCTCGGTGATTCGCTCCACCGGGCGCAGGGCCCGTCCGGTGATCATCCAGGCCGCCAGCGCCGCGGCCAGCACCGCGAGCGGGGTCGCGAACCACATGATGGACCGGACGCGGTCGACGCTGCGGATCACATTGCTGACGTCGGCTGCGACCACGAAGTCGGTACCGCCCAGGTTGCGGCTGGCGAAGGCGATCCGCTGGGCGGTTCGGAACCGCCGGTCGTCGGGACCGGCGAGGCTCGACTGGTCCTTGGGCACGGCCGGCTCGAACCCGACCGTCCTGTAGATCAGGTCGTTCAGGCCGAAGACGGTGATGACCGGGTAATCCACTGAGGCCGGCTCGATCAGCGTTGCTGCGGCGACGTCGGTGACGGAGAAGGCGGCGATTACGCCGTTGCTCATGACCACCGGCACGCCCGACCGGCGGTCCGATCGGGTGATGCCGAGCAGGCCGTCGAGGTGTCCGAGGCGGTCGAGGTCGATCAGAGCCTCGTGGATTCTCCGGGCCTCGTCCACCAGGAAGGGGACCTCGCCAGCGCTGAATCCGCTCATCTCGATCTCCGGCGGGATGTCCTGCGGGAAACTGCCGTCTGACTGCGCGAACTGCTCGGCCGTGATCTCTCCGCCCGTATACGAGCGGCGCATGAGGTCGAGCAGGGGTCCGATGTACTCGGCCTGACCGGCGGCTGCCTCGTCGAACACGTCGTCGAGCAGCGCCTGCTCCACCCGGTCCGGGCCGATGACAGTCGCCGGCACCAGCACCACCGCCGCGGCCAGCCCGACCAGCACGGTCATCCGAGCCCGCACCGTCAACCGGGGCAGCCGCCGAGCCGGCGCCGCCCGGCGCCGTGTCATCTCGTCACCTGGTAGCCGACGCCGCGGACTGTGCGGATCGATCGGGTGCCGAAGGGCCGGTCGATCTTGCGCCTCAGGTAGCCGATGTAGACCTCGACGATGTTGGGGTCGCCGTCGAAGTCGAAGCCCCACACTGCGTGGAGCAGCTCCTGTTTGGGGACCACCTCGGGGGCCCGGCTCATCAGTGCGTGCAGCACTGCCAGCTCTCTGGGGGTGAGCTCGATGCCGGTGTCGCCCCGCAGGCATTGGCGGGTGCCCGGGTCGAGGCTCAGGTCGCCGACTTCCAGCACGAGCGAGGGCTGGGCCTGCCCGCGGCGCATCAGGGTCCTCAGGCGGGCTGTCAGCACCACCAGCGAGAAGGGCTTGCGGAGGTAGTCGTCGGCGCCGAGGTCGAGGCCCTCGGCCTCGTCGTACTCGCCGTCTTTGGCCGTGAGCATCAGGATCGGCACCCAGTTGTCCTCGGCTCTCAGAGTGCGGCAGATCCTGTAGCCGTTCATGCCCGGCAGCAGGATGTCCAACACGACCGCCGCGTAGCGCCCCTCGCGGGCCCGCCACAGGCCGTCGAGGCCGTCATGCACCGCATCGACGACGAAACCTTCGGCCTCGAGGCCGTGTTTGATCGCGGTCGCCAGCCGCTGCTCGTCCTCGACGACCAGGATCCGCATGCCGCCAGTCTGCCCGAACTCCGCCGATCGGTTGTCGGCAACCTGAGAATGCTCTCAGTTGCTCTCAGGCTGGTCTCAGGGAGTGTCTGCCATGGTGGGCGCCCGACGGACCGGGAAGGCCCGGTCCGATGCAACCCACATGACAAGGAGAAAAGTAATGCCATCCACCATCCTCCCCCCGACTGAGAGCGTCGGGGCGCCGGCGGACGCGGAGCCCCGACGGCGGTCGCGCCCGCGCCGCCGCCCGGTGCTGGTCGGCGCCGTCGCCGCGATCGCGGCACTGGCCCTGCTGGGCGCCGGCTGGGTCGCGGTCCCGGCCGGCGCCCAGGACGAGGCGCCCGACCCCGACGGCGACGCCGCCGACGTGTCCTACGAGCAGTGCGTGGAAGCCGCCCTCGCGGCTCTGGGCCCGGTCGAGGAGGCCTCCAGCGAAGGGACGGTCCCCGACGCCGGGACCGGCGATCCGGTCGATCCGGTGAAGGGCGCCCCCGGCGACGGCGGGACGATCCCCGATCCGCCGGGCGACGAGGAGGTGCATCCGAACAGCCCGGCCCACGAGATGTGCACCGAGGACTGCCCCGAGGGCGAGCAGTGCCCCAGGCCCACCGAGTTCACCGTCGTCCGCGACGACAACGTCGAGACGATCAGCTTCGAGAACCCCGAGCCCGAAGGCGACCCCGCCGACTAGAGCGAGCCCGAGGCCCGAGTACTTCGTTCGGGACATCCAATATCATGCCGGCGGCAGCACCCCCGGTCTTCTGATCCTTCGTTTCGTCACGAGGCCGTACGGTTCGCCGTTGAGTGCTGCCCTTCGGGGTTCGAACTTCTGCGTGGGCTCGACTGCGTTCGCGATCCCCGACAGCCCCAACCACGTCATCTATTGGAGAAACGTCGACTTGGCATGGTCGGTCGGCGATCAGGTGCCGCTGAGCATCGGATCCTCCTGCGCATCGGCCACGACGCCGGTGCCGACCACGACCACGACGCCGGCGTCCACGCCCGAGCCCCAGGACACGACGCCACAGGATGAGCGGGACTCCCAGCAGCAGCAGACCGGGCAGTTGGAGGTGGTGGAGAAGCCGGGCGCGGTGCTTGGCCTGCGACTGGCGACCAAGGATGTCACCAAGGTGGTCGTGCGTTGGCAGGCCCCCGACGCCGGCGGCGCGCCCGACCGCTACATAGTGCATCTCAAGCCGGCGGACGGCGGCAGCGGCAAGACCAAGCGGCCCAACGCGCACCGGACGCGCAGCACCTTCCGCGGCCTGACGCCCGGCAAGACCTACCAGGTCTGGGTGCGGGCCCAGAACGACGCCGGCAAGGGCGAGCGCACCCATGCCAGCATCACCCTGCCCCCGCCGGAGTAACCGAGGGGGCCGGTCTCGCGAGCGGTCCAGGGCTTCCCGCCACCAAGCACCCGCCAAACGGCCCAGCCCCTATGCACTCAACCCCAGGGTTCGTCACTTGGCAGGACGTAGCCCTCGTCCCTCAGCGCGAGCGCGAGGCGACAGCGTCACGCCGCGCTTCAGCGCCGAGGCCCATGAGGAGGAGTGGGTGCGGGGCCTCAAGGCTCTCACATCCAAGCCGGTGGTCAGGGTCGGCCGCTTCACGTCCTACTGATCGCTCACCAGCACGACGGTTGACTCGGCAGGCACGGAAATGGCGTCATGGGCCGAGCCGGCCAGACGGCTGCCTTCATGGCTGGCGAAGACGGGCTCCCATCCGGGGGATCCCAGACCGACCTCAGCGCGCCGGCCGGACAGGTTGGCGACCACGGTGATCGTGCCCCGCCGCAGGGCGGCGACCTCCGGATCTGCGGTCTCGACCCATTCGAGCGGCGCCCGCCACATGTCGGGATGCCGCCGGCGCACGGCCAGCAGGCTGCGGTAGCGGTGCAGGGGCGAGTCTGGATCGGCCCGCTGCCCTTCGACGGTGTGTTCCGGCGGGCGGGGCTCTGAAGCTATCCACGGGTCGCCGGCGGAGAAGCCGTTGAAGGGGCCGCTGTCCCAGGGCATCGGTGTCCGGCACCCGTCCCGACCGCTGGTTGCGCCCGCGTTCCTGACCGACACCGGATCGTGGAAGCCGGCCCGCAGCACTCCGTCCGGCAGGGCGAGCTCCTCCCCCTGGAACAGGAAGGGGGTGCCCCCGAGGGCCATGAACAGCGTCGAGACGGCCAGGGATCGCCGGACGCCGTCCTCGCCGCCGCCGAGACGGCTCACCGGCCGGGAACGGTCGTGGTTGCTCAGCACCCAGGACATCCCCTGCGGCGCGGCGTCGTGCATGGCCCGCACCATCGTCAGCAGAGTCTCGGGCGCCCAGCCGAGGAAAGAGGCTTGCAGGAAGAAGGCCTGATCGAGCGCGCCGGGCTCGACGTAGCGGGCCATCCGGTCGGGCCAGGGCGCGTTGACCTCACCGAGGAGGAAGGCCTCCCGCGGTGCGCAGACCTCGTTCCAGCGCCGGAAGATCTCGACGTTCTCGGACTGGTCCATGTCGTAGCGGTGCTCGAAGGCGTAGAAGGCGTCGAAGGGGTCCATGCCGGGCACGACCGGCGCGATCTGGGGGTTGTCCCGCAGTCCGGCGTCCTTGACCAGGCCGTGGGCCACATCGACGCGGAAGCCGTCGACGCCGCGGTCCATCCACCACTCCAGGATCGAGTCGAACTCGTCCCGGACGGCGGGGTTGCGCCAGTTGAGGTCAGGCTGCTCGGGGAGGAAGAGATGGCACCAGTACTGGCCGGACGCCTCGTCGAGGGTCCAGGCCGGGCCCCCGAAGTGGCTGCGCCAGTTGTTGGGAGGGCCTCCATCGGATGCGGGGTCGGCCCAGATGTAGCGGTCACGGTCGGGTCCGTCCGGGTGGCGCCGGGCCCGGGCGAACCACTCGTGCTCGATCGAGGTGTGGTTGGGCACGATGTCGACCATGACCCGCAGGCTCCGGCGGTGCGCCTCGCTCACCAGGACGTCGAAGTCCTCGAGCGTTCCGTGGCGGGGCGACACCGCGCAGTAGTCGCTGACGTCGTAGCCATGGTCGTGGCCCGGCGACGGGTAGAAGGGCGTGAGCCACACGGCGTCGACTCCCAGCCAGCTCAGATAGTCGAGCCGGCCGGTGATGCCCGCCAGGTCGCCCAGCCCGTCGCCGTTGGAGTCCGCGAAGGAGCGCACGTAGATCTCATAGCCGACAGCCCCGCGCCACCAGGGCTCGGCCAGGTCGCGTCCAACGGTGGCCCGTTCCAGCGCGCTGCTCGTCACCCGCAATACCTCCGCAAACGTTTACAGTCCCGGCACTTTACAGATCGCGACAGCACTCGGGTAACCGGCGGTCCCTCAGACTGGATCGGGCGGCGCGAGGTGGCCGTGGTCGAGGCGGGGCAGGACGTGACGGCCGACCCGGTCGCACTCGCCCAGATGGGGGTACCCGGACAGGATGAACGCGTCGATACCGGCGCCGCGGTACTGCTCCAGCTTGGCCACCACCTCGTCGGGATCGCCGACGATGGCCGCGCCTGCGCCGGAACGGGCCCGGCCGATGCCGGTCCACAGACTGGCTTCGACGTAGCCGTCGCCGTCGCTCAGATCCCGCAGCTCGGCCTGCCTGCGCACCCCTACCGAGGCCGCATCGAGGGACCGGCCCCTGATGGCCGCGCCGACGGAGTCGTCGAGACGGCTGACGAGCTCCGCGGCCGCGGCCCGGGCAGCCTCCGAGGTCTCCCGCACGATCACATGGCTGCGCAGGCCGTAGCGAAGGGTCCGGCCGTGGCGGGCAGCCCTGGACTTCATGTCGGCGACCGTGTCGGCGACGCCCGCCACCGTGTCCGGCCAGGTGAGGAAGACGTCGCACGCCTCGGCCGCGGTCTCCTTGGCCGCCTCGGAGAACCCGCCGAAGTAGAACAGCGGGCAGCGGCCCGACACGGTCGAGGCCCTGGGCGGATCGAGGGTCAGGTCGACGAACTCGCCGTGGAAGTCCACCGGCCGGCCGTCGAGCAGGGTGCGGAGCACGTGCATCCATTCCAGTGTGCGGCGGTATCTCGGAGCCGACTCCAACGATTCGCCGGGCATGTCGCTGGAGATGATGTTCACGGTGAGCCGCCCGCCGAGCATCCGGTCGATGGTGGCGATCTGCCGGGCCAACTGCGGCAGCCACAGCTCCCCCATCCGCACCGCGAGGAGCAGCCGCATGCGCTCGGTGAGGGGCGCGATCCCGGCCGCGAAGGCGGTGGCGTCAATCCCCAGCGTGTAGCCCGAGGGCAGCAGGATGTTGTCGAAGCCGTTGCGCTCGGCCGCGAGGGTGATGTCGCGGCAGTGCTCCCAGCTGCTGGCCAGGTCCGGGTCGGACACGCCCAGGTGCCGGTAGTCGTCGTCGCACAGCGCTCCGAACCAGGCGACCTCCGCGGGTTCGGCTCGGTTCGTCCCGTCTCCGTTCATGGCAGCCGTGCGCCCTCCGAGGCCTCGATCACGTCGTACACGTCGCTGCGGTCGAGGTGCACGCCCGTCGCGCCGGCCAGATGAGCGAGCCGGCCGGGGCGCTGGGTGCCCAGCAGCGCCACCGGCCTGGACGGATGGGCCAGCACGAACGCCACCGCCAGCGTGGCCCGGTCGACGCCCTCGCGCTCGGCGAGGCGGTCGAGCACGGCCAGCAGCTCGGGCCGCACGCCGGAACCGTCGGCCAGGCGGCCTCCGCCCAGCGGGCTCCAGGCCAGCGGCAGCACCCCGTGGGCCATGCACAGGTCGAACGTGCCGTCGCGCAGGGGCGCCAGGCGCGCCGCGGAGTACTCGGGCTGGGAGCTGGCCAGTGGGAACGGCAGATGGGCGGCCAGAGCCTGGTGCTGAGCCGTGGTGAAGTTCGAGACGCCCACCTCGCGGATCTTGCCCGCTGACTGGAGATCGCTTAGCGACTCGGCCAGTTCCGCGGGGTGGGTCAGCATGTCGGGGCGGTGGATCTGGTACAGGTCGATGACATCGGTGCGCAGGCGGCGAAGCGACGCCTCGCAAGCGGCGGTGATCGCGTCGCGGCCCGAGTTGTACGGGACTCCCGGGATGATGCCGCCCTTGGTGGCCAGCACCATCCGGTCGCGCAGGTGCGGAGCGCCGGCCAGGATGCGGCCCAGGTTCTCCTCGGCCTCGCCGAAGGCCTTGCCGCCCCAGCCGAGCCCGTAGATGTCGGCGGTGTCGACCAGGTTCATGCCCAGGTCCAGCCCGGTCTCGACCACCGCCCTCAACTCGTCGTCGGGCCGGGCCAGCAGCCGCCAGCAGCCGACGCCGAGCGGCCCCACTTGGAAATCCCGGCCGAGCGGGCGACGATTGGGGTCTATGAGTCTTGATGTCACTCGGTTACTCCATCTTCGAGAGTCCCGACACCGGAAGTGCCGGACCGCGCCATGGCTGGGATAGGAGGGTCGGATGAGCTGGTCTGAGCTGCGCTACGGCGTGATCGGCACCGGCATGATGGGCCGCGAGCACGTCGCCAACCTCTCGCACCTGCCCGGTGCCCGGGTGACGGCGCTGGCCGACCCCGATCCGGCCTCGCTCGCCGCGGCGTCTGCGCTCGCGCCGTGGGCGGCGCGGTTCAGCGACCATCGCGACCTCCTGGAGGCCGGCCTCTGCGACGCGCTGGTGATCGCCACGCCGAACATGACCCACGCGGCCGTGCTCGACGACGTTGTGGGCACCGGTCTGCACGTGCTGGTGGAGAAGCCCCTGTGCACCACCGTGGCCGATTGCCAGAGGGTTCTCGAGGCGGCCGCCGATCACCGGGGGCTGGTCTGGGTCGGTCTGGAGTACCGCTACATGGCGCCGTTCGCGCGCCTCATCGACGAGGTGAAGGCCGGCACCGCGGGCCGGGTGCGCATGGCGTCGCTGCGCGAGCACCGCTTCCCGTTCCTGGAGAAGGTCGGGGACTGGAACCGCTTCGCCGCCAACACCGGCGGCACGCTGGTGGAGAAGTGCTGCCACTTCTTCGACCTCATGAACCAGGTCATGGCGGGCCGGCCCGAGCGGGTCTACGCGTCGGGCAGCCAGATGGTCAACCACCTCGATGAGCGCTACAACGGGAGCACGCCCGACATCATCGACAGCGCCTACGTGGTCGTCGAATACGATGACGGCGCCCGCGCCCTGCTCGACCTGTGCATGTTCGCCGAGGCCACCCATGACCAGCAGGAGTTCGCGGTTATGGGCGACGAGGGCAAGATCGAGGCCTGCGTCCCCTCCGACGTCGTGCGGATCGGGATCAAGGGGACCCACGGGATCGGCAACGTGCGGACCGTCGCCGCGCCCAGCACGGCCGCCTACGAGGGCCTCCATCACGGCTCCAGCTACGTCGAGCATCAGCGCTTCCTCGAGGCGATCAACTCGCTCGACGCGGACGGCCGAAGGGCGTCGTCGCAGGCCAGCCTCTCGGCCGGGATGCTGGCGGTGGCCATGGGCGTGGCCGGGAATAGGTCGATCACCACAGGAGCGCCGGTGCGGATAGCCGACGTGCTGTAGTTGTGATCATCCCTTGACGGAGCCCGCCAGCAGGCCCCGCACGAAGTGCCGCTGGAGGCTGAAGAACACGATCAGCGGCACCACCATGATCACGAACGCGGAGGCGAAGCGGAGCTGGAAGTTCTGGCCGCGCTCCCCCACCAGGTTCACCAGCGCGATGGTCATCGGCTCGTTCTCGTTGAGGAACACCGAGGCGATCAGGTAGTCGTTCCAGGTCCACAGGAACTGGAACACCGCGAACGCAGCCAGCGCGGGGCGGGCCAGAGGAACGACCAGCCGCCAGAAGATGGTGAAATGGCTGGCGCCGTCGATGCGGGCCGCCTCGAAGATGTCGCGGGGCAGCTGGCTGACGAAGTTGTGCAGCAGCAGCACGGCCAGCGGCAGACCGAACGCGGTGTGGGTGAGCCAGACCGCGGCCGCGGTGTTGGCGATGCCCACGTCGGGCAGCAGCGCCAGTGTCCAGTCGACGCCGGGGATGGTGAACCGGGCGCCGCCGTTGAAGAGTTGCAGAAGGGGCACGAACGCCATCTGGTTGGGCAGCGCGATCATCGACACCAGCCCGATGAACAGCCAGTTGCGGCCCCGGAAGTCCATCCAGGCGAACCCGTAGGCCGCGAAGGCCGCCACCGCGATGGGGATGATCGTGGCCGGCACGACGATGGCCACCGAGTTGAGGGCGAACTCCCACATCGACGGCTGGGCCGCGCTCTCGCGGAAGATGTCCCGGTAGTTCTGGAGCGTCAGGTTGTCGAGATCGTTCCAGGCGGTCCACCATCCCGACGAGTCGATGTCGCGCACCTTGCGGAACGACGAGACGAACAGCCCGATGGTCGGCACCGTCCACACGACCACGATCAGCCACATCACCCAGGTGGGCGCCTCCGCGGCCAGGCGCCGCAGCCGGAGCCCGGTGGGCATCAGGGCGGTCTGCGGCGAGGTCATGAAGACCCTCTGAGCAGGGCGGGTGCCGAGGTCATGCCAGCTCTCGCTGGAGTCGCCGGATGTTGTAGATCATCACGGGCAGCACCAGGGCGAACAGCACGACCGCGAAGGCGCTGCTGGAGGTGAAGTTGCGGTCGCGGAGCTGGTCGAACATCTCGTTGGCCAGCACGTTGGTGCGGTTGGCGCCGTTGGTGGTGGCCTTGACCAGGTCGAAGACCTTGGTGACGATCACTATGAGGGTGGTGACCACCACGATGATGGTGGGCCTGATCTGGGGCATCACCACCCGCCAGAAGATCTGTGCCCGGCTTGCCCCGTCGACCTCGGCCGCCTCCGTGAGCTCCTCCGGCACGGCCCGGATGGCTGCGGCCAGCACGACCATGGCGAAGCCGGTCTGGATCCACACCATGATGAACATGATCCAGAAGTTGTTCCAGGGGATCATCGTGGCGTTGATGAAGAAGCCGCGGGGGGTGAAGCCGAGCCCCTGGAGGACAGCGTTGAACAGCCCGGTCTGGTTGCCCATGGGCTGCACCTCGTACATGAAGTCCCAGATGACGGCCGCCCCGACCATCGAGATGGCCATGGGCATGAAGATCAGGGTCTTGCCGATCCGCTCTCCCCGGGCCCGCTCGGCCAGCACGGCCAGCAGCAGGCCGAGGACGGTGGACAGTCCGGCCACCGTCACCACCCACCAGATGTTGTTCCAGACCACGCCCCGGAGGGTCGACAGCGCGCCGAACACGACCAGGATGGCCGCCGCGATCACCAGCGAGGACGCGGCCGGCGATCCCCAGTCGAGTTCCACCTCGCGGCCGCGGGCCCGCGCTGCGAGCCAGGCGGTCAGGATCAGCGCGGCGGCGACCACCGCGATCCACAGCGTGACCCGGCTTGACACGATCACGGTGAGCACGTCCATGATCTCGGAGCGGTTGGGCTCGCGCACCAGCGACTCGATGAACCCCACCGCTACGGCGACCACGAGCAGGGCCGCCACGACCTTGAATGCCCGCATCAGCCTGGTGGCCGCGGCCACCCTCGCCGACCCGCCGACGATGAGCGACGAGCTCGCCCACGCGGCCGCCGCGGCGACGACCGCGGCAGCCAGCCCGACTATGAAGAGCCGGCCGGTGAAGATGGACGGCCACCCCTCGAAGGTGAAGAAGGTCCGGTTCGTGAAGATGTCGGTGTAGTGCTCGAGCGTGAAGCCGGGCTCGCGGCCCCGGGTTCCCTGCTTGAACGACAGGAACAGTGTGCGCAGGCCGGGGAGGACGAGCCCGCCGGCCACGAAGACCAGCGCCGGACCGACGAACACCCAGGGTCTGAGTCGCTCCTCCCAGTGCGAGCGCCGCGTCAGGGCCGGCTGGGCCAGCCTGCCGACTAGGGCTCCGACTGCCGCTCCCGCGATCAGGCCTGCAGCGATGAGCAGCCAACCCTCCTTGAGGGGGCCTCCCACGGCCGGGCCGCGGGGCAGCCAAGCGTTGTGCTGCACCACCGCGCCCGCGATCAGGCCCGCGAGCACGCCCAGCGAGGCTGTGAAGGCGGGCCAGCGGCTCCGGACACTGTCCACGGCGCGGTTCGCGCCGACGAACACCACCGCGGACACCAGGAGCGCCCCGGCGACGCTCACGAGCATGGTTACCAACTGGGCCACGGACCCCCCTGGGCTGCCGGTACCGGTGATCTATGTTGCCGGAGCGGGACGGGGGGCGCCATGTGCGCCCCCCGTCCGCTAAGCGGCTGTCAGGACGGCCAGGCGTCCTCGGTGTCGTCGGCGAACTCCTGAGCGGTCTTGGAGCCCGACACGTAGTCGGTGCCCGACCGCCAGAACTCGCCCGCTCCGACCTCGCCCGGCATCAGGTCGGAGGCGTCGAAGCGGAACGGGTTGGCGCTGACGAGGATCTCAGCGAGGGCCCGGTCGAACGAGGAGCTGTACAGCGACGTGTCATGGTCGCGGTTGGGCGACAGGAAGCCGCCCTTGTCCGACATGATGCGGGCGTTGGCGTACTCGGCCGTGCCGATGTACTCCAGCACCGCCAGGGTCTCGGGCTTGTCGGTGAAGGCCACGGCGTGGGTCCCCGCTCCGAGCACCACCGTGCCGAACTCGTCGCTGATGGTCGGCAGGTAGAACACGTTCACGTCGCCGTCGGGACCGAGCGACGAAGCGCCGGCCTCGAGGTAGTGGGCGCCCGCGAAGTTGGCCTGGCGGTGCATCATGCACTCGCCGTTGAGGTGGGCTGCCGCCATCTCGCGGAAGCTGCGCTGGGAGATCAGGTCGCGGCCGCCGCTCACGTTGCCCTCCGCGAACCAGATGCTGCCGACGAACTCGGCCACCTCGACGACCCTGGGGTCGTTGAAGGGGATCTCGTGGCTGACCCACTGGTCGTAGACCGCGGGCCCGTGGAGGCGGAGCATCATGTCCTCCATCCAGTCGGTGAAGGCCCAGCCGGTGGCCGCGCCGGACTCGATGCCGACGCACCACGGGGTTTGGCCGTTGCCCTTCATCTGCTCCATGAGCGCCTCGAGCTCGGCCCAGGACTGGGGGATCTCGTAGCCGTTGTCGGCGAAGCCCTGCGGGCTGTACCACACCAGGCTCTTCACGTCGCCCTTGTTGGGCACGCCGTAGACGTTGCCGCCGGTGGTGGCCAGGTCGAACCAGAACTGGTCGTAGGAGCCGCCGATGTTGGCCATGATCGAGTCGGGAATGGCGACCGCGTCGCCGGACTCGCCGAACTGGAGGATCCGGCCGGGCTGGGGGATTATGACGATGTCGGGCGGGTCGCCGGCCTCCACCGCCAGGTTCAGCTCGGTGGTGGCGTCGCGGGTGCCCGAGTACCGGACGACGATCCCGGTGCGCTCACGCAGTGGCTCGAAACCGGCCAGGAAGCCCTCGGCCTCCGACCCGGTCTCGGGACCGAGAATGGTGACGACGCTGCCGGCCAGGCTCATCTCCATCTCCTGCATCGCCGCCTCGGCCTCGGCTGCTCTGGCGGCAGCCGCCTCGGCCTCGGCCTGAGCCTCGGCCATCTGGGCCTCGAGTTCGGCGACGACCTCGGGGTCTACCGCCCCCTCGCCCTCGGCCATGGCGGCCGCGAGGGCTGCTTCGGCTTCGGCTGCTCTGGCGGCAGCCGCGTCGGCTTCGGCCTGCGCTTCAGCGGCCGCAGCCTCCGCAGCCTCCGCCTCAGCAGCCGCGGCAGCGGCTTCAGCGGCCGCAGCCTCCGCCTCGGCCTCAGCGGCGGCGGCGTCGGCCTCTGCGGCTGCAGCCGCAGCGTCGGCGGCACTGGTGTCCGCTACCGGCTCGTCGTCGCCGCATGCTGACGCCACGAGGGCGAGGCTGAGCAGCGCGCCGAGGATGAGCCATAGGCGCGAATGTGTCTTCATTTCTTCCCTCCCAGGGATGCAAACGTTTACAGATTGGGAAGGTAGCGCGGCCACCCCGCAGAATCAACCTACTGGTGAAGTGGTCTCCCGCACCATCAGCGGCACATCCCAGGTGATGTCGCTGACGGGCTCACCGTCGATCAGCGCCATCACGGTCTCCGCGGCCCGGACGCCCATCTCGTCCACCGCCTGGCGCATGGTGGTGAGCCCCAGCGCGCCGGCCAGATCATGGTCGTCGAAGCCGACCACGGAGAGGTCGCCGGGCGCGGCCAGACCGCGCTTCGCGGCGGCGCGCAGCACGCCGAAGGCCATCTCATCGGACATGCAGAACACCGCAGTGGGTGGCCGTGCGCATTCGAGGAGCGTCGACAGCGCGGCGGAACCGCCGGCCGCGGTCCACTCGCCGTCGACCATCAGTTCCGGATCGACGGGCTGACCTGCGGCTCGCAGGGCGTCCTCGTAGCCGAGGCGGCGCTGTTCGGGAACCGGCGTCGGGAGGTCCGGCAGGTGCGGACCCGCTACGAGGCCGATGCGCTCATGGCCCAACTCGATGAGGTGCTCGACAGCTCGTCGGGCCGCAAGCCGGTTGTCGATCGTGATCGATGAGGCTCCCTCGAGCCGCTCCCCTACCGCGACGACCGGACGATCGAAGAACGCCTCGGCGGAGTCCCCCTCGACGCTGACGAAGGTGTCGATGAGGACCAACCCGTCGACTCGCCGGCAGAAGGAGCGGGCATCCCTCAGGAAGCGCAGGCGGTCCCCGGGGGAGGTCATCATGGACACCAGCACGTCGTAGCCGGACTTGGCGAACACCGAGTTGATGCCGCCCAGGGCCCGGAACGGGAACCACGTCCCGAATTGGGGCGCCACCACCCCGATGGTCCAGGTCCGTCCCGACGCGAGGCGGGAGGCCTGGGGGTGGGCCTCGTACTCGAGTTCGGCGGCCGCCTCCACCACCTTGGAGCGTGTCGCCGGCGCGACGTAGGGCAGATTGCGCAGGGCGCGGCTGACCGTGGCCACCGAGACTCCCGTCACCCTCGCGATGTCCTTGATGGTCGGATGGCTGTTTGACACGGCTCGCGAACCTATCCCTCGGCCGATGCCATCGGCTAACCCATCCACTGTCCGCCGTTGACGTCGATGGTGGCGCCGGTGATGTAGCCGGCGTGCGGTCCGCACAGGAACTCCACCATCGCGGCGAGGTCATCGGGGTCTCCCGGCGCGTCGCCGGGCACGGTGGCCAGAATGCGCTCGCGCCATGCGGGGTCGAGCGCCTGCCACATGGGCGTGTCGTGGGGTCCGGGGGCCACCGCGTTGACGGTGATGTTGTCGGCCGCGTGGTGCAGGGCCAGGAAGCGGGTGAGGGTGATCAGCCCGCCCTTGCTGGCCGCGTAGGCCGGTCCCGAGAGGGGTGATCCGCCGAAGCGGCCGTTGACCGACGCGATGTTCACGATCCTGCCCTCGCCGGCGGCCCGCATGCCCGCGATCACCTGGCGGGTGCACAGGTAGGCGCCGGTGAGGTTCACGTCGAGGATGCGGCGCCAGTCCTCGGGGCTCTCCTCCTCCACGCCCCCGGCGCCGGTGATGCTGGCGCTGTTGACCAGAACGGTGGGGTGGCCGTGCCGGTCGCGGATCGCGTCGAAGGCCTCGGTCACCGACTCGGCGTCGGATATGTCGCAGGCGATGGTCTCGACTGTGTCGGCGCTGGCGCCGGCCGCGGCATCGAGGCCGACGACCGCGTCGCCGCCCTCGCTGAGGCGCCTGCACACCGCTGAGCCGATGGCGCCGGCCGCACCCGTCACCGCGGCTACCCGGCTCATCCGCTGGCCCAGCCCTTGCTGCGGTCCACGGCGCGCTTCCAATCGGCATAGGCGGCATCGGCGGCGCCCCTCGCCCCGCCGGGCACAGCCTCGAAGTCGAGCTCCCAGTGGCCGGAGACGGCCTCCAGCGACGGCCAGACGTCGGTGGCCAGTCCGGCCAGATAGGCCGCACCGAGAGCGGTCGCCTCCTGGAGCTTGGGGCGCTGGACGGCCACTCCGAGCTGGTCGGCCTGGAGCTGCAGCATGGAGTCCATCACCGATGCGCCCCCGTCGACGCGCAGGTTGCGAACCGGCGTTCCGGTGGCGGCCGCCATCGCCTCGACGACGTCGCGGGTCTGGTAGGCCATGGCCTCCACCGCGGCCCGGGCGATCTCCGGCCTCCCCGTGCCCCGGGTGAGGCCGACGACCGCGCCGCGGGCGTAGGGATCCCAGTGCGGGCTGCCGAGACCGGCGAAGGCCGGGACCAGGAACACCCCGCCCGTCGAGTCGCACTGCTGGGCGAGTCCCTCGATCTCCGCGGCCTCCGCGATGATCCCGAGACCGTCTCGAAGCCACTGGATGGCTGCTCCGGTGGCGAATATGGCTCCCTCCAGCGCGTACGCGAGGGTTGGGCCCTGCGGGGTGTCCAGCAGCCAGGCGATCGTGGTGAGCAGGCCGTCGGCGGGCGCCGGCAGCTCGGCCCCCACGTTCATCAGCACGAACGAGCCGGTGCCGTAGGTGTTCTTGGCGTCGCCCGGCGCGAACGCGGCCTGGCCGAAGAGGGCGGCGTGCTGGTCTCCGGCGATGCCGGAGATCGGAATGCCCGCGCCGCAGGCGGCGTCCGGGCCCGTGACCCCGAACGTTCCGCTGGAGGGCCGCACCTGCGGCAGCGCCTCGACCGGGACGCCGAACAGCGAGCACAGATCCGGGTGCCACCGCAGCGCCCCGATGTCGAACAGCATGGTGCGGCTGGCGTTGGTGGCGTCGGTGGCGTGGACCTCGCCGCCGGTCAGGTTCCACACGATCCAGCTGTCGACCGTTCCCAACGCGAGGTCGGGGCCGGTTGCTACTCCGCCCTCGGTGAGCATCCACTCGAGCTTGGAGGCCGAGAAGTACGGGTCGAGCACCAGCCCGGTGCACTCGCGCACCATGGGCAGCGCACCGTCCCGTTCGAGTTGCGTGCATCTCGACGCGGTGCGGCGGTCCTGCCACACGATGGCCCGATGGACCGGCTCGGAGCGCTCCCGGCTCCAGGCCACCACCGTCTCGCGCTGGTTGGTGACGCCGATGGCAGCCGGCACCTCATCCAGGCTGCCGACCACCTCGCCGAGCGTCGACTGCACCGCGTTCCAGATCTCGGCCGCGTCGTGCTCGACACGCCCCGGCATCGGGAAGTACTGGGGGAACTCACGCTGGGCCGACGCCACCATCCGCCCGGAGTCGTCGAAGGCGATGGTGCGCACGCTGGTCGTGCCGGCGTCGATGGCCAGTACGACGGTCATGCCACGCCACTCCCGCTCTTGTTCGCTGCGCTCACGGGCCGCTCGGGCCGTGCGTTCTGCTCTTGTTCGCTGCGCTCACGGGCCGCTCGGGCCACGGCCTCGCTCGGCCGGTTGCGAAGGCTCTCATGACTTGCCCCCCGTCCGCTCGGCCTCTGGTCCAAACAGCAGGCTCTCGGCGCGTTCCACTCCCGGATCGCGGCTCAGCGTCTCGGGCGTCTCGAGCATGGCGAGCATGGTACGGCGCCTCAGGAAGTCGTCCATGGACAGGATGTGCTCGTGGCGGGCCATGACCATGACCTCCGCGGCCGAGCACTCGACGAGGTCGCTGAGAGGCTCGCCCAGTTCGGGCGTCTCCTCCACCAGGTCGGTGACCTCGAGGGCCCGGCGGCCGTGCCGGCGCCACAACCTCGCCGCCGCGGGCTCGTCGATGCCGGCCCGGACGGCGCTGCGATGGAAGCGGTCCCGCACGCCGGCAGGCGGTTCGCCGTACCAGGCGCGGTCCGGGACCCCGGGTGCCAGTCCGCACTTGCGGGCCGCGGTCACCACCTCCTGTCCCACGTTGAGACAGTCGCTCAGCTTGCCCCCGAGGATGGAGATGGTCGCCCGCTGCTCGTCGGCCTCCACGGCGTGGCGGCGCGACAGCTCGGTCCAGTCGCGGTCGGTGTCCTCGCTCTCGTCGACCACCAGGGCTCGGACGCCGCAGCGGTACGCGATCACGTCGTCGTGGAGGAGCGGCTGGGGCAGCCGGAGCCGGGCGTTGGCCTGTTCGAGCAGGAAGTCGCGATCGTCGTGGGTTATCGACGCCTCCGCCTCCTCGACCCGGGTGTCGGTCGTGCCGATGAGGGACCGGTGGCCCATCGGGATGACGTAGAACAGCCGCTGATCGTCGTCGAAGAACGCCAGCACCCGCCCCGACTCGGTCACCTGGGGCACGACGATGTGCGCCCCCTTCGAGTAGCAGAGGGCTTGGCGGAGGGCGGTGCCGGTGAGACCGGCGAGTTCGGTGGCCCGCGGGCCGGCCGCATTGACCAGCACGGCGGCCGCGACCGTGTGCCGCTCGCCGGTCAGCCGGTCGATCACCTCGGCCCGCCAGCCGCCGCCGGCCCGCTCCGCGCCGTCGAGCCGCATTCTTGACACCGCGACCGCTCCGCTGTCGACGGCGTCGAGCAGGAGCTGGAGAACGAAGCGGGCGTCGTTGTCGGCCAGCAGGTAGTCGGAATACTCGACGGCGCCCTGGACGTCGCCCGAATCGATGGTGGGCTCGGCCATCGCCAGCGAACGGGACGAGAGGAGCCGGGGACGGCCGGTCGCGAACCGACCCAGGGCCCAGTAGGCGTGCGCTCCCAGTGCCGCGTAGGCGGGCGAGTACGGCGATGTGGACCCCAGCGCGGCCAGGAACCGGACCTCCTGGACGCGGCTGGCGTACGAGCGGGCCAGCAGATTGCGGGAGCGGCACAACCCCGCGACCAGCGCCACGTCGTAGGTCTGCAGGTACTTGAAGCCGCCCCAGATGAGGTTGGACGACTCCTGGCTCACCCCCGAGGCGAAGTCCTCGGAGTCGATCAGCGCGACGCGCAGCCCGTGGTTGGCCAGGGCCAGAGCCGAGATGGCTCCGTTGATGCCCCCGCCGACGATGAGCACGTCATGATCGCGCCCGGTCAGGCGCTCCAGGTTCCCGTCTCTCGCCGCGGCTGTGTGGGGCGCACCGTTGGAGGGCGCAGCCGGGCCAGGAGCGCTCATTCGAGCACGACAGGGTCCGACGAGGGCAGCGGGAAGTCCCACTGCCCCCCCAGGATCTCCGACAGGGTCTTGGCTGCCGAGCACACCAACACAGCGCACTTTCCTATCGTCTCGGCGTCGAGGCGCGTCGCCGGGCCCGAGATTCCGATGGAGGCGCGGATGTTCCCGCCGATGTCCACTACCGGCGACGCCACACAGCGGACACCGATGCTCAGCTCCTCGTTGTCGAGCGCGAAGCCCCGCTCGGCGGTTGCCGCCAAGTCGCTGAGCAGTGCCTGCCGGTCGGTGATCGTGTGCTCGGTGAACCGCTCCAGCGCCTCCCAGTCGACGACCTCGCCGAGCATCTCGACCGGGTCCCGGCAGTAGAGGGCCTTGCCCGTCGAGGTGGCGTGGACGACGACCGGAGACCCGATCTCGGTCTCCACCGTGACCCGGCGGGCCAGGCGCTCGCGAGCCAGGTACACGCCGCCGCCGACCGTGCGGTGGGCGAGGTGGACGGACTCCCCGGTGACGTTCATCAGCTCCCGCATCAGCGGCCGGGCCTCGTTCACCAGGTCCATGTTCCGCAGCAGCGAGCCGGCCAGCTGCACCACTCCGGCGCCCAGGATGTAGGTCTTGTTGGACTCGTCGCGCTGCACGTATCCCCGCTTGGTGAGCACGGCCAGGAGCCGGTGCACATGACCGTTGTCGGCGTCGAGCACCCGGGCGAGCTCGCTGAGCCCGATCGGGCCCCGAGCCGACCCGAGCGCCTCGAGCACGTCGAGACCGGTCATGAGGGCGCCTCCCACCCGAGGCTCGCCCGCGGCCATCTAAGCGCCTCCTGGCGCGGCGTGGGCGCCCCGGTGGGCCCATGCCACCAGATCGGACCTCACAGCCCGGGGCGACCGGCCGACCGGGTCCTGCACGCCGACGACTGCGCCCTCGGCTGCGGACCGCTGCGCGGCGAGAGCGGCCGCGAGCACGTCGCGGCCCTCGGCCAGGGTGAGGATCGGCTCGCGGCCCGCGGCGATGGTGTCGAGCAGGCTGCGGGTGGCCCCGATGAACGAGTGCTCCCAGCCTGTCGGGCACGGGTAGGTCTCCACCTGCCCTGCGGCATAGCTGACGACCGGTGGAACCTCGCCGATCTGCCCGTGGCCCCGGTTGACCCAGATGACTCCCCTGGTGCCGGTGATCTCCATCCGGTCGTCCTGCGCGTAGTGCTCGGTGCCCTCGATGAGCAGCTCCTGGGAGTACACGACCTCCAGGTTCGAGATCGCGCCGGATTCGTAGCGCATCGAGACCAGCGACGGGGAGTCCAGCTCGAAAGACAGCACGTAGGTGGACCCGATCCAGGCGTGCACCTCCGACGGCTGCCCCAGGACGATCCAGGCCAGCGAGAACTTGTGGTGGCCGTCGTCGAACACCAGCGGCCCGCCGCCGCACTCGTCGGGGTTGTGGCGCCACAGCAGCGCCGAGAAGGGTATGTCCCATGCACTCGGGCTGTACCCGGCGTTGCTCTTGAGCCGCACCGACAGGGGCTCGCCGATGAGGCCCTGATCGATGAGCTCCAGCGCCTTCAGAATGGGCGGGTAGAACAGGAAGTTCTCGTAGAGGCGCACCACCTTCGACGTCTCGCGGGCCGCGCCCAGGAGGCGGTCGGCGTCGTCGAGGTTCAGCGACATCGGCTTCTGTAGCGACACGTGCAGGTCGCAGCCGATGGCGAACGCGGCGATCTCGTAGTGGAGGTGGTGCGGGACGATTATCTCGACCAGGTCGACCTGGCCCGACTGGCACAGTTCGCGGTAGTCCTCGAAGACCGTGGCGCCGGGCAGCCCCCACTGGTGCCGCTTGGCCGCCGCGTTCTCCCGATCGACGTCGCAGAGTGCGACGACGGCCGCGTCGTCCCGGTCCCGGTACCCGAGAACGTGCAGGTCGGAGATGCGCCCGCAACCGATGATCCCGACGCGCAACACGTTCACTCCTTCAGGGCCCCGGACAGCAGGCCCCGGACGAAGTGCTTCTGGAAGACGAAGAAGATGACGACGGTGGGAATGCTGGCGATGACCGCCAGCGAGGCCTGGGTCCCGTAGGCCACCGTGAACTGGCCCTTCACGTTGAGCAGCCCCAGCATGATGGTGGCCACGTCGTCCCGGGCGCTGGTGAACACCAGCGGGTAGAGGAAGTCGTTCCAGATGAACGTGAACTGAAGTGTGGCCAGGGCGGCCAGCGCCGGCCGTGCCAGCGGCAGCATGACCCGCCAGAAGACCTCGCCCTCGCTGGCGCCGTCGATCAGGGCCGCGTAGCGCAGCGAGTCGGGGATCTGCTCGAAGAAGTTCCGCATCACGAGGGTGCACACCGAGAACCCGACCGCGGAGTGGATCAGGATCATGGGCCACAGGGTGTTGAGGAGGTCGAAGCTCCTGAACATGGTGAACAGGGGCACCAGCAGCACCTGGGGCGGGACGAACAGCCCCGAGACGATGACCAGCTGTATGGCGGTGCCGCCTCTGGGCCTGAACTTGGCCAGGGCGTATCCGATGAGCGTGCCGCCGGCGATGGAGACGACCACCGCCGGAATGGCCACCTGGAACGAGTTGATGAGGTAGCGGACGGTGTTGGCCGTGCTCCACACGTCGACGTAGTTGGCCAGGGTGAGCTTGCCGGTCAGCGCCCAGATGCCGCGTTCGGCGATCTCGGCGTTGGTCTTGAGAGAAGTCGACAGCACGCCGGCCACCGGCACCAGGTACAACGCCACGAACACGGCGATCAGCACCATCCCGGCGCGCCGTCGCAGCGTGCGGACCCGGCGGCCTGCGCCTTGTTCGGGCACGGTACGGTCAGCCCTGTCGGCGGCCAGGGAGGCGGTGCTAGTCGACATAGCTGCCTCGCCTGCCCCACCAGGTCAGGCCGCCGATCACGACCAGGGTCATGGCGAACAGGATCAGCGACACCGCGCTGGCCAGCCCCTGCTCGTGCTGGCGGAACAGGATGCGCCACACCAGCATGGGCATCGTCTCGGTCTCGCGGACCGGCCCGCCCTGCGTCATGGCGAACACCAGGTCGAAGTTGCGCAGCGAGTTGATGGCGATCAGCGACAGCACGACCGTCGTGATGGGCCGTAGCAGCGGCAGGATCACCCGGCGGAACACCTGGAATTGGCCGGCGCCGTCGACCCTGGCCGCCTCGACCAGCTCTCCGGGGATGGACGTGAGCCCGGCCAGGTAGAGGATCATGGACAGCACGGCCTGCTGCCACGCCCAGGCGATGAACACCGCCCACAGGGCGGTCGAGCGGTTGGCCAGCCAGGCGTTCTCGAGGCTCTCGAGCCCGACCAGGCCCAGCAACTGGTTGATCAGGCCGTCGCCGGGCTGGTAGATCCAGATCCACACCTGGCCGACCACCACCAGGCTGATGGAGATCGGCACGAACAGCGCCGACTTCATGATGGCCGCGAAGCGGGTGTTGGCCTGCAGCATCATGGCGATCCCCAGGCCCAGCGCGGGCGGGATCAGCGCGCCGAACAGCGTCCACACCAGCGTGATGCGGATCGACTTTCGAACGTGCTGGTTGGTGAAGGCCTCGACGAAGTTGTCGAAGCCGATCCACTGGCTGGTCTGCCCCAGGATGTTGGCGTCGGTGAAGCTGAGCCGCAGGGCCATGGCCGTGGGCACCACCACGATGGCGGTGAACAGCAGTATGGGCGGTCCCATGAAGAGGATGGCCCAACGGGTTGTCGGCCTCATGCGCCGTCTCCTAGACGATGCCTAGCGGGAAACTATCGACCGACCGCCGACGGCGGGGCAGCCGGCGGCGCCGGACCCGTGGGGGACGAGGTCCGGCACCGCCGGTGGAACCGGTTCGAGCCGGCGAGGAAGGCGGCCAGTTTCCGTCAGATTGCGGCTGGCGCCCTCCGGCTCGACGGGCTAGCCCGCGAATGCGGCCTGGGCGTCCGACTGGGCGCTCGACAGGAGGTCGGCGTAGCCCGACGGGTCGTCCATGAATGCCTGGAACATGTCCAGGCCGACCTCGGCCACGGGCGGAGGTGTGGCCAGGTCGTAGTTGAACGAGTAGGAGTCGGCCTTGCCCACTTCCACCAGCGCCTTGGCCATGACCGGGTTGAGTTGCGTGGTGTCGGCGTTGGAGTTCGGCGGCAGCGCCCCCTGCTCCAGTGCCCAGGTGAGCTGGTTGCCGGGGTCGGCGTAGTGCTCCAGCAGCGCCTTGGCGCCGTCAGGGTTGGCTGCGTCCGCCGAGAGTGCCCATCCGTCGATCGGTCCCAGCGCGGCGTTCTCGATGGCGGGATTCAGCACCGGGAAGTTGAAGAAGTCGTAGTCGGCGACGGGTTCGAGGCCGATGCCGTTCCAGTAGCCGGTGATCCACGTGCCCATCAGGGTCATGGCGGCCTCCCCGTTGGCGACCTGGTCGGCGGCGTCGGTCCAGGTGTAGGCGTTGGCATCGTCGACGAAGAAGCCCGCGTCGACCAGTTCCTTCCAGGTCTCCATCGCTCCGACGACCTCGGGATCGGTGTACGACGCCTCGCCCGACATCAGCTGGGCCCGGTATTCGGGCCCAGCCGTGCGCAGGATGAGGAAGTCGAACCAGAACTGGGCCGGCCAGCGGTTCATCGAGCCGAGAGCGATGGGCTTGACCCCGCTGGCGGCGATCTGCTGGGCCGCCGCCATGAACTCCTCGCCGTTGGTGGGCATTTCGGTGACCCCGGCCGCCTCCATCACATGGGGGTTGTAGAAGAAGGCCACGTAGTGGAACCCGAACGGCAGCAGGTGGGGCTCGCCGCCGTGGATCCCGGCGTCGACCAGGGCCTGCGGGAAGTTGTTCCAGACGTCGGCGTTGTCGAAGACTTCGGTGATCGGCTGGAGATGGCCGTTCTCGAACACGGATTGGGTCCGGGCCCCGGCCCAGTAGGAGAACACGTCGGGCGGCTCGCCGCCGGCCAGGGCGACGAGGATCTGGTCCTTGAACGCCTCGTGCTCAATGGGGCTGACGACGGCCTCGCCGGCCTCGAAAGTGGCGTTGACGTCGAGGATCCCCTGCTGGCCGAGGTCAGATCCGTAGTAGTGGGCGACTTCGACTTGGCCGGCGCCTGGGTCCTCGCTGCTGCCGCTGCACGCGGCGGCCACGAGCGCGACTATCGCGATGAGAGCGAGCGCGTAGCTACGTCGAATCTTGGTCAGTCTGGTCATGTGTTCCCCTCTTGGAATCGGTCCAGGCGCGGCCTCCCCCGCGCTGGACCGGACTCTAGCAATTGGTGCCAAATAGTCAATGCTGTTGCGAGATGATCAACCGAACCGGGCCGGCTAGCCCGCGGGCGCGCCGTCCATGGCTCGGGGCGCCTCGGGGTCGGTGATCCACTCGGTCCAGGATCCGTCGTAGACGGCTACGTCGTCGTGACCGGCGATGGCGTAGGCCAGCGCGGTTCCGCACGCCCCGACCCCGCCGCGGCAGTAGGCGATGGTGGGCTCGGGGGCGCAGGCGCCGGCGGCGGCGAGGCGCCGGCGGGCCTCCTCGGGCTCGGCCCAGGTGCCGTCGGCGCCGGTGAATTCGATGCCGGGCGCGGTGATGCTCCCGGGTATGGCACCGCCGTCGGCCTCGCGGGCCCCGGCCATGCGCCCGTCCACCAGGCGTGTCGGTGTGCCCAGGGCCGCGAGCACGTCCTGGTGGGTCGCGTAGAGGCTCGGGTCGTAGCGGGGCGTGAACTGCGCCCGCGGGTGGTGGGGCACCGTGCCGTCGGTGGGACGTCCCTCGGCCTGCCATTTGTTGATCCCGCCGTCGAGCACCGCGACATCGGTGTGGCCGTAGACCCGCAGCGCCCACCACACCCGGGCCGCCACCGTCACGTGCTGGTCGTCGTAGGTCACCACGAAGGTGTCGTCACCGATGCCGCGGGAGGCCATGGCGTCGGCGAAGCGCTCCGGCCCGGCCAGCATCCACAGGTCGGGCCGCTCCGGATCGGCCAGATCGGTGTCCCAGCGGGCGTGCACCGCTCCCGGTATGTGGGCTCGGGCGTACTCGTCGTCGCCGTTGCGCATGTCGAAGGGGCGCAGGTACCAGCGGCAGTCCACGACCCTCACGCCGGGGTCGTCGAGGTGATCGGCCAGCCACTGCGTCGATACCAGAGGTCCTTCAGGCATGACTGAGAGCTTGGCAGACAGTCGCCCTGCCGTCATCTCCGGTGGCTGCCGCGGGTCGTCATGAGCCGACCACGGCGGGGCGGACCTGTTCGGCCAGCAGGCGTATCCCGGCGTCGCGGTCGGGTCCGAACGTGTACCAGGCTAGCGGCAGGTCGAGGCCGGCGTCCGCGAAGGGCATGAGCCCCTCGATCACGTCGTCGGGAGTGCCGGCCACGCCGAACACGTCCACCAGGCTGTCGCTGAGAACCTCTGCGCCGGCCTGCTCGCCGCCCTCGGCGACCGCGGCCCGGACCGCGGCCACCGCGTCGGGGTCGGCGCCGGCCTCATCGACCACCACGCCCTCGACCCGGGCCAGGTAGTAGGCCAGCACCTCCTTGACCGCGTTTCGGGCCTCGCGCCGGTCGGGGCCGACGCTGGTGAGCACGTTGGCGCTCAGCAGCAGATCGTCGACGTTGCGACCGGCTCGGGTCGCGCCGGCCGCGAGCCGCTCGCGGGCCCACCGGGTATAACCGACGCTGGTTATGGCGCCGAGCTGGACGCCGTCGGCGAACTCGCCCGAGACCTCCATCATCCGCCGGCTGACCGCGCCCACATCCACTGGAACAGGTACCGGCGCCGGCCGGTCCAGGCGCAGGCCCGGTGCCACCGAGAACGTCGTCGGGACGAAGTCGAGTTCCTCGCCGGCGGTGAGGCGGCGCACCGCCCGCACCGCCTCGACGGTGTTGGTGAGGGGGCGCCAGCCGGGCGGGTCCATGCCGAAGCGCCGGACCGTCCACTCGGCTGCGCCCAGCCCGTATCGCAGCCGGCCCGGCCCGATGTCGGCCAGCGTGGCCGCCTCGAGCGCCAGCAGCACGGGGTGGCGGAACACTGGGTTGGCCACCCCGATTCGCACGGTGACTCGCTGCGTGGAGTCAAGCGCCGCGGCAGCCACCGGCATCACCGAGTTGAACAGCCGGCTCTCGGGCAGCGACACCTCCTCGAAGCCGAGGCGGTCCGCCGCGGCCACCACGGCTAGCGTGTCGGCGACGGGATCCTCGTTGGACAGCGAAAGGCCAAGGCCTCGGAACCCGTTCATTTTCCTCGCGATCGTCAGGCGACAGGAGCTGCGAATGTGGATCTCCACGATTCCATACGACGAGGCTGAGGGCGAGTTGAGGGCCCACTACGACCGTCAGGCCCGAGCGCTCGGCGAGCCCACCGAGATGACCATGGCCGGATCGCTTCACCCCGCGCTGGTGGCGGCCCGCCTGGACCTGTACGCGGCCACCGAGAAGTGCCCGTCGCGGTTGACGCCCCATCAGCGCAACCTGATCAGCTTCGTGACCTCGGCCATCAACGGCACGGTGCACTGCATGAGCCAGGTCACGATCAAGCTGCGCCAGACCGGTCTCGACGATGAGGCCATCGCCAAGCTGGCCGCCGACCCGGACTGCTTCGAGTCGCTGGGCCTGTCGCCGGCCGATGCCGCGGTGGTGGGCTACGCGGTGAAGCTCACCCGTTCCCCCGCCTCGGTGACCGAGGCCGACGTCGACGAGCTGCGGGCGGCGGGCTTCGACGACCTCGACATCATCGACGCCAACTCCCAGTGCGCTCACCTCAACTACGTGAACCGGGTAGCGATGGGGTTGGGGATCCACTCCGTCGTCGACCCCGACTTTCCCGCCTACTCGGCCATTCCGCAGTCCTAGAGAGGGCCGTCCCGGCCGGCGGGCTCAGGCGTTGTCGAAGATCTTTGCGCTGGCTTGGATGTGGTCGGCTGAGGTGGCTTCGTCGTTCATGGGGAGCATGAAGATGTCGAAGCAGTCGCGGAGTTCGCCGATCTGGGCTGAGACTTCGGCTGGGGTGCCGGCTACGCCGTAGCGGTCCACCAGAGCGTCGGGCAGCAGCTCGGCTGCCTTGTCCATGCGTCCGGCCAGCATCAGGCGGCGGACCTCGGCGGTGGTGGCATCGTCCAGGCCGTCGGCCTCCCTCACATCGGCGGGCGCGTCCACGGCCATGTAGGAGAAGTGGGGCAGGACCCGGCGGCGCTCGGTGTCGTTGTAGGCCAGATAGGCCGACCAGGCGATCTTGGCGGAGCCCGAGCTCCTGATCCGTTCGGCGGCGGCCGGGAGGTGAGCCGGGGGCGCGGCCGACAGGATGACGCAGTCGGAGTGCTCGGCCGCGAGGCGCTGGACCCTGGGCCCCCTCCCGGCCACTGCGATGGGCATGGGTTGGTCGGGACGGAACCACGGAAGGGACGCCTCCCCTACGGTCTCTCCCGCCAGCAGTCGCCGGTTGAGTTCGAACGTCTCCCGCAGCGCGGTGAAGGGGCGCTCCGGGTCCATCCCGAGCGGCTGGAGGACCCGGCTGCCGCCCACGCCCAGCCCGTGCATCACCCGGCCCGGTGCCAGCTCGGCGAGGGTGGCGATGGCCGCCGCGGTGGCCACCGGATGGCGGCTGAAGGGGTTGGTGATGGCCGGGGCGACGGTGAGGCCGGTGGCCTCGACGATGGCTGTCAGCGCTACGTACACGTCGCGTTCGGTGCCTTCGTCGGCCACGAAGCACATCTCGGCTCCCAGCGACTCGCCCAGGCGGGCCAGTTCGACCAGGCGGCGAACCGGCTGGGTCGGCTCGAACCAGACTCCCCAGGGGACACTCACGAGGCTTGCTCCTCCCGCTCGGCCCGTCCCTGGCGCAACGACTCGCGGCCCAGCGGTATGTACTGGATTGCGGACAGGTAGCTGTACACCAGCGAGGGAACCGCGCACACCCAGCCCGCGATCCGGAAGCCCTCGGCGACGCCCAGATCGGAGGCGCCGGCCAGCAGCAGCGGGAAGCAGAAGTACAGGCCGAAGGTGGCGCACTTGCCCCACCAGGTCACGTCGATCGGCTTGGCGCCCAACGACAGGAGCACCAGCCCGACGACGGCGACGATCCCCTCCCGGGCCAGGGTGAGGATCACCAGCCACCACGGCACCGAGCCGTCGATGCCCACCGCGAAGACTCCGACGAGCAGCACGGCCCGGTCGGTGATGGGATCGAGCATCTTGCCGACGTTGCTGACCGAGTTGAAGCGGCGGGCCCACCAGCCGTCCACCCAGTCGGTGGCGCCGAGCGCTCCCCACAGCAGCGCCGCCCCCCAGCGGTCCCCGGAGCTGAACAGCAGCCACAGGAACCAGGGGATGCAGGCCAGCCGGGCCGCCGAGATCAGGTTGGGGACGGTGAGGATCCGGTCCTCGCCGGTGCTCGGGTCGGCCATGGGTCTTCAGCCTACGATCAGGGGATGCCCACAATCTTCACCCGGATCATCGACGGAGAGATACCCGGCCGGTTCGTCTGGCGCGACGACACCTGCGTGGCGTTCATGGACGTGCGGCCCCTCAACCGGGGCCACGTGCTGGTGGTGCCCAGAGCGGAGGTCGACCACTGGGTGGACCTCGACGGCGACACCGTGGCCCATCTGATGGCGGTAGCCCACCGGGTGGCTGAGGCCCAGCAGGCCGCCGGGCTCGCTCCGGACCGGGTGGGCCTGATGATCGCCGGTTTCGAGGTGCCCCACGTGCACGTCCACGTCGTGCCCATCTCGACCATGGCCCATCTCGACTTCTCGAGTGCCGACACCAACCCTGACCCCGGCGACCTGGACGCGGTCGCCGCCCTGCTGAAGGCCGAATTGGCCGGAGGCTGACGGCACAACCCCACTTCAGCGAAATTGATGCCGATAATGGGCCTCAGCGGGCCGAATCCGCATCAATTTCGGATGGGTCAGCTGCTGAAGATGTCGAGCGGTTCGGCCGGCTCAATGAGGTGGGCGCCGTTGTTGCGGGCACTGTTCACCTCGGTCGACACCGGGTGCATCCGGATCAGGCCCGGCGGCGCGGGGACGAGCAGGCTGGTCGCGGCCTCGGTGTCGCTGTTGGCGGGGTCCAGCCAAAGGTCCCAGGCGCCGGGCGGCAGCACCACCGGCATCCGGTCGTGCACTTTGGCCATGGCCTCGTTGGCCTCGCAGGTGATGATGGTGCACGAGTGCAGTTCGAAGGGCTCGCCGCCGTCGTCGGGGTTGTCCTTGTCGCGCCACTGCTCCCACAGGCCCGCGAAGGCGAAGGGCTCGCCGTCGGGACGGCTGATGAACATGGGCTGCTTGTGCTTGGAGCCCTCCAGGCGGCGCCATTCGTAGAAGCCGTCGGCCGGGATGATGCAGCGCCGGCGGGTGAGCGCCACCCTGAAGGCGTTCTTGGTGGCCACCGTCTCGGCCCGGGCGTTGATCATCCGGTTGCCGATCTTGGGGTCCTTGGCCCAGAACGGCACCAGCCCCCAGTGCAGGGCGTCGAGGCTGCGGGCCCCGTCCCGCTCCCGCACGGCGTACACGGTCTGCGTCGGCGCGACGTTGTGGTTGGGCGCGAGAGTCAGGTCCGGGGGCGGGGCCGCGGCACCGAAGTACTTGGCCAACTCGTCGGGCGGGGTGGCCGCCACGTAACGCCCGCACATGGGACCGGAAGCTAGCTGGGCCGCGGCGGAGCGATCCGGTCGAGGGCCTCGACGGCCTCGACCACGATGCGGTCGATCAGCTCTGCGCAGGTGGGCAGGTCGTCGACGACGCCCACGCACTGGCCGGTGGGCAGGACGCCGGCGTCGACGTCGCCGTCCACCATGGTGGCTCGGGTGAGCATGGGGGCATTGGCCGCCATCGCCATCTGGCTCCAGGTCAGTCCCTGGCTGCGGCGCATGGCCAGCCCCTCCCTCAGCATCTCCGGGACCGACATGCCGGTGAGGCCCCGGAACCGCCATGCGTTGATCGCGGCCCGCGCCAGGCGGGTGAGTCGGGCCGACTCCAGCGATTCGACGAGGCGGGTGCGGATCACCCGCTGCGGCTTTCCGTCGATGCTGCTCGACACCACGGTGCCGGTGACCGGCGTCCCGAGGTAGACCGCCTTGACCGTGTCGGGCACCTTCGACTCGGCGGTGAGCAGGAAGCGGGTGCCCATGGCCACACCGTCGGCGCCCCAGGCGAGGGCCGCGGCCAGGCCCCGCCCGTCGTGGAAGCCGCCTGCGGCGATCACGGGCACATCCACCGCGTCGAGCACCTGGGGCAGCAGCAGGGAAGTGGGGATTGAGCCGGTGTGGCCGCCGCCTTCCCCGCCCTGGCACAGGATGACGTCTGCACCGAGCTCGGCCATCTTGGTGGCGTGCCAGCGGGCGCCCACCGTCGGCATGACCAGCACACCGCCGCCCCGCAGCCGCTGCACCACCGGAGCCGGAGGGGGGCCGGCGAAGCTGGCCACCCGCACGCCTGCGTTCACCAGGCGGTCCGCCCGGTCGTCCAGGTCGGCGGCGTCGGGGCGCAGGTTCACCCCGAAGGGCTGATCGGTGCGGGACCGGACCTCGCCGATGGCGGCGTCCATCTCGTCGAGGGTCATGGTGGCCGAGGCTAGGATCCCGAGTCCGCCCGCTTCGGCGGTGCCGGTCACCAGCGACGGGCCGGCCACCCATCCCATCCCGGTCTGCACGATCGGGTAGTCGACACCGAACAGCTCCGCGGCCCGGGTCCGGAGCCGCTGGTCGACACTCACGGCTGCACCCTACCGGCCGTTCCCGATCGCCTCGGCTGGCTCGCGCCGCCGTCCCCGGCGTTGTGCGGCCGGCCGCCTATCCTGCGGATGCTTCTACAAACGGTGCGCACGGAAGGGGGTGGACGCGATGGCCCGAAGGCTCACAGAGTTCAGCCACGGCGCTGGTTGAGCCTGCAAGATCGCTCCCGGCGATCTCGCGCGCGTGGTGCGCGACCTGACCCCTGACCCCCCGCCCGAGCTGGTTGTCGGCCTGGCCACCGGCGACGACGCCGCGGTGTGGCGGATCGCCCGCGGGCGGGCCCTGGTGTTCACCGCCGACTTCATCACGCCGGTGGTGGACGACGCGCGCACTTGGGGCCGCATCGCGGCCACCAACGCGGTGTCCGACGTGTACGCCATGGGCGGGCGGCCCCTGCTGGCGCTGAACCTGGTGGCCTGGAACTCCGAGGAGCTGTCCAACGACCTGCTCGCCGAGGTGCTGGCCGGCGGCGAGGACGCCGCCCGGGCCGGCGGTTTCGTGGTGGGCGGCGGCCACACGGTCGACGATCCCGAGCCGAAGTACGGGATGGCCGTGGTGGGCGAGGTCGACCCGCGGCGCATGCTCACCAACACCGGTCTGCGGCCCGGCAACGCGCTGGTGCTCACCAAGCCACTCGGCTCGGGGATGATCTCGACCGCCATCAAGCGGGGTGAAGCCCACGCCGAGGTGGTGGATCGAGCTGTCGCGGAGATGACCCGGTCCAACGCCACCGCGGCCACGGCCGCGATGCGACACGGCGCCACCGCCGCCACCGACGTGACCGGGTTCGGCCTGCTGGGCCACGGCCTGCGCATGGCCCAGGAGTCGGGCGTCGACCTGGAGATCTCGGTGGGCGAGGTGCCGATAATCGCGGGCGCCCGAGGGCTGGCCGCGCTGGGCATGGTCCCCGGCGGCACCCAGCGCAACCTCGACTGGGTGTCGCCTCATCTCGACACCGGTGACACGAGCGCCTCGTCGGTGACTCTGCTGGCCGACGCTCAGACCTCGGGAGGGCTGCTGCTCGGCATGGTCAGCCGCGACGCCGGCCTGGCCGTCGTCACCGAGCTGAGGTTCGCCGGCCACGAGGCCGCCATCATCGGCAAGGTCACCGAAGGCTCCGGCCGCATCCGCCTCCAACCCTGATCCAGCCGCAGTCGGTCGAGTAGGTCGGGTTGCTCGCGGGCTATCTCTGTGTACAGGGGCTGGAAGATGAACCATGTGGACGGTCAGCGGTTCGGTAGCGGTCGGGCCACGGTTCTGGTGGTGAACACGCCGATGGCGGCCGCCAGCATCAGCGAGCTGCCGACGATGCCGAGCACGACAGCTCCCGCGGTGTCGATGAGCAGGCCGCCCAGCAGCGGTCCTCCGGCGCGGCCCGCGGCCATCAGCGCCTGGGCGTCGCCGACCCGCTCCTCGGGGTAGCGGGAGCGGCTGGCCAGCACCTCGAACACACCCGGTATGGCGGCCCAAAAGAAGAACCCCCACACCACCAGCGCAGTCAGGAACAGCCATCGGTAGCCGGTGGTGGCCACCACGATCGCGCAGACCGCGGTCGCCGCCATCCAGGGGCTCGGGATCCGTCGGATGGCCCTGATGCGGGACGCGGGTATCGCCACCACTGCGTTGAGGCTGAACCCGGCCGCGACGAGCGTGACCGACAGCCCCGGGTCGCCCGTTCCCAGCACCACTGCGTAGATGAAGACCGCAGATCCGCCGAGGGTGAACAGGCCCAGGCAGACCAGCAGCACCCGGGCTGCGGTGACCGCCCGGTGGCGCACCCTTTCCCTGGGGAGTTCTGCCACCTCGCTGCGGTAGCCGAACGCCAGCGGGACCAGCGACACCGCGGCCAGTCCGGCGAACACGAGCCGGGGTCCGCCCGCTTCCAGCAGCACCGACACCAGGGGTGCGGCGATCACCCCGACCACAGGCCCGGCCACGGCCACGTCGCCCATGCGGCGGTCGTCGCCGAAGGCCTGCACCCAGCCGTACCAGGCCAGCAGGCCCAGGGCCACGCCGCTGACGAGGCGCAGCGGCACCAGCAGAGCGAAGGCGGGCAGGGCCGCGGAGGCGAGGTTGGCGGCCGATGCGGCCAGCAGCGCAGTCACGAAGACCCGGTCTCGGGGCTGGAGCCATCGTCCGGCGCCCCAGGAGGCGATCACGAACCCGCCCAACTGGAACACGCCGATCATCGATGCCACACCGAGGCTTATGCCGTAGTGGGCCGCGATCTCGGGCAGCAGGAACGGCGTGGACACGAAGGCCAGCACGCTGAAGCCGACCGCGAGCAGGATCCCGACCTTGACAGTGGGTCGCAGCAGGTAGACGAGCCGAACCGGACTTTGCACCAGTCGAAGCTACCGTCGCGGGTCCGGACGACTCGTGTGCGCGGGGTGATATCGGCCACACAACGCCGCTCGGACTATGTGCGGCCGCGATGGTGCGAGACTGGCCGAACCAGGAGCCGTGCCGGGAGGAGAGTGGTGATGTCTCAACGGCTTTGTGAGGGGCAGGTGGCATTGGTGACGGGCGCCAGCAAGGGCGGCACCGGTACCGCCATCGCACTGCGCCTGGCCGCCGAGGGGGCCAGGGTGGCGATCACGGCCCGCAGCGTTGACGGCCTGAACGACACTCAGTCACGCATCCGCGATCTGGGCGGCGAGTGCCTGTTGCTGCCGTCGGATCTGAGCGACCCTCGGGGGGCCCGCACCGAGTTGGTGGAGCGGACCGAGGCCGAGTTCGGCCCCATCGACATCCTGGTCAACAACGCGGCCGCCGGCGGCTACGGGGCTTTCGAGTCGGTGGGCCCCGAGCGCCTGGAGCGGGCCCTGCAGGTGAACCTGTGGGCGCCGTGGATGCTGATGGCCGAGGTGGTCGGCGGTATGCGCGAGCGGGGCCGGGGGGCGATCGTGAACATCACCACGTTCTCGGCGGAGTTGCCGCCCGGTCCGCCGTTCCCGACCAACAAGCCGTCGAAGGCCGGGGCGATGTACGGGGCGAGCAAGGCCGCCCTGAACCGGCTCACGGTCTCGGTGGCCAGCGAGTGCGAGGGCCAGTGCATCGCCGTGAACGCGCTGGCGCCCCAGGGGGCAATTGCCACGCCGGCACTGGTGGCCGCGGGGTGGGTGGAGGGCGTGATGTTCGAGCCGCTGGAGACGATGGCCGAGGCGACGCTGGCCCTGTGCACGGCCGATCCGGCAGTGCTGACCGGCCGGATCGCGTTCAGCCTGCAGCTGCTGGTGGAGCTGCAGCGCCCGGTCCTCGACTTGCAGGGTGAGGAACTGGTCGAGGGCTGGCAGCCGGACGACCTGCCGGGCATCATCGCCCGTCAGGAGGAGAGCGTCGCCGGCCGGGGCTGGCCTGACGCCTATAGCTTCGGCCGCGTCCACAGCCCCTAGAGGCCGAGCGGTTGGGAGTGGACTACCACGTGCCTTCGCGAGTGCCGAGCGAGGCCGTGGCCCGAGCGGCCCGTGAGCGAAGCGAACAAGAGCGGGATGCGCAATGCCGTCTTGCGAGACGCTCGCAGCGAACTCGCGCTTGCGCTAGGCCATGATGGTGACCATGAGAGCGGAGCGATAGTCGATGTTCGATCTGAGCGGGCGCACCGCATTGGTAACCGGCGCGGGACGCAACATCGGAGCGGGAATCGCCCGGGGCCTGGCCGGCCAGGGCGCCCACGTGGTGGTGAACGACTTCTTCCCCGAGCGAGCCGACGAAGTGGCCGCCGAGATCGCTCAGGCGGGCGGGAGCGCCTCGCCCGTGGCCTTTGACGTGACCGACCTGGACGCGGTCACGGAGGCCGTGGTTGGGATCGGCGCGATCGACATCCTGGTGAACAATGCCGGCCTGGCCGGGCCGACCGACATGAAGGCCGAACAGTTCCGCGGCATGGATCCGGCCGACTGGCAGGCCTCGGTCGATGTGAACCTCTACGGGGTCATGAACTGCTGCCACGCAGTGCTCGACGGAATGTGCGAGCGGGGTTGGGGCCGCATCATCACCATCTCGTCGGCCGCGGGCACCCACGGCGTGCGTATCGGGGTGGCTCCCTACAGCGCGGGCAAGGGCGGGGGTCTGGCCTTCACCCGCACGCTGGCGCTGGAGGTGGCTCGTTCCGGGGTGACGGCCAACACGCTGGCGCTTGGCCTCTTCGAACGCAGGAACCACGAGATCACCGAGCACTTCGCCAAGGCCGTCCCCGTGGGCCGCACCGGCCGGCCCGAGGATGTGGCCGCCGCCTGCATCTGGCTCGCCTCCGACGAGGCCGAATGGGTCACCGCCCAGACCATCGGCATCAACGGCGGTTCGCTGACGAGCTGATCGCGAGAAGGGAGCGGCTATGAGACTTGAGGGGAAGGTGGCGCTGATCACCGGGACGGCCAGCGGTATTGGGCGTGCCACCGCGCTGCGCTTCGCTTCCGAGGGCGCCCGGGTGGTGGCGGCGGACATCGTCGAGGCCAACGACGAGACGGTCGAGATGATCCGGGCGTCCGGGGGCGAGGCCACCGCGGTCCAGGCCGACGTGTCTGACGACGCCGAGGTCGCGCTGGCGGTGAAGACCGCGGAGGCCACATACGGGCAGTTGGACATCGCCTTCAACAACGCCGGGATCATGCTGGCCGACGACGCCGACGCCATGGCCACGAGCGAGGAGACCATCGACAAGACCCTGGCCGTGAACCTGAAGGGCGTGCTGTACGGCTGCCGCCACCAGATCCCGGCCATGCGCCGGGCCGGCGGAGGCTCGATCATCAACACCGCCTCGTTCGTGGCCTCGGTGGGCGCGGCCACGCCCCAGATCGCCTACACCGCCTCCAAGGGCGCGGTGCTGTCGCTGACCCGCGAACTGGCGGTGATCCACGCCCGGGAGAACATCAGGGTCAACGCCCTGTCGCCGGGGCCGCTGCGCACCGAGCTGCTCATGTCGTACCTCGACACCGAAGAGAAGCGCCAGCGCCGGCTGGTCCACGTGCCGATGGGCCGTTTCGGCGAGGCCACGGAGATGGCTTCGGCTGCGTTGTTCCTGGCCTCCGACGACTCGTCCTACATGACCGGAGCCAACCTGCTGGTCGACGGCGGCCTAACCGCCGCCTACGTCACCCCCGAGTAGGCCAAGGCCGCCCCTCGCCCATCCCTCCCCAAATCTCGGGTTCGTTTTTCTGCACTGGGTCCACAGAACCAACCCAAGATTGACCGGGCCCATCTCTCCCCAAATCTCGGGTTTGTCTTGTGCACTAGGCCCACAAAATCAACCCGAGATTGACCGGGCAGGCAGGCGGGACGGGTCGCGGCGGGCTATCTGGGTTCGCGGGGTAGGCCGAGGATGCGTTCGCCGATGATGTTGCGCATGATGGCCGACGTGCCGCCCTGGATGGTGTAGGCGGGGGCGTAGCAGACCGCGGTGGTCACGGCGTCGCCCACGGTGGCGGCCGGGCCCAGCACCCGGGCCGCGAACTCGGCCACCCGCTGCTCGTGCTCGGTGCAGAACGCCTTGGTGCCCGCGCTGTAGTCGGCGGAACCCTCGCCCAGCGCTCCCCGGTACACCATGAGCCGGCCCAGCCGGTAGCCGGTCTCGATGGCCGCGATCTCCTGCCGGGTCAGGGGATCAGCCAGGTCGGCGTGCTCCAGGGCCAGCTCGTACAGGGGCCGGTTGGACACCAGCCGGTCGATGCCTCCCCGCTCGTAGCCGAGCTGGATCATGGTCTGCTTGAACGCCCCGCCCTCGGTGCCGACGAGGTTGTCGGCCGGCACTCGCACATCGGTGAGGAAGATCTCGCAGAAGTGCGAGTTGCCGACCATGTCGCGCACCGGCCGCACCTCGATGCCGTCGAGGCCCATCGGCACGATCAGCTCGCTGAGGCCCCGGTGGGGCGGCCCTTCGCGGCGGGTGCGGCAGATCACGTAGCAGTACTCGGCGCTGGACGCGCCGCTGGTCCAGATCTTCTGGCCGTTCAACACGTAATGGTCGCCGTCGCGGTCCGCGGAGGTCTTGAGCGCGGCCAGGTCGGAGCCGGCGTCGGGTTCGCTCATCCCGATGCACCACGACGTCTCCCCCGACAGCATCCCGGGCAGGAACGCGGCCTTCTGGGCCTCGGTGCCGTAGGTGTAGATGGACGGGCCCATCTGGCGGTCGGCGAACCAGCTGGCCGCGATGGGCGCGCCGACGCTGATCATCTCCTCGGCCATGATGATGCGCTCGATGCCGGGCCGGCCTCCCCCGCCGTGCTCCGTCGGCCAGGTCATGCCGATGAAGCCCTCGGCCGCCAGCACCTTGGAGAACTCCTTGGAGTGCCCGTTGATCCACGAGTCGCTCCACCGGCCGTAGTCGGCCACGCCCTGTTCGGCCACGGCCCGGGCCCGGGCCCTCAGCGCCTCCCACTCGGGGCGCATGGAGAAGTCGAGGCTCACGACAGCCCGTATGTCCGGGTGGCGGTGCCCGAGAACAGGTCCTCCTGCTCGGCGTCGCTGTAGCCGGCGGCCATGATCTGCAGCGCGTTCCACAGCACCGGGTACGGCAGCGTCTGGCGGTCGACCGGGAAGTTGGACTCGAACATGCACCGGTCGGGGCCGAACGTGTCGATGCAGAACCGCACGTCGTCGCCCCAGTGGGCGGCCACCTCCTCGGAGCCCGGCGGTGCGTCCCGGTTCGTCCAGCCCGTGCCGTAGTAGATGTCCATGCCGATGCCGCCCACCTTGAGCACCACGTTTCCGCAGCCCGCCACCAGCCGCATCGATGCCCTCCAGTCGGCCCGGACCCGGTCGCCGTCACGGCGGTAGGGGCCGATCCTGAGCGGCCCGCCCAGATGGTCGAGCACGATCGTCAACTCGGGCACAGCCTCGGCCAGCGCAGCCAGCTCCGGGAGCTGGGGGTGGTACAGCCAGGCGTCGAAGCTGAACCCCATCGCCGCCAGCCGCCGGGCTCCGGCCCGGAACTCCGATGCGCTCATCATGTGCTCGAACGGCTTGCTGTGGCTGTTGTGGATGTCGTCGCTGGCGTCCCACCCGGTGGCATGGCGGATCCCCCGGAACCGGCCCCCGCCGGCCGCGTCGTGGGCGGCCAGGACCTCCTCGACCGCTTCTCCCAGCATCAGGTCGGCGTGGCCGACGATCCCGGCGATGGTCGGACCGCCCGCGGCATCGAGCGCGTCGGCCTCGCCCGCCACGAACCTGGTCTCCCCCACCGGCTTCATGTGCTCGGCGCAGCCGGTGTCGTAGTTCGACATGCAGTCGACGAACACCGTCTTGGAGACGTTGTGGCTGCCGGTCAGGTCCTCCAGCAACTCGGCCGCCAGATAGGCGCCCAGAACCCCCCGCCATTGATGCCCGTCCCACAGATGGTGGTGCGGATCGACGATCACCCGGTCCGGGTCTACGGCCTCCTCGTGCCGCCGCGCCAGCCACTCGAAGCGATTCAGATCCATAGGTAGGAGGCTTGCACACTATCCGACCGTGCTAGACGGTCAGCGAGGAGGCGAGCAGGTTGCGGGTGTAGGGGTGCTCCGGGCTCGCGAACAAAGCCTCGGTCGGTTGCTGTTCCACGATCTCACCGGTGCGCATGACCGTGATGCGGTCGGCGAGATGCCGGGCGACGCCAAGGTCGTGAGTGATGAACAGGTAGGTGAGGCCGAACAACAGGGCCACCACCGCAGCGGCCATCCCCAGCCAGCTTCGCCGGTAGTACCAGACGGCGCTGCCCGGTGCCCCGAAGCGTGCCCGCTCGCGGATCGCGCCCGACGGCCCGAGGCGGCGGGCGGGTGGCGGCATCTCGGTGGAATTTCTTGTTGACAGTCGCCTCAGCGCGGTGCCAGCATCAATATCTGGATTTCATACAGGGGAGGCAACTGCCGATGAGCAAGCCAATGATGCGTCGTGCTGGAGTGTTGGCGGTGCTGGGTGTCTGTGCAGGGCTGGTGGCGTTTGCTCCAGCCGCGGGCGCTACGGATGTGCCCGGCGGGTTGCTTGAGGACTGGGACCACGAGCAGACCCCGACCATCAACGACCCCGAGCCTGCACCGGAACCAGACCCAAAGCCTGACCCCGAGCCTGCACCGGAACCAGACCCAAAGCCTGACCCCGAGCCTGCACCCAAGCCCGACGAGGGCGACGAAATGGAGGAACCGAAGCCCGAGCCAGAACCCGAACGGAAGCCTGCTGTGGAGCCGGCCGGGGACGAGTTGCCGGGCCCGGTGGGACACACCGGAGCCATCGTCTATGAAACGGTGTGGACGCCCGATGAGATCGTGCCGTCGGCTCTGAGAGTGGTTGTGCCCGGCGACGATGCGGGCGTGGTGCTGGTCGAGAGCGAGGACCGTTCGTCGCTCGCGGCGCTTGTCGTCATCGACAGTGCGCAGGCCGCGACCACCTACCGGTTCAATGACGCCGTGCCTGCGGGTCACACCGCGAAGATGCTTGACGACGGGTCGGTCCGGTTCTACGACGCGGCCGGTGCCGTCGCCGGTGGGATCGCGATGCCGTGGGCGCTCGACGCTGAGGGCGCCGAGATCGCCACCAGCTACAGCCTCGAAGGCACAACGCTGGTGCAGACCGTAGACCACGCCGGTGCGGTCTATCCCGTGGTGGCCGACCCGGTCTGGTTCGCCGTGGCCGCTGTTGTAGTCCTCAATGTTGCGCTGCGAGCATCGGTGTATGCCCCCG
Organism: Candidatus Aldehydirespirator sp.; assembly: GCA_965203575.1. Taxonomy (GTDB): domain Bacteria; phylum Actinomycetota; class Acidimicrobiia; order Acidimicrobiales; family Aldehydirespiratoraceae; genus Aldehydirespirator. The sequence continues at coordinate 3,647,231 of OZ241894.1, forward strand.
CGGCCTATTCGGCCTATACGTCCTGCCAGCGAGCTGGGTGCGGCCCGATCATCGGCAAGGTCGTACGCAGCATCAAACCCGGCAAGCCCAACCCCAGCACTCGTCCCGCAGACCGTTGCCGCGTACGTCGGCCTGGCTGTCGGTGACAGCGCAGCACCGGGGACGTAGCCGCACCCTGGACAGGGTCATGATTGTTCCCGTCATAGTGGTGCTGCTGGCGGGCGTGTGGCTGTTCGAGAAATGGCCTGACCGCTGGCCGCAGAAAGCTCGGTGGCTGCTGGCTGCGCTGGTAGGCACTGGGGGCGTGGCTGTTGTCGGTGTGGAACTGTGGTACTGGCTAGTCGTCGTGAGCCAAGAATGATGGCTCACTCTCTGTGGGCTTCGCTGTCTCATCTCGGCCGGTTCATCCACGACGAGATCCAGATCCTCGAGGGCGTCATCGAAGTGCGCTCCCTGTGGCCACTGACATCAAACATGAGTCAAGCCTCAATATCCGAGGCGTGATCAACAAGTCGGACGAATCCGGCGGCGGCAGCGGCGACTCCTGAAGGAGCCGAGGCGAGTCAGCTGCCCGGACCGCTCCAGGCGACGCGGGGCAGTTGCTTCTCCTTGTCGACGAACGGCAGGGTGTCGACGGTGGCCTCGTGGGGCGTTCCATCGCGGTCGTGCAGCCAGACCGTCTTGCCGTTCCAGTCGTCATCCGGCAACCGCTGGTCGAAGCGCACGTAGCCGATCCCGGCGTCGAGTGTGGGCGACCACGACCCGGCGGTCATGTGTCCGACCGGGCCATCATCCAAGTGGACGTGCATGTCGGCCTCCGGCGTGGCGGTGGCGCAGACCAGGCCGAACAGCAGCTGGCTGCGATCAGCAGTCTTCAGCGCCGCCCGGCCGATGAAGTCGTCCTTGTCGAGCTTGACGAATTGCCCGAGGCCGGCCGCGTAGGGCGTCAACCCGGGCTCGATGTCGGTGCCGTTGTCGAGGATCCCCGACTCGATGCGCCGCAGGCCCATCGACGACGACGAACTGAACTCCATCCCGAAGGGCTCCCCGCAGGCGAGCAGGCCGTCCCAGAGGGCGTCGTGGTCGGTGGGTTCCGGGCCGCTGTTGCAGTAGATCTCGATCCCCGCCTCCCCCGTCCACCCGGTGCGGGACACCCACAGCCGCTGCCCGCAGACGTCGAAGAAGCCGGCGTGGAAGTACTTGAAGTCCTCCGACAGCCCGCCGCCGATGGCCGCGTCGAGCACGTGGAGCGACTTCGGTCCCTGGATCTGCAGCACCCGCGAGTCCGGGTCCGAGACCCTGACGTCGAGACCGATGGCATTGGCCTCGAGCCAGCTCTGGAACTCGCCGTTGGCCTTGACGTACCAGAACCGGTCGGGGGCCAGCCGCATCACCACGCCGTCCATGAGGATGGTGCCGTCGGCATGGCAGGCCAGGCCGTAGCGGGCCCGCCCAACCGGGAGCGCCTCGATCCGGCAGGTGAGGACCTTCTCGAGCAGCCGGCTCGCATCGGGGCCGACGATCTCGAGCGGCTTCTCCGGGACGTCGTACAGCATCACGCCGCGGCGCAGCTTCCAGTAGTTGGGGACGGGATCCTCGTCGGAGGTCATCTTCACTGCGTAGAGGCGGTCGCAGTACAGGCAGAAGACCGTCTGATCGGTCACGTAGCGGTGGGCGAACGGGGACTGCCCGATGCGGAACGCGCTCAGCTGGACCGTGCCGAACGACTCGATGTAGTAGTGCCTGTCGGTGGTCATCGATACCTCAAGCGTTGGGCGGGCCGGCTCAGGGTAGCCACCCAACCCGTGTGCCACGATTGTGGGCATGGTCGACACCGCGCCCCCGGACGAGGCCGAGATTCTCGGCACTGCGGTCACTGCCTCGGGCCTGGCTGCGGAGGCCCCGGTGAGGATCCCGGTGCAGCGCTACATCTCGGCCGGGTTCGCCGAGCTCGAGCATGAGCGGCTGTGGCCCAGGGTGTGGCATGTGGCCTGCACCGTCGACCACGTCGCCGACCCCGGCGACTGGTTCGAGCACCGCCTCGGCCGGTACTCGGTGCTGCTGGTGCGGGGCGACGACGGTGTGCTGCGCGGCTTCCAGAACGTGTGCCGCCACCGGGGCAACACCATCTGTGTGGGCTCGGGGTCCGGTGCGACCGAGCTTCGCTGCCCCTATCACCGCTGGGCGTGGGATCTGGCCGGACGGCTGCGCGAGGTTCCGTCGCGGCGGGGCTTCGGTCCGCTGCGCAACGACGAGCTCGGGCTGGTGCCGGTGCGGGTGGACACCTGGACCCGTCTGGTGTTCGTGAACCTGGACCTCGACGCCGAGCCGCTGGACGACTGGCTGGAGGGTGTCCCCGACGACATCGCCTGGGCCAACCTGGACGAGTTCCGGTGCGACTACTCCACCGTCACCCCGGTCAACAGCAACTGGAAGGTGGTCAACGACGGCTTCTCGGAGACCTACCACGTGCAGGGCCTGCACCGGGAGATGCTGGCCAGCATCGACGACGTCAACGCCCCCCAGCAGATCTGGAACCGCCACAGCGCCTCATACCAGCGCTACGGCGTGCCCAGCCCCCGTCTGGGCCGCAACGTCGACGACCAGGCGGTGTGGGACTCCTTCGTGGAAACCCAGGGAGGGCGCATGGGGCCGCAGTACCGCGAGCTCTGCGACGCCCCCGTTGTGCCCGACGGCCAGACCCTGCAGGACGTGATCGCTGACAAGATCCGCGACCATCAGGCCACCCTCGGGGTGGACTTGTCGCCTTACGACACCCACCAGATCACCAGCCTCAGCCAGTACAACCTGTTCCCCAACACCACCGTGCTGGTGAGCGCCGACCTGTTCACCGTGATGACCGCCCGGCCCGGCCCCACCCCCGACGAGGGCGAGCTGGCCGTCATCAACCTCCGCCGGACGCCGTCGGCCGACGCTGCGGCCCCGCCGCCGGTACATGTCACCGTGCCCATGGACGCAGCCGACTTCGGGTTCGTGCTCAACCAGGACCTGAGCGTGATCCGCACCATGCAGGCCGGCCTTCACCAGCCGGGCTGCACCCACGTGCTGCTGTCGGGCGAGGAGTGCCGCATCGTCAACATGAACCGCCACCTGGAGCTCTACCTGGGTCTGGAGCCCGGCGGCTGGGAGCCCGTCCCGGCCCAGTAGACCGGCGTGCCGCAGGCTCGTCTGGCTGCGGCGGCTCGACTATCGGATGGCGAGGCGCAGCGTTAGTTCGTAGATGCCGTCGCCGAGCCACTTGCGGACGAACAGGGCCGGTCGGCCCAGCATCCCCTTGACGTAGCGGCGGCGCGGCTTGCCGGTGGTCGCGGCCTCTACGAACACCTCGGCGAGCACCTCGGCCTTGGTGCCGCGGTCCTGGACACGGCCGTCGTCCCTCATCTTGAGAAGCGGCGCTACCTGAGCCCGGTAGGCGCCGTCGCCGTACTTCCTCAGCTGCTCGGCGGCCACGTCGCCGAAGTCGGTCCTGATCAGGCCCGGCTGGACCAGCACGACCTGGATGTTGAACGGCGCGGCCTCGAGGCGCAGGCAGTCCGACCAGCCCTCCAGGGCGTGCTTGGTGGCGTGGTACCACGACCCGAAGGGCGAGAAGACCTTGCCCCCGACCGAGGAGATGTTCACGATGCGGCCCGAGCCCTGCGCCCTCATGTGGGGCATCACGAGCTGGGTGAGGTGGGCCACGCCGAACAGGTTCACCTCGAACTGGTATCTGGCATCGTCGAGCGGGATCTCCTCGACCGGCCCGTACAGGCCGAAGCCAGCGTTGTTGATCAGCACGTCGATGCGTCCGGTGGCATCGACGATCTGGTTCACGACCCGCTCGTTGTCGTCGCGGTTGGTGACGTCCAACTCGACCGGGGTGACGCCGTGGTCGGCCAGGTCCGCCATGCGGTCCATGCGGCGGGCGCCGGCGTAGACCCGGTGGCCCCTCTTGGCCAGCAGGATGGCGGCCTCGCGCCCCATGCCCGCCGATGCTCCGGTGATCAACACGACCTTGCTCATTGGTTCGGCTCCTGATGCAGGAGGCTCGCAGCCTCTACTCTGCCGGGCACTCTATGGAGACCGATGACGCGGCCATTCACAACGACGATTTCCGGCTGGCCAACGGCCTGGGCGGCGAGGCGCTGACGATCCCGTCGGCCAACCCCAGAAACTTCTTTCAAGCGATCTCCGACACCGGCGCGATGCCACGCCAGGATCTGTGGGCCAAGCTCTTCCTGCCCGACGGGCCGGGACCGCACCCGGTGGTGATTATCGCCCCGGGCAGCCTCGGGCTCCAGCTCCACCACACCGGGATCGCAGCCGCGATCACCGACGGGAACATGGCGGCATGCACCCTCGACCCGTTCAGCACCCGCCGGGTCGTCACCACCGTCCACAACCAGGTCCAGTTCTCCTTCGCGGCCAGCGCCTGGGACGTCCTCGCCGCCGCCGAGGTCCTCGCCGCCCACCCTGCCATCGACCCGGCCCGGATCGGCGCCCAGGGCCACAGCCGGGGCGGCTCGGCCGTGCTCAACGCGGCGTCGGTGCACCTCGCGGCGGCCGCCGGCGCCCCCAAGCTCGTGGGGGTGTACGCCGCCTACCCCTGGTCGGGGCAGCAGTTCCTCGACCCCTCCGTGGGTGCCACCCGGGTCCGGGCGATCATCGGCGACCGCGACGACTGGTGCCCGCCGGTGCAGGTCCAGGCCCACATCCACGCCATACGGGCCTCCGGCGGAGATGCAACCGTGCGGATCGTGCCCGGCGCCAACCACAGCTTCGACCGCACGACCCCTCTGGAGCACATCCCGGAGGCCTCGGTGACGCCGGGGGCGCCCACCTTCTTCATCGCCGACGACGGCGCCTTCATCCTGCCCACCTCGGAGGAGCCGGACCCCGATCTGGTCGACCGCGACGGCTTCCTCTACGCCATCGAGGCCGGCTTCGGAGTGCGAGGCGCCCACATCTCCGGCAACCCCGAACTGGTCCCGGTGTTCTTCGAGGACATGATGTCGTTCTGGACCGATGTCATGTTGCCACCGCCATGAGCCACCGTCTCACGAAATTGATGACGGATCGGACCGTATAGGTCCAATATCGCATCCTTTTGGAGTGGATCGATTCTAAGTTTGGACTTAGTCCAGAATAGTGCTATAGTGGCCCCATGATCCAGGACGCCCAGCAGCTGCTGCGAGACCACGGCCTACAGGTGACCGCTCAGCGACTGGCCGTGTTGAACGCGGTGTCGGCTCGTCCCCATGCCACTGCCGACGATCTCGTCGGCGATGTGCGGGCCAGCATCGGCACCGTCTCCCGCCAGGCGGTGTTCGACGCCCTGGGCGTGCTGGCCGACAAGGGCCTGATCCGCCGGATCCAGCCGGCCCGCTCGCCGGCCCGCTACGAGGACCGGGTCGACGACAACCACCACCACCTGGTGTGCCGTCACTGCGGCCGCATGGTCGACGTCGACTGCGCGGCCGGCTATCGCCCATGCCTGGAGGTCGAGGACGACTTCGGCTACGCCATCGACGAGGCCGAAGTCATCTACTGGGGCCTCTGCCCCACGTGCCGGAAAGCGCCCGTCGCCGCCGGCCAGGAATCCTGAGATCGACACAATCAACCCCCAACAGCCAAGGAGCATCGATGACCACCCAAGACACCAGCCCCGCTACCGATACCGCGCCCGCCGGAGGGTGCCCCGTGCTGCACGAGACCCCGCCCATGGCCATGGGCTCGCTCGCCAACCAGCACTGGTGGCCCGAGCAGCTGAACCTGCGGCCGCTGAACAAGAACTCGCCGCAGATCGACCCCATGGACGACGGCTTCGACTACGCGGCCGAGTTCAACAGCCTCGACCTGGCCGCGGTCAAGGACGACATCGCGGACGTGCTGACCACCTCGCAGGACTGGTGGCCGGCCGACTACGGCCATTACGGGCCGCTGATCATCCGCATGACGTGGCACAGCGCCGGCACCTACCGCATCCACGACGGGCGGGGCGGCGGCGGCTCGGGCACGCACCGCTTCGCGCCGCTCAACAGCTGGCCCGACAACGCCAACCTCGACAAGGCCCGCCGGCTGCTGTGGCCGGTCAAGCAGAAGTACGGCCGCAAGATCTCCTGGGCCGACCTGATGATCCTGGCCGGCAACGTGGCGCTGGAGTCGATGGGCTTCGAGACGTTCGGCTTCGGCGGCGGCCGCGTCGACGTGTGGGAGCCCGAGGAGGACATCTACTGGGGCCCTGAGACCGGATGGCTCGACGACGAGCGCTACAGCGGCGACCGCGAGCTCGCCGACCCGCTCGGCGCGGTGCAGATGGGCCTGATCTACGTGAACCCCGAGGGCCCCAACGGCACTCCGGACCCGTTGGCCGCGGCCCGCGACATCCGCGAGACGTTCGCCCGCATGGCCATGGACGACACCGAGACGGTGGCGCTGATCGCCGGCGGCCACACCTTCGGCAAGACCCACGGCGCGGCCGACGGCGACCAGTACGTCGGCCCCGAGCCCGAGGGCGCCAGCCTGGAGGAGCAGGGCCTGGGATGGACCAGCACCTTCGGTACCGGTGTGGGCGGCGACGCCATCACCAGCGGCCTGGAGGGGGCGTGGACGCCCACCCCGGTGGCCTGGGACAACAGCTTCTTCGAGACCCTGTTCGCCTACGAGTGGGAGCTGACCAAGAGCCCCGCCGGCGCCTGGCAGTGGATCCCTGCCGACGGCGGCGGCACCGGCACCGTGCCCGACGCCCACGACCCGTCGAAGAGCCACACCCCGGTGATGCTGACCACCGACCTGTCCCTGCGGATGGACCCGATCTACGAGCCGATCTCCCGGCGCTTCCTGGAGAACCCCGACGAGTTCGCCGACGCCTTCGCGAGGGCGTGGTTCAAGCTCGTGCACCGCGACATGGGACCGGTCGCCCGGTACTTGGGCCCGGAGGTCCCCGACGAGGAGCTGATCTGGCAGGATCCCGTCCCCGCCGTCGACCACGACCTGGTCGACGACGCCGACGTGGCTGCCCTCAAGGCTCAGATCCTGCAGTCGGGTCCGTCGGTGTCGCAGCTGGTGGCGGCCGCCTGGGCGTCGGCGTCGACGTTCCGCGACAGCGACATGCGCGGCGGGGCCAACGGCGCCCGCATCCGGCTGGCCCCCCAGAACGATTGGGAGGCCAACGACCCCGCTTCGCTGGCGGAGGTGCTGGCCGCGCTCGAGGGCGTCCAGGCCGAGTTCAACGGCTCCCAAGGCGGCGGCAAGCGAGTGTCGCTGGCCGATCTGATCGTGCTGGGCGGCGGCGCGGCCGTCGAGGAGGCCGCCCGGCGCGCCGGGGTCGAGGTCGCGGTCCCGTTCTCGCCGGGGCGCACCGACGCCTCGCCGGAGCAGACCGACGTCGATTCGTTCGCGGTGCTGGAACCGACTGCCGACGGGTTCCGCAACTACTGGCGCTCCGGCGACAAGCGCCGTCCCGAGACGGTGCTGGTGGACCGGGCCAGCCTACTGTCGCTGACCGCTCCGGAGATGACGGTGCTGGTCGGCGGCATGCGGGCCATGGACGCCAACTCGGCGGGGTCGTCGCTGGGCGTGCTCACCGGCCGGGCCGGGACGCTGACCAACGACTTCTTCGTGAACCTGCTCGACATGGGCACCGAGTGGCGGGTGTCGGAGACCGAGCACGTCTACGAGGGCCGCGACGGCGACACCGGCGAGCTGCGCTGGACAGCCACCGCGGTCGACCTGGTGTTCGGCTCCAACTCGCAGCTGCGAGCCATCGCCGAGGTCTACGGATCCGACGACGCCCAGGAGAAGTTCGTGCACGACTTCGTGGCCGCCTGGCACAAGGTCATGAACCTCGACCGCTTCGACCTCGCCTGAGCACGGCCTGACCACGCCGGGAACGGCGACGATCACGGCCCCAGCGGGCCGTCCATCAGCGCTCACCGGCGTCCGTACGCAAATCTTGGTGCGAGTCTTGTGTAGCCACCACACAATTCCGTCCCGAGATCTATAGGAGCCGCTGCCGGTAGCACGCCTACCCTTGTGGCGATGCAGGACCGCAGGATCGCGCTGGTGACCGGCGCCGGCTCCGGCGTGGGCCGGGCCGCCGCGGTGGCGCTGGCTCGCGACGGCTGGCATGTGGTCGCCGTGGGCCGAAGGTCCGACCCGCTGGCGGAAACCGTCGAGGAGTGCGAGCAAGCCGGCGGCTCAGGCTCGGCCGTGACGGCCGACGTCAGTCACCCGGCCTCGGTCGAGGCCCTGTTCGAGAGGGTGCGGGCCGACTACGGCCGTCTCGACCTGCTGTTCAACAACGCGGGCACGGCCGCGCCGCCGGTGCCGGTCGACGAGCTCGACGTCGAGCAGTGGCAGCGGGTGGTGGACGTGAACCTCACCGGCTCGTTCCTGTGCGCCCGGCAGGCGTTCGGGCTGATGAAGACCCAGGACCCGGCCGGAGGACGAATCATCAACAACGGGTCGGTGTCGGCCCATGTGCCCCGGCTCAACAGCGCCCCGTACACGGCCACCAAGCACGCCGTCACCGGGCTGACCAAGTCGCTGTCGCTCGACGGCCGGCCCTTCGGCATCACCTGTGGCCAGATCGACATCGGCAACGCCCGGACCCCGCTCACCACCCGGATGCGTGAGGGGGTGCTCCAGGCCGACGGCGAGATCAGGCCTGAGCCGACAATGGACGCGGCCGACGTCGGGAGAGCCGTGGCCTACATGGCCAGCCTCCCCGCCGGCACCAACGTGCTGACCATGACGGTCATGGCCAACGGCATGCCGTTCATCGGCCGGGGCTGACGTTGCCGGTCGGCCGGAGCTGACGCAGGTGCGGGTCCTCATCACCGGCGGCGCGGGCATGCTCGGCCGCAAGCTGACCGGGCGACTGCTAGAGCGGGGCCGTCTGCGGGGTGAGCGCATCGACGCAATCGAGCTGGTCGACCTGGTCGAGGCACCGATCGAGTCCGAGCTGTGCACCGCCCATGTCGCCGACCTGACCCGCCCGGGCGAGGCTGAGGCGCTCGTCCCGCTGGAGCCCGACGTGGTGTTCCACCTGGCCGCGGTGGTCTCCGCTGAGGCCGAGGCCGACTTCGACAAGGGCATGGCGGTCAACCTCGACGGCACCCGGCAGCTGTTCGACGCCATCCGGCTCTCCCCCATCACCCCCCGGGTGGTCTACGCCTCATCGATCGCGGTGTTCGGCGCGCCATTCCCCGATCCCATTCCCGACGACTTCCATCCCACCCCGCTCACCTCCTACGGAACCCAGAAGCTGATCGGCGAGGCGCTGCTAGCCGACTACAGCCGGCGCGGGTTCTTCGACGGCGTCGGGATCCGGCTCCCGACCGTCAGCGTGCGCCCCGGCGCGCCCAACGCGGCTGCCTCGAGCTTCTTCTCGGGCATCATCCGCGAGCCCCTCAACGGCGTCGAGGCCGAGCTGCCGGTGAGTCGCGACGTGCGCCATCCCCACGCCAGCCCCCGGACCGCGGTCGGGTTCCTGGTCCATGCCGCCGAGTTGGACACGGCCCGGCTCCAGGGGCGCCGCAACCTCACCATGCCGGGCGTGTCGGTCACGGTGGGCGAGCAGATCGAGGCCCTCGGCCGAGTGGCCGGTCCCGACGCAGTGTCACTGATCACCGAGTCGCCCGCCCCCGCCGTGGCTGACATCGTCGCGGGATGGCCCTCCCGGTTCGACACCGCCCGCGCTGCCGCCCTCGGCTTCGTGGCCGAAGACAGCTACGACGAAGTCATCCGCGCCTACATCGAGGACGACTTGCCCGCCTAGCGCTGTCCGGCGAGAAGAACGATGGAATTGGCTCTCTGCGCCGGGGTTGACCTGTCTGGTCAGACCGGTCTGACGTTCCGAGCTTCGTCTCCCTTGCGACCGGGCCCGATGTCGAATTCGACTACCTGCCCCTCGCCGAGGCTCCTGTAGTTCTCGCCGACGATGTTGGAATAGTGGACGAACACGTCGTCGCCATCGTCGCGCGAGATGAAACCGAAGCCCTTTTGACTGTTGAAGAACTTGACGGTTCCTCGCATTGGTTCACTCCCCGCCAACCGGATTTTGTGCCCAGCGGACATGTGAGTCTACGTGGGCCGACGCCGAACTCTTCGCTGAGCCAGCTCTTTCTTACACCGCGTGCGGCGGGTCAGTGGTTGTGGCGGGGCAGGCCCTGGGTGCGGGAGGTGTCCTGGTACTTCAGGGCGGGGCGCAGGACCATGCCCTCGTCCATCTGGGTGACCATCGACCGCTGGATCTCCTGCCAGGGAGTGTGCGACTCCGGCACCGGGTAGCCGCCCGAGGCCTCGAGTTCGGCCCGGCGCCGCTCGATCTCGGCCTCGTCAACGAGCATGTCGGCCCGACCCCGGCGCAGGTCGATGCGGATCCGGTCGCCGGTTCGCAGCAGGGCGAGCCCGCCGCCCACTGCGGCCTCGGGCGATGCGTTGAGGATCGAGGGCGACCCGGAGGTGCCCGACTGGCGGCCGTCGCCGATGCACGGCAGCGAGTGCACCCCTCGCACCAGCAGCGCGGTCGGGGGCTGCATGTTGACCGCCTCGGCCGCGCCGGGGTAGCCGACCGGCCCGACGCCGCGCACGATGAGCATGCAGTGCTCGTCGATGTCGAGGTCGGGGTCCTCGATGCGGGCCCGGTAGTCCTCCGGCCCGTCGAACACGATGGCCCGGCCCTCGAACGCGTCGGGGTCGTCGGGGTCGGAAAGGTAGCGCTGCCGGAACTCGTCGGAGATGACGCTCGTCTTCATGATGGCGCTGTCGAACAGGTTGCCCGACAGGTGCACGAAGCCGGCGTCCTCCAGCAGCGGCTCGTCGGCGGTGCGGATCACGGCGGGATCGGCGATGCCCGCTTCCCCGCAGTTCTGTCCGATGGTGCGGCCGTTGGCGGTGATCGCGTCGGGATGGGGCAGCAGCCCGCCTCGCATGAGCTCGCCCACCACCGCGGGGACTCCTCCGGCGTGGTGGAAGTCCTCCCCCAGGTACTCCCCCGCGGGCATGAGGTTCACCAGCAGCGGCACGGCCAGCCCGTGCTTCTGCCAGTCGTCGTTGTCGAGGGCGACGCCCAGGTGCGCGGCGACCGCGTTGAGATGGATCGGGGCGTTGCTCGATCCGCCGATGGCGGAGTTCACCACGATGGCGTTCTCGAATGCCTGGCGGGTCATGATGTCGGAGGGGCGCAGGTCCTCCCGCACCATCTCGACGATGCGAACCCCGGTGCGGTAGGCCATCTGGCCCCGCTCCCGGTGCGGCGCGGGGATGGCGGCCGAGCCCGGCAGCTGCATCCCCAGCGCCTCGGTCAGGCTGTTCATGGTGGTGGCGGTGCCCATGGTGGAGCAGTAGCCCACCGACGGCGCGGCCGAGGCCACCAGGTCGACGAAGCCGGTCTCGTCGACCTCGCCGGCGGCGTAGAGCTCGCGGGCCTTCCAGATGATGGTGCCCGAGCCGGTGCGCCGGCCCTCGTGCCAGCCGCTGAGCATCGGGCCCACCGACAGTGCGATGGCGGGCAGGTTGACGGTGGCCGCGGCCATCAGGCATGCCGGGGTGGTCTTGTCGCAGCCGATGGTGAGCACCACCCCGTCGAGCGGGTAGCCCTGGAGCACCTCGACGATGCTGAGGTAGGCCAGGTTGCGGTCGAGCGCGGCGTTGGGCCGCTTGCCGGTCTCCTGGATGGGGTGCACGCCGAACTCGAAGGCGATCCCGCCGGCCTCGCGGATGCCCTCCCTCACCCGTTTGGCCAGCTCCAGGTGGTGCCGGTTGCACGGCGACAGGTCCGAGCCGGTCTGGGCGATCCCGATCATGGGCTTGCCGGACTGGAGTTCCTCGCGGGTCAGCCCGTAGTTGGCGTAGCGCTCGATGTAGATCCCCGACATGAGCGGATCGTCCACGATGTCGAACCAGGCCGCCGACCGCAGCCCGCCCCGGCCGGGCCCCGGATCGGGACGGGACGCGCCCGACGGGTGCAGCGGGCGGGGTTCGCCGGATCCGGAGGAAGCAGTCATCGCAGCCACGCTACGCGCTCGCCGGGGCGGCGGCTCAGTGGGAGACCTCGTCAAGAACGCGGTCCAGGACGCCCACGAACCGGTGGATGTCGGTGAACGAGTTGTACAGGGGCACCGGCGCGGCCCGGATCACGTCGGGGTAGCGCCAGTCGCAGACGACATCGGCGTCCTCCAGTGCCCGATGTACGGCCCGGCCGTCGACGCCGGGCACCTTGACCCGCAGGGCGTACTGGCATCCCCGCTCGGCCGGCGCGGTCGGTGTGATGATCTCCACCCGGTCGCCGATCACCTCGGCCAGCAGCATGTCCAGGTACTCGATCTGCCGTTGCGACTTGGCCCGCAGCGGCTCCATTCCCCCGGCCCGGTCGAACACGTCGAGCGACGCCCGCAGAGCGGCCATGGTGAGGATGGGCGGGTTGGAGAGCTGCCACGACTCGACCGTGCCGATGGGATCGAAGACGGTTCCCATCTCGAAGCGGATGTCGGGGCGCTGGCCCCACCATCCCAGGAACTTGGGCAGCGACCGGTCGCCGACGTGGCGCTCGTGAACGAAGGCGCCGCCCACGGTGCCCGGACCGCCGTTGAGGTACTTGTAGCTGCACCACACTGCGAAGTCGACGTTCCAGTCGTGCAGGGCCAGCGGGATGTTGCCCACCGCGTGGGCGAGGTCGAAGCCGACCCGGGCGCCGGCGTCGTGGGCTGCGGCCGTGATCTCGGCCATCGGCAGCACCTGGCCGGTGTAGTACTGGACGCCGGGGAGCATCACCAGCGCCAGCTCAGGGCCGTGCTCGGCGATCAGGGCCAGCAGGTCGTCACGCCGCAGTGTCTCTTCCCCCGACCGCGGGCGGGCGACAACCAGCGACTCGGCCGGATCGTGGCCCCGCTGGCGGATCTGGCTCTCCACCGCGAAGTGGTCGCTGGGGAAGGCGTGGTCCTCGATGAGGATCTTGTGCCGCTCGGGGGTGGGGTCGTAGAAGCTCACCATCAGCAGGTGCAGGTTGACGGTGAGCGAGTTCATGGCGACGACCTCGTTGGGGCGCCCGCCGACGAGCCGCCCCAGCGAGCCGGTCAGCAGTTCGTGATACGGCAGCCACGCCAGCTCGCCCTCGAAGTGGGCGGCCGCGCCGAGCCGGGCCCACCGCTCCAGCTCTGTGTTCACGTAGCCGGCCGCGGCCCGGGGCACGGCCCCCAGCGAATTCCCGACGAGGTAGATCTGCGGCGACCCGGCCCGGCCCTCCGGAATGCGGAACTCGTCGCGGAACGAAGCCAGCGGATCGGCCGCGTCCAAGGCCGCCGCGGTGCCGGCGCCGGTGGTGCGCACAGTCACTTACTACAGCTTGACCCAGCCTTCGGGGGGTTCCTTGCCCGGATGCAGCGCTCCGCACCGGCCGCAGGTGCGCAGCTCCTCGTGCTGGTAGAAGCGCTCGAACAGCGGGGGCAGATCCCGCACGATGCTGGTCAGGATGACTTCGACCCGGTGGACGAGCGACTCGCAGATGAAGCAGTACCACTCGAAGCCGTCCTGGGCCCCTTCGGGACGCTTGGGCTCGACCACCAGCCCGATCGATCCGGCCTGGGGCCGCTGGGGGGAGTGGCGTACATGGGCCGGCAGCAGGAAGATCTCGCCCTCGCTGATGGGGACGTCGTAGTGGGTGCCGTCCTCGATGACTTTGAGCACCATGTTGCCCTCGAGCTGGTAGAAGAACTCCTCGACGGGGTCGTCGTGGAAGTCGGTGCGCCGGTTGGGGCCGCCCACGACGGTGACCATGAGGTCGGCCTCCTCCCAGATCTGCTGGTTGCCGACCGGCGGTTTGAGCAGGTCGCGGTGCTCGTCGATCCACTTCTGGAAGTTGAATGCCGCTAGCCGGGTCCCGTTCGTCATGACCGCTCCTTCCTGGGTCACACCCGCAGTCTGCACTGCTCGAAGGCCTCGCGTGTGGCGGCCTTCTCGCTGTCGGTCAGCTCCAGCAGCGGCCGGCGGACCCGGCCTCCGACCTGTCCGAGCAGATGCTGCCAGTACTTCTGGTGGGCGTGGGGTTTCTCGGCCGGTCGGGTCCGCTTCAGGGCGTCGCGCACCGGGTTGAGGCTCTCGCTGATGCGGCGCGCCGCGGCCGCGTCGCCCGCGAACGCGGCCTGGGTGTAGTCGTGCATCCGCCGATCACATGCCGTCTGCAGCAGGTACGGCGGCGACGAGCACAGGTAGAGCTTCCAGTCGAGTTCGAGGATGTTGTCGAGCCACTCGGCCTCCGACGCGGTGCTCACCTGGATCCGGTCGGAGGCCAGCGCGGTGAGTTCGGCGTACATCGGGCGGGGGACGCTGTACTTGATGGCCACCACGTTGTCGAGGTCGGCCAGCCGGTCGCACAGCTGGGGCGACATCAGGTACCCGCTGTCGGGGTGGCTCCACAGCGCGATGCCGATGTCGACGGCCTGCGAGATCGTCTCGTAGTACCGGTAGACGGTGTCGTCGTGCTCCGAGACGAAGTGCAGCGTCGGGGCGTGCACCACGATGTAGCCCGCCCCGGCCCGCTCGGCGTGACGGGCGAGGTCGATGACGACATCAAGGTTCTGGTCCGAGCACGACATGATCGTCTGCGCCCGCCCACCGGTGGCTTCGACGGCGATCTCCAGGCTGCGCTTGCGCTCGTCGAGGCTCATCGAGAAGAACTCCCCCTGCTTGCCGGACACGAAGATCCCGGCGATGCCCAGGTCCTCGGTCCAGTGGCGGATGTTCTCGGTGAACCCGTCCTCGTCGATGCGCAGGTCGTCGGTGAACGGCGTAAGGGCCGCGGCCCAGATGCCCTTCATGTTGGTCCGGGCGTAGTCCTTGGCATCGGCTCTGGCGTAGTGCATTTCGCGGCCGGAAGCCTCCTGTGGCTAGACGATCGAGATGCTGTGGGAGACGTTCTTGACGACCATGTAGTTGTGGAGGCCCTCGACCCCGCCCTCGCGGCCGTACCCGCTGGACTTGACGCCGCCGAAGGGCGTCTCGGGCACCGACGCCTCGAGCGTGTTGATCGACAGGGTCCCGGCCTGCACCCGCTCCACCATCCGGTCGGCGTAGTCGGCCCGGTTGGTGAACCCGTAGGCAGCGAGTCCGAATTGCACCGAGTTGGCGCACTCGATGGCGTCGTCGAGCGAGCCCACCCGGTTGACGATGGCCACCGGCCCGAAGGGCTCCTCCTGCATCACCCGGGCGTCGGCGGGGACGTCGGCGAGCACGGTGGGCTCGAAGAAGCAGCCCGACGATCCGATCCTGGAGCCGCCGGTGGCAACCTCCGCGCCCTTGTCGCGGGCGTCGGCCACGAACTCGGTGATGGCGGCCAGCCGGCGGTCGTTGGCCAGCGGGCCCATCTCCACGCCGGGTTCCATCCCGTCGCCGACCACCGTGGCCGCGGCCCGCTCGGTGAACACGTTGAGGAACTCCCGGTAGATGCTGTCGTGCACGAAGAAGCGCGTCGGGGAGGTGCACACCTGCCCGGCGTTGCGCATCTTGCGCACCGCGGAGGTGACCGCGGCCGCCCGCACGTCGGTGTCCTCGCACACGATCACCGGCGCATGCCCGCCCAACTCCATCAGTACCGGCGTCATGTGGTCCGAGGCCATACCGGTGAGATGCCGCCCCACCGCGGTCGACCCGGTGAAGGCCACCAGCCGGATCGACTCGTGCGGGATCAGGTACTCCGAGATCTCCGACGGCACGCCGTACACCAGGTTCAGCACCCCCGGCGGCAGGCCGGCGTCGTGGAAGGCCCGGGCGATGTGCATGGCGCCCGCCGGGGTCTCCTCGGCCGGCTTGAGGATGATGGAGCATCCCGCCGCGATCGCGCCGGCCACCTTGCGGGCGGGCTGGCTCATCGGGAAGTTCCACGGCGAGAACGCGGCCACCGCGCCGATGGGCTGATGGTGCACGATGTAGTTGATGCCCGGCTCGCTGGGGATGACCCGGCCGTAGGTGCGCACCGCTTCGCCGGCGTCCCATTCGAAGAACTCGGCGCCCCGGATGACTTCCAGCTTGGCCTGCTGGTAAGGCTTGCCCAGTTCGAGGGTGATGTCATGGCCGATCTCGGCCTGGCGCTCGCGCATGATGGCCGCGGCCCGGCGCAGCACGTCGGCCCGATCCCTGGGCGCGGTCTGGCTCCAGACCGCGAACCCCTTGGCGGCTGCCTCCAGCGCGTCGTCGAGGTCCTGCCGGCCGGCCCGGGCCAGCCGCCCGATGACCTGCTCGTCGGCCGGGTTGACCACCGGCAGATCGTCCGCCGTCATGCGCCAGGAGCCGCCGATGTAGAGCCCGACGTCGGGATAGTCACTCATCGCCCGCATGGCAAGAATCTAAGTCTTGGCCCGACCGCCCGCGAATGCCGAGTCTCGGGGTTCGCATACCAGTCGTGGTAAGGCCCCAACCTCATGCGTCAGGCCTCGAGCGAGCACGGGCTGCGTGCCGCAATGCCTCGATGAGCCCGTGAGCGCTGGCGGGAAGTTCGCCGCCTGATCGGGTGATGATGCCGACTGGGACCGATGTGCCCTCTATTTCGACCTCGAGCGACACCAACGCGTCGCGATCGAGGTCGTCGACGAATATTCCCGACGGGACGACAGCCAGATGCTCACCTCGTAGCACGAGCGCTCTCAGCGGCACGGGCGCAACGCACTCGGTGACGTTGTGCGGTGTTCGACTGCACGCCCGGATAAAGGCGGCTTCGATCTGATGGCGCAGCGAGGTGTCGCGTGGCGGCAGGATCCAGGAGTCGTCCACGAGTTCGGCCAGGCTTCCCCGGTGCCCAGACCGGAGATGGCTCGGAGTGCAGACGACCTGCACGTCATCGTCGTACAGCGGCTCGACGTCCACACCCGGCATAGAGGCCAGAGGAGTCACGCGCCCTACCACGAAGTCGACCTGACCCGACATCAGATCTTCGTGGAGTCGATCTGGAGTCCCCTCAGAGATGGCGACCCCAACGCCTGGATGTCGGCGCGTGACCTCGAATACCGCAACCGGCAAGATGTCTCCGGTACCGGCGAGGAGCGTGCCCACTCGCACTTCGCCGCGGTGGCCGCTTGCGATCTCATCGGCATGGCGCAGCAGCGAGCCCAACTCGGAAGTAACCAGCTGCATGTGGGTGATGAGCGGAGCGCCCGCCGCGGTGACCGTCATGCCCTTGGGCCCCCGATCGAACAGCCGTACACCGAGGATCCGCTCCAGTTCTGCCAACGAGCGGGACATGGCGGGCTGGGTCAGGTGCAGCACTGCGCTGGCCTCGCGGATCGATCCGCGGTGGGCGATCGTCGCCGCCACGATCATGTGGCGGAGCCTGATCTGCCGTGACAGCAGCTCGGCCGGCCGCATCGATTGATGATATCGGTATGTATCAGCAGGGATCCCTGCCGCTGTTGCGAGGTGCGGCCTGCCTCAGTCTCGTCCGGCCTCAATGATCTTCGCGGCGAGCAGGTCCGGGTTCGAGAAGAGCGCTTCGTGCCCGCCGGGCATCTGCACGATCCGGGCCAGGCCCAGCCGTGCACTGAAGCGGGGATGCCAGGCGAACTCGCCGTGGGGCATGGCGATGTCCTCGGTGCAGTTGAGGTAGGACTTCGCGATCGGAAGGTCCCAGAACCGCTTCAGACTCAGCTTGTCCGACAGCGTCTTGCGCGGGTGGGGGCTGGTCAGCTCGTAGGTTCGCTGGGCTTCGGCTCCGTCCATGTCGTTGCAGAAGACTTCTCGCCACACCACGAAGGGCAGCACGCAGGACCCGTCGCCCCGCTCGGCGGCGCTGCCGTCCATCATGCCCTTGTAGTGGGGTGGGCTGACGTCGTCGATGGACTCGCCGTCGAGCAGCACGAAGGCGTTCCAGTAGACGAGTCGCCGAATCCGCTCCCCGATCGCCTCGGCGACCGCGGAGATGATCGTGCCGCCGTAGCTGTGGCCCACGAGGATGATGCCATCGAGATCTGCCTCCTCGATGTACGCCACCGCCGATGCGGTGGCGGTCTCGTGGCCGATGGTGCGGTCGATGTCGTCGCCGTGGCCGTTGCCGGCCAGCGTCGGAGTATGAACGGTGTGGCCCTCGGCTCGGATGCACTCGGCCACGTCGGACCACCCAGACCCGTCGTGCCATGCTCCGTGGATGAGAACGTAGGTGTCGGCCATGAAGACATCCCCCTGTCTGGATGATCGGTCTGTTCCGCAGCGGTACGCACGGAGCGATAGGAACAATGATTGAGCCTCACAACGCCCGGCGCCATTGCGATCCACGTCAGGAGACATACCGCTTCTGGTAAGGATCAGCTTCGGGGCAAGCCGGCGTGCCTCGATTAGCAGCGAAAAGCCCGTAGCCAACAGTCCTGAGTGATACGCAGCAGCGGACATAGCAGTCGTTGGATGCATAACTCGATTGGTATGTCTTGGTCCTGGGTCGGCACTACCCGATTCGACGTTCGAGGCTTAGGTTCGCCCCACCGCGGTGCATCCAGCCCGCGTCCTTAAGGAGGGGCACATGAGAAGGAACACGACTCCGGCAAGCACACCGCCACGATCTGGCCGTGCGGCGAGGATCCGATGGCTCCGGCGCGCGTTGGTGGTCGTGGCCGCGTTGAGCGTCGTTGCTACGGCATGCGGTGACGACGGCGACGACGATGCAGCGTCGGACGACGGCGCTGTCGCCGTTTCCGACAGCGACGCCCGTGTCGAGACCCCCAGCGACGACGGCGCGGAAGAGGTGGACGACTCAGCGGGCAGCGACGCCGACGTCGAGACACCGAGTGACGAGGACGAAGACGTTGACGACACGACTGCGAGCACTGACACGGTAGAGACTGACGGCGTCGCCTCCGAACCCGCGGCTGCGGACGGACTCGCATGCGGGCTGGCGACAGGTCAGGCTGCAACGGGTGAGCCCATCAAGGTCGGTGCGGTGGTCACCATCACTGGCGCTGCCGACTTCTCCTCGGCATCAAGGTCTGCGGCCGCGTACTTCGACTGCGTCAACGCCAACGGAGGCATCAACGGACGTCCCATCCAATATCTGGTGGAGGACGACGGGACCAACCCTGAGCAGGCCGCCGGCGCGGCAGCCCGGCTGGTCGAGGATGAAGGAGTGGTTGCGATGGTGGCATCGACCAGCTTTCTCGAGTGCGGAGTGAACGGCGCCTACTACGCCGAGAACAACGTGGCTGTGATCGCCGGCACCGGTGCTCCGCGGGAGTGCTTCGAGTCGGTCAATATCGCTCCAGTGAACGCGGGCCCGCGCATCAGCCTGATCGGAGCCGCCCAGTACGGCGTCGAGACCTACGGCATCGGGCATGTCGTGTGCATCACGTTTGCCATACCCAACCTGGGCGAATGGGCCTGCGACGGCATCGCCGAGTGGGGCGCCGCCGAGGGCATAGAAGCCGAGGTCGTCACCCATCCCATCGAGACCGCGGACCCGACCTCCATCGTTCTCGAAGCGGCCGCCAAGGGACCCGACGCCATCGTCGTGATCGAGCCACTGCCGCTGGGTGTGGCGATCCTCCAAGCCGCCGAGCAGCAGGACCTCGCGGCCGACATCCATTGGATGGCCGGCACATCGCTGTATGACGCCGCCTTCCCTGAATTGGTGGGGCCGTACTGGAACGGGCGGTTCGACGCCCAGATCGAGTTGGCACCCGTCGACAGCACCGGAGAGGACAACACCTTGTGGCTGGCAGTGCTCGACGAGCACGGGAGTCCGGACCAGCCGCGCGACACGTTCTCCCAGTCGGGATTCCTGGCCGCGAAGATCTTCACCGAGACCGTCCTCGGTCTTGCCGACGACCAGGTCGACGACCGCGCTGCTGTGACAGAGGCGTTGCGTTCCATCACCCGCTACGACTCCGATCTGCTCTGCGGCAGCTACTACTTCGGGCCCGGCGACGAGCACAAGTCCAACCATGCAGGACGCGTGGCCAGCATCGTCGACGGGTCCTGGGCCCAGACCGCGGACTGCTTCGAGGTCAACGATCCCGACCTCGCGGACACGCTTGCGCTCGAGCGTGAACTCGGTCTCGGGGAGTAGCGCCACGCTGCCAGCAGCGTCGGACCGACGCACATAGCCCATGCCGGACCTGGGTCCCTTCGTGGTCACAGGGTCGGCGCTGGGAAGCGTGTACGCGCTGTCGGGCGTGAGCCTTGTCGTTCTCTATCGATCGACGGGCGTGCTGAATCTCGCCCACGGCGCGATCGGGGCGTTGGCCGCGATGCTCGCCTGGGAAATCGGCGAAGCCGGACGGGTCAGCGTGCCGGGTGTCCTAGTCGCTCTCGCTGTCAGCGTCGGGCTGAGCGTCGGCTACGGCCTGGCTGTCTCGCCCCGTCTGGGCCACCGCGATCCGGTGGTCTCGGCGGCCGGCACTCTCGCTCTGGCACTGATCCTGCTCGGGCTGATCTCCTGGCACTGGCCGGTCGACTTGCGGACGCTTCGGCTGCCGACCGACGGCACGTCGATCGAGATCCTCGGTGTGCGGGTGACCGGCACAAGGCTGATGGCTGCCGGCTTCGCGACCGCGATTGCCGGCGGGCTCGGGTTCGTGCTGGCCAGGACGCGGGTCGGGCTGATGCTTCGCGCCACCGCAGCCGACCGGACGGCCGCCTCCGTCCTGGGCATAAGCACTTGGCAAAGCGATCTGGCCGCATGGGCGATCGGCGGGATCCTGGCTGGCAGCTCGGGGTTGCTGCTCGCCAACCTTGTGCGGCTCGATCCCGGTGTGCTCACCCTGCTGGTGATACCCGCCGTGGCTGCCGCGGCCGTGGGGTTGCTGCGTTCACAGGCCGGCGCGTTCGGCGGCGGGATCGTGATCGGATTGGTGGAGGCCATCGCGACGCCGTTCGATGTCGGCCCGTACCGCGCCGCCGCGCCCTTCGTAGTGGCCATCGTCGTGATAGCCAGCCGGCACCGCGTCTACGCCGTGGTCCGGTCGGTCGCCTCCGCCCGTGCGCAGGGAGACAGTCACGCTTGGCCTTCGAAAGGGCCGGCCGTACTGGCGGCGGCGGGCGTTGCGGTCGTGGCAGGGATCGTTCCGTCGGTCCTGGACGCATTCTGGACCAAGGCCTACACAGCTTCGCTCATATTTGCCATCGCCGCGCTGGGTGTGTCAATCCTGTACGGCCAACTCGGCGAGGCGACGCTCGCGCAGGTTGCGCTTATGGGTGTCGGAGGCTGGGTCGCGCTGCGCGTGTCCCACGGGACGGACCTGCCGTTCGTGCTGGTTGTCGCCACAGCGACGGCGGTCACCGCCGTGGTGGCCGGGATCGTCGGCCTTCCCGCCATCCGGGTTCGGGGCCTCATGCTCACCGTCGTGACGCTGATGATCGCCGGTGCCGTGCAGGCCGTCCTGCCCGCGACCGGATTCCCGGACGGCGGCGGGGGCATGCTCGGACGGGTCACAGAGGGAGGTCGGGTGCCGATGCGTCGCCCGTCGTTCGCCGAGTCCGATCCGGCATACGCTCGCTTCGTCGCCGTGATCCTCGTCGCGTGCCTGGTCGCGGG
This sequence comes from Candidatus Aldehydirespirator sp., assembly GCA_965203575.1. Classification (GTDB taxonomy): domain Bacteria; phylum Actinomycetota; class Acidimicrobiia; order Acidimicrobiales; family Aldehydirespiratoraceae; genus Aldehydirespirator. Next base: position 3,668,739 of record OZ241894.1, read on the forward strand.
CCTGTTCCTGCGGTGGAGCCGTTTCGGTCGGGGACTGGCCACCATCTCTGCCAGCGATGCATCGGCTGCGTCGGTCGGCATCAACGTCATCAGGACCAAGACGGCGGCATTCGCAGTCGCCGGCGTCTTCGCGGGCATCGCCGGCGCGCTCCTGGCCGGAAGCACACGACATCTCGACCCCGCGTCGTTCCGCGCCGTCGATTCCATCGTGCTGTGCGCCATAGTGATCGCGGCCGGGACACGTTGGTGGTCGCCCATCATTGCGGGCCTGCTGATGAAGGGTGCTCCCGCGCTGTTCTCCGAGCTCGACATCGACGGCAACCTGACCCTCGTCATTTTCGGTGTGCTCCTGCTCCAGACACTGCTCTTCGCGCCCGCCGGGATCTCGGGCCAGCTCGCGAGCGCCGTCCAGCGACTGGCCGTCGGCAGAGGTCGATGACGGCCATCATCTGCGACGATCTCACGGTTTATCTCGGGGGGGTCACGCCCCTGCGGGCTCTGACCGCAGAGCTGACGGGGAGGATCAACGGCATCATCGGGCCCAACGGCGCCGGCAAGACGACCCTGCTGAACGCCGTCAGCGGGTTCGTGAACCCAGTGAGCGGCGACATCCGGCTCGACGGAACGAGCATCACCCGGCTTCGGCCCGATAGGCGGGCACGACTGGGTGTGGGGCGCACGTTCCAGCACGCACAGATACCGGACTCCATCACCGCACTCGAGAACGTCCGTGCCGGACTGGACCACCACCGGCGACGTGACTGTCTGGAGGCTGATGAGGCGTTGGAGTTGTGCCGCTTCGACGGGTCGCCCCACACCGCGACCGGAGAACTCACGGGTCTAGAGCGCCGCCAGGTCGAGCTTGCTCGCGCCATCGCCAGCCGGCCTCGAGCGTTGCTGCTGGACGAGCCGACAGCGGGCCTGCCCAAGGACGAGGTGACGCTCATGCGACCGGTCATCGCCGGACTGCCCGAGCGCATCGGCACACTTGTCGTGTTGGTCGCGCATGACCTGACTCTCGTCCGCTCGATCTGCGACCACGCGCTCGCACTCGACTTCGGCGAGTTGCTGGCCGCCGGCGATCCAGACGCAGTCCTGCGGGACGGCCGAGTGCGGGCGGCGTATCTGGGAATCGACAGTCATGGGTGATCTGCTGCTGGCAGCGCAGGAGCTGACGGTGCGCCACGGCAACCAGGTTGCGGTGGATGGTGTGACGATCGATGTGGTGGCCGGCGAATCGGTGGCCATCTTGGGGCGCAACGGGTCTGGGAAGTCGAGCCTCGCGGACGCCATCGCCGGCGTAGTCCCATGCGAGGGATCGGTGCAGTTCGATGGCCACGATGTCTCCACCCTGTCGGCCCACGCTCGGCGCCGGCTGGGCCTTGCAACCGTCCGTGAGGGTCACCGAGTCCTCCCGGGACTGACGGTGGAGGACAACCTGCGGGCGGCTGCCACCACGATGCCCCGTCGAGAGGTGGCTGGCGCCGTCGCGGCACAATGTCAGCTCTTCCCGGCTCTTGGAACCCGGGCGGGCGTCGTCGCGGACGCACTGTCAGGCGGCCAACAGCAGATGCTCGTCGTCGCACAGGCACTGCTAGCACGGCCGAAGATGCTCGTGATCGATGAGATGTCTCTGGGCTTGGCACCTGCCGCTATCGAGGCGCTTGTACCGGTGCTCAGAGACTCCGTAGCCGATGGCATGGCGCTCATCGTGATCGAGCAGTACGTCGAGGTAGCAGTCGCGTTGTGCCAAAGGGTCCTCGTTCTCGAGACGGGGAGGGTGGCCCTCGAATCGGATTCTCTGTCGCTCCGTCAGGACCCGGCTCGCTTGCGTGAGCTGTACCTCGGTGACTTCTGACTATGTGATGGAAGGGGTGATCCGGGCTTGGAGGAAGGCGGCACAAGTCTCGACGCCCAGCGTGAAGGCACTGCGTCCGGTCGAGTTGGAACTCGGGCTCGAGCCAGGTCCGGATGAAGCATCAAAGCATCACATTAGAAGACTGCTATGATGTCTAAATGCGGACGACCTTGACTCTTGACGAAGACTTGGCCGAGGCCCTCAAGGCTCAGGCCCGGCGCACCGAGCAGCCGTTCAAGAAGGTTGTCAACGACACCCTGCGGCGGGGCTTGTCCCCGGCGCTCCCCGAGGCGGGACCCGACTACAAGGTCCAGCCCCACGAGAGCGGGTTCAGGCCCGGCGTCGACCCGATGCGGCTGAACCAACTCAACGACTCGCTCGAGGCCGCCGACTTCGCCGGCTAACCCGCGCAGTGATCGTCCCGGACCTCAACCTGCTCGTCTACGCCCACAGCGCCGGCGCGCCGATGCACGAGCCGGCCCGCCGGTGGTGGGAGGAACTGGTGAACGGCACCGAGCGGGTCGGGGTTCCGTGGATCGTTGCGGCAGGGTTCGTGAGGCTGCTCACCCACCCGAACGTCCTCAGCACCCCGGCGGCACCCGAGGACGCTGTTGATCTCATGGCCGAGTGGTTCCGCTCGCCCAGCGTGGTGCCGTTGAACCCGGGCACACAGCACCTCGCGATCTTTCGCAACATGCTGGCGGCCGCCGGGGTGGCCGCCAATCTCGTCACCGACGCCCACATCGCCGCGCTGGCCATCGAGCACCAGGCCGAGGTCCACTCCAACGACAGCGACTTCGCCCGCTTCCCAGGACTGCGCTGGCGCAACCCGCTCTGACCTCCCCCGTACCGGCCGAGGCTCAGAAGGATGTGCGGATGGCCCAGAGGTCGGGGAATGCGGGGCGCATGATGGTGGTCCGCAGGTAGGCGGCCCCGTCGGAGCCGCCCGTGCCGTGCTTGGTGCCGATGGTGCGCTGCACCATCATCACGTGGCGGTACCGCCACTCCATGAAGCCCTCATCGAAGTCAGTCAGCAGCTCGCAGATCTCCAGCAGCGCCGGGTGGGACCGGTAGATCTCGACCAGCGTGGCCTGCACCTCGGGTGAGGGTTCGTGCGGGAGGGTCGCGTCGCGCTCGATGACCTCCTCGGGGATGTCGAACCCGCTCCTGGCCAGGTACCGCACGAAGGCGTCCCACACGGTCGGCTCCTGAAGCCGGCGCTCCAGGCGCCGGCGGGCGTCCGGTTCGTGGTCGATCAGGTCGAGGTGGGCGGGGTCGAACTGGCCGAGCAGCAGTTCGAGCTCTCGGAACTGCGACGACTGGAAGCCGCTGGCGCTCTCCAGGAACGGGCGGAAGGAGGCGAACTCGAGCGGGGTCATGGTCTCGAGGACGTCGAGCTGGCTGACGAGGGTCTTGAGGATCTTGAGCACCCGCTTGAGCTGGTGGACGCCCCTCGACGGCGCGTCGGCGTTGAGGTGGCGGCAGAGCTCGTCGAGTTCGTGGATGACCTGCTTGAACCACAGCTCGTACACCTGGTGGATGATGATGAACAGCGTCTCGTCGTGTTCGGGCGCACCGGTCTCGGGGTCGAGCGAGCGGCACTGCTGCAGCGACAGCAGCTCACCGATCTTGAGGTACGACCCGTAGGTGACGTCGTCGCTCATCGCAGCCCTTCCGTCACACCGACAGGGCGTCGGGCCGGGCCAGCGGGTCGAGTTCGGGCAGCGGGTCGAGCCCGGCCACAAGCTCAGCCGCCCTGTCCATGTCGACCTCGGCCGGCAATGCCCGCCCGGCGGTGAGCTCGCCCAGGATCTCCGCTTGACGGGCGGCCCGGGCCGCGGCCTCGGCGTAGGGCATCGTCGAGAACATGACCATGTTGTAGCGCGGGCTCAGCCGGTCGGGGTGCCGGCGCTGGAGCTCCAGAGCCAGCTCGCGCCGGATCAGGTAGCCGGGGTCGACCACGCCGGCGCTCATCTCCACGTGGTTGTCGAGGGCCATGTCGGCGATGGCGTCCGCGTTGGGCTTGCGCTCCGCCTCGAAGGCGGCGAAGGCTCCCGCGATGTCGTCGGGCCGGTTGCGGAGATGGCGGTCGAGGGCGCGGGCCGACTCCATCGCCAGGTTCATGCCCTGGCCATGGAAGGGCACGATGGCGTGGGCCGCGTCGCCGAGAAGCACCGCCCGGTCGCCTGCCGACCAGCCCCGGCAGCGCATGGTGGCCAGCCGCCCGGCGGGGTTGTCGAAGAACTGCTCGACGAGGTCGGGAACCAGAGCCGCGAAGTCACCGAACTGCTGCTCGAAGAACCGCGACACCGCCTCGGGGTCCGACAGCGAGGCGAAGCTCGTGTCGCCGGTGTTGGGAGCGAACAGGGTGGCGGTGAAGTCGCCGCCGGGGTTGGCCAGCGCGATCAGCATGAACTCGCGGCGCGGCCAGAGGTGCAGGGCGTTGGGATCGAGGCGGAACCCGCCATCGCCGGCCGGCGGGATCTGGAGCTCCTTGTACCCGTGGTCGAGCCAGCTCACCTCCGCCGTGCCCCCGTTGGCGGCCACGACCGCCTTGCGGAGCTCCGAGCCGGCCCCGTCGGCCGCGAAGACGGTGCCGAACGGGACGGTGCGTGCGCCGTTGCCGGGTCCGGCCACGGTGAGGGTGCCCGCGTCAAGGTCGATCGAGCGCACCGGGCTGGCGAACTCGAAGCCGACCCGGCCGGTGGCCTCGGCCGTGTCGAGCAGGATGGCGTTGAGGTCGCGCCTCGACACCGAGTGGATCACTTCGTGGGGCTGGGTGCCGTAGGGCTGGAGGGCGGGCTCGGTGGAGTCGTCGGCATGGATCATCCGGCCCCGCATGGGGATGGTGATGGCGTCGACTCTCTCGATCACACCCACTTCGACCAGAGGCACGATCCCGCGGGTGGCGAGGGCCAGGTTGATGGATCGGCCGGCTGAGACCTCGACCCGGCGGATGTCGGGCCGGGCCTCGTACACGGTCACTTCGCATCCCTGCCTGGCCAGATACAGGGCCATCAGGGCACCGGCCGGCCCCGCGCCGACCACGACGACCGGGCCTCGCCGGCCCAGTGCGCTGTCCACGAAATCGACGGTAGTGGACGCCGGGCGCCCCGCCTAGAGGGGTCGGCGCGGGTCCAGCGCGGTCCCCGTCGGCACGCCTGGGCGCGGTCCCGGCACGGCTGGGGCAGAATGTCGGTCCTCATGACCGGGACGAGCGAGCTGACCCTGCTGGACCCCTACGCCTACGTCGAGGGGTGTCCCCACGCGCGCCTGGCCGAGCTGCGGGAGGCCGGTACCACCAGCTGGCAGCCGGGGACGTTCGACCCGAGCACGTCGCAGCCGGAGGTCCTGGGGGCGTGGTTCGTGCACCGCTACGAGGAGGTCAAGGCGGTGCTGCGGGACCCGGCGACGTTCTCGTCGCAGCGTCGCACCGCGCTGCTGGTCGACCCCGACCCCGACCGGGTCGAGGCCATGTCGAACATGCTGCTCAACATGGATCCGCCCAAGCACAGCCAGTACCGCAGGCTGGTGGCGGCCATCTTCACGCCCCGCCGGGTGGAGGCGCTGCGGCCCCGGGTGGAGGCGATCGCCAAGGAGGTCATCGACAGGATCGCGCCCAACGGCACCGCCGACGGCATCAACGACATCGCGGCCCAGATGCCGATGCGGGTCATCGCCGAGCTGCTGGGCGTCCCCGAGCGTAGCGAGCAGATCTTCGACATCTCCAACCGGATGGTCGGCGCGGTGGACGGGGGCCCGGACACCCGGCTCGAGAAGTCGTTGGAGGCGGCCCTGGAGATCCACCTGCTCGGCCAGGAGATGGCCCGCGAGAAGCGGGGCTCCGACGACGGCACGGTGATGTCGGCCTACGTCAACGGCACCCTGGAGGGCGTCGAGGGGGATCAGCGGGGCGCCACCGACGAGGAGGCCGGCTGGTTCCTGATGCTGATGGCGGTCGGCGGCAACGAGACGGTGCGCACCGCCACCGCTCAGGCAATCCGCATCCTGGCGGAGTGGCCCGACCAGCGCGACCTGCTGGTGTCGGACCTGGACCGCCACATTCCGGGCGCGGTGGAGGAGATCCTCAGGTACCGGGCGCCGGTGCGGAACATCCGCCGCACCGCGGCCGCCGACACCGAGATCGACGGCCAGCCGATCGACGAGGGCGGCAAGGTGGTGTGCAGCTTCACCGCGGCGCTGCGCGACCCCCGGGTGTTCGACGACCCCGACGTGTTCGACATCACCCGCGAGCAGCCCCGCACCCAGCTGGCGTTCGGCTTCGGCGAGCACTACTGCCTGGGCGCCAACCTGGCCCGGCTTCAGCTCCGGGTGATCCTGCGCGAGATCTACAGCCGCATCCCCGACATCCACCCCTCGGGCGAGGTGGCGCACCAGCCCTCGGCGCTGCTCGCGGGCCTGTTGAGGATGCCGGTGGCGTTCACCCCCGAGACCTGAGCGCCCGGCCGTGCCCGCCGGCAGAGGCCCGCCGGGCTTCAGATCTGGTCGATACGGGAGAAGTTCCCTGCCGCGAACTCTGCCTCGCTCTGTGCGATCGCGGCCATCGTCTCGTCATCGGAGAGAATGTTGACAGTCTCGACCAGCGACTCGTACTCGTCGTGGGCGAGCAGCACCGCGACGGGCTTGCCGTGCCTGGTGATGGTGACCTCGCCGCCGGTGCGCACGATTTCGTCGACGACCTCGCGCAGATTGCCTCGCACGTCGGTCAGCGACAGCATCGACGATGGCGGTGCATTGTCTCTTGCCACATCCATATCGGACTGAACTCCGTTCATCAGGCTGCGAGCGATACGTGCCCTAGGCAGGCTGGAGGCACCGGGAGGCGTCATCCAGGTCCGGTATGCAGCGGTCTTGCTCCCACTTCGGTTGGGGAAAGTCGTCGCTGTGTGGCAGCGCAACTCCGGCGACGGTCTGCCAGTACCAGCGCTCCGCTCTGCGGACACACACCGTGGCGGGAGCTCGGTACGGTGAGCCGCCCGCCTCCAGCCAGCGGGCTGTGCCGCCTGCCACCCAGACTCCCCACTCTCCCGTGTCGCCGTCCCTGACGACACTCGCGATCGTCCGCTGGCCCTCGCACACCAGCGGCGGCGTCGTATGGAACTCCGTCCAGCTGGACCGGTCCGGGTAGCCGCTCACGCCTGGAACGACGACTCCGTTGGACCGCGTGAGCGGATCGTTGATCGCCGGGATGCCGTTGGCCTGCTCGAACTGCGGCTGGGGATTGTTGGGCCCGTAGTCGAGCCTGTGCCCAAGCGCCGCGTGCCAGTACCAGCGCTCGGCTCGGTGGATGCTGGCCGCGAGCGGCGCGCTATAGGGCTGGCCGCCGGCGTGGAGGAGACGGGCGCTGTCATAGCCGCCGTAGTAGGGCGGTGTGTGGAATGCGCAGTAGATGTGGACGCGCCAACGCTCATCGGACTGGACCTCGTGCTGGACGACGCTCGCCCGCCAGTAGGCGGTGGCAACCCAAACCCATCCTGTGCTGAACTGACAGAATCTCATAAGCAGCTCCTAAGCAACGATCATTTTCATAGCATACCAGATAGAACGGCAGCGGCGACAGGGGGCCTGAGCGACATGGGGTCCTCATCACCGGCGCGGCGGGCATGCTCGGCCGCAAGCCGACGAGAACGACTAGCTCGGAGAGAAGCTTCCCCAGCAGGCCATGGCACCGTCGGACGTGATGGCACAGCCATAGAGCGGGCCGGCAACAATGGACTCGTAGGTGCCGGTGGGGACGTCGGTTTGCTCGAAGAGGTGGTTCCCCCAACAGGCCAGGGTCCCGTCGGACGCGATTGCGCAACTGTGGGACCAGCCCGCAGCCAGATCCTTGTAGGTGCCTGCTGGCGGCTCGGCCTGTCCGAATTCGTTGTCTCCCCAGCAGGCCAGGGTCCCGTCGGACGCGATGGCACAGCTATGGAGCCCGTCAACGGCGATGGCTGTATAGGTTCCCGCAGGCGCGTTGGTCTGGCCTTGGATGTTGCGGCCCCAGCAGGCCAGGGTGCCGTCGGACGCGATCGCGCAGCTGTGTCCTCGGTCTCCTCCGCCTAAGGCGACGGCTGTATAGGTTCCCGCAGGCGCGTTGGTCTGGCCTTGGATGTTGCGGCCCCAGCAGGCCAGGGTGCCGTCGGACGCGATCGCGCAGCTGTGTCCTCGGTCTCCTCCGCCTAAGGCGACGGCTGTATAGGTTCCCGCAGGCGCGTTGGTCTGGCCTTGGATGTTGCGGCCCCAGCAGGCCAGGGTGCCGTCGGACGCGATGGCGCAGTTGTGAGATGCGCCCACTGCGAGGGCTACATAGGTGCCCGCAGGCGGGTCGGTGTGCCCGTAGTCCCGCACGTAGGGGTTGTGTCCCCAGCAGGCGAGTGTGCCGTCAGACGCTATGGCACAGGTGTGGAACATCTCGGCGGACTCGACGGCTGTGTAGGTGCCTGCGGGCGCGTCGGTCTGGCCGTATGCGTTGTCTCCCCAGCAGACGATGCCGCCGCCAGTCTCGATGGCACAGCTATGGTCTCGGCCCGCCGCGACGGCCTTGAAGGCGCCGGTCGGTGCGTCGGTCTGGCCGTATGCGTTGTCTCCCCAGCAGGTGATGCTGCTGTCGGCTTCGATGGCGCAGCTGTGACGGGGTCCGGCGTCCAGAGGCTTGTCGGCGCGCCCGCTCTCGGCGGGCTCGTCAGACCCGCATGCGAAAGCGACCAGGGCCAGCGCGACGACCAGCGTCACCATCGGTGTCGCACGGCGCGCCCCACCGCGGCTCACTGCGCTGGGTTTCCTGTGACGCGCTCTGACATAAGGCCTTCCCATCGTCCTGTTGGATGTCCGAGACCGGTCATTTGTTGCATGACGAGCCGCCTTGGTTGCAACTCGGATAATAGGGATCCGCTAGAGAGTCGTCGCTTCGGTTGTCCGTAGGATGTCCGGCGCTAGTCACTTGTTGCAGGAAGTTCGCGGACTGCTTGGAATCGAAGACTTGGCGAGAACGCCCTAGCTGCTGGCCAACGCCACCATGGTGTAGTCGTTTGTAATACAGTAAGACGGCGTCGTGCTGGTAGTCCCCCTCGCTCCGGCCGAGTCGGGCGACCGGAGCCAGTGCAGACCCATCGGCTGCTATGTCGCATCCGAACACTTGGCGGCCCGCTACCGGGAGGATCGATGAACGACAGCGACATGACCCCAGAAGAGGAGCACGAGTTCTACGGCCGGCCCGAGAACCAGCTGCCTCAGGGACCGGCGCGGCGCCGCAAGCAGCGCATGACCGACCCGGTGCCCGTGCGGTTCCCTCCTGAGATGCTCGAACGGGTCAAGGCGGCCGCTGACGCGGACGACCGTTCTGTGTCGTCATGGATCCGCCGGGCCGTCGATTTCTCGCTCCAGGCCCAGCAAACCTGACCCGCGTCTACCAGGGCTGCCCATTCTGGCCTCGGTGATCCGTCGTATCCCGTTCAGCGCGGTCAGGGGGTGGTGGTTCGGGCTAGGAACTGTTCGAGGTGGGCGGTGAGGACCTCGGGCTGGTCGATGGGGATGAGGGTGCGGCTGTCGTCGACCTACACCAGCTCGGCGTTGTCGAAGTGCTCGGCGAGGCGCACGGCGCGCTCGGGCGGCATCAGCTTCTCCTCGCGAGCCCACACGATGAGCACGGGGCCGTCGAAGGCGCGCTGCTGTTCGGCCCATTCGAGCAGTTGCGCCTTGCCGGGGACGCTGCGGAGGTACTTGTCGAGGTCGCGCCGCACTCTGGGGTTGTGGCGCAGCGGCTCGATCAGGCTCATGAACTGGTCGTTGGGGAGGCGCTTCTTGGTGAGCGCCCCGCAGGTGAACGGCAGGTGCCTGATCAGGCGGGGGCGCAGGAGCTGCGCGGTGAGGAAGGTGCCGCCGGGCAGTGACGCGTTGAGGCACAGCAGCCGGCCGGGGATGCCGGGCGGGTAGTTGTCGAAGGCCTCGCAGGACACCAGCACCAGGCTGCCGACGCGGTCCGAGCCGCCGGGGGCGACCACGAGCTGGGCGCCGCCCCAGTCGTTGCACACCAGCGTCACGTCGCGCAGGTCGAGTTCGACGAGGAAGCCGGCGATCATACGGGCGAGCGACTCGAGACTGAGGTCGGCGTCGTCGGGCATGGGTGTGCGGTGGGCGCCGAAGGGCAGTTCGGGCACGATGCAGCGGTAGCGGTCCCGCAGCCCGGCGACGACGGGGTCCCACAGCGTGCCGTTGGTCAGGACCCGTGCAGCAGGACGACCATCGCCCTAAGCATCCTCATCGGGTTCGGACCCCGCTAGTCGTCGAGACGGACCCCCCATCACCAGCAGACCGGCCACCAACCGAGCCGTCCCGCCTCGACGGTAGCGCCCCACCCGTATCAGGGCCGAGTGCAGAGGAGTCGGTTGCTCGCCTTCCCCCGAGAGCCAGGACATCTGCCTCGAAGTACTGTGTCGCATTGTTTGCTGCCGCCTTCGAAGGCACGGCAGGAAGGAGAACCTGGCATGCAGAGCGAATCGTCGCGTTCGGGGCAGAGCACGGAGTCCCAACGACTAAGCAAGTACTCACGGCGAGCAGAGCCCATCATGCTGGTGCTGGCAATTGCCAGCGTGCCGTTGTTCTTGTTGGAGCATCGGTATTGGCTCGCGGCTGCTGCGGGCTGGGTCGTGGTAGCTGTTTTCTCCGCAGACCTCGTCATTCGTGTTGTGCTTGTTGACGGTTCAAGACGCAGCTACTTGATCCGTCACTGGTACGACGTGGCCATCGTCGTGCTGTCACTGTTGCCAATCGCTCGTCCGCTCAGGGCTCTACGAGCATTGCCGTTGCTTCGTGGTCTACGAGCATTCATGGCCGCTCACAAGGCAGCCGCAACCCTGAGCCGGGGCTGGAAGAGCCTGCACGGCAAGGCGCTCATTGTCTCGAGCGCAGCCTTATCCACGGTGGCGGTGCTGGCAGTCTACGAAGCAGAGCACGCAGCCGGAGGCAGCATCGACTCCTTGGAGGACGCCTTGTGGTGGGCGGCCACCACGGTAACGACAGTCGGCTACGGAGATCTAAGTCCGGACACCACCGCAGCACGCGGAGCCGCAGTGGTTCTGATGGTTTGTGGAGTCTCGCTGTTCGGTCTATTGACTGCGAACGTGTCAGCGAAGTTCCTCAAGAACGATGCGCTGCTGGCCTACGAGCAGCTTGCGGACCTGGTCGGAGCAGGTCAGCCATGCCCCAACTGTGGACACACGTCTTCGCTCCGCGTCAACGACGAAGTCAGCGGCTCAGCGGACGTGACAGCGAACGCTGAGCCAGCCGAGACTGCTTCCGAGAGCTAGTGCGCGGCAACGATGCGGCTCGTGCCCGCCGGTTTCAAGTGATAGCTGCTATCTGCTCGGCCACTTGCTGGGCGAGCAGGGGTGGCACCGAGTTCCCAATCTGGGCCTGCACCGATGGACGTCGACCCACGAATGAGAAGTCATCAGGGAACGTGAATAGTCGCCTGAGTTCTGGAACGCGGAGGCGTCGGTTGTCCCAGTGAAATGGCCCGACGTTCGGTCCGGGGTGGGCAGGGATGGTTGGAGACGGCCTGCTGGGATCGAGCTTCAACAGGAACGACCAGTAACGAGACCTCCATCTGAAGAGAGGCTCGGGATAGCCCCGCTCTGCAGTGAAGAACAAGTAGTTGTCGCCGGGAGGCACCTGGGGAAGAAGGTCCCCCCATTGCCCACGCACGGTTTCCTCTGGCTCGGCAGTGGTGACGAGCCCATCAAGCGCTTCGCCGACCGTAGTGTGGGGAAGCGATCCGCCACCCGTCTTCCGGCGCTCCCAGCGACCAAAATGCGTGGGGCTAGGCAGATCAGGGAGTCTCTCGCGCTTACGGCATCCCACCATGAACAGCCTCGGTCGCGCCTGGGGCACGCCGAAGTCCGCAGCTATCAGCACCTCCCATCTGAACTGGTAGCCAGCTGATTCAACTTCAGACAGGAGCCGCTTGAAGGCTGGCCTGCTCGCCTTGTTGTTGAATGTGAGAGCGTAGACGTTTTCCAAGATGAAGAACCGTGGCCTTACCTGCGAGAGCACTCGGGTGTACGCCTGAAGGAGGCTCGCAGCACGATCAACTCCCTCACGCTTCCAGTCGAGCCTGTCAATGGCCAGTGGGATCTGCCCAGTGGCGGACAGCAGAACTGCCCGGTGGCGGACAGCAGAGTTGCCCAGTCGTGGCCAACAGAACTGCCCGGTGGCGGACAGCAGAGTTGCCCACAGTTCAGTTGGTCAGTGGCGTCACCCCCTTTCCGGCGGTGGCTTGGGTGAGGCGGATGCTGTCGCCGGCGGTGAGCACGACGTGGGCGTGGTGCATGAGCCGGTCGACGGTGGCGTTGGCGATGGTCTTGGGCATGAGCTCGTCGAAGCCGGCCGGGTGAAGGTTGCTGGAGAGGGCGATGGAGCGTTTCTCGTAGGCGGCGTCCACGACGCGGTAGAGCGCCTCGGCGGTGTCGGTGGTGACCGGCAACAGTCCGATGTCGTCGATCACGATGACGTCGGCGCGCATGATGCGTCGGATGGCTTTGGCTGCGGTGTCGTCGGCGCTGTGGCGGCGCACGAGCGCTCCGAGGTGCTCGAGACTGAACCAGGTGATCTTGTGGCCGGCGTCGACGGCGGCGTGGCCGAGCGCTTCACAGAAGTGGGTCTTGCCGGTGCCTGATGGTCCGCACACGACGAGGTTCTCGTGGCGTTCGATCCACTCCAGGGTGCGCAGCGCCCGCTGGGTCGGCGCCGGGATCGATGACACGGTCTCGTCCCAGGCGTCGAAGGTCTTGCCGGTGGGGAACCCGGCCGCTTTGCGGCGGCTGTTGATGGAGGATGCTTGGCGGCCGGCGAGTTCCTCGGCCAGCAGCGCCTTGACTGCTTCGGCTGGGTCCCACCTTTGAGCCTTGGCGGTGGCCAGCAGGTCCGCCGCGGTGCGCCGCATGTGCGGCAGTCGGAGCTCTCGCAACAAGTAGACGACTTCGTCGATCGGTGTTGGGTTCATCGGTCGCCTCCGAGGCGACCCCAGGCGGCGGTGCCGGACTGCAGCGAGTGCACGTCATCGGCGCGTCGGCGTTGTCGGGGCGGGTGAGCCTCCAGGATCGAGGCCAGGTCGCCGTCTGCGAAGCGGCCGAAGGTCGCGGCGTGGCCGAGCGCCCAATCAACGCGCACCTGGCCGTGGAGTCGGGCAAGGGTGACGGCTTGGGCCATCTTGACCTTCATGCGGCCCGTGCCCGCCGCGGCGGCCTCGACCAGCCAGGTGCGAGCGCCCTCGCCGAGCGCAAGGAACTCGGCCTCGGCCGCGCTCACCGGTCTTGGACGCCGCGCCAGGGGTCCAGCCGGGCGTGGCGGGTAGTGGGCGTCGTCGATCATCGGATGCCCCGGTGTCGAGCGCCGGTGGCGGGCCACCTCGACGGGTCCTGACGATGCGCAGTGCACGACGACGACCTGGTCGCCGTCGACGCGCACCCACACCGTCTCGTCCGCGAGGGTGTGCGGGACCGAGTAGGTCACCCCGCCGAAGCTGATCGTGGAGCTCCAAGTGACCTTGCGGGTCTCCCCCAGCGCCGCCGTGTAGGGGGCCTCGGGCAGCGTGTGCAGCCGGTGCCGTTCCTCGGTGAGCATCTCCGCTGGCGGCCGTCGGGTCACCCGATGGACCCGGGCGTTCACCTCCGCGGTGAACGCCTCGCAGGCCTCGACCAGCTCGGCCCAGTCGGTGTAGTCGCCGCGCAGGTTCGCGTCGGTTGGCACCAAGTCGGCCTTGGCGATCCGCACCGTCGCCTCTGACCCGCCCTTGGACTCCGGATCAGCCGGCACGCACGTCGCCACCGTGATCCCATAATGGGTGCCGACCGCGACGATCTGCGGATGGCGCACCGCGATCCCAGCGACATGGTCGATCGTGACGGTGCGCTCGTTGTCGGTCAACCAATACGTCGGAGCGCCGCCGAAGGCTCGCATCGCCCGATCCACACAGCCAACCACCGTGGGCAGGGTGCGGTCCCAGCACGGCACCACCACCCGGAACCTCGACCACGCCAGCCACGCACAGAACAGACTCGTCCTTCGGCCCGCGATGACCGGGCCCGCGCCCCAGTCCCACTGCGCCCACATCCCAGGCTCAGGGATCCAGGGCCGATACACCCGCCGCCGGCCACGGCGATGGTTGGCCTTCACCTCCGCCACCGCCCGGCGCACCGTGCGCTCCGAACCGGTGTAACCCAACGCAGCGAGCTTGTCGAAGGCCCGATCGGCACGGATCTTGGCGTGGGACCGCTCGACCCACTCCTCGATCTTCGGCAGCCACGGATCGATGATCCGCTCCCTGCGCCGGGGCCCGGCTTCGACCAGCTCGCCGGCGTCGCGCATAGCGACATAACGGGCCACGGTGTGATGAGACACGCCGGCCAACTCGCCGGCATCGCGCAACGACCCAGTGAGGTCGAATGCTTCCAACATGTTCATGATTTCCTCGCGAGACTTCACTTGCTCCTCCTGCTCGATGGCCACTGTCGTGGTGACCGGCCATTCGAGTAGGAGGAGCACCCCGCCGCGGTGGACCCCGACGGGAAACGGACTTCAACGTGGGCAACTCTGTTGGCCGCCGCTGGGCAGATTTGTTGGCCGCCAGCGGGCAGCTACATGGCCGCCACTGGGCAGGATCTCATGGCCGCCGACACGAGCCATTGACCCGCCTTAGAGAATGCAACGCACGGAGGCCCACCAACCAACAGATCTGGGCGCTCGCGCGTTCCCAGACCTCCGGCACGAAGGATGTCGAGCGTGGTCAAGCCAACTTTGGAGCCCGCAGCGAGCGGAAAGAGGTCCGCTCGAAGGACCTGCTGTAGGCCCGGAAAGTGAGTCGGCGCGTTCTTCTCCATTGTGTCTGCCGCGTCCTCGTCCCACTCGACAGCAGCGAGGATCGAGAAGCCCGCCGCCTCGATTCCCAGATCGAGGCCCCCAGCGCCCGAAAACAGTGAGATGGCTGAGCCGACGTGCACGTCGCCAGTTTGCACGTTGTTACTCCGTTCGTGGTGCATCCTCTACTTAGTACGACCCGAGTTGGATGGCGCGGCACGGAGGTCGGGCGATGCTCAGGCATGAGTACCACGGCCAGGCACGCTCCGGCACCAACCACCCTCGGTCGACTTCGGCACGAAGCCGCTTGAGACCGCTGCGACCTCGTTCCACTGGCTGTCTGTCACACCGAGGAAGTACAAATGGAAGGGTATTACAAGTGACCCAGCACGCTGTGGTGGGTCCAAGCGCGACGCAACGAAGTGTGAGGGCGTGATGCGACTGTCAGCCGAGTGGGAATCGTACCTGCGTTGGAACGTCGCGATCGCTGAGGTTGTCTACTCACGTGACAGAGCTGGCCAGCCCGTCTATCTGGATCTTGAAGACGATGTGCTGGCCCCGATCAGAGATATCGCCGCACCCGACGCCGACGACCCTACGACAGCTCTAGTTGCCGCTGTCAAGGCGACCCTTGACCTCAGTGGCGGAGCGTCGAAGGTGTTCACTGCGCACCTCTACGCCTTGAAGTTGTGGCATCGCGGTTCAATGCTCGATCCGCCGCCCACACTTGCACTTCTCGCGATTTTCATCCTAGCCGCTGAGGTGATGCGCGAGGGTGAAGGCATGAAACCTCATAATTTTTATGGTAGATTAGCAGAACTACTTAATTTGAATGACGCGACGCTCCAGAAAGTGCAACACGCGTACCGCCGGCCCATCGATGGTGCACCGTTCTCGGAATGGTTGTGGGACTCACTCAGTGACTGGCTTGAGATGCTTGAAGGGAATCGAGGCCTTCCCACGGCCTTTGCGCTCGGCCATGCCCACATCGGTATGCCGCTCTCGCAAGCACTCGTCCGTCTGACGGATCGCGAGAGATTCGGTGACCTCTTTGCACTCAACTCCCTGCCTCCCCGCAGTTCACTAACTGCATTCGACATGGAACCGCTGATCGACGATTGGATCTCCAGAACTCCATGTCCAGCCAGCAACGCACTGGAGCGCTTGTGGAAGAGCGGAGCTGAGGCGCGGACCCGCATCACCGAAGTCGCTGTGCTGACTCTCGAGTCCTGGGAGGGGACCCCGTCAGCGTCCTCCGCACTCGGGGTTGGTGCTGCCATTGACAACGTTCGTGCCAAGGTTGTCCTTCGAACGTTTCCGGCTCGGCGCCTCGACGTAGGACTAGTCGTGCCAGCTCACACAACCGAGGCCGTTGAAGTCGTCGAGGTCATCGACACTCAGGGGTCAAGCCTCGGAACCCTCGAACTCGTGCCAGCGGCATCCAACTATCTCGGCCTTGCCAATGATGAGGCGATCGACTCGGCCAGTTTTCTGTCGGGAGAGGTGCTCCTAAGGCGGCCCGGCCAAAATCAACCATTGCGACGCCGTTCACGGCGAGCGGTACCAATGCGCCGCGACGAACTTCTGCTCGCCTGGGTCGAGTGCGAGAGAGTGCAGCTCGGCGAAGAGTCGCTGATCCTCGTGCGCAGTGAAATCGCGCCTGCCGCTATCAAGCTCCTCAATGAGATTGCACGACCAGGATACACGGTAGACGAGCAGGTGCCGGGACTTCCCAGCGGTTGGACTCTGCTCTCAGGTGTCCAGATTCTCTCATCGATTCCCATCGAACAACGAAAAACCCTTCTGGTAGATTTAAATATTTTTCAGTCTCTCTCATCATCCCAATTGGCGCTTCAAGGTGGGCTGCGTCTTCCAGGCAACATTGCTAAGAGCGCGCGCAAATAGGTGACCATCCACCTGTCGTTGTGTTGGCCCGAGTGGACTCTCGGGTGTCTCACCCAACGACAACGACATGGTGGAGGTGGTTCAAGCATGCTTGCTTTGGTGCCGAGGGTGGTGGATGCGCTGTGGGCGGCGTTCGAGCCGCGGATCCCCGAGCATGAGGAGGTGGTGCATCCGTTGGGCTGTCACCGGCCGCGGATCGCGGACCGCGATGTGTTCGAGGCGATCCTGTTTCGGCTGGTGACGGGCTGTTCGTGGGATGTGGCCGGCCGGCTGGGCAAGGGCGGCGAGACGACTCTTCGGACCCGTTACAACGACTGGAACGCCCACGGCGCGTTCGACGCGCTGGCGGCTGAGGCCATCGAGGGCTATGACCGCATGGTGGGGCTGGACTTGTGCGACGCGTCGGTGGACGGGTCGATGCACAAGGCGCCCTGCGGCGGCGAGGGGACCGGCAAAAGCCCTGTTGACAGGGCCAAACTGGGCTGGAAGTGGTCGGTTCTGTGCGACCGGGCGGGCATCCCGGTCAGCTGGGCCGCCGACGGCGCCAACCGCAACGACCAAGCTCTGCTGGAGCCCACCTTGGCCCACGCCCAACAGCGCGGGCTGATCCTCGACGTCGAGACGCTCCACCTCGACCGCGGCTACAGCGGCGACCCGGTGCTGCGCACCTGTGAGCGTTACGGCATCGACGACGTGGTGCGCTCACACAAACGCAGCCGACGCAGCGCCCGCCGCCGGCCCAGGACCGTGCCGCTGGGGCTGCGCTGGAGCGTCGAGCGCACCAACTCGTGGCTGTCGAACTTCGGGCAGCTGCGCCGCAGCACCGACCGCAACACCAGAGCCCGCCTCGGGCAACTCGCCCTCGCCGTCGCTGTGATCCTCACCGTCAAACTGTTCAAATGGGCCGACCGATACCACCACACATAGCCGCCTATTTGCGCGCGCTCTAAGTGGTCGAGTTCCCTTCCCCCGGAGTTGCGCGCTACGACTGATGCCGATTTTGGCATCAGAGCCTCGATCACCTGCATTCGTCAGCGAAGCTCAACACGCCCCGACGATTGCGAGGTCGATAGTTCAGGTGGGGTGTTGCTTTGGGACCTCGCTCAAGCAGCTCTAGTGGACGGCGACTACAGGATCAGGGTGAGTCAACGAGGAGAACCAACAGGCACACTCACGCTTCGGCTTCGCTCGGCGGATAGCCCGGCACTGGCCATCGATGACGACCTTCCACCTATTGCCCATGATCCCGCAGCCGGAGGCTTCGGATTGCTTGCGCAACGGACCGAGAACACTGATGCAATTCGCGGTGCCGAGAATGTCGGAGCCCAACTCTGTAGCCGCGATCCTCCCTCGATACCCGGATGGCACGCAGCTCGAAAGGAACGAGGGAGGACGACAGCACCGACGAACCGAATTAGTTTTGCCGCTCCAGACAGCAGCTCCTGCATGGTGACCGGAGGCCACCTGATGGCACTCGAAACAGCGCGTCGCGGAGTTAGCACGGTGGAGGGCGTCTGCAGGTATTGCGGGCTCGTCAAGCGCTACCCGGCGTTTCGCGGTAAGGCGAAGTCCAGGCGAAGGCGTTCCACAACCGCGATTCCCCCGAGGATCGAAGTGTCGGAACTCACACCAGTCCGAGCAGCCGACAGCATCGATTGGGCTGCGGCGTTCGACGCTGTTTGTCACGTTGGCACCGGGCCAGCATCCGCCCTCGCTCGGATCGCGGCTCAGATGGAGGGGAGCAGCCTCTTCGGTGATGCGTTCGAACGGAGACTCGAACAGCTTGGCCACATCGAAATCGAGCGCTCGACAGGGTCACTCGCTGCCAGAAGCTGGGAGGTGGTCGAGCCTCTGCTAGTTGGGTTGGACGACGGGTCGGCAGCAGTCGCCGGCTTCCGTAGCGTTGGCATGATGCTCGTGATTGAAGACCATGTGCGTGAATGTAAGGGCACACTCACGATCGAGCAGATGGACGCACCGCCAGTGATCCGGATTGCCGGATTGAGCGAAGCTGAGCTCGACGACTTAGCCACCCTCATGGGAGCAGCTACTGACAGGTCGGCTCGCTTCATTCCGGGTGCCGCACAACAGCTGTGCACGATGCTGCCAGCGCTCAGCGAAGCTCGTCAGGGCCTGCCTACAACCACGTCGATCGGAGCTCCTAGCTATGAGAAGTGGAACACGGTCACGGCGCGCTTCGAACCGGTGCAACATGCATCGTCTTCTGGCGCGTTCCGTCTCGGCGGCGCCACTCGCACCTATGTCTACAGGACCCTCCAAGACGTAGGAGCGACGCGAGCGACACTGGGCGATGCTCGGATTGTCAAGTATCTTGCCGCGGCCGATGCTGGACGATCGTTGGTCGGCTATGACATGGCGTCCCAAGTTCTCTACGTTCCGCTCGGAGCCGACCTCCCGGGCCTATATGGCCGCGCCGCGGTGCTCTGCTCCGGTTGTCCTCCACGGGAGAATCTCGAAGAGCGGCTCCTTGAGTATCGACGGGTTCCACCAAACGTGGCGGCTCAACTCTCCTACCTGTTGATGTCATGACGCAGGGAGCCCAGTGACGATTACCAACCCGATACGGGTCTATGACGAAATCAAGGATGCCTATCTGCGCTACATCGACACGGCGTTCTGGCTCCGCTCCCCCGAACTCATGCTCGAACGAAGACAGATCTTGCGGGACACCGAACTCCTGTTCACCGAAGTTCTGCTGGAGCCCGTGCTTCCTTACGACGCGACAATCAAGTTGAGCCAGGTGATTGATGAACTTGGTATCGCCGAACGAGTGGGCGAGGTCGTAGGGGCAGCGCTGTTCAGTGAGCACACGAAACCCGGTGATCCATACCTCCTACGTGCCCATCAAGCCGAGGCTCTCCAACAGTCACTGAAACAGGGACTAGCCGAGGGACGAAACGTGGTCGTGACCTCTGGTACCGGGTCAGGCAAGACCGAGTCCTTCCTCTTGCCGGTCCTTACAAGGATCGTCGCGGAATCGCTTGACTGGCCAAGCGATCCACCAATCCATCGCTGGTGGGAACAACCGAGGACGGAGTGGCGTAGTGTTCGACATCTTTCAGCGCGTCCTGCTGCAGTACGAGCAATGGTTTTGTACCCCACTAACGCGCTCGTCGAAGACCAGGTCACGCGGCTGCGTCGAGCGGTCCGATCCATCGCGACCGCGCAAGGTCGACAGCTCTGGTTCGGGCGCTACACGGGCTCAACCCTGGGACCGGGCCAGCCTCCGTCTGGACCTAGAGATCGCCGGAGAATTGGAGAGGTCGCCCGTCAGCTCCAGGCCATGACGCAGGAGTACGACGCTCTCCAGAACGAGGAGGGACTTGACCTCGCACAGTTCGCGGATCCTCGCCAAGGTGAACTGCTCACGCGCTGGGAGATGGTAACCGATCCTCCGGACGTGCTCGTTACCAACTACTCGATGCTCAATGCCATGCTCATGCGTGAGATCGAGGAGCCCATATTCGAGGCGACGCGTCGCTGGCTCGCGAGCGACCCTCATAACGCCTTCTCCCTGGTGATCGATGAGTTGCATCTCTATCGGGGGACACAGGGTTCAGAAGTAGCGATGATCGTTCGTAACCTCCTCGATCGGCTTGGACTCGCGTCGGACTCCCCGCAGCTTCGATGTCTAGCGACCTCAGCATCGCTCACCGATGATCCAACAGGACTCGACTATCTTGAGCAGTTCTTTGGGGTCTCGCGCACTTCCTTCTACGTCACAGCGGGCACGCCCCGCGCAATTCGCGCTGAGCTGCCTATTGCATCAGCCGAACTCGTCGACACCTGGTCAAGCGCTCGTGAAGAGGACAAAGCCAAGGCGGTCATCGATCGGTTCGCGTTGCCGAACGCCGTCGCATCCGCGTGCCGCGATGATCAAGGACGGATTCGTGCGACGCGCATCTCCAAGATCGCACAAAGGCTCCTTGATGACGACAGCAATGGAGTCGCGTTCGCGGTCACGCTGGAAGCGCTGAGTCGGATGGAAGCGGGACCCGAATCAGTGCCACTTAGAACTCACATGTTCGCACGCACCCTTCGAGGACTGTGGGCATGTTCAAACCCCAACTGCGATCAGGTTGATCGTGACGAGAACCTAGGTGTCGGCCGAATCTCGGCAATTGCCACCTCGACGTGCAGCTGTGGGGGTCGCGTGCTCGAGTTGCTGTACTGCTTTGAATGCGGCGACATCAGCCTTGGTGGCTACGTGGGAGCCGAGGAGAACGGCGCGACGTTCCTGACGTCGACTCCTGTCAGGGTGCCTGCGGAGCGCGCCGCGCCGGTGTTCAGGCGATCACACTCCGAGTATCGCTGGTATCGACCCGGCGTCAAGAAGCCAACACGTGCTTGGAGTCCAACTACACCCGATGGCAGAAAGCTCACGATCGGATTTGCATCGGTTGACTACAACCCTTTGCTAGGGGCCCTGATCGCGCCGCCCGACGGCACAGCAACCGGAATGGTGGTCGCTGGCATCCCTGAGCAAGACCGATCACACACTCCAGCGCTCCCGGTGCACTGCCCGCGCTGCGATCAGCGTGCAGGCCTGCTCGATGGGACGAACTACTTCGCAGGTGAGGTGCGCAGTCCGATACGAGCACATACGTCCGGCCTGTCCCAATCCACTCAGCTCCTAATGACGCAGCTGCATCGCTCGATGGGTGACGCTGTGGACGAGTCTCGCACCATTGTGTTTACAGACAGTCGAGATGACGCCGCGCGAACAGCGTGCGGGACCGAACTCAACCAGTTCCGCGACCTCGTCCGGCAGCTGACTCGTCAAATCCTGCAAGAACGAGAAGATCCTCTAGAGATCATGCGACGCGGTTCGGCTGACAGAGAATCGCTCGAACCCGAAGAGCGTGCGCTATTCGATCAGATCGCTGCCGACGATGTGGCTCTCGCTCAGGCATTCCTGAGACAGCATCTAGGCGCAGCGTCGGACACCGACCGCGACCGCATCAAGGCGTTTGAGGCTGTGCACGGAGGACCCGAGCGGTACGTCACTTGGGGATCACTGATTCACCGGCTGAGCCGCGAATTGCTTGCCATCGGCGTAAATCCAGCGGGCCCTGACGCTTCATTCCGGACAATCGACGGATCAGACGTGCCTTGGTATCGAGCGTGGCAACCCGCGGATCCGGGCAGCTGGCACCAGATCGAACCAGACATCGCGAACCAGACCCAGCAACTGCACAAGGAACGTCTAGCCGTCAGGGTGTGCGAGGGCGCTTTCGATCGCGCTGGGCGAGATCTGGAATCGATCGGCCTCGCGATCGTCGAGCCCTCTGCCAACACCGATGCCTGGCCACTTGACAACGAGACCGCTTCGCAGGTGGTGCGGTCGGTGACCCGTATTCTTGGCGCTAGCGGTCGTTACGATGGCAACTACTACCGGCACCCCAGCACGAATCCACCTAAGAACGTCAAGGACTACCTGGTTGCCGTGGCCGCAGGTCGGTGCGACGAGGACACACTGATCGATCACGTGTCGACGACGTTCGACGCAAGCATCGCCCCCGGCTGGATTCTCGCCACGAGTCCCTTACGCACTACCTTGCGAGTGACTAGTCCCGGCTCGTCCGCGCTGTGGATCTGCCCCAACTGCGCACGAGTACATCTCCATCCCTCCGCCGACGTCTGTTCGGGAAGCGGATGCAACACGCCGAGCCTCATCGAACAACCGGCTCTCTCCGACGACGCGGACTACTTCGCATGGCTCGCCAACATGCCTCCGCGCCGCCTGCGTGTTCGTGAACTGACTGGCCAGACCAAACCGCTGGAGGTCCAGCGCCAACGTCAGCGAATCTTCAAGGGCGCTTTCCTCCCAGCACCAAGGGAGCACCCCACGTGCGACGGCATTGACGCCCTAAGCGTCACAACCACCATGGAGGTCGGCGTTGACATCGGCTCACTCCGCTCCGTGATGATGGCCAACGTTCCTCCGCAGCGCTTCAACTACCAACAGCGTGTCGGCCGCGCCGGCCGTATGGGCCAACCCTTTTCCTTTGCGCTCACATTGGTACGCGACCGCACCCACGACGACTACTACTTCAAGCACACTCACAAAATCACTGGGGATTCTCCACCCCAGCCATTCCTCGACACACGGCGGGATCGGATCGTTCGCCGAGTAGCGAACGCTGAACTGCTCCGCCGAGCATTTCTGTCCCTCGACGAGCCTCCTGAGAGGACGCCTGAGTCCGTCCACGGCACATTCGGTCGGACCGAGGACTGGGAGTTGAGGCATCGTCAGGGTGTGGCCAACTTCCTGGCGCAGGCGCCCGACGTTGAAGCAGTCGTAGAGCGCCTTGGCGCATTTACCGGAATGACCGACGACGATCTTGCCGCCATCTCGGATTGGCAACGCTCCAATCTGGTTCGCGAGATCGACCGTTGCGTGGCCAGCCCCTACTACCTCCAAACCGAACTCTCGGAGTTGCTCGCCAACGCCGGGGTCCTACCAATGTTCGGCTTCCCGACCCGAGTGCGTGACCTCTATGGCCGATGGATCAGGTCGCGGGAGGACTTGGAGGTACATACGGTAAGCAACCGACCTCTAGACCAAGCCGTCGCTAACTTCTCACCCGGCTCCCAAGTAACCCGTGAGGGATCCATCCACACCTGCACAGGCTTCGCCGCGTATGACATCAGGGCCGGGCGAGCCTACTCTGTTGATCCGCTGGGCGAGAAGATCGATCTCTACCGATGCGTGGAATGCAGCCTTACCGAAGTGTTCGGCCAGCAAGAACTCCCAGCCTGCCCCGCCTGTGGCGGCTTCCTAGACCTAGTGCCGCTTCATCAGCCGCTTGGCTTTAGGACGTCATACTCGCCACGCGACTATGACGACCTAGTCGAGGGTGTCGGTTCTGTTGGGTTCCCCCAGCTCGCAATGCGACCCGGAAGCGGAGACTCGGAAGTAGTCGGAGCGATGGTCGTGGAGCGATGGGAGGATCCCGTCCGCGTGGTCTGCATCAACGACAACGAAGGAAGCCTCTTCCCGCTTCTCCGTCAGCCGGACGGCACGGTCGTATGCAATGACGACTCGCTGTATCGCAAGCGCATGAACTTCGACTCAGAGGGCGCCATTCGACTTGAGCCGGCCGCGATCGGCGAGATCCGACCAACAGATGTGATTACACTCTGCCTGAACCAAGCGGCGCTACATGGTGGTGTTGTACCGACGGCTGCCTACCTGACGCCCGCGGGCGTGAGCGCTATGTGGTCCTTTGCTGAGATCATGAGGCGAGGTTGTCAGGTTGCCCTAGACCTTCAGCCCGACGAGTTGCAGGTCGGTCTCCAGCCCATTCGGGTCGGAGACTTCGAGACCCGTCGCGTCTTTCTCGCGGACCGCCTTGAGAACGGTGCTGGTTACGCCCCAGAGCTGGGCAGAGCAACTCACCTCAAGCAGGTACTGGAAGGGATACTCGAAGAACTCGCCATCGAATATCAGGCACCGAATCACTTGAATTGCGGCGAGTCCTGTCCAGACTGTCTGCGCAGCTGGGACAACCGCCGACTGCACGGCGCGCTTGACTGGCGACTGGCGTTGGATGTAGCAGCGCTGGCGGCAGGACAGACGCTCCCAACCGATCGGTGGCTACGCCGTTCGGAAGGACTGGCTCATCTATTCGTCAAGGCATACTCCCAGGCACTGCCATGTCGGGTGGAAGTCGCCAGCGGCCTACACACAATCGTCCGTGCGGATGATCAAGCGGCTGTGATGCTCGGCCATCCACTCTGGATGCACGACGAGAGATATCTCAACGCCACTCAAGCCGAGGCATATGACACAATCCGATCCGACCTGGGCGTACCGAGAGTGACGATCTCGGATCTTTGGGTACTTGATCGGATACCCGCGAGGATCTTCAGGCTCTTACGTGGAACCGACTGACTTCCCGTACCCGAATCCGACGCCGATCGACGAATTCTCGCCATCGCTGGTCAACCATCTACTCAGCTGCCAACTACGAGTCGGGTTCGCTCGCGACACTCTACACAAAGTCTGGAGAAGGCCGAACACTTACTCAGCACTGGGTCTGGCGGCCCACTCAGTGGCTGAGGCAGCAACCAAGAAACACGACTGGCCCGATGACCCAGATGAGAGGCGGACCCTTCTCGCAGACCTATGGAAGAAGCAAGTCGAGATTCAGTCATCTAGACTGGAAGACGCCTGGGCACCCGCGTTGCCACCCCCGCCTGAGGAGTGGCCTGGATACGCGCTCACAAGAGTCCGTACGATGCGTAGAGTGGAGCAGCAGCGCAACGCACATGTAGCTGCGAGGTCCAAGCGTGCCCCAAGCACTGGGGTTGAGATCGAACTTCGCGATCCTCGATCCGGCTTGTTCGGTCGTGCAGACCGGATCGAGCAGGATGGGTCCTCGACTCGCATCGTTGATCTCAAGACCGGCTTGCACCAAGAGGAGCCCACGCAGCTGCAACGAAGGCAGCTGCTTCTATATGCGGTGCTTGTGCACCGCACCACCGGGCAATGGCCGTCCTCCATAGCCGTTGAGGACGCTTCCGGCAGCCGGTACTCTCAACCGCTCGATCCCCAGGAGGCCGAGGCGGCGTTGAACGAAGCCCGCGCGGCGGTCGATTCCTTCAACGCGGCGGCAGAGTCTTCAAGTCTCCTAACTGACGCGAAGCCGAATCAAGACCGGTGCCGATGGTGCGACTATCGAGTCATTTGTTCACCCTTCTGGAATGCGCTGACCAATGAATGGGGCCAACGATCCACCCTGGGTTCGATTGCGGGTTCAGGCGAGTCGAAGCACGGAGCGTTCGTATCGATCTCCGTAGATAGTCCCCGCGACCGCGTTGGAACTAGCATGCATTTGACGGGCCTGCCTGTACCGCTAGCTTCGAGCGTTTCGAAGATCGCAATCACAGACTGGGCCGGCATGGTTGAAGCCGATGATGTGCGCGCCCGGTGGTCGACAACGATCCGAGTGTGGTAGGTGAAACGCCCAGAACATTCCTGCATCTGCGGACTGCATATTCGTCGGGACGCTCCTGGTACAGGACATCAGTTGCAAGAGGGATTCTGAGAGTATGCAACAACGACGAAGGGATGAACCAAGGCTGGCGGTCGTGGATGTGGAAACGACGGGTTTTTCACGACATGACCGCATCGTCGAGTTTGCTTGCGTCACAGTTGTCGAAGGCACGGTTATCGATGAGTACGAGACTCTGATCCAACCCGAACGCGATCCAGGACCCGTACACGTTCACGGCATCACCCCAGAAATGCTGCAGTCGGCACCGCCATTCGAGTCTGTCGCGGACGACATCGCGAACCGGCTTGATGGCGCGGTGCTAGTCGCACACAACATCAGCTATGACATGAGAATGCTGAGGCAGGAGGTAGCACGCCTCGCTAGCGTGAACTTCGATCCAGGCAGGGGACTCTGTACCTACAAGCTCACCAAGCAGAAGCTCGCGCTCGCTGCCGCAGCTGCAGGACTTCCTGAGCCGAATCACACTGCGCTGGCCGACGCCCGCACGGTTGCTGCTCTCGTTGACCTCCACGCTCCTAGCGGTGGTCTACGACATCTGCACACGGCCTCATGGGCACCAACGGCCGCCGGTAGCGGAATCACAGTCCGTCGTCCCGGCGCGCCGCCGCGCCGCGGATCACTCCATCAGCTCGCCGCTCGTACTCGCTGGCCACCCACGTCACAGGAGTCGGCCGCGGTCTATCTCGACGCGCTGGACCGCTGCCTCGATGACGGAGTTCTTGAGGTCCATGAACGACACTGGCTAGATGACACTGCCGGAGCTCTCCGGCTTAGCGTCGAAGAACGGACGCGCCTGCACGGGCAGTACTTCGAGTTACTGAAGCAACAGATCCTCGCGGACGGGATGGTGACGCAGCAGGAGCAAGAACTCGCAGAGAAGATCGCCGTGGCACTCTCTTTGGGCCCGACTGGATTGCAGGCCGCTTTGAGCGCCCCGGATCGAGTAGCACTCACAGCAGGTATGAATGTGTGCTTCACTGGTACGAGCGTCGTTGACGGTACCCCCGTGAGCAAGAAGACACTAGAGGAGATTGCGATACAGGCCGGAATGCGACCGATGAAGACTCTGACAAATAAGTGTCATGTGCTCGTAGCAGCCGACCCCATGTCGCGATCGGGTAAGGCCCGTCAAGCTCGCGAGAGGAGCATCCCAATCATTAGCGTGGAGGACTTCATCGAGGCGACCCGAGGGGTCTGAGCCACAAAGGAGCCTCTCCCGACTCGGATCAGCGCACCCTACTCGTGAGTTGGTCGGCCAGCGCTTTGATCTCGGCGGCCATCGCGAGTTTGTGTCGCCAAAGAACTGGGATCGACTGGACTCCGTAGTGGGCGCCGGCTATCTGGCCGTAGATAGCGCCGGTGGTGTCGGCGTCATCGCCGAGGTTGACCGCTAGCAAAGCGCCGTCGCGAAAGCTGTCGGAGCGGTGGAAGGCCCACAGGGCCGCCTCTAGCGACTGGACTACGTAGCCCGTGCCCCTGATGTCGGGCGGGTTGCGATCCTTGAACGATCCGCTGGCGATATGTGCGATCCTCTCCGCTAGGGAGTCGCGGTTCCATAGACCCTCGACCGGGCAATAGCCGGGCGACAGCAGCGTGTCCTTGTCGACGCCCCGCAGCGCGCCGGCCAGTAGACCCGCGAAGTAGCGGCAGGCGTCTACTGCTTCCTGCGCCTGGTGGGTGGTCCGGGAGCTCTCCGCGGCCATGGCGATGGCCTCCGCAGCATCGCTCGCGTAGAACATCGGTACCGGCGCTAGCCGCATCAGCGAACCGTTGCCGGCGCTGCGCGGGTCGGTGGACCCGGCGTACGGGTCGCCGTCCTCGATGAACCGGGCCAGTGCGGCGCTCACGGTGTTGCCTATGTCGAAGCAGGACCCCGTGGAGGACATGTAGCCCTCGCGCCACCAGCGCACGTAGCGCTGCATCTGGTCCGCCGCGTCGAACCCGCCGCACTCGAGCAGGCTCTCAGCCAGGCACAGCGCCATCGACGTGTCGTCGGTCCACTGGCCGGGCTCCAGGCGGAACGGCCCGCCGCCGACCATGTCGTCGATCGGCTCGAAGGTGCCGGGCGGTCGGAACTCCAGCGTGGTGCCCAGCGCGTCGCCGACCGCCAGCCCCAGCAGGCAGCCCCGGAACCGGTCCCGGGTCGTCGGCTCACCGGCCGGCGCCGCAGAAGTACCGCTCACGGCTGCTCACGCCACCGGCGTATGTACTCCCGCTGCTCGTGGGTCTGCGGGGAACGGGGGACCCGCACGCTCTTCTCCACGTGCTGCCACCACTCGGCGATCTGCTCCAGGGCCCCGTCGCCGGTGAGCCCGTGGCGCACCAGCCAGCAGCCGACCACGGTCCCGGTGCGGCCGATCCCGCCCCAGCAGTGGACATACACCGTCCTGCCGCCGTCCAGGGCGCCGTCGACGGCGTCGAGGATGGACGTCATCTCCGCAGGGCTGCGAGGCACCGACATGTCGACGACCGGGTGATGCTCCCACCGGACCTCCACGCCCTCGGCCCGCCCCTGCTCCAGCGCGACCTGCGTGTACGGCTCCAGGCCGTCGGCCGGCCGGGTCAGGTCGACGAAGTGGTCGATGCCGGCCCGCACCAGGGTCCGCAACCGGCTAGCGGCCTCCCTGCGACGCCACGCCCCCGGGTACTCCCCCGCCGCGAACCGGCCCGGCACCACCCAGTACGCGTTAGCCATCGGCCGATCGACGCTGCCAGATGCGCTCATGTTCACCTTCTCACTGTGTCGCCCCGACGCGCCCGACACTAGATCGAACCACCGTACGGGTCGCCGGGCAGGGCCCTCCGGGCGACCCGGCGGGTGCCGAGCGTGCCCCGCTCGGCCAGCTCCTCGTGCAGGACGCCATTGATGCCCCACACCGTCAGCCGGCTGGGATCCGGCTCGTAGCCGTCCCACCCCTCCCTCGACACGGCCGGCTTGCCGTCGGGCTGCATGCCGAGCAGCAGCCGCCCCCGAAGAGTGCGCGGCGGCCAGAACTCCGAGTCGTCCTCATAGCCGCGGTTCGCCCACGCGTCGTAGAGGTCGTAGTTGCGCTGGGTGCCCTCGTCGGGCCATACGTACGGGAACAGCCGGTCGTCGTAGCCGCTGTCTTGCCAGCGAGTCATCCCGTGCGCGTAGCGCTCGGCTTCGACACCGGTGTAGATGGCACCGGGCAGCGCCCTGACCGCCTCGCGGTCCATCCGGGGGCGGAACGGTCTGAGCACCTGCAAGCGAAGCGAGTCGGCCAGCACCATCGCGCGTCTGGCAAGCACACGGACTCTGCCCATGCCTCCATCGTCCCAAAGCCATGTGACATGAAGCGTCAGCGCGCTGACATGCTCGCGCGGAATCCGTCCGAGTCTTGGCTGGCTGTGACGAAGGAGGCACCGCACAGCATTGACTCCGACGGCCAAACGTCGAATAATGGACGCGCCGAGGGCATTAGCCCGCGGAAGTGAAGCCCGGTACCTCTCCGGACGGTGAGTGGCCGGGCTTTCGCGCGTCGAGCGGCGCTTGTCCGGCGCGGTCGCGCCGAGACACGGCCGCGGGCGATCATCGGGCCGCGGGCGGTGCGGGCCAGCGCCACTGCTCGGACTCATCGAGTGGCGTGCCGCAGCGGCGGCAGAACCGGTGGCTGTCACCGGATGGCAACTCGTGGGAGCACCTGTCCCGTAGAGCGGAGAGCCGTATAGAGCTCACCGCCACGCGCAATGCCACCGCCGGCGAGGGCTTGCCGTCGGCGTCGCAGAGGTCCGCCTCCCGGCCGGCCGCGACCTCGATGCCGACAGCACCCCGGGTTCCCCACAAGTCGGCGCAACCAGGATCAGCGGCGACCTCGACCCGCCAGTGGCCACGACGCGCCCGTAAGTAGAAGCTGCGGCCGTCGTAGGTGCCTGCCACCACGAACGGGAATGCCCAGCACGCCACTTCGGCGTCGACGCCGAGTTCTGCGGCGACCCCGGCCAGCTCGGCGCGGGCTCGGTCCTCCTCCGCCAACAGTGCTTCGGTCGCCTCATCGGGCTCAAGCAGGGGATCCCAAAGCTCGGCGAGTTCTGCTCGGGTCAGCTGGCAAGGGCACCGTGCGCCCCCTTCGTGCGTGTCTGGACTCGCCGGGGACGGATGGCAAGAGCATGAACAGTCGGCGGCCTTGCCGATGTCGCGGAGCGCCGGCCCTGTTGCGAGGACGGCCAGCCTGGCGGCGCGCTGCTCCTCCCGCCGCGCCCGGGCCTCCTCCTTGAGAGCGTCGCGCTCCGCCTGATCGAGCGGATCAGGCTGCTCGGGTAGATCAGGCGGCAGCCAAATCCGGGGCGGATGCAGATTCATGAAATAAGTATAGATTGAGCCCCAATATATCTACTCTTGAGAGATATTAATAATCTTCATTATGAGTTAGGGGAGAGGATGTACGATCACCTATGCAATGCCGGGCGAGCGGAGGACCTGTAAGCCCCATGTCGAGGACGCTTCGACAACTCATCGACGGTGCGAGAGCGAGCGGAGACTGGGACGCGGTCGCCGACTGGTGCGAGAGCTTCGACTGGTCGCAAGCCGAAGAGATCCCGGTAGGCGAGTATCTTCTGGAGCGGGCAGTCCGGCAGCGAACCAGCGGCGAGAGTCAGCTCTCGGAGGCCGTCGCCACAGCGCTGGCAGGCGGAGCGACGTGGGACCGGATCGCCGAGATCCTCGGCACATCCACGCCGGAAGCGCGACAGCGATACGAGCGATCGGTTGAGCGACTCGGAATCGGGCCGGGTCAGTGATTGCCACCTTCAGGCCGGCAGGCCGGCGTAGGTGAGGAGTCGGTCGACACTCGAAGGCTCGCTCATGGCTGCGGCGGCTCCTGGGGCTCGTCGCCTATTGGACCGGGTTCCGGGTCGGGGAGCAACTCGGCGAACAGCTCCGACGCCGGGACCTCCGACCAGCTTCTGCCGATGGCGGCTACCGCCACCAGGTCCAGCACGTTGTCGGTGTCCATCCAGGCCGACGCCGTCCACAGCAGCAGTCGGGCGGCCTCCAGCTCGTCGGGGCTGTTGATGTCGGGATCGCGGTAGAGCGTGTCCTCGGGATAGCCCAGGGCGATCAGCAACTCGGCCCGGCGCACCACCTGCAGCGCCGACAGCTCGGTATGCACCTGCCGGAGCCCCGGCGGCCCGTCGGCGGGCCATCCCCGCCACACTCGCCGCGGTCTCTGCGCTGGCAGCGGTGCCGCCGACTCGGCGGCCTGATCGGCGAGAGCCGACTTGGCCCGCCGTGCTCTGAGGCGCTCGCGGGCCCGCCGGGCCCTCTCCGCGGGGTCGGGCTGGTGCGCCATCACCGGTCCTCCGTCCCGGTGTCGCCGGGCCACGAGCGTCGCCAGGTGAGCCTCCGCAGGCGTTCCCGCGCCAAGCGGTGCAGCGAGGCGACCGTCTCCGGGTCCAGCGGCTCCAACGGGCCACAATCGATCACGGTCGCCGGCCCCGACGGGTCGGCCCGCAGGCCCACCCGCAGCTCCATCAGCATCTGCAGATCGCCCTCGGTCGGCGGACCGTTGACCAGCGTCCGCAGCAGCTCGGGGGGCGACAGGCCCCGCTCCCCCGCCGGTGCAGCCGGTCCGGTCCGGTGCTCTGCGTCGTCGTTGGACTTGTCGATGGATTCTTCGTGCTCGTTCACGGCACCGCTCCCTGCTCGTACGCGTCTGGGCTAGGCGGCCGCGTGTGAAATGCAGGGGCTCGATTTCCGATCTAAGTCTCGATGATGGATCCAATGTCTAAGCGCCGCCGCCAGCGACCATAGCCGAGGGGTGCGACACGCCGGCGCACCCCTGAAGCTCCGCTCATGAACGCCTCCCTGATTGGCGGGATTCGGGGCACTGCTCGGTTCTATGATCAGAGCGAGGTCCGAGTCCGGGAGGCAAGATGCTGCGCAACCGACGAATCACCGCCATCTCAGTGGTGGGGCTGCTTGTTGTGGCGGGGCTCACCGCCTGCAGTGAGGACGACGTAGCCGGGGTGGGACAGACCGCGGCCGCCACGATGTCGGGACCCGACGGCACGCCGATGGGCACCGTCACCCTGCAGCAAGGGCCCAACGGAGTGCTGGTGTCGGCCGACGTCAGCGGCTTGGCCCCCGGGCCCCACGGATTCCACCTCCATGACACCGGCGCCTGCGCGCCGGACTTCTCCGCGGCCGGCAGCCACTTCGCGCCCGGCGAAGAGGGCCACGGCTTCATGCACGCCGACGGATCCCATGCCGGTGACCTTCCGAACATCTATGCCGGCAGCGACGGCACCGCCAGGGCGGATCACTTCACCAGCGGGGTGACGCTGGCGGCGACCGGCGACACGTCCGTGTTCGACGCCGACGGCTCGGCGATCATCATTCACGCCAAGCCGGACAGCTACGGCGCGGAACCGGGCGCCGGAGACCGCGTGGCCTGCGGCGTGATCGAACGGACCTGAATCACACTCGGAGCGGATCCGCTTCGACGACCGCGGTGACGGTCTTGCGGCCTAGCCCGGACACCTCTGCGATCTGGCGCAGCGAGGCACCGGCACGATGGGCGGCCCGGATCATGTCGTCGCGGACGGTGATCTCCCTATCGGCCCGCTCCGCGCTAAGGCCGACCACGGCGAGAGCGGCCCCGATCTCGTAGTCGAGCCCGGACCGGTACTTGTCCATCGCCGCGATCGCGGCAGACACATCCGCTTCGGTGTAGCTCATAGCTCCTCCCGCAGGCCAGCGGCCAGCTTGTCGAGTCTCCTCGGCTCTGAAGTCCAACTGTAGGCACCACCGACGGCGTCCCGAGCCGCAGCGATATCATCTATGATATCATGTGGTCGGTTGAAGTAGAGCCAGAAGTCGAGCAATGGATCGATTCCCTGCCCGTGAAGGACTTCGCGAGAGTACTCGCAGCCGTCGAACGGCTCTCGGAGCGCGGCAACCAACTGCGAGGACCGGTGTCGCGGGCGCTGGGAGAGGGTCTGTTCGAGTTGCGCATCGACGTCGGCCGCGCCCACCGGCGCATCACCTACTACTTCGCGGAGCGGCGACGGATAGTGCTGCTGACCGTCTTCCGCAAACAACGACTAAGCGAGCGGACCGAGATCCGGCGCGCCCGCCAGGCCATGAGACGCTGCATCGCTGAAGGACACACAGCTGAGGAGGACGACTAATGAGTCGCACAACGATCGAGGAAATGCGCAGCCGGAGGCTCGCCGCTATGACCAGCGCCGAGCGCGCCAAGTTCGACGAGGCCTTCGCCTCCGCTCGGCTAGCCATCGAGGTGGGTGAGAAGGTCCGCGAGGCCCGCGAGACGGTGGGCCTAAGCCAACGCGAACTGGCAGCGCGAATGTCCACCAGCCAGGCGGCGGTAGCCCGCCTCGAGGCGGGGGGCACCAGCGCCACACTCGCGACCTTGCACAAAGCCGCCGCCGCGCTCGGCCTTGAACTCAGCATTGACCTAGCCCCCGCAGGCTGACAGCACAAGGGTCTCGTCGCACCGGACTCGGCGAGCGACTACGACATACCCAGTCGGTACGGTCGGGGCGTGGTGAGCGATCAGACACCTGTCATCGTGGGCGTGTCCATTGCGACGCCGCATGATCCGGATGCGCTGACAGAGCCGGTCTCGTTGATGATCGAAGCGGCACGGGCCGCGATCGACGACTGCGGTGCCCCCGGCATCGCCCCGAGTGTCGACCTCGTGGCCGTGGCGGGTGGGCTGTGGCGCTACCGCAATCCCGGTGGCTGGGTGGCCGAAGCGATCGGAGCTGACGCCCGCACGTTGTTGACCACCTTCGGCGGGCAGACACCGGTCGCGCTGCTCGCCGACCTCTCCGGCCGCATCCAACGGGGCGCGCTCGGCGCGGCACTGATCATCGGGGGCGAGTGCCCCCGGTCCCGCCGGATGGCGCGGCGGCAGGGCCTCGAAGAACCCAGACTCCCCGATGAGCAGCCTCCGCCCGACGAGATGTGGGGACCGCCGCTGGTGATCGGCGATCCGGGTGCGGCAGCCGTCGCCGCAGACCTGCCCAGGAACGCCTTCGCGCTGCTTGAGAGCGCCATCCGCGTCGACCGGGGCGAGACGATGGCCGACAACCGCCGCCGCATTTCCGAGCTCTGCGCAGGATTCTCCGCAGTCGCGGCCGGCGTCGAGCATGCCGCCACCCGGCACGCCATGTCGCCCGGCGAGATCGCCGAGGTCTCCCCCGGCAACCAGATGGTGAGCTGGCCCTACACCAAGGCCATGGTCGCCAACAACACCGTCGACCGGGCCGGCGCCCTGCTCGTCTGCTCCCTGGCTGTCGCACGGGACCAAGGGATCGCTCCGGACCGCATGGTGTTCCCCCACCGCACCGCCGTCGCCGACGACACCGACTTCGTGGCCAGCCGACTCGACCTCGCCAACCATCCCGGCCTGCGAGCAGCCGCCGACGACATACTCTCGGTCACCGGGGATCCCGCCGGCATCAGCCACCTCGACCTCTACGCCTGCTTCCCCTCGATGGTCGAGCTGGCCACCGACGCACTCGGCATCGTCGAGCAGCGCCCGCTCACCGTCTCGGGAGGTCTCGCCTTCGCCGGCGCGCCCGTGAACTTCGCGGCGGGCGAGGGCCTCATCGCCATGGTGCAACGCCTGCGCGACGACGCCCCCGGCAGCACCGGCCTGGTTCACGGCAGCGGCGGCATAGCGGCCAAGCACGCCCTCGGGCTGCTGTCGACGTCGCCGCCGGCGTCACCTCACGTCACGTCGCGGCTCACCCCGGACCTGAACCCCCGAGACCTCGCCGCTGTGGACCGCGACGGGCCGGCCGTTGTCGACGCCGTGACCGTCGACTACCTCCAGCCGTCACCCACCGCCATCGCGCTGGTCCGCTTCGGCGACGGAACACGAGGCTGGGCCACCGCATCCGACCAAGCCACGGTCGACGCGGTCACCACCGAGGAGGCGGTCGGCGCCGCCGCCGACATCCGCGACAACCGCCTGATGCTGCGCTGAGCCCGGCCGGCGCGGATTTCTGACGCTGCACTGGTTCCCGTCACCGCACTCGTTTCAAAAACATGCTGACAGCCGGGGCCGCAAGCTCTACTGTGCGGCCTGCTATGAAGAACATCTACACGTTCGGGCGCAAACCGGCCCAGCGCAACTACACCATCCCCGACCTGCGGGCCCTGAAGGGCTCCGGCACCCGGCTCACGATGTGCAATCCGGCCGGCGCGGCCGAGATCCAGGCCTGCGTCGACGCGGGGATCGACACGCTCACCGTGTGGGACGACCAGCTCGCCATCGCCCGTGAGATCGCCCCCACGCACTTCATGGGCACCGCCATGAACTGGGGCCAGCACAAGACCAAGGA
The DNA here is from genome assembly GCA_965203575.1 of Candidatus Aldehydirespirator sp. Classification (GTDB taxonomy): domain Bacteria; phylum Actinomycetota; class Acidimicrobiia; order Acidimicrobiales; family Aldehydirespiratoraceae; genus Aldehydirespirator. Next base: position 3,703,737 of record OZ241894.1, read on the forward strand.
CGAGATCCTGCGGGCCGCGGTCGAGTGCATGGAGGCTGGCGCCGACATGTACTTCACCAACCGCAGCTACGAGGTCATCGAGATGCTGGCCAACGAGCACATCCCGGTGCAGGCCCACATGGGCCTGGTGCCGTCGGTGAGCATCTGGGGCGGCGGCCTGCGGGCCTACGGCCGCACCGCCGAGGAGGCCCTCGAGCTGCTCACCACCTTCCGCCGCCTCGAGGACGCCGGCTGCTTCGCGGTGGAGATCGAGTGCGTGGCCGAGGAGACCCTCAACCTGCTCAACGAGCGGACCTCGATCGTCACCTTCTCGCTCGGCTGCGGCAACTCCGGCGACGCCATCTTCCTGTTCATGTCCGACATCTGCGGCGAGTCGCCCAACCCGCCGCGCCACGCCCACGCCTTCGGCGACCTGGGACGGCTGCACGAGCAGATGTACGCCGAGCGGGTCGCCGCGCTCACCGCCTTCCACACCGAGTCCAGGGCCCTGCGCTTCCCCTACCCCGAGCAGGCGGTGCACATGCACCCCGGCGAGGAGGAGAAGCTGCGCGAGGCCCTCGACTCGATCTGACCGGCTCGCTGACCGGCATGGCCCGCATCGAGATCATCCCCGACGACGCCTGGGACGGCGAGCTCGGCGAGATCTACCCCCGGGTCGTGGACCCCACCCACGGACGGGTCGACCATGTCATCGCGGTGCACTCGTTGAACCCGCGCTCCATGCGGGCCCACCTCGCCCTGTACGAGTCGGCCATGGCCGGCACGGCCACGCTGCGCAAGGTCGAGCGCGAGCTCATCGCCCTGGTCGTGAGCCTCGAGAACGGCTGCCACTATTGAATCGTCCACCACCGGCGCGGTCTGCGCCGGCTGATCAACGACGACGAGCTGGTCGCCGCGGTCGAGCAGGACTGGACCACGGCGCCGCTGTCGCCGAAGCGGACCGCGATGCTGGCCTTCGCGGTGAAGCTGACCAGGACGCCCGCCGCCATGGAAGACGCCGACGTCGAGGCCCTGAGATCGGCCGGCTTCTCGGACCGCGACATCCTCGACATAGTCGAGGTCGTCGGCTACTACGCCTACGCCAACCGCATCGCCGACGGCCTGGGCATAGAGACCGAGTCCTGGATCCCCGACTGACCGCCGGCGTCAACCTGAGGGTTCACCGCCCGTCCAATCGGCGTAACCCGAGGCTCCGTCGGCCTTGGTGACACGGTCGCCCACCCGGATCGTTCCGGGCTTCACGACCCGGGTGTTGACGCCCCGGAGCCGCAGCTTCATGCCCGTCTCGGAGTTCACCCAGCGCATCGCGTCGAGGCCGAACCGGCGGGTGAACTTCCCGCACCCGGTGTGGGGCCTGGCCGTGACCTCGAGCAGCGCCTCGCCGACGGCCAGCCGGGTGCCCGCGGGCAGGTTGTCGTGGCTGAGGTCGAGATCGGCGTAGAGCTGGTCACCAGCCTGCGCCCAGCGGTCGACCGGCCCGGCGATCACGTCAAGGACCCGCGAGTTCATGATGGTCACCTGGGCGAGGACGTCGGCCCGGCCGTCCTCGGAGCGGGGATTGCCCCGCGGTGCCCAGGTATCCCCCACCAGGCCCGACTCGGGGTCGAGGACGCCCTCGTCGACGGGCTCGCGCTCGTCCACGTCGGGGCGGCGGACGATCAGCCGCAGTTCCCCGCCGTCGGACGGCGCGCCACGGACGTGCGCCAGGCCGGCGTCGAGCTCCTCGGGAGTGCGGTGCGCCATGGACGCAGAGCCTATGGCTAGCCGCCGTTGATGGAGGCGAACAGGGCGTCGATCTCCGCCGACCACTCCCTGCGCCACGAAACCTTGGTGGCGTCGTCGATCCAGGCGGCGTCGATCCCGTTGAGGGCCATCCCCTTGAGCGTGCTGAGGCTGAGACCCATCTCGCGGTGCAGGCGCACGTACTCGTTGCCGAGGTCGGACACGAACATGGCCGGATCGTCGGAGTTGACCATCAGTTTCAGGCCAGCCGCGTCCATCTGGCGGATGGCGTGGTCGGGCGCGCTCAGGTCGCGCCAGATCGTGGTGTAGCCGGTGGTCGTCGGGCACACCGTGAACGCGATCTGGCTCTCCGCGCAGCGGGCCACCAGATCGGGATCGTCGACCACGTGGTAGCCGTGGTCGATCCGCTCGCAGTCCAGCAGGTCGATCGCGGCCCGCACATTGTCGGCCGGGCCGACCTCGCCCGCGTGGGACGTGCGGTGCAGGCCGTGCGCCGCGGCGGCCCGGTAGGCGTCGACGTAGTCCTCCGACGGGAACCCGATCTCGTTGAAGTCCAGGCCGACGCCGATGATCTGGGGGTGGGGATGGGCCGCCACCATCTCCACGAACTCCACCGCCCGGGCCGGGCCCAGCTCCCGGTTGATGGCCGGGATCAGGTTGCTCTCCAGCCCCCGGTCGGCCTTGATATCGGCCATGCCGCCGAGCACGCCGGCCAGCATCGTGGGGTACTCGACGCCCATCTCGAAGTGCGACTCCGGGCTGAAGAACAGCTCCACGTAGCGGGCCCCGCTGTCGGCGCAGCGCTCCAGGCACTCGTAGGTCACCCGCCGGAAATCGGCCTCGGTCTGGACCGACCGGCACACCAGCGAGTAGATGAGCAGGAAGTCGGCCAGGCTGTCGTACTGGTACAGGTCGGCGACCTCGTCGTGGGGCGGCAGCTCCAGGCTGTGCTTGGCCGCCAGGGACGCGAACGTGGCCGCGTCCACGGCCCCCTCCAGGTGCAGATGCAGTTCGGCCTTGGGCATCTGCCGAAGTGCAGTCTCGGTGTCCATCGCATGCTCCCCCTTGTTCGAATCTCGGTGCGAGACCTATGGACATACCACACATTCTCCTCCCGAGTTCCGTTGGAGCCGGGCGCGAAGGTCTGTGGACAGCCCACTAGCTTGAGTCCGGTGAGCGGAACCGACCCGGCCTCGCAGCCGGATGACGATCAGGCGGGTCCGACCCTGGACAGGCTGCCCGAGGACTGGGACCGGGCCCTGGCGGTGGTGGCCCATCCCGACGACCTCGAGTACGGCGCGTCGGCGGCCGTGGCCCGCTGGACGGCGGCGGGCAAGGACGTCCGCTACGTGCTGGCCACCCGGGGCGAGGCCGGCATCGACTCGATGCCTCCAGACCGGACCGGTCCGCTGCGCACCGCCGAGCAGGTGGCCGCCGCGGCCGCGGTGGGCGTGTCGGTGGTCGAGTTCCTGGACCACCCCGACGGACTGGTCGTCAACGGGATCGAGCTGCGTCGCGACCTGGCCGCCGCCATCCGCCGCCACCGTCCCGAGGTGATCATCGGGTCGAACTTCCGCGACCGGTGGGGGGAGTCGGGCCCCTGGAACCACGTCGATCACCGGGAGCTGGGCCGGGCCCTGCCCGACGCCGTCCGCGACGCCGCCAACCGCTGGCTGTTCACGGATGTCGGCGAACCGTGGGGCGGAGTCCGCTGGATCGCATACGCGTCCTCCTCGGCATCCACCCACGCAGTGGACGTGACCGACCACATCGGCGCGGGCGTGGCCTCGCTGGTCTGTCACAGCACCTACATCGACAACCTCGGCGAGGGGGCGTTCGATCCCGACACGTTCCTGCGCGAAAGCTGCCAGCAGGTCGGCGGGACCATCGGCGTGCAGTTCGGGGTCGCCTTTGAGCTGATCCCCGTGTGACCACCGCTAGTCGGGCACGGCCCGCCGGGCCGGGCGATCGTGAACCTGGAGCCCTCAGGCGAGTTCGTCGGCTACTGGGAAGACGTTGGTGGTCATGCCGCCGTCGACGACGATGTTCTGGCCGGTGGTGTAGGCGCCGTCGGCGGAGGCCAGGTAGGCGTAGGTGCCGGCGATCTCGGTGGGTGAGCCGAGGCGGTTCATGGGGACGATCGGCCAGCTCTCACGGGCGGCCTGCATGGCCTCCTCGCTGCCCAGCAGCGCCAGCGACATTGGGGTGTCGAGCGGGCCGGGGCTGACGCAGTTCACCGTGATGTTGTGCTCGACCAGCTCGATGGCCATGGTCTTGACCAGGCTGATGATGCCGGCCTTGGACACGCCGTAGTGGGCGTCGCCGGTCGACGCGGCCACCCCCGAAATCGACGCGGTGTAGAGGATCGTGCCGCCGTTGCCGGCGGCCACCATGGCCCGGGCCGCGGCCTGGCCCAGCACGAACGACGCGGTGAGGTTGATGTCCATGATCCGGTACCACTCGTCGAGCTCCAACTCCAGGAACGGGTGGATCGAGTCGGCGCCGGCGTTGCTGACCAGCACGTCGAGGCGGCCGTCGCCCCGGGCGGCCTCATCCACGGCCCGCTGGCAGTCCAACGGGTTGGCCACGTCGCCGACCACGGTCCGGGGCTCGGTGCCGATGTCGGCCACCTCGGCGGCAACGTCGGCGATGCGCTCGGCGTCCTTGTCGAACAGCGTGATCCGGGCGGCGCCCTCCTGGGCGAAACGGTGCGCGGTGGCCCGCCCGACACCGCTGGCTCCCCCGCTGATCAGCGCGGACACCCCTTCGAGTCGTTTCACGTCCGGTTCCCTTCCACGCCGGTGCCTAGGTGGCCGCCGGGTTGCGGCTCTTGAGGTCGTTGAGGGTCTCGGCCAGGCGGGCCAGGCCCTCCAGGATGGTCTCGGGAGCGGCCGCGAAGCTCACCCTCACGAACCCCTCCCCGCCCTGGCCGAACGCCAGCCCGGGCACGACCACCACCCGGTACTGCTCCACCAGATGGGTGGCGAACGCCCACGAGTCGAGGCCGCTGTCGCGGATGTCGATCATGAGGAAGAACGAGCCGCCCGGCTCGACGTAGCGGATCTGTTCGGCGTTGAGCAGAGCGGTCGCCTTCTGGCAGCGCTCGGCGTAGGCGGCGACCATCTCGCCCACGCAGTCCTGGGGGCCTTGCAGCGCCACGGTGGCGCCGTGCATGGAGATGGTGGACGCGCTGGACACGACCGGCTCCTGCAGCAGCGACAGCTCGCTCACGAAGTCGGCCGGCCCGACCGCGTAGCCGATGCGCCAGCCGGTCATGGCGTAGGTCTTGGAGAACGAGTAGATGGTGAGCAGCTGGTCGGACTGCACCCGTGACGCCACGGAGAACGGCTCGGTGTGGAACACGACCTCGTCGTAGGCCTCGTCGCTGATGACCGCGACGCCGCGGCCGGCGGCCAGCTCGGCCACCGCGGCGAGGTCGTCGGGGTCGAACACCACGCCGGTCGGGTTGCCGGGCGAGTTCAATATCAGGGCGCTGGTCTGCGGGGTGATGGCGGCCTCGACGACGGCGGGGTCGAGCCGCCAGTTCGTGGACGCGTCGACGGGGTAGGGAACGATCCGGGCCCCGAGGACGTGGACCTGAGCGGCATAGTTGGACCATCCGGGGTCGGGCAGCAGCACGTCGCTGCCCGGTTCGACGGCGAGGGTGAGGCTGGTGAACAGCGCTCCGCAGGCGCCGGTGGTGACGCAGACCTGGTCGGGGCTGGCGGTGACGCCGTTGACCCGTGCGAGCTTGCCGACGATGGCCTCGCGCAGCTCCGGGAAGCCTTCGCCGGGGGCGTACCCGGTGGATCCTGCGGTTGATCGTGCGGCGGCGCCGTCGATGATGTGCTGGGGCGTGGTGAAGTTCGGGTCCCCGCCCTCGAGCCGGATGGGGTCGTCGAGGGTGGACGCGAGGTCGGCCATGCGCCGGATGCCCGAGTGGGGCGTCTCCAGCAGGTGGGGGCGTACCCGCATCAGTCGCCGTCGGAGTCGAACATGCCCGGGCCGGTGCCGGGCGGCTCGATGACCACGTGCTCGTAAGTCAGCCAGAACTGGCCGTCGGTGCGGGCGTAGTTGGGCACGTCCTCCCAGGCCTTGGCCGCCAGCGGGTGCTCGTTGGCACGGGCATGGTGGTCGCGGCTCGGGTACCACAGCTCGATGAATGCGTCGACGGTGCGCTCCACGGGCATGCTCACCGTGTCGAGGACCCGGGACACGACATATCCGGAGCTGCCGGGGATCGACGACGAGATGGGGGCGTGCACCGTCTTCCAGTAGTCGAAGAACCCCTCGGTGGTGAAGTCCTCCCGCTTGGCAGCCGTCCCGAACAGGTTGAGCCGAGTGTGCACCGCCGACACCCTGCGATCAACCGGCGCCAGAAACACGATCTCCTCAACCAGCCACCTCGACACTTTGGCATCCACCGAGCCGGTGAGCCGACCAAGGACCGACTCCGCATCGGTGTCCTCGATCCAAGCCTGCACCACCGCGATGGTCTCGGCGGGACCCGTCAGCGACTCGTTGAGACTGCTCACCGTCAGCCCGACAAGCCCTTCGGCTCCGCCAGCACTCTCGAGCAGTCGACCCACGACATCGTCGCGCTCGCCCGCGGTGACTGCGTGATCGGCATTCAGCAACACCACGTACTTCTGTACTGCCATTCCTACTTCCCCCTAGTGAGTCGGATGACATGACCCGAGCATCCGGCCGACACTAGACCTACGGAGTGCTGGCGGCCCATGCCAGCCAGCTGCACCCTGCTCGGGACTGCACTCGACTCCGGGGGAACAGAAGTTGACCTACAGTCAGACCTGCGAAGAGACTCGTATGCCGCCGCGCACAGTGAGTGGCTGGTTCAACCAGTCTTGCCCCTCGCTGCACAGGCCCAATCCGGGGCAACTGCGACAGTCGAAGTACGACGGGGTTCTGCTGATACCCGAGAGCGTCCCAGATGATGCTGTCATGACCGCCCGGGCAGCGGACTCGGCGATTCGGACTCCGTCATCGAGGAGTTCTGGTATTGATCGAGTGCGCACCTCTCGACGGGAAGGATCCACAAGAAGGACAGTCCCAGGGATCCGACGCTTCCAGACAGCGAACACGACCGCTGCATACGCAGCCTTGGCGTCAGCAGCTTCCGTGGCCGGCCCCACCATCACCGGATCGCCGGCCTCGGTGACGGCATCGATGGTCGCCTCCAGGCGGAGGCTCCGGTCGGGGAACCTCCACTCTGTACGCACGCCGCCTCTCCACTTCGACATGTCCGGATGGTCCAGCGCCGCAGACAAGCATGCGAGCCAGCTGATCGCCATGGAGGCAAGACGTGCGCGCTGCGTCTTGCCGATCTCTCTCCACACGTAGTCGTGGAGCCAGTTGAGTCGTTCGGAGCGCTCAGCTTCGCGACGAAGGCTCTTCAAGGAGTCCACGACAGCTTCTCTCGCTGATGCATGACGATGAAGCGCGTCACGGCCCAGCGCCTTGAACGACTTGTACACATCGGGCCGGAAGCCCTCGTCGGCAAGCATGTGGGCAGCGCACAAGGCCTCGCACTTCGCCGCATTCGTCGCGTTGAAGTCCCTCACAACATGCCAGTCGCCGGATTGACGCGGGTTCTCGTTGCACTGAAGCGCGATGGTCTCCAAGGCGTGTATGAGTGCAAGGTCGATGTCTCGAGCAGTTACCACGGTTCCTCCTCCATGGCATCGCCATCATCGTCCATGTCGTGGGCAGCCTTCTGCTGCGCTTCGAAAAGATGCTCGTCGGGAATGTCGGGACACCGCTCTGCAAGGTCGCAGAAGCCACAGTGGGGCCCAGGAAACGTACGCGGCCACCGCGTCGCTGCGATCGATCCGTCAACCTCCCGGCACAGTTGAGCGGTCTCGACGACCCGATCCGCTGCCCACGCCAGCAGGTCGGCATCGACCGGTAGCGGATGGAGCGTGGCGGACGGAACGAGCGTCAGACCGGCAACAACGGCCGGAGCAGCGCCCCCGCACAGAGTCTCGACCAGAGCATAGAAGGCAAGTTCATCTGCTATGCCGTACCCCTTGCCTGACTTGACCTCTACGAGGACGCGCTCGGCAGCCATTACAACAAGATCTGGCCGTGCTGAAACAACCACATCGGCCGCCAACTCCACAGTCGTCCAGTTCTGCGAGATCACCGTGAACGCGGTCAGATCGCCCATCGCACGCTTCAACTCTTCGCATCGCGCAGCGACAATCCGGTCGTGTTCGAGCTGGTCCGCCGACGACTGTGCCTCGTACCACTCCTGGAGTTCTAGGTCTTCATGGCGGAGGGGCGCCGCTATGGCGGCATTCCATGTCTCCATCACTGACACAGCGTGGTCGTTCGTCTCGTGAGGTGTGTCTGGAGCAACCGCGATGGCGGAGGCAGCCACGTCGATGACACGACCCACAGCTATGTGCTCGTTCATTGGCGCGCTGCCACCACCGATTAGCTGAGCGGGACATGTCCCGCCGCGTCGAAGCCGATCCTTGGTGATCCTCAGTGGGCCGTCCGGCCGATCCCATCCTGAGAGTGCTTCTGTGAGCGCTAGATCAAGCCCGGCCCGAAGTTCGGCAATTTCTTGCTCGGTGACCTCTGCTGGCTTGACCTCCTCGACGAGCTCTTGAATTGTGTTCGCCATCGGTCCTGTTGTACTCGACCGGTGTGACACGAAGCCCTCCTTGAGGGCGAACGACCACCGTGATGGACTTCCGACCTCGGCGAGTATCACTTGACGGTGGCATCATTTGCCGTGTCAAGGAGAGGGACTCATGGCTGTTGAGATGGCGATCTGGCGAATGACCGGCGATGGGCCGCACCAGCTGGCGTCGTCGCCACTGGACTCTGAGCACCGCCTCGAGGACATGCTCGCTGAGGATCCCGCCATGAGCGGGACCGACCTTCTCATCGTCGGTCGGCAGGTGAAGACCGGATACGGAGGATCCATAGATCTCCTTGCCCTCGATGCCGACGGCCGTGCCCATGTGCTTGAGCTCAAGCGTGACCGAACTCCACGAGACGTGGTCGCCCAGACGCTCGACTATGGGTCTTGGGTGCAGGGCCTCAGTGTTGAAGATCTCGAACAGATCTACGTCGACTACCACGGTGACGACACAGAGCTGGACGCAGCCTTCGCCGACCGCTTCGGCAGCCCGTTGCCGGACGTAGTCAACGCCGATCAGCAGTTCACGATCATCGCGTCTGAACTCGACCCGACCTCTGACCGCATCGTCGAGTTCCTCGCAGAGTCCTACGGAGTACCGATCAACGCCGTTTTCTTTCGACACTTCAGCGACGATGGCCGCGACTACCTGGCGCGGACATGGCTGCTCGATCCGCAACCCGTCGAAGGCAAGGCTGGTCGACCGTCGCGTAGCAAGAAGCGGCCGTGGAACGGTCGGGACTTCTACATCGTGCTCGGCCGGATCGATGACCCCCGGCGCTGGTCGATAGCGAGCACGTACGGGCTCCTAAACGCAGGAGGAGGATCGTGGTACTGGAAACCGCTTCGAAGCCTCAAGCCTGGCAGCCGCGTGTTCGCGCACGTAGGCGGAGCTGGCTATGTGGGCATCGGGCAAGTCACCGGTGATTTGATCCCCTTACGCGATGCCCAAGTCGAGATCAACGGTCAACCTCAGTCCCTGCTCGATCAGCCACATCCGGGCGGGGGGACCTGGGAGGGGGCAGAGTCCGACGACTCTGAGGAAACCGAGATGGTCGTACCGGTCGAGTGGCTCGCAAAGCGCACCCTGGATCAAGCCTTCTGGGAGAAGGGACTATTCGCCTCACAGGTCACCGTCTGCAAGCTGCGCGACGAGCACACCATCACAACGGTCGAATCGGCCTTCGGGCTCAACGCACTAAATGACTAGTCGGTGAACTCAGGCCACCAACAATCGTTTCAAACTCTCTAAGGCAACCAGACTACGGTTGACCAACCAGGCTCATTAATGTTGAATAGTCAGTTACAACATCATATTTCACATTAGTACCCTTCTTCGCGTTCAGAGACTTGAAGAACTTGCGGGCGCATTCGATCTTTGCCGTCTCAGCCCCCTTCAGCTGCATCGAGGAGAGCGAACCTTTGGTTTCGGCGACAAAATAGACATGCTTAACCCTGCCCTCCTGGAAGGCGATGGCCCAGTCTGGGTGGTACTTACCAACCGGAGTAGGGATGAAGAAACCACGCGGAAGCTTGGCATACACGACGACCTCGTTACTGGTATCCAATTCAGTGACGAAGTCGCGCTCGACCGTTGAGTCGGTGACCACGTAGTCGTAGATGTGCTTCGTTAGCTTCGCGCCGGTTTCGCCCAAGTTCTGCCTGGTCTGATTCTCAGTGAAGATCGCCGTAGCGTGCCGCTCGGAGAGGGCGTCGTAGCTCAAGTGCTCGACGATGACCGTAGCTTTCTGCTCGTTGATGAGGCGCGCCGCTTCCGTGATGAACTGCTCGGGGTTCTGTCGGTACATCGCAAACGTATCCAGCCCGACGCCACGCAGCACCGCACTCGCCGTGCGGCGGGTGAGCTGTGTCTTCTCTGCAATCTCTCCGAGAAGGTCGTACGGCACCCGCGACGAGGCTGTGACAGCTTCGGTGTGGGTGGTCGTACTGCTGATGCCAAAGCCCGCACCCGTGGCGATGTCGTCGGCCTCAAGCGCCGTGAGCTGCTCACCTGCCTGCACGACGTACTGCATCGGCGCGACGTGCAAGTTGGCGTCGAGCGCGCTGATGCACTTAGTGACGAGCTCGTCCGCATCAAACTCAACCTGGTATACGGCCTTGTGGTTGATTCGATTCCAGAGTTCCTGAAACTCCTTCTTGGCGAAGTTCCCCTCGTTGAGCGGAATGCGCTTGGGCTTCCGTCCATCCGTAGGTTGCGGAAAGTCGACGTGTAGAGAATCGATCAGCTCTGCGACCTGGTAGTGGAACTGGTCTAGTTCGGCTGGCAACTCCGGCATGTCGATGTCCGCACGGTATAGCCACTTGTCAGTTAGTTGCTGCTGGTAGTCGATGAACCCGTTCACTGTGAGCCAGTACTGGAGTTGCTTGGCCTGGTCGAGGGTGATGGCGATCTGCTCGCCCGATCCGTCTGGCACTTGAAGCACCTTCCCAGCGAAGAACTCCGGTGTGGCCTTGCGGGGACGCGCGGAAAGCGACTCGGCGATCTCCTTCTGTAGCCCCGCCACAAAGTCGGTATAGGATTCGTCAGTCACCACGGTGAGTTCGTTGATGTCGTGGACGACGAGGGGATTGTCCATTCGTTCGCCGTGCTGATTGACAGCTAGCCGCAGGCCGCGACCGATTTCCTGGCGACGGGACACAGTGTTGTCGCTCCGCTTGAGCATCCCCATTGTGAAGACGTTTGGGTTATCCCATCCCTCGCGAAGCGCCGAGTGTGAAAAGACGAATCGCACTGGCTCGGCGGGCGACAGCAAGCGTTCCTTGTCTTTCAGGATCAGGTCGTAGGCGTCAACGTCTGCGGAGTGACCTTTTTCCTCTCCGCGCATCGCGACCTTCGGATCGACCAGTTGTTTCGTCTTCCTGTCGATCGAAAAGTAACCCTGATGCACGTCACGCACGTCGTCGCGCTGCAAGAATGCCTGATACAACGCGGTGGTCTCATCAAGCGCAAGTTCCCCCAAGACCGCGTCGACCGCAGCGAGGTACTCCTCCTCGAAGACGCTCGCGTAGTCGCCAAGGGTGTCCTCCCGGTCGTAGTCGCGGTACTTGGCTACCTCATCGATGAAGAACAGCGACAGCACCTTGATGCCCTGTGCGAATAGCTCGCGCTCCTTGTCGATGTGGGCTCTGATCACCTCACGGATTTGGATGCGACGCTTCGATTCCTCGGTGACGTCACGATCCGCGAGTTGCCCAGCGACAACCAGGTCCCCATTGCTCAGCTCGATTACATCGCGATTGGCATCGATGTCCCTGATGAACAGGCCTCTGTACGCCTCGATACCGCGCGAGACGTCGTGCAGGTTCGCCCCGACGTCGAGCCGCTTGACCTGGCGCTTGATGGGTCCTGCCCTTGTTTGCACCTCGATCTCGACACACGCCCGCGGCTTGGCTCCCTTTACAATCTCGATGGCGTTCAGATACATGTAAGCGGTCGTGCCCGCCAAACCCTTTACGGTGATGCCTCGTACAGCGATCTTCTTGACGAGCTTCTGAGTGTACGCGTCGAGAGCGTCGAGGCGGTGGACCTTATTGTGCTCCACCCTGTGCGTTGCCGAGTAGCGCAGGGCCATGAGCGCGTTGAAGCGCCCGAGTGCCTCGAGCGATCTCGTGCCAATCTTTTGCGGCTCGTCGATGACGACAATCGGACGATTGGCTGCGATGATGTCAATCGGGCGACGGGACTGGAAGTCGTCGAGTTCATCGTAAATTCGACGGTTGTCCTTCCCGGTCGCGTTGAACGCTTGGATGTTAATGATCATCACTTGCACCCCGCCGTCCGAGCTGAAGCGTTCCAGTTCGTGTAGCTGCGACGAGTTGTATATGAACGATCGCGGCTTCGTGCCGTAGCTCTGCTGGAAGTGTTCGGCCGTAATGTCAAACGACTTTTTTGCGCCCTCGCGGATCGCCACACTGGGTACGACCACGATGAACTTGCTCCATCCGTACCGATGGTGCAGCTCCATGATCGTCTTTATGTAGACGTACGTCTTGCCCGTGCCGGTTTCCATCTCGACATCTAGATTCGGTCCGTTTGGTGCCGCCTTGCTATAGGTGAGCTTCGGTGACAGCGGAAGGCTCTGGCTGCGCTGCACAGAATGGAGATTCTCCAGCAGTCGAAGGTTGCTCAGCTCAATCTCAGCATTACGGAAGCCCGGGTCTGGAGTCGCTAGAAGATCTAGTACCTGCTGGACTTCGTTCAGCCGACGGCCAGGATCGATACGGTACGCAATCACGTCACGCTTAGGCTGGCCAGCGAAGCAGTCAACGACCGCTTCGACGGCATCGGTCTGATACTGCTGGATCTTAAACTGAAGCTTCACCGCCTTAGATCGCCTTCACGTCGGTCGACGGCGAGACCTCAGAGAACACTTGTTCCGCATTGATGCGCTCGGCGTCCGACCCAAAAGCAGAATCGCGGAACACCGCACGCAGTGGTTGCCGATTGGCGATCTCGCGCACCACCGTAGGACTCACCGTGTCGTCGAAGCATGCGATCACGGCGCCCTCCTCTACTACCAGGATCTCCTTTCCACCAATCCGTTCGGTCGCGATCGACATGGTTAGCTCCAGACCCCAGTCGAGCAACACTTGGAACAACAGGTCCTCGCCGGTCCGGTCCGGCTTCACGCTGTCCGTGTAGAGATCTAGCTCCTCCTGAACGAGGTCGTCTGGTGTCCGCAACACGTCGACCATGTTGGTCGTCTCAACGCGAGTCGCCCGAAAGCCTACATCTGTGCTTTCCGCAGTCAATCCATCCATATCCGTTGCAACCTGTGTACCTGCGCGACGGATACGTTCTCGGGACAGGGCTGAAACGGTCGCATAACCTGCCTCGGCGGCTTCCGACTCAGCTTCCGTTGCCTCATCAAGTTGAATCATGATAAAACGGCGATGACTACCATCCGCAGCGTTCGCAAGCATTACGGCGTGGGCCATTGAGGAACTTCCAGCAAAAAAGTCCATTACTATGTCATCTCCGTGCGATATCGCTTGCACCAAATACCTCAGGAGTCCCGTCGGCTTAGGATAGCTCATGACTCTTGCGCCAAACAATTCGGCTAGTTCGCTAGAAGCATCTTCATTTGTCGGAATATCATTTAGTCGATGCGAAAGGAGATTATGGGTTTTCTTCTTTTCGCCTCCCGTGCTAATATAGTTGGGCCTAAACGGAACTTTACTGATAGTGATATCGGCATTCTGACGAACGAACTCATCCAGTCTGTTCTGAGAATACCGCCACTCACCTTCCAGCCTAAACGAATTAACGTTTGTGCCGTCTGCGATCTCGACATCATCAAGTAGTTCGGTCTTAATGTTTCCGCCTGACATATCCTGTGCTGGGATAACTCCATCTTGGCATAGGAACGATACAGAGCGTGCAGGAAAACAGAGAATGCTAGACGGGTTACCGGCATTATTGAATGGATACTTCTTTCCTCGTTCGACTTCCCCAGCTACAAAAGCAGCCGTAAACTGCCGATTTCTAGCATAGGCTACTATGTATTCCGTCACGGAACCCATGGTTCGATTTAGGAACGAAGGCTTCTTCTTCTTCTCCCATACGAATACTCCACAGAAGTTCTCAGATCCAAAAATCTCATCGCATATGCCACGCAAGTTGTGTACTTCATGGTCATCTATAGACACCAGGATTACGCCTTGTTCTTGCAAGAGATTCCGAGCGAGCCTTAATCGGGGATACATCATGGAAAGCCAGTCAGAGTGGAACCGTCCGTTTGACTCAGTGTTCGCAATCAACCGAGTTCCCTCATGATCAATCTGACCGGATCGCATTAGATAATCTTCAACGTTCTCGGCGAAGTCATCATTGTAGATAAAGTCGTTGCCAGTGTTGTACGGTGGATCGATGTAGATGAGCTTGATCTTGCCGAGATACGACTCTTGCAGGAGCTTGAGTGCGTCGAGATTATCACCTTCGATAAAGAGGTTCCGTGTGGTGTCGAAGTGGACAGACTCTGCGCGGACTGGTCTCAGAGTCTTTGCGATCGGTGTGTTCGCTGCGAAGAGCGCCTCTCGCTTACCAGGCCAGTCCAGGTGGTACCGTTCCCGCGGTCCTTCGACAATGTGATCCGACAGTTCTTGACGAAGCAGGTCGAAGTCGATGGCTCGAACCGGGCTGCCCTCGCCGCCGATCGTTTCGGTGATGACCGTCGGAAGCAGCTCGGCGATCATGTCGATGTGCCCTTCGGTCAGATTGGGCGAGTGCATTCTTAACTTCTTCATGGTGTGACCTCTTTGGGGTTGTCCTTATCGCTGGGTTGCGCAGAGCCACAAAGCAACGTCAGCACATCAGTTCGGTCTCGAAGCTCGCGGCGCAGCAGCACCCTGCGATTCAGTTGTGGTTCAGTATCGAGCTTCCGTTTGAGCGTCATAATCTCGCGTTCGACTCTGCGGGCTTGGTCTACGCGTGCCGTCGCTTCCGCTAGGGGCTCGCCGGGGCGGACTGCGAAGGGCAAGATTGACGCGAGCAGGCCGCTGTAGAGCGAGGGCAGATCAACCGCGGTAGGCAGCAACGCGCGGGCCGTATCCGCCGGTAGCCAGTCAGTGGAGAAGTAGTCGCTCAGCCGCGGCTTCTTGCCGTCGAGCTGCTTGTAGGTCGCGACCATCCTTACACGATCGCGGCCCTCGACGGCGCTGTTGATCTCGAAGATGATGGGGAACTGCACAGCCTTATCGATCGCGGCGAGCACGTCGTCGCCAACGTCGTCGTCCTTGGCATCGACGACAAAGACCTGGATCTCCGGGACAACAGCATCACCGCGGAGATGGATGGTCGTGTCGGCGAGCTTGTAGGCCCAAACGACACGCTGAACATCGGCAACGAACTTCTTGCGCAGCGATGTCGTGACGGCAGCGTGCTTATAAAACTTGGACTTCGGGACGACCCGTCCGAATCGGGCGGCCGGCGGCCAACAGTAGAGAATCTGCTCGCTCATGTGGTCGAGAACTCAGCCGGGTGCTCCACGATTGCGAGGAAGGCGATCAGCTCGAAGTCGTCGAGTCCGTGAAACGTCTGGATTAGCGCCGTGGTGTGACCTCCGCTAAAGAGACTGTCGAGGTCTCGCTCCTCGTTGATGTCGATCATGGACCGGATGGCCTCGGTGAGCAGGTTGGAGTACTGGTTCATGTCAGCGCCGTCGCGTGTAGCAGCGTTGAAGGCTCGGCACACCTCTGGAACAGGCTCGTCGTGAGATCGGCATCCGGAGCGGAGGAGGTCAAGGAGATGCTTGACCTCAGTGTGGTCGGAAATGACCTTGCCGTCTTCGTCGACATAGACGAGGTAGTGAGGGTGTAGGCGGTTGCCGCGGTTGACCGCCTCGTCGACATGGACGTTACGCAGGGCGAACAGCACGCCCGGCTCCAAGCCAATGTCGGGCCTCGCAGGCACCACCGCGTGCAAGCCCTTGGGCGCGGCGGCCAGATCGCCGTACTCCTTGACATAGCCGAGCAAGTCCATGCGAAAGTCATTGAGCCCAAGGTCAGTGATCGACACGCCGGTGCGCACGTCCTCCAACTCAATGATCTCGTCCTGGAGTTTTCGGAGTTGCTCCCTTCGGAACGCAGCATCACTCGACTCTTGCGTAAACAAGTTGTCGTCAGCGGTCGCGGCGAGATCGGCGATCACCATACGGTTCTCGACGCGTTCCTTGAGGTTGATGTACTCATCGAGAGAGATGTCCGGCCAGAAGTTCACGAGTTGGATCAGCGCGTTGGTCGAGCCGATGCGGTCGATGCGACCGAACCGCTGGATGATGCGAACCGGGTTCCAGTGGATGTCGTAGTTGATCACGTAGTCACAATCCTGCAGGTTCTGGCCCTCGCTGATGCAGTCGGTGCCAATGAGCACATCGAGTTCCCTCTCCTCGCCTGGCATCACTACGGAGCGGTATTTCGACCGTGGCGAGAACAGCGTCAGTACCTCCTGGTACCCGAGCCCCCTGCCTAGCGTCGTTCGAGGGCTCCCCTGCCCGGTGACAACTGCGATGTGCGCTCCGTCCTCGACGAGACGCGGCGCCAGCTCTCGGTAGAGATAGCTGGCTGTGTCGGTGAACGCCGAGAAAATGAGCACCTTACGGTTACCCGGGTTGATTGGGGCCGCCAATTTGTCGCGGACGTGGACCACGAGAGCTTGGAGCTTGAGATCGTGCTCCGGTGTGATGATCTCTACCGCAGCGATGAGCGCACCGATGACGGCAGCGTCGTGGTCGAGGTCGCGCTTCCAAGACTCGACATCCATATCAGCCAGATCAATCTGGACCTTGGTGCCAACCGTGCCACCGGTTGGCAGTTCGAAGTCGTCATCGTCGGCATCCAGATCGCTGATCGCAGCAGTCACGTCCGTGACCGAGTCAGCATGGTCATCAACTGCCGACAAGGATTGATCCACTGTCTTCTGAAGTCTGGAGAGGGTAAGCCGAAACGCTTCGACGGAACTCTCAAGCCGCTTGAGTAAATTGACTGTCATGAGCTTCTGAATGCCACGCTCCCGGCTGGCTTGCCCCAGATTCGACACCGCGCCGCCGACGATGTTCAACCCTGCCGAGACGTTGCCGTAGAGTTCCTCATACTTCGCTAGTCGGCTCGGAAAGACATACGCCAAGGGTGCGTAGACCGCCAGTGTGAGAGATGATAGCCGCTCGTAGAGTTCATTGAACGACGGCACGGTGGGTAAGTCCGTCAATGGCGAACGAACCGAAATCGGCTTGAGTCGCTCGGGGAACGCGCCGATATCAGACGTGTCGTAGAACGCTTGGATGTGCTTACGCGATCGGGCAATCGTCACGGCGTCGAGCAGTTCGAAGAAGTCGAAGTCGAGGCGGGCAAGAATCGTATCCGTCGTGCGTTCCGCCGCAGGAAGCTTCGCCCATTCGTTGAACGCCCGCTGAGCCTGCCGAAAGACCTCTTCGATGGTTCCGGAGATACTGAGTTTGGCTGTAAGTTTCTGAGATTCACCTTCGTAAGCTAGAGCAAGTTGGTTGCGCAAGTCGCCGAAGCGGTTATTCACCGGCGTTGCCGAGAGCATGAGGACCCTTGTATTGACACCTTGCTGGATTACGTCCCGCATGAGGCGCTGGTACCGAGTCTCTCTTTCGGTGCTGAAGTCGGCGTTGCGGAAGTTATGTGATTCGTCGATCACCAACAGGTCGTAATTCCCCCAGTTCACCCGGTCCAGCGGGATGCCCAGGGACTCCCCGCGAGTACGAGAGAGGTCGGTGTGGGCGAGCACGTCATAGTTGAACCGATCAGACGCGAAAATGTTGGTCGTCAAGTTCGCGTTGTAGTTTGTCCAGTTCTCCGCGAGTTTCTTCGGTGTCAGCACGAGGACCGACTTGTTGCGGAGTTCGTAGTACTTGATTACCGCCAGCGCTGTGAAGGTCTTGCCGAGCCCGACGCTGTCCGCAAGGATGCATCCGTTGTAGGTTTCAAGCTTGTTGATGACGCCGTTTGCTGCGTCGCGCTGGAAGTTGTACAAGCTCTTCCAGATGGCGGAGTCGAGGTACCCAGTGAGGTCGTTCGGCAGGACATCGGTCGTAATGTCATCGAGGAACTCAGCAAACAGGTTGTACAAGATCAAGAAGTAGATGCGGGATGGTGAGTTTTCTTCATAGACAGAGGTGATGTGTTCACAGACAACGTCAGTCACGTCTTGCAGCTGACTAGAGTTGTGCCAAATCTGGTCGAATAGCTCAACGTACTGGGCAGTCATCGGGACTTCGTCGAGCTTGCTGACCAAGTTCGATACTGCGTCTCCCTGCTCGTAGCCGAGATCGGCTGAGGTGAAGCCCTGTAGAGGCACATATGCCACTCGCTGGTCGACAGTGGCGAATTGCTGCATAGGCGCGCCGGTTGTGTTTGACCGGAAACTGACCTTCTGCCGCACCCACTCGGCGCACTCCCGCGCGATGGCCCTCTGGGTCATCTTGTTGCGTAGCCGGATCTCGAACTCCGTGCCAAACAGCGCGGACTCGCTCTTGCGGGGCTGTGGAATGAAGAACTGGCGACGCACCTTAGGTGGCTGGTCGGTCGCCGAGTCGGTCACGAACGTAGGTGAAGTGAAGATGAACTGGAGCTCTTCTATGTGCTCCAGCTCGTACCTGAGCGCCTCATACGCATACAGCGAAAACGCCGCAGCTGCGATGCGGAGCTTCGACCCGCGCTCCATCTCGGACTTCAGGTCATCACCCAGCCTTTCGTTGACATTATCAATGATTCTCATGGCTAACAGATCTATTTGAGATAGAAATCTCGGGCTTCCCCGACGAGCCTTGTGCGTGCCGTCCGGGATCGGTCTGCAACGACACCATCGAGGCCGACAACCGCAAACCCCACGCGCACCCGAGAACTCCATGAACCCTGCCGATGAAGCACGCTCTGCCAAGTGTTCCGGCATGGCAGCACGGGGATGGAGGATCGAGCACATGATGAGAGTAGGCGGCGCGCAAGGAGTGCCGCGCGCATTGAACGGCTGACTCTCCCGGAATCTCTGGTGTGCCGGTTGTCAAGAGTCCTATACAGGGCCAACAGCCGCTTCAATCAGCATGGAGTCGATTTCAGATAGCCGATCGAGATCCACTCGACCACGGAGTTCCCGCGTGACGATGTCCCGGCCGTCGCCCTCGGCGCGCGCGAGGTTCGTCGCCGATCCCCAGCGGTCCTTCGGCTCGCCGATGTCGCTCAACTCGTACGCGGCGACCATGCCCAGCAGTCCTGCATTTACGTTTCGCTTCCGCGCGACCGTCGCGATCGCACCCTTGAATCGGAGGTAGTTGCCTCGCGACTCCCGGCGGATCTCGTCCAGCAGCGAGTGGTAGTCACCGAGAAGCACCTGCAAAGCGAACACGTTGCCCACCGGCGTCGCCCCGGTCCTGCGACGCCGGCTAGTGGCGGCCGGGCTCGGCCCACCGCCGTACGAAGGCCCGCTGGTGGCGGGTCTGGGGCGACTCGGTGTGGAGCCAACTCTTCTCCACGTGCTGCCACCACTCGGCGATCTGGTCGAGGGCCCCCTGGCCGGTGAGCCCGTGGCGGACCAGCCAGCAGCCGACCACCGTCCCGGTGCGGCCGATCCCGCCCCAGCAGTGCACATACACCGTGCGACCCTCGCCGAGGGCGTCGTCGATGGCGTCGAGGATGGCCGCCATCTCCGCGGCCCGGCGCGGCACCCCCATGTCCATGATCGGATGGCTCTCCCGCCGCACCGACCGGCCCAGGGCCCGCGCCTGCTCGTGCGCGACCTGCTCGTACGGGGCCAGCCCGTCGCGCCGCTGCGTCAAGTCGATGAAGCAGTCGACGCCGGCCTCGATCAGCGTCCGCACCTTGGCCGCCGCATCCCGCGGGTCCAGCGCCCCCGGATACTCCCCCGCCGCGAACCGGCCCTCCCGCACCCAGTAGCTGTTCGGAATGGGCCGGCTGGGTCCGCCAGCCGCGCTCATGGGCCAAGCCTCCTAGACAACCAGTTGGCGGTGGGTCTCCGGCGGCACCCGCACGAGGAAGCGTCCGCCGGCCGGCACCGCGCGCGAACTCATCGTCACGCCGCCACCCGTCTCGCGGTCTGCACGCAGCGAGTTGCCCGATCGACTGCTCGTGCCGCCTCGGACAGAGCTACCGCGTCGGGCTCGTACTCGGTCCTCGTCTTGAGCTGAAGCAGCCGGCTCAGGTTCTTCTCGACCTCTGAGCCGTCCTTGCCGGCCTGCCGTAGCAGTGATAGGGCCTGGCGGTGATCGGGCCCGGAGGCGCGCTGGCCGATTCGCAGGCCGGTTACGACGTCGGCCGCGTTGATGGCGGCGTGAATGGCGAGGCTGGTTGCGGCGGTCGACTGTTGGGCATCGAGCGCGGCTCTCGACGCGTCCAGAAACTCCTCGGCTTTGACCAGGTATGCCCTTGCTTCGGCGGCAGTGACCTTACGCGTGGGAACCTGCCGTGACACTACGACGACCTCGCAGGTGTTCCGCGCAGCTGCTCGATGGTGGCCCCGAACACGGTGACACCGTCGCGAACGACGTCTCGCCATACAACGGCGCGACCGCGAAGCCGTTCTCCGATCTCGTTCTCGGTGATCTCGAGTATCTCGACCGGGTTGCCGGTCAGGCGCTCAGCCTTGCTGTGCCATTCCTCGAGCGCCCCGCGCCACCCGCCGTCGTCCTCCTCGACAGCCTCGGGCCGCACCACTACCACGTCAATGTCGCTGTCGGCATGCGCGGCGCCGCGCGCGAACGAACCGAACACAATGACGCTCACCGGCGCCGGATCGAGCGCCGCGGCCGTCCGTCCCATTTCGTCGATCACCGATTCGCGGGCACGGGCAAGCAGACTGATCGCCGGAACCGCCACATGGTCGGGCACGAACCTGAACAAGGCCGATGGTGGCACCTCGCGTCGCGTGACAAGACCGAGCGCGACCAGTGACGGCAGAATCCGTGACGCCTGAGCGACGCTAACTCCCGACAACCGAGCGACGGTTCGCAGATTCAATTCCATTGTCGTCTCGACCAGCACGGCCAGGATCTTGCCCTGTGCGCCCGGAATCACCGCTTCGACTGGCCGCTTGAAGTCCACGCTCCGACTCTAGCCAACATCGCTCACTAATGAAACAATCATTCTATTTCTGAAGGGTATCGAGCATCTCACGAACTCTTCGATCAACCGGAGCGCGCGAGTTCATGGCGGGAGTCGGTGTCGCACGCTCGTGGCATCATGTGTGAATGCGGATCACATTGACCAACGTCATCGTCGACGACCAGGCCAAGGCCCTCGCCTTCTACACCGAGGTCCTCGGATTCCAGAAGCATCACGACGTGCCCGTCGGGGAGTACTCGTGGCTCACCGTGGTCTCCCCGGAGCAGCCTGACGGGCCGGAGCTGCTCCTCGAGCCCGCCGCACACCCGGCCGCCAGGACATTCCGCGACGCAATGACCGCCGACGGGATCCCATCAGCACAGTTCACCGTCGACGACGTCCATGCCGAGCACGAGCGGCTGCGCGCCGCCGGCGTCGAGTTCACCCAGCCGCCCACCGACCTCGGCACCGTCGTGGCGGCCATCTTCGACGACACCTGCGGAAACCTGATCCAGATCGTGACCCCGGCACCAAGCGCCGGATGACTCCACTACCGCAGTGGCTTCATGCGATCTCGGATCCAGTTCGCGAGGTCATCCACCGAGAGGCTCCCCGAGGCAACCTGGACGACCGTCTTGTACGCCTCCTCAACCGGCAACAGTTCCAGGTCGTACCCGTTCATGTTCAGAAACTGAAGCGCGGCCAAGACGGCCACTCGCTTGTTGCCGTCAATGAATGCATGGTTGCGCGCAAGCCCGAAGAGCAGGGAAGCCGCCTTGGACTCCACCGTTTGGTGAAACTCCTCACCAGCGAAGCCAGCACGCGGCCGTGCGACAGCCGAGTCCGCAAGCGCGAGATCCGTCACATGCAGGAGTGCGCCTACCTCGAGCCTGAGAACCTCGCACGCGATGGCGAGCACGTCGTCGAGTTCTAGATAGATCACCTCAGCCGTCTGCGAGCATGTTCAGCAGTTCCTCGTGGCGCCGAAGGTTGCGCTTCAGCATCGCTTGAAAGTCCGGATCGCGGCGTCGACGCTCGACGTGCTCGGTCAACGCATCTCGAATTACGTCGCTCACAGTGGTTTCCTCGACCTCCGCGATCGTTCGCACTCTCTCCGCGAGGTTCTCGTCGATGCGTAGTGTCATGCTCTTGGTATCTCCCTGCGGTGTCACCTGATCCTCCTGTGGGCGGTGTCCTTGTCCTTGCCCACCAGCATATGTCTTGGTAGCGAGAATGCAAGATACCTAGATATCTACAAGCGAGCGCTAGATGGATCCTCGGACTGGCCCTCCGGGGCTTGCGGCTTCCTCGCGGAACAGCACCGCGGGGCTCTTCCATTGTGCATCTCACAAGCTCCTTGATCAACCGACCCCGACTGCATCAGTTAGCCAGCAACGAACTGACGAGCCGGTTGAGGCTGACGCAGCTCTCGGCTGCTCGCACGACCAACTGGCGGTGGGTCTCCGGCGGCACACGAACTAGCAGAAATGGCGGCCATGAAGTGGACAGGGTGCTGGTTGTAAGTGAGATTTGATGTCTTGATATTATGATGTCATGACTAGACAGACGACGGTGCGATTGCCGGAGGACTTGGCGCAGCAGGCCGAGGCGGTGGCCCGTGTACGGGGCTCAAGCGTGAACCAACTCGTCGTCGACTCGCTACGTGCAGAAATAGAGCGCGTGAGAGCCGATGAGGACTTCACGGCTAGGGCAAGGCGGCTGATCGAACGAGACCAGGAGTTGCTGGATCGTCTGGCCCAGTGACGAGCGCTTCACCGTGACGGGCGGGGGGCTTCGGCGGAGTGGCGGATGTCGGAGAGGAACGCCTCGACTTCGGTGAGGTCGATGGTGCGGCGCAGCGGCGGGAGACCCCGGAGTAGGTCCTGGCGGTACCGGGCAGTCGCCAGCCGCGAGTCGAGCACGGCCACGACGCCCCGGTCCCGCGCGGAGCGGATGAGCCTCCCCGCGCCCTGGGCCAGCAGCGTGGCCGCGCGGGGAACGTCGATCTCGCCGAACGCGTGCGGTCCGAGCCGCTTGCGACGGGCGACCATCAGCGGCTCGTCGGGCCGCGGGAACGGAATGCGGTCCACGACCACCAGCGACAGCGACCGGCCGGGCACGTCCACGCCCTGCCACATGGTCATCGTGGCGAACAGGCAGCTCTCCTCCTCCGAGGCGAACCGGCCGATCAGCTCGCGATTGGGCAGGTCCCCCTGGCAGTAGATCCGCAGCCCCGTCGTCTCCCGCACAGCCTCGGCGGCGCCCCTCATGGCCCCATAGCTGGTGAACAGCGCCAAAGTGCGCCCTCCGGCTGCAACAGCCATCCGGGCGATCTCCTGCTGCACGGCCTGCGCCCATCCAGGATCCCTGGGGCCGGGCAGATGCTTCGCGCAATAGAGCAGGCCGAGGCTGCGGTAGTCGAACGGACTGCCCACATCGAGGCTGTCGTGGCCGTCGTCGGGCAGCCCGAGCCTGTCGGCCAGGTTGATGGGGACGGTCGCGCTGGTCAGCACCGCCGGAGTGCGCGTCCACAGCCGCTCCTCCAGCATCGGGCCGACATCGACGGGGGCGGTCCGCCAGACCGGATTCCTCCCGGAGCCCTCCACCCAGACAGCGTCCTCGTTGGCCGGGTCAGATGCTCGGGCGAGATCCTCGGTGAGGGCGTCGAGGAGCCGTCGGGCCATTCTCCGCCGCGTCTCGTCGCCTTCCGCCTCGCGGACCTCGGCGCCGGCCGCGCCGATCCGTCCCCGGCACAAGGCGACCGTCTCGATCAGGTCGTCGGGAAGCGACGTCAGAAGCGTGTCGCGGTGGGGGTCGAGAGCGTCCCGCAGAATGTCGCCGGCCTCCTTCACGCGGTCGGCCGTCGCCGAGCGCCCCACCACGGCCCTCACCGCCCGGGCCGCGTGCCTGAACCGGCCTCCGGTGATCGACACCCCGGCGGCTCCGGCTGCGACGTCCTCAAGGGTGTGGGCCTCGTCGAACACGACCGCATCGTGGGACGGCAGGATCTCCGCCTCGGTGAACACATGCAAGCTGTAGAGGGCGTGGTTCACCACCAGCACATCCGCCTCAGCAGCCCTGTCGCGGGCCTGCTCGGCGAAGCACTCCGGCCCCGACGGGCAGTTCGCCGCGCCCGGGCACTCCCGCCCGGACACGCTCACCGCCTCCCAGGCCCGCACCGACGGCTCGAAGTCGAGTCCGGCCCGGTCGCCGTCGGCGGTCACATCGGCCCAGTCGGCCAACTGTCCGATCTCCTCGCGGATGCGCCCGGCCTCGGCGGCGGAATCCGCTGCGATCAACTGCTGCTGCTCACTGCCGGCAGCCGCGGCCAGGTCGGCGAGCTTCTTGCGGCAGATGTAGTTCGACCTGCCCTTCAGCACCCCGAACTTGAGCGGCATGCCCAGCGCCTGGGCAAGCAGGGGAAGATCCTTGTCCACGAGCTGGTCTTGGAGGGCCTTGGTGGCGGTGGCCACGACAGCCTTCTTCCCG
Organism: Candidatus Aldehydirespirator sp.; assembly: GCA_965203575.1. Classification (GTDB taxonomy): domain Bacteria; phylum Actinomycetota; class Acidimicrobiia; order Acidimicrobiales; family Aldehydirespiratoraceae; genus Aldehydirespirator. The sequence continues at coordinate 3,728,236 of OZ241894.1, forward strand.
CTGGCTGCCAGCGGCGCCAGGTAGGCCATCGACTTGCCGATGCCGGTGCCGGCCGCCACCACCAGATGCCGGTCTTGCTCTAGGGAGGACGCGACCGCCTCGCACATCTCAAATTGGCCCCGCCGGCTCTCGCCGCCACCCGGCATCGCCGAGACGACCCCATGAAGCGCTTCAACGGCTGCCTGCGATGCGTCCACGGCCACCGACCGTACCCGTGCACAGACCCCTGGTCAGCCCGTGTCGAGGGTTGGCATGTGGACATCTCCCTCAACGGGCGTTCGTGCGGCGGCCGCCATCTCCGCGGCTAGCGCCTATAATCCCGTATTTCGGAATATACTTCTCTAATTGTGGAAAGAACTCCGGCGCCGAGTCTGCTTCCGATCCTGCGGTCACGGCAGCAAGGCGAGTTGCTGGCGCTCCTGCTCGGCGACCCCGAACTTGAAGCCAGTCTGACCGATCTCGCCGCTCTGGTTTCCGTGCCTGTCAGTTCCGTGCATCGCGAGATCGACCGGGCCGAGTCAGCAGGTCTCGTGACCAGCCGCAAGATCGGAAACACCAGGCTCGTGCGGGCCAACACTGACAGCCCCTATTACCGCGGACTCGCAGACGTGCTGGTCAAGGCGTTCGGCCCGCCCCGAGTCCTGGCCGCAGCGCTCGCGCCCGTCGGCAACATCGACACCGCGCACATCTACGGATCCTGGGCGGCACACCTCCTCGGTGACGGAGCCGACCGTCCTGTCGGCGACATCGATGTACTCGTACTTGGATCACCCGACCGCGACGAACTGTACGCGGCGGCCTCCGCGGCCGAGCAGCGCTTGGGACGACCCGTGCAAGCCACCGTCCGGCCAGCCGACTGGATCAGCACCGGCACCGGCAACTTCCACGCCACCGTCACCCAGCGCCCGCTAGTGGAGATCGACCTCAGAACAGCTCGAACCGAGACAGGCCCCCGCTCTCGCTGATCCGCCTCGTGCCTTCCGCCGCCGACTGTGCCGTCGAGATCGCCCACGCCGCATCGTCATGGGTGATCATGGGACCGTCCGGGTCGAAGTACTGGGCACTGTGGCGCATCCGGCGGAAATTCTCGAACGCCGGTTTCGCGAACGCCGTGATCGCGCTCGCAAACTGGGCCGAGACCGCATCCTCGACAGTCACATGCGATCCTGCTCCCGCGGTGGGGCGAAGGCCCTGACGCAACAGCAACGACTCCGCGGCCATCCGATACGCGTCATACGCTGCGACAAAGGCACCCTCGACATCGCCACCGCCGAGACCGGCCGACGCCGTTGTGAGGCGTCGCTCGGCCCGGTCAAGCAGCCCGCCAGCAGCATCATCGGCACCCTCAGCCGCGACCTGCTCTAGTCGGCCATAGGAAACCAGATACTCAACCGTTGATCGGCCCTGTTCCCACGCAACCACGACGGCACCGTAGCCGGGGTCAATTGGACCACTCGGCCAACGGCGTCGGCAGCGGCTCACCGTTGGTTCGCAGGTCGGCCACCACGTCCTGCACCAACGCACGGATGCCCTGATCGAGCTCCAGACCTCCGATCAGGAAGTAGTTGCCGTCGGCCCGGGTGAGCACCGGCACCCGGGTCCGGGACGCCAGGTCGCCGTCGTTGCGGCACACGGTGATGCCGCCGGGCGGGAACTCATCGTGAGGCTCGGGCGACCGGTTCGGCGGCGACGATGGCGCGCCACACCCGCTGGGGCGTGTAGGGCATGTCGAGGTGCGTGACCCCCAGCGGCGCCAGCGCGTCGAGCACCGCCGACTGCACCGCGGGCGTGGACCCGATGGTGCCGGACTCGCCAATGCCCTTGGCGCCGAGGGGATTCAGCGGGGTGGGCGTCTCGGTGTGGTGCGTCTCGAAGCGGGGCAGCTCCGAGGCGGCCGGTATGGCGTAGTCGGCGAAGTTGGTGTTGCGGGGATTGCCGTCCTCGTCGTAGAGCGACTGCTCGTAGAGGGCCTGCGACACGCCGGTGGCGACCCCTCCGTGGACCTGCCCCTGCACCAGCATCGGGTTGAGTATCCGGCCGCAGTCGTCCACCGCGACATGGCGCAACAGCCTCGTGTCGCCGGTGTCGGCGTCGATCTCCACCACCGCCACGTGCGCGCCGAAGGGGTAGGTGGCCTCCCCCTGGTCGAAGTCGACCTCCGCAGCCAGAGCACCGGACCCCTCGCCGCCGGATCCCGCATCTCCCGCCTCGGCGGCCGCGGCGAGTTCGGCCCAGGACACGGCCCGGGCCGGAACGCCGGCCACGGCCAGACCGCCGGGGGCGACCACGATGTCGGCCGCGTCGGCCTCCAGCAGGCTCGCGGCCAGGCGCCGGGACTGGTCGAGCACCTCGTTGGCGGCGGTCCACACCGCGCTGCCGCCGACCTGGAGCGATCTCGACGCCACCGTTCCCTGGCCGGTGGGCACCTCGGCGGTGTCGCCGCAGATGATCCGCACCCGCTCGGGCGCGACGCCGAGGACCTCGCCCAGGATCTGGCCGAACGCGGTGACGTGGCCCTGGCCCTGCGGAGCGGTGCCCACCCGGGCGGTGACCGTGCCGTCGGCCTCGACGGTGACCGAGCCGAACTCCTGGTACAGGCCGCCCGCGGTGACCTCCACATACACCGACACGCCGATGCCCAGCAGCCAGCGGTCGCCGCGGGCGCGGCGGAGGGCCTGCTCGGCCCGCAGGTCCTCGTAGCCGGCGGCCTCCAGCGCCAGGTCGAGGCCGCGGGCGTAGTCGCCGCTGTCCATGTTGGCGCCGGTGGGGGTGGTCAGGGGGAACTCGTCGGGTGCGAGCAGGTTCCGGCGCCGCAGCTCGGCGGGGTCCATGCCCAGCTCGGCCGCGGCCAGGTCCGCGATGCGTTCCAGCGAGACGGTGGCCTCGGGTCGTCCCGCCCCGCGGAACGGGAAGATGGGCGCCTTGTTGGTGATCACCGACACGGCCTCGAAGTCGACCGCCGGGATCCGGTAGGGGCCCGACGCCATCGTCATCGTGAAGAACGGCAGCAGCGCACCGATGCCCGGATAGGCGCCCACGTCGGCAGTGACCCTCATCCGCAGCCAGCAGAAGCGGCCGTCCCGCGTCAATCCCAGCTCTAGGTCGTGGACGTGGTCCCGGCCCTGGGTCATGTTGGTGAGGTTCTCGGTGCGGGTCTCGACCCATCTCACCGGACGGCCCAGTCGGCGGGCCAGCCAGGCGGCCACCACGAACTCCGGGTACGCCGACCCCTTGGCGCCGAAGCCCCCGCCGACCGCCGGCGCGATCACCCGCACCCGGTCGGGCGGTTCCTCCAGCGCGGCGGCCACGACGTCGCGGGTGTCGTGGGGCCGCTGGGTGGTGCACCACAGCGTCACACCGTCGCCTCCGTCGCCGACTCCGGGAACGGCCAGCACCGCGGACGGCTCGATGGGGGCGGCCGCCATGCGATGGTTGACGATGCGGTCCGAGACCACCAGATCGTGTCCGGTCAGCGAGTCGGCCTCCGCGTTGAGCTTCAACTCCGACGCCTGGTTCGACCCGTGCGCCTCGATCACCACCGGAGCGTCCGGCTCCAACGCCTCGAAGGGGTCAACCACGGCCGGCAGCGGCTCGTAGTCCACCTCCACCAACTCGGCCGCGTCCACCGCGGCGGCTCGAGACTCGGCCACCACAACCGCGATCGGATCGCCCACATAGCGGGCCTTGCCGGCCAGCGGCAGCCGGCCCAGCTCCGGCGGCAGCATGATGAACTGCGGTTGGGGGCCCATGGGCAGGTCCGCGGCCGTCAGCACGTCCACTACCCCCGGCGCGGTCCCGGCAGCCGCCGTGTCGATGGCTGCGATGTCGGCGTGCGCCATCACCGACCGCACGAAGGCCAGATGGGCCATACCGGGAAGATCCATGTCGCCCACATAGCGGGCCGAGCCGGTCAGGAGGCCGAGATCCTCCCGCCTCAGCACGGCGTTGCCCATGAACGAGCCTGAAGGCACAGCGATCCCCCGGTTCCCCGCAGCGGGGGAACAGGTTAGCCCAGTCAGTTCAGCAGCCCCGCCTGTTCGGGGTGGCTGTGCCGCGGGAATGCCCTCCCGGTGGCCGCCCGCCGCCGCGCCGGCGCTGACTGCCGTCGGCGAGGCCGCTGATCGGGCCTATCAGGGGGCTCCGGCGGCTGATCCGGCCCATATGAGGGGATCGGGGGCGGTCTGGTCGAGGATCATCGAGACGGCGGCGTATTCGGCCGGCGTGCCGTCGGCGAGTTGTGTGGGGATGCTGCGCACTTCGGTGTGCTCGAAGGTGGACAGCATCAGCGTCACCGGGGTCGGCTCGATCACGTCGATGACGGCTCCCGATGGGTCCACATACGCCGCGTAGACCGCCAGTTCGTCGACGCGGGCCGCGGCGACCGCCGCGGCGAGGCGCGGGTGAGACACCGGCGCTTGATGCTCGATCTCCACCGTGACGCTGTCGTAGGGGCCCGACTCGGGGATCTCGCCGGCGACCCAGCGGTGCTCGGGCTCGGGGTCGCGGTCGATGCTGGTCGTGTAGCGGGTGTAGTTCATGTGCAGCGAGCGGGTCACATCGATCGTCGGGGACAGGTCCGCTGACACCTCGAAGCCGATGTCTGACGGGGCCGCCGATCCCGCCCATTGCTCGATCTCGAAGGGCAGGACCTCGCCGGGCTGCACCGCCAGCGGGAACCGCCACACCCCTTCGCCGCCGGCTGGGTCCGCGGCCTCGACCACGACGTCTCGGGCCCACAGCGACCGCGACCGGTTCTGGGCCAGGCCCCGCAGCACACCGCCGGCCACGCTCACCGTCTCCGCCAGAACCTCCAGCGAGTCCACCGGCGCCCCCACCGCGAAAGCAGGCCCCGCATAGCCCATAGGACTCTCCGGCGGCGCCGCCGAAGTGCCGCCGCCGGAGTCCCGCAGCCCGCGGTAGGCGTCCACCGCGGCGGCCGCGGACGCCTCCGCTGGGGTCGGGCCGAGGTGGGTGACATACACATAGCGGCCTGCGGCGGCCTGCGCGGCGGCGCACTCCACGCCGTCGGCCGCCCGCGCCTCGACAACAGCCTGCATGGCCCCGGCGCCGATCGCCATCGCGTGGTCGATCCCGCCCGGAGCCCACTCCGCGGGCGCGCCGCTGTAGGCCACCAGCGCCTCATGGTCGTCGCAGACGTCGAGCACCTCGCCCACCCACCGGCCCCACCTGGGATCGGGATGGCCCCACCGCGACCACAGCCGGCCCCCCTCCCCCAGCGCAGATGACGACTCCACACCCCCACACAGCGGCCCGGGCCAACCGCACGGACCCGCCGCGTCCAACGCCGCCACATCAGCGCCGGCATCATCACAGAGCCGGCCCGCCTTGCACCGCAACAACAAACGACCCCCCACCACAACCCGATCCCCCACCACCCGAGCGGCCGCCGGACCGCCGTCGGCGGTGGTGCCCGGCACCCCCGCACCCAAATCCGGGACCCCTACGCCCGGCACCCCCGCACCCAAATCCGGCACACCGGGACAATCCCCCGGCGCGCACACCCTCGCCGACCGCCCAGACAAGCCCTCACCCGCACCCAGATCAGGCACACCCCCAGACGACACCACACCCCCCACCCCCGAAACACCGCCACCATCAGACACCGCATCCACACCGCCGCCCCCACCAGACACCGCACCCGGAGCCTGCCCCGACCCCGCACCGCCGCCCCCACCAGACACCGCACCCGAACCGCCCGAAACCGCCTCGCCACTCACATCGGGCGCCTGCCCCGACCCCACACCCCCGTCCGCTCCAGACACCGCACCCGAACCGCCCGAAACCGCACCGGCGCCGGACGGCCGCGCCCCGGGCCCACCCCCACAACCACAAACCACAAGCACCGCCGCCGAGACCGCAGCCAAAAGCCTCAACAACACCCCAACCCCGCCAAGATCACCCATCATTCCAGATTGCACGCCGGCGTCACGTCCCAGCCACCGCCGGGCTGCTTCAGCGTGCCCTCGTGGACCTTCACCGTCCGCGCAATGTCCGAATAGATCACACCCAACTGGCGGCACCTCGCCCCGTAGGCGCCGTTGATACGAACAACATCCTCCGCCGTCGCCGGCGTCTCCGCCGCCCAGCGCCGCTCCAGGTCGGTCGCCGCCAGATCAGCCGCCTGCTGACGGGCACTGTGGGACTCCACCTGCTCAGCAGTGCCGCCAACCACACCCTGCACCCCCACCACCGCCAACGCCGCCAAACCCGCCACCGCAGCCACCACCAACAACCACTCCAACGACGTCAACCCCGCCTCGCCGCGCTCGTCGCGACACACCCGCCGAACCGACCCCCTCAGGGATAACTCACCCCCTCACCCCGCGCGCACCCCTCGGGATCCTCCGCCTCCATGCACTGCCGGCGCACATAGTCCTGATAAGGCTGATTCACACTGTTCTCATAATCCAACGGCACAACCATCTCAGGATTGTCCCGCATCCACAAACGCAGAAACTCCAGATAATAGTCACGGCGTGTCTTCAACAACTCGTCACGATACTCACGATCCAACGAAGGATACGATGCCGCAAACTTGTGGCACTCATGTTGGAAGTCGTCAAAATCATCCCCAGTCATGCCATACTGCTCCTGATAGGATTCGAACATCTCTGCCGAAATAAGATAGTACCCATCATCGTAGTAATATAGCCTTATGTCTGGCCACCGCGACTGTGTGCTGCACAAGTCCAGCGAGTCATAGAACGCGTCGCGGAGGAGGCTTACAGCCCGTTCAACCTTCGGCGGCATGGCCTCACTAGCCCCGAAGAACACGAGTTTGACAACCTGCTCGAAGTGGTCGCGGTCGCGCGCCTCAGGGCTGAGCGACCGGAAGTCTTCGCTCATGACCGCCTCCTCTTCAGCCGCTCGACGCTCCTCGAATGTCCGGTAGCGCGCCAGAGCCGAGCCGAACCGGTTGGAGATATACTCGTTCACAAGATGATCTACACCGATCTCCTCCTCCGTGTACCCGCCAAACTTCACACCTTGCGTGCTGCCAGCAGTGCCTTGGGCCTCTGGTGATGCTGACACTCCTTCTGTCGGACTGTTCGCATCGCTGCATGACACTGCCAACACGACAACCAACCCGACCAGCACAGTCCATATCCACAGCCATCTTGACGGCGATCGAAGCGCTCTAGAATGCACAGCACTATACCTCATCGGTACCGTAGCTGATTCGGGACATCGGGTATAACCGCACTCCAAGCTTCATAGCATCGGCAACCTCCCTGCATTTCTCCACATCAGCATCCTCAAGGGTCCACGTATAGTGTTTATGGGTCACTGGTGTGCGGCCTTTATTGGCTTCACATAGGCGTTTGAGGTCCTCGTTGAATCTGTCGTCTGCTTGTTTTCGTGTGGTCTCGTTCCATGCGCCTGCGTGTTGGAGGTGGTGCTCGACCCGGTAGAGGTTGCGCCAGTTGAAGTCGTGTCTCATGCAGGCGAACACGAACGACACCGTCTGGGTTCCGAACGTGGCGTGGTCGCGGATGTATTGGGCCAGGTCCACCAGTCGGGGAGTCATGTACAGCGCGCTTTCTCCGTATTCGCTGAGGATCAGGGCGTTGATCCCTGATTCGAGGCCTTGGACCAACTCCTGGGGGATGCTGCATCTGTCGGTGATGAACGGCAGCCACGGATACTTTGCGCTGGGCGGGTCGAACGGATCGTTGAGATCGGTGGGGCAGGCGGAGTCGGCGCCGTAGCAGATGCTCCCTCTGGCGTCGAGGAACTTCTCGAGGGTCAACCCGCCAGAGACGGTCTTGCCGACCTCCTTGACATCGCGGTGGACCTTGACGGCTCGGGGGAATGTCACGGCCAGCTCGAACTTGCCCTCGCCGGCGGTGCTTTGGGTGGGGGCGACCTCTATGAGGTAGTCGCCGCCAGGCAGCGCCCGCGTGATGACGGGATCGGCACCCTGGCGCGCCATCGCTGACGCGACGCGCTGCGCCCGGCGCTGTGCCCTTCCGGGCCCCGCCGGCGCAGCATCCCCAGAGTGGAGCTTCCACAGCGTCACCGACGGCGTCCCCCCTGAGCCCACGAGCGGCGGCGGCTTCCGACCGGGCCGCGACACAGCTGTGAGGACCGGCTTGAGGGCGATGGTTCCCGACAGCGTTTCCGCGGTGTGGTAGGGCACCGAGAACGACCAGTACGCCGCGCTGCGGCCGCTCTGGCTCAGCGACGTGCAGCCGGGCCCCGCCTCGTCGCCGTAGGAGTCGAACATCGCCCCAACGGAGAGCCGCCCCCACCATGTGCGGCCCCGGTCATTCAGAGCGGTCGCCGCACAGCCGGCGGGCATCGTCTCCAGCGGCACGCATCTGCGGCTGCCGTCGAAGCGGGGGGCCTTGCCTTCGGGGCATTTGGCGGTGATCTCGAAGGTGACGGTGTCGGTGCGGCTCTGGGTGAGGAGCCTCTGGGTGAAGTCCACCGCGACGGTGTAGGTGCCCGCGAGCTGAGCGGTGGCGCTGAGGGTGGCCAGCCCGCCGAACTCGGCATCGTCAGAGGCGTTGACCTTCGCCGTCAGCCCCGGCTGCGACACCGACTTGACCGACACCGCCGCGGCCGCGGGCGAGAACGTGAAGCGCCTGCTCAACGTCTCACCCACCGTCATTGTGTAGCTGTCCTCCCGGCCCCCGACGGTGATCTCCGGGGGCACGCAGACGCGGTCGGCGCGCCGGGTGTGCAACCGGGGGCAGGCCGCCTCCACAGCGAATGTGGGCCGCTTGACGCTTCCGGGCTGCGCCAGCGCCAGAGTCACGGTGTAGCTGCCCGCATGCGTCGGGGTGCCCGCCACCCCCGCGCCGCTGCCGCTGTCGCGGAACTTGAGGCTCAGCCCCGACGGCTTTGTCGACTCCACCGACATGCCCGCGCCCGGCGGCCCGTAGGTCCAGCCCGTGCTGAACAGCTCCCCCACCACGACGTCATGGCTCCCGTCGAGGTCCTTCACCCAGCCCGGCGCCGACGCCGACAACCTCACCGTCAACGTGAAGGCTCCCGCGGTGCGCTCATCGCGGTGGGTCGTCTCGATCGTGTGAACACCCGCGGCGAGACCCCGCACCGAGACCCGCGGCGCGGCGCCGAAGTCCCCCAGAGGTTCCACGCCGCTGCCGGACGCCGGCAACAGATCCAGATAGGCCGACGCAGCGCCGTCGGGGACCAACTCCACCGCCACGTCCGCAGCAGTGTTGAGGACCAGCCTGTAGCTCATGGCGTAGTAGGGGGTCTGCGCGTCGCCGCGCTGCGACGACACGCAGCCCGCACCCCAGCGGCCCGCCACAACGACCGGCGACGCGTCCACCGCGAGATCCTGGCTGCATGAGGGATCCAGCACCTTGAAGACCGCCCGTGCGGTGCTGCGCTTGAGCCGCGAATGGGTGCAATGCACATACACCTTGATGTCGTCGACAGCCCTCGCTCTGACCGTCACGGTGCGCACCGCGCCGGTTCGGGGGCTGACCGAGGCCTCGTTGTTGGTCCTGCCCAGCAGCAGGGCGCGGCATGAGGCGTCCGCGGGCGTGACCGTGAACGATGCCGTCATCGTGCCCGGCCCTGTGCGAGAGCCGCCCACATAGCCATCGATCTGCACCCTCTCAAGCCGCGCATGATCCCCATGGCAGCCCGTCGGCGCCGAACCACCGCCGTGCGCGTCACGATGAGCCTGCGTGCTCTTCACCCACACCGGATGCACACCAGACCCGAAATCAGGATTGTGAGCATGCTCACCGTCCGCGCAGCGCGGCGGCGCCGTGGTCGTCGTCGGCGTGACCGGCTCAGGCGGCGCCGTGGTCGTCGTCGGCGTGACCGGCTCAGGCGGCGCCGTGGTCGTCGTCGGCGTGACCGGCTCAGGCGGCGCCGTGGTCGTCGTCGGCGTGACCGGCTCAGGCGGCGCCGTGGTCGTCGTCGGCGTGGCCGGCTCAGGCGGCGCCGTGGTCGTCGTCGGCGTGGCCGGCTCGGGCGGAGTCGTTGGGGTTGTGGGTGTGAGGGTGCAGTAGCGGGCGCCTCGGAAGTTGCGCAGGTCGTAGCCGGAATCGCAGTAGTAGGTCCTGTTGGGTGCCCGGGTGGCAGTCACAATGCGGCAGATGGACCCGGCCCGGGTCCAGCCGGCCCGGCATCCGGTGACTGTGTCGGGGGCCTGGGAGCGCCGCACGCTGCGCTGGCATCGGGTGTCGCTCGCGGCGGCCCAGCCCGACGGGCACGGCCCCGGCGTCGCCGGGGCGCGTGTGGCGCGGTAGGTGCGGGTGCACGTCGATCCCGAGCCGCTGTAGAAGCGCGCGCACGCCGCCCAGCGGCCGCTGCGCACCACCGGCCGCGGCGTGCTGCGAGTGCACTTCGAGCCTCGCAGCGTCCAGCCCGCGCCACAGACGTAGCCGCCATTTGACGGCGGACCCTCCCAGCGGGCCGCCTTGGTGTGCACGCAGAGGCTCCCGACCGCGGTCCCGAGGACGCAGTCGCCATAGACAGTGCTCAACCAGCGGCGCTTGTAGCTCAGCTTGCACGAAGACCCCGACAGCGTCCCGCCGACCAGACACGACAACGCGCCGGGAACCTGCGGGCGCGCCTTGGTCTCCAGCACGCTGTACCAGCAGCGCCCGTCACGCTGCAACACGCCGCGCACGCACACCGAACGCGTCGCCGGCAACTCGGTGCGCGCCTGCTCGCAGACGCCGGAGGACCGGTTGAACGAATACCCCGAATCGCACCAGAGCCGCACCTTCGCAGCGCGGGCGCTCTGAGCCTCAGCAACCCCGAGCCCCCGATCAGAAAGATCAGGGAACCCGGCCACCCCATACAACAGCACCGACGCCGCCACCAGCACCAGCACCCAACGCCGCGACCTGCGCCGGGCCATCACACCCACCGCCGCAGCACCACGCCACAACCCTCAAACAACGGCTCCCCGCCCCCCCCCCGGCGGGCACGGCAAATCGCCGCCGCCGAACTCAACACCGGCCGCCGGCAGCGCGGCCCAACCCCAAGAGCCCACCACTCATCGGAGGCCCCCATGCTGCGGTTGTCGCTCCCTGCGGCGACCATGGCGAACCACCCTAGCAGCAGAACAAGCCTCACATCCCTAGGAGAGTGTTGAGCAACACGGGTTTCTGGCTGCTGGGTTTGCTGGGGTGGCGCGGTGGTTGTGTGGGTGTGGTGGTTGTGTTGGGGGTTGTTCGGCTCAGGCGGGTGCGCCGGGGGGTGCGGGCGCGGCGCCCGGTTGGGGGTCAGGCGGCGGCCGGGAGGGCGAATCGGTGGCCGACCCCGACCGGATTACTCAACCGCCAAGATCACCCATCACTCCAGATTGCACGCCGGCGTCACGTCCCAGCCGCCGCCGGGCTGCTTCAGCGTGCCCTCGTGGACCTTCACCGTCCGCGCAATGTCCGAATAGATCACACCCAACTGGCGGCACCTCGCCCCGTAGGCGCCGTTGATACGAACAACATCCTCCGCCGTCGCCGGCGTCTCCGCCGCCCAGCGCCGCTCCAGGTCGGTCGCCGCCAGATCAGCCGCCTGCTGACGGGCACTGTGGGACTCCACCTGCTCAGCAGTGCCGCCAACCACACCCTGCACCCCCACCACCGCCAACGCCGCCAAACCCGCCACCGCAGCCACCACCAACAACCACTCCAACGACGTCAACCCCGCCTCGCCGCGCTCGTCGCGACACACCCGCCGAACCGACCCCCTCAGGGATAGCTCACCCCCTCACCCCGCGCGCACCCCTCGGGATCCTCCGTTTCCATGCACTGCTGGCGCACATAGTCCTGATGAGGCTGATTCACGCTGTTCTCATAATCCAACTGCACAACCGTCACAAGTCCGCGTCGTCACTGCGGTCCCGCACACTCTCGTGGGTCGCTGCCGCAGCGTCACCGCGCGGGCTCATGGAAGCGTCACCCGCTCCGCACGGGCGCACTCCTCGGGATCGTCTGTCTCAAGACACGCCTGGATCATCATATCCTCCCAAGGCTGGTTGGCTCCCTCGTGATACTCGATGGGCACCACCCAATCAGGATTAGCAGCCATCCATTCCCGCGCAATCTCCACATAGTGCGCTCGTCGCTTCGCGAGCAACTCGTCACGGTACTCCGGGTCCAGCGTCGGATATGTGGCCGCATACTTGGCGCACTCATGACGCAGATCCAAGAACATCTCCAACGTCAGCCCAAAGTCCCGCTCATACTGCTCGCCCATGTCCTGGGACACGTCATAGAGCTGCACACCGGGCCAGCCCGCGTCGGCCGCGCACTCATCCATCGCCTCAATCTCGGCGTCGTACAACACACCGCCTTCTAGAGCGACATCGGGAGGCAGCGTATCGCCCGCTACAGCCAGTATCACCCCGACCCTGACCTCAAAGATGTTGCGCTCACGCTCATGTCCAGTACCCGCGGAAGAATCAGGAAGATCGCGATTCATCTCCTCAATCGTCCGATATCGGGCGAACCATAATGAACCCGAGATCATCTGGTCATCAACGAGTTCATCGAATCCCAGTTCCTCGTCTGTGTACTGGCGTGGAGGATCCTGTGAACTGCATGCCCCAACCACAACAAGCACGACCACTGCGGTCAAGTATCTCAGCGAACCCTGTCTGAGAGGCCTCTCCATATGTGTCTGCATTCTCAGGGCGCCCGTCCTCGCTGCGCTAGTGGCTGTAGTTGATGCTGCCGAACACCACAGTCATGACACCGAGCTTGAAGGCGGCCGAAACGATCTCGCACTTGTCCACAGAAGCCCTCGATAGCGTCCAGTCGAAGCGCTCGGATATCTTGGGTTGTCCGCCTGGGCCATCATGCCCTGAGCTTCCCCCCGTTTCGTGGAGGGTTTGGTTAGGCCGCGTTGGCTAGTTCGTACTCTATTGGGCTGGTCATGTTGTTGGTGGAGTGGAGCCGCCGGCGGTTGTACCAGGCGTCGATCCAGGTGGCGATGTCTCGCCGGGCTTGGTCTCGGGTCTGGTAGCGGCGCCGGGAGACGAGTTCGTGTTCGAGGGTGGAGAAGAACGACTCCGCGCAGGCGTTGTCGAGGGCGCAGCCGACGCGTCCCATGGACTGGGTGACCCCGAGGCGGCGGCAGGCCTCAGCGAAGGCGTCTGAGGTGTACTGGGAGCCCTTGTCGGTGTGGAAGATCACCCCTGCGACGCGGCCGCCGCGGGTCGCGGCGGCCATGTTGATCGCCGCGGTGGCGAGCTGCGCGGTGGGGTAGGCGTCAGAGGTGGCGAAGCCCAGCATGCGCCGCGAGTAGAGGTCCTCGACGGTGGCGAGGTACACGGGCCCCTCGTCGGTGTGCACCTGCTTGAAGTCCCCGACCCACTTCTGGTCGGGGGCATCGGCGGTGAAGTCGCGCCCCAGCAGGTCCGCCACCGGCGCGGCCGCCTTGTCGGGGCGGGTCAGGCCCCGCCGGCGGCGTCTGGGGGAGCGGCCCTGGAGGCCCTGGCGCACCATGGAGGACTCCACGGTCTTCTTGGACACCGCCAGGCCGTCACGGCGCAGCTGGGCCCGCACCCGCGGCGAGCCGTAGGTGCCTCCGGAGGCGTCGAAGCAGGCCTTGACCGCGGCGTCGACGTCGGCGCGGCGCCGCTGCGCGGGCGTCGGCGGCCGGCCGCGCCACTTGTAGAACGTCGAGGAGGGCACCCCGAGGGCCCGGCAGGCGACCGCGTGAGGCACGCCGTGGTCGGTCCTCTGCGCCGCGATGAACTCCGCTGTCATCGCGTTGCCTCCTTGACCCAGAGGACCACCGATCGTTTGAGCACATCACGCTCCATCTCCAGCTCGGCGCAGCGCTTGCGCAGCCGCACCAGCTCGGCTCGGTCATCAGAGGTCAGGCCCTCGGCCTCGCCCCGCTCGATGCGGTCCTTGCGGACCCAGTTCCCCAAGACCCCCGCACCGATCCCGAGCTCGCGGGCGACCTCAGAGATCGGTCTGCGAGTCTCCCGGACGATCCGCACAGCGCCCGCCTTGAACTCCGGGTCGTACTTGCGTCGTGGATATGACATAGCGCCTCCTCATAGACGATGTCTCCACGATTCGGGGGGATGCCCACCCCGAAGAAGTGTTTGGTGCGGTGCAGGTTGCGCCAGTTGAAGTCATGGCGCATGCAGGCGAAAACGAACATGACCTTCTGGCCGCCGAACACCGGCTCATCCCTAAGGTATGGAGCCAGATACAGCAGTCTGGCTCCCGGGAACGGCAGCGGCGATGTCACGCCTATCGACCTGAGCCACTTGGTCACTTCCGCCGGCCCCTTGACCAGCGACTCGGGGATGCTGCATCTGTCGGTGATGAACGGCAGCCACGGATACTTTGCGCTGGGCGGGTCGAACGGGTCGTTGAGATCGGTGGGGCAGGAGGAGTGGGCGCCGCAGCAGAGGCTTCCTCTGGCGTCGAGGAACTTCTCGAGGGTCAGCCCGCCAGAGGCGGTGTGGCCGACCTTCAGGACGTCGCCGTGGACCTTGGAGGCGGTGGGGAACACAACCGCCAGTTCGTATCTTCCCCACTCGACTGTGCGTCAGCCCCGGCTGCCACACCGAGGGCTTCGACACCGCCGCGGCCACGGGCGAGAACGCGAAGCGCCTGCTCAACGTCTCACCCACCGTCACGGCGTAAGCCCGCATCGCCGCCCGCGTCGTGACACACCCGCCGAACCGATCCTCTCAGGGATAACTCACCCCCTCGCCCCGCGCGCACGCCGCGGGATCCTCCGCCTCCATGCACTGCCGGCGCACATAGTCCTGATAAGGCTGATTCACACTGTTCTCATAGTCCAACGGCACAACCATCTCAGGATGATCCCGCATCCACAAACGCAGAAACTCCAGATAATAGTCACGGCGTGTCTTCAACAACTCGTCACGATACTCACGATCCAACACCGGATAAGACGCCGCAAACTTGCTGCACTCATGACGAAGGTCGACATAATCCTCCCATGTGAGATCGTACAACTCTGCTGATGCCTCATATAGACCATAGTGCCCGAAGTCAAACTCGCCGTTTGCCGTCTCATGGAGCACCGCATCGGGCCATTCGGAGTTACCGATGCAGATGTCCACCGAATCGTAGAAAGCGCTATCCAACGTTCTCTCAATCCGTTCGATCTCCTCTTGACGGATCCCCCTGACACCCGAAAACAATATATCGACTTGTTGTTCGAAGAAGAGGCGGTCACGCTCCTCGACCGGCAGGAGGAGGACATGACCCTGTTCGGCGAGCATCTCATCATGGCGCTCCTCATCTGTGCGGTGGCGGACATACAGATGGCGATCAGCGAGCTCTTCATCCACGAGAGCATCCACGCCGACCTCTTCATCCGAGTACACTGTAGTCTTGGGTATATTTTCACTGTTGTCTGTGTTCCCACTGGATTGCGTGTCGGCCTCCTGTCCGCCGGTGCGTTTAGTTTCTTCCACAGACCCTGAACACGCGAACCCCGCGACCGCACCGACAGCCAGCCACCAAAGACCGATAATCCACACCAAAATTCGCCGCGTCATACTCGTTCGCTCCTCGACACGCCTCACCGCAAGCTCCTTGTCCTAAACCTGGCTAGGTCCGTAACTAATGAACGGCATCAGATAAACCGAGACTCCCCAGAAAATAGTGTTCGCAGCGTCTTCACAATCCTCAATATATGAACTGTGAACTCTCCATCCAAAATATCCGGTTGCTGTACTTGGAGAACTGCGATTCATATTGCATAGTTCGAGTAAGTCTCCAAGGAGGCGTCCGTCTGCGTTCACTCGTGTGGACAGATTCCAGGCGCCGGTGTGTTTGAGGTGGTGCTCGACTCTGTAGAGGTTTCGCCAGTTGAAGTCGTGGCGCATGCAGGCGAAAACGAACATGACCTTCTGGCCGCCGAACACCGGCTCATCCCTAAGGTATGGAGCCAGATACAGCAGTCTGGCTCCCGGGAACGGCAGCGGCGATGTCACGCCTATCGACCTGAGCCACTTGGTCACTTCCGCCGGCCCCTTGACCAGCGACTCGGGGATGCTGCATCTGTCGGTGATGAACGGCAGCCACGGATACTTTGCGCTGGGCGGGTCGAACGGGTCGTTGAGATCGGTGGGGCAGGAGGAGTGGGCGCCGCAGCAGAGGCTTCCTCTGGCGTCGAGGAACTTCTCGAGGGTCAGCCCGCCAGAGGCGGTGTGGCCGACCTTCAGGACGTCGCCGTGGACCTTGGAGGCGGTGGGGAACACAACCGCCAGTTCGTATCTTCCCCACTCGACTGTGCGTCAGCCCCGGCTGCCACACCGAGGGCTTCGACACCGCCGCGGCCACGGGCGAGAACGCGAAGCGCCTGCTCAACGTCTCACCCACCGTCACGGCGTAAGCCCGCATCGCCGCCCGCGTCGTGACACACCCGCCGAACCGATCCTCTCAGGGATAACTCACCCCCTCGCCCCGCGCGCACGCCGCGGGATCCTCCGCCTCCATGCACTGCCGGCGCACATAGTCCTGATAAGGCTGATTCACACTGTTCTCATAGTCCAACGGCACAACCATCTCAGGATGATCCCGCATCCACAAACGCAGAAACTCCAGATAATAGTCACGGCGTGTCTTCAACAACTCGTCACGATACTCACGATCCAACACCGGATAAGACGCCGCAAACTTGTGGCACTCATGACGAAAGTCAAGAAACTCATCAACTGTAATGCCATGACGCTGTGCTGCTTCCTCTACTGCCTCTGTGGATCGTACAGTAAAGTAGTCACCGTCCTCTTCTCGATACAATTCGATGTCAGGGTATTCGGAGTTCTCAACGCACAGGTCCAACGAATCGTAGAAGGCATCGAACAACGACTCTTCGGCCTGTTCGATCTCCTCTGGGCGGGACAGCTTGACAGCTTGGAACAACATCGACACGTTCATTTCGAAATGGACACGGTCGCGTTGCTCGACCGGCAGAAAGCGGAAACTCTCCAGTTCAGCGTAGGTCGCATCATCATGCTCCTCCACGGTGCGATAGCCGACAAGTGGGCGACGATCAGCCAGGTACGAATCCACGAGATCATCCACCCCGACCTCTTCATCCGAATATACTGCGGTCTTCGGCATATCTTCACTGTTGTCTGTGTTCCAACTGGATTGCGCGTCGGCCTCTTGTGCGCCGGTGCGTTCTGTATTGTCAACAGACTCTGAACACGCGAGCCCCATAACCGCGCCTACAGCCAGCCACCAAAGACCAACAAGCCACACCGGAATTCGCCGCGTCATACTCGTTCGCTCCTCAGCACGCCTCATCGCACTCCCCTATCCTAGACTTGATTGGGCTCGTAGCTGACGAACGGTAAGGGATAGGCTGAGACTCCCCAGAAGATAGTGTTCGCAGCGTCTCTGCAATCGTAAATGTATGAGTCGGAGACTTGCCAACTGAAGTACGTAGTTTCTGTCCTTGAAGAACCGGGACTCGCGTTGCACAGTTCGAGCAAGTCGTCACGCAGACGGATGTCTGCGTTCACTCGTGTGGACAGATTCCAGGCACCGGTGTGTTTGAGGTGGTGCTCGACTCTGTAGAGGTTTCGCCAGTTGAAGTCGTGGCGCATGCAGGCGAAAACGAACATGACCTTCTGGCCGCCGAACACCGGCTCATCCCTAAGGTATGGAGCCAGATACAGCAGTCTGGCTACCGGGAACGGCAGCGGCGATGTCACGCCTATCGACCTGAGCCACTTGGTCACTTCCGCCGGCCCCTTGACCAGCGACTCGGCCACCCCATACAACAGCAGCCGCGACCCGCGCCGGGCCATCACACCCACCGCCGCAGCACCACGCCACAACCCTCAAACAACGGCTCCCCGCCCCCCCCCCCGGCGGGCACGGCAAATCGCCGCCGCCGAACTCAACACCGGCCGCCGGCAGCGCGGCCCAACCCCAAGAGCCCACCACTCACCGGAGGCCCCCATGCTGCGGTTGTCGCTCCCTGCGGCGACCATGGCGAACGACCCTAGCAGCAGAACAAGCCTCACATCCCTAGGAGAGTGTTGAGCAACACGGGTTTCTGGCTGCTGGGTTTGCTGGGGTGGCGCGGTGGTTGTGTGGGTGTGGTGGTTGTGTTGGGGGTTGTTCGGCTCAGGCGGGTGCGCCGGGGGGTGCGGGCGCGGCGCCCGGTCCTGCGACCGCTGCGCCAGATCATCGAACCGGTCAACTGCACCCTCAAATCCCAACTCGGCCTCGAACGCCACCGCGGACGCACCCGCCCAGGCGTCGCCGCGCGCATACTGCAACGAATCCTCGCCCTCACCGCAGCCATCCGGCACAACCAAACCACCCAACAACCCGGCCCCGCCCGCTCCCTGATCGCCCACGACCACTGACCCCTTGGAACCAACCGTCTATATGAACCACACGCCAACTGGGCTTGAACTTGTATGAGATTAGTGTGTGAACGGCTGAGAGTGCAGCCTCCGGCGAGATGCGGCGGCGCTCGCGGTCGGCTGCGACGAGGGCCTCGGTTGCCTCCACGGCCCGGCCCAAGTCGTCGTTCACCACAGCAGACTGGCTAGCGTTCCATTGAGCGGAACGGGGTTCCGCCACAGTTCGGGATTGGAGGGGCACTCATGCCTGACGTCGTCGGCTACCGGGCCAAGATCGGGGTCATCGTGCCGTCGACCAACACCGTCGTAGAGCACGACTTCGCCCGGGTGCGTCCCCCCGGAGTCACCTTCCACAGCGGGCGCTTCCTGGTCGAGGCGCCCGACCTGAGCAGCGACGAGGCGTTCCTTTACTTCCTGGACCTGATCCGCCAGACCATCCCGCACGCGGTGCGCGACATCATGACCTGCAAGCCCGACCACATCCTCATGGGGATGTCGGCCGAGACCTTCTGGGGCGGCAAGGAGGGCAACGCCGCCTTCTCGGCCCGGGTGCGCGACATCGCCGGCGACATCGGCATCACCTCGGGGGCGGCCGCCTGCAACGCCGCCCTGGAGTTGCTCGGGGCGTCGCGGATCGCCTGCCTCACGCCGTACCAGCCGGCCGCCGACGAGCAGGTCTACGGGTACTTCACCGAATGCGGCTACGACGTGAAGCGGGTGCGGGGCCTGCGCTGCGACTCGGCCACGTCCATCGCCGACGTGACCCCCGAGACCCTGGTGGAGGTACTCAAGGAGATCGACGGCGACGACATCGACGCCATCGTGCAGTGCGGCACCAACCTGTCGATGGTCGAGGTGGCCGACCAGGCCGAGCGCTGGCTGGGCAAGCCGGTGCTGGCCATCAACGCGATCTGCCTGTGGCACGCGCTGCGCACCCTGGGGATCTCCGACCAGTTCGTGGGCCACGGGATGATGCTGCGAGAGCACTGACCGGTTGCAGCCGGCAGAGGTCCGGGCGCTGAGCGGATGACGGGGCCCCGCGTGATCGTGGCCGGCGCCGGCCCGGTGGGATGCGTGGCCGTAGCCGTGCTGGCCGGGGGCGGCATCGACGTGACCCTGCTCGAGGCGGCCCCCGAGCTGCCGCTGGAATTGCGGGCGTCCACCTTCCATCCGGCCACGCTCGACCTGCTCGACCGTTTCGGGGTGGTCGAGCCGATGCTCCGCCTGGGGCTGGTGGCCCCCGTGTTCGCCTACCGGGACCGGCGCAAGGGCGTGGTGGCCGAGTTCGACCTCGGTGCGCTGGCCGACGTGACCGGCCACCCGTACCGGCTCCAGTGCGAGCAGTTCAGGCTGTGCGAGATCATGCTCGACGCCTTCGAGCGCCAGCCGAGCGTGACCGTCCGCTTCGGCGCGGAGGTGGTCGGCGCGGTCGACCACGGCGACGCAGCCTCGGTGGTGCTCGCCTCCGGGGAGCGCCTGGAGGCCGACGCGGTGGTGGCCGCCGACGGCGCGGCCAGCGCGGTCCGCAAGTCACTGGAGGTGGCTTTCGACGGGATGACCTACGAGGACCGCTACCTGGTGCTGTCGACCCCATTCGACATGGCCGCCCACCTGGATCGCCTGGCCGCGGTCAACTACATCTCCGACCCCGACGAATGGCTGGTACTGCTGCGAACCGCGGGCTTCTGGCGGGCGCTGTTCCCGGTGGGCGAGGGCGAGAGCGACGAGCAGGCGCTGAGCGACCGGAGCGCCCAGCGGCGTCTCGGCGGGATCGTGGCCACCGGCGAGCCCTTCGAGGTCGCCCACCGCACCATCTACCGGGTCCATCAGCGGGTGGCCGAGAGGTTCCTGGTCGGCCGGGTGGTCCTCATGGGCGACGCCGCCCACATCAACAACCCGTTGGGCGGCATGGGCATGAACGGGGGCATCCACGACGCGGTGCTGCTCGGGGCGTCCCTGGCCGCCGTCCTGCGGGGCGACATCGGCGCCGAGCGCCTCGCCCATCACGCCGAGGTCCGCCGGAACCTGGCCATCGACTACGTCCGGCGGCACACCCACGAGAACGCCGAGAGCCTGGCCACCCCCGACGGCGCCGCCCGCCAGCGGGCCCTGGACCGGATGGCCGCCCGGGCCGCCGACCCGGCCGAGGCCCGGGCCTACATGCTCCAAGCCTCGATGATCAACGCCGTATCGGCCATGCGCGACGAGTTGGAGGAGGTCGGTCAGCCCGTTCGTTCCGTTGACCGGAACACTGTTTCCCTCTAGTCTGTCCGGAAATGCGCCCACGAGCGCCGGCCTGCGGGCCGGCGTCCTTGGACGCCCGAGAATCGAAGAGTTCCCTGCGGGTTGAGAGCCTGCAAGCACGGGGGGAGGATCGATGTCATATCGCACCATCGGCCGGCTGCTGGTGGTCAGCGCCGCGGTCATGCTGGCCGCAGTCGCCCTGGCCCCGGCCGCGGTCGCCGACCACGGCGAGGGCCACAACGGCGAGACCCTCGAACTGTCCAAGAGCGAAGACCTCACCGACGGCGAGGTCGTGACCGTCACCCTCACCAGCTGGCTGCCGGGCAAGACGGCCACAGTGGTCACCTGCTACATCTTTCCCGCCGCCGGGCCCGGCGACTGCGAGTTGAGCAACTACGGCACGTACGCCACCACCATCGCCGACGACGGCACGGGCACGGTGGAGTATCCGGTGTCCATCATCCCGGGGCGGTGCGACGAGACGATCTCGTGCTTCGTCGTGGCTGGCGACGGCTTCGTCGGCGCGAACTTCGCCGCCCAGCAGTTCACCTTCGCAGCCGCGGCCGCGGCCGAGCCGGTCGAGGAGGCCCCCGAACCAGAGCCCGAGCCCGAACCCGAGCCCGCCGAGGAACCCGAGCCGGCCGAGGAACCCGCTGAGGAACCGGCCGAAGAACCCGCTGAGGAGCCTGAGCCTGAGGCCAGCGAGGAGCCCGAGCCGGAACCCGAGCCCGAACCGGAACCGGCGCCGGAACCCGAGCCCGAGCCCGAGCCGGCACCCGAGCCCGAACCTGAGCCCGCAGCCGAACCGGAGCCCGAGCCTGCTGCCGAAGCGGCCGCCCCGACCGCAGCCGAAGACGACGGCGGCTCGGTGGCGACCTGGCTGGTGCCGGTGATCATCGTGGTTGTGGTGCTGGCCGCGGTCGTCGGGGTGCTCATGCGCCGCAGATCCGCCTCATGATGTGATCAGCCTTCGAGCGAGCGCGATCGACGCGTGCCTCGCCCGGCACTCCGGCCGCGGGGAACTCGTGTGGGCAGCTATGGGCAACTGAATGCGGTCGATCGAGCACAACCCTGGCGAGCGGGCCACCGGCGAGCTCCTGGTCGAGGACATGACCGGAGCCGAGCGTGAGCGGGCCCTGCGGGTCGACCGGGTGCTGCCCGCGCTGGCCGCCCGGGCCGAGGAGGCCGACCGCGCCGGCGAGTTCCCCCTCGAGCATGTCCGCACCATCTCCGGCGCCGGCCTGCTGGGCATCACCGTGCCGGTCACCTACGGGGGCCTGGGCGGCGGGCTGCGAGACCTGGCCGCAGCAACTTTCGCCTTGGCCACCGCCTGCCCGTCCACCGCGCTGGCCTACTACTTCCAGTGCAGCGGCTCGTCCCGGGGCCTGCTCCCGCTGGCCGCCATCGAGGCCGGGCTGTTCGCCCCCGACGAGGTGCCGCTGGCCCGCTCGTTCGGCGAGCGGGTGCTGCGGCAGATGGGCGAGCACGGCCGCTGGGTGGCCAACTTCGCCAGCGAGTCGGTGCGGTCCAAGCACGCCGCCATAACCATCACCACCGAGGCCTCCCCCACCGACGGCGGATGGCTGATCAACGGGGTCAAGTCGTTCGGCTGCTCCACCGGGGTGGCCGACGACTACCTGGTCACGGCCAAGCTCGCGGGCGGGGAGACGGCCGAGTCGCTGGCCATGTTCCTGATCCCCCGCGACACGCCCGGCGTGAGCGAGCGAGCGAAGTGGGACGCCATCGGGATGCGGGCCACCGCCACCCACGGCATCGTGCTTGAGAACGCCTTCGTTCCCGATGAGAATGCGCTGACCGTGCCGGGAACGTTCGTGAAGATGACGCAGGTGAGCCGGGGCAGCTTCGTCGGCAACCAGGTGGCGCTGTCGTCGGTTTACGTGGGGGCCGCCCAGGCGGTGTACGACTTCGCCCTGGACTATCTGACGTCCACCACCTACCACGGCACCGACGAGCCCATCGGCGGCGGCGACCTGCACCGGCAGCTCATCGGGCAGATGCGGGCCCATCTCGACACCGCCTACATCTGGACGCGCCGCCAGATCCTGCTGGAGACCGCCGATCCCGAGCTGATCCCCAAAGACGACGTGGTGGCCAACTGGCGGATCGCCAAGGGCGAGATCGCGGAGAACTGCTTCCAGGTGGCCGTGCACGCGCTCAAGGCCTGCGGCACGGGCAACACCGGGATGTCCGGGGCGGTGTCCCGGGGGCTGCGCGACCTGTCGATGGGACTGGTGCAGGGCTTCCCGCCCGAGCGGGGTCGCCTGGAGGCCGCCTCCTACCTGGTGTTCGGCGCCGAGGGAGACCAGTTCGGCACGGCCGGGGGCAAGCAGTGAACCGGCTCTTGTCCCGGCCGTGGTTCGGCCCCGGAGCGGGTGCCTTCCTCTACCTGACCGGCATGAACGACGAGCTGCTCCACTGGCTGGGCACCTGGTGGCTCGAACTCGGCCGGTGGGGCCAGACCGCGGCGGTGCTGGCCGCGCTGGCGCTGGCGGCCTACTTCACCCAGGGCGCGCTCAACCGCCGGCGATCGGCCTTCCGCTCGGCGGTCGGCGCCGCCGACGCCACCCGCCTCCAGACCGCCGCGGGGCCCGCCCGCGGCGACCGCCCCGACCCGCGAGGTGACCCATGATCGACCCGGCCAGCCCCCGCTCCCGTCCCGCCGGCGGTGACATCGTCTCGCCTTGCGGCCGCCGCCCGCCGGCCCGGCCCGGCCGTTGGAGGCACCGGCGAGCCCTCGGGCTGCTGCTGGCGGCGGCCACTCTGGCCGCGGCGTGCTCAGAGCCCGTCGAGGAGGCCGCCACCGACACCGGCGAGACCCAGGCGGTCGACCAAGCCGCAGCCGAACCCTCCGACGAGACCCAGACCGCCGACCAGACTGCCGACGAAGACGTCGGCGAGGCTCAGACCACCGCCGAACCCTCCGGCGAGGCGGAGACCGCGGATCAGCCCGCCGGCACCGGGGAGACCCAGCCCGTCGAGGCTCCGGCCGGCCCGGTCCCGGCCGGGCCCGACACTCCGGGGGTGACCGACGACACGGTGACGATCTCGATCATCATCACCGACACGTCGATGGTGGCCCAGGCGTTCGGGTGGGAGGTGCCCGACGAGGGCGACCGTGAGGCCCAGGTCGAGGCGCTGGTCGACCACTTCAACGCGGCGGGCGGCTTCGCCGGCCGCCGGATCGACGCCAAGGTCACCGTGTTCAACGCCATCACCGACGGCCCGGTGGCCGAGGAGGCCCTCTGCAACAAGATCACCCAGGACGACCAGGCCTTCGCGGTGGTGCTGACCGGACAGCTCCAGGAGAACGCCCGGCCCTGCTACCGCAACGCCAACACGCTCATGTTCGACGCCACGCTGTACCCGGTGGACAACGCCGGCTTCGAGGAGTTGGCCCCCTACTACTGGTCGCCGCTGCTGCCGTCCTATGACGATCTCGTGGGCGGCCTGGCCGCCGGGCTCATCGACGACGGCTGGTTCGACGGCGGAACGCTCGGCGTCATCGCCATCGACTCCGAGCTGAGCGAGCGGGTCTACACCGAGCAGTTCGTCCCCCGGCTGGAGGCGGCCGGCGTGGAAGTGGCCTCCTACAACACCATCGACCCCACCGACGGCACCTCGTTCAACAACGACCAGCTCCAGGCCATCATCAACTTCCGGGAGGCGGGCGTGGACAAGGTGGTGGCCATCGGCGGCTCCCGGCTGGTGTCATGGTTCATCGACACCAGCGTGGCCCAGAACTTCGCGCCCGAGTACGCGCTGACCAGCTACGACGCCCCCGACTTCAACGCGTACAACTTCCCCCAGATGATGGGCGGGTCCGGCGGCATAAGCGTGCTCCCCGGCTACGACCTGGACGACGACCAGCTCCCGTTCCCGGCATCGGCGGCCGAGCAGGAGTGCGCCGACATCTTCACCGCGGCCGGGCTGGAGTTCAGCGTGCGGACCAACATCCGCACCGGGCTGCTGTTCTGCGACGTGTTCCGCCTGCTGCGGGACGCCTCGCCGCACCTCACCGAGGTGAGCGCCCAGGGGGTCACCGAGGCGGTGTGGAGCCTGGGCGACAGCTTCGAGGCGGCCTCGGTGTACGGCGTGGAGTTCACCGAGGGCAGCTACGCCGGCGGCGACCTGTACCGGCGGTTCACGTTCGACGCCGGTTGCGAGTGCATGGTGCTGACCAGCGACCCCGCTGACTTCGACGGGTGAACGCCTCACCCCCACCACGATGAGCGAGGCGGAGGAGGGCGAGCACCGGGGCCGGCCGGGCAACCCCCGGCTGCTGGTCGCCGTCGCCGTCCAGGGAGCGGCACTGGCCACCGCGCTGCCGGTGCTGCTGTTCCGCCGGGAGGAGATCGCCGAGCGTCTCGGCGTGGTCGGCGCGGTGGTGGGCGAGGCCGTCCTGATCGGCGCGGCCGCGGTGGTGGCCGCGCTGGTGGTGCCCCGGCTGCGCAGCGTGCTGCCGGCCGGGGTCCTGCTGACCCTGGCCGGGCTGCTGGCCGCGGCCGGGCTCGCCGTGATGGCCCGCACGACCGGCATAGCGGTGTTCACCGCCGGCGGCATCATGCTGGCCGCGGGTGCGGCGCCCGGGCTGGTGCTCCACCGCATCCTGCTGGCCACCGACGCCCGCCAGGCCGACCGGTTCCGCACGATGTCGTGGTACTGGGCCGCGGTGGCCGCCGGCGCCTGCTGGTCGCTGGCGGCCCGCGTGCTGGCCCCCCTGTCCTACGGCACCGTGCTGTGGGCCGCCGCCGCGCTGGCACTGGCGAGCGCGATGCTGATCGCCCGCCACGCCCTGGCCCACGACGGCGACCTCGAGGTGCAGCCCACCGTCGCCCGGGCCGACGTGCCGTGGGCCCGGCGGTCCTACGGCGCCGCTCTGGCGGTGGGCGCGGCCGCCGTCGGCGGCGCGGACCCGGCCCAGTCGCTGCTGCTGGGCGAATGGCAGCGCAGCCCGGCCCAGAACGCGGCCGTGCTGGCCGCCGGAGCCGCAGCGGCCGCCCTGATCAGCGCCCTCGGCCCCTGGTACCACCGGCTCCACCGGCTCGCCGGCGGCCGACGAGCCGACGCGGTCGGCACCCAGCTGCTGGTGGCGGGCTTGCTGGTGCTGCTGGGGGCGGTGTCGTTCACCTACATCGGGCTGGTGGCCTGCTGGTTCGTGGCCGGCGGCGCCGTCGCGCTGGCCCTGGCCGGGCTGGACGCCGCCGTGTTCGCCGACATCGCTCCCGAGCTGCGACGGGCGGTGGCCGCCCGCCAAGTGCTGTGGGCCGCTGCCGGCGCGCTGGCGGCGGCCTCGTTCAACGCCTGGATCGCCGGGGGGTGGCCCGACCAGTGGAAGCTCGGCCTGCTGGGCCTGCCGCTGGTAATGGTCGGATGGGCGGTGCGCCGGTTCGCGGCCCCGGCCCGCGACGCCGAGACGGTGGTGGCGGCGTCCAAGGCCACCACCGTGCCCCGCCGGGTGTACCCCGCCGCGTCCGGGCCGCCGCTGCTGTCGGTGGAGCAGCTGTCGGTGTCCTACGGATCGGTGCAGGTGCTGTTCGGGGTGGACCTGACCGTGCCGGAGGGCGCGGTGGTGGCGCTGATGGGCACCAACGGGGCCGGCAAGACCACGCTGCTGCGGGCCGTCTCGGGGCTGGAGCCGACCATCGGGGGGCGCATCGTCTACGCGGGGCTCGACATCACCAAGACCCGGCCCACGTGGAGAGTGGGCATGGGGCTGCACCAGGTCGTCGAGACCGACGCGGTGGTCGGCCCGCTCACCGTGGCCGAGAACCTGACGCTGTTCGGCCACGGCCTCGACCGGGCCCGGCGGGCCCGCAGCATCGCCGAGGCCTACGAGCTGTTCCCACGCCTGGCCGAGCGGTCGCGCCAGCGGGCGGCCACCCTGTCGGGCGGCGAGAAGCAGATGCTGGGTCTGGCCAAAGCCGTCGTCACCCCTCCCCGCCTGCTGCTGATCGACGAGTTCTCGCTGGGCCTGGCGCCGACAGTCATCTCCGACCTGTTGCCGGTGATCCGCCGCATCGCCGATCAGGGCGCGGCCGTGCTGCTGGTGGAGCAGTCGGTGAACGTGGCCCTGTCGGTGGCCGACCACGCCTACGTCATGGAGAAGGGCGAGATCGGCTACTCCGGCCCCGCCGCGGAGCTGCGGGCCCGGCCCGACCTGCTGCGGGCCGCCTACCTCGAGGGCCTGGCCCACGCCCTCCACATCGACCGGGCAGAGGCATAGGGCGGCGGGGATGGGCGGCTTCGACGTCTCCGGCCCCCTGCTGCTGCTGGGCACGATCTTCGGGATCGGCTACGCGCTGCTGGGCATCGGGCTGGTGCTGGCCTACCGGTCCAGCGGCTTCATCAACTTCGCCCACGGCGCCACCGGCCTGCTGGCCGCTTCGGCCATGTCGGTGGTGGTCAACGACTACGGCGTGCCCTACTGGCTGGGCTTCGCCGGCGCGCTGGCCGCGGCCGCCCTGCTGGCGGCCGGCATCGAGGCCATGCTGGCCAGCAAGCTGGCCGGCGCCCCCAAGGTCCTGTCGATGGTGGCCACCCTCGGCGCCGGCCAGGCGCTGCTGCTGCTGGCGCTGTCGTTCGCCAAGGGCGGCCTCGGCGGCGGGAGCTTCCCCCAGCCTCCGGGGTTCCCCCAGTTCGAGCTGACCGTGTTCGTGTCGCCGTCGGCCACCGCCCTGCTGTGGCTGTCGCCGGTGGTGGTCGGCGGGCTGTACCTGTTCCTCCAGCGCAGCAAGTACGGGCTGGCGGTGCGGGGCGCGGCCGCCAACGGCGACGCGGCCACCCTGGCCGGGGTCGACCCCCGGCACATGGCCGCGCTGTCGTGGGCCCTGGCCGGGGCCCTGTCGGCCTTCGCGGCCATGCTCATCCTCCCCAACCAGTCGACGGTCACCCCCGACGCCCTCGGCCCCGACTTCATCGTGCGGGGCCTGGCCGTCGCCGCGCTGGCCCGGTTCGCCAACTTCCCGGTGGCCTTCGCCGCCGGCCTGGGCATCGGTGTCGTCGAGCAGGTGCTGGCCTCCAATCCCGACTCCACCGGCTGGTTCGAGGTGGCCCTGTTCCTGCTCATCCTCGCGGGTGTGGCCCTGCGGGTCGGCTCGGGCCGGGACCAGGCCGAGCAGTGGGCCAGCCTGACGCCGAGCCGCCGCCTGCCCGACGCCTACCGGGGCGTGTGGCTGATCCAGCACCTGGGCTGGGTGCTGGGAGGCGCGGGCGCGGTGGCGGCTGCGCTGGCGTCGCTGTGGATCAGCAACCGGTCCGCCTTCCTGCTGTCCACCGTGATCGCCTTCGCCACCATCGGGATCTCGGTCAGCTTCCTGACCGGCCTCGCCGGGCAGCTCTCGCTGGGGCAGGTGGCCTTCGCGGCCATCGGCGCGGTGGTGGGCGTGCGGGTGGCGACCGACACCGGCAGCCTGGCGCTGGGCCTGCTGTGCGGCGGCGTCACCGGCGCGGCCGCGTCGGCCGCGGTGGGGCTGCCGGCGCTGCGGATGCAGGGCCTGCTGCTGGCGGTGGCCACCCTGGCCTTCGCGCTGGCCACGTTCAGCTGGCTGCTGCGCCAGGACTGGGCCTTCGGCGCGGGCCTCTCGTCGCGCCCGGTGAGTGTGCTCGGTGTGGAGGTGACCAACTCGCGGGGCTTCTACTACGTGGCCCTGGCCGTGTTCGTGGCAGTGCTGGCCACCGCCGCGACGCTGCGCCGGTCGTCGTTCGGGCGCACGCTGGTGGCGGTGCGCGACAACGAGGCCGCGTCCCGGGTGCTCCAGGTCGCCCCGTGGCGGCTGCTGGTGACCGCCTACGCCTTCGCCGGGTTCGTGGCCGGCGCCGGCGGCGTGGTGCTGGCCATGAACAACACCTTCGTCACCCGCAGCATCTTCTCGCCCAGCGACAGCATCAACGTGGTCGCCATCGCGGTCATCGGCGGGCTGTCGGAGCTGACCGGCCCGCTGCTGGGCGCGGCCTACCTGATCGGCATCCGCGAGTTCTTCGATCTGGAGCTGTCGGCGCTGGCCGGGCTGAACGCGGCGTGGCTGATCCTGATCCTCGAGCAGCCCCGGGGCATCCACGGCCTGCTGGACAGCACCCGGCGCAACCTGATCGATCAGATCGCCCGGTTCCACGGCATCGACCCGAACACCGCCGAAGCCGCCCGGCCCGAGGCGACGGCCTCCCCCGCGCTGGCGCCGGTGGCGGTGGCCGCCAGCTCTGCCGGCGCGGGCGGCACGGTGCTCGAGGTGCGGGGCCTGTCGCGGCGCTTCGGCGACCTGAAGGCGGTCGACGACGTGTCGTTCAGCGTGGAGGCGGGCGAGACGCTCGGGCTGATCGGACCCAACGGCGCCGGCAAGACCACCGTGTTCGAGCTGGTGAGCGGCTACCTGCGCCCGCACGCCGGGTCGGTGGTCTTCGACGGAGAGGACATCACCGGGCTGTCACCGGAGGCCCGCAGCCGGCGCGGGATGGTGCGCTCCTTCCAGAACGCCTCGCTGTTCCCGACCATGACCCCGCGCGAGATCGTGTTCCTGGCCTGCCGGTCGGCGGCCGGCGGTCGCTTCGTGCTGGGCGGGTCGCGGACCGAGCGGGCCATCGAGGACCAAGCCGACGACACCCTGGCCGCCTTCGGGCTGGCCGCGGTGGGCGATCAACCGGCCGGCCTGCTGTCCACCGGCACCCGGCGCCTCGTCGAGCTGGCCGCCAACGTGGCGCTACGTCCCCGGCTGCTGCTGATGGACGAGCCGTCGGCCGGGATCGCCCAGGCCGAGACCGAGGCCCTGGGCGAGGTGATCGTGCGGATCCGCGAGGCCTACGGGATCACCCTGGTGGTGATCGAGCACGACATGCCCCTGCTGGCCTCCGTCTGCGACCGCATGATCGCCCTGGAGGTGGGACGGGTCATCGCCGAGGGCGCACCCGCCGAAGTGCAGACCGACCCCGCGGTGGTGCGCAGCTATCTCGGCGGAGGTCCTGTCCCGGCCGGCAGCTAGACGAGTAGTTCCAAGGGGTCGTGCGGGGACTCCTGGACGCTGTTCAGCAGCGGGGCGGAACTGTCGGAAGCCGCCGCGGCGGCCTGTGCGCCATCGAGCAGTGCCGCACCGGCGGCTCGGGCCGGCCGGGGCGCACGACGGGGACGCCCCGGTCTGGCCGGACGCCCCCGTCCCACGCGGCCGCCGCGGCGGGGGCTACTGGCACCCGGCGCTGTTCTGCCGGGCCTGCATCACGTCTGCGTCGGTCGCTGTGCCCGCCAGATACTTGTCGACCGTGCCCGCGATGCTCGAGGCGCAGCGGATGATGCGCCGACGGCAGCCGCGGCGTCGCCGCGGGGGGCCGCTCACTCATCGGACGCCACATCACGATGGAGTGGCCCCAGTCCACTCGCCGGCCACCGTCGGCCCCCGCATCACGCGTGGCCGCCGCCTCCGCAGAAGCCGCCTGTCCCGAGTTGCACTCGCAGGGGCAGGGCGGGGGCGGTCGCTCATGGCTTGCGCGGGAAAGCTAGGCGTTCAGCGTTCTAATGCGGATGCTCGCCCGAGGCGTGGCGTTACGCGGAGGTCTCGCTCAGTGCGGGCTGCGGTGTATGTGATAGATGTCGTCGCCGTGCCAATGCCAGCCGCCGTTCCAGTTGTCGGCGAAGCCCCTGTCTCGTTCTTGTTGATTTGGCGGCCGCGGTTCCGGCCGGAGCCCTGGCGGCTGTGGCCGGTCGCCGCCCGGTTGGTGAGAGCCGCGCCAAGTACCCGCGTGGCGGTGATAGACGGAGTCGCCGTGGCAATGCCAGTAGCCCGCCTCGTCGCTATCGGGACTCTTTCCGTCTTCCGGTGCTCCGCAGCCGCCGCCGCGGCGGGCCGATTTCCGCAGGTCCCGCTGCCGCTCCCGCTCCTGCTCCGCCCGCGCCTGCTCCTCCTGCTCGGGATCGACCCCGTGCGTTACGGCGGGGTTCTCTAAGCTCAATGACACTGAACTACCGGCCGTCAAAGAGACTCCGGAGCCCGCGCACCCGTACTGATATGGGAAAGGGTCTGGCAGGCTGTTAGCGCAAGTGCTTAGCTGAACCTTCGTCGAGCCGACGATCAAGTCGTGGGTAAGAAGGGCCGCGACACTGCTACCTGGGGCGAGTGCGATACGAATATAGGGGGTTATACCAGATCCGGTCACGTAGGCGATTGCCGTGAAGGTGTATGTCGTGCCCGCGATAACGAACGTGTTGTCCGAGAGGACGTTGCTGCTGCTGCAAGAGTGTGCGGTGCCATCGGCGCAACCGATCCAGGAAGGAGTAGCCTGGACTTGTCCCGCCGTCAGCGTTGCCGACCAAATCACATGATCGGCCTCGGCCTTGCGCGGCGCGGCCAGAAGGATCGCGGCAACCAGCGCGGCCAGTAGCAGCGCGATCAGGACACGGCTAGAGCCTCTACCCCCCCCCGGCAGAATCGGCGCGCCCGCGCGCCAAAGGCGCCGCCGCGAACCCCGAAGCGTTGTGTCCCGAAGCGTTGTGTACGGTCCTGGCGGGCATGTGCACCTCCTGAGCGAGAGTCGCGCCGCACTATAGCCGACCGGCCGCGCCGGAGCACACAGCAGAACACCACGACAAGCAGAAGCATCCCAGCCCCCCGCGCCCGCAGCCCCGCACACCAGCGAGACGCTCGACCCGCCGCCGGCCGCTCAACGAGACGAGAACCCGGACCCCAGCGCTGCGAGACTCCGCACCCCCGGACGAGCAGTCCCAAGGGCCCAGCGGCCGCAGGCGACCAGGGAGCAGGCCGGACCGGGCAGTCGGGTGGTCCACCCCTTGGAACCAACCATCTAGAGCCCGGTCGCCGGCTCCGGCACGAGCTAGGCCTAGATCCCGGTCACTCCGTGTCTAGGTGGGCGAACAGGTCGCGGGTGCGGAACGGGGCGGACATGAACCGGGCGAACGCCTTGCGGCGGGTCAGCCACACCACCCTGGCCCCGGACTTGTCGGCGGCCAGCATGTGGTCGGCCAGCCACGGGGTGACGGTGTGGACCTCGTCGGCCAGGATGTTGAAGATCCGCTTGGCCCTCTCGAACTCCTCCGACGTGATGTCGTAGTCGCCGGTGAGCAGCTCGGTAACCACGATGCCGGGCGACACCGTGCACACCTGCACCGGGGTACCGGCGGTGTCCTTGCGCAGGGCCCGCTGGAGGTAGCGCACCGCCCGCTTGGTGGAGCCGTAGGCGGCCATGCCGGGCTGGGTGGCCCCGTCGGACCCGAAGCCCTCGGTGTTCCAGAGCTGCCCGTGGCCCTGCCGCAGCATGTTGGCGATGGCGGTCTTGCTGGCCAGCAGCGCCCCGGTGAGGTTGGTGTCAACCAGGGCGGCGAGATCCCGGTCGCGCTGCTCCCACAGCGGCAGGCGCTCGATGCTGACACCCGCGTTGTTGATCCACACGTCGACCCCGCCGAAGGCCTCGGCCGCGGCGTCCCACAGCGCCTGGAGCTGGTCGGGGTCGGTGATGTCGCAGGCCGCGCCGCAGACCCTCGACTCGCCGTAGTACTGGCCCAGCTCGGCCACCACCGCCTCGACCTGGCCGGCCGAGCGCCCGCTGACGGCCACCCGGCACCGCCGCTTGAGGAACTCCCGGGCCAGCCCGTTGCCGATCCCCCTCGTGCTGCCGGTGATGACGATTCGGTTTCCCATGTCGGCTCCCTAGCGCCGGTCCCAGTGGGCCACCAGCTCGTGGGCGACCAGTTTCTCCAGCCCGGTGCCGCCCGCCGACCCCACGCTGGCCGCCACAAACGCGGCGATCAGGTCTCCCAGCAGGCCCCGCACCGCCGGGTCGGTGTCCGGGTCTGGCTCCAGGAAGGCGCGGCCGCTGGTGGTGTCCACCGGATGGCAGACGGCGAAATGGCCGGCGCCGGCCAGCTCGACCAGCCACGAGTCCCCCCGCCGGTGCCCGACGGCCTCCTCGAAGGTGCGCCGGACCGGGTCGTGGGCTCCGTCGCCCCGCCCGTAGCGGTCGCGGCTGGCCGAGATGACCCCGTCGCGGTCGCCGCCGATCAGCATCACCGGCACCTTGGCCGGGATGGCCACCACCGCGGCCTCGCCGTGTCCAAGAGAGGTGGCCGTCATCGTGTGGCCCCCGTAGGCGAACGCGGCCCGCAGGCCCAGCACCCAGCCGGGGTCGCTGCTGTGCAGCGCGACGGTCCCCCCGGCGGAGTGGCCGCCCACCACCACCCGGTCGAGGTCGAGCCTCCCCGCCGGTGGTGCGCCGTCGGCCTCGCTGATGCCGGCCAGGCGGTCGAGGAGCGACCCGAGCGCGGTGGCCACCGGGCGGGTGCCGACGTTGGCGGGGGTCAGCGCGTCGAGGTCGAGGCCGGGGGTGATGCCCTGGCCCGCGGGCCCCAGCGACCCGATGGCAGCGTAGGTCACCACGCACACACCGGTCGGCACGAGCCGGTGGGCCAGCCAGCGGTAGCTGTCGGGAGCCACGTTGATGCCGGGCATCATGATCACCAGCGGCCACGGCTCTCCCGCCGCGGCGGGAACCTGCCCGGTCAGGCGGGCCTCCTCCAGCCGGAGCCGGTCGCCGGGGTAGTACAGCGTGGCTGTGGCGGGGTCCCCGCCGGCGTCAAAGGAGAAGTGCCAGCCCCGGACGATCATGGGCTGGCTGGGCCATGACGGTTCCGCTGAGAGGAACGCGGTTTCACAACCCGATACTACGTTCTACCATGCGGGTCATGAGCCACCCGAAGAACTACGGCGAGCCCTCGCCCCGGCCATACCAGTGCTTCATGGGCCACTGGGAGGGGCTGTGCAAGAGCTTCAGCCCCGCAGGCGACTTCCTGGAGTCAAGCGCCGTCCACATGGACGTGTACTGGCTCGACGACCGCACCTGGCACCTCCACGAGCACTTCGAGAACCTCTACGGCGTCGGCGAGACGGTGTACGACACCCCGATCAGGGTGGACGGCAAGCAGTGCTTCGCCGAGAGCGACCAGCTCACCCTCGAGGGCGCCGAGCTGACGCCCTACAACTACGTGTTCACCATCGACAGCCGGGTGAGCAACACCATCGTCTACAACAACCACTACTTCTTCGACCCCGACACCCGGCGCATCATCACCCACAAGGTGCGCGACGGCAGGACCAACCTGTTCCAGATCCAGGACTTCGCCCGGGTGCAGCGGCCATGATCGTCCAGCCGCCCGCCAGCGGCGCCGCCGACGCCGCTCACTTCGTGATCGCCATGCACCAGCACACCGCCTTCGCGGGCTCGCTGGCCGCCGACTTCGGCAATGACGCCTTCGCCGGCCTGGAGCCGGCCGAGCCCATGCAGTACATCGTCGACCACCACGACGCGGGCTGGGCCGACCTCGACGCCCGCGCCCCCCAGAACCCCGACACCGGGCTCCCCTACAACCTGACGGCCACCCCGCTGGCCCAGATCGTGGCCACCTCGGCCGGGTCGCCGCAGTTCAACGAGGCCCACCATCCCTTCAGCGGCGTCATCTCGTCGATGCACACCTACGGGCTGTACTGCGGCCGCTACGGGCTCAGCGACAAGATCTTCCTGGACATGATCGGTGACGACATGCGCCCCGAGGTGGACGCCATGCTGGAGGCCGAGGAGAGCCGCCAGCACCGGCTCAAGCAGGACCTGGCCGGCGACGACGCGGGCCTCGCCGACGAGGACTTCATCTTCAACGCCTACAAGCAGCTCCAGTTCTTCGACACGCTGTCGCTGTACTTCCACCTGGTGCCGGAGGGCGAGCGGGGCGCCGCGGAGTTCCACAACGTGCCCCGGGCGGTCGGCGACGACGTGACCGTCTCGGTGATCGAGCGTCCCGGCGCGGTGTACGAGGTCGATCCCTACCCGTTCGCCACCGATGGGCTGGAAGTGGCCACCGAGGGCCGGTACCTGGCTCCCCAGCCGCCCGGCACCGACCTCGGCCCGGTGCTGGCGGCCACGCCGGTGGACACCCAGACGGTGCATCTCGTGCGGGCGTGAACGGAGGCTCCTTCTCCCAGGGGCTCGGCGAGTGGATCGGATCGGCCGAGGTCTACGACGGCAGCGGCCGCTTCGCCGGTATGGGCCGCGACATCCGCACGGTGCAGGCCACCGACCCTGCCGGCCTGGTCACGGTGGAGGTGACCTTCGAGGGGCCGTTCTCGCTGTCGGGGATGTACACCATCGCCGATCACGGCTCGCACCGGACCTACGAGGGCCCGCTGAACCTCGGCTTCGCCGAGGTGCTGGGGGACGGCCTGATCGCGGCCCGCAACTACTGGCCGAGCCTGGGCCTCTCGCAGCGGTTCTTCCTGATGGTGCTGCCCGGCGGCGACCACCAGCTGTCGCTGGCGCTGCTGAGCCGGGGCGACCAGCTCCGCTGGACGGTCGTCGGCGAGTACCGGCGCCGGCCCCAAGCCTCGCAGGACCCGCCGCCTGCGGTGGAGCCGATCGACCCCGCGGCGGTGAGCGACGACCCGACCGCGGGCCGGGGCCGGCTCCTGCTGCTGCGCCCGGGCCGATGGTCGGGCCGGCTGCACCGCCTCGGCGCCGGGCTGGAACCGTCCGGCACGGTCGACTACGTCGAGACGGTCGCCGCCTCGGCAGACCGCCCTGCCGAGCAAGCCAGCGAGGCGCTGGCAGTGGAGTTGTCGGGGCTCGACTTCGCCCCGGATGCGTCGTTCGTGCTGGAGTCCGACGGGTGGACGGCGTGGACCCCGGCCGGCGATCTCGCCGGCAGCGCGGCCCTGAGCGGCGGCCGGGGCCTGAGCGGGCACTTCCACAACGATCCGGCCGGATGCCGGGTGTGGCGCCGGGAGGTCGCCTCGCTGGACGGCTCGACCAAGGCCGTCCTGCACATCTGGTACCGGGGTGAGGAGCGGCTCGGCGCGCTCTACGGCACCCTGGCCTTCGATCCGCCATGAGCAAGGGCAGCGGCACGGGCCGCGATCCGTTCTCCGGCGCCTGGCTGGTCACCGAGCACGTCTACGACCCTGACGGCACCTACCGGGGTTCGGTGGCCCAGCGCCGCCGCGTCGAGCCGGCGCGCGACGGCAGGCTCCGGGTGGTCCAGCACTGCGAGCCGTCGCCGGACCTGGACGGGCACCCCATGGCGGCCTTCGCCGGGGACTGGATCTTCGAACTCGAGGTGGACGGACCCCGGCGCCGGTACCTCGGCCCCGACGTGATGGGCGCGGCGACCGAGTGGCAGCCCGGGACCATGACCGGGCGGGGAATCTGGCCCCGGTTCGGTTACGAGTTCGAGTCCTACAGCGTCCTGGTCGCTTCCGACCGCCAGCTCACCGGCGGCTTCTTCTCGCTGGCCGGGCGGTCGGTGGCCGACATCGTCGGGGTGGCCGTCCCGGAGTCGTCCGGGGTCGAGCCCCGCCTCGACCTGTCGGCGCCGGCGCCCCCGGCGGACGACCGCTGGCCGCTGCGCCGGACGGTCGGACCCCTCCTGGCGGCGGTCGGTCAGCCGTCGCCGCTGCGCCGACGGCGGCTGTGGGCGATGCGTGACCCGATCAGCGGCTCCGGCTTCGAACTGGTCGAGGACGCCAGCGCGCACGGCCGCGTCGTGTCGGTGAACGTGGGCTGACGCTCCCTAGCCGTCCGGCGACCAGGTGAGGGCGCCGAAGACGACGTCGGTCATGCGGTCGCCGTCGTACAGCTTCCAGACGGCTGCCAGGGTGTAGTCGCGGTCGATTATGAACTCGCGGCCCTTGACCTTGAAGGCCTCGCGGGCGTGGTGCTGGGTGGTGTACAGGGCCCGTCCGTAGGCCAGAGCGTTTCCCCACAGATCGGGGCCGTCATAGGTGTGGCGGTTGCCGTTTGACCGGGTGCGCACGTACGTGAATGACCGGTCGATCTGCCCGGACATCTCCCACCGCTGGGTGGCCCGCACCAGGTCGATCGGGTCGTGGCGGATGCGGACATCGACTCGGCCCCGTGGCTGCTGGTCGGCCCCGAACACCTCACAGGAGCCGGCCCACTCGCCGCCTCTGCGGTCGGGCAGGGTGTGGGGCCAGGCGGCCATCTGCTGCTCGGTCTCCAGGTGGGCGTCGATGCGGGCCTTGGTCTCGGGGTTGGTGTCGTAGTCGTGGGCGTTCAGGTACACCCCGTTGAACACCGAGAAGATGGTGGGCCCCTCGTACAGCAGCGACGAGTACACCTGGGTCACGCCGTCGGCCAGGATCTGGTTCATGGTGTTGAGGTCGGCCCGCCAGCCCGGCGCGTAGTAGTGCGAGTCCACCAGCGAGCCGTAGGGGTGACCGGCGCCGTAGAAGTCGGGGCCCCGGTAGATCCGGTTGTCGCCCTGGTCGTCCACCCCGAACTCGAAGTCCTTGATCTCGAAGCGGTTGCGCAGCGGGCCGGTGTTCATGAAGTTGCACTGCATCCAGTAGGTGACCCTGCCGTCGGCGAACACGCTGGCCCGGCTGACCTTGTTGAACCCGGTGTGGCTGCCGTCGGCGTCGAACACCGACGGCAGGCCGTACCACTCACCGGTGATGCGCTGCTGCCACTCGGAGGCTTGGGACTCGGTCATGTCTGCCGCCGCTCGGAGGCTTCGGTCTTGCTCATGGGGGACTCCGTTCTAGGTGCGGGCCGCGGTCTTGAGGCTGTCGCGGATGCGGGCGCTCACGTCGGGGCCGAGCAGTTGGTCCACCCGGGCCCACACCGGGTCGACGTCGGGGTTGAACAGGGCGGCCCGGTGGCGGGCGTCCCGCTCGGCGAGCTGCTCGGCGGTGGTGCCGTCGAGCACGCCGTCGGGCACGCCGTCGACCACCAGGTCGAGCCAGTGGTCACGGTAGGCGGCCACCGTGCCGAACACCGCCCGGAAGCCGTCCTCGTCGGCCCGGTGGGCCAGCATCCACGCCGACATGAGTTGCCACTGGCGCCGCGACAGGTGGGCGGGGGTCAGCCCGTCTATCTCGGCGGCCTGGCTGTGGGCGTCGGTGAGCGGCACGAAGCAGTGGTCGATGTAGGCCAGGCTGGCTCCGGGGTCGACCCGGGGCATGAGGTCGAGGTGGAAGGCGTAGTGGGGCCCGGCCAGCACCGAGTCCACCGTGAAGTGGGGCACCGCGCTGTCGGGCGGGGTGAACGCGAAGCACATGTGGCTGTCGAGCCCGAAGGCCTCGACGGTCATGGACACGTACACCAGGGCGGCCACCCCGTCGCGGGCCAGCACCCGGTGCACGCCCACCGGCGACCCGTCCATGGCCGAGGCCAGCGGCACGGACTCGGCCTCCTCGAGCTCCAGCCGGGCCGCGATGGCCTCCACCGTGCCCAGGCACAGGTCGGCAGAAAGGCTCATGCGCCCGCTCCGGTCACAATCGGCGGCCCGGGGGCCTGCCCGAGGCTCATGCGTCCGCTCCGGTGGCGGCCGATCCGACTGTGGGGAACACCCAGGCGCTGGCCATCTCGGGCTCGGCGGCCCGGGCCGGCGACGGGATCACCGCCGCGGCCCGCCTGGACTCCTCGTCGGTCGGGGCGGCCAGCCCCAGGCCCTTGTCCAGCTGCTCCTGGCGCCAGCGCCGGTAGGCCAGCTGGATGGAGTCGGACTTGACGTGCAGCTCGGCCGACAGGTCGAAGGGCAGCAGCTCGGGCCGCTGACCCTCCACGGTCGGCTGGTCCTCCCGGAAGATCTTGAGGGTGCGCTTGTGGGAGTCCTTGTCGGCCCAGCCCCCGGTGAAGAACGAGCGCATCATGCAGAACTTCGACACCGTGACGTGCTCGTCGAGGGGCACCGCGGCGGTGAACAGGCGCATGTCCCCCATCGGCAGGCGCACGATCAGCAGCGACACGTTGGGGGGATAGAAGCCGGTGGAGGTGCGCACCGGCGGGCGCTCCTTCTTGGCGATGAGCCGCCATATCCCCGACGGAAGGGGCGGCTTGAGATCGACGGTGGCGCTCACCGACGCCAGGTGGCCGTTGTGGCGGACCTCCTCGAGGTCGAAGTCCTGGATCTCCGGCTCGTCGCGGTTGCCGAACGACCCGGCGTGCACGAACGGGGTGTGGGCGATGTCGATGGCGTTCTCCAGCACCCGGTCGTAGTTGGCGTTCCAGGTGAACTCGCCCTGCACGGCCCGGAACCCCTCGGCCCGGGCCTCGGTGTGCAGCTCCATGCCGTACAGCTCCGGCAGCGGCGGCCGCTGCTCGGCGGCCAGGTCGCCCAGGAACACCCACACGAAGCCGTAGCGCTCCACGCAGGGGTAGGTGTCGATGCGGGCCTTGCGCGGGATGGGCAGATCGGGACGGTTGGCCGGGATCTCCACGCACGCGCCCTCGGTGTCGTAGCGCCAGCCGTGATACGGGCACCGCACGCAGTCGCCGACCACCTCGCCGCCCGCCAGCGACCCGCCCCGGTGCACGCACAGGTCGGACTGGGCGTTGACGGTGCCGTTGGGGCTGCGCCACAGCACTAGGTCGTGGCCGTGGACCTTCACCTGAAGGGGCCGGTCGCCGACCTGCGAGCCGAATTCGACGGCGTACCAGTGGTTCTTGATGAGCATGGGGAGCCTCCCTGTGTGCTCTCAGCTCGGTCGGGGCAGCACCCGGTCGCCGCCCCAGAGGGCCCGCACCAGGCGGTCGCACATCTCGGGGCCGAAGAACCGCACCCCCATCACGTTGGCCGGGTCGCGCTCGGCGATGGTGCGCCGCCGGGCCAGGTCGTCGGCGGCCAGGCGCTCGCGGCGCTCATACCGCACGGGCTCGGCCTCGTCCACCCAGCGGAGCCACTGGTCGACCCGGCGGTGGGCCAGCCCGCGCACCTGCTCGAGCCGGGCCTCGTCGTGGGTGATCCCGGGGGTGGTGAAGCACACCGCG
Organism: Candidatus Aldehydirespirator sp.; assembly: GCA_965203575.1. Taxonomy (GTDB): domain Bacteria; phylum Actinomycetota; class Acidimicrobiia; order Acidimicrobiales; family Aldehydirespiratoraceae; genus Aldehydirespirator. Next base: position 3,767,609 of record OZ241894.1, read on the forward strand.
GTGTGGCTGAGGGCCTGGCGGATGTAGAGCTCCCGCGATGTGAACGTCGACAGCCCCGGGTCGGCTCGCAGCTCCAGGAACTCCTCGTTGAGCGGCTCCCAGTACTTGTCGAGCGCTTCCGTGTCGAGCATGAGGTCCGAGCGGGGGTTGTAGTCGATGTAGAACCAGAGGTCGGGCAGGGTGCCCCAGGCGATCCCGAGGTGGGGCACGTCGATGTGGGGGCCGAGCCAGGCGGTGACGTGCATGTTGGTGAACCCCAGCGGCGGGTTGCCGATCCACGAGTGGATCAGCCAGTCGATCTCCGGTCCGGCGTAGGCCGCCAGCCGCCCCGCGGGGTACTCGGCCTCGCCCCGGTACGACTCCAGGTCGTCGGTGCTGGGGTCGCGGGCCAGCTCGAAGCGGGACTGGAGCTTGTCCATGAGCTCGCCGGTGATCGACCACAGCCGGTCGAACGTCGCGGTGGCGTCGGTCGGACCGGCCTGATCAAAAATGTCCTGGACGCCCTTCAACGTCTCGCGCATGGATTCTCCGGCCATCTGGGCAGCTAGTGTTCCGTCGACAGGAACAGCGTTTCGTTCTACTGACAGTATGGGCGAGCCCCCACCAGCGTCAACCCCCTGAAGCAGGCCGCTAGGAGCCGATACCGCCATGACCCGCACCTCCCTGTACGTTCCCGGCGACACCCCGGAGCGCTTCGACAAGGCCCTGGCCTCGGGAGCCGACGCGGTGATCTGCGACCTGGAGGACGCGGTGGCCGAGGCGGCCAAGCCGGCCGCCCGGGAGGCGGTGGCGGGCTGGCTGCGAGCCAACTCAGGCGCGCCGGTATGGGTGCGGGTCAACAACCGTCCCGACCTGCTCGACGTCGACGCCGCCATGGTCCGGTCGCTGGTGGCCGACGGCGTCGGCCTGGCCGGGGTGGTCGTGCCCAAGGCCGACCCCGACGCTTGTGCGACCGACTTCGGCGGATGCCCGGTCATGGCGCTCATCGAGTCGGCCGAGGGCGTGTTCAAGGTGTACGAGGTCGCCTCGGTTCCCGGGGTGGTACGCCTGGCCCTGGGCGAGGCCGACCTGGCCGCCGACATGGGCATGATGCCGTCGCCCGACGGGTTGGAGATGTGGCCGATCCGCACCCGGGTGGTGGTGGCTTCGGTGGGGGTCGGGCTGATCGCGCCGTGCGGGCCGGTGTTCACCGACCTCGACGACACCGAGGGGCTGGCGGCCACCAGCGAGTCGCTGCGTCGCCTCGGCTTCGGCGGGCGGTCGGTGATCCACCCCAAGCAGGTGGCCGCGGTCAACGCGGCCTTCACCCCGACGGCGGAGGAGGTCGCCCATGCTGAGGCGGTGATGGCCGAGCTGGAGGCGGCCACCGACGAGGGACGGGGAGTGGCCGTGCTGGACGGCAAGTTCATCGACGCCGCGGTGATACGCCAGGCCCGCTCGGTGCTGGCCCGGGTGCCCGACCGCTAGGCGCCACGAACACTCGCGGGCAGGTGCAAGCCCGTCACGTCGGGGCAAGATCATTCCCGCTCCTGTTCGCTGCGCTCACGGGCCGCTCGGGCCACGGCCTCGCCCGTATGGACCGGATTCGCGCGGCTACCTGCGAGGCCTCTGGGCAGCCGGCCGGGACAGCACGGCGGCGGCGGCCAGGGACCGGCCGCCGACCAGGTCGGTGTCCCTGGACACTTCCCGGTGGGCGGCCCGGCCGGGATGCAGGGCGCCCACCAGCAGCCCGTCGCCCGGGGCGGCCCGCACGCACTCCGGCGTGTTGATGGTGCCGTCGAAGGGGCTCGAGCGGCGGGGGTTCCACAGCGAGTCGGCCGGGGGGTCGAGCAGCATGGTGGCCGCCGGCGGCCCCGGCGGCGCGCAGGCGGCCAGGCTGACCCGGTTCTCGGCGGCCCGTTCCACCAACCCCAGATCGCACTCCCAGCGGTGCTCAGGCTGCCAGCACACCGCCACCAGGCTGGCGCCGGCCACCGCGGCCAGCCGGATGGTCTCGGGATGGCGGTGGTCGTCGCCCACGATCACGGCCATGTCGCCGAACGGTGTCCGGTAGAGGCTGATCCCCTCCCCCAGCCGGGTGACGTCCGGATAACGGTCGTAGCGGTGGATCTGGGCCTGCTCGTGGACCAGCCCCCCGGCGGTCCACACCTGGCCCACGTGCTGTCCGTCGCGCTCGGCGGTGGTGACCACCAGTACCCCGGCGGGGATGCCGGCCGGTGCCGGGGTCAGCTCGGGCAGCACCACCAGCGAGGCCCCCGCATCGAAGGCCTTCCCGATCAGCTCAGGATCATGCTGCGCCCCGGGGACGCACGCGGCCCGCACTTCAGAGACCTCCGTCGCTGCCGGAGTGGCCGTGCCGCTCGCGGCCAGCGGGCTGTACACCCGGGGCCTGCGACCCTCCAGCCGCCTAGGCCGGCCCCGAGACAGGTCGACGTCGGCCACCACCACCGCCTCGCCCGCCGGCGGGGCCTTGACCACTACCGTGCCGTCGGGGTCGACGATCTGGCTCTCTCCCGCGCCCTCGAGGGCCTCGGCGGGAACGCCGAGCGCCTCGGCGAACTCCGCGGCCCGCCCGGCCGGAAGCAGCGAGCCGACCTTGTTGGCCGCCGCCACCCACACCCCGTTCTCGGCGGCCCGCACCGGAACGTGCAGGCTGGCCTCGTCGCGGGCGAAGGAGTTGAGGCTGTTGCACAGCAGCCGGGCGCCGCTCACCGCCAGGGCGCGGGGCGTCTCGAAGGTCACGCCGTCCATGCACGCGTACAGCCCGACCGGCCCGAACGCGGTGCCGGCCACCGCGCTGGGCCTCTCCCCCGCGCTCAGATAGGCCCGCTCGTTGCCCATGAGCATCTGCTTGTCGGCGGTTGCGGTGATCCGGCCGTCGGGGCCGATCAGCACGCTGGTGACGGTCACCCGGCCACCGGCGCGGGGCACGGTCACCGCCAGGGCCGCGTACATGCGGTGGTGGGCGGCCCGCCGGGCCAGCGTGCCCAGCCAGTCGCCGTCCAGTGGCACGGCCACCGCCCGGCAATGCTCCGCGCTGTCGTACACCGACAGGTGGTTGCAGAACTCCGGCAGCACGACCAGTTCGGCGCCGCCGGCCGCAGCCTCATCGAGCATCCGCACGCACGCGGCCAGATTGGCGTCGACATCGGTCCCCGCCTCGAACTGCGCAGCGGCCACCCGCAAGTGGTCCCGCACCCCGTCGGTGTCAGGCAAGGGGCTGGGCGCCGAGCTTGGCCGAGAGCGCCCGGGTGGCCTCCACCACGGCGGCGGAGGCGGGGCCGATCTTGCTGCGGAACCGGTAGATCGGCCCGCACACGCTGACGACGGCCACCGGCTCGCCGTTGTGGTCGAGGATCGGGGCGGCCACCGACCCGGCGTCGTGCTGCCGCTCGCCGAAGGACAGCGCGAACCCTTGGGCGCGGATGCCCTCCAGTTCGGCTCGCAGCTCGTCGACCGAGACGACGGTGGCGTCGGTCAGGGCGTCCAGCGGGTTGTCGGCCAGGTAGCGGTCGATGGCGGCGTCGGTGAGCCAGGCCAGGAACGCCTTGGACGACGCTCCGGCGTGCAGCGGGAACGACCCCCCGATGGGCACGGTCATCTTCACCTCGCGCGGCGGGGTGATCTGGTCGACGTACACCCGGCGGTCGCCGTAGCGGACCGACAGGGTGGCGGTCTCGTCGGTCTCGGCGCTGAGTCGCCGCATCTCGTCGATGGCCAGGGTCCGCACATCGAGCTGGTCGCGGAAGGCGGCGGCCAGCTCCATCACCGCGGGCCCGAGCCCGTACCGGCGGCTGCGGGGATCGGCGATCAGCAGGCTGCGCTCGCACAGCGACGCCAGGATCCGGTGCACCACCGCCTTGGACACGCCGAGCTCCCGCGAGATCTCGGTCACTCCCAGCGTGCCCGTCGCCCGCGAGAACAGGAACAGCACCTCGACCGCCCTGTCGATGGCGGCCACGCTGCGGCCCGAGCCGGAAGCCTGGTCCGGTTCTGCCGACGGTTCGCTCACGGGAGTGTCCATATCGCCCGACTGGTTGCCATCAAGGGTTTCGATGAGGAACACTAGCCCCGTGTTCCTTTGGGAGAAACAGCGTTCCGCATGAGCGGCCCCCTGTCGGACCTGCGGGTGATCGATGCGTCCACCGTGCTGGCCGGGCCGCTGATCGGCCAGATCCTGGCCGACTTCGGCGCCGACGTGGTCAAGATCGAGCACCCCAAGAAGGGCGACAGCCTGCGGAACCACGGCCCCCACCGGGACGGCCACGGCCTGTGGTTCAAGATGGTGGGCCGCAACAAGCGCTGCGTGGGCCTGGACCTGAGCCATCCCGACGGCGCCGAGGTCTTCCTTGACCTCGTGGGCGGCGCCGACGTGGTGATCGAGAACTTCCGGCCGGGCACGCTCGAGCGCTGGGGGCTGGGCTGGGAGGTCCTCTCCGAGCGGCGCCCGGGCCTGGTGCTGTGCCGGGTCACCGGCTTCGGCCAGGCCGGCCCCTACGCCCGGCGGCCGGCGTTCGGGACGCTGATCGAGGCGATGAGCGGCTTCGCCCACATGACGGGCCCAGCCGAAGGGCCCCCCACCCTGCCCCCGTTCGGCCTGGCCGACAGCGTCGCGGGCATCAGCGGGGTGGCCGCGGTGATGATGGCCCTGCACCACCGCCGCGCCACCGGCGAGGGCCAGGTGGTCGACCTGGCCATCCTGGAGCCGCTGGCCATGGCCCTCGGCCCCCACATCGTGGAATGGGACCAGACCGGCCGCATCGCGGCCCGCGCCGGGAACCGCTCGGCCAACAACGCCCCCCGCAACACCTACCGCACCGCCGACGGCCGGTGGGTGGCCGTGTCCAGCAGCACCGACTCGGTGGCCGTCCGCACGATGGAGCTGGTCGGCCGGGGCGATCTGGCCTGCGAGCCGTGGTTCTCGTCGGGTGCGGGCCGGGCCGCCCACGCCGACGAGATCGACGAGGCGGTGGCGTCGTGGATCGGCGCCCGCCCGCTGGCCGAGGTGGTCGAGGCGTTCGCCGAGGCCGAGGTGGCGCTGGCCCCGGTGTACGACGCCGCCCAGTACGTGAACGATCCCCAGGTGCAGGCCCGGGGCGCGGTCGCCGCGGTCGAGGACCCCGATCTGGGAACGATCCGGATGCAGAGCATGCTCTTCGGCCTGTCGGCCACGCCGGGGGCGGTGCGCCACACCGGGCGGGCACTGGGCGCCGACACCGACGAGGTGCTGGCCGAGGCCGGGGTGAGCGCCGACCGGGTCGATGACCTGCGGGCCGCCGGAGTGGTGGCGTGAGTCTGGCTCCGACGGACCGGGCCGCCCGCCTGATCGAGCAGGTGGCGGAGGCCACCGTGTACGACCTGGGCCGCCCGATGGGCAACGGGATGGCCCAGTCCCCGAACCACCCGCCGTTCCGGCACTGCCTGGACCGCCGCCACGGCGACCGGGTCAGAGCCGACGGGGGCTCGGCCGCGGCCGACCTGATCACCACCGGCTGCCACGTCGGCACCCACGTGGACGCGCTGGCCCACGTGAGCCACCAGGGCCTGCTGTTCGGCGGCGTCGACGCCGCCGAGGCCCAGGCGGGAGGCCGCTTCGATGCCCTGGGCATCGACGAGCTGGCCCCGTTCGCCGGCCGGGGCGTCCTGCTGGACATCCCCGCCGTGCTGGGTGTGGAGTGCTGCGACGGCGGCCACGAGATCACCGTGGCCGAACTGGAGGAGGCGGCCGGGCGCCAGGGCACGCCAGTGCGGTCCGGCGACGCCGTGCTGGTGCGCAGCGGCTGGGGAATCCACTTCGACGACGTCGAGCGCTACCAGGGTCTCGGCTCCGGCGTTCCCGGCGTGGGCGAGGCCGGCGCCCGCTGGCTGGCCGACCGGGGGGCGGCCCTGGTCGGCGCCGACACCCTGGCGTTCGAGTGCCTGCCCGCCGGGGCAGGCCATGCGCTCCTGCCCGCCCACCGGGTGCTGCTGGTGGAGCGGGGCATCAACATCATCGAGGCCATGGACCTCGAGGCGCTGGCCGCCGACCAGGTCCACGAGTTCGTGTTCGTGCTGGCCCATCTCAACATCGTGGGCGCCACCGGGGCGCCAGCCCGGCCCCTGGCTCTGGCATGAGCGCCGACGATTCACCGGGCAGCGACGGCGCCGGCGCTGGCACGGACCCCATCCTGGTCCAGCTGGCCCGGCTGGCCGGGGGCCCGGTGCCGGCGGAGATACGAGCCGGCATCCCGGCCCGCATCATCGACATCGTCGGGATCGCGGTGCGGGCCTGCCCGCTGGACACCTCCCGGGCCGCCACCGGGTTCGCCCTGGCCCAGGAGTCCGGCCCCCAGGCGACCGCCATCGGCGCCGGCTCGAAGATGGCGGCCACCGAGGCCGCGTTCGTCAACGGTGTGCTGGCGCACTCCCTCGACTACGACGACACCCACCTCCCGTCGATCCTGCATCCCAGCGCCTCGGTCGTGCCCGCGTCGCTGGCGATGGCCGAGTGGCGGGGCGCGCCCGGTGCCGACCTCGTCGACGCGGTGGCCGTCGGTCTGGAGGTGGCGGTGCGCCTGGGCATGGGCGGCTACGACCATGGGGCCCGCCAGTCGGTGTACTTCGAGCGGGGCCAGCACGCCACCTCGATCTGCGGGGCGGTGGGCTCGGCCGCGGCCGCGGCCCGCCTGCTGGGGGCCGGCGCCGACGGCATCGCCGACGCCATGGGCGTGGCGTGCAGCATGGCCAGCGGGATCATCGAGGCCAACCGGGCCGGCGGCACCGTCAAGCGGCTCCACTGCGGCTGGGCGGCCAAGGCCGGGGTCACCGCGGCCCAGCTGGCGGTGCGGGGCTTCACCGGGCCGCGCACCGCGGTCGAGGGCCGTTTCGGCCTGTTCCAAGCATTCCTCGGCGAAGAGGCCGACACCGGTGCGGTGACCGCCGATCTGGGGCTGCGGTGGGAGGCCGAGCGCATCTTCTACAAGCCGTACCCGGCCAACCATTTCACCCATGCCGCCATCGACGCCGCTATCGGGCTGCGCCGCCGCGGCGTCGGCCCCGACGACGTGGCGTCGGCCACCCTCGAAGTGGCCCCGCCCACGGTTCGAACCATCGGCGACCCCATCGACGCCAAACGGCGGCCCGAGACCGGGTATCTCGCCCAGTTCAGCGGCCCCTACGCGGTGGCCGCCGGGCTGCTCGGCGGCAACGGCCTGGGGGTGGGCCTGGCCGACTTCAGCGACGACCTGGCCCGCGATCCCGCCCGGCGCAGGCTGATGGCCCGCATCGACGTGGCCGGAGACGCCGGCCTGATGGCGATCTACCCGAGCCAGCTCCCCGCTCGCCTGACCGTCACCACCACCGGCGGCGACACGCTGGTCGAGGAGGTGCTGGCCAACCGGGGCGGTCCCGACGACCCGCTGTCGGACGAGGACCTGGCCACCAAGTACACCGACAACGTCGACGGATTGGTGAGCGCGGCGACGGCCCGGTCGGTGCATGAGGCCCTCGCCGGCGTGGCCGCCGCGCCCTCCGCGGCGGGCCTGCTGGCCCCGCTGAGCGTCGTCGGAACCACCGGGGAGGACGGATGATCGACACCGTCATCACCGGCGCCTCGGTGGTCCGCCCCGACCAGGGCACGGTCGACGACGTCGACATCGGCATCACCGGCAGACGGGTCAGCCACCTTGAGGCAGGTCTGGCCGCCACCGCCGACGCGGCCGAGGTGTTCGACGGCTCGGGTCTGATCGCCTTCCCCGGCTCGGTGGACGCCCACACGCACATGGGGATCTACAACCCGCTGGACGTGGACACGGCCACCGAGAGCCGGGCCGCCGCGCAGGGCGGAACCACCACCGTGCTCAACTACGTCCGCACCGGCCAGTACTACCTCAACCGGGGAGGGCCCTACGTCGAATTCGTCCCCGAGGCGCTGGCGCTGATGGACGGTCGCAGCTACGTGGACTACGCCCTGCACCTGGCCCCGATGCAGTCCTCCCACATAGACGAGATGCCGCAACTGGTGGACGAGCACGGGGTGACCTCGTTCAAGATCTTCATGTTCTACGGCAGCCACGGGCTGCACGGCGCCAGCGACGACCAGTCGAGCTTCCTGATGATCCCGCCGGGCGAGCGCTACGACTTCGCCCACTTCGAGTTCGTGATGCGGGGCTTGGCCGGGGTGCGCCGAGACCGGCCCGAGATGGCCGACGTGCTGTCGCTGTCGATGCACTGCGAGACGGCCGAGATCATGACCGCCTACACCAGGATGGTCCAGGCCGAGGGCAGGCTGTCGGGGCTGGCCGCCTACTCGGCCGGCCGGCCGCCGCACTCCGAGGGCCTGGCGGTGACGATCGCCGCGTATCTGGCCCATGAGACCGAGGTCGTCAACATCAACCTGTTGCACCTGTCGTCGGCCAAGGCCATGGACGCCGCCCTGCGGATGGACCGGTGCTTCGAGAACGTGGACTTCCGCCGGGAGGTCACCGTGGGGCACCTGCTGACCGACATCGAGACCGCGGGCGACCCGTGGGCCAAGGTCAACCCGCCTATCCGGCCCCGCGCCGACGTGGAGGCGCTGTGGGAGCACGTGCTGGCCGGCGACGCCCACTGGGTGGTCAGCGACCACGCCTGCTGCCGGGCCGAGGCCAAGGTCTCAGCCGAGAACCCCGACGACATCTGGCTGGCCAAGAGCGGCTTCGGCGGCACCGAGTACCTGTTGAACGGCCTGTACTCCGAGGGCTCCAAGCGGGGCCTGGGGCTGGTGGAGATGGCCCGGATGCTGTCGTGGAACCCGGCCCGCCGCTTCGGTCTGGGCACCAAGGGCACCATCGGGGTCGGCTACGACGCCGACATCGCGCTGCTCGACCCGTCGACCAGCCACGTGGTGCGGGCGGTCGAGTCGGAGTCGAGCCAGGGCTACACCCCCTTCGAGGGCCACGAACTCGACGGCAGGGTGCGCCATGTGTGGCTGCGGGGCGAGCCCGTCCTGTCCGGCGGGCAGGTGGTGGGACTCCCCCGAGGCCGGTACCAGCGAAGGCCCACATGAGCCCGCCCGACACGCTGGTGCGAGGTTGCTCGATGCGGAGCGGTCCGGCGCTGCGGAGCGGTCCGGCGCTGCGGCCGGGTTCAGCGGGGCTGGGGGAATCCGCCGGCCTTGGCCACCAGGCTGGGCACGCGGTGGCCGAGCTGGTCCTCCAGCCAGGTGCTGGCCTCGATCAGGGCGTCGAGGTCGAGCCCGGTGTCGAAGCCCATTTCGTGCACCATGTACACCACCTCCTCGGTGGCGACGTTGCCGGTGGCCCTGGGCGCGAACGGGCAGCCGCCCACCCCGCCGAGGCTGGAGTCGAACACCCGCACGCCGACTTCTATGGCCGCCGCGATGTTGGCCAGCGCGGTGTTGCGAGTGTTGTGGAAGTGGCCCCGCAACGCGATGCCGGGGGCCTGCTCCGCGGCGCCCTCGAAAAGGGCGGCCACCTGGTTGGGGACCCCGACGCCGATGGTGTCGGCCAGGGCTACCTCGTCGGGCTGGGTCTCGGCCAGCTCGGCCACGATTCCCAGCACCCGGTCGGCGTCCACCCGTCCCTCGTACGGGCAGCCGCACACCGCGGAGACGGTCACCGAGGTGCGGATCCCGGTCGCCCGGGCCGTGTCGGAGATGGCCCGCCACCGCTGGATCGACTCGGCCACCGTGGCCCGCTGGTTGGCCTGCGAGAAGGTCTCGGTGGCCACCACCACGCCGCACACCTCGTCTGCGCCCGCTTCGATGGCCCGCTCCACTCCCCGCTGGTTGAGCACCAGCGCGCTGTAGCTGACGCCCTCGCTGCGGGGCACGCCGGCCATGACCGCCTCGCCGTCGGCCATCTTGGGGACCGCTCTGGGGCTGACGAAGCTGGCCGCCTCGACCCGGGTGTGCCCGGCCGCGACCAGCCGCTCGATGAGCTCCACCTTCTGGGCAGTGCTGAGGTCGGCGGGGTCGGCCTGGAGGCCGTCGCGGGGGGCGACGTCGACGATCTGGACGCGCTCGGCCTGCTGGTTGGGCCCGGTCATGATGGAGCCGAGGATAACGGGGAGGGGGATCATGCCCGGAGCTCTCGCTGACATTCGGGTGATCGAGGTGGGCACGCTGCTGGCCGGCCCGTTCTGCGGCCAGCTGCTGGCCGACCACGGGGCCGAGGTGATCAAGGTCGAGCCGCCGGGCACCGGCGACCCGATGCGGGCCTGGGGCCAGGAGAAGGCCGACGGCAAGTCGCTGTGGTGGCCGGTGGTGGGCCGGGGCAAGAAGTCGGTCACCATCAACCTGCGCGAGCCCGCCGGCCAGGACCTGGTGCGCCGGCTGGCCGCCGGCGCCGACGTGCTGCTGGAGAACTTCCGTCCGGGCACGCTGGAGCGCTGGGGACTCGATCCCGAGGATCTGCAGGCCGCCAACCCGAAGCTGATCGTCACCCGGGTGTCGGGCTACGGCCAGACCGGGCCGTACTCCTCCAAGCCGGGGTTCGGCAACATCGGCGAGGCGATGGGAGGCATCCGCTACACCACCGGCGACCCGGAGAAGATGCCCAGCCGGACCGGGATCAGCATTGGCGACACGCTCACCGCCATGTTCGCCACCATCGGCACGCTGAACGCCCTGCATGTGCGGGAGCGCACCGGCACCGGCCAGATCGTCGACGCCGCGCTGTACGAGTCGGTGCTGGCGGTGATGGAGTCGCTGCTGACCGAGTACCACGTGGCCGGGTTCATCCGCGAGCGCACCGGGTCGATGATCCCCAACATCGCGCCGGCCAACGCCTACCCGACCCGAGACGGCAGGATCCACCTGATCTCGGGCAACCAGGACACCGTGTGGCGGCGCATGGCGGAGGCGATGGGCCGGCCCGAGCTGGGCACCGACCCCCGCTACGCGACTCACATCGCCCGGGGCGACCACCAGCAGGAGCTGGACGAGATGATCGCGGCGTGGACGGCCACCCTCGACGCCGACGAGCTGCGGCGGATCCTCGACGAGTACGCAGTTCCCAACGGCCAGATCTACCGGGCCCCGGAGATGCTGGCCGATGAGCACTTCGCGGCGCGTGAGGCCATAGCCTGGGTCGACAGCGCCGACTTCGGGGCCATTCCCATGCAGAACATCGTGCCGAAGCTGTCCGGGACCCCCGGCTCGATCGACTGGTCGGGCCCGACGCTGGGCGAGCACAACGACGAGGTGCTGGGCGGGATCCTCGGGTTGGATGCGGACGCCGTCGAGCGGCTGCGGGCCGACGGGATCGTGGCGTGACGTCGCGGGAGGCCAAGACGGGCGAGAGCCTGGCCGAGGACTACCGGCAGGCGGGGTTCAACAACCGGCTCGGGTTCGGGGCGAGCCCGGCCCTGGTGGTGATCGACTTCTGCCGGGCCTACCTGGACCCGGAGTCGCCGCTGTACGCCGGGGTGGAGGACGCCCGGGCGTCGTGCCAGCGGGTGCTGACCGCGGCCCGGACGGCGGGGATCCCGGTGCTGCACACCACGATCGAGTACCAGCCGGGAGGGGCCGACGGCGGGATCTTCTTCCGCAAGGTCGGCGCGTTGCGGTGCTTCGTGCGGGGAAACCCGCTGAGCGCCTACGGCGAGGGTCTGGCACCCGCCGACGGTGAGGTCGTGGTGGTCAAGCAGTACGCCTCGAGCTTCTTCGGCACGTCCTTGGCCTCGACGCTGACCGCGATGGGGGTCGACACGCTGATCCATACCGGCGTCTCCACCAGCGGCTGCGTGCGGGCCACCGCGCTCGACGCCTGCCAGCACGGCTTCGTTCCCATAGTCGTGCGCGACGCATGCGGGGACCGGGACCCGCAGATCCACGAGTCCAACCTGTTCGATCTCGACGCCAAGTACGCCGACGTAGTCTCCGAGCAGGAAGTCCTCGACTACCTGTCAGCCCTGACGGTCGGAGAAAGGACCCACGCCCCGTGCATCTGACGCAAGGGTTCTGGCCACCCCGTCGCCAAGAAGGCGCCCGAGCGGATGCTTGTCCGCGCCCTGGTGGTGTCGGCGTTGGCCGCCGCCCTGGTCGCCCTGCTGGCGTCGTGTTCGGGAGGGGCGGACAGCGCGGTCCTGGCCACCACCGGCAACTACCACCCCTTCAACTTCGTGAACGACTCGGGCGAGATCGACGGGCTCGACAGAGAACTGGGCGACGAGCTGTGCCGCCGCGCCAAGCTGGAATGCGAGTGGGTCATACATGAATGGGAGACCCTGATCCCGAGCCTGGCCAACGAGCAGTTCGACGCGATCATCGCGGGCATGAGCATCACCGCGGAGCGGGACATCGTCATCGACTTCACCGAGCCCTACTACCCGCCCACCCCGTCGGTGTACCTGGCGCTCGAGGGTGCGGGAGACGAGGCGGCCAGCGGCCGGTTGGGCGCGGCGGACAACACCATCTTCTCCGACTACTTCGAGGGCCTGGGCATCGAGTTCGAGGCCTTCGGGCCCGACCGGACCGGACTCGACGCGGTCCTCGACGGCGAGGTCGACGCGATCCTCGTGGACCACGCCTATGCGGTGGAGAAGATCGTCGAGCTCGAAGGCCAGCTGGCCATCGTGGGCCCGGAGGTTCCGCTGGACATGGGCCTGGGCATCGGCGTCCGCGACGGCCACAAGCTGAAGGGTCAACTCGACGACGCCATCGAGTCGATGAAGGCCGACGGCTCCTTGAACGCCCTCATCACGAAGTGGCCAGGAGCCGACGCGGCCACATTCTGATCCCCGGACAGTCGCGCGGCATCCTGGGCCGATCTGACGGTTTTCTTGGTCTAGTTGTATCGTAAATCTTCGGTTAGACAGTGCACAAATCTAGGGTTACGCCATAAGCTCCTCGTCGTGAGGTATGTGGAGCGCCATCTTGGGCCGCGAGTCCGCGAAGCATTGGACACGTTCCGGGCGGTGGTGCTGCACGGCGCTCGCCAGAGCGGCAAGACCACCCTCGCCAAACAGGTCGCCGCCGAACGGGGCGGCACCTACACCACGCTCGACGACGAGCAGACCCGGCTGGCCGCACTGGAGGATCCCTTCACCTTCCTGTGCGAACAACCGCATCCGATGGTCATAGACGAGATCCAGCTCGGTGGCGACCGGGTGGTCCGCGCCGTCAAGATGGCCGTCGACGACGATCCGGCGACGGGCCGTTTCCTGCTGACGGGGTCCACCGACTTCTTGTCGGTGCCCACAATCAGCGAGTCGTTGGCGGGACGGGCCGCCATCCTGCGGCTCTGGCCGATGTCCGCGGCCGAGATGAACGACACTGCGGGCTGCGGTCTCGCCGACTGGTTCAAGGGGCGGGTCCCGGTCGGCGATGCCTCGCAGCTGACTCGCTCCGACTACCTGGAGATGGTCTGTGCGGGCGGGTACCCCGAGGCGGCGGAGTTGAACCCGTCGGCACGGCGGATGTGGTTCGAGAGCTACGCGGAGACGGTGATGAGCCGCGACGTGGCTGCGCTCGCCGACGTGCGGCGTGCCGACGCCCTGCGCGCCGTCCTGCAACTCGCCGCGGCGCGCACCTCCGGCGAGCTCAACGTCGCCGACTGGTGCCGCCGGCTGGGCATCGACCGCGGCACGCTGGAGGCCTACCTGGGCTGGCTGCGCATGGTCTTTCTCATGCACGAACTGCCCGCCTGGACCCGCAACCTCACAGCCCGCGTCGTGAAACGACCCAAGCTCCACCTTGCCGACACCGGCCTTGCCGCCGCGCTCATCAACGTCGATCCCGACGCTCTGCGACCAGCCACCGCCGTGGCTACCGGGCCGTTGCTTGAGACCTTCGCCGCCAACGAGGCCGCCCGCCAACTCTCATCCAGCGGCGAGCCGCTGCATTTGCACCACTACCGCGACAGCGCCGGCCACGAAGTCGACCTAGTGATCGAGCGCGCCGACGGCGCCGTCGTCGCAGTGGAGGTCAAAGGCACCGCATCGCCCGGCACCGACCACCTCAAACACCTCGCCTGGATGCGCGACCACCTCGACACCGTGTCCCCAGACACTTTCCGCGCCGGCGTACTGCTGCACACCGGACCCCGAAGCCTCAAGGTAGGAGATCGCCTTTACTCCGCCCCCATCGACACTCTCTGGCACCCAACCGCGACCCGCCACAACTGATCAATCTGAAGCACGGCGAACCGCCCGTGTCGGGTGGGCCATGAAGCGTTCCGGCCTGTGCTCAGCATCGCAGCATTGACACCAAGCACTACCGAGAATTGACATAGGAGACTACCGAGAATCGACAACAGCAGAAGGTTACTGGCGACAGGACCAACCGGCCGGCCCTCGGGAACAGGCCCACCAAACGCTCGGCGAGTCTGCTGCTACCAGCGCTCGTGGCGGGGGCGGACGTTGCAGCGGTTGATCCACTCCTGCACCATCGCCTCGTCGCCGAGATCGATGCCGTCATCGAGCATCTCGGTGACGAGGTTGGTCGTGGGCGAGCGGTTGTCCGGGTCCGCGGCGTTGCTCCTCATGTCGACGAAGCACTCACGGGCCGCCTCAAGGTTCAGCTCGAGCAACTCCGCTGCGAGACCGCGGCGCCGCGCTGCGGAGCGAAGCCACATGGGGAACACCCACTCGACGATGTCATGCCACTCGTCGTCGCACACTGACTTGGCTGGGATCCACACGCACAGGAAATGCTCCACTCGGCGCGGGCTCCAGCACAGCGGATCGCCGTCGGACCACGCATAGGCGAACCGGCACACCGCGCTGGCCACAGACTCGACCTCGTCGGGCATGGCCTCCTCGGAGACGTCGACGAACTCCTCGCAGAGGCTGTGGATCTCCTCTTCGGTCAGCGATCCCGGGAACCTCGCTCCCCCGTCGGGCAGCAACGCGACCCGCTGGGCGACCAGGGCCCGCAACTCGTGGTCTAGCCCGTCGTCGCCGTCATATCCGAGATCGGTGTGGTCGCGTTGTTCCAGCGCGGCCTCGACCATGACGCGCGCGTCGGCCAAGTCGAGCGGCCGCAACACCGTGTGGGTCTGTTGCAGGAACGGGCACTCGATCGCCTCGATCGGTGGGCCATACACGAAGTGACACGCCAATGAGCCCTGCGAACCGTTGACGGTCACGCCGAGACCACGGCCGGGCCGTAGACGCTGATCGCCGCCGCCACCATCGCAGCGGCCCTTCCGTTGGGGCAGGCCTCCGCCGCGGCCAGCGCCTTCGAAGCGTCCATCACCCGGGAGCCACCAGGACCAACCGGACGGAACAGGATCTGCGCGGACGACGCCCACTCCTCGGCGTTGTCAACATCGTCGCACTCGGCCACAACGCTGGCAGCCGCATCCAACAACACCTGCTCCAATGGCAGGCCCTCGCCCGGCATAGGAGCAGGCCTCTGCTCGCGGCGGGGCCCACCGGGCCTCGTTCCCTTCGGGGTGACACGACCGCCCCGACAACGGCGACGTGGACGTGGCATCAGATGTCTCCCTCCCTGGCGTCTCGACCCCTGCAGAGTCGGGCGCGGCGCAAGCTCGCCCCCCGGGCTGTGTCTAGCCGATGATCGCCCCGTCGCAGCGGAGCACGGTCCAAGCGCTTAGCCCGGCCACAGGCCCTGCTGCACCGGCCTCGCGTGCCGCGAGGGGGCCTTGAGCGTCGCCCCACACATCTTGACTGTCACACACTGACGTGACAATAGGCGGGTGATGCACGGCGAACGCGGCCAACACGAACGATCGAGGTCCTGCGCGCGCCTCTTCGATCTTGCCTCCACAGAAGCGGCGGCGACCAAGTCCCTGCCCGTACACCGCGAGCAGGCCCTGGAGTGTGACAATGAACTAGCTATCACTCAGGTGGAGTTGCCGGACGGTCTGCTGGACCTAGGCAACCCGCAGCGAGACCTGCCGCGCATCGCGAGAGATCCGGCCATGACCGATGCCATCGCCCGAGCGCTGAACGCGGTCGCCACGACCCAGCGCCTGGCTGTCGACGATGCCGCTACAGCCGTGGCCGCGCTGCCCGCCGAGTCCGTGCACCTAGTGGTCACCAGCCCGCCGTACTGGAACCTCAAGGAATACCCCGAACGCGACGGCCAACTCGGCTGGATCAATGACTACGAGAGGTTCCTGGACCGGCTCGCACCGGTGTGGCAGGCTTGCCATCGGGCGCTGGTGCCCGGTGGCCGACTCGTGGTCGTCGTCGGGGACGTGTGCCTCTCTCGGCGGCGCAACGGTGGGCGCCACACCGTTGTGCCCCTGCACGCCTCAATCGTTGAGCAGTGCAGACACATCGGCTACGACAACTTGTCCCCGATCATCTGGCACAAGATCGCCAACGCTCGCCACGAGGTCTCCAACAGCAACGGCTCGTTTCTCGGCAAGCCGTACGAGCCGAATGCGGTGCTCAAGAACGACATCGAGTACATCCTGATGCAGCGCAAGCCCGGTGGCTACCGGTCGGTGCCGGTGAGGGAGCGCGTGCTCAGCCTCATCCCGAAGGACCTTCACCACGACTGGTTCCGCCAGATATGGCAAGGCCCGTCCGGCGCGTCGACCCGCGACCATCCCGCCCCGTACCCGGAGGAACTCGCCGTCCGGCTCGTACGCATGTTCAGCTTCGCAGGCGACACAGTGTGCGACCCCTTCGTGGGTTCTGGCACGACACTGGCAGCCGCAGCCCGCTGGGGACGCTGCGGCATCGGGGTCGACATCGAGCCGTCCTACATCGAGCAGGCCCGCCAGCGGCTGGCGGGAATACCCTCCGCTCGCCTACTCGAATGATCACGATCCACGACGCGATCACCGATTTGCATCGCATCCGTCGAGCCGAGGGCGGCGGCCTGGAATGGCGCAAGGTCGACCTCGACACAGCCAGGCTCACCGTGAGCCAGCAGTTGCTGTCATTGGAGTACAAGCTCATGGAGAGCGGCCCCAAGACCCCCGATGGCCGCCGCACGATCGAACACGACCCCACACCGTCACACAACTGCGGCCACATCGACAGAGCCTCGGGGGAGACACAGCCCCCCACCAATGCGCTAGCTTCCGACAGTCCTAGGCGGCGGTCGGCGCTCAGCGCCAAAGCGTTCCCGTGAGGCTGCCATTGCAGGAGAGAGTTACTGACGTGTCCACCGCCTCCCGCAACTCGCAGGAGAGACAGCTACGAATCACTCCTGCCGAGCATGCGGGGGCCTCTGATCGGTGCGCCGTTGATCGCGAGTTCCTTATGGCCGAGAAGCGCCCCGACTACGAGGGCACGCCAGTTCCGCTCCGGCTGGTGGACCTCTTTGCTGGGGGCGGCGGTCTCACGGTTGGGGTTGCGGAGGCGGCGCTGCGAATGGAGCGGGGAATGGAGGTCGCTCTCGCCGTCGAGAACGACGTTCACGCTGCAGATGTCTACGAACTCAACTTCCCGAGCGCGAACCTGGTGCGCGCCGGCACCGAGACATTGTTCGATGGTGGGTTGGGAGGCCCGGTCACGGTGTCGGAAAGGCGCATTGCCCTTGCGGTTGATGAGGTCGATGTTCTTGTGGCCGGGCCACCGTGTCAGGGGCATTCGAACCTCAACAACCACACTCGGCGCGAGGACCCCCGCAATGCTCTGTACTTGCGGGCGGTGCGCGCCACCGAGGTGCTCCAGCCAACTCTCGTCGTGATCGAGAACGTCCCGACGGTGCGACACGACAAGGGCGGTGTCGTGGAATGCTCGACCCAAGTCCTTGAGGCTGCCGGGTACTCGGTCGCGAGCGACGTGTTTCATCTTGTGAAGTTCGGTGTGCCTCAGCGGCGGCGACGCCACATCCTGCTGGCCACGAACAATGACCGGATCGACCTGTCCGTCATGGGCCGCTTGGGTTCGGGGTGCGATGACCGCGCCGAGCGGTCGGTGCGGTGGGCGATCGAAGATCTCGTCGACCAGACGGCACAGTCGGGGCCCGACGCTGCCTCAAGGCCGACGCCCGTCAACCTTGAGCGGATGCAGTGGCTCATCGATCGGGACGCGTACGACCTTCCGAACGAGAGGCGCCCCAAGTGCCATCAGGGCCCGCACAGCTACAACTCGATGTACGGGCGGCTGAGGTGGGATGCTCCCGCACAGACGATCACGACCGGGTTCGGGTGCATGGGCCAGGGCAGGTTCGTGCACCCGGCGAAGCCTCGCACGATCACGCCCCATGAGGCGGCACGTCTGCAGACGCTGCCGGACTTCTTCGACCTCGACACCCGCAAGGGTCGGGGGGTTTGGGCAAGAGTGATCGGCAACGCTGTTCCTCCTCTATTCGTCGTGCATCTGCTGGCGCCGCTGATCGGTGCGCTTCCCCGTCGTGCTGTCGAAGAGACCCGACTCGCTGACAGCACGTCGCACGAGTTTGCAGTGCCGCTCGTGCTCGCCGGCGCTCCGGCGAGTTAGCCGTGGCCCCGCTCCGCTCCGCTGACGCGGAGGCCTTCGTCGCTTGGATGCTTGAGGGGGTCGTCGCTGACGCACGCGGCGACCGGGTGCAAGAGTTGGCAGTCGCGCCAGCTGGAAGGCTGTGGCTGGGTCGCCTTGCTCCCGAGATCGTCGTTCAACAGAGCCGCCTCGGGGAGCGAAGCGAGCGTCTTGAGCCATGCGAGATCGGACTGCGTCTGCGTCTGAGCGAGTTCGACGGCCGCACGGTGCGATGCACCGGCCGCTTCGTTGTGTGGCATGAGATCGACAGCAACGGCGATGCCGATTCGCCGAAGTGGCGCAAGCGTGGCCCCATCGAGGTGACTGCCGATCTCCCAACGCCGCGAACGACCGGCGCCATCGAGTCCGCAGGCCGTAACGGCTTCGCTGCCGCGCTGGGAGCGGTCGGCGCCGCTGGCATGATTTGCGAGTTCCATTCGGAGATTGAAATCGGCAAGGACGGCCCGGAACTCGTCGTCACTCTGGTGAACCTCTCGCCGGAGGAACTGCCGAGATGGGACACCAATGTCTACGAGGCGCGCCTCTTCGTCAACGCCGGTGAGACGCTGCCCTTCACGCTTGACAACCTTCCGGACTCCTTCCGCTACGACCGCCGGGTCAGCGCCTACGGAGTGAACGGCAGCGTAAGACAGATCAATGACACGACCTTCTGCACCACTGATGTCGCCGTACACGACCAAGCGCGACTCACATACTGGGACGACGACCTGGGCCCTCCTCCCGACATCACCTTCACGAACCTTGCCGCTGCCCCGATTCCAGCGCTTCGCCACCTTGTAGACGCATGTGAGACGTGGGGTGACCATCACTGGGCAACATCAGTCCTCGCCGATCGTGCCGCCGAGGAGGACTGGGACGACGGCATGCGGGCCGAAGCCGACTCCGAGGCGGGGAAGTTCCACGAGGAACTCGCGCGACTACGCCGAGGGTTGAGCCTTCTTGAGGACAACGAAGGCCTCCGCCGTAGTTTCAAACTGGCCAACGAAGCCTTCGCTCGGTCACCGCTGGTGTCGCACGCTCGGTGGCGGCCGTTCCAGCTCGGCTTTCTGCTCGCGAACGTCGCGTCCCTGCTGGACGACACCCCTAACGGAGATCGCGGCATCGTCGACACCTTGTGGTTCGCGACCGGAGGCGGAAAGACCGAGACCTATCTGCTGTACCTCCTAACGGCTGCTTTCTTCGACCGGCTGCGGGGCAAGCGAGAGGGCATCACCTCCTGGGCCCGGTTCCCGCTCCGCATGCTCTCGCTACAACAGACCCAGCGCTTCGCCGACGTCCTCGCTGCGGCAGAACTAATACGCCGCGATGAGCAGATCCCTGGGCGTGAATTCTCCTTGGGATTCCTCGTGGGATCCGCCGGTACACCCAACAGAATCAGGCGAGGGTCTGACCACCGGCCGGGCGACCCTGACCCCAGCGATCCCCACATGCCAGAGCGCTACAAGGTGCTGCTGCGCTGCCCCTTCTGCGGCAACGACGACCTCCAGATGCGCTTTGACCAGGAGCGCTGGGCACTAGACCACGTCTGTACCGACGAGCGGTGCCCGTGGGGAGGATGGCAGCTTCCATTTCGCGTCGTCGACGACGAGATCTATCGATCATTACCGACTGTCGTCCTCGGGACCCTCGACAAGGCTGCAAGCGTCTCCTTGCAGGCAGCGATGCGCGGCCTCTACGGCTCCCCTTCAGGTCGTTGTTCGGTCCCAAAGCACGGCTTTACATATGCCCCCCGCAGCGCCTCACCCGGAGGGTGCCTGTTCCCCGGATGCCGAGCGGACTCGGCTCCCCTTATCCAAGACGCCCACCTGTACGCGCCGACGATCCGCATGCAAGACGAGCTCCACCTGTTGCGTGACAGCCTCGGCGCCGTTGACGCACACTACGAAGCACTCCTCGACGCGTTGCAGGACCACTACGGACCGAGGCCCAAGATCATCGCCTCGTCTGCGACCCTGGCTGGACACGGCGAGCAGGTCGCCGCCCTCTACCAACGCGAGGGCCGGACATTCCCCCATCCTGGACCGCAGGCGGGCAGATCTTTCTGGTCACAGGACACGCAGGCTCTGGCTCGCCGGTTCGCGGGGCTAGCGCCGCGCGGTGTGACGCTCGAATATGCCACCGACCAGTTGACCGAGTCGCTCCAGCGCGTGATCCGGCGAGCTGTCGACGACCCCGCGGCCGTTGCAGCGGACACCGGCATCGACGTCGCGGCACTCCCCGAACTGGTGCTCAACTACGGCGTCGACGTCGTCTACGGCTCCAACCTCAAAGACGTCGAAGCCGTCGCAAGATCCTTCGACTCGCAGATCCAGCTAGATCAGCCGGTCAACGCCGCTACTCTGACTGGCCGCACCCCGCTGGACGAGGTTCGCACAACCCTGGCCCGCCTAGTGGACCCCGAGCAGGACTTCTACGAGCGGATCCATCTCGTCGCGGCCTCCTCGATGCTCTCACACGGGGTCGATGTGAATCGCCTCAACGTCCTCGTCATGCTTGGGTTGCCCCTCGCAACCGCGGAGTTCATCCAGACGACCTCACGGGTCGGACGATCGCACCCCGGTCTTGTCATCGTGTTGCACAAGATCGGGCGCGAGCGCGATGCAGCCGTGTACCGGACCTTTCCGTCCTTCGTTGCCCACGCCGATCGCCTCATCGACCCCGTGCCGATCACCGCAAGAAGCCGTCGGGTCCTCGAGCTGACCTTCGCCGGTCTGGTTCAGGCTCGCCGATACGGCATCCACGAGCCAGCCGCACTCGCAGCTGGCCTGAGCCAATTGACGACGCCCGCGACCGTGAAGCGCGCCTTCGCGAAGCTGCCCGTACACGAATCCACAGAGCTTGAAGCCTTGATCGACATGCTCGGCTTCGACGGACCCCTCGACGAGAATCTGCGCAACGACATCACCTTGTACCTGCGCGAGTTCTACCGAGCGCTAAACGACCCGGCCAGCAACGCCACTTGGGTCAGCGAGCTGTTCCCGACCGGCGAGCCGATGCGCTCACTGCGAGACGTCGAAGAGCAGGCACCCGTGATCTCAAGGGGAAGCAGATCGTGAGAGTCGAGCGGGGATCCTCGCAGGTCCTCTTCGGCTTGCTTCCCGGTCAGACCGCCGATCTCGAAGGCCGCATCTGGAGGGTCATGCGCTGGCTCGACCCTGTGCCGATTCCACTCGACCAGGATGCCGTGCGCGCCGCCTTGCTGCACTCCATCGCACCGTGGATAGCGACGGGAACGGACGATGGCCTAGGACGCGATCTGCATGCCCGTGCGGCCGTGGAGGTCGTCGGCCTCAACATGGACCGCGGCGTCCTCGTAGAGCCATTCCCCCAACAGTGGCGCTGCAAGAAGTGTGGAAGCATCGCTTCCAAGCGCGACGAGCGATGCTCCTGCGGAGGACGCTCTCGAGCCCAGATGCAGTTCGTCACCTATCACGACTGCGGTGCATCGGGGGCTCCGCTGCTGCCACGCTGCCGCACCCACAACGCGGTCGCCGTTCGGCTGCCGGGCACCGCTACGGCGCGGGAACTTCGATTCTTTTGCCCGCAATGCCGGACCACGTTGACATCGGGAGGGTTTCCCTTCCAGCCGTGCACCTGCGGCGACGGCGGCAAGTATCTGACTGTGCACAGGGCGGCGGTCGTCTTCTCTCCCCGCTTCGCAGTCCTCGTCAATCCACCCGATCCTTCCGACGCCGCCCGTTTGCGGGCCGCGGGAGGCGGAGCTCGAGCGCTCCAGTGGATCCTCAACGGAATGGACGCAGACGACCCCACCTCGGGCCGACAGACCCGCGCTGGCCTCATCGACACGCTCCGACAGGCAGGCATGTCCGAGCAGGCTGCACGCGACCTCGCCCAGACCGCGGTCGACAAGGGCGAGGCAGAAGCCGGCGATGACACCGCCGATGTCGGACTCCCCGACTCCGTTCGCGACAAGGCGCACGAGGAGGCATTGAGTCTCGCCTCGGCAGTGCGGGGCGGCCGCACACGCGTCAGCGACATGGTGGACGGCACGACACCGCCGCTGCGCACCCTGTATGAGGGGGCCTACCACGACGCAATGCGCCGAGCGCACCTTGAGGGCGTTGAGTTGCTCGACAACTTCCCGGTCGCGACCCTCGCCTTCGCCTACACCCGCGGCGACATGACGCCGGGAGCGGCGCGGCTGGTCCCATTTCGCGAGCGCGGCGGACTCCGCGCCTACGGATCGCTGACGCGCACCGAGGCATTGCTCTTCCGGCTCGACCCCTTGCGCGTCTACCAGCACCTCAGGCGGGCAGGTCACCGCCTTCCGGCGGTTGACGACAGTCGCAGTGCGCGGCTGGCGCTGCTCCAGAACATCGAAATCCCCCACCCCGCGCAGGAGCAACCCCAGCCGCTCGGAGGCGGCCTGCTTCAACTCGTCCACTCGTACGCCCATCGATCGATCCGCCGCTTGGCCTCGTTCGCCGGAATCGAACGAGACGGGCTCGCCGAATACCTCATCCCCCACCACCTCTCCTTCGTCATCTACGCAGCTACGAGGGGGAACTTCGTCCTCGGAGGCCTTCAAGCAGTCTTCGAGACGAACCTCCATCGGTTCCTGCAGGACCTCGTCGAAGGCGAGTCGCGATGCGCTCTAGACCCGGGATGCCGCAGCGGAGGCGGCGCATGCATGGCCTGCCTCCACCTCGGTGAACCCTCGTGCCGCTGGTTCAACCGCTTCCTAGACCGCTCCGAACTGTTCGGACCGCAGGGATTCTTAAGCGGGAGCCATTGAGGTGGACGACGCCGAACTCGTCGGTGGAGTGCTCAATGACACGCTCAACCCCCGCGAAGCAGCTCGACAGCTGATCGACCTGTTGCTCGCCCCTCTCCCCGA
Organism: Candidatus Aldehydirespirator sp.; assembly: GCA_965203575.1. Lineage (GTDB taxonomy): Bacteria > Actinomycetota > Acidimicrobiia > Acidimicrobiales > Aldehydirespiratoraceae > Aldehydirespirator. The sequence continues at coordinate 3,790,854 of OZ241894.1, forward strand.
TCAAGCCGCCGCCGCCCGCGCCGGCTTGCACCCCGAACTAGTCGACGTGCTGCGCGCTCGCCTCGGCGACGATCCCGACCGAGTCACGACCGCGTGTCAAGAAGGAGCAGCATGGGTCCTCGGGCGACGCTCAGTGGCCACAGAAGAACCATGGGACCTAGTCGCTTCCCTTCCCGGAGGAACGGACCTGCCGCCCGGGTTGACCCGGACAACCGGAGAAACCATGGTCCAGCTCGTCGTCGAGGCCACAGCAACATTGAGACTCGCAACGCCCTTCATCGACCGTCCCGGGCTGTCGTTCCTTCGCGATCCCCTCGCCGCCGCGACAGCCCGAGGCGTGAGACTAGAAATCCTCCTGCCGACTCGCTCCTCCCAAGCCGACGCAGCACTCAACGAACTTGAAACCTCGATCATTCGGGACGGTTCGATCGACAACTTCCAGATGTCGCGCCTCCACGCTGACGCACCATGGGCGCATCTGAAAGTCCTGACCTCAGACGCTCAGGCCGCATACATCGGCAGCGCGAACATCACCCGAGCGGGCCTCGCCGGGCACAACCTCGAACTTGGCGTCCTAGTTCGCGGTCCCGGTGTTCAAGTCGTGGAGCAGGTCCTCGACGTCTACCGGGAGACAAGAACATCGACGTCCTAACGCCGCAGGCAATCTAACGTTGGGGAGTTATAGACAGGCGACGGTAGCACCTGTGGACAGACTCTCAGGTTGTGGACTCGATACAGGAAGCCACCCGTGGCGCGATGTGGGCGTTGTAGCCGCCGACGTCGACCTTGGCTTCGGCGGCGATTTCGACGCGGTCGTCCCAGTGGATGCTGACCAGTTGGACGAACATGTCCGCACCGGCCGTGTCGGCGGTCGATACGGCAGCCAAGAACTCGGACGGGTCGACCAGCAGCCACCCGTGGCCCAGGTTCCCACCGGGGGTAGACGCCTGCTGCAGGGACCCGCCAACCATGCGGTACTTGAGTACCCCGGCCCGGCCTGGCGGGCTGAACCGGCCGCCGGGCGGCCCGTCGAGCGTTAGGCCGTAGTGGAACCATGCAGCGGCGCGGTGACCGCTGCCGGTGCACTGCACCCCGACAGCGACCCAGAGGTGGCGGTCGTTTAGGTCCGGCGTGTCAACCCGCCACTCGGTCCACGGCCCGTCGATGGTTTCGCCGGTTGTCACGGTCCAGCGGCCCCTGTCCGCCGGGGTGCCGCACACCCCGGCTGCATCGATGTCGCCGTATCGCACATACAGCGCGTCGGCAGCGCAGCGGAACAGCGCACCGTGGGCACAGCTCGGGATGCGAGCCCGCCAGTCGGCGTAGCAGTCCGCCATCGTTGCGTCCCCGGCGATCAGCGCGTGGGCGAGTTCATGCAGCAGCGACCGTCGCGTGGCCCCGGACTCGATGCTGATCGTGTGTGTAGCGGGTATGTAACAGGCGGCGGCGTGCGCGATGCGGCACTGGCCCTCGACCAGCGCGGGTGGATCGGCGGGCTTGCCGCGGGCCAGCGTCTCGGCCCACACCTCAGAGGCGAGCGTCCGCATCTCGTCTCGGCCCATCAGCGGGTCGGGATGGCGTCCCCAGGCGCACTCCTCCCAGTCGTAGAAGTCGGTGTCGTCGATTAGGTGAGCACATCGCCCGTCTGCGGTGCGGTCCTCCGGCCTGGGCAGCCACAGCGCCGCAGACTCCGGTTCGGGTTCCTCGGTCCAGGCCGGCTGGGGCGGAGCGACGCCGTCGTTGATGGCTTTGAGCAGCACCATCATCTCGCCGCGAGTGAAGTCCCCCGACTCTGACGCTTGCAGGACATCGTCGTAGTAGCGCTCCATGAACACCACTGCCTGCCAACGTGACAATGGGTCGTCCGGCCCGAACGTGCCGTCGCCGTAGCCGACCGTCAGACCGACGGATGCGGCCCACTCGATGGCCTCGACGGCTTCGTGATCGGGCGGCACGTCGCTGAACCGTTGAGCGGTCTGGGCGATGGCGGTGCCGGCCACCGCCGACACCGCGGCGGCAAGCAATGCGACGGCCAGCCTCTTGGGCATGGTGGCTCCCTCCGGTGCGGGCTGGGGTGTTGCTGCCAACAGACACCTGTGACCGGCCGAAGGGAGCCATGGGCAGACCCGCCCGCGGGTTCCGGTCACTGGGGACGGAGGCTCGGCAAGCCTCCGGTGTCTGTTGGCGCTCGCCACCGTAGGCGCAGCAGGGTGGGCCGTCCAGCCCGTCAGCCCGAAGAGTGCTCATCGCGCCAGCGGGCCATCATGGCCTCGATCTTGGCGTCCCAGCGCCGGGCGTAGTCTTGGGCGGCCTCCAGGAGTTGCTCGCTGGCAATCTTGTGGATCTCGGGGCTGGCCCGGAACCGGTGCCGGTCTACCAGCCTGGTCACGGCCCTGTTGGAGAGTCCGACGAGCCGGTCCATCCGCCACTGGTCGCCGGGGCACGGCGGTGGCACCATGCCGAGCCGCAGGCGCAGCGACGACAGGTTGCAGCGGGCATAGAGCCCCCCAATACTCGGGGTTGGTAGCGGGCTGGGCGTGGTGCTCGGGGCAGCCGTGCCAGTAGCAGCCGTCCACGAACGCCGCGATCCTGCTCTTGCGCAGCACCAGATCGGCCGTGCGGGGAAGCTCAGGCTGGGGACGCGCCGAGACCCGGAAACGAAGACCCCGCCGGTGAACGGCAGAACGCACAGCCAACTCGGGCTTGGTGTCGCGGCTCCGATTGCCTTGCATCGGCTTTGCGAGTGCCAGGTGGCGAAGCCCAAGACCCGCTACCAGACCCCTGGACCACCCAGGAAACGATATTGGGGCGGTTCCTGTTCAGGTGACGACGTGGGCCCTGACTTGCAATGGCCAACCACGCCCTGGGCAGGATCACGCGGACGAGACTCGGATATTCTCACAGCGCAACTCCCTGACCTTCGGCCGACTACGGCCACGCCGGCCACCTGGTCATTCCTGGCTGCCGCTATCACCTGCTGAGCGCTCTGACCTCTTTCGTAAGGCGCTGCACACCTGTCACGGAGACGCTCGGTCTTAGACTCTCAACGAGGTCGGTCGCCGTGCTGCCACCATAGAGAGCAACTGCGAGGGCTACAACGCACGATGCAGCGCTGCTGGCATCGAGTGGGATTGCTGGCGTACTGCTGGGCAGCCACGAAGGGGTGGACGGGTGGACGTGTCCTCCGTTCAACACGAAACTCGATGTGAGTTGCACGTGCCAGTAGTTGTGCATTCCGCCCTCGCCCTCCGGAGACTCAAAGCGAAGTCCAACGGACTTCAATGATCCATTCTGTGTATCCTCCCTAAAGGTGAGAAGCAACAGACGGAACTCCGAAAGAGTCTGATTAGCCACAACGGAGAGAAAAGGCAAGATAGGATCCTTCTTTACAACGGGCTTCAATGGAATATACGTGCTGCCCGTCTTCTCCGCAAAGAGATTCACTGATGACCGGCCGAATCTATCCTGAAGCTTCTCTCTCTTGACATCGTAGGGACTGGGAGCCCAGCTGTTCGTCTGCAATCGAGCCTGGAGTCGGGTGCGGAACTCTATCTCTTTTGGTTTCCCCTCCCTTTTGCCCTCTTCGGCAAGCTTGAGCAGAAGTTTCCCGACCATGTGCGCATCGGACGACATCGTCTATTCAGCCAACAGGACTCTGGGAGTCTGTGAAACGAGAGTGGGATCACACGGTTTCCACTCCACGCCTTTAGCCTTAGCGCGTTCGCGTTCTTCCGCGAGCAGACCTTCAGCTCGTGGCGTCATGGTTGCGAGCACGTACCTTATATCTTGCATAGACGGCACTTGGGATGCGAACGCTAGGGCCCCACCTTTCTCGATGAACTGAGAAAGATCTTCTAGGAACACCATCGGCGGAGGTTCGTGTCCCCATGGGTCACTCACCTCCGGAATGGCTTGATCCTCGCCAACATTTGGCCACAACCAGACGGCACGGTCACTCCATGGACCCAAATCTATCGTAGAGTCCGAAATCAGGGTGTTGTGGAGGCCGAGTTTAGTGACATCCGAAGTGAGCGTGGCCGTCCTATTCCAGTTTGAAATGTCGCTTTCACCCCTTAACAGACTTGAGAAACGCGATACGAGATGAGGTGCATCGATGAAAGGTTCTTGAGCAGGCAATACTAAACTCTTCAGCCATCGGCTGATACGAGCAGCGCCTACACGTGGCAGTTGTGATTCGTCAAGAACGTCCTTTGGCCGTATCCCCAGGATGCTTCCAGCTGCAATGACATCACGAAACGTAACTGCTTTCAGTTTATTCAGTGAACTCCTGTTCACGAGAGCTTCAACCGCTCGCTGTGAGAGCCAATCACTAAGATCTTCAAGTCCAAGCGTCTTGAGGACTGGCTCATCGAGACGCTCTTTGACAATCTTAACCCGGGCAGCGAATAATGTGATCTCGTTCGGCAGGATAGGCCATGCCCACGGCCGGTATCCTATGAAGTCGTTGCTCCACAAGCCAGGGTTACCCAGATGTGTCGATGAAATGCGCAGATCCGCAAAGTGATCTATAGGTGTTTCTAAGCGAAGTTCGAAGGTGGGACTACCGACTTCCCCTTCATTCATGACCACGATCAGTCCAGACAGTGAGTAGCAGCGGACGAGGTAGGCAAGTTCCTGTCCCGTGATGTAATTGTCCTCATCCACATCAAGCAAGTCGTAGTCCAGAAAGATGATGTCACTCTCGTCGAAGATAGATGGCTCCTCCACCGACGATGTACCCGTCTCCCGCAAGGTCCGTTGTCTCCTGGTCAAAATGTCCAATGAAGCACGCAGTTCAGTCCGCGACGGTGCCTTTACGTTCGCGTCGTCTCCGAGGAGCCCCTCAAGGACGCGTACCCACTCGGACATTGCGACAGTGTCATCGTCGCAGACAACGATGTTGAGTTTCTCCTGGCTCACGAACTCTCCTTCCAGTACAGTTCCACGGCAGTGGAGAACGGCGGGTCGGGTTCAGCGAACCGAACATTCGCATTGGCGTCGTTGGCAATCATCTTGACGATGGTAAGACCTAGCCCTGTTCCGCCTGCAGCGAGGGCACGACGTGATGCAGGAATCTCAAGATGCCTCGCGAAGGGTTTGAACAGGGATTCAGACCTTGCCAAGTCGACACCAACTCCAGTGTCTTGAATGCGAACGACCCTTCGGTTGCCACGAACAGAATAATCTACCGCGATGCACCCGCGGTCGCCTCTTGCGATAATGGCGTTCGCGGCATTCACAAAGAGATTCTGGAAGAGCGCAATCCATCCCGCATACAGTCCCCTAGGCAAACGCACCCTGTCCGGAATGGCGGATACTTCTAGCGGGATGCCACGTGTCAAATAGCGGACTCCCTCACCGGCATCGTCTAATACATTCACAAGCTTGTATCGCGACGTTTTGCCATGTGGCTCCGCCTCCGAGAGGTGTCTTATGAGCGAGCGGATTCCACGCGCACGGAGAACCCACTGGTCGATATCGGTGGCGATCTGTTCTAGCTCGGCCGAAGCTTGGGGAGACTCTCGTCCTATTCGGCGGAGCCTATTGGCGATACGCTCCACCCCGACAATCTGTTTCGATACCTCATGGTCATATACAAGTGTCAAGCTCCCGGCGGACGCGAAGGCTGCGAGCTGACTAGCGAGATCCTGCTGAAGTTGTGCTTGCCGTCGCGCATCCTTCACCGCTCCACCAATGGCCACCTCTAGTTCTGAGTAGGCCTCCGGCGGTATTTCGGCTTCGTAGTGCGCCAGAACCTCAAGTGCCGAATCGACGGCTTCGCTCGGCGACTGAACATCCCGTGATCGCGAGATGTCTTCAAAGCGGCGCCGTGCCTGCTCGGTTGCATAGTGCTCAAGTGCCCGGAGAACGATGTATCGCAGTTGCTCGAAGGCTCGGTTCCGCACGAGGCGATCACGCGATACCTGCAATTGAAGGTGATCTGAGTATTCAGCGTCACCATCAGACAGATCCGAGCGGCGTGCGGCCCTTCTCTCTATGGACGTGTCGACATGTACAGCGCCAAAGACTCGGGAGTTGGTCGGAAGATAGGTCGCGGCCGCGCTCACACGCAGCGCTGGGGGTAGCAATCTAGTAGTGTCAAGACGATGTGAGTGAGCGATCTCCAGTCCCAGCCAGTCGGCCTCCGGGCCGGAGAATGGGATTCGAAATCCCCCATCGTAAACATGAACTCCACCATGTTCTTGTAGGTAGTCACGAGCTTCCTTGACCTTTATGCCGAAGCGTTGCTTGTTTCTCAGGTCGAAGACACGGATCTCGAACCGGCAGCCGTCTATGAGAGACTCACTTCCTAAGTCAATACCTGCCTCGCCGGAGAGTCGACTTGCCTCTTCGGGTCTGGGAGGCAGATCGTACTTCGCGCTGGATGCCTGACTGCCCTGGAACTCAATCACGAGTTGGGTCACACTGCGTCGAGGCTTTTCGCCAACAGTCGTCACCACACCATGGATTCGAGCCATCCAGAGGTCAAGAACGCGCCGAAGCTGAGTCTCGAAAGCCCTCTCCGCCGTCCGGTCGGCTTCCAAGTGCACCTCGAACGATTCGTCGGACATTCCTTGTCGGACCAACGCGTCCGAGAATGGTGGCCGCAGAGACCAGATCTCGCGTGCGAGCTTCTCGAAGTCAGTCCGCTCCCACGTCTGGCTCAGACCCCCAATCGAGATGGTGGTTCCCGAAGCCGACCCGCCGGGGTAGCTCGCCGTAGGCGACCCAATCTCGTAGAGAGCGGTTGCATTTGTCAACTCGCCGGCCTGAACCGCATCTCTCCAGTCGATCGTTACGGTGAGCTGTTCAAGAGGCTTGCTCGCCGAAGTAGTACGCATCTCAAGTCGATTCCCAAGGAACTGGACTGCAAGACGCCCGACGCCCTTCGACCCCGTGAGGGGGCGCCGTAGGTTGCGAGAGAACTCATCTCTGGCCTTGTGCGGCGAACCAACGCGCATCCAGCGGTCCCGGAATTCTCCGTAGTCCATACCGTGACCGTCGTCAGAGACGTCGATCCGGCCTTCCCCGAACTTGATGTCGACACGGCTCGCGTCGGCGTCGTAACTGTTCTTGATGAGCTCCGCCAAGGCGATGTACGGAGCCCCTACCAGCCTCTCACCAAGCTCCCGGAGCAGCGCCGAATCGACACTGAAGCGCTCACGATGCTTCCTAGCCACGGTCGTCACCTCGTGCTGCTCTACCTGTTGGCCAATATGCGGCTTGTCGGGCTGGGGAGATTTGAACTCCCGACCTTCGGTCCCCCAGACCGACGCGCTAACCAAGCTGCGCCACAGCCCGTGGGGGCGAGACTAGCGGCTACAGCAGCACGGCGACACCCTGCACGGCCCGCCACACGAGGTAGACCGCGGCGCCGCCCACCAGCAGCCAGAAGTGCCAGGGGATGCGCTCCGCGGCCGCCGTCGGGCGCTCATCCGGGTGCTGGACCTCGTGGCCGCAGGACGGGCACGCGCCCTCAGCGGTGAGCGTGGCCGGTGTCAGGTACCGCTCGCAGGACCGGCACCATGCCATGGGCTCAGTCTCGGCGGATGGCCATGATGGCGGTGTCGTCGCCGATCGTGCCGCCCGCGAAGTCCTTGGCCGCGTCCAGCAGCGACTTACACAGCACGTCGGGGGCCGCGTTGAGGTCGCGCTCGACCGAGCGGATGATCCGGTTCTCGCCGAACATCTGGCGCCCGGCGCGGGCCTCGGCCAGGCCGTCGGTGTACATCACCACCAGATCGCCCGACGCCATCGGGATCTCCCTCGAGAAGTACGTCGCCTGGGGGTCGAGCATCAGCAGCGGGCCGGTGGAGCGCAGCGGCCTGGTGCCTCCCTCATGGAACAGGAACGCGGCCGGGTGCCCCGCCGACGAGTAGCGCAGCGTCCCGGCCTCGGTGTCGAACACCACCACGCACGCCGAGATGAACTCCTCGTTGCGGTCCCCCGCCGCCAGCTGGGCGTTGATCTCCTCGAGGGCCTGAGCCGGGTCGCGGAACTGGCGCAGGAACACCCTCAGCAGGTACTTGGCCTGGAACGCGGTGATCGACGACTCGATGCCGTGGCCGGCCACGTCGCCGATGACTGCAGCCACCCGGTGGCGCCCCACCCGGTGCACGTCGAAGAAGTCGCCCGCCATCAGCCCCGAGCCCGCCTGGTAGACCCGGCCGATCTCGAACCCGCTGAAGTCGGGCACCTCCTCGGGGGCCAGCCGGGCCGCCCACGCCTTGGGCGCCAGCTGCTCCTGCTCGAGGGCCTGCTCGGCCCGGCGCTCCAGCGCGTAGCGGTTGCGAGCCATGCGGACCTCTTCGAGCGCGGTGCGGGCCCACCACACCGACATCACCGCGGGCACGGCCAGCACGGCCAGCACGGCGTTGATGTTGGCCAGGTCCACCCGGCCGACCAGCAGCGCCACCGCCACCAGCAGGCCGTAGACGACCGCCCCGTGGACGTCCTTGCGGTACCCGGCCTCGGCCAGGGCCAGCGCCTCGGGATGGGTGCCGGCGTCGCTCTCGATCAGGCGCACGAACCGCTGGCGGTGGCGGGCCGAGCGGATGTAGAACACCATGGCCAGCGCGCAGCTCAGGGCCACAAGATCGAGAACGATCGTTACCACGGGCGCCCCTCCCCTCAGATTCGCGGCCCGAATGCCCCCCACATGGTACCGCCTGGGAGGGACACCCAGGATCTCAGGCCCCTTGCTCGGGGCTCTCCAGGGCCGCGGCTCGGCCCGGGCCACGGGCTACTCGTCGCGGCGGCGGACCCTGAACTTGAGCGCGGTGACGCCCAGATCGAAGCTCTCGCGCAGCTTGCGCTCGATGTAGCGCAGGTACGTGCGGGGCAGGGTGCGGTTGGCGAACAGCGTGAACGTCGGCGGGTCGGTGGCCACCTGCGTGGCGTACAGGATTCGGGCCCCCGCGGGCGCGGGCTGGGCGCTCTGGGCGGCCCGCACCACCTCGTTGACCCTCCTGGTGGGGATGCGGGTCCGGTACTCGGCCACCGCCATGCTCAACGACGGCCACAGCCGGGTCACGCCCTTGCCGCTGAGCGCGCTGATGCGCAGCACCGGCGGGTCGCCCAGGAAGCCCAGCCTGTCCTGGACGTCGCGGCCCAGATCGAGGCGGGTCTCGGTGTCGATCAGGTCCCACTTGTTGAGCAGGATCACCACCGGGCAGCCCGCGGCGTCGACCCTCTCGGCCAGGCGCTGGTCCTGATGGGTCACCCCCACCGACGAGTCGATCACCAGCAGGGCCACGTCCGCGGTGTCCACCGCCCGCAGGGCCCTCACCAGCGAGTAGTACTCGGTGCCGGAGTCGATGCGGGCCCGGCGGCGCATCCCGGCAGTATCGATGAACCGGACCGGTCCCTCGCCGGTCTCGATGAGCGTGTCGATGGCGTCGCGCGTCGTGCCCGGTAGGTCGTGCACGATGGCACGGTCCTCCCCTATCAGCCGGTTGAACAGCGTCGACTTCCCGGCGTTGGGCCGGCCCACCAGCACCACCGAGAACGCCTCGGCCGCGGCGGCCGCCAGGCCCTCGCCGGCCGGGTCGGCGGCCGGTCCGGCCGGCGGATCCGGTTCGGTCGAGGCGCTGGCCGCGTCGAGGCGGGCGACGAGCTCCTCCAGCAGGTCGCCGGTGCCGCGGCCGTGCAGCGCGCTGACCTGATGGGGCGTGCCGAGACCGAGCCCCAGCAGCTCCCACACCGAATCGGCCTGGGCCGCGTGGTCGATCTTGTTGGCCACCACCATCACCGGCACATCGGCGGAGTACAGGACCCGGGCGACCTGCTCGTCGTCGGTGGTCAGGCCGACCGACGCGTCCACCACGAACAGCACCGCGTCGGCCTCGCGCACGGCCCGCTCGGCCTGGGCGCTGACCTTGGCGTCGAGCTCGTCGCCGGAGGCGCTCCAACCGCCGGTGTCGAGCAGCGTGAAGCTGCGGCCCTGCCACTCGGCGTCGACCGCCTTGCGGTCCCGGGTGACGCCGGGGCGCTCCTCCACGATCGCCTCGCGGCGACCCAGGATGCGGTTCACCAGCGTCGACTTGCCGACGTTGGGCCGACCGACCACGGCCACCACCGGGTTCACGACGGCTCCAGCGCCAGTCGTAGCGCCCGCCCGTGGGTGGCGACCACCTCCACCGGGCGGGGAAGCTCCTGTGTGGTCATCCCGTCGAGGAAGCGGCCCCGGCTGAGGCACACGTCGGGAAGCAGGTAGCGGTGGCCCTCGGGCTCGCCGGCGAGGACCCGGACCACGTCCTCGCCCACCATCAGCCCGGTCACACCGATGTTGCCGCCGAAGAAGCGGTTCTCGACCGGAACGACGCGCGCGTCGCGGCGGCCCAGCGACTCCACCAGCGGCGACACAACCGCCGCGCCCAGGGTGCCGGTGAGCACCGCCACGGGCGCGGTCCGGCCGGCGCGGCGCGGTCCGAGCGACACCGCGACGGGCGAGCCGTCGGGACCGGCCACCACCTCGGCCGCCGAGCCCTGGCGGGGAGAGCGGTAGCCGTCGGCCGGCGCGCCGTCCACCCATGCGAAGAAGCCCGAGCGCGGCGGGGTGGGCGCGTGGCCCTCCTCCGAGAACTCGGTCTCGAAGGCCCGGGCCATGCCGATGCCGTCCTCGTGCATGTCGAAGCCCTCGTAGTGCTCGGCGGCCGGGAAGCTGCGCCCGCACATGAGGTAGTACTCGTCGGCCACGAAGGCCAGGCGGCGACCGAGCACCCGCAGGAACACCGACTGCCAGCCCTCGACGAGGTCGACGACCGCGGCCGCCTCGGCTCGAGTGTGGAGCCGCATCCGGGACTGGCGGTTGAACCTCGACAGCCCCAGGGGCACCACGCACAGCGTTCGCAGCTCCGGGAAGCGGTCGAGCACGCCCGCGAGGGTGTCGGCCAGCACCTCGCCGTCGTTGACGCCCGGGCACACCACCACCTGGCCGTGAACCTCGATGCCGGCGTCGAGCAGGAGCCGCAGCCAGCGCAGCGAAACCGCGCCGCGCCGGTTCTGGAGGATCGCGGCCCGCACGTCGGGGTCGGTGGAGTGGATCGACACGTACAGCGGCGACAGCCGCTCGGTCACCACCCGCTCGTAGTCGAGCTCGGTGAAGCGGGTGAGGGTGGTGAAGTTCCCGTAGAGGAACGACAGCCGGTAGTCGTCGTCCTTGAGGTACAGCGAGCGGCGCATCCCCCGCGGCAGCTGGTGCACGAAGCAGAACTCGCAGTGGTTGTCGCAGGTCTGCACCCCGTCGAACACCGCCGCGTCGACCTCCGCGCCGAGAGGCTCGCCCTCCTGCTTGGCGACCACCACGGTGAAGCTCTCGCCGTCGCGCTGCACTTCGAGGGGGATCTCGGCCCCGTCGCTCAGCAGCTGCCAGCGGATGACGTCGCGGGGCGCCTCCCCGGCGATGGCCGCGACCTCGTCTCCGGGCCTCAGCCCTGCCCGCTCGGCCGGAGATCCGGACGCGACAGCCACGATCTGCGGTCCGGCCACCGTCCAAGGCTACCGGACGGGGCCGGCCCAGCAGTGCCGTCATCACGCTTCGCAGCACTTCAGTTGCAGTATAGAGCAATGTCATGTATTTTACTGCTATGTGCATGTTTGAAGGTCTACTGCGGGACTGTGACAAGGGGGCTGGAAGAGCCGGGGGCGGGCCGTGGCCGCGGTGACGGTCAGCCGGTCGGAGGGCAGGCTGATCGCGGTCAAGCAGGTCCCGGAGGAACGGGCCGCAGACATCCAGCGGGAGGCGGATCTGCTGAGGCGTCTGGACCATCCGGGCCTGGTGCGGTTCGTCGACATCGTCGAGACCCCGGAGGGCGGCCGGGCCCTGCACACCGAGTTCGTCAACTCCGACACCTGGGCCTCGCGGCCTCTGGCCGACCCGGCCGAGCGGGCCGCGGGGATGGCCGCTCTGGCCGCGGTGGTGGCCGACCTCCACCAACTGGGTGTCGCCCACCTCCAGCTCACCCCGCCCCACATCCTGCACGGCGAGAACGACCTCCCCGTGCTGTGCGGTCTGACCTCGGCGGCCGAGGCCACCCCCGAGAACCGCCACACCGACCTGGCCGCTCTGGCCGACCTCTGCCACGACCCGGCGCTGGGCAGGGGAGCCCTCGCCGGGAAGCTGTATTCGCTGGCCGACGCGGCTCGCACGGGAACGCTCAGCGCCCGCGAGCTGGCCAGGCGACTCGACATGCTCGCAACCAGGCGACCGACGAGAGCAGCGCCGGTCCGGGTCGCGGGCGGTGGCGTCCTCCACAGCCTCAAGCGGCGCTGCCGGCCCAAGCCGCTCCTCAGGGCCGGGGCGGTGGTCGTCGCGGTCTTCGCAGGCTTCGTGATCGGGACCCGAAGCGGCGATCAGGAGCCACCCCCGGCAGCCCCAGCGCCGGCACAGGATGAGGCCCCTAACGACGCTGCCGACGCCACTCAGGACCTGCTCCACGAGTACGGCCCGGTCGATGGAACGGGCCCGGTCGTCGAGCCCGAGTTGGTCAGCGAGCGAGACCTGATCGCCGAGGCGGACCCAGTCACCCTGCCAGACCCAACGACCGGGCCGGACCCCGCAGCCCTGACAGACCCAACCGCCGAGACGGACCCAATCGCCCAGCCGGACCCAATGACCGAGCCGGACCTGATCGCGGTGTCGGTGCGGGAGGCGGCCGCGGTCATCGAGCACGACGGGCGCCGTTACGCCATAGGCGCCGCCGGCGACTTCGTGGAGCTCGGCGACTGGGACTGCGACGGGCAGGCCACCGCGGCGATCGTGCGTCCCAGCACCGGCGGGGTTGTGCTGTTCGACGCTTGGCCCGGCCCGGGCGAGACCATGTCGCTGCCGGAGCGCTGGAGCGTGGACTCCCCCACCGGCGCCGACGCGGTCGCCCACGGCCAGTGCGACCTGCTGAGGGTCTACACCACCGCCGGCTCGAAGCTCTTCAACCCCGGCGAGGCCTCATGACCGACTCCACCGGCCCGATGAGGGCGCCAAGACCACCGACCTCAAGCCCCCGGACCATCCCGCCGAGAACAGCTGCCTCGAGCCCCCGGATTATCCCGCCGAGGCTGCGCCGGCTGGCCGCGGGCGCTTGGCTGGCGGCCGCGCTGGCATCGACCGCCGGCGCGGCATCGGCATCGGCCGGCGCCATCCCCTACTCGGTCGCCGACATCGGCCCCGCGCCGGCGGCCGGGTTCAAGATCAGCGACATCGGCGCTATCCCGACCCCCGGCCACCACTCCCCCGGCACGACCGACGCTCCGGCCGACGGGGTCGAGGTCGGCGACATCAACTCCCGCTGACGGTCCCCGCCCCGGGCAGGTGGCCGCTGCGGCGGGCTGCCAGCACCGCGGCCGCGGCGATGGCGGCCGTCTCGGCCCGCATTATGTGTGGGCCGAGACACACATGGCGATCCACCGAGGCCAGCTCCCCGTCGGTCCATCCCCCCTCGGGACCCACCAGCAGGAAGTCCTCGCCGGCCGCCAGGGTCCGGCCCGCCGACACGGCCAGGGCAGCCCCGCCCAGGTCGAGCTCACCGAACGCCCGCACCGGCTCAACCTCAGGCAGCCACAGACGGCGGCACTGCATCACCGCCTCCCGAGCCACCCGCCGCCAGCGCTGCACCTGCCGGGCCGACTTGTCCCCGTCCCATTGCACCACCGACAGCGCGGCCACGAACGGCGCGATCCGGTCCACCCCCAGCTCGGTGAGCTTCTGGACGACCGTCTCGGACCGTCCGCCCTTGAGGACCGCGAAACCCACGGCCAGCACGGGACTCGGGGCTGCCACCGTCACAACCCCGCCGACCGGCTCGATCTCGTCGGAGAACCGGCACGGCCGCCACCGTCCGGCCCCGTCGCCGACGGTCAGAGGGTCACCCGGACGCAGGCGCAGGACCCGCTCAAGGTGGTGCCGGTCTTCGCCGGCCAGCACCGGCGCATCCACATCGGCGACCAGCACATGCGGACCCGACCGAGCATCACCCGCCGCCGACTCCAAGCGGCTCACCGGAACGTCACCACCTGCAACACTTCGTCGATCACGACATTCTCGGGTCGATATTGTGCGCCCAGGACACACTTCCGACCCGAGATCGCCCCGGCACCCGCCACCACCGGCAAGCGGCTCACCGGAACGTCACCACCTGCGACACTTCGTCGATCACGACATTCTCGGGTCGATATTGTGCGCCCAGGACACACTTCCGACCCGAGATCCCCCCGGCCACCGCCACCACCGGCAAGCGGTTCACCGGAACGCGGTGCGGATCCGGCCCAGCAGGCTCTCGCTCGGCTCGGCGACCTCCTCGCCCCGCAGCTCGGCGAGCCGGCGCACCAGCTCCTCCTGCTCGTCGGTGAGATCGTCGGGCACGTCCACCACCAGCTGCACGAGCAGATCGCCGCGGCCCCGGCCCCGCACGTGGGGAACGCCGCGGCCCCGCAGCCGCACCACCGCACCCGTCTCGGTCCCCTTGGGGATCACGATGCTCTCGGTGCCGTCGAGCGTCTCGTACTCCAGCCGGGCTCCCAGCGCGGCCTGGGTGAACGGCACGTGCAGCTCGTGGACCAGGTCGCTGCCGTTGCGGTGGAACCGCGGATGGGGACGGACCCTGGTGTGCACGTAGAGGTCGCCGTGGGCGCCGCCGCGGGGGCCGGCCGCCCCCCGGCCGCTCAACCGCAGCGTCGTGCCGTCGTCCACCCCCACCGGCACCTGCACGCTGTAGGTGCGCTGCTCCAGGTTGCGGCCGTGCCCCCCGCAGTCGCGGCAGACCTGCTCGATCATCTCGCCCAAGCCTCCGCAGAGATCACAGACCGAGGCGGTCACCATCTGGCCGAGCATCGACTGGCGCACCCGGCGGACCTGCCCCGAGCCGCCGCACTGGGAGCACCTCACCGGCGAGGTGCCCGCCTCGGCGCCGCTGCCGTCGCACGACTCGCAGCGCACCGCAGTGCGCACCGTCACCTCACGCTCGGCCCCGAACACCACATCGTGAAGGTCGAGGTCGACATGGGCCTCCAAGTCCTCGCCGGGGGGCGGGCCCTGATGGCGAGCCGACGCGCCGAAACCCCCGAAGGGCGAGTCGCCGCCGAAGAACGTGTCGAAGATGCTGCCCAGACCCCCGCTGAACGGATCGGCCATGCGGGCCGCCCTGACGTCGTCGGTGCCGAAGCGGTCGTACCGCGAGCGCCGCTCGGGATCCGACAGCACCTCGTAGGCCGCCCTCACCTCCTTGAAGCGGGCCTCGGCGGTCGGATCGTCGGGATTGGCGTCGGGATGGTACTGGCGGGCCATCTTGCGGTAGGCCCGCTTGAGCTCCTCATCGGTGGCGTCGCGCTCCACCCCCAGCGTCTCGTAGTGGTCGGCCATCTGCGACCTCTAGGTCTTCTGGGACTCGCTCAGAGCCGGCCGCGGCTCCCAGCGATCGGCCATCTCAGACTTCGTTCAGGGCCGGGCCGAGGCGGCGGCTCACCGCCGCCACTGCCGACAGCGCCTGCGGATAGTCCATCCGGGTGGGTCCGATGACGCCGATCGTCCCGCCGTCCGTGCCCTCAGTGCTGTAAGGGGCCAGCACCAGCGAGCACTCGGCCAGCGAGGGCACGCCGGTCTCCTCGCCGATGGCCACCCTCCGGCCCCCGTCGATGACCCTGCGCATCAGCGTCACCACCACCAGCTGCTGCTCCAGCAGGCCGAGAACCTCGCTGAGCTGCTCGACCGCGTCGAAGGCGGCGGCCAGCTTGGAGGTGCCGCCCACGAACACCTCGTGGTGGGCGCGGGCCTCCCGCAGCGCGGCGATGGCCGCGGCCAGCAGCCGGTCGTCGGGCTGGTCGCAGTCGTCGATGTCGGCCAGGGTCCGGCCCTCTACCCGGCGGGCCAGCCGCTCCGACGCGTCGTCCACCACCTCGGGCGAGGTGTCGGCGGGAACGTCGAGGGTGCGCTTCTCGATCACGCCGTTGGACATGACCGCTACCACCATGACCGTGCCGACCGACAGCTCAACCAGCTGGGCCGAGCGCACGGTGGCCGCCGCGGGGCTGGGCGCGACCACCACCGCGGTCCAGTCGGTGAGGTCCGACAGCAGCCCGGTGGTGTCGCTGAGGATCGACTCGAACCCGCCGTGGGAGACCGAGAAGAAGTCGTTGACCTGGAGCCGGTCGGCGGGATCGAGGGTCGGCGAAGGCGAGTGCCGGCGCCACTGGTCGACGAAGAAGCGGTAGCCCTTGACGGTGGGCACCCGTCCGGCGCTGGTATGGGGCTGGACCAGGTACTGCTGCTCGGCCAGCGCGGCCATCTCGCTTCGCACCGTGGCCGGCGACGCGTCGATGCCGGGCGAGCGCGCCACGCGTCCCGAACCGACCGGCTGGGCGGTGCGGATGTACTCCTGAACGACGGCGTACAGGATGGCGGCCTTGCGGTCGTCGAGCATGGGTGAAGATGCTACCCGTCCAGCGTGAGGGCCGAGATGAAGGCCTCCTGGGGAATGTCGACCCGACCGATGCTCTTCATGCGCTTCTTGCCCGCCTTCTGCTTCTCGAGCAGCTTGCGCTTGCGGGTGACGTCGCCGCCGTAGAGCTTGGCGGTGACGTCCTTGCGGTAGGCCTTGACCGTCTCCCGGGCGATGATCCGCCCGCCGATGGCGGCCTGGATGGGCACCTCGAACTGCTGGCGGGGTATCAACTCCCGCAGGCGCCCCACCATGGCCCGGCCGTAGGCGTAGGCCTTGTCGCGGTGCACGACGGTGGAGAAGGCGTCCACCGCCACCCCCTGCAGCAGCACATCGACCTTCACGAGGTCGGCCACCGCGTAGCCGTCCGTCTCGTAGTCGAGGCTGGCGTAGCCCTGGGTGCGGCTCTTGAGCTGGTCGAAGAAGTCGACCACCACCTCGGCCAGCGGCAGGCGGTAGCGCAGCTCGACCCGCTCCGGCGACAGGTACTCCATGCGCACCAGCTCGCCCCGGCGCGACTGGCACAGCTCCATCAGCGTGCCCGTGTAGTCGGTGGGCGTGATCAGCGCGGCGGCCAGCATGGGCTCGGCGACGTCTGAGATCTGGCCGGCCTCCGGCATCTCGGACGGGTTGGACACCGCCACGACCTCGCCGTTGGTCATGGTCACCCGGTACTCCACCGACGGGGCGGTGGAGATCAGCGACAGGTCGAACTCCCGCTCGAGGCGCTCCCGGACGATCTCCATGTGCAGCAGACCCAGGAAGCCGCAACGGAAGCCGAAGCCGAGCGCGCCGGAGGTCTCGGGCTCGTAGTTGAACCCGGCGTCGTTGAGGCGCAGCTTGGACAGGGCGGCCCGCAGGTTGGTGAACTCGTCGCCGTCGGTCGGGTAGAGGCCCGAGAACACCATCGGCTTCGGCTCCGAGTAGCCCTCCAGCGGCTCGGACGCGGGCCGGGCCTCGTCGGTGACGGTCTCGCCCGAGCGGGCCTCCCCGACGTCCTTGATGCCGGCGATCAGGTATCCGGTCTCGCCGGGGCCGAGGCGGCCGACGACCTCGTTGGCCGGGGTGCGCACACCGACCTCGTCGGCGCCGTGGACCGTCCCGGCCTGCATGAACCGCACCCGCGAATCGGCTGCCAGCACGCCGTTCACCACCCGCACCGACGACACCACACCCCGATACTGGTCGAAGTGGGAGTCGAATATCAGCGCCTGGAGGGGCGCGTCGGCTGATCCCTGCGGGGGCGAAGTGCGCTCCAGGACCGCGTCGAGCAGTTCGGCCACGCCGTCGCCGGTCTTGGCCGAGATCTGGAGGATGTCGGCGGCGTCTATGCCGAGCACCCGCTCTATCTCCTCCGCGCAGCGGTCCGGGTCGGCCGCGGGCAGGTCGATCTTGTTGACCGCGGCCACCACGTCGAGGTCGTTCTCCATGGCCTGGTAGCAGTTGGCCAGGGTCTGGGCCTCGATCCCCTGGGCCGCGTCCACCACCAGGATCACCGACTCGCAGGCGGCCAGCGACCGGCTGACCTCGTAGCTGAAGTCCACGTGTCCGGGCGTGTCGATCAGGTTGATGACATGGTCGCGCCAACTCAGGCGGACCGACTGGAGCTTGATGGTGATGCCCCGCTCGCGCTCGAGGTCCATCGAGTCGAGGTACTGCTCGCGCATCTCGCGGGCCTCGACCGCGCCGGTCAGCTCCAGCATCCGGTCGGCCAGCGTGGACTTGCCGTGGTCGATGTGAGCGATGATCGACGTGTTGCGGATGCGGTGCAGGTCCATGGGGCTCTCGATCGGCTCCCGAGGGTGGGCGCGGCGGTGGGAGGACGGCCCAGCAACGCTAGCCTCGACCGTCGGCCCTACGGCCCCAAGACGACCGGCAGCCCCAGGCGGCCAGCGGCCCGAGACGACCGGCAGGTGAGTGTGGCCAACATCAAGTCCCAGATAAAGCGCAACCGGCAGAACGAGAAGCGCCGCCTGCGCAACCGGACGGTCCGTTCCGAGGTGAATACCCGCACCAAGGCGGCGCTGGACGCGGTCGAGCACGACGACGAGGACGCGGACGAGACGCTGCGCCTGGCCGTCAAGCGGATCGACAAGGCTGCGGCCAAGGGCGTCATCCACAAGAACACCGCGGCCCGCCGCAAGAGCCGGCTGGTGCGGGAGATCGAGCGGCTCCGGTCCGACGAGGACTGACCGCCGGCCACGGGTCAGTGGGCCGAGGTCAGCGGGCCGACAGGGCAGCCAGCCGGGCGACTAGCACCTCCAATACGAGTTCGTCGGGCCAGTCGATCGTTCCCCTCAGGGCGAGATCGGCGTCGGCCAGCAGCCGGATGGCCCGGGCGATTCTCTCCGAGCCCAGCTTGCGGGTCTGGCCCAGGATCTTGCGGGCCGGGAACGTCGAGCCCTTCATTCCCAGGATCTCCGCGGCCTGGCGCTCGTCGGCCGCGCCCGCGCCGTCGAGGCGCAGCATCCGCTGGTAGCGGCCGTGCAGCGCAGCCAGCAGCTGGAGAGGATGGCGCGACGGCAGCAGGCGGTGCAGCACCCTCAGCGACTCGGTGATGTCGCCGCGGTCGATGGAGTCGTCGAGTTCCCAGGGCACCACGGAGCCGGGATCCCCGCCGTAGAGGGCCACGTCGTCGGCAGTGACGGTCGCTCCTGAGCCGAGCGCACCCTCCAGGGTCCGCAGCAGCCCGACGATGTTGCCGCGGTCCGCCCCCACCAGGTCGTCCACGGCCGCCACCGCGGCCGGCTCGAAGTTCAGGCCGGACTGCTCCAGCTGCTTCTTGAGCCACTTGTGGGCGTCGGACCTGCCCCTCGGCGGGGTCACGTCGAGGGAGCTGCCGCCGGCCGCCTTCACCGCGGCTACGAGGTCCTTGGGAACCCCGGGCAGGCGGCCGCCCATCGCCGGCTCCACTCCCCGCTCCCACACCAGCACCAGATCGGTGGTGGCGGGCAGCGTCTCGAGCAGGCGCACCAGCGTGTCGCAGTCGCCGGAGCGGGCGAACCGGGTCAGGTGGCGTCCCACCACCACCCGGCGGGAGGTCAGGAACGGCTGCGTCTGGGCCGCATCCACCAGCGGGGCGAGGCGCCACCCTCCCTCGGGGTCACGGAGGCTGGCCTCGTCGAGCTGCTCCAAGGCCAGACTGCGATCCTCGTCGCCCAGCGTCTCCTTGACGATCCTCGCCACCGCCTCGGCCACCAGCACGGGGTCGTCGCCGGTGACGAGTTGGACGCCCATAGTGGCCGGATGATACGGCGACCGGGCCGGCCAGCGCGGCGGCGTCTCTCCCCCACCCGAAATTCCTGTCGTCAAGGACCCCTGAGGGCCTCAACTACAGGAATTTCGAAGGAGGCGACGGGGCTGACCGCAACGACGAGGTCTGGAGCGTCGGACACGACCTCCACGGCCACCGCGCCTACCCGCACGACATCGCCGGCCCGGACGGTGCGCGCGCCCGGCACCCGGTGCATGGACGGCGCCACCACAGCCGCCGTCGCGTAGCGGTCCCGCAACGCCAGCACCGCGTAGGCGTCCGACGCGCCACCGCGGGAAGCCACCACCAGATCGACCCGCCGCACGCCCGCGAGCCGCAGCGACTGGAGCAGATCCCGTGGCCGGGCCTGCTCTTCGAGGACGACCACCACCGCGGTTTCGTGCCGGAACAGCCGGGCACCCCCGGCCTCCGACCAGCCCAGCGGGGGCGACGCCGCCGCCAGCACGCTGACCGCCATGGCGACCGCGACCATCGCCGCGCCCAGCACACTCAGCGGCCTGGCTCGCTCCAGCCTGCGGGACACCAGCACCAGAGCCACCCCGGCTCCCACCACAGCAGCGCCGACGGCACCGAGCATCGCCGGGGGCGCGGCCGCCGCAGCCGAGGCGACGGTTCGCACCCACCACAGCAGCGCGGCGGTGGGCCGGTGTATCAGCCAGGCGACCGGCTCGCCGGCCAAGCCGGCGCCCAGCCCGCCGGTGAGACCCCACATCATCACCGGAGCCGTAGCGGGACCGGCGATCACATTGGCAGGGAGTGAGGCCACCGGAACGGCGCCGAACACGGCCACCAGCAGTGGCATCACCGCCAGCTGGGCACCGGCGGTAGTGGCCGCGGCCAGCCGCAGCGGGCGGGGGCCGGGCAGCATCTCGGTCAGCACGGGCGTGATCCAAAGCAGCCCACAGGTGGCGCAGACCGAGAGCTGGAAAGCCAGGACGCGTATCAGGAAGGGATCGGCCACCAGCACTGCGGCCACTGCCCAGGCCAGGGTCCGCCGGCCGGTCTCGGGCTGTCCGAGCGCCGCGCTGATCACGGCCACCCCCGCCATGGTCACCGCCCGCAGCACCGAAGGCTCGAAACGGGTCAGCACCGCGAACACCGCCAGCAGCGCCAGCAGCACGATCAGGCGGACACCGGGGCGGGCCCGCACCGCCAGCGGCGATGCCAGCGCCAGCACGAAGGCCACGTTCTGGCCCGACACCACGAGCAGGTGCCCCAGTCCCGCGGCCCGGAAGTCGTCGTAGAGGCGGGGGGACTGGCTGCGGTCGTCGCCGTAGACCATCCCCGCGAACATGGCCCGGCTGTCGTCGGGCAGGCTGCCTGCTCCCGACTCGAGCAGCCGTCTCAGGCGGTTGGTGAACGCTGCCAGGGGCGCGGCATCGGCCCGGTCGCCGACGGCGTCGACGTTCAGCGTGGCGACCACGTGCCGCCAGCGGTGCCAGTCGCTGGTGGCGGGCCGAGCCGTTCCCGAGACCTGCACCCGCTCGCCGGCCAGCAGGTCGTCGAGCCGTGCGGCCACCGCCCCGTAGGCCCTGGCCTCCAGCCTGGCATGGCCGTGGCGGACCGTGACCCGGATCCCGTGCGTGCCCAGCGGCCGGGGATCCTCGAGCAGGGTCACCCAGCCGTCGACGGGTCCCGAGGGTGGATCGGCGAGACCGTCCAGCGCCCTGGAGCCGAAGAACCCGGCAAGGGCCGCGACGGCGACCAGCACGAGCAGCGGGCTCGGCCTCCACAGGCACGCCGCGGCCAGCATCAAGACCATTGCGAGCGGGACTCCGACCAGCAGCCACGATCCCAGCGCGGCGCCCGCAGCGGCCGCGTAGGGAATCACCGCCCCGCCCCCGCACCGGCGCAGTCGCTCGACCGTCACCGGCCGTCCACTTTGGCCAGGCCGTCCGAGTCGCTCGGCTCTCACCGGCCCATCCCCCGACCCGCGCCGCTGCTCAACCGCAGCGGGTTGCCCACCATCGCTAAGTCCCTGGGCGAACCAGCCCTCACGGGCCGTCCACCGTTGCCAGCGGGCGGATCTGCTCGAGCTTGGCCGAACCGATGCCGGAGACCTCGACCAGCTCGTCGACCGTGGCGAACGGGCCGTGGCGCTGGCGGTGCTCGACAATGGCGGCGGCCAGGGCCGGACCGATGCCCGGCAGTTCCTCCAGTGCAGTCGCCCCCGCGGTGTTGACGTTCAGCGGTGTCGACAGTCGCCCGCCGCCGGCGCCCGCTCCAGGGCCGGCACCCGAACCGGCGGTGACGGCCACGACATCGGGCCCAACAGCCTCACCGACCGCCGGCACCCACAGGCGCGAACCGTCGATCAGCGGCTCGGCCAGGTTGAGCCGCATCCGGTCGGCCTCGGTCGTGAGCCCTCCCGCCGCGGCCACCGCATCGGCGACCCGGCTGGCCGCGGGCAGCTCGTGCAGGCCGGGACGGGCCACGGCCCCGACGACGTCCACCACGATCCGGCCCGGGTCCGGCACCGGCGACGGGACGGGAACGGGGATCTCCACCGAGCCGGCCATGGGAAGGATCTCGGCCGGGTCCGGCCCGGAGGGAGCACGTAGCGCCCACCAACCCCCTATCGCAGCCCCGATGATGCCCAGCACACCGAGAACCACGGCCGTCGCCGACATCCCGAGCCGGTCGGCCAGCGCTCCCGGGGACGGAACCGCGAACTTCCGGCCGGCACCGCCAGTTGGCGTGTCCACTGCGCGTCTCCCGCGCCGCCTGCAATCAGGCCGACACGGGAAGGCGGCCGGCTAGCCGCCTGTGAGAGTAGCGCCCCTCAATTCAGACCGGCACCGAGCGGCCCGCGGAGCCTGACCGACCGCTTCTTGACGTAGTTGTGCGCCTCAGAGCGGCACAACTACGTCAAGAAAGAACCATCGGCCTGCCGAGCGGCCATCCAGGCGCGCGGTCCTTCAGAACAGCGCGGTCGAGAGCCTCTTGCGCCAGGCCGAGGTCCGGGGGTCGTCGGGCCCGAGCACCTCCAGCAAGTCGACGAAACGCTGGCGGGCGTCCTCATCGCCCTTGACGGTGGCCAGCAGCTCGGCCAGCTCAGCCTCGATGCCGGGGGCCCCGCCGGCGGGCGCGTCGCCCGAATCCTGAACCCGGGCGAGGGCGGTCAAGCGCCGGGTCTCCGGCGTCTCTGGGACCCGTTCCAGCAGCCCGACCGCTTCGGCGGCGCGGCTGTCGTCGATGAGGAGCGCGGCCAGGGCGGTCACCGCGGCCGCGTTGTCGGCCTCGATCTCGAGGGCGGCCCTCAGAGAAGCCTCGTCGCCCGCCGCGATCAGCCTCTCGATCTCGGTCATCTCCGGCGTGGGCAGCAGCCGCTGCACGAATTCGCGCACCGCGGCCTCGCCCTGGGCTCCGAGGAAGCCGTCGGCGACCTGGCCGTCCACCATGGCGTAGACGGCCGGAATCGACTGGACCCGGAACGCCTGGGCCACGCCCGGGTTCTTCTCGATGTCCACCTTGGCCAACTCGACCGCGCCGTCGGTCTCGGCCACGATTTTCTCGAGCAGCGGGGTCAGCTGCCGGCACGGCTCGCACCAGGAGGCCCAGAGGTCCACGATCACCGGGACGGTCTGGGACCGGTCCACCACTTGGGCCTGGAACGTGGCGTCGGTAACGTCGGCCATCGTCATCGCAACGTATCGGCCACCGCGCCGGATTCAGCCCGCCACGAATTCAGCCACCCCTACTTGGAGGCGACCATGAAGATCGACGCCTGGATCGGCCTCCCCGAGGCGTCCAGCAGCCACGAACTGGCCGGCATCGGCGCCCGGGCCCGGAAGATGGAACAGGAGGGCTACAGCGGATTGATGTCGGCCGAGACCAGCCACGATCCTTTCCTTCCCCTCGCGCTCGCGGCCGAGCACACCGAGCGCATCGATCTGATCACCGCCATCGCGGTGGGCTTCGCCCGGAACCCGATGGTGCTGGCACAGGTCGCCTGGGACCTGCAGGCACTGTCGGGCGGGCGGTTCATCCTTGGGTTGGGCAGCCAGATCCAGGCCCACATCACCAAGCGCTTCTCGATGCCGTGGTCGCGTCCGGCGGCCCGCATGGAGGAGATGATCGGGGCTATCCGAGCCATCTGGGAGGCCTGGCAGACGGGCGAGCGCCTCAACTTCAGGGGCGAGTTCTACCGCCACACCCTGATGACACCGATGTTCAGCCCCGGCCCCCTCGACGTGGCGCCGCCGCCCATCCTGATATCGGCGGTGGGGCCCCTGATGACCAAGGTGGCGGGGCGGGCCGCGGACGGCCTGGTGTGTCACGGCTTCCAGACCGCCCAGTACCTGCACGACGTGATGATGCCGAAC
Organism: Candidatus Aldehydirespirator sp.; assembly: GCA_965203575.1. Lineage (GTDB taxonomy): Bacteria > Actinomycetota > Acidimicrobiia > Acidimicrobiales > Aldehydirespiratoraceae > Aldehydirespirator. The sequence continues at coordinate 3,814,883 of OZ241894.1, forward strand.
GTGATTGCCGGGCTGGCCGAGGCGGGACGGGACCGCTCCGACTTCCAGATCTCGATGCCGGTGTTCGTGGTGTCGGGATTCCGGGAGGACGACGTGGCCGCCCAGGCGGCCCGGACCCGCAAGCAGATCGCCTTCTACGGATCGACGCCCGCCTACCGGGTGGTGCTGGAGCACCACGGCTGGGGCGATGTCCAGACCGAGCTCAACCGGCTGTCCAAGCAGGGCAAGTGGGACGAGATGGGCGACGTGATCGACGACGAGATACTCGACACCTTCGCCATCGTGGCCGAGCCCCACGAAGTGCCGGGCCGCCTGGCCGAGCGTTTCGGCGGCACGCTCGACCGGCTCCAGTTCTACGCCGGAGTGAGAGGAGACGCCGAGCGCTGGGCCCCCATAATCGAGGAGATCAAGGCCGCCTAGGCCCCGCTCGGTGGGTTCACCGACACCCCACCGCTAGCCTGTCGGCACCCTCGGGGCTATAGCTCAGTTGGTAGAGCGCTTCCATGGCATGGAAGAGGTCAGGGGTTCAATTCCCCTTAGCTCCACTCCCCATGGCATCCGACGTTGTGTTGAAGGGACCTGCCCGACGTCTTCGCCGGCGATGAGCCATCGCGGCCGCGCCGTCCGCCTAGTGCTCACAGCCACGTTCTTGTACGCGTCGGTGCCGCCCATCCTTCACGTCGCTGCTTCAGACGCCAACCCCTTCTATTTCAACTTCATGATCACGATCATGCAGGTGTCCATACCTGGTCTGTTTCTTCTGTACTCGAAGGACGGCTATGTCAACCAGCGTCTGAGCACAAGTCAGCGTCAACGTCTCAAGCGGCCCAGAGTTCACTGCATCTACTTTCGGCGGACAAGCGGAGCTACCGAGAACGAGAAGGCCGTAGTCCTGATGGAACCAGGTCGCAAGGAGGTCCTTGGTTGGGCCAAGATGCCGATTGTCTGGGCGCTGATCTCGAGTCTGCACTACGGCTTCCTGGCATGGTCGGCCACGCTTCTCGAGACCGCCATCGCGACAACCATCTTCGAACTCTGGCCCGTGTTCCTGGTGTACGCCCTGACCCGCCATGAGGACAGTGACCGGCTGTTCCGCGGCGCGTCGGCGTCGATCGGGCACACCCGCCGTGCCATCTCGAAGGAAGGCATGGTCCTCACCGCGCTGGCAGGATCGGGCTTGGCCTTGATGCTGGGCAGCCAGGCAGGAGGACAGATCCGCTCAGTGGTGGACTTGGTGTCCTACAAGGTGGCAGCAGGAATGATCATTGCCGTAGTGGCCTCGCTGCTGGCCGCGTTGAGCGTTCTCAGCAATCTCGCATACGGAAAGACCCTCTACTACGCGCTGGTGGCCGGCGGAGGAACCCAACCGTCCGACGGGTACGGGAGTCTCGGGACGCAACCCATCGAGCAGCGAGGAGATCCTGATCGCCGGTTGCTTGTGTGGCTGACCCTGTTGGGATACGTGCTGTCTCGCTTCTTTGCGCTTCCGGTCAATGTCCTGATCGGATTGCTCGCACCACAGGTTCAAGGATCGCTGACGCTGCAAGCCGTTCTCGGCGCACTGGTGATCGGGGCCGCGGTGTCGGTGGCCGGAATGATGCTGCGGGTTGGGAACATCAGATCCGAGGACACCGCCGTCAATTCCCTGCTGTGCCTCGGTCCGGCAGTCTCCCTGCTGGCGTTGATGGCGCTGGGCATCACTCTCCCGAGATTCGACCTGTTCGTTGTGGGCGCGATCCTGATCCTGGCCGTCAATGTCCGGATCCAGTCGAGGCGCGGCGCGAGCAATGGGACCCGATAGCGCTCGCGGCTACGGTGCGGGCATCAGTCCTGGTCTCGGGAGCAGGACACGGCGGCGGAGGAGATCTGTTGGCTGATCGCAAGTCGTTCTGGGCCTGGTGCCTGGAGTCGGAGGAGCCTTCCGATGCCGACCGGGCCGCGCTGGCGGCCAAGCTGTCGAAGCGGTACGGCACCGAAATCACGGCCCGGCCAGTGCCGTCGCTGGACGACGCCGAACTGCGGGCGCCTCGCATCAGAGTGCCCGACTCGATGGCCGGCTGGTGCTCGACCACCACCTACGACCGGGCCCGCTACGCCTACGGCGCCCACTTCACGGAACGGGTGCGGGCTTTCAACCTCGACTTTCCCAATCCGCCCGACGTGGTGGCCCACCCCCGAGACGAGGCCGAGGTGCAGGTCACCCTGGACTGGTGCGACGCCAAGGGCTACGTGACCGTCCCCTACGGCGGCGGGTCGTCGGTCGTGTGGGGCGTAACCCCCCACGACGACCTGGGCCCGACCGTGGTGGTCTCCCTCGACCAACTCGACCAGGTGCTGGAGATCGACGACGTGTCCCGGGCCGCCCGCATCCAGGCCGGAGTCTTCGGACCGCACCTCGAGGACCAGCTCCGCCCCAGCGGCCACACGCTGCGGCACTTCCCGCAGTCGTTCCGGTTCTCCACCCTCGGCGGCTGGATCGCCACCCGCTCCGGGGGCCACTACGCCACCAACCACACCCACATCGACGACTTCGTCGAGTCGGTGCGCATGATCACCCCCGCCGGGTGGTGGGAGTCCCGACGCCTGCCCGGCTCGGGCGCGGGACCGAGCCCCGACCGGATGGTGATCGGCTCCGAGGGCCTCTACGGCATCATCACCGAGGCCTGGATGAGGATCCAGCGCCGGCCGACTTTCAGAGCCACCGCCGGGGTCACGTTCGGGTCGTGGCAGGCCGGCTGCGAGGCGGTGCGCCACCTCGTGCAGGCCAAGCTGTGGCCGGCCAACCTGCGCATCCTCGACCCCGCCGAGGCCCGCCGGGCCGCGGGGCTCGACGGCGAGGAGGCGCTGGTGATCGTGTCGTTCGAGTCGGCCGAGCTCAGCCAGCGCCACAACATCGCGGCCGCGGTCAAGATCGCCCGCGAGAGCGGCGGGAGCGTGGACGACGACGACATCCGGGTCGACGACGGCACCGGCAAGCCCACCGGCCGCGGCGGCGCAGTGGGCGCCTGGCGCAACGCCTTCATCGGTGTCGGCAACGGCGTGGAAACCTCGCTGGGCCTGATCAACGACACGTTCGAGACGGCCATCACCTGGGACCGCTGGCCCCACTTCGACAACGAGATCCGCACCAGGGTGGGCGCCGCCCTCACCGACACTTTCGGACCGCACCACTCGCTGTCGTGCCGGTTCACCCACGTCTACACCGACGGCCCCGCCCCCTACTACACCTGGTCGGGCATGGGCGCTCAGGGCAGCGAGATCGCCCAATGGCAGATCATCAAGGACGCCGCCAACCAGGCGGTCGTCGATGCGGGCGGCACCGTCACCCACCACCACGCGGTGGGCCGGATGCACCGGCCCGGCGGCTACGACCGCCAGCGCCCCGAGCTGTTCGCCGAGTCTGTCCGGGCCGTCAAGAAGCGCCTCGACCCCAACGGCATTCTCAACCCCGGCGTCCTCATCGACCCCTGAACCTGTCCTTACACTGGCCGCCGTGACTGACGAGCAGGCTCCGGGGCTGCTGGCCGGGGTGCGGGTGATCGAGTCGAGCCTGCTCGGTCCCGGACATCTGGGCACGTTCCTGGCCGACCTGGGCGCGGACGTGATCAAGGTCGAGTCGCCCGCCGGCGACTACATCCGCCAGATGACCTGGCCCATCGTGGAGGGCGTGTCGCTGCTGCACCTGCACACCCACCGGGGCAAGCGCAGCGTGACCCTCGACCTCAAGAACCCGGCCGGACGGCAGCTGTACATCGACCTGGCCGCCACCGCCGACGTGGTGGTGGAGGCCATGCGGCCCGGCACCCTGGCCCGCCTCGGCCTCGGATACGACGTGCTCAGCGCAGCCAACCCCCGGCTCGTGTTCGCCACCCTGTCGGGCTACGGCGCCACCGGCCCCTACAAGGACATGCCCAGCCACGGCATCGCCTACGACACCTGGTCCGGGATCGTGCAGCCCGTCGTCGACGACGAGGGCTTCACCCGCATCCCGCCCGATATGCCCAATGTCGGCATCAACGTCGGCCCGATGCTGGCCGCGCTGGCGGTGCTGGCCGCGGTCATCAAGGCCCGCGACACCGGCGAGGGCTGTGAGATCGAGGTGGCCCAGTCCGACGCCTCGGCCTACATGGACTGGTACCGCATCGAGTCCGAGCGGGCCTACCTGCGACCGGAGGACGAGGTGACCGGCAACCCGTCCGACGACTACGAGCGCCGCCCCGCGGGCCTGGCCGGCATGTGGGAGGGCGTGCGCTACCAGGCCTACGCCGCGGCCGACGGCCATGTGCTGTTCATGGCCTCGGAGCAGGCTTTCTGGCGCAACTTCTGCGAGGGCGTGGACCGCATGGACCTGTTCGAGCGGTGGCCGGGGTCGACCTACGCCGACCACGCCCGGGGCAACACCGAACTGCAACACGAACTCAAGGCCATCTTCGCCACCAGGACCTGCGCCGAGTGGCTCGACTTCAGCAACGAGGCCAACACCCCCATCGCGCCGTTCAACACCCCGGCCAACATCGGCGACGACCCCCAGTTCCAGGCCCGCATCGGCTTCCTGCCCACCGACGAGGTCGGCTGCGAGCAACTCCCGCTGCCCGTCTATGTCGACGGCGCCAAGCCCCCCAATCCCTCCATGGCCCCCACCGTCGGCCAGCACACCGACGAGGTAATCGGCCAGGTCCTGGGCCGCAGCCCCGACCAGATCGCCGACCTCAGATCCAACGGAGCCTTCGGCTAGCCCCGGGAGACGATCACCTCGCGGCCGGGGGCCTCGGGCTCGTCGTCGACCATCTCGGCCGGGAACCCGGGGGCCAGCACAGACACGCCGGTGGCCTCCTCCAGGCGCCGGACCACGTTGGGTGACCACTCCCGGGGCCCGTAGCGGGCCGCTGCGTCATCGAAGATGTCGATGAGCACCGGCGACAGCTCCAGCGGAACCCCGGCCCGCTCGGCCACCGCGGCGAACAGTGACAGGTCCTTCTGCACCAGATCCATGGTGAAGTTGATGTCCCGGCTGCCGTTGAGCATCACCTGGCTCTCGGTCTCATGCACGAACGAGTTGCCCGACGAGATCCGGATGGCCTCATAGGCGGTGTTCAGGTCGATCCCGGCCTGCTTCGACGTGACCAGCGCCTCGCACAGCGACACCAGGTTGGCGGTGGCCAGGTAGTTGGTGACCACCTTCAGGATCGAGGCCGAACCGATGGGGCCGGCGTGCAGGATGTTGCGTCCCATGGCGGTGAGCACCGGCAGCGCTCGCTCGAAGGTGAGCCGGTCACAGCCCGCGAAGATCGAGATGTTGCCGGTGGCGGCCCGGTGGCAACCGCCCGACACCGGGCAGTCCACCGCCGCGCCGCCCGCCTCGGTCACCAGCGCAGCCAGGCGACGCACCTCCGCTTCGTCGGTGGTGCTCATCTCGGCCCAGATGGGGGGCTCGCCGCCAGTCCCGCGGCCCGCCCGGGCAGCCAGGCCGGCCAGGATTCCGTCATCGTCCTCCATGACCGCCGCGCTGGCCGCGGGGCTGGGCAGGCAGGTGATCACCATGTCGGCGGCAACAGCCATCTCCGCGGGACTGTCGGCCCAGCCGGCTCCTTCCGCCTCCAGCGCGGCCGCCGCTGAGCGGTCCAGATCCCGCACCACCAGATCGAAGCCGTTGCGCAGCAGGCTGCCGGCCAGCTTCGACCCCACATTCCCCAATCCGATGAACCCCACTCTCATAGTTGGCCTCCTCCCCTCAAGCCGGCAATGAACGCCTCCACCGCCAACACGGCGTCGGCGCATGCTGTCACTCGATCAACATCAGGATGATCGAACACAATCTGCGAGGCGTATGCGTCGGAACCTTGAGCGTCCTTGTCGGCAAAGTTCGCGCCGAGGTCGGCTATCGCGGGCTGGAGCGCCTTCAGGTCATCCGAGAACTTCGCCAGCACTCCGTCCGCGGCAGCCTCAGGACCGCCGCGGTCGTTGTGGAGCAGCACGAACGCGATGTCGTACCAGTCCTTGGGTTGACGACGTGAGTAGGCCGCCTCGATCTTCGCGAGAAGGAACCCGGCGAGGCCGGTGACGTTCACCTCGGCATGCAGATGCTCGCCTTCGACGACCGTGAACAGCCGCTGCACCTCGATATCGCGGGTCGCGTAGCCGGTGCCGCGAAGATTGGCCGCCCCCAGTTTGCCGGATTGCACGAACGTGGCCGTCGCGCCGGCCGGCTGATCAGGGAGGTCCGCGAGAAACTCGAACTTGATGACCGCAGGGGGCGACGGGCTTCGGGCCTTCCATCTCCAGATTCGCGTGGCGTCCGGCTCGAACTCGGCCTTCCGAAGGGCCTGCTCCAGCCGGGCGGCGTTGACGCTGCCCGCCGCGATCTCAAGGTCCACCTGGACATCGATGTCGATAGTGCCAGCATGGCCGTACGGGCTGGCAGCGCAAAGGAGTTCAGGTACCAGACCACCGATAAGCACGAACTCGGGACGGGTGCCGTAGTGGTGGGCGACACGTACCAGGGCCCGCTCGACTGCCGTTCTTGCCTGCTGAGATCGGGGCTGCTCAGGGTCCATCCATGACCTCCCGGAGATGTTCGGCAGCCTCTTCGCCTCTCACGCCGGCCCTGCGGAGGTCGACAAAAACACGCGGCCACGGGGCGACGCGCAATCCGTTGACGGTGGAGGCCAAGTGTTCCGCTGCCACAGTCGGAAACGGCGAGAGCGTGAGCCGTCCGCCGTCGATGGGCCGCAACCCAGCCGCGCCAGCGACGGCTTCAAGGCCCGCCGGTGTGTTGGCATCGACATAGGCCTCGACGGAGGTGACGTTGGTGACGAGCGGCGCCATCACCGCAGCGGCAGCCAGACCGGTCGCGGCCCACGACAGGTTCGCCCTATCCCAGCGGCGACCTGCCTCGACCATGCCATCAACCGGGTCCCGCCAAGTGATCCCGACGGACAGCGTGATGGTGTCGCCAGCCGCCTCCTCGGCCGCCGCGGCGTAAGCCTCGAGGAGCTTGTCTCGATCGGTGAGTCTTCGTGCTGAGCGCCGGCCCCTGGGAGCATCGGCGGTGAGCAGGCCGCAGGACATAAGGAAACGGAGCGCGTTCGTGCAGCTGCCGGTTGCGAGACCAGTCGCGGCTGCTGCATCCGCGACGGTCGGCCTGGATCCGACTAGGAGCGCCTCGGCTACAGCCAGAACCGAACGCGTCCAGCTCTGAGGTTTCGAGACCAGCGCGCGACCGCGGCCCGATTTCGAGACGATGAGCGAGCCCAACGCGATCTCCGCGGCACCGGTCTCGTCGACCCACCCGATCCCGAGTTCAGACAGCATCTGCCGGGCGCCCGGCGAGAACTGCCGCGCGACGACGATGACCGGCTGCAGCATGGGCCTGCGAAGCAACTCCGTGACTCTGCCGAGCGTGCCTTCGCCGACCCACTTGACCTCGACCGGTTGTCCCCCAATGAGCAGGTCCGGCCTAGCACCGGAATCCTGGGGTACCTCCACCAGTGCCGCACGCGGCAGGACGTCCAAGATCGCTTGAATGGAGCGATGGTGCCCGCGACGGCTAGCGGTGAGTGTCTCGGGGGATGTCTCCGGCATGGCTAATACCTCACCAAAACATGATACCTCAGTGTGAGACTGAAGTAAATGTCTCCGGCGCGACAACCCCGAAAATTGGGCGATGGGCGGCGGCTGCGCTTGCATTCGACCCTTGGTCCGGCGACGCTAGCGCTGTGGCCCGAGCACCGAAGGGAATCGATCCGGAGCCGGTCACGGCCTGGCTGGCCGGCGAGGTGGGGGTGGTCCCACCCCTCGACTTCGATCCCATCGCGGGAGGAGCCTCCAACCTGACATTCGTGGTGACCGACGCCAGCGGCCGCCGGGTGGTGCTGCGGCGCCCACCCACCGGCCATGTGCTGGCCAGCGCCCACGACATGACCCGCGAGCACCGGGTGATCTCCGCCCTGGCACCCACCGCGGTGCCGGTGCCGCCCGCTCTGGGCCTGTGCACTGACGCAGACATCAACGGCGCCGACTTCTACGTGATGGACTTCGTGGACGGCTCGGTCGTGTTCGACCGCACCGACGCCATGAACGTGGCCGAGGCGGTGCGACCGGTGATGGCCCGATCGATCGTCGACACCCTCGCGGACCTTCACTCCCTCGACCCCGACGACGTCGGGCTGGGCGATCTCGGCCGCCGCGAGGGTTACTGCGCCCGCCAGTTGCGGCGCTGGCAGCGCCAGGTGGACGAGGGCTCCGACCGCGACCTGCCCCTGGTGCGGGCCCTGCACGACCGGCTGGTGGCCACGATCCCCGAGCAGCAGGGGGTGGGGATCGTGCACGGCGACTACCGCCTCGACAACTGCATCATGGCCGCCGACGGATCGGTGGCCGCAGTGCTCGACTGGGAGCTGTGCACCCTCGGCGACGTGCTGATCGACGTGGCCGGGCTGGTGACGTGGTGGGGCGACACGGAGAGGGGCAAGGGCCGGCTGGCCGAGATGCCCACCACCGTCGAAGGCTTCGGCAGCCCTGCTGATGTTCTGGAGCGCTACAGCCGGCGATCCGACCGGGACCTGTCGTCGCTGGACTGGTACGTCGCGCTGCAGTTCTGGCGGGTGGCCTGCATCATCGAGGGCGTGAGGGTGCGCCACACCGCGGGCGCCATGGGCGACAACCAACACTACGACGACACCGGCGCCCGGATGTTCATCGACTACTCCCTGGCCCGCTGCACCGAAGCCCTCGATTCGGTGTCCTGACGGCATGCGCGACCCCGCCTACGACGTCCTGTTCGAGCCGGTGCCGATCGGCCCGCTGGTGGCCAAGAACCGGTTCTTCCAGGTGCCCCATGCAACGGCATGGGCTACCGGGACCCCAGAGCCTGCGCCGAGATGCGGGCGGTCAAAGCCCAGGGCGGCTGGGCGGTGGTGTGCACCGAGGAGGCCGAGATCCACTACACGTCCGAGGTCACGCCCTACATCGAGGCCAGAATCTGGGACGACAGCGACATCCCTGCGCTAGCGGTGATGACCGAGCGGGTCCACGACTGCGGGGCGCTGGCCGGAATCGAGCTCGCCTACAACGGACTCGACGGAACCAACCTCCACTCCCGTGTGGTCCCGCAGGCGCCGTCGGCGCTGCCGGTGATCTCCGGTTCCTCCCACCCCGTCCAGGCCCGAGCCATGACCAAGCGCGACATCGCCAACCTGCGTCGCTGGCACCGCCAAGCCGTGGACCGGTCGCTGCGGGCCGGCTTCGACCTCGTGTACGTGTACTCCGGTCACGCCCTCGGCGCGGCCCATCACTTCCTGTCGCGCCGCTACAACCACCGCAGCGACGAGTACGGAGGAAGCCTCCGCAATCGGATGAGACTGCTGCGCGAGCTGCTCGAGGACGCGGTCGAGGAGGTGGCCGGACGGGCTGCGGTGGCCTGCAGGGTGACCGTGGACGAGACCATGTACCGCGACGGCATCGACCGGGCCGAGATCGAGGAGGTGATCGGCGAGCTGGGCGAGATCCCCGACCTGTGGGACTTCGTGCCGGGCACCTGGGAGGACGACAGCGTCACGTCTCGCTTCAGCGCCGAGGCCCACGAGGAGCAGTGGGTGCGGGGCCTGAAGGCCCTCACCTCCAAGCCGGTGGTCGGGGTCGGCCGCTTCACATCGCCGGACACGATGGTCCGCATGATACGCCAGGGCGTTCTCGACTTCATCGGCGCGGCCCGGCCCTCCATCGCCGACCCGTACCTGCCCCTCAAGATCGAGGAGGGCCGGCCGGAAGACATCCGCGAGTGCATCGGCTGCAACATCTGCGTGACCGGCGACTACACGATGTCGCCCATCCGCTGCACCCAGAACCCGTCGATGGGCGAGGAGTGGCGCCGGGGCTGGCATCCCGAGCGCTACCGCGCCCGCCACGCCGACGAGCGGGTGCTGGTGGTCGGTGGCGGCCCGGCCGGCCTGGAGGCGGCCATGGCGCTGGGCAAGAGGGGCTACGAGGTGGTGCTGGTGGAGAGGTCGCGCACTCTCGGTGGCCGGGTGGCGGCGGAGGCCCGGCTGCCGGGGCTGGCCGAGTGGATCCGGGTGGTGGACTACCGCGTGGGCCAGATCTCCCGGCTCGACAACGTCGAGCACTACCTGGAGAGCGACATGGACGCGGACGAAGCTCTGTCCTACGGCTTCGACCACATCGCGGTGGCCACCGGCTCGGTGTGGCGACGTGACGGTGTGGCCCGCTGGCACACCCGGGCCGGCGCCATGGCCATCGGCGACCTGCCGGTGTACACGCCCGACGACATCCTGGCCGGAGCCCGCCCGCCCGCCGGCGCTCGGGTGGCCGTCTACGACGACGACCACTACTACATGGGAGGCGTCCTGGCCGAGCTGCTGCAAGCCGAGGGCTTCGAGGTGGCGCTGGCCACGCCGGAGCCGCTGGTGTCGGCGTGGACGGTCAACACCATGGAGCAGCACCGTATCCAGGCCCGTCTCATGGAGGCCGGCGTCGAACTGCACACGTCGAGCGCAGTGTCGGCGGTGCTCGACGACGGTCTGGGGACCGAATGCGCCTTCACCGGACGCGAGGGGCGGATCGATGCCGACGCGGCCCTGCTGGTAACCGCCCGCCTGCCCGACGACGGACTCGTCCAGGATCTGCTGGCCCGGCGCGACGAGTGGGACGACCTCGGCCTGCGCAGTGTCCGGGCCGTGGGAGACGCCCTGGCTCCGGGCACGATCGCGGCTGCGGTGTGGGACGGACGCCGCTACTCGGAGGAACTGGAAACCCCCGCCGACGACCACGACACCACCCCCTACCGCCGCGAGCTCACCGCCCTGGACGCCTGATTCGAGGTCTAGCCTGGCGAGGCCGACGACCATCCGCAGTTGGGGCGCTCGGCACCGAGGGCGTCGAGGCGGGCGGAGTACACCACCAGAAGCTCGTCGCTGGAGAGGAACATCACATCGATGAGGCGGTAGTCGGGACCGACCTCCGCCAGTGCCACGCCGGAGGTGTAGGTGTAGTCGGCGTCGATCGTGTCGTAACGGATGCGGTCAGCCAAGCCAACGAGGCGTCCTCGAGCCTGCTGAGGTGACATCGCCCAGAGTTCGATGCAGACAGACGAGGTCACGGTGACATCGTAGCGCTCTCCGTCCCGGGCGTTGCGACCATAATGAACGGTGAGCAGCCCGTCTATCTCACGGGGCAGCACGATTCGCTCGCTGCGGCCGGTGTCATCGAAGACGACGCTGGCGGTCGTCATTCCGGTGCCCGCCACAGCCACGACCTGCCCGACCAGCTCGGGAGGCGCCGGTCGGGCCAAGAACTCCACGGGGATTCCGAGTTCGTCACGCAGCTGACGCTCGGCAGTCCGAGGGGCGGTTACGAGGTCGACTATCTCCACGTGGACCTCCTGCTCCAAATACACAACCTTGAAGGGGCCTGCCACCGCGGCATCAGGCCCAAGCAGGGCGAACACTGCCCACGCCACGGCGGCCGCAGCAGCCGCTCCCACGGCGACTAGCCCGATGCTCCTTCCGCGGCGAGTCATGGGGCCCGGTCGACGACCCTCGACTCGACGTGCGGCTGCTGCACGAAGTTCGCGGCCCAGTTGCTGTTCGAAGTCAGAAACGCTGTGTGTCATGGCTCGCCATCTGAAGGCGCGTCGAATTCATCGCCCAGGCGGCGGAGCCCCCTGAAGACGAGGCTGCGCGCTGACCCGCGCGTGCAGCCCATCCTGCGGGCCACCTCGCCATAGTCCAACCGCTCGATGAAGCGCAAGCGCACCGCCTCACGGCTCTTGGCGGGCACTCGATTCAGCGCGGCCGCAAGCCGGTCGCTGTCGATCCGGGCTTCTATCGCCTCGATCTCCTCCCATCCCGCATCAGGCGTCGCGGGCGTAACGATCTCCAGTCGGCGCCGCGCCCGCGAGGATACTCGATGTGACCGCCACATTGCCCTGAGCTGGTTGTTGGCGATCCCGAAGAGCCACTGCTGCGGCGTGCCCTTGGCGGGGTCGTAGCGGTCCACCCCGATGAGCGCTCCCGCGAAGGTCTCCGCCGCCAGGTCGGCGGACACCTCTCGATCGCGGGTCTGGGACCAGAAGTAGGACAGGACCGGCCGGAAGTTGCGCACATAGAAGACCGCGAAGGCTTCTGGATCGTGACGGACGTTGCCAAGGAGTTCGGCATCGCTGAAGCTGTCATACGCGCCCGACCCCTGTTTGATCATTGCCCGCGACGGTACGCATCAATCACTGCTCTTGCAATGGCCAGAATAGAGGTTACTACGCGCTAGCCATAGCGGACGCAGGACGCCCTGTTGTTCATCGAGCCCAGCGATGTCGCTGCGCTGTAGATGCGATGAGGCCAGCCCACACAGGTCGAGTAGTCGTAGAAGCTGGTGGGGCGCGCCCCGCAGTAGTGGCGCGACGACTCGATGTTGTTGTTCCATGTGCCGGTCGGGTACCACACGCCCCCGCCGCAGGTAGTCCCCACCACCCGAATCGACGAGCCGCTGTACCACCTCGACGAGTAGTGCAGGCCGATCGTGTTCGTGCCAGACGACTTGGCGGCCCGTTTCGACGCGGCTGCCGCGTGGCCCAACGACGCGGCATGGAGCGCGGCATCCGACTCCGCCGCGAAGCAGACCGCCGGACTTGTGAGAAGCACTCCGTCCGCCACTCCGGTCACCTCGACGACGCAGTGCCTTTCGATCTCCGGCCCCGCACTGGCGACTCCCGCAGTGGCGAGCCCCGAGGCGATGACCGCGACTGCGGCAGCGATTCGGCTCGGGCTGACGTTCCTCATGACGGCCTCCTAAGGATGCGCGACCCCAGGAACCACCCCTGAGGTCCACTAACTACTTGTCGCCCGCCGGTCCAGCGTCGCGCGGACCGTCCCCAAGCAATTCGCCGCCCCCGCGCGACGCAACCGCCCCAGCCGACAAGTACCCGTCAAGGCGATCCAATTCGCCGATCCTGTAACACAACCTACGCAATGAATGGAGTGCCCAGTGGAGCGGTGGACCTTGACGATTAGACAACTTGCATCGCGCTGGATGGCGGTGCTGTTGGCGGTGGCGGTCACAGCGGCGCTGTTGGCGACTCCCGCCGCGGCTGCGCCCGGCGGACCTGCGCCCCCCGACGATGACACGCCAACGCATGGCACCGACGACATGAGTGACGCCGGCAATGGCAAATCCGTCGGGCCCGGCGGGCCGGCTGGGCCTGCCGAGCCGGTGGCAAGGACCGGCGCGGCAACCTACACGATGACGGCGGCAACCCCCGGCGGCACGGCCCCCGACGGTCTGGTCGCGAGCACCGGTGCTGACGGCGTGGAGGCCGTAGCGGCGACGCTCGATGACGGAGCGTTCTTGGCGGTGCTAATCATCGACGACGCCCACGACCCCACCGAGTTTCGCTTCGATGGAGCGATCCCGGACGGGCACAGCGCTGCAGTTCAGGAGGACGGATCGGTGACGATCTTCGACGCCCACGGCGAGCGTGCCGGAGGATGGGTAGCGCCATGGGCTGTTGACGCCGATGGAGAGACAGTGACGACCACCCTTGCCGTGGACGGCACCACGCTGGTTCAGACGGTGAACCACACCGGCCACACGTACCCAGTCGTCGCTGACCCGTGCGGCGGATGGAACGGCTTCTTCAAGTGTCTGGCGGCGGCGACAGTGGTCGCGGTCGCGGTGTCGACGTGCACAGGCTCCGGCGGCGCCGCATGCGGACTGGCTGTCGCAGGGGCCGTCGCAACTCTCGGCGTTCTGGTCACGACCCCATCACCGCCTCCGCCGCCGCCTCCTCCGCCGCCACCTCCTCCGCCGCCGAGGCCGAGACCTTGCAATAGGCCCGGGTGCCGATAAGAGATGTCCGCGTGTCCGGGCTTGACGCCGCCAAGCCCGGTCAGCGACCAAGACCCTGCACTAGGATCGAGTGCCGATGAAGGCTCGAACGCTGATGAAAGACATCCGCGTCTACGGGCTCGACGCCGCCGGCCGCGAGGGCACCATCTACCGGATCGTGTACGCAGTGATGATGACAGCGCTCGCAACGACCGCCGTGATGGGTTTCACCGCGTGGTTCGTCCACGAACTGGCACCGTGGTTGGCGCCGCCCGCATGTGTCGCGGCGGCGACGTCCGTCGCCCTGCGGCTCCGGGCCCGGCGGCTGCGAGATGTCGTGACGTTCCCCAGCGCATACGAGAACAGCTAGCGACACTCGGGCGATTCGGCGACTCACTCAGACCGATAGGTCCAGACCGATAGGTCGAGCTTGGACGTATACCCCCTAGCTTCCAGGGCCGCAGCGGGCACTGTGATCCAAATTCTTCCGAGGCTCTCGGGACCACCACAGCGGAGCTGAAATGCCGTTTGGGAGCCGTCTAACCCAGCGCGGCGATAGCGGCGTCGTAGTCGGGCTCGTCGGTGATCTCGCCCACGAGTTGGGAGTGCAGCACGTTGCCGTCGGCGCCGATCACCACCACCGCCCGGGCACACAGACCGACCAGAGGTCCGTCGGCGATGCCGACCCCGTAGTCGTCGAGAAACTCCGCGTTGCGGAAGGTCGAGGCAGTGGTCACGTTCTCGATGCCTTCAGCCTCACAGAACCGTCCCGCCGCGAAGGGCAGGTCGGCCGACACGCACACGACGGTGGTGTCCTCCATGCTGGCGGCGCGCTCATTGAAGGCGCGCACGCTCTGGGCGCAGACCGGCGTGTCGATCGATGGGAAGACGTTCAGCACCACTCGGCTGCCGAGCAGGCTCTCCGACGTCACGGCGCCGAGGTCGCCTCCGGTCAGGGTGAACGCGGGGGCCGCCGAACCGGCGGCCGGCAGATCGCCGCTTGTTTGGACGGGATTGCCCTTGAATGCGGTTGTGGCCACGGATGTCTCCTTCGAATCTGATCTCGGTCTTGCACTCGACGGGTCGCCACACCGGTGCGTGACGAATGATCTGTGTGCAGATCGGAGGCTACCGGGACCCGCCGTTACCATCCCAATGATGCAGCCGGAGCAGGTGCCGACGCCCGACCCGCTTGATCTCGAGGCCTTCCGCCGCAACGCCCATGCTCTGGTGGACTGGGTGACCGACTATCTCGCCGGACTCGGCGCCAGGCCGGTCCGCGAGCCGGTGGAGCCCGGCGAGGTACGGGCCAAGCTCCCCGACGACGCGCCCGAGCTGCCCGAGCCCTTCGATGCGGTGCTGGCCGACCTCGACCGGGTGGTCGTGCCGGGGCTGACCCACTGGCAGCATCCGGGCTGGTTCGCCTTCTTCCCGGCCCAGACCTCGCCGCCGGCCGTGCTCGGCGAGTTGGCCGCGGCCGGCATCGGCGTACAGGGGATGCTGTGGGCGACCTCGCCGGCGTCCACCGAGCTCGAGTCCCATGTGCTCGACTGGCTGGTCGACCTGCTGGACGTGCCCCAGTCGTGGAAGACGACCGGACCGGGCGGCGGGGTGCTCCAGGCCGGTGCCTCGACCGCCACCCACACCGCCATGGTGGTGGCCCGCGAGCTGTGCCGTGAGCGCACCGGAGCGCCGGCCGAGAAGATGGTGGCGTACACGTCCAAACAGGCCCACTCTTCGCTGGAGAAGGGAGCCAAGCTGACCGGGTTCGGTCACATCCGCCTGCTGGACGTCGACCCGGACTTCGCGGTCCGGCCCGAGACACTGCTCGAGAGGATCATCGCTGATCGCAAGCACGGTCTGGTACCGGCCTTCCTGGGCTCCAACGTGGGCACGACCGGCACCGCCGCGGTCGATCCGCTGCGCCCTCTAGGCGAGATCGCCCGCTCGGAGCAGATGTGGCACCACGTCGACGCCGCCTACGGGGGCTCGGCCATGATCTGCGACGAGTTCCGCCACCACCACGACGGCCTCGAACTGGTCGACAGCTACACCTTCAACCCCCACAAGTGGCTGGCCACCAACCTGGAGTGCTCGGTGATGTGGGTGGCCGACCGGAGGCCCCTGATCGACACGCTGAGCGTGGTGCCCCCCTACCTGCGCAACCCGGCGTCGGAGTCGGGCCAGGTGATCGACTACCGGGACTGGCACGCACCTCTGGGCCGGCCGTTCAGGGCCCTAAAGCTGTGGTTCGTGCTGCGCAGCTTCGGAGCCGAGGGCCTGCGGCGGATGATTCGCAGCCATGTCGGCTGGGCCCGAGGGCTGGCAGACCGCATCGACGGCCATCCCAGGCTGGAGCGCATCGCGCCGGTGCACTTCGCGCTGGTGTCGTTCGTGCACCGCGACGGCGACGGCGCCACCGACGCCCTGGCCGAGGCCATCAACGCCGACGGCCGGTTCTACGTGACCCCCTCGGAGATCGACGGGAGGCGGTTCGTGCGGATCTCGGTCGGGTCGACATGGACCACCCGGCGCGACGTCGACGCGCTGTGGCACCTCGTCACCGCCCACGCCTGACCCGCGTGCAGGGGCCGGGCCGCGGGGAGCGCGGGAAGCCCACACCGTCGTGTATGTGTGCGGTGAGGGGATCGTGGTCGGGCGCGGGGAGCGCGGGCAGCCGCTGGTCTAGGGCCGGCCGCCCAGCGTCACACGTCTCCCACGCGCAGCACGAGGACACGGTCGGGATCGTCGGTCAGGTCGGCGATCGACGTGTCGAAGGTCGCCAAGCAGCCGTGGTTGCGCACCGCCAGAGCAAGCAGGTGGGCGTCGGTGACCTGGCCGTGGCCGGTGAGGCGGGTTGTGTCGAGTTGCGGGCAGCGGGCGATCTCCACGTCGTCGGCCCAGAACTCGTGGCCGTCCAGTTCGGTCAGCCTGCGCAGCACCAGCGCCGCCTCCGCGGGCGTGCGAGCGTCGGGGATCACCCTGCGATTGGACGACACCCTCACGAATCCGGACTGTGTCGCCGGCGAGGTCGCCCATGCACCCCGACGGATCAAGTCCGTGAACCATCCGGCCGCGGCGTCGTGGTGCACATGGTTGGGCCAGGCCAGGGCGACGAGCACATTGACGTCGAGCAGCGGGGTCACGGCTCCTCGCAGGCGTCTCGAACCATGTCCGGCGTGATCGGCGCGGCGTCAGGGGCGACCTCGAAGACGGGAAGTGTTCCGGAGGTCCCGACCCGCTGGGACTGCCAACCCCGGCGGGCCAGATCCGACACCACCGCCCCGACAGAGGTCGACCGCTCCATGGCCAGGATCCGGGCCCGGGCCAGCACATCGTCGTCCAGGTTCAACGTTGTTCGCATTACAACATCATAGCATCGCATCACGGCTTCTTAGCATCACTGGACAACCGATGGCGGCTCGTCGGCAAACGCCTGATAGAAGGAACCGCCATGAGAAGCAACCCCATGCGAGAGCGCTGGGCAGCAGGAGAACCCGCCATCGGCGGTTGGCTGGGCATCCCCAGCTCCTACTCCGCGGAGATCGTGGCCCGCTGCGACTTCGACTACGTCTGCGTCGACATCCAGCACGGCCTGCTCGACTACGGCGACGCGTGGCACATGCTGCAAGCCATAAACCTGGGCTCGGCCACCCCTGTGGTGCGGGTGCCGTGGAACGAGCCGGGCATCATCGGCAGGAGCCTGGACTCCGGCGCCAGAGGGATAGTCGTTCCCATGGTCAACACCCGGGCCGAGGCCGAGGCCGCGGTGCAGTACTGCCGGTACGCCCCCGACGGCAGCCGCAGCTACGCCGGCACCCGGGTCGTGCGCCAGGAGGGCAGCGACTACTTCGCCAACGCCAACGCCGACGTGGCTGTGATCCCGATGGTGGAGACCGCGGAGGCGGTGGACAACCTCGACGACATCCTGTCGGTGCCCGGCGTGGACGCGGTGTACGTGGGGCCCTCGGATCTGTCGGTGACCCTCGGCTTGAGCCCGGGCAACAACGACGGCGAGCCCGCCTTCGACGCGGCGGTGGCCCGGATCCTCGACGGCTGCGCCCGCCACGACGTGATCGCGGGGTGCCACACGGTGTCGGAGCTGTGCCAGCGCCGCATCGAACAGGGCTTCCGGATGATCACGGTCACCGCCGACACGGTGGCCCTCACCAGAGGACTAGACGACGAACTGCGCCGGGCCCGTGGCCAGGGGCCGGTGATCCGCTCGGCCTCGATGTACTAGCCGGTCCTGCTGACCCGACGGCCGCGTAGCAGGTCACGGATACGCTGACGCCCCACCCGGCCGGCTCAAATCGCAGCCGGCAGCAGCCAGGAGCCGCCAATGGACTTCGAGTTCTCCGACGAGCAGCGAGCCTTCGCAGCCGAGGTGGAGGCCTTCCTCGACGCCAACGACGATCCCGAGGTGTTCGACGTGACCAGGGAGAACATGGCGCAGCTGGTCGACACCCCCGAGCGCCGGGCCTTCATGAAGGAGATGGGCCGCAAGGGATGGCTGGGCATCACCTGGCCCGCCGAGTACGGCGGCAGCGAGGGCGAGGGCGTCTACGAGTACCTGCTCAACGAGGCTCTCGCCGCCCGGGGCGGCCCCCAGATCGGCAAGGGGGTCGGCATCGTGGGCAAGACGATCATCGCACACGGCTCCGAGAGGCTGAAGGCCGAGTTCCTGCCCATGATCCTCGAGAACGACGTGGAGTTCGCGGTGGGATACTCGGAGCCCGACGCCGGGTCCGACGCCGCCTCCATGCGGCTAAGAGCCGAGCGGCACACCGCGGGGGACGGCACCGAGGGCTGGCTGCTCAACGGCCAGAAGATCTGGACAACGTCCGCCCACTTCGCCGAGTGGTACTGGCTCGGCACCCGCACCGACCCAGACAACAAGCACATGGGCATCACGTTGATGCTGGTGCCACTGGACCAGCCCGGAATCACCGTCGACGGCATCTGGACCATGGGCGACGAGCGCACCAACTCGGTGTTCCTCGACAACGTGTTCGTGCCCGACGACTACGTGGTGGGCGAGGTCAACCACGGGTTCCGCTACATCAGTCAGGCCCTCGACCTCGAGCGCTTCACGATGTTCACGTTCTCCCCCATCAAGCAGCGCCTCGACCTGCTCACCGATTGGGTCAAGGACGCGGAGCGCGACGGCGAGGCGGTGCGGTCCGATCCCCGGGTGCGGGCCCGTCTCGCCAACCTGCACGCCGAGGCCGAGGTGGCCCGGGTGCTCGGCCTGAAGTTCGTGGCCGAGGCGGTGAAGGTGGAGCAGGCGGTGCGCGACGGCAAGGAGGGTTTCCAGCCGCCGACGGTGGCCGCCTCGGAGTACAAGCTCTACGCCACCGAGCTGTCCAAGCGCCTGGCCGACGCCTCCATGGACATCGCCGGACCGGGGGCGCAGCTCCGGGTCCACACCGAAGACGCCCCCATGGCCGGCCGAGCGGAGTCGACCTACCGCTTCACCGTGATCGACACCATCGGCGGAGGCTCCTCGGAGATCCAGAAGAACATCATCGCCCGCCGGGGTCTCGGACTCCCCAAGAACTTCTAGACGTGACGCTGTGACTCCAGGAGCTCAGACTTCGGAGCGCACTGCCGCGCTGGCAGGAGTCCGGTTGATCGACCTGGCTCCGGTGGGTCCGGCGGCCCGGGCCACCCGGCTGCTGGCCGACTACGGAGCGGACGTGATCAAGGTCGGCCCCGTGCCCCGCCACGCCTCCGTGGCGGTCGTGCCTCCCGCCTACGCGTACAGCGGCTATCGCGGCATGCGCCGTGCGCTGTTCGACCTCAAGAGCGACGAGGGACGCGACGCCTTCCTGGCCCTGACCCGCGACGCCGATGTGGTGGTCGAGAGCTTCCGGCCCGGCGTGGCCGACCGTCTCGGCATCGGGTACGAAGCCGTCCGGGCCCTCAACGAGCGGGTCGTCTACTGCTCCACCAGCGGCTACGGCCAGACCGGCCCCCGCCGGCACTGGGCCGGCCACGACCTCAACTACCTGTCGGTGTCGGGCTACGTGCATTGCAGCGGCCGCGGTGCCGACGGCATTCCCGCGTTGCCCGGCGCCACCGTGGCCGACATCGCCGCGGGCGGCATGCACGCCGCCATGGCGATGCTGGCCGCCCTGGTGCGCCGTGAGCGCACCGGAGGCGGCGAGTACCTCGACGTGTCGGTGGCCGACGGAGCGATTGGGATGATGTCGCTGTACGCCGACGAGCATCTGGCCACCGGGGCCGAGCCCGGACCCGGCCACTACATCCTCACCGGCCGCTACGCCTGCTACGGCGTCTACGCCTGCGGCGACGGCCGGCACCTGTCGGTGGCCGCCATCGAGCACGTCTTCTGGGCGAACCTGTGCCGGGAGCTGGGCCTCGAGCGCTACATCGACGCTCAGACCGACGATGCCGCCCAGGACGAGATCCGGGCCGCGATCGCAGCCGTGCTGGCGTCGGCCGATCGCGACGAGTGGGTGCGGCGGCTCGGCCCCGCCGACTGCTGCGTGGCCCCGGTGAACAGCGTGTCGGAGGCAGTGGCCGACGAGCAGTACCGGGACCGCGGCGTGGTCGTGAAGGCCGAGCATCCCACCGAGGGCACCATCGAGCAGGTCGCTCCGGTCTGGGCCGGGGCCGAGCCTGCCGGCTCGCCCTGCGAGCTGCCCGACCTGGCCCTCACCCACACGGCCGAGCTGCTGGCCGAGGCCGGCTACGACGAATCCCGCATAGCGGAGATGGCGGCCGCAGGAGTGATCGCATGACCACCGAGACCGGCCAGGACGTGCCGGCCGACATAGCCGAGCTGATCGGACGCCCCCAGTACCCCGACACCGCCGACTTCCCGGCCGAGTTGGGCTACGGCTGGAACACGCTGGCCGCCACCGAGAACGGCAACCCGCTGTACTGGGACGACGGCGTGGCTCAGATGCTGACCGGCGGCAGGATCCTGCCCCTCAGCACCCTGTCGCTCTGGCTGCGCCCCCACCGCTGGTCGCCCGGGGCGACCACCGAGCAGCGCCCCATGCAGTCGCACTTCGATCTCAAGGACCGCCTGGGGCTTCCTGAGGGGATCATGAGCGACAACACGGTCGTGTTCCATGATCCGGTGCGCCCCGGAGACGTGATCAGCCATCGCCAGGTCGTGAAGTCGCTGAGCGGTCCCAAGACCACCTGGCTGGGCACGGGTCACTTCTGGGTGATCGATATCGAGTACCACAACCAGGCCGGCACCCTCGTGGGCGTGGAGTCCTACACCGGTTTCGGCTACCGCCGCGCCGACAGTCCCGCCGCTGCGCCGTCGAGGGTTGCCGGCGAGCCGTCCGGCTCCGAGACGGACGAGCCCCGGCCGCAGGCCAAGCCGGACCCCACCCACGACCAGGTGTCGGTGGGCGACGCACCGCCCGACCTCATCCACGACGTGACCTCCACCACCGTCGTTCTGGGTGCACTGGCCAGCCGCGACTGGCGGCCCATGCACCACGACTACCACTTCGCCACCGAGCGCAACGGAACCCGGGACATCTTCTTGAACACGCCCAACCAGCTCGCCTGGATCGAGCGGGCCGTCACCGACTGGACCGGGCCCCGGGGCCGCCTGGGGCGGGTCTCGTTCCGTATGCAGGATCCGGTCTTCCCCGGCGACACCATGACCATCTCGTCGGTGGTCACGGCCATGCCCATCGACGACTCCGGCTGCGGGTGGGCCGAGTTGGAGCTGGTGCTGCGGGCCGGCGACCGCGTCTGCACGACCGGGAAGGCCCGGGTGGCCCTGCCGATGTCGGCCGCCGACAATCCGTGGCAGCGCCGCGGCGAGGACTGGCAGCCATGACGGCCCGTCGGCTCGGCCTCCCGCTCCTGTTCGCTGCGCTCACGGGCCGCTCAGGCCACGGCCTCGCTACCGCTCGGCCTCTGGGGAGGCACTGATGCTGGACCTCGACTTCACCCAGGAACAGGAGATGCTGCGCGACATGGTGCGGGGCCTGTGCACCGAGCTCTCGCCGCTGGAGCGAGTGCGAGAGTTCGAGGACGACCCCGACGGCATAGCACGAGATCTCTGGCAGCGTTTCGGGGAGCTGGGCCTGTGCGGCCTAATGGTCCCCGAGAGCGCCGGCGGCTCCGGCATGAGCCTTCTCGACGGCGTTGTGGTCTACGAGGAACTCGGGCGGTCGCTGGCTCCGGTGCCCCATTTCGTCAGTTGCGTGCTGTCCGCCGCGGCGATCGCCGAGGCAGGATCGCCTGCCCAGCAGGCCGAAATGTTGGGCGGCATCGCATCGGGCGAGACCATCGCCACCGTCGGGTGGTTGGAGCCGGGCGGGGGCTACAAACCCCGAGGCGTGCAGCTGGCCGCCCGCGCCAACGGCGACGGCTTCGTGCTGGACGGCTCCAAGGAGCATGTCCAGTTCGCGGCGGCCGCCGATCTCATCGTCGTGCTGGCCCGCAGCGGCGACCGTGACACCGACATCGACCTGTTCGTCGTGGAGGCGGACGCCTCGGGCCTGAGCCTCGATCAGCGGATGTCGATCTCGTCCGACACCCAGTACCTGGCCACCCTCGACGGCGTGACCGTGCCGGGCACTGCCCGTCTGGGCGGGTCCGATGCGCCCGCAGGCGCGGGCTGGGAGGCCTGGCAGCGGGTCATGCACTCCGGTGCGATCCTGGCCGCGGCCCAGGCCGTTGGCGGCGCCTCAGCCGCCCTGGAGATGACCGTCGAGTACGCCAAGACGCGACAGCAGTTCAACAAGGCCCTGGCCGAGTTCCAGGCCATCTCTCACTACCTGGCCGACGCCCGCACCGCGCTCGACGGTGCCCGGCTCCTGGTGTACGAGGCGGCGTGGGCCCGCAGCACGGACCGCTCCACCGATCAACTGGCCCCCATGGCCAAGCTGTTCGCCTGCCGCACCTACCGGGAAATCACTGCGATGTGCCAGCAGGTGTTCGGCGGTATCGGCTTCACTGTGGAGTACGACATCCAGCTCTACTTCCGCCGAGCCAAGCAGCTCCAGCTCTCCTGGTGGGACCAGGCCACCTGCGAGGACCGTATCGCCGACGCCGTCCTCGGCTCGGCCTAACCGGCCCCGGCTGCGCCCTCCAGCGCGGCGATCCGCTCGCCGTGACCCATCATCTGAGCGAGCAGACGGCCGTGCTCGGCCTGGGTCGCCTCTATCCCGGCCAGAGTCACCTCGACCCGATCCAGGCGCGTGGCGAGGGCGCGGATGTCGGACCGTATCGCTTGC
Source organism: Candidatus Aldehydirespirator sp. (assembly GCA_965203575.1). Taxonomy (GTDB): domain Bacteria; phylum Actinomycetota; class Acidimicrobiia; order Acidimicrobiales; family Aldehydirespiratoraceae; genus Aldehydirespirator. The sequence goes on from OZ241894.1 coordinate 3,837,958, forward strand.
AGAAAGATGCCGAGCAAGCCCAGCAGTCCCACTCCCAAGACGCCGATGATCGCTTCTGCCACCGTCATGTCCTCCCAAGTATAGCATGTCCAACCGTCGAGGCCATTAGGCAATAGTCATATAGAACAAAATAACATGATACTTACCAAATGGCTCACTTCTCGCCGGGTGGATCTGCTGCTGGGCGTGACGGTGACGGTGGCCGCGGTGAGCGGGCTGACATCGTGGGCCGTGGGCTCGGGCTGGGCCCGCTGGGTGACGGTCGTCCATGCGCTGGCCGGCCTGAGCGTTCTGGCCCTCGCCCCGGCCAAGCTCAGAGGCTCGGTGCGGATCGGACTGAAGCGTCGGCGGGCCACCCGATGGCTGTCGATCCTGCTGGGCCTGCTCGTCGTCGCAACCATCACGCTCGGGATCCTGCACGCCACCGGACTGTGGCACGGTGTGGGCTACTGGACGGCGCTGTGGACCCATGTGCTGCTGGCCGCACTCCTGGCCCCTCTGGTGGTGTGGCACATCGTCAGCCGCCCGGGTCGTCCCGGCATCGCTGATCTCGACCGCAGGACCCTCATCGGCGGCGGCGCCGCGGTGGCGGCCGCCGGCATCGCCTACGGGGTCCAGCAGCTGGTGGTGGGCGACAACCGGCGCTTCACGGGGTCCCATGAGATCGCCTCGTTCAACCCGTCGGAGATGCCGACGACCATGTGGCTCAACGACCGGTCGCCCCGGGTGCCGGCCTCGGGCTGGCAGTTGACCATCGCGGAGGAGCCGGTGTCGCTGGAGGATCTGCGGGCCCGGGCCGTGCCGTTGCAGGCCGACCTCGACTGCACCGGCGGGTGGTGGAGCCGGCAGTCGTGGGACGCGGTACCGCTGGCCGAGCTGATGCCTCCGCTGGACGCGCCCACCCTGGAAGTCACCTCGCTGACCGGTTACAGCCGCCTGTTCCCGGCTCGCGACGCCGCCAACCTGTACTTGGCCGTCGGCTACAACGGTGAGCCCCTCCGTCGGGGACATGGCGCGCCCGTCCGGCTGGTGGCGCCGGGGCGGCGGGGCTTCTGGTGGGTCAAGTGGGTGAGCCGCATCGACCCCGTCAACCGCCCCTGGTGGCTGCAGCTGCCGTTCCCGCTGGAGTAGATGCCGCCGTGCCGGCGTAGCGGACCGTCTCGGAAACCTCGGTGAAGAACTCAGCCACGGCGCGATACTAGGCACCACCACCGATGCGACCGAAGGGGATGTCGGTGCCCCAGGCCCGCGACACTGGCTCAGCCGGACACTGCAGTAGTCCTGCTCGAAATCTGAGCACAACCGCTGCAACGTCGGATTCTGGTAGCCGGGGACGGCATGCGGCCGCGGCGCTGCTGCCATTTGTGCTCATGGCCGCGTCGTGCTCGGGCACCCCGAACATCGAGCCGGCAGCTACCGACGGTGAGCCGGAAGCCGCGGCCGGGGCTGCACCATTGTCTCCCGCACCCATGCCGACTGAAGGGCCCTTCTCGGCGGTGTCCACTGGTCGCCGTCACACCTGCGCCATTCGTGCCGACGGCATGATCGAATGCTGGGGCGACAACCGACTCGGGCAAAGCGACCCGCCAGCGGGCGAATACGTGGCAGTGTCGGCCGGGCACGAACACAACTGCGCAATCCGCGCCGACAGCACTATCGCGTGCTGGGGCGGTGGCCCTCAAGGGCTCCTGTATCCCCCTGACGGCAAGTACGTGGCGGTGTCAGCCGGGCACGAACACAACTGCGCATTGCGAGTCGACGGCGACATCCAATGCTGGGGCAGCTTTTACGCCGCGCCGCTGATTCCTCCCGGCGGGCACTTCACGGCAGTCGCCACCAGCGGATCGCATTCCTGTGCTCTCCGCGAGGTCGGCACCGTCCAATGCTGGGGCCCTAAGGGCTCAGAGAGCATCGATGTACCAAGCGGCCGGTTCGAAGCGATCGCGGTCGGTGACCAGTTGACCTGCGGAGTGCGACCCGACGAGCGGATCGAGTGCTTCGACTATGAGGGAACACCGAGGTTCGAGGGAATCCTCGAAGGGCGTTTCCGGTCTGTTTCCCTTGGTCGGGCCAACCACTGCGGGCTGCACGCGGACGGCACCGTCGAGTGCTGGGGACAATGGCCGTTCGCCGATGCCGGCTACGTCCACGCGCCGAAAGGGCGGTTCACCGCAGTGGACGCCGGCGCCGATCACTCATGCGGACTCCGCGTCGAGGGCACCATCGAGTGCTGGGGCCGGCCGATCGGAGCAGAGGTGCTGCCGCCAGGCGGAGAGTTCAGTGCTGTCGCCGCGGGCTCGCGCCACTCGTGCGGCTTGCGTCGCAGCGGTCACGTGGAGTGCTGGGGCCACAACCACTCCTCGCAAGTCGACGCGCCGCAAGGCAAGTTCGCCGCGGTGTCGGCGGGTGGCAACCAGACTTGCGGGCTGCGACTCGACGGCTCCATCGAGTGCTGGGGCGCCGACTACGGCCTGCGGTCGGTCGAGGGCGTGTGGCGGTTCAACAGCATCCCCGACGACGAGTACACCGCAGTGGCGGCAGGCACGCACCACGCGTGCGCGCTGACCGTGGAGGGCTGGACGACTTGCTGGGCCGCGGAGTTTCACGGGCGCGACAGCATGGTGCTCCGATGGCCCGGCCATACTCCCGGTGATATCGCCGTCGGCACCGACTATGCCTGCGGACTGCGAATCGACGGATCCATCGTCTGCTGGGGAGACCAAGTGGCCGTCATGGAGGATCCACCCACCGGACAATTCGCCGCGATCTCAGCCGGCCGTGCTCACGCCTGCGCGGTAGCGATCGACGGAACCGTCGCCTGCTGGGGACTGTCCGGCGGTAGGACGGCCGCACCCGAGGGGCGGTTCAAATCCGTGTCGGTAGGAAGCAGCCATTCATGCGGGCTCCGCGTCGACGGAACGGTGGAGTGCTGGGGCCCGGACGACCTCGAAGGGCGCCTCGATACTCCCGACGGGCGGTTCGCCGCAGTGGCCGCGGGCGGTGCGCATACCTGCGGCCTGCGAAGCGACAGCACGATCGAGTGCTGGGGCACGATGCGACCACCCCCGGACGGCGTCATCATGACGGATTGACATGCCGCTTCGACGGGTCGCTCATCTTCTGTTTGTGGCCGGGCTCATGGCAACGGCGTGCTCGGACGAACCGTCCGCGCCCGATGGCCCGGCTGGAGAAGGCGATCACGCCGAGGCAGCCGCCACCGACGACCGCTCCCGTGCCGAAGCATCGATCACGTCTCCGCCTGCGCCGGTCGAGGGTAAATACACGGCGGTGGCGGCCGGGTACTGGCACACCTGCGCGATCCGGTCCGACGGCGGGATCGAGTGCTGGGGCGTCAACCAGAACGGAGTACTCGATGCGCCTGAAGGACAGTTCAAAGCCATCGCGGCCGGCTACGGGCACAATTGCGCCGTCCGGGTAGACGGCGGGATCGAGTGCTGGAGCTCGGAACGTGATCGTTGGAGTGACACACCCGAAGGCCGTTTCGCGGCCGTCTCCGCAGCCGGCGACAACACGTGTGCTCTACGTGACGACGGCGATGTCGAGTGTTGGGGCAGTTACAACGACCAACTCTCGACGCCGCCCGGAGGACACTTCGAAGCGGTGGCCACCGGCGCAGGGCACGCCTGCGTGCTGCGCAGCGGCGGCACCGTCCAGTGCTGGGGCGCTAACGAGGCGGGCCAGGCCGATCGTCCCGCGGCCCGTTTCGGCACCATCGCAGCAGGACGCGACCACAACTGCGGAATACGCACCGACGGCACCGTCGAATGCTGGGGATCGGACTTCCTGGGCAAGACGGATGCGCCCGAAGGCAGTTTCAGCACCCTCTCCGCCGGAGTGGACCACACGTGCGGGGTGCTCACGGACGGGACAGCCCGCTGCTGGGGCTCGAACGCCCACGGTGCCGTGCCCGCTCCTGACGGCCGGTTCCGGACGGTCGCCGCTGGCGCCGATCACAGCTGCGGTCTACGAACCGACGGCACGATCCAATGCTGGGGCCGGCGCTTCGGCGCGGGTGCCGACCCTCCCGGCGACCGGTTCGCATCGCTGGTTGCGAGCGGCAACCACACGTGCGGGCTGCGCACCGACGGCACCGTCGAATGCTGGGGAACAGACCTCGTAGGTCAGATGGAACCGCTCGACGGACACTTCAACAAGATCGCCACCGGGAACTACTTCGCCTGCGGCCTGCGCACTGACGGGACCATCGAATGTTGGGGTTTCGACCGTTTCGGCGTGCTGGACAGCCCGGACGGACAGTTCATCGACGTCACCGCCGCCGTCGGACACGCCTGCGGCCTGCGAGATGACGACACCGTCGAATGCTGGGGCTCCAACTCGCACGGACAGACCGACGCCCCCGCCGCCACCTTCTGGGCCATCTCGGCAGGGAGCTCCCACACCTGCGGCATCCTCTTGACGGGCGAGGTCGAGTGCTGGGGGAACCCGTACGCGGGGCGGCTGAACCCCCCGCAGGGGTCCTTCGTTACCTTCGCGACTCCGGAGCGCAAACCCCGCCACCCGAAAGGGTTCATCGCGGCCGGTGAGAGCCACACCTGCGCGCTGCGAAGGGACGGCGAGGTCGAATGCTGGGGCTCCAACTCGCACGGACAACTCAACGTGCCCGACCGTGAGTTCGTTGCCATCTCCTCCGGGGTGCACTCGTGCGGGCTGCGCAAGAACGGCGACATCGAATGCTGGGGCTGGACAGAGGCGACGCCCCCCGGGCCGTTCGCTGACGTGGAAGTCGGCCAGGGATACACCTGCGGACTGCGCCCTGACGGCACCATCGAGTGCTGGGGAACGCTGCGGGCCCCGCCCGAGGGAGTGACCTACACCGGCTAACACTCGAATTGGCAGCCGCCGATGCCGAAAATGGACCTCACCGCTGCCACTTCCCAGCAGTCCGGGGGAGCCGGTGAGTTGGGGGCATACTGAGGCGTGTCCTGGTGGCGGAGGCTCGACGCGGGCCGGATCGCGATTTTGGCGGTGCTGGTGCTGGGAGTGGCCGCGTTCTTGACCCGGGGCCAGTGGCTCGGAACCGTCGAGACTGCCGTGGATGTGGCCGTAGACGCGGTGGACATCGCAGTGGACGGGGAGATCGGGGAGGATCTGGTGACCGGCGGTGAGGTGGTCGCTCCCCCGGTGGTGGACGTTGAGGACCCCGAGGACTTCGACGTCGAGACCGAGCGGCTGTACCGGATCGTGCCCGGGGCCGGCTCACTGGCCAGCTACCACATCGAGGAGCGCCTCGGCGGGCTGTCACGCACCACGGTGGGCACCACCAACGTCATGGCCGGCGAGATCGCGGTGAACCTCGTCGATCTGGCGTCGAGCAGGGTCGGCGAGATCGTGGTGAACGTGGAGATGTTCCAGTCCGACTCCGTCCTGCGGGACAAGCGCATCCGCCACGACTTCCTGGAGTCGAGCCACTGGCCCTTCGTGCGGTTCCGGCCTTCGCAGATCGAGGGCCTCGACGCCGACTTCGCCGACAGCCTGTCCTACGAGATCGCCATCACCGGCGAACTCACCGTCAAGGAGACCACCCGCACCGAGACCTTCGCCGGCACCGTCACCGTCACCCCCGACGCGCTTGTCGCGACGATGTCAACCACCGTGCTGACCAGCCACTACGACGTAGGCCCCATCAACATCGCCCGCCTCGTCCACACCTCCGACGAGGTGATCCTGACCTTCGAGCTGGTCGCCGGCCGCGTCGAGTTCGGCTCCGAGCCGACCGGCGACCTGCGCCGCGGGATCCCGGCAACCGAGTTCGCCAGCGGCCGGTTCGCGGCCACGGTGCAGCCCATCCTCGAGACCCGCTGCGTGAGCTGCCACACCTCGAACGGCCCGGCCTGGACCACTCTGGCCCTCGACACCGCCGGCGACGCGGCCGCCATCGCCGACGACATCGCCTTCGTCACCGGGATCAGCTTCATGCCGCCGTGGCTGCCCTCCGACCTGAGCCCCCAGTTCGTGCACGACTGGTCGCTCAGCGACGCCGAGAAGGCCGCCATCAGGGAGTGGGCCGCCGCCGGTGGCGGCCTCGATGTGCGGCCCGACACGCCGCTGGTGGCCCGCGTCCAGGCCATCATCCCGGTGGAGGAGGACCAGAAGATCGGGCCCCGCGACGGCCTCTATGCCGGCTACTCGCGGCCCGACGGCTGGCCGGTCAAGAAGGACGACTACCGCTGCCAGGTCCACGAGGTGGCCGATCCCGAGGGCGACGGCACATGGGTCAAGGGCTTCGAGTTCCGGCCCGACCAGGTGGAGGTGGTGCACCACGCCATCGTCTACCGGGTTCCGGCTGCGGCCGCGGAGGAGGTTGCGTCCAGGATCGAGGCCGAGGACCGCATTGAGGCAGCCCAGGGCTTCTCCGACGAGCCGGGCTGGACCTGCTTCGGGCTGTCGGGGCTCTTCTCCCAGGGCGTGTACTCGATCCAGGGCTGGGCGCCGGGCCAGTCGCCGACCATCTACCCGGAGGGGTACGGCATCTACCTGTGGCCCGGCGACATGATCGTCAACCAGATCCACTACCACTACGACCACGACACCCCGGCCGACGGCTCGTGGATCATCCTCGACACCGCCACCGACGCCGAGGTGGCCGCGGGCATGACCCACATCACCGGCGACAGCTACCTCACCCCGGCCGAGGTGCCCTGCACGCCCGAGGAGGCTGCCGTCGCGGCCGAGCGGGCGGCCACCATCGACGGCTATGTCAACCTGTGCGAGCGGTCCAACGTGCTGGCCGAGATCGGCGAGAAGTACGACGACTTCGCCCCGCTCATCCCCGGCTTGCTGCTGGCGCAGTGCGGCGGCACCGTCGACGACTACGACGACCTCGACGGCAGCATCGGCTACAGCTCCTGCGATCTACCGGCCCGCGACACCGGCACCATCCACACGGTGCTGGGCCACATGCACGAGTTCGGCGCGGCCTACCGGATGACCCTGCATCCCGACACGCCGGAGGAGCGGATCCTGCTCGACATCCCGGTGTGGGACTTCGAGTGGCAGCTCAACTACGAGCCGGTGGAGAATATCCGCATCGAGCGGGGCGACACGGTTCGCTTCGAGTGCTGGTGGGACCGCACGCTGCAGTTCATGCCCGAGCCCCGCTACATCACCTGGAACGAGGGCACCGTCGACGAGATGTGCTTCTCCAGCATCGCGGTGATCCCGGACGCCTAGAGACCAAGAGATGACGGACCGGCTGTTGGGGGCGGTGGAGGCCGGCGGGACCAAGTTCCGGTGTGCGGTGGTGTCGTCGGACCTGACGATCGTCGACTCCTGCCATGTGCTGACAACGGACCCCGACACGACGCTGTCAACCGTTGTGGAGTTCCTCGAGCGGTCCGGGCCGGTGTCCGCGCTGGGAATCGCCTCGTTCGGTCCCGTCGATCTTGATCCCGACTCGCCCGGCTACGGGTCGATCGCGGACACGCCGAAACCTGGGTGGTCGGGTGCCCCGATCCTGAGCCGGCTCTCGGAGGCCCTCGGGGCGCCGGCCGGCATCCAGACCGACGTGGAGGCGGCCGCCGTGGCCGAGCAGACCCTGGGGCCCGAGCCCAGGCCGCGGTCACTCGCCTACGTCACCGTCGGCACCGGGATCGGGGCCGCGGTCGCGGTCGACGGCCTGCCCTGGCGGGGGCGACACCACAGCGAGCTGGGGCACATCCCGGTTCGCCGTGTGGCCGGCGACGACTATCCGGGCCGCTGCCCGTTCCACCGCGACTGCCTGGAGGGGATGGCCTGCGGACCGGCCATAGCCGAACGCTGGGGTGTCGACCCGTCCGAGGCTGAAGGTCGCGACGACATCTGGCAGTTGGAGGCCTCGTATCTGGCCCAGCTCGTGCGGGTGCTCGCTTACTCGTTCTCCCCCGACCGGGTGGTGTTCGGAGGTGGCGTCGGCAGCCGGCCCGGTCTGGCTGAGATGATCCGGGCCGCGGCCCGCACAGAGCTCGCCGGCTATGCCGACTACAGCTCAGGAGATGACGGGTTCGTGACCGCCCCCGCGCTGGGCAACGACTCCGGCCTGCTGGGCGCCGCCCTCCTCGCCCGATCGCTCTTGGGAGACTGACGCGGTCAGGGGGCGGCGATAAGGCGGCCCAGGTCGGCCAACTGTTCCTCGGCATGGCCGAGAGTGAGCTCCATGTGGCGGGCGGCCAGGAAGTGGCGGTGCAGGGGGTAGTCGCGGTCGACCCCGACTCCGCCGTGGACGTGGACCGCGGCGTGCACCACCCGGAAGCCGCCCTCCGAGGCCCAGTACTTGGCTATGGCGATCTCGCGGTCGGCGGGCAGGCCGGCCGACAGGCGCCACGCGGCCTGGTAGGCGGTCAGCCAGATGGCCTCGGCGTCGATGTAGGAGTCGCCCGCCCGCTGGCTCACGGCCTGGAAGGTGGCGATCGGGCGGTCGAACTGGTGGCGCTGCTTGGTGTAGTCGGCGGCCAGTTCGATGGCGGCCCGGGCCGCTCCGGACATCGTCATGCACAGCCCGACGTTGGCGTGCCGCTCGATGAACCGCACGATCTCGGTGCCGTCGACTGTGCCTGCGCCGAGCAGGGCGCCGGCGTCCACGGGCACGCCCGACAACTCGAAGCGGGCCTCGGGACGGCCCGTCGTCACCCCCACGGGGATGCGCTCCAGGCCCTCGGCGCCGGTCGGCACGATGAACACACCCACTGCCCCGTCGTCGAGACGGGCGGGCACCAGCGAGACGTCGGCGTCCAGGCCGCCCGCTACCAGCACCTTGGTGCCGTCGAGAACGAACCCGCCGTTGTCCGAGCGGGCCGCCGTCGTCGGCTCGACGGGAGAGGTGCCGTCCTCGGCCAGCGCCGCGCAGGCCAATACCGAGCCGTCGGCCATTCCGGGAAGCCAGGCCTCCCGCTGATCCTCGGTGCCGAAGGCAGCCACCGGCATGGCCCCCATCACCGCGGTGGTCAGCAGCGGCACCGGCGACGCCCGCCGGCCGACCTCCTCCAACGCCACCGCGGTGGCCAGGAAGCCCAGGCCGAGCCCGCCGTGGGCCTCCGGGATCGACGCGCCCACCACTCCGGTGGCGGCCAGCGCGGCCCACGCCTTGCGGTCCACGTGGTCGCCCTCGGCGGCCAGTGCCTTGAGGCGCTCATGCGACGACATGTCGTCGAGCACCTGCGCGGTCAGGTCCCGGATGGCCTGCTCTTCCTCGCCCAGCTCGAAGTCCACCGCTCGCCGCTCCGTCCGTCCTAGCGGGAGGCTCGGGGGTAGCCCAGGCCGAACTGTGAGATCAGGTCGCGCTGCATCTCGTTGGTGCCGCCGCCGAAGGTGAGGATCACCGTCGAGCGGTACATCATCTCCAGCCGGGACAGGTACCCGGGCGAGCCCTCCGCCACGTAGGCCCGCTGGCCGTACACCTGCATCAGCCTGCGGTAGGCGTCGACGTAGAACTCGGTGCCCGAGACCTTCACTGCCGAGGAGTCGGCCACGAAGGCGGCGATGGTGGCCTTGTCGGGCTCGGCCCCGTCGATCCGGTTGGCCACCGTCCAGGCCACCTTCCAGTTGGCCAGGCGCAGGAACTCCAGCCGGGCGGCCACCTCGGCCAGGTTGCGCTGCACCCACGGCTCGTCGATCACGTAGGAGTCGTCGGCCCGCTTGGCCGACTTGGCCCACTCGACGCACTCCTCCAAGCGCTTGGTGACCATCCCCGACGAGCAGATCGTCACCCGCTCCCGGTTGAGCTGGCTGGTGATCAGGCCCCAGCCCCGGTTCTCCTCGCCGATCAGGGTCGAAGCCGGCACCCGGCAGTCGTCGAAGAAGGTGTGGTTGATGTTGTGCGACGACAGCAGGTCGAGGGGCTCGATGCTGATGCCGGGCGTGTCCATGGGGATGCAGAACAGCGAGATGCCCTTGTGCTTGGGGACCTCGGGGTCGGTGCGGGCCGCCAGCCAGATGTAGTCGGCGTCCTTGGCCAGCGACGTCCACGTCTTCTGGCCGTTGATCACGTAGGTCTCGCCGTCGCGCACCGCCCGGGTGGTGAGCGAGGCCAGGTCGGTGCCGGCGTCGGGCTCGGAGTAGCCGATACAGAAGGTGAGCTCGCCGCCGGCGATGCGGGGCAGGAAGAAGTCCTTCTGCTCGTCGGTGCCGTACTGCATGATGGTCGGGCCGACGGTGTTGATGGTGAGCATGGGGATGGGCGCGCCGAGCGCCACGGACTCGTCGAACACGATGAACTGCTCCACCGCCGACATTCCGCGGCCGCCGTACTCGGTGGGCCAGCCGACCGCCAGCCAGCCGTCGGCCCCCATCTGGCGCACGATGCGGCGGTGCACCGGCCCGGTGCCGTCCTCGGCGCCCAACTCGGCCCGCACGTCGTCGGTGAGCAGATCGGCGTAGTAGGCCCGCAGCTCGCCCCGCAGCGCCTCCTGCTCAGCCGTGTACCCGATGTGCATGGCGTGCCCTCCCCGCAGCTAATCGTCGCGGGCACCTCTTGTCCATGATCCTAATCAGGCGTCATACAACCGGACGCTTGACCTACGGCTGAACCGTGGCAGCCACGGCCCTGCCCGGGACAGCCGCGGCGCGTAGAACTAGGCGCCCGACTAACGGGGCGAGTCAAAGGTCGCGTAGATCGACGAGATCAAACCAGCCCTGGCCTTCATACACGTGAATGACCACAACCGTCGACTCAATCAGCATCCATCTGCTCATGGGCGAGCGGCCCGCGGATCGGATGCCGGGCAACTCCGTCAAAGGCCGGTCGGCTAGATCAATAAGGCCCTCCAGCAGGCTCGACCGTTGCAGGTCGTCCTTCCCCTCGGCCCACGCATCGAAGCAGCCGCGCGGATCGGCCATCCGCCATGGCACGCCTCAGGTCTTCTTCAGCGAGACGTGCTCGCCGCGACGAGCCCGGTCCGCGAGTTCGCGAAGGTCGCCAATGTCGAGTGCGCTCTCCCGGGCCGCTTGGTCGCTCATGCGGCTGGGCGCGGCGGTCTCGGCTTCCGTCTGCGCGCGTTCGACCTCGGCGAGAGCATCTGATTCGAGCACATCCTCAAGGCGGAGACCGTCACGCGGCGGGGATTCCTTTGCAGTGTCGCGGGCTCGGGTCACGAAGCCAGCCTAGTGGGCTGTCCACTAGAGTTTGCGTCCCATGCCCTTCTGGCTCATCGACGTTCCCAAACTGATTGCCGGGGGTGCGGTGGTGGCGTTCGCGATGTATCTCGTGTGGTCCATGGGCTCAGATCACGGACAGGACAAAGCCCGCCGCGAGGGCGGATACAGCGAGGGGTACAAAGACGGCTACCGCGACGGATTGCGCTCTCTCGACGAACCACCAGGAGACGCCTAGCGGCGGGCGACTCCATCTCAGGATTCGTAGTTGCATGCTTCTTGTGTCACGGCGAGTGCGGGCGAGTCCCCGAGATCGAATTCCACCTGCACAATGTCGCGCTGAGTGTGCTCGATCCGCAGAAATAGTCTGTCCGCTCCCTGGAACCGACCCACCAGGCTGGATGCATCGCGTTCGGGCCAGAGGGCCATGGTCAGGTTCTCGTCGGTCATCCACCGCCTGTCCGACAGATATTCTTCGTCCGAGAACCGGTAGCGGATACGTACCTGATAGTCGGGCGCTGCTCGACGGAGCCTTCTGCCGTGTTCCAGGAACAAGATTGCCTCGAGTTGCCTCGCAGGCTCTCCCGACTGCTCGTAGTTGGTCACGCACATGATCCGCAACGTGTGATTCGACTCCGGGTCTGTGACCTGTGCCGCACTATGGATCACGCCCCACTCAGACTCATCCGGTGCAAGGAGTTGCCAGTCGCCGGGATCCAGGTCCGGGGCCTGGCCGCACACTCCCGCCGTATCCAGTCCCGCGTATCTGACGTAGAGGTCGTCCGCGACGCAACGGAACAGGTTTCCGTGGCCGCACACTGACTGGCGATGCGTCCAGTCGTCAGCGCAGGCCGCCATCTCGTCGCTGTCAGAAATTAGGGCGTGGGCCAACTCGTGGAGGAGCACTTGCAATGTGAAGTTCTCGGAGCGTCCGCTGACGACCTCAATGGCATGACTGGCGGGTTCATAGCAGCCAGCAACATCAAGTAGCCACCCGCAGGGACCCTCCTCAAGATCCGGGGGCCAACTCGGCTTGCCGGGAGTGTCCGTCTCGCGCCAGACTCTCGCTATGAGTGCTTGCATTTCAGGCTTGCTCATCTCCGGGTCGCGTGTCCCGAGCCAGGCGCAGGACTCCCAGTCGTAGACGCCCAGCACGATCGCTGGCGCGCAGCGACCAGAGGCGATTTCCTTCTCCGCTCTGCTGCTGAGTTCCGCCGCTTGGATTGTGTCGGGCATGTCGCCAGCCACCGTCGCCGTCTCCCTTTCCGATCTGGCGCTGATCTCCACCCGGCCATCTGTCGGCTGAGGTCTGTCGTCCTCCCACAGCAACCTAGTGAAGTCGGACGGCTCTAGCCCTAGCCCTACCGCTACCGCGAGGCAGACCACCAAAAAGACCCACCATCCAAGGAACTTGACCCCCTCACTCAAGCCACTACCTCACGGTATGGCTGACAGAGACCGTGATATGCACGCGGAAAGAGAACAATGGCCGGACACAACGCTATTCGTAGCGGGTTCCGTTGGCCTCTATGTAGTCGAGCCACAGGGCGCCCGCGTCGGGGGCCAACTCGCCCGGGCGGTAGGTGACAGGCCGTGGCACTCGTAGACGTCCCAGCTGACTGGAGACCGGCGGTTCATGCCGACGCCCATGTCCTCGAAGGGGACCATCGCCTCTCCTGTCGGTCTGCGGTCCACGCTGAGGCTGGCGTTCCAAACCAGGCTGCCGAGGTGCCCCATGCTCAGGCTCGCACGGGAAGTGCAGTCGGCCAGCAGCCTAAGCCGTGTAACCGATGTGCATACTTCAGGGCCCGCTCCTCACTGTTGGCGAACTCTACTGCCGCCCATTCCGGCCACGCCCCGCCGGTAGCCGCTCGGCTCTTGCTCAGAGCCCACCGCCTCGATCCACGTATCGAGCCAGACAAGAGGTCACGCGGCGTATCGATGTCACACGCCCGTGGGATCATGGAGGAACCAGTAGCTGAAGAGCCGATCATATAGAGGGACGCCGATGTGCCGTGGCGAGAGTTGGCGATGACGGGACGGCCGCGTAGGCGCCCGTATCTTCAACCGCCGCCTCGGTGGCAACTACGGTTGGGGCGACCGATCAGAAGGGGGCCACCAGATGCCATCTGAAGCCGATCTGTCGCCTGTTTTTTGCCTGACGACGAGCCGCCGGTTGATCTCGACGGCTTCGAACGGGCTGGTCGCGCCGCCGACGCGACGGTGCCCCGAAGGCGCTGACTCGCACCCGAAGCGATGACGGTTACCGAACCCAACCCACTCACGTTGTTCCCCCCGTTACCGGAGAGCCGTTTCGACATCATCTATGCCGACCCACCCTGGGACTACAAGGGCCAGCTACAACACGCTGGCGCAGGTAACGGCGACAGCGGCGGCGCAGTACGCCACTACCCGACCGTCCCGCTGCGAACCCTGCGCCGGCTGCCAGTGCTGGACGTGGCATCGGACAACGCGTTGCTGTTTCTGTGGGCCACCAGTCCGCATCTGGACCAAGCCATCGACTTGGGCACGTCATGGGGCTTCAACTGGGCAACAGTGGCGTTCGTGTGGGACAAGTGCAAGGTCAATCCTGGCTTCTACACGATGTCACAGTGCGAACTGTGCCTTGTCTTCAAACACGGCAAGATCCCGTGGCCTCGCGGTGCCCGCAATGTTCGCCAACTGGTACGCGAACCGCGGCGCGACCACAGCCGCAAGCCTGACGAGGTGCGCCGCCGGATCGAGGCGATGTTCCCGGCCATGTCCAAGATCGAGCTGTTCGCTCGCACCCGTGTGCGCGGATGGCACTCGTGGGGCTTGGACGTCAGCGGTGGCTAGCCACGCTGGTAGGCGCCTCGTCGCAGCCGGGCCGGCTGGCGGCGTTCGCCGAGTGACGAGGTGCTATTCGTAGCGGGTTCCGTTGGCTTTGATGTAGTCGAGCCACAGGGAGCCGGCGTCGGGGGCCAGCTCGCCCGGGCGGTAGGTGACAGCGTGCAGGTCTCCCGTGTATGGGAACGGACCGTGGCGCTTGTAGACGTCCCAACTGACCGGCGAGCGGCGGTCCACGCCGACGTCGATGCCCTCGAAGGGGGCCATCGCCATCAGCGACACCAGACCGGGCGCCTCCCCCACCGCTTCGCCGTCCACGCTGAGGTTGGCGTTCCACACCAGGTTGCCGGGATTCTCCATGGCCAGGCTCACACTCGATGCGCCGTCGGCCAGCGGCCCGCAGTCCAGGACGGTCATGTCTCCGTAGGCGTTGTGAGCGAGGAACAGCCGGTCGTCCTCCACGTACAGCATGTAGCCACCGCCCTGGTCGCCGTGAGCCACCAGCACCCCCGCGTCGCCGGGCCGCCATCGCAGCGACACGTCGATGTCGAAGCTCTTCTGGAAGATGAGCTGCTGGGACCGCCACCGCTCCAGGGTGGGGGTGCCGGGCCTCAGCGTCGTGTCGTCCGCCAGCTCGTCGTACCACGGCGGGCGCAGGATCCTGACCAGCTGGTTGCCCTCGTCGAGGGGGTACACCTGGTTGGCCCAGGCGGCCCGGTCCCAGGCCTGCTGCATCTCCTCGAGCCTGTCGGGATGCTCGTCGGCGAGGTCGCAGCACTCCGTCGGATCCTCGGCCAGGTTGTGCAGCTCCCAGCGGTCTGCGCTGAACGGGCGCCGGGGCCGGTGGCAGGTCACCACCGACCAGCCGTCGCGGTAGAAGCCGCGGTGACCGAAGTTCTCGTAGTACTGCTCGGGATGGGTCGAGGGCGCGGCCGGGTCGGTGAAGGTGGCTGCGAAGCTGGCCCCGGCCGGCTCCGGTGCGGGCACGCCGTGGCGCGACGCCGGCACGGCCACGCCGCAGATCTCGGCGAGGGTCGGGAATACGTCGGTGACGTGCTGGTACTGGCCCCGGACGCCTCCGGCCTCCGCGCCGTCGGCGGCCCAGAGAACGCGTGCAGGTGAGTGCAAGTCCGCCGCGTTGCCAGGGAGTGTCTCCCGCTCTTGTTCGCTGCGCTCACGGGCCGCTCGGGCCACGGCCTCGCCCGTATGAACCGGATTCGCTCGCCCACCCGCTCGGCCTCTGAACCCTGCCGGCCAGTTGACGATGAACGGGACGCTGTGGCCGCCCCGGTGGGTGTTGATCTTGTAGAGGCGGAACGGCGTGCACGACACCATGGCCCAGCCCATCGGGTAGTGGGCCAGGGTCCGGGGGCCGCCCAGCAGGCCGAGGCGGGCGTAGTCGGTGTCGACGACCTCCAGATCGGTGGGCCGCACCTGGGAGAGCAGGGTGCGGAAGTACGCCGACGTGCCGGTGTACTGGCCCTCCCGGGAGCCGCCGTTGTCGCTGGTGAACAGCACGATGGTGTTGTCCCACTCACCGATGGCCTCGAGGTGGCGGCGCAACCTCCCGAAGTTGCGGTCGACGTTGTGGACCATGCCCGCGTACACCTCCATGTAGCGGGCGAACAGCTCCTTGGACCGGTCGTCCAGATCTTCCCAGGGGCCTACCTCGTGGAGCTCCTCGGTGTTGCGGGCCGGCAGCACCGCGTTGGGCGGCACCACCCCCAGCTCCTGCTGGCGCTCGAAGCGCTCGGCCCGCAACGCGTCCCAGCCCGCGGCGTAACGGCCGCGGAAGCGCTCGATGTCGGTTTCGGGGGCCTGCAGCGGGGCGTGCACCGCGCCGTGCGAGAAGTACATGAAGAACGGCCGGCTCGGGTGCGACGACCGCAGCTCGTCCACCATCCGGATCGCCTGGTCGGTCAGGTCGTCGGTGAAGTAGTAGCCGTCGGGGTAGCGCTCGACGTCGATGTGGTGGTTGTCCTCGTAGAGCCGGTGGGGATGATGGAAGTTGGTGAAGGCGTCGAGGATCCCGTAGTAGCGGTCGAAGCCCCGCTGCAGCGGCCAGCTCGCTTTGGGGGCTCCGTCGCTGAGGTGGGCGTCCTTGGTGAGATGCCACTTCCCGAGCATGAACGTGGCCCAGCCGGCGTCGCGGAACGTCTCGGACATGGTCACCGCGTTGTCCCGCAGCTCGTGGCTGTAGCCGGGGAAACCGGGGTCGCTGTGGGCCACCTGAGCCATGCCGGCCATGTGATGGTTGAGCCCGGTCAGCAGCGACGCCCGGGTGGGCGAGCACATGGGGTTCACATGGAAGTCGGTGTAGCGCAGTCCCTCGCCGGCCAGACGGTCGAGCTCCGGGGTGTCGATCTCGGAGCCGTAGCAGCCCAGGTCGGAGTAGCCGAGGTCGTCGGCCATCATCACGATCACGTTGGGGGCGCCCTCCGGGGCGGTCGGCGGCTTCGGCCAGTGCGGCTCGGAGGTGGAGAAGATCTTGCCGACGGTGCCCTCGAAGCCGGCGTAGGGCGCGGTCGGGTCGATGGGCGCGGGGCTCTCGGCCCCGGAGGAGGCGCCCGTCACGGCTTGAAGAAGGCGGGGCTGGTGGCTTTGGCCGGGATCTCCGCCAGCGGGGTGGCGACCTGCTCCACGCTGGGACCGTGCTCGGCGGCCAGCGGGGCCAGCCGGTCGAGGTCGAAGCCGTACAGGTCGGCCGCGTTGCCGCCCAGCAGCGCCCTCATCTCGCCGGCGTCCCAGTCGCTGAACGCCCGCTGGAGGCTCTCCAGCGAGTAGGGGTAGGTGCCCTCGTGGTGGGGGTAGTCACTGCCCCACATCACCCGGTGCACGCCCACCTTTCGGATGGCGGCCGCCTCGCCCGGCGACGGGAAGCTGGCCCCGATCCACACGTTGCGGTCGAAGTACTCCGACGGCTTCAGCGGCAGCACGATGTCGGCCGCGAAGCCGAGCTCGCCGACACGGCCGTGGCGCATCTGGCGGTGGTAGCCGTCCATGCGGCGCAGCTCCTCGACCAGCCAGGCCACCCCCTGCTCGGTCATCACGTAGCGCAGGCTCGGGAACCGCTCGAACACGCCCGACATGATCAGGTGGGCCAGGTTGCGGTGCGAGTAGAACGGCACCTCCATCAGGAAGATCACCCCGGCGGCCGGCGCCTTGCCGTAGTCGGGTCCGCCGTTCCCGCCGTGCTGGGTCATGATCAGGTCGAGGTCGGCGGCCGCGGCCCAGAGCCGGTCCCAGCGGGGATCCCAGTAGCCGGGGAGCTCGCTGTCGGGCGGGACGTGGGGCAGCAGGAAGCTGCGGAACCCCTCGGCCGCGGCCCACTCCAGGGTGGCCACCGCGTCGTCGAGGTCCTCGGCGAAGACCTGGGGAAGCCCGCAGCGCTGGTCGGGGTAGCGGGCGCACCAGTCCCGCAGCCAGCGGTTGTGGGCGGTGATCCCCGCGAAGCGGCGCTCGTAGTCGGCCCGGTCCGACGGGGGCCGGGCGATCAGGGAACCGGTCGGGTAGAAGGGAGGGACGGTGTTGGGGAAGGTGATCTCGGCCACGACGCCGTCGGCGTACTGCTCGCTCAGGCGCCGGTCGTCGTCCCAGTTGCGGGAGCGCCCGTCGTCCTGGAGGTCGCGGTACGGGTTGCGGTAGGCGCCCCTCCATTCGAGGAACTCGTCGCGCCACGCCGGGTCGAGGTACTCCTCGTAGGCGGCCATGTTGCCGCCCGCATGGCAGTCCGCCGAGATGATCGTGTACCGCTCGGTCGCGTCGCTGTGTGGCCCGCCCATCGGTTGGTGCTCCTCGTTCATGGTCCCGGCAGGCGGGCGGCCGCCGGCTCGACCTGGTGCCGCATGCTCCGGAGTCACCGTCGCACTCGCCTGTGGCTCGAAGTGTACGCTGGCGGCCCCGCAGATAGTTCGGAGCCGCGATGGTCTCGGTCGACATGCGCACCCGGCTCGACGCCGACGTGGTCCTCATCGATCCGATCACGTTCGTGGCCGACGAGTTGCCCGACCTGATCCGCCGCAACGGCCGGCTCGCAGCCCGGGGAGCGGCCCTGGTGGGAGCCAAGGCTCTCGGGATCGACGTGGAGGGCACGCGCTTCACGCTCGCGCCGACCGAACACACCATCGAGATGCACGGCGGCACCGCCGGCGCCCGGGTTGTCGTGGAGCTGGACCGGAATTCCTTCAGCGACCTGGTCCAGGACCTGCAGACGCCCCAGACCCTGGCTACCTCCCTCGTCACCCGCCTGCCCATGGCCGACCACTTCCGCTGGCTGAAGTGGTGGCCGGTGCTGCGGGCCATCATCGACGGGCGAGCGGTCCACGAACCCGGCGACATCGGATTCTGCGACCGCGACGGCCGGCCCCTCGATCTCGGCCGCAGCTTCACGCCCGGCGACGAAGATGCCGAGATGGCCCATTTCCTGGGCGAGGCCGGCTTCCTGCACCTCGAGGGCTGGTGGCCCGCCGAGATGATGGCCGAGATCTCGGCCGACATGGACCGGGCGCTGCCCGGCTACCAGCCCGACGACGGCCGCAGCTGGTGGGCGACGACCGGCGACGGTTCGAACCGCTGCGTGAGGATGCGCTTCTTCCAGGAGCACTCGCCGGCGGCCGACGAGCTCCTCGCCGATCCCCGACACGCCCGCATCGGCGCCCTCACCGACGACGGCCATGTCCCCCGCACCCGGGTCCACGGCGAGAACGCCATCGAGGCGCTGGTGAAGCCGCTCGACGTGGTGTCGGGCATCTCCGATCTCCCGTGGCACAAGGACTGCAGCCTGGGACGCCACAGCTACGACTGCTGCGCGATGACGACGGGGATCTCGGTCACGGGCGCCGACGACCGCTCGGGCCAGCTGGCGGTGGTGGCCGGCTCGCACCGGGCCAACGTGCAGCCCAACTTCATCCACCCCTACCTGGATCTTCCCGTCGTGCCGCTGCCGACACGGGCCGGGGACGTCACCGTGCATCTGAGCTGCACGCTCCACATGAGCTACGCGCCCGTCGACCGCGAGCGCCGGGTGATGTACACCGGCTTCTCGCTGCCGGGCGAGCGGGGCAACACGATCGGCGCCGACCTCGGATCGGTACGCGAGAACGCCCACCACAACGTGAGCCAGACGCCGGCCGCCCTCCAGCACGCGAACGTCTAGATGGCCGCGCAACGCTGCCCGAGCGGCGAGGACTGAGATGATCAACGCAGAGGTCGTGCACGCCGCTGAGGCCGCCCTGGGCGAGGGCTGCGTGTGGTCGCCGGTCGAGAACCTGCTCGTCTGGGTCGACATCAACGGCCAGGCCGTGCATCGCTTCGATCATGGGCACATCGCGGCCTCTTGGCCCGCGCCACTGCGTATATTCGGGTTCGCCCCCGGTTGCCTTCGGAAAGTCCGCGCCTGAAATGACGATCGAGCATGCCCCCCTCCCCTATCCGCTCGACGGGCTCGCGCCCCACATCTCCGAGCGCACGATGAGCTTCCACTACGGCCGCCACCACGCCGGCTACGTCGCCAGCGTCAACCGCACGATCGCGGGAACGGCCCACGAGAACGCCTCCCTGGAGGACATCGTGGCCGCGGCCGACGTGCCGTCGGCACTGTTCAACTGCTCGGCCCAGGCCTGGAACCACGCCTTCTACTGGGACTCGATGAGTCCGGGGGGCGTCGAGGCGCCCTCGGGCGAGCTGCTGGCCGCGCTGGAGCGCAGCTTCGGCTCGCTGGACGCCTTCAACACCGAGTTCGCGGCGGCCGCGGTGGGGAACTTCGCGTCGGGGTGGACCTGGCTGGTGGCCGGAGCCGATGGCCTGAGCATTGTCAACACCGACGACGCCGACACCCCGCTGCGCCACGGCCAGCGGGCCCTGCTGACCATCGACGTGTGGGAGCACGCCTACTACCTCGACTACCAGAACGCCCGACCCGCCTACGTGGACGCCTTCATCGAGCAGCTAGTCAACTGGGAGTTCGCCTCCGCCAACTACGCCGCAGCCGGCTAGCCGAGGCCGGGCTGACGGCAGGGGTGCAGCGCTCCGTAGCATGCGAGAGCCGGAGCGGCTCCCTCACGTCGTTAGCAGGGAAGCGGGGAATCGCTCCGGCACCGGATCACATTGTACCTACTCCCAGAGCGCGATCACAAGTTCATAGCGAGAGTGAGTGCAAGTGCTGATCGCTGCCTCTAGGTCGGCGCGGCCGGTGTGGGCCGTCGAGCCAGCGGGACCAAGAGTTCCAGTAGTTCCGCGATGCTCTCAAGGTCTCTGCCGATCTCGGCGGCATCGAGATGGCGCTTGCGCCGGTAGTAGTTGCTGTGCAATTCGTTGGCGATGGCGCGCAGGCCCCGCAGCCGGTCCTCGCCGGTCGCTGCCGTGGCCCTGTTCAACACGAGGCTGAAGTCTGCGTGAGTGTCGTAGGGCCACCCCTGGGCGACCGCGACGGCTTTTGCCATGTGGGCGGCCGCGCCCCAGCCCTTCTCGGAGGCTTGATGCAGGTGACCAGCGGCAAGATAAGCGCGGCCCCGGTTCAGGAAGTCGCGAGCTTGAGCCTCAAAGTCGGCTATCGCAACGAGATCTTCGGCTGCCATCGACGTCCTCCTCCAGCCTCGGTCTGACCCGGCTACAAGATCAGCATAGCTTCATATCTTGGATTGCTCCATATGTAGCTGAAAATCATTATAAATGCTTGACAAGTGTCACACCGGTGTGGGATGATGTCTTCATGCTGATCGACGACGCCCGACAGGTTGAGGCCGCGGCCAGGAGGGTCTTGGCAGAGGTGCCACCACCGGATCCACCACGACAACTGGCAGATCCACAAGAGCCCCGACGGATGGCACACCCTTCACCCACCCGACCGAGTGAGCTACGGACCCGCCCACGCCCCCGAAGAGGCCGCACTGTTCAAGCCGGGGCCCAGGCCAGAACCGGATCCGAACCAAGCCAGAGCAGGACCCGACACGACCCGGGCTGGACTTGCGGCAGCCCGAGCCACTCTCCGCGAGGCCAAGCCACAGCGGGAGGCCGTCGCGGCAGGGGCGTGATACCACTGCTGGCAGGGTTCGTTCACGAGGGGACCAGCAGCCGCAACCGGAAACTGGCCGGACGCTGGCCGAGTGCCCTCACTGGCTGGCCGGTTGGCCCCGCGTCGTGGGATCTCATCGCGAGATCGTTCCGCCTGGTTGTTCAGTCGTCGACGAGTAGTTCGATGAGGGAGCTGGTGTCCCAGCGGCCGCGGCCTTGGCGCTGGAGGCGGGCGTAGTACTGGTCGATCACCGCGGTGAGCGGCAGGGTGGCTCCGATGCGCTCCGCCTCCGCGAAGCAGATGGCCAGGTCCTTGCGCATCCAGTCGAGGGCGAAGCCGAAGTCGAACTCGCGGCGGGCCATGGTCACGCCCCGGTTGGCCATCTGCCACGACCCGGCCGCTCCCTGGGAGATGGTCGCCACCACCTGCTCGATGTCGAGCCCGGCCCGGCGGGCGAAGTCGATCCCCTCGGCCAGACCCTGAACCAGCCCCGCGATGCAGATCTGGTTCACCATCTTGGTGCGCTGGCCGCTTCCCGGACCGCCCAGCAGGGTGACCGCCTTGGCGTAGGCGTCGATCACCGGCTGGGCCCGGTCGAAGTCGGCCTGGTCGCCACCGCACATGACGGTGAGCACTCCGTTCTCGGCGCCGGCCTGGCCCCCGGAGATGGGAGCGTCCACGAAGCCGACGCCCCGCTCGCCCGCCGCGGCGTGCAGCTCCTGGGCCAGGTCGGCCGACGCGGTGGTGTGGTCGACCAGGACCGACCCAGATGCCATCGACTCCAACACCCCCCCTGCGGCCAGCGTCACCGAGCGGACGTCACCGTCGTTGCCGACGCACACGAAGACGAACTCGGCATCAGCGGCTGCACCCGCGGGCGTCGGCGCGGCCGTGCCGCCGTGCTCGGCCACCCAGGCCTCGGCCCGGGAAGCCGTCCGGTTGTAGACGGTGACGTCGTGGCCTGCCGATACCAGGTGACCGGCCATGGGATAGCCCATGACCCCGAGCCCGACGAATGCGCAACCGGCCATTGGTGCCTCCTTCATGCCTTCACGAACCATGAACGCAACATGCGTACCTGCAGCACGGGTACGTCCGGATAAGTACCTTACGCGGCTGCATCGTGCATATTGAGCCGGGCCGGAGCGTCGGCCGGCGCCGGTCAGGCATCAATCGAGCGGGAAGCTCCGGGGTCCGGGGATGGAGCGGGCTCACGGATGGTCAGATGCTGGCGTGCCAACGACCTGACGTTGGCGCGGCGAGCCAGCAGCCGCTCTTCCGGAGGCATTCCCGATGTCTTGCGCAACGCGCCCGCGACGGCGTTGACCAGCATCTCGGAGGTCTCTGTCACTGTGGGTCCTTCGGGCACGATGGAGTCGATGAGTCCCTCGTCTCGCAGCGCCTCGACGTCGGCTGCCTGCCCCCTCACCATGTGGGCCGCCCTCTCGGTGCTGCGGAAGAGAATGGCTGAGGCCGCCTCCGGGGCGATGGGCGCCAGCCACGCATTCTCGAGGGCGATCACCGAGTCGGCAGCCACCAGGGAGATCGCTCCGGCCCCCGAGCCCTCGCCCATCAGGACTGAGACGGTGGGTATCCGCACCCCTAGGAGTTCGCGAATGAGAGAGCCGACGGAATGGGCGAGGCCTTCGGACTCCTCTTCGATGCCGGCCCCTGCGCCCTTGGTGTCAATGAAGGAAACGAGGGGCAGACCCAGCTCCTCCGCAATGGCTATCGCCCGCTGCGCCTTGCGGTAGCCACCGGGAGAGACCTCCGCCCCGCGGCCCTGCGGCCTGCGGAAGCCGACCGCGACCGCGGCCTCGCCCCCGAAACGAGTGAATCCCGTGAGCAGGTTGCGATCGTCCGAGCCGGCGCGGTCGCCGCGGATCTCTATCAGGGGCACGCCCGATGCCTCGATCACCGATTCGATCGAGGGGCGATGCTGCGCCCTGGATCGAGTCACGCTGCGCCACACGTCGGGCCGTCGCCGGGCTCGAGTCTCAACCGGCGCCGGAGCTGACCGGCCTGCCGAGATCACCGGGGCCGCGACCTTGGGACTGACGATGTCGAGCCACTCAGTGATTCGCAGCGCCAGCTCGTCAGGTTGAACGATGTCGTCCACCAGTCCCCGCCGCAGACTGGCTTCGGCGCTGATCTCGTCGCGGGGAAAGGCGCGTCCGGTGACCGCCTCCACGACACGGGGACCCGTGAGCGAGATCGAAGCACCCGGCGCAGCCCACACAAGATGGCCCTGCGTGCCCAGCGCCGCGAGGGTTCCGCCCATCGTGGGATCCATCAAGTAGCTCAGGTAGGGAAGCCCGGCCTCGCGATGCTCCGAGATGGCCGCGCCGATGGACAGCATCTTGATGAAGGCGGGCGTGCCCTCCTGCATCCGAGTCCCGCCCGATTGGCAGATGCTGATGACCGGCCTTCGGGCGACCGTCGCGATCCCGAAGGCTCGGGTTACCCGTTCGGCCGCGGCGATGCCCAGCGTGCCTGCTACGAACTCGTAGTCGCTGCAGATCAACGCGACCGCGTGGCTGCCGATGGTGCAGAATCCGACTCTGGACGCCTCGGCCAGCGGGTCGTCAGCCTGTAGTTGTGCCAGCCGGGCGGCGTAGGCCTGATTCTCGCCGAACGCCAGCGGGTCGGCTGTCACCACCTCCTGGGACCACTCCCGAAAGGTCCCCCCGGTCAGCTCCGCCAGAAAGCTCTCAGCTCCTGTCATCGAAGCGGACGGTACTCGTTGGCCCTCCGGGTCGTGGATGGCTGGCCTCGGCACCGCCGCGTGACATTGCGACTAGTTGCAGCACATTGCAGCCGATGCCGGGCGGCTACGGGGCGGGACCCTCGGTCCACAGGCGGAGGGCCACCACCGCGGCGGTGCCGGCGACGAGTCCCGGCGCCCATCTCACCTTGGCGTCGCGGCCGTGGCGGGCCAGCGCCACCGCGGCCGCCGGCCATGCGGCCAGCGCTCCCGCTGTGAGGGCCCACAGTGCCCAGGCGGGGCCCCACCAGCCTGCCAGCAGGCTGTTGACCACTATGAGGCGCACGTCGCCGAAGCCCATCCACTGCGGCCGCAGCCGCCAGACGACCTCCAGCGACACCGCGACCGCGGCGGCGGTGGCGGCGGCCCACCCCAGACGGCCCCAGCCTGCCCCGGTTCCGGCGGCCGCGCCGAGCAGCGCGGCGACCGCCGCCCCGGCCGGCCACACCGCCCGGCGGGGGATCACGGCGCGGCGCAGGTCGGTGACAGAGACGTAGGCGCCCATCGCGGCCCACACCGCTACCGCGGCCCAGACCAGCCCCGTACTCACGTCTGTTTCCTCCTCTGCGTTCAACCGGTCGTCGCGAGCCTGCGGTCAGTCGTTGTCGGTGATCGTGATCTTGACCAGGACCTCGCCGTCGTTGTCGGTGTCGCCGTGCAGGGTGGCGTGGCTGGGGCGGCTGAGGCGCACGTAGAACACCTCGTTGCCCTCGCGCGCGGAGTCGGAGCAGATCCCTATCCGGATTCGCTGGGATCTGGTGCCCCGCCAGTTGTAGTTGTCGGCGGGCGGGTAGGTGAGGGTGCCCGAGCCCGATACGTAGTCGCGGCCGCGGGTGCAGCTCGTGCCGCCGGTGGCCGCGCCGGCGCCGGCGCCGTCCTCGGTGGCCCAGTCCACCACCACCGTCCGCTCGCTGACGGGTCCGCTGAGGCTCGCCTCCAGCGTCAGGGTGTGCTCGACCTCGGCGACGGTCAGGTTCTCGACCCCGATCCGGGGTGGGCTCTCGTCCTCGGTGACCGTCAGGGTGGCCGACCCGTCACCGACCACGGCATGGTCGGTCGGCACGACACAAGTGCTCGGATCATCAGACACACTGCGACATTCCCGACGGGAGTTCAGGATCAGCACGACCTCGGCGGTCTCGGCGCCCTCGTAGCTACCGTCGTCGACGGTGACGATCTCGCAGCGGAACAGCGTCGTCCCAGCCGGAATCCAGTTGCTGCACCTTTCAAAGAAGTCGGAGAACAGGTTGTGTCCAGCGGTCCAGATCCTACTGAAGCCGTATAGGAGCGTCTCGGAGTTGTATCTGAGACCGAACGGCAGGTCGACTTCGAGGGCGCGGTCGAGGCGCACCTCGATGTGTCCGCCGATAGGGCTGTGGGATCTGGTGGAGTCTGTCTCCTCGTCCACTACGGCGTCGTGCACGCTGATGGTCGCCTTCTCGCCGATGATGGTGCCCTCGCCGGAGCCGCCGACGATCGAGGCGTCGCCGCTCACCACCCGGACCAGCTCCAGCCGCAGCGTCTCGTCCACCTCGATGACCTCGTCGTCGATGGTCTGCACGTCGACGGTCTCCGAGGCGTCGCGGGCGGCGAAAGTCAGCGTGCCCCGGGAGGAGGTGTAGTCGTCGGGGGCGACCGCGGTGCCGTCGACGGTTCGGTACTGCACGGTCACCTCCGACTGCGGCGCCGGGTCGAGCTTCACCTCGAAGGCGAGCCGGCCGCCCTCGCGCACCCCCTTGGCGTCGGAGACGCTGAGCTCGGGGGTGCCGATGGCCGGGCCGTCGCGGATGGTGCCGGTCGGCGCCCGGGTCGGGGCTGTGGCGTTGGTCGCGGTCCCGAACGACAGGATGATCGTCTCGTCGCCCTCGCCGGCGTCGGCGTCGCGGGCGGTGGGCACCGAGATGGTCGCCGACAGGGACCGGGGGTCGATCACCAGGCTCCGCGACGCCGCGGTGTAGTCCGCTCCGGCGGTGGCGGTGCCGTCGACGGTGCTGTAGGGCAGCGTCACCTGCCGCAGGCTGGGGTTGTCCAGCGTCACCGCGAACTCCAGCGGCTCGCCCTCGGCGGCGTAGGCGCCGGCCACCGACAGGCTCACCGGCGGGGGGTTCTCGTCGTCGTAGACGGTGACCGAGGTCACCCGGTCGGCCGCGGCGACCCGTGCGTTGGCCTCGTTCACCAGCCGCAGCCCGAACTGCTCGGTGCTCTCCGCGGCGCCGTCGTTGACGGTGGCCACCGTTACGGTCTTGGAGGTCTCGCTGGGCTGGAACGTCAGCGTTCCCTCGGTGTGGGTGTAGTCGCTGCCTGCCGAAGCGGTGCCGGGCTCGGTGCGGTAGCCCACCGTCACCACCCGGCTGCTCTCCGCGGAGAGGGTCACGGTGAAGGTCACGCTGTCGCCCTCGAACACCCCGTCGGGCTCGGGCGCCGACAACTCCGGCAGCGGGGTGTCGTCGTCGAGGATCGTGCCCTGCGCGGTGGGGTCGGCCATCCTGAGCCCGCTCACGGCCTGCAGCCGCAGCAGGAACGTCTCGTCGGGCTCCGTCAGCTCGTCGTCCACGAGGGGCACCGGGATCAGGGCCCGGCCCTCGCCGGGGTCGATGGAGAGCGTGTCCCCGACGTGGGTGTAGTCGAGCCCGCGGGTGGCGGCCCGCCGGCCCGCTGAGGGCGTGGCCGCGGTCACGTAGCGCACCGTCGCCTCCTGCTTGGGCGGCGGGTCCAGGTTCATCACGAAGACCATCTCGCCGGCGTCCTCGGCCGCCTCCACCGCGGCGACGTTGGCCACCGTGACCTCCGAGTCGTCGTCGTCGATGATCGTTCCGGTCAGCCACAGTCTGGCGTCGTACCAGGCCTCGCTCAACTGGATCGTCCCGTGATGTCCGCCTCCTCCGCGGCAGAGGTACTCACTTGTGCGGCACCACCACACCTCCACGATGACGGTCTCGTTCTCCTCGATCTCGGCGTCCTCGAATGTATCGACAGCGAATCCGGTCGGGTCCACGGTATGCCAGGGTTCGAACCAACTGCTGCCAGAGGGGGCGACCTGGAAGTCCCGTCTCACGAGAGCCGTGCCCCCCGCGATCACTCTGGTCTTGTAGCGCAGGCCCTGGCAGAGCGGCCGGTCGATCTCGATCCCGAACCAGATGGGGTTGCCCTCCTCCGCGGCGTGCCACTGGGAGATCCGGTGGTCGTTGGGGAAGCCGGTGGCGGCCTTCCACTGCGGAGGGCCGTCGACGGCGGGGTCGATGCACCGGTCGTTGTCGACGATGGTGACCTGCGCGTCGGTGTCGCCGCCCAGCCTGAGCCCGCCCAGGGGATCGCTGAGCCGCACCAGGAACGTCTCGTCGTCCTCCTCGTCGTCGTCGTCGACGATGGGCACCGAGATCGTGGCCCGGTCGGCGCCGGCGACGATGGTCAGCCGTTGCGCGGTGTGGGTGTAGTCGGCGCCGGCGGCAGCGGCGCCGTCCCCGGACTGGGCGAGCGTGGTGTAGGCCACGCTGACGGCCTCGGTGGCCGGGGCGGCGAGTTCCACGGTGAGGACGGCCGATCCGTCGCCCTCGCTCACCCGCACGTCGTTGAAGGCCACCACCTCCGGGTCGTCGTCGTCGACCACGGTGACGGTGAAGTCCCAGTGCCGCGAGCCCCAGTGCGACGGGAGGTCGCCGACCCAGACAGCCCGTACCCGCAGCGTCTCGTCGCGTTCGTGGCGGTCGTCGTCGTTGACGGCCAGACGGCCGGTGATCGAGGCGGGCGCCGCCGCGGCGAAGGTCTCGAGCCGGTCGGCCGCGGCCACGTCGGCGGTGGCGCCGTCGGCGAAGGTGTAGCCCGTGCCGACGTCGGTGCTCTCGGGGGCGACGGTGGCGGTGACGCCGGAGAACTCCAGCCGCCAGGTCGCGGCGGTGGTGGTGCAGCCGGCGACGAGCGCGAACGACGGCGTCCCCGCGTCCTCGGCCACCCTCAGCGGAGTGAACGACACCTCGGGCCGGCCGTGGGTCGAGTCGCCCGGGTCGACGCAGCCGCTGCCGATCGTGCCCGTCCCGACCCGGTTGCGCAGCAGGGCGTTGGACGACGGGTTCACGAACCGCAGCTGGAAGTGCTCGTCACCCTCGTCGCGGCTGTCGGTGAAGGTGGCCACCGTCACGGTCTTGGACGTCACGCCGGCCGCGAAGTCCAGCCGGTCCGGCGACGCGGCCAGCACCCGGCGGTAGTCGGCGCCGGGGTCGGTCCTGGAGTCGCCGCCGGTGGCGGTGAGATCCTGGGTGTGGTACCGGACGCTGACCGGCTCGCCGCTGGCCGTCGGGCTGCCGCCGGCGTTCACCAGGCTCACCGTGAACACCAGGTCCTCGCCCTCGTCGACCGGTCCGGCGTCGGACACCTGCAGGAACACCTCGGAGTCGTTGTCGGTGATGGTGCCCGTCGCCGACACGGCGGACGCGCTGCGGTAGCGCGCCGGCGCTCCCGCCCCCCAGCCGGCCTCGAAGCTGAAGGTCTCGTCGCCCTCGCCGATGTCGTCGTCGATGAGGGCGACCTCCACCGACACGCTCTGCCGGCCCGCGGCCAGGGTCGTCTCGCCGCTCGCGGCGGTGTAGTCGCTGCCCGACTCCGCGGTGCCGTCGGCGGTGCGGTAGCTGACGGGCAGGCTGGCGCCCTCGCACACCGGCTGGTCGATCTCGACGGTGAAGCTCATCGTCGCCTCGTCCTCCCGCGCCGTCCGGTCGAGCACGGTGATCGCCGGCGCCGGAGCGTTGTCGTCGCCGGGGTCGACGCAGGCGGCGTCGTCGTTCAGGATCGTGCCCGCCACGTAGCGCTCCGCGAAGGTGAGACTCACCGACGGGTTGTTGCGCTCGGTCACCGTGGCGGCCGACACGAGGTACAGCAGCAGCGTCTCGTCTTCCTCGGGGCCGGTGTCGCCGCACAGTTGCACCGTGGCCGTCGCCCACCGGTGCCCCTTGGGGATGTTCACCGACGCCCTCGTGGCCGGGATGACGAAGTCGGCGTCGCCGGAGCAGGACCGTCCCCCGGTCGCCCCGTTCGCGGGGCCGACGGGCCTGTAGATCACGGTCACCTCGCGGCTGTTGGCATAGGTCAGCCTCACCGGGAACCTCAGGACCCCGCTGGGAACCGTGACGGTGCCGTCGCCCTCGGCAACGGAGGCTCTGTCCACTCTCACCTTCGACGTGTCGTCGTCGACGATAGTGACCACCGTCTCCACCGGGTCGGCGCTGTTCCAGTTCGCGGGGTTGCCCGATCCGAAGAAGTCCCAGGAGAGCCTGAAGGTCTCGTCGGGCTCGTCGACATTGTCCTCGATGAGCGAGAAGTAGTGAGTCCAGACAGAATCGAACGCGGGCTGATTGTGTACAGCCTCCATTGAATAGAAGTCTTCACCTTGGACGGCGGTGATAGGGCTTGCCCGGATTCGGAGGCCGACCGTCTCGCACGGCCGGGGATCCATTCTTACGATCGCTACCACATCCCCGCCCTCCTCGACGGAACGGTCGGTCGCCGCGACTAAGCGGGGCGGGGAATGGTCGTCGGAGACCGGGAGGCACGGGGCGCGGATCACGCCCAGCGCGCTGGAGTCGCCGAGCCGGACGTTGGCGTCGACGTCGGGGGCGACGGGGACCGACAGCCTCAGCAGCAGCCGCTCGTCGCCCTCGGTCTCGTCGTCGGTGAGGGTGGGCACGGCCACGGTCTGCTCCAGCGGATCGCCGGGGTTGAAGGTCAATCGGCGGGATACCGCGGTGTAGTCGGCGCTCTCTCCCTCGGGGACGTCGTCGTGGGGCACCGCGGCCAGGTTGGGGGTGCCGCTGAAGGTCCTCGCGTCGACGGTCACCACCTTGGCGCTGGCCGCCGACAGGCGCACCGTGAAGGCCAGGTCCTCGCCCTCGCCGGCGGAGGCGCCGACCCCGTCGGGGCACGGCTCCAGCTTCAGGTCCTCGTCGGGGCAGTCGACGACCTCCACTGTGGGCTCGTCGTCGTTGTCGGCGATCTGGGCCTGGGCGAGGCTGGCGCCGACGGTGGCGTTCTGCACGCTGTCGGCGTCGAGCCGCACGGTGAACGTCTCTTCGTCCTCCTCGTCGAGGCTGTCGTCGCAGATCACCACGTCGAAGGTCTCGGTGGCCGGGTCGGCGTCGGCGGGGTCGAACTCGATCCAGGCGCCGGCGGCGGCCTGGTAGTCGGGCGCCGGGTCGGCCCCGCAGTCGCTGCCGCCGGTCGCGGTGTCGCTCTCCTGCCCGAAGGCGACCTGCGCTCTCACCACCCGGCCGCTGGGGTTGTCGAGCCTGGCGGTGAAGGTGGCCGTGGCGGACTCGGCCACCGCCGCGGCGGGGGCCTCGAGGCTCAGGGTCGGCAGGGGGTCGTCGTCGGTGATCGTGCCCACCGCGCAGTCGTCGTCGTCGTTGGCCGACTCGTCGGCCGGGGTGTTCGGATCGTCGGGCACCTCCGCCGGGCACGGCGACGACGCGCCCGACGACGCGTCGATGCCGTCGAAGCCGCTGAGCTTGAGGGTGAGCATCTCGTCGTCGTCCTCGTCGAGGGTGTCCTCGCAGGTCTCCACGGTGACCGTCACGGTGTCGGTGCCGGGGCCGAAGCTCGCGGGAGTGCTCGGCAGAGACACGAAGTCCGGCGGCGAGTCCCCGCTGCAGGCGGTCCCGCCCGTCGCAGCCCCCTCGGCCGCGGTCTGGTAGTCGACGCTGACCGTGCGGCCCGCCTCAGGGGTCAGGTTGAGGGTGAACTGCAGGTCCTCGCCCTCGCCCGCGGCGGCGTCGGACACCGTGAGCTGCGGCTCGTCGTCGTCGTCGACGATGACCGCGATGGCGGTGCCGCCGCCGGCGAGGCTGCCGTAGTCCGGCGCTCCCAGCCGCAGCAGGAAGGTCTCGTCGTGCTCGTAGAGACCGTCGTCGGAGACCGCCACGGACACGGTGGTGCTGTCCGAGCCGGCCGGGATCGTCAGCGAGCTGTTGGGCGCCGCCGAGGTGAAGTCGGCGCCGGCGGTGGCGGCCTCCTCGCCCTCTGAGGGGCGCTCGGCGGTCCAGTAGGGCGCGGTCACCGCCTGGCTGGCCTCCAGCGGGGTGGCGGTGCCGGCGATGAACAGCCCCACCGTGAACACCGCCTGGCCGTCGTCCTCGCCGACGCACACCTCGTAGTCCGGGAAGCTGTCGTCGGTGCAGGTGTCCAGCAGGCGCAGCTCGTGCTCGTCGTCGTCGACGATCCTGCCGTCGGCCCGGTAGTCGCTGGGGTGGCGGCGGTAGGTGGGATCCGGTCCCGACGGAGTGTCCAGCCACACCTCGAACAGCTCGTCGCGCTCGCCCACCGGGGCGTGCGGGGCGCGGCCGTCGTCGACGGACTGCACATCGAGTGTCGCGCTGGTGCTGCCCTCGTCGATCGTCACGGTGCCGCTTGCGACGTTGACGTAGTCGGCGCCGGTGTCGGTGGCAAGGTCCGCGCCGGTGGCGGTGCCGTAGGGCAGGTCCGCCGAGGACTTCTGCCCTGTTCGCCACCCCACCACCACGTCGCGGCCGCTCTCCTGGCCGAGCCGCACCGTGAACCTCAACGTCCCGCCCTCGACGGCAGACGACCCCACCCCGTCGGGGCAGGGATCCAGCCCCAATGCAGCGTCAGGACAGACGACGATCTCCGCTGCGGGCGGATCATCGTCGTCGGCCACGGTGCCCGTGCCCGCCGTGTCGGCGTCGACGGTCGCCTCCGGGTCGGCGGGATCCCCCGGCACCAGCCTCAGGACCACATCGAAGGTCTCCTCCGCGTCCTCGTCGAGACTGTCGTCGAAGGTGGGCACCACGAAGGACGCCGTGCGGTGGCCGACCCCGAAGACGACCTCGCCGGTGAGCTGCGTCGCCGGAGGCGGCGGCGGCACCACGAGGTCGCCGTCGACGGTGGTGCCGTGCACCACGCTCCACTCCGCGGTGACGGGCCGCTGCGCGGCCACCGGCGATGTCCCGTCGGTCGCGCTGACCAGACTCACCTCGAACCTCAGCGGCGTGCCCTCGGTGCCGCGGGCGTCGCCGACTCGCAACAGCGGCGGGGCGTCGTCGTTGACGATCACGCCCACCGCGCACCTGTCGTCGGCGTAGTCAGACTCGTCGGCCGGGGTGTTCGGATCGTTGGGCACCTCCGCCGGGCACGGACCGGTCTCGCCGCCGGGATCCGCGAAGCCCGCGTTGGAGGCCCCCAGCCGCAGCACCACCGTCTCGTCCTCCTCGTCCAGGTCGTCGTCGATGATGGTGACCCCTGCCTGCTTGGGCCCGGTCTCGCCGGGTCCGAACCGCACCTCGCCCTGCGGCGACGGCGTGCACGCCACCCCGGTGTAGTCGTCGGGCTCGGCGGCCGTGCCGTCCTCGGTGCAGTACTCGACGGTAACCCCCGTCGCCCTGCCGCTCGGGGCGCTCAGTGCCACGTCGAAGCTCAGCACGGCACTGTCGGCCTCGGTCACGGAGGCGTCCGAGACGAGCACGTCCGGCGGATCATCGTCGTCGATGATGGTGCCCCTGCCGGGGCTCGTGTCGATCCAGGCGCTGTCGCTCGGGTTGCACAACTCCACCAGGAACGTCTCGTCGTCCTCGTCGAGACCATCGTCGTCAACCTGCACGGTGAGCGTCGTGCGGCCGGTGCCGTCCCTCGGGATGACCACCTCGGGCGAGCCGGCCGGGCAGGGGCCGGGCTCGCCGGTGTAGTCCGCCCCGGCTGTGGCGCGGCGGGCGGTCGGGTTGTCGTCGTCTCTGGTGAAGTAGCGCACGGTCACTTCGGGCGTCTTGGGTCCCACGCGCGTCACCGTGAACACCAGCGACCCGGCCGGGTCGCCCGGGTTCGACCCGCACTCGGTGGGATCGGCGTTCTCACAGGCGCGGGCGTCGCCGACCGACAGCCCCGGCTCGTCGTCGAGGATCGTGCCCACCGCACAGTCGTCGCGGTCGGTTCCAGCTTCGGCCTCGGCCGGGCAAGGGGTGCCTCGACCGACGGTGCCGGAAAACTGGGCACCGGAGGCTTGCAGGCGCAACTCGACCGTCTCGGGGCCCTCGCCGCAGCGGTCGTCGTCGATCGTCACCGTGACGTCCCGCGGCCCGGTCTCTCCCGGCCCGAAGGTCAACGTGTCCCCCGCTTTGACGTAGTCGCGGTCGGTGGTGTCTCGGCAGGTGTTGAGCAACGTGGCCGTGCCGTCGGCGGTCTCGTAGTCGACCGTCACCTCCACTCCGGCCGCGGCGGCCAGCCCCACCTGGAATGTCAGCTGGACGCCGTCGCCCTCGGTCACGGGCGCCGCGTCGGACACGGTGACGGTCGGCGGATCGTCGTCGTCGCGAATGGTGCCGATGGCGCTGCGCCGGGCCTGGTCCAGGTTCAGCAGGGCAGGATCGGGCGGCTCGCCCAGCACCAGTTCCAGGGTCTCGTCGGCCTCGAAGAGGTCGTCCCGGACGACCTCCACCTCGATGGTCGCCCCGGTATTACCGACTTGGATCGTCACCGTGGACGGCGCCGGCAGCGTGTAGTCGGAGACTTCAGTCGCAGGGTTAGGGCCGGTGCCGGTGATGGTGTAGGGCAGCACCACCTCGGCGGTGGCCGGCGCGTCAAGGGTCAACGTGAAGATGAGCTTCGGCGGGTCGCCGGGGTCTGCCAGGTCGCCCTCGACCACCACAGCGCCGCTCACGCCTGCCTTGGGCGCGCCCTGCAGGACGGCCACCTCCGACGCCTGCCCGCGGAACTCGACGGTGGGGAACACCCCCCGCAGCGGCGCCACCGCCCCGTCGGTCTCGCACACGAAGCTCACCCCCAGCACCCCGATCCCGCTCACCTCGGTGTTGGCCGCCGTCACCCCGCTGGAAGGGTCCGGGACCAGGTCGTCGCGGACCAGCCACTCCTCCTCCAGGATCCCGGTCTCGCCCGGCACCGGCCGCGGGCCGCCGATGCACAGGAAGTCCAGCCCGGGCCGGGCCGACAGCACGTCGGTCACCAGGTCCTCGCATTCCGCCTCCCGGTCCTCCTCGCAGGTCAGCGCGGCCGCGGTGGCCGCCTCCTCCGCGGCCAGGTCGGTCATCAGCGCGGCCCGGCCGCCCCGGCCCGCCCACAGCACGAACAGCGCCAGCAGCATCAGGACCGGCACCAGCAGCACCACCTCCAACGAGGTCGAGCCCGCCTCCCCCCGCCGCGTCCGGCGGGCCTGCAAGGCCTCCCCGCCCACCGGCGCCGACCGCGTCACGCCAGCCCGGCCCCGGCGCGTCATGCCGCCCCGCCCACCGGCGCCGACAGCGTCACGCCGGCCCCGACCCCACGGCCACACGCCGTATCGGCCGGTGAGGCGCCGCATCGCGCCCCCACGGCCCTGCCCCGGGCCCGGCCGACCGGGACCACCGGGTGCGCCGCCGCATCGCGCCCCCACGGCCCTGCCCCGCCGCCGGCGGCCCGCCAGTCCCCGCGTCAACGGGCCGGACCGGCCCGCGACCGCCGCACCGGGGGGCGTGCTCACCGGTCCGGTCCCCAACCTGGCCGCCCGCTCAGCCCGACAGCGCCGTCCGGCGCTGCGACGAGTCCGACAACTGCCTTGAGTTGGCGCTGGGGTTCTGTAGCACGACCGGCCGGCCCTGGTCGTCGAGCACGTCCAGACGGTCGGTGCAGCGTTCCATGAGTGTTGAACTGTCGACCGCCCGGCTGCGGCGCCCTATCGACTCGGCCCCCAGCCGCCTCCCGTCGGGCCACACCTGCGCCGCGGCCCAGCCCGCTGCGTCCCAGTCGGCGACCAGGGCCACGTGCACCGCGTCCTTCACGTCGATCTTCGGGGAGATCTGGCAGGGCACGTTCGACGACTGTTCTTCGAGCGAGTCGCTGTAGAAGCCCCTCAGCGACCCCACGTCCACGCCCAGATTGCCCAGGTCGCGCACCACCGACTCGAACAGGGCGTCGCAGGCCTTCCTCCAATTCTTCAGCTTGGACCGGTAGGCGTCGATCCTGTCCTGCTCGGCCTTGCGGAGATCGTCCAGGCGACTCCATTCAGCCGGGTCGACGTTGCGGTCCACGGCGTCCCGGTCGGTTTGGAACCGGTCCCGTTCGCTCTCGTAGCCGTCCAGCGTCTCCTGCTGCTTCGATTCGCGGTAGTCGCACTCCGGGGGGAACGCCGGGATCGGCCCGGTGGGCTGCTGGTGGGTGTAGCGCCAGGCGACCGCCATGGTGGCCATGTCGTCGGCCGCCTCGCGCATGGAGGACTCGGCCGCCAGACGCTGGGGGCCGGCCATGGCCACCACCGCCGCGAAGGCCGAGATCGGCACCATCAGCACCACCCACAGGCTCACCGCGCCGCCCGACTCGCCACGCCCGACCGGCCGCCGCATCCACCGCACGGCCGCGCCCGCACGGCCGCGCCCGCACGCTTCGGCGGACCGCCCCCAACGGCTCACCACAGGTCCCACCATCGGCATCGCCGTGCCCCGTCGGACACCGTCCGGCGGCTCCGACGGGGCCTCAGAGGCACCGGCGCGTCGTTGGGCCTCCCCGGCGACCCTTCCCCGTCCGAACCGTGTCATCGCGGACACCCTCCGTCAGCGGGCCGGCCGCTAACGGCTCTCCGGGGCCGTCCAGTTCCGCTCCTCGAGGTTCTGCTCGGTCACCGCGGTGGGGTCCATGGCCACGTGGCCGGTGTCGTAGGCGCCCGCGAGCAGGAAGTCGCCGCAGGCGTCGGCCGCGGCCGCGGCCTGGTTGGCCAGGCCCGGCACCATGGCCGCCACCACCACGCCCTCGTAGACGTAGTTGACCAGCGAGTCGCTCATGTGGAAGCCCGCGGTGGACACCTCGCCGTATAGGGCCTGCGCCGCTATGAACCTCGACGCCTGCTCCAGGCTGGGGTCGGGGTGGAAGATGATGTCCACGTCGGGGTGGGCCTCGATCCACTCGCCGGCCGCCTCGTAGGCCGCCTCGGGGTCGGCGCCGAGCGACGCCGCGGTGTCGGCGCCGTTGACGAACTCCAGGTCGGGCAGCTCCTCTCCGATGCCGTCGATGAAGCCCTCCATGAGCACGCGGGACCGCTCGTCGGCGGCGTCGGCGGCCAGC
The DNA here is from genome assembly GCA_965203575.1 of Candidatus Aldehydirespirator sp. Classification (GTDB taxonomy): domain Bacteria; phylum Actinomycetota; class Acidimicrobiia; order Acidimicrobiales; family Aldehydirespiratoraceae; genus Aldehydirespirator. The sequence continues at coordinate 3,873,711 of OZ241894.1, forward strand.
ACCGCCCCCTTGCGCAGCAGGATCCGGCCGTCCAGGGCCCAGCGGCCCACCAGCCTGCCGGTGTGGACGCCCGCGCCGCGGTCGTCGAGGCCGTAGAAGGCGAAGCGCTTGGAGCCGGGGCTGTCGGCGCCCACCGTGAACACCGGCACGCCCGAGTTGGCGGCCCGGTCGATCACCCTGGCCAGCTCGCCGCCGGCCGCGGCCTCCACCACCAGGCAGTCGACCTCGCCCGCCACCACCAGCTCGTCGATCTCCGCGGCCTGCGCGTCGGGGTCGTCGCCCCATGGGCCAACCACCCGGGCCTCGACGGCGCCGCCGTAGCGGGCCGCGACCTCCTCGGCGCCCCGGGCCCAGCCCTCTCCCATGGCCGGGCCCGAGCCTCCGTCGCTGGTCGCCCCCACCGACAGGACCAGGCTCAACGTCTGGTCGAGGGTTAGCAGCTTGTGGGCCGTCCGGTCGGCCAGCAGGAACGAGCCCCAGGGCAGTTCCGCCCGGTATGGCGGGCTCTGGGGCCGCGGCGGCACCGTGGTGGCGGGCGGCCCCGGGTCGGCGGGCGCCGTGGTCGCGGGAGGCTCCGGGTCCGGCGGCGCCTCGGTCGTGGCCGGCGGCTCCGGGTCGGTGTCGGGCGGCTCCGGGTCGGCGGGCGCCTCGGTGGGGTCGGGCTGCTCCGGGTCGGCGGGCGCCGCCTGGTCCGGCGCGGCCGTCGACGTGGGCGCGGCGACAGGCTGGGGCCCGTCATCGCCGCCGTCCCCGCCGCAGGCCGATGCCAGCAGGGCCCCGAGGGCGACAAGGCAGCCCGCACGCCGGATGCCGAGCGCTGCCCGCGTGCGCAGGTCCGGGCCGCGCCCGCCGGGTGGTGTGTCACGTTGCTTCATGGATCCGCCTTCCTATGGACTTGGTTTGGTTTGATTGCCTGCCGTCCGGGGCCAGCCGCCCGCAGACGGACGAAGGTCCGCGCCCCCTCGAACCTGCCGAACGGCCCGAACCGCCGCAGGAGGCCGGGCCGGGCCCGACGCACGGCGCCGCCGACTCGGGGACAGGCCGCCCGGCGGCTGTTGGATAGGGTGAGCGGCATCCGCCGCCCGACCTGCCTCCTGCCGCGCCGACGGGAACAGCCCCAGTCCGCCGCGCATCGCCTCACCCGCCGCGGACGATCCAGGCCGCAGGCAGCCCGACCCCCCACCGGCGCCGCCGCGAGGATCGCGGCCGCGTCGAGGCGCTTCGGGGCCGCGCGGCGCGACGAGCGGGGCGAGACGCTGGCGCTGCTGGTGCTGTGGCCGATGCTGCTGGTGGCCGTCCTGTTGCTGCTGGTGCACGCCTTCATCGTCGCCAACGCCCAGTCCGAGGCCGAGGTGGCCGCGTCGGCGGGCCTGAGGGCGGCGTGGCGCTCAGCAGCCAACGAGGACTTCCTGAGCGTCCGCCAATCCGACGGCACGTACACGGCGGACAAGTACACGGACGACCCGAGTACGCAGGGGGTAGTAGAACACGCGGCCACGCACCCGGCGGTGCTGGAGATGGCCTCGGCCGCGCAGGACGCCGCAGCCCGGGCGGCGGCCACCAAGACCGGCTGGCGGTGGTGGACGCCGGGCGCGACGGTGGTGCACAGCGACTGGTGCGAGCCCGCGGGGGCCCGGCCGGGCCAGGGCCAGTCGGGCTGGGTGCGGGTGGTGGTGTCGGGAGAGGTGTTCGGGCCGCTGGCCGCGCTGTGGCCCGACCGGCTCGACCGCGTGTACGCGGCCGCGACCGGCCCCGCGGTGCTGCTCTCGCCCCAGCAGGGCCAGCAGGCTCCAGTGGTCCCCGCCGACCTGCCCGAGTGCTGACCCGCCCCGCCCGCCTCCCGGCCCCCGATGCCGCGGCCGGCGCCAGCGGCAGCCAACTCGGCCACCATGCCGCCCCCCTTCGCGCAAGCTGCACCCCGGCCCCCGATGCCGCAGCCGGCGCCAGCGGCAGCACACGGCCCGTCGGGCGCGCTCCGGGTCGCCTTCTGCCGGCCGCTGTCCGCGCCTGCGGGGCAAGGGGCCATCGTCTAACCCCCAAGGCCCGATCTCGGCGTGACCACGCACCTCGCCGGGACGTCATCGGCGAGGTCGCCCGGCGTATTGTCGCCTGTGGGCGGGGACCAGACCGCTCTCGAAACGACATCGCCGAAGTCGTCCTGGATGCCGGGGTCGCAGCGACTAGAGAAGCCCGAGTCCACGTACAGGTTCCCGTCTCTGACCGCCGCGTCGAAGGCGGCCTGGGCGTCGGAGGCCACGAAGGCGGCGGCTATGTCGGCGTCTATCAGCCGGACCGCGGGGTCGGCGGGCACCTCGGCGGTGTCGTCGATCACCCGCTGCACGGCCAGCACCGAGACCGCGGCCAGGCCCGCGACGGCGCCCACGATCAGCAGCCACTCCAGGGTGATCAGCCCGGCGTCGGCGGCGGCGCTCACGGTGCGGGCCTCACGGCAGGCTGGTGATGCCGCCGCCGGCGGGGGGAGATCTCGGCCGTGGGTTGTCGAGCACTGTCTCGGCGCGGTTCAATGGTTCTGTGGCCGGACACCTCCGAGAGGGACGCGCATGACCAACGCACATACACCGTCCCGCTCACGCCGTCCCCGAGACGAGACGCACCGGCTCGGCGACGAGATCTATGAGCGCGGCATCCGGGCGCAGGTCGAGGGCGCCCACCGCGGGCAGATAGTCGCGATCGATGTGGACAGCGAAGACTGGGCCATCGCGGACAGCGCACGGGTCGCAGCCCAGCGCCTGCGGGCGCGGCAGCCGGACGCCGAGGATGTCTGGTTGGTCCGGGTCGGGTACCGGGCGCTGCGCAGCTTCGGGGCTGGAGCCCTGAGGAGCACAGAGTGATCGAGGGGGCCGTGAACGCCGGCCGCGAAGCAGTTGTGACCCTCGCGCTACGAGGACCGGCGGGGCAGGCCAGCGAGGTCGAAGCCGTCATAGACACGGGATACAGCGGGTACCTGACCCTGCCGCCGGAACTGCCGGCGGAACTGGGGCTCGCCTTCGTCGGCAATGGCCACGCGTACTTGGCCAACGACGCCGAGGTCGAGTTCGACGTCTTCGACGTGACGGTCCTCTGGGACGGCCGGCCCAGAGAAATCGAGGCCGACGCGACGGGAAGCACGCCGCTCGCGGGCATGCTGCTACTGGACATGCATGACCTGAGCATCGAGGTGCGGCCCGGCGGGCGGGTGCTGATACAGGCCGCGGCATAGCACGGCACAGAACGGCCGGGCTGTCGCGGTCGTCCGGCGGCCGGCAGCCACTCCGGGGTGATGAGCCCGGCGTCGGCGGCGGCGCTCACGGTGCGGGCCTCACGGCAGGCTGGTGATGCCGCCGCCGGTGAGCGACGTGAACGGCGGGTAGACGAGGATGCCGGCCAGGGCGAGGGCCACGCCGGTGGCGGGCACCACGATGATCTGGGCCCGCCGGGCCGCCTTCTCGCGCTCGCGGCTGGTGCTGTCGCGCCACAGCGTGTCGGCGGCCACCAGGATGGCCTCGGCCATGCGGGTGCCCCGCTCGGCGGCCAGGCCCAGCGCGGAGACCGCCGGGGCCAGGCTGTGGATGCCGTAGCGGCTGACTACGTCGCCCAGGCCCTCCCAGACGGGGCGGCGGTCCTGCTGCGCGGCGAGCAGGAACCGGTGCAGCAGCCGCCAGCTGCTGCGCTCCCCCGCCCGGGCCGCGGCCAGCATCGCCACCGACGGGTCCACCCCGGCCGCCACCTGCTGGGCCACCAGCGCGATCCACACCCTTATGACCTGGTCGATCTCGGTGCGGGCCTTCTTGGCGGTGTCGCGCACGCCCAGCATGGGAAGCAGCCAGCCGGCCGCTCCGGCGGCGACGGCCAGCAGCGCCGCCCCCACCGGGCCCCGTCCCGTCACCACGCTGACGACCGCGCCGACGGCCAGGCCGGCCACGAGGCCGCCGAAGCGCTGCAGCGAGTAGGACTCCGGGGTGATGCCGGCCAGGCGCAGGTTCTGCTCCTCGCCCTCCTTGATGGTGGGCAGCAGGTCGCGCAGCGTCTCGCCGGGCGTCTGCGAGCTGCGGCTGCGCGTCGGCGGCCCCACCACGCCCACCGCGATCAGTACGACGCCGGCGAAGAACACCAGCGCGGCCCCCAGCACCAGCGGGCTCATGCCGGGTCCTGCCAGCGGCGCGGCGGCCGTCCGGGCGCCGGCGGGCTCGCCGGGGACCCCCGTGCGGGGCGCGGCGGCCGTCCGGGCGCCGGCGGGCTCGCCGGGGACCCCCGTGCGGGGCGGGGCGGCCGTCCGGGCGCCGGCGGGCTCATATCGGGTCCTTGGCCCGGCTGCGGCGGCGGGGCGGCACCAGCACCGAGTTCTCCGTGCGGACCACCGAGTGGTACACCAGGAACGACGTCGACAGCAGCAGCAGGCCCGCGATGCCTACGAACACCAGCTGGCCGGTGCCCTGCTCGTAGGGCTCGAAGTAGGCCGGGTTGTTGCGGTACATCATCAGCACCACCCCGCCGGCCAGTCCCAGCAGAGCGATGGTCTGGGTCCAAAGCTGAACCACAGCTTCAGTCTTGGAGCGGTGCAGGTCGACCACGTCGCCGATGCGGCCGCACAGGTCGAACAGCGGGTCGGCCACCGCGCCGCCTGAGGTGGCGGCCATGCGCAGACCGGCGGCCACCTCGGGCTCCCACACCGTGCCCGCGGCGGCGAGGGCGTCGAGGGCCTCCTCGAGGCCCTCGAGCTCGGCCGTGACCGCGACGTGCTCGACGATGGCCCTGATCTCGGCGGGGGCGTGCTCGACGCTGCCGCGCAGCGACTCGACCAAACTCGAGCCGGCCCGGGCCAGCTCGGCCAGCTGGCGGCTCCACAGCGACCACGCCAGCGCCTGGCGGGTCTGGCGGCGCCGGCGGGCGGGCGCGGCCATGAACGGCGGCAGCAGCGCGCCCAGCCCGCCCAGCAGGACCATCATCCCCAGCAGGCCCGTCGCGGTCCAGCCCAGGATCCCGCCGGCGACGGCCGCCACCAGCTGCACCGCCACCAGCGGGCTGACCCGCCGGGCGCCCGCGGCCCGAGCCGACGCGCGCCGCGCCGCGGCCCGCTCCGCCCGGCCGTCCTGGTCCTTGCGCCGCACCCGGAGGCGGCTCAGCGCACCCGACAGCGCCACCAGGGCCACCCCGGCGGTGGCCAGCACGCCGAAGATCAGGCCTTCAAGCATCCCGGCCCCCCGCGTCGGCGCCGTCGCCGAGATCATCACCGAAACCGTCGCCGGGAACCGCCCACGGCTCCGCGGACCGGCCCCCCGCGTCGGCGCCGTCGCCGAGATCATCACCGAAACCGTCGCCGGGAACCGCCCACGGCTCCGCGGACCGGCCCCCCGCGTCGGCGCCGTCGCCGTGCTCGGGCCAGTCGGAGACGTCGAGGCCGCCCTCGGCGAGGCGCTCGATCACCTCGGGGCTGCGGGGCCGGCCGAGCAGGGTCATGGGGCCGCCCCGCTGGCGGCGCCCGAACACGTCGTGCATCTCGAAGCGGTCGCCGTCGGAGCTGAGCACCTCCGAGATGGTGTTCACGCCCCGGAACCCGGTGCGGGGGTCGCCCCGCAGGTGCGCCACCAGATGGATCACCTCGGAGGCCTCCTGCACCAGCGCCGACTGGGCGGGCGCGCCGATCGCGCCCAGGCAGTAGCGCACCAGCCGGGCCATGGCCTGGCGGGGCGACGAGGCGTGGATCGTGGCCATCGAGCCGTCGGACCCGGTGCCGCACGCGGAGAGGAACGTGGCCGCCTCCGGGCCTCTCAGCTCGCCCACGATCACCCGGTCGGCGCCCGAGCGCAGCGACCGCTTGGCCAGCTCCTCCATGGTGATCTCGCCTGAGCCGTCGCTGTTGGCCTCGCGGGTCTCCACCGCGAAGGTCAGCGGATGGGACTGGTCCAGGAACAACTCGAAGGTCTGCTCGAGGGTGCACACGATCTCGCTGGGGCCTATCTCGGCCAAGAGCGCCCGCAGCAGGGTGGTCTTGCCCGCGCCGAGGGCGCCGCACACCAGCATGTTGACCGGCGCCGGGGGGCGCACCGCGGCCCGCAGGAAGTCCGCGGCCTGCTGCGACAGCGACCCGCTGTCCACCAGGTCCTCCAGCCGGATGGCCCGGTGACGGTGACAGCGCACCGTCAAGAACGGCGTCCCGCACACCGCCATCGCCGCGAAGATCCGCTCACCGGTGCGCAGCCGCAGATCCAAGAGCGGCGCCGACTGGTCGAAGCGGCGCCCGGTCTGGCCGTGGGTGGTGGCCAGATGCGCGATGTAGCGGACCATGTCGTCCTCGTCGGCGAACACCGGCTCGCGCACATGCTCCTGACGGCCGCCGGTCAGGCCCAGCACCGCATAGTCCGGCCCGAACACGTAGATGTTCTCCACGTCGCGGCGGCGCAGGAACCGCTGCATGGGGCCGGCCCCCAACAGGGCCGCCAACTCGTCGAACACCCACTCCAGGTCCTCGTCTTCGAGCATCCGGCCCGTGGAGTCGAGCGCATGGGCCTCCCGAACCCGTATAGCCTCAGCGGCCATGGCATGACAAGCCTCCGACACGCCCTCAGCGTCGGCGGAAGCACCCAACCGGAACTCCCGGACCTCCGGCAGCACCGCCTCCCAGATCTCCTCGCGCAACGCCACCGTCACAACCCCCTGCGACGACCCCGACGGCGCCGGCCCGAAGACTCGCGCCCCCGCTCCCCAGCCCGGCGCCCCGACGCCCCGCCAGCGGACGACTGCTCCTGTGGACCCGCCCCCGAACCCGGCACGGGACCCGGCCCCTCCCGCGCCGGCACCGAACCCGGCGCCTCCCCCACCGGCACAGAACCCGCCACAACCGAACCAGAGGACAAGACCGAACCCGGCGCCTCCCCCACCGGCACAGAACCAGCCGCCACAGAACCAGCCGCCACAGAACCCGCCACAACCGAACCAGAGGACAAGACCGAACCCGGCGCCTCCCCCACCGGCACAGAACCAGCCGGCACAGAACCCGGCACGGCCGAACCCGACAAGACCGAACCCGGCGCCTCCCCCGCCGACACAGAACCAGCGGGCACAGAGCCAGCGGACAAGGCCTGGAGGTGGCGTGCGGGCTCGGGCTGTGCCGGGGCCTCTGCGGCCGGCTCGCGGCCGCGCCCGGGTCCGGCCCCTTGGGCCGCGTCGATCCTGGACGCTTCCAGCAGCCGGGAGGAGATCCTGTCGAGGCTCTTGATGAACGCCCGGTCGCGGCGCCCGCCCTGCAGGCGCAGCAACCTGTCGTCGGCCACCACCGGCAGCCTCCCGGCCACCAGCATGCCCGTCTCCGCTCTGAGGTCGTCGTCGCCGAGGGGCGAGTCGCCCTCCACGACCAGCACCCGCAGGCCGCGGTCGAAACCGTGCAGCCCGGCGCCCCTGCACGCCCTCCACAGCGCCTTGGCGGCGTCGGCGGACTCCACGGGGGCCAGCACCGCCACTATCCGCGCCGCCCTCAGCAGCGCCACGACCGGGTCCGCGGCGGCCGGCAGGGACGACGACACCACCACGCGGCGCTCGACGTCCACAGCCCTCAAGCCGGCCGCGCTCTCGCCGAGCCACGCGCCGGCGCGCCTCGCGCCGGCGGGGTGCGACGGCGCCAGCAGCGCCCACAGCGACCCCTGGGCGGTGTCGAGGCTGTAGCAGTGGTCCGCCAGCAGCCTGAGAGTGACCGGCTCGCGGGCCACCATCAGCGACGGCAGGCCCCGCACCGCGGGCGAGTACTCGGCGCGGTCCGCCTCGCCGAGGCGCTGCGCCAGGCCCGAGCCGGCCGCGTCGGCGTCCACGAACAGCACCCCCTCGCCGGAGTCGCTCCAGCGGCGGGCCACCGCCAGCCCGACCGACCCGGCGTCGAGCTGCGCGCCTTCCGCCGAGACCAGCGCTAGCACTGCGCCTCTCCCACCCCGCGGGCGGCCGTCACTGCAGCCTGCCCAATGCCCCCGGCACGGTCGACACGGTCGGCACAAAGCGCCTCCCCCACCCCGCGGGCGGCCGTCACTGCGGCTCCGGCGCCAGGGCCGCGGCCGCGAAGGCCTCCCAGGCGGCCCGCCACTCGGCGTTGAGGCGGGCAGCCATGTCGTCCACGTCGGTGCCCACGGGCACCGGCAGCACCAGCGGGTCGGCGCCGAGCAGCACCGGCAGGGTGAGCCAGTAGTGCCACTCCTCGGGCGGCACGAACATCTGGATCACACCGTCGGCGTAGTTGTCGAGTTCCAGCAGGCCGATCACCTCCATGGGCCGGCCCGAGTCGTTGCCCTCGGGCGCCCGGCCGGGGTCGACCAGCAGCACGGTGTCGCCCTCGGACACGCCCGAGGGCACCAGGCCGTCGTCGAGGGCCACGATTATCTCGAGCTCGCCCGGCCCGGCCGAGGGCGCCGCGTCGGCCAGCAGCTCGGCCAGCTCGGCCACCGCCTCGTCCCACTGGGCCTGCCACACCGCGTTGAGCCGCTCCTCGGCGTCGTCGGCGTCGTCGCCCAGCTCGAGGTCGACGATCATCAGCGTGCCGCCCGCCTCCTCGACCAGCTCCTCCCACTCGGCCCACTCCTCGGGCGCCAGGAACAGCTGCATCCGCGAGCCGTCGAAGTTGGTGAGCTCGAACTGGCGCACCACCTTCCGGGGCCGGCCGTCGTCGCCGGGCACGGGCGGCGCGCCGGGATCGACCAGCAGCACCGGGTCGCCCTCGGCCACCGCGTCGGTGGCCATGATCAGGTCGAGGGGTATGTCCAGCTCCAGCACGACGCCGTCGGTGGGGGTCTCGTCCAGTTTGACCATCTCGTAGCTGACGAGCGCGCCCTGCGGGATCGGCTGGGTGGCCACCATGCCCTCGAACGCGAACGGCGCGTCCGGCGTCCAGGCGATGTGGGGGACCGACCCGGCCAGCACCCGGTCCGAGGTCAGGTCGGCCGCGCTCAGCGCCTCGCCGGCCTCGATGCGCCTGGCCGACACCAGCACCGCCACCCGGTCGTCGAAGGCGTCGGAGGTGTAGTAGAAGCCGTAGACGCTGCCCGCGAGCACCGCCACGCCCGCGAGGATCAGCAGGATCCGCTTGGTCGAGTCCGGCAGGCCGCGCCGGGCCTTCTCGGCGGTCGCCGCCTCCGGCGCGGCCGCGGCCTGGCCCTCGGAGCCGTCCTCGATGTTCACATCGGTCAACTCGCCGACCTCCTATGGACAGCCGAGCGCCCGGAGAGGCTCGGCCGGGTTGCATGACATTGCCCGGGACGGCGCTGTCGGGTTGCATGACATTGCACGGGATAGTGCTGTCGGGTTGCATGACATTGCCCGGGACGGCGCTGTCGGTTTGCATGACAATACATGGGGTGGTACGGTTCGGGCCGAGCCTCGCCACCGGGCATCGACGGTGCGCCAAGGAGCCCGACACGACGCGACGGGCACCTCCACACCGGAACCGCAGCGAGGCGCCCCCTGACCGCAACCCAGCCGACCCCGATGGCCCCCACCCCCGACCTGCGACCCGACCCGGCCCCGGCAGCCACCGCCGCCGAGCCCGCGGCCGAGCCCAGCCGATGGGCCCGGCTCGGCGACCACCCCGTCCAGACCGCGCTCCTCACAGCCATCGCCACCGTCGCTGTGGGACTGCTCTTCTTCTCGCTCACCACCCTCGACAACAAGATCGAGAAGGTGGACACCAAGATCGACAAGGTCGAGACCAACCTGACCGACAAGGTGGACACCAAGATCACCGAACTCGACACCAAACTGACTGCGCGCATCGACAAGGTCGAAGTCAAGGTCGACGGCCTTGACGACAAGGTCGACGAGATCAACCTGAAGCTGACCGCGCTGATCGCCGGACTGGGGATGACCGACCTCGTCGATGCCGCCGTGGAGGGAAGGCTGCCGGCCGCCGAGCCCGCCGGCTCCGAGCCCGCCGGCGCGCCGGGCTGACACCAACGAGCACCCCGGTCGGTCGAGCCTGCACCGCACCAACACTGGGTTGCATGACAGTGCATGGGGTAGTATGGTTCGGGCCGAGCCTCGCCACCGGGCATCGACGGTGTGCCAAGATGCCCGACAGGATCTGACGGGCACCTCCACCCCGGAACCGCAGCGAGGCACCCGATGACCGCAACCCAACCGACCCCGATGGCCCCCACCTCCGACCCGCGACCCGACCCGGCCCCAGCCCCCGCCCCGGCAGCCGCGCCGGAGGTGGCCGCGTCCGAGGCCATGCCCCGGACCTGGTTCCGCGACTACCCCATCCAGGCGGTCCTCGTCACAGCCTTGACGGGACTGCTCACCGCGCTCGTGGTGGGCCTGTCGATCTTCTCGCTCACCACCCTCGACAACAAGATCGAAAAGGTGGACACCAAGGTCGACGGCCTTGACGACAAGGTCGACGAGATCAACCTGAAGCTGACCGCGCTGATCGCCGGTCTGGGGATGACCGACCTCGTCGATGCCGCCGTGGAGGGAAGGCTGCCGGCCGCCGAGCCCGCCGGCTCCGAGCCCGCCGGCGCGCCGAACTGACCCGGCCGAACACACCGGCAGGCCCGGCCGGGCGTTCTCGGGCCGCGCCGGGTCCGGCGCCCGCTCAGGCGGTGTCCCGGCTCGAGTCAAGTCCCCAACCTCCCGGCGAACCGGTCACCGCCCGCAATCGCCCCCCCCCCCCCGGCGGACACGGCATGCAGCCCGGACTCAACGAATCTGGCCCGTGCATGCACGGGATGGCGAGCCCCGGCGCCGACGCGCCCGGCAGGGCTCAACCGACGTCGCACTGGACCTGCGCCTTGGCCGCGGTGGCGGGCTGCTCGTCGGCCGCGGCCGCGTGGCCAGCCGCAGCCGCGTCGAAGGCCGCGCCCCCGGTCGCCCCGTTGAAGCTGTTGTTCACCACCTGGACGCCGACATCGGCGTAGAGCACGTCGATGAGGCTGCACTCCCGGCGGAAGTGCCTCTCCCAGTCGCCCCAGGAGTCGAAGTCGCCGGCCGAGGCAGCCTTGGCGTCGCTCACGACGCCGAAGGCCGTATGGACCGCGGCCGTGACCCGCGCCTCGGAACTCGAGACCCGCTCCGCGGTGTCCTGTACGTTGCCGGCTACCACGACCACCGCCAAGGCGGCCAACCCAGCCACCGCAGCCACGATCAGCAGCCACTCCAGCGTGGTCAACCCACAATCGCCGCTCCAGCGACCCGCGTGACCAATGTATCGGCTGCCCTTCTCTGTCATTTCCGGATGTGCGTCTCATGTTCGAAGTGCGTAGAACTCCTGGGCTGCCTTACGTTGACCGTTCGAGACAGCCTTGACAATGGAGTTCAAAAGGTCAGCCGGGTGCGCTACCACGGGCACACGGCCTGTCAGCCAGACTGACAATGACACGATGGAGTACTCCACCCCAACGCTGCTCAGGGAGTGATCACGCAGCCTTCTGTGTCCGGGTCATCGAACGCTGCAGCCCATGTGGCAGCGGTGAAAGTTCCGGGGGCGGTGTAGGTCCACGTAGCCTCCAGGCCATCAATATCGCTATAGATGATCTCTAAGCGATTGCATTCATCTTGGTAGTCAGTCTGTGCAGCCGTGAAGCCAGCCGCGTTAAGGGCGGCGGTGGCGGGGACGTCCCGTTGAGCTTCTTCAGTAATTCTGGCACCTGCAACCCGGGCGGCCGTTAGACGGGCGCTGGACCCGGATATCTGCTCGGAGGTGTCGTCGACAACGTTGGTGACCAGCACGACCGCTAGGGCGGCCATTCCGGCCACGGCGGCGACTATCAGGAGCCACTCGAGGGTGGTCAGGCCGCTGTCGTCGCGGCGGTAGCGCTCGGGCAGCCGCCTGCTGATCGTCTGCGTCAGTTTGCGGCAGGTACGGGCAACGAAACCGGTCATGGATGTCCTCCTGGATGTTCTTCACGTTGGTTGGTTGAGTTGTCGTTTCGAACGGCGTGGGCGCGGCCGTCGGCGCCCGGGGCGGCAGGAGAACGGCGTGCCCTACCGGGCTCGGCCACGCCCAGGCACCTCGCGCCAGGGGCCATGGGTGCCGCCGCCGCACGGCGCCGGCACGCCACAGCTAGAGAGAGGAGAGAGAGAGAGAGAGAGAGAGAGAGGAGAGAGAGGAAGGACGACCCGGCCCGCGCGCCGCGAACAGCCGTCGCGTCAGGGCCCTCCAGCACGGCAACAGGAGGCAGGGGGCGCAGCCGCCCCAGCGGGCGGCGCGCTATGCGGCTGCCGCTCTGCGTGTCGGATGCTGCGATCATGTCGCAGCAATGATACGGCATCTGTGCCGCACAAGCCAGATGATGCTCATAAGAGGAACTACACGATAGCAAGAACTACACGATAGTGCTGTGAATCAATGTATGACCCCGCCCGCTGTGCCAGGACGCGGAACGGGATCCGACCCGCCAGCGAAGACGAGTCCCCCACCGACACCGGCCGCCGCCACGACAGCGGCCCCGCCGGGCCGTCGTTCGAGGATGAGGGCGCCGAGCCCGGGGAGTGCCCACAGCTCCCCGCCCGGCCCGCAGAGGCGCGGTGCCTTGAGTTGTCGTGTGTTTTTGTGATCTCCCGTTGCGGTACGGAGCGCTGGGGGGTAGCGTGCGGTGCAGCGGATCGGAGGTGCGCCTATGGGTTCGATGGTGACCGAGCCTCCCGAGATAGAAGTCGACTATCCGGAGGGCACCCCGATGCCGGAGGGGTATCTGCACATGCGGCGGCGCATGGAGCTGGCGTGGGCGCTGCGGCACTGGTTCGAGCGGCGCGGCGACGACGTGGGCGCCTGGGTGTGCTGCGACATCAGCGTCTACTACAGACAGGGCGACCCCGAAGGCGTGGTGGCCCCCGACGTGGCCGTCGCGTTCGGCGTCGCCGTCGCACCCATCGCCGCCTTCGGACCCTGAGGACCTGCTGTTACGTCTGCTGGGTCCTGCGAATCCGACGACCGAGGTCGGGAGTGCACGGTCCGGAAGGTCAGCGAGATGCGAGTCGAGCGCCGTCTTCCATCTGGTTCTGTCTTGCGCTTGGCGATGCCGTGGCGCCATTCGCGTCGGGCCTCGCCGCTCAGGACGAGCGCTGAACCGACTTCGAGCAGCCTGGACTGCTTGCGGCCTGTGCGCTCGTGCAGAAAGTCCATCCTCCAGGCGTCCCCCAGCGAGATCGTCGCTACCGCCGGCCCAAAACTCTGATGGTCGATGTGCATGGCAATGCCTTGACCGGGCTCGTACTCGTTGACGATCACCTGGTTCGGAATCTCATCGAACTCGCCCGTACTGCGGTAGAGCCGTTCCGCGAGAACTGCCAACCGGGGCGGCAATGGACCCCGGTACAGGTCCTCGGAGATCGTTCTAGCCGTGTAGTCGTACCGCCAGCCGTAGTGGATCACACGTCGCGACAGATCCCGCATCCACTCTTCCGGTGGACGTGAAGTGAGCCACTCGTATTGCTCCTCAGCCTCTTCAGGGGACAGGAAACCTGGGAGGTACTTCGATCCAGGGATCTCAGACTCTGCATCGCTTGGATGGCCCCTGTCCGTCAGCGGCAGGGGCAGCTGACTCATTGCGCTCCCCTGATGCTCATGATTGCTCTCGACCTGTTCCGCAAGACGTCCGGAGGAATACGGACCCGCTTCCAAGTATGGCCGGCTGCTGCGCCTACAGAGGTGCGGCGCAACTTGCGATGGAGGCGCTTCGCTGCGTCATCGAACTCTAGGAGCCGGTCACGCGCGTACCCATCTACAGCCAGCACGTCCACCGCGTCCCTGCCCATGGCCAAACGGTTGCACATCTTCGCCAAGCTGCTGATCGCTCTTCCATCGCCCTCGTTCGACTGGATCAACACATATCCGAAGGTGATCAGCAGGTATGCGTCCCCGGTCACCGCGCCAACGGACTTCCTGAGAGCCTTGCGCGAGTCCGTGTATTGAACCTTGTTGCGAGTCCCGAGGTCCTTCTGGATTCGCTTGGCGAGCTTCACCATCGCCGGACAACGGTCGTACCCGAACTGCTTCAGGCCCGGTCGGTTCTTCCGCTCCCAGTTCTGTTGCACATAGTCGTACACGACCCAATTGAAGATGCCAGGTCCCGTACCCAGGTCAACATGAATGATCAGCGACTTGGACCCTCCGCGTTCAACGTCGAGACCCCGTCCGAAACCGTAGTCCAGCATTCTCATGCAGTAGTCGTAGCGACAGTGGTTTCGCTCGCCGACGATGTACCTCTTCATGTAGCCGGCACACTGCTTCGGTGTCGCATCCTCAGGCATGCGATACGGCACCCCCGCGGTGCCTGTCTTGGTGATCACTCGGTCACAGACGTCCAGGTACCGGTCTCGGAGCAGCCTCATGTCGCGTGCTCCCCTGCCACGACGCCGACGCTAGCCGCCTGCCAGCACCCCGGCGACGGCAACGTCAGCCAGGTCCCGTCCGGAAGCGGCGGCAGGCACCGTTCCCGTCCGGCGTTGCACGACAACGACAGCACTCGCAGACTGCCAAGACGGCCGAACGAGGCCCGAACCGCCATGGCCAGACGGTGCCTGTCGAGGGCCGGCTCGATCAGTGCGCCCAGACTGCCCAGCTCGGGCAGCAGGCCGCCCCAAACTCGGGCCATCCCGGGTGCTGTGTGGTGGGTTGTCGTGTGTTTTAGTGATTTCTGGTTGCACCGCAGCGGGTTGGGCGGTAGTGTCGGGTGCAGCGGATCGGAGGTGCGCCTATGGGTTCGATGGTGACCGAGCCTCCCGAGATAGAAGTCGACTATCCGGAGGGCACCCCGATGCCGGAGGGGTATCTGCACATGCGGCGGCGCATGGAGCTGGCGTGGGCGCTGCGGCACTGGTTCGAGCGGCGCGGCGACGACGTGGGTGCCTGGGTGTGCTGCGACATCAGCGTCTACTACAGACAGGGCGACCCCGAAGGCGTGGTGGCCCCCGACGTGGCCGTCGCGTTCGGCGTCGACGCCGCCGCCATGGAGACCGAGAACACCTTCCGGGTGTGGGACGCCGGCGCCGCGCCGTGCTTCGTGCTGGAGGTCGCGTCGCCCACGACCTTCAAGGTCGACCTCGACGACAAGCCCGACAAATACGCCGAGCTCGGCGTGCAGGAGTACTGGCGCCTCGACCCCACCGGCGGCGACCTGCTCGACCCGCCCCTGCAGGGCGAGACACGCGTCTCGGGCCGCTGGGCGCCCATCGAGGCCACCCCCGACACCGGCGGCGGGCTGCGCGCCCGCAGCAGCGTGCTCGGCCTCGACCTGTGCTGGCAGCCGCCCAAACTGCGGCTATGGGACATCACCGAGCGCGCCTGGCTCCCCGACCCCGACGACGAGGCCGCCGCCCGCCAAGCAGCCGAGACACGAGCCGCCAACGAAACCACCGCCCGCAAAGCAGCCGAGACACGAGCCGCCAACGAGACCACCGCCCGCCAAGCAGCCGAGACACGAGCCGCCAACGAAACCACCGCCCGCAAAGCAGCCGAGACACGAGCCGCCAACGAGACCACCGCCCGCAAAGCAGCCGAGACACGAGCCGCCGCCGCGGAGGCGGAGGTCGCGGAGCTTCGAGCCCGCCTCCCCCGCACCCCCGGCGAACCCGCCGAATAGGCGCACACCGGCGACCCATCGGTCTACGGCCTGCCGGAGACGCCCGGACACGACCACCACCGGGGTGACTCGCAGCCTCTACGGCCGCTATCCAGCGCAGTTATGCGATGTGCTGTGAGTTGTAGCATGTTCTTGTGATCACCAGTTGCACCACAATGGATTCGGAGGTAGTGTTCCCGGTGCAGCGGATCGGAGGTGCGCTCTATGGGTTTGATCGCGAACCAGCCTCCTGAGGACTACGTCTACTATCCGGAGGGAGACCCAGAGCCGGACGGGGATCTGTACACGCGGCGGCGCATGGAGTTGGTGTTCGCGCTGCGGCACTGGTTCGACCGGCGCGGCGACGACCTGGGCGCGTGGGTGTGCTGCGACATCAATGTCCACTACACGAAAGACGGCAACAAGCAGATCGACGGCAGTACGGTGGTGACTACCGAAGTGGCCGTCGCGTTCGGGGTCGACCCGGCCACAGTGCAGTACAGAGGCCACTACCGGGTGTGGGACGCCGGCGCGGTACCGTGCTTCGCGCTGGAGATCGCGTCCCCCAACACGGTCTCCGACGACCTGCGCGTGAAGCCCAAACAGTACGCCGAGCTCGGCGTGGAGGAGTACTGGCGCTTCGACCCCACCGGCGGCGACCTGCTCGACCCGCCGCTCCAGGGCGAGAGACGCGTCTCGGGCCGATGGGAGCCCATCGAGGTCACACCCGACGGCGGCGGGCTGCGGGGCCGCAGCAACGTGCTGGGCCTGGACCTGTGCTGGCAATCGCCCAAACTGCGGCTGTGGGACATCACCGAACACGCCTGGATCCCCGACCCCGACGACCTCGCCGCCCTACTCGCCGACGAAACCGCCGCCCGCCGAGCAGCCGAGACACGAGCGGCCGCCGCGGGGGCGGAGGTCGCGGAGCTTCGAGCCCGCCTCCCCCGCACCCCCGGCGAACCCGCCCAAGGCTGATCGTCATCACCGCCGTCGGCGGCTACACCTCCGACTGGTCTATGTCGAGAATCAACACGATGGTCACCCAAGCCACCGTCGGCCTACCTGTGTGTCTGTCTTGGGGCTGTCGGCGGTCTCGGCCGCTAGTCGACTGCGGCTGCTCGAACGGCTGAAGCCGGTCGGAACGCGGCGATGTGCTCGGCGTCGGTCGAGATGTGCGGCCCGCCTATTAGGTCGATGCAGTACGGGACTGCGGCGAACACCGCGTCGAGGCACTCCGAGATCGCCTTGGGCTGACCCGGCAGGTTGATCACCAGGGCACCGTCGCAGATGCCGGCTGTCTGGCGGGACAGGATCGCAGTCGGCACTGCCTTCAGCGAAGCGGTCCGCATCGCCTCCCCGAAGCCGGGCAGCATCTTGGAACAAGCTGCCGCGGTGGCCTCAGGGGTGACGTCGCGGAGCGCCGGGCCCGTGCCGCCAGTGGTAAGACCTCTGCGGCGCTCTACGTCAGCTCCGACGGCAGCGCCATCTACGCCTACTCCTCGCTCGGCATGGTGCATCCGCTGATGGAGGCCCTCGGCATGACCAACGTGTTCGCCGAACTCAGCGAGCGAGTGCCCGAGGTCTCGATCGAAGAGGTCATCGGTCGCAACCCCGAGATCCTGGTCCTGCTCTATGACGACTTCGGTCTCACCCCCGACGAGATCACCGCACTGGTCACCGATCTCCAGGGCGCCAGCAGCATCACCGCGGTCGAGCAAGGCGCTGTGTACCCGCTCCTGTTCAACTTTGCCGAGCCTCCGACACCGCTCGTCGTGAAGGGCCTGTCTGAGCTCAGCGCTCAGATCACCGAATGACGAACCCGTGATTGCGGCCACTGGCATCGACCTGCGGCTCGGCACCGTCGATGTCCTGTCCGGGGCGCAGCTCGGCACGCGCCCCGGACAGGTCGTCGGCCTCATCGGGCCCAACGGCAGCGGCAAGTCATCACTGCTGCGCTGCCTGTACGGCATGCTCCGCCCGAACCGAGGCGCCGTTCTCATCGACGACGTAGCGATCGGGTCGATGTCGCAACGCTCGATCGCGCGTGCGGTCGCTGTCGTGACTCAAGACGCCTCAGCCGACGGGATCGATATCACGGTCGGCGAGTTCGTGCTCTTGGGACGCCACGTTCATCGCGGCGACCATCAAGGCTTCACCGACGATGACCGCAAAGCCGTGCTCGACGGGCTGGAGATGGTGGACATGTCGGGCTTCGCCGACCGCAGCATCCACCACCTGTCAGGCGGGGAACGCCAACGGGTGATGATCGCCCGGTGCATCGCGCAGCAGAGCCCGGTCATCCTGCTCGACGAACCCACGAATCATCTCGACGTCCGCTACCAGCACGAGGTGCTCGCGCTGGTTCGGCGCCTCAGGAACGACACCATCGTGGTGCTTCACGACCTCAACCTGGCCAGCCGCTACTGCGATCATCTCGCCCTTCTCGACCAAGGCAGGGTGGTGCATCAGGGCCGGCCCGACGACGTTCTGCGAAGCGAGGTGCTCGAACCCGTCTACGGCATTGAGGTGCGACGACTTGCGGACGGGCGGCACTCCCACCTCGCGTTCGGCCCTCTCTCGCCGTGACCGGCAACGGGCGATGAGCAAAGCGCCAAGCGACCCGGCTTAGAGCGCCACCGCCTCGCAGCCGCCGCCACCGGTTGTTCAGTCGAGGGTCTTCATTCGCCAGTCAAGCGCAGTCGGGGCAGGTTCCGAAGACGTCGAGCCGGTGGGTGCTCGGCTGGAACCCGCTCGCGCCCACCGCCTTGTCGAGTGATGTCTTGAGGCTGCGTTCGTCCTCGGCAGGCATGAAGAAGTCGTCAACCGTGCTGCACACAGTGCAGATGGTGTGGTGGTGGCGGCCGATGATGTCCTCGGAGAACTCGTAGCGAGTCGGGTCATCGACCCCGACAACACGCCGAACGATGCCCACGCTCTCGAGGTCGGCCATGTTGCGATACAGAGAACTCTGGGTCAGGCGAGGCCGGAACTCGAGCATCTCGGGGATGGTCGCGGGTCGAGAGGCGCTAACGAGGAGTTCCACAAGCTCTCGCCGACCCTTGGTGTAGAGCTGGCCGGCTTCATGCAGGCGGGCCGACACCAATTCGTGGGTTTCGGCGAGTCGTTCGCCCATCAGTGCATCCTACAGAGGTCGGTTGCGCCGACGTAGGAACAATTCCCATTCTGGTTGGAGTCCTGTCCGGTAGCGCGGATTGTTCGGTGCCCGGGGTGGGACTCGAACCCACATGTCCGTTGGGACAGCCCGTTTTAAGCGGGCCGCGTCTGCCAGTTGCGCCACCCGGGCATGTCGTCACGGTAGCCCGTGGCCCGCCGACCGCCAGCCCCGGCGAGGTCAAGCTGCGGTGGCTTCCCTGGGTTGGAGTGGTGAAGGCGGGGCGGTCTCGACTACCTCCGTCCTCAGGGTGAGTGCGCCGGCGTCACCGTCTTCACCCTCGCCGTCGACGGCCAGCCACAGGGCGGAACGCACCAGGTCGGCTTTGGAGTCCTCGAGATAGTTGGCCACCACGATCCCCTCGATCATGTCGGACAGGACCGCTCCGCGGGGCCGGTCCCCGAGGCGGACCGACACCACCGGCGACCCGTTGCGGCGGCGGATGGACCGGTGGAGGTCGGAGCGGGACGGCGGGCTGGCGAAGACCGGCACTACCAGGCCGCGCAGGTGGGAGGCCCGTGCGAGCGAGCGGGCTGCGGCTCCGAAGTCGAGAGATGTCATTCCCACGAGAGCTATGGTCGCGCCGGGGTGTGACATCGCCCCGCCCCCGCCCAGGAGCCAGTCGTTAACACCATGCGCGCAGCCGACTACAACCCGGCCCAGCAGGAGGTCGTGAGCCTGCTCGGAGCCCCTAAGGGCGACCGTCCCACCTTCGACTCGGGCCTGCGCGACGAGTTGCGAAACCTGCTGGAGGAACGCCTGGAACCGCTGGTGTCCATCATCAACTCAGACCGGTTCGACGACGACATCCTCTACTTGAGCAAGTACATGCTCACGCAGGCTCTCGGATGCGAGCGGAAGTTCATGGCCGAGCTCGCAGAGCCGTTCCAATGGTCCATCCCCACCGCCCGGGGCACGGTCACCCACAAGGCCATCGAGCTGTCGGTGCACTGGCGGGGCGAGGCATCGCCGCTGGAGCTGGTCGACGAGGCCATGGCCCGCCTCGAGAACGCCGACAAGAGCATCGCCGACTACCTGGAGCGCTGCGACGAGACCGAGCGGGCCGAGCTGCGGGCCGAGGCCGGATCGGCCATGACCCAGTTCCTGGAGTGCTTCCCCCCGATCAAGCCGCAATGGAGGCCGTCGACGGAAAGCCCGATACGAGCAGAGCTACACGAAGGGCTGGTCGTGCTGTCGGGCAAACCAGACCTCACGCTCGGCCAACCCGAAGGCACCGTGGCCGGCAAGGTCATCATCGACTTCAAGACCGGCAAGTTCTCACCCTTGCATCGAGAGGACCTGCGCTTCTACGCGCTCCTCGAGGCCTTGCGCATCCTGCCGCCCCGGCTGCTGGCCACCTACTACCTCGACCAGGGACGGTTCCACCCCGAGGAGGTCACCCGCGACCTGCTGCTGTCGGCAGCCGAGCGGGTCATCGACGGTTCCCATCGCTACGTCGAGCTCGCGTCCGGCCGACGCTGGCCCACGGTCTCGCCCGGACCGGCCTGCCGATGGTGCCCGGTGCAACTCGACTGCGACGAGGGAACCGAGTACCTGGAGTCGGCCGAAGACGCCGGGTGGGAAACATAGTCAGGTGGTCGGGTCTCGGCGTGAATGTCGCCATGGCCTATGTTCTCGGATGCGGCTGGCGGGGAGGTGCCGGGGTCGTCGGGTGGATTTCGGGCGCCACCTGCGGAGAGTACTCCCCTACCTCGATGTCCAGCTGTCGCAACCAGCCCCTGACGTGGAGCACGGCCGTCCCGGCCAGCAGCAGAGCGCCGTAGAGGCCGAAGGCGGGCCGAGCGCCGATCGCCTCGATCAGCTGGCCCAACACGAGCTGGCCCAGAGGATTGGACGACATCAGCACCATCACATACAGCGACATCACCTGAGTCCTGCGTTCCTCGTCCACCTGGAGCTGCACCGCGGTGTTGAGCGCGCTCGCCGACGCGAGATGGGCCGCCCCTATCGCCGCCAGCGGCACCAGATACACCAAGAAAGTGGGGGCCACCGCGAGCGCTAGGACGGCCGAGCCGTAAACGACGAGCGCGACCCTCTGGATCTTCGACCGCGACACCCGCCCACCCAGAGACGCCACCATGGGCGCGGCCACCACCGCGCCCACCCCGAGCATGGTGAGCATGAGTCCGAACCCGCCCGGCCCCCGATCGAACACATCCTCGGCGAAGACGACGGTGAGCATCTGGATCGGCAGCCCGACCGCGCCGATGAGCGAGACCGTGACGAAGGCGACCACCAGACCGCGGCGGGCCCTCACGTACCGGGCCACGGCCAACGTGTTGCGGATCACCCTCATGCTCGGAGTCCCGGCCAGCACTGCCTGGCCGGACTGGACACGGGCCAGCGCCAGCACCACCACCAGGGCGCCGGCCGCGCTGACCCAGAATGCGACGGCCGGACCGGCCGCAGCCACGGTGATGCCCCCCAGCATCGGGCCGACCAGCCGGGAGCTGTTGAACTGCGCCGAGTTCAGGGTCACCGCGTTGAGGAGGAGGTCCCTGGGCACCAGCTCGCTCACGAAGGACTGCCACACGGGCAGGTTGAGACCTCCGGCCAGCCCCGAAGCCGCCGCCAGCGCGACATAGGCGGAGGGCGACCGCACGCCCTGGGTCCACGCCAGGGCCATGGCCACCGCGACCATGCCCATGAGCGACTGCGAGACGATGAGGATCCTGCGCCTCGAGAAGTGGTCGGCCACCATCCCCGCAACCGGCGCGACCACCGCCATCGCCGTGAACTGCGCAAACCCCGCGAAGCCGACCCAGCCCGGACTCCGGGTCAGGTCCCAGACGACCGCGGGCAGGGCCACGTACTGGAACCACCGCGCCGAATTGCCCGTGACCCCGCCGAACCAGAAGTAGCGGAAGCTGCGATGGCCGAAGGAGGCGAACGCAGCAGGGGGCACCGGAGCACCGTACCGCCGGGCGGGCCCCGTGCTGCCAGCCGAAGGCCCGGCCGGCAGCACGGCCGCATCACGAAATTGACGACGAAACAGCCGCTGGAGGTCCAATACCGGCACCAATTTCGCGCCGGCGACCCGCCATACTGCGGCCCATGCCCTACGTGATGATCGACACCTCGGACGGCGTGGCCCAGCTCACGCTCAACGATCCCGGCAAGCGCAACGCGATCAACCAGGCCATGAACGACGAACTCGTCGCCGCCCTGGACGAGCTCGAGCCCGACCCGGCCATCGGCGCGCTGGTGGTGACCGGCGCGGGCAAGGGCTTCTGCGCGGGAGCCGACCTGGACGACCTGCTGGCTGCGAAGTCCACCGGCATAACCCGCATCTACGAGGGGTTCCTGCGAGTGGCCCACTCGCCCCTCGCCACGGTGGCCGCGGTCAACGGCGCCGCGGTGGGCGCGGGCATGAACATGGTGCTGGCCTGCGACATCGTGCTGGCCGGGCGCCGCTACGCCCGCTTCGACTCGCGCTTCCTGCAGATCGGCATACATCCCGGCGGAGGCCACACCTGGCGCCTCCGGCACGTGACCGACCGCACCACCGCCATGGCGATGGTGGTGTTCGGCGAGGTTCTGGCGGCCGATGAAGCGCAGCGCACCGGGCTGGCATGGGAAGTCGTCGACGACGACGCCCTGCTGGTCCGGGCCCACGAGCTGGCCGCCCGGGCCGCGGCCCAGCCCAAGGAATTGGTGGCCCGCACCAAGGCCACGATCCTGTCCCTGGACGAGATCGAAGACTCGGTCACCGCGGTCGACCACGAGCTGCATCCCCAGCTGTGGTCCATGGACCAGCCCGCCTTCACGGACCTCGTACGCAGGCTCCAGTCGCAGATCGCCTCCAGGGACGCTTCAAAGAGTAATTGACGCGACTAGCTCCCGGCAGCCGCGCCGCGGGGCCGGTAATGTCCTCACCCGCCGAGCATCCCGGCGGGTCCGTTCTCAAGCGGAGCGCAGGTCCTGAGGGGAGGTCATGAAGAAGCTCCTGGTCGCCAACCGCGGTGAGATAGCCATCCGAGCCTTCCGGGCTGCGACCCAGTTGGGCATCAGGACCGTCGCCATCCTCCCGATCGAGGAGGAGCGCAGCGGTGCGCTCCATCGCATCAAGGCCGACGAGGCCTACGTGATCGGCGAGCCCGGCCGTCCCGTCCGGGCCTACCTCGACCATCAGGCCATCGTGGCCAAGGCGGTGGAGGTGGGCGCGGACGCGGTGTACCCCGGCTACGGCTTCCTGTCGGAGAGTCCCGACCTCGCCGAGGCCTGCTCCCAGGCCGGGGTGACCTTCGTCGGGCCCAGCGCAGCGGTGCTCAGGCTGACCGGCAACAAGATGCGGGCCCGGCAGGCCGCCGAGGATGCCGGGCTGCCCGTGCTCCGCCAGTCCCCGCCGGTCGACGATCCCGCCGAGGCCGAGGCCCACGCGGCCGGCATCGGCTTCCCGCTGTTCGTGAAGGCCTCCTCCGGCGGGGGCGGTCGGGGGATGCGCCGGGTCGAGAGCCCCTCCGGCCTGGTCGAGGCGGTCGAGGCGGCCCAGCGCGAGGCCGGCAGCGCCTTCGGGGACTCCACCGTCTTCCTGGAGGAGGCCATGACCGGCGTCCGCCACATCGAGGCCCAGGTGCTGGCCGACACGGCGGGCAACGTCGTCCACCTCTACGAACGCGACTGCTCGGTCCAGCGCCGCTTCCAGAAGGTGGTCGAGATGGCGCCGGCCCGGGATCTGGACGCCACCGTGCGCGACGGCCTGCTGGCCGATGCGGTCCGCTTCGCGTCCTCCATCGGATACGCCAACGCCGGCACGGTGGAGTTCCTCGTGGACGGCACCGGCCGCTACGTCTTCATCGAGATGAACCCCCGGATCCAGGTGGAGCACACGGTGACCGAGGAGGTCACCGACGTCGACCTGGTCGAATCGCAGCTGCTGGTCGCCTCCGGGGCCACGCTGCCGGAGCTGGGACTCGCCCAGGACGCGATCAGCCTGAGGGGCTTCGCCCTGCAGTGCCGGGTGACCGCTGAGGACCCCTCCAACGACTTCCGTCCCGACACCGGCAGGATCGTGGCCTACCGGCCGGCCAGCGGGGCCGGGGTGCGCCTCGACGGCTGCGTCTACCAGGGCGTGGAGATAACCCCGCACTTCGACTCCATGATCGAGAAGGTCACCTGCCGGGGCAAGGACTTCTCCACCGTGGTGCGCCGCATGCAGCGCACGCTGGCCGAGTACCGGGTGCGGGGGGTGTCCACCAACCAGCCCTACCTGCAGGCCATCCTGGCCGACGACCAGTTCCGGGACGGCCCGGTGACCACCAGCTTCATCGACGACCGCCCCGAGCTGACTGCGGCGTCGGTGGGCGCCAACCGGGCCACCCGGCTGCTGCGCTACCTGGCCGACGTGACCGTCCACCTTCCCCACGGACCGGCACCCACCAGGGTCGGTCCGTCGACCAAGCTGCCGGTGCCGCGGACCGGCCGGCCGCCGGCGGGGTCGCGCCAGCGCCTGCTGGAGCTCGGGCCCGAGAAGTTCGCGGCCGAGCTGCGGGCGGCCGGACCGGTGCAGGTGACCGACACGACGCTGCGGGACGCCCACCAGTCGATCCTCGCCACCCGGCTGCGCACCATCGACCTTGTGGCCGGCGCCCGCGAGATGGCCCACACCATGCCGCAGCTGCTGAGCATGGAGTGCTGGGGAGGGGCCACCTTCGACGTGGCCCTGCGGTTCCTGCACGAGGATCCGTGGGAGCGGCTGGCCCGCATCCGCGAGGCGGCGCCCAACATCTGCACCCAGATGCTGCTGCGGGGCCGCAACACGGTCGGCTACTCGCCCTACCCGGACTCGGTGGCGGGCCATTTCGTGGCCGAGGCGGCGACGACGGGGATGGACATCTTCCGCGTGTTCGACGCCTTCAACTCCATCGACCAGATGCGCCCGGCCATCAGCGCCGTGCTCGAGTCGGGGGCGGTGGCGGAGGGGACAATCTGCTACTCGGGGAACCTGTCCGACCCGGCCGAGGACCTGTACACCCTCGACTACTACTTGAGGGTGGCGGAGGAGCTGGTCGAGGCCGGGGTGCACATCCTGTGCATCAAGGACATGGCCGGACTGCTGCGAGCCGGTGCAGCCACGACGCTGGTGACGGCGTTAAGAGAGCGCTTCGACCAGCCGGTGCATCTGCATACCCACGACACCGGCGGGGGCCAGCTCGCCACCTACATGGCCGCCATCGAGGCCGGGGTGGACGCGGTGGACGCGTCCGCTCCTCCCCTGTCCGGGATGACCTCCCAACCGTCGATCGCCTCCGTCGTGGCCATGACCAACGACGCCGAGCGGGCCACCGGCCTCAGCCTCGACGCCATCGGGGACCTCGAGCCCTACTGGGAGGCGGTGCGCCGGGCGTACGCCCCCTTCGAGGCGGGTCTTCAGTCGCCGACCGGCACCGTCTACCGCCACGAGATCCCCGGCGGGCAGCTCTCGAACCTGCGGGCCCAGGCCCGGGCCCTGGGCCTGGGGCACCGCTTCGAGGAGGTGGAGAGGCTCTACGCGGCCTGCAACGAGCTCCTCGGGCGGCCCATCAAGGTCACACCGTCGTCCAAGGTGGTCGGCGATCTGGCCCTGCACCTGGTGGCCTCGGGCGTCTCGCCGGAGCAACTGCTGGAGGACCCGGCCAGCGTCGACCTGCCCGACAGCGTCATCGGGTTCCTCCACGGAGAGCTGGGCACGCCGCCCGGCGGGTTCCCCGAGCCCTTCCGGTCGAAGGCGACGGAGGGCCGGTCGTGGTCTCCGACCTACAAGGACCTCACTGAAGCCGACATCGAGGGTTTGGCCCGAGACCGCCGCGCCACCCTCAACCGGCTGCTGTTCCCCACGCCGTCGGCGTCGCAGGCCGAGAAGACGGACCGCTACGGCGACCTCTCGGTGCTGCCGTCGCTGCTGTTCTGGTACGGCCTCGACCCCCACGAGGAGGACACCGCGGTCGTGCTGGGCCGGGGCGTGCGGCTGCTGCTGGGGCTCCGCTCGATCAGCGAGCCCAACGACGAGGGCATCCGCATCGTCGGCTTCCGGGTGAACGGCCAGCCCCGCGACATCGACACCCTCGACCGCACCGTGGCCTCAGACCGCCCCGAGCACGCCCGGGCCGACCCGACCAAGCCGGGCCACGTGGCCGCGCCGTTCCGGGGCGCGGTCAATGTGTCGGTGGCGGTCGGCGACCAGGTGGCGGCGGGCGACACGGTGGCGGTGATCGAGGCCATGAAGATGGAGTCGTCGATCTCGGCACCGGTGGCGGGCACGATCGAGTCCATCGCGGCCGCGCCGGGCGCCCTGCTCGAGCCCGGGGACCTGATCCTCGAGATCCGCCCCGCGGGCCGCGCCGCCAGCCCCGAAGCCGCCGGCTAGCCCCGGAGCTGGGCCCGCACCGGCGCGATCCATTCGGCGATCAGCTCCGGGGCCCGCACCCGCCACTCCTCCTCGGTGATGGCGAAGCGGTGATGGTCCTCCCACACCCCGTTTATCTCGACGTAGCGCTCGGCCAGCCCCTCGTACCGCAGCCCGAGCTTCTCGACCACCCGCAGGCTGGCCGAGTTGCGGGGCACGATGGACACCTGCAGCCGGTGCAGCCGCAGCTCCTCGAAGGCGAAGCGGGCGGCCACCACCAGCGCCTCCGGGGTGTAGCCGTTGCCGCCGACGGCCTCGTCGATCCAGTAGCCGACGTAGCACGACTGGAACGGGCCCCGCTGGATGGACGACAGGTTCATCTCGCCCCGGAAGTACCCGTCGACGAACACGCCGAAGCCGTATCCGGTCCCCTGCTGCCGCTCCCGCCGGCGGGCCGAGCAGCGCTCGCTGAACGCCTTGGGGTCCTCGGCGGTGTCGGGCCGGCCCGGCATGGGCCGCGGCTCCCACTGCTTCAGACGGGCGCGGTTGCGCCGGCGAACCTCCCGCCACGCGCCGAAATCATCGCGCGTCAACGGTCTCAGCAACACTCGCCGCCCCAGCAGTGTGCTCACAGCCGCGCACTTTAGCCCTCCACGACTGGCAGCACGGCACGGGGCCGAGCATGAACTCAGGCTTCGAGCAGCGACAGGGCCAGGCCGTCGAGCAAGTCGGCCTCCGACACCAGACACTCGTCGAAGTCGAAGTACCGCATGATCCTCACCAGGATGCACACTCCGGCCACGATCACGTCGGCCCGGCCGGGGTGCAGACCGGGATTGTGGACCCGGTCGGCGAGCGCCTCGGTGGCCAGGGTGCGGAACACGTCCTCGGCCGCGTCCTTGGAGAGCCTGAAGTGATGGACCCGATCCCGGTCATAGGCCGCCAGGCCCAACTCCACCGCCGCGACCGTCGTGATCGTCCCGGCCACACCGACCAGCCGGCAGGGCCCGGCGAGGGCGGGAACAGCCCGCACCGCGTCGTCGAGATGCAGCTCGGCGACGGTCAGGCATGCCGACAACTCCTCGGGCAGGGGCGGGTCATGATCGATGTACTTCTCGGTCAGACGCACGCTGCCGATGTCGAGCGACAGCGCATCAGTGCAGTGACGCTCACCGAAGGACAGCTCGGTGGACCCCCCGCCGATGTCCACGACCAGGTACGGGCCCTCGGCCGGGTCCAAGTCGCTGACCGCGCCCCGGAAGGCGGTCTCGGCCTCCTCGCGTCCCGAGAGCACCTCGGGCGCCGCTCCGAGGATCCTCTCGGCCGGCTCCAGGAACTCCAGGCGGTTGGAAGCGTCCCGCACCGCTGACGTCGCGATGACCTTGACCGCGGTCGGGTTGTGGTCGTCGATGGCCCGCCGGTACTCCCTCAGACATTCCAGGGTGCGCTCGACGGCGGAGGGATCAAGGCGGCCGGTGGCGTCCACGCCCCTCCCCAGGCGGGTTATCTCCGAGAGCCTGGCGGCTGCGGGCTCCCGGCCGCCGGTGATAAGAAGCCGGGTGGTGTTGGTGCCGCAGTCCACCACGGCCACTGGACCACCGGTCACAGCACCCTCCCGGTCACAGCACCCTCCTGAGGGATGCCGCCGCGCCCGGTCCGAGGCGCTCGGCGACCCAGCGACCCACCGGGTCGTCGCCGCCGGCCAGATGCCACGCATAGTGGGCATGCAGGCACTTGACTCCGCGGCGGGTGCCCCCCACGCCGTGAGACGGACGCGGCCCGTCGTGGTCGCCGGGCAGGGCTGCGTCACGCTCAGCCCCGTAGCGAGCGTGGGCCGCGGCCAGTTCCGCGGCATCGACGGCCGCCTCCGCGGCCCGCACCCCGCCGTCGGACTCCAGCTGCCCGACCAGGCGTCGCAGATGCTCGTCGACCAGCCAGTAGCGGGTGGGCATGGGCCGGCCGTCACCGAGGACGGGGGCATTGCGGATGACCGCAGGACTGCCCGAGGCGTCCCGGACCACCACCTCGAAATCGCCGGACGGCGGGCGGCCCAGGAGCCGCGCCACCTGCTCGTAGTCGTCACCGGAGGCGGCGGTGGTCACCGACAGTCCAGCGCGTACGACACCGCCCGGCAGATTCGCCCCATGACTGCGCCGTCGAGTTGCCCGGCGAGCTCGCGCAGCGTCGACCGCCTCACCGTGTACAGGCCGTCGCAGTTGACGACCGACTGTCGCGAGAGGCCGCTGATCTCGGAATCGATAGGCACCTCGACGGAGAGTCCGCGGTCGCTGGTGGTGACCTCGGCGACGGTCACCAGCTCGCGGACGGCGATGACCTCATCACGGGTGAGCACCAGCACCGGGCGCCTCTTCGAGGCGATCTCAGTCCACCAGATCTCGCCGCGGTTCATGCATCGCTCCAGGCTTGGGCCTTCTCCCAGAAGTCGTCGGGCTGCTCCGGACGGCGCAGGTAGGCCTGCCTGTCGGCCTCCGCCAGAGCCCTTCTGACCGACGCAGCAACGCCGTCTCGGGCCGCGGCGGAGACGTTCACATTGAGCCGGCGGGCCTGCTCGGCCAGTTCGCTGTCCAGGGTAAAGGTGGTGCGTACCGTATCCATGATCTGATGCTAGCAGTAAACAATAGCCGAAGACGCTAGCGAGAGTGCCCAACCCTACGGATCGAGCGAATGTCGGCCGGGCGACCGAGAGCTGGCCCGCAACTCGCGCCCGCGCGGCCCACCCACAACTGATCAAGCAGTCGAAGCGATGATGACGATGATCACGATCAGGATGGCCGCGAGGATCACCGGCACTAGGCGCTTCAGCACCGGAGCCCCGGCCACTTCCAACAGGTCCACGGCCTCAACCTCCGCGGCAGACTCGGCGGCCGGTGCCGGCTCGTCAGCGGCAGCCTCGGTGTCAGGCTCGGCCACGGCATCCGTGTCCGAAGCCGCCGGGGACTCGTCGGGGGCGACATCGGCAGCGACCAGTGCGGCCAGGTTGTCGGCGAACTGGCCCATCAGCTTGCGGCTCACGTCGGCCAGCACGCCCCGGCCGAACTGCGCGACCTTGCCCGTGATCGTCAGGTCGGTGTGGACGCTCACCCTCGTGGACGTCTCGGTCACGGCCTCGAGCGCCACGGTGATCTCAGCCGACGCGTTCCCCGCGCCGCGGGTGTCGCGACCGCTGGCCGACATCAGCAGCCGGTGGGCGGCGTCGTCGCGCTCGGTGAACGAGGCCTTGCCCTTGTACTGGGAGGTGATCGGTCCGACCTTGACCCTGACCAGGCCCTCGTGGACATCGCCATCGCTGCCGGTGAGCTGGGCTCCCGGCAGGCACGGCGCGATCCGTTCCACGTCGGTGAGGACCCCCCACACGGCGCCGATGGGATGGGCTACCTCGAAAGAGTCGTTCAGTTCCATTTTCGGAGGTCCTCCAGGGTGTCGATGTCGTCGGGATTCCCCTCGCAGGGTATCGCCCGCACCAGCTCCGGTCTGCGGCGCATCAGCACCCGCCCGCCCTCGTCGCCGGTCAGGGGCAGGTGGCTCCACAGGGCGGCGCCGATCCGGACCGGGGGCCGGCGGGCGCCGTCGAAGTCGGCCACCGCGAGGTCGCAGTCGGCGGCGGCCACTGCGGCCCAGGCCTCCGCGGGCACTCCCGGCTGGTCGCCGCAGCCGAAGACCACCGCCCGGTGGCCCCGCGACCCCGCGTAGCTCACCGCCGCGGCCAGCGACGTGGCCTGACCCTGTTCCCAGGCCTCGTTGTGCAGCACCGTCACCTCTTCGGGCAGCACCTCCAGCAGGTCGACGGCCCCCATCACCACGATGGTCTCGTCGAGGCCGGCAGCCAGGGCCGAGTCCACGGCCCGGCGCACCAGCGGCACGCCTTCCACCTCGCACAGCAGCTTGTGGCGCTCCCCCTCGAAGCGTTCGCCCGCGCCCGCGGCCAGCACGACGGCGGCTGCCCCCAGGCGGCGCTCCTCGCGATGATCCTCGGTCACCGCCCCAGTCTGCCCGCTGCCAGCACAACTAGGACCAAGAGCACCCGCGAATAGGTGGCAGCGGCTCGCGTCGATATGGGGTGTCTCCCGCTCTTGTTCGCTGCGACCTGAGGGCCGCTCGGGCCACGGCCTCGCCCGTATGGGGCGGATTCGCTCGCCTATTCGCTCGGCCTCCAACCGCAACGCCCGAATACAAGCCAGTGACATCGCCGCCGGTTGCGCGGCGCAGCGAGTGAAGTTACACTAGATGTCACGCAAGTGCCGGAGCACCACCCCACCGGTCTCCAAAGGTTTGTGGGGGTGGCACTCCGGCACTTCGCATCATTACATGTATTTTTGTTCCACACAACGTGTGGCGGGCCGCAGTTCGGCCGGATCAGTCGTGGATGGGGCCGGTGGTGGCTGAGAGGGCCTGAGCCTGGCGTCCGGTGCGCAGCGAGATGATCTCGGAGACGATGGAGACCGCGGTCTCCTCGGGGGTGGCCGCGCCGATGTCGAGGCCGATGGGCGAGCGAAGGCGAGCCAGCTGCTCGTCGGTCACGCCGGCCTCGATCAGCCGGCCGGTGCGGTCGTCGTGGGTGCGGCGGCTGCCCATCACCCCGATGTAGCCGACATCGGTGGCCAGCGCCGAGGTGATGGCGGGCACATCGAACTTGGCGTCGTGGGTGAGCACGCACACCGCGTCGCGGGGGCCGAGGTGCTCCCCCACCTCGTCGAGCAGCCGGTCGGGCCATGAGACCACCACCTCGTCGGCCATCGGGAACCGCTTGGAGGTGGCGAACACCGACCGGGCGTCGCACACCGTGACCCGGTAGCCGAGCACCTTGGCCACACTGGCCAGGGCGGAGGTGAAGTCGACCGCGCCGAAGATCAGCATCCGGGGCGGCGGGGCGAACGACTCCACGAACACGGCGACCTCCTCGCCACAGGTCTCGCCCTGCTCGGAGTACTCGCCCTGCTCGGAGTAGCGGCGCAGGCCTGAACGGCCCGCGACCAGCTCGCCGCGGGCGTCGCGCTGCACGGCCCGGTCGAGACCCGGTTTGCCCAGCGAGCCGACCGTCTCCAGACCCTCCGGGCGCACCAGCATCTTGGCACCCGTTCCGGGGCCCTCGACCACGGTGGCCAGCGCGGCCGGGGACTCGGCGGCTAGATCAGAGCTCAGCTCGTCGTGGATCGGGCCCCAGTCCAGAGGCTCCAAGAACAGATGGATGGTCCCCCCGCAGGTGAGCCCGACCGCGAAAGCCTCATCGTCGCTGTAGCCGAAGGTGACGATGCGCCGGTCACCGGTGGCGATCACCTCGAGGGACTCGGTGACTACCGCGCCCTCCACGCAACCGCCGGATACTGAGCCGACGACCTCGGCCTCAGCGGTGACGGCCATTGCCGCGCCTGGAGCGCGCGGGCCGGACCCTTCGAGGTCGACGACCCGAGCCACTGCGGCCTGCTCCCCGGCCGACCGCCAGCGGTCCAGGTCGGCGAGGATCTCCTTCACTTCCCCACTCCGAGCTGTGCGGCTCCCGCCATCGCCGGAGCCGCGACACGGGCACCGTCCCGGGGTCGGAAATCCCGACCCGTCTCGTTGAGCACGAGGTCGGCCAGCCGCTCCAGCGACTCCAGGTTGTGCCCCTCCACGAAGTCGTCGACGTACGGCAGGGCGGCCGCCATCCCCCGGGCCAGCGGGGCGTATCCGGGCGACGCCTTGAGAGGGTTGACCCACACCAGGCGGTTGGCGACCCTGCGCAGGCGCTGCATCTGCTCGGACATCTCGGCCGGGTCGCCCCGGTCCCAGCCGTCGGAGAGGATCACCACCACCGCGCCGCGGGCCATGCCCCGGCATCCCCACTCGTCGTTGAATGCCCGCAGACCCGCTCCGAGGCGGGTCCCGCCGCTCCAGTCGGGCACCGCGGCCGACGCGGCCCGCATGGCCCGGTCCGGGTCACGCGACGACAGCTCCCGGGTGAGCCGGGTGAGCCGGGTGCCGAGCGCGAAGGCTTCAACCCGGCTGCGGCCCGCGACCGCGGCGTGGACCAGGCGCAGCAGAGCCCGGGCGTAACGCTCCATCGACCCGGACACGTCCAGCAGCAGCACCAGGCGCCGCGGCCGTCTACCGCTCATACGACGGTGCATGCGCATGGGCTCTCCCCCCGAGCGCATGGCGGCCCGGACCGTCCGCCGCACGTCCAGACGGCCCCGGCACGACCGTGTCGTCTCCAGACGGCGACTGGGCCGAGTCGGGCCGCGGAACCTCAGCCGCTCCATCAGCCGGCGGGCCTCCTCCAGCTCATCGTCGGTGTAGTCGGCGAAGTCCTTGGTGGCGAGGGTCTCGGTGGCGCTGTAGCGAACGGTGATCACATCGGAGTCGCGGCCGGGCTCCTCCTCGTCGGTGGCCGCGTCGCCGGCGTCGTCGACCTGCAGGACCACCGGGACACTAACGGCGGTGGTGGGAGAGACCGTGCCCAGGGGCTTGCCCAGCCAATAGGCCCCGAAGACGGCGTCGTACACCCCGACGTCCTCGAAGCGGTGAACCAGCGCGCACCGGCCGGCCCAGTACAGCGACTCGCGGCTGGTGACGTCGCAAACCGACAGCGCCTCCGAGTAGAGCAGCGCGGAGGTGAGCGAGACCTCCAGACCGGCCCGGCGCAGCGCGCCGGCGAACCCGACGGCCACGTCGATCGGATCGGAGCCGCCGCGGCCCGGCTCCCGGACCAAGTCGCTCTGCTGGCTCATGTGCTGTGGGCGGCTGCAGCCTCGTTCACGATGGCAGCCAGGTCGTGCTCGATGACCCGGTCGCGGTCCTCGCGGTACTTCAGCAGGGCGCCCAGGGTGGCGGACGCGTTGGCCAGATCGAGCTTGGCTCCGCCGAGGAGGCTCAGGGCACGGGCCCAGTCGATGGTCTCAGCCACTCCGGGCGGCTTGTAGAGGCCGACGTCGCGGATGGCGGCCGCGGCGTTGGCCACCTCCTGCGCCAGCGTGTCGGTCACCTCCGGTGCCCGCAGCCGGATTATCTCCGCCTCACGCTGCGCACCGGGATGCGACACCCAGTGGTACAGGCAGCGCCGCTTCAGAGCGTCGTGCACGTCGCGGGTGCGGTTGGAGGTGATGACCACCACCGGCGGATCGACGGCCGCGAAGGTGCCGACCTCGGGAATGGTTATCGAGTAGTCCGACAGAACCTCGAGAAGGAATGCCTCGAACTCGTCGTCGGAGCGGTCGACCTCGTCGACGAGCAGCACCGGGGGCGGGCCGTCGCCGGCCTCGATCGCCTCCAGCAGAGGCCGTCGCACCAGGAAGCGCTCGCTGTACAGCTCGTCGGCCAGGCTGGCCTCGTCGGCGCCCTGGGCCCGCCCGGTGGCCTCCATCGTCCGGAGGTGCATCAACTGGCGGGCGTAGTCCCACTCGTAGACGGCCTGGGCGGCGTCGATGCCCTCGTAGCACTGCAGCCGGATGAGCCGCCCGCCGCCCCAGTCGGCGATCACCTTGGCCACCTCGGTCTTGCCCACGCCGGGCTCGCCCTCGAGAAGCAGCGGGCGGCGCAGCCGCAGAGCCAGGTAGACGGCGGTGGCCAGCGCCTCGTCGGGCAGGTAGGCGTTGTCGCGGAGTCCCTGCCATACGTCTTCCACGCACGACACGGAGCGCAGATCGGCGGCTGCCATCGGAGGTGAGCATATTCCCGTGGCCCCCCATATCACGAAGTAGGGGCCGAATCGGTCGCCCCTTGCGGCGGCGCTACTGGACGAAGTACGGGGCCAGGGCCTCGGCCAAGTCGGCCGGAGCCCGCGCCGGCCTGCCGTCGTTGTCGGTGATGGCGGCCCTCAGCTCCTGGCGGGCCACCACCTCGCCGTCGCGCACCAGACGCTGGCGCCACGTCGACGAGGCCCTCCGCAGCTCCACGACCTCCGTCTCGACCGTCACCGTGTCGCCGGCGTGCACCGGGCGGTCGAACGAGGTGTTGATGCGGTTGACCACGAACCGGTATCCCCGGGCCGCGAACGACTTCAAGTCCATCCCGACCTGCTCCAGCAGCTCCACCCGTCCCGTCTCGAAGAACTGGATGTAGGCGGAGTGGTTGAGATGCCCGTACGGATCGAGTTCGTAGAAGCGGACCTTGACGTCGAAGCGATGCGCCGGCATGGACCCGTCAGGCTAGTGCTGCGTCTCCGAAATGGCTGGGCGGCGCAGGAGGTCGAAGCCCACTTCCGCAGCGGATCCAGACGCGCCTACCAAACCGCGACAGGCCACTAGGGATCCTGCGGCTGCGACACGCAGCCTTCGAGGCCCATCACGGCGTAGACCTCGGTGCCGGGCTCGACATAGGGGCCGAAGCACAGCGCCTCGCGCCGCACCCCGTCATCGCTGGTCCGCCTGGCTACCTCGGCTTCGAGCTCGGCGATGCGGGCGTCGAGCTCGGTCGCGAGGCTCTCAGCCTCCCGCTGCTGGGTGTTCTGGTCCATCCAGGTTCGCATCGACGACGCCCCCAGCAGCAAGGCCGCGGCCACCATGGCCATCACCAGACCCACCAGCAGCAAGCGGTGCCACCAGGCCGACTTCACCGCGGCCTTCATCGCCACACCCCGCACGCCCGCCGTGCCGGCATCCTCACGACTCCGCTTCCCGGTTGGATCCGAGCGCCAGAGCAGCCCGGCCGTGGAACTCGGCCGCATCGCCCAGATGCTCCTCGATGCGCAGCAGCTGGTTGTACTTGGCCACCCGGTCGCTCCTAGCCGGAGCGCCGGTCTTGATCTGGCCGCAGTTGGTGGCCACCGCCAGGTCGGCGATGGCGGTGTCCTCGGTCTCCCCGCTGCGGTGCGACATCACCGCTCCGTACCCTCGCCGCACGGCCAGCTCCACACAATCGAGGGTCTCGGTGAGCGAGCCGATCTGGTTGACCTTCACCAGGATGGCGTTGGCCACACCGGCCCGCATCCCCCTCCACAGCCGCTCGGCATTGGTGACGAACAGGTCGTCGCCCACCAGCTGGACGCGCTCCCCCACCGCGGCGGTGAGCTCCGCCCAGCCGTCCCAGTCCTCCTCGGCCATGCCGTCCTCGACGGACACGATCGGGAATCGGTCGCACAAGCCTTCCAGCGCGGCGACCATTTCGGCGGGGTCCAGCGTCCGGCCCTCGCCGGCCAGCACGTACCGGCCCTCTTCGAAGAACTCGGTCGACGCCACGTCCAGAGCGAACCCGATCTCGTCGCCCGGCGCCAGGCCGGTGCGCTCGGTCGCCTCGGCCAGCAGGTCCAGCGCCTCGGCGTTGGACCCCAGATCGGGGGCGAACCCTCCCTCGTCGCCGAGACCGGTGGACAGGCCCCGGCCCTTCAGCACGGCCGCCAGCTCGTGGTAGATGTCCACGCCCCAGCAGAGCGCCTCCGAGAACGACGCCGCGCCGACCGGGACCACCATGAACTCCTGGAAGTCGACGTTGTTGTCGGCGTGCGCGCCCCCGTTGAGCACGTTCAGCATCGGCACAGGCAACACGTGGGCATGAGCCCCGCCGACGTGGCGCCACAGCGGGACTTCGAGTTCGGCGGCCGCAGCCCGGGCCACGGCCAGCGACACGCCGAGGATGGCGTTGGCGCCCAACCGGCCCTTGCCGTCGGTTCCGTCGGCGTCGATGAGCGCCCCGTCCACGGCCCGCTGATCGGCCGCGTCGAGACCCCGCACGGCGTCGGCCAGCTCGCCGGCGGCGTTGGCGACCGCCTTGAGGACGCCCTTGCCGCGCAGGCGGCTGCCGCCGTCGCGAAGCTCGACCGCCTCGAACGCGCCCGTCGACGCACCCGACGGCACCATGGCCCGGCCGCTCGCCCCCGAGTCCAGCGCGACATCGACCTCCACCGTGGGGTTGCCGCGCGAGTCGAACACCTCGCGAGCATGCACAGCCGTGATGAGACTCACCGGCGAACCTCCGGGTCGTAGGCGACGCCGCGCCGCGCCCGGCTCGGCATCAACTTCGGGCGCCGCTCCGTCCAATCCCTCGGCGTCCGTCGGTGCGGACGGAGATTCTAGCCGCCGTCCCGCTCCAGTGCGCGATAGTGGCGCTGGGCGCGCTCGGTGGCCGACCTGAGAGCATCCTCGGGATCGACCTTCAGACGCCGGCCCAGCTCCACCACAGCCAGCAGCAATTCGCCGAAGCTGTGCTCGCTGCGGTCGGTTCGAAGCTCGGCCAGGGCTCGCTCGGTCTCGCCGAACTCGCCCTGGGCACCGTCACCGGCAAGGAGCCCGGCCGTGGCGGCCCTCTTCTGTACTTTCACGGCCGACAGGAGGGCGGGCAGGGTGCGGGGGATGCCGTCCATCACCGAGTCGCGGCCCTTCTCCTGGAGCTTGATGGCGTCCCACATGCCCCGCACCGCGTCGACGTCCGAGGCCTCGACGTCCCCGAAGACGTGGGGGTGGCGGGCCACCAGCTTGCGGCGTACCTGTTGGGCCACGTCCGCGATGTCGAACGCGCCGCGCTCCGAGGCCAGATGGGCCTGGAACCACACCTGGTAGAGCAGATCGCCGAGCTCCTCGCACAGATGCCGGTCGAGGTCCTCGATGTCGGCGCCATCTCCGGCCTCGACGCCTCCGCCGGCTTCGGCGCCGGCCCGGGCGTCGAGCGCCTCCAGCGTCTCGTAGGTCTCCTCCAGGAGATACCGCCGCAGGCTCGAGTGGGTCTGCTCGCGGTCCCACGGGCACTGCTCGCGCAGGGTCCGCACCAGCTCGTCGAGGCGCAGGATGGCGACGCTCAGGTCGTCGTCAAGCTGGTCGGGCCCGACCTCACCTTCAGCGTCCCCGGACACACCGACCGACCGTCAGGAGACCGGCTCCAGGACCACCCGGAACTGCCCGGGGTCCCAGTATCCGTAGCGATCATCGATCCGCACCAGGGGTGCGTACCGCTCCAGGACGGTGTTCTGCATCTCGAACAGCGTCTGCTGGCGCTGGTCCTGCACCTCGAGCTGGGCCCGTTCGGCTGCCGCCAGCTCGGCGTCCTCGGCCATGAAGGCCAGCCGTTCGGCGTCGATCTGGGGGTGGTTCTCGGCGGTGGCCGGGCCCGAGCTGATCACCTCGATCACATGGAAGCCGAACTGCGACTCGGCCACCACTACCTCGCCGGGCTCAGCGGCGTAGGCGGCCGTCTCGAAGGGCTCCACGAAGGAGCCCTCGACCACGCAGCCCAGATCCCCGCCCAAAGACCCGCTGCCCGGGTCCTGCGACAGCTCGACGGCCAGGAACCCGAAGTCCCCTCCCGCGTCGAGGAGAGCCACGACGGCGTCGGCCTCCGCTTGAGAAGCGACGAGGATGTGGCGGGAGCACAGATGGCGCAACGGCCCGGATGTCGGGGCGGCGGGCACCTCGACTTCGACCCATTCGAGCGCGGCGAGCACCACCGCCCGCTGGTGGATGGCGACATCCGAGCCCCCGGCGCCGGGAACGAAAGTGGGGTCGGCCTGGGTGACGTCGGTGACGGCCTGAGCCTCATGGGCGTTGGACACCGCCACTCCCCGCTCGGCCAGCTCCAGTTCTATGGCCGAGAAGAACACCCACTCGGACAGCCAGGCGGCGGCTTGCTCGCGCGGGGCCCGAGCCTCGTTGTCGGGGTCGATGGTGGCCAGATAGTCGTTCAGGTCGTCGACCGTGTACTCCACCCCGCCCACCTCGGCGGCCACATCGGCGGAGGACCCGCAGCCGGCTGCCAGTATCACGACCGCAGCCGCGGCGGCGCCGACCGCTGCAACGGGACGAACGAGGCTCACGAGTTCTGAACCCTAGCGGCGCCCGGCTTGTCGGCTGCCACGACATCGACCAGCAGCGTCACGATCTGGTCGATCACCGGACCGGCATCGGCCCGTAGCGGGACGTGCAGTTCCCGGGAGCCCTCCTTCAGGATGGCCCGGTCGCCGTAGAGGCGGCGCAGCCGCACCCGCCGGCTCGAAGGGAGATCCACCGGCGTGAGACGGGCCGCGAAGCCCCCAGCCGACAGCGTCCCGCCGCCGCGGCGGGTGACCACCACCTCCGACACGCCGGCGCGCAGGCACTCCACCCGCAGGCGACCGATGGACAGCAGCGACTCGGCCGGCTCGGGGACAGGCCCGAACCGGTCGATCCACTCCGACCGGATGTCGTCCACCTGCGCATGCTCGGTCACCGCGGCCAGCCGCCGGTACGCCTCGAGGCGGGCCGCTTCCCGGCTGATGTAGCCGGCCGGAATATGAGCGTCCACGGGAACCTCGATGTTCACCACGAGCGGCTCCGGGATCGGTTCGCCCCGCAACTCCGCGACCGCCTCGTTCACCAGGCGGCAGTACAGGTCGTATCCCACCGCGGCGATGTGGCCCGACTGGGCCTCGCCGAGGAGGTTGCCGGCGCCGCGGATCTCGAGGTCGCGCATGGCAATCCGGTAGCCGGACCCCAACTGGGTGGCTTCGCCGATGGTCTTGAGCCGCTCGTAGGCGTCCTCGCTGAGCACGCTGTCCACCGGGTGGAACAGGTAGGCGTAGGCCCTGCGCCCGGACCGGCCCACCCGGCCCCGTATCTGGTGAAGCTGCCCGAGGCCCAGCCGGTCGGCCTGGTCCACCACCAGAGTGTTCACCGTCGGCATGTCGATGCCCGACTCGATGATGGTGGTGCACACCAGCACGTCGTAGCGGTAGTCGGCGAAGTCGAGCACCACCTGCTCCAGGGTGCCCTCGTCCATCTGGCCGTGAGCCACCGCTACCCGGGCCTCAGGCACCAGCGAGCGCACCCGCTCGGCGGCGTGCTCGATGTCGGCCACCCGGTTGTGGACGTAGAAGACCTGGCCCTCCCGCAGCAGCTCGCGCCGGATGGCCTCGGCCACGGGCCGGTCGGCATGCTCCCCGACGTAGGTGAGGATCGGTTGCCGGTCGGCGGGCGGGGTGTCCAGCAGAGACATGTCGCGGATGCCGGTCAGGCTCATCTCCAGGGTCCGCGGCACCGGCGTGGCCGTGAGCGTGAGGACGTCGACGTCGGCTCGCATCGACTTGATCGCCTCCTTGTGCCGGACCCCGAAACGCTGCTCCTCGTCGATGACCAGCAGCCCGAGGCGCTTGAAGCGCACGTCGGCGGACAGCATCCGGTGGGTTCCCACGACCACGTCCACCTCGCCGGACTCCAGCCCCCGCAGCACCTCCCGGATCTGGGGAGGGGTCAGGAAGCGGCTCAGGGTCTCCACCCTCAACGGGAACGACGCGTAGCGGTCCCGGAATGTCTGCGTGTGCTGCTGGGCCAGAAGCGTGGTGGGCACCAGCACCGCAGCCTGAAGCCCGTCTTGCACCGCCTTGAACGCGGCCCGCACCGCTATCTCGGTCTTGCCGAAGCCCACGTCGCCCACGATCAGGCGGTCCATGGGCACGGACCGCTCCATGTCGTTCTTCACCTCGACCAGGGCCTGGAGCTGGTCGCGGGTCTCCTGGAATTCGAAGGCGTCCTCGAGCTCGCCCTGCCAGACGGTGTCCGAGGAGAAGGCATGACCGGCGGTGGTCATCCGCTTCTGGTAGAGCACGACCAGCTCCTGGGCCACCTCCTCCACAGCCCGCCGGACCCGGTTCTTGGCGGCCGTCCAGTCCGAGCCCCCCATGCGCGACAGGGTCGGGGCCTCCCCGCCGGTGTAGTGGCGGATCGCGTCGATCTGGTCCGACGGCACGTACAGCCGGTCGCCGCCGCGGTAAGCCAGCAGCAGGTACTCGCGTTCGTGGCCCCCGATGGCCCGGCGAACCATGCCCTCGAACCGGGCCACTCCGTGATGGTGGTGAACCACGAACGCGCCGGGCACGAGGTCGGCGAGGAAGCGGCGCTGGTCCCGGGACCGGACTTTGGGCGGCCGGTGAGTTCGGCGCCGGCCGGTGACGTCGGTCTCGGCCAGCACGGCCAGCTTGATGTCGGCCAGGACCGCGCCCCGGTCGAGGCTCGCATCCAGCGGCTCGACACGGGCGCCGTGATCGGCCAGCAGCGTGCTCAGCCGGTCGGCGGTCGGGCCGGGCGCGCCCAGCACAACCTGGTAGCCGCCGGCCACCAGCTCGCGCAGGCGGGCCGCCAGCGGCTCGACGCTTCCATGGCTGCGGTCCCAGCCCGACGCGGTCAGGATCTGAGTGCATGGAGAGTCGGGAGCGGTGGGCAGCATCCAAACCGGCGCGGGGACGCCGTCGAGCAGGCCGTCGAAGCCGCCGTGCAGCCGCGGCATCCCGGCCGCGTCGGTGCTCCAGGTCTTGGCCAGCCCGGCCGCGAGGTCCTCCTCCTCGGCGAGGATCTCGTCGGCTCTGTCGGACAGCCGTCGGGGCTCGACGAGGACCACCGCACCGTCGCCGGGCACCAGATCGGGCAGCAGCGAGGGCCGCTCGACCAGCCACGGCCACCACGACTCCATGCCCTCGAAGAGAGTCCCGTCGGCCAGGCGGTCCCACTGCTCACGGCCCCAGGGCTGGGCCGCCACCAGCGACGCGGCCCGCCGGCGCATGGCCCCGTCGGGGCGCAGCTCCCGGGCCGGGTACACCTCGATCTGCTCCAACGGCGCCACCGATCGCTGGTCGCCCACCGAGAACTCCGCGATCCGGTCCACATCGTCGCCCCAGAAGTCGATGCGAACCGGCGCCGCGCCCGTCGAGGGGTAGATGTCGACGATCGAGCCTCGCACTGCCATCTCCCCGCGATGCTCCACCTGGTGCTCGCGCCGGTATCCGAACGCCGACAGGCGCTTCACCAGCTCGACCTGGTCGACGGCGTCACCGAGGCGCACGGTGATCGGTGGAGTCGCCGCGGACGGATCCACGAACTGGGCCAGGGCCCGGGCCGAGACCACCACCACCGCCGGAACGGACGCGGGATCGGCCATCCGGTGCAGCACCCGGCAGCGGCGGCCCATTGTCTCGATCGAGGGGCTGACCCTCTCGAAGGGCAGCGTCTCCCAGGCGGGCAGTTCCTCGACCTCCCCGGGACCCAGGAAGGCGGCGACGTCGGATGCCAGGGTCTCGGCTTCGGTGCGGGTCGGCACGGCCACCAGCAGCGGCCGCCGCTCGGACGCCGCGCTCAGCCCGGCCACCGCCATGGCCCGGGCTGCGGTAGGCACGGCCACCGTCGCAGTGCGGCGTCCCAGCAGCGACAGCAGCCCGGGATGCCCGGCCAGCCGCGGCAGCAGGCGGCTCAGGCCGGCCTGGCTCGAAGTATTCCCCGCCACCGTTGCTCCACCGTTGCTCAGGGCGCGTTGAAGCGGTTCATGGTTGGTTCGAGGCCGTGGGCGAGAAAATGCTCGATCGCATCGGCGGCCCGCTGCACGACTGCCTCCAGTTCGTCCCGCTCGGCCCGGCCCGGGCGTTTGAGCACATAGTCGCCACCCTTGGGAGTGATGTCCGGGCGGCCGACACCGATGCGCACCCGGGTGAAGGCGTCGCTGCGCAGGTGGGCGCGGATCGACTGCAGTCCCTTGTGCCCGGCGATCCCGCCGCCGGTCTTGACCTTGAGGCGCCCGACGGGCAGATCCAATTCGTCGTGCACCACCACAAGGCTGCTCAAGTCCCGGATCCGGAACCGGCGCACCAGCGGCGCGACGGCCCGGCCCGACTCGTTCATCCAGGTGACCGGGGCAGCCGCGGCGACGCGCCGCTCCCCCAGGCGCAGTTCGCACACCAGAGCCTGTTGGCGCCGGGCCCGGCGCAGCCGCCCGTCGTGGCGCTGCACGAGCTCCTCCACCACCCAGCGGCCCGCGTTATGGCGGGTGAGGGCGTACTGGTCGCCCGGATTGCCCAGACCCACCACCAGCAAGTCGGCCGAGGATCCGGAGCGCGAGCCTATGGCCACTACTAGAAGGCGCGCCGGCCGTTCTCAGGACTCTTCTTCGTCCTCGGCCGCCTCTTCGTCCTCGGCGGCCTCGCCCATGACGATGAGCGCCTCCGCTGCCTCCTCCTCGGCCTTCAGCTGGCGCAGGTACTCCTTGGTGGAGCGGGTGATGAGGCCCACCGCGAAGGTGGCGTCGGCGTCGCCGGCCGGCGTGACCCCCGCGGGCAGATCGATGTCGCTCACCCGCAGCGACGACCCGACCTCCAGGTCGCTGACATCTGCGGTGACCTCGACGGGGATGTCGGCCGGCTTGGCCAGCACCGGAAGGTGGTGCATCACCTGGTCGACCATCCCGCTGGCCTGGGTGACCTTCTTGGCCTCGCCGGTGAGGATGAGAGGAACATCGACCTCCACCTCCTGGTCGGGGTCTATCCGCAGGAAGTCGACGTGGAGCACGTCGCGGCGGACCGGGTGGCGCTGGAGATCCTTGACGATCGACAGCTGCCGACCGCCTTCGACGTCGAGCGTTATCAGGGCATTGAGCCCGGCCTCAGTGTTCAGCGCCACCCGCAGGTCGGTCCTGTCCACCGACACCGTCAGCGGCTCCGAGCCCATGCCGTAGACCACCGCGGGAACGCGGCCGGTGCGGCGCAGCCGGCGGCTGGGACGGGTGCCGAGCTCGCGGCCGGTCACGGCCTTCACCAGGTTCAGTGCCATTCGACTGAGGCTACCGCCAGAGGAGGTTGGTTAGACC
Source organism: Candidatus Aldehydirespirator sp. (assembly GCA_965203575.1). GTDB lineage: Bacteria > Actinomycetota > Acidimicrobiia > Acidimicrobiales > Aldehydirespiratoraceae > Aldehydirespirator. The sequence continues at coordinate 3,916,285 of OZ241894.1, forward strand.
AGGTTGTTGCCGCCGAAGATCTCGCTCACCGAGGTGTCCTCGAACACCGCTGAGACGGCCCTGGCCACGATCGGCGCCACCGACACCACATGGAGCTTCGAGAACTGCTTGTGGGCGGGAAGGGGCAGCGTGTCGGTGCACACCACCAAGTCGATGACCGAGTCCTTCAGGCGCTCAACTGCCGGCCCGGAGAACACTGGGTGGGTAGTGGCCGCGAGCACCCGCCGGGCCCCGTTGGCCGCCAGCAGTTCGGCCGCGGCCACGATGGTGCCGCCGGTGTCGATCATGTCGTCGACGATTACGCAGGTCCGGTCGTCCACCTCCCCGACGATCTCCTTGGCCGAGACCTCGTGCTTGGCGTTCTGGCGGCGTTTGTGGACGATGGCCAGATCAGCGTGCAGCAGGTGGGTGTAACGCTCCGCCACCTTCACCCGTCCGGCGTCGGGTGACACGATCACCAGGTCCTCGCCCCGCAGCGTCTGCAGGTACTCGAGCAGCACCGGCATGGCGGTCAGGTGGTCGACCGGGCCGTCGAAGAACCCCTGGATCTGCCCGGAGTGCAGATCCACCGACAGCAGCCGCTTCGCGCCCGCAGCCAGGAACAGGTCGGCCAGCAGCCGGGCGGAGATGGGCTCGCGCCCCGAGGCCTTCCGGTCCTGGCGGGCGTACCCGTAGAACGGCGCCACGACGGTGATGCGCTTGGCGGAGGCCCGCTTGGCCGCGTCCACCATGACGAGCTGCTCCAGGATCGCATCGTTGATGGAGCCGCCCTCCCATTCGGCGTGGGTGCCGACGATGAAGGCGTCGCAGCCCCGGATCGACTCGCCGTAGCGGACGTGAATCTCCCCGTTGGCGAAGTCCTCGATGTGGGTCGTGCCGAGCGGCACCCCGAGTTCCGAGCACACCCTGGAAGCAAAGGCCAGACTCGACCGCCCGGACACGACACGGAGCACTTTGTGAGTCTGCTGCTTCATGGCGACCGGCATTGTAGGACGGTGACGCGATGCCGGGCGGGGCAAAGCCCGATTCGACAGAAGCACCACTTCAGAGGATGTGCGGAACAGCCGTCACGGCAACAGGGATGCTGGCCGGGCAGGACTCGAACCTGCAACATCCGGAGCCAAAGTCCGACGTTCTACCAGTTGAACTACCGGCCATCGGCGCCCGCCTGGTAGGCGGACAGCCCGATCAAACACTAGCGAGCGCCGTACCGATGCGTGTTCGGCCGCCTGCCCCGGTAGGGTTCACGCCCCGTGGGATCGCTCATCAAGAAGCGCCGCAAGCGCATGCGCAAGAAGAAGCACAAGAAGATGCTCCGGCGCACCCGGCACCAGCGGCGCAAGTAGTTGATGCTCCGGCGCACCCGGCACCAGCGGCGCAAGTAGTTGATGCTCCGGCGCACCCGGCACCAGCGGCGCAAGTAGCCACCGGCACTCCCACCAGTCCCCTCAGAGGGTCGCAGCGGCCGCCTCGGTAGTGGTGGCCACGATGCGGCCCGGCCCCGGGTGGGCGCCGGCGACGAACCAGGTGCTGCCGCTCCCGGCCAGATGTGGCGTCATCCCGGTGGAATCGCCCAGCTGGTCGCGCCACACCGCCAACTCCGGCACGACCCGCAGCGCGGCGGCCTCCAGGTCGTTGCCGTGCTCGCCGGCCGGGCCGCCCAGCTCGTCCCACGCCGCGTACACGGCTGCGGTGTCGCATCCCACCGGTGCCAGCAGCAGGGTGTACTGCTCGCCGACGTAGGGCAGCGGATCGACGATCTCGCCGATGCCCCGCACCCGGGCCCGGCCGCCGGCGAGGCAGAACGCCACGTCCGCACCGATCGATGCCGCCGCTGCGGTGTCGCCGAACCCGGCCCAGCGCAGCACCGCGGCCGCATCGGCCGAGCCGCCCCCCAGCCCGGCCCCGACCGGGATCCGCTTGTGCACGGTGACCTGCGCCTGTTGGCCGCACAGCGACAGTGCACGCTCGACGAGGTTCTGGCCGGGCCGGGCCACTCCGTGCAACTCGTTCCCCGCCTCATCGAGCATCCGCAAGCCGGACTTGCCCGCCACGATCTCGAGCCGGTCGGAGAAGTCGAGCGTCACCATCTCGGCGTCGACGGTGTGATAGCCGTCCGGCCGCACGCCGGTGATCCGCAGACTGAGCGTCAGCTTGGCCGGCGCGAATGCCTCGATCACACCGCGAAGCTACAGTCCACGGGTTGCGCCGCGAGGAGGGGGAAAGAACCTTGCCTCCGGGCTAGGGCTCGGTCCGGGCCAGGTTTATCCACTGATCCAGAGTCAGCACCTCCGGACGGCTGGCAGGGTCCACTCCCGCGGCCGCAAACCCGTCGGAGGTGACCAGCCCGGCCAGCGAGCGGCGCAGCATCTTGCGCCTCTGACCGAACCCGGCCCGCACCAGCCGCTTGAAGCGAGCCTCGGACTTCGGCGGCAAGGGCACAGCCCGCTCGCTCGGATGGCGCTCGATCTTGACCACCACCGACTCGACTCTGGGCCGGGGCCGGAAGACCGAGGCCGGGACCTTGGCCACCACCCGGGCCGTGCCCTGCCGCTCCACGAGAACGCTGGGGATGCCCCGGGCCCGCGATCCGGGCGGAGCGACGAGCCGCTCCCCCACCTCGCGCTGCACCATCACCACCATCACCGAGATGGCGGCCGCGTCGTGCAGCAGGTCGACGACCAGCCCGGTGGCGATGTTGTAGGGCAGGTTCGCCACCAGCATCCATCGGCCCGATCCCTCCAGAACATCGTCGAGGTCCAGCGTCGCCGCGTCCCCCTCGACCACCTCGACGCGGTGCGCACCCGCCTCGGCCACCACCTCGCGCAGTGCCGTGGCGAGACCGGAGTCGACCTCCACGGCCCGCACCGCGGCACCCGTCTCCGCCAGCGCCAAGGTGAGCGAGCCGAGCCCCGCACCGATCTCCAGCACCCGGTCTGCCGGGCCTGCTCCGCTGAGCCGGGCGACGCGCCGCACCGTGTTGGGATCGGCCACGAAGTTCTGGCCGAAGGACCGCCGCGGCGACACGCCGAAACGTTCCATGAGCGCCCTCAACTCCGACTCGGTATGGGTCAGGAGGGAAGCCTCTTCTTGCAGGTCGGCCAGGGATCCCAGCCGTTGATCTCGTAGAGCTGGTAGGCCATCTTGTCCTGGTCCGAGGGCGAAGCGTCTATGGGATCAACCCCGACCAGGTCCGGGTAGTGCATTCCTGCCACCCAGTCCCACGTACGGATCGAGAACTGGTAGGCGCCGCGGTACCGGCCGCTCTTGCTCACAGCCCGGTAGTTCTGCGTCGACTCGCACTCCCGCAGGGCATGCCACTGCTCTTCTGTGGTTCCCGCCGGTATCGGATGCTCGACGGCGCCGGCTTCGGTGGATGTGGTCGGCGGCTCGGTCGTCGTGGTCGTAGTCGTGGTCGTGGAGGTTGTAGTCGTGGTGGTGGTCGTCGTGGAGGTTGTGCTCCTGTTCGCGATGGCCAATTCCTCGGCCTTCCGAAGGGCCTCCTCCCGGGCCCGCCGGCGAGCCTCGGCCCACCGCTGCGCCCGATCCACGAAGTCCTCCACGTCGACGGCTTCGGTCGGCTCCACTCCGGGGGCAACCGTTGTCGACGTCGTCTGGGCCGCCGCGGGCACGCCGGCCAGGACCAGTGCGGTGAGGATGATCATGCCGACCAGCCCCACCCGAGCGCTCCGGTCGGGCGCGCCCATCTCAGTCGACCTCCCGATCGAGTCCGTAGAACAAGCGGGTTGTCGCCCAGGTGGCCTGCTCCACATCGGCGACATCGAGGCCTTTCGCCTCAGCCACCGCCGCCCCCACGACGCCCACCAGGGCGGGTCGGTTCGGTTTGCCGCGGTGAGGCACCGGAGCCAGGTACGGGCTGTCGGTCTCGACCATCAGGCGGTCGAGCGGGCAGACCCGGGCTGCGTCGCGCACCTCGGAGGCCTTGGGGAAGGTGACGATCCCCGAGAACGACAGGACCGCGCCCCTTCGCAGGCACTCCTCTGCCTCCTCGGGTCCCCCGGTGAAGCAGTGCATCACTGTTCGTGACGGGATTCCCTCGCGGTCGAGCACGGCGAGCGTGTCGTCCCAGGCCGACCGGGAGTGGACCACCAGCGGCAAGTCCCTGCGGTTGGCCATCTCCACCTGGGCTGCGAAGACCCGGCGCTGAACGGGACGCGGCGAGTAGTCGTAGTGGTAGTCGAGTCCGGCCTCGCCCACAGCCACCACTTCAGGCCGCGCCATCAGAGCCTCCAATCCGCCCATACCGCCGGAGGCCTCGTGGGGATGCACGCCCGCAGTGGCCCACACCCCCTCGTGGGCTTCGGCAACCGAGATCGCTCGACAGGAGTCTTCCACATCCGTGCCCACAGTGACGAGTGCGCCGACGCCTGCGGCGCGCGCGTCGGCGATCACCGGGCCCGCGGCCTCCCCGGCCGGGAGATGGCAATGGTGATCGGCCCAGGCCACGTCAACCACGCGCCTCAGGCCGGGTCCGCGCCGTCACCGGCAAGGTCGATGGCGTCCAGGTCCACCTTGGCGAACAGGGGCTCGAGCTTGGGCACACGCGTGCCCTTCGGCACGGCCGGGCGCTCCCAGCGCTCGACCCGGCCGAACAGGTCGTCGAGAGCTGCCGTCGAGAACGGCAGGTACGGGGCCAGTCCCGTGCGCACTCCGGCCATCGCTTCCAGCGCGGTCACCAGCACCGCGGCGGCGCGGTCCGGATCCACGGAGGCCAGCTTCCACGGCTCATTCGAGTTGAGGTAGGCGTTCACCCTGGCGGCTGCCTCCATGGCGCAGCGGAGCCCGGCCCGCAGCTCCACCCGCTCGATGCAGTCGGCCTCCTCGCGCAAGGCGTCGTCGGCGGCCGCCAGAAGGGCGGTGTCGGAGGAGTGCCGATCTCCGACCTCCGGGACCACGCCCCCCAGCGCCGACTGGGCCAACGACAGAACCCGGTTCACGAGGTTGCCCCAAGTGGCGACCAGCTCGTCGTTGATCCGCCGGGCGATCTCCTCGATGGAGACTTCGGTGTCGGCGTGCTCGGGCAGGGCTGCGGCGAGGGCGTAGCGCAGAGCGTCGGGCTCGAAGAGACGGAGACCCTCGCCGATGGCCAGGCCGATGCCCCGGCCGGCGGCCATCTTCGCCCCGGAGAAGGTCACGTACTGGTTGGCGGGCACGTTGTCGGGCAGGTGCAGGCCGCCGTAGCCCATCAGCTGCGCGGGCCAGAGCATGGCGTGGAACGGGATGTTGTCCTTCCCGACGAAGTAGAGGTGGCGGGACTCGTCGTTGTGCCACCAGCGCTTCCAGGCGTCGGGATCGCCGTTGCGGGCCGCCCATTCCTTGGACGCCGACAGGTAGCCGATCACCGCGTCGTACCAGACGTAGATGCGCTTTCCCTCGCCCAGGTCGTCGACGGGTAGCTCGACCCCCCAGTCCAGGTCCCGGGTTATGGCCCGGTCCTGCAGCCCCTCGTTGGTCCAGCCGAAGGACGAGTTGAGAACGTGAGGCCTCCATCCCCGGCGGGTCCTGAGCCAGGCATCGACCCTCTCGGTGAAGTCCGAGTAGCGGAAGTAGAAGTGCTCGGTCGGACGCAGTTCCGGCACGGCACCGCTGATCTTGGAACGGGGATCGATCAGATCGGTGGCGTCCAGCGTGCTTCCGCAGTGCTCGCACTGGTCGCCGCGGGCCGCCCCATAGCCGCAGCGCGGGCAGGTGCCCTCGATGTAGCGGTCGGGCAGGAACCGTTCGCCTACGGGGTCGTAGAACTGCTCGGAGACCCGCTTGTCGATGTGGCCGTTGTTCAGCTGGACCAGGAACATGTCCTGGGTGACCTCGGCATGGTTGCGCGTGCCGGTGGTGGTGTACAGGTCCCACGAGATCCCGAGCATCTCCCACTGGTCGCAGAACTCGGAGTGGTAGCGCTCGACGATCTCCGACGGCGTCACACCCTCGGCGTCGGCCCGCACGGTGATCGGCGTGCCGTGCACGTCGGACCCGCTGACCATGAGAACGTCGTTGCCGGCCAGCCGCTGGTAGCGGGCGTAGATGTCCGCCGGCAGGTAGGCCCCAGCGAGGTGGCCGAGGTGTCGACTCCCGGACGCGTAGGGCCACGCCACCGCGACCAGTACCGGCACCGCCATGGGGGGCCACATTATCCCCAGATGTCAATGTCTTCCCCAGCCGGAGCAGCGTCGGCTGCGGGGGTCAAGTCATCAGGTTGTACACGCGGCGGCGCGAGGCTCCGTGGGCGGCCGCGGCCGCAGCCGCGGCGTCCCGACGGCTCATCCCCCCGGCGACCAGGGCCTGCGCGGCGGCCAGCAACTCCTCGTCCGTGGTAGCCGGAGCGTCCTCGGCGGCTCCCGCGACCACGATCACCACCTCTCCCTTCACCGGGCCGGAAGCCCATTCGCACAACTCGGCGAGACTGCCCCTCACAACCTCCTCGTGAAGCTTGGTGAGCTCACGGGCGACGACGCCCTCACGGGACGGTCCGCACGCCCCGGCCAGGTCCTCCAGGCAGGACCGCAGGCGGTGCGGCGACTCGTACACCACGGTGGTGCGCCGCTCCCGCGCGATCTGCTCCAGGCGCCCGGCCCGGGCCTTGCCCTTGCGGGGCAGGAACCCCTCGAAGCAGAACCGGCTCGCAGGAAGCCCGCTCACCGCCAGAGCAGCCACGCCGGCCGAAGGACCGGGCACCACGGTCACGGTGTGGCCGGCCGCTGCGCACGCAGCCACAAGCCGGCCTCCGGGATCGGTCACTGCGGGCATGCCCGCATCGGTCACCACGGCCACCGTCGCTCCTGCCGCCAGCAGCTCGCACACGCCAGTTATCGCGTCGGTCTCGGTGTGCTCGTCGACGCGCCGGAGCCGCGCCCCGCTCACCCCCGCGTGCTCGAGCAGCCGACCCGTGCGCCGCGTGTCTTCGCAGCACACCAGATCGGCAGCCGAGAGAGCCTCCACCGCCCTCGGGCTGAGATCGCCGAGGTTGCCGATCGGCGTGCCGACCAACACCAGCGAGCCGCCCGGTGCCTGAGGCGCAGCTCCGGGCGGAGGACCGCTCACCGCCGGATCTCGAGCTCCACGCCTGGAGCCACCCCCCAGCGCCGGAAGCTGCCCGCCTCGGCCTCGATGACCGAACTGGCCCGCCATACCGGGCGCCCGACTCGATTGGCCCGCATCGTGGTCACCCTCAACACCCGCATGTCGCCGTCACAGTGGGCTACATCGATGGGGAAGCGCAGGCCGACCGAGTGCACCGAGCGGGTCCGTTCCAGCAGAAGGGCTCCCTCGATCCCGTCCCTTCCGAGAAGACCTCGGCGACGGTCGCGCCGGCTGGAGGCGATCTCCAGCGACGCCACCACCCGGTCCTCGACCATCAGCCAGGCCATGGCTTGAGAATCTAGTTCCGGAGCCTTCCCCGGGAGAGCCGGTGCGAGACCTCCCCCGCCGGCTCAATCCTGGTGACGCGACCAGCGCTCGGCGCGACGCTCCAGCATGAGCCGACCGACCCGGCCGATCCGGTCGATCAGCTTCATGAGCCTCTCCCGGGCCGCCTCGGCCACCCCCGAGAGGCCGGCGAGGCTCGGGAGGTTCCAGTCGCGCATCACGACCGGCTGCAGGATCTGGTCATGATGGATGGCCAAGTCGTAGATGCCGGCCTCGGCAATCGTGCGGGCGTGAGCATCGAAGTCGGTGATGCCCACACCGGGCATCGCGAAGCCCTTCACCTGGTTGGCGATGGCCACGACCGCTCGGGACGGCTCCACCTTGAGCGCGGCGGCCATCGCATCGCGATAGAAGAGGAAATGGAGGTTCTCGTCGAAGGACACCCGGCGCATGATGGCCTTGCCGGCCGGATCGTCGATGTGTCGCCCCGTGTTGAAGTGCGAGATGCGGGTGGCCAACTCCTGGAGGGCCACATAGGCGAGGCCCTCCAAGGCATTGGGCGGCTCGGGAACCCGCCCGCACTGCACCTGGGCCATGCGCGCCCTCTCGAGATTGACGGGATCCACCGACCGGGTGACCGCGAGGTAGTCGTGGATCACCTGCCCGTGACGGCCCTCCTCGGCCGTCCAGCGCCGCACCCAATGGCCCCAAGCACCGTCGCGGCCGAACATGCGCTCGACATCCCGGAAGTAGTAGGGCAGGTTGTCCTCGGTCAGGACGTTGACGAACAGCGCGCTGCGGGCCTCGGCGCTCAGTCCGGCCTCCTGGGGGTCCCACTCGTAGTCGGCAGGAAAGTCCTCGCCCCTGCTCCAGGGCACGAGCGCGTGGGGATGCCACTCCTTGGTCTGCCGCAGGTGCCGCTCGAAGAGCCTCTCGACGCTGGGCTCGAGTTCGGCCAGCAGCCGCTGATCGGTGTCGACGGGCATGATGCAGGCTAACGCACCGTCCTCCGGCGCGTCATAGGGCGTGGGGTGTCTCCCGCTCTTGTTCGCTTCGCTCACGGGCCGCTCGGGCCACGGCCTCGCCCGTATGGAGCAGATTCGCTCGCCTACCCGCTCGGCCTCTACACGTTGAACTTGAACTCCATCACGTCACCGTCGGCCACCCGGTAGTCCTTGCCCTCCGACCGCACCAGGCCCTGATCCCGGGCTGAAACCCAGGAACCAGCCTCCAGCAGCTTGTCGCATGAGATCGTGTCGGCCCGGATGAAGCCGCGCCGGAAGTCGGAATGGACCGCGCCGGCGCACTCCACGGCCGACGCCCCGGCCCTGAAGGTCCAGGCCCGGCTCTCCTTGGGGCCGGTGGTCAGGAAGGTCCGCAGCCCCAGCATCCGGTAGGCCATGGTCAGGAACCGGTCCAGAGCGCCGCTGCCGAGGCCAAGCGCAGCCAGCATGCCAGGCCGCTCCGACTCGTCGAGCTGCGCGGCCTCGGCCTCGAGTTGCACGCACAGCGCCATCACCTCGGCCTCGCCCAGTTCGACCCGCACCGGCTCCGCCAAGTCCTCCGCGGCGTCGATCTGGTCCTCTCCGATGTTCACCACGGCCAGCACCGGCTTGTTGGTGAGGAGGAAGAACGGGCGGAGCCCTGCCCTGGCATCGCCGTGGAAGCCCGCCCGGTACAGCGGCACGCCGTCCTCGAGGACCCTGATCGCCCGGGCCAGCAAGTCGTGATCGGCCCGCAGCGACGGGTCGCCCTTGGCGGCTCGAGCGAGCTTGTCGAGCTGGCGGGCGGCGCTGTCGAGGTCGGCGAGGGCCAACTCCGTCTCGAGCACCCGGAGGCTGTTGAGCGGATCGTCGTCTCCTCCTACGTCAGGATCGGTGAAGGCCCGCAGCACGTAGACGATCGCGTCGGTGTCGCGGACATGGCCCAGGAAGGCGTTGCCCAGTCCCTCGCCCCGGTTCGAGCCCGCCACCAGGCCGCCGATGTCGGTGAACTGCACCGAGGCATGCACCGTGCGGCGGCTGCTGCTCATGGCCGCCAGCTTCGGCAGCCGGGCGTCGGGAACCCTGGCCACCCCCACATTGGCCGACTTCGTGGAGAAGGCATGCCGGGCGGCGACCGCGTCGCCGCCGGCCAGAGCGTTGTGCAGCGAGGTCTTGCCCGAATTGGGCAAGCCGACGAACCCGAATCGCTCCAATTGCGGCTAGCTGTTGCGGCCGGCGTTGGGCTTGCGGCCGTGGTTCGCCTTGGATCGGCGAGCCTTGGTGCGGCGCTTGCTCGTGCGCTTGGACATGGCTGAACACGCTACCGCCGGACCTCCACGAACCCGCCCGACCTTCGGGCAGCTCAACCGGCAGCCGACTCCCACACCGACATCCCCGGCCGGACATCGTCAACCCATGGTCGGCTGGGGCTTTCCTGGAGTGGACCGCGAATCACTCTTTCCGCTCGCGGAACTGAGTATCCGTCCATTAGCATTCGCGGCCTAACCGCCTGATCGATCCTGGAGGAAGGCCCATGAGAAAGCGTTTGCTTGCCCTGACCGCGATCCTGTTGTCGTTCGCCCTGCTTGCAGCGGCGTGCGGCGACGATGACGACACGGAGACCGCCGGCACACCCGAACCGGCACCGGCCGAACCGGAGCCGGCCCCCGAACCCGAAGCCGACCACGAGGACGAAGCCGACCACGAGGACGAAGCCGACCACGACCATGAGGACGAGGCCGACCACGACCACGAGGACGAAGCCGAGCCGGAGATGACCGACGTATCGGTCGGCCTGGTGTTCGACATCGGCGGCCGGGGCGACCAGTCGTTCAATGACTCGGCGGCCGCAGGCATCGAACGGGCCGCCGCAGAGCTCGGCATCACCTTCACAGAGGCTTCGCCCGAGCCCGACGGCTCGAACCGGGGCGAGCTGCTGCAGCTCGCCGCCAGCGAGCACGACATCGTCATCGGCGTCGGGTTCCTGTTCGAGGTCGACGCCGCCGCGGTCGGCGCCGAGAACCCCGATACCAGGTTCGGAGTGGTCGACTCGGCCATGATCGCCGATTGGACAACCGATCCCCCGGCCCCCTACGGCGACAACATCGCCGGCCTGGTCTTCGCCGAACATGAGGGTTCCTTCCTGGTCGGTGCAGCCGCCGCTCTCAAGAGCCAGACGGGCACCATCGGCTTCATCGGTGGCGTAGCCAATGTGGGCGGCCTGATCGAGCGCTTCGAGGCGGGCTTCAATGCCGGTGCCCGGGCCGTGAACCCCGACATCGAGATCATCGGCGACTACATCACCGAGGCGCCCGACTTCGACGGCTTCAACGCCCCGGATCGGGCCAAGGAGATCGCGCTGGCCATGTACGAGGACGGCGCCGACATCGTGTACCACGCGGCCGGCGGCTCGGGCGCGGGCCTGTTCCAGGCCGCCCTGGAGCAGAGCGAGGCGACCGGGTCCAAGGTGTGGGCCATCGGCGTCGACTCCGACCAGTACCACACGGCCGACGCCGGCGTGCGCGACTACATCCTGACCTCGATGCTCAAGCGGGTGGACGTGTCGATCTTCGAGATGATCAAGTCCGTCCTCGACGGCACCATGCAGGCCGGCCCGACCACCTACGACCTGTCGGTGGACGGCGTCGGCTACAGCACCTCGGGCGGCTTCGTGGACGACATCGCCGACCAGCTCGAAGCCCTCAAGGGCCAGATCGTGTCGGGCGAGATCACGGTTCCGACCGAGCCCTAGAGGCCGAGCGAGCAAGAGCGGGAAACCAGACGCAGATCGTCGGAGCGCTAGAGCATTCTGACGCTGCCATTCGAGTATTGGCGACCGGGCCGGGCTAACGTCCGGCCCGGTCGTCGTTCTGCCGCAGTTCTAGGGAGGCCGTGTGGCGCTGGCCATTGAGCTGACAGGGATTACCAAGCGGTTCCCCGGCGTCGTGGCCAACGACGACATCAACCTGGCGGTGGCCGAGGGCGAGATCCACGCCATCTGCGGGGAGAACGGGGCCGGCAAGTCGACCCTGATGAAGATCCTCTACGGAATGCAGCCGCCCGACTCCGGAACGATCAAGATCGGTGGCGAGGTCGTGGAGCTGCACTCGCCGGCCCAGGCCATCGCCCTTGGTATCGGGATGGTCCACCAGCACTTCATGCTGGCCGACCAGCTCACTGTGCTCGAGAACGTGATCCTCGGAGCCGAGCCGATGCGCTCGTTCGGTCGGATCGATTTCGACGCCGGCCGCGAGCATCTGGACGAAGTCGGCCGGGCCTACGGTCTCGACATCAATGCCGACGACTTGGTGGAGACGCTGGAGATCGGTGAGCGGCAGCGGGTCGAGATCATCAAGGTGCTGTACCGGGGGGCCAAGATCCTCATCCTCGACGAGCCGACCGCGGTCCTGGTCCCCCAAGAGGTGGACGAGCTGTTCCGCAACATCCGCGAGCTCAAGGCCAGCGGCGCCACCATCTTGTTCATCGACCACAAGCTCGACGAGGTCCTCGAGATCGCAGACACCATCACCGTGCTGCGCCAGGGCCGGACCGTGGGCACGGTGAAGCCCACCGACGTGACCGCCCACGACCTGGCTGAGATGATGATCGGGTCGGAGCTGCCGGTTCCCGATGCGGGCGCCTCCACCGTGACCGAGGAGGTGGCCCTCGCCGTCGACGGCCTGCGCGTCGTCGGAGAAGGCGACCGGGCGGTGGTCGACGATGTGAGCCTGAGCGTCCACCGGGGCGAGATCGTCGGCGTTGCCGGGGTGGAGGGCAACGGGCAGGCCGAGTTGGTGAACGCCATCATCGGCCTCGACGATCCCGATGAGGGCACCATCACCCTGCTCGGGCGCGAGATCACCCATTTCTCGGTGCGCAGCCGGCGCGAGATGGGCTTGGGCTACGTACCCCAGGACCGCCACCGGGACGGCCTGCTCCTGGGCTTCACCCTCTGGGAGAACTCCGCTCTCGGCCACCAGACAGAGGCGCCGTATTCGCGTGGCCCGTGGCTGAGCCGCGCCGGCATGAGGGACCGGGCGGACCGGATCAAGGCCGACTTCGACGTCCGCACCCCCAACATCGAGGTGTCGGCCCACGCGCTGTCGGGTGGCAACCAGCAGAAGCTGATCGTGGGCCGGGAGATGGTGGCCGGACCGGCCGTGCTCATCGCCAACCACCCCACCCGCGGCATCGACGTCGGGGCCCAGGCCGCAGTGTGGGACGACATCCGCGAGGCTCGGGCCCAGGGACTGGCCACCCTTCTCGTGTCCGCCGACCTGGAAGAGCTCATCGGGCTCTCCGACACCATCGTGGTGATGCTGCGGGGCCGTCTGGTGGCCAGCTTGGACCCCAATGAGATCACCCCACGAGACCTGGGCGCCTACATGACCGGCGCCGCGCTAGAGGCCGACGCGCCATGACCGGGCGGCTGACCCACAGGCTGATGCTGGCTTCGGCCGCACCGGTGGCGGCGGTCGTGATAGCAGTCGTGCTCTCGTCCATCGTGCTGCTGATATCGGGCAGCAACCCCTTGGCGGCCTACGCCGACATGGTGCAGCACGCCAGCAAGCTCGAGACGCAGGTCGACATCCTCAACCGGGCCACCCCGCTGTACCTGTCCGGGGTGGCCGCGGCCATCGGCTTCCGGATGAACCTGTTCAACATCGGCGTGGAAGGCCAGTACCTGCTGGCCTTCATCGTCTCGGCCCACCTCGGTGCCCAGGTCGAGCTGCCGGCGGTGCTGCACATCGCCTTCATCCTGGTAGTGGCCATGGCCGTCGGCGGGGCGTTCTCGGGCGCGGCCGGTGTGCTGAAGGTGACGCGCGGCGTCAATGAGGTGATCTCCACCATCATGCTGAACGCGGTTGTGATATCTGGCCTCTCCGCCTGGTGGATCGTGGAGTGGCAGGCCGGCGGTGAGATCTCCGCCACCGGCGGCCGGGTCGGAACCGAGCCCATCGCCGACAGCGGCATCCTCCCCAACATCAACGCCTGGCTGGAGCTGTTCACCCGGGAGATCGGCCTGGGCAAGAAGCTCACCGGCATGCTGGTCGTCGCCGTCGTTGTCGGGATCGTGTACCACGTGATGCTGAACCGGACGGTGTTCGGCTTCGACCTCAGGGCCAGCGGCGCCAACCCGACCGCCTCCCATGTCGGCGGCGTGTCACCCAAGCGCATGGTGGTCATCGCCATGGCTCTGTCGGGCGCGGTGGCCGGGCTGGTCGGAATGACCGAGCTCATGAACACCGGCTACTACCCGTCCAACCCGATCAGCCTGCTCGGCTTCACCGGCATCGCGGTGGCCCTGCTCGGTCGCAACAATCCGGCGGGAGTAGCCGCGGCCGCGCTGATCTTCGCCTTCCTGGACGTCTCATCGGGGATCCTCCAGATCTCGGGAGCCGCGTCCCGGGAGATCGTCGAGATCATGAAGGGCGTCATCATCCTGACCGCGGTCATCGCCTACGAGGTCGTGCGACGCATCCGCGAGCGCGAGGAGGCCGCCGCCGCGGCCGCGGCCATGGCCACAAGCCCGGCGGCAGCATCATGACCGCGGCACTGGGACGGCTGCCCGCGTGGGCCCGGTGGATGCTCTACGCGGCCGTCGGCGTGTTCGTGCTGACCGTCATGCAGGGCTTCGACGACACCGAGCGGCTGACCGCGGTGACGTCGTCGCAGGCCATGCTGCGCTGGGCCGTGCCGATCATGCTGGCCGGGCTGGGAGGCCTGTTCTCGGAGCGAGCCGGAATTGTGAACATCGGGCTGGAGGGGATGCTGATACTGGGCACCTGGTTCGGTGCCTGGGGGGCCATCAACTACGGCGGCTGGGCCGGCCTGCTCATCGGCATGCTGGGCGGAGCCCTGGGCGGGCTCGTCC